>NZ_JBHTAQ010000005.1:0-2466102 GCF_042663665.1 Saliphagus sp. GCM10025317
CGACGCTCGCGGGAACGCTTCCGAGGACGAGTACGATCAGGAGGGCAGCGACGAACCGGCGTGTCACACGTCTCCTTCTCTCCCGCGCGAGCAAGACTGTTCTGGCTTCCTGACGGTCAGTCGATACACGTTCTGCATCCTGACGGCCCGTCGATGAAAGCCGGGCCGTTTTCGTTCCCGAGAACGTAGCCCGCGCCGTGTACGAGCGACCCGCCACCGCCCGAACGGATAGCGAGTCGGAGGGGCTCCCGTGACCGATCGCCGCGTCCGACGGGCGACGTCGGACGACGCCCTGGCCGTCCGTCGACTCGTCGACGGCGCGTTGCTCGAGGTCGGCGACGTCGAGTCGCGAATCGACGACGGTGACGTCCTGGTCGCGACAGAACCGCGATCGGTGGGTACCGGCGAGACGCGGCGGGTCCTCGGCGCGGTCGTCCTCGAGACGCCGGTTCGAGGCGAAACGAAGGGGGCACGTCGCGGCGATCGCCGTCCACCGACGTCACCGCGGACGTGGGATCGGAACCGACCTGCTCGAGGCGGCGCTCGAGCAAGCGGGCGTGCTAACGGCGAACTTCGATGCGGACGTGCGACCGTTTTACGAGTCGCTCGGATTCGACGTCGAATCGATCACGGAGGGACGGTATCGCGGGGTGAAACGACGTTCGGGGGCACGACACAACGGCTGAAGGAGCCGAGGTCATCGCGACTTCGGTGAGGATCAATCCGGGCGGAGTGTAGCCGACGACTACGTGCTCGATCACCGTTACCTGATACCTCCGACAGGAACCCGATCCTCGAGTGTGGCGGCTGACACGCCCGCCTGTCAGTGATAGCGATCATGCTCACATTTTATACCGGCGAGTGTGGTAGGTGGCCCCGGCATGAACCCCAGACAACTCCTCACCGGTGATCCCAAGCGGGCTCGATGCTCTACCTCGGGATCGGCGCCATCTCGCTGCTGAAAGCGCTGGCGGTCCGCAACGACAAGCGACGCTTCAAACGCGAACTACTCGACGCCGCCCTGTTCCTCGGCGTCGGAATCGCGCTGCGCAACGGCAGCCTCAGAGAGCAGAAACAACAGGAACTGCGCGAGTCAGTCCCCGACGTGCTCCTCCAGGCGCTCGAGGGCGACGGGAGCGGCGACGACTTCGCGTCGATGGCGAAGAAACGGTTCGGCCGCGAGTCGGAGCCGGAACCCGAACCCTCGCTGCGGGCTCGAGCGACGGGCTTCGTTCGCTCGTAGACTCGTAGAAGCGTAGAAGCGTAGAATCGCCTCGAGAAAGGACCGAAGAAGCGCACCACCGTTTTTCAGGCTTCGACGAGCTTGTAGGCACCCCCGTCGGTCTCGCCGTCCTCGGGAGCGGGCGCCCGCTCGGCGTAGTAGATGGCGCCGTCGACGACCAGCGGCGTGCTCGTGACGACGCCGTCGTGGTCGACGTGCCAGACTTCCTCGCCGGTCTGTTTCTCGACGGCGTACAGCGTCCGGTCCTTCGAGCCGAAGACCACCCGGTCGGCACACACCGTCGGGCACCCGGTGAGCGCACTGTCGGTTCCGAAGCGCCAGTGCTCCTCGCCGGTGGCGGCGTCGAGCGCGTAAAGGTTGCCGTCGTGACTCCCAGCGAAGACGACTCCGAGGCTCGGGTCGATCCCTGGGCCCGTCATCGAAAGCCCGCCCGTCTCGACCGACCAGTCCTCGGTGCCGTCCTCGAGGTCGACCCGGTAGATGCGCTGGTCCCACGAGCCGAAGTAGGCCCCGCCGTCGTAGGTGGCGATCGGTCCCTTGATCTCGCCGTCGGTGTCGTTGTCGGGGTCGGTCTCGAACGTCCACTCGAGTTCGAGGTCTGGATACTGCCACCCATAGAGCACGCCGTCGTTGGCGCCGACGACCAGCCGGCCGGCGTTGGGGTCGATCGCGGGCGTCGAGTGGGGGTGGTCGGTGGGCCGGCTCTCGGCGTCCTCCCACAGCACCTCGCCGGTGTCGGGGTCGACGGCGAACATGCTGCCCTCGGGGTCGGGATACTCGACGGCCACGAAGACGCGGTCGCCGTCAAATACCGGGCTCGAGCCGATCGACCCGCCCAGCTTCTCGGCCCACACCTCGTCGCCCGTCTCGAGGTCGAACGCGTAGAGGACGCCGTCGTAAGCACCGATGAAGACGGTATCTGCGGTGACGACGGCCGTCCCGTGGATGCCGTTGCCGTCCGTCTCGGTGTCGGCTTCCCACAGCACTTCGCCATCGGCGGTGAGCGCCGTGACGATGCCAGTGTCGCCCGGCATCACGAGACCACCGTCTGACGTCGGCGTCGCGCTCGCTTTCGCCGCGCTGTGATCGCCAGTGTTTACCTCTGGGAGGCGCCAGGCCTGCTCGACCGCGTCGGGGATCGTCTCCTGGGGACGATATCCCCAGTTCTCGAGCGAGTCCCGAAACTGGGCGACATTGTCGGGGTACGTCGCCTCGAGCGGGTCGTCGATGGGGTCGATCAGGGGGTCGTCTTCGGTGTCGTTGCCGTTACCGTTGCCGTTCCCGTCACGATTACCGGCGTTCGGCGTCGGATCGTCGGATTCCGACTGGTCGAGACAACCAGCGGTTGCCGCCGCGAGACTCGCGCCGCTGAGTCGGAGGACGCGTCGTCGGGAGAGGCCTTGCATTACGAGAGCAGTTTTACTCGAGTGGCATGAACGTTCGCCTCGAGCGCCTCGGTGCGCTCACCGGTGGTAATCTCAAAGTGACCGACGACCGTCCGCGAGCGGAGGGCTACCTGGACGTCGGCTCGAGTTCGGCCGTGAAGTGACGGAGTTCGGGTACCTCGGGTTCGGTTTTGATCTCGAGGCCCGTCGCCTCGTCGGCCCGCTCGAGGACGGCCGCGGCCGCATCGGCAACGTGCTCGAAGTGCTCGCGGTGGTAGGTCCGGCGGGGGACCGCCAGCCGGACGAGTTCTGGACGGTCAGTGCCGGGGAACGCGAAGCTCCCGAGTTCGACGCCGCGAACGCCGCCCTCACGGTAGAGTTCACAGACCAGCACCTGCCCGGGGAAGTCGCTCGACTCGAGGTGCGGGAAGACGGCCTCGGCGTCGAGGTAGACCGCGTGGCCGCCGGTGGGCGTGTAGACGGGGACGTCGCGGTCCTCGAGCAGGCTCGCGAGTGTCCGAATGCTCTCGACGCGGTCGGCGACGTAGGCCTCCTCGACGGCTTCCCGGAGGCCGACCGCCAGGGCCTCCATGTCCCGGCCGGCCATGCCGCCGTAGGTCGGGAAGCCCTCGTAGAGGATCGCCCGCTGTTTGCAGCGGTCGGCCAGCGCCTCGCCCTGGGTGGCGACGAACCCGCCAACGTTCGAGAGGCCGTCTTTCTTGCCGCTCATCACCAGCGCGTCGGCGTACCCCAGTTGTTCGCGGGCGACGTCGGCGACCGACGCTTCGGCGTACTCAGCTTCGCGCTCGGTGACGAAGTAGGCGTTCTCCGCGAAGCGACAGGCGTCGACGACGAACGTGGCGTCGATCTCGTCGGCGAACTCGGCGACCCGGCGGGTGTTCTCGACGCTCACCGGCTGACCCGCCGCCGAGTTGTTCGTGATCGTCTGGATCACCACGGGGACGCGGTCGGCGCCCACCTCCTCGACGACCTCGCGGCCGCGTTCGATCGAGAAGTCGCCCTTGAAGTCGCCCGGGGCCCCGGGTCGGTCGCGACCTCGACCGGGCAGTCGACCGGGTCGGCGCCCTGGTTGGCGACGTGGGCCCGCGTCGTGTCGAAGTGCGTGTTGTTCAGGGCGACGTCCCCCTCCTCGAGCAGGGTGCCGTAGAGGACGTTCTCGGCCCCGCGCCCCTGGTGGGCCGGGACGACGTGGGAAAAGCCCATGACGTCGGCCACCGCGGCCTCGAGCCGTCGGAAGCTCTTCGACCCGGCGTAAGACTCGTCGCCCCGGATCAGGGCGGCCCACTGGTCCTCGCTCATCGTTCCCGTCCCGCTGTCGGTCAGCAGGTCGATGAACACGTTCTCGGCGTCGAGGTTGAAGACGTTGTAGCCCGCCTCCTCGAGTGCGCGTTCGCGCTCGCCGCGAGAAGGGAGGTCGATCGGTTCGACCATCGTCGACTTGTAGTGTACCATATCCCGTTCTGAGGCGCGGCGATAGTTCAATGCATCTGCGGGTTTCTGGGGGCTATCCGCCCCGAACGTACACCGGGCGACGAATCGGGGCTTCGAAGCACGTCCCGTAGTCGCGGGAGGTGGCCCGGTCGGCACGCTCGAGACGCCGACCAGTCAAAGTAGGCCCGCAATCAGGGCTCGAGGCGATACCGGACCGTCCGCGCGCCGTCGAACCGAGGACCCGACCCGGTGTCACCGAAGCCGAGTTCCTCGGCGGCCTCCTCGACTGCTCCGTGGCCGTCCGGAACGAGTACTTCGACGGCCATCCCTTCACACTCGGCGAAGCGAACGGGTTCGGCCAGCAGGCGCTCGCAGGCGGCCTCGGTGCCGTCGATCTGGGTGACGTGGACGGTGTCGCCCTGGGCGTCGAAGCTGACGAATCCGAGGAGGTCCTCGGGATTGGACTTGCCGTACTGCGAGGCGTCCGCGTCGCTCGCGTCGTCCGCAGGTGGGACGTCGGCGTTCGGGTCGTGAGTACCGTCCTCGGCCACGCGCACCGTCCGGTCGTGGACGAGGTTCCGGGCCACGTCGGTCGGAGCGTCGGCGATGGCGGCAATCGCGTCGGCATCGGCCTCGAGGGCATCCCGTACGTTCATTACTGTTTGTCAATGCCACGCACGAATATAAATCCGACGAGCCACGGACACCGCCGCTACGACCCACTGTCGACGCGCGCACATTCTTGTGCCAGGGAGGCAAAACGCACCGCATGAACGACGCGTCGGCGACGGACGAGACTCGCTGTGCGTTCTGTGGACACGCGTGCCCACTCGAGCCGGTTACCGGAGACGGCGAGGGAGCGGACCCGGACCGGGTCTTCTGCTCGCGCGCCTGCCGCGACGCCTTTCGGGAGAACGAAGACGGGTCCCGGAAAGAAAACGGACACCGAACGCTCGAGACGGGCGTCGCCGCTCTCGAGGCGAGCCTCCCGCAGGGGCTCCCGCGAAACTCGTTCGTCCTCCTGGTGGGCAACTCCGGAACCCGCGAGGAGGCCATCCAGGCCGAACTGGTCTGGCGCGCGCTCGAGCGCGACGAACCGGCGATCGTGGTGGCGTTCACCGAACCACCCACGTCGGTCGTCGAGAACTTCCTCGCGATGGACTGGAACGTCCTCCCCTACCTCGAGTCCGGCCAGCTTCGCGTCCTCGACTGCTTTACCTCCAGGATGGACGACCCCGAGCGCCTTCACGACCGGATGACCGAGTGGAATACCCACCTGCGGCGCGTCGTCGAGCCGCAGACGGCCACCGTCCGCGATCCGGGCGACGCCCACGAGGTGCTGAACGTCCTCGACAACGGCCTCGAGGACCTCGAGATGATCGAGACGGGGCTGGTCGTCGTCGACTCCATCGCGGAGTTCGCCTCGCTCGTCCAGCCCGTCCAGGCCTACGACTTCGTCCGGGACGCCCGCGCCGAGGTCTGCAAAGGCCGGTTCGTGCCGCTGATCGCCGGGGGAACGGTCGCGGGCGGCGAGGAAGTCTTCCCCCGGAACCTCGCGTACGCCGTCGATGGTGTGGTCGACCTCGCGCTCGACAACTCGATCGTCGAGGACACGCTCTTTCGTCGGCTCCGGGTGCGCAAGCTCCGAGGCGTTCTCGCGATCAGCGAGTGGCACACCTACGAGTACACGAGCGGACTCGGCATGGTGACCTTCGATCCGCTTGAGGAACTCGAGGGCGACCACGATGACGGTGACAGTGGTGGAGAATCGGACGATGGGACGAGCGGGACGAACGATCCGCGAGACGACGTCGGTGGAAGCGAACACATCGACGAGCCCAACGTCGAGGAACGGAACAGCTAACTGTTCCAGCCGAAATCCTCCGTCAATGCCCTTCGGTGTCGACGAGGCCGGCAAAGGCCCCGTCTTCGGGTCCATGTTCGCCGCCGCGGTCTGGGCCCCGACTCGAGACGCCCTCCCCGACGGCGTCGCCGACTCCAAGCGCCTCTCGCTGGAGCGACGGGAGACCCTGGCCGAGACCATCCGCGCGGACGCTCGACTTCGGGTCGGCGTCGCCGAAATTACCACCGACCGGATCGACGCCCCCGACACCGACATGAATGGCCTGGCCGTCGAGGCCCACGCGAGCGCGCTCGAGGGGGCCGTCGAGGCTTCCGGGGCTGCCGAGGCCGCCGGGGAGTCTCCATCCACCCTCGAGCACGGGGGAACGTCGGAACCGCCGGTCGTCCACTGCGACGCCTGCGACACCGACGCCGAGCGCTTCGCCCGCCGGGTCGCCGACGCCTGCGCCCTCGAGACCACGGTCGAGGCGACCCACGGCGCCGACGACGACGACCCGCTCGTGGGTGCCGCGAGCATCGTCGCCAAGGTCGAACGTGACGCCCACGTCGCCGCAATCGCCGACGAGTACGGCGAGGTCGGCAGCGGCTACCCTTCCGACCCGACCACGCGGGCGTTCCTGGAGGAGTACGTCGCGAGATGTGGAGCGTTGCCGCCGTTCGCCCGCGCGTCGTGGTCGACCTGCGCCGACGTGCTCGCCGACGCCGAACAGACCGGACTCGGGCAATTTTGACGTACCCCCGCCCGAAATACGCCGGCATGAGCGAAGACGACGTCGCTCGAACCCTGCGAACCTACGAATCGGACGCCGACGCCTACGTCGAGAAGTACCGAACCGAGTCGGTGCTCGCCCGGTACGGCGAGGCGTTCCTCGAGGCGCTCGAGACCACCGGCGGACAGCGCGTTCTGGACGTCGGCTGTGGCCCCGGCGTGGACTCGGCGGCGCTCGAGGCCCGCGGATACGACGTCGTCGGTCTGGATCTGACCGAGTCGTTCCTCCGGGCGGCGACGGAGGACGTCCCTTCGGCGTCGTTCCTCCGGGGCGACATGCGCGCACTCCCGGTCGCGACCGGCGCGGTCGAGGGCCTCTGGGCGTGTGCGTCATTTCTCCACGTCCCCCGGGCGGACGCGCCCGCGACGCTCCGCGAGTTCCGACGGGTGCTCGACACCGACGGCGTCCTGTACCTCTCCGTAAAGAGACCCGACCTGGCCGCCCGCGACGAGAGCGACCGCCACTTCGAGCCATACCAGCCGAGAGCGGTCCACGACCTGCTCGAGACGGCCGGCTTCGAACGGGTGACGGTGACCGAACTGGACGGGTGGGTCTCCGCACTGGCCCGCACGCCCGCCCGATAGCAATCGACTTTTTGGGTCCCGCGTCGTAGCGCGATTCATGGGATACGTCTGTCCAATCTGTGAGGCGGGCGTCACCGACGGCCGCCAGCTCGCCGACCACCTCGCGGTCACCGCGTCGCTCGGCCGCACGGCTCACCTCGAGTGGCTCGAGGAGCACGTCCCCGACTGGGGCTCGAGAACGCGAGACGAACTCGCCGACGCCGTCACCCCGCACGCGCTCGAGGTGGAGTTACCGGTCTCGGAAGACGCTTCCGAGGGGCCAAGGGTGCAGTCGGGGCGGGGGGCGAACGCGAGGAACCAGAGAGGCCCGAAGGGCCCCAGACTCGAGGACGCCATCGCCCAGCAGGCACAGGAACCGGGGCGCGGAGACGTGACCACCGAAACCAGGGACGTCCTCGAAGAGGCGAGGGCGTTGACGGCTCGAATGGAGGGCGACGGGCGGCGCGGGTCGAGCGCCGGCAACGGGGAATCGCCCGTCGAAGACGAGCACGAAGACGAGACCGGAAACGAAAACGAAAACGCGTAACTGTCCTCTCGCCAACCGTCTCGACATGCACACCGTCGGTACCTTCGCCCCCGGCACCCTCGAGGACGCGAGCGAGCAGTACGAATTGGTCGGTCCCGCCGCCCAGACCGTCGTCCGCGAGGTCGCCAAATCCATGGACTTCGACCGCGAGGAGTACGCCGACCGCGTCTCGAGAGACGTAGTGGAGACGGCTCGAGACGCCCTGTTCGCGAGTTTGCTCGAGGTTCGCGTCGGCACCCGCAAGGAGTACGAGGACTGGCGCGAGGCGTACGACGGCGAGGTGATCGAGGCGGGAAGCGAGCACGTCGACCACGTGGTCTGGCACGCCGCCCCGACCGGCGAGGCCGTCGCCGCGACCTTTCAAGAGAAGGAGGAGGCCGCCATCGCGACGCTTCGGCGTCAGGCGTTCGGCCGACTGTACCGTGACCAGCTATAGGATCTTTTCAAGTGTCGCATCGGCCACCGGGTGGACGTAGCGCGTCATCTGGTGAGAACGTTCGAGCGAACCATCCCGGGTGAGCGGCGAAGAGCGCGTGCACCAGCGTCTCGAGATCACGGCGTTCGTGGAGTGACGCGACGAGTGATCGTGGCCATCGCTCTCAGGGGGTTGCTATACGAATCGAAAGGGGTTGCTGCACGAGAGGAAGGCGGCTTCGCGTAACGACGCGGAGACCGGCGTCCGTAGGGACGGCAATCAGGACGAGTTTGGACCTGAACCCGAATCCGGATCCGAGCGGAAATTCGAATCCGAACGCGACCCCAAGTCCGAACTCGAGTCGTCGACCACCTCGAACGTCGTTCCGCCGCACCGGCAGCCCTCTCGTCGCCCTATCGGGCGAATTTTTTCGTCGGACCACCGCTCCGCCGCGTACGCCGCCCCGCAAGACGTACAGATCGCTGCGACTTTCTGCACGCGTTCACGCTCGTGATCGCTGTCGACGCCATCTTCGTCTTCACCTGCGACTTCGTCTGACGCCGGTTCGGCGGCGTCGTCTCCCGCAACCTGGTCGTCCATGTGGGCCCTGAGGGGCCACAACGGGATAGCAATCATGCGGTGACCTCGAGGGTATTTATATAAGCGTGCTGGCGCGTTTCACGGCCTGCGTTCGCTATCACTTGCGCGAGAGCGTTCTCGAGACGACGGAGCGCCGGCGGAAGCCAACGGAACCCGACGAAGCAACGACGAAACGCGTATCCTCCGTCGGTCCCGAATGTCGAATAATGCGTCGACGGACCCTCCTCCTCGTTTCGGCCTTCGTACTCGTGCCACTCGTCCTCTTGGTCGCCCTCGGCGCCGTCCCCGCGCTGATCGGCGGCGGGGACGTCTACTACGTGGTCGCGAACGAGGTCGACCTCGAGGATGGGGAACCGCCAGAGGCGAACGTCACGGGTACGATCGCCGCTGAGAACCTCTCGGAGAACCGCTTCCCGTACACGACGGGCGCGCTCGAGGACGGTCGCTCGGCGGCCTACGAAGAGGGGCGATTCGGCTTCGAGTCGGCGTTCACGCACACGCCGTTCGACGAGTTCTCCGAGTTCGAGACGTGGAACCGCGCAGCGACCGACCCCGAGGCAGACGTGGTCTACCTCGAGCGAAACGGTACCTACTACCGCCTCGAGATCACACCAGCTAGCGATGTCGATGGACCCTGACGACACGGACGACGGGGGTGCCGACGCCAACTCGGGAACCACCGAGGATGCACCGGCGTGGCCCGTGCTCGAGTCGCAGACCGAGTACGAAACCGGCTGGTACGACGGCGGCTACGATCTGGTTGAACAGCCCAATGGCTCCGAGAAGCGCTACTACTGGGCCGACCTCCCCGGCAGTGGTGATCGTCGCCGCGACCGACGAGTCGATCCTGTTCGTCGAGCAGTACCGCCCCGCGATTCGAGAGACGCACCTCGAGTTGCCCGCGGGTATCGTCGAGGACGGCGAGTCCTACACCGCCGCGGCCGCGCGCGAACTCGAGGAGGAAACCGGCTTTCGCCCCTCGAGTCTCGCCCTCTTGCAGGAGTACCGCGTCGCGACGGGCGTCCTTCGCCACGACCGCGGCGTGGTCTACGCGGAGGGACTCGAACCCGGCGAGCGCGACCTGGACGGCAACGAGTTCCTCGAGGTGCGGACGATTCCGAAGGGCGAGGCGCTGGCTCGAGCGCGCGAGCACCCGGCGAACGACTCGACGCTGAGCGCACTGTTGCTGGCCCGCGAGGACGGGTTGCTCAGGGACCAAGAGCATCGTTTAACCCGCTCGAGACCCAACCCCGACCAACACGATGGACGGCGAAATCTCCACCGACGACGTCTCGGCACTGCTCGAGTCCGACGCCGACGTGCGGATCGTCGACATTCGCGACCAGGCGAGCTTCAAACGTGGCCACATTCCCGGCAGCGAGAACGTCCCGTTTCACGAGATAACAGCGAAAATCGAGGACTTCGACGACGCTGACCGGATCGTCACCGTCTGCCCGCACGGGCAGGCGAGCGTTCAGGCGGCACGGCTCATCGGCTCCTACGAGGGGAGCGCGGACGCCCGCGTCGAGAGCATGGTCGGGGGACTCGAGGCCTGGGCCAAGGCCTACGAGTTGGCGGCCGACGACGGCGAGGACAGCGAGGGCAGCGAGGGCAACGAGCGAGACGGGCGAGGTGAGCGAGACGAGGACGACGAACGCGAACACAGTACTCGAGGGAACGCTGACTCGAGCGCGCCGTTCTGATTCTGCGACCGGAGATCGACTCGCGGTCGCCGCAGGGTAATCACTGTACCAGTCCCCGAACCGACCTGGCGGACGCGACTCGAGTGAGGCGAGACGCGGATGACGACCACCCCGTTGTAACGACCCTGACTATGACGGCCGAACAACCATCCCTGTGAATGATTCACATACGAATGGTCTGGTTCCGCATCGCACCACAATGGGACAGACCGTCAGGATTTCAGCGGGCTGAGAGCCGTATCAGCACCCGGCCACACCCCCCACGTGGCCGGTTTTGCTGTCGGCGTATTCGAATCCTCGAGAGAGTGGTTTGAAGACGACGTCGTTACTCGAGGTACCGGTCCGAAGACGACACTGCTACTCGAGTTGTACGACTCGAGGCGTGTTCGGACGCGTCGCACGAAAAACGGGAGAGCGGCGTCGCTGCTCGAGGCCCTCGTCGAAACGAAAAACCGCACCGCAGGCGCTGTTTCGTTCGGTTCGCGACCCGCCATGGATCGGAAGTCCGGTCAGAGCATCGACGGTCAGGCGACGTTGAATCCGCGATCGCGGAGGAAGTCCTCGATGCGGCCGCGGTGGTTGCCCTGGAGTTCGATGTGACTGTCCTCGACGGTACCGCCACAGGCGAACTTCGATTTCAGATCCGACGACAGACTGTCGAGATCGACGTCTTTGGGGTCGAATCCTTCGATGACCGTTACCTCTTTACCGTATCTGCGCTCGTCAATGCGGATGGTGAGTTGCTGCTGGCCCTTGGCCACGTCCTCGCAGACGCAGAGTTCCTGGGGCAGCCCGCACGTCGAGCAGACTTCCGACATTACGTTCGCCCGTACGGAATGAGCATATTAAACACTATCGGGACCGCAACCGACTTCCGACTCTCGTGACCGCAACCGTCTTCGGCCTCCAGCAGTCGGACGCTCGACCCACCGCTGCCCGAAGCTGCCTGACAACCGATGGGATTTTCCCGTCTGCGCGTCCAGGGTGTTGGCATGAACTATCGCGCAGTCGAACCGACGGGAGAGTACGTCGCCAGCCTCGACCACGGCGCCGACTGGCGGGCCGAGATCGAGTCGCTCGCGACCGAGGTCGACGCCGACGCCGCCTGGTTCACCGCCCTCGGCGCCGTCCAGGACGCCGAAATCTGGTTCTACGACCAGGACACCCTCGAGTACGAACCCGTGACCTTCGACGAACCGCTCGAGGTAGCCAGTTGCGTGGGGAACGTCTCCTGGCTGGAGGAGACCGGTTCGCCCACACCCACGCCGTCCTCTCGCGACCCGACGGTACGGCCCTCGCGGGCCACCTGAACGCCGCGACCGTCTTCGCGGGCGAAGTGTACATGCGCACCTTCGAGGAGCCCTCGAGCGCGAGCACGACGAGACCACCGACCTCGACCTCTGGCTCTAACATGCGGGCCGAGGACGAGCGCTACTTCGAGACGCTCGAATCCTGCTCGAAGAGGCCATGGACGTCGCCGAAACCGCCAAGCAGCGAGGCGACGACCCGAAGCCAGAAGTCGAGATTCCGGTCGCGAAAGACATGGCCGACCGCGTCGAGAACATCCTCGGGATCGACGGCGTCGCCGAGCGCGTGCGCGAACTCGAGGGCCAGATGTCCCGCGAAGAGGCCGCCCTCGCGCTCGCGGAAGACTTCGCCGACGGTTCCGTCGGTGACTACGAGACGAAAGCCGGGAAGGTCGAGGGCGCGGTCCGGACGGCCGTCGCGCTCCTGACCGAGGGGGTCGTCGCGGCACCGATCGAGGGGATCGACAAGGTCGAGATCCTCACCAACGACGACGGCACCGAGTTCGTCAACGTCTACTACGCTGGCCCGATCCGGTCAGCGGGCGGGACCGCCCAGGCACTCTCGGTGCTGGTCGCGGACTACACCCGCGCGCTGGTCGGGCTCGAGACCTACGAGGCCCGTCAGGAGGAGATTGAACGCTACGCCGAGGAGGTCGGCCTCTACGACAAGGAGACCGGGTTGCAGTACTCCCCAAAGGACGAGGAGACGAAGTTCATCGCTAAACACCTCCCGATCATGCTCGACGGCGAGGCCACGGGCGACGAGGAGGTCTCGGGCTTTCGGGATCTCGAGCGCGTCGACACCAACTCCGCCCGCGGCGGGATGTGTCTGGTGATGGCCGAAGGGATCGCGCTGAAAGCCCCCAAGATCCAGCGCTATACGTCCCAGCTCGACGAAATCGACTGGCCGTGGCTCCAGGATCTGATCGACGGGACCTACTACGACGACGGTGCGTCAGCGAATGAAGGCGAGGACGAGGATGGAGGCGACGGCGGAGAAGGCGAGGGAGACGAGGAGACAAACGCTGACGACTCGAGTCCCGACTCCGAGGAAGACGATCGACCGTCGGGACCCCCGCGCGTCGAACCCGCCACGAAGTTCCTCCGGGACCTGATCGCCGGCCGCCCCGTCTTCTCACACCCCTGCGCCGAGGGCGGCTTCCGCCTGCGCTACGGCCGCGCGCGCAACCACGGCTTCGCGACCGCGGGCGTCCACCCCGCCTCGATGCACATTCTGGACGACTTCCTCGCGACGGGCACCCAGATCAAGACCGAGCGCCCCGGCAAGGCCGCCGGGGTGATTCCCGTCGACAGCATCGAAGGCCCCACCGTCCGCCTGGCCAACGGCGACGTCCGACAGATCGACGACGTCGAGGAGGCCCTCGAGGTCCGCAACGGGATCGAGAAGATCCTGGACGCCGGCGAGTACCTGGTCAACTACGGCGAGTTCGTCGAGAACAACCACGCGCTCGCGCCCGCCGCCTACGCCGTCGAGTGGTGGGTCCAGGACCTCGAGGCCGCCGGTGCGGACGTCCAGGCGCTCGAGGACGACCCCCGGATCGACCTCGAGGACCCGCCCGCCGAGCAGGTCCTCGAGTGGGCGCTCGAGTACGACGCCCCGCTCCATCCGAAATACACCTACCAGTGGCACGACCTCTCGGTCGAGGCCTTCGTCGGGCTGGCCGAGGCCGTCAGCGACGGAACGGTCGAGGATGGGGGCGCAGGTGGCGAGACGCTCGTCCTCGAGCACACCGACGCCGTCCGCGAGGCGCTCGAGACCATCGTCGTCGAACACCGCCAGCGCCCCGACCGGATCGAGGTCGACGACTGGGAGCCGTTCGTTCGCAGTCTGGGACTGACAGTGGATCTGGAGCGCACCTGGTCACTCGAAGACCTGAGCGAGCGCGCTCGCGCGTGGGGCGTACACGAAGACGGCGACAACGCCATCGAGGCGGTCAACGAGGTCGCCTCCTTCACGGTTCGGGAGCGCGCGCCGACCCGCATCGGCACGCGGATGGGTCGGCCCGAGAAGTCCGAGCGCCGGGACCTCAGCCCGCCCGTCCACACCCTCTTTCCCATCGGCGAGGCCGGCGGCGCCCAGCGCAACGTCGCCGACGCCGGAAAGTACGCCGAGACGATGAGCGACACGCCCGGCGTCGTCGAACTCGAGATCGGCCGCAAGCGCTGCGAGGCCTGCGGCGAGGAGACGTTCAAGAACCGCTGTCCGGAGTGCAACGAGCGGACCGTCCCAGACTACGAGTGCCCCTCCTGTGAGTCCCGGGTCGACCCGGACGAGGCGGGCCGCGTCGAGTGCGACCGCTGTGAGATCGAGGCCACCTGCGTCGAGTACACCGAGGTCGACGTCCACGAGGTCTACCGAGACGCCCTCGAGGCCGTCGGTGAGCGCGAGAACGCCTTCGAGATCCTCAAGGGCGTGAAGGGACTCACCTCGACGACCAAGGTGCCGGAGCCGATGGAGAAGGGCATCCTTCGGGCGAAACACGACGTCTCGACGTTCAAAGACGGCACCGTCCGCTACGACATGACCGACCTCCCCGTGACGGCCGTGCGGGCCAGCGAACTCGACGTGACGGTCGGCCAGCCGAGGCGCTGGGCTACGAGGAGGACGTCCACGGCGAACCGCTGACCCACGCCGATCAGCTGGTCGAGCTCAAGGTCCAGGACATCGTCCTCTCGGACGGCGCGGCCGAGCACATGATGCAGACCGCCGATTTCATCGACGACCTGCTCGCGCAGTACTACGGGCTCGAGCCGTTCTACGAGATCGACGATCGCCAGGAGCTCGTCGGCGAGCTCGTATTTGGTATGGCACCGCACACCTCCGCGGCTACTGTCGGGAGAGTGATCGGTTTCACGAGCGCCGCCGTCGGCTATGCACACCCGTTTTTCCACGCAGCAAAAAGACGAAATTGCGACGGTGACGAGGACTGTGTCATGCTCCTCATGGACGGCTTGTTGAACTTTAGTATTAGTTTCTTGCCAGACAAACGAGGCGGGCGCATGGACGCTCCCCTCGTTATGTCCTCGAGAATCGACCCCTCCGAGATCGACGACGAGGCCCACAACATGGACGTCGTCTCCCGCTATCCCCGCGAGTTCTACGAGGCCACCCTCGAGCAGGCCGACCCGGGCGACGTGGAGGACATCGTCGAAATCGCCGAAGACACCCTGGGAACCGACCACGAGTACACCGGCTTCGGGCACACCCACGACACCACCGACATCGCCATGGGGCCGGACCTGTCGGCCTACAAGACGCTCGGGTCGATGATGGACAAGATGGACGCCCAGCTCGAGCTGGCGCGCAAACTCGAGGCCGTCGACGAGACGGACGTCGCCGAGCGGGTCATCGAGTACCACTTCCTGCCCGACCTCATCGGCAACCTGCGGGCGTTCTCGCGCCAGGAGACGCGGTGTCTCGACTGCGGGGAGAAGTTCCGACGGATGCCCCTGACCGAGGTCTGCCGGGAGTGTGGCGGCCGCGTCAATCTGACCGTCCACAAGGGGTCGGTCAACAAGTACATGCAGACCGCCATCGACGTCGCCGAGGAGTACGGCTGTCGGGACTACACCAAGCAACGGCTGGAAGTGCTCGAGAAGTCCCTCGAGAGCGTCTTCGAGAACGACAAGAACAAGCAAAGCGGCATCGCGGACTTCATGTGACCGCGGCTGGTGGTGAGCGACTCCGTTCGGACGTTCGTCGGATCAACTGCGCTTCTGTCTCGCGTCGCACGCCCCTGACGTGGCGCTTGGAGGCGGACCGGTTAACTCCGTAGGTTGTCGACGATATTCGTTTTGAACCCGCTGTACACGGTAGCCAGCGGACTCGACCAGGTCAGTCGGTGGTACATCCGGACCTCCGGGGCGAACTTCGCCTTGTACTCGGAGAGTCCGTAGAGGTTCGCCCCGCCGTGGTCGAGGCGCTCGAGGCCGCGGTCGCGCGCCTGACAGATGACGTGCCAGAGCATGAGGTCCATCACCGGGACGCTGTGGTCGCGATTGCTAACCCCCTGCCACGTGACCAGCGTTCTATCGTCTTCGATAGTTATCTGACCGCCGACGAGTTCGCCGTCGGCAACGAACCGGTACACGCGCATGATCCCGTCGGGAAGTGCGCCGTACAGGGCCGAAAAGAACGCCGGCGGTGCGGCGTACTCGTCGTGACGTTTCCGTAGCCCGTCGATGATAGCGGGTATCTCTGCGCCGTTCGTTTCCGTTATTTCGTAGCTGTCGTTCGGCGTGTTTCGAAGGTTTTGCCGGAGGTCGCTGCTGAACGTCATCAGCAAATCCTCTTCCGACGGCGTGAGATCGACGGCGTACGTGAAGTACGGCTTGCGAGCGGCGTACTCGTTCCAGAAGAACGGCCGCGGGTCGCCGTACTCCGTGCCGGTCTGAATGTGGATGTACGCTGGACCGATCGTTTCTCGAATCGCCTCGTCAACGGCCGCGACGAAGCGGTTGTGACGCCGCAACGCCTTCCGTTCTTTCAGCGACTCCTGGTTGAGCAGGACTGGCCCGAGGTAGTTGATTCGCAAACCGGTCGGCGGGGAATAGGCCGTTTGAACGGGGCCTTTCGATTTGGAGAACACCGGAAATATGCCGACCGGCTGGTTGCCTTTGTACCCAACGTACGGATACAGCGTTCCGGCGTAGTCTTCCATGACCTCCAGGGCCTCGTAGCGGTGGAAGGGCGTCCGATGGGGCGACTGTTCGACCAGGCTATTCCACTCGTCCGGGTCGTCTACGAGGGACACGTCGATGGTCATTTTCCTCACCGTATCGGCGTATTGGACGGCACGCAGCACTCCTACGGACGAGAACCCCGTGTAAAGTTCTTTCATGCATTTCGCTGAAGCGTATCGCAGTCGTCGTTGTTACCCTCGGCGACATGGAACGACCGGAGTCGTGACCACCAGCGGCGCGAACGGAGACGAACCAGTGACCAGTTTTTCAATCGCTCGCGAAGAATACAGGGTTGGTACACATGACACCCACAGACACTGCCGGAATCGCTACCCGTCGTCACCTGCACCGGAGAAAGCGTACAGTGCGCCAATCCGGTTTCGCGTGCTCACGACCGTGACCGTCGAGCCAGGCCCGCTCGAGGTTCGCCTCCGCGATCGTTTCGGCGGCACCGTTGGGGAATCACGCGTCGTCGTCCGCCAAGCCGTCGACCTCGCAGACTCCGGCCAGTACGAGGCCGACGTGGGCGCCGAGTTGACCACCGAGGCGGTGCTCGAGGAACTTGCCGATGCGCCCCACGGCACGCCCGCGGACCGGTGGAACTGGTGGATCGGGTCGCTCGAGGTCGCCTACGGAGGCTACGGCCAGTTTGGGATTCAGCGCTATCGCGACGGGTGAGGCGGGTGAGACGGATGAGAGGATGAGACCCTCGTCGTCGGTCGAAAACTGGCGTCGGGTAATGCTATAGATAGTATAGTTTTCTCGATGGTAATGCTATAGATAGTATAGTTTTCTCGATGGTAATGCTATAGATAGTATAGTTTTCTCGATGGTAATGCTATAGATAGTATAATGTCATTCGACGGTCGTCGATCGAACGCGCGCCGCATCAGCGGGTGACTCCACGACCAACAGGGGCCTCGAGGGCGAGTTGATCTGTAGCGATTGGAGATCGATTCGGCAACGCTCGATCTGGTAATGACGACCAGACATCTGCGCACACAAGATACACCGCTTCTTCCCCGGTACCGCCGAGCATGGGTGAACGACAGTCAGCACTCGACGAGGTTGACCGGGGGATCCTTCACATACTACAGACGGACGCCCGGAACAACAGAGCCAGGGAAATCGGGGAGGCCGTGGGCGTCTCCGCGAGCACCGTCCGGAATCGAATCGAAGCACTTGAGGACGAGGGCGTGATCAGGGGATACATTCCGAAGATCGACTACGAGCAGGCGGGCTATCAGCTGTCGATCCTCTTCACCTGCACCGCCAGCGATCCGTCCGAACCGCTCACCGAGGACTTGCTGGAAAAACACGGCGTCGTCTCCGTCCGGAAGCTGCTCGCCGGTCGGGAGAACTACCACATCAGAGTCGTCGGTACGGACACGAACGACGTGTCGAACATCGCGAACTCGATTCGCGAGTGCGGCCTCGAGATCGTTCGGTCGGACGTGCTCGACGACGAGTACGTCCAGCCGTTCGACCACTTCGGCAAGGACGTCCCCTCGAGAGAGGGGTGAGAAACGGTCTCGCCGGAAATTCAGCCCGTTTTCTGTGGAATAAGCAGCGTTCGATGGTAAAATCCAGGCCTTCCACAACTGGTGACGGGGTTTATACGTATCCAACGGCTGCCTAGCGATGATGGAATCCGTTTCACCCACGCAATCAGTCTCCTCCAGTTCGCCCGTCACGGCCGTCGTCGAACTCGTCGCAGATCGAGAAGGAACGGATCCGATGGAGCTACAGCCGCCGCTTTACGACGTGATCGACCCCGAGGCACTCAACGCGCTCTTCGCGCCGACCAGTCGCGGCCGACCGCGCGAATCCGGTCAGGTTTCGTTCGAGTACCTGGGCTACGACGTCACCGTCCGGGGGAACGGGGACGTTTCCGTGAGAAACAACACTGAACGGTAGCGACCACGAGCGGTCGTGGCGATCGGACCGGATCCATTATTCACTCGGGTCACACGCCCACAGCGGTGAGTGAGCCGTCTGATAGCCAAATATTCCTCGGCCCGCGCTCGCTAACTATCCTGCTGTTCACCGCGCTCTGGACGCGAAACCGCTCACGAACGGCGTGGTCCGCCTGCACTTTGGACGCGCCAGCCCCATCGAGGCCGCAGGCTTCCTGACATCGTAGTCGATCTCGGTCTCCGGCCCGATTCGCGCCCCGCCGTCGACGGACTCGACGCGCAGGGGGACGTCGAGGGTGTTCCCACAGCAGCCGACGCCGACGAACTCCTCCCAGACGTCGCCCGGTTCCGCTCGCTCGCGAGTCTTGCGGAGGAACGCTCCGAACGAAGGCTTCTCGACCTGAAACCGCCCCCAGTCCGAGAGGTCCTCGGGGTACGAGAGGACCAGTCGAGCGGCCATCCGTGCGTCGGTCCCGTCCTCGTTCGGCTCCGCAACCGCGTCGCTCCCCGCAGTTCCGTCGCGTGCTGTACTCGTGTCACTCGAGTGTTTCATGCGCCGACTACGCGCTCGAGCGTGATGACGGGTTCCGTTTCGTTCACCGAGCCAGTACCTGAAATATCGTAATGGAATTGAGAAGGCTTACTTTCGCCGACGGCAACACCCAGGGTATATGGGGACTTTCGCGGTACCGGAAATCGATTACACCCGGTACACCAACCGCCAGCTGGCGGCGGTTCCACTCGCCGTCCTTGCCTTCGCGTTGCTCGTTCTCCTCGGCGGCTACGTCGTCTACGGCACGCCGGTCGAACTGGGCATGGACTTCGCCGGCGGAACCGAGTTGACGATCGAGACGACGAGTTCCGAAGCGGAGATCGAGGCCGCCTTCAGCGAGCAGCCCGAGTCGGTGCAGTCCGTCCAGGCCACCGAGAACCAGTACCTCGTGCAGTTCGCGCCGACCGACGCGGACGTACAGTCGGAGGCAGAGTCGAACCTCGAGCCCGTCTCCGGTAACGACCAGGTCGTCCAGCTCTCGGCGGAGACGTCGGCGAGTTTCGGGGCGGCCGCCCAGCAGACGGCGCTGCTCGGCCTCGGAGCCGCGTTCGTCGGGATGAGCGTCATCGCGTTCGTCCTCTTCCGGACGTTCGTTCCCTCCATCGCTATCGTCATCTCGGCGTTTTCCGACCTCGTGATCCCGCTCGCGTTCATGAACGTCCTCGGGATTCCACTGTCGCTCGGAACCGTCGCCGGACTCCTGTTGATCGTCGGGTACTCCGTCGACTCGGACATCCTGCTGAACAACCACATCCTCAGGCGCAGCGGTGACTTCTACGAGAGCACCCACCGGGCGATGCGCACCGGGATCACCATGACCGTCACGTCGATGGCGGCAATGTTGGTCATGGCCGTCGCCGCGTGGGCGCTCGGCGTCGAACTCCTGCTCTCGGTCGGCCTGATCCTCACCGTCGGGCTGGCAGCCGACCTGATGAACACCTACCTGCTGAACCTCAGCCTGCTTCGGTGGTACAAGTTCGAGGGGGTGGCCCGATGAGCGCCATCGGGTCGATCAAGGCGAACTGGCGCGTCCTGTTGTTGGTCGTCTTCCTTACCGTCGCGCTCGTCGCGCTCTTCCTTCCCGGTGGCGTCATGGGCGGTGAGGAGACGTACCCGACCAACGAGTCCGACTCGAGCATGCACAACCTCGAGTTCGGGCTCGGTCTCGACGGCGGGACGAAGATCAGCGCCCCGGTCGTGGGGATGCACGTCTCGGAGGTGAGCGTCGATGCCGAGGAACCCAACTGGATCGACGCGGCCAGGAGATCCAGGCCACGGTCTCGGAGGAACTGGACCTCGAGACCGGCGACGCCCTCGTCCGGACGGACCACCAGAACGGCGAGGTCAGCGTCGAAGTCTTCACCGGGAACGTCTCGGAAGCGGAGTTCGCCGCGGCGCTCCAGGAAGCCGGCATCGACGTCGCCGAAGAGGACGTCGAACAGGGCGTCACCCAGGCGACCCGCGACGACATCCAGACGACGATCCAGTTGCGGATCAACGAGGCCGGTCTCTCGGGCAGCCAGGTCTCCCAGGCCGAGATGGACGGCACCTACTACATCGTGACCGAGGCGCCCGCGATGACCACCGAGGAGCTTCGATCCCTGCTCGAGTACCGCGGAATCGTCGAGATCGTGATGCACTATCCCGACGGCGAGGGCGGCCAGCAAAACGAGACGGCGCTCGTTCAACAGGACTTCGGGAGCATCGGGACAGCCTCCTATAACGGCGAGGATGGGTACGACTACGTCCCCGTCACAGTCAACCCCGGCCCTGCCGAAGAGTACCAACAGCGGATGGTCGAGACCGGCTTCACCCAGAATCCCAGCAGTTGTAATTACGGAAACCCCGAGGCTGAAGGGTCGAACTACTGCCTGCTCACGATGGTCGACGGCGAGGTCATCGATGCCCACAGCGTCTCCCCGGGACTCGCCGCAGACATGGAAAGTGGTCAGTGGGCCAACGGCGGCCAGTTCCAGATGATCACGCCCAGCCAGCAGGAGGCCCAGACGCTCTCGATCAACCTCCGCGCCGGCGAACTGCGCGCGCCCCTCGACTTCGACCGGGCCCAGACGTACATGATCAGTCCCGCGCTGGCCGAGCAGTTCAAGAACTACTCGCTGCTGATCGGAATCCTGGCCGTTCTCACCGTCAGCGGCGTCGTCTACGTGCGCTACGGCGACCGACGCGTCGCCCTCCCGATGATCGTCACCGCCCTTTCGGAGGTCGTCATCCTCCTCGGCGTCGCCGCCCTCCTGCGGATGCCACTCGACCTCTCACACGTCGCCGGATTCATCGCCGTCGTCGGGACCGGGGTGGACGACCTGGTCATCATCGCCGACGAGGTGTTAGACGAGGGCGACGTCAACTCGAGGCGCGTCTTCGAGTCCCGGTTCCGGAAGGCGTTCTGGGTCATCGGGGCCGCGGCGGCGACGACGATCATCGCTATGTCGCCGCTGGCCGTGCTCAGCCTGGGCGACCTCCGCGGGTTCGCTATCATCACGATCCTGGGCGTGCTCGTCGGAGTTCTGATCACGCGACCGGCCTACGGGGACATCCTGCGCCGGTTGCTGACCGACAAGTAGCTCGTCGGTTTCGCGTTTCGCCCGCTAATCGTCTCGAGTCCTGAATCGATATCGAATGTCCTGGTCGGTTCTGGTGGAGAAGGCTAACTTTGGCTGGATCCGCGCTGCATACGCGAAGAGAGGTGACGCCGTTTGCGGCGAGGAGGATGTCACTCGCTCACTTTCCTGTAGCTTCCCGTCGCTCGCCAGCCGCTACTGGCAGCGTAAACGAGAACGTCGCTCCCTCGCCTGGCTCTGACTCGACCCAGATGTCCCCGCCGTGGCGCTCAACGATCCGCTCACACAGTGCGAGTCCGATACCGGTCCCGTCGTACTCGCCGTGGGTGTGAAGGCGCTGGAACACCTCGAAGATGCAGTCCTGATTATCAGTATCGATGCCGATGCCCTCGTCGCGGACCGACACGATCCACTCGGCCCCATCGCGTTCGGCCGAGGCGTGGATCCGGGGCTTCTCGTCGCCACTGTAGGTGATCGCGTTCTCCAGCAGGTTCTGAAACACCTGGCGGAGCTGGGTGGCATCACCCTCGACGCGAGGGAGGTCGTCGGCGGTAATCTCGGCGTCGCTCCCCGCGATCTGGATCCGAAGATCCGCCAGTACGTCGTCGAACACGGCATCGAGGTCGATGCGTTCCAGCGGATCACCTTGCGTCTCGACCCGCGAATAGGCGAGCAACCCGTCGATCATCTCGCGCATGCGGTTGGCTCCGTCCACCGCAAACTCGAGGAACTCTTCGCCGTCCTCGTCGAGCGCGTTCTCGTACCGTCGTTCGAGCAGCTGAAGGTAAGTCGAGACCATCCGGAGCGGTTCCTGGAGGTCGTGGGAGGCGGCGTAGGCGAACTGCTCGAGCCGTTCGTTCGACGCTTCGAGTCGCTCGATCACCTCTTCTAACCGTTTCTCGCGCTGTTTGCGTTCAGTAATATCCTGGACGGCTCCGCGGAGGAGGCCGCCTTATTATCGACGACCTCCGGGACGCCCTGCAGCCGCAGCCACCGTATGTCCCCGCTGTTCGTACGAATCCGTGCCTCCACGTCGAAGGGGTCGCCCGAGACGAGCGCGTTCTCGACGGCATCCTCGACGATCCCCTGGTCGTCCTCGTGATACATGTCGAGGGCGTCCTCCAGCGGCGGTTCCTCGTCCGCGTCCACTTCCAGAAGCTCGAAGATGTGGTCGGTCCAGAACACGTCCTTCGTTTCCGGGTTGATCTCCCAGCCGCCGACGTCCGCGATGCGTTCGGTTTTCTCGAGTAAATCGAGCGTCCGTTCGAGTTCACGTTCACGCTCGATCTGTTCGGTAATGTCGCGCGTCAACGCAAGTTGGGACGTCGTCCCGTCGGGGCGATGCAGCGGCGCCGCGTGCGTTTCCATGTGCCGGCGCGTGCCGTCTGCCCGATGATGTCGAACTCGGACGCCTCGTTCGCCCCGACAGATCCGCTCGTTGAACTCGCGGAACGTCTCGCGGTGTTCGGGGGCGATCAGCCCGTAGACAGATTCGCCGATCACCGCCGATTCCGAGTCGGCCTCCACCATGTCGAGCCCGGCGGGGTTCATCTGGAGCAGGGTGCCGTCGGCGGCAACGGTCTTTATGCACTCGGGCGCGGTCTCGATGAGTGCACTCAGATACTCTGTGCGCTCGCGCAGTTCCTGCTCGCGCTGGCGGCGCTCGAGTTCGTATTTCACCCACTGCCCCATCAGGTGCTGAAACGTCCGTTCGGCCTCAGAAAACGCGTCCGCTCTCGGTTCGGTCGAAACAAACCAGAACGTCCGGTTACTGTCGTCCTCGAATTCGAGGTACGTTCCGAGGTACGTCCGCACACCGAACTGGTCGTAGCACAGTTTGCCTTCGAACCCATCGCTCACAGGAGCGGTAATCGCACAGGTTCCCCCCTCGTCCGCAGGCACACGGCAGTACGTTTCGGAGAGAGGATACGAGTCGCCCGGAACGAGGTGTTCGTGCTCCCCGTTCGTGATCTCCACCTCGAAGTGATCAGTGTCCGGTTCAGCGACGGCGATCCCGCCGAGTTCCATATCGAAGCGTTCACAGCCAAGATCGAGCAAGTCCTGGAGTTTCTCCTCGAACGCCCGATCGGGATCGGAGGTTATCTCGTACAATTGCCGCTGGGCCCGTTCCCACTTCCTGCGCTCGCTATTGTCGCGGACCACCGCGAGCAGGACCGGACGGCCGTTGTGTTCCATCCGAGACGCAGAGATCTCCGCCGGAATCTGGCCCCGGTTCTTGGTGCGACAGGTAAGTTCATCAGTCCACCCAGTGCCGTCTTCGAACACCCCTTCGACAAATTCCCGGAACGCGTCGAGTTCGTTGGGGTGTACGTCGGAGGGAGCGAGGGCCACCAATTCGTCGTACGTATAGCCGAGCATCTCGGTTGCGGCCCGGTTCGCGTCGACGATCTCGTCCGCTTCGGGGTCAACGATGAGGATGCCGTCGTGACTACTCTCGAAAACTCGCTCCAGGTATTCTTGTCGTTCCGTTAACGCCGTCTTCACCTCCGTCCGCTCTTGCAGCGTCTGCATCATGCGATCGACCTTCGCCTCCATCTTCTCGGAGCCGAAGAACTTCTCGGGTGGTGTGTAGTAGAAGTTCTGTGAGACGGTGCTGTCGGAGACGATGTGCGGATGTGTCTTGATAACGTCGTGGATGACTGCCGCCGGGAACCTCTCTCGGTTGTACTGGCACATGACGGCGTAGTCTTCGTCCTGGTAGAGGGAATTGAGCACGGCCTCGTACTCGACCAGTTCGTCTGCACTCGTGTCTCCCTCCAGTGCCCACGTCATCTCGGCGGCCGCTCTGAGTCCCGTATAGCCATCTTCGTCTTTCGCCTGTTCGAGCGACTCCTCCCAGAATTCCAGCATGGTGGTCTGATCGAACTCGCCGGTCCGGTAGTAGGTGTCCGCTGGTGTGAGGACGGAGAGCGCACCCGATTCGAGGGCGGCGTTCACGTCGATGCCGTCGTCCCGCATCGCCTCCACGACTTCTTCCCTGGAGTTGTCGTCGGCGACGTACAGACACTGTTCGCCACGTTCGAGTCCCTCGGAGATGAACGGAATCGCAGATGCAAATTGGTCTGCAGGGCGCTCGTAGATGAGTGCAAAATGGTCGTTCGAGTGGTCGTGGTTGTTCTCGGGCTCGACCGGCCCACGAAACTCCGAGTGCTGATGCAGCGCCCCCGGCCCACCCTCGCGGTCCGGTTCTCGCTGTCGCGTACCGCGCTCGACCTGGTTACTCACTAAATCAGGTTATTCGCGGAGATTCTTAACTCTGGTCCCCAATTAGACCAGGTGATCGATGGATCACCTACTATTTTAGCAAATGCTGGTTTCGCGTCACCCAGAGCGCCGACACCGGGGACACGTCTCCACGAATCCGTTCTCGTCACCGTGGGTTCGACGGTAATCGATCGAGACCGGGCGACCGCAGCGCAGACAGGTACTCGACTCCGGTGTAAAGTCCATACTCGAGGCTCCGTGGAGCGTGAGAATAGCGCTGTGGGTGGGTATGCAAGGTGGTTCGCGAGCGCTACGAGTGGGCGGTGTGTCGCAAGTATCGCAAACGCGTTACGACAGCTCGCGAACCATCACGATTGCGTCCTCACCATCGTCGTAGTACCGCGGCACCCGCCGCAGCGGGTCGAAGCCGAACCGATCGTAGAGGCGTTTCGCCCCGTCGTTCGATTCTCGGACCTCGAGTTTGACCGAGTGAGCGCCCTGGCTCGCGAGGACGGCGAGCGACCGACCCAGCAGCGCCGAGCCGATACCCGAGCCGCGCCAGTCGGGATGGACGGCGACGTCCTTGACGTGGCCGATGTCGCGGCCGTAGTTCGGCGTCACGTCCGAAACGACGTACCCGGCGACCCGCCCGTCGTCGGTTTCGGCGACCAGAAACCCGGGCTCGCCCAGAAACTGGGTGAACGCATCGTAGGGCCACGGCTGGGGAAACGACGTGTTCTCGATCTGCACGACCGCGAGCAGGTCGGCCCGCTCGGCCTGGCGGATCGTCACGCCGTCTCGAGTCCGCGTCGACTCGGTCGGGGTCGTCACAGGAGGGAGTATCGACGTGAGGGTAAAATAAGTACGCGACCGTTCAGCCGGTTTCGCTGGCTTCGGATTGACCGTCGTTCTCGTTTTCGTTCTCGCTTTCGCTCTCGTCCTCGTCGTTCGCATCTTCCGTGCCGCCGTACTGCGTCTGTTCCTCCTTCGAGAGTTCGCTTCCTTCGTCGTCGGATTCGGACTCGCTCTCGTCTCGGGATCCGGATTCGTTCTCGTCGTCGACCATACGTATCAGGCCGGGATCGCTCCCATATCGAACTCCTCGGTGAGCGTCTTCAGCTCCTCGAGGGCGTCCTGTTCCTCCCGGAGGTTCTCCTCGAGCAGGTCGGCCGCGTCGCCCATGTCCATCTGGGCTGCCAGCGGGATCAGGTTGCCGTAGGCCGCGATTTCGTAGTGTTCGGTCTTCTCGGCGGCCGCCATGTTGTGGTAGTCGAGGACTTCCTGGCTGGGGTCGGTCTCGAGGAACTCCTCGTACTCCTCGATCAGCCCTTCGATGCCCTTACACTCTTCCTTCTCGGGCGGCTCGCCGAAAGCGTCGAACACCTCCTCGAGGCGGTCGATGTGCGTCTGGGTCTCTTCGCGGTGTTCGGCGAAGGCGTTCGCGATCTCCTCGCGTTCCGTGTGCTCCTCGAGGTCTTCCAACGCGTCGAGTAGCTGGTGCTCGGCGTGGTAGATGTCCTCGAGGCCGTGCTCGAACAGGTCCTGGATCGTTTCGGTCATGGAACCACCAGGTCGGACTCCGCCGGGCAGGGACAAACGTCGTCAGCCTGCGATGGCAGGCGGGTTACTCGGACGGTGATTCCGTACTCGAACTCGAACTCGAGCCCGAATCCGTATCCGCAGCCGCCTCGACGCGCCCAGCATGATTCTCCAGGTCGGCCGCCAGCGCCCGCGCCTGCTCGGACGTCAGGCGCACTTCCTCCATGTGCGCCGGCAGGTGCGTCTCGGACATGTTGTCCACCTCGAGTTGCAGTTTGACGTGATCGGGCTGTCTCCGGGCAGCGGTCGCGTCCACCACCGCGTCTCGCTCGTCCTCGAAGTCGTGCCCTGTCACGACCGCGTCCGTGAGGTCCAACGTCGTGTGCGCGGTGACGCGCATGAGTCGGTCGGCCATGGGCTCAGTCGTCCGATGGAATCGGCGATCCGTCGGGCGTCGCCGGCGCGGGACTCTCGTCCAGGGCGTCCTGGTCGGCGTATGGGTACCAGGTCCGCTTGGTGTTGTGCATGTACGGATCCTCGTAGTCGGTCTCCTCGGGTTCGATAAGGTCGGCCAGTTCGTCGTCGTCACGCGCGGCGACGAACTCGCGGAAGCTCTCCTGGCCCTCCCGACGGGCCTCGAAGTTCTCAAGCAGGTTCGCGATCGCACCCGGCACCTCGTCGACGGGGATTCGCTCGCCGACCCAGGAGGCGAACTGCGGATTCTCGCCGAGGCCGCCACCAAGGCCGATGTCGAGCGCCTCGACCGGCTCGCCGTCCTTACGGGTCTTCATCCCCCGCAGGGAGACGTCGGCGATCTGGGGCTGGGCGCACGACGCGGTACACCCCGAGAGGTGAATGTGGAAGTCGTCGACGCCCTCGGGCAGGTCGGCGTTCTCGACCAGCCAGCGCGAGAATCGGACCTGGCGGTTCTTCGTCTCGACGATCGAGAGCGAGCAGAACTCGGTCCCGGTACAAGCGATCGAGCCGCGCTGAAACGGATGCGGATCCGGGCTGTAGGTCTCGAGCAAGGGCTCCGCGAGCAGGTCGTCCAGATTCTCGTCGGGGACGTCCGTGAAAACGACGTTCTGGCGCTGGGTGAGACGAACCTCGCCGGAACCGTACTCGTCGGCGATGTCGGCCAGCTCGAGGGCGTCGTCGGCGCCGATCCGGCCGACGAGGACGTTCAACCCGACGTACGAATTGCCGTCCGGTTGGTCGTGAACGCCGACGTGGTCGTGTTTCCCGGCGGCCTCGCCGGCGTTGTAGGAGTACGACGAGCGCAGGTCCTCGCCTGCGCTCTCGAGGTCGAAGTCGACGTACTCCTCCTGGAGGACGTCGCGAACCTTCTCGGGCCCCCACTCGTCGACGAGGAACTTCATCCGGGCGGCGTAGCGGTTCTCGCGGTTGCCGTAGTCCCGGAACAGGCCCGAGATGCCGCCGGCGACCTCGACCGCCTGTTCGGGCGTGACGAAGACGTCGATGTCGCGGGCGAAGCGGGGCTCGTTGCGAGCGAGGCCACCGCCGACGCGGACGTTGTAGCCGGTCACCGTCTCGCCGTCGATTTCCTTCTCGGCCGGTTCGAACGCGAGGTCGTTGATGTCGCCCTGCCCACAGCCCTCGTCGCAGCCGGTGACCGCCACCTTCCACTTCCGCGGAAGGTTCGAGTGCGCCTCGTTTCGCTTGAACGTGTCGTGGAGGTCGTCGGCCAGCGCACCGGCGTCGACGTGTTCGTGCTCGTCCTTCCCGGCGACCGGACAGCCGACGATGTTCCGCCAGGAGTCCCCACACGCCTGCACCGCCGATAGGCCGACGTCCTCGAGTCGGTCGAAGATCGCGGGGACGTCCTCGAGGTTGATCCAGTGGAGCTGGACGGCCTGACGGGTCGTCACGTCGAGCCAGCCGTTGCCGAATTCAGGATTGGCGGCGGGCCCGTTCGAGTACTCTTTGGCGAGTTCGGCCAGAACGCGAAACTGTCCCGGCTCGAGGACTCCGCTCGGCGGACCGACCCGGAGCATGAAATAGGACTCCTGGCCGGCGCGCTGGTGGTATAGCCCGTACCACTTGAAGCGCTCGAACCAGGCGTCGTGTTCGTCCTCGGGAATCGACTCCCACCCCGACGCAGCGAACTCCTTGATCGCCTCCCTGATATCGGTTCCGTACAGTTCGTCTTTCCAGTTCTCGACGTCGCTTGGCATCTGCACCGGGCTACGCGGACCACCTACAAGGCCCCGGCCGTGGCGTCAGTTCTCCCCGCCTCTCGCCCCTTCCGGCGGTATTTGCCGGCCCGATTCGACCGCTCCGCCAGACGACTGCTCGAGCGTCGCCTGGACGGCCGACGCCTCGTACCGTTCGAACTCGCCGTCGACGACCCGGCCGACCGGCAGGCCCTCGAGCGATGAGTGACGGCCGCACTCGAGACACCGGCCGACCGCCCCCGCAACTACGCTGGTGCCGTCCACGCCGACGTCCGTGAACCCCTCGAGGAGAACGTACGCCGGTTCGCACCGACAGAATCGACCGCGAGCGAGGGTCCAGACGTCGCTCGCGCCGACCGTTCGGGAGTCGTTGACGCTGATCCACGCCCCGTCGTCGAGGGTACGCAACGAGATGACCATGCCCTCGCTTCGGGTGGCAGCCACCTTCGTCCATCGGCCCGTGCAATGCTTCGCCGTTGTCGTGACGGCGAATTCGACGGGAATCGCCAGCATGCGTCGCCGTCTTTCGTTTCAGCCCGTCAGAGATACCAGCAATCGTTACCCGAGAACGGGAGCCGGGGTATCGCTTGCACCCGAAGCCGTACTTAAGCGATGGCCGACCATACGGAGGAGTATGCCCGACGATCCGTCACGGTCACACGACCGCTCATCACGCCGCCAGCCCTCCGAACGCAGGGTACGGAGTCGCCAGCACGTCTCCGCCGACGTGGCTCCGGAATTGCACCTCCCTCCTATCGGATCCGGCGCGTCGCGATCGGTACCGAACGACGATCCAACGGAGGACACACGATGACGAATGCGTCACCCGACGGACGCCAGCTGGACGAATCCGACGACAGCAACGGCAACGAAGGAGACGTCAGCGACCGAGCCACCCCGGAGGCTACTCCCGGTGAGGACGACACGGCCCACCTCGAGGACGTCGACGTCGGCGCTGGCTGTACGGAAATCTGGGAGCACCTCGCCGAGCGACGCGAAGAGTAGCGAGGAGGCCCCAGATGCACCCCTCGACGAACCACAGCGGACCGTCTGAAACGCTTTTTAGGCACGTCGCCCCTATCAGCGGTACATGACCGACGACCACACCGGAGACCGCCGAACTCGAGACGGCGACCCCGGGAACGAGCCTCCGATCCCGACGGATCGAAAATCGCCAGTCGGCGCACCGGTCATCCGGGGCGACGAATCGATCACGGGAACCCACGCTCGCCGGGCCGTCCAGTTCGACCCCGACGACCCGGACAGTCTCGCACTCGCGGCCGAAACCGTCGCCCAGTTCGCCACCGGGTCCGTCGACGAGGACCACCTCTACATGCTCCGCGGCGCCGCAGCCTGTGCCGCGCTCGTTCGCGGCGAGGGATCGTACAAAACCGCCGCCGAGCGAGCGAGCGCCCACCTCAAGGGCGACGAGACGGTCACGGTTTCGTTCATCCGCAAGTGGGCCCGCGTCCACGACCTCCCCCGATCGGTTCGTCGACAGGTCGCCCTCGGCGAAATCGCCCCCTCCGCCGCCAAACACATCGCCCGCGTCGGCGGCGAGGATCGACTCTTGCTCGCCTGGGCCGTCCTCGACGGCGACCTCACCGTCCGCGACGTCCGCCAGGTCGCCAGTCAGGTCAACGACGGGGCCTCGATCGAGCGCGCACTCGACGACTGCGACGTCACCCTCGGCCGCCTCGAACTCACCCTCCCGGCGTCGGCCTACCGCGACCTCCGGCGACGAGCCTCACTCGAGGGCGTCGATCCAGGAACGATCGTTGCGGACGCACTCGAGAACGCACTCGAGTAGCATCGGGAAAGCGTCACAATCCCATCACTGCGACAGGTACGCCCGCGCCGTCTCTGCCAGCACCGCCCCTGCCTCGAGCACCTCGTCCCACTCAATCGTCTCCTCCGGGAAGTGTGCCTGGTTGATGCTCCCCGGCCCGAACAGGACTGTCGGAATCCCCGCCTCGACGTAGTGTCGATTGTCGGCCCCGTAGGTCGCCCCGCGCGGTTCGATTGCCTCGGCGTCGAATCCGCGCGCCGCCATCGCGTTCTGGAGCGCCGAAACCACCGGTTCGTCCGCCGCGATTTCAGCCGGTTCGAACTGTACCGAGAACCGTTCGATCGTTGGCCCGCTGACCCCCGCCGGCCAGGACGGATTGTCCGACAGCGACTCGAGGCGGCTTCGGAGCGCGTGTTCGACGTCCGTCACCGTCTCCCCGGGGGCGACGCCGACCCGAACCTCCGCCGTCAGTTCGTCCGGGACCGAGGACGCCCACCGCCCCGCCTCGACTCGCCCGATACAGATCGGCCACGGAATCGGGAACTCGTCGTACAACGGATGGGAGATGGCCTCGCTTCGTTCCCGTTCGAACGCCTCGCACTCCTCGCGAACGCGCTCGAACGCCGGCAACACCGACGCTCCCCGCCACCGCGTCGCCGCGTGTGCCGACCGGCCCTCGAGGCCGATCCGGATCATCAGGCTTCCCTCGACCGCCGCCACCGGACGCAACTCCGTCGGTTCCGCGACAATCGCCGCGTCTCGCTCGAACGGATAGGGATTTTCGAGTGCTGCCGTGGCTGCACCGATCCCGCCCTCCTCCTCGCCGGCGACGCTCTCGACGACGATCCGACCGTTCAGGTTGGGGTCGTGGTCAGTATTCGTAGCGACCTCTGCCAGGTGACGCGCCGCAAACACGCACACCCCCAGCCCCGACTTCATGTCCGCCGCACCCCTGGCCGTCAGGCGACCGTCGCGCCACCGGGGCTCGAACGGATCACCCTCCCACCCCGACCCCGTAGGGACGACGTCGACATGCCCGTTCAACACCAGCGTCGGCCCCGCGTCAGGATCTCCGAACTCGAAAACTCCGGCAACGCTCGGCCGATCCGCCGTCTCGATGTCGTCAGGGTCGTCCGGGAACGACGGATGCTCGGCTAGAACGGCCGGGTCAGCCTCCCAGGTGTAGGTCCGAAAGCCCGCCGCCTCGAGTTCCTCGCGCAGCCACACCTGGGCCGGCTTCTCGTTTCCTGCAGTCGTCTCGAACGAACAGCACGTGTCGACGAACTCCCGAAGGTCGTCGTCCCAGATGCGGAAATTCATGTGCGAGACCACGTCGGACCCCGATATAATACCGTGGGAGAAAGAAACGTTTAACCACGCGTCCCCGAAAGAGGAGAGTACGGGGCCGGTAGCTCAGTTCGGCAGAGCGTCTGGCTTTTAACCAGACGGTCGCGTGTTCAAATCGCGCCCGGCCCGCTTTTGCCACGAGCACATTCGTGAGTGGCAAAACGGCCCTGCGATTTGAACGCAGGGAGAGCGCAGTCTCGCGAACGAAGTGAACGAGGAAGCGATCGACCGTGTGTTCAAATCGCGCCTGGCCCCTTGCTCCGAGCAGAACCGCGAGGAGCAACGCGATCATACAGCGATCTGAAAGAGACCAGAAAGGCACAGCGAAGCGAGCATTTCTGGGCGTGGTTCACAATCGCACCCGTCTCGCTTTCCTGCCGCGAACACGTTCGTGAGCAGCGAGTTCAGATCAATCCACGTCAGCGACACGAGCGTTCCTCGAGTGTCGAACCGCACCGAACCACACTGAACCGCATCGGACCGCATCGAACCGCACCGAACGAGCCGCAGTTGCCACTCGAGAACGGCCAAAGACTACAGACACCGCAAACCGAAAACCGATAACCGAAAACACACCGATACCAACCACACTGACGAAACGGCACGCGAACCGTGGTCGTCTATAAGTTCGAGCCCTCAGCCTCGCAGCGGCATGAACGCCAACCCGGCCAGCAACACGATCGCGATCACCGACAGTCCGATCGCCCACCAGAACCCGTGGATTCGCTCGTTGTGCTCATCGACTGCCTGGTGTTGAGCCTGGAAACTCTCGACGTCCTCGGTCAGGTAAACGACGTCCTCGCTTGGGAAGTGAACGCCGTAGGGCGTCTGCTCGATCATCACTTCCTCGTTGTGGGAGAGCGATACCTCCGTGACATCCTCACCGGTGTACTCGACGGTCACCTCGTCCGTCTCGATTGTCGTCACCTCAGCGTCAACCTGTTCTTCCATCTCGGATTCGTAGAAGGTCACCTCATCTCCAACCGCGTACTCCTGGGTGTCGATATCGTCAACCTCCGTAACGTGGCGAACGACCTCTTGGCCGTCCTCTTCGACGATCACGTAGACGCCGTCGGGTCGCTCGAGGAACGTGTACTCCTCGGAATCGACCGATTCGATCAGCAAGAACGTCTCCGGTTGGGCCTCGCTTTCGTTTCCGTCACCACCGTCGGCACTCTCGTTTCCGTCACCCTCTCCTGGCGGCGCGTAAATGTAGACGGAATACTCCGTCCCCTCTTCCTCGAACTGAACCGTATCGCCATCGTCCCAGGCGTCACCATTTGCAGCGCTCGCACCGGACCACGCCACGTCAGTTGGAACGGAATCGTTGACGTATTCCAACGTCCCCGTTCCAGCAGCCCCGTCCAGCTCGGACACGTTGTACGTCCGATCCTCGATCGTTATCTCGTCACCCTGCTCGAGTTGGTAGTCCGCATCGGCTTCGTCGATCGTCACCTGCGGTGATTCCGCGGTCGCGATAACGGCGTACGCGCCCGCAGCGACCACCATAAACAGGACGGCGTAGACGATCCCTGCGCGTAATTGCATGTATGAGGCGTTGTCCGCGCGTCGTATAACGGTTACTAAGTTCTCGAAAGAGTGGAGCCAGGGATCGCATTCGCTCGAGCCGAGCCTGGTCGAGATCGACCGCGATTGACTGGTACTCGACGATTTGAAGGTGGCTCCAGGAATTGAAACCGACGCGCTCGAAGGGAGGAGATGAAGCGGTCTAAAGGGACCGGATCAGGGTACAAAACGTGAAAGAGCCAAGGGCCGGATTTGAACCGGCGATGGGTTGCTCTGCAGGCAACTGCGTTCGGCCGAACTCTGCCACCTTGGCGCGCTCGGATGTAGCCACCGCGTTCGTTTAAGCGTAGCGGTACGATTTGCCCGCTGTAAAGACGAAAACCCCACGAGCGCAGTCGCTCGTGAGGGTTGAATAGTGTATGAGTGGGTCGGCGGCGAGCCGGGTTCCCAGCGGGTCTCCCACGCCAGTACTGGCCGAAACGCGGGCGGGCTTAACTGCCGTGTTCGGGATGGGTACGGGTGGTGCCCCGCCGCTCTGGCCGCCGTAATGCCGACTCGCGGAGTCGAACCGCGACAGTACCAGGGTCGGTTACGGTGTCTAAGGTTCTCTGGTCGGTTGTGACCGTGTTGTACGTGTAGTCCAATTAGCGCCTGGACCCGTTCTTACGGGTTGATCCATGCGAAATGAATGGTGGCTTGATCTGTTAGTGCTCGCGGGCTCAACACCTCGTTGCCTCGGTGCGTACACCCCGAGTCTATCGAACTCGTCTTCTACGAGTGATCTCGGTGGCATCTCTTTTTCGGGTGGGTTTCGAGCTTAGATGCGTTCAGCTCTTACCCCGTGGTGCGTCGCTGCCCGGCACGTGCCCTCTCGGACAGCCGGTACACGAGTGGCACCCATTCGGAGTTCCTCTCGTACTATACGAACGTTCCCGTCAGATACCGTAGCACCCCCAATAGATAGCAGCCGACCTGTCTCACGACGGTCTAAACCCAGCTCACGACCTCCTTTAATAGGCGAACAACCTCACCCTTGCCTGCTTCTGCACAGGCAGGATGGAGGGAACCGACATCGAGGTAGCAAGCCACCCGGTCGATATGTGCTCTTGCGGGTGACGACTCTGTTATCCCTAAGGTAGCTTTTCTGTCAGCAATTGCCCGCATTGGGCGGGCTAATTGGTTCGCTAGACCACGCTTTCGCGTCAGCGTCCGTTGTTGTGCCGGACACTGTCAGGCTTCCGTATGCTCTTGCGCTCTTTCTCGGGTCTCCGACCCGAGTGAGGAAACCTTGGGGCGCGCTCGATATCTTTTCAAGCGCGTACCGCCCCAGTCAAACTGCCCGGCTACCAGTGTCCTCCGCCAGGAGTGAGAGTCGCAGTCACCATCGGGTAGTATTTCAGTGATGCCTCGGTGGCCCGCTAGCGCGGGTACCTGTGTAACGGCTCCTACCTATGCTGCACAATGGCGACCACGTCTCAGTGACAGCCTGCAGTAAAGCTCTATAGGGTCTTCGCTTCCCCTTGGGGGTCTCCAGACTCCGCACTGGAATGTACAGTTCACCGGGCCCAACGTTGGGACAGTGGCGCTCTCATTGATCCATTCATGCAAGCCGCTACTAAAGCGGCAAGGTACTACGCTACCTTAAGAGGGTCATAGTTACCCCCGCCGTTAACAGGTCCTTCGTCCCCTTGTACGGGGTGTTCAGATACCTGCACTGGGCAGGATTCAGTGACCGTACGAGTCCTTACGGATTTGCGGTCACCTGTGTTGTTACTAGACAGTTGGAGCGCCCGAGTCACTGCGACCTGCCACTTTCCGTGGCAGGCATCCCTTATTGCGAACGTACGGGACTAACTTGCCGAATTCCCTAACGTCGGTTGCTCCCGACAGACCTTGGCTTTCGCCGCCACGAGTACCTGTGTCGGATCTCGGTACGGACAGTGTGCTTGCCTTTTCACGGGCTCTGGGTTGACCTCTCTTGCGTTATCCAGCCATTCGACCGCTTCGTGCCATTACGGCTTCCACGGTCTTGGACTGTTCACCCGGGCGAAAGCCCGGGAGGCGGCCCCAAAGCGTCGGCTTTGAGTGCACACTGGCATAGGAATATTAACCTATTTCCCTTTTGTCAGCTTCGAATTGCGGGCTGACTTAGGACCGGCTAACCCTCGCTGATTAGCATTGCTGAGGAACCCTTACTCGTTCGGCCGTCGGGGTTCTCACCCGACTAACGCTGCTACTATGACCAGAATTTTCGTTACTGCACGGTCCACACGAAATCTCTTCCGTGCTTCCACCCGAACAGTACGCCAACCTACGGAATCGTGCTGTGACGCACGTCGCTGGTCTCGGTGATGGACTTGAGCCCCGATCATTTTCGGCGCCGCAAACCTCGGCCGGTAAGCTGTTACGCTTTTCTTAGAGGGTAGCTGCTTCTAAGCTCACCTCCCGGCTGTCAGGGCTTGCGACCACCTTCGATCGCACTTAGTCCATACTTGGGGACCTTAACCCAGCTCTGGGTTGTCTCCCTCACGGTACACAGGCTTACCCCGCGCACCGGACTCCCCGCGTCGACGGCGTTCGTAGGTTCGGAGTTGGACAGGGGGCGAACTCCTCTCGGAGTCCGGTCCCCCAATCCGTCGCTCTACCCCACGAACTACCTCGGCGGAGGTCATGCTTCGACATGTTTCGGTTGGAACCAGCTGTTTCCGGATTCGATGGGCCTTTCACCCTAGACATAGGTCACGCGAGGGTATTGTAGGACACCAACGCTAGCGGGCCTCCACGTGGCTTTCGCCACGCTTCACCCTGCCCATGCCTAGATCATCCGGTTTCGGGTCGTGCCCGCCTGACTCCCCGCGCTTGAACACGGTGACCCTGGTCGTAAGACTGCGGTCATATCGGTTTCCCTCTGCCTTCCCCGATACTCGGGTTAGACTCGTCAGACAGGCACACTCTCTGGTTCGTTTTTCAAAACGTACGACGGAACACCGGCTTCCCTCTCGGCTTACTACAGGTTCGCACCTGGTTCATTGTGAGAGGGACCTTGTATGCCCCGTCGCTCTATCGCCAACTGAGTTCACGCCCTATTGCACCTCCCTTTTTGGGGTGCTTTTCAGCGTTCGCTCACGCTACTTGTTCGCTATCGGTCTCGAGGAGTGTTTAGTCTTCGCGGTCAATGCCCGCGGGATTCACGAGGGATTTCCAACCCCCGCTACTCTGGAGCTGACTCCCATCGTACTGATCGACGGTACGGGACTGTCACCCTGTTTCGTACCCTATTCCAAGGGATTTCTCGTCGATGGTCGGATGTTGCAGGTCAGTCCGAACACCACATTGCCCGTGAGGGCTTCGGTTTGGACTGTGTCGGGTTCACTCGCCGTTACTAACGACATCGCGGTTTGCTTTCTTTTCCTGTCGATACTAAGATGTTTCAATTCTCGACGTTCCCCATTGCGCTAAGCAATTGCAAGAGGATTCCTATTCGGAGATCCCAAGTTCTTCCCCTCCGTGCGGGTCCCTTGGGCTTATCGCAGCTTGGCACGTCCGTCATCGGCTCTCGAGCCGAGCGATCCACCAGTTGGCACAGTAGCCACGTTCTTTCGGATCGGTGCTGCACAGAATGCAGCGGTTGTGACCCGGGAACGGGTCCAGTGGACGCCTGGACTACACGTACATACGGTCTTCATCTGCCACCAGTAGACGGCTGGTGGCATCGACCCTTCCCACCCACGCTTGCGCGGGGTGGTGCATCGGTTCATTCGGGATCAGACGCCGTACTCAAAGAGTACAGCATCGTCACCCGAGAGATGGACCCACAGGGATTCGAACCCTGGGCATCCTCCTTGCAAAGGAGGCACTCTACCACTGAGCTATGGGCCCACCCCCTCTCGGGGGCACAACGTTAGCCTTGGTAGTTCAAAGGTGCTCGCTCGGCCGATCGAGCGGTCGGTGAACGGACCGCGTGTGGGCTGGGGCGTCGCCCCAGTCCCGGTCTGTGGAGGTGATCCAGCCGCAGATTCCCCTACGGCTACCTTGTTACGACTTAAGCCCCTTGCGAAGCCCAGATTCGACCGGCGTTACGCCGGCCTCATCCGGACCTCACTCGGGTGCTTTGACGGGCGGTGTGTGCAAGGAGCAGGGACGTATTCACCGCGCCCTTCTGAGGCGCGATTACTACCGAATCCAGCTTCATGCGGGTGAGTTTCAACCCGCAATCCGAACTACGATCGAGTTTAGGAGATTAGCGTCGCCTCTCGGCGTAGCATCCCACTGTCTCGACCATTGTAGCCCGCGTGTAGCCCAGCACATTCGGGGCATACTGACCTACCGTTGCCCGTTCCTTCCTCCAGTTTGGCACTGGCAGTCCTCCTAATGTACCCAACCACCACAAGGGTGTTGCTGGCAATTAGGAGTGCGGGTCTCGCTCGTTGCCTGACTTAACAGGACGCCTCACGGTACGAGCTGACGGCGGCCATGCACCTCCTCTCAGTAGCTCCACTAAGCTCATCACACTGAGCTTCACAGCATACTGTCGGTGCTGGTGAGATGTCCGGCGTTGAGTCCAATTAAACCGCAGGCTCCTCCGGTTGTAGTGCTCCCCCGCCAATTCCTTTAAGTTTCATCCTTGCGGACGTACTTCCCAGGCGGTCTGCTTCACGGCTTCCCTACGGCACAACGCTGGCTCGTAGCCAGCGTCACACCTAGCAGACATCGTTTACGGCTCGGACTACCCGGGTATCTAATCCGGTTCGTGACCCGAGCTTTCGTCCCTCACTGTCGGATCCGTCTTCCTGAGGCGCTTTCGCCACCGGTGGTCCGTCCAGGATTACGGGATTTCACTCCTACCCCAGACGTACCCCTCAGGTCTTCCGGTCCCTAGCCGAACAGTTTCCGCCGGACGTCTACTCGTTAAGCGAGTAGATTTCCCGACGGACTTGTACGGCCAGCTACGGACGCTTTAGGCCCAATAATAGCGGTCATCACTTGGGCTGCCGGTATTACCGCGGCGGCTGGCACCGGTCTTGCCCAGCCCTTATTCGTGTACCACCTTACGGTACACAAAAGCGAGGACTATATGCCCTCGCACTTGGAGTCCCCTTATCGCACTGTCGTGCAGTGTAAAGGTTTCGCGCCTGCTGCGCCCCGTAGGGCCCGGAATCTTGTCTCAGATTCCGTCTCCGGGCTCTTGCTCTCACAACCCGTACCGATTATCGGCACGGTGGGCCGTTACCCCACCGTCTACCTAATCGGCCGCAGCCACATCCTGTCGCGCCTGAGCATTTCGAGCTCGAGCCAGTTCCAGGCATCGAGCCGTATGGGCTATTAGCCTCAGTTTCCCGAGGTTATCGCCCTCAACAGGGTAGTTTGGCCACGTGTTACTGAGCTATCTGCCACGAGTCTGAACTCGTGCGACTAGCATGGCTAAATCGGACTCCAATAGCAATGACCTCCGGCAGGATCAACCGGAATGCTATCCCTCCAGCAGAGCTGGAGGAGTTGGCGGTGAATGTAGGTACACACTCACACTAAATGGGTCCGTTCGGTGACCAACCTCGATAAACCGATCGAGCGTCACCGAACTACCAAGGCTAACATCAGATCCCATCTGTACGGCGGACCGCAGGGGTGAGATCCTCATTTCCTTCGGACTACATTGTAGGTCGTCCGGGGTACATAACCCCTTCGAACCGAGTCCGAGATGATGGAGCGAGTTGAACGCCCCATCGATCACGCGTTCTTTGCGTTTGCATCCGAGTGCCCTCGTTTACTTAAGGGCGTCGGATCGGATCGAAGCCGGCGAAGCCGACCTCGTTCACATCCAATCCGAGTAGCCTTACACACTTAAGGGCATCGGATCGCGGCCCGGCCGGAAATCGCATCCGGCGAGGCGTTCGCGTTCCAATCTGAACGCCCCTAAGTATATAAGGCCGTTGGATCGGTGTGGCCGGCGAGGCCGACCACGGTTGCGTCCAATCCGAATTGGCTTACACACTTAAGGTCGTCGGATCGGTTCGACGCCCGGTGTAAGGGTGGAATGCAGTGCCAACCTCCGTGCCGGGAAACGGCCAGAGGGGACGTGGCCGCGTGGGCCACGTCGTTTGCATTCTATTCGAGGAGAGGGTTAGTATATAAGGCCGTCGAACCGATAGCTCCGTGGGAACTCGCTACCATGGCACGGTTTTTCACCGACCACGGGTGCTCTAGGAACGTCAAAATGATAATAAATGTATCCCCTGATTCGGGGGCAGGTCCGTCGAACGGCGCGGCTGCTCGTCGAGTGGTGTCTCGCGGGCGGAGATCGATCGGTCATCCCTCCCTGGCAGGTGGGGTCAGATCGAGTGGTACCCGCGTACGTTGTAGGTCGTGCGTGCACGCGTAAGAAGACGTTGACATACGTTGTACAGCGGGAGCGAGAGCGAGAGAGCTATGGCCACGAAGCCGAACGCCTAGGTATATGCGCGAGCGAGCGACCAGGCGGCGGGTTCTCGAGGGAATCGGACTCGTGGCGACCGCGGGACTATCGGGGTGTCTCTTCGGACGCGGTGACGACGACGACTACTACGAGGGCGAATCGTTCGTCGCCGAGGACGACGAGCCCCATTTCGATGGACACCTCGACGGGATCGATCATCCGGGAACCGTCGACTGGACGGAGGCCAGCGAGGAAGAGCTGGTCGTCGCGGTCGGCACCGGTCGCGAGGGGATGGGATACGCCCCGCGGGCTGTTCGCGTCGAGGCTGGCTCGACGGTCACCTGGGAGTGGACGGGTGCGGGCGGTCGACACGACGTGGTCGATACCGACGATGCGTTCGACAGCGGCGAGCACCACGGCGAGGGGGAGACGTTCTCGTTCACGTTCGACGAGCCGGGTGTCTACACCTACTACTGCACCCCTCACCACCACCGGGGGATGAAGGGGGCACTCGAGATCGTCGAGTCTGAAACCGGCGATTGAACGAGGCAGCGCTCGAGTGTGTACGTATAGAGCAGGAACGAATTCTGGTGGTCCGTCCGTCGGTCCGTTCGTTGGTTCGTCGGTCCTACCGGTTCAGCGTGTGGATCGCGTGTCCGAGCGCGTTCTCGGCGGCTTCCATCACGGCCTCCGAGAGCGTCGGGTGGGTGTGAATCGTGGCCGCGACGTCCTCGAGGGTGGCTCCGAGTTCGATGGCGAGACCGAGTTCGGCGATCAGTTCGGAGGCCTCGGGGCCGACGATCTGGGCGCCCAGAACGAACCCGGCGTCCTCGTCGGCGACGATCTTGACGAAGCCGTCGGTGTGGCCCGTGGTGAGCGCACGGCCGCTGGCCTGGAACGGGAACTTCCCGGCGACCGTCTCAAAGCCCATCTCCTCGGCCTCCATCTCGGTCATACCGACGGTACCGATTTCGGGGTCGGTGAAGACGGCCGCGGGCATCGCCTGGTAGTCGAGCGCCGAGGGTTCGCCGGCGATGACCTCGGCGGCGACCTGGCCCTCCTTGCTGCCGGCGTGGGCGAGCATCGGTTCGCCGGCGACGTCGCCGACGGCGAAGATGTGTTCGACGTTCGTCCGGCCGCGGTCGTCAGTCGGGATGAAGCCCCGTTCGTCGGTTTCGATGCCGGCGGCCTCGAGTTCGAGCGTGTCGGAGACGGGTGCGCGGCCGACGGCCACGAGGACCTTCTCGGCGTCGATCTCGAGCGTGTCCTCGCCGTCTTCGGAGGCGGCCTCGACGCGAATGCCGTTGCCGTGCTCGCTCCAGCGGGAGGCCCCGTAGCCGAAGTGGAAGTCGATCCCGAGGTCCTTCGCGCGCTTTTTGACCGGGCGGGCGAGGTCGGGGTCGAAGCCGTTGAGCGCTTCGTCGAGCATCTCGACGACCGTCACGTCGGTGCCGAGTTTCGCGAAGACGGTCGCGAGTTCCATCCCGATGTAGCCGGCGCCGACGACGATCAGGGAGTCGGGGACCGAATCGAGCGCGAGCGCCTGCCGCGAGTTGAGTACGGGCTCGTCGTCGTAGGAGAAGTTCGGGATCTCGATCGGGCGAGAGCCGGTGGCGACGATTGCGTGTTCGAAGTCGATGGATTCGCTGCCCTGCCCCTCGCCGCCGTGGGAGACGCGGACCGTGTTCTCGCCGTCGAAGTGGGCGACGCCCTCCATGAGGTTGACCCCGTTGGCCTTACAGAGCTTCTCGACGCCGCTGGTCAGTTGATCGACGACGCCGTCCTTCCAGGAGACCATTCCCTCGAGGTCGATGGCCGGGTCGGCGTGGATGCCCATCTCCTCAGCGTTGCCGGCCTCGTGGGCCAGGTCGCTGGCGGTAATGAGCGCCTTCGAGGGGATACAGCCGTGGTTGAGGCAGGTTCCCCCGTAGGCCTCCTTCTCGACGAGCGTGACGTCGAGGTCGAGTTGGCCGGCCCGAATCGCGGCCACGTAGCCTGCTGGGCCCGCGCCGATGACGAGTACGTCCGTTCCAGTCGAAATGTCTCCGACGACCATTATGCTAGAGCAAATCCAATCGAGATATAAAAACGGGCAGGTATTGCGCCGACCGACACGCGGCTCGTCCCTTCGATCGAGACGGCGTCAGTCGACTCGAGTGGCGTCGTACCCGCGCGATTCGATCGCGTCGAGGACCTCCCTGGCGTGCTCGCGGCCGCTGGTGACGACCTGAAAGACGAGGTAGGCCTCCCCCACTCGAAGATTGCCGACGGCCCGGTCGTGACGGACCGTCCGGATGTTCGCCCCGAGGTCCGAGATCACGCCCGAGATTTCCTCCATCTTGCCGGGCTGATCGGCGATGCGGACGCGCAGTCGCAACAGCTGGTCGCGGTCGGTCAGCGCGTGCTCCAGGACCGTCTGGAGCATGGAGATGTCGATGTTGCCGCCGCCGAGCACCGGAACGACGGTCTCGCCGCTGACGTCGAGGTCGGGAGAGAGCAGGGCCGCGACCGAGGCCGCCCCGGCCCCTCGACGAGTTGTTTGGCTCGCTCCAGGAGGACGAGCGTGCTCTGGGCAATCTGGTCGTCGGTGACGGTGACGACCTCGTCGACGTGCTCGCGGATGATCTCGAAGGTGAGTTCCGAGATGCCGCCCGTGGCGATCCCGTCGGCGATGGTGGTCGGATCGTCGATCCCCTGTGGGAAGCCCTTGTCGAGGCTCTCGGGCACCGTCGCGGCGGAATCCGCCTGCACGCCGACGACGCGGATTTCGGGGTCGAGGCCGGCGAGCGCGGTAGCAATGCCGCCGATCATGCCGCCGCCGCCGATCGGCACAATGACGGTATCGACCTCAGGGAGCGCCTCGTGGATCTCGAGTCCCAGCGTCCCCTGTCCGGCGACGATGTCGGGGTCGTCGTAGGCGTGGACGAAGCCAACGTTCTCGGCTTCGGTGAGCGTCTTCGCGTGGGCCATCGCCGCCTGGAAGTCGTTGCCGTGGAGTTCGACCTCGCCGCCGTAGCTCCGGGTGGCGTTGACCTTCGCCTGCGGGGCGTTCTTCGGCATGACGATGGTCGACTCGAGGCCCGTCTTGGTCGCGGCGAGGGCCACCCCTTGGGCGTGGTTGCCCGCGCTGGCGGCGACGACGCGGTCGACGGTTCCTTCCTCGGCCACCTGGACGAGCTTGTTGTAGGCGCCTCGCGTCTTGAACGAGCCAGTTCGCTGGAGGTGTTCCATCTTCAGGAACACCGTCGCGTCGGCCATTCCGCTCAGCGATCGGTTTGACTCGAGCGGTGTCTTGCGGACGACCGATTCGTCGTCGAAGCGTTCCCGGGCCGCCAGCACGTCTTCGAAGCGGACCTCGACCATATCGGTAAAATCGTTGCGTTTCGCGCAGTATTTCACCTTCGGTTTCGCCCGTCGCCTTCCGGAACCGAAATCGAGATCAGAGAAACCGCGGAATCGACCCCGTTATCTCGAGTCGCTCGCAGTAGTGAGCGAGCGGGTCGCCCGCGGGCGTCGGCACGTCCGCCGCCTCGAATAGGTCGTTCTCGCGGATCGTCACCTCCGCCGGGGCGAGTGACCAGGGTTCGTGGGCGATCTCGGCGACGAGCGTTCGATCGCCGTAGGGGACGAGCATCCGTCGGCGTTCGGTGAGCCAGTGGGTGAGCGAGTCGGGCTGCGCTCGAGTCGGAGGCGCGATCGGTCGGTATTCCGCGTCGAATCGTGCGGAGTCACCGCTGGCGTCGTCACGCTCGCTCGAGAACGCGACCTGGCCGTCAGTGCCGTCGACACGCTGGCGAGCGTCGAAGCAGGGGACGTTGAGTCCCCTGCGAGCGAGGAAAGCCAGCCATGGTCCGTCGATGTCGATGCTGAAGAAGTACAGTCCGGAGACGTCCCGGTAGCGAACGTACGTCCGGAGGTTGAGTTCGGGACGCGTGACGCGCATCGCGCTCGGCGTGTCTCGAACGCCTGCTCGAGCGAGGACGAACGGGACGATCGAGAGCCAGGCCCGGTCCTCATAGGTCTCGAGGTCGAACCGATCGGGAACGTGCGGTCGAAGACGGTCCGGGTTGACGGGCCAGTGGAGGAAGGCCCCGTCTCGCCACACCATCGAGAAGGGGTGTGGCAGCCAGGGGAGGGACGCCGGTTCCGTTTCGGCGGTCGTCGAATCGGGATGCAGGATTCGCTGTTCGGTCATGGTTGATGCGAGAGTGCGACCTCTCGTTCGAGAAACAGTCGGGCGAGCCCCCCGAGCGAGACGGGTCCGAGCGCTTTCGTCGGCGGCGAGGGGTCGGTCGCAGCGGCGTTATTCATATACGTCTCTACGTTACCTGCGGGGATAAATCACTCAGGAACCAATTAGTTCAGGTGAATGTATCGAAGCGCTATACGAACTCGATCGGGAGCCTGAATCGGGAGAGTGTGCGGAGTCCGGACCGGTAACGAGTGCACAGAGGCCGCCGCTCCGAACGAGTAAGTTCGAAACGAATACGGACAGGATCGCCCGTAAAACGGCCTACTCGAGGTAGATCGCCGGGCGAAACGGTCGGGCCTGGCTCGCCTTGTCGGCGGGATCGATCGGATCGGCGTCCTCGGCGTCGATTACGACGTCGGCGTCGAACTCGCTCTTGAGGAAACCCGCGGACGCCTCGTAGACGGCCCGCTCGTCGATTCCGGCGAGCGTCTCGAGTGCGGCATCCTCGCGTTCGCGGACGAACGAGACGAGGTCGCCAACGAGGTCGTTGACGGCACCTCCTCGCTCACGAAGGGCAGGATTTTGCATGACCTGCTCCATCACGGCTCCCTGGTCCGGACCGGTTTCCACGACGGTGCCGAACACCTCGCGCTTCCAGTCGGCCGCGACGTAGACGCGGATCGTCTCGGGATCGGTGTCGGTCACCTCGACGATGTCGCGAACGTCCTCGAGCAGCGCCGTTACCAGCCGTTCCTCGGCGATGACGCTCGAGTCCTCGAATTCGGGCACCGACTCGGGCCACGGCACGTCCTCGGCTGGTTCGCCCGTCAGTCGCTCGTGGAGTTCGTTCGCCGTGAACGGGATGACGGGCGCGAGCAGGCGCAGTCGCGTCTCGAGGACAGTACGAAGGGTCCATCGCGCCCCCGCGCGTTCGAGGTCCGTCCGGCGGCGGTACCACTTCAGGTGCTCCTCGAAGCGGTAGAAGGCTCTCTGGCTGGCTTTCCGGGTCTCGAATCGGTCCATCGCGTCGGTGACCTCGCGAACCGTCTCCTGGAGGTGGGCGAGGAGCCAGCGATCGATCCGCTCGAGGTCACGTTCACCCGCGGGTCCGTCGATCAGGTCCACGGCACGGTTCCAGAAGCGCTCGAGTTGATCGCGCGTCGCGACGACGGCCTCGGCCCGCCAGTCGTAGTCCTGCCAGGGTTCGGCGCTGTTGAGCAAGAAGAAACGTACGGTGTCGGCCCCGTAGCAGTCGATGGCTTCCCCAGGGAGGACGACGTGCCCTCGCGAGGAACTCATCGACTCGCCCTCGAGCAGGCCCATGCCCATGACGGTGATTCCCCGGGGCCACTTCGCCTGCTCGAACAGTTCGGCGTGGTGGGAGAGGAAGAACGTCAGGTGATTCGAGATCAGGTCGTTGCCCGAGCACCGATAGTCGACCGGATACCAGTACTCGAACTCCTTGCGAAGTTCCAGGGCGTGCTCGTCCGGCTCGTCGACGGACTCCGGACCCAGCAAGAGCGCGTCGAAGAACTCTCGCGTGAGGTCCTCGACCGGGACGTCTCGGATCCGGTGGGCGATGGTGTAGTAGGCTGTGTAGATGGTCGAGTCCGACAGCGGTTCGATGACGAACTCGTCGTCCCACGGCAGTCTCGTCCCAAGGCCGTAGTTGCGGATGCAGGGCCACTCCTCGAGCCACTCGATCGTGTGGTCGTACTGCTCGCGGGTGTTCTCGGGAATCGCGTCCAGGTTCGCGACGGCCCGGTGGGCCTTCTCGCGCCAGGCTGCGTCGTTGTACCGCAGGAACCAGGTGTCCTGTTCGGCGACCTCGACGCGCCCGCCGCAGCGACAGACGACCGTCTCGGCGAAGTCGTACATCGCGTCGAAGGCTCCCCGTTCGCGGTAGTGAGCGTCGAGGTCGTCGCGGACGTCCTCGATTACCGCACCGGCGAACTCCCCGTATTCCTCGTTCAATTCGCCCTGGTGGAACTCGCGGGTGTACAGCTCCTCGGTCGCCGCCTCGAGGGCGGGGTCACTCGCGGACTCGATGCCGTACTCGGCGACGGCGTCCGCCGCGGGGAACTCGCCGTAGCCTTCGACGGCCAGGACGGCCCGCGGTTCGATGGCCCGCACCGCCTCGGGGTCGAGACCGTACTCGACCAGGTCGCCTGCGCGGGCTTTCGCCGCCTCGAGGGCGACCCAGTCGTCGGGCGAGTGGGCGGGGACGGACATGACGACGCCGGTAGCGCTGTCGGTGTCGACGAACTCGGCCGGGAGGACGACGATCTCCTCGTCGGTGACGGGGTTCCGGACGCGGGTGCCAACGATCTCGGCCCCCGGGAGGGTCTCGAGCACCTCGACCTCGCGCGCCTGCAACGCGAGTTTCTCGGTCGCCTCGAGGGAGACGACCCACTCCCTGCCGTCCACGCTCGCGCGAGCGTAGGTCGCGTCGGGGTCGACGAAGGCGTTCGTGACCCCGCGGACGGTCTCGGGGCGCAGGGTCGCCATTGGGTAGACGGTGCGTTCGCTCTCTGCTCCCGGTACCGCCTCGCCGTTCGCTCCGCTCGAGTCGTCACTCGTGGCGTGGAACGCGATCAGCGAGTACTCCTGGAATTCGGCGTCCTCGCCCTCGTAGATGTCGTGGGTCGTGACCGGCTGTTCCTCGTTCGTACAGTAGTTCACCGGGTGCAGCCCCTTCTCGAGGAGGCCGCGCTCGTACAGGGTCTCGTACTGCCAGGCGATAAATCGCGAATAGCGCTCGTCTTCGGTAGTGAACTCGCGGCGCCAGTCGATCGACAGCCCGAGGCGGCGCATTCCCGCCTCGTAGTGGTTCTCGATGAAGTACCGGGCGAACCCCATCGGCGTCTCGAGGTCCCAAAGGTCGGACTCGGGCACCCCGAAGGCGTTTCGCAGGCTGTCGAGCTGGTGGGCGTCACCACGTTTCAGGCGCTCGACAGCGCCGATGATGGGCGTGCCGGTGACGTGCCACGCGATGGGAAAGAGGACGTTGTCGCCCCGCTGACGACGGTAGCGGGCGTACGCGTCGGGGACGGTGTACGTGCGCGCGTGACCGATGTGCATACCGCCGTTCGGGTACGGGTAGGGGACGGTCACGAACGTTGCTTCTCCCGAACTGCGGCCGTCCGGGTCGGCCTCGTACCGGCCCGACTCGGCCCAGCGCTCGCGCCAGCGCGCCTCGAGTTCCTGCGGCTCGTAGCCGTCGCTCTCCTCTGAGGTGGCGGTTCGGGAATCCCGGCCTCGAGCGTGCCGGTTCACGTCGATCCCTCGATGGTCGACCGGGCGATTGGCCACGGCGTTACTGGCGGTTGTTGGATCCGTTTCGGCTGACCGTCGCAGTCGGCGTCGAGTCGTCGTCTCATGCTTTCGCTTACTCGAGTGACGGACAAAGAGCTAGTGTGTTGACAGGCGCGGCCTGTCACCAATCCCGGTCTCTCGGTTTCTCGGCGGCTCGGTGGTTCGGTGTCTCGATGGCTCGGTCTCTCGGTAATTCAAAATCTCGAGCGCTACTCCTCGATTTCGATCGCCGGCCGGCCTGGCTCCGCGTTCGAGAGCACCGAATCGTCGGCGTTTTCGGCGCGAACCACGCTGACTGGCGCGTCGAACTCCCGTTCGATTAGCCAGGCGGCCGACTCGAGAGCCGCGTGCTCCTCGTCCGGGCCGAGCGTCGTCGAGAGCGCCTCTCGCTCTACTTGCAGGTCCTGGCCGTAACTCGCGGCAGCGTCACCCTGCTCGCGGATGTGCGATTCCTGCATGAGTTCGCCGATCAGGTTGTCCGCGTCGCTCTCGATCGCGATCTCGAGGGCGTCGTACTTCCAGTCGGGGGCGACGACGACGTCGATCCCCTGCGGGTCGTCAATGCCGGCCACGTCGATAATCTGGCGGACGTCCTCGCGAGTGTTCTCGACGAGTTTGCGGCGCTTCTGGACGTGATCGCGGTCGACTGTCGCGGTCGGCCAGTCGGCCTCGACGACGAAGCCGCCGTCCTCGCCCTCGAGTTGCTCGTAGAGGTCCTCCGCGAGGTGCGGGGCGACCGGGGCCAGTAGCCGAACGACGGCCGACAGCCCGCGCTCGTAGGTCTCGGTGTAGGGTTCGGCGTAGTCGGCGTACTGGCGGAGCGTTCGGACCAGATCCTGAGTCTCGCGAAGCGCGCGGTTGAACGTCAGGTCGTCGTACTTCTCGGTGGCGATGGCGAGCGTCGCGTCGATTTCGCTCTCGACGTAGCTCGCGACGGCGTCGTTCTCGCCCGCGGGCGCGTCCGCGATGTAGTCCTGGACCATCCCCCGCAATCGCGTGAGGAACGCGTAGGTCGACCGGACGCCCTCCTCGCTCCAGTCGAAGTCGCGCTCGGGCTGAGCGGCCTGCATCATGAACAGCCGGGCGGTGTCGGCGCCGTACTCCTCGACGATCCGCTGGGGCGAGACGGTGTTCCCCTTCGACTTGGACATCTTCTCACCCTCGAGCTGGACCATCCCCTGGGCGAGCAAGTTCGTGAACGGCTCGCGGTGCTCGAGGCCCTCGTGGTCGGAGAGCACCTTCGTGAAGAACCGCGAGTAGAGCAGGTGCATCACGGCGTGCTCGATGCCGCCGACGTACTGGTCGACGGGCATCCAGTCGTTGGCCCGCTCCAGGTCGAAGGGAGCATCTTCGAGGTCGGGCGAGACGTACCGCAGGAAGTACCACGAGGAGTCGACGAAGGTGTCCATCGTGTCGGTTTCGCGCTCGGCTGGACCGCCACAGTCGGGACAGGTCGTCTCCTTCCACTCCTCGGCGGCGTCCAGCGGGTTCCCGGTGGTGTTGATGAACTCCGGTAACTCGACGGGCAGATCCTCCTCGGGAACCATTACGGGGCCACACTCCTCACAGTGGACGACCGGAATCGGCGTCCCCCAGTAGCGCTGCCTCGAGATGCCCCAGTCTCTGAGCTGGTACTGGGTGGCGTGCTCGGCGCTCTCGATATCCTCGGTCAGGCGCTCGCGTGCGGTTTCGCTGTCGAGACCCGAGTATTCGCCCGAGTTGACGAGGGCCCCGTCGTCGGTGTAGGCTTCCCCACTCACGTCCGGTGCGTCGGGCACGGACTCGCCATCCCAGTTCTCCGGTTCGGGAGCGACGACGGGAACGATGTCCTCGCCCATCTTCGTCGCGAACGCGTGGTCGCGCTCGTCGTGGCCCGGCACGGCCATCAGCGCGCCGGTCCCGACGTCCGAGAGGACGAAGTCGGCGACGTAGACCGGAATCTCCTCGCCCGTGGCTGGGTTGGTGGCGGACAGGTCGGTGGCGACGCCGTTCGGCTCGTCGCCCTCGGGATCGGCCTCGTGTTCGACAAAGTGGCGGACCTCCTCGTCCTCCTCGGCCAGTTCCTGGCTGATCGGGTGGTCCGGAGCGAGCGCGAAGAAGGTCGCGCCGAAGAGCGTGTCGACGCGGGTCGTGAATGCCCGGACGTCCCCGTGGTCTTCGATTTCGAAATCGAGTTCGGTCCCGTGCTGGCGACCGATCCAGTTGCGCTGCATCTGTCGGACCGAGTTCGGCCACCCTCGAGGTCGTCGATGGCCTCGAGCAACTCGTCGGCGTACTCCGTAATTCGGAGGAACCACTGCTCGAGTTCGCGGGTCTCGACGGGGGTGTCACAGCGCCAGCAGAGTTCGGCCTCGCCCTCGACCTGCTCGTCGGCCAGGACGGTCTCGCAGTGGGGACACCAGTTGACCTCGGCGTCGCGGCGTTCGACCAGCCCTTCCTCGTGGAAGCGGGTGAACAGCCACTGGTTCCAGCGGTAGTACTCGGGGGTGCAGGTGGTGATCTCGCGGCCCCAGTCGTAGCCGAATCCCATCGATTCCATCTGCCCACGCATGGTGTCGATGCAGTCGAACGTCCAGTCGCGCGGGTTGGTGTCGCGCTCCTTGGCCGCGTTCTCGGCCGGGAGGCCGAAGGCGTCCCACCCCATCGGGTGGAGCACGTCGTCGCCGCGCATCCGTCGGTAGCGGGCGTAGGCGTCGGTGATCGTGTAGTTTCGAACGTGGCCCATGTGGAGTTTGCCCGAGGGGTAGGGGTACATCCCCAGGACGTACGTCGGATCCTCGACGTCGTCGGGCGTTCGGTACACGTTCGCGTCGTCCCACGCCTCCTGCCAGCGTCGTTCGACCGTCGCGTGGTCGTATCCCGAGTCGCTCATTTGCTTATATAGGATTGGCGGAGGCGAGGTTCTATACCTTTCCATTGGTGGACAAACGGACGGTTCCCGCTCGCCTCGAGGCGGGCGCCCGAAGCAGGGGTTCCGTTCCGGTTCGGTTTCGAACCAGCTCGAGGGGACGAAGTGGGACCGTTCTCGAGAGTGAAACCGCTATACGTCGGCAGGAAGGTTCGAACGAGATGGAACGAGCAAAATCCGATGCAACCGTCGCGGTTTTATATACGTTCGCCGGTGGAATCACGGACCACAATGGCACCACTCATCAGCGCACTGGTCGCGTTCATCGTCGCACTGCTGGTCGGCGGCCTGGCGATTTACCTCGCCGCAAGCGTCGTCGTCGACGCTCACAGTTACGAGCACGCGATCGTGACGGCCATCGTCGGCGCCATCGGTTGGGCGCTCACCTCGTGGATTCCGCTCCTGGGGCCGATCATCGCCCTGATCGTCTGGATCGCCGTGATCAACTGGCGTTACCCCGGCGGCTGGGTGACCGCCGCAGCCATCGGCGTGATCGCCTGGCTGTCGGCGCTAGTGATTCTGTTCGTGCTCAACGCGATCCTGGGTCTCGGCGTCGGCGCGTTCGGCGTGCCGATCTGACCCGTCCGGAGCGATTTCCCGTTTCGCCGTCGAAACGCGTCGTCCGCTCGAGTGCATCCGACCCGGCCAGGCGTATCGTTTAACTCGACAAAACGTGTCGTTTGATCCGAACGTTTTTCTCGAGTACCGCGGAAACAGACGTCCATGCAACGGCGCCGCGTGCTCGTCGGGGTTCTCGCTTGCACCTCGCTCGGTTCCGGCTGTCTCTCGAGCGCCGACGAGGCCGAGAACGAGCCGGCGACGGTCGAGGACCCGCCCGAGTGGCTTCGAGAGCGTGGCCGCTGTGAAGACGAGTGGGCATGGGGAGCGCTAGAACTCTCGAGAACGGACGTCGAGTCGAGGTACGGTACCGCTACCGTCGCGTACGAGTTCCTCACCGAGGAATCGAAGCGCCTCGTTCGCTTCGCGATCCGCAACGACGGGGCCGAAGCGTGCACCCAAACTGGAGGGTCCTCCTTTCAGACCCTTCTGAGCGACGTTCGCGATCTCGCGTATCGGCCCTACCAGGAGGAACACGGTAAACGCCCTCACGTGTTCGTCATTCGTACGACCGAAGCGGCCTTCCGGATCGAACGGCTGGAGGCATTTGATGCAGTCCTCGTCTGAATCGGCGGCCAGACCCCGGTCACCGGATCCTCTCTGGATTTGCGGTCGATACGCCCGCGTCGATCCTCGCCACGTCAATATTCCTCCGTCGGTACTCGCGAATCGCCAGCACCCCGCTCGAGAGAGGCCGACGGCTCGAGCACGTATTTTTGGATGAAAACGCTTCGAGAACGCCTGAATCCGCGGTTTCCTAGTCGATGTCGATGCGTTTCGAATCGTCGCTCTCCTGCAATTTCGGCAGCGTGACTGTCAGCACGCCGTTGTTGTAGTTGGCCTTTATCGACTCCTCGTCGACCGGTTCGGGGAGGTGGAGCCGTCGACTGACCGACTTGTGCGACCGCTCCCGGCGGAGGTAGCGATCGTGCTCGTCGGTGCGGTCGGTCTCCTGTTCGGCCTCGAGGCGGAGCGTCCCCTCGACGAGAGTCAGCTCGATGTCCTCGGTCTCGAAGCCAGGGAGGTCGGCTGTCACGACGTACTCGTCGCGGTGGTCGGCCACATCGACAGCGACCGAACCCGGAAACGAGAGGCCGTTACCGCCGACGCCCGTTTCGATCTGCTTGCTGACTCGGTTGAGCATCTCCTCGAGGTCGTCGAACGGATTGCGTCGCATGCGAGTCGATAGGCGCTCGAAGAGGATAAATTGTGCCCCGGCGAGGACGACAGAACTGGCAGGGTCGTGTCGAGCGGATCTCGCGATTCTCAGTCGACGACGTGCTCGAGGTCGTACGACCCCAGGCGGCGAACCCACCCCTCTCGGCGAGGGACTCCAGGTCGGCGAGAGCCTCCTGGGTACGTTCCTCGTAGAGGCCGGCGTCGACGTCCATGTGGAAGACGTAATCGCCGAGTCGCTCGCCGCTTGGGCGGGACTCGACTCGGCTCAGGTTGATGTCGCGGTCGGCGAACGGCTCGAGGAGTTCGAGGAGCAGTCCGGGGTAGTTCGCGTTCGGATAGACGACGAGCGAGGTCTTCCCGCCGGCCTCCGAACGCTCGGAGGCGGGTGCGAGTGCGAAGAACCGCGTCGCGTTCGACGTCTGGTCCTGGATGTCGGCGGCGAGGACCTCGAGGTCGTCGCCCGCCGTGGCGGGGTGGGCGATGCCCGCGACGGAGGGGTTCTCGCGGGCGTATTCGACGCCCTGGGCCGTGCTCGAGACGGCCTCGAGGGTCGCATCGGGGTACTCGGACTCGAGGTAGGCGCGACACTGGGCGAGCGCCTGGGAGTGGCTGGCGATGGTGTCGAAGTTCGGCCCCTGTGCAAGCAGGGCGTGGCGGATCGGCGTGACGATCTCGCGGACGACGGCGACATCGTACTCCGCGAGGGCGTCCTGGCTCTCGGTGACGCTCCCCTCGATGCTGTTCTCGATGGGGATTACCCCGCGGTCGAACTCGCCGGCGGCGACGGCGGCGACGATGTCGGTGACCGACTGGCGGAAGACGACGTCGTCGTCGATCGCTCGCGTCGCACGGTGTGAGTACGTCCCCTCGGGGCCGAGCGTGACGGCTGTCATATCCGCAGGTGGGAGTCGAACCCCGAAAAGCGTGCCGAAGGTGGTGATTTCTCGAGTTCGCAGTCGGCCATCTCCACTTTTGACTCGACGCTAGAGCGACCCGTAATCGTCGCTGAAGATCTCGAGCGTGGCGACGAGCGCACCGAGGACGATGGGGCCGTAGAACAGCCCCATGAACCCAAAGGCAGTGACGCCACCGAGGACGCCGATAATGATCACGGCCGGGTTGAGTTCGGCGTAGCGGTCGACGACGATCGGTCGCATGTAGTCGTCCGAAAGACCGACGATGATGGTACTGTAGATCGCCAGCCCAATCGCGAACGCCGGCTGGTTGATCAGGAGCAGGTAGACCACAGCGGGGCCCCAGACCAGGAACGAACCGACGATCGGAATCAGCGAGAGGACGATCATGATGACCGTCCAGAACAGCGAGTTCGGGATGCCGACGACGAACAGGCCGATTCCCGCCAGTCCGCCCTGGACCAGCGCGATGAGGACGTGACCGGCCAGCACCGCCCACGTCACGTTCTCGAGTGAGTCGAAGAGGTCGGTCTGGACGGCGTCCGGAAGCGGCGTCACCTCCCGAAGCCACCGGAGCAAGGAGTCGCCGTCTCGGAGGAGGTAGTACAGCAAGAAGAGCGCCACGCCGATGCCGATGGCCGTGTGCGTGAGCCCCGCCAGCAGTTCCGGACTCCGTTCCAGGAGCGTCTGTCCCGCGGTTCGGGCCCACTCCATGGCCGTCGACTCGAGGTCGACCCCGAATCGCTCGGCGACCGACTGGAAGGGCTCAAGCGGAAGCGAATCGGCGTCGGCGCCTTCGACGAGGGCGCGGGCGTCGCGAAAGACGTACGCCACGACGATCACGACGGGGACGATGGCGAGAAGCAGGGCCAGCAAGACGAGCGAAAACGCGGCGATAGCGGGCGACGTTCGTTGCTCCAGGCGACGCTGGGCTGGCGTCAGCACGAACGCGAGGAGAACGGCGGCCAGCACGTACTGGATGTACGGGAGGACGAGTTGCGCCGACAACAGCAGGAGGACGGTGATGAGAACGAGCAGCGTCCCTCTCGATCGGTTCACACCTCGAACTCAACGGGGAGGGGGTTAAAAGCGGTGGCAGCAGGTACAGGCCGAGGCGGTCCCGCCGAGAGCAGCGACCCAGCCCTCGCCGAAGGCGCCTGCGTGAAGATCCGATTACTGCTGGGTAATCGGGGAAACATGGGATTGGCCGGCGTAAACGGTTCGTACGTCTCGACTGTCTCGTCGCTCGTCACACGGGTTCAAGGCCGTGGTTCACGAGAGATCACGTATGTCGACCCAGCTCGACCCGCTCTCGATCTCGGCCGACCTCCTCTACACGGTCAAGACGGACGGGGAGCGGGGCGCCCTCCGCGACCATCTCGCCACGCTCGAGCGGACGCGACTCGACCGGGCGCTCGGCGGCCGCGCGGAGAAACTCGCCTTCTGGCTCAACTGCTACAACGCGTACGTGCAGATCCTCCTCGAGGACGATCCCACGCTGCTCGAAGGTGGTGTGCTCGACCGCTGGAAGTTCTTCGCCAGGGATCGCGTTCCGATCGCCGGCGTCTGGCTGAGTCTCAACGACATCCAGCACGGACTCCTTCGTGGCTCGAGACACCCCTGGGGGATGGGGTACCTGCCGCGACCGTTCCCGACGGCCTTCGAGCGCCAGTTTCGGCTCGAATCAGTCGATCCCCGGATCCACTTCGCGCTGAACTGCGGCACCGAAAGCTGTCCGCCGGTGGCCGTCTACAGCCCTGCCGACGTCGAGACGGAACTCGAGACGGCGACCGACTGGTTCCTCGAGGAGAACGTGAGCTACCAGCCACGAGAGCGCGTTGCCCGCGTGCCGCGCGTCTTCCTCTGGTACCGCGGTGATTTCGGCGGCTCGAGCGGGATTCGGTCGTTCCTCGAGCGCTACGACGTGATTCCGCCCGGCGTGACGCCGACGTTGCAGTACGACGAGTACGACTGGTCGATGGATCTGGGGGACTACCGACAGAAATAGCTCGGATCGCCGCCAGCCCGGCGATCTCGAGGGTCTCGATTCTCCGAAAGCCGTCAGTTCCCGTGCCCTCGACCCTCGAGGTACTCCTTCGTTCGCCCGAGCAATACGTACTCGGCCCGCTGGAGGTCCGCTACCGATTCCGACCCCGTGACGAACATCGCCGTCTCGAGTTCGACGCGGAGGGTCTCGAGGAGGTCGACGACCGCCTCGGTTCCCTGCCCCGCCGGCGAGAGGAACGGCTTGGCGAGACCGCCAGCTTGCGCACCGAGGGCGATGGTCTTCGCCACGTCGAGTCCCGAGCGGACGCCGCCGCTGGCGATCACGGTGTCGTGGACGCTCGCGGCCTCGAGCGTGCTCACGGCGGTCGGGACGCCCCAGGCCCGGAAGCGTCGCCCGACGTGTTCCTGGCGGGTCGCGCCGACGGCGGCAGCCCGGTAGGACTCGATGCCCGACCACGTCGTCCCGCCCTTTCCGGCGACGTCGATGGCGTCGACGCCCGCCGCCGTCAGTCGCTCGGCGGTGCCCCGTGCGATGCCGTTGCCCGTCTCCTTGACGATTACCGGCACCGAGAGCTCGCTCGCGACCGTTTCGATGGCCTCGAGACAGCCACGGGCGTCGACGTCGCCCTCGGGCTGGACCGCCTCCTGGAGGAAGTTGAGGTGGATCGCCATCGCGTCCGCGTCGATCATCTCCACGGCGCGCTCGACGTCGCTCACGTCGTACTCGAGCAACTGGGCGGCGCCGACGTTGCCGTAGAGGAAGGCGTCGGGGCCGGCCTCCCTGACCACGGTGTAGGACTCGAGGAGGTCCGGATCGTCGAGTTCGAGGCCGGCGCGCTGGCTGCCGACGCCCATCGCGACGCCCGTCTCCTGGGCCGCGGCGGCGAGCGATCGGTTGATCTTCGTGGTGTTGGGGTGGCCGCCGGTCATGCTCTCGATGACGATGGGGGCCGCGAGTTCGTGGCCGAACAGGTCCACGCTCGTATCGATCTCGTCCCGGTGGATCTCCGGCAGCGCCTCGTGGACGAGTTCGATATCCTCGAATCCGGTCCCCGAGGTCTCGACGTCTTCTTCTTCTATAATGCGGATGTGGTCGTCTTTGCGGTCGGATGTCTCGGGCATCGCTTCGTCTCTGCTGTGTCGTTCGCCGGCGGTATTGAAAAGGTGTCCATTCGCGACGGTCGGTCGCCTACCCATTGCTATCGCCGGGTACCGCCTAATCGCCACCGTCGCTGGACCAATTGTGACGTGGCCCAACTGTGGGCCGCTCGCGTGGTGTCGGAATCGTTCAGGGCCGCTCCGAGCCGTTCGCGACCCACTCGAGCGACGACGAGGCGGGGGTGGAATCTCACCAGTTCAACGGAAAGGCGTCCGACCGTTTCAGGATTTTTGTGGCTGTCCGGCGAAGGCATCTCTATGTGGCGAGCAATCGTCCTCGGATTCAGCGTCGTCGAAACCCTGTTTCCCGACCGGATCATCGCCTGGGGAGAACGAAGAGCGTTCGAGAACCCGGACGCCGGCGAGTTGCGCACGTGGACCATACCGATGGCTCGGCTCGAGGGCGTGCTGTTCGCGTGGCTCGCCCTCCGTGAACGAGAACGCGCGCCGTCCGTCGGACCGGCTCTCGCCGTCCTCGGCGTACCAGCCCTCCTGGCCCCGGAGCGATTCGTTCGAACGGCGCTCGAACTCGCCTACCAGAATCCGGACGCCCTCGAGTTGAAACCGTGGGTGGTTCCGTTGACTCGAGCGATCGGTCTCTGCTACGTCGTCCTCGGCACGGTCGCCGGGCGTGTATCGGCACCCGCTGAGGACTCACGGTCAGAGGAGAATACTCGCCTGGAGTAGTGTCTGTTCCCGTCGACGGTACGCAGAACGTGATAAACAAGACGCGATACGCAGGATCCGATACGCAGGACACGCGTCTCGACGTACCCGGCTTCGAGCTAGTACGACCGCACTTCGAGTCCGTCGTCGGTTCCGACGTACGTCGCGTTCGCGAAATCGACGAACAGGCCGTGCTCGAGGACGGCGGGAATCGACGCGAGGTCGTTGCCGAGGGCGGCCGGGTCGTCGATCGAACCAAATGCGCAGTCAAGAACGAGGTTCCCGTTATCGGTGACCACGGGGCCGTCCTTATGCGTCGCCATACGGAGGGTCGGATCGCCGTCCAGGTCCTCGATGCGGCCCGCGACGACTGCGTGGGCCGCGGGGAGCACTTCGACTGGAACCGGCGCCTCGAGCGCGGGGACGAGTTTCGAGGAATCCGCGACGACGACGAACCGGTCGGCCGCGACGGCGACGAGTTTTTCGCGGGCGTGGGCCGCGCCGCCACCTTTGATCAGCGCCCCGTGGGCAGGGGAGTCGGGGTCGTCGACGACCTGGTCGGCCCCGTCGATAGCCAGGTCGATCCCGTCGACGGCGTCGAGATCCGTCAGCGGGATACCGACGTCGAGGGCCAGTCGCCTGGACTGAAAGGAGGTCGCGATTCCCCGAATCTCGAGGCCGTCCGCGACTGCACGGCCGAGTGCCTCGATGGCGTAGGCGGTCGTCGACCCGGTGCCGAGGCCGACGACCATCCCGTCTTCGACCTCCTCGGTTGCTCGTTCCCCCGCACGGCGCTTGTGGGCGTCGGCGCCGCCCGACGATTTCGCGCTCATACCGTCACGAGCGGGCGGCGACGGGAAAAACGTAGCCCTCGAGGTCGACCCTCGGTCGGCTGATCGAGACGAGTCGAGACCAACTCGGTCGGCGATTGCGGCGATTCGACCCCACCCCGCCAAAGTTTTTGGCTCGAGCGAGCCTTGTAGAGGGACGATGGGACCGAGCGACGACGCCGTGACGATGACCGACGTGCGGAAGACGTACCGCGTCGGCGAGCCGGTACACGCCCTCGACGGCGTCTCGCTGTCGATCCCGCGCGGGTCGTACACGGCCATCATGGGCCCGAGCGGATCGGGGAAATCGACGCTGATGAACCTCGTCGGCTGTCTCGATACCCCCACGTCGGGCACCGTCGCCGTCGACGGGGAAGATATTTCGACGCTCTCGGAACGCGAACGTACCCGCCTGCGGGGAACCAGGGTCGGATTCGTCTTCCAGACGTTCAACCTGATGCCGCGGTTGAACGCCCTCGAGAACGTGGCCCTCCCCCAGTTGTTCCGCAGCGTCGGTCGGACGGAGCGCCACGACCGCGCGCAGGATCTGCTCGAGCGCGTCGGACTCGGCGACCGACTCGATCACCTCCCGAACGAGTTATCGGGCGGCCAGCGCCAGCGGGTCGCCCTCGCCCGCGCGCTGGTGAACGATCCGGCGATCGTGCTCGCCGACGAACCCTCCGGCAACCTTGACACCGAGACGGAAGCGGACGTGCTCGACCTCTTCGAGGAGTTCCACGACGCCGGGACGACGCTCATCGTCGTCACGCACGAGCGCCACGTCGCCGAACGCGCCGAACGCATCGTCCACCTGCTGGACGGAAGCGTCGAGCGAATCGAACTACTGGAAGGTGGGGATGACAAGGCGTCCCCCGGTGGCGATTCTCGAGTGGAAACGAAGGGGTCTGCTGAGGGTGTTCGGAGCGAAGTTGCGAATGAAAAGACTGCTAATCGACCCTCGATTGATGGTGTGTCCTCGAACGACGATCTGTCCTCCGGCGATGACGACCCCGCCGCGAGCGATAATGACCCCACCGCGAGCCAAGACGACCCCACCACGAGCGAGGAGGAGCGCTGATGAACCCACTCGAGTCGCTCCGGCTCTCCTGGCGGTCGATTCGTGGCCACCGACTTCGGTCGGCGCTGACGACGCTCGGAGTGATCATCGGCGTCGCCGCCGTCATCGCCTTCGTCGCCCTCGGCGCGAGCCTGCAGGCCGGCATCATCGGCGACATCAGCCCCGACGACCAGCGGAACCTCTACGGCTGGGCGGCCGACCCGGATACCGAGGGCGGTCCGCTCGCCGGCGCCCAGTTCGTCTTCAGTCAGGACGACCTCGAGGCCGTCGAGGAACTCGAGGCCGTCGACGCCGCTTACGGCTATGCGACCATCGACGCCCAGTCGGTGACCCACGCGGGTGAGACCCGGTTACAGAGCAACGGCCTGATCGCCGCCGGCCCGTCCTACGTTCGCGAGTCCTCCCTGCGCGAGGGACGCCAGTTCGAGATGGGCGAGCGCGAGGCCGTCATCAACCCCGCAGCCGCCGAGCAGTTCGAGGAGAACGTCAGCGTTGGCGACGAACTCGAGGTCCGGATCGCTACCGGCGGAACCGAGACCGTTACCGTCGTCGGGATCACCGACACCTCGGAGGGGCTGAGCCCGTTCGAGGGGTTCGACGCGGCGCCACGAATGTACGTCCCGATGGATCCGTTCTACCTCGAGCAGGCGGTCGGTCCGGCGGGCGGAGGCGGCGGTTCGGGTGAGGGGAACGACGATAGCGAATCGGAAAACGACGAGGCCAGTTCGGAAACCGACGTCCGCTACCTCGCCATCATCGTTGAGGCCCCCAGCGCCGACGAGGGCGACGTCGACGCCGCTCGAGACGCTGCAACTGCGTACTTCAAGAGCGAGGAATCCGACGCAAGCGAGTTCCTCGGCGATGACGTCGCCGTCACCCTCCAGACCAGCACCCAGTTACTCCAGCAACTCGAGGACATCCTGGACATCCTTCAGAGCTTCATCGTCGGCATCGCCGCCATCTCGCTCGTCGTCGGTTCGATCGGTATCGCGAACATCATGCTCGTGTCGGTCACCGAGCGAACCCGCGAGATCGGAATTATGAAAGCCGTTGGCGCGCAGAACCGGGACGTTCTCGGACTGTTCCTCACGGAGGCCGTGATCCTCGGCGTGATCGGCGCGATACTGGGAACCGCCCTCGGACTGGCCGTTGCGGCCATCGGTGCCAGCTACATCGACATCCCGCTGGTGTACCCACTCGAGTACGTCGCCCTCGCCATCGTTGCCGGCATCCTGGTCGGCGTCCTGTCCGGGTTGTATCCGGCCTGGCGAGCCGCGAGGACAGATCCGATCGACGCGCTTCGATACGAGTGAGCGTCGGTCTCGGCCAATCGGACCGGAACTATCGGCGGTCTCGCTCGTGTCGCCGATTCGATTCTGGCTCGAGGTCCGTTCGTCGGCCTTCCGATTCGTATTCTAAATTGCGTTCTGAATCGAGTTCTCGACGATCCGGTCCGCGAGAAGTGTCGTCCGCACTGCTCGTCGGCGTGAGTCCGAGTGATCGCTGGAGTCGACGCCGTTCGTCCGGGTATTCGGCAGCGAGCATCGACCCGACGAAACCGCCGACGGCCGCGCCGCCAATGGTGTAGAGACAGGTGGCGACGCCGAACGCAAGGACGAAGAACAGTACCAGAGCGAACCCCTCTACGGGGAATCCACTAAGGGCGGCACCGAAGCCGAACAGACCGAGGAACAGGAAGAGTACGCCGGCAATCGGTACAGTCATGATCGCCCCCGCGAGCGCACCCGAAACGGTCCCCCTACGAGCGTCGCGGCCTTCGAGGAATCCGGACGCTGCACCGCCCAGGACGGTCGAAAACGGGAGAAACGAGAGAACGACCCCGACGATCGCTCCGATGACGGCGTGAACTGGCGTCGACGAGCGGACCATACGCCAATGTAGGACGCCGAATTGGAAAAATACCGTGCCCCCCGAGATAGGTATCTCATATCTGACACTCGTGGTGAGCGTCGGTCCTCGAGAAACGAGGCGACGCTCAAGGGTAGAGACCCGACTAGCTCAGTTGAAATCCTCGGCGGTTGATGCAAACGACGTGCTGCATACATGGCGCGAATGTCGCACGAGTCAAAGGCCGATTTACGAGGGTAGCGAACGGCCAGTATAGGTGAGATAGGTATCGAATAGTTGTGGCTCAAATCACTCCTTGAAGTTGGAGTACCTATTTAAGACACCTTATTGTACTGACAGACAATACAGTATGAATCGTCGGGAACTTCTCGTTGCGGGTGCTGTGAGTGTCCTCCTCGAGACGGGTGGCTGCATCGCCAACCTCAATCCACAGCGTGAAAATTCAGCCAATTTTGACGATAAAAACTCCACTGATGAGAACGTTATCCCGGGCTGTACGTCGAAAGCGGAGTGGGTAGATGACCATACCAACGGCCCGTTTCCCGGTCCAGACTCGATCGCCGGACGTCGCAATTGTGCGAACGCGGATCGCCCCGAACCTACCGGGGATGTTTGTGAGACGTTCGAGTTAGAGAAGCCGAACGGTGAAATCGACGAGTTACACAGCGTGGGTATCAAGCCGTATCCGGAGCCACCGAGTACGTTCGACGAAGAATCGCTGATAGAGTACGTGTACGAGTACGAAGACGCCTACCAGCAAAATAAGGCCGTGTCGGAGTACGGGAAACGAGCAATTGGTGCTGGAGCAGAGACCCTTGACAATTGGGGAGATCCGACACGAGTTCTTGAGCTCTACGATGAGATTACGGTCATCGGCATCCGTTTCGCTCCACCCGTAAATTACAGATCACACGACGGGAATTTCGTCGGTGATGATAATTTCAGCGACGAGGCAGTCTACGGGGTCGATGAGACCGGAGTCGTCCGCCTCCATGAACGGTATTTCGGCGATGAGAGAGCGGTCGTAAAAGAGACGCCCGATCCAGTCGAAGACGGCGACCTCCTCGAATGCTTTTGATCAACACGTGTAGTGAGCGGATAGTTCACTGATTTCATCGTGAAATAACCGAAGTCGCTGTACTGAACTCATTCTATGTATTCAGCAAGACCGCTGAGAATTGTAAGCAATGAATGTTTTAACAAAGCCAAAGGACTCAATCTCGAGGGATCGAGAAGTGACGCAATCTCGAGCAAAAACCTTTGAACGCGCTGACATCGGACTTATGCACCAGCGCGTCGATATCTCGCACGATGGGACTGGATCGACGGTCGTACCTTCGCGTCGCAACCGGATCCACGACGCTCGCCCTGACGTCGCTCGCGGGCTGTGCCACCCGCGAATCGGAACCAGAGCCACAGGAGCCAAACGGCGACGACGAACCGGCCGAACCCGAGGACGAAGGCGTCCTTCGAGTCGCGACGACGGACGCGTTCGCCCACGGCGAGAATCCCGCCTCAGCCTGGCTCAAAACCCAGTTCGAGGAGACGTTCGACAACGTCGAAGTCAACTGGGTTATTCCCGAATCCGGCATCGGTCACTACGTCGAACGCGAGCAACGCGGATTTCTCCCGGACGTCGATGCCTACGTCGGCCTCTCGGCAGCCGACCTCGCGACCGTCGACCACGACCTCGAGGAGGGTGGCCTATTTCGCGAACTCAACCGGGATCGAATCGAGACGCTCGACGGTGTCGTCGACGAACTCGACCTCGAGGATCCAGACGAACGTATCGTCCCGGTCAGTACGCAGTACTCCTGTCTGATGGTCGATGAAACGCGTATCGACCCACCGACCAGACTCGAGGAACTCGGCGAATCGGCCTACGCCGACTCGCTGCTCACCCCGACGCCATCCCGCGGTCGCGGCGGCGCCTTCCTCGACTGGCTGTTCGAATCCGCCGGTCCAGACGACGCGCTGACTGTCTGGGCCGAGCTCGAGGACAACGGACTCGACGTCTACGACACCTGGGTCGAGACGCTGCTGGCGTACGCCGAGCGCGCTCGACCGATGACCGTCGCCTACGCGGCGGATGCGCTCGTGGCGATCGATCGGGCAGTGACGTCAGATACCGACGAGACGCGGGGGAGCGAGCAAAACGAAACTGATGGCCCGGACAATGCGACCGACGGAACTGGGGCCGATGGCGACGATTCCACCGATTCGGGTGCAGACGACGAGTCGGATTCGGACGGCGGCGGTTCCAACGGCGAGGACTCGAGCGCAGACGACGACTCGGGGGACGACTCAGACGGCGAAGCGACCGACGAAACGGCCGACGTCGGCGGCGACCCCGATCAGTACCAGATCACGTACCTCGACGGGGAGGCCTACGCCGAACCCCTCCAGATGGCCATCTTCGAAAACGCGATCAACGTCGACCTGGCCTACACGTTCCTCGAGTTCGCGCTCTCGCCGGAGATTCAGGCCGGACTCGCTCCACGCCTCGGGCAGTACCCGGTGCGCCCGATCGCCGAACTCGAGTTTCCCGAAGAGTTCGACGTCTACGCCGACTACGCCGAGGATCCGCCGTCCGTCGTGACGTTTTCGTACGAAACCCGCCGGGACGACCTCCCAGCGTGGCGCGGTGCCTGGGAGGAGGAGTTCGATTACTGATAACACCCCGGAAGAGCGCTGAAGCGGGCGCTGCGCGGAATTTCCTGTAGCGAGAAGTTTGAGACGTTTCGACGAGAAGTTGGGGCGTCGCGACAGGAGCTCGGGGCGTCGCGGCGGGAAGTCAGAGGCGACGCGGCGAGAACTCGAGAACATCTTGCCGCGAAAATTGGAATGCCTTACTGGCTCGACTCGAGCCGCTCGCGAAATCGCTCGAGGCCGAACTCGAGCATGTCGGGACTGACCGGCTGAAACTCGTCGTCGTCCGGAAGGAACTGACGAACCGAATCCCAGCTGTCGCGAGCGTACCGTTCGTCGAGCAGGATGCGGACACCAATGTCCTCGGGCGAGCGGATCACCCGACCGATCGCCTGCCTGGCCTTCCGAACCGCCGGGACCGTCAGCGCGTAGGTGAACCCGTCGCCGAACGCGTCGTCGTAGGCTCGTCGAATCGCCTTCGTCCGCGGACTCGCCGTATTGACGATCGGAACGCCGCAGATGACCGCCGCTGCGAGGCGATCCCCGCTGTAATCGACGCCCTCCGTCAGGGTCCCACGGAGGCTCGTGACGAGTATCTTACCCCCACCCGCGAAGAACTCGTCTTTCAGCGATTCAGTGGCGTCGTCGCTGCTCGAGGCATCGAGCAAGACGGACTTGTCGACTCCTGGACGCGCCTCGAGGACCGACGCGGCCCACTCCGCCTCGCCATAACTCGGCATTCCGACGAGGACGTTCCCCGGAAGTCGGGCGACCTGTGCCAGCGCGTCCGCGTACGCGGTTCGCGTCGGCGTCTCCTCGCCAGGCGGCCCCCGGTTGTCGTAGGTGAACTTCGGCACCGACACCGCGAAGCTCTCGCGATTAGCCTCGGGGAAGTGCAGGCCGTACTGCCGTTCGACGACCGGACGCCCTTCCTCGCGCGCGAGGTATTCGAGACCCGTGACCTCCCGGAAGGCGTCCATCGGCTCGAGAGTCGCGCTCATCAAGATCCCGCCGCCGAACGCCGACAGTCGCGACCCGATAGCGTCACTGGGAACGCAGCTGTGCAGGGCGAGTCGAGCCGTGTACGCTCGCCGCCAGGAGTCGGCCGGCTCCATCTCGTCCCAGGTTCGCTCGAGTTCGATTTCTCGGAAGTTCGTCGTGTGATCGCGACGGTACCACTCCCCGAGCAAGCGGCCGACGGCGGGCGAGGCCCGGGTCTTCTCCTCGTCCTCGGCCTCGTTGAGAATCCGCTCGACGACCGCGCCGACCGACTCGGCTCGCACCCAGATCGCGTCGCTGTACCCCGCCTCGGCCGCCCACTCGGAAATCTCGTCCTCGGCCGGCATCGTCGGGTCGCGGAGCGGGATTTCGTCGTCCTCGAGGGACGTCAGATCCGACTGCCAGGCTCGATTTGTCCGCTCCAAGTGGGCACGAACTCGACGGTCGAGTTCCCCGCGGAGGTCCTGGACGAACTCGAGGGTGCGCTCGAGTTCCTCGATCGAGACGTCGGTGTCGTTCAGTTCGGCGCGAACGAGGTCCGCGTCGGCTGTCTTCGAGCCACCCTGGGCCTGGCGACCCTCCTGGTCGAATCGAACCGGCTGGAGCACCCGCGAGAGTTCGGTTTCGGCGTCCCGAAGCGTGGTGTCTGCGACCATGTCGCTCACCAGATCGCGAACCCGGGGCTCGAGCATGTGTGCTTCGTCGCAGACGACGAACGTCGATTCGTCGAGTAGGGCGCCGGTGAACGCGGCGGTCGTCGTCGGGTCAAAGGCGTGGTAGTAGTTGCCGATGACGACCTCCACATGGCCCAGTACGGCCCCCATCACCGAGTGCGGGCAAGTGCCGTGTCGAACCGACCCAGCGACGAGATCTTCAGGCGTGAGCAGCCCGGTTTCGGTCACGTCGAAGGGAGCCGCTTCGACTGGATCGGCGTCGCTTCCCTCCTCCGGCAGGTCCTCGAGATACTGGGCGTAGAACGGACAGTACTCGACCTCGCTTCCCGCGGGGCCGCCGGTGTTGTACTCCGGCATCTCCGGTGGGTACGGCGTCGGTTCGCCCGCCGTCTCGAGATAGCGCGCGCCGGCGTGGCTGACGGACGATCCGCTCGTTCCTGCGCCGCCGTTTCTGCCATCGACACCCCCTTCGGTTCCACTGGAACTGCTGCGCCCGTGCCGGCTCCCGCGACCGCTATCGGCCAGGCCAATCTGCTGGCTTCGGGCCTGGGCGGCAAGCGCACCGGCCGTCGTCGAGCCACCCTCGCCGGTGAGGTCGCGCGTGCGATCGCGGAGGGTCTCGCATCGGTCGTAGACGTTGTCGTCACTGATTCCGCCTGCGTTTTCGCGGTTGTACGGGCAGACGTCGGCCTTGCCGACGAGCGTGAGTCCAGAAATCGGGTTCCAGTCGGTGGGCAGGTTCTCGTTGATCGTCTCGAGGTCCGTCTCGAACTGGCGCAGTTGCTGTTTGACGCTCGTGAGGACGAACACCCGTTCGTACTGGCTGTCGGGGTCACGAACGAGGTCGATGCCCGCCGTGAGTGCGATCATCGTCTTGCCGGTCCCGCAGGCTCCTTCGATGACCGTGTACCCGCCCTCAGTAGCGGTTTCGATGGCCGTCTCGATCCCGTCGACTTGCTCGTCGTAGGGTTCGTCGTGGCCGAACACTGGGCGCCAGTCCGTCATCTCCTCCGTACTCATCGTCGGTCGTGCATAGGGTTGACGGACTGATCTGGCCGCGGCATCGTATATAAAGGATCGGCAGCGGCGTTTGCAGTCGAAAAACGAATCGTCGGTCGGTAGCGACGAGATGAATCGTCGTCACGCGAGTTTGCAGTCGAATCGACTCGTAGGTTGAGCCCTGGTGGGCCGTCGTCTCGACTGGAACGCGAGGCGGTGCTGGTATGCAAAGCAGCGCTGGAAAGCGAGACTGCGCTGAAACGCGAGGCTCGCTAGAACACCACCTGACGATTCGGAAACCACCACTGTAACGCACCACAAAAGACACGGGCCGGCCATCGGAACGACCAGCCGCGACCCTGTATTCCCAGGTGGCCACCCCCCAGTGGCCACTCGAAGAGGCGATGGCTCGAAACGTAAACCTTTGGATAACTTTCACACAGTGAAACGACTGTGTCCAGGTTCACAGAGTAAGACGACGAACGTCCACGTTCACAGAGTGAAATGACGAGCAGCCGGCGACTCGAGGCGCGGGCACAATCAGAGCGCGTGCTTGTACGCCTCGAGTGTTCGCTCGACGTCTTCCTCGGTGTGGCCGTAACTGACGAACTGGCTCTCGAACTGGTTCTGGGAGAGAAAGATGCCCTGGTCACGCATCTCGCCCCAGAAGATCCGCCGCCAGCGTTCGGTTTCGGCTCGCTTGACGTCGGCTGCGTTCTTCGGACAGTACTCGTAGCGCGGACAGTCGGGATTCTGGCGACAGCCGGCTTCACACTGGCCCTCGAGTTCGTCCCGGGAGGGGCCCTCGCGCGTAAAGATTACTTTGAACATGCTGTCGGTTCCGACCACGGTGTAGTTCGGCGTCTGGTCCGCGAGGACGTCGGTGAGACCGGCCCGGAGCATCTCCCCGAGCCCGTTGACGTGGTCGTAGACGTCGTTTTCGGCCGCGAACGTGAGCGTCTCGAGTCCGGCGGCCATCGTCACGGGGTGGCCGGAGAAGGTTCCGGCCTGGAAGACGTCCCCGGTAGGTGCGAATCCCTCGATCAACTCGGCGCGGCCACCGATGGCGCCGACGGGAAACCCGCCGCCGATGATCTTGCCGAAGGTGGTGAGGTCGGGCGTGATGCCGAAGTGACTCTGCGCACAGCCTAGCCCGCCGACGCGAAAGCCGGTGATGACCTCGTCGAAGATCAGGAGCGAGTCGTGATTGTCGGTGAGCTCACGAAGGGTCTCGAGGTAGCCGTCGACGGGGTGGACGATGCCGTAGTTGGCGAGGATCGGTTCGACGAGGACGCCAGCGATGTCGCCTCCGTGTTCCTGGAAGACCTCGCGGACGGCCGCTTCGTCGTTGAACGGGACGGGAAGGGTGTGCTCGGCGAACGCCTGCGGGATGCCGGCAGAGGAGGGAGCGGGATGGTCGGCGTCGCCCTCGACCAGCGTCGACTCCTGGGCGCCGTGGTAGCCGCCCTGCATGATGACGATCTTGTTTCGACCGGTCGTTCCGCGGGCGAGGCGGACGGCCGAGACGGTCGCTTCCGTCCCGGAGTTGACGAACCGGATCTTCTCGACACTCGGGACGTGCCGGACGACGAACTCGGCGAGGTCGACCTCGAGTTCGGTCGGTGTACCGTACATCGGACCCTCGCTAGCGGCTCGCTGGACCGCCGCCTGGACGGGTTCGGGGAGGTCGTGTCCGAGGAGCAGGGGCCCGAGTCCCATGACCCAGTCGACGAGTCGATTGCCGTCGGCGTCGACGACGTGGCCGCCGTCGCCCTTCCGGACGAAAAAGGGATACGGCTCGATGGCCGCCCGGACGGCGGAGTTGACGCCGCCGGGCATGACGGACAGCGCCCGGTCGTACAGCGCGCGTGAGCGTTCGTCGTTCATGGTATGGTCGGCGCTTTGGTCGCGGACGGCAAAGATGTACCGAGGTCTGGTTCCGTCACGATCGGAGACTGGTGTGTTGGCGTTTGGATCGTGCCTGAAAGCGTAGTGATTCTCGAGTCGAAACGAAGGGGTGTTTGGTCCTACGTCGGTTCCTATTAGATGATTGATGTTAAAGGGAAGATGATTAAGTGAATTATTCTGAGGTGTTTGCCGGGGTTAGAACACCCCCACCCCTTCGTTTCGGGTGGAGACGGTCAGAGGGGTGGTGGGTTTCGTGGGCCGGGAGAGCCGGATCGGCGATCGAGTGGGGACGATTTCTGCTCGAGACGGCAGGAGAAGCCGTGAGAGTCGTGAATTCGGAGAGAACAGGCGGTCTAGTAACTCAAGCCGTCTAGAACGGCGTTTCTAGTAGAGTCTAGTAACAAAAACCAACCCACCTAGTAAGATGCGTTATTTGCTAGTGCTGCGGACTAATTTATCGGGAGGTATCTTAAACCTTCCCGTCCTAGAAACCCCTCCCACCCCACCCCTCCTTTTCGCTCTCCACCTGAAACAAAGGGGTGGGGGGTCCCCTCCAAATCCCTCTCCGAGAGATCGTGTTATCGTACCTCATGGAACGTGGTTTTCACTCACAAATCTCTCTTTCAATCTCCAGTCTCGTTGGGACTCCCGACATCGTCCGATTCCCCCTCTGCCAAACCTTCGTCCTCTACCACACCCCGTTCTTTCCAATCCTTCTCCTACTCCTGCCTCGGCTCCTCTCACTCTCTGCCCTTGGCTCGCCTCACCCTCCGCTTTCGACTTCTCCAGCGCTCTGCGTTCAATATCGAGACCTTCACTGACCACTTGAAGCGACAGCCGGTCGTCACCACTGGCTCGAGGCGACGACGGCCAATCGCTCCATGACCGGAATCCCCAACACAATTATACAGTTCTCGTCGTTCGTTTACGTGAAACTCCGGACGATTCCCATGACATCCGACTCTGACTCCGACTCCGACTCAACGGACGCTCGAGACGATCACGCAACCGTCCTCTTCAATCTCCTCGAAGGGAACGAACGACACGTCGATTCCCTCGCCGACGGCTACTTCGACGCCGTTCGAGACGAACAACACCCCGACGTCGTCACCATGTGCTGTTCGGATTCGCGGGTTTCACAGGAAGGCATGTGGTCGATCGACCGTCCTGGAGCCATCTTCACGCCGAGTACGATTGGAAACCAGATCTGGGACGTCGAGGACGGCGAGCGATTCGTCGACGGGAGCGTTCTGTACCCGATTCACTACACCGACACGGAGGCGGTCGCCGTCGTCGGTCACACCGGCTGTGGTGCCGTCACGGCTGCCTACGAGGTTGCGTCGGGTGACGAGGAACCCCCGGGCCCACGCGGGGTCACCAAATGGGTCGAGGCGCTCGTTCCCGTCGTCGAGTCGGGTCTCGAGAGCGAACTGGTAGATACCGATATTGGATCCGACGATGACGTTGATGCCGACGCCGACACCGGAATTATCGACCAGCTCGTCGAGTACAACGTCCACCGACAGGTCTCGTACCTTCGAATGGCGGAATCGATTCCGTCCTCAGTCTCCTGCTACGGCTTCGTCTACGATTTCCACGAAACCTACGGATCCGAACCGGGGCGAGCGTACCTGGTCAACCTCGACGGCGAAACCGACCCGCGAGCCATCGCGATGGACCTTCCCGATACGTACGCCGATAGCGTCTCGAGCCTGCTCTACTGACCACGATAGCCGCCGTCGATACGGACGACGATCCTTCTCACCCACGTTCCGACGGCCATCAACGATTCCGTACTCGGAAGTGATGTGTCACGCGGTAGGTTTCGTCTCGAGGTGAAGCGATCCGCGGGCCGAATCTCGAGGCGAAGTGAACCGCGGACCGAACGTTATTCGTCCTCGCGTTCGAACGCTCGAGTATGCCACAACCCCCGATCTGGGACTCGCTGTGGGGTTTCCTCGAGAACGACACCAACTTCTACTACGCTATCGGGTTCCTCACGATCGCCATCTTCGTCGCCGCGTTCGTCGCCGTCTCGCTGACTAGCTCGGTAGACCTCACCCAGGGCGGCTTCCTCGGAATCATCGCAGGGTTCTCCATGTTCATGCTGGTCTTTTTCGTCTCGATCTTCGCCCAGCGACTCGAGGACCAGGAGTAGCCACGAGTCGAGACGCCGCCAGAGTGTCTCTCGAGGTCTTTCAGCCACCCATTCCGGCTGGAGGCTACATCGGAACGGTTATCCGTCTTCCCCGACTCTCTTTAGAAGCAATGGCGAAAGGAACCGTTGATTTCTTCAACGACACTGGCGGCTACGGATTCATCGAGACTGAGGACGCGGACGACGACGTTTTCTTCCACATGGAAGACGTTGGCGGCCCTGACCTGGAAGAAGGCCAGGAAATCGAGTTCGACATCGAGCAGGCCCCCAAGGGCCCGCGCGCGACGAACGTCGAGCGCCTGTAAATCGGGAATTCACTGAGGTATCGCTTTTGAACTATATTTTTCGCTCGCGAGTGACGACGCTACCGTTCGCGCTCACTCTCGTGATTCGACACTAACCAGTCTCCAGTCCCTGATTCACGCTCGAGTCACGGGTACGTCTTCGGGTCCTCAGGTGCGATCCCAGAGGTCCTCGGGTAAAAACCTCGAGTACGACGAATCTTGCTCGACACGAAATGGTGCCCTCGTCGCGAGAACCTTCGTCGCCGGGCCCTCGCCGACGCGGACAAGCGTACCCAAACTGATCCGGGTTACAGAGTCCGAACCGTTTTGTCGCTCACGCGCTCACGACCGATATGGACGACACCGAATCCGCCGAACCGAATCCGGACCCTGAGCCGACGATTCGCCGTACCGACGACGTCGAGTACGAACCCGTCGATGCCGCGGACGGACTCAACAAAGGCGTCCTCATCGCGGCCGAACACGGGGCCCCGAACTTCGCGATTCGCCGGTTCACCCTCGAGGCCAGCGCCGAGGTTCCGCCGCACACGAACGCCGTCGAGCACGAGCAGTACGTCCTCGAAGGCGAGTACGTCGTCGGGATCGGTGACGAGGAGTACGACGTTGAAGCGGGCGACTCCCTCCTGATCCCGGCCGGAACTGTCCACTGGTATCGCAACGAAACCGACGCTGCGGGCGCGTTCCTCTGTGCCGTTCCCAACGGCGAGGACGAGATCGAACTCCTCGAGTAAGCGAACCGACTCATTTCGGTCGGCCTAAATCAGTGCACTTTTACGCTGTTAGGCTAGCCTAAAACGTATGAAATCGAATCGGACGCGACGGGCAGTCCTGGCGACTGGAACGGCGGCACTCGCCGGCCTCGCAGGGTGCGTGAGCGGTACCGACCGAGAGGGTGAGGGAGACCCAGATTCGAACGACGGGAACGGCACCGACGACGGCTCGGGGAACGAGAACTCGAGCGACACCGATGGAAACGAAGGCAACGGTTCCTATTCAGTCACGATGGAACCCGTCGGCACCCTCGAGTTCGACGAGCCGCCCGAACGGTGGGCGACGTACTTCTCCGGGTACGCGGACATGGGCGTCGCCCTCGGCGTCGGCGACGGCCTCCTCTCGGTCGGCAACGCGCCACGGTATCACACGCAGTACTACGACAAACTCGAGGGCGTCTCCGTCGAGAAGGACGACCTTGTCCAGCTAATCGGCGAGGGCGGCATCGACAAAGAGGTGTTCTACGATCTCGAGGCCGACCTCCACCTGATGGACCCGAACTGGCTGGTCAAAAACGGCGCGTTCAACCTCGAGCAGTCCGACGTGGACGAGATTTCGACGGAAATCGCGCCGTTCATGGGGAACGTCATCTTCCGACAGACCGACCCGTGGCACGACTACCGGTACTACTCCCTGTACGAGGCCTTCGAGATCGTCGCCCAGATCTTCCAGCGCGAGGAGCGCTACGAGGCGTTCGCGTCGCTCCACGACGAGTTCATCTCGGACGTTCAGGCGGAGCTACCGCCCGAATCCGAGCGCCCGAACGCCCTGCTCGTCTGGGGCGGCGAGGAGCCCGAAGCGTTCTCGCCATACCGGCTCGGTGAGGGGACGAGCAAGAAACAGTGGCGCGACCTCGGCATCGGGGACGCCTTGGAGGGAACCGGCGTCGATGGACTGAGCACGGACGACCGCGGCCAGATCGACTACGAGACGATGCTCGAGGTCGACCCCGACGTGCTCCTCGTGCGCGGACACGAAGCCAAGTCCGCCGAAGAATTCGAGGACTCCGTGCTCGCGTTCATGCAGGATCACCCCATGGCGAGCGACCTCACGGCCGTCCAGGACGAGCGCGTCTTCCGCGGCGGTCCGCTCTACCAGGGCCCGATCATCAATCTCTTCACGACGGAACGCGCCGCACTGGAACTGTTCCCCGACCGGTTCGAGGGCGATCTGTTCGACCGCGAGCGAGTTGCCGAAATCGTCACCGACGGGCCCTGAAATGGGTGATTCGAGGACGTCACAGGAACTGTCCGCACGACTCGAGAGCTACGGGTGGATAGACGCTCGACTGGTCGGAGTCGCCATCGCGAGCGTGGGAGTTGTGCTCGTCTCGCTGTTCGTCCAGGTGAGCTTTGGCGTGTACTCGATGTCCATCACGGAGGCGTGGTACGCCGTCCTCGACGCCGACGTCTGGTACGACGAGCGGGTGTTGCTGTCGTTCCTCCTCGGCGAGGATCTGATGCGGACTGTGCTGTTCGTGCCCGAGAGTTACGAACTCCCCAACCTGGCGAGGAACACGACGATCGTCTGGAACGGCCGCTTGCCGCGGGTACTCGCCGCGGTGCTGGTCGGCTCGAACCTCGCGATTTCTGGCGCGATCTTCCAGGCGGTGACCCGAAACGAACTCGCGAGTCCGTACATCCTCGGGGTCTCCTCGGGCGCCGGACTGGCGATCTTGCTCACGCTCGTGATCTTCTCGGGAATGGCTGCGTTGCTCCCGATTAGCGCGGCTCTCGGCGGTGCGATCGCGTTTGTCCTCGTCTACGCCATCGCCTGGAAGGGCGGAACTAACCCCGTTCGACTCGTGCTCGCGGGCGTGATCGTCGGCACCGTCTTCAATTCGCTCCAGACGGCCCTCCTCCTGTTCGCTCAGGACATGGCGACCGTGCAGACGGCCATCTCCTGGACGACCGGGACGCTCACTGGCGCGGACTGGGACGAGGTCCGTCTCGTCCTCCCCTGGACGATCCTTACCTCGATCCTCGCGCTGGCGGGCGCGAGACAGTTGAACGTCCTCCTGCTGGGAGAACGAACCGCTGGCGCGCTCGGAATGTCCGTCGAGCGCGCCAGATTCGGCCTCTCGGGAATTGCAATCGTGGCGGCGTCGTCGTCGATCGCCGCGGCGGGCATCGTCGGTTTCGTCGGACTCATTGTCCCTCACGCCGTACGAACGCTCGTGGGCTCGGATTACAAGCGCCTCATCGTGGGCTGTCTGTTCGTCGGTCCGGCGTTGCTGGTCACTGCCGACGTCGGCGCGCGACTGGGGATGGCTGTCCTCTTCGGCAGCACGAACCAGCTCCCGGTCGGTATCCTGACCGGCCTGATTGGCGGGCCGTACTTCCTGTATCTCATGCGCAGACGCAAACACCTGGGTGATCTCTAGCCATGAAACGCCTGCCAAACCTCCGCGGGAGCGCTCGAGAAGAGGAGACGAAATCGTCGGAATCGCCGGACCCGTCAGAACCACCGGAGTCGGATACCGACGGCAGTCCGTCCACCACCGACGAAACCACACACTCGAGTCGCGAACGAACCTCGAGCCCAGAAACCGACTCGACAACCGACGGTGCCGACGCGAAACCGGACGCCTCGGGCTCGAACGGCTCGAGCGCCCTGGACGCGACGCGAACGTCCTCGAACACCGTCCGACCCACGCGATCAGGAAGCGAACTCGTCGGCACGGACCTCGAGATCGGCTACCCCGACACTGACGAGCCAGTCGTCGAGTGCGAACGGATCGACCTGCCTGCAGGCGAGGTGACGGCGCTGGTCGGCCCGAACGGAAGTGGGAAGTCGACGCTCCTGAAGTCGCTCGCTCGTCAATTGGCACCCGACCGGGGAGCCGTCCTTCTGGACGGAGACGACACCGACGAGTTTGGGAAGAAGTCGTTCGCCCGGCAGGTCGGCCTCCTCTCCCAGGAACACGACTCGCCGGGGAGCATCACCGTTGAGGAACTGGTCTATCACGGTCGCTATCCCTACCGCGGGTTCTTCGACGCGGTCGACGAGGCGGACGCGGAAGCCGTCGACCGCGCCATCGATTTAGCCGGCGTCGATCACCTCCGCGAGGCAGACGTCGGGAGCCTCAGTGGCGGTCAGAAACAACTGGTCTGGATCGCAATGAGCTTAGCCCAGGAGACCGACGTCCTCTTGCTCGACGAACCGACGACCTACCTCGATTTACACCACCAGCTCCGGGTGCTCGAGGTCGTCGACGCGCTGACGACCGAACGCGACGTGACGGTCGGCGTCGTCCTGCACGACATCGGCCAGGCGGCCCGCTACGCGGACAACCTGGTGGCGCTCAAAGACGGCAGCGTCTACGACTGGGGGCCGCCGGACGAGGTGGTCACGGACGTCCTGCTCGAGGAGGTCTTCGGCGTGGTCGCGACCGTCGGCTACGGTGAAGAGGGCCCGATCATCCAGCCCCACCATCCGGTCGACCGCTGACGTCGCGCGAGCGCGTTCGAGGGTCGTCGGGATCGGCCTATTCGTCGCTCGACGTTTCGGCCGCGCAACGCTCACTCGAGCCGCGTTGAATGGGGACAAATCGGAGAAAACGTCCGTCAAATGGCGTCAAACCCTGGAAAACCGCTTCCACCGAGTTACTGCTTGAAGTGGGTCTGGCGACCAGAGCCGAGTGCAGTCATGAACCGAACAACGCTGATCGCAGCCGTGCTGGCAGTGCTCGTGATAACGACCGGCTTCGCCGCCGCAGTGCCCGGAAACGCGCCCACGTCCGTGGGTGCGGACGACAACAGTTCCGACGTTCCGGCGGACGATCGCGCCGAGAATGCGGACGATCGCGCCGAAGCTGGTGACGACCGCAACGCTGACCGCGCCGACGACCGACGCGGGAACGCCACTGGCGCCGATCGCGGCGCTGACACCCGACAGGGCCCGAACGCCGACCTCCCCGCGCAGGTTCCCGATCACGTTTCCGCGATCCACGACCGAATCGCAGCCTTCCTGAACGGCAGCCTCGAGGGGACGCTCGGCGAGGCGATACGTGACGTGACACCGGACGATGAGGAGGAGACGGACGAGCAGGAGTCCGACGAACGCGACGAACGTAACGAGGCCGACGACGAGACCGACGACGATACCGACGAAGGTGACGAGCAGGAAGCCGACGAAAACGACGAGACCGACGAAAACGACGTGACGCCAGACGATGAAGAGGAGACCGACGAGCAGGAAGCCGACGATAGCGACGAAAGCGACGATAACGACGAAGGACGCGAAGACACGGAAGACGCTGATGACGACGTCGAGGAGTCGAACGACACCGACGAATAAGGCCGATCCTTCGACCCACTCTACGGAGTCATCGACTCTCGAGGTGGACGTAATGGATCCTGAACCCCGTCCAACCTGAGACGTTCTTCCGACCTTCGAGGCTATTCGATACCGTCTCGACCGGCTGTTTTACAAAATCTATACGTAACCGAATCAACTCGAACCGGCTGACAGCTCCTTTCCAATCGAAGTTCGATTCGATACCTGCGATACGAACTCCGTTACCAGCACATCGACTCTCGTTCTCACTTTCGTGTATTTTAAGCGATGTGGCAAGCATCGACTCGTATGAACCGTCGCGTCGGCGCAATTGTCCTGGTGGTCTTGCTCTGCTTCTCCGGCGTCGGACCGACGGCCGGCGTATTCGGGGTGGCCGCGGCCGGGGCGACACAACCCGAATCGAACGCGTTCCAGCAGGACCGGATCGACGCCGACGAGGTCCGAATGGACGTCGCTATTCGGCCCGACGGGACCGCCGAGTGGACCCTCGAGTTCTGGATTCGTCTCGACGACAACGAGAGCGAGGCAGCGTTCGAATCGCTGCGCCAGGACATCCGCGACGACCCCGACAATTACACGCAATCGTTCGCCGACCGGATGACCGAGACGGCCGCGACGGCGAGCGAAGCGACGGGTCGGGAGATGACCGTCGACGGATTCGATGTGGAGACCCAGCGGCAGTCACTCTCGCGGGAGTACGGTGTTGTCAGGTACACATTCGACTGGCACGGCTTCGCCGCCGTCGAAGACAGCGAAATCCACGTGGGCGACGCCATCGAGGGAATCTATCTCGACGAGGGAACGCGATTGCTCGTCGAGTGGCCCGAAGGCTACGAACGCAGCACGGTCGCACCCGATCCCGACGACGAACGCGACCGCGCGGTGATCTGGCGCGGCGGCGAGACCGATTTCGTCTCCGGGGAGCCTCGAGTGATCCTCGCCGCCGGTGGCGGTTTGAGTACGACGACCATGGTCGCAGTCGCGCTCGCCGTCGTCGCACTCGCCGCTGGTGGAGCCTGGTGGTATCGAAATCACGACCAGCCAGCCGGCCGGGACGGCGCCGGAGGGGATACGGTCACCCATCCAGGTACGCAGACGACGGATCGGTCCGACGAGACCGGCGCTCACCTCGCCGACTCTGGGGATGAAGCGGGAACTCGAGACGGACCAGCGTCTGAACCGCCGGCCGATCAGTCGACGTCGTCGGCCAACCAGCCAACGTCGTCGCCCGATCAGTCGACGTCGCCCGCCGCCGGGACTCCAGACATGGAACTTCTGAGCAACGAGGAGCAGGTCATCAATCTCCTCGAGTCACGCGGCGGCCGGATGAAACAGCAGTCGGTCGTCGAGGAACTGGACTGGACGGACGCGAAAACCAGCAAAGTCGTCACCGGCCTCCGAGAGGAGGGTAAACTCGAGTCGTTCCGGCTGGGTCGGGAAAACGTGCTCTCGCTTCCGGAGGCAGAGGGTCCAGGAGATGTGGATTCCGGGAATGACGACTCGTCGGCAGCCGGCGGTAACGGCGGTGACGGACGACAATGATCCGTTCGGTCGTCAGTCTCGAGCCCGCGGCGCCGGGATCGTCAGAATCACCAATATCGACGAAATCGATAGACGGAACCGGATCGAAAATGGCGTTGAATCGCGTTGATGGTCGTTGACCCGGGGCCATCGACTCCAACGTATATCATCGAACCAGTACAATACCCACCAATGAATCGACGCACATCGATGGCACTGACGGTTGCCCTCCTCGTCGCGGCGGTAGCGGTTCCGCTCGCGGCGGCGAGCGTCGTCCCGAACGGCGCCGTCCAGGAGGGATCCGACGCCGAGAACGAATCGATCGCCCCCGGTGAACAGCTATCGGCAGCCGTCGGCGTCCAGGACGCCGAACTCGAGGGCGACGTCTCCGAACGAGCGTTCGGTCTCGAACTGGCGAACGCCGAGTCCGACGAGGCGAAGGCGGCGATCATCGCCGAGCGCCACGGAGAAGACGAAGCGCGCCTCGAGAAACTCGAGGGGAGACTCGAAACACTCAACGAGTCCCGCGAGGCGGGCGAGGTCAGCGAAGGGCACTATCGCGCGGAGGTCGCGAAGGTCGTCGCCGAGATGGGGAGCGTCGAGCGACGTGCTGCCATCGGCGCGACCGCCGCCGGTGAGTTGCCGACTGACGTTCTCTCGGCACAGGGCGTCGACGTCGACGAGATTCGGACGCTCCGGGAGCGAGCCGGCGAGCGTGGTGGTCCCGACGTCGCAGCGACGGCGCGGTCGATCGCCGGTGAGGGGGTCGGCCAGCCGACGGACGATCGGTCGCCCGACGGCGGCAACGAAACGGCTCGAGACCGTGGGAACGAGACCTCTGGAGACCGCGGAAACGAGAGCGCTGACGAGGGATCGTCGAACGGACGGTGATCTTGTGTTCTCGTCGAACAGACAGTGATCTCGCGGAGTCGTCGAATGGACAGTGACCTCGAGAGACCACCGACGGTGCGGTTCAGCACTGGCACTGACGTTCGAAGCCGGTTCTCGTTCCGCCCTCGAGAGGAGGATCTTCTCTTTGACAGAACGGTCATTGCACAGCACACCTCTAACTATGGTTTTTATAGCATAGCCACATTGGGGGATCGACCGAGTCCGAACCGCTCAAGTACGCTACGCTGTTACTGACGGGCGTGTCAAAACAGGTCCCCGAGGTCGAGACGCTCTTTTGTCACGAGACCGGGAACGACTACCTCGTGGTGGTCACCCGGGACGGAAAGCGGCTGTTCCGGGCAAAACTCGGCATCTCGGAGACCTCGGCAGGACCACGACCCGCGAAATTTCGCGTCAAGCGCAACTCGAGCGAAGAGCCCCGTCAGCCTGACGAGTTCGTTGACCTCGCTCGCCGCACCGGCCGCATCCGCATCTCCGAGCAGACGTCCCGGGAGGGACGCCGGGAACTCGAGGAAATGTTCGCGGGCTACCAGCTCGAGGAGAAGACGAAGGTCGTCCGGACCTGTCGGTACTGCGCGTCCTCGGGCCAGTACTCTCCGATCACCACCGAGACGGCGATCAAGGATGACGAGGACTGGATCTGCACCGACTGCGCGGCTCGCGAACTAGAGCGGGAACTCTCTTACGTCGGGAACGTGACGGGGGCGGCGAAGGACCGCCTCGAGGAGCTGATGCTCGAGGTGCAGGACCTCCAGCGGATCACGAACCTGCTGAAGGGGCGACTGGATCCGGACCTCACGAAGTTCGACACCATCTCGGCGACGACCGACGAGGTCGATTCGGTGGGTGTCGACACCCTCAACCTGCATCCGGGCCTGCAGACCCTGCTCGAGGACCGGTTCGATACCTTGCTTCCGGTCCAGAGCCTCTCGGTCGAGAACGGTCTCTTCGATGGGGACGACCAACTGGTCGTCAGCGCCACGGCGACGGGAAAGACACTCGTGGGGGAACTCGCGGGGCTCAACCGCGTGCTCAACGGCAAGGGGAAACTGCTCTTTCTCGTGCCCCTCGTCGCGCTGGCCAACCAGAAGTACGAGGACTTCCAGGACGAGTACGGCCACCTCGTGGACGTCTCCATCCGCGTCGGCGCGAGCCGAATCGCCGACTCGGGCAACCAGTTCGACCCGAACGCGGACGTCATCGTCGGCACCTACGAGGGGATCGATCACGCCCTCCGGACGGGCAAGGACATGGGTGACATCGGCACCGTCGTCATCGACGAGGTCCACACGCTGAAGGAAGAAGAGCGAGGCCACCGCCTCGACGGCCTCATCTCGAGGCTGAAGTACACGACCGAAAAGCGCGCGGCGGCCCGCGAGAACTACGACGGCGCCCAGTGGATCTACCTATCGGCGACCGTCGGCAACGCCGAACAGCTGGGTCAGGCGCTCGAGGCTACCCTCATCGAGTTCGAGGAGCGCCCGGTTCCCATCGAGCGCCACGTCACATTTGCCGACGGCCGGGAGAAGGTCAACGTTGAGAACAAACTCGTCAGGCGGGAGTTCGACACCGAGTCCTCGAAGGGGTACCGCGGCCAGACGATCATCTTCACCAACTCCCGCAGGCGGTGTCACGAGATCTCGCGAAAGCTCGAGTACAACGCGGCGCCGTACCACGCGGGACTCGATTACCGGCGGCGAAAGCGCGTCGAGAAGATGTTCGCCGACCAGGACCTCGCGGCGGTCGTCACCACCGCGGCGCTGGCCGCGGGCGTCGACTTCCCGGCCTCGCAGGTGATCTTCGACTCGCTGGCGATGGGGATCGAGTGGCTCTCGGTCCAGGAGTTCCACCAGATGCTCGGGCGGGCGGGGCGCCCGGACTACCACGACCAGGGGACCGTATACGTCCTCGTCGAACCCGACTGCAGCTACCACAACTCGATGGAGATGACCGAGGACGAGGTGGCCTTCAAGCTCCTCAAGGGAGAGATGGAGCCGGTGATGACCCACTACGACGAGGACGGCGCCATCGAGGAGACCCTGGCGAACATCACGGTCGGCGGGAAGGCGGCGAAGGCGCTCAACGACCGGATGCTCGGCGAGGTGCCGACGACCCACGCCATCGGCAAGTTGCTCGAGTACGACTTCATCGACGGCTTCTCGCCGACGCCGCTGGGGCGAGTGGTGACGGAACACTTCCTCTCGCCCGGGGAGGCGTTCGCGATCGTCGACGGCATCCGCAAGGACGCTCACCCCTACGACCTGATCGCTGACATCGAGTTGCGGGAATCCGATCTGTAGCGGTTTTCGGGTCTGCCGACGCCTGAGACTGGCCCGTATCGGTCTCCCGTCGCCCGGTGCGGAGAACGACACAGTCGCGAGGGTAAGGTAAGAGCTTAGACGACACCGAGTCCACGGGGATAGTCGGTCAGGTTCTCGTACCCCTCTTCAGTTACTACGACGAGATCCTCGAGCCGGACACCTCCGACTCCGCGCTCGTAGAGTCCGGGTTCGACGGTGACGACGTGGCCAGGTTGCAACTCGCCACCGCCCCAGCCAAGTTTGGGCTGTTCGTGGACGTCGAGACCAACACCGTGGCCGGTGATGCTCGTGAAGCCGTCCTCGGTGGACTCGTCGGTTCGAAGCGTCGGGTATCCTTCGCGTTCGAAGACGTCACAGACCGTGTCGTTCACCGCTTTTCCAGTCACGCCAGGTCGGATCGCCCCCAGTGCCGCCTCGTACGCTTCGCGGGTCAGGTCGTACCACGCTTTGATCTCCGCTCTCGGTTCGCCCTTCACGAACGTCCGCGTCATGTCCCCGAAGTACCGCGACTCTTTGTGACGCGGGAAGACGTCGATGATGATCGGCTCGCCTGCCTCGATCGGTCCCGACCCGACCGCGTGGGCCCGTGCGCCTTCCGCTCCCGAGGCGACGATACAGTCGCTCAGTCCACAGTCCTCCTCGAGAAGCGTAACTTCGATCGCTCGACGGATTCGTTCGCTCGACAGAACCTCACCGTCGAGACGTAAGACACCCGCTTCGACCGTTGCGCGTTCGAGCATTCCCTCCGCGACCGCCATTGCTTTCTCATTGGCCCGCTGGGTCGCTGCGATGTGCTCGATCTCTTCGTCGGTTTTCACCGCCCGGATACTGGCCACGGTGTCGGCGTAATCCGTGACGACCTCGACGCCCTCGTTGCGCAGGACGTCCGCGGTCGCGTTCGGAAAGTACGGAGGGACGGACACGGAACCGATTTCGTTCTCGGAGACGAACGCTGCGGTTGCGAGTGGGGCGGCTTTCACCGGTCCGTGTTCGACGACCAGCTCTCCGTAATCGAACTCGGAGCGCCTGCGGATACTGTCACCGTCGCTTTCGGCGCGCGCTCGTGAATAGACGAGGTCGGGGACGAGAAGCCGAATATCCCCGTCGGTATACAGCGTCGTAAAGTCGCCCATCGCGTGAAACCCCGAGAGATAATACTGGTTGCTGTCCTCGCCGTCGGCGTCGATCAGATACCCGTCGGTTCCTGTCTCCTCGAGAAATGCCGTGAGTCGTGGATGTGCGGGAGTCACATCGTCGAAACTAGGAGGACGAGCAATAACTTCTAACGAGATGTGTTACCAACCAACGCCTGAAAGCGCATTTTGCCCCTTCGGATGTCGAAGCCCCTCTGTGCGAGACGGGAGTCGAAATGAAGGACCGGGTTGCACTTTTTGGGAACCTCCACCGAGTGGCCTCTCGGTATGCTGAAGCCGTAGAGCTCAGGGGGACCGAAATTCGAGACCAGTTCGCCGCCTCCCACACGCTTATTCGCGTTCCTGTGTAATTTCAACCCATGACGGATGTACTGATCGTCGGCGGCGGTCCGGCCGGATTGAGCGCGGCGCTGTTCACCGGAAAGAACGGCCTCGAGACAACCGTCTACGACACGGACGCGACGTGGATGCACAAGGCCCACCTGTTCAACTACCCGGGCGTCCAGTCGATGGACGGGTCGCAGTACATCGAGATCCTCCGAGAACAGGTCGACGACTTCGGCGTCGACCGCCAGCAAGGCGTCGAAGTCACGAGCGTCGAGTCGACGGACGACGGCTACCGCGTCACGACCGAGGACGGCGAGGAGACGGCGCCCTATCTCGTGCTCGCGACGGGTGCCAACCGCGACCTCGCGGCGGACCTGGGCTGTGAGTTCACGGACGACGACGTCGTCGACGTCGACATCACGATGGAGACCAGCCTCGAGAACGCGTACGCGACGGGGGCGGTGTGTCGCGCGGAGGAGTGGCAGGCGGTCATCTCGGCGGGCGACGGGGCGGCGGCGGCGCTCAACATCCTGACGAAGGAGAAGGGCGAGCACTACCACGACTTCGACGTCCCCGACGACGCGGCGTAACTGTTCGGTTCGCTGGTGGTCGACGGCGACGACTAACGCGCCTCGAACCGCTCGAGTCGTCACTCCTCCCGAACCCCGCTCTCCGACCCTTCGAGTTCCGGTACCAGATCCGAGCGCCCCTCATAGGTATCGTTGTAGTCACTTACCGCCGACCGCCCGCCACAGGGTCGGCGATCGGCGGAAAATTGTTACAACATTCCCTATCAGTTTTCGCCGTTGTCGATCGCCGTCTCGAACCCGTCGTCGGTCCGGACGACGCCAGCGGCACAGACGGCGTGTTCGAACTCGGCCTCGAGCGCCTCGCTCGCCGCGTCCAGGGCGTCCGTTGGTTCGAACTCGAACGCTTCCGGCGTATTTTTCTCGTAGGTGGCCACGAGCGTCGGCTCCTCGACGGTTTCGACGAGCAGGGCGTCCCGACGGACGGTGGCGATCAGGGCCTCGCCGTCGGCGTCGATGGTCGCCGCGATGCGGGGCGTGTCGTAGTCGTCCTTCTCGAAGTCCAGCGCGAGCAACGCCGTGGCGAGGGCGTCTCGAGCGGGGTAGCCCAGCTCGAGTTTCTCCGCGATGGGGTCGACGTGGGAGCCGTTACCGAAGGCAACCGTTTCGCCGGTCGGCGTCTCCACGACGCGCAGGCAGTTGTAGGCGACGTAGGGGTTGTCCGTCTCGGGCGCGTCGGGAGTGGGGCCGACGGTGAGCGCGTCCTCGCGGGCAGTAATCTGGCGATTGGGGAACGAACGGGAGGAGACGCGGTAGGCGCCCGCGTCCGGGCCGACGACGACGAATCGTCCGACGTACATACGCGTTCGTGTGCATCTCGAGGGAAAATAGATGTCGATGTATGCACGACCGTCCCGCTTCGGCACCGCCATTCGTTATCAGTCGTCCCGACCTCGATTTTATCTTCCTGGAGCGAAACGCTCGCGTATGCATCCCGTCGAGATCGACGCCCTCGAGCCCGTCGAGTTCGCCGACGGTGGCCAACGGCGGGAACTCTCGGGCGCGCTGGAAACGTCGCATCTCGCGATCAACGAGTACCGGATCCCGCCGGGCGGGGAGTTTCCGGGTGGCTTGCACGCACACCGTGACCAGGAGGAGGTGTTCGTAATCCTGTCGGGCGTCGCGACGTTCGAGACGCTGTCGGGCACGGTTACCGTTGCAGAGAGCGAGGCAGTGCGATTCGGTCGCGGAACCTTTCAGTCCGGAAAAAACGGTGGTGACACGGAACTGGTGGTACTGGCGCTCGGCGCACCACGGGAATCCGAGGACATCCGGGTACCTGCCTCCTGTTCGGACTGTGGGGGCGAACCCCTGCGACTGCGAACCGACGAGGGGACAGTCACGTTCGAGTGTCCGAACTGCGACAGTAGGTTCGAGGCCGACCGCTGCCCCGTCTGTGGGGGCGGGGACCTCGCGTTCGCTCGAGGAACAGGCGTTGACGTCAGCATCGAGTCGGCTATCATTCGCTGTCACGGCTGCGAGGAGACGTTCGAGGAACCGCCAATTTCCGAGCGATGATCGTTCCGCCTGGTCCGAGACGACAGCCATAAGTAGTGGCCGCACGAATCTCGTTCTGCGCTCGCAGACCCATGGGGTAGCGGCCAATCCTGAAGCCTTCTGGGGGCTTCGACCCAGGTTCGAATCCTGGTGGGTCTACTTCTCGAATTTCAACTCGAGCTCGATCGTAGCCCTTGCTAGCGGTTTCCACTCGAAATGAAGGGGTTCTCTCATCGAAATTACCGGCGAGAAGCGGGGTTTACACCAGAAGGTTTAGACGGTGGCACGACCTGAAAACCCGTATGCGACGACGTACGGTTCTCGGGGCGGTCGGGATCGCTTCAATACCGGGTCTATCGGGCTGTCTCGGATCGATCCTCGAGGACGAGGACTCGCCCGGCGGAGACGCGACGAACGACGAGGGATACGACACGGAATCGCAGGGCGGTCAAACCGTTCCCCTGGTCCCGCTCGAGGACGCCTACGAGTGGTACGAGGCCGACGAGGCGGAGTTCCTGGACACGCGTGGAGCGGGACAGTACGGCGCCTCGCACATCGAAGGGGCGCACCTGAGCACGGCGCCCGACGGCGTCGAGGACGACCCCACGACGGAGTGGAGCGAGGACACCCGGATCGTCACCTACTGCGGCTGCCCCCACTCGCTGGCCGTCCTCCGGGCGAGTGAACTGCTCGCGAACGGCTTCGAGAACGTCTACGCGCTCGACGAGGGGTACAACGGGTGGACCGACGCGGGCTATCCGACCGTGGGTGAGAGCGCCGAGTCCATCCCGACCTACGACATCGTCGGTCAGTCCTCGCCGGACCACGAGGGCGAGTACGTCTGGCTCTCGACGCTCGACGAATCCCAGCAGGAGATTTCGCAGGTCGAGGCCGACGGCTCCTACGAACTCCTCGTCCGCTTCGCTGACGTCGACGAGGACACCGTCCTGTCGCTCGAGGCACCGGACTATGCGCTCGAGGCGACCCTCGGCGAGTTGACGAGCGGCGTCGTGGACGCCTGACGAACGTTCAACGTTTTTCACCTCGGATTCTGTACCGGTTCGCATGCCCTCCGCTCGACTCGCACTCTCCGCCCGGATGGCGGTCTCCGTCGTTGCGCTCGCCGCGGTGACCGTCGCCTTTCTGGTCGGCGTCTGGTTGGTCTTCTACGGGGCGCTTCTCGCTGCCGGGTTCGGTGGCGCGGCGCCAATCGCCGGTCTCGTGACGGTCGCGACTCTCCTGTGCATCGGGTTCCTCGAATACCACCAGCGGGAGACGATCGAGCGGACGGCGGACGCCGACCCGGTCGACCGGGAGGCGGCGCCGGAGCTCTACCGCGTCGCGACGCGGGCCGCCGCCCAGCTCGAGGTTCCCGCGCCGACGATCGCTGTCTCGCCACGGTCGGCGCCCGAGGCGATGGTCGTCGGACTCCGTCCCAGATCCATGCACCTCGTCCTCTCGACGGGAATGCTCGACGCCCTCGAGGATCCCGCGGAACTCGAGGCGGTGATCGCCCACGAACTTGCTCACGTCGCAAACCGGGACGCAATGGTGATGACGGCCGTCTCGCTCCCCGTCGTCCTCGCCGGTGGCATCCGTTCGCGGATCACGGCGTTCGAGAACCCCGGCTGGTTCGTCCTTGTCGTCGTCCCCCTCGGCCTCGTCTCGAACCTCGGGTGGGTCGTCGGTCGGCTCCTGACGGCACACCTCTCGCGAGCACGAGAACGGGCCGCCGACCGCGCCGCGATCGACGTCACCGGGTCGCCTGCAGCCCTGGCCAGCGCCCTCGCACGCCTCGACCGATCGATCGCCGAGACGCCCGACCGCGGCCTGCGAGCCGTCTCGGGGATATCCTCGCTGTCGATCCTGCCCCTCGAACCAGCGGAACTCGAGAAGGTCATGCTCGGGCCAGAGGGCGACGTCGAACCGTCGTTCTGGTGGCTCCGCACGCGACTGCACCGCCTCGAGCGGCGACTCTTCGGGACGCACCCGCCGACGGCGAACCGCATCGAAGCTCTCTCCGCGTCAGCGTCGACCCGAGACGGCCCGCGCACCGAGTTGTTCTGAACAGTCAGCATCGGCTGACCGAGGGTTTAGGATGCTCGAGCCCCTATTACTGTCGAATAGCCCGACGACCGAATCCACCACTATCGACGCATCCATGAACACAGTCGCGTCACCGAAAGCATCGCTGCCCCTCCCGCCCCGCCGACACCTCGACGACCGGTCGGTCCGGGCGCGAACCGACCGCATGTCCGTGCTCCCGCTCGGCGACGGCCTCTACGAGGTCGAGGCCGGAAGCGGCGCAACCTACCTGGCCGACCTCGAGGCCGGCCGGTGTACCTGTCCGGATCACGTCTTCCGGGACGCCCGCTGTAAGCACGTTCGCCGAATCGCCATCGAAATCACCGAGGGACGGACGCCGCCACCGGGCCAGCTCGCCGTCCCCTGTTTCGACTGCGGCGACCCGACGTTCGTCGACGAGGACGGCCCGGAAGCCGACGGTCCGGCCTACTGCGACGAACACGCCGTCTACCCCGGCGATCGCGTCCGAGATCGGGAAACCGGCGACCGCCTGACGGTCGTCGACGTCTCGGACCTCCGGGCCGACGCCGTCCACATCAGCGCCGCTGACACTTCCGTCGCCGACTACGTCACCAACAGGCGCTACGACCCCGACGTGCCGGTCGTCGGCGCGGTGTACCCCCACGCCACGGTCGCGCGAAACGGCCCCGTTCCCGAGTCGCTACGCGTGTACGTCTTCCCGCGGACGCGCCTCGAGAAAGTCTGAGCCTGAGCCTCGTCTGAACCCGTTCTGAGCGCTGGTTGGGACGCTAGCGACTGCCGACAACCAGACGCAACGCCCCACCCGTTGGTTTCGCCCCGTTTTATCGTCGTCTGAATCCGAGTACTCGAGTATGACGATCACGGACGACCGAATCGACTACGGCGCCCTCAAGGAGGGTCGTCACGTCAACTACTGGACCCTCGACCGGACGCTCCAGCGCGAGGTCGCCCGCATTTACACCGAGGACGAGCTCGAGTGGGCCCGCCCACGCCTCAAGGCGTTCGGCGAGCTCGTCGGGCACACGGTCACCGACAATGCGGACGTGATCGACGACCACGGGCCGGAACTCGAGCCCTACGACAAACACGGCGAGGTGCAGAACCGGGTTCGCTACCCGCCCGAACAGCTCGAGAACGAGCGCCTGGTCTACGAGTCGGGAATCGTCGCCGACGCGTTCGAAGCACCACCGGGTCGCGACGAGCCGATGCCCCTGGCGCACAACCTCGCGATGCAGTACCTGCTCTGTTACGCCGACGTCGGCTTCGATTGCCCGGTCGCGATGACCGCGGGGGCCGCGCTGGTCCTCGAGAAGTTCGACGACGGGAGCCTCGAGTCCTACTACGACGGCCTGACGAGCCGCGCCTACGACGACCTGATCGAGGGGGCGATGTTCCTCACCGAGAAGCAAGGCGGCAGCGACGTCGGCGCCACCGAAACCTGCGCCGAGTGGGACGAGGATGCCGGATGCTACCGCCTCACCGGCGAGAAGTGGTTCTGCTCGAATATCGACGCCCAGGGGACGCTCGCGCTCGCTCGAATCGAAGGCGCTCCCGACGGCACGAGCGGGCTCTCGCTGTTTCTCGTGCCGCATGAACTCGAGGGGGAACTGAACGACCAGCTGTACCGCCGTCTGAAGGACAAACTGGGGACCATCGCGGTCCCAACGGGCGAAGTCGAGTTCCGGGGTGCGAAGGCGTTTCTCGTCGGCGAACCGGAGAACGGGTTCCGGCAGATGGCCGAGATGCTCAACCTCGAGCGGCTCTCGAACGCCGCGGCGTCGTGCGGGCTCATCGGCCGAGCACTGCTCGAGAGCAAAGTCAGGGCGGCCAACCGGGAGGCCTTCGGAAAACCGATCGATCAGCACCCGTTGATGCGACGGGATCTGGTCGACATGGCCGTCGACCACGAGGCGGCGACGGCGTTCACGATGGAAGCCGCGCGGCTGTTCTCGATCCGGGAGCGGGCCGAACGGGCGGCGCGTGGGGACCTCGAAACTCCGGACGACCGCCTCGAGGAACGCGCCTACCGACTCGTGCGACTCCTGATCCCCATCGCGAAAGCTCGGACGGGCCGGATGGCCGTCGACACTGCTTCATACGCGATGGAGATCCAGGGCGGCAACGGTTACGTGAACGACTTCGTGACCAACCGCCTGCTGCGCGACGCCCAGGTGCTCCCCATCTGGGAAGGAACCGAGAACGTCCTCTCCCTGGACGTGCTCCGTGCGCTCGAGCGCGAGGCCGCCCACGAGCCGTTCCTCGAGGTCGTGGAGGCGCGGCTCGAGGCCGTTTCGCACCCGCTGCTCGTGGATTCCGCCGAGGCGGTCGAGAGGGAGTTTCAGGACCTCGGAACCGCCCTCGCCACGCTGGCGACGAAGGATGGCGAGTACGCCCAGATCCAGGCCAAAGAACTGACTCACTACGTCTTCGACGTCTTCACCGCAGCGCTGTTGCTCGAGGAGGCCCAGCGAGCGCTCGAGGGCCAGCGTGATGGATGCGACGGCGGCGATCCCGACGCCCGCCTCGCACTCGTGGCCCGCCGATTCGTCGACCGACAGTTCGGCACTCGGGCAGCCCGCGGGCTCACGAGCGGCGACCGGTTCGCGCTCGAGCACTTCGACGCCGTAGTTGGCTACGAGCCGGTCGATCCGGCGACGCTCGAGGACTGACCGTCGTCCCTTCCCCGACCGCTCCTCACTCGTCCTCCAGGCGGCTGTAACCCCACGAGTCGGTTTCGTCGCGCTCGCTCGAGTCCGCTATCGACCCGGTCCAATCGTCCTCACTTTCCTCGGTGCGACTCCGATTTCCGCGTCCGCCGAGGCTCATCGCCTCGCGCTCGGCCGTCTCTCGATCGATGACCTCCGGGTTCGTAATTTCGTCGCTGATCAGCACGTAGAGCACGAGCGGCACCAGTAGCGAGAGGAGGAGCACGAAGGCGACGAATCCGGCAGTCATGAATACCGATTCGACGTTCAGCGACAATAAAGTATTCAACCATCCGTCACGAACGGCGCGTATGGTCTCCGATCGCGATCAGGGCTGTCCGAAGTGCGGCCACACCGAGACGGAAGTCGACGACATCGCCACCTCCGGCACCGGCCTCTCGAAGATCTTCGACATCCAGAACCGGCGGTTCCGCGTCGTCTCGTGTACCAACTGCGGATACTCCGAACTGTACCGCGGCAACTCGAGCAACGACATGATCGACCTCTTCTTGGGGTGAGCCGGCTCGAGGGCGCCGTTTCGACTCGAGGCTACTCGAGTATCGCGGCCGCTTCCTCGACGTCCATCACGCCCTGCTCGACCGCCTGGAGGACGCGCATGATTTCGGGATCCGGTCCCGAGTCAGCAGCGTCTCCGACCTCCTCGAGGGTGACCTTCTTCGAGCGGCCGACGAACTCGTCGAAGTCGGTGCCCTCGGCGACGGCGGTCTCCTTCTTGACGCGGTAGTTCCCGCCGTCGGTGACGTGGAGGTCGCCGGGGTGGAAGAAGTACCAGTCCTCGCGGTCGAACCGGACGCCGATGCGCGGTTTCGCGCCGAAGTTCTGCGCGAAGTAGATGAGCGCCTCGACCTCCTCGCCGGTGAGGTAGATGGGGTTGCCGGCGCTCGACTTGGCCTCGATCGCGTAGAAGGTCTCGCCGTCGCCGGCGAGCACGTCGGGCAGTTCGCGTTCGGTCGCAGAGCCGCTGGCGGGCGCTCGCATGACGGCGAACCCGGCCTCGTCGAGCAGGTTGACGAGTTCGCGTTCCCGGCGGTCGCCCTTCGCCTGAGACATGTCCCCCTCTCGCCACCGAATCGTTATAAACCGGCCGACTGCAGCCGAGGCCGCCAACCACCCGTCGAAGGCGCCGTCGGCTTACGCCAGCCAACGGTTTAACCGTCGGGTCGTGGAACGCGTCGGTATGTCGTCTCTCCTGCTGTACGGCTCGTACGGGTTCGTCGGGTCGCTCGTCGCCGAGGCGGCCGTCGATCAAGGCGTCGACGTGATCCTCGCCGGTCGAGACGGCGATCGGGTAGCCGACCAGGTCGACGAACTCGGGCGCCCTGGCCGACGGTTCGCTCTCGACGATCCGTCGACCGTGGCCGAGGCGCTCGAGGACGTCGAGTGCGTGTTGAACTGTGCTGGCCCGTTCTCGAACACCGCCGATCCGCTCGTCGAGGCCTGCATCCGCACCGGAACCGACTACGTCGACATCACTGGCGAGATACCCGTCATCGAGTCGATTCACGACCGCGACGAGGACGCCCGCGATGCCGGCGTGACGCTGCTCCCGGCCGCGGGGTTCTCCGTGATCGCTATGGATTGTCTCGCCGCCCACCTGGCGGAGCGGTTCCCCGGCGCCTCAGCGCTCGCGCTGGGGGTCGATTCGATCCGGGTGCCGTCGGTCGGCACGCTCAGAACGGTCGTCGAGGGCGTCGACACCGGCGGTGCGATTCGCCGGAACGGCCACCTCGAGCGCGTCCCGGCCGGGTGGCAGACGCGATGGATCGACTTCGGGCACGGCGAGCGACCGGCCGTCACCGTGCCCATGGGCGACGTGTCGGCGGCGTACTTCACGACCGGCGTGCCGAACGTCGAAGTGTACGCGATGGTGCCCCCGCCAGCTCGCCTCGGTCTCAAATCGCACCGGCTGCTCGCACCGGTGCTCGCGAGGGATTCCGTCCAGCGGGCGCTGAAGGCGGTCGCCGACCTCGTCCGCGAGGGACCGTCCGAGCGGGCGCGAGAGCGTGGGTCGGCCCTCGGCTGGGGCGAGGCGCGCGAGGGCGACGTGCGCGTCGTCTCGAGACTCGAAACGCCAGACCCGTACGTGGTGACGGTCGACGGCGCCGTCGCGGCGGCCCGACGGGTACTCGCCGGCGACGCCGACGAGGGCTTTTGCACGCCGGCGGGCGCGTTCGGACCCGAGTTCGTCTTCGACCTCGAGCGCGCGTCGGGGTCGTTCGAGGACGACGAGAAACAGATCGAGTCGGGCGCGATGCCCGCCGAGTGATCCTCGAAACCGTTACCTTTCGACGGCCGGCGTTCGACTTAGGTGCCCCGGCGGTGGACGTTCTCGCGTGCCGTCGAACACGCTCGACGATCGGGATCGAACGGTCCTCGAGGCACTCGAAGACGGCCCCGCGGGAATCGAGGCGCTCTCGGAACGCTTCGATACGGGGCCCGACGAGATCGCGGACAGCCTCGAGCACCTCGCGGACAACGCGCTCGTGAGCCGCGGCGACGACGGGTACGAACTCACCGACAACGGCCGGCGCGTCCTCGAGGCGACCCCCGTCGGCGCGCGCGATTACCGGATCGACACCCCCGACGAGGTCGAACGGGCGCTCGAGTCGCGCGACCTGCGACCGGACGAGGCGTCGGCCGTCCGTGCGGCGTTCTCGTTCCTCCGGTACTGGGGAGAGGCCACAGCCGCGGAGGTAATCGACGCGACCTACAGCGAGGTCCCCGCGGGCTACGAGTCGACCGAGGGGTGGTGGTCCGAGTGCGTTCGCGATCACCTCGGGGCCCTGCCGACCGTCGCGCGCTCGGGCGACGAGGACCTCGGCGAACGGTGGCGCTACGAGGAAACTCCCGTGATCGACCGTCCGGAGAACGGCGACGGTCGGGACGTTCCGGATCCGCCCTCGGTTAGACACTCGATCGGGAGCGCCCGACACGCCCTCGAGAATCTCGAACCCTCGCCAGCGGAGCGGGCGACCGCTCGGGCGGCGTTCGTCGTGCTCGCCGAGCGCAGACGGGCGACGGTCGACGACCTCCTCGAAGCGATCGAGGACGCGCACTCGACGGAAGACGAGTCGAGTGACGGCCCAACCGAGGCGCTTTCGTCCCTCCTCCTCGAGATTCCTGGCGTCTCACGGGTCGACGAGCCTGAGGACGCCGACGCCACTCCCGTCCTGCGGTACGAACCAGCGCCCGAGGACCTCGAATCGGACCGACGCGACTCGAGTTGAGGGACTTCGGCCCGCGGGTTGCGTGAGCAGCGATCACCTGTTTGTCGCCGATGCGTGTCGATCAACCCATGAGCGACACCGACCGAGTGCTCGAGCAGTCGTGAGGGACGTTGAGAGCGGTTCGTGAAGGGCGATTGCAGCACGAATCGAGAGGGCTGGCCGAGGCAGGACCATGCAGGCACGAACCACTTCGAACGGGCTGTGTTAGATCGACTCGTATGAGTCCAGTATTCACCGCGGACGACGTCGGCAAGTCGGTCGAGACCGCCTCGGGAGACACGGTCGGCCTCGTCACCGCCGTCGACCCCGGAACGGCCTACGTCGAACCGGATCCGGAAATGGCGGCCTCCACCAGGGCCGCGCTCGGGTGGGGCGGCCGGGAGGACGCCGTCCCCCTCGCGGACGACGCCGTCGACCGGGTCACCGACGACGCGGTTCGGCTCTCCCCGTCGTTCCCCGGGGAGGATCTGACGAGTGACGCGAGCCCGGCCGACTCGGAGTTGCCATCGTCGGAAGCCTCGGGGAAGAACACCCCCGCTCCGGACGAGGAGTACACACCGGGGGAACCAGTCACGACCGACCAGGAGGAACCGTCGGCGCCACCCGGGGAGGACGATCCAGACCCGGGGGCGGACGCGGGCGAGCGAATCGACGGCGACTCGAGCGGGTCGGTCGACCCAGCCGCAGACCTCGAGGAACTCGAAGAGATCGAGGAAGCCCAGCGCCGGGAACTCGAGGTGGATCCGACCGAACTCACGGGCCGTGACCCGGAAGCCGGGGTTCGTCCGGGCGAGGACGTCGGCCAGCGGACCGACGCGGCGGTCGAACCGGACGCGGTTCGGGAGGGGCTCGAGGGTTCGGGGCGTTCGGGCTCCGAAGACGCCGAGACGGAGTGCGGCGACGAGGACGAGCGCCGAACGGAACGCGGTACCGACGAGCAGGACGACGAATCGAACCGTTAGGAGGCACCCCCGTCGTTTTGACCCGGGAAAGGAGGTTCTGGTCGCCTCGTCACCCGATCACCCCGCCGAGAGCGCCTCCTCGAGCCGTTGCTCGAGGTCGCTGAGGTCATCGTAGAGCGACTCGTCGATCTGGCCGGCGGCTTCTGCGTCGACGTCCTCGAGGCGCTCGGCCAGCCCCTGCAGCCGGGAGTACTTCTCGCCCTCGTCGACGCCGGTCTTCTGGACGTACACCTGCTGCTCGATGTCGTAGACGGCGTCGGGCTCGAGATCGGTGACCGCCAGGACGACGTCCAGCTTGTCGGAGTCGATCCCGAGCACCCACTCGTGGGGGATGCCGTGCTTGTCGAGGGCGTCCAGGACGACGTCCTCGTCTTTCGGCTGGCGCCGGTCGCGGGTCGTTCGCCGGACCGTCCCGAAGCGACCGTGGAGCTGTTGATCGGGGCCGAGTCGCTCGAGGAGCGTCTCGCCGGCGGTTCGCCGCACCCGGTCGGATCCCCGCTGGACGTCCGAGAGCAGGACGTACAGGTCGGTCAGCGTCTCCGTGTCGAGCGTCGACGGCTCGTCGCGTCCGTCGCGCTCGAGGCGCTCGAGCTGATCGGCGAGCAGGGTGGCGTCGTCGTGGACTCGCTCGAGACTCGTCCGGGCGTCCTCGGGCGAGACGAGGTGCGGGCTCTCGCCGGCGACGGCCTCCTCCGGGGCGCGTTCGAGGCTCTCGCCGTCGGAAACGTGCTCGGCCGAGAGACTCAGGACGCTCGCGTACGGCTCGACACCCGGTGGGAGTTCCGCGAGCGGGATCGGGCCGCCCTCGAGTTGCTCGGCCAGCACGTCGAACTGCTCGCGGTGGAGCGGGCGCTCCTCGCCGCTGTCGACGAACTGGATCACGAGTCGATCCTCGAGCGCGTCGGTGATCCGAAACGCACGCTCGGAGACCGGCGTCACGAGTTCGGTTCCCGGCTCGAGTCTTCTACACGCGTCGCGAAGGGCATTCCAGTCCATAGGGAACGGTCGACGGCTACCTCGAAAAGCCATTGCCGCGTGTGTGCCGGGTGGTGGGTCGACTCCGACGATGGGGTTCTGACGCCGCCGCCGGCGATGGGACGACGTCTACGCTCGAACGACCCTCCCGGACCTGCCAGCCGATGCAGGCACCACACTATTCGCTCGAGGCGGGGCTAGCCCAGTGTATGTGCGCCACCTTCACGGCTGACGACGTCGGCAAGACGGTCGAAAACGACGAGGGAATGGCTGTCGGCGTCGTCGTTTCGGTCGAGGACGATACTGCGTTCGTCGAACCGGAACCGGGCGTCGTCGATTCGCTCAGGGCGGCCCTCGGCTGGTCGTCCGACCCTCAGGACGCCGTCCCGCTCCACGAGAGCGACGTCCGGGCGGTAGAGGAGACGATCCGACTCGAGGCGTTCCCCTCGAGCGAGGGCCCGTCCTGGGACGATCAGGAGGCGGGCGACGGCGAGACCGAGGGCGGCGCCGAGACCGACACGGCGAAAACCGAGGATTCGGGCGCGTCTCGTCCCGCGGACATTGAGGACGCTCCGCCGGAGGGCGACCAGACGGTCACGAAGGAGCGCGAACTGAACGAGGAACACTGATTCCGTCGCTTCGGTTCCGTAGCTCGACAAAACTCTCTTTTCTATAGCAAACAAACCGAACTGATAGATGCCCTGGAGAGCCTCCTCTCGAGGGACCAGTCAGGTCAATACCCCAGGCCGAGGGCTCGATTCGTGACGAGCGCGAAGAGGACGACGACCAGGAAACCGGCCAGGATCGTGAAAGCGACGCCCCAGCCGAGAACGTCGGCGAAGAGGCCGGTCGCGACGGAGCCGAGCGAGCCGACGACACCGTAGACGGTCCGGACGAGGCCGAAGCCGGCCCCGCGCTCCTCGTCGGTGAGGTTGTCCATGATCCGGGGAAGCAGAGCGGCCCCCCAGCCCAGGCCCGTTCCGACGAGCAGGACGGCGAGGACGATCGATGGAAAACCGAGGCCGAAGACGAACAGCAGGAGACCGCTCGAGCCGAGCACCATGCAGCCGGCGGCGGCGAGGTCGCGGCCGTAGCGGTCGGAGATGGCGCCGACGCCGACCTGGGTGATCGCCTGCACGACGAAGTACGCCGAGAAGACGATGCCGGCGAGGGTCTGGGAGTGACCGCGGTGTTCGATCAGAAAGGTGGGCAGGAACGACGACAGCGCCTGCCAGACGAACGCCGCGAGGATCGCGAGGCAGACGGTAAACGCGATGGACGGACGCGAGAGCACCTCGAGCAACGGCTCGAGTTCGAACCGGTCGCGCATCGGCTGATCGGGGCGGCGTGGCTCGGTCGGTTCGACGTAGCGGGAGAACAGGACGAAGATGGGGACGGCGGCGACGACACCGAGGGCGATGGCGTAGCGCCAGCCGAGGACGACGGCGATCCAGGCGGCCAGCGCCGGGGCGACGAGGCCGGCGAGCGGGCCGCCGCCGTTGTGGACGCCGATGGCGGAGCCGATGTTGTCGTAAGTTCGTGTCAGGAGCGTCGTCGCGACGCTGTAATGGAGGCCCGCGACGGCGCCGAGTACGAGCGTCGCAAGCAGGAAGATCGGAAACGCGGGGGAGACGGCGATGAGGAGGCTCGTGACGGCCGTGCCGCCGACGGCGACCAAGATGACGGGTCGTTCGCCGAAGCGGTCGGCGAGGATGCCGCTGGGGAATTGCGCGAGAAAGTAGGTCATCCAGAGGCCGGTGAGCGCGATGCCGACGACGAAGTTCGAGACGCCGAAGGCGTCGGTGACGTCGGGGACGACCGGGCTGATCACCAGGCGGGCGACCATCGTCGCGAAGAAGGCGAGCGTACAGAGCGCGAGGACGGTCTCCCGGTAGCGCCATCGATTCAGCAGGTCCATCGTCGTCAGTTTCGTCGTTCGTCGTCAGTTTCGCCTCGAGGCTGCGGGTGGCTAGCTGCCGTTCTCTCCGTGGGAACCCGACGCGCTCGAGTGTCGGGTTATTCTCGAGTCGGTGTCCCAAAGAACGCGTCGGTTGCGGCAGTCGAGCGACCGATCGTGCTCGACGACAAAAATGTGTGAGCGCTACTCCTGGACCTGGAACCCGCGCTCGCGAAGGAGCGGCGGGAGTCGACTGCGGTGATCTCCCTGAAGCTCGATTCGGCCCTCCTCGACGGTACCACCGGTTCCGAGCGCCTGTTTGAGTTCGGACGCGGTCGATTTCAGGTCCGCCGTCGAGAGGTCGAACCCCTCGAGAATCGTGACGGGTTTCCCGTATCGGCGCTTCTCGAGGCGGATCGTGAGCACCTGTTCGGCGACGGTGAGGTCGTCGTGGGAGTCGAGTTCGTCGAGCAGGTCGTCGAGGTCGTCGTTTGACACAGTAGGTGTGCTACGGCTTCGAGTGCCAAAGCGTTGTCTCTCGCCCGAATTGACTGTCACTCGAGGGAACGAGACGTCACTCGAGATCGAGCGTGTAGACGACCTCCCGACGGGACTCGCCGCCAATGTCGACCGTCCCCTCTCCAGACTTCTCGAACCCCAGATCCTCGTAGAACGCTCGTCCGTCGACGTTCGACGCGAGGTCGATTGCCCGCATACGGCGCATGTTGAAGTCCTCGAGGTTCTCGCGGAGGCGCTCGTGGAGGGCCGTGCCGATACCCTCGCGCTGGTGGTCGGGGTGGACGTACAGTCGGAGGACGTCGCCCTCGTCCTCCTGGACGACGCCGTGGGCGACACCCACGATTCCCGCTTCCCTACCCGCTTCTTCACCCGCTTCGGCGACCAGCATCGTCGTGCCGGGCGTCGAGAGAGCGCGCTCGAGTTCCTCGTCGCTGTACCAGGCGTCGACGGTCTCGTCGATTACGTCGGGTTCGAGTTCCGTGTACGTGTCGTGCCAGGTTTCACGGGCGAGTTCGCGGATGGCCTCGCGGTCGTCTGCCGTGGCCGGGCGAATGTCGGTGTCCATACGCGACCCACGTCATCGAGTACCAAAGAGGTGGTCGGAGGTTCGAGGTCGAGACGTCGTACAGTTGCGAACCGCACATAGCCGCTCCTTGGCCGTTTACGCTCACAGCCGCTCCTTCACCGTCTGCGCTGTCCGTTCGCCCACGCCGGGGACGCTCTGGAGATCCTCGAGGCTCGCCGCCCGGACGTTTTCGACGCTGCCGAACCGTCCCAGCAGTCGCTTTCGCGTCTCCGGCCCGATTCCCGGGACGTCGTCGAGTACAGTCGAGACTTCGTCGCGGAGCGTCTGGTGATACTGGACGGCGAAGCGGTGGGCCTCGTCGCGCACCCGCTGGAGCAGGTGGAGGTGCGGGGCGTCCCGCGGCCAGTCGTACTCCCGGTCGGGCGTGACGACGCGCTCCTCGGCTTTCGCCAGCCCGATGGCGGGGACGTCCCAGCCCACCTCCTCCAGGGCCTCGAGCGCTGCTTCCAGCTGTCCTCGACCCCCGTCGATCACCAGCAGGTCTGGGTTAGGCCGGTCGTCCCGCCCGTCGAGGGCTCGCTCGGCGCGCCAGGTGACGAGTCGGCGCATGTTGGCGTAGTCGTCGTTCTCGTCGGTGAGCTTCTTCCGACGGTAGCCCGACTTGTCGGCGCTTCCGTCGTCGAACGCGACGTTGCTGCCGACCGCCGACGAGCCCTGGGCATGGCTCACGTCGAACCCCTCGAGGCGCCTGGCGCGCTCGAGACCCAGCGCGTCGGCGAGCATGCCGCACTCGTCCCGTCGGCCGACGTTCTGACGGGCGTTCTTCAGCGCCAGTTCGACGAGTTTCGCCTCGCGACCGGCGCCCGGCACGCGGACGGCCACGCCCTCGGCCTCGAGCCAGGCGGCCACCTCCGGGTCGCCGTGGCGCTCGGGGAGCAACAGCGCGTCCGGCAGCTGTCGCTCGGCGTAGTACTGGACCAGGAAGGCCGCGAGGACGGCAGGGACGGCGCTCTTGGCTCCCTCGTCGGTCGCGGGTGCTTCGAGGGTGTGGCGGTCGCGGTCGACCAGTTTGCCGTGGTCGGAGCGCAGGCGGGCGACGGTCGCGTCCTCGCCGCGAATCGCGACGCCGACGACGTCGACGAGGTGTTCCTGGCCCTCACCCATCGACTGGACGGCGTCGTCGGCGTCCCCGTGGAACGCCTCGACGGTCTCGAGGCGGTCTCGGAGGTGTGCGGCGCGCTCGAACTGCTGGCTCTCAGCGGCGGTCTCCATCCCCCGCCGGAGGGGGTCCGTGAGCACGCCCGTCTCGCCCTCGAAGAAGCGGACGGCCGACTGCACGTCCTCGCGGTAGCTCTCGAGGTCGATCTCGCGGGTACAGGGGGCGCTGCAGAGCCCCATCTCGTAGTCGAGGCAGGGCCGGTCGCGGCCCGCGTACTTGTTGTCCGAGCAGCCACGCAGACCGTAGATTTCCCGCAGCGCTTTGACGACGGTCTCGAGCCGGCCCTTGTTCGTGAACGGGCCGAAGACGGTCGCGGCCTCTGCCGGATCTCGAGTAATTTCGATTCTCGGGGCCTCGTGGGCCGTGAGCTGGACCATCGGGTAGGACTTGTCGTCCTTCAGCCGGACGTTGTACCGGGGCTGGTGACGCTTGATCAGGTTGGCCTCGAGCAACAGCGCCTGGGTCTCGGTGTCGGTGACGGCGATCTCGAGGTCGTCGGCGCGGTCGACCATCCGGCGAATGCGGGCACTCCGCGGGTCTGCATACGAGCGCACCCGTGAGCGGAGGTCGACGGCCTTGCCGACGTAGAGGGTCGTTTCGCCGTCACGGTCGCGGAACTGGTAGACGCCGGGCTCTCGAGGGAGGTCGGCCGCTCGCTCGCGAAGCGTCTCGGCGTCCATCGCTATCGACGCCTCTAGCGGGGCGAGGGGTTTCAGTGTACCGTCCCCGGACGGCGCCGCCGCGTTCGTCGGATGGTCCGGAGTCTTCGCTCCGAGTGACTGTCATTCCCGCCTCCGACAACCGTTATTGCGGTCGATGGTGTGGAAATCCCTGCCGGCACGAGGCGAGTGATTCCTATGGTTAAAGAGGTACAATGCAAAGACGCGGGGTTCGAGGACTGTGACTTCGTCATCCGGGACGAAAACGAAGACGAGATGGTCGATCTCGTCCAGCAACACGCCGAGCGGACGCACGACAAGTCCGTGTCTCGAGACGACGTCCAGGGGCTGATGCACGACGTATAGGCGGACGACCGTCCTTTTATCGTCGGCTCGAGGCGGAAAGAGTCGGCATTTCGTCATCCGGAACGCGAAACACGCTTCGTCTCGAGGACCCTCCTCGAGCACATGTCCGACGCCGAATCCACGACCACCGTCGAAATCGTCATCTTCCCCGGCTTCGACGAACTCGACGCCATCGGTCCCTTCGAGGTCTTTCAGAACGGCGCTCGTGCCGGTGCGCCTCTCGAGACGAAACTCGTCACCCTCGACCCCGTTGACCGGGTTCGAGCCAGCCACGGCCTGCGCGTCGAACCCGACGACGTCCTGGGCGATCCAGACGTACTCGTCGTCCCGGGCGGGGGCTGGACGAGCGACGACGGGGGCGTCAGTCGTATAATCGACGAGCGTCGGCTTCCGGAGGCCGTCGCCGACCGTCACGCCGAGGGCGCCGTCGTCGCGTCGGTCTGTACGGGCGCGATGGTGCTCGCCGACGCGGGCCTGCTGGACGGTCGGCCCGCCGTCACGCACCGGGTTGCTCTCGAGGCCCTGGAGGCGGTCGCGGACGTGCGCTCGGCGCGCGTCGTCGACGACGGCGACGTGTTGACCGCGGGCGGCGTCACGTCGGGAATCGACCTGGCGCTGTGGTTCCTCGAGCGCGAGTTCGGCGAGGCGGTCGCGGCGGCGGTCACAGACGAGATGGAACACGAGCGCCGGGGCGAGGTGGTCGCACGTTAAACGGGGCTGGGGCGGCTGCACGGGTCTGGAGCGACTGAACGACTTGAGCGCAGACTCGAGGACCGAACGCTCGAGCAAACGCTGGAAAATGAAAGCCGATCAATCGGTGCTCGAGGCGGCGACGTCGACCGCGCGCTGATTCATCCCGGAGCCGGTCTCGTACCAGTAGTACAGTCCCAGTCCGACGGCGACGACGACGTTCGAGATGGTCACGGCCCAGAAGGCGGCAGTCGCGTCCATGCCGAGGACGTAAATCCCGAGAGCGGCGACCGGGAGGCGAACGGCCCAGTACTGACAGAGCGTGGCGACGAAACTCGTCCGTGTCCGGCGGGCGCCGTTGAACCCAGCCATCAGCAGGTAGTTCGCGCCGATGGCCCAGTAGCCGTAGGCGAGGATCTCGAGGTATGCGACGGTGTGGGCGACCTCTTCGGGCGTCGCGTCGGGTACGAACACCGTCGTCAACGTCTCGGGAACGAGCCATTGGACGGCGCCGACGACGGTGAGGGCACCCGCGGCGATGGCGACGCCAACCCAGGTCGTCCTGGTCGCCCGTCCTGGATTCTCGGCACCGAGGTTCTGCCCGATGACGCTCTGGGCGGCCTGCTGGAGGCCCTGGGCGGGGATGAAGGCGATGGAGGCGACCCGGGCGCCGATAGCGTAGGCGGCGACGGCGGCCGATCCGCCGGCGACGGCGACGATGGCGACCATCAACACGCGGACGGACTGGCTCGCGACGTACTGGCCGGCATTCGGCCAGCCGACGTCAACGATTTCGCGGGCGTCCTCGAGGTCGAAGCCGATGTTGCTGAGCCTGATTCGAAAGCCGTCCCGGCCGTAGACGGCGAGGCCGACCGCGAAGAAAAAGCCCGCGGCGTACCCGATGGCGGTGGCGGCGGCCGCTCCCTCGACGCCCAGTTCGGGGAACACCCACCAGCCGAAGATGAGGAACGGGTCGAGAGCGACGTTGACGACGACGGTGGCGACGTTGATGTATAGCGCTGCCCGCGCGTCGCCCCAGCCGACGAACCCCGACTCGAGGGCGTCGCTGGCGGTCGCGAGCGGAATGCCGAGTGCAATGACTGCGAGGTAAGCGGCGGCGGCCTCGATGACTTGGGGTTCGGCCGCGAACAGCCCCATGACGTCGCGGGCGAAGACGAACGCGACGATGCCGAGGATCGTTCCACCGATCAGACCGACAACGGTGCCGGTGACGGCGACGCGACGGGCCCCCTCGAGGTTCTCGCTTCCGACGCGCTGGGCGACGACGACCTGCGTGCCCACCGAAATGCCGATGGCCACGGTGAACAGCAGGGCGATAATCGGGAAGTTCAACCCGACGGCTGCGATGGCGTCACCGCCGAGCTCCAGTCGACCGAGCCAGAAGACGTCGATCACCTGGTTGGCGACGTGGACGAGGTTCTGGACGAGCAGCGGCGCGGCGAGTACGAGGAGGACTTTCGGGAGAGAGCCGTTCGAAATTTCCTCACGCGAAGCGGATAGCATCGTCAGTGACCTGTTACATTGGCACACGGGGCGTAATATAACTGTTCATTCACGTTGGTGCATTGTCTCAACGGAACGGCGATCGAATTTCGACGAGAACCACCACGACTTTTCACCATCGCCGTCCAGCATCAGGTATGAGTCGCTCGCGAAAGCCCGACTGGCTGAAGATGCGGCCGCCGTCGGGCCGGGAGTTCACCGGGATCAAGGAGACGCTGCGCGAGCACGACCTCAACACCGTCTGTGAGGAGGCGAACTGCCCGAACCTGGGCGAGTGCTGGAGCGGCCGAAACGGAACGGGCGAATCGGACAGCGGCGGCACGGCGACGTTCATGCTGATGGGCCATCGCTGCTCGCGCGGGTGTAACTTCTGTGACGTCGAAACCGGCGGGATGGAACCGCTCGATCCGGACGAACCCGAAAACGTGGGGAAGGCCATCGCCGAGATCGGCCTCGACTACGTCGTCCTGACGAGCGTCGACCGCGACGACCTCCCCGACCAGGGCGCCGGTCACTTCGCCAGGACGATTCGCGAAATAAAAAAGCGCCACCCGGGCGTCCTCGTCGAGGTCCTCATCCCCGACTTCCAGGGCGAGGAACGCCTCGTCCGAAAGATCATCGACGCCCAGCCGGACGTCATCGCCCACAACGTTGAGACCGTCGAGCGTCTGCAGTTCCCCGTCCGGGACCGTCGTGCAGGATACGAACAGAGCCTGGGCGTGCTCGAGCAGGTCGAACGCGAGTCGGACATTTACACCAAGACCTCGATAATGCTCGGCCACGGCGAGTACGACCACGAGGTCTACCAGACGCTGGCCGACCTCCGCGAACGCGGGGTCGACATCGTCACGCTGGGTCAGTACCTCCAGCCGTCGTTGAGCCACCTCGAGGTCAAGCGCTACGACCACCCGGACAAGTACGAGACCTGGCGACGGGTCGCCGAGGAGGAACTTGGATTTCTTTACTGTGCCAGCGGGCCGATGGTTCGCTCGTCGTACAAGGCCGGCGAACTGTTCGTCGACGCTGTGCTTCGGGAGGGCAAGAGCGTCGAGGACGCTCGAGCGAGCGCTCGTCAGAGCCCCGCGTCGAACTGAGCGGTCTTTCGCCCGCGATTCCATCACCTTTCAGACGCGTTTCGATATCGTACCGGGCCGCCGCACGGGCGGTTCGCTCCTGGAACCCACATGACCGACGAACATCCGTCCAGTAACGTGGACATAATCCGTGATACTCCAAACTATTCTCGCCATTTCTCGCGTTTATTTGGACGCTTGGTCGGCCTCATCCGAAAACAACGGCGAACTTTGGTAATCAATGGCAAGAATCGTGCTGATAGTAAATTATTTACGAAACTCCTTTAACGTGAGCGATAGACCATTAGGGTATGCGAAGGTGGGTATACCCGTGAGCACGCTACAGCACGACCCTAGTGATCGAGTACAGGTACTCGACGACGATGGTCGCGTCCTCGAGGGCGTCGAGGTACCGGATCTCGACGAATCCGAGTTCCTCGAGCTCTACGAGCAGATGAAACTCGCCCGCCACTTCGACCAGCGGGCGGTGAGTCTCCAGCGACAGGGTCGCATGGGGACGTACCCGCCGCTGTCGGGCCAGGAGGGCGCCCAGATCGGAAGTGCCCACGCCCTGGACGACGAGGACTGGCTCTTCCCGAGTTACCGCGAGCACGGCGCGGCGCTCGTCCGCGGCCTCTCGTTGAAACAGACGCTGCTCTACTGGATGGGCCACGAGGAGGGCAACGCGGTTCCCGAAGAGCAGAATATCTTCACGGTCGCCGTCCCAATCGCGACCCAGATTCCCCACGCCACCGGGGCCGCCTGGGCCTCCAGACTGCGCGGCGAGGAGAAGGCGTTCCTCTGTTACTTCGGCGACGGCGCCACGAGCGAGGGCGACTTCCACGAAGGGCTGAACTTCGCGGGGGTCTTCGACGCGCCGGCCGTCTTCTTCTGTAACAACAATCAGTGGGCCATCTCGGTGCCTCGAGAGCGCCAGACTGCGAGCGACACCATCGCCCAGAAGGCCAGCGCCTACGGGTTCGAGGGCGTCCAGGTCGACGGAATGGACCCGCTGGCTGTCTACAAGGTCACCCGCGAGGCCGTCCAGAAGGCCAAGAATCCGGGCGAGGGTGAACTCCGCCCGACGCTCATCGAGGCGGTCCAGTACCGCTTCGGGGCCCACACCACCGCCGACGACCCTTCGGTCTACCGCGACGACGAGGAAGTCGAACGCTGGAAACAGAAGGATCCGATCCCGCGCATGGAGACCTTCCTGCGCGAGCACGGGATGCTCGACGATGAGCGCGCTGACGCGATCGAAGAGCGCGTCACCGACGCGGTGGCGGACGCGATCGACGCCGCCGAAGCCGTCGAGCGGCCGGACCCCGAGGAAATCTTCTCGAAGGTCTACGCCGAGATGCCGCGACGGCTCGCGGAACAACGCGAGTGGTTCGAACGGATTCGCGAACAGTACGGAGACGACGCGCTACTGGAGGACTAACATGGCAGCAGAATCTGAAAACCTCACGCTGGTACAGGCGGTCCGCGACGGACTGCGTCAGGAGATGGAACGGGACGAAGACGTCGTCGTCATGGGCGAGGACGTCGGGAAGAACGGCGGGGTCTTCCGCGCGACGGAAGGGCTCTACGACGAGTTCGGCGAGGACCGGGTCATCGACACGCCACTCGCCGAGTCGGGCATCGTCGGGACGGCCATCGGCATGGCTGCCTACGGGCTCCGGCCCGTCCCCGAGATGCAGTTCCTCGGGTTCATCTACCCCGCCTTCGACCAGATCGTCTCCCACGCCGCGCGCCTGCGAACGCGCTCGCGCGGTCGCTTCACCTGTCCGATGGTCATTCGTGCGCCCTACGGCGGCGGGATCCGAGCGCCTGAACACCACTCCGAATCGAGCGAAGCGATGTTCGTCCACCAGCCCGGCCTCAAGGTGGTCATCCCGTCGACGCCATACGACACGAAGGGACTGCTCACGAGTGCGATTCGCTCGCCCGATCCGGTCATCTTCCTCGAGCCCAAGCTCATCTACCGGGCATTCCGCGAAGAAGTGCCAAACGAGTCCTACGAGGTCCCGATCGGCGAGGCGGCCGTTCGCCGCGAGGGGTCCGACATTTCGGTGTTCACCTACGGCGCGATGACCCGCCCGACGCTCGAGGCCGCCGAGAACCTCGAGGGCGAAATCGACGTCGAGGTCGTCGACCTCCGGACGGTCTCCCCGCTGGACATCGACACCATCGTCGAGTCGTTCAAGAAGACCGGCCGCGGTGCGGTCGTCCACGAGGCGCCGAAGACGAACGGCATGGGCGCCGAGATTGCGGCGACCATCCAGGAGGAGGCCCTGATGTACCAGGAGGCGCCGATCCAGCGCATCAGCGGCTTCGACACGCCGTTCCCGCTGTACGCGCTCGAGGACTACTACTTGCCCGAACCGGCCCGCATCGAGACGGGAATTCGGGACGCGATGGATTTTTAGGGTCGCCGGAAGCGACCCTGTGCGTTCAGGAACGCCGACTGCGTCGGTCTGGATTGGTTTCGAGGCGGGCTATGAACTGATCAATCGGCTTCACTCACCTCTTCGTTCGATTTGCTACGGTAATTTAGACCGTACTCCGTCTAATTGACGACATTTTCCAACAACACTTAAATGAACGATAGATAATCTATACAAGATGAGATCTTCTGTTGGTCACAAAAACCAACACCAAGACAGAAAGTTACTAGGTGGGATCCTATACGAATGAAAGATCGACACCGTCGCCCCCTCGAGTACGCACTCGTCTGTATCGGTGTGCTCGTCGTTGCCCTGATCGTGCTCGGATTCGCGTCCGGTCATGCCATCGCCGCATCGCCGGACGAATCACCTGCGGTCGGCGGTCAAAGTGGGGACGGCCATGGAGAGCCACCCGAGAATGCAACGTACGTGGTCAAAATTACCCCGAAAGCACCGGACGCCGCTCAAGTCCGCGTTGAGATCAGCTACGAGGCGAGATCGACTGCAGAACTCCAGCGAGCGCGCAACGAAACGCTGGACATAGCGTGGTTCCGTGGCGAGGAAATCGTTCAGGACGCGATGGCTGCCAACGACCTCGATTCCGACGCGGTCGAGCACCCCAGGAGAGGCTACTCGGTTCCCCGAGGCGACGACGCGGAAACCATAACGATCCGCTACAGCGTCCAGTGGACTGACATCCCGACGACTGACGATGATCGCATCCGGATCGGGCCCGGGTTCGCTGCTGCACTCGAGTCGGGCGACGAGTTCCGGGTCGCGGTACCCGCCGAACGGTGGGAGAACTGGACCGTCAATCGGGATAAGGCCGACACTGTGACGCACGCACAGCAGATCTACGTCTGGACGATCGGCGACGATCCGGCGCCCGAGATTGTCCTGTACCGTGGCGACGTCGCTGCAGAGAGTGACGATTCCCTCGAACGATCACCGGCAGTGGCGATTTTCGCCCTGCTTCTGATAGCCGGGTTGCTGGCGCGTCGCCGGCGATTGTAGTCGAACTCCCCGTCACAATCCGTTCGGGCACGGGTCGGCAGCTAGTTCGATCGAGCGAATCGACGAACGAACCACCGTTCTGTCCCGAGCAATATATGTGCGAATCGAAAGGGTAACGAAAACCGTATGTGAGCGAACCGTGAAGGCGACGTATGCGCGAATTCAAACTTCCCGACGTGGGCGAGGGCGTGGCCGAGGGTGAACTGGTCTCGTGGCTGGTCGAACCCGGCGACACGGTCAGCGAGGACCAGCCGGTCGCCGAGGTCGAGACCGACAAGGCGCTGGTCGAGGTTCCCTCGCCGTACAACGGCACAGTCGCGGAACTTCGCGCCGAGGAGGGTGAAATGGTCCCGGTCGGTGACGTGATTATCACGTTCAACGTCGAGGGCGAGGCGGACGAGGCAGAGGAGGCGAGCGCCGAAACGGAAACCGAAGCAGCCGCTGACCAAGCGGAGACGGCCGACTCGAGTTCGGCCGAGACCGACTCCGCGGACGCAGCGGCCGACGCCGAGTCCGTCGACGTCCCCGAGGGCCGCGTCTTCGCCCCGCCGCGAGTTCGCAAACTCGCCCGCGAGCAGGGCGTCGACATCTCGACGGTGCAGGGTAGCGGCCCGGGCGGCCGAGTCACTGAAGGTGACGTCGAGGCAGCTGCGGGTGCAGGTGGCTCGAGCGACAGTGGCACCGAATCCGCCGAGACCGCTCCGGCGGAACCGACCGAAGGCACCGGTGGCGTCGACGCTGCCGCGGGGGCCCACGGCGAGACCGAGACCGAGACGGGAACGGGAACTGGGACGAGCGCCTCGAGCGCTCCGTCCGTCGAATCGGCCGACCGCGACCGCACGCTGGCCGCTCCCGCCACTCGCCGCGTCGCGGAGGAGCAGGGCGTCGATATCAACGCCGTCCCTGCGACCGAAGAGCGCGACGGCGAGGCGTTTGTCACGCCCGAGGCCGTGATGGAGTACGCCGAGGCCCAGCAGCGCGCCCAGGAGGCCGACGCCGCCGCAGTCGCGACCGGCGAGACCGGCCCGCGGGAGACTCGCGAGCCGTTCAAGGGCGTCCGCAAGACCATCGCGAACGCGATGGAGCGCTCGAAGTACACGGCACCGCACGTCACCCACCACGACGAGGTCGATGTAACGAAGCTGGTCGAAACCCGTGAGCGGCTGAAGCCGACCGCCGAGGAGCAGGGCATTCGGCTGACCTACATGCCGTTCATCATGAAGGCGGTCGTCGCGGCGCTCAAGGAGTTCCCGGAGATGAACGCGATGATCGACGACGAGAACCAGGAAATCGTCCACCGCAACTACTACAACATCGGCGTCGCGGCCGCGACCGACGCCGGGTTGATGGTACCGGTCGTCGAGGACGCCGACCACAAGGGCATGCTCCAGCTCTCCTCGGAGACGGACGAACTGGTGACGAAGGCCCGCGAGCGCACCATTAGCCCGGACGAACTCCGGGGCTCGACGTTCACCATCACGAATATCGGCGGTATCGGCGGCGAGTACGCCACGCCGATTCTCAACTACCCCGAGGCCGGCATCCTCGCGGTTGGCGAAATCAAGCGCAAGCCACGCGTCGTCACCGACGACGAGGGCAACGAATCGATCGAACCCCGCTCGGTCATGACGCTCTCGCTGTCGTTCGACCACCGCCTCATCGACGGCGCCGAGGGCGCGGCGTTCACCAACGAGGTCATGCGGTACCTCGAGAATCCCGAACTCCTGTTGCTCGAGTAAGCGCGCTCGAGCGTTCTTCTCCGCGAAGCAGGGTTGTTAGTTTGTCAGTGACGCGAAGATTGCGATTACGCATCGTTTAAATACTAATAGCGTGCTCCGTGTGTACATGGTACAACCACACCCGTTCGGCGCGTGGTCGCTCCTGCCGCCGTTGCTGGCGATCCTGCTCGCCATCCTCACCCGTCGGGCCATGCTCTCGCTGTTTCTCGGCGTCTGGTCCGGGGGCATGATCGTCGCCTGGGATAACGCATCGAGCGCTCTCGATATCGCCGCCGTCCCGGTGGTGGGCGTGGTCGAAGCGTTCGGCTGGATCGTCGCCTCGTTCGGGGACGACACGTTCCACGCCGAGATCATCACGTTCACGTTCCTGCTGGGTGCCGGTATCGCGTTGGTTTGGCGGATGGGCGGCTCGATCGCCATTGCCCGCGCCGCAACGGATCGCGTCGACTCCCACCGGCGGGTCGGCCTGGCCGCGTGGCTGCTCGGGCTGGTGTGGTTCTTCGACGACTACGCCAACACGGCCATCGTCGGTTCGGCGGTGAAGGACATCGCCGACGAGATGCGAATGTCTCGCGAGAAACTGGCCTACATCCTCGACTCGACGGCCGCGCCGGTGGCGACGTTCGGTATCTCGAGCTGGGTCGCGTTCCAAATCAGCCTCATCCAGACCGAATACGAACAGATCGATGGCGAAACGCCCTCGGCCGTGGCGACGTTCCTCTGGTCGATCCCGTTCAACGTCTACTGCCTGCTGGCCCTATTGATGGTCCTGATCGTCGTCCTCACCCGCCGGGACTTCGGGGAGATGCTCACCGCGGAAACGCGCGCCAGGGAGACGGGTAACGTAACACGCGAGGACGCCACGCCGCTCCAGAGCATGAAGGAGGACCTCGGCGAACCGGTCGTCAACGATCCGCTCGTTCGGACGTTCGTCGTGCCGGTCGCGGCCCTGGTAATTGTGGTCATGGGCGGGGCGACGATCACCGGCTTCCAGGCCGCCGGGGTCACGCCCGCCGAGGCCGCATCCGGTGGCGACGCGCTCATCACCCTCGTGGACAACGTGAACTTCACGGGCGCGCTCGTCTGGGGCTCGTTCGCCATGGTCGCGACCGCCGTCGCGATGTCACTGTACTACGGGGTGATGGATCTCGAGGAGTCGATGGAGACCGTCCTGGACGGGTTCGGAATCATGCTCACTGCCGTGAGCATTCTCGTCCTGGCGTGGTCGATTGGCACCGTTGCGAGCGAACTCCAGACCGGCCAGTATGTCACCGACATCGCTGCCGGCTTCATCACGCCGACGCTGCTGCCGGTCGTCGTGTTGCTGACGACCGCCGTGATCGCATTCTCGATCGGCACCTCGTGGGGGACGATGGGGATCGTGACGCCGGTCGCCATCCCGCTGGCCTACGAGGTCGGCAACGGCTCGCCGGAAGTGCTGGCACTCGCCGTCGGGACCGTGTTCTCGGGGGCCATCTTCGGCGACCACTGCTCGCCCATCTCGGACACGACGATCCTCTCCTCAACGTTTGCCGGTGCCGATCACATCGACCACGTCCGGACCCAGCTGTACTACGCGGTCACGGTGATCTTCGTCGCACTGATCGTCTACCTGGCGTACGGTCTGTTCGGCCTCTCGCCGTTCGTCCTGGTGCCTCTCGGCGCAGTCCTGCTCGTCGGTCTCGTGTACGTCCTCTCGGAACTCGACGCCGGTCGTAAGAACATCTCTGCCAAGCCGTTCGCCGGCACCCAGCGCCGGGAAGCCCCTTGCGACGACTGACTTCGGATCGCTCGAGTCCCGCGTTTCCGATTCGTTCGTCTTCGATAACCCGGTCTTTCGGATCGGGCGTACCCCTTCTTGCCGTGCGAGCCCGTAACATCGCGTATGGAGCGCAGCCCTGCGGCTCTCGGTCGAAGTGCTGTCGACGCCCTCAGGCCACCGCCGCGCCTCGTCGACTGGTCGATCTTCGCCATCGTCGTACTCGAGGCGGCCTCGGGACTGCTCTCGTTCACCGTCGGCGGGCCGGAGGGATGGCCGCTCTTCTGGCTCCACCGGATCCTCGGCCTGACGCTCGTCGTCTTCCTGGGGTTCAAACTCGCCAGGGTTCGCCACCGACTGACCGATCGACGGCTGTGGCGTCGCTCCACCGTTCTTTCGGTACTTACCCTGATCGCGGCGACGGGCGCAGTCGGCACGGGCGTCGTCTGGGTGTTCGGCGCGGACGTCCGCATCGCGTACTGGACCCTGCTGAGCGTTCACGTCGGGTTCGGCCTCGCGCTCGTTCTCCTGATGGCGTGGCACCTCACGACCCGGTTTCGTCTCCCGCAGCGGGGCGACTTCGACCGTCGCCGAACGACGCTCGCCTACGGGGCGCTTCTGCTTGGCGGGGCCGCCGCCTATCGGGTCCAGGAGACCACCAACCGACTCCTCGAGACCCGCGGCGCCGACCGGCGGTTCACGGGCTCACAGCCGCGACGCGGCGACGGGAACGCGAGCTTCCCGGTCACCTCGTGGGTCGCGGACGATCCAGACCCGATCGACCTTGCTGAGTGGACGCTGTCCGTCCAGGGTGAGGTCGAGACGTCCCTCGAGTACGGCGCCGACGAGCTGGTCCCGGACAGTTCCGAAGAAGTACTCCTCGACTGCACGAGCGGCTGGTACACCGTTCAGCGCTGGAACGGCATTCGCGTCGACGACCTGCTCGAGGCGGCCGGTGCCCGGGCGGACGCCCGATACGTCCGGTTCGTCTCGGTGACCGGCTACCGGTGGTCGCTCCCGATCGAGGAGGCGCGGGCGGCGCTGCTCGCGACGCACGTCGGCGGCGAACCGCTGAGCCACGGTCACGGAGCACCGATGCGACTCGTGGCGCCCGGTCGCCGCGGCTTCCAGTGGGTGAAATGGGTCGAGCGAGTCGAGGTCCGTCGCCGCGGCGATCCAGCCCAGTGGCTCGCGACGCTGGTGAGTGGGTTCGAGTGAGACGCGCTCGAGTGTCGGGGTAGGAGAGTGGAGGGGAGTGTGGGATCACCGATCTGGCGGTCTCGACGGTCCAGTGGCGGATTCCTGGCGACTCCTTATACGGGTCGGACCCATCAGTCGCCGCATGAGCATCGTAACCGAATTCACGCTCCCGGCCGAGGCGTTTGCCCTCGAGGAGGCACTCGAGACGGTCCCGGACCTCACGCTCGAGGTCGAACGCCTCGCCACGCACAGCCGCGAGTGGGTCATGCCGTTCCTGTGGGTGACCGCGGACGACCTCGATGCGGCGGAAACGGCCATACGGGCTGATTCTTCGGTTACAAAACTGAAGACGATCGATCGTACCGGTAACGTCGGCTACTTCAACGTCCACTGGACCGAACGCGTCCAGGAACTGATCGACCAGGTCGTCGACCAACACGGTATCGTCCAGGAGGCAGCAGCGACGAACGGAACCTGGTATCTCAAACTCCAGTTCGTCGGCCAGGGACGACTCGAGTCGTTCCAGCACTACTTCGACGAACAGGGTTACTCCTTCGAACTCCAGCGGCTCTACGAGTCAACGGATCCGAAGGAGCGTGAGTACGACCTGACGCCCCAGCAACGGGAGGCGATGGTCACCGCACTCGAGATGGGCTACTTCGCGGTTCCGCGAGAGACGCAAATCGCCGAACTGGCGGACGCCCTCGACATCTCGACCAACGCCGTCTCACAGCGGCTCCGTCGGGCAACGAACAACCTCACCAGAAATACGCTCACCGTCTCTTCGGAACGGGCCGAGGGCCTCAAGCGATCGTAATTCTATCCTCGGGTATATAAGGGACTTCTAACTCAAAGCAGTCTGGCTTTCTTTGTTCCTGTGGTGGGGAATACTATGGCCGAGCTGCCACGGTCGAAGACGAACGTCGATCCCTCCTCGCGGACCGGGCCGCGACCGGATGGAGTCGATAACGAAAGCGACGTCGAAGACAACGGAAAACGAAAGGTCGCTGCCGCCTGCCGATCCTGTTCGAACGTTTACGCCGCCCAGTTGTGGCCCGACGGGACGGTCCAGCCGATCGGCCGGCGAACGGGCTGTGAGTGTGGATGCGAGGAGTTCGACGTCATCGAGTGAGCGCCAGCGAGGGCTGAACCGCTAGAACTCCTCGGCCGGCGGGGCGACCCCCTCGTCCTTCCCCTCGAGGTCGAACTCATCTCGAACCTCCCGCAACCGATCCCGGATGTCCGCGGCGAGTTCGAACTCGAGATTGCTCGCCGCCTCCTGCATCCGATCTTCGAGTTCGGCGACGTAGCGGGCGGCGTCCTCCTCATCCTCGAGGTCCGTGCCGGCGACGCTCGAGGTGTCGGTCTTGCTCCCCGGGAGATTTGTCTCGCCGACTTCCTTCTCGATGGTCATCGGTTCGTGGCCGTGTTCTTCGTTGAACTCGCGTTGAATCTCGCGGCGGCGGCGGGTCTCATCGATGGCCGACTCCATCGCGTTCGAGACCTCGTCGGCGTATAGCACGACCTCGCCGTTGACGTTCCGGGCCGCCCGCCCCATCGTCTGGACGAGCGTCGTTTCGGATCGGAGGAACCCCTCCTGGTCGGCGTCCAGAATCGCCACGAGGGAGACCTCGGGAATGTCCAGGCCCTCCCGCAGGAGGTTGATGCCGACGAGGACGTCGATCTCCCCGAGGCGGAGAGAGCGCACGATTTCGTGGCGCTCGAGGGTATCCGTCTCGTCGTGCATGTAGGCGACGTCGACGCCCGCCTCCTCGAGGTACTCGGTCAGGTCCTCGGCCATCCGTTTGGTCAGCGTCGTCACGAGGGTACGCTCGTCGCGGTCGATTCGGGCGTCGATGCGATCCATGAGGTCGTCGACCTGGCCCGTCGCGGGGGCGACTTCGACCTCGGGGTCGACGAGGTGGGTGGGGCGAACGATCTGTTCGACGATCTGGTCGCTCTCCTCGCGCTCGTAGTCGCCCGGCGTCGCGGAGACGTACAGCGTCTTGTCGGTTCGCTCCTCGAACTCCTCGAACGTGAGCGGGCGGTTGTCGTAGGCGGTCGGGAGTCGAAAGCCGTTCTCGACCAGCGAGTCCTTCCGAGATTTGTCGCCGGCGTACTGGCCCCGAACCTGGGGCAGGGTGACGTGAGACTCGTCGACTACGGTGAGGAAGTCGTCCGGGAAGTAATCCAGCAGGGTGTAGGGCGTGTCGCCGGGGTCGCGGTCGTCGAGGTACACCGAGTAGTTCTCGATGCCCGAGCAATAGCCCGTCTCCTCCATCATCTCGAGGTCGAACGTGGTTCGTTCCTCGATTCGCTGGGCGGCGAGCAGGTCGCCCTTGCGCTCGAAGTACGAAATCCGCGAGTCGAGGTCGTCCCGAATCTCCTCGACGGCTTGCTCGAGACGAGTCTCGGGCATCGAGTAGTGCTCGGCGGGGTGGACGAGGACGGCGGGTTCGGTGCTCTTGACCTCGCCCTCGAGCGGGTCAACTTTGAGCATGCGGTCGATCTCGTCGCCCCAGAACTCGACGCGGACGGCGTAGCGGCCGTACATCGGGAAGATCTCGATGGTGTCCCCGCGAACCCGGAACGTCCCCTGGGAGAAGTCGACGTCGTTGCGCTCGTAGTTCAGATCGACGAGTCGCTTCAGGAGGTCGTCGCGTCCGATCTCCTCGCCCGTTTCGAGGCGCATCGCCATCTCGACGTAGTTTCGCGGGTCACCGAGTCCGTAGATGGCCGAGACCGAGGCGACGACGATCACGTCGTCCCGGGTGAGCAGGGACCGGGTCGCCGAGTGACGGAGACGGTCGATCTCGTCGTTGATCGAGGCGTCCTTGTCGATGTATGTGTCGGTCTGCTCGACGTAGGCCTCGGGCTGGTAGTAGTCGTAGTAGGAGACGAAGTACTCGACGGCGTTGTCGGGGAACAGGTTCCGGAACTCCTCGTAGAGCTGGGCGGCCAGGGTCTTGTTGTGGGCAATGACCAGCGTCGGCTCCTGGACCTCTTCCATCACCCACGAGACGGTATTAGTCTTGCCCGACCCCGTCACGCCGAGCAGCGTCTGGCGGTCCATGCCGTCGGCGAAGCCCGCCGCCAGCTGCTCGATCGCCTCGGGCTGGTCGCCCGCGGGCTCGAACGGGGCGTCGACCGCGAACGGTTTCGCGGCCTCGGGTCGATCCGGCTGGAGGGGGCCTCGAGTGTCGCTCATCGTATCCGTGACCAGGGGCTCGGGCTACGTAAGCCGCTCGTCTGACGGCTACGGTTGGCGGGCCCGCCGACCGAAGCCGCCGCGCATATGCCGCCCCCACGTCTTTGACGCCGGTCGTCGTCGAGAACGTATGTCCAGTTCCAGCCGCGACGCCGACTTACAGCAGGCTCGAGCCGACCTCGAGCTGGCGACCGAGACCGCCGGCGACGACGTGCGGGACGTTATTCGAGACACGGCGGCCGCCTTCGCCGAAATCGCCGCCAGCGAGGGCGAAGCCGACCACGCCGTCTTCGACGAGCACCTCAACGCGCTCAGGCAGGCACGACGCGAGTCCGACGCCGAGACGGCAGATCGCCTCGAGGGCGCCATCGAACACGCCGAGAGCTATCGCCAGAGCCTCGAGCACGCGTGAGTCCTCTCGAGACTCGGTCCTCGAGGGTCGGTTTTCGCCCCGGTAGGGCAGCCATACGAGGGTAACGGACCCATAACAATACCCTCGTGGCCCCCTCCAACGCGTATGCAATCGGCTGCGCACGACCAACCACGCGAGGCGCGGGAACGCGTCATCGTTCCCGGTATCACGGCCCCTAGCACCGTCGCCTGTCTGCGGTCGCTCGAGCCGCGCGGGATCTACACCATCGTCGGCTCCGAGGATCGGACGACGCCCGGCTCCGTCTCGAGGTACTGCGATCGATTCGTCACGCTCCCCGACCCGCGGTCGGACATCGAGGCCTACGGGGACGTCCTCCTTTCGCTCGCGGCCCGACCTGGCGTCGAGACGATCATCCCCGTCCGCGAGGAGGACGTCTACACGCTCGCGGCGAACAGGGACGCCTTCGCCGAGCACGTCGCGACGCCGTGGCCGGACTTCGAGACCCTGCGGCAGGTGCAAGACCGGGTCGAACTCTTCGCGGCCGCCGAGCGCGCCGGCGTCGAGACGCCCGAGACGACCCTGCTCGACGAGTGGGACGACTGGTCGCGCGAGACGATCATCAAGCCTCGCTACACCGTCGCCGCTCCCGAATACCTCGGCCACGACGCCGGACTCAGCGACATCGGCTCGACCGTCTATCACGAACCCGGCACCCCGCCGGCGGTCGAATCGTCGCTCAACGAGTGGGGCCACGTCCCCATCGTCCAGGAGTACGTCCCCGACTCCCGGGAGTACGGCTTCTTCGCGCTGTACGACGAGGGGGAGGCGGTCGCCACCTTCCAGCACTGCCAGAAACGGGGCTACAAGTACAGCGGTGGTCCCAGCGCCTACCGCGAGTCGACCGACATCCCCGAACTCGAGGCGGCCGGCCTCGCGCTGCTGGACGAACTCGAGTGGCACGGCCTGGCGATGGTCGAGTTCCTGCGCAACCCCGAGACGGGCTCGTTCGAACTGATGGAGATCAACCCACGGTTCTGGTCGTCGCTCCCGTTCTCCGTGCGTGCGGGCGCCGACTTCCCCTACTACTATTGGCAACTCGCCCGTGGCGAACCGATCAGCCAGCCCGACTACGAGGTCGGCATCGGCGGTCACCTGCTCCGAGGCGAACTCTGTCACCTCCACAGCATCCTGGCCGAGGACTACCCGCTGGTCGAACGCCCCTCGTTTCTCTCCGCCGTCAGCGACGTCGCCACGTCGATGGTTCGAGAGCCCCGGTTCGACTACGCCGTCGCGGACGACCCCGTCCCGTTCGTCCAGGACGGCTGGAACTTCGTCCGTTCGGCCGCCGGCGAGCAACTTAGCGCCGTTCGAGCGGGCGGTGAAACCGACGAATCGTCGCCAGCCGTCGGATCGCCAGCGCTCGCTGAGCAAGAGCCCACGTCGACGCCGGCGACGGCCGACCTCGAGCCCCTCGAGGATCAACGCGGACGGACGAACTGACGCCGAGTCGTCGCTACTCGGCGTCGGACGACCGATTGGCACTGAGTTGGTGCCTCACCGTTCGGGTGGGCGAGGCGGTGGGTGGCACACGCTGGCGGCGGATGGACGAATAGGCGACCGGTAACTCACTCGAGTCGCTCCCGAATCGCCTCGGGTTCGTACGAGAGCGTCAGCGACCGCGACCGTCCACGCCCGTCGATCTCGGCGTACTCGGCGTCGATGAGGCCGAGCTGGTCGAGCTTGTTGACGATTTCCGAATAGCGGGTGTAGCCGAGGTCTGTCTCCTCGCTGAACCGCTCGTACACCTCGCCAGCCTGTGAGCCGTCGTGGTCGACGAGTACCTCGAGGAGCGCTCGTTCGTTCTCACTCAGGCTGTTGAGGCTTCTGGAGAGGTTGATGTACTTCGACGTCTCGTAGGCCTTCTCGACGTCCTCGAGTTCGACGGTTCGGCTCGCCCGCATCTCGGCGTTGAGTCCGGCTCGCCTGAGGAGGTCGATCCCCACCCGGAGGTCGCCGCTCTTGGCCGTGAGCGAGCCGACCCGCTCCAGAACGTCTGTGGCGACGACGCCGTCGTGGAACCCGCGCGTGACGCGCTCGTGGAGGATGTCGACGATCTCCGGCTGGTCGTACACCGGGAAGTAGACGTCCTCGGGCCGGAAGACGCTCTGGACGCGGGTGTCCAGGGCGTCGATCACCTCGAGCGCCGGGTCCGAGGAGACGACGATGACGCCGATCTTCGCCCCCGGGTGTTCCTCGTGGGCGCGCAGCAGCGAGTAGAGCGTATCAGACGCCTCGTTCTCGTAGAAGAGGTAGTTGACGTCGTCGAGCGCGACGACGAGCACGCGGTCGTCCTCGACGAGTTTCTCGGCGATCTGGCCGAAGAGCTTCTTGAAAGAGATGCCCGACGACGGGGGTTCGTAGTCGAAACAGCCCTCGAACAGTCGCGAAAAGACGGAGTACCGCGTCGAGTTGACCTGGCAGTTGACCCGGATCGTCTGGACGTCCCGGGTCTGGGCGCCGACCTCGTCGTACAGCTTCTGAATCGCCGTGGTCTTCCCTGTTCCCGGCGGTCCGCGGACCATCACGTTTAGCGGGCGCGAGCCCCGGACCGCAGGTCGCAGCGCGTACGTGAGACTCTGCATCTGCGAATCGCGGTGGCGGAACGTCTCGGGGACGTAATCGATCTCGAAGACGTGCTCGTTCCTGAACACGGATTCGTCCCACGACAACATCCCCTCTTCGGGGTCGCCAGTCATCACTTTCACCACGCCCTCGAAGCTACTTAGTTGTTTGCGGTCGTTTTCGGCGTGAAGCCGGGTTCTCACCGCTCGAGACCGTCGAAACGGGATATTGGTACGCAATCACCGACACAGCGTCCACGACTTTATATACGACGCCGGGGCCAGAACGGATCGATGATCGACGTACCTGCGGACGGAAACGAGCGTCTGGCTGCCCTCGGTGGCGCGTGCCTCGTCGTCAGCGCGTTCCTCCCCTGGGCCAGCATCGACGTGCTCGACATATCGACGACGACGAACGGATTCACGGGCATGGGATACGCCGTCCCGGTCGCCGGTTTCGTCGCCCTCGGACTGGTAACCCTGCGCGAGTGGACCGCGTTCGAGGCCAAAGTGACTGCGGCTGTGGGCGTCCTGACGCTCCTGTCGCTGGGCGTGATCTACACCTCCCTCGAGAACGTCTTCGCCGTCGGCTACCCCGCCCACTACGTCACCGTCTCGCCGGAACCCGGCCTCTACGTCGCCGCCCTCGCCAGCACCCTCGTCGCCGTCGCGGGGTATCGGGGGATGCGGGCGGCCGCCACCGAGACCGCGGCTCGACCCTCGAGCGAGCCTCGCGGATGACCCGACCTCGTGTCGTGGTCGCTCTCCGACCTCGTGGTCGCCCCCTGACCGCGGTCACTCGAACTTCTCGAGCAACCGGTCGTAGAACGCGGCGTTCCCCTCCTGGGCCAGCTTCTCGACGATCAACTCGGGTGTCGACCGCGCGAGGTGGTCCTTGACCGGCGACCGGTTGACCTCGAGTTCGCCATCGACCAGGCCGACGGCCTCGATGCCGTCGACGGCCACGTCGATGGCGGCCATCTCCCGGATTTCCCCGGCCAGGTGGGAGACGAAGACGGCCGTGGCGCCGTTCTCGGCGAGCGCCTCGAGGATGCCGGCGATGATCTTCGCGCTCGCCCCGGGTTCGGTGATGCTCTCGAGTTCGTCGACGAGAACGAGCGACCCCTCGCCGCCGGTGGCGAGGTCCGCGAACTCCCGGACGGTGGACTCGAACGCCCCGGCGTCGAGGGTTCCCTGGGTCTTGGCGTGGTAGTGTACGTCGTCGAAGCGGCGCAGCCGGAGCCCTTCGGCGGGAACGGGTAGGCCCATGTGTGCGAGGACGACGACGCTCGCGACCAGGTCGAGCGTCGAGGTCTTCCCGCCGCTGTTGACCCCCGAGAGCAGGGTGGTACCCGACACCGCGTAGTCGACGGGTTCGATTTCCTCGAGTGGCTCCTCGAGGACGGGCGAGCGGCCGCCCTCGATGGCGAATCCGGTTTCCCCGTAGCCGTCGTCGCCGTCCCAGACGAACTCGGGCATCGTACACTCGAAGTCCCGTGAGAAGCGGGCGACGGCGAGTTCGACGTCGAGCTCGAGTGCCGTGCGAACCAGGTCGTGGGCGCCCTCACGCTGGGCGGCGAGGTCGGCCGCCAGGTCGCGTTTGAGCTGGGCCGCCCGTCGGTCCCGGGCGACGGTGAGTTCCTCGCGAAGCCGTGCCGTGGCGTTCTCGCCGCGTTCGACGGGAAAGGTCGGTTCGTCGTCGAAGACGTGGCGGGCGAGTTCGGCCTCGCCGACGTCCAGGTCGAGGGCGTCGATCAGGTGCTCGCGGGCGGCCTCGACCGCCGCGGCGAACTCGTCGGCGAGTTCCCGGGAGAGCAGCGAGTCGACGCCGGCACCGCGCTCGACGAGCGAGAGCAGGTCGGCACCCTCGATGGTCACGTCTCGTGCCTCGATCGCCCCGCGGAGTCGGTCGTTGGCGACGCTCTCGGCGACGCCCGCGACCGCGTCGAGGTCGTCGACGGCGACCGTCAACCGATCGAGTTCGGGGTCGCCGGCGACGGTACCGTCGTCGTCGAGGCGCTCGAGGCCGTTCTCGAGGGCGTCGAGGTCGACCGTCGCGTCCAGTTGCGAATCGGTGTCGCCACTACCGCCGACCGCACGATGAACCGCGACCGCTGCCCGCAGTCGCTCCCGGTTGCGGGCGAAGAACGCGAGTGGACGCTCCGGAACCACGTCGGCGGGGTCCGCGAGCGCATCCGGGCGAACCTGTACGTCCCCCTCGACCTCGACGCCGGCGAAGGACTCGTCGATCGCGACCACCGTCGAATACCCTCTCGCCAGTTCGGCCAGCCCCTGGGCGTCCTCGACGATTTCGACGGAGATCTCGGGAATCGCCTCACGGGCTTCGGCGTAGCGCTCGGCGTCGGTCGTTGCCAGACAGCGGTCCCGGACGCGAACGTCGCCGGGCCGCTCGAGCGGTTCGACGCCCTCGAGGGCCTCGAGCACGACCGGATCGGGGTCGCGTTCGATCGCCTGACGAGAGAAGTCCTGCACCTCCTCAATGCGCGAGCGCCTGGGGCTGGGGTACAGGGTCTCGAGGCGGTGGGCCGCGTAGTCGGTCACCGTTCGATCCTGACACAGGGAGAGTACCTGTCGGTAAATCTCGCGTGCGCGGTCGGTCGCGAGGAAGCCGCCGGGGTCGTCGTGTTCGCGTCGGATCGCCCCGCGGGCGATGCGAGCGGCCCGGCCGACGGTGACGCCGGGCGCGCTGGCGAGCGCGGCCACGTCGCCGTTCTCGAGGGCCCGCTCGGGGTCGTCGAGTTCGTCCAGTGCACGGGCGGTCTTCGCGCCGACGCCCGGGATCGACTCGAGGTCCATTGCCATCGACCGCCACGTCCCGCCGAGACGAGAAAAAGGTCCCGCCCCGTTCTCGGCCCGACTCTCGAGTCCCGAGTCTCGAGTCGTGGATCACACGCCCCCGGCGAGCGCGCTACTCCCAGGGGTGACGCCCGCTCGTACTCGGCCACAGGGGATACCAGTACTCCTTGTCGGGTTCGATCTCGAGTTCGCCGTCCAGGACGGACTCGAGTTTGAACTCGGTGCCCGAATCGCGCTCGCGGCCGGCCCGCGGCGCGAAGGGGTAGTACGCGCCGCGCCGGAAGGAGTAGATCCAGTAGGCCGGTCCGCTGTCGTTTCGATAGGCGAAGACGGCCGCGAGCAGCCGCGAGCCGTAGCCTTCCTCGATGAACGTGTCCGCCGCGAAGTGGAGGCTGGTGATCAGGTCCTCCGGATCCGAGTCCTCGAGGACGACCCAGTGGTAGCCGTGGTCGTCCTCGGTGACGCGAAAGTCGGTGCCGGTGTCTTCGCTGCCGGCCTCGAGGATTGCTTCGACGTTCTCGACGGCGTCGCGAAAGCTGCTCGAGTCGACACCGGCGAAACAGAGCGCGCCCGCGTCGGCGGAGTCGTAGCCGAGGTCGGCTTCCATCGTCAGATACGCGGTGCTCATCCCGAAGAGGTCCTCGGGGTTGGCGTCCCGGCTGGCGTCCGATTCGGCGCGGATGCCGAGTACGGATCGCAGTCCGTCGAGCAGTCCCATACCCTTCGTTGGGGGGCCAGGGTTTGAAAGCTCGCGTTTTCTCGCTCGAAGCGGTAGTTCCCTCACCCGAGGACGGCTTTACTCGAGGTCGTCACTCGAGGAACAGTCGAACGTCCGCCGCCGGCCGCTCGGGCGTTTCGTCACAGCCGTCGGGGAACGAGGTGTACCACCCGGCGTCCCAGCTGCAGGTCGTCCTGGCGGTGAGATCGGCCGCCGTCGCCCCGTCCGCTTCCGGGGAGGCCTCGAACACGACGGTGTGACTCGAGGTGTGGGCCGTGTCGTCGCCCTCGACGACGTGCTCGACCGATCGAACGCGAACTGGACGGCCGACGTCGACGGGCTCGTCCGTGAGTCGTTCGATCGCTCGATCGGCCGCCGCGAGCCAGTCGTCGTCTTCGTCCTCAATGTGAGCGTTCGGCAACAGGGCGACGGGCTCCTCGAGGTGGGTGGCGATCAGAACCGAGCCGTCGGCGGCGGTGACCCCGACGACGGCCATCCCGCGACTGTGGGCGCGGCAGTGGTTCTCGTCGGCGTGGGTCTCGGTGCGTTCCTCGTAGTGAACGTCGTCGCGGTCTCGGAACCGGGCCGGGTCAGTGAGCGACTCGAGGTCGGTCAGGGAGTCGGTGCGCGTCGAGCTGGTCGCGGATCGTGGTGATTTCTCCGTCATTGGTTATTCGTCGCCGGTAATCGTTCGAACTGTCCACTCGCCGTCGGTGGGAATCGTCGCCCGCACTTCGAGTTCTACGAGGGCTCCGTCGACGTTGTGACTGGCAACCCCGACCATGCAACTAGCCGGGTAGTGAGGATAGTCGATGAAGTCCGATCGGACCTCGTGAATCGTTCCTCTGGTTTCGTCATCGAGGACATCCTCGCGAACGAACCATCGAAACTTCACGATGTCGTGCATCGACCCCTCGAGGTCCTCGAGTATCTTTTCAACGAGGCCCAGCATCTGTCGAGTCTGCTCACGAACGTTCCCCTCAGGGTAGACGAGGCCGTTGATCTCGACGTGCGTGTGCGTGTCGTGATGCGTTGCCACTGCGAGCGAAATTTGCGGTTCGTCGATGACGTCCGATTCAATCGTGCCTTGTCCGGGTGCGATGACGGTTTTCTTCATCTGTATCTCGTGTCTGCGTTTCGACTGGATTCGCCGCGTTCCTGGAATGGACTCATTTCGGCAACCAGACCAGTGGAACGTGATCCCAGGCCCAGCGCTCCTCGGGTTTCTCGGTGAATTCCCAGAACTGCCGCGGCGGAGTGCCGAGGGCGTCTTCGATTGCCGATTCGGAAAGCGTACTTTCCCCCTCGAGCACCAGCCGGAACCGCCTGGCGAACCCGTGGGGATCGAAGTCCGGGTCGTGCTCGCGCCACGCGTCGGGGTCCGCGAGACGACCGTCGTAGTGATCGCGCCCGGCCTCGGTGATGTAGCCGAGCACGAGGTGGCCGCCGGGGGTGACCGCGTCGTACAGCGCGCGGAGCGCGCGCTCTGTGTCGTCGACGTAACACAGCGTCGCGTAACAGCACACGAGGTCGAACTGCCGGCCGGGATCAAACTCGGGGAGCACGGCGCGTTCGAAGCACACGTTCTCGACCCCGCTCGAGCGGGCTCGATCGCGGTTCGCCGCGAGAATCGAGTCGGCGGCGTCGTAGCCGACGACGCTGGTTTCCGGGTGGCGTTTCGCGACGGTGAAGGCGACCTCGCCGGGGCCACAGCCGACGTCCGCGATCGAATCAGGGACGCCCTTCGCGGCGACGAAGTCCTCGAGGAGGTCGGTCAGGTGGTGGGTACTGGGGGTCGCGCCGGCGCGGTCGTCCGCGTCGGCGGTCTCCCAGAAGCGGTTCCAGTCGATGGTCTGCTCGAAAGGGGTGTCTGTCATGCGTGAGGAGTTGCTATCCGTTCGATCAGGTGTCGGTCGGCGGGAGCGGTCGACTCGTGGAGAGAGCCGTCGCTGTGGGATCGAAGGCGAGTCGTCGTATTACAGTGCGCCCGAAATCAGGGCTCTCGAGCGCTGTAGCTACACGTATTGGTAGTGATAAAAGAAAGCACCGATTTTAATTCGTTTATCTTCTGTATGTAATAATTCGGCGCGGCGGGTTAAATAGTTTTCGGCGTTCGTCGTGGATTCTCACCGAACCGGTGCTGTCGAATCTCGAGCGAGGAGCTATACTGTCTCCATCTCGCGCTCGAGCTGGCGGAGCTGATCCACGCGGCGCTCGGTCGATGGATGCGTCGAGAACAGTCTCCCGACGACGCCCGATTTCAGCGGGATGATGAAGAAGGCGTTCATCTCGGCCTCTTCGCGCATGTCTCTGTCGGGTACCTTGTCGATCTCTCCCGAAATCTTCAGCAGCGCGGAGGCGAGCGCAGAGGGCTTGCCGGTGATCGTCGCAGCACCCCGGTCGGCGGAGAACTCGCGATACCGCGAGAGCGCCCGGATCAGCAGGTAACTCACGATCCAGACGACCAGCGAGACGACGATGGCGACGATCACGCCGCCACCACCGCCGCGGCCGCGACCGTGACCGCCGCCGAAGAAGGCGCCCCAGCGGACGATCATGAACGCGATGGTCGACAGGAACGAGGCGATGGTCATCACCATCATGTCCCGATTCTTGACGTGAGCGAGTTCGTGGGCGAGGACGCCGTCGAGTTCGTCCTGGTCGAGCGTTCGCATCAGTCCCGTGGTGACGGCGACGGCAGCGTTCTTCTGGTTTCGCCCCGTCGCGAACGCGTTCGGCACTTTCGAGTCGATGACGGCGACTTTCGGCTTCGGGAGGTCGGCCTGCTGGGAGAGGCGTTCGACGGCGCTGTGAAGCTGTGGGTACTCCTCGGCGGAGACCGTCTTCGCGCCCATCGTTTTGAGAGTGAGGGTGTCGCTGAAGTAGTACTGCACCAGCGACATCCCGCCGAAGAGCAGGCCGAAGATCAGCAGGTTCGCTCCGCCCGCGATGTACGCCGTCAGCACCCCTGCGAAGACGATGTACAGGGCGAACAGCAGGAACATCGTGAGGAACATCCGAAACCGCAATCCCCAGTCCGGTTTCCAGTCCATACGCGAACAACGGACCGAGGGCGGATAAATCCGCCGCGAACGCGCCTCGAGCGGGTGGCCCGACCGGACGCTCCGTGCTCGCTCGTCCTCGAGTCGTATCTCGTATGCGCCCCCTATCGACCTCCAACGACGACGTGGATCGTCGACGATATCGCTCCCTCGATACGTTCTGCCACCCCAATCCACCACCTTTCAGTTGAGTCATAAGTGCTCGAGCGGGTACGTCGAAGCACCGAGCGAGCGTCCCCAAAACCCCTCTATTTCCCCTGGAAAGTCGAACACGAGGGGACGGCCACCGGTGTCGACGCTCGAGCGTACGCCACGCGTCAGACGCCCGGCCTTCGCGTTCCACCGGAAACGTCAGACGGGCGTGAAATCCGTCGTTCTACATGTTTGACGATCGATAACACCACGATCGAAACCGACACCAGTGGGGGAGATCAGACACATAGTTCGAAACGCGCACTTACTGGAGACGAATTCCGTGTGCCCTGATAACACGATCCGCAACCCCCTGGTTTCGGGTGGAGTTCCCACACGCTGTGACCGAACGGCCCGTCGAACCCCTCTATTTCCGGTGGAGACACCTCGCTGGGACCGGCGTCGGCGACGAACGCGTCGCTTAACTCCCCCAGTCCCCAACCACGGGACATGACCGATTCGCGTGCGTTCTGTCCCCGCTGTGGCGATCCGGTGCCGGAGCGGAGCGAAGGCGACGCGACGGACCCCCTCCGACCGGGGACCGACGTCGACCTCTGTGACAGCTGTTACTTCGACGACTTCGAATTCATCGACGCGCCCGACCGGATCGACGTACGCGTCTGCGCCCAGTGCGGGGCTGTCCACCGGGGTCGTCGCTGGGTCGACGTCGGTGCGCAGGATTACACCGACGTCGCCATCGAGGAGGTGAGCGAGGCGCTGGCCGTTCACGTCGACGTCAAGGACGTCGCCTGGCAGGTCGAACCCGAGGAGGTCGGCCCGAACACGATCCGGATGCACTGTTACTTCACGGGGACGGTTCGCGGAACGCCCGTCGAGGAGCAGGTGATGATCCCGGTGAAGATAGCCCGTCAGACCTGCACCAGGTGCGGTCGCATCGCCGGGGACTACTACGCCAGCATCGTCCAGATCCGGGCCGAGGACCGGACGCCCACGACGGAAGAACTCGAGCGGGCGAAAGAGATAGCCGAGACCATCGTCGCGGACATGGAGGCGACCGGGGACCGGAACGCCTTCATCACCGAGACCACGGAGACCGACGACGGCCTCAACATGCGGGTTTCGACCAACAAGATCGGCAAGAAGATCGCCAACAAGATGGTCGAAGAGTTCGGCGGCACCGTCAACGACGCCGAAACACTGGTCACCGAGGACGAGGATGGCAACGGCGTCTACCGCGTGACGTTCGCAGTTCGGCTCCCGCCGTACGTTCCCGGCGACGTGATCGACCTCGCGGACGACGACGAGGGGCCCGTCCTGGTCAGTAGTGCCCACGGCAACCTCAAAGGAATCCGGTTGCGGACGGGCGAACGCTACGAGGCGAGTTACGAGGAGGGCAACTCCCCCGAGGCCCGCAAACTTGGGGAGCGCGAGGACGCCGTCGAGGCGACCGTCGTCACGGTCGAGGACGAGCGCTCGATCCAGGTGCTCGATCCCGAGACCTACCAGGCGAAGACGATTTCCCGGCCCGAGTACGTCGACGCCGACGCGGAGGAAGTACCGGCGCTGAAGAGTCGCGCCGGCTTGCACATTTTGCCTGAGGACGATGAGTGAGGGCACAGGGGAGGACGACCGGTCTCGAGGCGAGGATTACCCTCGAGACGAGGGCCGACCTCGAGACGACGATTCGAGGTCGGACGACGATTCGAACTCGAGTCCCAGCGGCGATACTACAAAATCTATAGCAAAAGACTCGACCGCGCTCGAGCCGCGAGACGACCCGCTCGCGGTCGTCGTCGAGAAACCGCGCTCGGAGACGGCGATCGAATCCCTGCGGGCAGAGGGCGTCTACGACGACGACCGCCGGGTGCGGGAGTACGGCTCCGAGACGGTGGCGCTCCCGGTGCTCGAGTCACCCTCGGATACGGCCGTCCTCGAGGTCGTCCGTCAAATCGACCCCACCTACCGCACCCGCGACCTGGCCGACCACCTCCGCGAGTGGGGGTGGAGCGACGCCGACCTCGAGACGGCGCCCGGCTCCTGGGCCGTTATCGGTTCGGTGATCCTCGTTCGCGTTCCCGACGACTGCCACGACGAGGCCGAACTCGGAGAGGCCTTGCTCGCACTCCACGGCGAGGCCGACAGCGTGCTCGCTGACGAGGGAATCTCGAACGAGAGTAAGGGCGACGGCGGCACCTACCGCGAACCCCGAACGCGACTGCTCGCGGGCTCGAGTGACACCGAGACCGTCCACGTCGAGGACGGCACGCAGTACGCCCTCGACCCGACGCGGGTGATGTTCTCGCCGGGCAATCAGGCCGAGCGCCGGCGGATGGCCGAGGTCGTCAACCCGGACGAGCGCGTGTTCGACATGTTCGCCGGCATCGGCTACTTCACGCTCCCCATGGCGCGAGCGGGAGCGCGAGTGGCCGCGACGGAGCTGAATCCGACGGCATTTCGCTACCTGCTCGAGAACGCGATAGCCAACGACGTCTCGAGTCGGGTCGACGCCTACCACAGCGACTGTCGTGAACTGGCTGCCGACGTTCGCGCGGACCGGGTCGTCATGGGCTACTACGGCGTCGCCGACGACGAAGACGAGGCGGGACACGGCAGTCGAGTTGAGGAGGCCGTTTCGTTCCTGCCGGCGGCCCTCGAGGCCCTCGAGCCAGGTGGCGTCGTCCACTATCACGAGGCGACGCCGAGACCGGAACTGTGGGAGCGACCGGTCGGTCGGCTCGAGGCCGCTGTTGAAGAGGCAGGGCGGACCCTCGAGGTGCTCGAGAAGCGGCGGGTGAAGACGCACAGCGCGGGTGTCGAACACGTGGTCGTGGACGCTCGCGTGAAGTGACTCCTGAAGGGCTCGTTATCTATCCTTGTTGGTCGCTGTTGCGAAGCAGGCCTTTGCGTTCGTTCGGCACGGCTAGCATCTGGCTAACGTCTTCGCTGAGCGATGCTGCTTCGACCGGATACAGCGACCATCGAATGCGCTCGAACTGGACAGAACCGTCGCACGAGGACCTCCAGGCCGCTACACCACCATGTCTCAGGAGAAGGTCCAATCGATACCGAGTTCGTCCTCCTAAGATCTGGTATTACGGGTCTCGTCTAGTACGAGCACCGCCTCGAATCGAGCCTCGTCCCAAATACGCCCGCCGACAGTCTTCTGTTTGTGTTCTCTATTATGCAACGCGAACAGGCTATTCTCGTCTCTCTATAAATCACCTTCCCAATTATTAGAAAATAGAAAATATTAAATTGTGTTATGGATCTTCAATCGAACATACATGGCGCATGATGGATTAAGAGGGTGCAGGAGAGGGCTACTGGCAAGCTACTTCCCAATCGACCAGAACATAAATGGGAGGACGCTAGATGGACCTATGAGCGACGAACGTGACGTCCAAAGGATCATCGGCGCTGCAGTAAAAACCGGTCACCCCAAACAGGGGCCCAGACGAAGTTTAGCTGAATATACACATGACCCTGATCCTGCTTCAACGGGTGTGAGCGAAATGATAGTTAGGGTGAACGCCGATGGGAAAATAACGACCGCGTTCCCGGAGGAGGGGCCCGACGTCGCTGTCTGGATCCGTGATGAGCAGGAATGGCTAGATAATCTGTAACCCTCCAAAGATGACTGACCCAGCAGACACCTTCGAAATTGCCGTTCGCTACGATGACGATCTTCGAGAACAGGTCAAAGAGGGAGCTACTGATCCGCTGGGCTGGATCGATGTTATCCGAGGGGGTGATAAACCGCTCGTCGGCGGTGAACACGAGGAAGGGATGAGGGAATACCTAACGAGTCTGTTTGGAGGTCTATTGCAAGCACTGATGGGTTGTGTAGCGGGGAACGATGAAATCCTCCGGACAGGAAACGGCCCGCTCTATATCGTGTTCGAACCTGCCGACGATGAGACGATCTCCGTTTCGATCTGTTATTCTAAACGGAGTGCGCACTCTCCGGCACAGCGTGAAGCGTACGAACCGAGTGTGACCGTCCGCGCGGAGCCGCTGGTGAACGAACTCGTCGATCGAGCGACCGAGTTCGAGGCCTTCGTCGCTGATGTCAATCCGCAACTCGCAGCGGACTCGTCCGACTACCGAGGCCTCCGCGAAGATATCGATCGACTGCGAGACGTCTATCGCTCCGATCGCAGTCGTTGATATAGCCGACGCTATTCGGAGAGGAATCAAATTACTTCCATCGACGACTGGAACGGAAGCTACGAACGCTCCTGACTCGTAATCGACGACGATGAACGACGTGGATCCATTTACGATCGAATTCCGATATGGATCTCGACGGAGAGTACGGTTCGGTAAAACAGGCGATCAGAATGGGGGATTACAAGAAGGAGGCGATCGTCGTACAGGACGTCTCAGTGTCCAGAACGATCGACGAGGATCTTCGGGAATTGGGTATGGACGACGTGCGTATCGTCCGAACTGGAGGTGTGACGGAATGACATTCACCGCCGACGAAATCCGTGCCTGCTTCGAAGACGAGGTTGACGAGATTACAAAACGAGTCCGGTCGTGGGAAAACGGCGAGGTCCCGATCGACGGGACGACCACGTATCTCTATGCCGTCGCCAGGCGGTTCGAGTACCTCGGAAAACTCACGGCGCTACTCGGGGCGGTCCACCAGTCCCGAACGTGTATCGGAGAGGTCGCCAAGTGCTATCTCGCGCACATCGAAGCGTGTCGCTTGCGACGCGATATGACCGAACAGGCGAAGTGAAACAACGAACCGCAGATGTTCGCACGGGCGGTCAACGCTGCAGTCCTGAGTCGCGACGAGGAGTTACTCGCGAACGTCGCAGCCGCCACGCTCGCGATGGACGAAAGTTATCTCGATGCCTTCACCGAATCGTCTCTCAGCGCGCCGGCGCGATACTACAATGCAAAGGTTAAGGCCGCAATCGCGATCGACGATAAGTCGGTACGGGCGTTGCTCGCCAACCTCGAGGAGAGCCTCGAACGATTCGAGGAGAAGAGCCCGTATTGGGAGGTGATCCCGGTGTATTATCGCGCACTCGTAGATGGATCGGAACCGGCGGCTCAAACGAGCCTTTCGGAACTGTACGATTATTACGCTGCGGAGGAACCCGATCCGGACGACCCTCGCTGGTTCGTCCTTCACCACGTGTGCGCACACATCGTGCTTGCGCGTCGACGCGGCCTGAGGGTCTCCCGGAAGTCCGATCGGCTCTCGGAGGCGCTCCTCCGAGAGGACGTGCCAGCGGACGATACCGAACTCGACGTTGACGTGGACCTGGACGCGTTCCAGGTCACGAGCGACGTCGGGTTCTTCGAACTCGAACGCGACGGGGACGATCAATCCGTAATTGCAGGACGGATCTATCATTCCGACGGTGAGCCGGTGAGTGCCGACGACGTTCCCGAGCGCGAAGCAGGCCGGGTACTCTCCGACGAGTGGGTTGTGGCGGCCCTCGAGGAGGCAACCTGGCACGACTCCTACGACGACAAACTGGTAGCCGACGCAACAGCTGCTTTTAAGGACGGAACGGTGGGCCGAAAACTGGTCGTGGTCCAGGATCGAACCGACGAACACACGTTCGACGAGTCACTGGCAGAACTACCGATCGACGACGTTACGCTACTGAAGGGCGCTGGACGGCGCCGTTGATCGACGTTCTCATTTCTGTGGTAGGAACGTGCATGTTCGTATAACTTGGTGGCCTGGTGAAGACAGCCCTCAGCCCGCCGCTTTTGGATACACGCTCGAAGAGTCCGACGTCCCCCACTACTGATTCACCCACGGCTGTCTCTCAGAGTAACATCGAACGATTCGCGAATGTCGGTTGCTCATTGTCGGAGACGAATCCGTCGAACTAAGCCGACTTCTCGCGAAGGAGTGGATATGATGACAACCGACGTATCGCTCAACAAAATAACGGTCGGGGACAACGAGGTGATTCCTCCCAATTCCGTCGAGGATCACGTCGAACGCGATGACTCGGTAATCGTCGTGTTAGGAACGTTTCGGACGGGCAAGCACGGAGACCGCGATTTCGACGTCCCTTCTGACGATCGAAACGTTGTTGCGATAGATCACGCTAGCCGGGTAACGTGGATAATTGACCCCGTCCCCGTCCCGATGACCTCGGAAAACGGAGGTCATCGGAAACTGTGGACGATACAGGACCGATTCCTAACCAGTCACACGGACGGTACCTTCGAATTCGATCCGGAAACGGGTGAGATTCTCGAGGCGTGGCCCAAAACCGAACTCCCCGTCGGTGACCACACCGTCGACCTCAGCGGCGAGGTCTTCGACGTCCTCGAGTTCGACGACGCCATCTTTATTTATTGTTCAGAGGCCACACACGATCTCTATGCATTCGAATCCGATGGCACGGAACGATGGCGCTCGGAACCCGACGAGTGGCGGGGACATCTCTCCGTCGAGGATGGCGACCTCTGGGAACGAGTCGCGGTCGATCGGACAATCGACCACCGATACCGGCTCGATCCCGCAACGGGCGAACGCCTCGAGTGCGAGGAGATCGAGACCGGACTCTGGTGACAATCCATATGAACGATGCCCACCGAGACGCCTTATGGGCAAATCGTTTGCTGACGGCTCGATCGTCATGGAGGGAACGACCAGTACACCGACCGAATACCTTCGGTTCGAGCCGAACGGACTTTCCGGCGAATACTGGCTCCACCGGCGAGACGAGCTTGATCCGACGCACACGCGAGACGAGGTTATCGACCGGTATGCCCTCCCACCGAGTGAGTCCTACACCGTTACTGTCGTCGAAATTCCCGCAGGGATCGCGATCCGATTCGGAACAGTCGGCGCCAGCCACGGCCGGACTGGCGGTGCGGACCTTGTTAATCTGCTCGAATACGAATCGATTCCATCCGCCTGGATCCGTCGGTCGCTTTCGCTAGCCAAATTACTCAAAGCCCAGTGACGCCGAGGATCAGAGGACGTTCATGCTCGCGTCGCGTCGTGGCTCCTGATACCTCTCTCGGGCGTTGTCGTCACTCTCGAGCGGATCGCCCACCCAGGACGGTAAACGAGTCGATTGCGTTCGAGAGACAGAACTGCGCTCGTCGGGCTGACGATGGTGACGTAAGCTTGTTTGATGCTCGTGCAGATGCTCGAAGGGGTCTCTCTCCACCATCGACCGCGATTGTCGAGGAGGAACACCTAATCGTTTCTCGAACGATGCGTAGTTGCCGTCGTCACGTTTCGTTACGGAAGTGTACTCGGTCGTGAACTTGATACGACTTGGGTTCGAACCATCCCGTTATGAACCTGAACCAGATCATCGCGGCGCTGTTCGCCCTGTTGATGATCTCGTCGATGGTCGCCTGGGGCGCGACGTTTATCTTCTAACTTAGCCGTCGGTGTCCCAGACGTCCGCGAGCGGGCTTCGCTTCGAGGAGCGTCGGCCGCGTCGTGACCGCGATCCGGAACGGGAACTGCCTCGAGCATCGCTCTCGTTCGCGCTCCCGCCTGAGCCTGCCCCCTCTTTCGACTCTGAACTCGACATACTGTGCGAGGACGTTCTCGAGTACCCGCCGCGCCCGCCCCCATCCGTCGCCTCGAGCGCCGCCCGCGGCTCGAACTCGGGCAATTCCGGCACCGAGAGGCGATCGACCTGTTCTTCGAACCAGTCAGGCATGTCCGTCCGGGCGCGTTCGAACAGGTCGAGCAGGCTCGAGTCCGCGACGTAGGTTGCTCCATGGTCGTCAGGGGCGCGGATCACCCGGCCGCAGGCCTGGATCACGGTCCTGAGCGCCGCCCGGTAGTACCACGCCCACTGCCCTTCCTCGAGACGGTGAGCCACTCGCGAGTCGCTCGTGTTGAGGAACGGTGCCTTGCAGAGCACCTGCCAGCGACAGAGGTCGCCCTTCAGGTCGAGCGCTTCCTCCATCTTCACCGAGAGGAAGACGTCCGGTTCCGAGGAGGCCTTCCAGGACTCGAGGTCGGCGTCCCGGTCGTCCCTGGAGTGGGCTCGAACGCGGTCGCCGACGCCGAAATCGGTGAGGAGCGACTCGAGTTGCTCCTGGATCGCGTAGGAGTGGGCGTGGATCAGCCCCTTCTCGTCGGGGTGGGCCTGCATGATGCGGACGATGGTACGGGCGATCTTCGGCAGGGTCTCCTCGCGGTGTTCGTAGGTCATCTTCCCCTGAGTGACGTCGTAGAGCGGCCGGTTCTCGACGGGGAAGGTGTGGCCGACGTCGACGAGGGCGACGCGGGAGGGCTCGAGACCGACGTGGCGACAGAAGGCGTCCTTGTTGAGGATCGTGGCCGAGAGGAGTGCGAACTTGTTGCCCCGGTCCCAGACGGTGTACCGGAGGTAGCGCTCGGGGTCCATCGGTTTGATGGTGAGAGGGCCGCCGTTCGGGTTCTCGGTTTCGTCCCCGTCGCTCGAGTCCGCCCCTCCGTCGCGGTTCGACCCTCCGTCATCAGCCTGATCGACCAGCCACGTCGTCGGACTCTGCGGGTCGCGGTAGTCCTCGACGAAGAAGTCGAGTTCGCCGATGAGTTCCTGGAGGCGGTCCCGCTCTCGCACTTCGCCGGGTGAGAGGGATTCCTGGCCGAGCAACTCGTCCTTGCGGCTGGTACACCGCCGGCCGAGTGCCTCGGCGTAGCGGGCTGCCGCTTCCACGGAGTCGACCTGGGGCACCCGAAGGTCGTCCCAGAACGGGACGGTCCGGGGGCCGAGCTGGATCGTCGCGTACATCTCGGCCCACTCGGAGAGGCCGTGGGCCTCGTCGATCACGACGACGTCGCGCTTGCGGAACACCTCGCTGCCCGCGGTCTGCATGAAGTACGCGAGCGTCATCGCCGCGATGGAGCGGTTGGAGGCGATGGCTCGGTCGGAAAAGTACGGACAGCGGTGCTGGACCGAGCAGTCGTAGCCCCGCTCGCGGACGCAGGGGGCCTGGTTGACCGGCGTGTCGAGTTCGCCGGGGAGGAGGCAGGTGTAGTTCGACTTCCCGCGGATGATGTTCAGGTCCTGGAGCAAGTCGTCGCCGGCCACGTCGTCGAGCTGGGAGACCTGCGGGGTCGTGTAGTAGGCGCCGGTCGCCTCCACTGGATCAGCCTCGTCGACCGTACGGGCACAGCCGGCGACCGCACGAGCCAGCAGGGACTTGCCACTGCCCGTCGGCGCGCGGACGAGAACGACGTCGTTGCCCGCCTCGAAGGCGTCGCGGATGTCGCGGAGGGCCTGCTCCTGGTTGCCCCGGTAGCTCGGCGCGGGGAACGCCTCGAAGATCCGGTCGGGATTCACCACTCGAGTCACCGGGGGGCGTGGTCCTAAAGGCTGCGGAGTCTCGCGCGTCCTGAACGATGGATGTCGGCAGCGATTGGGGTGCTCGAAGCGACGGCAGCGACTGGTATGGGCTCGAAGCGATGGCAGTGACCGGGGTGGTCTCGAGACGGCGGTGAAGACTCCTCGAGGCGTACGGGAACGTTCGGCTTACGACGGAGTTAGGTTCCCGATTACAATTCGGACCACTGTCGTCGAACGGTGTACGGAAGGGTCGCTCAGCGGAAGAGCACCGCGGCGTCTCTGACCCGCGGCGGCCGTCTGGCCTCGTGGCGTTCGAATCCCACCCCTTCCGCTCCTGAATATTACTATACTTTCTATAGCAAGCACTCGAGACCGTCGCCACGCTCTTTGTCCACGCCCCCGAACGAAAAACATGGCACGCCTCGAGGATCCGCTCGAAATCGGCGGCGTCGAGATTCCGAACCGCCTCTACCGAGCACCGGTCCTCGAGTGCGCGGGGAACGGACCCGACGCCGTCGAGACGCTGATCGAAGACCTCGAGCCGGCCGCCGAGTCGGGCGTCGGATTGCTCTGCCAGGGGGCGACCATCGTCCGTGGCGAGGGCGGCTGTGCGGCTCCAGGGATGACCCGCGTCCACGACCCCGACTTCGTGTCCCGTCTCTCACGGCTCACCAACCGGATCCACGACCACGGGAGCCGGATCTTCGTCCAGCTCGAGCACGGGGGCCTTCGGAGCATGGAGACCTGGCACGCCGGCTATCGGCGCGAGCACCCGGACCTCGAGCAACTCGCCGTCTCCCCCCTCCCGGCACCGCTACGCGCGCTCGACCGGGCGGGCTTTCTGGCCTACGATCCGCACGTCCTGACGACCGAGGAGGTGTACGAACTGGCCGCCGACTTCGGCCGTTCGGCGGCGTACTGCGTCGACGCCGGCTACGACGGCATCCACCTCTCGGGGGCGAACATGGGCATCGTCCAGCAGTTCCTCTCGCCGTTTTACAACCGCCGTGACGACGAATTTGGGGGGACGCCCGAGAACCGACTCGCCTTCCTGGAGGTCGTCCACGACGAGATCCGCGACCGGGCTGGTGACGTCCCGCTGATCACCAAGGTGCCCGCCGAGACGCCGGCCCCATCCTGGCCGGTCGTCCGCAGGAAGCTCTCCCTCCAGGACGGCGTCGAGATCGCGCGACGGCTCGAACGGATCGGGTACGACGGCGTCGTGCCGGTCCAGACCTCCGTGGCCTGGGACATGAGCATCGTCCGCGGGCGGTATCCGAAACGGGCCTGGGAGAACGAGGCGCTTCGCGAGGGGTACGACGAGGCCTTCGGCGGTCCGTGGCGGCGGCGACTCGTCGCGCTTGGTAATCGACTCGAGTCGCTGGTCTACGACTTCGAGCCGGCCTGGAACGAGGACTTCTGTCGTCGCGTCTGCGATCGAGTCTCCATTCCGGTGCTGGCCGAAGGGGGAATCCGAGAGCGAGGCCAGATGGATCGGTTACTGGGTGCGACTGGCGAAACCGACGACGGGTCCGTCAGGAACGCGGCACCCGCCTGCAACATGGTCGGCATGGCCCGTCCCTTCTACGCCGAACCGCGTCTCGGGGCGCGGTTGCTCGAGTCTCGGTCTTCGTCCCCGGGCATAACTGACCGCGAACCTGCCCCGGAGATGCGCGTCCTCTGTGAGAACTGCAACAACTGTACGGTCCCGCAGGTGACGGGCGCCCCCGGAATCTGTCGCACGCCGTCAGTGCTCGGAAAGCGGGGCGAACTCGAGCGAGAGGGCGTCTACGACGGCCAGGAGTGACCTGCCATCTCCGCGCCGGCCCCGGCCCCCGGCTGCCAGCCGAACGCCTATGCGCCATCGCCCGAAATCGTCGGGTCACATGCGCGCCGTACTCTTCGACATGGACGGGGTCCTCGTCGACTCCGAGGACTACTGGGTCACCCTCGAGCGCGAAGAACTTCTCCCGCAGGTCGTCCCCGACCAGGACGTCGCTGTCGCCGAAATCACCGGGATGAACTACCGCGAGATCTACGACTACCTCGATGCGGAGTACGAGACTGCGGTCTCCCGCGAGGAGTTCCTGGACCTGTTCGAAACCGCCGCCGAAACCCTCTACCGCGACCGCGTGGCCCTCCTCGAGGGTACTCACGACCTGCTCGACGAACTCGAGGAACGGGACGTCCCGCGAGCGATCGTCTCCTCGTCCCCTCACGACTGGATCGACATCGTCCTCGAGCGATTCGACCTCGCGGATCGGTTCGACGCGGTCGTCAGCGCCGAAGAAATCGACGGGCCGGGCAAGCCGGAACCGGACGTCTTCGAGTACGCTGCGGCCGAACTCGGCATCGAACCCGAGGAGTGCGTCGTCCTCGAGGACTCCGAGCACGGGATCCGTGCGGCAGCCCGTGCGGGGACGACCTGCATCGCCTACGAAATCGAGGCTCACGACGACGTCGATTACTCGCCTGCCGACGCGGTCGTCGATAGCCCACTCGAGTTGCGCGATGCGGTCCTCGAGCGGGTTCAGGGTGCTCCTCGTTGACGCGACCTGCTGTGTTCCGTTGACGCGACCCGTTATGACCTCTGGTACTGACACTCTCTGTGCCCCCTGGTAACGACACCCTCTGCGGCCAGTACGTTCAAACGTCGTGAGCGTCACTAACGAATACATGAACAGACGTCGCTATCTCGGGACACTCACCGCCGGCCTTGCCGTGGGCGGTCTGGCCGGCTGTCTCGACGACCTCCAGGCGACATCCAGGAGCGACGCCGATCGGACGGCCGGGAACGGCGACGGGGCGACGGACGACGGCGACGACGGCACCGGCAGCACCGACGACTCCACGACCGACGGCAGCGCCGGCCGCGACGAAGCTGACCGCGAGATTCGACTGGCTGCCGGGCGACTGAACCGCGCCGGCGCCTCGCTTCGAGAATCCCGTGATTCCCTCGAGGACCCCGAATCGACCGACTACGACTCCGAGGAGCCCCAGGCGTTTCTCGACGAAGCCCTCGAGTCGCTCGAGGCGGCCGAAGACGCCGACCCGACCGAGGCACAACGCGCCGACATCGAAGAACTGAATGCCTACGCGGCCGTCCTCGGCCCCGCCATCGAGGTGACGGCCGTCGTCACCGACGACGGCCTCGAGGACGAGGTCGCCCAGGTCAACGACGCCATCGTCGACGAGGACCTCGTGACGGCCCGGTCGGTCGCCGAGTCGCTCGTCGACACCTTCGCCCCCGCACAGGAGACTCTCCAACCTGCACTCGAGGGCGTCGAATCCCTCGATGCCGACCGACTCGCCGATCTCGCAATCACGGACCTCGCGGCCGTCGAGGACGGCGTCCGGACGCTCGCGTCGGTCGTCGACTCCCTGGTCGTCCTCTCGACGTCGCTCGTGTCCCTCGTCGACGGCCACGAAGCGCTCGAGGAAGGCGGCAACCTGGCCGACGAAGAAGCGTTCGACGAGGCGTGTACGGCGTTCGACGACGCGGCGACGATTTACGCGGATACCGAAGCGTCGCTCGAGGACGGCCACGCGGACGCTCCCGAGGGGCTGGTGGCGTACTTCGAGACGGCGCTGTGCCAGGTCGACCACCTCGAGCAGGCGGCAGTCGCGTTCACCGAGGCGGCGAAGGCGGCCGACGACGGGGACCGGCGCACGGCCGAAGAGCGAGAGGCCGACGCGGAAGAACAACTCGAGCTGGCGGAAGCGTGTGGGACGTAAGGAGAGCGAACGCCGAGACCGACTACGACGACTTGCGAACGTCAGAACGAACTACGGCGAGTCGTGGACGCCGGAACGAACGACGATTCGCGATTATCGGAACCGACTACGACGAGTCGACCGGCCGCCCGTCCTCGGTTCGCGGGGCGACGTGATCGACGTAGTCCTCGAGCGACGGTTCCTCGACGCGGACGCGAACGGCGATTTCGCCGAGTTCGTCGGGTTCGCCGACCGAGAAGTTCACGCGGCCCTCGAACGCTGCCTGCTTCTTCAGCGCGAAGTGAAACGTGTCGCCCTCGCGGCTCGAGAAGAACTCGCCCCGGGCCGTATCCAGAATCTCCTGGCGGTGTAGTTGTTCCGAGAAGTGCTCCATGGAGTGGACCGTCGCCGTCACTTCGCCGAACCGTTCTTCGGGCTCGGCGTTCGGGAACAGGTTTCTGATGGCGTCTTCGACCCGGCTCGTTACCTCCGTGTCGTTGACGGGGGCAGTGATCTCGACGTCGACGCGGTAGAGCGTGGTCATGTCAGGGTTCGGATTCGAGGGTCGGTTCGCTATCTTTGGTATCTTCAGACTCTTCGATACTTTCGACATCGTCGGCGTCCTGGGACTCTTCGCCAGATTCGACGTCGGCACCCTCGGCCGCCGCCTCGAGCACCTCGCTAATCTGCGACCGAAACGCCTCGAGACTGTTGGTGTTCTCGACGACGACGTCCGCACGTGCCATCGCGTCGTCCATCCCGAAGCCGCGTTCGCGCTCGTCGCGGGCCTCGAGCCCCTCGCCGCCGTGGTCCTCGTCGGCGTCTCGCCCGCGGTCGACGACGCGTTCTCGCCGGAGGTCGAACGGGGCCTCGATGCTCACGACCGTGAAGTCCTCGCCGAAGCGTTCCTCGAAGACGTCGACCTCGGTGCCGGATCGAATGCCGTCGACGAGGACGCCCTCGTGGTTTTCGAGGCGGTCCTCGAGCATCGGGAGCGACCGTTCGGCGATGGCGGCAGGGCCGTTTTCCTCCCGCAGCGCCTGGGCGACTGTCCCGTGGTCCTTGCTGGGGTCGAGTCCCCTGTCGGCGGTTTCCTGTCGAACCACGTCGCCCATCGTGACGACCGGGATTCCTCGCTCGCGGGCGACCGTCGCGGCCTCGCCCTTGCCGCTTCCCGGGAGTCCGACGGTTCCGATAACGTACATTGGATGCGTGTACAGGCGACGTGTGCATAAGGGCTATGTCTCGCGAGTCGCGGCGGACTCCACGACGAGTCGTGTTGGCATTCCTATACTATCGGTGGGTATTTATCCCTGCATTTAGTAGCGGGCCGTATGAACGCAATCGAGGTCACGAACGTCACGAAGCGATTCGGTGACGTCACCGCCCTGAACGACCTCTCTCTGACCGTCGAAGACGGCGAAATCTTCGGCTTCCTGGGTCCGAACGGGGCCGGAAAGTCGACGACGATCAACCTCCTCCTCGACTTCATTCGCCCGACCGACGGTACCGTCTCCGTGCTCGGCATGGACGCCCAGTCGGAGAGCAAGGCGATCAGACAGCGCCTCGGCGTCCTCCCCGAGGGGTTCACGACCTACGACCGCCTCACCGGTCGCCAGCACCTCGAGTTCGCCATCGAGTCCAAGGACGCGACCGAGGAGCCGGACCTGCTGTTCGAGCACGTCGGTCTCTCGCCGGAGGAAGGCGACCGCAAGGCCGGCGGCTACTCGAAGGGGATGTCCCAGCGGCTCCTGTTCGCGATGGCTCTCGTCGGCGACCCGGACATGCTGATCCTCGACGAGCCCTCCACCGGTCTCGACCCCAACGGCGCCCGGGAGATGCGCCAGCTCATTCGCGAGGAGAACGACCGCGGGACGACCATCTTCTTCTCGAGTCACATCTTAGAGCAGGTCGAGGCGGTCTGTGACCGCGTCGGGATTATCCGGAACGGCGAGATGGTCGCCGTCGACAGCGTCGAGGGACTGCGAGATTCCGTCTCGACGGCCAGCCAGTTGCGCATCGAGACGGACCGGATGACCGAACCCGCGCTCGAGGCCGTCCGCGCGCTCGAGGGGGTCGAACGCGCCGAGGTTCTCGAATCCGGTTCGGCCGGGGCGGTCGTCGCCGTCGAGACGACGGGCTCGAAGACGGCGGTGCTCGGCGCGCTCGAGGACGCCGGTATCGTCGTCGAGGACTTTTCGACGGCGGAGGCGTCGCTCGAGGACGTCTTCCAGCGGTATACGGAGGTGACGGCATGAGCGTCACCGCCATCGTCCGGAAGGACTTCCGGGACGGGATCCGTTCGCGGTTACTCTGGGCGCTGATGGCGCTGTTCTTGCTCTCGATGGGCGGGTTCACCTACGTCGCCACTCGTGGGTTCGAGGGACAGTCGGGTGACTCGGGTATCGCGCTGTTTGGGTTGCTCGGTCTCTCCGTGATTCTCGCCATCGTCTTCCTCGTACCACTGACCGGGCTCGTTGTGAGTATCAAATCTATCGTCCGCGAACGAGAACTCGGGAGCATCCGCATCCTCCTCTCGCTGCCCCACACCCGCCAGGAAGTCGTCATCGGCAAGTTCATCGGCCGTGCTGGGCTGCTGACCGCCGCAATCCTCGCCGGGTTCGTTCCCGCGGCGATCATCATGTTCGCCCAGACCGGCGAGTTGCCGTTCTTCGAGTACGTCGCCCTCGTGTTCGTGACGATCTGCTTCGGCGTCGTCTTCGTCGCTATCGGCCTCAGCGTGTCGGCGTTTACCAGCACCGAGACCCGCGCCACCATCGGCGGCGTCGGCGCCTTCTTCCTGCTGTACTTCTGGCAGGGCCTGTTCGGGTACGTCAACGGCCGACTCGAGTTGTTCTCGGGCGATCTCCTGCTGTTCATCCAGCGCTTCGACCTGTTCGTCGTCTTCCTGGACTCGCTGATGGCGCTCCTCTCGATCCAGCACGATATTCCGAACACGTCGTTCGTCGGTTTGAATCAAGCCTTCCCTCAGAACCCGGAGGCAGTTGCATCCGTCTCCCAGCCGTTCTACCTCCAGCACTGGTTCGCGTTCGTGATCCTCGCACTCTGGATCGCGGTCCCGCTCGCGATTGGGTACGCCCGATTCGAGCGGATCGACCTGTAGCGCGTCACTCGGCATTCGTCTACCGTCTTTGCCTTTCTCCCCTCTCGAATCTTCGCCGCGAGCCTCCGACCGAATCAGACTTTGATACCCCGCTCCTCGAGCACTGCCCGAAACGCGTCCTCCTCGAGTACCTCTACGTCCTCCTCCTCGGCGTCTTCGAGCTTCGTCGCCCCCGGATTCTCGCCGATGACGAGGTAATCGGTGTTGCCGGAGACGCTCCCCGTCGCGTTCGCGCCGTGGGCTTCGACGAGTTTCTGGGCGTCCCCGCGGGTCATCCCCTCGAGACTCCCCGTGAAGACGAACGTCAGGCCTGCGAGTTCGTCACCACCGTCTTCGAGATCGCCTTCTTGCGGGGAGACGTGCTCGAGCACGGCATCGACGACGGCTGCGTTCGCCTCGCTCGCGAAGAACTCGTGGATCGTCTCGGCGACGGTTTCGCCCACGTCGTCGACGCCCTCGAGTTTCGCGGGGTCGTCCTCGGCCATCTCTCGGAAGGCCTCGAAGGAGCCGAACTCGCGGGCCAGCTCGCGGGCGGTCGTCGGCCCCACGTGGGGGATGCCGAGTGCCGAGAGGAACTCCGCCAGCGGAGGCTCACGGCTCGCCTCGATTTCGGCCACCAGGTTCTCGACGCTCGTCTCACCCCAGCCCTCGAGGTCGTGGAGTGCGTCTCGCTTTTGCGGTAGCTTGTAGAGGTCCGCAACGCTCTCGAGCAATCCCGCATCGACCAGCTGTCGGACCGTCTTCTCGCCGAGGCCCTCGAGGTCCAGGCCGTCGTCGCTCGCGTAGTACTCGATCGAGCGCCGACGCTGGGCGTCGCAGGCCAGGCCGCCCGTACAGAACGCCAGCGGGCCGTCGCGTTCGATCGCGCTCCCGCAGACGGGACACGTGTCGGGCAGTTCGTAGTGCCCGTCGCTCCCCTTCTCGACGACCTCCTCGACGTAGGGGATGACGTCGCCGGCGCGCTGGACCCGGACGGTGTCGCCGACGTTGACGTTCTTCGCGGCGATCTCCTCGGGGTTGTGCAGGCTCGCCCGCGAGACCGTGACGCCGCCGACGTCGACTGGCTCGAGCAGTGCAACCGGCGTGACCCGGCCCGTGCGCCCGACCTGGACGGCGACGTCGACGATGGGCGTCACCTCCGCGCGGGCGGGGAACTTGTAGGCGTAGGCCCACCGGTCGTGGCGGGCCGTCTGGCCGAGTTCCTCGCGGGCCTCGCGGTCGTCGACCTTGATCACGACGCCGTCGATCTCGTAGGGAAGGTCGTCGCGGGCCTCGAGCAGGCGGTCGCGGTAGTCGATGGCCGCTTCGATATCTGACACGATTTCGACGCGGTCGTTAGTCCGGAGGCCGTATCGGGGAAAATCCTCGAGTTCCTCGCGGTGGCTCTCCGCGAGGTCACTCGCTGCGAGCACGTCGAAGTAGAACACCTCGAGGGGGCGCTCGGCGACGACGGCGGGATCGAGCTGGCGAATCGTCCCCGCAGTCGCGTTCCGGGGATTGGCAAAGGGATTTTCGCCACGCTCGATGCGCTCGCGGTTGTGCGCCTGGAAGGCGTCTTTGGGCATGTACACTTCCCCGCGGACGGCGAAGGATTCCGGCGGATCGTCGTGGAGTCGCTGGGGGACGGAGCCGATTGTTCGGGCGTTTCGCGTCACGTCGTCTCCCTCGCGGCCGTCGCCGCGGGTGACCGCCCGCTCGAGCGAGCCGTCCTCGTAGACGAATTCCATGGAGACGCCGTCGAACTTGGGTTCACAGACGTAGGCGACCTCACCCTCGCCGTCTCCACTGTCACTGTCGCCGTCGTAGCCCGCGTCACGAAGCTCCCGGCGCACGCGCTCGTCGAACTCCCGGACGTCGTCGGCCTCGCCGCTGGCGTCGATCGAGAGCATCGGTGCGACGTGTTCGACCGTCTCGAACGCGTCGAGCGGTTCGTCCCCCACCGCTCGGGTTGGGCTGTCGGGATGAGCGAGGTCAAATTCGTCCTCGAGTTCCTGCAAACGAGCGAACAGCGCGTCGTAGGTCCGGTCGGCGATGATTGGGTCGTTCTCGGCGTAGTACCGACGGTCGTGTTCGCGGATGGCCTCGCGTAGGCGCTCGACCTGTTCTTCGGCCGCCTCGAACTCGAGGTCCCGGACCGGATCGAACTCGACCGGCGGATCCCGAAGGTAGGGATTCTCCGTCGTCGGTGTGGACATTACTCGAGCGTTCGTCCCGATCCGATTAAAACGTAGGTTTGTGGATCACGGACCCAGTCACTTCGCAAAGACGCTGTCGGCCGTCGCCGCTCCGACGACGCTGAAGATCGAGCCGACGCTGATCGCCTTCGCCGTAATTGCTGCAACCTGGGTCGTGGTTTCGGCGTCCTCGATAAACGTATCGGGAGCGTCGAAGAGCAACGCCAGGATGGTGACCGACCCGAACGAGACGAGCATGAGGGAGATGAATCGCAGCGGGATGCCGCCGACTTCCTTCTCCAGGTCGGGATCGCGACTCGAATCTGCAGCGTACAGCGCCGCGTACCCGATCGCGAAGACGAGACCGACCGTCGCGAGCGCTTGCCCGAGGTGCATATTCGACGCGAGGACCCACACCTCCTCGGTGACGACGAACGGCCCCGCCAGCAGGAACCCGCCGACGAGTTGCTGGGCGGAGTCGGCTACCCGAAACTGGGGCGGCCGACGAGGACGGCGAAGTTGCATACCCGAAATAACAGACGATTCGTCAAGTATCGTCCGGTCTCGAGACGGCTACGGTTGTCGAGGGTCGGCCGTTTCAGCGCGACCATCCACCGGTTAGCCGTTTCGACCGGCTCGGTGGGAGTGTACCGCTGTCAGCCGGGTGGAGAGTGATACCGAACTCGAGCGCTCGACGCCGAAGCCATCGTCGACACGCTGGCGGACACGGGCGACGGCGCGACGAACGTAGCGCTCGTAACCTATTCAGTAATTGTGTACGACTTGAATAGATATTGTGGACAAATTATTAGTAGCTGTTTCACAACGAGTCACGTATGACGGCAGGACCGCCGATCGCCGACCTTCACTTCGACGACGCACCGGACGTTGATTCCGTTCCCGGGCCGAAAACCCGGTCGCTGCTCGAGAAACAGCGAGAAATCGACAGCAGTGCGGTCGCGTACCCGAACGACATTCCGATCGCGTTCGAGGAGGGCAAGGGGGCGACGGTCCGCGACGCCGACGGCAACACGTACATCGATCTCTTCGCCGGGATCGGCGTGCTCAACGTCGGCCACGCCAATCCCTACGTACTTGAGGCCGTGCACGAGCAGGCCGACAAGTTCGTCCACACGGTCGACTTCCCGACCGAGGCCCGACTCGAGTTGATCGAAAAGCTCGACGAAATCGCCCCGGACGGGCTGCAGGGCCAGAACAAGGTCGTCTTCGGCGGTCCGACGGGGAGCGACGCCATCGAGGCGTCGATCAAACTCTCGAAGTACAACACCGGCGGCGACGGCCTCATCGCCTTCCGTGGGGCGTACCACGGCGCGACGACGGGGGCGATGAGCGTCACCTCGAACAAGAAGTTCAAGGGCCACTACACGCCCCTGCTCGCAGACGTCGTTCACGCGCCGTACCCCCACCCGTTTCGCCAGGACAAGACGCCCGACGAGGCGGTCGATCACGCGCTCGAGGAGGTCCAGGCGATTGTCGAGGATCCCTACGGGGGACTGGCCAATCCGGCCGGGATCATCGTCGAACCGATCCAGGGCGAGGGCGGCATCGTCACGCCGCCGGCTGGGTTCCTGCAGGGGGTACGCGATATTGCCGACGACAACGACGTCGTTCTCGTCTTCGACGAGATCCAGAGCGGGCTTGGCCGTACTGGTCAGTGGTGGGCCTGCGACTGGGAGGGCGTCACCCCGGACGCGATGACCTCCGCGAAGGCCCTCGGCGGGGCGGGATTTCCGCTGTCGGCGACTATCTACCACGAGGACCTCGACACCTGGGGATCGGGCGACCACGCCGGCACCTACCGCGGCCACGTCGTGGGAATGAGCGCCGGGACCCGCGCCATCGAGTACATCCAGGAACACGATCTCCTGGCCCACGCTCGAGACCTCGGCGAGTACATCCAGGGCCGACTCCTGGAGGCGGCCGAGGAAACGGAACGACTGGCCGACGTCCGCGGGAAGGGACTGTTCATCGGCGCCGAATTCGTCGACGTGGACGGGACCCCGGACGGCGACCTCGTCGACGCGATCCAGACCTACTGTTTCGAACGCGGGGTCCTCGTCTGGACGGCCGGTCGCCAGGGGAACGTCCTTCGGCTGCTCCCGCCGCTCGTCCTCACCCGCGACCTGGCCGAGACGGCCCTCGACGTCGTCGTGGAGGCGATCGAACACGTGACTGAGGGGGCGAAACGGACGGCCTGAGCCGTCGCTCGAACGAAACGATGTCCGACACCACCCCACTCGAGACCGACGACGCGCCGAGCAACGACAACCCCTACTCGCAGGGCGTCCTGGCCGGCGACACGTGCTACATCTCCGGCTACGGCCGGTCGATCCGGATACCGGCGAGGTCGTGGACGGCGACGTCGAAGCGCAGACCGAGCGCGTCCTCGAGAACGTCGCTGCCGTGGTCGAGGCAGCCGGCGGCGACGGTCTCGCCGACGTCGTCAAGGTGACGGTTTACCTGACCGACCTCGAGGACTACGACCGGGTCAACGAGGCCTACGGCGCACGGTTCGGCGAAGAACCGCCAGCACGCGTTTGCGTCGAGGTCTCGAGATTACCCGACGACGTTCGAATCGAGATGGACGCGATCGCGTTCCTGGGGTAGTTGGGCAGTCGGTCAGTCGGATCAGTTTGCGTCCTCACGGAGCTACGACAGTCGGGAGCGGTTCACGTCTTCGCGGAGGTGCGGCCCGGTTGGTCGGTTCACCGTCGCCTCGACGCAGAAACGAAGTGTCACACGCTACCCATAGTTAAATATCCGCCAGTCCTATCAGAATCAGGTATGCCCTACGACGCACACACGAGCGTGGCCGACCTCCGTCGGGCGTTTCACCGCCATCCCGAACCCGGCTGGCGCGAGTTCCGGACGACCGCCCGCGTCGTCGAGGAACTCGAGTCCTTCGACCTCGACGACATCGCGATCGGACGAGAGGCGCTCGCACCCGACAAACGGATGGCCGTCCCGTCGGCGGCCGACCTCGAGCCCTGGCTCGAGCGGGCCCGTGGGGCTGGCGTTCGACCGGACCTCCTCGACCGGATGGAGGGCGGGTACACGGGGGTCGTCGCGGTGCTCGAGCAGGGGCCAGGGCCGACGGTCGGGCTACGGGTCGACCTCGACGGCATCTCGATGGCGGAGTCGAGCGACGACGACCACCGGCCGACTGCCGAGGGGTTCCGGTCGGAACACGAGGGCTACATGCACGCCTGCGGCCACGACGCCCACATCGCGATCGCCCTGGAGACGATCGACGCGGTACGGAACAGCGACTTCTCGGGGACGCTGAAGGTGTTCTTCCAGCCGGCCGAGGAGATTTCGGGCGGCGGGAAGGCGATGGCTGAGGGCGGGTACGCCGACGACCTCGAGTACCTGTTCGCGCTCCACATCGGTCTCGATCACCCGACGGGGGAGATCGTCGCGGGCATCGAGAAACCCCTGGCCATGGCACACCTGACGGCCACGTTCGAGGGGGCGAGCGCCCACGCCGGGAAGGCGCCGAACGAGGGCGGCAACGCGATGCAGGCGGCGGCGACGGCGATTCAGAACGCCTACGGGATCCCCCGCCACAGCGACGGCATGACTCGCGTGAACGTCGGCCGCATCGAAGGTGGTACCGCGAGCAACGTCATCGCCGAGGAGATCACGATCGAGGCGGAGGTCCGCGGCGAGACCACGGGACTGATGGAGTACATGCGAACGGAACTCGAGCGCGTCTGCTATGCAGCTGCAGAGATGCACGACTGCGACGTAACCCCGCGAGTCATCAGCGAGTCGCCCCGGGCGGACAGCGACCCCGCACTGCGCGAACTCGTCGGCTCGGTCGCGCGGAACGTCCAGGGGGTCCACCAGGTGACCGAGACGACCGACTTCGGCGTTAGCGAAGACGTTACCTACCTGATGGAGCGCGTCCAGGCCGGCGGCGGTCTGGCGTCGTACGTCCTCGTCGGCACGGACCACCCGACGAACCACCACACGCCGACGTTCGACGTCGACGACGAGAGCCTCGAGATCGGCGTGGCGATCCTGTCGGACGCGATTCGAGCGTGTTCGCGTCAGCGGTAGTAGGGCGAGACACGGCCATATTCGGCCAGGTAGGGCCTGGTGCGGCCAGATACGGCCAGAACCGCGCTCATCTGGACGTCTTCTCGTCTCGTCATGTTCGTTCGATCAGAAGGATTAATCCCCGGGCTCCCTGTGTATTGGTTATGAGCCAGGACGACGTGCCGGCGTCCCTCCAGACGGCAGCGGACTCGGATCGGCCGCGGGGCATTCTCACCCCCTCCGATCGCGACTTCCTGCTCGGCCGGAAAACCGACTACACCGATCACTCGAAGAAGCAAAAGCGCAATCGGATCCGGCGCCGAGTGCGAAACGCGATTCTCGACTTCAGCATACTCTTTGCCTACATGGAAGAACGTGACCGCGAGACGGTGTTCGATCCCGACGCCGAGGACCGCGACGCCTACACCCAGGGAATCACCGACGTGCTCGCGTTTCTCCACCTCGGGACGATGGGCTATCACACGCCGTTCAAGGACATGCTCTCGGAGGGCGTCGGCAAGGCCGAACAGCGACTGGCCGGGTCGAACTACCGGATGGTCAACGTCGAGTTCAACGTCGAGCCGGTCGGGCAGATCGACGTCGACGCGGTGATCGAGAAACTCGAGAACGAGGAGTTCGCTCAGCTCACTGACGAGGAACTGCGCGCGTTCGTCCGACTGTTGACGATGTCCGAGGGATTCTCGCCCGAGACGGCCCGCGAGGAGATCAAGGATCGCGTCGACGAGTTCGCCGAGCGGGTGGCCGAGAGCGCCGAGGCTCGAGAGCGGACGCTCGAGGAACTGACGAACTGACGAACTGGCGAGTTGACAAATTGGCGAACTGACAAATTGGCGAACTGACGGTCGACAGCGGCCGCTGGCTAGTCCGGATCCCACTCTACCTACACCCGACCGACGAACAGTCGGGTATTCGGTTCATTGTTTCCCACAGCGCTGCTATCTGCGAATAGGCAATTCCTGATCTGAATAGCATTTCTGGGAGATCCGTGGCAAAAATATTCTCGAGTCGATGGCCGCTCGAGCGACCGTCAAATAAACGCAATCTGTAGATAGTTTACGAGAGTGAGAAACACTTATTGTTTACGACGTAAATGGTAGCGGTATGCCAACACGAAGCATGGCAAAATGTGGGTGGAGGCTCAGTCAATCAGTGAGCTGTCGCTCGGTTCGGGGGGTGAGTCGGGATGAGTGACGCCGAGAAGGGGGCAATCGCTCAGTTCCGGGAGGAGATCGACCCCATCGTCTTCGCGTTCGGGGCGTTGCTAACCGTCGGCGTAATCGCGGCGTTCTTCATCAGCCCCACAACCGTCGAGGAAGGGATCGGGTCGCTAAACGATTCGATGCTCGGCGCGTTCAACTGGGCACTGCTGGTGATCGTGTTCCTGATCGTGGTCTTCCTCCTGTTCCTGATCGTCGGACCGTGGGGGAGGATCAAACTCGGTGACGAGGACCCCGAGTACAGCTTCCTGTCGTTCTTCGCGATGTTGTACTCGGCCGGCTTCGCTGCGGGTGTCGTGTTCTGGGGGCCGACCGAGGGACTGTTCTACTACGATAGTCCCTCGCCGCTGTTCAACGTCGAGGGTGGGACGGCCGAAGCGATCCCCATTGCGATCCAGCAGACGCTGTTCCACTGGGCGTTGCCCCAGCTGGCCGTGTTTACGATCATGGGGATCGCGATCGGGTACTTCGCGTACAACTACGACGCGGTTCCGCTTCGCGTATCCTCGGCGCTGACACCGATTCTCGGGAAGGAGAATCTCGACGGACCGACGGCCAAGGTCATCGACATCCTCGCCGTCTTCGCGACGATCGGCGGCGTGGCGACCTCGCTGGGATTCATCGGTAGCCAGTTCGTCACTGGCCTCGACTACCAGTGGGGGATCAGTATGGGGAACATCGGGATCCTCGCCGTCGTGACGGTGATGACGCTGCTGTTTACGGTCTCGATGGTTCTCGGTGTCGACAAGGGGATCCGACGCCTCTCGAACTTCAACATGGTCCTGTTCGTCGTGCTCATGCTCGCGACGTTCATCGTCGGGCCGACGCTGTTCCTGGTATTGCTCGGCTCCCAGGCCCTCGGCGGCATGATTACCGACTTCGTCTCGATGAGTCTCTTCACCGGCGCTGGTCCGATGGGCAACGGTGATCCGGCAGCCACCGAGTGGATGAACACCTGGACCGTCTTCTACTGGGCGTGGGCGCTGTCGTGGTCCCCGTTCGCGGGACTGTTCATCGCCCGCATCTCCAAGGGACGGACCGTCCGCGAGGTCGCCTTCACCGGCATCGTCGCGACGTCAGCGGCGACTATCCCGTGGTTCACGTTCGTCGGCGGCACTGCGGTGTGGGCACAGCACAACGGCGTCGCCGACTTCAGCGAGGTGTTAGCCCCCGAGGCTCCAGGTCCGGAGGTTTCCGGCTTCATTCTCTTCGAAGCGTTGCAGTTCACGATCGACTTGAGCGCCGTCGGACTCGGCACGTACGCGGTCCCGGTGGGCGGGGTCCTGATCTACATGTTCTTGATACTCGTGACGACGTTCTTCGTCACGTCTGCAGACTCCTCGACGCTGGCCGTCTCCATGATGACGACCGGCGGGAAGGCCAAGCCGTCGACCATCAACCGGGTCTTCTGGGGCGTCGTCCTCGGAATGACCGCCGCAATCCTGATGATCCTTGGCGGCAGCGGCAGCGCGAACACGCTCCAGCAGGCGGCGATCATCACCGGTACTCCCTTCGCGTTCGTCTGCTTCCTCGCGATGCTCGCACTGATCAAGGACTTTGGCTCGAACTACGGTCGCGTGTTACTGCAGGACGAGACCGTCCTCATCGGCTCGAGTAAGCCATCGGAAACCGATTCACCGCCGACTGGTCCCGGCGGGCCCGTCGAATCCGACGACGACTGAGGCGCCACCCTCCTCCCACCCTGCTGATTGCCATCTCGTTTAGCTCCTGTGTCGATGTTCTCCCACACGGTAGATCGACGGCCACAATCGATCCGTTCCCTGCTATCCTATAACAAGTTTTAATGTACGAGGTACACATAATCTGTGTATGGATAGGGACACCGCGGAACCCGATGCGGACGTGCTTCCGGGTCCGAACGCCCAGCGGTGGGTCGACTTCCATCAGGCGCACTCCGCGCCCAGCGAGTACTCCCACGAGTTCGTCTGGGACATCACGCGCGAGGCCGACGGCCCGTTCGTCACGGACGTCGACGGGAACGTTCTGCTCGATTTCACCTGCCACATCGGCGCTGCGCCCCTCGGATACAACAACGAGAAGATCCTCGAGCCACTCGAGGCGTTCGACCTCGTCGAGCCGATGAAAATCGCCGGCCAGGACCTCTACTTCGGCGCCGGACCGACCCCCGAGGAGTCGGCAGTGCCGGGCTCGAGTCACCTCATGGAGAAGTTGGTCGACATCTCGAGCCAGTACGGGATGGACACGGTGTTCCTCTCGAACTCCGGCGCGGAGGCGATGGAGAACGCGATGAAGATCACGAACGATCACCGCGCCCCGGCGAAGTACGGCATCGCCTTCGCCGGCAGCTTTCACGGTCGCACCCTGGGGACCCTCTCGATCACGAAGTCCAAAGAGGTGTACACGCGTCACTACCCCCAGATCAGCGGGATCGAGACGGTGCCGTTCTGTGCCGACCGCGGCTGTGACGCCGACAGTTGCGACTGCGGCTTCTTCGCCGGCGGCGACTCGCAGCTCCGCAGTATGCTCGCGCCCGAAGGCGGCCACATCGACCCCTCCGAGATTGCCTTCCTCGCCCTCGAGCCCATCCAGGGCGTCGGCGGCTATCGCTTCCCCAGCGAGGCGTTCATGCAGGAGGTCGCGGACGTCACCGACGAGTACGACATCCCCCTGGTCGTCGACGAGATCCAGGCCGGTGTCGGTCGCACCGGCGAGATCTGGGCCTCGGATCACTACCCGATCGAACCCGACGTCATCGCGAGCGCGAAGGGACTTCGCGTGGGCGCGACGGTCTCGCGTTCGGAGGTCTTCCCCGACGAGAAGAACCGGCTCGGCTCGACCTTCGGCGGCGGCGACCTGCTCGGCTCGATGATGGGCGCGTTCACGCTCGAGGCCATCCAGGAGCACGACCTGCTCGCGAACGCCCGCGAGCGCGGCGAGCAGGCGAAAGAACTCCTGCGCGACGACGCTCCGGCGTACGTCGAGGACGTCCGCGGCAAGGGACTGATGCTGGCCGTCGAGTTCGATACCCCCGAGCGCCGGACCGCCGTGGTCGAGGCTGCCCTCGAGCGCGGCCTCCTGACCCTCGGCTGTGGCAAGAAGACGATCCGGCTGCTCCCGCCGCTCGACTCGAGCGAGCGCGAGATCGAACTGGGTATCGGTATTTTCCTCGAGGCGATCGAGGCGGTCGGACCGAACGCGAAAGTGGCGTAATCCGTTTCTGATTCTAGTTCTGACGCTGCGACTCGAGACCGGTATTCGGGCCGCTGCACGTACTGGTCGGACCGTTCACGTGCGATAGTGCGTCCCGAAACTGCGCGAGGGATGAGTGAGCGACTGTACGGAGCGAACGAATCGGCTGGGGAGGACGTGGAATCCTTAGCTGCCAGGAAGACGCACTGCTCCGTCACGACGGCCGTACCGTGCCGTCACCACTCCTCGATCGTGGCCACTAGGATTTCCACACCCTCCCCAGCCGATTCGCTCACTCGCGCCATTCGAACCGCGACGAAGTCGCGGTTCAGCGCGCCAAGAGTGGGCTCGAGAGAGCTATTCGAAGGAACAACTCGAGGGGGCTATTCGAAGGAACGCTCGAGGGGGCTATTCGAAGGAACGCTCGACGACGGACACTCCCTCGAGCGAATCTAGCTTCTCGAGCACCCCTTCGAGGTGCTCCCGCCCGCTTCCCTCGAGGCCAACGGTCACCGGAACCCGATTCGGCTCGTCGACGGGACCGCGTCGCGCGCGCTCGAGGACGTCCAGTTCGGCGCCCTCGGACTCGACGGTCTCCGCGACGTCTCCGACGACCAAGGGCCACCCGTCGATGGCCAGTCGTGCCTCAACGTAGCGCCCGAGTTCGTGGAGGCCGGTCCGCGTCAGTTCGGCGTGTTCGGTGAGGCCGACGTTGCCCCCGGAGACGATCACGCCGACGTGTGCTCCCTCGAGGTCCACCGCCGTTTCCTCGGAAATGGCGGCCGCCAGTGGTGTCGCACCTGCACCTTCGACCACCGTCCTCGCGCGTTCGGCCAGCAACGTCACCGCGGCGGCAATCTCCCGGTCGGTGACGCTGACCACGTCGTCGACGACCTCCCGGGCGATGGCGAAAGTGGTCTCCAGCATCCGGGTATCGGCGATTCCCTCCGCGACGGTGTCGACGGTCTCGAGTTCCCGAATCTCGCCCGTCTCGAGCGAGGGTTTCGCGTGAGCGGCCCCCTCTGGCTGGACCCCGATCACGCGGATCTCGGGATCGTGGGCCTTCAGCACCGTCCCGATGCCCGAAATCAGCCCGCCGCCGCCGATGGCGACGAGGACGGTGTCGAGGTCGGAATACTGCTCGAGCAACTCGAGGCCGATCGTTCCCTGCCCGGCGACGATCTCCTCGTCGTTGAAGGGGTGGACGAACGTCTCGCCGGTCTCGTCGACCCGTTCGAGGGCGTACTCGTACGATCGCTCGTAGATGTCGCCCTCGACGACCACCTCGGCGCCGTAGCCGCGGGTGGCCTCGATCTTCGCCGCAGGGGTCACCTCGGGGACGACGATGGTCGTCTCGATGCCGAGCAACTGGCCGGCCAGCGCCACGCCCTGGGCGTGATTTCCCGCGCTCGAGGAGACGACCCCCGCTTCTCGCTCCGCGTCGGAGAGCTGGGCCATCTCGTTGTACGCGCCGCGAATCTTGAACGAGCCCGTTCGCTGTGCGTTCTCGAGTTTGAGTCCGACCGACGCCGCGCCACTCATCTCGGCGAAGGTTCGCGACGTGTCGAGAGGCGTGCGGTGGACGACGTCGTCGATGCGCTCCCGGGCCGCTTCGACGTCCTCGAGGGTAACGCGGCTCTCGCTCATGCCTCGCTCTCGTCGTCGCGACGAGACACCGGGTGCCGTCGCTCGAGCTCACGAATCGTCTCGACGAGCACGTCCACGCCGTGGACGAGACTCCGCTCGTCCACGTCGAACGTGGGCGTGTGGTGACTTGTCGGATGATCGGTGCCGACGATGAGGTACGACGCGAGTCCCCCTTCCTCCTGGACGCGCTCCATCAGGAAGGTCGCGTCCTCGCTCGCGCCGAAGTCAGCCGAGGGGAGCACGTGCTCGACGCCCGCCACGTCGGCTGCGACCTCGCTCACGAGCGCCTGTAGTTCGGGGTCGCTGTCGGCCCGCGGCGACTCGCTGACGATGTCGACGTCCGCTCGACAGCCGTGAAGCGTCGCCGCCGACTTTATCGTTCGCTCGAGTCGCTCCTTCACGTACTCCATCAGCGCCGTGGTCTCGCCGCGGGCTTCAGCGACTATGTGGGCCCGTTCGGCGATGACGTTGCTCGCGGTTCCCGCCTCCGCACGACCGACGTTCACGCGGGTCATCCCGTCGCTGTGGCGGGGGATCCCGTAGGCGTTCTCGATCGCCGTGGCCATGGCGTGTAAGGCGTTGTCCCCCTCGTTGGGTGCCTTTCCCGCGTGTGCGGAGGTCCCCTCGATCGTCGCGTCGACGTGGCACATCGCCAGGGGTTTCTCGATGCCCGCGACGACCTCTCCCGTCGGGTGGTCGAGGCCGACGTGAATCGCGAGCAGGTAGTCGAGATCCGCCGCGAACTTGCTCTTCGCCATCGGACACCCGCCGCCGCCGGTCTCCTCGGCTGGCTGGAAGAAGACGACCAGTCGCCCGGCGAAGTCGCTTTCTACGATCGCCTCGAGCGTGGCCAGCCCCCAGGTCATGTGGGCGTCGTGGCCGCAGGCGTGCATCGTGCCGTCGACTGCCGACCGAAAGCCCTCGGCGGCCGGTTCGTGATCCGCGTCGGTCGATTCCTCGATGAACAGGCCGTCGATGTCGACTCGAAGCCCGATGGCCGGCCCGTCGCCTCGATTGAGGACCGCGACGGCACCGGTAGTGCCCCCCGTCATTCGCTCGAGGAGGTCCTCGCGAACACCGGCTTCACGCGCCCCTTCGAGCCAGGGCTCCAGTTCCTCGTCGTCGGGAACGGCCATTCGGTCGGCGGGGTCGTACGCGTCCGCTCCGACGGCGAGTTCGTCGACGTCGAGGGATTCGAGTTCGTCGACGAGCCGAGCGGTCGTCTGAAACTCACACCAGGCCGGTTCTGGGTGGCGGTGAAAACGGCAACGGAGGGGGACGAGTCGGTCCCGTATTGACTCGGTCATGCGAGACGCTGACGCGGCCCACGCACTTAATTATACACAATCAGTGTTAACGTCGGGTACACAAAAAGGATAAGGAAACGTGTGACAATCGTAGCGTACGAACGTTTCAGGGACGGTGGGCCGTCGCTGTGACGGAGATGATCCACATGAGCACGAATCCAGACGTCGTCGTTCTCCGGGAGGGAACGGAAGGCCTGTCGATGGAATCGTACGCCGAAACGCTTCGCGAGCGCCTCCCCGAACGCACCGTCGAACTCGCTCGTACGCCGGCGGCCGAGCGCGAACTCGTTTCGCAGGCGCGAGTGGTGACCGGAATCACGATCGAGGAGGCCATGCTCGAGCACGCCGAGCGCCTCGAGTTGTTCGCGTGTACGTTCGCCGGGACCGACCACGTCCCGATGGACGCGCTGGCCGACCGCGGCGTCGCCGTGACCAACGCTGGCGGCATCCACGCACCCGGAATCGCCGAGCAGTCCATCGCCAACATGCTCGTCTTCGCTCGAAACCTCCACGAAGGGTGGCGCCGCAAGCAAAATGGCGAGTGGCGCCACTTCCAGTCCCACGAGTTCACCGACAGCACCGTGACGGTCGTCGGCCTCGGGTCGATCGGCCAGCAGATCGTCACAAGGCTCGAGGGCTTCGACGTCGAGACGATCGGCATCCGGTACACGCCGTCGAAAGGTGGCCCGACCGACGAGGTCCTCGGATTCGAGGCGGACGACGTGCACGAGGCGTTCTCGCGCAGCGACTACGTCGTCCTGGCGTGCCCGCTCAACGACACGACCCGCGGCCTCGTCGGCGAGGCGGAACTGGCGACGCTCCCCCCGAACGCCGTCGTCGTCAACGCCGCTCGAGGGGGGCTCATCGACACCGAGGCGCTCGTTTCGGCACTGCAGTTCAACGGCATCCGGGGGGCCGCTCTCGACGTCACCGACCCCGAGCCACTGCCCGGCGATCACCCGCTGTGGGACCTCGAGAACTGCCTCATCACGCCCCATACGGGCGGCCACACGCCGAAACATTGGGACCGGCTGGCCGACATCGTCGCACACAACGTCCGCGCGCTGGAGTCGGGCGATGCCCTCGAGAACGCCGTCCTCGAGCCGACGTCGAGGTGACCGACGATGGCTACCGACGACTCGGCGTCCACGACCGATCGGGCCGACCGGACGGGGGCACCGGACTCTATGGGTGCGCCAGATTCGGACCGATCCGATTCGTCCGCGGACCGGGGAGCCGACCCCGCGGTGGATTCCCGGGCGAATTACGACTACGTCGGCGGGACCATCGATCGACCGGCTCTGGTCTCAGATCTGGACGCCCGAATCGACGGCGAGGTGCGATTCGACGAGTACACCCGCCAACTGTACGCGACCGACGCGAGCGCGTACGAACGGACGCCCGTTGGCGTGGTTCTGCCGCGGTCGACGGCGGACGTTTCGAGCGTCGTCGGCTACTGCGCCGACAACGGCATCCCCGTCTTGCCGCGCGGCGCCGGCACGAGCCTCGCCGGCCAGGCGGTCAACGAGGCCGTCGTCCTCGACTTCACGGCGCACATGGACGCAGTCGGCACGATCGACCCCGACGAACGACGGGCGACCGTCCAGGCGGGGGCCGTTCTCGCCGACCTGAACGCGGCCCTCGAGCCCTACGACCTGAAGTTCGCGCCCGACCCCGCCGCCGGCAACCGCAGCACGGTCGGCGGCGCCATCGGGAACAACTCGACGGGCGCCCACTCGCTGCAGTACGGCAAGACCGACGCCTACGTCGAGTCGTGCGAGGTCGTCCTCGCCGACGGCTCCGTCGAGCGCTTCGGTGAGGTGACGGTCGCCGAAATCCGAAACGCGGCCGATCCGGACGGCGACCTGCTCGAGCGCATCTACGAGGCGTTGCGCCGCGTGATCGACGAGGAAGCAGGCGCGATCGGCGAGGCCTTCCCGCAACTGAAGCGCAACGTCTCGGGGTACAACCTGGACCGCCTGGTCGCGGAGGCCTACGGGAAACCGGGCGCGTTCGACGAGCGTGGCGACGGCCCGCTCGTGATCGACGGCGAACCCGACCCCGACGCGACGGTCAACCTCGCCCGGGTGCTCGCCGGCAGCGAAGGGACCCTCGGCGTCGTGACGGAAGCGACGGTCTCGCTCGAGCCCGTGCCCGAGACCACGTCCGTGGCGCTGTTGACCTACCACGACCTGCTCGAGGCGATGGCCGACGTCGATACGATCGTCCGCAACCACGATCCGGCGGCGATCGAGGCGATCGACGACGTGCTGATCGACCTCGCCGAGCGAACCGAGGAGTTCGCGGCCGTCGCCGAACGACTCCCCGCGGGCACCGAGACCGCCTTGCTCGTCGAGTTCTACGCCGAGACCGACGACGACGGCCGCGAACAAGTCGCGGAGTTGCTGGCCGACCGGCTGCCGGACGCGGACGTTCCGGATCTGGGGGCCGACGAAGCGGATTCGGAAGACGGGGACACCACGGCCAACCCGGAGCACGACCCCGTCCGGGCCTTCGACGCCATCGAAGCTCACGACCCGGAAGGGATCGCCGAACTCTGGAAGCTCCGCAAGAGCGCGGCCCCGATCCTCCTCTCGCGAACGTCCGACGCGAAGCACATCTCGTTCATCGAGGACACGGCCGTCCCGACCGAGAACCTGGCGGCCTACGTCGCGGACTTCCAGGACGTTCTGGAGGAGTACGACACGTTCGCCAGCTTCTACGCTCATGCGGGGCCGGGCTGTATGCACATGCGTCCGCTCGTCGACACCAAGAGCTCGTCCGGGCTCGAGGCGTTCGAGTCGCTCGCCGACGACGTCACCGACCTCGTCGTCGAGTACGGCGGCTCGGTGTCGGGCGAACACGGCGACGGCCGCGCCCGCACGCAGTGGAACCACAAGCTCTACGGCGACGACGTGTGGGACCTCTTTCGCGACCTGAAGACGGCGTTCGACCCCGACTGGCTGCTCAACCCCGGGACCGTCTGTGGCGACCACGACATGACCGAACACCTCCGGTTCGACCCCGACTACGCGTTCGACCCGGGGCTCGAGCCGAGCCTGAACTGGGACAACGAGAACGGCTTCCAGGGGATGGTCGACCTCTGTCACGGCTGTGCCGGCTGTCGGAGCGGCCAGGAGACGACCGGCGGCGTGATGTGTCCGACGTTCCGCGCGGCCGAAGAAGAGAGCCTCAGCACCCGTGGCCGGGCGAACGCGCTCCGGGGGGCGATGAGCGGCGAACTCGACGCCGACACGACCGACGAGGAGTTCCTGGCCGAAATCGTGGACCTCTGTATCGGCTGTAAGGGCTGTAAACGCGACTGTCCGAGCGAGGTGGATGTGGCGAAGCTCAAAGCCGAGGTTGAACACGCCGCCCACCAGCGAAACGGCTCGTCCCTCCGGGACCGCCTCTTCGCGAACGTCGACCGGCTCAATGCCGTCGGCTCCGCGCTCGCCCCCCTGTCGAACGCGATGACCTCGCTTCCCGGATCCGGCGTTCTCGCCGAGAAAACGGTCGGAATCGCCCGCGAGCGCGACCTCCCGACGTTCTCGAGCCGGAGCTTCGAGGACTGGTTCGCCGCGCGCGGCCCCCGAGTTTCACTCGAGGCGGCGGACCGGAAAGTGCTCCTCTTCCCGGATACCTACACGAACTACAATCACCCGCGGGCCGGCAAGGCGGCGGTACAGGTCCTCGAGACGGCCGGCGTTCACGTCCGACTTCCTGACGGAACGACCTCGACCGGACGTCCGGCCCACTCGAAGGGCTTTCTGGACCTGTCTCGCGAACGAGCCCGGACCAACGTCGATGCACTGACGCCGTTCCTCGAGGACGGGTGGGAGGTCGTCCTGGTCGAACCCTCCGACGTGGTCATGCTCCAGTCGGATTATCTGGACCTGTTGTCGGGTCCGGACGTGGAACGACTCGCGAGGAACACCTACGGCGTCTGCGAATACCTCGATCGGTTCGACCTGGCCGGCGAACTGCCGGCCGACGGGGCCGGTGAGCGCCTGACCTACCACGGCCACTGCCACCAGAAGGCGACGAAGAAGGACGGTCACGCCGCGACCGTCCTCGAGACCGTCGGCTACGCAGTCGACGCGCTGGACTCGGGCTGTTGCGGGATGGCCGGTTCGTTCGGCTACGAGGCCGAACACTACTCGCTCAGCCGGGCCATCGGCGAGATCCTGTTCGACCAGGTCGACGCGAGTGACGGAGATCGGGTCGTTGCCCCTGGCGCGTCCTGTCGGACGCAGCTATCGGATTACGACGGGTGTACGGATCCGCCCCACCCGATCGAGGCGGTTGCGGCGGCGCTCGCGGAGCGATCGTGAGGTCAGTCGTCGGTCTTCGATTTTCTGGCCGCGAGCGGATCAGACCCTCGCTCGAGCGGCCACTGGTGGCCGACCGCCATCGAACTCCACAATCGGGACGGTCGCACCACCTTTCTCGAGAACGTCGGTCGAGTCCGATGACGGCTACGCCCCGAGTTCCGCACGTCGTTCTAGGGAAAGCCATTCGCCATTGAGCGGAAAAATACGTGGGGTAGGAAGCATACAAGCATACATCCCGTATTGATAATACGTCAGATACGCTTTTACCGATATGGCTCGTTTGTTCGCATATGTCGATCGATATCGACGAGTTCGAGGACCGCTCGCCCGCGGAACTCGAGGAGCCGAGTAACGCCGAACGAGTGCTCCGGTTCCTCTTCGAAAACAGCGACAAGGCGTGGAAGGCATCGACTATCGCTGAACGAGCGGACGTCAACGAAAACTCGATCTCGGCGGCCCTCAACCGACTGAAGGAACGGGACCTCGTCCGGCACAAGGGGTCGTACTGGGCCATTACGGACGACACGGAACGGCTTCGTCGTGCCCATCAGTTCCATCGGACAGTTCAGCGGTTCGACGAACTCTACGGCGAAGAGGATCGCGACGAGTGGATCGAAGCGAGTGACCGAGCGAGCGACTGACGTACGATCGAGGAACGATCGTCATCGCAGAGGATCCGTTCAAGGGCGAGGACGCCAGCCGACCGTGGCTGCTCATCGGCACGGACGAGACGCCGTTTTTCGGCGACCAGTTTATCGCCGTCACGCTCTCGACGAAAACGTGGTACGACGAGCGCGTCCAGATTGACGGCGACGATATCATCGATGGTGGTCTCCCGAAAGATAGTTCGATCCTCCCGTGGCGGTCGCATCGATCGACGTGACTCGAATCGACCGTGAGCTCGGGACGCTCGACGAGAAACTCGTCGACGAGGTCGTCAGACAGCTCGGTTCGTACATCGGTCTGGAGCAGCGCTGACCACTGACCCCGATCGAATTTCCCTTCGTCGTGGGGGTGATAGCGTCTGCCGAGCAACGTGACGTCCGAATACGGAGACGAAGCGAGCGTCAGTGACGTCGATCCGTTCCGGAACGTCGAGAGACTGATCAGCCGATAGCCACGGGAGACTCACGGCCAGAGTCCGTGAGGCGCTTCTCCGTCGCGATCCCTATCGGTCGTTCCTCGTCCGGGGACGAGTCCTCACCGTCGTCTCGAGAGCGACGTTCGCGGCTCGAATGTGCAACGGGTCGGAGTGCAATCAGGTGGTAAACAGTCGCCGTGGGAAGTCGGCCAGCGTCTCCGCGCCGGTCCCCGTCACGCGGAACGTCTCGCTGATCTCCATCCCAATTTCCTCCGTCCAGATGCCGGGGATCATGTGGAAGGTCATGTTCTCCTCGAGGATGGTCTCGTCGCCCGGGCGAATGCTCGCGGTGTGTTCGCCCCAATCCGGCGGGTAGCCGACCCCCATCGAGTAGCCGATTCGGTCCTCCTTTTCGAGGCCGTACTGGGCGATCGTATCGCGCCAGGCCTTCTCGACGGCCTCGCAGGTGACCCCCGGCTCGACGGCGTCGAGGGCCGCCTCAATCCCCTCGACCACAATGTCTGCGGTTCGCTCGAGTTCCGCGGGCGGATCGCCGACGAACGTCGTCCGGGCCAGCGGCGAGTGATAGCGGTGACGACATCCCGATAGCTCGATGATGACGGGGTCGCCGTCCTCGAACGGGCGGTCGGTCCACGTGAGGTGTGGGGTACCAGTGTGGTCGCCCGAAGGCATCAGCGGGACGATTGCCGGATAGTCGCCGCCGTACGCGTCGGTGCCGGTGATCAGTGCGTCGTAAATTGCGGCCGCGGCTTCGTACTCGGGGACGCCTTCCGAGATCGCGTCGAGGCCCGCCTGCATCGCGTTCTCCGAGATGCGAGCGGCCTCGCGCATGTACTCGAGTTCCTGCTCGGACTTCTTGACCCGTACCCAGCCGACTAGGAGCGTCGCGTCGTCGAATTCGGCTGCCGGGAGGTTTTCCTGGAGTCGCGTGTACGATTTCGCGGTGAAGTAGGATGCGTCCATCTCGAGGCCGATTCGGCCGTCTGCGACCTCGAGGTCCTCGAGGACGCCCGCGACGTAGTCCATCGGGTGGAGGTCGTACGGCGAGTGGACGTGGTCGTCGCTGTACGCCCGGATACTCTCCTCGGAGAGGGTAGTGGTCGTCCGGGCGCCGTTGGCGTCCATCTCGCGCCCGACCCAGACCGGCTCGTCGCGGTCGGCCGTGACGACGACGGCCTGGTGGACGTAGAACGACCAGCCGTCGTAGCCGGTGAGGTAGTTCATGTTGGCCGGGTCGGTGACGACGATGGCGTCGAGTTCCTCCTCGCGCAACCGTGCTTTCGCTCGCTCGACCCGACGCTCGTACTCGCGTTCGTCGAAGACATCTTGAGACATGGTAGCAGGCCCTACGGTGGTGGTCCACCAGGAATACTAAAAGTTTTTCGTGTACAATGACTACAGATACTGTTTACTTTCGTCCCCGATCGCCCTGCCGTCGAATCCGACCAGTTGCTCATGCCTACCCTTTACCCGTTTCGCGCCCTACGTCACCCTAGATGACAGCCGCGTTCGAACTGGTCGACCTCGAGGAAGCGGACACCCCCGGTGACGAGTGGGAGGAGATCGACGTCACCGACACGGAAGCCGACCGCATCGCCCGCAAGCGTGACCGCGAGTTCGAGCAGTTCGAGGAACGCATCAAGGACGCTGACCAGTTCAAAGTCGAACAGTCGGTGTTCGACGACGCCACCTTCGCCGCGCTGTACAAACTCGTCCAGGATGGCCACGTCGAGGCCTTCGGTGGCCCCATCTCGACCGGCAAGGAAGCCAACGTCTACCATGCCCTCGGTGACGACCGAGAGGTCGCCGTGAAAATCTACCGGATCAACGCCTCGAACTTCCGCCAGATGCGCGACTACCTCGAGGGCGACCCCCGATTCGAGGGACTGGGCGGCAAGAAGAAGGACGTCGTCCTCGCCTGGGTCCGCAAAGAACTGGCCAATCTCGAGCGCGCTCGCGCCGCCGGTGTTCGCGTCCCGGAACCAATCGCAGCCGAACGAAACGTCCTCGTGATGGAGTACCTCGGAAACGACGCGGACGGTCGAGCGAAGCGCCTCGGCGAGGTCCACGTCGAGAACCCGCAGACGGCCTACGAGGTGATTCGGGAGTACATGCGTCGACTCTACTCGGCCGGCCTGATTCACGGCGACCTGAGCGAGTACAACGTCATCGTCCACGAGAATCAACTCATCGTCATCGACCTCGGACAAGCCGTCACCGTCCACCACCCCAACAGTCGGGGCTTCCTCGAACGCGACTGCCACAACGTCGCCTCGTTCTTCCGGCGACAGGGCCTCGAGGTAACCGACGACGAGGTTCTCGAGTTCGTCACCCAGCCTGAACCGGACCCGACTCGATCCTGATACGGTGGAAATTAGGTGTTATATCCAACCGTATTTTTAACGTCTTCAGATAAAAATGAAATTCTAATTTCGATAGTATAATTTAAATACATCAATGCCCCAATGAATGTATGGTGGAACAAGGTGCACGTAAGGACCGGTGTCCCGAGTGCGAGGGGACCATCCGATCGACGGGGACGGAACAGATCTGTAGCCAGTGTGGACTCGTCTGTCGAGAGCACGCGATCGATCCCGGACCGGAGTGGCGATCCTACGGCGACGAGGACCAGTCTCGGCGCCGAACTGGCGCGCCGCTCACGCGGTCGCGACACGACCGCGGTCTCTCGACCGAAATCGGCTACGGTTCGGGCTCGCGTCTCACCGGCCGGAAACGTCGTCAATTTGCCAGACTCAGGCGCGAACACAACCGCGCTCGCATCGCGACGAAAGCGGACCGAAACCGCGTCTACGGATTTACCGAGATCCGTCGCATTCGAAGCCGTCTCTCGCTACCCGTATCCGTCCGTGAACAGGCGTGTACCCTCTTCAAATCGGCCCAGTCGGAGAACCTGCTACAGGGTCGGTCGCTCGAGGGGTTCGCCGCGGCCTCGGTCTACGCGACGTGTCGAACGCGGTCGATCGCCCGAACCGTCGACGAAATCGTCGCCGTCTCCCGTGCCAGCGAAAACGAACTCAAGGTCGCCTACGACGCCCTCAACCGCGAACTCGGCCTGCCGACCGGCCCGATCGACCCGTCTCAGTACCTGCCGCGATTCGCGTCGAAACTCGAGCTCGACGCTGACGTCGAGCGACACGCCCAGGAACGCGTCGACGCCCTCCTCGAACAGGGTCTGATCGGTGGCCGCAATCCAGGCGGCGTCGCCGCTGGCTGTCTGTATCACGCCTCGCTCGTGCTCGACTGTGAGGCCATCACCCAGCAGGCCGCCGCCGACGTCGCCGACGTCTCGCCGGTTACGATCCGATCGGCGGTCGAACTAGTCGATCAGGTGGAGTGAGGACTCGAGGCGATCCACTTTTTGACGACGTCGAGCACGAGCGCGAGCGACGCTACGTCGTCCGCAAGTTGTTCGTACTCGGCTCGTAGACCTCGCCCTTCTGCTTGAGCTTCTCGATCTCGTGTTCGGCTTTCGACTGATCCATGCCAATCTCGTTCGCCCGCTCGAGGACGACGTCGATCGGTGCGCCCTCGTCGTACTCCTCCTCGACGTCGCTGATGAGCTGCTTGATGTTCTTGATCCGGTCGCGCTGGGACTTCGAGGTCCCTGCCTCGACGATGTCCGCGTCGAACTCGCCGGTTTCGGGATCCACGCCGATGTCCTGGAGACACGAGCGAACGATCTCAATCACGCGCGTGGCGTCTTCCTCCTCGACCGTATCGGAGAGGCGGATCCGCGCGCTGGCTTCCGACAGTCGAACCAGCCCCTCGAGCTTTCGGGCCGTCACCGGCACCGCGGCGTCCTCGTCGGTCCCCTTCGAGCGGAGGTCGACGTAGAAGTCCCGGATGGCTTCCCGGGCCTCCTGAGTCATCCGCGGGTGGCAGTTCTGCTTGGAGTACGCGATGTACTTGCGCAGCAAGTCGGCGTCGATCACCGGGTCGACCTCCTCGGTCATCGACTCGATCTCCTCGGTGGAGACGTCGAGCTGTGGCATCTCTCGCTGCTGGGTCGTCAACTCGCCGGCGTAGTTCGTCGTCAGAATGTGTTCTGCCAGATTGCGGTCTTTCTCCTCGTCGGGCTGGTCCGTGACGGTGAAGATCAGGTCGAACCGCGAGATGAGCGCCGGCTCGAGGTCGATCTGCTCGCTGATGGGTTCGTAGTGGTCGAAGCGACCGTACTTGGGGTTGGCCGCGCCGAGCAGCGAACACCGGGACTTGAGGGTGGCGTTGATGCCCGCCTTCGAGACCGAGATCCGCTGTTGCTCAAGGGCTTCGTGCATGGCGCTGCGATCTTCCGGGCGCATCTTGTCGAGTTCGTCGACCGCCGCAATTCCTTGGTCGGCGAGCACGAGGGCGCCAGCCTCGAGGGTCCACTGTTGGCCGTCGCCGAAGTCGTCGCGAACCGCAGCTGCGGTAAGCCCTGCCGAGGACGACCCCTTCCCAGAGGTATAGACGGAGCGAGGTGCAATATTTTGGATATATCCGAGCATCTGCGATTTCCCTGTACCAGGATCTCCGATGAGCAGCATGTGCAGGTCCCCACGAATCCTCGAGCCGTCGGGTAACTGCTTGGTCACGCCTGAGAACAGCTGGAGCATCATCGCGAGCTTCTCCTCTTCGTAGCCGTAGATGGCGGGCGCGATGGAGCCGACCATGTCCTCGTAGACGTCCTCGCGCTGGGAAATCTCGTAGATTTGTTTCTTGTCCTCGTCGGTGATGTCCATGTCCTCGAACTGCTCCTCGTCGACCTGGACGGACATCCCCTCCATGTAGAAGTCGAAGATGGGCGACTTCTCCTGCTGGTTGCCCTGTTGCTCGAGACGCAGGACGCCCACCGCGGAGACGTGATCGCCGGGGGTGACCTCGCCGGTGATGTCGTCCTCGATGTTGACGTCGATGGCCTGGGGCGTCTCGCCGCCGCGCAGTCCCTCGGGGCTCTCCTGGATGCGAAGCTTCTGGGAGTCGACGAACTCGGACTGGTCGAAGTTCACGCGGAAGGGCCCCTGTCGCTCACAGCCTTGGCACTCGTGGGGCTCCTGGAAGTCGCCGGTCGACTGGGGGATTCGCGAGAGGGTGCCACAGAGTTGGCACTCGAAGGCGGCCTCCTCGATCTTCGGACGGACGTCGGTGGCCTTCCGGACGATGCCGCGCACCTGGACGAGGGTGTTCATGTGGCGGGCGCGAATTTCGCGGATCTCGGGGGATTCGGTGTCCGGGAGTGTGTGGATGCGGACGTGGGCCTGCCCGAGGCTGACGTCGATCGGCAGGTCGTAGAGTCGGAGGGCTTCCTCGGCGTAGCGCTGGAGCTGTTCGGGCTGGTTCAGGAAGTCGTCGGCCAGGTCGGGATCGAATCGGTAGAGGTCCTGCCAGTCGACCGACAGCGAGCGCTGTTCGTTGGGGTAACGCTGGGCGAGCTGCTTGATCTCGTTGTCGTAGTAGTTACGGAAGAACTGCTCGAACGCGTCGACGAGTTCAGAGTTGCCCGCTTGCGCCATTGAAATCGTCTAGGGTCGGCATGGGGTATAAATGGTCGTATAGCCGGCTGAAAGTAGTCAGCCTGACTCTCTTGTTCCTCGAGCAATTCGACCACTCGAGACTTTCGAGACTAGTTGTTCGGAAATGGTATCGATGTTATAGCGAGGCTCAATCTCGGTCGTATGAGGTGACGGCTGCTGTCACTGCTGTCTCGCCGGCGGATCCCGGCTCGCGATTTTGCCGAACAGGACCCGGTTGTCCGCGACGGCGCGATACCCCCACTCTCGTAATCGACTGTGTCCGGGGAGTCGCTGGAACGCTCGAGCCACGAACCGGTCGGGCGTCTCGAGGCGGGCCACGGCCTCCTCGAGGGCTTCGCCGCAGGAGTAGACCCGGTCCTGGGTGAGGAGGTGGGCGCAGGTTTCGTAGTCGTCGGGTAGCCGGGCGAGTTGATCCGGCGAGAGTTCCTCGAAGCCGACGAGTTCGAACGCGCCGCGGGCGTCGGCGTACTCGGCACACCAGGTACAGAAGCCACAGTCGTCGTCGTAAACGAGTCGCGGTAGCGGCGTTGCCGTCATGTCCCTATCGACGGCCGGCCGGCCGAAAGGTCTGTCCCTCGGGCAGTCGCCGACCGCCTCGAGCGCTGGCGTGACCGTATCACCGCTAAGCTCGAGCACTGAGGCGATCACGGCCAGTGCTATCAGCGCATCAATATCACCGACTCCTGATCACTGCAGGCCGAACGAATTTCAGGGATTCGTATCGTATACCGGACGTATGAACGCGCTGTTGTCGCGGCTGAGGCGGTGGTTCGTCAATGGGGTCGTAATCACGATCCCGATCATCGTCACGCTCATCGTCCTCCTCGTCGTCCTCGAGTTCCTCCTCGGTCTCCTCTCGCCGGCAATCGCCGGCATCGGCTACCTCTGGGACAATGAGCCGTCGACGGCGGTCATGCAAGTGCTGACCATCCTCGCGCTGCTCGCGTTCTTCTTCCTCGTCGGGCTCATCGCGGAGTACACCCCTGGGACGTACCTCTCCCGTCGGTTTCACCGCACGTTCGAGACGATTCCTGGCATTGGAACGATCTACACGAGCGTTCGCCAGGCGAGCAACGTCCTGATCGACGACGACGTCGACCAGTTCGAGGACGTGAAACTCGTCGAATTCCCCCACCGGGGCGCGCACGTCCTCGGCTTTCTGACCGCCGACACTCCGACGGCGATCGAGGAGAGTGCAAATGCGGGGGACATGCAGACGGTCATGATCCCGCTCGGTCCGAATCCGATGACGAACGGGTTCATCGTCCACGTTCCCGACGAAGCCGTCTCCGACGTCGACGTCAGCGTCGAGGAAGCCGTCCGAATGACCGCGACGCTCGGGGTTGCGTCTAACGGCGTGGACGAGGGTCGCTGATTTGCTCGACGTCCTCGAAAATCGTCTTCCGCTGTGAGAAATGAGAACGCCAGCAACTACTCCTCGAGCAACCGCTCGACCATCTCGTCGGGGTCGAATCGCTCGAGATCCTCGTAGCCCTGACCGACGCCCAGGAAGAGGATCGGTTTGCCGGTGACGTGGGCCACCGAAATGGCCGCGCCACCGTTCGAGTCGGCGTCGGCTTTCGTGAGGATGGTGCCGTCGATTTCGGCGGCCGCGTTGAACTCTCGAGCGCGGTTGACGGCGTCCTGGCCGGCGACGGCCTCGTCGACGAACAGGGTCATGTCGGGGTCGACGACCCGGCCGATCTTCTCGAGTTGGTCCATCAGCCCCTCGTTGGTGTGGAGGCGCCCAGCAGTGTCTCCGAGGACGACGTCGATGTCGTTGGCCTCGGCGTACTCCACGGCGTCGTAGAGCACGGCCGCGGGGTCGCCGCCCTGGTCGTGGGCGATGAGTTTGGTGTCCCGGGCTCTGGCGTGCTCGGCGATCTGTTCGTTCGCGCCGGCGCGGTAGGTGTCGCCGTTGGCCATCACGGTCGAGTAGCCGCGTTCCTCGAAGCAGCGGTCAAGTTTCGCGATGGAGGTCGTCTTGCCGACGCCGTTGACGCCCGTGAAGACGATGACGACCGGCTTGTCCTCGATGGCGATTCGCTCGTCGAAGTCGAACTGGCCGACGCTGATCACGTCGTAGATGGCGTCCTTCAGGGCCTCCTCGACGACCGCGCCCGTCGAGGTGGTGAACGTGCGCGTCTCGCCGACGAGTTTCTCGCGGATGTTGTCGACGATCTCGTCGACGACGCCCATCTCGACGTCGCTCGAGAGCAGGGCCAGTTCGAGTTCCTGAAGCGGCCCCTCGAGGTCGTCTTCTTCGATGACGAACTTGCCGCGGACGAGGGATTTGGCCTTGCGGCCGAAGCCGATACCGCCGGTGTCGTCTGCGTCGGTTTCGGCTTCAGCTCCGGATTCGGCTTCAACTTCGGTTTCGGCTTCGACTTCGACTTCGTCCTCGAGGTCCTCCTCGTCTTCGTCTCCGTCTCCGTCTCCGTCTCCCTCTTCGCTCACCAAACCGTCCCCGACGACCCCTTCGTCGGTCGTGGCATCCTCCTCGAACGCTCCGTCTTCGACGGGTGCGGCGTCGGTCTCTGCAACGGGAGCACCGTCTCGAGGTTCGGCGCCAGCGTCGGTTGTCTCCGCGACTTCGCGTTCGGATTCGGTACCCGCACCAGCGGCCGTTTCGTCCTCGAAGTCGGACTCGACACCCGAGCGTGAGTCGGTCGCGGTAGCTGCCGCCGTCGCTGTTGGTTCGTCCTCGGCGTCCGGTTCCGCGGGATCCGACTCGGGCGCGTCGACCGGGTCCTCGAGGTCGCCGTCCTCGAGTTCGTCCTCGTCGACGTCTTCGACGTTCGCTTCCGCGGCTTCTTCGGCGTCCTTGCGGAAACTACCGAGTTTCTCCTTCAGGTTGTCGAACATGGGCGTCGCCTACGTTACTCGTCGAGACCCTGATCCGATCCCGGACCCTGGCCTTGACCCTGCATCTGCTGCATCTGCTGTTGCATCGCCTGCTGCTGGAGCTGCTGGGCCTGCTGTTCGAGCTGGCCGCTCTCGCTCTCGAGATCTGTAATCTCCTCCTCGAGGTCGTCGATCCGGTCGCCGAGGCGGTCCTTCTTGTGCTCGAGCGTCTCGGCAGCGCCGTCCTGATCGCGCTCGATGGCGTAGTCGGCGCCGAGTTCGACGATGATCTCGTCTATGTCGTCGATGGTCGCCCGGACGTAGGCACCGCCGCCCAGGGGAACCTGGACCGTCGAGCCGGTCTCGAGTTGCTCGATGGCGTCGGTCGCCTCGTCGACGGCGTCCTGCTCGTCCCGGACGTTCTCGACTTCGCTCCGGAGGACCTGGATCTGTTCTTCGATCTCCTGGAGTTGCTGGGAGAGTTCCTGGAGTTGCTGCTGGCTGGCGCCCATCAGCAGGACACCTCGGTTGCGTCGTCGGTTCGCGCGTGTGTCGCCTCGTGGCTATCGATTGTTCGCATGACTATTGGTCCGTCAGGCAGTCGGAAGAATGTTCCCTTCCCTACCGACCTGACCAATTTGGATCGGTGAAACCAGGCTCCGAGACGTGAGGTGCGGTCGGGACCGCCCTAGGCTCAAGCGTTTTTGCCCCACCGACCGAACGGTCGAGTATGACCGAACTCGAGCCGGAAACCCTGCTCCCCCTCGCCTCGAATGCAATCGCAGGCTTCCGACGGCGAAATCACCCAGATTCACCGCGGACGAGCCTACGCCGAAGTGGGTGATACGTTCGTCGTCGACGACGCGACGTTCGAGGTCGTCGACGTCACGGAACGAACCCTCGGAGACCTGACGGACGCCGACGCCAGAAAGGAGGGTGTCGAGGACCTCGAGGCGTACCGCGACCTGCTCGAGCGCGCTCACGAGACCTTCAAGTGGGACGACGGGAGCGAGGTCGTTCGCCATCGGTTCGAGCGTCGGGAGTAAGGGTAAATCAGTGAAGCGTGGCTACCGCTCGAGGCCGTACCATGATCGTCCCTAGAAACTGTTAGTCGATTTCCGGCCATCACAGGCAAGAAACGTGACTCGTCTGCCGTCAGTCGATGTACCCGAGGGCGTCTTCGATCCGGCCCAGCTCCGGCCCCGTCGTGTCTCTCCCGACGACGTATCCCTGGGCGTTGGCGAGCAGACCGGAGCCGACCAGCGGCGCGCCGTAGTTAATCGTCCCGACGTCCGCGCGGACGTCGAGCGCGTCCTCGAGGGCGTCTAACTCCCCGTCGGTCGCCTTGGGATGACAGAGGACGCCATCGTTCGTCGCCACGGCCGCGGTTCCGACCGTCCTGACGCCGGCGAGGTCGCCGCGTTCGACGGGCACCTCGAGGGCGTCGCCGATGACCTGGACGGCCTCCCGGGGGAGGTCGGGATGGACGTACGCGCCGTAATCGTTTGCGAGGACGACGTTTCCGGCGGCATTGATCTGTCCGGGCAACTCGGTGACGGGTACGTCGAGAGTCTCCTCGAGGCGTTCGCGCTCGTACTCGAGGACGCGCGAACTGACGAGCAGGCCGTTCTCGTTACCCATCGCTAGCGCACCGACGGTCGAGGAGCCGCCGACGGTCGTCTGGACGGCCTCGACCGCGAGTTCCTCGGCGAGGTCTGCGACGAGGTCGTCGTCGGCGTCGGGGCGAACGAACAGGTGCGAGTCGGTCGCACGGGCGAAGACGCCGATGTACGACGACCCGCCGAACGCGGCGCGAAGCAAGTTACTCGGCGACCTCGGCCTCGACGATCGCCTCGCCGGCGTCCTCGAACCGGGCGGCGCGGACGCGGAGCTTCCGCGGCGGGTTCGCGCGGCCGTTGGCCCAGACCTCCTCGTTGATCGAGGGATCGAGGCGGATGGCGTCCTCGTCGACGGCGAAGTGCTTCGCCAGGTGTTCGCGGACGACCGACATCGCGTAGTTGGCGGCCTCGTGGTTGGGGCCTTTCTTCACGTCACGCAGCGGGACGGTGACGACGCGTTCGTCGAAATCACTTGCACTCATGGTTACTCGTCAGTGTCGTTTCGACGCCAGTTGCGTCGTTTGGGGTTTCGCTGCACTTCCATGTCGGTCTTGAGCATGACCCACGCGGGGACGCGGCTGTTCTGGTTCTCGAGTTTGGCAAGCCGCTTTTTCTTGCCCTTGGATTTTTTGCCCATAGTGGACGCAGGTAACCGACGCTGGCTTAAAATCTTGTCCATCTGGCCGTCGAGGGTTCGACGCGCACTCGAGCAACGTGCCCGAGTCACCCGTCCTCGAGCAGATAGCGCTCGACGTAGGTCGTGACGGCCTCGAGGGTCGCCTCGCTGACGCTCGTCGTGTACCGCCAGTTCTCAACCCCGTCGTAGCCGTCGTGGCGGTAGAACGAGTCGTGATCGTAACAGGCCGTGCCGTGGAATCGCGTCCCGCCACCAACTCCCTCCGGGCCGGCGTAGGCGGTCGCCATCGGCGACACCTCGAGGGTGTCGTCGTCGACGCGGACGGCGGTCCCGAGGTCGTGTTCACACCGGCTGTCGATCACGGTCTCGACGACGTCGTCGGTGAGGAACGTGTGAAAGGCCTCGTGGATGGCGATGTTCTTCGTCACGTCGCGGGAATCCCACGTCTCCGTGGCACCGAGGTTGGCGACGACCTGTGCGTCCTCGCCTTCGACCGCATCGACGTGGTGGTTCGGCCGCCGGGTGCCGCCGTATCCGACCGCGTAGTGAACCGGCCCCCACCAGCACAGGAGGTGGCTACACCGCCCCGTGACGGCCCCTCGCTCCTCGAGCACCTCGGCGAACGCGTCGAGGATGCCCTGCTGGGTCGGCGCGACGGCGTCCCGCGGGGAAGAGCCGGACGCGAGCGAGAGGTCGACCTGGCCGCCGCGTTCGACGATCACGTCGATGTCCTCGAGCCGTCCCTGCTCTGTGGCGTATGCCGTCACCTGATCGAACGCGTCCCTGATGGCCTCGAGGGCGTCCTCGTACGGCGGTGGCCAGCCGCTCGAGACACCCTGCCAGCCGTAGCGGGCCCACCCGGTCGTGGGGAGGGTGCCGGGGTAGACGCGGAGGTGGACTGGACCTCCGGTGACCGACGTGGTCGTCGTCTCGGTGGTTGAGGAGAGGACGGCCGCGCCGCCGAGGGCTGCCAGCACCTCTCGTCGGGTCGTGATGCCGTCGACGAACGCGCCGTCCGCGGTGCTGCCCGTCGTGTCATCCGCCGTGCCGACTGTCGTACCGACTGCCGACCCATCATCTCCGGATTCACGGGACCCGTCGGCCTCGTTCATGGTGTCGGTCGATCGGTGCCCGCTCTGACCACCGCGGCGGTGGTCGCGCTCACGGACGTATTTGCGTTCACGACAGTCAGGCCGCGACCGACGTCGACCGTCCCTGTCACCTCGATCATACCTGTTCTGTTACAACAGAACTTGGTATTACTCTTCTCGCTGTATTTCGTCGATAACGTGAGTTACAGAATCTCTACTTGTTGTTCGATGACTCTACTTGAATCGAGATATTCGCGTACGTATCACGAAATAGTCTATTTCTGATGACGGTCGATCGAGCGATACTGACGCGCGCTTCGGACTGTCACGAACGACGGATAGTGTGCGGAGAGAACAGGTGGTTCGCCGATGGGACGTGGGACATCGAATCCGGCTCGAGCGGGAATCGTGGCGAACCGGCTATTCGAGCGGAAATTGCGACGAATCGGCTACTCGAGCGGGAAGCGCTCGCGCGTCTCGTAGACGGGCCCGTCCTCGGTGAGTCGGCTCTCGGTGAGCCGAATCTCCTCGACCGTAGTCGTGCCGACGGTCGGCGAGCGCTCGCGGACGACCGACTGGACGCGCTCTTTCCCGCCGGCGTGGTCCATTCGCGCGATGGTGACGTGAGGCGTGAACTCGTGGTCGTCTGCCTCAAAGCCCATCGCCGTCGTCCGATCCTCGATCGTCGCCTGGAGGCGCGTCAGTTCCTCGCTTCCGTCCTCGACGCCGAGCCATACCACGCGGATGTACTCGAGATTCGGGAAGACGCCTAGACCGGCGAACCGAGCCTCGAACGGGTTGATCTCGGCATCGTCGACGGCGGCCTCGAGTTCTCGCTCGAGGTCGGGTACCCGGTCGGGGTCGACGTCGCCGAGGAAGACGAGCGTGACGTGTGCCTGCGTCGGGTCGGTGAGCCGTATTCCGGCGGCATCGGAGAGCGGTTCCTGGGCCGCGGCGACGGCGTCGGCGAGCGATTCCGGGAGGTCGACGCTGACGAACAGTCGCATATCGAGATTATGGCGCGTGCAGGCTTGAAAGATGGTGGTGGTGGTGGTGGCCGCGGCGGTTCTATAACTATAGAATATATAATCTCAAACTATGAAAAGTATATCGTGAGTGTACCGGCCCGATCACGCTCGAGCCACGTCTATCACTGCCACCGCATCCGTGATTGTCGCAAACTCTCGATTGAGGTGGGCGAGCGCGAGTCGGTGGCTCGTCTCGGCGTCGTAGGTCGTGCCGTCGTGGCCCTCGCGGTCGAACGTCGCCGTGGCGTCCGCGACGACGATTGGGTCGAAGCCGCGGTTCTCGGCCATTCGGGTCGTCGTCGACACGCAGTGGTCGGTGGTGAAGCCACAGAGGACGACCGTCTCCACGTCCCGGTCACGCAGGTGGTCCTCGAGATCCGTGTCGACGAACGCGCCGTTGACTCGCTTCTCGAGGACGGATTCGCCGTCGCGGGGTTCTCCGACGGATTTGAAGTCGTTTCCCGACTGACCCGGTCGCAGCGGTGAGTCCGCCTCGGTCGAGCAGTGTTTCGCGTGGACGATCGGACGACCGGTTTCGCGCCAGGCCGCCAGTAAGTCGGCGATACGCACTTCGGCGTCGGGATTGTTGCGCTCGCCCCAGACGGGGTCGTCGAAGCCTCGCTGGACGTCGATCAGGAGCAACGTCGCGTTCGCGGGGAGCGGGGTCTCGAGTCCGTTCATGCCGGTGAGTGGAACTCGAGCGCGTTGAACGCTTCGACCGGCCGCTCGAGGCGGTCTCTTGTGGTCGTTCGCCCGCTCGAGCGTCCGCCCGACCGGGCCTCGGCCATGGCGCGCACTCTCGCTGTCGTTCTCGGAACGGTGTGATACGCCCTCTCACTCCCAGAAGAGGGAAATACCGGGCAACCCAACGTCCCCACGATGCTGCTGGTCCTCTGCGTCGACCTCGACGACGACCTCGGTCGGAAGACCGGATTCTCGACGCCCGTCATCGGCCGCGAAGACGTCGAGGAGGCGGCCGTCGCCCTCGCGACCGCGGACCCGGAGGACTCCGACGTCAACGTCGTCTTCCAGGGGCTTCACATCTACGACGACCTCGATTCTCGCGATGAGAGCGTCGAGGTCGCCGTCGTCACCGGCCTCGAAGGATCCGACGTCAAAGCCAACCGCAAGGTCGGCGACGAGGTCGACACCGTGCTGGCCAGTCTGACGACGGGCGAGGACGTCACCGCGTTGCTCGTCACCGACGGCGCCCAGGACGAGTCGGTCGTCCCGATCATCCGTTCGCGGGTGCCCATCGACGGCGTCCGCCGGGTGGTCGTCCGCCAGGCGCAGAACCTCGAGTCGATGTACTACACGATGAAGCAGGTGCTGGCCGACCCCGAGACCCGGGGGACGGTCCTGATCCCGATCGGAATCTTGCTGCTGGTGTACCCCCTCGCGCTGCTCGGGAGCCTGTTCAACCTGCCAGGACTGATGCTGGGGGTGACCTCGGCACTGCTCGGCCTGTACCTGATCTCGCGCGGCCTCGGCCTCGGCGAGCACCTCGACGAGAGCGTCGAGCGACTTCGGCTCTCGCTGTACGCCGGGCGGATGACCCTCATCGCGTACGTCGTCGCCGCCACGCTGATGGTGCTCGGGGGTGTCAGCGGCCTCGACACGATCGAATCCGTCCAGGGCGAGACCGGCGGGAGCGTTCCGGTCGCGCTCGCGGCGTTCGTTTACGGCTCGATCCAGTGGATCGCCGCCGCCGGCATCACGACCAGTCTGGGCCAGATCACCGACGAGTACATCGCCGGGAGCCTCGAGCTCCGCTACCTCAACGCCCCGTTCTACGTGATCGCGATGGCGATCGTCCTCCACGCCGTGAGCGCCTTCTTCCTCGATCGGGCCGGAATCCCGTACCTCGCGACGGCGTTGACTGGCGGGACGCTCCTGGGAATTGTGAGCACGCTCACGTTCGCCGTCGCGGAGTCGCGGCTGGCGGAGGGAGGCCGGCGGGCCGAAGGCGCCTGACGGACGACCGAGAGACGAGCTCTACCGGCGAGAACGTCCGTACGGGCTGGCACAGTGTGTAACAGAGTATTTATGTGTCCAGTGAGTGGCCAACGGGTATGGGAGAACGTCCGAAGGACGAGGGGGTTACGTCCTCTCCAGCCGGTACAGACCCTCTCTCCTCGGAACTCTATCGGACGCTCGCCGACGCCGTTCCTGGTGGGGTCTTTCAACTCGATACGGACGGCCGCGTCGTCGCCGTCAACGACGCCCTCGTCGAACTGACGGGGTACAGTCGCGAGGAGCTGGTCGATGCGCACCCCTCCGTATTCCTGGAGAACGACAGCGCGGACCGCCTGGACGCCGAATTTCAATCGCGACAGGCGACCGGCGCTGACGACGTCTCGACGCTCGAACTCACGACTCGGGCCGCCACCGGCGAATCGATCCCCTGCGAACTCCGGCTCAACGGCGTGTCGGTCGACGGAACGACTCGAGGGGCGGTCTGTGCCGTCCGCGACGTGTCCGACCGGCTCCAGCGAGACGCCGAACTCGAGAGCGTCCAGGACGCGTTCGAGTCGATGGCCTCGGTCCTCGACGAGGCCGACGTCGGCGTCTTCCTCCTCGATTCGGACTTCGAGATCGTGTGGGCCGACCGGACGATCGAGCGGTTCTTCGACCTCGACCGGGAGGCCGTCGTTGGCCGCGACAAGCGCGACGTGCTCGAGGAAACGATCGCTGACCGGGTAGCCGATCCGCAGTCGTTCGTCGACGTCATTCGCTCGAGCTACGAGGACAACACCGTCGCCGAGCGCTTCGAGTGTCGCCTCCAGTCGGTGGACGGGACAGAGGAACGGTGGCTCGAGCACCGAAGCAATCCGATCACGGCCGGCCAGTACGCGGGCGGGCGAATCGAACTCTACTACGACGTCACGGGTCGGAAGCGATCCGAGGTCGCGCTGTACGAACGAGAAGAGCAGTTGCGGACGCTGGTCGAGGCGGTCGACGAGTACGCGATCTTCATGCTCGACACCGACGGGACGGTCGTCACGTGGAACACGGGGGCCCGGGAGATCAAGGGTTACACCACCGACGACGTCGTCGGCGAGCACTTCTCGACCTTTTATCCGGAGGAAGACGCCGCAGACGGGAAACCGGAGCGTCTCCTGGCGACGGCGCGCGAGGAGGGACAGGTCGAAGACGAGGGCTGGCGCGTCCGGAAGGACGGCTCGCGGTTCTGGGCGAACGTCGTCATCACCGCGATCAGGGACGACGGCGACCTGGTCGGCTACGCGAAGGTCACGCGAGACATGACCGAGCGGCGAGAGTACGAGGAGCAACTCCGTCGCGAGCGCGACCAGACCGAGCAACTCCTGCGGACCTCGCCGATCGCGATTTCGGTCCGGGACGCCGATAGCTCGCTCCTCCTGGCGAACCACCGCGCGAGAGAGCTGTTCGGACTCACGGAACCGGACCTCGATGAGGGTCCCGAGAGCCTCGAGGAGTGGACGATTTCGCACGCTGACGGAACGCCGTTTTCGCCGACGGATCGACCCGCGGTTCGCGTTCTCGAAACCGGCAATCAGGTTCTCGACCAGAAAGTCGTCGTCGAACGCCCTTCCGGCGACCGGTTATGGCTCTCCGTGAGCGCCGCTCCCGTGTTCGACGACGGCGGCGACCTCCAGCGAATCATCACCACGGCCGAGGACATCACCGGGGTCAAAGAACGCGAGCAACAACTCGAGTCCGAACTCGGGGAATTGCTCGGACGGATCTCCGACGCGTTCTACGCCCTCGACGAGGAGTACCGGTTTACACACGTGAACGAACGTGCCGAGGAACTGCTCCAGGCCAGCGAAGAGGAGCTACTCGGCGAATCGCTCTGGGAGATGTTTCCGGAGGCGGCCGAAGTCGACGAGGTCTGGGACGCGTTCCACACGGCGATGGATACCCAGGAGCAGACCAGTTACGAACTCTACTTCGATCTCCTCGACTTCTGGGTCGAGGCGAACATCTACCCCTCCGAAACCGGCGTCTCAGTCTACTTCAGGGACGTCACCGAGCGCATCGAGCGTGAACAGCAGCTGGCGGAATCCGAGCGACGCTACCGCACCCTCGCCGAACACTTCCCGAACGGGGTCGTGATGTTGTTCGACGAGGACCTCCGGTGTACGCTCGCGGCGGGACAGGCGTTCGAGCACCTGCCTATCTCCGCGGACGAACTCGAGGGACAGGTGCCGGCGGAGATGGTCGACGAAAGCGCCGGTCGAGCACTCGAGTCGGCCTTCCAGGAGGCACTCGACGGAACCGAGCAGATGATCGAAGTCGAGTACGCGGGTCGCCAGTGGTCGATCCACACCGCGCCGATCACCGACGTCCAGGGCGGTTCGACGGCCGGGATGGCGATGGCCCAGGACATCACCGAGCGAAACGAGCGCATTCAGAAGCTCGAGCAGTTCGCGAGCGTCGTCTCCCACGGCCTGCGCAATCCGCTGGGTATCGCCCAGATCTACACCGACATGGCTCGGCAGGAGGGGAATCCCGAGGACTTCGACCAGATCGAGCAGTCCCTCGACCGCATGGAGACGATCATCGAGAACCTGTTGACCACCTCGCGCGAGGGCCGGACGGTCTCCGACCCGGACCACGTTTCGCTCTCCGAGACCTCGGTGGAGGCCTGGCAGAACGTCGAAACGGGCGAGGCGACGCTCGAGGTGGACGACGACCTCGAGCGGGTGCTCGTCGACGAGGACCAGCTCCACTCGCTCTTCGAGAACCTGTTTCGAAACGCCGTGCAGTACGGTGGTGAGGCGGTCACGGTTCGCGTCCGGTCGCTCGAGGACGAGCCCGGGTTCGCCGTCGAGGACACGGGGCCGGGAATCCCAGCAGAAAAACGGGACGAGGTGCTCCAGTACGGCTACACGTCGGGCAGCGGCACCGGTATCGGGCTCGCGGTCGTTCGCGACATTGCCCAGGCTCACGGCTGGGGAGTTTCGATCACGGACGGCGAAGAGGGCGGTGCTCGATTCGAGTTCCGTGGCCTCGAGACGGCCTGACGATCGGTGCCAGTACTCGCTCGGCCTTTCTACGGCACTACACCACTAGCGTTCTCGCTCGACGACGAACTCCGCCAGCTCGAGCAGGTAGTCTCGCGCCTCGGCGTTCGCGACGTCGACGGTGCCGAGCGCGTCGATGGCCCGGTCGGCCTCCGCTCGGGCCCGGCCGTTCGCCTCGGCCGGCGTCATGTCCGTAATCTGTACGAGCGACGGGCGCTCCATCACGGCGTCGTGTCCGGTCGGCTTGCCGAGCGCTTCGGGGTCGGCGACGGCGTCCAGGACGTCGTCGCGGATCTGGAAGGCGACGCCGACCCGTTCGGCGTACTCGCCGAGGGCCTCGACCGTGAACGTGTCCGCGTCGGCCGCGATGGCGCCGAGTTCGGCGGCCGCCCGGAACAGCGCCCCGGTCTTGCGCCGGGCGAGGGTCATGTACTCGGCTTCCGTCTCGGGTTTCGCCTCGAGTTCGGTCGCTTCGCCGACGCCGAGTTCGACCATCGCCTCGGAGACGACCTGCATTGCGGCGGGGTCGCTCGAGAACAGCGCGAAGGCTTCCCCGAGGAGGCCGTCGCTGGTGATGATCGCGGGGCCGTAGCCGAGTTCCGACCAGGCGCTGGTGGTGCCCCGCCGGAGGGCCGAGCGGTCGATGATGTCGTCGACGACGAGTGACGCCGTGTGGACGAGTTCGATGCCGACGCCGAAGTCGACGGCGTCGCTCGCCTCCCCGCCGACGGTCTCACAGGCGAGGACGGTCACCGTCGGGCGGACGCGTTTTCCCCCGGCGAGGGTCGCGTGACGAACGCCGTCGTTGAGCGCCTCCGGCTCGACGCCGTCGACGACCTCGATGAGTCGCTCCTCGAGGAGCGCTCGACGGTGCTCCAGCAGTTCCATTGACAGGGCTTAGGACGGCCCTCAAAAGTAGGTGACGGTTGCCATCACCGTCTTCACAGCGCGCGTTTGTAGCCACACGCCGGACAGTACAGCGCGTCCGAATGGACGAGGAGGTAGCTCCGCTCGCAGCGACCGCACGATCCGGCGATGGAGGCTCCCAGCTCTCGAGCCAGGCCGCTCACGGTGCCCTCGAGCAACCGCTGGCGCCGCTCCGTGGCCTCGAGCCGAGCGATCACAGCCTCGAGTCGCTGGTCCGTTCGTTGCGCGGCAACACCCCGCCCTGCCGAGCTCCGGCCGGGGACCCCGCGACGAGTGTGGCGTTGTCTGGTGTCCATACGCGTGTCTACGTGTCACAGGGAGAAAAGCGCGTTTTCACGCCCGATGGCACGTTTGCCGGCCGATTCCGGCTGACGGCCACAACGCTCAAGATAGACCTTTCCCATGGTTTGGGTGGCGACGGTGGCCATCAACAGCAGAGGTGGTGGAACGGCCATGGACGTCGCCAGGGGGTACGTCCCTGCTCCGACGGTGCCAGACTGTACCCGGGTTGCTGGATGTCACGACCGTTTGACGTTGCTTCGTCGTTCGAGACGCCTTCTCGATGCGGTATCGACGTTCTCTATGCACGCTGCGTAGCCATGCATCGTCGCTATCACGCACACGTCCACGACGACACTCGAGACTCGAGAGCCACGCGACAACGATCGGTTACGTCGCTCCATACACAGGTAAGCGACGGTTACACGCCGCCAGGGAGACGATGAGGCGGAAAACTGGCTCCGGCGGACGTCGCATTCGAACGACGCTCGCGACTCGAGGCCAGAAGGGTTATGACGGTAGTCGCATATTACTACTCGATTCATGACTGACGACCCGTCGTTCGTCGACCGTTTCGACGATCCACGGATTACGACGCAGTTCTGCCGTCGACTCTCTGACGAGACGGACGTGACGCTCCTCGGCGTCGTTCACGACCACCCTGCAAGCATCGCCCGCGTCGAAACCGTCCTTGAGTACCTGGAGCCCGACACGCTAGCCCTCGAACTCCCGGGTGCGGCCGTTCCGCTGTATCGAACCTACGCCCGCGACAGCGAGGGGACACCCTCGCCCGAGTTCGGTGGCGAGATGGCGGCCGCGATCCGCGCCGCGCCGGAAGCGGATGTCGTGGGTATCGACGCCCCCAACTGGTCGTTTCTCCGCCGCCTCTTCACCCGCCTGCTCGCCGACCGCGTCCCGGCGTCGACCGCCCGACGGGTCCTCTCGAGTCTCAGTGGGGCGACGCGAACGGCGCTGACCTGTCGCGTCGCCGCCACCGTCTCGAACGCGACGTCGGTGACCGTTGCCTGCGACGACCCGATCGAGTACGCCTGTTCGGCGGACGATTCGCCCGCGACGCAGGCCGAACACGAGCGCCGACACGTCTCCGGCGTCAGAACGCTCCTCCGGCTCCAGGGCGACGGGGCGGACGCGACGACGTACCGCGACGAGACGCGGGAGTCGTGTATGATCGACCACCTCGAGTCGCTCCAGGCGGAAGGGTCAGTTGTCGCCGTCGTCGGTATCGATCACCTGCGGGCGCTCGAGACGGCGCTGGCCAGTAGTGACAGTGACGGCGGCTCACAGTGATGACGGCCCGCGGTGACGAGTGCCCGCGGTGACGACGGCTCCGGTAACGGCGGCTCCGGTGGCGACGAACCCGACGAACCGATCTGCACTGAGAAAACGGATTCTTCGCGGCTACCGTCTGAGCGGCGAGACGCAAACCCGACAGTAGGTGAACGTCGGCTCCCGTTCGTTCGGCGCGCCGCAGTGTGGACAGGCCGTCGTCTCGCCGTCGACCTCGAGGTCGGCGTCGAGTGAGTCGGCGCCGTCGTGGTGAGCGCGGGCCCGATCCAATCGCGGCGCCGACTGCAGGCCGGCGTGCTCGCCGTCGGTGACGGACGCGGGAAGGCTGGTCTCGCTGTCACGGCGCACGTACGCGTAGTAGAGCACCAGGTGGAGTAAGGCGAACAACAGCACGTACCCGACGAGCCAGACCCAGAGGCTCATTGGTGTGCTATACGTTCTCAACCTACTTGGTTATTGCCCGAAATATCGCTGCTCGTGACAATCACGACCTCGAAAGAACGCGCGCCGTCAGTTCGTTCAGCGTCCGGGTGGCGTCAGGTCGCGCTGGAACTCGTCGAACTGCTCGAGGCCGTCGTCCAGGTCGTACTCGATCTCGCGTTCGGCCTGTCGGTTCTCGCCGGCGTCCTCGAGCGGGGTCGCGACGTCCTCCCAGCCGGGTTTGATCTTGATGCTCTTCGCAGGCATGCCGACGGTGATGTGGTGGGCCGGCACGTCGTTCTGGACGATAGCGCGGGCGCCGACGATGGCGTTCTCGCCGACTCTGTTCCCCGCGCGAACCATCGAGTCGTAGGTAAGACGGACGTCGTCTTCGATAGTGGTGTGGAAGTTTCGGACCTCGGTCTGATCGACGACGTCGTGGTCGTGGCTGTAGAGGTGCGCGCCGTCGGAGATGGAGACCCGGTCGCCGATCGTGAGCTTACCGCGGTCGTCGAGGTGAACGTTGTCGTGGATGACCGTGTTGTCGCCGACCGTGATGTTGTGGCCGTACGTGAACGTGATCCCCTTGAAGAAGCGGCAGTTCTCACCACAGTCCTCGAAGAGGTGATCGGCGAGCATCCGTCTGAACCGGAGGGCGAACTCGACGTTGTCAGCGAGTGGCAGACTGTCGAACTGTCGCCAGAGCCACTGGAGGTGCTTCGAGCGCTTGAACTTCTCTTCGTCCTTCTCGGCGTAATACTCGCTCTCGAGCGTCGTGTTACAGGGGTCGTAACTCTGGAGCCTGACGAGTTCGGCCGGCGAGACGTCGCCACCGGCTTGCCAGCGCTCGTAGGCGTCCCGGTCCCCCGAGAGGTCGATGAGCACGTCCTCGACGACCGAGCAGGTGCTCTCGTCGCTCGAAAGACGCTCGTCGACGGCCGTCACGAACTCCCGCATCCCCGCCTCCGCCTCGTCCGGCAGCGAGACGTACCGCTTGGTCATGTGGCGGTGTACTGTGGCGAAGGTCATAGACGTTCGGTTCTCGATTTTCGCTCCCTCTCGAGAGCGTTCGGTATCAGAGTAGCCCGACGCTACCGGTCGGTGCAGAGCCGGAGTTTCGCCGATAGTGATTCCCCACGCTCGAGAACGGGTTCTCCCGCTCGCGAATCAGTTTCTATCAGCCTCGACCATCGGGACGCTCTTCGACGAAGGCGTACTCGATGATTATCTGAACGGTCCTCGAACGCGGCGAGAAGACGGAAAGCGGCTGTCGTGTCGTGATTCGGTGCCAGCGGACCGATCAGAGCGACGTTCCGGCGACGAGCGGACGCGAGGGCGTAGTGAAGTCGGTGTCGACGATTCCGTCCTCGAGGTGGTCGTCGGCGTACATGACGCCCTTCTCGCCGACAGTGACCAACCCGGACGCCTCGAGGGCGGGCAAGTGCTGGTGGGTGAGGGTAGTCCGTACGTCCGCTTCATCGGCACCGACCTCGACGGCGACTTCCGACGCGAGGACGGCGACGGAGAGTGGCTCGGACGCGTCATCGAGCACCGCGAGGGCGGCTCGCCGCCGCTCGTTCGCGAGCGCCTCGAAGACGGCGTCCCAGTTCGTGTCGTTGCGCTCGGTCGTCTTTCGGATGGTCGCCCCGTCGAGGACGAGGTCGTCGGGCAGCGAGACGGCGCCCGCCTCGCGGTCCCATGCGAGCAACCCGGCGTCCTCGAGCAGGGGCAACTCGACGTGAACGAGCGCCGTTCGGCGCTCCTCGTACTCGTCCGTGGTAATCGACGCAACCGGCTTCCCACGCTCCTCGGCAGCGAGTTCACGGGCGACCTCGTCGACCGAGAGCCGGTCGATTCCACCCTCGCGCCGTTCGCCGACGAACGCCAGAATACGCCGTCGCCGTCGGCTGGTAATGGCGTTAAACGTCGAATCAATCGACAGATTACGTGCCGCAGAGTCCGTCTGGCTCATACAACCGCTGCTTACTACCATAGTCGGTTAAGCCTCGTTCCAAAACAGATAGGTGGTCGATCAACGGTCGTGAAATGAATGCCAGCGATACTGTTCAGCACCCGAACTGGACGCCATCGTCCTCGGGCCCGAACGATCGTCGGCCATCCCCCGTCGTGTCGGCGGGTTCGGGACGAACGAGCGACGTTCCGTACACCCTAAGTCCCCTCGCTCCCAAGCCCGAGATATGCAGTATCAGACGCTCGGAACCGCCGATGTCGAGGTCAGCGAAGTCGGCTTCGGCGCTTGGGTCGTCGGGACCGACTGGTGGGGCGACCGCTCGGAAGCCGACGCGATCGAGATGATCGACCACGCCCTCGACCGGGGGATCACCTACTTCGACACGGGCGACGTCTACGGCCACGGGCGAAGCGAGGAACTCGTCGGGGAGGCCCTCGCGGACGTGCGCGAGGACGTCACGATCGCCACCAAGGTCGGCTACGACTTCTACAACAACCCGCAGGCGGGCCACGGCGAGTTGCCCAAAGCGATGGACCCCGACTACCTCCGGGAAGCCGTCGAGCAGAGCCTCGAGCGACTCGACACCGATTACCTGGACGTTCTCCAGTTGCACAACGCGAACGTCGACGAGCTCACCCCGGATGTCCTCGAACTTCTCGACGAACTCGAGGAAGAGGGCCTGATTCGCGCCCGCGGCCTCGCGCTGGGCCCCTCTATCGGCTGGCTGGCCGAGGGTGACCTCGCCATCGAAGAGGAGTTCGACTCCCTGCAGCTGGTCTGGAACGTCTTAGAGCAGGAGGTCGGCAACCACTTCCTCGAGACCATCGAGCGCACCGGTTCCTCGACGAGCCTGATTCCCCGGGTGCCCCACTCCTCGGGCATCCTGAACGAACAGGTCACGCCCGAGACAGAACTCGACGCGGGCGACCACCGCGGCTTCCGCCCCGACGCCTGGTACGAGACGGGCTGGGAGAAACTCGAGACCCTGCGTTTCCTGGAGCGCGACGGCGAGCGGACGATGGGCCAGGCCGCGATCGCCTGGCTCCTGAGCCACGAGTCGGTCGCCAGCGTCACGCCGACGTTCCGCACCGCCGCCGACATCGACGAGTGGGCGGCCGCCAGCGACGTGCCGAAATTGAGCGACGAGGAACTGGCTCGAGTCGCCAATCTCTACGAGAACGATTTCGACATCGACCGCGAGGACGGCATGGACTCGCTCCGGTCGTCGGTCGACGGCGAGGACATTCGCTCGGCGGGCCTGGACAAACTGGCCGCCGACTGATCGCGTCGCCGCGCTGAGAAGGTGGCGCTCAGGGTCGATTCGCGCTGACGAGTGCGACGGTAGTGCTCGAGACCGATCCGTGCTGTCGGGGCCGATTCGTTCTCGAGCGTCGGCAGCCCTGATCTGACGAAACTCCTTCGACTGCGGACTGAACACGAATACGAACATTCTCGTCGGTCGGCCCGAGAGTGACGGCCATGTCGTCCCCCGAAACCTCTTCCCCGGACGGGCCGGACGGAACGGAACACGCGGTCGAACCGGCCGAACCAGCCCCCTCGAGCGAACCGAACGCGCCGGACACCCGACCGGCCACGATGAACGGCCTCCTCGGCGGCCTCGTCGCCGTCTTCGCCTCCTTTCTTACGTTCTCGGTGCTCCTCGGCGGCATCGTCGCCGGCTACCTCGAGGGGGCCGACCAGGAGGAGGGGATCATCGCGGGTCTGTACGCGGGTTTCGTCTACGCCGCGCTGATCGTCTTGCCGCTCGTGCTCGGACTGGGGCCAGTCGTCGGCGTCGGCGACCTGGTCGGCGGGCTCGAGTTCGTCGACGGGGGTCTGATCCTCTTCATGGTGTTCTACAGCACGTTCGCCGGCGGGTTCGGCGGCTGGGTCGGCGCGTACCTGAACGCGGAGTTCGGCGACGTGTTCGGACGTCTCTAGCGCGAAGCGGTTCGCTGATCGCTCGTCACGGGCCTCACTCACGCCACTTCTTCTCGAGAGCCGTGTTCGACTTCGATTTCGCCTCCGAATCACGGAGCGATATCCTGTATTCCGAGCGGAGACGACTCTCACGTTCCCACATTGCTACCGCCGTGAGAGAAAGAGCGTTCTACTCCTCCAATCCCTCCGTCGCGCCGCGATCACCCTCTCCGCGGCGACTCGAGTTCGATGTCCGCAGCCTCGAGCAGGTCGGCGACCTCCTCGCGTTTCTCCTGGTGATCCTGCAGAAACTCCTTCATGAGGTGAGCGGCCTGCTCCTTGCAGTCGCCACAGAGGCGCTCGCCGCCGACGCACTCGTCGTAGACCCGTTTCGCGAACTCGTCGTCGTCGCCGGCGAGCAGGTAGGCGTAGAGTTCGTAGACGGGACACTCGTCGGCTTTCCCTCCCAATTCGCGCTGGAGTTCGGCCGTCTCGCGCCCGCCCGTGGTCGCCGCCTTCACCTTGTCGTAGCCGTTCTCGGGGTCGTCGAGCAGCGAGATGTGGCTGGCCGGAATCGAGGAGGACATCTTCCCGCCCGTGAGCCCGGTCATGAACCGGTGGTAGATCGACGACGGTGGCTGGAAGCCGTAGCCGTCGTGAGCGAGTTCGATTGTGCGGGCGATCTCGGCGGCCTCCTCGTGATCCAGGTCGAAGGCGTCGACGTGTTCGTCGAAGACCCGCTTCTCGCCCTCGACGGTGTCGATCAGCGCTTCGAAGGCCTCCTCGGTCGCCCGGCGATTCAGGAACCGTGTTCGGGGACGGAGGGGTTCCATACCAGCGTTCTCGAGTTTCGAGATGGCGCGCTCGAGGGCGTCGTCCGTGACGGTCCCGAGATCGAGTTCCGGGACGACCTCGCTGTCGGCGGACGAGAGCCACTCGGCGGCCTCCACACACCGCGGCTGGTCGGGGTCGTCCGCGTACGACTCCCGGGTGTCGTAGGCAGCGCCGATGACCGCGAGTTCGTCCTTCGTCGCCTCGAAGCTCGCGTAGGCCGTCGTCACGCCGAAGTAGCGCATCCGGGAGGCGAGGTCACGAGCCAGCCTGACGTGGGGGTCCTGGTCGGGGCCGACGGGGATCACGGTGGGTTTTGGCCCCTCGAGCTGGGGATAGAGGATGTCGGCCATCTGCGTGACGACCGACTGCATGTGCGAGACGTCGGTCTCGCCGTTGAAGCCGTAGATTGCACCCAGTTCCGAGAAGTTGGCCTCGATGCCCAGTTCGAACGCGAGGTCCTGCACCTCGCGCTCGGTCGACTGGCGGTAGACGGTTCCGTCCTCGAGATCGAACCCGAGCGCCAGCAGCGAGAGCAGGTAGTCCCGGGCGTGTTCGTCGATTTCGTCCCAGGTGAGCCCGCGCGCGGCGTGGGCCTCGAGGTCGGCGATCAGCGCGTAGGCGTCCCCGCCCTGTTCCTGGTGCCAGATGATCTCGTCGAAGACGAGTTTGTGTCCGATGTGAGGGTCGCCGGTCGGCATGAACCCCGAGAGGACGGCGAAGGGGTCGCCCTCGCGCATGGCCTCGAGCACCGGCCGGTAGTCGCGGTGACCGAAGATGACGCCCCGGCGCATCAGGTAGTGAGGGTGGGGCAGGTCCGCGAGGAGTTCGTCGAACTCCTCGATGCCGAACTCCTCGAACAGTTTGCGGTAGTCGGAGACGCTCGAGGAACCCCAGGGGTCGAGGGCGACCTCGTCGGCGCCAGCGGCCCCTCCGTCGGTCAGTGGTTCCTCGGCGTCCTCGGCGTCCTCGGCCTCCTCGATGGTATCCGTACCCGTACCGGTCATTGTCCCGGATTCGCCGCCCAGCGCGCAAAAACCTTCGCTTCCGCACCGTCTCGACTCGAACACCGGCGGTCCCCGATCAGGACGGTTCGTCCAGTTCGTCCACATCGCCCGCCGACGACCCTGTCCGAAACTCCAGGCGAAACCCACTCTCGGCGTGCTGGCTCGTGCCCGCCTCGACCGTCCAGCCGTGAGCGTCCGCGATTCGGCGGACGATCGACAGGCCGAGCCCCGTCCCGTTCTGAGTGCCCGAGTGACCGTACTCGAAGAGCACCTCGAGGTCGTCCTCGCCGACGTCGACGCCGATGCCATCGTCTTCGACGTAAAAGCCGCCGCCGGGGAGCGATCCGAGCCGTACCGTCACGCCCTCGCCGCCGTGGGTGACGGCGTTGCCGAAGACGTTCTCGAACAGTTCTCGAAGTGCTCCCGGGGTCGCCTCGACCGGTTCCAGGCCGGCTGCCGACTCGAGTTCGAGGGTAGCCTGCCCGGTGTCGACGGTCTCCCAGGCACGCCCGGCGACGACGCCGACGGACACCCACTCGAGGTCGTCCTCGTCGACGTCCGAACGGACGAGCGTCAGGACGTCGTCGATCAGGTCGTCCATCCGCTCGAGCGATTCGGCAATCGGTTCGAGGTGGTCGCTCGAACAGTCGTCGGCGAGGAGGTCGAGGTGACCCGTCGCGACGGTCAGCGGATTCCGCAGGTCGTGGGAGACGATGGCGGCGAAGGCCCCGAGTCGATCGTTGGCGCGCTCGAGGTCGTACTCGCGCTCGGTTCGCCGAAACGCCGCGGCGGCGTGTTCCGCCAGAAATTCGACGAACTGGCAGTCGTCGACGGAGATCGTTCCTGACTCCGGCGTGACGCCGCTCATCACGCCGTAGGAACCGAGCGGAACGATCATGCTGGCGGTCATCGGGTGGTCCGGGTCGCCGAGAATGTCGCTCTCGTCGATCAACCGAAAGCTGGCGTTCTCGACGTCGGCCAGCGGGTCGTCTTCGGTTTCGGCGAACACGATCGTTCGACCCTCCCAAAAGACTACGCCGGCCATCGAATTTTCGAACGGGAGGTGTTCCGGGACCGCGCCGTGGCCCTTCCGTTCGTCCGTCGTGGCCACGAGGTCGAACTGGCCCGTCCCACCGTTGGCGGCGAAGACGGCCGTCAGTGGCTGCTCGAGAACGGTACTCGCCGTCTCGACGGTCGTTTCGGCGATTTCGTCGGCCGTCGACGCTCGAAAGAGTCTCGGTGTCGCCGACTGCAGGGCGCGCAAAATCCGCATCTGACGGTGTCGGTCGACCCGTTCTCTGACGTAGTCGACCAGCGTCTCGGTCGCGTCCACCGCAACGGCGGCAGGCTGGTAGGACCCGTCCTCGAGCCACGCCTCCGCGTCGCCGTCGACACAGCGGACGACCGAACACGTCGTCGCTTGCGCTCGAACTCGCTCGAGCAGTTCGCGCCGAAGTCCTTCGTCGCCGGCCACGTCTCCGACGACGAGGCAACCGACGGTTCCCGACTCGAGGCGGTCGAGCGCGGACGAGAGCCGACGCTCGTGCGCGACCGACGTGGATAGTCGGGACTCGAGCGTCGTCGCGACTGCCTCGAGACCGTCGCCGACGACGAGAACGCTCGGTTGGCGTCCCCCATCCACTGTCATACGCTCACGTGGCCTCGAGGCGGCAAATACGTTGGCGTGGAATCGACCGCTGAAACGGGTCTCGAAACCGAATTCGAATCCGGTTCGGTCAGGGGGTCAGCCGCTCGAGCGACCGCCACTCGATGTCGGCCTCGGCGTCAGCGTCGGCGTCGCCGTCGCCTCCCGGACCGGCTTCGCCGACCAGCGCGAACACCATCGTCTTCCGGACGCCGTGGGCCAGCCGTACGTCGAGCGAGAGGTCTCGCGGCTCGAAGACGTGCTCTGCCGGCAGCACCCGGACCAGGAGTTCCGAGTGGCCGAGGTCGTCGACCGACTCGACGTTCGCGTAGGTCCGGAAGTCCGCACCGAACTTGTAGCCCGTCTTGGGAACGACGCCGGCCTTGCGGAGCGTGGTGTAGACGGCCAGTCGCCGGTCGAATCGTTCGCCCTCGACGTCACGACCGCGCTCGAGCACCGCCGCCGGGTCGAGGTCGATCGCGCCCGCCGCCGCGAGGTGGGCAGCCTCGAGCAACGAACACTGCAGGGTCGGTCGGTCGTACTCCCGGCCCTCGAGCGGCTGGCCGTAGAACGTCCGCTCGTACAGCTCGTGTGGGGGATTCCAGATGACGACCCGATCGGCGAGCAGATCGGCTTCCACCCTCTGGGGAAGGGCCGTCTCGCTCGTTCCCGAAATCTCGGGCCGGCCGACGTCGAAGTAGGTAATCTCGCTCTCCTCGTCGACGACGGCGAGGGCGCCGCTTTCGAGGTCGTTCGCGGCCACGTCGGTTCGCTCGCCGACCACGCTCAGCGCGTACTCGATTTCCCCGTCTCTCGGCCCTTTCCCGCGGGGGAAGACGGCGAACTCGGCTCGGGGCGGATCCGTTACCCATGGTTCGCGAGCGGGGGCGAGGTAGAACCCGCGCGAACGGAGGTCGGCGTAGACGAGGAACCGAACGCCGAAGTCGGGTTCCGGTCCCGGTTCGCGGGCGAGGAACGACCGGAACGACAGTCGCTCGTCGCCGTCGCCGACGGCAGCCAGGTCGCCCCGATACAGCAGGTGGGCGGCCTCGACCGGTGCGAGGGCGATCTCGTTGCCCTCGAGCGGGTAGCCGTAGCCGCGCGAGTCGTGAAACCGCTGGCGGGCGTCGTTGCCGACGCGGACGACGTCGCCATCGAACCGTCCCTCGAGTTCCATACCCGGAGGTGTCGGGCGGGCCACAAAGCCCCTGCGGATCCCGTCGTCGGTGCTGGTGGGTCACGTCGCCGAGCGGGCTCGTCTGGGCGGCGAATCGTCAGTGGTCGGCCGTCACCGACCCTCCTTCGGTTGCCGCCTCGGACTCGAGCGCCCCCGCTCGAGCGCGGTCGCAGGTCGCGTCCAGGCAGCGGGTGCCGGTCGTGGTGTCGAACGTGGGGAGGCCGCAGGCACACTCGCCGTCGACGACGCCCGTCGGGATGACGAACCCAGTGTCGCAGTCGGGATAGTGTTCACAGCCGGCGATCAGGCCGCCCCGTCGGAGGATCAGCAGGTCACCCTCGCAGTTCGGACAGTCCCACTCGCGGTCGAACGCCTCGCGGACGGCGTCGTCGAGCGACTCACAGCCACGGTCGAGGCAGACGTGGAACGCGAGGCCGCGCTCGACGCGCATGCGAGGGAGGCCACAGTCACAGCGGTCGTCGCGGAGGGTCGCATCCCGCGGGATGGCGTAGCGGTCGCCACAGCCGACGCAGTGGATGCCGTTCGAGAGGACGAGGACGCCGGTGCAGTCGTCGCCTGGACACTCGCCCACGGGGGTGCCGGCGCTCGAGGCCGGATAGGTGGCGAAGCCGTCCTCGACGTGGGCGGCGACCCGGAGCGTCTGGGTGTCCTTCTTCGCGACGAGGGTGAACCCGTCCTCGCGGTCGCTCGAGACGCTGTCGGCGCGGGTGAGCCAGGCGACGGGCTGGTAGCCGTCGACGTCGTGGACGAGGACGGTGTTGTCCGGCTTGACGATGGTCGTGACGCGGCCGCGGTACTCCTCGCGGTCGGTTCCGTCGGTGATCACGGTGCAGTCACCGGCGAGGACGCGAATGCTGTCGTCGGGCATGGGTGGTCTGGCCGCGCGATGGTATATAAACTCTCGAGCCGGTGTGTCCCAGTCCTGGCGACTCTCCTCGACGCTCAGCGGACGGATTGTCTCGATTCGCGTTCACGTTCTCGTTCACGTCCATGTCCCGTGTTCACGTTCGTCTTCGCGTTCGATGTGACCGAGACGAGACTTTTTGACCCCGGTCGTGATACCGGTTGGTATGGGGGAGACGTACGAGGCGGACTGGCTCCACCTCGCCGACGGGGAGGCCGTCGTCTGGGAGAGCCGGCCGCATCCGATCGACATGGGGTGGAAACTGCCGATGGGCCTCGGCTTGATGCTCTTCGGAATCATCGTCCTCGGCCTGGCAGCCGGGACCGAGTACGGCCTCGCGAGGGCGATCGGTCTGGCCGTCGGGGCCATCGGCCTCGTCGTCGTCACCGCGACGTACCTCCGCTGGACGAGCACGCGCTACGTCCTCACCACGAGCCAACTGTACCGGAAACGTGGCATCCTCTCCCGGGACGTCACCCAGTTTCGTCTCGACCGCGTCCAGAACACGACCCTCGAGCAGGGCGTCCTCGAGCGATTGCTCGGGTACGGGCAGTTGACTGTCTACACGGCGGGCTCGGCCGACCCCGAACTCACGTTCACGCACGTACCGAACCCCGAGCGGGCGGCCGGCCGGTTGAGCGCCGAACTCGAGGGCGATTCGGGTATCCAGCCGACGTGAGCGGGATTCGGTACGAGACGCCTCGCACCCCCGTCGCTGGCCGGGACAGAAACGCCTTTCACCGGGCACACCCCCTGTCCGAGTGATGGAGGTCGCCGAGGTTCTGCCCGACTTTGCCGACGCGTTCGCGTTCGAGGCGTTCAACGAGATGCAACGCGAGGCCCTGCCCGCGTTACTCGAGCGTGAGGAGAACGTGGTCGCGAGCGCGCCGACGGCATCGGGGAAGACGGCCCTGGCCGAACTCGCGATCTGTAACGCACTGGCCGATGGGGGAACCGCCCTCTTTATCGCCCCGCTACGGGCGCTGACCAACGAGAAGGAGGCCGACTGGGATCGCTTCGAGTCCATGGACTACTCGGTGTACGTCGTCACCGGCGAACGCGACCTGAATCCGCGCCGGGCGAAGCACGCGGACATCCTCGTGATGACGCCCGAGAAGCTCGATTCCGCGACTCGAAAACACGACTCGCCGCGATACGACTTCGTGACGGACGTCGACGTCTGCGTGATCGACGAGGTCCACCTGCTCGACGCCGACCGGCGCGGCTCGGTCCTCGAGGTGACCGTCTCGCGGCTGCGTCGGCTCTGTGACCCACGCGTCGTCGCGCTCTCGGCGACGATGCCGAACGTCGACGACGTGGCGGCCTGGCTCGACGCCCCGCCGGTGTGCACGTTCGAGTTCGGCGACGAGTACCGCCCGGTCGACCTCAACGCGGGCGTCAAGACCTACACCCACGGCGAGAACTCCTTCGCCGACAAGTACCGTCGCCTCTACCGGGCGCTCGACCTCGCCGAACCTCACCTCCGGGAGGACGGCCAGGCGCTGGTGTTCGTCGCCTCCCGCCAGGACACCGTCCAGGCGGCGAAGAAGGCCAGAGACGAGATTGGCGAGCGCGACGTGCCGATGGGGGCTCGCGGCGACTACGACTTTCATACTGAGACGAAGCGCCTCGAGAACGACACCCTGCGAAACTCGGCGCTCGACGGCGTGGGCTTTCATCACGCGGGCCTCTCGAAGAACGACAAGGACCTGATCGAGGCGTGGTTCAAGGAGGGCAAGATCGAACTGCTGTTCTCGACGTCGACGCTCGCCTGGGGGGTCAACCTCCCCGCCCGCTGCGTCGTCATCCGCGATACGAAGTACCACGACCCGCTCGAGGGCGAGGTGGACATGAGTCCGCTCGACATTCTCCAGATGCTCGGGCGCGCGGGCCGACCCGGCTACGACGACGTCGGCTACGGCTGGGTCGTCTGCGACGGCGCCGAGGCGGACGACTACCGCCGCCTCCTTCGGGAGGGGAAAGAGATCGAGTCCCGGCTGGCCGACAGCCTCCAGACCCACCTCAACGCCGAGATCGCGATGGGAACCATCGCCGACCTCGAGGACGTAATGGATTGGCTCGAGACCACCTTCTACTACGTTCGCGGCCAGTCGCGCCCGGAGTCCTACGACTTCCAGAACCTCCGACGGCGCGTTCGAGACTGCCTCGAGGAACTGGTCGAGCAGGGCTTCGTCGAGACCGGCGAGGACCTCTCGGTCGAGTCGACGCCCCGGGGCGTGCTCGCCTCCACGTACTACCTGCGCCTCGAGACGGCCGTCGGTTTTGCAGCGCTGTGTGACCGGGCCGTGGGCGCCGGGGGAGACGACTCCACCACCGCATCGGTGCCGGGAACGACCCTTGAGGCCGACGACGTCCTCGAGGCCGTCGCCACGGCTGGCGAGTTCGACTCCGTCTCTGCCCGCCAGTCCGAGCGCGATGCGATCAACGCTGCGCTCGTCGGCCAGGACACTGGCGACCTCGACGCCGGTCAGCGAAAGGTGCTCGCTATCCTGCGAAGCGCCGCCGACAACGGCAACACCCCGCAGGACCTCCGGAGCGACGCCTGGGTGATTCGACAGAACGCGCTTCGCCTGCTCGCCGCCCTTCGCGCGTTCCTCGACCGGTTCGCGACGCCCCACGACGCCAACCTCGCTCGGCGACTTGAGGCCCGGATAGAGAACGGCGTCGCCGACGACGCGGTCGGCCTGACGGCCATCGACGGCGTCGCCGCCGGTCGGGCGAGCAAACTTTCGACGGAGGGACTCTCGACGCCGGGCGACGTCGTCGCGGCCGGCGTCTCGGGACTCGAGGACGCGGGGCTGGGCGAGAGCATCGCCGAGCGCATCTACGAGGGCGCACAGACGCTCCCCGCGGTCGAACTCGAGTGGGGAGACTTTCCCGAGACCATCAGTGCCGGCGAGAACGCCGTCCAGGAGGTCCGCATTCGAAACGTGGGCGAACCGGCCAGGGCCGGGGTTCGCGTGACGGTCAACGGCGTCGAGATGACCAGCACCAGCACGTACCTCCGCGATTCGGAGACCGTCCCCGTCGGCGTCTTCGGTGCGAACGCGGACGAACTCGAGTACACCGTCAGCGTCGCGTTCCCCGAAGAGCCGCTACGCCCGCTCGAGGAGCGGCGGACGGTCGAGGTTCGTCGATAGCGTCGGCCTCGAGACAGTCCGCGACGGTTTTTGAGGCTCGAACGGTGCTTCTCACGTAGATCGTTCGAACGAACGTGCGTAGGATGTTCTCCGGTAGACGTCGATACGAGCCATCACCGTCGAAACATCTATATTAGCACATGCTAATATTAGGGATAGCTAAAATGACTGCGCACCACCCGGCGAACGAATCCACTCGGTCGAATCGAGACGCGGACTGCTGTTCCGCGGCCGAACACGCCCTGAGCGAACGGGAACTGGCCGCCGACGTCCGAACGCTGTCGGCCGTCGGGAGCGACACCCGGTACGAGGCACTACGTCTCATCGCCGACCGCGACGAAGACATCTGCGTCTGCGAACTGGAACCTGCCCTCGGCGTGAGCCAGGGCGCGGTCAGCCAGGCCCTATCGCGGCTGTACGCCGCCGGCCTCGTGACGCGACGCAAGGAGGGCCGATGGCGGTACTACGGCGCCACGCCGCGGGCAGACAGGCTGCTCGAGGTGCTCGACAAAACCCGGAGGCTCGAGGATGAGTGACGACGCACTCTCGACGGAATCCGGCTCGAGCGAGACCGGGATCACTGCCGCCGAGCAGCGCGAAGCGGTACGAGAGCGGTACGCCGAAATCGCCACCGATTCGGCGTCCTGCTGTGACGACGAAGCGTCCTGCGGGAGCGGAACGACGGATGGTGAACTCGATGATCGATCGCGCTCGATGGGCTACGCCGAGGAAGCCCACGAGAGCGTCGCCGCGGGCGCGAATCTGGGACTCGGCTGCGGGAATCCGACTGCAATCGCGAGCCTGGACGCTGGGGACGCCGTCCTCGACCTCGGTTCCGGGGCCGGCTTCGACTGTTTCCTCGCCGCCCGGGAAGTCGGGCCGGACGGCCGCGTTATTGGCGTCGACATGACGCCGGAGATGGTCGAGAAGGCTCGCGAGAACGCGCGAGAAAACGACGCGTCGAACGTGGAATTTCGCCTCGGCGAAATCGAGCACCTTCCGGTCGTCGACGGATCGATCGACGTGATCATTTCGAACTGCGTCGTGAACCTCTCGCCGGACAAACTGCAGGTGTTCGCCGACGCGTTTCGCGCGCTTCGACCGGGCGGGCGCCTCGCCATCTCCGACGTGGTGCTCACCGCTCAACTGCCGGACCCGGTACGAGCGGGCCCGTCGTCGGTCGCCGCCTGCGTCGCCGGCGCGTCGTCGATCCCCGAGCTCGAGTCGATGCTTGTCGAGGCCGGGTTCGAGGACGTCTCCGTCGAGCCGAAGGCGGACAGCGGGTCGTTCATCCGCGAGTGGGACGACGACCGCGATCTGAGCGAGTACGTCGTCTCCGTGACCATCGAGGCGCGAAAACCGGTCCGGTGAGTCATCGGCCACCGAATCGACACGACGAAATCGGAAACGAAGGCAACGGCGCCCTATGACTCCTCCTCGAGCCGATCGTGTCGCTCGTCGATCTCGTCCAGGATGTCGAGGGTCTTGCGGATCGAAGCGCGAATCGCGTCGCTGCGGTTGACGAACTTCCCGTCGTCGCCGACGTGTTCGTCGAGGTCCTCGAGGAGTTCCTGGGGGATCTCGACGCTGATCTTTGGCATGGTCGCTCCTTCGAAGGCGGAGTTCTTAAGCGATTTGACGGGTGCTTCGGCCAGGGGACAAAACTGAGACGCGCTATCCGGTTTCGTGCTCGACGGGTTCGGGCGCCGATGTCGACCCCCCGCCGCCGAAGAATCGTCCGCCGCCGGTGAGCACGTAGAGGACGGCCAGTCCCAGCATGTAGGTCACTGCGAGCGGGATCGCCATCAGGAACATGGTCAGTATCCCTTTCGGACTCGCGAACGCGGCGACGGTGAAGATGCCGACGACGACCGGTCGCCAGCGCCGGAGCATCGTCCGATAGCTGACGATACCGCCGACGTGGAACAGCGCCATCGTGACGATGATGTTGAACAGGAAGCCGATGCCAACGGTGGTGTAGATCACGAGCCAGAAGAAGCTCTTGATCCGGTAAGAGACCTCCATATTGTTGGCGAGCGCGTCCGCGACCAGGTAGGAGATCACGGAGGGGGCGATCCAGAAGAACCCGAGGTAGGTCCCGGCGGCGAACCCGAGCGCGATCGTCCCGCCCCAGACGAGGAACACGCGTCGGTCGCCCCGAACCAGGCCGCGCTCCCTGGCTGGGGGCCAGGCGTAGTAGAGCAAGAGGGGAAGCACGGCCACGAAGCCCGCGATGACGCTCACCTTCACGGCGAAGATCAGCACCTCGACAGGGTGGATCGCGACCACGAGGTCGGTCTGCTCGAGGAACGTCTGCAGATCCATTCCGCTCGGATCGACGTCGTTCTCGACGGCGACCTCCTCGAGGACGGACTCGGGCATTCGGCTCAGGAACAGTTCCAGGACGTCGCCAACGCCGCCCTGGTAGAGCCAGAAGAACGTCCCGGCCATGACGAGCATGAACAGGCCGACCAGCCGGAACATCTTCGAGGTCAGGCTGTTGAGGATGAACGCGAAGTCGTAGGCGTAGCCACCGATGTCCTCCTCGGTCGTCTCGTCTTCGGTGAACGGATCGAGCATCCCGGCGGCCGTGCTCGAAAAAAGACTGCCGCTGTCGTCGGCGTCGCCTGCGTCGCCGCTTTCGCCTCCGGCCGATTCGCCGGGTGCCGTCGCCGACTCGCTGGTGTCGGCGTTCGCACCGTCGGCGTCAGCGGCCGCATTCAGCGAATCGTACCGATCGAGGATCGCCTGCGCCTTCGCCTTGTCGTCGTCGTACATCGCCTCGCGGGCCTCCTCCATGGCCTCTTCCTCGGTCATCTTGAGGAAGACCTGCGGCGGCGCGCGCTCGATGGCCTCGGCGTCGAGCACCTGCAGGTCGATCTCGGAGGGGTCTGTCGCGGTCCGGAGCGCGGACTCACGCGGGTAGATCGGCCGCTGCAGGACCACGATGGTGTAGCCGATCAGCGCGACGAGTGCGACGCCGAGGCCGACGATCAGTCCCGCGGCGATCGTTCCCGTGAGGCCGTGTTCGGCCGGCAGGGTTTCGAGGATCGAGCCGCCGCCGGGTCGAATCCAGGCGGGGAGGGCGGGGTAGACCTCCTCCTTGAGATAGTCGAACGCGCCGTAGCTGATGGCGAGACTCGAGAGGCCAGCGATCGTGAGAATGCCGAGGCCGAACTGGAGGACCCGGCGTTTGACGAGGCCGGTTCCGCTCTCGAGTTCGGCTTCACCCTTCCGGCGGACGTTGGCGACGAGTTTCGCGAGGCCGAGGCTGAACACGTAGAGGATGACCATCGGTGCCGCCCACATGACGAGGGTGAACGGGTCTGGCGGCGAGAAGAGCGCGCCGAAGACCGTGATGGCGACGATGGCGTGGCGCCACTTGTCCCGGAAGGTTTCGTAGGGGACGATTTCAGTGTACGAGAGGGCGCTCATGAACAGCGGAAGCTGGGCGGCCAGGCCGAACGACACCGTGAGGAGGGCGATGAATTCAGTGAACTCGGTAATCCCGAAACTGGGGTTGACGCCCATCGCGACGGCGTTCCCGGCGAGGAAGCCGAACGCGTAGGGGAAGAAGACCGCGTAGGCGTAGATCAGTCCGACGACGAAGAGGACGAGCGAGAGGAGGACGAAGGTGGCGAGGGAGGCCGCCGAAATCGGGACGACGCTCTCGATGCCGCGTTCTCGAAGTTTGTCGCGTGAGAAATACAGTAGCGCCGGAATCGCAACGATGACGCCGACGATCATGCCGATTTTCGCCTGGAGCAGTATCACCTCGAACGGCGTCCGCGTGATGACCGTCGCCTGATCGGCGACGTTTGGCGCCATTTCGGCTTTCGCCGTCGCCTTGAGGAAGTCCCAGATGTACAGTCGGAGCACGTAGAACGATCCGATGAAGCCGATCACGAAGATGATAAAGACCTTCTGGAGGTTCGCCTGGGCACTCGAGAGCATCGCCCCGAGCGTGTCCCGTCCGGCATTTATCGTCCGGACGGTGTCCTCGTCGATAGCGCTCATTCGGTGTTCCACGGTAGCTTATATGCAGTTATCAACTTTTCGAGTCAACGCTCGTGATGGACGTCCGTTTTCGGTCTCCCGGAGGCTGTTTCGGGTCGATGCCTTCGAACGAATTCGTCCCCTTGAGGTCGATGCCGTGGGCCAGGCCGGTCGGGACGATGGCGAACCGAAGGGTCGTTTTAGCGCCCGATTGTGTCACCTTCCTCGACTCTCAATCCCGTGGCGTAAGAAAAAGGCCTATAACCGGGCGCCTATCTATATCCCGATAGATGTCGGACGAGTCGGATGCTGGGTCGGACACCGATGAGGCCGAGGAGCCACGGGACTCGAGCGCCGAGGCCGCTACCGATTCCCGATCCGAAAACGACGCCGCCACGGACGCGAGTGACCGCGATGGGGACGCGAACGACGGTGAGGACACCACCGCCGATGGCACCGATGGTGACGATACCTCTGGCGAGCCCGACGAACCCTCGAGTGAGGACACTGATGCGTTGAGCGACGACACTGATGCGTCGAGCGACCACGACCCCGATACTCCGGACGCGGCCGACGAATCGACTGGACTCACGGCTCACGGAGGAACGGATGACCACGACGCGCCCAGCGGGTTCGAAGACGTTCCGCTCGACGAACGCCCAGAACTCGGCCCGACGGGGTGGAGCCGTTCGAACGACGAGGATTCGAGTACCGGTGGCGATGTCAAGACCGCGTACGAAACCAAAACCGACACCGAATTCGAATTTGGCCCCAGTCTCGAATCGTCCGAAGAGGGAGACGAGATGTCTGAGAACGATGTCGACGATGCCAAAGTCGAAGATGACCCCGAAGTTGAAGACGAAGACGACCCCGCCGGCGTCGGCACCAATCCCGACCTTAGCCACCTCGAGGAACCCGCCCCCGAACCGCCGGGCGAGACTGACACCGACGCGACCGCCAGCCCAGAAGCGAAGACCGACGGCCACGGCCACCACGACGGGGCGCGAGACCGTCAGGAACCGAGCTATCCGGACCCCGACGACGACATCGGCGGCATCTCGACCCCGCCGGACGACGAGGAGATGCCTCTGGCCGACCACATCGAGGAGATGGTTCTCCGGCTGGCCGTCGTCTTCCTCGTCGGCGCAGCCGCGACGTCCATCGCCCTGCTGTGGTCCTCACAGGCCATCGGACTCATCTGGGAGAACGTCTTCCCCGGACCGGCCGCCGAGGTGCCGCCGCCGCACGTCTACGCCCCGCTCGAACTCTGGCTGACCCGGATCAAAGTCGCCGCGCTGGCGGGGATCATGGCCGCGATTCCGATGCTCGTCTACCAGGGCTACCTGTTCATGCGCCCGGGGCTGTACCCCAACGAGCGCAAGTACTACCTCGCGGCGGTGCCGACGAGCGTCGTCCTCGCCGGGATCGGGATGTTCGTCTCGTTCATTGTCGTGTTGCCGATCCTGTTCGAGTACTTCACGTTCTACTCGGAAGGGAGCGCGGACATCGCGTATGCCCTCGGCGAGACGTTCGGCCTCATAATCACGCTGACGGGTTTCCTCGCAATCGTCTTCCAGATCCCGCTGCTCGTCATCCTCGCGGTCCTGATGGGCGTGACGACCCGTCGATGGCTGGCCGACAAACGGCTGTACTTCTGGGCGGCGTTCGCCGGCCTTTCGTTCATGTTCACCATCGACCCGACGCTGATGGCGCCAATCATCGTCGCGATCATCATGATCATCCTCTTCGAGGGGACGTTGCTCCTGCTCAAGTGGACCGGGCGGGAGTGATCAGAATCAGGATCGGGTTCCAGACACCGCTTTTCGCTCGAATCAAGCCGCCTCGAGTCCGGCATACGCCCGAAGCGTCTCGACGCTGATCTGGCCGAACTCCGCTCGTCGGTGACACGGCAGACAGAGCGAGACGACGTTCTCGAGGACGTGGGCATCGGCCCGATCGACTTCGTCAGCTCCGGCGAACGCTCGCACCGGAATCAGGTGGTGAACGTCCGGGTTGCGACCGAGCTCGTCCTTCGTCGTTCCGCAATGGACGCACTGGTAGCCGTCGCGCTCAAGGGCCTGTCGTCTAACGGCTCCCCACCCTTTCCCGTAGGGGCCGGTATCCCCACCCTTCCAGTTGGGGGTGGCCCTCGCCGGTGAACGATTCCGAGAGCCAGCGCCGTCGGCAGTCTTCGCCACAGACGACGACGTCGCCGACCGCGCTCGGGTACCGGTCGATCGAGTCAGTGCAGACGGTGCACTCGGTGGTGACTTTGCCGCCTTGCCACTGTCCGTTTGCATCCCCCTCGAGTGCTGGGCGCTCACGCCATTGTTCGGTTTTAAAACACTGGGGACAGTACAAACCTGGCTTGTCGGATGGATAGTACTCGAACGTAGACTCGCACAGCTCGCATTTCGTTTGGTCCTTTCCTCCTTTCCAGTTTGGGTTGTCGGATCCGGCGAAGGAAACGGATGCGTCGAGACACTCGTCTGAACAGTACTTCTTCTGATGGTCGGAGTAAAATCGGGATTCACAGCGATCACAGGTTCGATTTGGAAGCCGTTCGCCGTGTACGGAACTGTGGTGAACGCCGAGTCCACGTCTCGTTTCGAATCGCTTGCCACACGTCGGACAGTCACGCATCGCTCACTCTGGCCCTGCTTTTCTATATAATCTTGCGGATAGCACCAGTCGTGACTGCCGATAAACTATCAAAAATTTGATGGAGTCCGGGTGCGAAAATTGAATCCGCCTCTCAGCCTCCACAAGGCTGAAGGATAACCACTACCCCAACCCGGACACGCTTGCAAGCGCTTCTAGCCCGGTCAACTTCAAATACGTTACGACTCTCGAGACGCCGTGGGAGTCGGTAGCGCGTTTTGGAGTCCAGCGATTCGTCGGTCGAGATTCTACTATAGGATATATAGTAATGGCTCGAGATTCTCCTCTCCTCGCCGCGAACTATCCGAGTCGCTTTTGCCTGTGCCGTGAGTACCCTCACCAACGCGTGGCCATCACCGACAAGATCTACGTCAAGAACCACCGCCAGCTCAGCTCCCAGCTCGAGACGAACATCCCGAAGGGGGCGTTCAAGGGGGCGACGCTCGACGTGCTCTTCCAGGGCCGGGGCCTCGAGAAGCTCGACGACGCCACCCGCGAGCGGGTGCTCGACTTCGCGACGGACTTTCTGGACTGTGACTGCGACAATAATCCCTACTGCGGGTGTCCCGAGCGAAAGTTCGTTCGCTACCTGCTCGAGTTGCGCGCCCAGGGACTCGGTCCGGACGCCATCGTGGACGTGATGAGCGACGACTACATGGTCTACGCCTACTCCGGAGACATCCTCTCGTTTCTCGACAGCGGTGTTCGCACGCTCGAGGCCGCCGAGGGGCTGGCTCGAGTCGAAGGGGACGACGACGCCAGGGAAGAGATTCGACGCGTGAAGAACGAACTGTCGCGGTAACTGCGCAGTTCCGCTCGCTGGCTTCGACGCTCGTCCGACGAGTTACCGAACCGTCGGCGAGTCGCCCGAGTCGTCGAGGTCGTCCAGCAACAACACCTCGTCTTCCTCGTCCTCGAGGCGGTCGCGCAGGTCGGTGACGTAGGACTTGTGCTCTTCGAGCTGTTCGCGCAGGTGCTCGGCCTCGAGTTCGAGTCGTTCGTGCTCGCGAACGAAACTCTTTGGCACCTCGACGGTGGGCGGGAACGACGGTTCGCCCTCGCTTCGGGCCTCGAGTTCGTCCTCGGGGATGACGGCCACCTGCCCGTCGTGGTCGACCAGGAGGTCGACGTAGTCCCGGAAGACGGCGGACAACGAGATGTCGCGCTCCTCGGCGATCTCCTGGAGGGCCGCGAAGGCATCCTCGTTCACCCGGAACGAGATGGTCTTGTTCTTGTTGCCCATGTCGGTATCGATGAGCTATCGTCGCGCGAGGCACTTAACCGTTTGTCAGACGACTGGTCACGGCACGTCATCGCCGCCTCCAGTCCGCTTCGTCGGCGATGGGGTGACGATTCCGCCATAGGCTCTCGCTCGAGACGCTGTCAGCGGACCGATCTTCGTCCACAAAAAGGGAATACGACAGGGTGGTGCGACTTCGATTTCGCGTCAGGCCGAGGCCTCGAGGTCCTCGAGACTCTCCAGGGCCTGGATGACGTCGCGGCGGTAGTTCTCGACGGGCGAGTCGTACTGCTCGCGGGCCATCTGGGCGTACTCGTTGGTGGGCACGGTGGATCCACTTTCGGGCGCCTCTTGCTCGGTTTCCCACGCCTGGAACGCCTCGACGCGGTCGAGAGTCCGCTCGGCGGTCTCGACGACCCAGCGGTCGCGGGTCGCCTCGTCGACGACCGCGATGGACTCGGGCCGGACGGAGACGTTCACGGTGCCGTCGTCGGTCTCGTAGGTGCGCGGCTTGCCAACGATGGCCACGTACGCCGGCGGCTCCGTGTCCCGGAGGACTGCGGCGGCCTCGGGCTGGTACTGGCCGGCGTAGACGAAGAACGTTCCCGTGGGATCGACGACGCGCCCGCGCCAGTACTCGCTCTCGTCGCCCACGTCCTCGGTTTCGGTGAGCGTGCCGACGAAGAACACGCGGTTGGCGCGGTCGCCAGTCGGCAGCAGGGCGTAGTTCGGAGCGCGCTCGTCGTCGGACTCCTTGAACGCGTACGTCGAGTCGTTGAATTCGGAGGCGAAGACGCGCTTTGCGACCTCGCGGGTGAGTTGTGTCTGAGACATTTACATCGACCTCGCTTTGATCAGCAGTTCCTCGGCGTCGACCGGCCCGTCGAGTTCCTCGACCTCGTCGGCCAGGACGTAGCGGCCGAAGGTCGGCCCCTCGATGCGGTAGTAGGTGCCGACGATCCGATCCCGGATCTCGTCGGCCACGACGGTCGTATCGAGGGCGTCCATCGCCATGTCCTTGGCCTCCTCGAGGCTGATCCCCGTCAGCCCCTCGGTGGCCTCGGCGTCGAAGATGACCTCGTGGGCGTCGAGGCCGTCGTCGACGACTCCCTTGATGCGGAGGTCGAAGTCACCCTCGACCTCGCCGTGGTCTGGACAGCGCCCGTTCTGGAGGACGTAGGTGCAGTCCTCCTCGGGGCAGCGCTTGATGAGGCCGCTGCCGCTCTGCATGTCGACGAGGGCGCCCTCGATTTCGCTGGTGTCGTCGCCGACCTCGATATCTTCCTCGAGTTCCTCGATGACCGTCGTCGAGTTGAGTTTGACCGAGTACCGGCCCTGGTACTCGTCGGTGACGACGTTACGAAGGTCGTAGACGCCGCCCTCTTCGAGGCTCGGGAGGTCGGATTTAGCCCACTTGGTGAACTTGATGGTGCCCGTCGGGTCGCCCAGGAGGCCGACCTGTGCGACGGAGTCGCTGCGGGGCTCCCAGAGTTCGATGACCTTGGCGGTGAGGTCGATCCACTCTTCGGGTTCGTCGACGTCCTCGATCTGGGCGCGCTCGCTGCCGCCGCTCGAGATGTCCTCGCGCTCGAGGCCGGCCTCGTCGAGGTAGTGCGTCGTCACGGATCGGCGAGCCTCGTCCATCGGGACTTTGTACTCGTCGACCAGCGTGGTGAGTCGCTTCTCGACGTCCTCGACCTCGAGGTCGATGTGGTCTGAAAACTGCGCGTGTATGTCTTCTGCGTGTTGGCGTACGTCGCTCATCGGATCACGCCTCCTCTTGTGTATCCATGGGAGGCATACCGGTGTTCGCGCCCGATCGTATTTAAACTGCCGCTACCGGAGTGAAAGTGGTCCTCGACAGTGCTTGATGCGTCGCGTCGACCGTCTTCGTTCCTTCTCCGGTCGAGAAGGAGATTCGAGCAGCTGCTCTGGCCAACAGTATATGTGTCCGGCCCACGAACGCAACCCACAATGGCAGATCGGCGTCGACTCGAGCGGTTTCTGCGCTCGAAACTCGAGCAGGCGGGAACCCAGTACGCGGAGGTTCGCCGGTCGGCAGACGGTCAGCTCGAGGAGGCCCGGGAGGCCTACCGCGTGGCGCGAAACGCGCGGAGCCTGCCGACGGACGACGCGGGGCGGGCAAAGATCGTCTGCCGCCGATTTGCGGAGAAGCGAGCCGCGAAACTGGACGAGGAGTTCCGACCGGCGTGTTACGAGGCGGACCACCCCGACTGCGAGGGCTGCGTTGAGGACGTTCACGAGGGGCGTATCGAGACGTGGTGATCGTCGCTCTCTGCTGATTGCGAGGAGACGCTCTTCACTCGCCCTTGAGCCGCCCATACACCCACTCGCCCAGCCGCGGGAACGCGAGGGCGGCGAGGGCGCTCGAGCCGATGGCCACGACGAGCGAGATAGGCGGAAACCCGACCGCGTCCCCGACGGCGGGACTCCCGAACGCAATCGCACCGAGCACGAGGTTGTAGTAGGCGACTCGGAGCACGACGAGCCACGGCGTGAGCGAGAGCCAGCCCCGAACGTCGGTTCCGAGTGGCCGGACCCAGCCGCCACGAATCCCGGCGGCGACCGCCGTCATCGTCAGCCAGGCGACGAGCATCGCACTCGAGACGCTGTAGATGCGCGGGTCGGGCGAGAGGAAGGCCAGGGTGATCGCCGGCAGTCCCAGCACGGCGAGTTCCGCGAAGACGGTGGTCACGTCGTGGAGGTAGCGCCGGACCGGCGGCTTCTCGGCTCGAGCCAGGGTTCCGTGGCCGTACCAGGTGCGGCGCTCGCTCGAGTAGGCAGGGCGGGTGGCCCGTCCGGGCGCCCGGTTCGGCTCCGATGGTCGATCGCTCGACGCCCGGTCGCGATCCGACGTCCGGCCCCGTCCGGGCTCTGACTCGCGCGTCATCGCTGGCGGCTACCACTTCGAGACACAAATGCTGGGAGGGGCGTCCGCACGAACTGCGACTGGCGTTTACGAGTCGCCTCCCGTGAGGCGCTCTAACTCCGCAACAGCCCGCCGTCGATGGCCACCTCGACCCCGGTGACGAAACTCGCGTGCGGACTCGAGAGGAATGCCACGACCTCCCCTAACTCCTCGGGATCGCCGATTCGTCCCATCGGGATGTCGTTGGCCATCGCCTTGAGCCCCAACTCGTAGTCCTCGTAGGTGCCGTTCTCGACGCGAGCCTCGATCAGTTCCTCGATGCGGGGCGTTTCGATGGTGCCGGGGAGGACGGCGTTGGCGCGAATTTCGGGCGCGAACTCCCGGGAGACGGTCTTGACGAGGCCGATGACCGCCCGGCGGACCGCGTTCGAGAGCAGGAGGCCGTCGGCGACCTCCTGGACGGTCCGGGAGGTGACGCAGACGATCGATCCCTCGTCGGACTCGAGCAGGTGCGGGTGGGCCTCCTCGATCGTCCAGACGACGCTCATCACGAGCAGGTCGTAGGCCTGGTACCACTCGCGCTCGCTCGTCTCGAGGAAGGTCGTGCTCGGTGGGCCGCCCGCGGAGGTGACCAGGTGGTCGATGCCGCCGAAGGCCTCCGCAGTGGTCGCGACCAGGTCCGAGACCTGGTCGGGGTCGGTGAGGTCGGTCTGCTTCGCGAGCACCTCGCCGTCTCCCTGCGCATCGACGTGCTCGCGAGCCGTCTCGAGTCGGTCCGCGTCGCGCCCGCAGATGGCGACGTCCGCGCCCTGTCGGGCGAGCACCGCCGCGCTCGCCAGGCCGAGGCCGCTCGAGGATGCCGTTACCAGTGCCGCGTTGCCGTCGACGTCGAGGTCCATGGGTCGACTACGCTCGCCGAGGACAAATCTCTCGGGGCCGTGGCAACCCGCCTCCATTCCCTTTCCTCTTCACTCGGACTGGCGAACCCGAACCGATCCCTCGCTCGTGACCCCGACGACGAGGTCCGTCGCCACCTGACGACCCGTCACTGCGTCGCCGGCGGCGTCCGAAACGACCTTCATCAGGTCCGGTGCGGTGTACTCGACCTTGACGCCCGCCTCGTCGCAGGCCGCGTACACCGCCTCGGGGACGTCGTAGAGGTCCGTTCCCGCCTCGACCTGCACGCGAACCGGGGCTCGTAGCGCCTCGGCGAACGCGATGGTCTCGCGTGCGCGCTCGAGGTTGTCGCGGGCGCTCCCCTCGACCGAGGAGACGTTGGCGCGGGAGGTCCCGAGCGCGTCGGCGATCGACGCCTGGGAGAAGCCACGCTCGCGGAGCGCCAGCACCTGCGCCTGGCGGTGGGTGAGGACGCTCGCCTCGGGGTCGAAGCCGACCTCCTCGAGGATTTCCTCGGCGTCCTCGATCACGGTCGATACCCCCTCGACTCGATGGCGGCCGTCGCGGCCGTGATCGCGTCCATACCCGACCTAGGTGAGGGGACCCCCAAAGCGTCTCCGGTCGCTGGGCGGTCTGTGGGGTCCCACCGCCGTACTCGTCACCCTCAAGCGCCGTCGCCGTACTCGCCATCTTGAATCCCCATCACCGAACTCGCAACCTTCAACCGTCACCTCGAGGAACTCGAGGTGAGGATGAACCGCCCGCCCGGCCTCGATCCGTTCGCCACACAGTCGCGATTCGCACACACGGTGACCGTCCTCGGCGGAATCACGGTCTGCCTCCTTGCGTACTTCGGGGTCGTCGCCGCCGTCTACGGCGACCTCTCGGTGCTCGCGCTCGAGTCGAACATCGGTGCCCAACGGGCGGGCGGCGCGATCGCGGGCGTCGCCGTCTGGACGTACTTCTCGCTCGCGTTCGTCCGTGGCTACGGTGGGCCGGTGTTGAACGTACTCCCGTATCCGGTCGCTATCGTCGTCCTCGCGCCGTTTCCGGCGCGGTGGCTCCTGTTCGGCCCGGACGTCTCCGGGCTCCGATCGAGGTTCGTCGGCTTCTTCGTATTCGAGCCACTGATCACAACCGGGATTGCGGTTCTTCCAGGACTGGCCGCCTGTACCGTCGTCCTGACGGCCTGGGCGTCGCTGATCGGGGACGAGGCTCGAGAACGGTGGGAACGGCGTCACCTCACGAGCGAGTTCTACGATGCGTTCGTGGACGTCGAGGAGTGAGGGGGAGAGGACGGTTCGACTCGAGACGAGCCTCGAGGAGGAAGTACATTCGCGCCAAAGGAGTGAAAAACCGCAGCCCGAGGAGACGGAGAACCGCCCGTTCGGGCTCAGGGCCGCGTCGTCGCCCACACCGCCGTCAGCGCCAGCATCGTCGCCGGCAGGAGCGGGAGGATCAACAGCGCGAACCAGTAGTCCATGTCCGGCGGCGTCAGCAGGATCAGGCCGGGAGCGACGATGAACGCGAGGACGATCATCCCGACGAGCACCCAGCCGCGACGGCCGAACTCCCGGTCGGTCGACTCAGGATGAATCGGCCGCTCGAGCCAGGCGTCGTCGTTCGAGTCGGCGGCGTCCGCGCTCCCCTTCTGGTTGTCCGCGGTACGCCGACCCTCTCGGTCGAACGCGTTCGGGTCGTGGACGTAGCCGCCGTCGTCGCTCGAGGTCACGTGCGAGTGTTACGAGCGCGTCTGCATAGCCCTCACGGTTCTCGTTTGCACGTCAGGACCGATCTTCGACTTTCTCGTCCGTCCATTACGGATCTTCGACTACTCGAGTTCGCTATCCGGCCGAACGACGACTTTCCCGAATCCTTCGCGGTCCTCGAGGAGGGCGTGAGCGCGGTCAGTCTCGCTCATCGGGAGCACCTCGCGGACGGCGGGCTCGAACGTGCCGTCCCAGACGAGTTCCATCACGTCGTCGACCTGGCCCGGGGTAGCCATCGTCGAGCCCAGGATCGTGAGCTGGTTCCAGAAGATGCGAGGGATGTCGGTCTCGGGATTCGGCCCGGCGGTGCCGCCGCAGGTGACGAGGCGCCCACCCTTCGCGAGGCACCGGATGGAATCGCGCCAGGTGCCGGCGCCGATGTAATCGACGACGACGTCGACGCCGCGCTTGCCGGTCTCGGCGCGCGCCCAGTCGGCGAAGTTCTCCTCCTCATAGTCGACGACGTGGTCGGCGCCGTGGGCCTCGGCGTATCGAAGTTTCTCCTCGCTGCTTCCGGTGGCGTACACCTCCGCGCCCGCGTGGGCGGCGATCTGGAGGGCGGCGTGGCCGACGCCGCCGCTAGCGCCGAGTACGAGGACGGACTCGCCCGCCGAGATATCGGCTCTGTCGATCAGCATGCGCCATGCGGTCTGGAAGACGAGGGTGGTCGACCCTGCGGTCACCCAGTCGACGCCCTCGGGAACGGGGATCAGGTTGTCCTGGGGGACGGCGGCGTACTCGGCGTGGACGCCGGGGACGTGCTCGCCGATGACGTGGTAGGAGACGCAGAGCGGGTACTCCCCGCGGCGGCAGAACTCGCACTCGCCACAGGAGACGCCCGCGGAGAGGGCGACCCGGTCGCCTTCCTCGAACCGGGTGACGGCCTCGCCGGTGTCGACGACGACCCCCGCCGCGTCGCTGCCGGGGACGTGTGGCAGCTCGAGGTCGAGTCCGGGAAGCCCGCGTCGGGTCCAGACGTCGAGGTGGTTGAGCGCGCCCGCCTTCACGTCGATGAGCACGTCCTCGGGTCCGACGTCGGGGTCGGGAACCTCGGCGTACTCGATTACGTCGGTGTCTCCGTGGCCGGTGAAGGTGACAGCCTGCATACCGGGGCCAACGCGAGAATCCGTGAAAAGTTGTTCGTCACCCGCCAGCGCTCGCTTCCCCTCTCAACGGCCGCCGCCGGAACGCTCCGTTCCACGATGTGAGACGAACAGCGTCTCTCGAGGCAGCGACACTCGCTCGACGGGCACCAGCGGCGGGTCGCCACCCAGCGTCGTGAACAGGAAGTCGGCGTCGACCGCGCGGGCCACCTGGAGCGCAGGCCGATGCAGTTCCGGCGGGAGGTTCAGCGCGTAGATGGCGTCGGCGTTGGCGTAGGCCTCGAGTTCGGGATCGGTGACGTCGTCGATCACGAACTGTACTCCCTCGGGGGTCTCGTGCGGGTGAACGTCCGTCGCGACGACTGCACACCCGGCCTCGACGAGCGCCTCGGCGACCGCCGTTCGCCGTCCGATGCCGACCTCGAGAAGGCGCTCGTAGGTCTCGAGTTCCCCCACGAGCGCGTTCTGGTTTCGGTCTCGGTCCCGGTGAAAGCGTACCACGGCGGGACGTTTATGCTGGGGGGCGGCATAGACGTTGCCATGCTCGTCGACATCGTGCCGGTCGGGTCTGTTCCCGCGAACGTCAAGCGGGAGGCCTCCGCGGCGCTCCGGTCGGTCTACGACTGCGACGTCACGGTCAACGATGCCCAGTCGATTCCGAACGGCGCGTACGACTCCGGGCGCAACCAGTACTGCGCCGAGACGTTCATCCAGCTGGCCGAGCGCGTCGGCCGGGGCGACAAGAACATCGCCGTCACCCCCCACGACCTCTTCTACCGCCGGCGCAACTACGTCTTCGGCCTCGCCTACCTCGACGGGAGCGGCAGCGTCGTCTCGACCTATCGGCTCCAGACCTCGAGCGACGGCGGCTTCTCGAACAAGAGCGCGAGCGACATCTTCCAGGACCGCATCCGCAAGGAGATTGTCCACGAAATCGGCCACACCTACGGGCTCGAGCACTGCGACAACCAGCGCTGCGTGATGAACTTCTCGCCCACGGTCCGGGAAGTCGACATCAAGGAAGAACACCTCTGTGGGAGCTGTCAGCGGCTGATCGGCTAGTTCCGTCTCGCTCGCGAGTGGGGCCCGGCGTAACCAGTGAATCAGTACACCCGCAGGGCACCAGCCGGGAACAGGCTTATCTTCCTCTCGAACGTACACTCACTCATGGTGAGAGATAGACTCGTCCGTGCCGTGAGCCGCGCACGCTATGCCGCGATGGGCGCCGCCGTCGGCGCCTTCCTGGGTGGACTACTGGGCAAACAGACCGCGAGCACCGGGGCCGCCCTCGGTGCGCTCGTCGGCGCGACCTTCGGCGAACACCGCCCGACCGTCCAGTCGCGCTTCGACGACCTGAAATCCGGCGGTGGGCCCAACGTTAGCGGACTGCGGTCTCGAGGCAGCGACGTCGAAGAGTAACGATACGGACGAGAGGCGGCCGCACGGCCGAACACGAGACCACGACGTTTTTTGGACAGCCTCGCTCTCCAGTCGTCCATCCTCGAGCCAGCGCAATAGCACCTGTTGAGAGTCTCGACCTTGAGCGCTGATCTGCGAACCGCGAAAAACTAGGCGGCGCCGATCAGGGCGCGTAGTAGTACTCACCCTCGCGCTTCTGTTGCCTGTCGAGTTGGGAATCCGGCTTGTTGATCCGCGGGCGCGAGGTCCGCTCGTCCCGGCGGAACGTCACCTCGAGGTTCGCCAGGAACTCGTTCATGCCGCCGCGCATCGACTGGGGCGTCCCCGCGCGGCCGTGGACGGCCGGCTCGCCGTCGAAGACCATCAGGCGGTCGGCCAGTAGGTCGATCATGTAGATGTCGTGGTCGATGACCAGGACGGTGGCATCTTGCTGTTCGGCGTAGCGACGGATCGCTCGCGTGGCCTGGACCCGCTGTTCGACGTCGAGGTGGGCCGAGGGCTCGTCGAGCAGGTACAGATCCGCGGTATCGGAGAGGCAGGCCGCGATTGCTACCCGCTGGCGCTCCCCGCCCGAGAGGTCCGAGAGGCTCTGTTCCATAATTCGCTCGAGCTGGAGCGGGCCCGCGATTTCGGTGTTCCAGTACGAGGAGCCGAACTGGTCGGTGATCGAGGCGAGGAACGCGTCGACGCGCATCGGCTGGTCGATGGTGACGTACTGCGGTTTGTACGAGATATCGAGATCGAGTTCAGCCTCACCTTCGTCAGGTTTGAGCGCACCGGTCAACAGCTTCGCGAAGGTCGACTTCCCGATGCCGTTCGGGCCGACGACGCCGAGCACCTCGTTCTTCCGAATTTCGCCGCCCTCGACCTCGAGTGAGAACTCGCCGTCGCCGTAGGACTTCACGAGATCGGGATACTCGACGAGGGTGTCCCCGCGGGTGGCGCTCCGTGGGGCGTGTTCCTCGAACTCGATCGGATTCGGCCGGATCCGCATGTTCTCGTTCTCGAGGTAGCCCGCGAGGTACTCGTTGATGCCGTTGCGGACCGACTTGGGCGTCGTGATGACACCGTAGGCGCCGGGCTCCCCGTAGGCGACGTGGAGGGTGTCGGCGAGCAGGTCCAGCACCGCGAGGTCGTGTTCGACCACGAGCATCGACTTTCCTTCGTCCTCAGCGAGTTCGCGGATCAGGCGGGCCGCGGTGACCCGCTGGCCGATGTCGAGGTAGGGCGTAATCTCGTCGAGGAAGTAGAAGTCCGTGTCGCGAGCCAGCGTCGCCGCGAGCGCTACGCGCTGGAGTTCCCCGCCCGATAAATCGTCGATCGACTGGTCCATCACCGGACCGATCGACAGCCGTTCGACGAGGTACTTGAGGGCGTCGCGCTCGTTCGTCCGCTCGAGCAACTCGCGGGTGTTGCCGTCGAACTGATTCGGAATCTGGTCGACGTACTGTGGTTTGCGCGCGACCGAGAGGTCACCGTCGCGGACGGCCTCGAGGTAGTCCTGGATCTCGGTGCCGCGGTAGGCCTCGAGCACGTCGTCCCAGCCCGGCGGATCCTCGAAGCGTCCGAGGTTTGGCTCGAGTTCGCCGGCCAGGATGCGGACGGCGGTGGTCTTCCCGATGCCGTTCGGTCCGAGGATGCCCGTTACCCTCCCCTCCTGTGGCGCCGGGAGGCCATAGAGGGAGAAGGCGTTCTCGCCGTAGCGGTGGGCGGGGTCGTCCTGGAGTTCCTGTGGCAGGTTGATGATCTCGATAGCGTCGAATGGGCACTTCTCGACGCAGATGCCACAGGTCTCGCCCAGACAGATCTCCTCGGAGATGCGGATCTGCTCGGGCTGGCCTTCGTCGGCCTCTTCGCCGCGGAGCGTGATGCACTCCTTGCCGGTGCGGTTGGGCGGGCAGTAGTTCTTGCACTCGTAGTTACACCGGTCGGGCTGGCACCGGTCGAGGTTGACGACGGCGATGCTGTCTTTGGCCATGTTAGAAGCTCGCGCCGGTGCTCAGCATGATTCCCCAGGTGATAAACCAGAACGAGAAGGTCATCAGCCCGATGAACAGGACGTGTTTTGGTCCGAACTCCTCGCTATCGTAGAGGCCGGTCGCGGGCAGGGCGATGACCTGCAGGGCGATGAGCCCGAAGACCAGGAGGTAGGTGAGCGGTTCGGTCGCCGCGGCGTCGACGGCTTCCCCGGCAGTGAGTATCGAGGAGCCGATGGCGGCGCCAACCCCGGCGAGACAGGCGAACGCCGTCACGCCGATCGAGCGAATGTGCTCGCGCCGATCGCTCATCGTTGCGGTTGACATACTACTGAGTCTGTTTTGGGCGTTCAAAAGCCGTTCGCATTGGATAGCGCCAATGTTTGAACGACGAGTGGTATAATTGGCAAAGAATAATTTTCCCGCAGCATCTTTCATCAAAACAACAGCACGCAACCCCCTTCTCGAGTAGAAGAATGATTGAGGGTGAGCCCTATTTATATATCTTTACCCTCTCGATGACCGTACCTCTCAGAAGTCGCACCCGTCAATACACAATTTTATCGTCGAGGTACTGTCGTCACCGAAGTACAGAGTAATTCGTACGTCTTCGCCTTTCATATCAATATTACTTGAATTACCATTGCCGTTACCGTTGCCAGGTCCCGTACTATTCTCTTTGAATCTATTGAATTCGAACCTCACAATATCATTTACAGCTAACGTGATGTTCGGATCCATATCGCGGCGTGTGTCACTGTTGGGGTCAGTGTTGTCGATCGGAATCTCCTCAGTAATCAATTCTTCACCGGTGTCATCGTTAAACAGACTCCCATCTCCAGAGACAAATTCGGCGGTGGTAGTCGTCTCGTTGATGCCAATACCGGTCATCGTCACGTCCTCACAGCCGCTATTCTCGATTTCGAAGGAGTACTTTCCGCTCGCACCAGCACTGCTCACGTTTCCAGTGAGTTGTATTTGGCCCGCTTGCGGAATGTCGAAGTCTCGAGTGAGTGCTATCGAGCCGATAGGTGTGTTGCTCTCGTCTTTTAGCACAGCGTCGATATCCACGGTCGCCGTTCCCGCGTCGGTACACTCGCCGACGAATCGAAGATTGATCTCTTTCGACTCCTCAAGAAGTAGCGAGAACGTTTCCGGCGCCGTAGACCAGCTTCCATCGTTTCCGACGTCAAGTTCAATTTCGCTAGAGCTGTCGAGCGTGACCTCCATCTCGTTGTTACTCTGGTTTGTGAACGTTGGAACGGCGGACGTCTCTTTAGCATTGGCAATGGCGAGCAATGCGTTCGAATCGTCAGCCGTGCTCACGCTTAGACCGCGACCGGCAGAGACTTCTGTAAACCCGTAGGTTTCGGACGCAGCCAACAATGAACCACCCGCAATTAGACCGAGGGCCGTTCGCCGCGTAATGTTGGTTGTTTTAGACATTAGTCACTGACAGTATGCTTATGGTGGCTTCTCGATCTTGCCGAGGCGATTGCGTCGATTCTCGAGCACGTGGATCACCGCTGAAACTCCAAACAGAGTCACGGTGAGCGTTGCCCAGCCGAGTTCAGGGACTGTTTCGGTCGGGACGATCTCGAACCACAGCCCCGCTATTACCACGGCCGCAACCACTGACAATCCAAGGTAATAAATCCCCCACGGAATCGAATCACCCGGAACGACGTCGAGGTAGACCTCAAGTTGTTCGGCTTCTTCGGTGAGTTCGATCGCTCGAGCGTCGAACTCGACCATTCCCGCGCGCTCGAGCGCCGGGAGATGCGTCTGCTGAAGCGACGTGTACACCCGCTTACGCTCGGCAGAGGTGAGTCCTTGCACCTCTTTCTCGAGTTCCCAGGCGGCGACCTGTTCGGCCAGCGCACCGAGTTCGACGGGTTCGTCGGTCTGCTTGAGGTGGTGGATGGCGTACCGTCGACGGTGATTGCTCAGGAGGTCGAAAATCTCGCCTCGAGTGGGGCCGGCGGCGTTCCCGCCGCTATCAGTCCTTTCAGCCTCGTTCTCGCCTACCTGTTCGGTAATCGTCGACATTGGCCCCCCGAAATCTATCTAGAATTACTGAACTAAGGCTACATAACGTTTGTTGCCGTCACGCGTAGATCTAACACAAACATGTCTTTGGCTCACACACCAACCCCTCAGATGCTGATTTCGGCCGATCAAGGCCGTCTTGAAGCATCGATTGGTGGCCCAGAACTGCTTCTGGCGACCTAATACAAAGGGGGTGGCCTCGAGTGAGAGAGGTAATGATCACGTCGGTATCCAGCGACTACGATGCCGGCGCGGATCGAACGGAGACCATACAATGAGACTCAACAGACGCAACGTGCTTGTCGGACTGGGAACGATCGTAGCTGGCGGCGGCGGCGCACTCGCGACGGGTGCGTTTAGTAGTGTGGAAGCGACGCGTGATGTATCAATCGAGACTGCAGGGGACACGGATAACGCCTTGATAGGAATCAACGTCACGGGTGACCTCGCAGGAACCACGAATGATACAATCTCATTCGATCTCACCAATGACATCAACCTTGATGCAGTCACTAGGTTCAATGGTGCACTCACTATCACCAACAACCGCGAGAATGAGGGTGATGAGATCGATATCGAGATACACATTGATGAAACAGATGCAGTGACTGATGTTGCCACCGACAATGGCGGGATGCAATTCGAAGTTACTACCGACGGAGACCAAAATAATGTGTCCGGTAATGGCGGATCTGTAACCTTTGATGTCGTCTTTGGACTTGATGGATTCACGTCAAAAGAAGGTGTCGATGGTGCCAGTGGTGCTGATGATGAAATCCCCGAAACGATCACCATTATCGCCAACGACTCTGACTCGACCGTATAGCGGTTCCCTTTCGATAGAATAACTGAGTTGAATAGCTGAATGTATCTGAAACTCGGGACCGCGTTCGTGCTTGTACTCCTGTTAGCGGTACCTACGGCGGCTATCTCTCTCGAGCCCACAGACACAACCTCCTCTATCGAACTCGAGTCCGCGAGCCCCTACGCCACCACCGAAAACGGCCAGCTCGAGCTCGATTTCGAGCGACTCAACGCCGACGCGGTGACGACGGTCGATGAAGCCTTCACCGTCCGCGCCACCGACGAGAACGTCGACCGCATCTGGCTCTCGGGCACCGACGGCGTCACCTTCTACCGAAACGGCGATCCTCGAGACGAGATAACCGCGAGGTCGCCGCTCGAGCCCGCTACCGGCCACTCGATTACGGTCGGCGTCTCCATCGACACCCACGAGGCGGGGGAGGGAACGGAGTCATTCACGATCCACGTGCGGTATGACGACGACGAGGACGACGAAACCGACCCCGACCCGCCGACGCTCGAGCGCGTCACCGTCTCGGACACCGAGGTGGCCGTCGGCGAGACGATCACGGTCACGGGTATCTACCGGGGCGGGTCCCAGTCGATGGCGACGATGGTTGGGCTGACCGTTGACGACATCGTCGTCAGCCAGAAACGGGTCTTCGTCTTCGGCGGCGAGAACCGGTCCGTCTCCTTCGAGCGGACGATGGACGCCCCCGGCACGTACGAGGTCGGCATCGACGGTCGGACGCACACGGTGACGGTCACCAATCCCGAACCCGAACCGGGTGAATCGGTGCCGAATATGACGGTGACGGGGGTCGACCTCGATCAGACCGAGGTCGCAATCGGGGAGCCGGTTTCGGTCACGGCGACCGTCGAGAACACAGGTAACGCGACGGGGGTACGAACCCTCGAGTTCGCCGTCGGCGGATTCGTCGTCGAGACGGAGCGGGTCGAACTCGCACCCGGTGAGACGCGACAGGTCGAGTTCGAGCGATCGTTCGCCGACCCCGGCCGCTACGCGCTGGCGCTCGAGGGCGAGGCGGTGGGTACCGTCACAGTCGTCGGACTGCCGGCGATTGCGGCGGTCACGGCCGCACTCCCCTCGCGATCGACGGCGGCACTCGCGCTCCCGATCGCGCTGGGCGTCGGGTTCGTCGTCCGGCGGCGGCGAGCGTGAGACGAGCAGTTAAGACGATTCGAATGCGAGACAGGAAAAACACGACCGTGCCAGGAGCGAACTCGAGGGAGCGACGACGATGAACGGGACGTCGATAGCCAAACAGGTCGCGATGGGGCTGGTGGGGCTCGTCGTGGTACTGCTGGTGCTCGGCCAGGTGCTGGGCCAGCCGATACTGCTCGGCTACGTTGCGACGGGAAGCATGGAGCCGACGCTTGCCGCCGGGGACGGGTTCGTCGCGGTGCCCAGCGCGGCGACCGACGCGCCCGAACCCGGCGACGTCGTCGTCTTCGAGGCCGAGACGTTACACGGGGGCGGGCTCACGACCCATCGAATCGTCGCCGAGACCGACGAGGGGTACGTGACGCGGGGTGACGCCAACCCGTTCACCGATCAGGACGGGGGCGAGCCGCCGGTCACCGAGGGGAAGATCGTCGCCGAGGCCTGGCAGGTCGGGGGGTCGGTCGTCCGGGTCCCGCATCTGGGGACCGTCATCATGAGCGTCCAGGGACTCGTCGGGGCCGTCTTCGGTCTCCTGGCGGCGCCGCTCGGGATCACGGCCGCCTTCGACGCCGAGGGGACCGGCGCCCTGCTGGTGGCCCTCGGGGTCGGCCTGCTCGGGGTCGGCTTGCTGCTCGAGCGAGTCGGCGTCGCCGAACGGCGGACGGCGCGACGAACCAGCCGCGAGAACGTGATCGGCCTCTGGTCGGCGCTGTCGGCCGTCGTCGTCGTGCTTGCCCTCTTCGCGACCGCGGCGATGGTGATCCCGGCCGGCGGAACCGCGTACGAACTCGTGAGCACCGACTCGCCGACCGACGACCCGCAGATCGTCGCCCCCGGGGAGACGACGACGCTCACGCGAACGATCGACAACAGCGGCTACGTTCCGGTCGTCGTTGTGCTCGACGCGCCCCACCCCGCCGTCGACGCCGAGCCGCGGGCGACGACGGTCGGTAGTCGCGACACCGCCGAGGTCGCGCTGTCGATGACAGCGCCGGAGACGACGGGGAGCTACACCCGCGACGTCGTCGAGAGTCGGTACCTCCTCGTCTTGCCACCGACGCTGCTCGTCTGGCTCCACGACGTCCACCCGTTCGTGGCCGTCGGCGCGGTTAACGTCGTGATCGTCGCCGTCGCCGTCGGTCTGGTGTTTGCCCTCTTCGGCACCGGCGACCTCCGGATACGGACGCCCGGCTCGCATCTCCCGCTCTCGAGGCGACTCGAGCGCCTGCTCGAGAAGTGGTTGTGACCGTTATCACCCTCCCAGACCGGTCGATCGACGGCCACTACTGTTATAGTCGATGAACGACGACCTATCGTATCGCGTGACTTTCGCCACTTTGCTAGATGGGGGGTTGGCCGACGGCGAGTCACAACCAGCGGTGGGGTCCGACGGGATTGACGGGGCCGACGGAACCGACGGGAGGGAGGGTGCACCGTGACGAACACGCCCCGCCTCGACCTGCTGATCGCCAGATCCGGCCGGCCGATTCTGATCGCGTTGCTCGTGATCGGCACGATCGCCCTGCTCGCGACCGGCTGGGTCGTCGCGAACCCGTCGACGACCACGACCACCCAGGAAGTCGATCGCCAGACGGTCTCGACGCAGGTCGGCACGGAAGCCGTGGTCGTCCAAGACGGTCTCTGGGAGGCGGGCACGGTGCTCGAGGACAACCCCGCGTACGTGATCAACGCCTCGCCGGAACTCGAGATCGTCGCCGAGACGGCGGTCCCGAGCGACGAGACGAGCCTCGAGCACGAAATCGTCCTCAGGTACGCGGCCTCGCGCAACGGCGAGGTGTTCTGGGAGTCAGAACGGGTGCTGGCGGCCGAGGAACCGACGGTCACGGACGGACAGGGCGTCACCAGGGCGTCGGTCGACATTCGGGAGGTCCAGGACCGGCGTGAGGAACTCAGGACTCGCCTCGACGGGGTCGGGACGGTCGACCTCTCGCTGATCGTCCGCACGAGTTACGATACAGGGACACACGTCGGCGAGCACGCCCCGTCGACCCCGTTCGTCGTCACCGAGCGGAGCTACTACCTCGAGGACCACCCCGAAGAATCGGATCCGAACCCGGTTACCCAGACCGTCGAGACGACGGACCCACCCAGTTCTGCGCTGATCGGCGCCCTCCTGATCCTCACGGTGGGGTCGTTCGGCGGGGCCGCGTTCGTCAACTCCCGCTCCGACGTCGATGTCGACCGAGCACGGCAAGCGATCCACGAAAACCGCTACGCAGAGTGGATCTCGCGAGGCTCGCTTCCGATGTGGATCGGCGACGAGCATGTCTCGCTCGACACGCTCGAGGACGTCGTCGACGTCGCCATCGACACGAACGAACGCGTGATCCACGACGGGAGTCGCGGCCTGTTCGCGGTCGTCAGCGACGGCGTCGTCTACTACTACAGCGACCGCGGGCTCTGGGAGGAGACGGCGTGGCCGGACTTCGACCTCGAGGAGCGGCCGACTCCGGGCGACGTGGTCTCGCCTGGTGAGGGCGACGGACCGGGGGCTCGGCCGGCCGATAGTGGGCCGAAGCCGCCGTTCGAGGACTTGCCGGACCCTGAGGACGACGACGCCTGGAACAATCTGTGATCTGTCGCGTACACCGGTGATCGTTCGCGCATATTTGGAATCTGTCGCGTACTCTCGTGTGTGCTCATTTTTGTTCACTACCCGAGTCTGTCACGCCGACTGACTGACTGGTCAAATTGTCGCGAATGTCCCGTCTCTCGAGGCTCTAAATACAATATTCATGGATATTTTTGTGAACAAATTGCCCGTTCTGTCATCCAGAAAGGCTCAACTTTATACTCCTGGAGCATTTCGATTCGTAATATGAGTGAGACTGACGGGGAGGACATCACGGATTTGCCACCGAGTGCGAAGCTGGTCTACAAAGTCCTCGAGTACGACGGCCCGTTGACCCAGAAACAAATCGTCGAGGAGTCGATGCTGTCTGCGCGGACGGTCAGGTACGCCCTCGAGCGCCTCAGTGACATCGGCACCGTCGACGAGAACATCTACTTTGCGGACGCGCGCCAGAGCCTCTACCGGATCACGGAGGCCGAACCGGTCGCGGCCGACGGCGGCAGTGGCGAGCCGGCGAGCAAGGACGCCTGCTGTGCGGAGTGACCTGTCGCGAGTCGATAGAATATTCGTCCTCGAGTGACCGAATCGAGACATGGACAAGGAGACGCTGCCGGAGTGGGCGTGGCTGTTTCTGGGGTTGATGGTTGCCGCGGCCGCCGCCAACCTGGCCAGCGTAGTGTTGCAGATCTCGACCGACTGGCGGATGGCGATCATCGTCACCGCGATGGCACCGGTTCTGGTCTACGTCGGCGTCTGGTACGACCCGGACAGGCAGTACTACTGGGAGCAGTCGCGAGCGAAGATCTTCGGCGACGTCGGCTTCCTGGTCGTGGGAACGGCCGTGGGCGCCGGCATCGCCATCGCCCTGACGATCGACCTGATCGGCTCGCAGTTCTTGCGGGACCTGGTCGCCATGCTCGTGGGCTTTCTCACCGGCTGGGCCCTCTTCTGGTGGCGTAACCCGAACCTCTACCGTCCCGACAACGACGTCAGCTCGAGGTAACGCTCATGGACGCCGAAGCCTACCGAACCGTCGCCGAGGCCGCGACCGCGAGCCTCGTCGTCCAGGGCTCGGAGTTTCTCGGACACGCTCGCCCCGTCGTCGACCTCGAGTCGGCCGAGGCGTTCCTCGAGAACGTACGCGAGGAGTAAGCCGACGCGACCCACAACGTCCCGGCCTACCGGGTCAGAGTCGACGCCGATGGCCGGCTCCGGGAGTACTCGAGCGACGACGGCGAACCGAGCGGTTCCGCCGGGAAACCCGCCCTGAACGTGCTCACCCAGCGCGACCTCGAGAACGTCGCGGTCGTCGTCACGCGCTACTACGGCGGGACGAACCTCGGCATCGGCGGCCTCGTTCGAGCGTACTCCCGAGCGGTCAAGGAGGCGGTCGACGCCGCGGGCGTAATCGAGGAGCGGCCCCACGAGCAGGTGTCGATCACCCTCGAGTACGACGATTCGGGCACCGTTCGCGGCATCTTAGAGAGCGAGGGGCTCGAGTTCGAGGCCGAGTACGAAGCGGACGTGCAGTTCGAGGTTCGGGTGCCGATCGCCGACGCGGACGCCCTCAGTGACCGGATTCGCAGTGCGACGAGTGGTCGGGCCCGGCTCGAGTGAGGGTTCGGCGGTCGCACGGTTATCGATCTGTTCGGAGCCTCTCGAGCGTCGCGGCGACCGATTCGGAATCGTCGATCGCGTCCCGACGACAGCGGAGCGAGCGCCAGTCCCGTTCGATCACGAGTTCGTCTGCGGTGAGTTCGATTTCAGACACCGACTCCCAGGAGAGCAGTCGTTTCGTGAGTCCGCGGTCGACGACGAGCCCGGACTCGTAGACGGCGAGGGTGGGCGTCGACACCGAATCGGCGTCGAAGAGCGAACTCCAGTAGCCGGCGAGGAGCCAGAACAGGCCGTAGGCAGCCCAGAGAACGGCGAAAGTGAGGTCGCCGCCGTACAGCGACCCGAGACTGACGAGCAGGAAACCGACGCCGATGACCAGTTCCCGGCGGAGCACGCCAGCTTTGACCCACGTCCAGGCGACGACGGGTTCGTCGCTCGTGACCGCGTCGACGTAGCGATTGGTGGCCATCGCGGCGACGAGCAGCCCCGCCAGGACGATCCCGATCACACCCAGGATGGCGACGCCGGCGGCGCTCGCTCCGACGTCGGTCGCGAACGGGACGAGCGCCAGTCCGACGAACGGGAGGGCGGGAAGCGAACACTGTACGCCGAGCCAGCGGCGGCGACCGAGGCGTTCGGCCAACCCGTGATATCGGCCGGCGAGAATGCCGCCGCCGATCACGCCGGCGGTAACCGTTCCGGGCGCGAGCGCGAGGACGGTGGTGCCGGTGACGCCGGCGAGGACGGCGGCCGTCGTCACCGCAGCGGTGAGCACCGCGGCGACGTACGCGCCGAAACCGAATCGGAAGCCGATGTCCGCCACCTCGAGGTCGGCGCGCTCGAGGCGGGGCGCACACTGCTGTCGATTCGGGAACACGTTATTCGACTCTCTGCAGGGGGATATGAATGCAACGGCGGCCCGACGTTCGGCGATTAGGCCGTCTCCGCCGTCTCCGCTGCCTCCGTCGTCCGTCCACGGGTTCGGTTTCGGGTCGAGAGCGCCACGAGCGTGACGAGGCCGATGAGTCGCAGGGAGGCGGTCAACTCGAAGATGGCCAGGTACGCCGGAATGCCGAACGCCTCGAGGGTGCCCTCGAGGACCAGCAGCGGAATCTCGGGTACCATCAGGAAGATGGAGGCGATGGCGTACAGCGCTCGCTTGACCCGGCCGACGCCGGTGTACTGGTAGCCGATGATCGTGACCCCGAGGGCGTAGACACCGAGGAACATGCCGAGGATGGGGATGACGACGTCGGGGACGAAGAAGCCGAGGTCGGCCACGTCGGCGGCGGTGAGGATCGTCCACTCGTCGCCGCGTTCTCGCAGGAGCAGGATGCCCGGCGAGAAGACGAACGCGAAGGGAACCAGGATCTTGTTGAGCGAGAGCAGGAAGGCGATCAGCGCCGTCCCGAGTTCGTCGGCTTTCGCGACGCCGGCCCCGGCGAAGGCAGCGACGGCCACCGGGGGCGTGACGTCGGCCATCAGGCCGAAGTAGAGCACGAACAGGTGGGCAGCCAGCAGGGCGGTCCCCGCCTGTTCCATCGGCCCGCCGAGCATCGCGATCAGGATGATGTACATCGCCGTCGTCGGCATCCCCATCCCGAAGATGATCGAGGCGACGCCCGTTAGGACGAGCAAGATCAGCAGCGACCCGCCGCTGACGGCGTTGATCAGCGCGGCCAGGTTTGGTCCGAGCCCGGAGACGCTGATGACTCCCGGGATGATGCCCGCGGCCGCGACCGCGATCACGACCGTCGTCGCTGTTCGCGCTCCCGAATCCATCGACTTGAGGACGAACGCGCCGAACCGGTAGGCCCTGTTGCGAGCGAGTTGCGGTCGACCGACCGTCGAGGCCGCCCGCTCCGCTGATTCGTCGACGGCGTCGTCGAGTTCGAGCAGCGTCGGAACCGTTCCGGGCCTGGCGAGCATGACGGCGACGCTCACGAGGATCACGATGGTTCCCAGCCCGCTCGCCGCGGCGTAGGCCGCCGCCTCGAGCCCCAGTCCCGCCCCGGCGGCCTCGAGTCCCGCCATCACCTGCACGGCGTCGCCGACGTTCCCGCCGACGGTCGCGTAGCTGAGCAGTTGCAGGGCGAAGAGGGCGACGATGGTACCGACCAGGGGAACGCGCGAGCGCTCGTCGTAGGCCGCGATGAAGGCGATGAGGGCGAACACCGAGACGATGGTGAACCAGCCCGCGCGGTTGATAGAGAAGCGGGTGAGGAAGTACAGCAGGAGGACGATTGGGACCAGGTAGAACCAGCCGGAGCGCAGGCGCGAGCGGACGTCCGGCAACTCGTCTCGAGGCAGCCCGCCGATATTGTGTTGGACGGCCTCGAAGTGGACCATGACCCACATGCCGAAGAAGAAGGCGATGGCGGGCAGGGTCGCGGCGGTGATGACGGTCGTGTAGGGGATGCCGGTGTACTCGACGATGAGAAAGGCGGCGGCGCCCATCACTGGCGGCAGAATCTGGCCGCCGGAGGACGAGGAGGACTCGACGGCCCCGGAGAACTCGGGCGAGTAGCCCGACCGTTTCATCAGCGGAATCGTGAACGCGCCCGTCGTCACGGTGTTCGCGATGGACGACCCCGAGAGCATCCCCATGAACCCGCTCGAGACGACGCTCGCCTTCGCTGGCCCACCTCGCCGGGTACCGGTGAGGGCGTAGGCGAGATCGATGAACCACTTGCCGGCGCCGCTCATCTCGAGGAAGGCGCCAAAGAGGATGAATATGTAGATGTACCGGACGCTCACGATGACGGGCGTGCTGAAGACGCCCGCCTGGACGGTGTACCACAGGTTGTAGACGATGTTCGCCCAGTTCTCGGGCTGGATGGCGAGGGCCCCGATTGCGGAATCTCGCGGGACGAGGTAGCCCCAGCGCGCGTAGACGATGAACGATCCGACGAGCGTCATCAGGAGAAAGCCGAGCGTGCGCCGGGTCGCCTCGAGCACGAGCAAGAGCCCGAGAACGCCCATCCAGAACGCGTAGGAGGCCTCGTCGATGGGGATGCCGAGCGCTGCCATCCCGGTGACGACTGGCTCGAGGAACCAGAGCACGTCCCCGACGCCCTGCGTATTGTCGAATCGCCTGATGGCGATCGATTGAATCTCGTCGTAGTTGGTGACGGTGTAGTGTACAGGGAGCAACGAGAGGCCGATCATGAGGCCGTCGAGCGGCGTCACGCGGTTCATCTGCCGGTCGAGGGCGGCCCATCTGACGAATCCGCTCGCCCGGGAGACCCCTCGAGTGACCGAGTGCTCGTCGCCGAAGCGCCGTCTCGCGGCCGGCTCGAGGCGACCGAGTCGTCGAGCGACGAAACCGTCGCCCCGGCTGGCCGGGAAGAGCAAGAACGCGAGCACCAGGGCGAACGTGACGTGAATCGCGCCGACCTGCAGAAGTTGCAGGGACCCGATATCGATCGTGCCGTAGAGCGGCAGGGTAATCTCGAAGATGTAGGATCTCGCAGCGATCCACATCTGGAAGGCCGAGAAGGTGATCCCGATCAGTGAGACGAGAACGGCGGCCCCGCCCTGGAGTGTCCGGCGTCGTTCGACCTCCTGGAGAATCTGTTCCTGTTCGGCCTCGGACAATTCATCCGACCCGCCGGTGTCGACGCTCATTGGTACGGTATCAGTGGGTGAGTTCCATATGCATGTGGGTCGCGACAGCACCGCTCGAGCGGTCCTCGTCGCCCAATAGTCTGTCCTGTGTCACTTCTGCCGGCGCTGACAACGCTAGCAGTTCCTCGAGCGCTCCCGGCTCGTCCTCGTCGACGACGATGACGACTGGCCCGTCCGACATCGCTACGAGGTCGTACTGATCCTCGCCGACGAGTAGTTCGTGGCCGGCGACGGAACCTGGTGCGACTCGCAGCTGGCTGTACGTCGAGCTTCGTTCGACGACGAACCAGCCGTCGGCTCGTTCCATCGACTCGTCGGCGGGGAGTCCGGCGCCGTGGGACTTGAATCGCATCTCCGTCATCCGCAACTGATCACCGTCGACGACGTAGACGTCCTCGACCGGTGTCTTCTCGACGCTGTGGGTGTACGCGAGCGTTACCCGCTCGCCATTTTCGACCGGCTGCTCGAGGAGCGTCTCGCCCGAGTCGGCGTCCTGAATGACGAGGGTTCGTTCGGGGTTCGAATCGAGACTCGAGGCGGCCGCGACGCTCCCGACGACGAGGGCGACGACGACGGCGGTAACGACGAGCGTTCGGCGACGGTGACCGGTAAACACGGTGAGAGGCGTCGTGGAAGGCTACTCGCCGAAGTACGCGGACGCGCCGGGATGGAGGTCGATGGGCATCCCGTCCTGGGCGCTGTCGGCGCTGATGAAGTCGGCCTTGATCGTAAAGGAGTCCGTATTGTCGAAGATGGCGGTCGTTACCTCTTCGACGATTCCCTCGTCGACTCCCTCGTGGGTCGCGATCATCGCCTGGACCGAGACGGTCTCCGTGTCCTCGTCGACGCCGTCGTAGGTGCCGCCGGGGATGGTGTCGTCGGCCATCCACTCGGCGTCGCTCTTGACCTGTTCGCGCACGTCGCCGTCGACGGACACGAGCGAGATGTCGCTCGAAGAGGCGAGTTCCTCGACCGAGCCGACGGGCCACCCGCCGACGATGAACGCCGCATCGACGTCGCCGTCCCGGATCTGGTCGGTCGCCGTCGCGAAGTCGGTGTTCTGTTCCTCGAAGTCCGAGATGCCCGCCGACTCGAGGATCTGGTTCGCGTTGACCTGCGTCCCGCTGCCGGCGTCGCCGGTGTTGATCGTCGCCCCCTCGAGGTCCTCGACGGACTCGATGCCCGAGTCGGCCTGGGTGAGGATGTGGATCGTTTCGGGATAGAGCGTCGCGACCCCGCGAATGCTCTCGACGGGTTCGCCCTCGAAGTCCTCGATCCCGGTTCCGTTGAACGCGAAGTAGGCGACGTCGTTCTGGATCAGCGCGAACTCGGCTTCCTCGCGGGCGAGGCTGCCGACGTTCTCGACGCTGGCGCCGGTCGACTGGACCTGGAGGCCGTGGGGCGTGTTCTCCTCGACGATGGATTTGACCTCGCCGGAGAGTGGGTAGTACGTGCCGCCGGTGCCGCCGGCGTGCCAGGAGAGGACCTCGCCGCCTTCGTCGGGGTCGGCCTCGCCGATGTCTTCTTCGTCTTCGCCGTTGCCATTCCCGTCTTCGGTTTCGTTGTCGTCGCCGTTCCCAGTTTCGTTACCGTTACCGTTCCCAGTTTCGTTGCCGTTTCCGTTCCCATTGCCGTTTCCGGGATCTTCGGCGTCCTCGCCGATGCACCCGGCGATACCTGCAATTCCTGTTGCACCAGTTACTGCGATGAAGTCGCGTCGATTGAACTTTCGCGCCATGATGGCAGTCTATGCGTTTTCGGCTGATTACTATGCCGAGCATAACCGATTGTATCTGCTGAAAGTACTGATTCTTGGACACTCACGACGTGCTGAACGCCCGGTAATGAGCCTGTGACAGCGTCATTGACGCCCGTGTTTCCTACGAACCGAAACATATACTCCCGACCGCCCGGAGTGAGGACTATGCACACGGTCGACCCCGCCGACTACCACGACATCGTCCAGGTAGCCGACCCCCAGCTCTCGCCGGACGGCGAGCGAGTCGCGTTCGTCCGGAAGGCCCCGGAAGACGACGAGTCCTACGAGGCGACGATCTACGTCGTCCCGCTCGGCGGTGACGAGCCGACCCAGTTCACCGTCAGCGAGGGCGTCGACAGCCAGCCGCGCTGGAGTCCCGACGGCTCACACCTCGCGTTCGTCAGCACCCGCGGCGCCGACGACGACCGGCCGCAGCTCTGGGTCCTTCCGACCGACGGCGGCGAGGCCCGCCAGGTCACGAGCGTCGTCGGCGGCGTCTCCGGCCTCGAGTGCAGTCCCGACGGCTCTCACGTTCTCTTCACGCAGGCCTCGACGGCCGATGACCGCGAGGAGGGGCGCGACTTCGCCGTCGAGCCCGACTACGAACCGGAGACGCCCGACCCGCGGGTTATCGACCGGCTCGTCTATCGGGCCCACCAGCGCTACGCGGACGGCCGCCGGAACCACGTCTACACGCTCGACGTCGAGTCGGCGCTCGAGCAAGGGACCGTTACCGAGACCGTAGGCGACAACGACGCCCTCGAGCGACTCACCGACGGCGACGTTGACCACACGGGGGCGGCCTGGGGTGACGACGAAACGGTCTACTACGCCCGAAAGCTCGGCGAGGTGCCCGACGACTCCATCGATTCCGAAATCCTCGCACACGACCTCGAGACGGGCGAGGTCGAGCAGGTCGCCGAAACGATCGGCTGGGCGACGATGCTCGCGGCGACGACCGACGGCCGGGTCGCCTACCCGTGGGTGCCGAAAGACGGGTTTACCCTTCGTCAGACCGAACTGAAGGTGTTCAATCGAACGACGGGTACGGAGACGACCGTCACCGAATCGATCGATCGCACCCTCGGCTACGACGGCGGGCTCGAGTGGGGACCCGACGAGGAGACCCTCTACTTCGCCACGCCGGACGAGGGCGCGAGCGCGCTCTGGTCGGCCCCCGGCGACGGGAGCGAGGATCCAACCACCGTCTACGGCGAGGGCGTCACTCTCGAGGGCTTCTCGGTAGGTGAAAACGCCATCGCCTACGTCCAGAGCGAGTGGGACCACTCGGGGGACGTCTTCGCGTCCACGCGCGGGGGCAACGAGGTCACCCGGCTGACCCGCGTCAACGCCGACTACCTCGAGGATCGAGCCGTCGCTCAGCCCGAAGAATTGCGCTACGAGAGCGACCAGGGGCCGGTTCAGGGCTGGCTATTGACGCCGCCGGATTTTGATCCCGAGGAGACCTACCCGCTCGTCGTCGAGATTCACGGCGGCCCCCACGCCCGTTGGACCACCAGCGGGACGATGTGGCACGAGTTCCAGAGCCTCGCCGCCGCTGGCTACGTCGTCTTCTGGTCGAACCCCCGAGGATCGACTGGGTACGGCGAGGCCCACGCGGCCGCCATCGAGCGCGACTGGGGCGACGTGACACTCACCGACGTGCTGGCAGGGGTCGACCTCGCCTGCGAGCGCGAGTACGTCGACGCCGACGAACAGTACGTCACCGGCGGCAGTTTCGGCGGGTTCATGACCGCCTGGACGGTCGGACAGACCGACCGCTTCCGGGCCGCCGTCAGCCAGCGCGGCGTCTACGACTTCACGAGCTTCTACGGCTCGACGGACGCGTTCAAGCTCGTCGAGGGTGACTACGGCGTCACGCCCTGGGAGGACCCCGAGCACCTCTGGGCGCACTCCCCCGTCGCGCACGTCCCGGACGTGACCACGCCGACGCTCCTGATCCACGCCGACCAGGACTACCGCACGCCAGCGAACACGGCCGAACTGTTCTACCTCGGCCTGAAGAAACACGGCGTCGACACCCGGATGGTTCGGTACCCCCGCGAAGGCCACGAGCTCTCCCGCTCGGGCGAGCCGGCCCACGTCGTCGACCGCCTCGAGCGGATCGTCCGCTGGTTCGACGGCTACAGCGACTACACCGACGCGTCGCCAGCGCTCGAGCGCGGGCCGAACGAGGGACTTACGGCGGGCCAGGAGGGCGATGCGAGCGAGGGTGGTGACGATGCGAACGAGAGTGGTGGCGATTCGAACGAAGGCGAGGACGAGAACGGGGACGACGACGCGCCAGCCGAGAATAACGAGGATACGAGCGCCTGATATCGCGTCGCTACAGATTTCTCGCCCTCGAGCGGCCTGGTCATCGCCGTTGCGCCACCCTCGAGCCGCCAACCACCGCCGTCACCCTTCCCTCGAGCACTTTCGACCACCGAGATCACGCGAGTCGCTTAAGCCGACGCGTTCCCTACCCGATGTATCGTGTTCGTCGGTCACGCACTCTTCGCGTTCGCCGTCGCGGCACTCGTCGCCGAGTGGCGGGGCTGGGAGTCACGCCGTGCGCTGGGGATCGGGGTCGTCGCCGGCCTTTTCGCCGCGATCCCCGACGTCGACGTCGCCTACGCGCTCGTCGGCCTCGCCGAGTGGAATCTCGGCGACGGCGCGCTCGGGGCCTCGACCGCGTTCTGGGACGCCAGCCGAACCGTCCACCGCTCGGCCACCCACTCGCTGGTCGTTGGTCTCGTCGGCGCATCCGCGTTCGGCCTGCTCGCGATTCGTCGCACGCGAACACACTCGAACTCGAGGTCGAGTACGACGGGGGCTCGACTTGCACACACCGCCGCCGCCGGGTTGCTCGCCGCACTCGTGATCGTCGCGTTCGCCGCGTCCGGTCCGGTCGCGGCGTTCGTGATGGCCCTCTTCGCGATCGCCGGCGCCGGCGTCGCGCTCGGAACCGCCCGGGTGACCACCTTCTCGCCGACGACCGTCGCCCTCGCGGCGCTCTGGGGTCTGTGCTCGCATCCGTGGGGCGACCTGTTCACCGGCGAACCGCCGGCGTGGCTGTTCCCGTTCGCCACACCCGCCCTCGAGTCTCGCGTCCTGCTCCACCCGGATCCGACGCTGAATCTGCTCGGTGCGTTCGCGATCGAACTCGGTATCATCTGGCTCGCCCTGCTCACCTACGCGCGCCTGGCCGACCGAAACCTCCTCACGGCGCTGGACCGCCGCGCCGCCGCCGGGGCCGCCTACGGGATCGTCGCCCTGGTTAGCACGCCCCCGACGCTCGACATGTCCTACCACTTCGTCTTCTCGATCCTGGGCGCCGGGATCCTCTGTGGCGTCGTCCGGGAGGGAACCGTACCGGGGATTCACGGCCTGATTCCGCGGCGCTGGCGCACCTCAAGGGGCGTGTTCGGCATCGCTCTTACGGCGCTGACCGGCGTGACCGTCGCGCTTTTGGCCTACGTGGCAGTGTACGCGCTCGTGGGTCCGCTGTAGATACTATCTTCGACAAAATCGAATCGAACCCCTCTGGAGAGCCCTCTCCTTTTTAAGGATTCCATCGGTATCAGTGACCGTGTCTCAAACGCGACTCGAGGAACTGATCGGCGACGACCGGACGAACGCCGTCGCCGGCTGGGCGATCGTGGTCGCCCTCGCGGGAATCGGGATTGGCGGGCTGGCCACCCGTGAACTCCTGTGGGCGACGTTCGCGCTGGTCCTGGTCGGGCTCGCCATCCTTCCGCCGATCGCCTTCCGATCACCGCTGGTCATGCTCCCCTGGGAGGTGCTGTTGCTCGCCGCGACTCCGGCACTCGGCATCGTGCTGGGGGCCGACCTCCTGACGGGCCACGTCGCCTCCTACCTCTCGGTGGCCGCGGTCGCGCTCGTGCTCACGGTCGAACTCCAGACGTTCACCGCTGTACGGATGACCGCCTCCTTCGCCGTCGTCTTCGTCGTCGTCACGACGATGGCCGCCGCCGCCCTCTGGACGGTGTTCCGCTGGGGCGTCGCCACCGTCTTCGGTATCCCGTTCGAGGCCGACCACGACGCCGTCATGTGGGAGTTCGTCTTCTCCGCGCTCGCCGGACTTGGCGCGGGGGTCGTCTTCGAACTGTACTTCAGGCGCCTCGGCCGCATCGACCCGCTCCCCGAGCTCGAGGACCTCTTGCCGGGGGTGGACGATGATTGATCTCGCCGCGTTCACACTCTCGACCGAGCGCCAGCGACAGCTCTCGTACCTGATGGAACTGTCGCTCGTCGGCATGCTCTTCGTGGGCGTCGACCGCGGCAACGGCGGCATCGTCATCAACACCGCAGTGGCCCTCGCCGTGACCCAGCTCCCACCGATCCTGGAGCGCGACTACGGCATTCCGATGGACCCGCGGCTCACCCTCTGGATTACGACCGCCGTCTTCCTCCACGCCTTCGGCACTGTCGGCCTGCCAGGTGCCACGAGCACGCTCTACAGTCAGGTCTGGTGGTGGGACCACATGACCCACGCGCTCTCGGCGTCGGTTGTCGCCGCCGCGGGCTACGCCACCGTCCGTGCCCTCGACGAACACGCCGAGGGCATCCACTTCCCCGGCCGGTTCATCGCGCTGTTCATCCTGCTGTTCGTCCTCGCGTTCGGCGTCCTCTGGGAGATCCTCGAGTTCGCCATCGCTCTCACCGCCGAGGCCCTGGGGCTGCCACGCGTGCTCACCCAGTACGGCCTCGAGGATACGATGCTCGACTTCGTCTTCAACTCGATCGGGGCGTTGATCGTCGCCATCTGGGGTGGGGCCTACCTCGGGGACGTGAGCGGGGCGATTCGCGAGCGACTCGAGGCCCGGAACGCCGGGGGACTGGAGCACCTCGAGCGAGGGGAAACGGAAGAACAGAAGAAGTGAGCGATGTCGACTCGAGTCGATCAGTCGATTAGTCGCTCTGAATCCGCGGCGCCAGCATGTACGTGACCTGGCCCTGTCCCTCCGCAAACCCGAAGTAACACTTGATGGGGAACTCCTCGCCCAGGTCCAGCGTGACCTCGGTGTCGCTCGGGATCGCCTTGTTCATGTCTTTGAGGTAATCCAGCGAGAACAGCGAGTGCGCCGGCCCGACCTGGAGGTCGATGAGGTCGTCCTGGGTCAACTCGAGGTGGACGTCGTCGGTGTCGCCCTCGGCGTTGACGTAGAAGAACTCCTCGGCGTCGTCGACGCCCAGCGCGATGTGATCGGAGACCATGTCCGCCGCCTTGACCGACCGGTTGACGTCCTTGCCCTCGAGGACGACGCGGGCGGGCAGGTCCAGATCCGGAATGTCCGGCTCCTGGCGGATCGAGTCTGGGTCGATCAGCGCGAGGGTGTACTCCAGGCCGTCGATCTGGATGTGGAGTTTGCGAGTCTCTTCGTCGAGTTCGAGCTGGATCAGCTGGCCGGATTCGGCCATGCCGGCGATGTCCTCGAGTCGGGAGAGGTCGACGCCGATCAGGCCGCCGTCGGCCTCGTACGATTCGAACGCGGCCGCCTCGAGCGAGAGGTCGACCATGCCGACGTTGGCGGGGTCGACGGCCCGGATTGAGAGCCCCTCCTCCTCGAGGTGGATCTTGCACTCGTCGACCAGCACGCTCACCGAGTCGAGCGCGCTGGTGAGCGTTTCCGCGCTCACGATGGCCTTGAACATATGGATCGGGCTACGGACGGTCGGTACAAAAAGGCACCCTTTGGCGCTGACCCCGTTCGCGTCCACCGCCTGGCGTCCATTGCTCGTGGCCGTCGACGGTGTTCCGATAGGCAGCACTTCGAGTCGCACGGCGGATCCCGAGTCGCACGTCGATCGCGTCTCTACGAGTTCGCGTCCTCGAGAAACGAGTCGGTGAACTCTGCGAATCGAGGAGACTCGAGGGGTTGGGGGGGGGGCGATCCCCTGAACTGTCGTCGAACGCCCGGTCGTGATGCACCGTATAGACGGGAAAGTCGTGACGCCTCGTCGAGACGGCAACGGTGAACGTTTATCTGATAGAACTCTCAATACCGAACGCATGGGTGAGCGTGGGTTGACAGCTGAAACTTCCTTTCTCGACTCTACAGACGTCGACACGTCACTGCGACGGTATCGAACGATCCTGGACGCAATCGACGACGGACTGTTTCACCTCGACGCCGAGGGCCACGTCGTCGGCGGCGACGACGACTTCCTCGAGACGATCGGTTGCGACCGTGCCGACATCCGCGACGAGCACGTCTCGACGCTCTTCGACGAGGGCGCGTCGACGCTCGAACGAGAGATCGAACGGCTTCGGACAGCGCCGCCGTCTGGCCCACGGAACGACCTTCTCGAGTGTACCGTCGAGACCGATTCCGGAAACCGGCTGTTGTGTGAAGTGCGAGTCAACCCGATCGTCGAGGACGACACCGTAGAGGGCATCGTCGGAATCGTTCGTGACGTGACCGAACAGCGAGAACGTGAGCGCTTCCTCGACGACGCGAAATCGCAACTCGAGGCCGCGACCGAGGCCGGGGCCGTCGGCACGTGGGAGTGGAACATCCCCGAAGACGAGTTCACCACGAGTTCCTGGTTCGCTGAGAAGTTTGGCGCCGACCCCGACGCCGTCCAGGAGGGAGTCTCCCTCGACGACATCGTTGCAGGGATCCACGAGGACGACCGCGAGCGAGTCGAGAACGCGATCGAAGCGGCCATCGAGGCCCGTGGCGAGTACGAAGAAGAGTACCGCGTCTGGAACGCCGACGGTGAACTCCGGTGGGTCGTCGCTCGCGGACACGTCGATTCCGACGAGGAGGGCAATCCCACGACATTCCCTGGTGCTCTCATCGACATCACCGAGCGTCGAGCGGCCCAGCGTGAACTCCGCGAGAGCGAGGCGAAACTCAGAGTCCTCGCGGAGAACGTCGACGAGGTCGTCTGGATGGCCAGCGCGGACGGCTCCGAGTTCGTCTACATCAACCCAGCCTACGAGGACGTGTGGGGGCGCGATCGGGAGTCGCTGTACAACGACCCGCTGTCGTTCCTCGAGGCAATTCATCCCGACGACCGCGAGCGCGTCCGCGAGGCGTTCGCGGCCCTCCCGGGGGAAGCGTACGACGAGGAGTACCGGGTCGTACAGCCGGACGGCGAGGTGCGATGGGTTCACGCACAGGGCGGCAGCGTCCGCACCGCCGACGACGACCTGAACAGGATCGTCGGCACCGCCAAAGACGTCACCGCCCTCAAAGAACGCGAACGAAAGCTCGAGGAGACGATCGAAAAGCTCGAGCAATCTAACGACCGACTCGAGAGTCTGGCCAGTATGATCGCTCACGAACTTCGAAATCCGGTCGCGATCGGTCAGATATACGCGAACCAGTTGCCGGCCGAGGCGGACTCGGACGCGGTCGAGTACGTAGACGAGGCGTTCGACCGAATCGAAACCATGATCGACGTTCTGCTGGTCTTGACCCACGGACGAACGTCGGTCGGCGACCGGGAGCCGGTCCCGCTCGCGACCGCCGCACGAGACGCCTGGGGCGAGGTGGACGCTCCCGACGCGACGACCCACATCTCACTCGAAGGCGAGATCAGGGGCGACGAGACGTACATCCAACACCTGTTCAGAAACCTCTTCGAAAACGCCGTCCTTCACGGTGGCCCGGACGTCACCGTCCGGGTCGAGCGAACGCCGGAGGGCTTTTTCGTCGCCGACGACGGACCAGGGTTTTCGGTGGACGATCCGGAGACTGCGTTCGAGGCCGGCTTTACGACCGCCGAGGAACACGGCGGAACCGGACTGGGCCTGGCGTTCGTTCGGGAACTGGCCGAGGTGTACGGGTGGACGTGTGCGATCGGCGAGAGCGACGAAGGCGGCGCGCGGATCGACTTTCTGGACGTCGACTTCTCGAGTTCTGAACCTGACCCGTAATTCTGCGTTTCGTGTTCGGATGCCGATTAGCGAGCACTCGTCCGTCGCGCTTCAGACCATCGGCGTCTACGTCGCCGTCGTCGGGGTCTTCGTCCACGTCTCCACTGTAATCCGTCCGCTGGCCTCGATGAGTTGCTCACTACGCAGGGCTGGACCGGCTGGAGACACCGACACCGACACTTTTGTCGATAACCGATCCACATTCGGATAGATGACCGCCGGTACGCACTCGAGCGGTGCCTCGGGCAACGTTTCGGATCCGGACATCGAGGATCTGCTGGACAAACTGGACGAGTTGAAAGACGCCGCTGACGATCCTGGAGAACGTCGGCGAGTCGAGGAGACGATCAGGCTCGTCAATCGAATGCTCGAGAAGCGAGGCGTTTACGAAGCGGATCACGAAGTACACGACGAAGGACATCGCGCAGGCGTTCGTGGGCTCCGTCATCTTCGCGCTCCCACTCCTCGTCGGGGACGGCGTTTTCACCATCGCGTAGTGGTTCCTGACGGCTACCCTCGGCGGCGTTCCCGTGTTCTTCGTCGCCAATCTCGGCTTTCTCCTGGCGATGACCGCGGGATTGCTCTACTACGCTGACTTCAGGCAGGTCGAGGTTCGAAAGCCAATCCTCGGCGTGATCCCGCGACGGTACGCGGGAGTCCTCCTCGTTTCGTTTCTGGCGTCCACTGGGATGCTGTTCATGTGGGGGCAACTCTCCGCGGGGAATCCGACGACGATGGAGCAGGTGAGTCGCGTGACGGTAATCTGGACGGTCGCCGCGTTCGGCGCCGCACTGGGTGACATCCTTCCGGGAGAATCGACGGACGAGGACATCAACGACCGTCTTTGACCGGCAACGATCGCGCGTCACCTCGATCCACCCATCGCTCGCGCAAAAATCTCCACCAAAAAGCCGCGACTCGCTTCGCTCGCCGCAGTACAACAGGGACGATGGCTACGACGGGACGACCGTAATCGGCCGCTTGCGATCGATCGCGTCCTCGAGATCGTCCGCGATCGCACTCCCTCTCGAAACCTGGATTTCGCCCCCGCGGCTCACCGTCGCCGTGAAGAGGTACTCGCCACCGGCTTGCACCTCGACCGTTTCGCCGTGGTTGCCGTCGACGGGGACGATGACGTGTCTCGAGGTGATCTCGGGGGTCACGATCTGGCCGGCTGGCTGTGCGTTGCCGCTGTTTCTGCCCGCGCTGCCGTGGCCACCTCGGCCATTACCTCCACCGCCCGAGCCCGACCCGTGGGGATTCTCGTCGTGCGTTCGTACGTCGATATCGATCCCAAGCCGGTTCTCGACGTCGGTAATTCGCCCGCCACCCTTGCCAATTACCGTCGAGATGTCATCTTCCTCGACGTAGACGACGGCGCGGTTCTGGCTCTTCAACTGGACGTCGACGTAGCCACGGGCGATCGACCGGATCTCGCGTTCGATCTCGGACTTGGCGATGCGGTCGACGCCACTCTCTGCAGTTTCGCCGCCGTCCTCGAGTGGGACCGTGACGACCTGGCGGTTAAAGGTATAAATCTCGTAGGCGGGTTTGCCCGTCTGGAAGTCCGTTACCTGGATCACGGGGCGAGCGAGGTCCTCCTCGGTGAGCCCCGCGGGGACCTTCACCTCCGTCTTGACGTCATAGACGGTCGAGACCTCCCCGGCGTCGATGTAGACGACGGTGTCGACGACCTGCGGGATCATCCCCAGTTCCACCCGACCAACCAGTCGCTGGAGGGCGTCGATCGGACGGGTCGCGTGGACGACCCCGATCATGCCGACGCCGGCGAGGCGCATGTCCGCGAAGACCTCGAAGTCGTCGGTCTTGCGGACCTCGTCGTAGATCGTGTAGTCGGGCCGGACCATCAACAGGGCGTCCGCGGTCTTGTCCATCCGCCCGCCGAGTTCGGTGTACTGGGTAATCTCGGGGCCGACCTGGAGGTCGCGGGGCTTCTCCATCGTCTTGACCGCGTAGTCGTGGTCGTTCAGGTAGCGGGCGATCGACTGGGCGAACGTCGACTTCCCGGCTCCGGGCGATCCGGAGATGAGGACGCCGCGCTGGTGCTCGAGCAGACGCTCCTTCAGTTCGTCGGCGTGTTCGTAGTCCTCGATGTCGGTCTGGACGATCGGTCTGACGGCGGTGATCTCGATACCGTCGGCGAACGGCGGCCGAGCGATGGCGATCCGGTAGTCCCGGAACTGGACGATCTTCATCCCCGGTTCCGAGAGTTCGATGAAGCCGCCGGTAGCCTCGCGGGCGCCGTCGACGACCTCGCGGGCGTATTCGTCCATCGTGTCCTCGTCGAGGGGCTCGTCGGCGATTTCCTGGTAGTGCATGTCGCCGATCTCCCCGCGTTTGGCCTTCGGCCGCGTGTCCGTCTTGAGGTGGACGCTCATCGTCTGGTCGTCGAAGTACTCCTCGATGGCTAGAGTCCCGACTCGCCGCACTTCGGGGGAGAGATAATCCACCTCGAGGCCCTTCGCCTGGGCCACCTCGGCCTGAACGATGTCGCTCGTGACGAAGGTGGCCTCGAGGTCCTCGGCCAGGTCGCGGATGACGGCGTCGATCTCGCCCTCGGCGGCGTGGCCGCGCTCGATGGCGGAGGGCCGCTCGCCGACGTACTCGAGGTCGATGCGGCCCTCGTCGGCGAACTCGGCCAGCCGTTTGAGTTCGCCCAGGCCGTCCCAGCCGCTGTCGAGGCCGTCGTTGGCCTGCGCCTCGAGTTCGGCGACGACGGCTTCCGGTACCGAGACCGTCGCTCCCTCGAACTGCCCGTCTTCGATCGCAGCGGAGACGCGGCCGTCAATGGCCACGCTCGTGTCCGGCACGACGTGCATAACGGTAACTGCTCGACGGAGGCGTATAAGCGTGTCCACCGGCGATACCAGGTGTGCGGCTGCCGGACGCGTGCTGGTTGCCGGACGGGCGAGTACGCGGAAATCGTCCAGTCGCGAACAGTCAGCGAGACAGAACGCGTCTGGAGGGTGGTCGCTCGACCTGTACCTGGCAGATTGTCGATTGGAACAGCTATTTATCACTCGTTGTGATTGCCACGACTGTGGCTACGATCGACCAGCAACCGGCGTCGCCGCTCGTCTTCGACCGGAGCGACGGCTGGCTCACGACCGGCGCGACCGGCCTCCTGTTCGCGTGCTACCTGGGACTGGTCGTCGTCGCAAACGCGACCGACTCGGTACATGCGTGGCACCTCGCCGCCGTCGCGGTCGTCCCCGGGGCAGTCCTCGGCTGTCGACTCGCCGTGGCCTCATCTCGAGCGGCCGTCCGCCGTGGACTCGGTCTCGTCGTCATTCTCGCCGCGGCCGCGGCCGTCCTCGCCGTCGTCTATCGCAGCCGCTCGCCGGGATTCGGATTCGGGTCGATCCGACCGCTCTCGGTCGTCGTCGTCTTCGTCGCCATCGTCTCGTTCTTCCTCCTCGTCACCGACGCGAGGCAGTACTCGGTCGGCGAGTGGGTCGCGGTGGGTTGTTTCGCGGCACTCGCCGCCGTCTCGCTCGCACACACGCTGGCGTTCGTCCCCTCGAGTTCGCAGTCGCGCTGGCCCGTGTGGGCCCTGGTCGTGATGGGGAGCAGCCTCGCCGTGATTCCACGCCTCGTTCCCGAACGGGTGTTCCTCTGGATCCTCGCTCGCCTGGCCGCGGCCGTCGTCCTGCTGGGCCTGTTCACGTACCTCGTCGGCGACTACTCGCTGTGGATCTTCGAGGTTCGCCAGTGGTCCGGCTCCCCGTCGCTCCCGGGAATCGAGACCGACGTCACGATCATGCGATCGATCTTTGTGAACCCGAACTCCCTCGGCGTGGTCACCTTCGCCGGGTTCGTCGCCGCCGCGGTAGAGTTTCATTGGGCGGTCGCCACCAGGCGCCCCCTCGGTGGGGCCGTCACCGCCGCCCTCGCCGGAATCTGCGGCCTCGGGTTGTTTCTGTCGAACGCCCGGGCGTCGATGCTCGCCGCGGCGACCGCCGTCGTGATCTACGCCGGGTACGTCGTCTTCGGTCGACGCGCCGTTCCAGCGGTACTCGTCGCGACCGCCCTCACGATTACCGGATTTCTCCTCGGAATGTACGTCGACGTCATCGGCATCTCCGACTCGAACCGCTTCGACCTCTGGGCCGGGAGCCTGGCGGCGATCCGGGACGGGCCGTTCCTGTTCGGCTACGGCGCTCCGGCGAGCCACGTCATTGAGCCCTACCTCGACGGCGGACTGTCCGCGTCGCCGCACAACTCGTACCTCTCGGTGTTCGTCCGGTTCGGACTGGTCGGCGGCCTCGCGTACCTCGGTCTCGTCGTCGGCAGCGTCGTCGCCGGGGCGATCGAGTACCGCGAGGTCGACGTCGCGATGCTCGCGTTCGCCGCCGGCTGGGCCGTCCACCAGCTATTCGAGTCCTACACTCTGTTCTGGTGGTCGCCCGGTGCGGTGATCGGGTCGCTCGTCATCGGGTACCTCCTGTTCGGGGACTGAGCGCTCGAGCCGGCGGCGGTCAGACCCACGTTCGATCCGGAGGTGATCGGTTCCACGCTCGATCTGGGTGTGGTCAGATCCACGCTCGAGAGCCGAACCCGGTGGACCCAACACCTCCGCCGTCGTACCCGTCGCCATGCACGTTCGCGAATTGACTCGCGACCTCGTCTCGATTCCCAGCCACGAGGACGAGACGGCCGCGGGCGACTACGTCGAGGACTGGCTGCGACGCGAAACCGATGCCGACGTCACGCGAGACGAGGTGGGGAACGTGATCGCCCGACGAGGGGCGGGCGGAGCGTCGTTGGCACTCGTCGGTCACCACGACGTCGTCGACCCGGCCCCCTCACAGCTCGAGGACAACGGCGGGTACGTCGTCGACGAACGAGCGGGGCGCCTCTACGGTCGCGGCGCGGCCGACATGAAGGGGGCCGTCGCGGCGGCGATGATCGCGTTTCGAGACGCCGAGCCTCCCGGAGAACTCGTCTTTTCGAGCTTCGTCGGCGAGGAAGTCGGCGGCGTCGGCGCCCGCCACGCCATCGAACACGGCTTCGTCCCCGACTACGCGGTCGTCGGGGAGGGGTCGACGAACTACTCCGGCCCAGGCGTGACCGACGTTGCCGTGGCCCACCGGGGTCGCCGCGGGAGCACGATCACCGCCCGCGGAACGGCGGCCCACGCCAGCGAACCCGACGCGGGCGAGAACGCCATCTACCGCGCGGCCGACGCCGTCGAGGCGATTCGCGACCTCGAGGCCCCGACGGTCGAAGTCGCGGGCGAACCGCTCGAGGGGCAGGCCACCGTCACCGAAATCAACGGCGGGTCGGGGATCAACGTCGTTCCCGAGTCGTGTACGCTGACGGTCGACGAACGAACCGTCCCGGGCGAGCGGGTCGACCTCGAGTCCGTCGCGGACCTGCCAGGGATCGAGTGGGCGGTCGACCAGGACCTGCCGCCGATGCGCTGTGGGGACGACGGATTCGCCGAACGGGTGCTCGAGGTGGCTCGAGCAGTCCAGTCGGACGCGTCGAACCCGCCGGAACTCGTGACGAAACCCCACGCCACCGACGCCGGCTGGCTCGCCCAGGCCGGCACCGAGTGCGTCGTCTACGGCCCGTCCGAACCCGGCGAGGCGCACACGGCAACCGAGAGCGTCTCAATCCGGGCGCTCGAGCGCTGCCGCGAGACGTACCGACGGCTCGCGTCTACGGGCTGGAAGCGGGACGGGTAAATCGCTGGCCGACGCGACTCCTGATCGGAGAAAAGGTCTCGAGAGCGCCCGCCTACCCGAGGAAGTACCGCGTCCACGGATAGCGCTCGACGAGCGGCTGGCCGCCGACCTCGTACTGCTCAATGTAGGCGTCGAGCCCGAGGATGCGGCCGGCGCCGAAGGCGGCGACCGACAGGAAGACGAGCATGTACGCGAAGTCGCCGTTGATGTAGCCGTGGGAGATGTCCCAGTTGCCCAGGTAGAACATGAGCATCATGAACGCGCCCCAGAAGGCCGCCAGGCGCGTCAGGACGCCGAAGATGAGCCCGAGGCCGATGAAGACCTCGCCCCACGGGACGGCGATGTTCACGAAGTCGACGAACCAGCCGGTTTCGGCCATCGAGACGAACAGGTCCGCGGCGGGCCCCGCCTCTCGACTGCCGAGGTAGCCGCCGGCACTGAAGTCTCCGAGGACCTTGTCGAATCCGCTCTGAAAGAAGGCGAGTCCCATCATCAGTCGCAGCGCGAGGATGAACCAGACGCTGAGGGTGTGAAGCTTTCCGGTCGCCGTGTATCCTGCAACTGTGCTTTGCAGTCGTACTTCTTCTGTTGTCATGGTTGAACAGTCGTCTGCTGAACCATTAAACAGGGGGAGCAATTCCCAGCATGTGGTATTCGTCTCGCAACTCGTTTCGCTCCGTTCGAGGCGTTGCCAGCACCATCTCGAGGCGTTCACCGAAACCACGAGGTTGATAGCCCGCCGCAAGTATTGCAGTGACATGGCGACAGTCTCGGAGACGGAAACGGACGCGTACGACGAACTTCTCACGCGCATCGAGCGCATTTCGAACGTCGGCAACGCCGCCGGAATCCTCCGGTGGGACCAGGAGGTCGTGATGCCCGAGGGCGGTACGCCCGCGCGGGCGAAACAGCTCTCGACGCTCTCGGCGCTCGGCCACGAACTGCTGACCGACGAGCGAACCGGCGAGTTGCTCGAGGCACTCGAGGATACCGAACTCGACGGGGAAGAAGAAGCCGTCGTCCGCGAAATCCGACGGCGGTACGACCGGGCGACGAGCGTTCCCCAGGACCTCGTCGAAGAGATCTCGGAGACGACCGCGAACGCCCACCCGACGTGGGTCGAGGCCAAAGAAGAAGACGACTTCTCGATTTTCGAACCGACGCTCGAGAAACTGGTCGACCTGCAAAAGGAGTACGCGAACCACATCGATCCGGACGCCGATCCTTACGAGGTCCTCTTTGCCGACTACGAACCCTACCTCGACCTCGAAACCGCCGAGCGAGTCCTCGAGCGCTTGCGCGACGAACTCGTGCCGCTGCTTGAGGCCATCGACGACTCCGAGGCCGACGTCGAAACCGACGCGTTCGCGGGGACGTTCGACGACGACGATCAGGAGGCGCTGGCGCGCGACGTCCTGGACTCGCTAGGCTACGACTGGGACCGCGGTCGCCTCGACACCGCGCCGCACCCGTTCTCGACGGGCACTCAGTTCGACGCGCGCGTGACGACTCGCTTCGACGAGAACGACCTGCTGGGCTCGATCACGTCGACCATCCACGAGTTCGGCCACGCCAACTACACCCTCGGGCTCCCCGACGAGGGATACGGCACCCCGCTCGGTGAAGCGCGAGACCTGACCGTCCACGAGTCCCAGTCCCGCCTCTGGGAGAATCACGTCGGTCGTTCCCGTCCATTCTGGGAGCACTTCCTGCCGATCGCCCGCGAGCGCTTCCCCGAACTCGAGGACGTCTCCCCGGAGGCGGCCTACCAGGCGGCCAACCAGGTCTACGACGACAACCTGATCCGGGTCGAGGCGGACGAACTCACCTACCACCTCCACATCGTCGTTCGCTTCGAGATCGAACGCGACCTAATCTCGGGCGACCTCGAGGTGTCGGACGTGCCCGAAGCCTGGAACGACAAGTACGAGGAGTACCTCGGCGTCCGCCCCGAAACCGACGCCGAGGGCTGTCTCCAGGACATCCACTGGAGCCACGGCTCGTTCGGGTACTTCCCGACGTACTCGTTGGGATCGGTGCTCGCCGCGCAACTGTACGCCGCCGCCGAGGACGGCCTCGGAGAGCTCGACGACCGCGTCCACGAGGGCGACTTCGCGGACCTCAACGGCTGGCTTCGCGAGGAGATTCACGCCCACGGCAAGCGCTACACCACGCCGGACCTGGTCGAGGAAGCCACCGGCGAGGCCTACACGGCCGATTACTTCCTCGAGTACGCGAAGCACAAGTACGGCGACCTGTACGATCTCGAGAGCTACTGAGGCTGAGCCACTCTCGAGGCCGGCCGAACGGGCGCCAGTAATCCCGTATTGTGCCCGACGCAAGGCGATTTTTCGTCCCCGTAAGCCGGGGCTACTATACCCCTTTTCCAATAGAAGCGCTTTAGGGGACGTAACTCCTTGTACGTCTGTATGTCCCAGCGACAGGGCGCAGACCTCTCCTACGAGGACGGGGCGCGTGCAGTCGAACTCGCACGCGAATCCGTCGAATCCTACGTACGGCACGGCCAACGAGAACACCCGGGAAGCATGCGCGAGACCTTTTACGAGCGCACCGGCGCGTTCGTCCGGCTTGAATCGACCCGCGGTCGGGGCAGCCTCCGGGGCTGTGCCGGCGGCTATCGCTCGGGTGAACAGCTCGGTCACGTCATCGTCGACGCGGCGATCGAAGCCGCGAGCGGCGATTCCTGTGGCTCGGAGGTGACGCCCTCGGAACTCTCGAACCTGACCGTCTCGGTCTGTACGGTTCGGAACATCCTGCTCACCGACGACCCGCTCGAGGACCTCGAACTCGGAACCCACGGCGTCGCCATCGACGGCGGCGGCAACGCGGGGTGGCTCTACCCGACGATTCCGGTCGAGAACGGCTGGAGCGCCCGCGAGTACCTCGACCGAACGTGTCGCAAGGCCGGACTCCCCCCGACGGCCTGGCAGGACGACGACGTCGTCGTCACCCTCTTCGAGGGACAGGTCTTCCGCGAGCGCTCGAGCGACGGGAGCATCGAGGAACTGTAACGTCTCCCGTCGCGTCGGTCCTGGCTCGATGTGGCCCGCGCTCGGTGCCCAATCGCCGGACAGACGCACGTCGGAGGTGGCGCCTTCGGGAGGCGTCCACCAGGGGAGGGGGACACTACACTTTTTATAGCGAGCGGCGCATCGACGAACAGCATTTGACGCGTCGCCTGGCGCCTCAAGTCGGCAGTGAGTAGGGACGGCTGGCGGGTGAGGTGAGGTGAATTTCGACTGGTGCGAACTCGAGGTAAGGGGGACGGCTCCGCTCGACCCGGACAGCAACTCGACGTTCACGGATGCAAACGAGTCGGACCGGGGACTGCTTGACGGGCAGAAAGACCTCGACCGCTATGGGCTGGTATCGTACGAAGAGTACTGGATCGGCACCGATCCCCTGGACCCGGATACGAGCGGTGACGGGCTCGAGGACGGCTGGCAGGTCTACGTGTCGGGAACCGACCCGCTGGTGAACGACTCGTTCGACGACGGCGTTCTCAACCGCGACCGGGACCTCAGCGGCGACGGGTTAACGCTGCTCGAGGAGCAAGCCCACGGAACGAATCCGCACGTTCCGGATACCGACCGTGACGGATTGACGGATTACGCGGAGATACACGTCCACGGAACCGATCCACTGGTCCGAGACACGAGCGGCGACGGACTCACGGACGGCGAAAAGATTCGCCTCGAGCTCGATCCGCTGGCGAACGACACGGCCCCGGACGGGACGCCCGCGAGCGAGCGGACGTTCACGACGGAGACGACCGACGAGGACAGCGGGGTGACCGTTGCAGCGACTGGTAAGGGTGTCGTTGCCGACGGAATTCGAGTGACGAACGTCAGTGACGGATTGGACGCGGCCGATCCAGTCGCGGGGCCGATGGTTCGGATTACGAACGATACCGCCTTTGAAAGTGCGACGGTCGAACTCCCGATCGAGGAATCGATCGCCGACGCTGAAAATATCACGGTCATCAAGTGGGATCCGTCGACTGACGAGGGATGGAGGCCCGTCGACACGACGGTCGACGAAACGAATCGAACCGCGACAGCAACCGTTGGCTCGTTCTCGTACATAGTGCCAATTTACGGGGGCGGCACCGGGATTGGTAGTTGGCGGGTCACCGAATCGCCGGGCTGGCCGGTCCTCGAAGATTTCCAGACACTCGAGGGGTGGACGGCCGACGGCGACGTCGATCAGGTTAACGGTGTCGCCAAGGTGGGAAGCGGGTACGAGGTCCACGATAGTGACCACAGTTCATCGGAAAACGTCGGTATCCTGTAAATCCCGACGTGTGATAAGTACCCCAACATGGAGAATTGTGTGCCGACCGGTGGGGACGATGACGACGACAGCGACGGTGATAGTGGTGGCAACGATGATGACAGCGACGACGGTGATAGTAGTGGCGACGACGGTGATAGCAGTGGCGATGATAGTGGAAATGGCAGTGATGACGACGACCACGAGCCTGTTCCGACAATTTCGACCCTCGAGCGAACGGTATCGCTGTCCGAGGCGGAAACGATCCACTTCGACACGCGGTTGCGCGGAACCGGAGACGCCGAACTCAGGCTGATCAGTGACGACCGGACGAGAACGGTCTCTGCTCATACGGACTGGCACAACACATCGCTCATCGTCTCTGATTTCGCCGGCCAGGAGGTGACCGTCCAGCTCCGGGCCGAGAACGACGACGAACTCGAGGTCGACTACGTGAGTTTCCTCGAGGATACTGCGGACACCGGTATCCCCGACGAAGTCCAGACGATGCCCCTCAGGATGCGTCATGGTTCACCGGGCGTTTTCTGGTCCCCTCTCGACCTGGATCCGACGGTTGCGGACATGAGCGGCGACGGGCTGACCGACGCCGAGGTCATCGACCTCGAGTGGGATTTCGTCAGGTCCGATCGAGGCGACGGTGCCTGGGACCTCAAAGCCGTGGTCAACGGTGCTACTGCCCATCCCGCTCGTATCGATTCGACCGGCGACGGATTGACCGACCGCCAGCAACTCGAGGGCTGGAAGATCCACGTCGTCGACGAGCACAGCGACGCCGAAGCGATGATGGAGGCGCTCGTCGATCCGGACGGCGACCGCGACTTGGGGCAGTTTTTCACCGAACGGAGGGTGTACTCGAACCCGCTGATCGACGACACCGACGGCGACGGATTGAGCGACGCCGAGGAGTTCGAGCTGGGAACCGATCCCGAGCTTCGGGATACGACCGGTGACGGGATTTCGGATCGAGACGCTCTCGAACTCGACAGGGAGGATCCGACGATGTTCACGGTGACGCCGCCAGCGGTGAGCCTGTCGTCGATCAACGAGGGGATAAATAATGAAAAGTTCGAATTGCCGAAATACTGGGTGACCTATGGGTATGAACTCAGTGATTCCGCTGGCGTGGCGAGTGCTGAACTCAGGCGTGATGGTGCGAGATTTGACAAGAACACGTATCCTGGGAAGAAATCAGAATTCGACACCTCGACGTTCGAGTCGACCCTCGAGATCGCTCTCACTCCGTGGCGAGGCTCGCTGACGACGATCACCGTCGAAGACGTCCACGAGAACATAGGGACCGAGACGCTGTACTACAAACACCCTTACGCGGTCAAATTAGCGACCGAACTCAACTCGCCCGAGGAAGCAGGGGTTCTGACCGGTGTTACGATGGGTGCGGCCGAGTTGCCGGATTTCATCCGCCTGGTTCGGGAGGAGCCGCGAGAGATGGCGACGGCGATGACCGAGTTCATCGAGGAGATGGGACGTGCCTCTGTGGATCCGATGCGGAATCCCTGGGTCGAGATTGCGAAGGATCTGCCACCGAGCATCTATCACGATCAACAGCAGGCGAATCCGTATCCAGCTCCCTCGAGCGATCCACTCGAGTCGTTCTCGACGTGTCTGGGAACGCTCGGCTACTCTGACGGCGACCACCTGGGGCTCAGCGACGAGGAGTTTACCCACTGCCAGTTCGCCAACGGCTGGTATTCGGGGTACAGCGCGTTTCTCGTCATCGAGACGCTCGTCGGCGACAAAGGGTTCTCGAAAGGGGCGACGAGTGCGAGCGACGTGGCCACCCAGCTGCGGCGGGCCTCGGACGACCTCGAGAGCGTGTTGCCGGCGGTCCGGTCGGGGCAGTCGACGCGGACGACCCAGATCAGTCACCGGCTCGTTCCTGACGGAGGGAACCCGCACATCGATACGCCGGCGGTCAGGACCGGATTACAGGAGCGGGGCTTCTCGCCCTACAAACAAAAGACGGGAGTCTCACGACTCGATGAAATCTCCGGACCGCATCTGCAGCAGCTCTCGACGAGCGAGCAGACTGCACTGGCAGCCCGGCTGGCGAACAGTGCCGACGGAGACGCCGCGGTCCGGTTCGTCAACGACCTCGAGCGCGCGAGCGACGTGCGGTATTTCCTCGACGAGGAACTGGCAACGACGAACCGGCTGGTCGACCTCCACGCGAACAAATATCGCACGACGGGTCAGACTCGAGGCGCCGCACTCGAAGTCGTATCAGTAGTCATGGGAACGTCGTGTTTCTCGTCGATTGCCAGGCATCTAGTGCCACCACTCCAACGCCCGGGGACTCCGATCTCGGTCTGTTCGATAGGGAACTCAAAATGGCTGGAACGCATTTTCAGCAAGTATAACGTCGATCTTCCTCAGTTAGCGATAGTTCAATCACGTCGATCCGGACCGCCGAGTGGCTGTAAGCCTTCGCCGCTGAAGAACTCGCTTCTCTACATACGATGGTCGGATCGACCCGAGGATTTACTATCACCCACTCGAACCTTTCGAGACGAAATATGGCAACTGTTGACGAGACTGCCATCGACCCGTCGGACGCCTACGATCGGCTTCTCGAGCGATCCGAGAAGCTGACGAACGTCCGGATGGCGTCGATGGCGCTGGGGTGGGATCAACGGGTGATGATGCCCGAAGGGGGAACGCCGGCGCGAGCGGGGCAACTGTCGACGCTCTCGTCGCTCGCACACGAACTGCTGACCGCTGACGAGGTGGCGACGTGGCTCGAGGCGCTCGAGTCCGATGGGGTGACGCGGGATACGGGTAACGCCGATTCTGCGGACGGCCTCACCGACGAGCAGGCGGCGGTCGTCCGCGAACTCCGCCGGGAGCACGACCGGGCGGTCGACGTCCCGGCCGACCTGATCGAGCGGCTGACGGCCCACCAGGCCGAGACTCAGCAGGTCTGGCAGGAGGCGAAAGCGGCCGACGACTTCGAGCGGTTCGCACCGGCGCTCGAGGAACTGATCGCCCTCCATCGCGAGCGCGCCGCGGCGATCGACCCCGCGGAAAACCCCTATCGAGTGCTCTACGAGGATAGTTTGCCGTACCTGCCGCTCGAGACGGTCGAGCGCATCTTCGACGAGTTGCGCGAGCATCTCGTTCCGCTGATCGACGAGATTCAAGAGCGGGGCCGCGAGTTGCCGACGCCGTTCGCGGGCCACACTTACGACGAGGAGACCCAGATGGCGCTCTCGGAGGCCGTCCTAGACGTGCTGGGCTACGACCGAACCCACGGCCGTCTCGACACGGCTCCTCACCCGTTCATGTCCGGCAACCAGTTCGACGCCCGGATCACGACTCGCTTTCGGGAGGACGACCCGCTCGACGCGCTGACGGCGACGATTCACGAGTTCGGCCACGCGACCTACCAGCTCGGCCTCCCAAAAGACCAGTACGGAACCCCGCTCGGCTCCTCGCTCTCCTCGGGCGTCCACGAGTCCCAGTCTCGCTTCTGGGAGAACCACGTGGGCCGGACGAGAGCGTTCTGGGAGTTGATTCTCCCCACCGTAAAAGAGCACTTCCCCCACCTGGAGGACGTGACCGTCGACGAGGCGTACGCGGCGGTCAACCGGATCTACCCCGACAACCTGATCCGGGTCGAGGCGGACGAACTCACCTACCACCTGCACGTCATCCTCCGGTGTGAGATCGACCGGGCGTTCGTCGAGGGGGACCTCGAGGTCGTCGACGTCCCGCAGGTCTGGAACGACAAGATGGACGACTACCTCGGCGTCCGACCGGAGACCGACGCCGAGGGCTGTCTCCAGGACACCCACTGGTCGTACGGCTTCGCCGGCTTCCAGGGGTACACCATCGGGAGCGTGCTCGCAGCCCAGCTCGACGCCGCGATGCGCGAGGACCTCGAGGTAGACGCGCTCGTCCGGGAGGGGGAGTTCGACCCCCTGCGCGAGTGGATGACCGAGCACGTCCACCGCCACGGCCAGCGCTACCCGACCGAGGAGTTGATCGAGGTGGCGACAGGCGAACCGCTCACCGCCGAGTACTTCCTCGAGTACGTCGACGAGAAGTTCCGGGCGCTGTACGGACTGTAGCGCTGGATCGGCCCGGTTTCGAGCGGGCGCCGCGAGCGACCCTGTGTATGCCGGGCGAGTGCTTCTTTCTCCTGGTACCCTGGCTCGAGTATGCGCCTCTCGATACCGGGGATGCCGGGCATCTACTACGACACCGACGCCGAATCGACCGCGGTCACTCTCGCGCTCACTGCGGCGGGCCGCCGAGCGCCGAAACCGCACGGGTACGCCGTACAGGCGCTCCCGTACCTCTGGGGCTTCGACGTCGACCTCAACGACGTGCCGCCGGACCACCCGCTACAGTATCTCCACCCGGACGGCGCCCGGAGCATCCAGGAGTTCGCGCCAGACGAGAACCTCGAGCGGCTGGCGGGCGACGCCGATCGACTCGGGCGAGTGCTGTGGGCGATCAACGAGGAGACGGAGCGGGGCATCGAGCAGTTGATCGGCAAACGGCGCGAGGAGGAGACTCGAGGGACGACGATCGAGATCGAGTCCGGTGAGTCCGGGGGCCGCGATCGAGACCAGAATCGAGGTCGAGGTCAAGACCAGGGCCAGGATCAGCGTGCGAAACGACCTCGCGCCGACGAGTTCGGAGACGACGTCATCGAACCCGGACCCGACACCGACGCCGACGCTGACGCCGACGTCGATCCCGACACCAGCCACGACCCGGACTCCGACCCTCGAGCGTAGTCACTGTTCGTAGCCACTGCTCGTAATCACTGTTCGGATGACTTCGCCAGAGAGAATCCACGAGTATCGGCTGCCGTCGAACGTTCTGACGAGAAAATCGTCTACACCTACAGCCGCGGCAAGAACGCGTACAACAGCAACCCGAACGCGAGGTGCTGGAGCATCGTTTGCTCGACGGTCGCTCGGACGTAGTCCTCGTCGGCGATGGCGTACTCCTTCGTACGGACCTTCGCGTGCATCGAGAGCACACCCTCGTCCTCCAGCGCGTGGAGGCTCGGATAGACCGTCCCGGGACTGAGTTGGGCACCGAAGAGGTGCGTCAGGTCCGAGAGGAGCTCCTTGCCGTGGGTTTCGCCGTGGAGCGAGATGAGCATGAGGAGAATCTCGTCGAGGTTCTCCTTGATGATGGCGTCGTCGAACTGGACGTCGTCGGTCGGAAGCGCACTCGTGACCTCCGCCATGAGTTCGTCGAGTTCGCGCTCAACGGCACGACTGTCTTCTTTGGTCGTCCCGATCGTGATATCGTACTGTGCTGACTGCCCTGCCGCAGTCGCCGCGCTCGAGAACTGTTCGAGGACGGACTTCGTATTGGGGGGTTGCTCACGCATTTTCGAACACCTGGGGGGTTCACGACCGAACGCACCACCCTTCCCCACGCACGGGAGAACGGTTGGATTGATTCCATTTCCGATCGTGAATTACTCAAGAGGATGAACTACCACGTAATAAAGAACGTGGCCGATTCTTGCCGGTATGAAAACCGATTGTCCGAGATTGAAAGTTGCGTTTTCAGCACTCAGGCTCCGACTGAGGGGGTTTACGGGAGAATCTCAAACTCATATACGAAATAATACATGTCGTCCATCTCGACGGCCGAATCTGGATGGTCGGCGTCGTCGAGAAGATGGTGGTTCGCCGTCAGGAGAGGCTCGTCGCCTCGTCCCGGATGATGCTCACCATCTCACTCGGCTGACTCGAGTCCTTCTCCTCCTCGTCGTCCAGTCGACGCTCGACGCGACGTTCGGCCATCCGCGCGATCATCACGTGTTCCTCGAGGTCGTCGCCGCTGATCTTCGAGATGTACTCGAGGCTCTGAGCGTGGGCGCCAAAGAGCGTCCCCGACAGCGACTCGAGGGGGTACTCGAGGCTTGCGGGTTCGTCGTAGCGACGGTTGTGGATCTCGCCGAGCGAAAGGCCGCGGAGGTAGGAGGTCATCTGCTTGCGGACCAACGGGCTGATCCACCCGAGGGTTTCGTAGTACCGCAGGCAGTTGAGCGCGCCGGTGGTGCCGAAAGTCTCACCGAGGTAGCGAGCCCACTTGATCGTCGCGTCGGCGTGGGCCGAGGACTGTTCGAGCGATTCGAGGTACGGGGTGGGGGTGGGGGATGACATGATGGGGGTGTGGGGTGCCTGGCCGTCTGGCTGCGTGTCTGTTGGGTTCTTCGCCGGAGCAGGCATGAACATTCCCGTCATTTCGAGCGGTGAGTCGAGCGATGAGTCGCGGACAGCGGTGCTCGTTTTCGCGTCTTTGTGAGGGCCTCACACACAGGCCCAACATCTGCAGGGTTCGGAAGGGTTTACCCGTTGCACGCGATTGACTCGCGCATGAAGATTCTGGTCACGGACCCCATCGACGACGCGGGTCTGGACGTACTCCGCGACGCTGGCCACGAGGTCGAGACGGCCTACGAACTCGAGGGCGAGGCGCTCCTCGAGGCGGTTTCGACGGCACACGGGCTGATCGTACGCTCGGGAACGGAGGTCACGCGCGGGGTCCTTGAAGCGGGCGAGAACCTCGTGATCGTCGGGCGGGCGGGTATCGGGGTCGACAACATCGACATCGAGGCGGCCACCGACGAGGGGGTCATCGTCGCCAACGCGCCGGAGGGGAACGTCCGCGCGGCCGCCGAGCACACGGTCGCAATGACGTTCGCCGCCGCTCGCTCGATCCCGCAGGCACACGCCCGCCTGAAGGACGGTGAGTGGGCCAAGAGCGAGTTCCTGGGGACCGAACTCAACGGCAAGACCCTCGGCATCGTCGGCCTCGGTCGGGTCGGCCAGGAGGTCGCGAAGAAACTCGACGCGCTCGGGATGGACCTCGTCGCCTACGACCCGTACATCTCCGAGGAGCGCGCCGACCGCCTCGGCGCCGAACTCGTCGACCTCGAGACCTGCCTCGAGCGCGGCGACTTCCTGACGATACACACCCCGCTGACCCCGGAGACGGAAGGGTTGATCGGCGACGCCGAACTCGAGCGTTTCGGTCACGGCTACCTCGTGAACGTCGGTCGCGGGGGCATCGTCGACGAGGACGCACTCGCGGCGAAGGTCGAGCAGGGAGTGGTGGCGGGTGCGGCGCTCGACGTCTTCCGCGAGGAACCGCTCCCCGCGGACTCGCCGCTGCTGTTCGTCGAGGACGTCATCGTCACGCCCCACCTCGGGGCCTCGACCGAGGCCGCCCAGGAGAACGTCGCGACCTCGACGGCCGAACAGGTCGTCGCCGCCCTCGCGGAGGAGCCAGTCGCGAACGCGCTCAACGCGCCGTCGATCGACGAGAGCGCGTTCCCGCGCCTCGAGCCCTACATCAACATCGCCGAGACGGCAGGCAAGATCGCGGCCCAGGTGCTCGATGCCCGCATCGAGTCCATCGAGGTGCGCTACGAGGGCGACATCGCTGAGGAGGACGTCGAGTTCGTCACCGCCTCGGCGCTGAAGGGCGTTTTCGAACCGCTCGAGTGGCAGGTCAACGCCGTCAACGCCCCCCAGATCGCCGAGGACCGGGGCGTCGACGTGACCGAGTCGAAGAGTCGCCAGAGCGAGGACTTCCAGAGCCTGATCTCGGTGACGGTCTCGAGCGGCGACGACGCGATCACGGTCGACGGTACCCTGTTCGCGGGCAACGACCCGCGGATCGTCCGCATCGACGACTACCGCGTCGACGCCATCCCCCACGGGAAGATGGTCGTCACCCGGAACACGGACGAACCCGGCGTCATCGGCCTCATCGGGACCGTGATGGGTGCCCACGGCGTCAACATTGCGGGGATGTTCAACGCCCGGGAGGCCCACGGCGGGGAGGCGCTGACCGTCTACAACGTCGACGGCGAGGTACCCGACGAGGCGAGGGAGGAACTCGAGGCCGACGAACGGATCATCGGTGTTCGGTACCTCACGCTGAACGGGTAGTCGTTCGCCGGCGATTTCGCTCGTCTTCGGTCATCGTCGCTCGAGCTGTCAGAAATACTCATTTATGCCGCGCTTGGTGGTGTATACAGTGCAACACCAGTCGAGCCATGCCGTGCTCGTCGGCGACCCCGTGATCGGTACCGACGCGCACGATCGACTCCTGGTCGACGCCATCGTCGCGACAGCGGCGGTCTCGGAGTCGATAGCGATCCGTCTCGAGCGGCCGCACTTCGAAGACGACTACGACGACGTGATTTCCCTGCTCGAGGATCGATTCGGCGCACGGTCTGACGGTGACGAGATCGTCTACGAGGGAGCCACCGACCGCGAGATTGGCGACGAACTGACAGCACTGCTCACGATCGACTCCTGGCAGCGAGTGCACGCGCTCAGGTCGATTCGGCTCTCTCGCGACGGTCGGTGCTGTCTCGAGTACGTTCCGGAACACACGTCGCTCACCCTCGACGAGGACGCGAACCCCGCTGTGATTTCGGTCGTTCGCGCGGCACTCGAGCCTCATCCGGCGGGCGTGTTCTCGACGGAATCGCTCGTCGAGTGGGAGCACGGCGAGACGTCGTACCGCATCGCGCCGCCGTCGCTCTGTATCGGGAATACGTACTTCGGCGTGCGAATGCTGGCCAGAATCGAACCCGATCGGGATCAGCGCGTGATCGCGCTCTCCTGGCACGAGCCGTCAGCGGGTGTTCCCGGGCGCGTCCTCGAGAAAACGATCGGTCTCATCGGGGAGCCCCGCCCCCACGAACTCCGGTTCTCGTCGCTGGAGTCGTTCGAGTCGGCGCGGGACGTCCTCGAGCGTATTACCGATATTACGGCTATCGATGGTTCTTCCCGCTAGCTCGTCGGGTTTCCTGGACCGTGTCTTCGGCCACCGCCACAATTATTGCATCCGATAGCTAATTAATTGCATGGACTACAAGGATTTGGTCGTGACCGCGTCCGCCTTTTTGGGCGGCGTTCTCGGGGGCACGGTCGGTGGAATTCTCGGACTCGGTGCGGGTATCGTCGTCGGTGCGGGGGTGAGTGCAGTGTGGGCGTACGAGACCGACCGACGAAATGTACGAGAAACGTAGCAAGAGAGTAGCACTCTATCAATCATGCTCTGGATACCTCCCGAAGAGTCATGGTTTTTGCATACGACACGTCTTCAATGAACCGAAGGCGCGTACTCGCTCTCGTCGGAGCGAGCGCCAGTGTTTCGGGCGGATACGTCGCGTGGAACTGGTATCAAGCGCCGTCCCTGCCGGACGGAATGGACGTCGAAACGCTGTACGTTAGCGGAGACGTGTTCGGCGAGCCAGCACCGCCTGATCGCGATCTCGGCTGGAGAGAAGAGCGATACAGGATTATCCGAGATGAGGATATGGGAACGGACGAGATTTCCTTCGACGATTCTGCGATCGCATTTGCCGAAGAAACCGACTTCGACGCCTCGTCTCTCATACTCGTCCAGACGGGAATGCAAACAGAGCCCGATCTCGCACTCGAGGCGATCTCCCGCACCGACGGCGGACTTCACCTCGACGTAACCGTCAAACACCCGTGGTGGCGGGGCGTGAACGACGATTTGGGAATCCACTCGCTGCTCGTCAGGGTCACTGACGAACGAGACGACGCCCTCGAGTCGGTTTCGGTGGCTATCGAGGGATACATCTAGACCTCTATGGAGATTACGACGTCGGCGACGGGTAGCACACCTACGCGAACTTCTGCACGGTGACCTCGAGCGTATCGAGATCCACGATGGGCGCGTAGCCGGAGTCGGGGTCGATGTTGACGCTCTTCTGGAAATCCGTCTGGGCCTGCCAGCACCCGGAGTTGATCGCGAGCACGTTGTGGTACTTTCCGAACCCGAGTTTGTGGACGTGGCCGGTGTGGAAGATGTCGGGTACCTCGTCGATGATCAGGTGGTCCTTCTCCTCTGGGGCGAGGCGGGTGTGGCCCCCGAACTGAGGCGCGACGTGGCGTTTTTTCAGGAGGTGGTACATCGCCTTGTGTGGGTCGTCGTAGCTCGCTTTCTCCGCAGGAAGCTCGGCGATGACCTCGTCCAGACTGACGCCGTGGTACATCAGGACGGAGACGCCCTCGACGGTGACCATCGCGGGGTTGCTCACGATCTGTGCGTCGTGGGCGGTCATGATCTCGCGCAGGTTCTCGTCGAAGCCGGGCTGGGGCTCGGCCAGGCGAACCGCGTCGTGGTTGCCCGGGATCATCACGATCTCGAGGTCGCCCGGGACCTGCTTGAGGTACTCGCTGAAGCGCTCGTACTGGTCGTAGATGTCGATGATGTCGAGTTCCTCGTCCTGGTTCGGGTAGATCCCGACGCCCTCGACCATGTCGCCGGCGATGAGCAGGTACTCGACGTGCTGGGCGTCTTCGGTGTGGAGCCAGTCGGTAAAGCGGTTCCAGGCGTCGTGCATGAACTCCTGGCTGCCGACGTGGACGTCGCTGATGAGCGCCGCCTGGACGTGGCGGTCGGCCGTCGAGGGCTGGTGGGTGCGGGGGACGTCCGGGAAGTACATCGAGTCGACGAAGGCGATACCCGCGTCGTCCGAGAGCGTTCCCTCCATCGCGAGCACCTCGTCACAGAGCAACTCGTCGACCAGGTCGGCGTAGTCGCGGTCTTTCATCACCAGCCACGGGAAGGTCCCGGTGGCGTCCTCGAGTTCGATCAGCCAGTGGCCGCTGGCCGTCGAGCGAATGTCGTTGACCAGCCCGACCATCCCGACCTCGCCGCCGCCGGGCATCGACTGGATGGCGGTCGCTGGACGGTGGTTGACCCGACCCTGGAGTTTGCCGCCGAGGCGCTCGAGGCGGTCGCGAAAGACTGCCACGAAGTCCTCGTACTCGCCGGTGCCGGTACTTTGGCCGGTCATGTCGTTGGCGACGTCGATCGACTGCCGACTCGGGTCGAGCGGTGTTCTCGGAGCGGAATCCCCCTTCGTTTCGACTGGAGCGCTACCCTCGCCCTGTGGCGATACGTCGGCGGTGGTTCCAGTCGAAATAGGGGGGTCCTGGCGAGCGGACGTCGCCTCGCTCGAGGCAGGCTGGTCGATTGCGCCGTCGAGCACCGTCCTGACGTCCTCGGTCCGAAGGACGAGCGCGTTCTCGGGGGCGGCGTCGATAGCGCGTTCGAGGACGCCGGCGGGATCGTCCGCGGTGGCGATGAGCGTCACCGCCTCGCGGTCGGCGTTGTAGCCGCGGCTGGTGAGTTCGCTGACGATCCGGGCCGGCCCCTCGAGTGGCACGTCCTGCGTATTCGCGAGTGACGATAAAAGGATGGCGGATACGACCGTCCGTTCGAGCGACGACCTGTCGGCGTGGGAACGCGACTCACCCTCGAACAGAAAATTGATTGCCGCGTCCCCCAAACCGGGAGTCGATGAGCGGTGACGGCGGCGACGACGAACGCGAGAACTCGAGTGAGCGCGCCGACCGCACCGGGCCGGAACGCCCGAACGACCGGGCGGACGGCGATCAGTCGAGGGACGATGGTACCGAACGGGCCGACTCGGGTCGACTACCTGCAGAAGACGACTCGAGTGCGGGCCGAGGCGAATCTCCGTCGCCGGGGCAGGCGTCCGGCGATGGTGGCGATAGAGACGGTGTCCATAGCGGTGGTGACAACGTTGGTAGCGGCGGTAGCGGTGGCGGTGCCGATGGCGGCGGCGGTAGCGGCTACGGCGACATTGGTAGCGGTAGTGGTGACGACGACGTCGGTAACGCAGGCGGTGACAGCGATGGCGGTGTCGACGTGTCCGAAGGCCAGTCGACGCTCGCCAGCCAGACGACCCGGGAGCGCGACCGGACACCGCCACCGCCACAACGGGCGCGGCCGGACGACGACCGGGTGACGATCGAAGACGACGGCCCGATCCGCTGGTTCCTCCGGACCAACAACGGCACCGTCGTCGCCGTCCGCGACGTGCTGAGCAGCGTCGCGCTCGTGGCCGTCATCGGCCTGGTGCTCTTTGGCATCAGCGGCATCTGGCCGCCGCTGGTCGCCGTCGAGAGCGGGAGCATGGAACCCAACATGGAACGCGGGGACATGATCTTCGTCGTCGCCGAGGATCGGTTCGCCGGCGACGATCCGGTCGACGGAACTGGAATCGTCACCCGCGAGGCTGGTCTCGAGAACGGCCACGAGAAGTTCGGTGGGGCCGGCGACGTGATCATCTTCCGGCCGAACGGCAACGCACGCGAGACGCCGGTGATCCACCGCGCCCACTTCTGGGTCGAGGCCGACGAGAACTGGGTCGACGGGCAAGCGAATCCGGAGTTCGTCAACGGCGCCAGTTGCGAGCGTGTTCGGGCCTGCCCGGCCCCCCACGACGGGTTCGTCACGAAGGGCGACGCCAACAGCGGCTACGACCAGACGGCGAACGTCGGCGCCGATACGTCGGTCGTCAAGCCCGAGTGGACCACCGGCAAGGGCATGTTCCGTATCCCGTGGCTCGGGCACGTTCGGCTGAGCTTCGAGAAACTCTTCCCGTTCGCGGTGATTCCGGACGTCTCGAGCAGCCTCTCCCTCCTTTCACCGACGCTTCTCGGAATGATCGGCGCAATTGGATTCGCGTATCCGCCTCGTTCGAGGCGGCGCTGACCGTCTCGACGCAGATCGTCCCGACGCTGACCGGCCGATTCGTGCGCCGCCTCGATTCGTGTTTCGTATTGTGTATCACCTTCAGACTCAAACTCGCCCGAACGTCTCGTTCGAGATACGCACCGGCGACGGTGTCGGCCCCGAGAGCGTGAGGTCGGATTCGGTCCGGACGCGGAGCCGTCTCCCGGTTCGCCGCTGTCGGCGTTCGGTTCGGCCCTCGCTTCGGTCCGACTCGCGGCCGAAGGCCGCCTGCCAGGACGACGGCAGCTCGCGAACGCGCTTTTCGACGGTCGTTTCTCCAACGCCGTCGGCTTCCTCGTAGCCCAGTTGCGTTCGTTCGGTCGTGCGTTCCGCCGTGAGTTCCGTCGTGAGCGACCCCTCGGGTTCGCGTTCGACCGTATCGGTCGCCTCGAGTTCGCGGGCGACGCGCCCGAGTTCGTCGAAGAGTTCGCTCGCGATGGTGTCGTCGGCGTCGATGGCGTCGTCGGTCGTGGGGTCGTGAGCACCGTCACCGATGGCGGCGTCGGCGAGCAGGTCGTCTGGCGAGTCGACGTCGAAGGCGTCGAGTACAGCGTCCGGATCGGGCGTGACGTCGTCGAAGACGTCCGAGGCGTCAGAGGCGTCCGGCTCGTCCCTGGGGTAGTCGCTCATAGCTACTCGAGCGCTCTACCCCGCCCCTATTGGTTAGTCTCCTGTTAACCACTGTTTCGACGCGACTGCGGGCGCTCTCCGTTTCGTTTGCCAGTGCCTAACGTGGTGGCGCCCAGGCCGATTTCTCCCCGTCGATTACTCGAGTCCGTCGCCGTCCAGCCGAAACACGGCCCGCGTCTTCTCGTCGGTCCGATCGGTCTCGACCCGGGTTACCGTCGCGTCAACCTCGAACTCGCGGGCCAGTCCCTCGAGGATGCCGTGGGCCATCGCCGGGTGATCGCGGTGTGAGCGGTACGTGACCTGGAGACCCGATTCGGTCGACTCGCATGACACCGTCGGCGGTCGGTTCTCGGCCGACTTCGCTGCGAGTGCGGCGCCAATCTCTTCGAGCGCCTCGAGGAGGTCGACGAGCGACCAGTCGTCTCGCCAGTGCGCGCGGAAGTTCTGGAGCAACGCGGGAGCAAGCGTTCGGCCGAAGTCGCGCTCGACGGCGGCCACCTCGTGACCCGACAACTCGGCGACGGTCTCGAGAATCGTCGCGATCTCCTCGTCGGGGTAGTGCGAGACCGGCAGGTAGAGCCGGGGATCGATCCCCGAGCGCTCGAGGACGACCGCCCAGCTCGCTTCGTCGGTCTTCTCGACGACGTAGGTCTTCAGCGTCTGGTGGACGAGTCCGTGCATCTGAGACGAGTGTGTGTCGCGTAGTCGATGATTCGTCGGTACCCCCGGCGTGTCTCTGGTGAATCTCCAGTGAGTCTCTGGTGAACCTCCGCCGAATCTCCCGTTCGAATCGATGATTCGACCCAACCGTAATATGTCGTTCGACTCATGGGTCTTCGACCGTCCGTTCGCGGCAATTTTCCCGGTGATCCGAGATCAGTCGAGGTAGCCCGCGCTCTCGAGCGCCTCGGCGACGACTGGCGCGACGGAGACGGCACTCGCCGGTCGCTCGAGGGTGTCGGTGCCGTAGACGGCCTCGACCCCGGCGTTCGAGAGCCGCGTGTAGGCGTTCCGGACGAGTAGCGGGTGGACGCAGGTGACGAAGACGCGCCCGACGCCGCGCTCGCCGAGGACGGCGACGGCTTCGCTCATCGTGCCCCCGGTGGCGATGATGTCGTCGACGACGACGACATCTCGATTCGCGACGTCGACGTCGCTCGGGGAGATCTCGACGTCGGTGCCGGAGCGGCGGGTCTTCTCGAAGTAGTCAGTCTCCCCGCGACCGTAGGCATCGCAGACGGTTTCGGCCAGCTCGATCGCCCCAGAGTCGGGGGAGAGAAAGACCGGCTCCTCGAGATCGGCCGGAAGCGGGTCGGCGAGGACGCTCGCGGCGTCGACGGGCGTCGCCGTCGGTTCGAAGAATCCACAGACGGATTTCTCGTGCGGGGTGACGACGAACGTCGCGTCGGCGCCGGTCGAAATCGACCGGGCGACGGCGCGCGCCGAGATCGGCTGGCCGGGCTCGAACGCCCTGTCCTGGCGGCCGTAGCCCATGTACGGGACGACGGTGACGACCTCGGACGCGCCGGCCTCCCGGGCGGCGTCTTGGAGACAGAGCAGTTCGACGTGGGCGTCGCTCGAGGCTGTCGCGGCGACGACGACGACGCGCTCACCCGCCAGGTCCGTCGACTCGCCCTCGAGGCTGACGAACAGTTCGCCGTCGGGGAAGCGGTCGTAGGCGACGCTGGCGAGCGTCGCGTCGCGTTCGCGGGCCAGGGCAGCCGCGAGCGCCTGGGAACTCGAGGCGCTGACGATGGTGGTCATACGCGTGGAAAGCGCGCCCGTGGTAAAACCCGTTTTCGTTCGTCGCTCCCGTCGTCCTCGTCTTCGCTTCTTCCCGCGGTCGTCGACTCGAGTTCCTACTCGTCGCTCTCGTTCCCTTTCTCGGCGTCTTGGGCGGCCTCGATGTCCACGTCGCCCGATCCGCAGGGGCCGCCTTCAGTGACGCCGGCGATGCGAACCGTGCCGTCCCGGCGGACCAGGACGATGAGGTTGAGGCAGTCGGGCTCGCTCCAGTTCGCCGGCGTCACCTGCGTGAAGTCTCCGCCGTCGATGCGGGCGGTCACCCGGAAGTCGCCCCGTTCGTCGGGCCAGTCGGCCTCTAGCGTGGCGCCGCCGGTTTCGTCGTCGAACTCGTGGGTCGACCAGTGGGAGATTTCGCCGTCGTACTCGACGAGGACGTCGACTGTGTGGTCTACGTCGTCGAGGTTCTCGACGGTGATTTCGCCGAGGCGCGTTCCGGTCGGTGCCGGTTCCTCGCCGTCGTCCGGTTCGTCCCCGTTTCCGTTCCCGTCACCTTCGTCGGCCGATCCCAGACAGCCAGCGGTCGCCATTGCACCGGCGATCCCTGATGCCGCGAGCACCCGTCTGCGTGTCAATCCGGTCATATTCGAGCGAATGGGGTGCCCTACTGATAACTCCCCGTCAGACGCTCGTCTGACGCCGTCCGCGGCCACTCAGGCTCGCTCGAGCGGAACGACCATCGCGGCGATGCCGCGGACGCCGATCGCGTGAGGCCGCCAGCGGGACTCGGTTTCAGGTCCCCGACCAGGGTCGGCCACCAGAACGGTTCCGTCCTCGGTAACCGCGTAGACGCCCTCGCCGTAGGCGACGTCTACGAGGTCGGGGTCCGGCGCTTCGAGGCGCTGCCAGCCGTTCTCGCTCTCCGTTTCGGGGTCCGCCCCGCCCGTGCCGTGTTCGTACACTGCGTCGCCCAGCGCGTGGGCGCGAGCGAGCGATCCGGGGTCGCTCAGCGGATCCGCCGCGACCCGATCGAACGGTCCCTCGAGATCGCGCATCCAGCCGTTACCGAGGCGGTAGAGGCCGTCTGCGGTCGCCGCCAGGGGGACGCCGGCGGCGGAGACGTCGCGGACCGCCGAGAGTCCGGCGTGTGCGAGCCGGGTTCCCGAGTGCCGGTAAACGCCTGCGTCCGTCGCGAGGAGGTCGCCGTCTGCGGCCCGGACAGTCGGTTCCTCGGGCGCCTTTGCGTCGGCAAACGCGAGGTCGCGCCAGTCGCCCGCCGCGAAGACCTCGAGGTCCAGACTGCCCGCCCGGCCGTACGCTTCCGCGGCCAGCAGCGTCTCGTCGCGTATTCCGACGGCGTCGGCGGGACCGAAGTCGGTTCGAGCGAACGCGGGCTCCTCGGACTCGCTCGACAGGTCGCAGACAAGGACGTCCTCGTCGGTCGCGACGGCCAGCCAGCCGACGCCCGCCGCGAGGTCGCGGGCGGTACTGCGCTCGAGCAGCGAGAACTCGCCGACGGCGTCCCCTGAAATCAGCACGCGGACGACGCCCATCTCGGCCGCGACGTAGGCCGCCGTCGTTCCCTCGCGAGCGCCGTAGACGCGTTTTTCGTCGATCGAGACCATACCTCGAGTCGGGCGGCGTGGGCCGAAAGGCTTGCTGTCTACTGTCATTCTCCAAGGCTGTCCGAATACTATAAAAATCATAGTGAGGAAGGGGGAGGGGTGGATAGCCGGCGGACTGGGGACAGCCCGTGAACGTGCGGCCGTCTGGAGCACTCGAGCGTGCTCGAAGCCGACCAGACCGCTTCGGAACCACTTTGACCTCGCCCGCTAGAGTTCCCGGCAATGAAGGTATTCGGATCGAGCGGGACCCGCGGCGTCGCCAACGAGGAACTGACGCCGGCGTTCGTGCTCCGGGTCGCCAAAGCGGCGGGGACCGCCTGGGGGGTCGACCGGGTCGCAGTCGCTCGAGACACCCGGTACACGGGCCGGATGATGGCCGACGCGGCCACGAGCGGACTGGCGAGCACGGGGACGGACGTCGACCGCCTCGGAATCGTCCCCACGCCCGGTGCGCAGTTCTACGCCGAGCGCGAGGGAGTGCCGACCATCGTCATCACGGCCTCGCACAACCCGCCCCAGTACAACGGCGTCAAACTCGTGGGGAGCGACGGGGTCGAACTCGCGGTAGCCGACCTCGAGGAGATCGAACAGACCCTGCTCGGGGAGACGTTTTCGGTCGCGTCGTGGGACGAGACGGGCCGCGTCCGTGAGGTCGACGGCGTGCGTGAGGACTACGTCGACGAGTTGCTGGCGAACGTCGACCGCGAGAAGATCGCCGACGCCGGATTGACGGTCGCGCTCGATCCCGGTCACGGCGCCGGCTCGCTCACGAGCCCCGGCTTCTTCCGGGCGCTCGGCTGTCGCGTCGTCACGGTTAACGCCCAGGCCGACGGCCACTTCCCCGGCCGGGACCCGGAGCCGGTCAGCCAGAACCTCACCGATCTCGGTCGACTCGTCCGCGCGACCGACGCGGATCTCGGGATCGCCCACGACGGAGACGCCGACCGCGCCATCTTCTTCGACGAGACCGGCACCTACGTCGAGGGCGACGCCACCCTGGCCGCCCTCGCCGCCGCGGAACTCGAGCCAGACGACGTCACCGTCTCCGCGGTCAACGTCTCCCAGCGGCTGGTCGACGTGGCCAACGACGTCGGCGCCGATCTCGAGTTGACGCCGATCGGCTCGACGAACATCATCACCCGGATCGAGGAACTCGAGTTGAACGACCGCCACGTCCCGATCGCGGGCGAGGGCAACGGCGGGATCTTCTTCCCCGACTTCCGGCTGGCCAGGGACGGCGGCTACACCGCCGCGCGGTTCCTCGAACTCGTCGCCGACCGCCCGGTGAGCGGGATCGTGGCGCCCTACGACGGCTACGCGAACGTTCGCCGGAACGTCGCCTACGAGTCGACCGCCGAGCGCGACGCGATGCTCGACGCGGCGGCCAACCAGGCCCAGTCGTCCGACGCCGAGCTCAACACGCGCGACGGCTACCGGCTGGATTACGGCGACGCCTGGGTGCTCGCCCGGCCCTCGGGGACCGAACCGCTCGTCCGGATCTACGCCGAGGCACGCGAGCGAGAGCGGGCCGAGGCGCTCGTCACCGAGATGCACGAGGCGCTGGTCGAGGCGAAAGAGCGCGCCTGATCGGAATTTTTCCTTCGGACGCTCGAGGTGACGCATTCGTGCACGTTCGAGAACGACGCATTCGTGTACGCTCGAGCCCGAACGAAGCGTATGCGCGAGTTACTCGAGGCCGTAGCCGCGGGGAAGTGTTCGCCCGCCGAGGCCGAGGCCCAGCTCAGCGGATACGTCACGGGCGAAGCGGGCCGCTTCGATGCCGCCAGAGACACCCGTCGAGGGATTCCCGAGGCGATCCTCGCGGAGGGAAAGACACCGGAACAGGTCGCGAGCCTGGCAACGACCGCCCTCGAGACGACGGGCCGGGCGCTCGTGACCCGGCTCGAGGACGCCCACGTCGACGCACTCGAGGAACGCCTGGAGGAAACCGTCCCGGATGCCGCGGTCGACCGCCGGGGAACGACCCTCCTCGCGACCGCGGCGGATCACGACCGACCGGCGCTGGAGGCGACCGTGGCCATCGTCACCGCGGGCACGGTCGACGGGCCGGTCGCCGACGAAGCCGCCCTGGTCTGTGTCGACGCCGGCCTCGCGGTCGACCGGGTCGACGACGTGGGCGTCGCCGCGCTCACGCGACTGATCGACCAGGTCGACCGAGTGCGCGCGGCCGACGTGGCGATCGTCGCGGCCGGCCGCGAGGGGGCGCTCCCGACGGTCGTCGCGGGTCTCGTCGATACCCCCGTGATCGGCGTGCCGGTCTCGAGCGGCTACGGCCACGGCGGCGACGGCGAGGCCGCCCTGGCGGGAATGCTCCAGTCGTGTACCGTCCTCTCGGTCGTGAACGTCGACGCCGGCTTCATCGCCGGCGCGCAGGCGACGCTGATCGCTCGAGCGATCGACGACGCCCGAACCAGCGAGTCGTAAGTCGCAGTAACGAAAGATAATGTCCCTTTCTGTAAAAACTTGACAGCGTTTGGCAAAGGCTATTTATCGATCGGGCACTAATTCGAGATGCCGGCATCGTCCCGGCATACCATGCCAACGTGTACCCACTGCGGCGCGCACGTCTCCGAGCGCTTCGCACGCGTCTTTGCCGACGAAGACGGGAAGATCCACGCGTGTATCAGCTGTTCGGCCAACGCTGGGATCGCGGAAGCGGCGAGAGAGCGCGCCACCAGTTCCTGAGCGGTAAGCCCAGACGAACACCGGCGGACCCCACGCCGTAGCGAGGCTTTTTGATATCGCCCACCTTACTGATCGGCGAGTTCGATGACCGAGCGACACACGGTGTACGTCCTCGAGTGCGCCGACGGCAGCCTCTACACCGGCTACACGACTGACCTCGAGCGACGCGTCGACGAACACAACGCGGGAACGGGGGCGAAGTACACCCGTGGTCGCGGCCCCGTCGAGGTCGTCCACGTCGAACGCTACTCCTCGAGGTCGGCTGCCATGAGCAGGGAGTACGAGATCAAGCAGTTCGCGCGCTCGCGGAAGGAGCGGTTGGTCGGCCTCGAGAGTGAGCAAGTCGAGTAGGATGAGTAGGGTAAGTATATCGAGTAGAGCGAGTAGGGCAAGTAGGGCGAGAACGGCGCCGAAAACCATTTCGTCTTCGACCGGACGACTGGATTCCATCCCGGACGCTCCGGTGTGCGTGTACAGACTTTCTGTCGAAAACCATTAACTCACTTGCGGAGGTACGAACAGTGGTGTTTGGTAGCACCCAGCACGCTGCCGAACGCCGGTTACCGTTCGAACCACACGAGCGAGAGGGGGACCATGGCAACAGAAACACACGCACACGACGACACGAGGAGCGACATTGAGGAGACGCTCGGCATCGTTCCGGGCTTTCTCGATACGCTCCCGGAGGAGGCCCTCGACAACGAGTGGCCCACCATGAAGCGTTTCCTCTTCGGCGAGACGGCACTCGATCCGAAGACGCGCGAACTGGTCGGCCTCGCGGTGGCGGCCGCCATCGGCTGTGAGTACTGCCGACACTTCCACCGGGGGGTGGCACAGCTCCACGGCGCGACCGAGGCAGAACTCGCGGAACTGTCGTTCCTCGCGAGTTACACGCCGCGATACAGCGCGATGATCCAGGCACAGGACTACGATCTCGAGACCTTCTACGGGGAGGCCGAGCAAATCGCCGCCCACGTCCAGGACGGGGCGGCTGGCGACGACTGAGGGAGGCGACTGGCGGCAACGAACACACACATGACGACAGCACACAAACTCGACTGCGAATCGGCGGCAAACGATTGCCGATTCGTCGTCCAGTCCGAAGACGAGAGAGAGGCGATCGAACTGGCGAGAAATCACATGAAGGAGGTCCACGGGAAGGACTATACGGACGAGGAACTGCAGACCGAATACCTGCAATCGGTCTGAGTTCCGTCCGGCGGTTCGATTTTCACTCAGTCGCTGGTACCCGAGCCCGAACTCGACTCTGTACCTGCACCCGAACCCGAACTCGAGTCCGACGCTCTCGGTGTCGTCACCTCGGGTGAGATGAACGCGTACTCGACCAGCAGCCGGCCGAGTTTCTCGACGCGCTCCTCGAGGTCGGGGTCGACGAACGCCCGGCCGTCGATGGCGTTCGGGTCGGCCTCGAACTGACTGGACGCGTTCCGGATGCCGACCTGGTGTGGGAGGACCCAGCCGTGAACGCCCCGGACGGTGATCCGGAGGTGGTCCAGGGTCGACCCGTAGGTTCCGCCGCCGGCGGTCGCTAGCAGGCCGACAGTGGTGTCCTCGTACTCGTCCCAGCCGCAGTAGTCGTGGAAGTTCTTCAGGGCCCCGGAGTACGATCCGTGGTAGACGGGAGTCCCGAGGACGACCGCGTCGGCGTCGCGGACGAGCTGCTTCGCGGCGTCTCCGTCCCCCTGGCCGTCGACGTCGGGGTCGTAGACGGGGAGGTCGTACTCGCGGAGGTCGAGCAGCGTCGTTTCGGCGCCGGCGTCCGCTGCAGCCTCGAGGACGTACTGGAGGGCCGTCCGGGTCGTACTCTCCTCGCGGAGGCTCCCCGAGACGGCGACGACGTGTGGAGCGGCATCCATACGCGCTCTACCGGGTCGCGCGGTAAAACGGACTCGATACAGCCAGTCGTTACTTCTTCCGGCCGCGTCTCGGATCGACCGTGGTTCGACTGCGTTCTGGAATGACCGTAGTTTGACGGTGTCTCAAAACAACCGCGGTTCGGTGCTCGAGGCCGTCAGTCCTGGACTACCCGGACGTCACGCCGTTACCGTCACCTCGTGTGCGTGCGTCGGTTTTTTCGATCAGGGCGACGACGGTTCGCGTATGGATCCGGAGACGGAAACGGACGCGACGGCGGCCGACGACAGGGCAGCGATCTCCTTCGGCACCGACGGCTGGCGAGCCACGCTCGAGGAGTTCACCGCACCGCGTGTGCGGATGGTCGCCCAGGCTATCGCGACGACGCTCCGCGAGGAGGGGAAGACGGCGCCGGTCGTCGTCGGCTACGACGCCCGCGAGACCTCCCGCGGGTTCGCCGAGGAGGTCAGCCGCGTCCTGTGTGCCAACGGTTTCGACGTCCTGTTGAGCGACCGCGACCGGCCGACGCCGCTGTATGCCCACGCGGTCGTCGACCGGAACCTCTCGGCGGCGGTCGTGATCACGGCCTCGCACAACCCGCCGTCGTACAACGGCATCAAGTTCATCCCCGACGACGGCGCCCCGGCGCTCCCCCCGGTCATGGACGCCATCGCGGACTCGCTCGGCGTCCCCGATCCACTGCCCGAGGCGGAACACGGGTCGGTTCGCGAGGTCGACCTCGTCGACGCACACGCCGAGGCCTGTCTCGAGGTCGTTCGCTCAATTGCCGGGGATATCGACCCCGAAGACGCACTCGAGGGACTGCCCATCGCCTACGACGCGATGCACGGCAGCGGCCGGGGGACGACCGACGCCCTCCTGGAACGTGTCGGGGCGAGCGTCGAGCGCCTTCGGTGCTCTCGAGATCCGGAATTCGGCGGTGGCTCGCCCGAACCCGCGGCGGAGAACCTCGAGGAACTGGTCGAGGCGGTCACCGAGGGGGACGCAGCGCTCGGAATCGCCAACGACGGCGACGCCGACCGCGTGGCGGTCGTCACGCCCGATCGCGGTCTCCTCGACGAGAATCTCTTCTTCGCCGCGCTCTACGATTTCCTGCTCGAGTCGAACGACGGACCGGCGATTCGGACGGTGTCGACGACCTTCCTGATCGACCGGATTGCCGAGGCCCACGGTGAGTCGGTCCACGAGGTGCCCGTCGGCTTCAAGTGGGTCGCCGAGGCGATGGCCGATCACGACGCCCTCGTCGGCGGCGAGGAGTCGGGCGGGTTCACCGTCCGCGGCCACGTCCGCGAGAAAGACGGCGTCCTGATGGGCCTGCTCGCGGCCGTCGTGCACGCTGCGGAACCGATCGACGACCGGGTCGACCGCCTGCTCGAGACCCACGGCGACGTCACTCAGAGGAAAGTCAGCGTTGCCTGTCCCGACGACGAGAAGGCCGCTGTTCTGGCGGCGCTCGAGGACGAAATCCCCGACACGGTCGCGGGAACGCCGGTCGCGACCGTCAACACGGCCGACGGGTTCAAACTGACCCTCGAGGACGGCTCCTGGGTGCTCGTCCGCCCGAGCGGGACCGAACCGGTTCTGCGCGTCTACGCCGAAGCCGAGCGCGACGAGCGCGTTCGGGATCTACTCGAGGCAGGTGAGGAACTGCTCGAGCCGCTCGTCTGAAGCGGTGCGCGAATGCTCCCTCTCCCGCGGTAATCGTTCTCTTCCCCCGGTAACCGAACCCTTACGACGCGATTCGGGGCCAAGGTTTTTGCGACCGGTCGTGGCCCGTAGCCCATGGCCGACACGACGACCTACAAGGACGAACTCACGAGAGAGGAAGTGGCCGACCGGCTACAGGAACTCGCCCGCGAAATTCGAAGCGGTGGCGACGCCAACATCTCCGTCGGGAACAAGGTGGTGACGCTCTCGCCGGACGCCCAGGTCACCTACGACCTCGAAGTCGAGGAACGGTCCCCGATGCTCGGCGGCCGCCGCGAAGAGATCGATCTGACGCTGGCCTGGGGCGTAAAGAAGGAAACAGAGTGAGCGTCTCGAGCCCGGGGTTGCTCTCGCCGGGTTGATGATTATCCCTCGAGAACCCGTTTATCCGCTATGACGAAACACGACACCGAGGACGCGGCCTATATGGATCTGACGCCCGATAGCTGGCACCAGCACGACGGCAGCTACGCCATCGACTGCCCGGAGTGTGGGTCGTTGGCGTCGCTCTCGAACGTCATCGAGCACAACCGGTGTAACGGGTTCCTCGCTCGCCACTCCGAGGGCGAATCGGAGGGAACGGACTGTACGGCGAAGCTGTGGTTCGAACTGGGCTACAGCGAGGAACCGCCATCCTCGGACGAGAGCGCGACCGAGTCGACCGCGACCACGACGGCGGAGGACGACGACGTCGAGGACAAGCACGACAGTCCGGCGGGCACCGACGGCACGGTCGACGAGTCCCAGCGCGGGTGAGCGACGAGCCGTCGTCGCTGGATGGGGCCAGGACTCGCCTCGAGTTGGTCGGATCGGTCGCTCCCCTCGAGCCAGCCGGAACGGTCGGTCGTCCCGGGCCAGATAGACCGACCTCTTGTCCCGAGTGACCTCTACCGCACCGTTCGCGCACTGCTCGCGCTCAATTCACGCCGGCTCGCTTCACTCGCCTCGAGCCAACCGCGTCCCGATCTTCTCGGGGAGGCCCGCCTCGGCCACGGCCTGCTGGACGCGCTCGACGTCGTAGGCGACGCGACGCGTTTCTACCTCGAGCGCGTCGAGATCGAGGATGGCGTAGGCTGCCCGGGGGTCGCCGTCTCGCGGTTGGCCGACGCTGCCCGGATTCACAATGATCCCCTCGGCATAGCGTTCGACGTGCTGGACGTGGGTGTGACCGAGCACCAGCACCGACTCGTCCTCGAGCAGCCGCGGCGAGAAGTCCCGCGGGTACGTGTACCGGTCCGGATCCGCGGGGTGGCCGTGGACGATTTTCACCTGGCCATCGAACGCGAGGCGCTCGTCGGGTAACTCGGCGAGCCACTCCCGCTGGTCGTTGGTCAGGCGTTCGCGAGCGAGTTCGACCCCCGCCGCGGCCATCGCGTTGAACCGAAACGTCGTCTCTCGAGCGACCGCCCGGTCGTGGTTCCCCATCACCGTCGGCACCTCGAGGTCCCGTAGCCGGTCGACGCACTCGGCCGGCCAGGGGTTGTAACCCACGACGTCGCCCGCACAGACCAGCGCGTCGACGTCGGGGAGGTCCGCGAGGACGGCCTCGAGCGCGACGAGGTTCCCATGCACGTCAGAGCAGAGTCCGATCTGCATGGCTGGCACTACTGACGTGAGATACATGTATGTGCGGGCGAGCGAACGTTCCGGTCGAAACCGGCCACAACGGTTATGTCGCGGCTGTCAGCGGCCAGAACAGTAATGAGCGGGGCCTGTGATCCTTCGCCTAACGTCGACTCGACGTCGCCACCATGGAACCGAGTATCCCCGAATCGATCGAGGCACCGTCGAACGTGCTCCTCGTTCACGAAACGAACCAGCCAGTAGACGCCTGCCACGACCTCTGTCAGTCGTGTTCGGAGGTCGCCGAGTTGCGCGTCTCGTTCGCCGGGGCCCAGACGGACTGTCGGCCGACGGCCAGCGACGGTCCAGCAAAACTCGGCATCATCTCCGTGGGCGACGTCCTGCGTGCAGCCGAGGCTACCACGGGGCCGGATTACTCCGCCCCGTTCGTCGTCGATGCGATCGACGACCCGACCGATCTGTCGGCCCTCGGCGTCACAATCAGCGAATTCTGCGAGCAGTGGGGCGAGCAGTACCACGTCCGGATCTGCTTTCACTCCCTGGACATGCTCCTGCGCTACGCCCCGCCGAAGCAGGTGTTTCACTTCGCGTACGTCCTTACCAAACGACTCTCGAGCGTCGACGCGATCGCTCACTTCCACCTCGACCCGACGGCACACGAGGACCGCATCGTCGCGACGTTCGGCTCGATTTTCGACGAGGTGGTCGTCGACGAAAGCGTCCAGGACGACCTGCCGGAAGCGACCGACGAGGATGTCGCGGCGTTGCTGTCGAACTGGGACGACGATCACGAGTACGAGACCTGGCCGACGGTCGACCCGGCGGACTTCGACGAAGCGACCGACGACGACGTCGCTCGCGTGCTCGAGAACTGATTTTGCCTATCCGGTTCGTCGCTCGAAGCAACACTCGAGCGGCGACCACGTCGTCTCGAGGCGCCCTAGACGAACGCGACGCCGGTAATCGACAGTAACACGATTAGCAGCGCTCCGGGAACGCCGCCGAGGGCGACGATCACGAGCACGATCGGGGTGATGGTAATCTCGAAGACGAACAGCCACTGCACGGCCAGGAGGACGAGCAACCCGGCGACCGCGTTGGCGAAGAGCGGTCGAACGGTGTCGATGAGTCGAGAGGCGCCGAAGACGAACGCGAGAGCGACGACGAGGATCAGGATCTCGAGACCGGTGACCATGTCGGCTGACACACCACCAGAGGTGAAAAGCGCGTCCATTCACAAACGAAAGCCTTTACGCACCGCGCCCAGAAGTACGGACACGGGACCGTGGGTTAGCCTGGTATACTTCGGGCCTTGGGTGCCCGTGACCCCGGTTCAAATCCGGGCGGTCCCATCCTCTTATAAGGAAATTCGCGGAAAATCCGTCCATAGACGGGGTTTACAAACACCCTCTCAGTAGCCGTCGCCAGGGGTGGTCGCGGTGAGCCTCACCGTCGAACTCGAGCCACCCGTGTGCGAGTTTTGCGGGTGCTACATCCTCGAGGACGACCAGCCGTGCCCTGCCCTCGATGACGGGAGGTGTGCGCCATGACGGGCGTCCCAGCGCCGCTCGCCGACCTCGGGAAGGTGTTCATCCCGATCCCGCCGGGGGAGAAGGGAACCGATCGCGAGCGTACCGAGGAGACGCTCCTCGAGGCCGGTCACAATTACGGCATCGCCGCCCGGGGCGACCTCGCGATCCTCGACGAGGACGAACCCGGCGCCCTGGCCGACCTCGTCGATCGCCTCCCCGAGACGCCGTGGCAGGCGTCGGGCTCGCGCTCAAGCAACCACCGATTCCTGCTGGTGCCCGGCCTCGAAAACGACATCCCACTCGACGACCCCGAGACGGGCGAGAACCTGGGCCACATCAAGGCGGCCCCGCAGTCCTACGTCGTCGGCCCCGGCTCGCGCCACCCGTCGGGCAACTACTACGGCCCGCTGCGCGGCCCCGACGAACTCGCCACCATCGACGAGGATGACCTCCGCGACCTCATCGAACCCTGGATGACCGACGACGACGAGCCCGACCACGGCTACGCCCACGGGACCGGGCGGTGCACCCACGGTGACCGAGATCGGGACGCCGACGTCGGAGTGTACGACGTCCTCTCGCGGCGACGCTACCCCGAAGGCAAGCGACGCGAACACCCGTTCCACGGCTCGAGCACCGGCTCGAACTTCATGGTAAGCGAGGACGGCGAGACCTTCCGCTGCTGGCGCCACGGCGCCACGGGCAACGGCCTCCACCTACTCGGGATGGAACTGGGCGTGATCTCGTGCGGTGACTGGGTGCCCGGCGGGCTCTCGACGGACACCTGGCGCGAGGTGTTCGACACGGCGCGTGAACGCGGCTACGCCGACCAGCTCCCCGCCCCGATCGAGGCCGTCGAACCCGAGGACGTCGAACACCACGCCATCCTCCCGAACGCACTCCGTCACCGCGCGGTCACCGACGGCTGGGACTGGACCTCCGACGGCTACCGTGGCGAGGACGCCCTCACGATCGAGGCCGCCCGCGACCGGACCACCGACGCCATCACTAACGCCATCGAGCAGCGTGACGACGTGCTGATCGAGGCCCAGCCCACGATGGGCAAGACCTACGGCGCGGTCGCCGGCACCGCCCGGGCGGGCGAGCCCACCACAACCCTCACCTGCCGGGGCAACAACGAGCAGTACGAGAAGATCGAGGGCGACGTCTCTGCTCGAGTGTTGAATCCACCAGCGGGTGCGGATCGAGACGAAATTGTAAACAACGATGTGGTGTTGGCCATCGAATTCGGTGAGTTCCGGTACGTGACGACTGGTGACGCCGAATCCACAGCCGAATCTCGAATGCTCGACGAGTGGGGAGACACCCTTGAGGCCGACGTGTATCAGGCCGGCCACCACGGGTCGGCGACCTCTTCGAGCGAGGCGTTCGTGAACGCCATTGATCCCGAGGTTGCAATCATCTCGAGCGCGTACGACTCCCAGTACGGCCACCCGAGTGACGTGGTCCTCGAGCGGTTTGCCGACCGTGGAATTAGCACGTACTGGACGCCCGTCCATGGGGATATTGTCGTTCGAACTGATGGGACGTCGTTCGAAGTCCAGACGAGCGAGTCGTTCTCGACCAATGCAGCGGATATCCGCGAGGCAAAACCCGAGTCTGATGAAAGTGAGACGAGCGCCAGGGCACCGCGCCCAGTTGGCACAGCGATCGATGCCAGTGGATTTGATGAGGCTGTCGCCCCTGCTCTGGGGTAAGACATGACCGAGACCTACACTGGGATCGTGGACCGAATCGAGGATGACGAAACCGCCGTGATCCTGCTCGAGGAAGACAACCAGGTGGTTGACGAGAAAACGGTGGCCGTTGACCGCTTACCAGCGCCCGCTCAGACGAGCGGAAGTGCCCTCACAATCTCTCTCGAGGACGGAAACGTGGTCTCGATAGCCTATCAACCGAACACGACACACGAGCGTCGTGAGTCCGTACGGGCGAAATTGGATCGTCTCTCTTCGCGGTTATCTGACCGCGAGGAATGAGTTTGTGAGGTTGCGAAATAGACATACTGCCATTTTGGATTTGTTAAAACTCTTTGGTTGTGACAGGTTATGGTAGTTGTGCTGAATACAAAGTGCGAATGTCGCACGAGGGCTGGCTCGATTTGCGAAGGTAATGACCGATAAGTATAGGTGGTGGATGTACCATTACACTCGAGGTACAAGCGCTGCACCCGCGAACGACCAGCGGGAGCGAGCGGCTTTTTAGCGTAGATTTTTGGAGGAGCGATGAACGAGCAACGCGAGCGAACCCGACGAGAAAAGGTACGTGTGATTGTGTGGTTCGCGCTCAAATACTGCTGCAAAATAGGTGTCAACAGCACCCAGGTCGTACCGTTCCTACCCGTCGACACCGCCCCCAGTCCCTACTTCGTTCCGTACAGCGAGTATGTGATCGCTCCCAGTCCGAGCAATCGACTCACGTTCTCGAGAAGGCCATCGTTGGTTGGTCGACGTCCTCGAGGGTCACTTCAAGTCGCTCGAGGCGGGCCGCGTAGACGCTGTAGTGGTTGCCGTCCGGTACGAGTTCGGTCTGTTCGCTGAGCAGGTCATACTCCCGGAGTCGCTCGAGGTGACGGTAGATCGTCGGGAGCGACGCGTCACAGCGGTCGCTCAGGGTGCTGGCGGACATTGGTTTGACGCTGGTTTTGGTGAGGATCGCTCGAGCGTACTCGTCGTCGAGGAGAGCCAGTAATTCGGGGGGTTCGGCGCCTTCACTCACGGGTGATGGGTCGTTTCCCCATGAGTATCAGAAGCAGTCCGGTTTTTCTGGCTCGAAACACGCTCGGGCTCGCGGAACGCTACAGTCGAAATTTCAGCTTGGATTACCTTTTATACGGGACTCCGCGAACGATCGATAGAGACGACATGCCTTCCAGGAGACAATTTGTTCGGTTGTTCGGCGTCGGTGGTGCTGCCGCGCTCGCCGGTTGTTCGGCTCGCTCACTGAGCGACGATCGCAACGGGATAGACGACTGGCAGTACGATCCGTCTGACTCTGGGGGGAACGGCAACGCGAGCGCCAACGGCGCTTCGGCCGTTACGACCGAAGCCGACGATAGTATCGGCCTCGCCGCCGGTGGTGCCGCCGACGTAGAAACGTTCAGACGGAACGTCTCCGAGGGCTACCTTCCGGTCCCCGAGAGCATGGCCTACGAGGGCCTGTTTCACGACTACTACTTCGACACCGGGGGTGACGGATCGTGCGACTCGCTGTTCTGTCCGACCCACTCCGCCGCCGTCTCCCCGGACCCGCTCTCCGGGGAAGCCGAACGGTTCCTCTCGGTTGGGCTCGAGTCCGGGCGCTCCCAGTCCGCGTTCGAACGGCCCGCGCTGAACCTGGTGATCGTGCTCGACATCTCGGGGTCGATGCGCTCGAGCTTCGAGGAGTACTACTACGACTCGTACGGCAACCGAAAGCGCGCCGAGGGCGACACGTCACGCCCGAAGATCGACGTCGCCAAAGAGGCGCTGGTCGATCTGACGCGACAGCTCCGGCCCGAGGATCGACTGGGCGTCGTGCTCTTCAATACCGAAGCGCACGTGGCGAAACCACTCCGATCGGTCGATACGACCGACATGGACGCCATCCGCGAACACATCCGGGCGGACGTCGAGGCCGGGGGCGGAACCAGCGTATCGGCGGGAATCGAGTCGAGCGAGCAGCTGCTCGCCGACTACCGGAGTGACGGCGCGGCCGACGATTCCGGCCCGACAGCCGATGAGTATGAGACCCGGTCGATCCTGCTGACCGACGCCCAGATCAACGCGGGAGAGACCGACGCCGACGAACTTCGTGCCGGGCTCGAAGAGAACGCCGAAGCCGGCCACCACATGACGGTGGTTGGCATCGGCGTCGACTTCAACGCGGAGCTGGTCGACCAGCTTACGCGCGTTCGAGGCGCGAACTACTACAGCGTCCACTCCACGGACGAGTTCGAGCGCCGCCTCGGGGAGGAGTTCGAGTACATGGTGACGCCGCTCGTGTACGACCTTTCGCTCGAACTCGAGGCGGATGACTACGAGGTCGCGCGAGTGTACGGAACGACCGGCGCCGACGAAGGGGACGGACCGGTCATGCACGTCCACACGCTGTTTCCCTCCCCGCGGACGGACGGGGCAGCGAAGGGCGGCGTCGTCCTCGTCCAGCTCGAGCGAACCGACGTCGGAACCGACGAAGTGAACGGCGACGACGGGAATGAGGACGCGGCCAATCCTGTTTTGCGGGCGAGCTGGGAGACGCGAACGGGTGAGACCAGGTCGACGACCGAGCGCGTCACGTTTCCGGACGACAGCGCGGAGATGTACGACACCGACGCGGTCCGCAAGGCTATCCTCCTCGCGCGGTACGCCGACCTGCTGAAGAACTGGACGATACACGAGCGAGACGAGACGCTCGTCGCCACGGACGACGGTATCGCCGATCCGCCGGCGCCAGGGCGTCTCGGCAAGTGGGAGCAGCGGTCAACGCCACTCACCGTCTCCGCGCGGTACGCCGCTCGATTGCGGACGTTCCGTGACCACTTCGCAACCGAGGCCGAAGCCATCGGCGACGAGGACCTCGAGCGAGAACTCGAGCTGCTGACCACGATCCTCGAGGCCGACGAACGCGAGTAGCGGCTGGCGTTCACGAGCATTCAAACCCTTGCCATCCCTACTTCGAGTGAATGCACCTCGACGATTATATCGAGGAATTAGAGCCCGACGAGGAGGCCGAGTGCCGGCGCCTCGAGAAGTCCTACGCCATCACTGACCACCTCGAGGACGCCGTCCGCCAGATCGAGTAACGCCGCGAACCGCCCCAGCTGCCTCCACGCGCTCGAGGTCGGACTCCCTCGCGTCGCAGGACTTTCCGTTGAGTACAGTCATCACAGGTATGGGGACGCGACCACGGCGGGAGTCAGGCGACGAGACGGTCACGCTCACCCACGAGGGCGACTGGTACGTTGCAACTGACGAGACGACTGGGATCGCCAGCCAGGGCGAGACGAAAGCAAAGGCCCTCGAGAACCTGGCCGAGGCGCTCGAGCTTTATGGGCGTCCAGTGCCGGAGGACGCTGAGGACCTGGAGCCGTCTTCGGCACTGTGGATCGACTGATTTCACTTTTCTGACTCTGTTGAAATCCTCAGCCGTTGATAGGAATCGGGTGCTGAATACAGAGAATGAGTTCAGCACAACGGCTTCGTTTGTTTCACGCCAAACCCAGTGAACGGCTCGCTCAGTAGAAGTGCGAACTGAGCATACTCGGTACTGCGTGTCGCTTGAAATCAGTCCTTTGAGTCAGGAGCTGACCGTTGGTCGTCCGTCGATTCGGGCTGTAACTGGCGGACGAGATTCAAATGCATCAAGTGAAGGTGCATTCCAATTCCGTACAGGATGGTCCCCAGTCCGACGAACGTAAGCGGCATAAGTATCGACTCGATTGCCTGTGAGGGACTGTCAAGATTTGCGGGAAGGACGGCACCAACGGCTAACAGAAACGCAGTGAGGATGATTATCAATCCTATACGGACCGCGTGGGAGTATTTTCCGACCTGTTGGATTCGTCTTTCAATCTCCTCTCGGGAGGGGGCTGTCTCACGAGCCATAGCGTATGATTTCTAGCATCGTACAGGGTTATTCAAGCCGACAATACGCTGGTGACGAAAAAGGTTTGTGGATGGGCAGAATTGGTTGCGGGTTCTACGTTGACGTCATCTCCCGGCAGGATTCGGCACACTCGCGAAGCACTTCAGCACACACCTGACAGTGTTCTTCATCGTGTTGTTCGCACTCGTCCGCACACTCATCACATGCACTAGCACAGGCTTCTGCAAGTTGCGTGCTGTAGTTCGAGTTCCGTGCCATGAAGCGTGCGTGTAGCGTCGTGAGATCGGCGACATCCCGACAGAGACGAAGGCACTTGGCCATCCCTTCGCCTTCACCAGCACATTCATCAGCGCACCATTCACACGCTTGAGCGGCTTCGAGACAGATGTCGATGCACTCTCCCATCTGGTCGTTCATGTGGTCGATTTGAGTTAGAGCCATCACTCACTCTTCCAGCACTCAACGGCGTAAAACCGGGGCTGGAATAGGCAACCGGTCACTGAACACCCTGTACTGAGCGCTCACCACTTCGGAGATTGAACTAAATCTCGTGCTGTATTCAGCACGGTCGTTGAAACCTATCATCGGTTAAGGATTTCAACAGAGCCAGTGGATAGGAATAGCGCGGAGGAAACAATGATGTGGTAGCTGATTGGCTATGAGGGCGACGTTGGCAACGACTAACCCCCTCCCCCGCGCTGGTAGTGAATTGGTCTCAGTGAACGTAACCGTATTGGCCGTCTCGACCCGCCTTACCCAAACTCACTAATCTCCGTTATCAAGGGTTCCACTGCCATCAACAGAAGGGCTGAGGGTACGAAACGTCCGTTTTCAATCTATCAACCAACTCTTGAGCGTGGCGCGCGTTCCTTGCGCCACAAGGTTACCTTGCCCCTTAACGGCGCTTGCTGTAGGGAGGTCTGACAATTACGGAAGGCGAATGACGCATGTGTCATCCAATTCTACGACTATCGACATTTATTCGGCGGTCGATACATGGACTCGACCTCGATCGAAACTCGAGATGACGGTATCCCGGCCCAGAAGTGAAGATCGGTTCCAATGACCCAGTTCCACCACTCCGAACACCTCCGGAATCAGTGTCGCGCCTATGGCTCGGCGATAACGTATCCCCGAATATTCAAACCGCACGTAGCGGCTACAACACTTCTATTTTCGAGCGATCGACGTGCAGCGGACGTTAGCTACGTGAGTAAAACTGCTTCTCCGTACTGAATTGAGGCCGTAACATCGTGAGCGCACGGGCATGAATACGACGGGCCAACAGCCTTGTCACTTATCGGTGGAGGTCAGCCCGGTCTGATACCCTCCTATGCCAGAGGATACAGACCGTTAGGCATCGAAGCGGACGGAAATCGCACCACCATAACCCGGCCACTCCCCAGGTGGCCGTCCTCTGTCATCGATCTACGTATCGGAATCCTCGAGTCACCGGCTTACTCGTACAGTTTCCCGAGGAGATACACGGTGGCTCCCATCACGAAAATGGCGGGAAGCCATCCAAAAAGGTGATGTAGTATCAAAATGATTTAATGAAGAATTCGCAGAGCAATATAGAAGGCTTTACCCCTGACACCTGAGTAACACACTCCAAATGGATTCGACTTCCGAGACCGATACGGGACCCGACCCGCAGGTCCGCCAACAGGAAGTCGTCGCCGAACTCGGACAACAGGCCCTCCGGACGAACGACCTTGACCAGTTGATGCACGACATCGCGGTCGCCGTCGCCGAGACCCTCGAGGCCGAGTATGCGAAAGTACTCGAGCTGTACCCCGACGGCGATGCTGTCCTGCTTAAGGAGGGTGTCGGCTGGCACGATGGTCTCGTAGGTTCAGCGACCGCCACCACCAATCTGGATTCACAGGCGGGCTATACCTTGCTTTCCGAAGCGCCGGTTATCGTCGACGACCTCCGTACGGATGAGCGCTTTTCCGGCCCTGAGCTGCTGACCGAACACGACGTCGTGAGCGGAATCAGCGTCATTATCGGGACTGTCGACGATCCGTGGGGTGTCTTTGGCGTCCACACGACAAGCCACCGCGAGTTTACCGACAGTGACGTTGCTTTCGTCACGAACATCGCAAACGTCCTCGCCGCGGCGATCGATCGTACTGAGACGGAACGTCGACTGCGTGAGCGCGAACGACGGCTCGGGCGATACAAGGAGTACACCGACGGCATCCTCGCCGCTGTTGACGACGTATTCTACGTCATCGACGAATCCGGCACGTTCCAGCGCTGGAACGAGGCCCTGACCGAAGTGACCGGTTATTCGGACGCAGAGATCGGATCTATGCATTCGGTGGAGTTTTTTAGCCAGGAGGATCACGAGTCGACCGCGGCCGCGATTGACGAAGTGTTCGAAACCGGGCGTACTCGCGTCGAGGCAGGAATCCTGACCAAAGCGGGTGACCGGATCCCGTACGAGTTCGTCGCGACAAGACTCGAGGACCCCGACGGAACGCCGGTGCTGGCCGGGATCGGCCGCGACGTCACGGAGCGAAAGGAACGGACCCGGGAGCTCGCCAAGTACGAGCGCATTGTTGAAACGATCAACGACGGCATCTACGTGGCCGACGACGACTTGCGGTACACGATGGTCAACGACGCGTTCGCCGCGTTGACCGGCTACACTCGCGAGGAACTACGCGGCGCCCACGCCACTCGTCTTATCGACGAGGCGGCTATCGAGGAGGCCGCTGAAATGCGGGCGGCGATGGCCACCGACGAGACAGCCAATCCGACGCTGGAAACGACCGTCGAGACGGCAGACGGCGACCACGTCCCCGTCGAAGTGACGTTTGCGTCATTCACCGCCGACGAGGGGGAGAACCGCGTCGGCGTGGTCCGAGATATCACCGAGCGCAAGGAACGTGAGCGAGCTCTTGCCGAGAGCGAGCGCCGCTACCGGACGCTTGTCAAGAACTTCCCGAACGGGGCGGTCGGTCTCTATGACGAGGACCTTACCTACACCGTCGCCGGCGGCGAGCTAATGAGCGAACTGGAGATTCCACCGGACGAGATCGTCGGCGTCTCGATCTACGAGCGCTACCCCGACGACCTGGTCGAAGAGATCAAACCCCATTTCCGCGCCGTGTTCGACGGCGACTCGCGAACGTTCGAAGTGGAGTACCACGACCGCTACCTGCTGGCGCACACGCTTCCCGTTCGAGACGGCGCCGACGACATCTACGCAGGAATGTTGCTGATCCAGGACATCACCGAACGCACAGAGTACCGTCGGCAACTCGAGGAATCGAACGAGCGCCTCGAGCAGTTCGCCTATGCCGCCTCCCACGACCTCCAGGAACCGCTTCGAATGATCTCGAGTTATCTCTCGTTGCTCGAGCGACGGTATGAAGACGCATTTGACGAAGATGGTGAAGAATTTCTCGCGTTCGCTGTTGACGGGGCTGAGCGGATGCGCGAGATGATCGACGGCCTTCTCGAGTACTCGCGGATCGACACGCAGGGTGAGCCGCTCGAGCCGGTTGCACTGGAAGATGTCCTTGACGATGCAACCGACAACCTGCACGTGAAACTCGAAGAGAGTAATGCCGAACTCACAGTTGCCTCTCTCCCTCGTGTACGGGGTGACGAACGCCAGCTCCAGCAGGTCTTCCAGAACCTCCTGAGCAATGCGGTCGAGTACAGCGGCGATGAGCCTCCGCGAATCCATGTCGACGCCAAAGAGGCTGGTCATGAGTGGATAATCTCCGTTCGCGACGAGGGCATCGGCATCGACTCCGAGGAGACGGACCGTATCTTTGAGGTGTTCCAGCGTCTTCACAGCCACGACGAGCACGCGGGAACGGGGATCGGACTCGCCTTGTGCCAGCGGATCGTCGAGCGTCACGGCGGCGAGATCTGGGTCGACTCCGAGTCCGGCAAGGGGGCGACTTTCCGATTTACGCTGCCGGCGACTGAGTAGGCATATGATGGGCCAGCTATCCGGGTACGGGCTGTGACCTCACGACTGGGTTATCGAACCGTTGACTGGCTGCACTGTCTGGATTTCTACCAAGGGCACGAACAATTGATTGTGTACAACCCATTCTGCTTTGGCAAACCTTTTACGACAAATCGGTATACGAGGGTTTGTGTCAACTGATAGCACACAGGTAACCATGAGCGAGTCTTCATCTAACAAGAGAGTCTTAGCCAGTACGACGTGGGGAGAGGACAGTACAAACACACCAGTCTATGCTGTCGTCTCTGCGGTTGCAGAGGCAACTGGCACGGACCCAATCGACTTGCCGCCACTCCAGACAGCAATCGACCCCGACGCGCTGAACGCCCTGTTTACGTCGTAATCATCCTCAGCACTCGATCAGGTTCAATTTCAATACGCCGGATTCGAAATCGCTGTCTTCGGTGATGGGGTGGTTCGCGTTTACGCTGACTCCGACGCCTAACTTAGTGTCTCGGACACTGTCTCACCCCCTCGAGCCGCTTCCCGGCGGACCAACGACTCTTCTCTCTTCTGGCCTCGACTGGAACGAGCGTGATTAAATTTTGTAGATACCCATCGCCGAGTGCCGTATGCGTGGGTAGCAACAGATGCCTACCGAATCACATACTTTCCCCCTTGAATGTACCCAGCAGACTCTGGACGAGCTGCCGAATCGTTGTCAAGAGATGCATGCAAGATACAGAGGCTGGATGCAGCACAGCAGATCCGTTTGTTTCACAACCTCTGGCCGGAACCAACCGATACATACAGATGCGTACTGTTCGATGTTCTCCAGTACATGACACTCAGATTACGCCGTCACCATAGCTGCTTATGGAACGAGGAGTTGTCTCTCCTCTATGACCGATTCGAGTAGAGACGAGTTCGACCCAACAGCACCAGACCAACGGGAGGTCGGCCGCAAAATGGTTGACGACAGCACGGGACTCGGTTCGGTGATGGCCCACGCCTACCGCGGAGAGATCGACCGAGTGGGGACGTGGCGCCAGCGCCTCGACGAGACGACGACGTGGGCGGTAACGCTGATGGCAGCAATCTTGACGTGGGCGTTTTCGAGTACCGATAACCCACACTATATCGTGCTGATCGGTATCGTTGTCGTCACCGTCTTTCTGGGCATCGAAGCACGGCGGTACCGGGACTACGATGTCTTTCGCTCTCGCACTCGAGTCATCCAGGAGAACCTGTTCGCAAACGCCCTCGATCCGTCCCAGGGCACTGAAAGCCACGACTGGCGAGCGGAACTGAGTAAGGACTATCGCCGGCCGACGCTGAAAGTCTCGTTCTACGAAGCACTCGCAAACCGACTCCGGCGTGTGTACCTTGCTCTGCTCAGTGTCCTATTGGTCGCGTGGGTCTTCAGGATTACAGCGTTCGCGCCGCGCCAGGACTGGCTGACAACCGCTGGAATCGCCCGTATCCCCGGGATTGCTGTGGTTGTCGTTGTGGGCGTGTTCTACGTCGTACTGCTGGGTGTCACCTTCTGGCCCCGTGAACGCCATGCCAAGGGTGAATTCCGTGAAGGGGACCCGGGCGATTGGAAAGAAACAGACCGATAAATACATTGACACCAGTCGGTCACCCGCGAACCACTTAGAGGATTTTAGTCATTGGGGCGAGATGTATAGCTATGGACACACCACAATTGAACGGCAGTACTTTCTGGGAGGGCCGATGGTAGACGTTGCGCTCTCGGCGGCACAACTCGTCTTAGCGCTGATTCTCGTGGTCTTAAACGGCTTTTTTGTCGCTGCAGAGTTCGCCTTCGTTCGAATTCGGGGGACATCGGTCGACCAGCTCGTCGAAGAGGGGCGGCCCGGCTCGGGGACGCTCCAGGAGGTGATGACGAATCTCGACAACTACCTCGCCACGACACAACTCGGCATCACCATCGCCTCGCTCGGATTGGGATGGGTCGGCGAACCCGCAGTGGCGGCGCTCATCGAGCCCATCCTGGAATCGGTTCTCCCGGCGACTCTCATCCATGTCGTCGCGTTCGCAATCGGCTTTAGTATCATCACGTTTCTCCACGTCGTCTTCGGTGAACTCACACCGAAGACGCTCGCAATCGCCCAGACCGAGCGACTCTCGCTGTTCCTCGCCCCGCCAATGAAGGCCTTCTATTACCTACTCTATCCGGGCATTGTCGTCTTCAACGGGGCGGCCAACGCGTTCACGCGGTCGCTCGGTGTGCCGCCCGCTTCCGAAACGGATGAGACACTCGGTGAGCGGGAGCTCCTTCGGGTACTAACACAATCCGGTGAGGGAGGGGGCATTGACCTGGCAGAAGTGACGATGATCGAGCGCGTCTTCGACCTTGACGATATCGTAGTGCGGGAGGTCATGGTCCCACGACCGGACGTGGTGAGCGTTCCGGCGGATGCCACACTATCCGAACTGCATTCGATCGTCTTAGAGGCCGGACACACGCGCTATCCGGTTCTCGAGGCCAACGACGGTAATCAAGTAGTTGGATTCGTCGATGTCAAGGACGTGCTGCGAGCAGAGGTGACCGATGGGGATGCCGAGAGAGTTGGTGACCTCGTCCGCGAGATTCGCATCGTCCCGGAGACGATGGCAATTAGCGATCTCCTGTTACAGTTCAGGGAGGATCGACAGCAGATGGCCGCAGTCATCGACGAGTGGGGAGCATTCGAGGGGATTGCAACGGTTGAAGACGTCGTTGAGGCCCTCGTTGGAGACCTTCGAGACGGGTTTGATCTCGATAAGCGCGAACCGTCGATACGGCGGCGCGACGATGAGGGGTACGACATTGACGGCGGAGTCCAATTGTCGAAAGTGAATGAGGCCCTCGCTGGGGACTTCGAAAGCGAGGCGGTCGAAACGATCGGTGGACTGGTACTCGAACAACTCAACCGCGCACCAGAACCTGGCGACCGCGTCGAGGTCGCCGGTCACGTCGTTGAGGTAACGAGCATCGAGGGGGCCCGAATTTCGACGGTATGGGTCCACGAAAGAGATATCGATGATCCAGCGGTGGACTAAATGGGTATGGACTTGCTCGTTTAGGTCCGTTCGGCTTCGCGCCGCCGTCTAATTGGTGTTTTGTTCTCTACCGGTCTGACTCGTAGTCGTTCATCAATCGGATCAACAATTGATGAGTCTTGGATTCCAGCGATGGAATCAGATCTACGGTTTGACATCCTCTCTGCCCTGAAGGACGAGGATTCCCGAGTCAGGCGAATCGATACGGGAGGTCGATGGTGCCACTGACAGCAGTGTGTCTTGTTCGGACAAAACCGTCTGAGCGTTCGTAGTTTTGGCTAATGAATTGACTGGTTCGCCACGAAATTCGCGTTCGTGAGTTTCGAGCGCCTTCGTGATCTGGCGTTTCGGCGGGTCGAGGATCGACTAAGATTGACTAACTGACTGCGCTCGTTGATACAGCCACACAAACTATCCTCAATGTCCACTGTACGGCCTAAAATATCATCTCTTGCCCGAACGCAAAAGATTGCGACCTCCGAGAATGAGCACGAATAATTCTCAATTCTCGATTGGAAAGACAGGCGTGGGTGGCTTCGCGTGAATGGCAACACGCTCTAAGTCTAAGCTATAGTGCTCACTGTATGGGCGGTACTGATCAATCCATTATTTTAAAATTCTGGCTGCCGCAGGGACAGTCGTCTGTACCGATCGGTCGAATTCTATTGTTTGCACAGACTACTGCTGCGTGGGCTGTTCCGCACTCAGTACAGATCGCGACCACGCGGTTCTCACCACCTGTCTCTCGAGACATAGGAGTACCACCCGACCATGCATGTTCAAGCCCGTTCCTGCATACCCCGAAAGTCCTTTAGAAGGAAATGTCCCTATTTGTTAGACACTATTTCCAGGAGGTGAGTGCGATACCAAGTATCGATCTGGATCAGTCACAATTGGGTTCGAAATTCTTTAATTCGAATTATACACTGATTAGAAGAGTTATGAATACATGCGTATGGAACACTCAGCTCTCCCTGTCAGAAGGAGAACTGTCTGGTCCGGATCGTACTCGGGCTACGATGCGCGCCAGGAACTCGAAAAGAGCCATCAAGAGGTGAGTTAGGCGCGAGTGCGGACGGGGTCTGGTGCGTCGGCTTTCCCGTTCGCGTATGCGTTGTAGGCCGAAAGGGCAGCGACAGCCAGGCCGGAGAGCGTGGTCCCGATTGCAAGTTCGTTGCTCCCCATCTCCATGACGTATGGTGCGATCGCTGTCCAAAGGCCGAGCAAGATAGTCAGCGATGCAACGGCGACACTTGCCAATCGATCCTTCGACAGTCGGTAGAAGTTGTACCCGGCAAGCAGAAAGATACCTGTTCCAACGAGCGTATCGTTCCACGTTGCTGCGTCTGTCGCCTCAAAGATAAACGGCGAGGCGACGAGGTATAACCCGATCAGGGCGACAAGGGCGCTCAACCACTGCATCACGTCCGTGTTCAGTGTCTCTCTGTTCCGGGCTGACCCAGCGTCGGAGTCCGTTCCGGTGTCGGTCGGTGTATTGCTCATGATTTTCCTCGCCGCTCGTACCCCTCATATGCGGAAAACGATGGTGCCTGCACCCGTCGGGAAGGTCGGATGCATCTTTTTCTCGTTTGGTGGTCACCATATCACCTGTACTGAGCGCTCACTACTTCGGAGAAGGGGATGGGGGTGCTATGAGTGGACCAATTTCGGGAAAACAGACGAATCGGAGGAAACCGTCTCCGCTATATACTCCAAAGACGGAGAAAGGCATAATAAGAGTTTGGTTGGAAGTTTTGATCAATATCTGTCCGCTATGCAATGTATCAATTTCATACGCGATTGTTTGAGAAAGTACCACATACAGTAGAGAAACGGATCGATCTTAATCCTACTTTTATAAGGTCACACAAAGAGAGGACAGAGACGATTATCACCACGCCAGAGTATGATCCCGGGATGTTCGATGATCGATTTGCTTCCGGCGGTCCAACGTATGAGGCCGATTCGGCAGTAGAGACTCGATCGACGTTCGAAGATATCGTCGAAAACAATCCGGAGCCAGCTCTCCTGAATCTCAAACAATCCGATACCTGAATCGGACTCGGCTATCCGTCTGATTTGGGACAAAGCATCGGAGCTGGGAAGCGGCCGTGTGTCAACCCACGACCACCACCGGAGTGTTGATCGGATCGGGGCCGATTGAGTCCAAGACGAGCCGAACGACGAAACCGACGATGCCAAGCAGACCGAGTCTCCTGATCAGGAACGGCCGACCAGAAAGACGGTTAGTGTGAGCGTGAACACGAGCACCGGCTCCTCGAGCGGCACCTCGGGAACAGTGATCACAGCCGGAGAAGGACATCCAAACACTGCGACGTCACTATGGACGCGCGACTCGCTCTTGGCTGTTCCGCTCAGGTGGGCTTTTACGGCTTTCCTACGGTGCGCTCTGCGTCTGGGACCTGATGGCCTCACCAACACTCTCGGTCTCAGTAGCACCGGGACGCTTCTATACGGTCGAGCGCCTCTGACTCTCATGAGTATCGGTCCCGAGTCTCGGTGCGGACACCTCCAGGAAGAGCTGACCCGGGAAAACGTCGGCGCCGTGTGTTGCTGGCGGCCGGCCTGGAACCACACAGGGCGCTGTATCTGGCACGCCGACGAGGACGCAAAGCCCCGCGATGCGTTCGAGACGGCTTGGCCTGAACCCGGGGAACGGCTCGACGGAGCAATCCTTCGGGGCGCGTCGCTCGCCGGCGCGGAATTCTCGGCATGTCGATTCATCGGTGCGGACTTCGCCGGGGCCATCGTTCGGGACGCCGACTTCTCCGGCGCGGACCTCCGGCGAGCGACGTTCCGTGACACGGACGCACGGCGCGCCTCTTTCGATCGATCGACGATCGAGGACGCGCAGTTCGTCAATGCCGACCTCCGGGAGGGGAGCTTCCTCGAAGCACGCCTCGACCGCGCGATCTTCTCAAACACGCCGGTGGACCGGAAGACGAGGTTCGGCGAACGCGTCGTCTATGAACAACGGCTCGGCGACGTGGGTGACCGACAGCGCTGGACTGATCTCGTCGAGGCAGCGGCGTGGTCGTACCGTGAACTTCAACAGCTTTTCGACGACAACGCCATCCCGGAGCGATCGCTCCACTATTACCGACAGGAGATGGATCTTCGACGTCGGGTCGCCTGGGCCACAAAAGACTGGGCTCGGGCGTTTACGCTGGCCGGCTCCCACTGGATCATGCGTTACGGGACGAGTCCCTGGCGCGTCGTCGCGAGTTCGCTGGTACTAATACTGGTCTGTGCCCTGCTGTATCCGTTGACGGGGGGTATTCAGGCAGTCGGGGTTAATCAGGCGATCACGTATACGCTTGACGACCCGAGCAGGGCATCGGTCGAAACGATTGTTACAGTGTTTCTTGAGAGCCTCTACTTCAGCATCGTCACGTTCGCGACGTTAGGGTACGGAGATATTCAACCGGTTGGGACCTGGGCAAGGCTTCTGGCTGGATTCGAGTCGCTAACTGGGTCTCTATTAATGGCCCTTCTTGTATTTGTGCTCACACGATCCGTGCGGTGATTTGAAGCGCCAATTACATTTCCTTCCATTCGCCGTACGCGGTTTCGTTGACTTCGCCTTTGGCTCGCCGCTTGCGAGGCCAGACGGCAAGGCCCGCTGCGAACGCATAGACCAAGCCGACGAAACTCAGTACGACCGCTCCTGGGATTCGAGGTAGCGATGCAGCATGTACGAATGCCTGATCAGAGTAGGCACCAATCCGGAAAACCCAGCTGACTAGCATAATGGCTAGTAGTGGAAGGTACACCCGTCGAAGCCTTCGCCCGAGCGCTTCGTGATACGGGATTTTTATCGACGGATTTCGGTAGTCATCGCTCAGTTCCGCCCGCCACCGCGGTCGCTCGACGCCGGCTGACGGGTCAAGCGCGTTCGCGAAGAGATTCTCCTGTAATAGACGGGCGCGTGAGCGCCACACGTCGTAGCTCTGGTAGCGCCGTGCCTCGATGCAGAGAAACACAGTCATCACGAGCATTCCGACGAGCAGAATGGCGTGAGAGGTCCCATCGCTCGAGAACGCGTAGACGAGGATTGCTGCCATAACGGTGACCGCCCAGTTGGTCGTCTCGTCGAGTCGCTCGCGCCAGGTCGTGACGCGCTCAACCTCGCCCCGATAGAGGTGTGCAGCCACCGAGCCGAGGCCGGTGCTCTGGTCGACCATTTCCCGACCGATTTCCCGTTGTTCAGGTGCTTCTGGGTCGAATTCACGGTCCTCTTGAGTCATTGGAACAGATACAGTCAGTGAGGAGATAACGCGCACGCCTACACTAGAGGGTATGATGCGCCTTTTTCGGCGTAAATAGAGAAATGGTGGTCTCTGGTCCTTCTGCAGGGCAAGCACTCCTGCTTTCGTTAACTGATAGCCACCTCTGCTTAGTATACTGATTGATCTGTATCACTACACTAAGCGGCTCTCTCACTGCTGCATTTGCGCTGTGTATCTTGCACGACCCGAATCATCTACCGAGAATCTGTCAAAGAGAGAGATTACTGAATACAGAGGACGAGTTCAGGATCGCTCCACGTTCCCTTCATCGCGCCGACAGGGGTATCTCCTCGGGGAGCATACCGTGCCTATGTCTGCCCAGAGAGCTGCTGGGCTCTTTCTGTTCATGGGGGTGGCGTTCGGCGCCGCCTTCCCGGCGATCAAGGCTGGATTAGCCGACGCGCCGCCACTGCTGTTCGCGGCTCTGCGGTACGACCTGGCGGCGCTGCTGCTGCTCGCCTACGCTGCGTTCGTTCTGCGGGACTGGCGGCCCCACCGGCGCGCCGACTGGCTGGCCGTTCTCGCGGGAGGTGTGCTGTTCTTCGGGTCATCAGGCTTTCTCTACCTCGGTCAGCAGTACACGACCGCCGGCGTCGCGGCGATCATCTACAGTCTCGGCCCCATCCTGACGGTCGTCCTCGCGTGGGTGCTATTGCCCGCCGAGCGTCTCTCCCGACGGGCGCTGGTCGGCGTCCTCATCGGCCTAGTGGGGGTCGTCCTCGTCGTTCGCCCGACTCCTGAAGCGCTGTTCAGCGACGGCTTCCGGGGCAAGCTGCTGGTGTTGACGGCCATCACGGGCGTCACGCTCGGATCGATCGGGATCCGCAAGAGCGGGTCGCACATGCCCGCAGCGACGACTACGGGCCTCTCGCTGGCGCTGGGCGGCGCAGTGCTCCACGTCGGGAGTCTCCTGTCGGGCGAACCCCAGGCGGTCGCCCTCACCCCGACGTTCATCGGATCGTACCTCTACCTCGCGATAGTCGCCACCACGATGGGTTTCGTGGCGTACTTCTCGCTGCTAGACCGGGTCGGGCCCCACCAGGCGAACCTCGTCGTCTATGTCGTCCCCGTCGTCGCCACCATCGTCGGGTGGGCCTGGCTGGGCGAGCACCTGCCTGCGGTCACGTTAGCCGGGTTCTTGGTGATCTTCGGGGGCTTCCTCGTGGTCAAGTGGTCCGAACTGTCCCGGAGCGTCCAGTCCGCCTGGATCAGAGCGCGGGCCCAGCACGCCTGACGCTGATCCGGCCATTCGATAGAGTACCAGTATGTAGGTGATAATGCGGCGGATGAGTGCTGGATACACGCCCTGAGTTCAGCACACACCAAATGAATTGCCCGGCTCCTTTCAGAAACGACGTGAGCGACTCAGAGGATGTATGCAGCACAGCCAGTTCAATTATTTCGCCATCTCTGGGAGGAACCAACCGATACATACGGATGCTTACTTTCGACGCAATCCCTGCACCTGTATACGATAATTATAAAGAATTTCGCCCTCTAAAGAGCGTGCATGTAGACTTTTCCAACGGGAGAGTATACATGCATCTGTAGTTTCATATTCGGGCCCCGCGTGTGTCTCCTATGGATCGAACACGGGTACTAACCACGGGGTTCATCGTACTACTCGCCGTCTGCCTAATCGTCACCCCAGTACTCGCGCAGGAACAGGGCGAAGACGCAGAAGAAGTGGGCGGTATTGAAGGGCTCATCGAGGGCTTCGTCGAAGGTCAAGGACTACTGGGTGCATTACTCGTCCTCGCTGGCGGTGGGATCTTGCTGACGGTTTGCGTCGAGAAACTCATCAGCTATCTCACGCGCACGGCGTTCGGCTTGAAAATCTCGTTGTTCGCCCTCGCGATTCTTTTCACGGGATTCGAATTCGACGATACGATCCTCGCGCTCGTTCTGTCTGGCGGTGGTCTCGAGGGAGCGGCGCTCGGGACGGCGCTCGGAACCGGCTTAGCGATTATCGGCGTAACGCTCGCACTCGCGGCGATCATCAAGCCGTTCCCGGTCGATCTCCCGCCTGATTACGTCGCCCTCTTTGCACTGGCACCCCTTCTGTTACTTCCGTTCGTCCTTGCCGGGACACTGACCCTCGTTCACGGACTCTTACTACTCAGCGCATTTGTCGCGCTCTTCGGCTATATCATCGTCCGCGAATATCAGCGCGACATGCCCGTGTTCCGGAACACCGAACTGGGCAAGGAGATACAGGCCGATGGTGGCATAGCCCTCCCGTCAGCAGTCTCGACAATCCCCGAGGATCGCCTCTTTGGCGGTCGATCTGCCGCGGGCTGGATCTGGCTTGCTCTTTCTATCCTCGCGTTGGCGGGCATCGTAGTGGCGTCGATGATGCTGGAGGCGGGATCGGAAGTCGTGATTGACGGATTCGGCATCGAAGAGACCGTTTTCGGAGCGACCGTGCTAACGGTGATCCTCACCTTCGAGGACGTAATGCTGACGGTCGAACCGGTTCGTCGAGGGGTCCCCGAGATCGGCGTCGGGAACGTTATCGGGAGCGTTCTCTTCTCGGTGACCGCCAACGTGGGGGTGATCATGTTTGTGAGCGATCTCGAAATCTCCCGGTCGGTGCTGACGTTCCACCTGCCGTCGGTAATTCTCATGACGGCACTCGCCGCGTACTTCCTCTATGCGGGCGAACTGAAGCGGTGGCACGGGTATCTACTCGGCGGGCTTTACGTCGCCTATTGGCTGATCGCGATCCTCATATTTGGTGGCGTACCAATTAGCGGGTAGGGTACATCTTCGGTGTTCAGCGGTCGAAGTCAACGCTTCCCATGCTATTCTAGCCACCCTCTTCGAGAGGCCTAAGGCGACTCGATATAGATTGTGAGGCTTCGTTTTATTCGAGGTCACCGCGGTTGATCGCCACGATCACTACTTCGCCTGTACTGATCGATTACCTCTTCGGAGATCGAGTTAAATCTCGTGCTGCATTCGCGCTCTGTATTCAGCAAATCGTGATTGAATTATCGGGGCACTGTCAAAAATAGCGTGCTGAATACAGAGGATGTATGCACCAGTAGTGTTCGCATCTCGACTGCTTCCTCAATTCGCGCCGAAATTGAAGTGGCTATCAGGAAAGTCAGGCAAATCTCGATTTGCTTATAGATACGGGGGAACGCGTCGACGGTACGCACGATATTCCTCGCCGAATTCCTGTTCTAACCACTGCTCCTCCCGATGAGTAGCCCAGTGAGTTATGGCAATCACCGCTGGAAGAAAAAGAGCAATCCACCCGTTGTTCTTGAGCAACGCGAAGCCTGCGTAGAGCATCGTCCACCCAACGTAGATGGGATTTCGGCTGAATGAATACGGACCAGTCGTGACGAGCTGTCGCTCCCCACGACCGATAGTCTTGGCGATCGAATAGAAGGCCCACCCATTGACGAACACCCCCCATCCGATCAGTGCGAGTCCACAAATCCGGGTAATTAACCGATAACGAGTTATTCGCCACGGCCGGCGAGCATGCAGCGCACTCCCCACAACGATCCCAGCAACGTGAGGCTCCGGCAACGGAGTGTACTCCCAATATTGCCGAATAATTTGGTACATCAATCGGTATCCACGTATTCGGTCCGCAAGTCGCTTCCGCCTGCCAGGCCATACGACCCGATATTGGTCACCGGTACTATACAACTGGAGTAGGTTGAGTTCGACCTTTTCGACGATTCGACGTGAAAGATTCGCGCCTTGTATCCTAGCAGAGACTCGACTAACTACTGGACTGTTGTCAGAAGCGACATGCAAGATATAGAGGCTGTATTCATCATTGACTTACTTATTGAGAAAACACAGCGAAAACACTCGGTCATTCGCTGTGGGAAGAAAGGGTTCAACAGGAATACCTGCCCAATCCCTCATATAATATTATCAGTAGTATGGGGCTTTATACGTGCGAGTCATAGTAGTTGTACGCAATTTTACCCAACCTGGCAGGGGGTGAGAAAGTGCAAAGAGAGATACTTCAAAATGTCAATCAATAATGGCGTAGATGTAGAGCAACTCGGCCAAGCAGTCGAAGCAATTACAGCGGAATCAGCGGCCGGCCAATTCAGATTCCGAGCGGAAACCGAATGGACTGATGGCCTGCAGTGTGTCACGTCGATCAACGATTTCGATCAGGCGGGCGAGCAAATTCATACCCAGGAATTCAAAATCGAGGGTGACGAGCCGGAACAAATCCTCGGGAAGCGAGCGGCACCCAACGCGGTGGAACTCCTGCTCGCCGCTCTCGGATCGTGCCTGAGCGTCGGGTATGCAGCGAATGCCGCAGCCATGGGTATCGAACTCAATGAACTCCGGTTCGAGCTTGAAGGAGACGTTGACCTTCGGAGATTCCTCGGTATCTCCGACGATGTCCGTGCCGGGTACAACACAGTGACCTACACAGCGTACATCGACGCTGACGCATCGGATGAGGAACTCGCCGAGCTGCGTGACCGGGTCGAAACCACGTCACCGTTGATGGACAACCTCATGAACGCTGTCCAGGTCGAAACTGATCTGGTCTCGGTACAGGGATGAATATCATGTCAAAATCACTCGATGTTAGCAAACTCGAACGAGAGGTTAAATCCGTCTATTGAGATGTCGCAGAGGCGCCGACCGAAAGGTATCATTTCGAGATGGGCCGCCCGTTGGCGGAACGACTCGGCTATTCATCGGAGGGCCTTGAACGATGACGCCCCACATCGGCAGCCATCTTTCCGTCCGATGACGTGGATGGTGCCATCGAGCAGTCTCCACGCCGAATACACACCTCCACACTCATCACACATCGCCGCCACTTTCTCGCGTTCGTCACTCCCGGCCATAGGAATCGACTGTGAGCAGTTCGTGCAACTGCTCGTGGTGCGAAGCACGCTTTGAGAGCGAGACGACATTCCGGTCTCGATCGTAGCAAACGAGTTGCTCATCCGCTAATTTCGGGATTTGTGCGTGGAAGAGTTCAAGATAGATTCGCGTTACTGCATCCGCCGAAACGTCCGAAGAGGACGACCCCGTCTCTCGAACGGCGACTTCGTTGGCCAGATCAGCCAGCGCCATTGGCTTTTCGGTGGTCGACAGACTGCGGAGGGCGTGCCGACGGTGGCGATTCGCGAGCATCCTCAACACCGTATCAGCAGTTAGATGTGCCTGTTCGCACTCAGACATACTACCAACTACTCTTTCGTTTTGGATAGAGAAGAGGGTTGTATATACCGATCTATTATATATGGCGGGTCTTGGTTAGCTCTCGTCGTCGGGATGACTTACAGTCAGCGTACTCGTAATAAGATTGCGGTGCCCGTCGTGGAAACGCTTCGAGAGTGCCTGTTGTGAAATCTCCATCTGGCCTGCTAAGTCGCTCATTGTCACTGCCTGTGGGACGTCGTAGTACCCCATTTCGAGCCCTGTGACCAGTGTCTCGCGTTGTTTCGAGGTGAGTTCGTACTGGGCGCTCGCCATCGGCTGTTCCTGTTCTTTGAGACTGGTGAGGTCGAACGAGATGCCTCTGTCTTCACAGTAGGCGCGAAATTCGGAGAGTTTGTCCTGATCGTCGAACCGCATTCGAATTTCCCAGTTTTTGTCTCGACCGACCGCGCGGAGGATCGTTGCGCCGATCTCGATGTACGCATAGACGATTGTTTCGATGTTTTCAGTCCACTCAGCCCGATACAGTCTGGCTCCCTCGATCTCGTCGATCGCGGCGATGTTCTGAACGGACTCGTCGTGGTGAAAGGCGTCTTCGAACTCTGCGTGATCACCGCCACTGACCCAGAAGTAGGGCATGACTTGATCTTCGAGCGTGGCGACGACACGTTCAATCTCGACGACCATCTCCGGCGCAGCCGTCAATGAATGGTGCAGAGCGAAATCATCCGATTTGATGGAGAACTCTCCGATGACGCTCATGGGGTGACTGCGGTCCCGAGAGGAATAAGTTCGCGGGCACGAACAACTACCTCGAGCGTGGTAACTGATTCACCTGAGTTGACCGTTCTCCGATTCTCGTGGATCGTCTCTCATGTTGTGCAGCATTCGCGCCCTGTATTCAGCCGATCGTGATCAAACTACCGAGGCGCTGTCAAAAGTGGCGTGCTGAATACAGAGGGTGAGTTCAGCACGACGACTCCATCTCCTTCAGACATTTCCCACCGAACCAACGCTCAGTATGCATACCTATCGAACGATCACCTTGACGAAAATAGTGTTCGAGAGCAACTGCTGTTCAGGTGGACACGTGGCCACACGTCCAACCAGGGTCGTGACCGGTGCGGTCTATGAGATCGGACCGACACGCTGGACAGTAGTCAGGGGTAACGGATTCGCTTCGGGGAACGTACACCGCGCCGTCACACTTCACGCACGCATCCGCGACGATAGTCGCACAATCCGCACAGACGTTGAAGTCGTCAGCCGTGAGGTCGCGCAGGGGTTCGAGTTGTTTATCGAGGAGATACTCGTTGATGACCGTCTGGCAGTTCTGGCACGGTTTCATGGCGATGCATGTTATGCCTTGTGACCACACGGTAAATATCTGCCTCCGAAACCATGCTGACTGCCAGAATCCGAACGAACTGGACGCCGACCGAACCGTTCCACGTCTGTATTAAAACAGAGTCGTGGTACCGCGACGCTCGGAAGTGTTATCAGTTACCGGAGACAATGTTTGTTTGCAATGGCACACGGAAAAGTTGATTTCTTCAACGACACTGGCGGCTACGGTTTCATTTCGACTGACGACGGCGACCTCGACGACGACGAAGACGTTTTCTTCCACATGGAAGATGTCGGCGGAGAGGACCTGACGGAAGGAACTGAGGTAGAGTTCGATATCGAGTCCTCACCGAAGGGGCCTCGCGCGGCGAACGTCGTCCGGCAATAACACCGAGACACACTCGTCGCTCACAGCGGCAAACAATATTCTCGATTTTTCAGACAGTCACACGTCCCAGCTGAGGCTGTCTGTACAGCCCAGAAACACCGACATCAAAAACGTTGCGTGACCGATTCGCGCTTTGTCTCTTACAGAGACACAACGAACCGCCGAACTGCTGTCAGAAATAGCGTGCAAGATACAGAGGATGTATTCACCACCTCTCATTAGCCTGTGGCGTAGGCTTATCATCGAGTGAAGCGTACAATCATCGTTATGCCGTACGTCCAGTGTAACGGGGCAGACCTCTATTACGAGGACCACGGCGAGGGCCAACCGATCATTTTTCTTCACGGCGTGATGTGTGGTCTCAGGTTTTTCGAGCCGCAGTTAGCCAGTCTCTCGAACGAGTACCGCACAGTCGCCGTCGATTTCAGAGGGCATGGCCGATCTGAGAAGACGGAACTCGGACACACAGTCGCACAGTACGCCCGTGATCTTCACACGTTCCTCAAACAGCGAGCCCTCGAAGAAGTTGTCATGGTGGGGTGGTCGATGGGTGCGTTCGTCTCGTGGGACTACGTGAATCAATTCGGCACAGAGCGGATACGGGGACTAGTTGATGTCGATATCGAGGCATCGCGTTTTCAGTGGGATGATTACGACTACGGACTCACCGATTTGGTGGGACTGAAAGATACGCTCGCACTGGTCCAGGAAGATCAGACGAGTTTCATCCAACGCCTCACGGAGCAAGTCTTCTCAAACCCCACCACGGAGATGAGAACGTTGCAGGTCGACGAGACGTCTCGGACTCCGACCCCCATCAAAAGCGCCATCCTGTCCGATGCGCTCACACGTGATTACCGAGCAGTCCTCCCCGAGATTGATGTTCCGATGTTGGTGTGCGCCGGCGGGGACGAAACACGGGGAACGGGAACCGTCGAAGCGGTGAGACACGTCACAGACCTCGTCCCGGACGCCACGTTCGAACTCTTCGAAAACTGTGGCCACTGTCCGCCTATAGAGCAACCCGAGCGGTTCAACCGGGTAGTGAGCCAGTTCATCAACTCACTGTGACCGATACGCGCTCTGTATTCAGCAGACACTTGACGAACTACCGAACTGTTGTCAGAAATAGCGTACGAGATACAGAGGATAATCCAGCGCGACAGCGTTGCCTCTCCCACTTTGAAGTCAGTGAACTAGCCGTTTGGTAGAACGGCGAATTGATCAAAAGCATTCGAGGAGGTCGCCGTCTTCGACTGGATCGGGCGTCTCTTTTACGACCGCTCTCTCATCGCCGAAATACCGTTCATGGAGGCGGACGACTCCGGTCTCATCGACCCCGTAGACTGCCTCGTCGCTGAAATTATCATCACCGACGAAATTCCCGTCGTGTGATCTGTAATTTACGGGTGGAGCGAAACGGATGCCGATGACCGTAATCTCATCGTAGAGCTCAAGAACTCGTGTCGGATCTCCCCAATTGTCAAGGGTCTCTGCTCCAGCACCAATTACTCGGTTCCCGTACTCCGATACGGCCTTATTTTGCTGGTAGGCATCTTCGTACTCGTACACGTACTCCGTCAGCGACTCCTCGTCGAACGTACTCGGTGGCTCCGGATACGGCTTGATACCCACGCTGTGTAACTCGTCGATTTCACCGTTCGGCTTCTCTAACTCGAACGTCTCACAAACATCCCCGGTAGGTTCGGGGCGATCCGCGTTCGCACAGTTGCGACGACCGGCGATCGAGTCTGGATCGGGAAACGGCCCGTTGGTATTGTCATCTATCCACTCCGCTTTCGACGTACAGCCCGGGACAGCGTTCTCATCGGGGGAGTTTTTATCGTCCAAATTGGCTGAATTTTCACCCTGTGGATTGAGGTTGGCGATGCAGCCACCCGTCCCGAGGAGGACACTCACAGCACCCGCAACGAGGAGTTCCCGACGATTCATACTGTATTGTCTGTCAGTACGATAAGGTGTCTTAAATAGATACTCCAACCTCAAGGAGTGATTTGAGCCACAACTAATCGATACGTATCTCACCTATACTGACCGTTCGCTACCCCTCGTAAATTGCGATAGACCCTGCGACGTTCACGCCTTGTTTCTTGCAGAGACCCGACTAACTACCGAACTGTTGCTAGAAGCGTCGTGCAAGATACAGAGAATGTAACCATCACAACGACTGCGTTCTCTGTATTCCCGCTCACTCAAGACAGGCCTGTAGTAGACGATACGATTCTACCAGGGTTTGTACGTAAAACCAGTAACTATTCATTTTTGGCTAATGGAATGGCAATTGTTAACATCCCACATACCCAAGTATTACTCGGCGTTCTCTGCGAACCCCTGCTGGAAACGAGGGGTCGAGATGAACGCGCTGGAGGAGACTATGGCAACAACAAATGAAGGAACAGTCAACCAGTTGACGTCGAACACAGATACGAGTATACGGGTGGGAGGAGCCGGACTTGCGATCGGCGCCCTGCTGTTGGCGGTCGGATTCGCTCTTCACCCACCGCCCTCTCCCGATCCGGCCGAGTTCATGGCGACTATCGCCGACGCGCCGACCCAGTGGGTAGCTGCACACGCAGCAACCGCGATTGCACTTTCCATGTTCACGATAGCAGGATTGATCATGCTGACGGCCGGATCACGGCTCACCCAAACTTGGTGGACGACAACGGCGTGGGCCGTTTTAATCGTGAGTGCACTCTGGGTCACGACGGCCGCCGTAGTCGAGGCAACCGTGATTACCGAGGCCGCCATTGCCGGAGACACGGCAATGTTCGAGGCGTGGTCGAACTTCGCCGAAGCACATAGTGCTGCGTTCCTCTTCTTTGTCCTGGCGATCGCCGTGATCGCCGGCAACGAGGCCCGGAGCGTGTACCAGACGACACCCGGGTGGGCATCGTGGGTCGGTGCCATCGCGGGAGTTACAGCCTTCGGTGGGATGGTCCTCGTGTTCGGACTCGGGATCGCTCTGGGCGGCCTCGTCTGGGTGGTTTCCACGGTCGTGATGAGCCTGTGGCTGGTCTGGTTCGGCGTCACCCTGGCGCGATCCGAGGCCGGCGCGTGGACCATGTCCGAGGAACCAAAAGTCGGCGGACACGGGCCCGTTCACTGAGCACCACCCACGAACTCTCGGTGCTGGTCGATGCTGAATACGCGCCCTGGGCTTTGTATTCAGCGCGGCTGCTAAAACCTATCACCGCGTGAGGGTTTTAACGAGTCCTAATATTCACAAAACCGGCTGACGGCGGGCGTTGAGTGCAATTCACTCTAAATTTGCATGCCTGCATTCAGTAGAGCGCTTCTGGCAGTCCGTTAGTAGATCGCTGATCGCCTGCTGAAAGTAGGGTTACTTGTCTCAATGGACGGGGACTAGTGATTGTTGTCAATAGGCACCGGCGAGCAATCGTGAGGCTCGGCCACTCACCGTTCGGTTCGATCGCGAGACCCCTGCAAGTGTTCAGGGCGAACCCACCGAACCGACCTGTCTGCTCGCGACTCGATTCGGGACCGAAACCGGTCCGACGCCGAACTCGACTACGTCTGCTGTGGAAGTCCGTCCACCGATTCACTGTAGCTCGGACGAGGTGGCTGCCGTGTCCTCGACGTCAGGTGATCGACGGCGTACTCCGCGTCCCGTCCGACGCCGGTGAACAGTCCCGACGTCATCGCGTACAGGAAGAATAGGCCGACGAAGTACAGGCCTGGCTCGTTCGGGACGACGCCGCGTTCGTGGACGGGCTCTTTGGGCTGTTCCTTCCCGTCGAAGATCGGGAGGTCTATCCACGAGAAATCCGGGCGGAAACCGGTGCACCAGATGACGTTCTCGACGTCGAGGACGTCGTCGTCCCCGATGACGGGGAGACCGTCGCGGACGCCGGTCGTTCGAGGCACCCGTTCGACGCCAGCAGCGGCTAAGTCGCTCGGTTTGACCCGGACCAACTGGATGCCCTGGGACAGCATCTTCGGGCGCTTCCGGCGACCGATGGGCGTCCCCGTCGTGAAGATCCGGTGAAAGAGCACGCGCATCACGAACGGGACCCCTAGGTGACGGCCGACCCACGAGTCGATCTGGAACGGTACGTGGCCAACGTCCCGACCCGATAGCCACGTCTCGTGTCCGTCTGCGACATCGAGGGCGATCTCGGCACCGGAGTTGCCCGCCCCGACGACGAGCACGTCCCCGTCCTGGAGCTGATCGGGATTGCGGTACTCGCTCGTGTGCAACTGGACGGTATCGTCGGAGAGTTCCGCCGCGAAATCCGGGACCATCGGGATCTGATAGCTCGCCATTGCCACCACGACGTTGTCCGCCTCGATCCGTCGGTCGCCAGCGCTCACGAGGAATCTATCGCCGCTCCGTTCCAACCCGTCCACGCGGACGCCGAGTTCGACGGGCAGGTCGAACCGCTGAGCGTAGGTCTCCAGGTAGTCGGCCACCTCGTCCTTCGTGGGGAAGGCGTACGGTGAGTCCGGGACGTCCATCCCCGGCAAGCTCGAGTAGCGGGCGGGCGTGAACACCCGGAGGGAATCCCAGCGGGCCCGCCACGCGTCGCCGACGCGATCGCTCGCGTCGAGGATGACGAAGTCCTGGTCGTGCTGCTGCAGGTAGTACCCGGTCGCCAGTCCGGCCTGGCCGCCGCCGATGACGACGGTGTCGTATTGTTCGCTCATGTCTTCATTCCTCAGTAAACGTACGCGCCGGAGGGACGTGATGATGCCGCGTGCAGGATTTCACGCCCTGAAATCTTGGGTAAGCCGGGTGCCTGCGACGCCAGCGGCTCTCGGCTTACCGGTTTGCCAGTCCGATGGTAGTGGTCGTCGCGAGGGCGTCACGACGGCGCAAGGGATCCGAAGGCGGCGGGGTCTACCTGGGTCGCCTCCGCTCGAACCTGCTCGAAGGCCGAGATGGCCCACTCGCGGGCCTCTGGGGCGTCGGTGTCGATGATCGCCGTCAGTGCCCCGGTTTCGACGTCGTGGCAGCAGATGCCGGTCCGGTCGTCCACAATGCCGAGGCCACAGCGATCACCGTCGGGGAGGTGGTCGTGGACGAGGACAGTCGCGTTCTCGCAGGAGGCGATCTCCACGATCCGGTCCGGATTCCAGGCGAACGTCCCCTCCAGGGCCTCGGGCGTGAACACGTACTCGAGTGCCATTCCCTCGAGGACCGCACCGCAGGCCGTCTCGAGGTTGCTCGACTTGAAGACGATGTTGTCGAACCCGCGCAACGACGAGGTCGACGCGATGAGTTGACTGAGACGCTCGACGGGCTCATAGGGGTAACCCGGTCCGGGGTAGGAAATCACCGCGTCGGCGAAGAGGTCGACGGAGAAGTCCGGCATCTCGACCGGCAGCCACTGCCAGACGTCGCGGAGCTTCTCCTCGATCTCCATCGCGTCCCGGAGAGCCAGAAACCGGTCGGCGACGTACTCGCCGAGGGGGGTCAGTCCGTACGTGGAACCGTCTCTAACGAGCCACTTCCGCTCTTCGAAGTCGGCGAGCACCCGCCCGACGGTCGGCGAGGAGGCGCCAGTGGCCTCACACAGCTCTCGACGGTCGGTCGGTCCGTCACGCAACGTTTCGAGGACACCGATTCGGTGGGCCGATACGGCCAAGAACTGGATGTTGTCGATTCTCGCAGTCATAGACTATGTAGGCGGGCGAAGAGCTTAGCGTTTCTACCGTGGGGAGAAACAGGCGACTCTCCATTGGGGGGCCTCGGGAGAATCGAGTGGCGTGTCCTACACCTGCTTCCCGGCCCGCCCCAGTGATGGCGACACATCTCGGTCGCGGTGCTACCGTGGCAGTCGCCATTTGCTGCAATCGCGCTCTGTATGCAGCACCATCTCAGCATGCTATCGTTTTTCTGATAGCTCGAGGCTGCTGAATCCAGAGAATGGGTTCACCACGCCAGTTTCGTTCGGTTCTCGCTGATGGCAGTGAACCAGGCTCAGTATCCTCGCGAATCTATCGCGGTCACCACGTCAATCATCGATACGGAGCACGCTCGGTCGTTCTTGCCGAAGTGTTACTGTATACGCGATCGATCAGGCCGAGGAGACGGTACAAGGTGGCGGTCGAGGAAATCAACCTGGTCGCTGACCACTTCTTCGAACGCATCGCGGAACCCGTCGAAGTGTCCGATAGGGTAGCGACGCAAGTCGCTCTGCGGTGCACGGTCGGCGGCTCGCTCAATCGGCCCGACTGGCGCTATCGTGTCCTCGGTCCCAAGACAGAGTAACAGCGGGCAGCGGACGTTGGATGCCTCGCGTATCGGGCGAATCTCCACGATGGGTTGGCTCGGCTTGGCGAGGAACTCGTTGCGCCAGCGCGAGTCCTCGGCACACACGGCGTCGAATCCGGGCTCCGCCTCCGGCTGCGTCAGCATCGCCGGTGCCCCGGGCGGTCCCGTCACGGCCATCTGGATTGGCCGTCGGCCTACACTGGCGCGGACCGCAGCGGCCATGTACCGCGCGTTGTTGCGTAGGCCGTACTCCCGCGCCAGCGCTAGGCCATCGAGAATCGGGAACATCGAGACAGCCGCCGCCAGCCAGTCGTCGTGCGCCGCGACATGGACGACGTGCCCGCCGGCGAACGAGAATCCCCACACCGCGATCCGGTCGGCGCCGATTCCCTCGAGCGTTCGTGCGAAGTCTACCGCGGCGGCGAGATCGGTGCGCTGGCGCTGGTAGTCGACCAGTTGGCGGGGCTCACCGTCGCTGTCCCCGAGGTGACGGAAGTCGAACGTCAGTGTCGCGATTCCCGCGTCCACGAAGCGTTCGGCGAAGCGGGGCAACCCGTCGCGGCGGGTCAGACTGAAGCCGTTACCCATCACAACACAGGGGGTGACGTCCTCGATGCCGTCAGGACGATACAGCGTGGCAGCGCACTCCTCGTCGTCTGAGCGGAAGCGTAACTCCTCCGAGACGACTTGGCTTACATCCTGCTGTGTTGGATTTGCCATAGTTAGTCCTCCCTATTGCTGTAAATTCGTCGGTACAGCCACCGCACCTCCCGCTTGATACCGACGAATGTTGGAGCCCCATACACCATGAGGGGTGTTAACCTTTCCCACTATCCGACGAGATGTCTACGTTCCCGAAGCAGAGGGTCCGCTTGAATTGCGATGACCGTCGTGCGAGATACAGAGGATGGATGCAGCAAACCAACCCCATTTCGAATACCGTTTATTGTTCTGGCGGTGACTGCACGCAAAAGCCGTTCCCCTCGGGGTCGCGCATAACTGTCCAGGTCTCAGTGTACGGACCAGTGGTTTCGGTCTTGGTTTCTACAATAGACGCGCCGAGTTCAGCGAGTCGTTCGACCTCTCCCTCGCGGTCAGCAGCGTTGAGGTCGAGGTGGATCGGAATATGTTCAGGCGACGAGCGGGGTATTTTCTTGAAAAACAGTCGGGGACCATGCCCCTCCGGATCGATTGCTGCCGCAGCTGCGTTTGGATCGCCACCCTCAGCCTCTATTGCCTCGAGAAGCCCTGGCGGGGCCTCCTGCAGCTCGTAGTCGATTGCTGCGGTCCAAAACGTGGCGAGGCGACCAGGGTCCTCACACGCAAACGTAATGTTGCTGATAGACGCCATGAGCTCTAGACGGCGCGCTCCTCGCTAACTGTTCATGCCGGATGGTTTTGAGGTAAAATCTGTTAGAAACGCTGCAACATTCGCGCTTTGTATTCAACACCAGCTCAGCAGACTTTCGTTTTTCTGGCATCTCGAGGCTGCTGCATACAGAGGATGGATGCAGCACGGTAGCACTGTTTATTTCACACACTCATCCCAGAACCAATCGCCACATACGGCTGCGAACTGAACACCGCATTTGTACCAAAAGGAAGATCGGATGCCACTGAAATAACGTAGGACCGTTGTCCCAAATAACTCCTTAGGCTCCAACCACATTGTGGAGCGGCCGCTGTGCTATAGTGTCCCACGGCATAAAAATGCACGTTCGTAAAGGGATTTCAGCAAACGATCAGTCCGTCCCGACCAGTACCTCTGCAAACATATCAATGGGGAAAGTACTATAAATCTATATGCCAATATGTCGGGCTATGTACTCGATTCCGCTGTCGTACTCTGGTGCACCCGCTATGGATGAGTTGATGATCCTCCTCTTTATTTTTGGTGTATTCGGGGTTGTAATCGGCGGGTGGATCTACCGTGATGCCAGATCGAGAGGAAGTACGTGGGCGTGGCAGTGGGCTGTGGGTGTATTCTTCCTGTTCCTCACAGGGTTCGTACCGGGCTTAGTTGGGCTGGCTATCTACTTCGATAGGCGCAAAGAACAGGTACAGGAGATACCAGTGTAAACAGCCTGTTGTCACCTGTACTGAGCGACCACTGTCTTCGCAAGTTGAGCCAAGCCTCGTTCCACATTCGTATCCTGAGTTCAGCACACACTAAATGAACTACGCGGGTCTTGGCAAAAACGACATGACCGATTCAGAGGTTGCGGTCAGTAACCTCGTTTGTTTCGCCTTCGGGTGGGTGAATACGCTGACAGACAAAGTGCACGCCGGTCACCAACGCTCAGACTCGCTCGACAATCGCGAGTAAACCTGGGAACGAGGTTTCGCGTGTTTCGAACGCTACTTCCCGCGTTTCCAGGACGTTCCACTCTCTTGCAAAGGCGGTGGATACGTCATCAGGAGTGAGCGGGTTCGGTCCTCCATCCTCCGGAGCACCTGCACCAAATCCGACAAGGAACACACGACCCCCCACGGAGACGATATTGGCGAGTTCGCGAGCGTAGTTCTCGCGCTCTTCGCTCTCGAACGCGTGGAACAGACCACTGTCCAGCACGGTATCGAACGTTCCGATGTCGTGGGGAAAGTCCAGTGCATTTGCGACTCGGAACGTCGCATTGAGACCTCGTTCTTCGGCGTTCCTCTGTGCTTGCTCGATTCCCTTTTTAGAGAAATCTATGCCCACAGCTGTGTGTCCCTCGGTTGCTGCCCAGAGTGCATGTATTCCAGTTCCGCATCCAACATCAAGGACGCGACCGGATAATCCGTCACTCCCGACGGCGTTCACGAGAGCTGGCTGTGGCTTGCCAATATCCCAGGGAGGGGCGGTCTCGCTCTCGTATACGCCGTTCCACCACTCCGCTGGACCACCTGTTTCAGAATCCGATTGGTCCGACATGGACTGGTATTCAATTCAACCACAGACAATAATTCTGTTGAAATAAAACGGAGGTGACTGTGTTGCTGTGGGCGTGGACTCCCGTTTCTCAGTCGGACTCATACAGGACTCTCGTTGCTTTGCTAATCACGTCTCTGAGTTAGTCGAACCAACCACTACCCTTCTGCCGGTGTTCAGTACCCGATTCGGGCTATGAGTTCAGCATTGGTTGTTCGAACTACTCGGTTTCTGTCAAGAATGATGTGATCGGCTCAGAGAATGGATACAGCACGACAGTCTTCTTTATTCTTTGAGTCTTACCCTGGTTTAACGGTCGAAATCCACTCACTGAACGGTTTTCCTACCTGATTGTTTAGTGGCCTTTCCAGAGCGATCACGGGAGTATCATTGGTGGGTAAAATAATCACTTGACCTTAGACAGGTGTTTTGCCCATGGTTGATGATGATCGGGTATGAACCGACGTGAACTCCTTGCGTTGAGTTTTGCGGGGATAGCTGTAGGACTCACCGGTTGCCTCAATGCCACTGAGCGGGGTAATTTATCCAATCCGGATGAGAACGAGTCTGAAGATACTGAGAACGGCGACGCAACTGTCGGATTACGTTTTGTCGGCATCTACGCTGATGAAGCAGACCGGGAGTTTATTGACGGTGAGTATATCCTTCTCCAAAACGAATCTGAAAATTCCCTGGATGTGGCAGAATACACTATTGAGTATCCTTCTGATCATACGTATCAGATAGATGAACTCGTGGTTGAGCCGGGTGCACAGCTCGCTCTTTTAAGCCGAAGCGGCGAAAATGCGACTCTGCAGTCAAGTCCACCGGTCTATCTTCGGTATGCAGGATTTGATGAGGGAGTCGCCACATCAGTACTCGATGAGAACGGTACTGTACGCGTGAGAGATACTCAGGAATCTATTGTTATTAGCGCTGACTATGAGAATTTTGGCTGTGATGGTGGTACCGTTACCACTAGATCAGATGACGAGGTCGACTGTCTTCATTAAGAATAGCTGTGTAATTGACTGAAATACTCCTGAGAAGGCTCTCCGTCTAAATACCTGATTTGTCGTCCAGTCCTTCGCCTGTGAAAGACGTAGAATTAGTTGAGTATCAACTGCGAGGAGGAGCAGCGCATTGCTACACGTGGCTGTGGAACCGTAAAAATCCATAAGTGGTGGGTAGACCGGTCTGGTTCTAGACAGTCAGTTCTCGTGTTCACCCGCTATCGGCACATGCCTCTGCCTCGAGAGAACGTCGCGAGAAGTGGCTGATTCGACGGCACGAGACTCTGTAGAAGCCCGGTTTTTCACCTTAGCGCCCCACTTCACCAACTGTTCTACCAGCCGCCTGGAAGCGAGAGCACGATTCCCAGGACGACCAGCGGAATTGCAAAGATCAGCGCGTACCAGAACCCGCCGATGGCCAACAGCGCCCACGTCCCGAGCCCGTAGCCGTTCGGGTCCCAATCGACACCAACGCGCGGCAAGACGAGCGCCCCCAGGATCGGTAGGCCGATCACGTAGGCGACCGACACCAGCAACGTCATCCCGAGGATCGGCGGGCCCCAGATGCCGTTCTCGCCGGCGAGGGCGATCACTACTCCGACACCGACGACGTAGGGCACCGATCCCGCGAGCCCGTACAACGGGTAGGTCACCACAAGTGAATCGAACGGTGGCAGGTGCTCGAAGAGCGAGCGGAAACGACTCGAGGCGAGCAGGGGCGTCCAGGCGACCGTCGCGACGGCGCCGGGGATGAGCAATAGACCGATGGTGAACAGCCAGCCGAGGAGGCGCTCGAGGACCATAGCGGAAAAGGTGAGCAGTGAGGTAACTATCTTCTGGTAAATATTCTGGCCGTATCAGTATCGATCGCCTCGTAGGTCGTATTCCTGCCGTACAGGCCTAACCGATACACAAACATCCTATATCTTGCAAAGACTTGACCAATTATCGGATTATTTTCAGGAACGGTTACAAGAGACGGAAGTTGTATGCAGCATAGCGGAGAGAGTTTATTCCACTCTCTCGGGAGGGGCCAGCCGATACATACGAATGCGTATTGACCAAATGTTATATAGTATCAAACTCCAAGCTGTCACTATGAAAACTTTACTCTCTGTTATCGCTATACTGTTCGTCATCGGTGTAAGTTACTCGTTCGTTCGATTATTCTGGGATGGCGGGATGCCTAATTGGATTGGCTGAGACGCGATGTGAATAACAGTACTAATGTAACGCTTTGCTCTGTACTGAGCGTTTGTGCTCCCGTGTTGAATACTTCTCAGGCAATACGACATTCGCGCTGTGTATGCAGCACCAATTCAACAGACTATCGTGACACTGTCAGTTCGGGGCTGCTACATACAGAGGATGAATTCAGCGAACCAATCTCGTTTGTTTCGATCGATTCGTGCTGAATCAGGCGCACGGTAGCTCCGCATACCGAGCGGCTATTGCACATGAGAACTCAGCCGAAACGGACGGTCAACGTCACCAATGGAGCTTACTCTCCGTCATCAGTCTCGTCCTGCGATTCGGTTACCTTGTCGGATTCCGCCGCCGCCGATGATTGGACCTCATCCATGTCGACCGGCGTATCCAACGCGTCCTCGTTTATGGCATCGTCAAGTGTTCCTCTGTCTTTCACCGCATCGATGCCCTTTTCGTCGACCGTGCGCTTAATCTCCTGTGCGTCGATAGCTGACGTGACGTTATTGGAGTCCGTGGACGATTTGAGAGCGCGCCGCACGACGACGTATCCAGCGAGCGCGACCCCACCCGACGCGACTGCCCCAGGGATGCCATAGCGTTTGTACCCGAACTTCAACGCTTTCTTGCCGATCGTATAAGCACCAATCATGAATCCTGCTTGGAGCGTGAGACGGAAGAGGCTGTTCTCTACTTGAAATCAATGTCTGCGTCAACTACCTCTCCTCTGGGGAGCAATCCAGCCTGCACATCGGGTGGAGACTATCCGTGCCACATTTACGCTCTGTATTCAGCAAGATCTGGTCGAACTACCGAACCACTGTCAAGAGGGCCGTGCTGGATACAGAGCGCGAATGTGGCATTGTCCGAGGAACGATTAACACGGAAGACCAAACGCTCAGTACAGGGGGCACAAGGATCGTTCGTAATCGGAGAATCAAATCCGGATACAGAGAGAAGTGAAGAGAGGCACCACACCTTTTCTGGCTGACCGACGAAGTACCAATCAACGAATGGACGACCGATTCAGTCAATGGCTCCTCCTCTCAGGGAATCGATTCAGCGTCGCGACTGGGATACTCTTCACCATGGCTGTGGTGGTACTTATCCCTCTCTTCTCCCAATTCGCCATCCGCAATCTCACGCCGTTGATCTATATCGCGAGCGCGTTGATCGGGGGAAATATTACGCTCATCACCCTTGTGGTCGCGATCAACCAGGTGATTCTCTCCCAGGAACTGGAGTCACCGGGATCGCTCCGAGACGAGATTGACCAATCAGCCGACTATCGGCAGGCAGCACTCGACCAGCCAGCACCACCGACCGATCCAGTCGACTTTCTGCAACAGCTCCTTCAGCAAACTCAAGAACACGCCGGTTCGCTCGCGGAATTTCTCCCCGACTCGACCAGTGAACCGGATACCCACCTTATCGATGAACTACCGGAGGAATGTGCCCAGATTAGCGAGCAACTCGGGACAGGAACGGATAAGCTCTCTTCGGTGATCGTTCCCCTTCTCGGTATCGAATACGCGACCCACATTCATGAATGTCATCAGCTTGAATCGGCTTACGAGGGGGGTGAGCATGAAAAACTGCTCTCCACGCTCGATGCTTTGAGCGCGGATTTGAAGAATCTCGACATTGCTCGACAATACTTTACGACCGCGTTCATGAAGGAGGAACTCGCGAAGCTCTCTCGCTCGCTTCTGTATGTCGGTGTGCTGGCTATTTCTCTCCCAGTCGCGTTACTCATCCAGCTTGCTACCTTTCCCACGGCAGCTACCCCTATGCCAACGGTATTCGCTTTCATTCTCCTGACGGTTGTGGTTGGTCTCATCCCTCTTGCGCTCCTGATAGCGTTTATCCTCCGGGTAGCAACAGTGGCCCAGCATATTGCGTCAATCACCCCATTTATGACGTAGCAACAACCGCGACTGGGATTGATTTCGCCGCCGTACGGGAGGACGAGTTAGGTGTATCACGCTTACCAAGAGAGAAAACATCAGTTGGTTAATAGCGCAGATTTCGATCAGTAAGCAGCCGTATGTAGCGGTTGGTTCCAGTCTGAGTGCGTGATATAAATAGCACCATCGTGCCGCATCCATCCTCTGTATGCAGCACGACTGCTGAAATCTATCACCTAATGAGGGTTCCAAAAAGGCCAACAGGATAGCAAAACCGTCGCTGGTCTACGGTTGTCTCGTATATGCAAATCATCAAATTGTAAGGGTAAAGCGGTCATCAACCCAGGCGAACCGGTCACGGAGATCCAGAACCAACGAGAGGATCCCGGGAAACATGAATCCGGAGACGTATCCGATAAAGTGGGCGTATACGTTGACGTGAGGGCCAACGTTAACGAGGATCCTGTACGACATGAAGATGAATGTAAAGGTTGTGATGAGCACGAGGAACAGGTTCGTGCTGGACGATACAAGTGCCCCCCAATCACCACGGGTATCCCATAGCATCACCCCGAGCCCGAGAGTGCCGAGGATAACGAGGGCAATTACTGAGATAGAAACCCCAGACCACGAAAAGAGGATGACCGCCAGTTCGAGAGCAACGAGGGCGAGACTATAGTGGATTCGAATAGATGGGCTGACCTCCCTCTGAAAGAATGCGAACAGGAGGATGGGAAAGAGGCCGAGAAATGCCACGACGACACCTGAGAACCCCACCGTTGTCTCAACACCCGTTCCGTGTAGCGTCCACACGGAGTAGTAGGATACAACAAATGGGACAACGGTAATGTAGAAGAAAATTGTAATATACAGCTCGCGCTTCCAATCCGCGAAGATGGCGAGAGGGAGAAGGATAGCCATCAGGAATACGTATGCTTGGAGATTACCACTAAGATGCGAGACGCTACTGTGGATAAAATTCGTCAGATATGCATCCCAAAAAGACGGGGAACCAAGATGCAACGTCCACGATTCTTGAATATTTTGAGGAAGTGTGGCAATCATGAGGAAAACAATTGGAACGAAAACGAAGATAGTGGTTCGCTCTCCAAACGAGGTCTGGCTCTTAGTTCGGTACCAGATCTCTCCAATTAGTTCTTCCCACAAATCCTCCTTAAGCTGCCGTACCATAAGATGATATGTATGTGAAACATTAAAAAGACATTCCTCATATAGGTCGGCCGGGCCGCTTATTCAGGGTACTACTGCGGGTCTCATGTGCCGTGATTATTGCTCATTCAAGCGCATTGAGGCACCTCTCGCAGTTTGAGGAGTCGATGGCGCCAGATTCTGTTACCGCAAGTCGGGGTGAACCCACTCCAGTTCGTTGTGATTGGTCTCGAGCCACGCCCCTGGGCCATCAGGTGCGTCGTAGCTCACCTCAGTGGGCTCGAGAAACCCGGTGCGCGGCAGTTCGTAAACGACGATCGATTGTTGTGTGCGCCAGTTGACCAGCACTTCGCGTCCGCCACTCCGGAGGACGACGACCATTCGTGGTTCAAGATGCTCTCGAGGGTGTAGTTCACCATCGCCCGGACGTCACCGTCTCGGAGACTGAGCAGGCGCTCGCCGAGTTCGTAGCGCAACACACGGCGTTCTACCTCGATCCCAGCTCACGCAACCCACGTTCTGACCCCATACCAGAAGGGGTTGTGACCGCTCCAGATAAGTCTGCATTCGCCCGGAACGGCCGAATATGTGCGGTAAGCTATCCAGCCATCACCCGTTGACCAGACCCTCATCTCGGCGCGGGTAGCGAATTCAATGACATGGGCGGACCGCAGATTAGATTGAGTATCTGATCCACTCTCTCTATATAACGGATAAAATATATTTTTATTATTGAATACCTCTAAAACCTCTCAATCAGGGGTATATAATGCGTACGTGATTAGGTACACATTATGTGGGGTCGGTAATTCAGCGCGACCTTCAAGTACACCCCTCGGTTATAATGTTCGAGAATCAGGGTCAGCAGGAAATGGTTAGGTATACAACAATAGGGCTGCATGCGGGCTCAAATATCCGAACCCGACTCACCCACTACCGTGACGATCACGACCTCGGCAGTATGCATGAGGCCGTGGAGCTGTTACTCGAGGAATCTGGGTACTAACCATGGCTCTGATCACTCATGAGGTATCGGACGACCCGCGCATGAAATGGGGCGTGGTGGAAACACACCCCGCGCAGGGCCGAATCAACGCTATCCCGACCGCCTTCCGACGGACGAGACCGACACCGAGTTGGTGTCATCTATACTCTACAATTCGAGAGAGTATAGCCGTTTCGTCAGTTCGGCGGGTTCGGGATTGACATCCGACCAATGACAACCGATTCGAAAACCCCCAATCCGCACGAAACGACCGCATTCAGTTGCGAACTCTGCCCACGTCCCGCGACAACCACAATCAGCTCAGATGGGTGTGACCCTATGCTGGTGTGTGGGATCCATGCCTCATCTCTCGAGGCTATTTCAGAGCCAGGTGCCTCGAACAGTTGGGACCACCCAAGCCAACAGAGCAGGCCCCAGAATGGGTGGGAGCTATGAGTTCGACTTCAGACAACGCTGAGGCATCCCCGGACGAGCCACCCAGGTACGAAGTCCCCATCGAGGGAACAACGGATGGGGGCGACCGCGTCCCCGACCTCTCTCCGCGGGAAGCCCTTAAGCGATGGCTCAACAAACTCCGAGTGTCCAACCGCGAGTCCACCGTTTCGTCGTACCACTACCGATTGAAACATTTCATCGAGTGGTGTGAGGAGGTGGGCATCTCCGAGATTGGCCAGGTGAACGGGTGGGACATCGAGTCCTACGAAACCACCCGGCGGGAACAGGGGTTAGAGCCGATTTCCCTCAACAACGAGTTGGGGACCCTGAAAAAATTCTTCGAGTACTGCGTTCGGGTGGAACTCGTCGACGAGGGACTCCCAGACAAGGTTGATCCACCGATCGTTCCCGCCGGCGACCAGGTGAGCAAGGTGCGGCTCCACACCGACCGCGCCCACGCATTACTCACCCACTACGAGGCCACCGAGTACGGTTCACGCGCGCATACGTTGCTCGCGCTGGCGTGGTATACCGGCGCACGTTTGGGCGCACTTCGCGGCCTCAATCTCGAGGACTACGACCGAAAGCAACAGTGCCTCGAGTTCGCCCACCGCCCGCGCGAAGAGACCCCACTGAAAAATGGAGCCGATGGTGAACGCATCGTTGGTCTCCCGGAGCAAACGTGTGACGTTGTCGACGCGTACATTCAGAATCACCGCCTCGAAAAGTACGACGACTACGGTCGGCAGCCGTTGCTGACGAGTGAGCAGGGTCGCCCCTCGACGAATGCCGTTCGGGCCTGGATGTACCTGGCCACTGTCCCGTGTCTCCACTCGCCGTGCCCGCACGGAAACAACCCGGACACGTGTGATTTTCTGGATTACTCGGAGGCGAGCAAGTGTCCCTCGTCGCGGAGTCCTCACCAGGTTCGCACTGGCTCGATCACGTGGCAACTCAATCGGAAAATCCCCCCCCCAGAACGCGTCGCCGAACGGGTGAACACCTCGATCGAGGTCCTCCTCCGACATTACGATCAACCGACCAGGATGGAGGAGATGCGCGAGCGTCGCCGGCCATACCTGGGTCGCCTCTCATTCGACGACGAGGGAGGTGATGACCGATGAGGTTGAAACCCGGGCGGTCCCATTTCTGTCGTCGCGAGCAATCTCGCGAGCGACGCCAACGTGAAAAGCCGGATTTGAACAAGGGAGGAGCTCCGCTCCGACCGTGGTTCACAATCCGGGCGGTCCAATCCTCTGAATTCAGATCGAGTCATCACACTCTTACTTTCACCTCCACCAGCGTCGGCCCTCAACCGACCGGGGCGGTATTGGTGGCCCTTCCCGTCAAACTCGTGGCGCCCAGCGAGCCCAGCGGATGCTTCGCCAGGCTAACCCGGAGATGACCTCGAAGTTGTACTCTCTACCACTAGCACTTATAGCGCGAGATGTCGTGTTATATATTACCATGGGCGACGGACTTGAGTCAGCGTTCGCAGATGCAATACTCAGCGTGTGTCGGACGGCAGTCGGGGATGAATTACGAAGTATCACGTATTTCACCGAGGATCAGGTTGAACAAATATACCTCCGGTCTGATCTCGGTCGGACGGCTGATCTCATTGGGTTCGCCGAGTTGGAACGGAACGGCTTTCGAGCGGACGAGCTATACCGAGATACGCAGTTGGGAGAGTACCAGGCCACTGTTCGAATGTTCGAATACGGGTATCTGACACGCGTTATTCACGACCGCTATGGTGCCTGGGTGACGACTGACTCAATGTCGATGGATCGGTTCGAAGAACTCACCACTGCTCTCAAATCGGTCCTGGTAACGCATACGGGTGACACTACTGAGGAGTGAGTGACCCTCCTTATTTCGTCTCGTCGCGAACAAACCCGCGAACGACGCGGCGTAATGAGTCCGAATTTGAAGGAAGGAGAACGTCCGACCCGGCCGTAATTCCCGATGGGTGGTCCTGTCCTCAACCCGCTAGTGCGAGTTCTCCCTTCACCGGACTACAACGCAATCGATCGTGGACCGATGCGACGATCATCACCAGGTGGCGCCCCCTGTGCAACTCCTGTGTCGAGGACGAGTCGCGTCACTCCGTTAGCTCCGCCTCGAGCGAGAGCCACCAGAGGTGCCACCGCCCCTCCACGTACAGGTGCTCGAGCGTTCCGTCCTCGACCATGGCCGATAGCTGTTCGTGCATCTCCTCGACCGGAACCGAATACTGGCCGGCCAGGTACTGCGTGTTGACGACGGGCACAGGTGCGGCCCGGATCGAATCGACGATTGCCTGTGAGGTGACCGGACTGTCGTCGCTGTCGACGGAATCTGAGCCTCCGTCCGCCCGCAGTTGAGGTTCGGTGTCAATTGGCATAAACGAACTACTCCCCCGAGCGTGTTGAATCCGCTACCTAGCTGTCACCGTCGTATCGTCCACCGCCCGCGTCGTCACCTTCCACGGACGAGTCACCTGGCGTGAACGTCATCGCGAGGGCGAGTAGGCATTATCAGTGCGACGGTGGTACGACGGGTGCCATGACAGCAGTCAAAGTCATCCGCGTGATGGGTACGTCAGAGGAGTCCTGGGAAGAAGCCGCTCGAGAAGCGTTCCGTGAGGCGAGTCAGACGGTCGACGACATCTCCGGAATCAACGTCGAAAACTGGACGGCAAACGTCGAGGACGGCGAAATCGTGGAGTACAAGGCGACGACGGAGATCGCGTTCCCGGTCGAGCACTCGTAGTCGGACTCGAGGGGTGCGTCGTCCGCCGACGCCTCGAGGCGAGATGGCCCGTTGGTGTCTAGTCGGCTCGAACGCCGATGGGAGCCGAGCGACCGGCCATCGCGACGCGACACGTTTTTCTCACCGCCACCGCCTCTTCGATACTATGTTCCGTTCTGGCGCGTTCGTCGCCGAGCACGTCTCGCCGGCGATCGACGAACAGGTACAGCCCAACGGCGTCGACCTCACCGTCGACGTCGTCTTCGACCAGCTCGAGCCGGGCCGGATCACCCGTGACGACAAGGAGATCGGTGATCGGGTCGCCCGCCCGCTCGAGGAACTCGAGCGCAAGGACCCCGACAAGTACTACCTGCCGGTCGGTTCCTACATCGTCCGATATGGTGAGCGAATTCGGATCCCGGAGGGACACGTCGGGTTCGTCTACCCGCGTTCGTCGCTCATGCGAAACTCGTGTATGCTCAACACGGCCGTCTGGGACGCGGGCTACGAGGGTCGCGGCGAGGGGCTGTTGCAGGTTCACCACGACGTCGAACTCGAGCGCGGGGCGCGGATCGCCCAGCTCGTCTTCGCACAGGCCGACCACGACGAGACCTACGACGGGAGCTACCAGGGCGAGAATCTCTGATTGAGAGCGTCTTCGGCACCAATCACCGTTTCCTGGTCGTCATTCCGAGCGCGTTTCTCGACATCGCCACCGGCCGACTCATCGCTCGAACCACTTCGTCGGCGGCCGAGCGAACGCGCCCCTGTGCCCGGTGGAGCGGCACCACGGCTCGTTTTCCGGCCTCGGCGGCGACGTCCCAGCTCACTCGCTCGACGAACTCGCCGCGCGAGCGCGCCCACCGGCTCGGGTGTGCGAGGACGTACAGCCGTGGACAGGCACCCGACTCGAGCAGCTCGATGAGATCCTCGGTAGTGTCGATGCGGCCCATAGTCGGGTCGACGACACCCCAGTGGCGACCGGTATCCGAGACGTACGTCGGCTTCCGCGAATCCGTGTCGTCCGTTTCGATCGAGCCGTAGGCGGTCCCGACGAGTCCGTACTGCTCGGGCGGGCGCGCCTCGTCCCACATGTCGGTGTTGAGGTGGGGCGAGAGCGGACTGCCGTGAGAACACGCCGTCGTCACGTCGACGTGGGCGCGAAATTGCTCGAGGTTCCGCTCGAACGCCTCGTAGGCGAGCTTCCGATTTCCCCTCGCCCGTGCGAGGTCCTCGTAGTGGTAGCCGACCTCGTGGCCGAGGTCGACGAGGGTACGCGCGAACTCGGGACTGAACGTCGACGTGCGGAGGTAGTAGGTCGCCTCGATGCCGTACTCGGACTCGAGGTGAGCCATCGACCGGGCGATGCTTGGCCGTCGGTCGACGTCGTGGCGAACGATTGCGCACCGTTCGGGGACCGTCCCCGTCTCGAGGACCGACGCTACGGAGTACGTCTCGTACCCCCGTTCGTTCAGGGTCTGGAGCAGCCGTTCGTACGCATCGAACGTAAAGTCCCGAACGACGAACTGTCCGTCTCCAATGAGGCTCATGTTCTGGCGATACTTTCTTCCCCGTGATAATTATCGACACACTACTCTCACGTCAGGTGAGCGTATGGTCTCCGTTCCGGGCGAACGAGCGGGGCAACGGTGGCCGCCCTTTTTACGCACCGACTCCTTCCGTCCGAGCATGATGGCCACGACCCACGTTTTCGTTGGACTCGCCCTCGTGGCCCCTGCGGCCGTCGCGGTCCCTGAACTCGCGACGCCACTCGCTCTCGGCGCAGTCGTCGGCGGCCTTCTCCCGGACGTCGACCTCGTGTTGACCCACCGGAAGACGTTTCACTTCCCCGTCTTCGGATTCCTCGCCGCCGGTTTGGCCGTCGGACTCGCGGCGGTCGCGCCTTCCGCGATAACGGCGGGTATCGCTGCCAGTATCGTCAGCGCCTGGGTCCACGCCGCCAGCGACGCCCTGGGTGGGGGCCCGGAGATGGACCCTTGGCAGAATCCGAGCGACCGCGCCGTCTATGACCACGCTCGAGGGACGTGGATTCGGCCGCGACGGCTGATCCGGTACGACGGTGCACCGGAGGACGCCCTCCTCGCGACGGTGCTGGCCGTTCCCGCGCTCGTCGCCTTCTCGGGCCCGGTTCGATGGCTAATCGTCGCCAGTGTGGTCGTCTCCCTCGCGTACACGCTCTGCAGACGCCGACTGGTCGACTGGGTCCCGGATTGGATCGAGTGACTGTCCGCGGCGCCGACGAGTCGCAACGCTGATACGCTCGGTCGCCGACCGAGCGAATATGCTCGTGGACATCACCTCCCGGATCGCCCACCTGCTGTTCGCCGCAATCTGGGCCGGGAGCGTCTTCTACGTCGCGTTCGTGGTGTTGCCGCTGGCTCGAGACGGCGCGTTCAACACGACGAAGCCTCTCGAGGGAATCACGACCCGACTCACGACGATCTCGCGCGTGAGCACGGTCGCACTCTTGCTCACTGGCGGGCACCTCGCTGGGACCGGTTACTCGTTCGACGGTGTCGGTAAACCGAGCCTGTTCTCCTCGCCGAACGGGCGACTCGTCGTGCTCATGGTCGTCTGCTGGCTGCTCCTCACTGCGCTGGTCGAGGTGGGTACGAAGCGCCTCGAATCGGGACTCAACGGCAAGAAGCTCCGCGAGCCGGCCCAGCGCGCGCTTCCGCTGTTCCGGGCTGGAGCGGTCGTCGGTCTGCTCTTGCTCGTCATCGGTGGCGTCATCACCTCGGGCGCTGTCTACGTCCTGTAGCACCGTCTACCGCCGTCTATCCCTGATACGGCTTCTTCTAAATATGTCAACCGCGTGAGTTCTTGCCGAAAGATACTTAGTCAGTTACTGTTAGGTAGCTTCATAATGATTAGAGGAAAGGACGTGGCCGTGTCGCTTCTCTTCGTTGGCTCCGCGGCCGCCGCTGGCTATCTCCTTCGATCCGCCGGGAGACGCGACCCCGAAGCCCGGTCGAAGGCCGACGTCGGAGCGCGAATCGTCGACAACGTTCCCCGAAACGCGACCGTCGTCGATAGCTCGAGCCGCCAACTCCGTCGCCTGCCCGGCGTCTCGCGAGCGATTCGTCGCGCGGTCCGTAACGACGCCCGCGAGGAGTGGGAACACGTCACGCTCGAGCGCGACGGCTCCTGGGAAATCGTCGACGCGATTCGCCGTTCGTTCCCGTACTACGATGGGCGCGATGGCGAGTACAACGGCGTCTACGTCAGACACGGCGACCACGTGATCGTCCTCGACGCGATCGGCTGGGCGCGTATCGAAGGGCAAGAACCGGTACAGTAGCGTGAGCCAGTACTAGTTTTCGAAGCGCGCCTGCACGAACGGCTGGACGTCGTCGATGTCGGAGAGTCGAGAGTCCGAAATGAGGACCGCCTCGGTCTCCTCGAGCGGGACCGAGAGGCTAATTTCTTTGGTGCGGCCGTACCGCCCCTTCGAGACGACGACAGCGTTGACGATGCCGAGCATGTCGAGTTCGCTGATGAGGTCGGTGACCCGCCGCTGGGTCAGGATGTCGGCGTCGATCTCGTCGCACAGGCGCTTGTAAATGTTGAACACCTCGCCGGTGTTGATGCTGTGGACGCCGTTTTTCTCGAGGGAGATGATCGCGAAGAGGACGAGTTTGCTCTGGGTCGGGAGGGTGCGGACGACCTCGACGACGCGGTCGAGTTCGATCTTGTCCTGGGCCTGGCGGACGTGTTCCTCGACGATGGTTTCGGCCTGGGAGCGCTCGGCGAGTTCGCCCGCGGTCCGAAGCAAGTCGAGCGCGCGTCGGGCGTCGCCGTGTTCCTGGGCGGCGAAGGCCGCACACAGCGGGATGACGTCCGTCGACAGGGCGTCTCCCTTGAACGCGACCTCCGAGCGGTGCTGGAGGATGTCTCGAAGCTGGTTGGCGTCGTAGGGCGGGAAGACGATTTCCTCTTCCCCGAGACTGGACTTGACGCGGGGGTCGAGGAAGTCCGTGAACTTCAGGTCGTTCGAGATGCCGATGATCGACACTCGCGAGTTGACGAGTTCGGAGTTCATCCGGGAGAGGTTGTAGAGCGTGTCGTCGCCCGACTTCTCGACCAGTTTGTCGATCTCGTCGAGCATGATGACGACGACGCGTTCGGAGTAGTCGACGGCGTCGAAGAAGACACTGTAGACGCGGTCGGTCGGCCAGCCGGTCATCGGAACCTCCTCGAACTCCTCGCGGTCGGCCTCGAGCGAGTCGATCTCCTCGTTCACGTCTTCGATGGAGTCGAACGGTTCGTCCTCGAGGGCTGGTGACGCTTCGTCTCCCGTCTCGCTCGAGTTCTCGTTCGTCCAGTCGACGTCGTCTTCGTCCGTCACGTCGACGCCGTCATCGTTCGTCTCCTCGAGAGCCTCTCGAATCGACTCCAGTTCCTCGATTCGCTCGTCGATTCGCGCCTCGTTCTCCTCGATGAACTTGTTGGCGAGCTGGGCGAGCACGCGGTACTGCGTGTCGGTGACTTCGCAGTTGATGTACTCGACGTCACACGGGACGCTGTACTTCTGGGAGGTGCTCTCGAGTTCCTTGCTGACGAACTTCGCGCTCGCGGTCTTGCCGGTCCCGGTCTTGCCGTAGATCAGAATGTTCGACGGGGTCTCTCCCCGAAGGGCCGCGACGAGAATCGTCGCCATTTTGTTGATCTGGTCGCTTCGATGGGGCAGTTCGTGGGGCGTGTACGACGGTCGCAGCACTTCCTTGTTCTCGAAAATCGGTTCGCCGCTGAGCAGGTCGTCGAACAGCCCCTGATTCGACTCCTCGCCCTCGGTGGCGCTCTCGAGGTCTGCCATGAAGCCAGCCGGCAACTCTCGATCGCCCGAACGGCCCGAATTCGTGGTATCTGATTTCTCGTCTGACATTCGTCGTACGCATACCCCCTCATTTCGTGTGGAGCGCTCGACCCAAAACGGCCTGTAGATGGCATAAATCCCCGATCAAGTGGCGATTTGAGTACAGCGCGTATTCTCCGGCGTCCAGTTGATGCAAACGAACCAAAGGAACACATACCTAATAAACGCTTCCCTTCAATCCAGGTGACGTTCCTCGGCGTGGCACTTTCTGTCTCGACGACCGACACGTGACTAAAATCTCTGACTGCTCTTTTCGGGCAATAAAGGGCTATTTGGGCCGGTTTTGTCTCGACCGTTGCTCCGTGATGTCGACCTCGCTCGATCTCGAGCGACCAGTTCGGATCGATTTTTCGTCTAAATCGATCGCTGATACCCCTTCTTCCCGTGGAACCGACGTTCGGTCCCGGAAGGGTCCTTGGTGAGGCCGTTCGACTGGGACGAATCTCGACCCGGTATCGATCGGACGGCCGACCTTCAATAGCGTCGAGACACCTGTTCGCGTGCCGCCGGTCGGACCGTTTTTCTCGTTGCCACCTATTGGGGTTTCTATGGAGCTTCCCGACGGCTGGTCAACGGGAACTGTTCGGACGAACGGTGTCGACCTCCAGTACTATCGAACCGGCGAGGGCGAGCCGATAGTGCTGGCGCACGGCTTCTACGACACCGGCCGCTGCTGGGAACGGCTCGCGGCGGGGCTCGCCGCCGATGGCTACGAGGTACTCACGTACGACGCGCGCGGTCACGGCCGATCTGACGCGCCCGAAACCGGGTACGGGATCGAGGACCGGGTGGCCGACCTTCGCGGCCTGGTCGACGAACTCGGCCTCGAGCGCCCACTCTTGCTCGGCCACTCCATGGGTGGCTCGACCGTCGCGTGGGCGGCCGCAACCCACCCCGACCTGGCGCGAGCCATCGCCCTGGAGGACCCGGCCGGGATGTACGGCGACCCCGACCTCGGACCGGACGAACGGGCCGCCGTCGTCGAGGAGCGGTGTGCCGAGTGGGCGGCCCAGTCCCTCGAGGAGCGTATGTCGGCGTTCGACGACCGCGACGAATCACTCGCCCGGCGCCTTGCCGTCGCCAGGGCCGAATTCGACCCCCACAGCGCCGAAATCGCCCGTGCCGGGTACCCGCTCCTCGAGGACACGTTCGCGGAGATCACCTGTCCGACGCTGGTGCTGAAGGCCGACGCCGAGACGTCCCGTCGAGTACGCGACCTCGAGGCGGCCGCGGCGCTGTCGAACGGGCGACTGGTCCACGTTCCCGACGCCGGCCACTGCATCTTTCGCGACGAGTACGAGGCGGCATTCGCGGAGCTACGGACGTTTTGTTCCCAGCACGGTTGATCGTCAGTCGTCCAGTTTCGCCGTTCCGTCTCCCCACTTTGCCTCGCTGTCCGCCCTCGCCACCCTGTCTCGTCGTCCGTCCATCTACGACTGGTTCCGGCCCCGGTCCAGGGCCGTCCGCGCACTGTCCACCCACCACCGCAGGTCCCGGTACTCGGTCGGCCAGCTGGTGAGGAGTTCGTCTCGAGCAGCCTCGAGTTCGGCCGGCGTCCAGAACCGGGCGGCGGCCACCTCGTCGTCGGCTCGTGGCGTTCCGTGGACGTCCGCGACGTCGACCGCGTAGACGAGGTACGTCTTGTGGACCGTCTCGAACTTCGCGAACGTCCGAACGTCGAACAACACGAGGTCGTTCGGATCGACGGTGAGTGTCGTCTCCTCCGCCAGTTCTCGAGCCCCCGCTTCGTCCGGATCCTCGTCCGCCTCGACCATGCCACCCGGCGTCCCCCACATGTCGCGCTCCGGGAGGTCGACTTTCACGAGCAGGATCGATTCACCGTCGACGACCGCGACCCGCGAACAGGGGCTGGGGTTGTAGAAGACGTGCTCCCCGCAGGCGGCACAGCGATGGACCGTCGGCGGGTCGACTGGCGTCAGTTCTCCACCGCAGTAGTGACAGAACGTCGGCGGCTCGTTGCCCATACGAACGCGAATGATGGGGTGGCGACAAGAGTGTTTGCCGGACGACGAGCATTTCACCGAGGGGGTTGTCTCGAGCGCCGTACACGGGCGAGAACAATGCGTGGAACGTGACGTGGAACATGAGCACTCTCGTCTCAACTCTGCATCTGTGGTACCCGACCACGCGACACGGGGGGTCTCACTGGTCGGTGGTTCGTCCACCGTCGACGTCAGTCGTCTCCGCGTACCGTTCCACGTTCGCGGCCGTCTGCCGCTGGGCACCGTCGTAGGACGCCCCGAGTGCGATGAGGAAGCCGATAATCGCGGTCACGAGTGCGATCCCGCCGAGGGCGACGACGGCGATCGAGAGCACCGTTCCCGAGAGGGCCTGCGCCGACGTCAGCAAGGAGACGGCCGTCACCACCGCGATCAGTCCGAGCAGCCGACCGAATCGGCCGGTGTCGAATCCCTGGCCTGAGTCACTGTCCCCGACCTCGAAAAGCTCGTTCAGGACGCCGTTGTACTCGTCGCCGGCCGCGACGTTGCCGAGCGAGTGAATCGAGTGGGCGACCCACAACCCGGCGGTGACGTTGAGGAGCGCGACGAACGAAACGAGCCCCACCTGTCCCTCGAGGAACAGGCCAGCCAGGACCGTGTTGACGAACGCGACGACCATGAGCCCGTGAATCGTGACCGAACGGGTGCCGAAGTCCTCGAAGAGCGTGACATGTGCGAGCTTCATGCTCCCTATTGGGGCTCGAGACGGATGGCAGGAGACCCTTACAGTGACAATTTTGACTCCGGAAGATGTCGAGGTGTCCCGTCGAGACGTGGCTGCGAGGATGCCGTCTTCCGCCAGGGTGGGTGCCGCTCGAGGCTCGTTCGGATTTTACTTCAATCGAGACGATCCACCGACGGTGTCCCTCGAGCGGTCGTACGCCCACTTCCTGCAATCAGAGGAACGACGACGCCAGCGCGCCCGGCGATGTCGGTACACCGAACCGATCCGGTACAAACAGCGTAGGCGTACCGAGTCGCCAGACGACCACACATACTATTCCGGATGCGACGTTTTGTCGGTCGGTCACGTACGGAGTGCTATGCAGGAGAATCGATCCGGCGACCCCTCAGAGGCCTCTCGTCGAAACGCGGCGATCGGCTGGCTCGTCGTCGGCCTCCTCGCCGTACTCGCCACCGTTCACGCCCTCGAGTCGTCGTACCGGTGGTTCGTCTTCACGGGACTCGCAATCGTGATCGTCCTCCTGCCCGCCGCGGCGCGCCGGAACCCGTTCGCGATGCCGTCCTGGGAACTGCTGGTACTCGTCGCGATTCCCGTCGTCGACGCGACGGTTCTCGAGGAGACGTTTCTGACGTCGATCGCCACGTACGTCGCCGTCGCCGCCGTCGCGCTCGTGGCCGTCGCCGAAATCGACCGATTCACGGCCGTTCGGATGACTCACACGTTCGCGACTGCACTGGTCGTCCTCACGACGCTCGCGGTCGCCGCGACCTGGAACGTCGTGCTCTGGCTCTCCGACGTTATGCTCGAGACGTCGTACATTCTCACCGGGCGCTCCGAGGACGCGGCCAACCACGCGATGATGATGGACTTCGTCTACGCCGCGGTCGCCGGATTGCTCGCCGGCGTCCTGTTCAATCGATACCCGGTGCAGGCGTCGCCGCTGTCGGGCGATGGGGACTCCTCTGGAGCGCCAGACGACCGCTCGAGCCCCGGTCGTGACGAGGAACCCGACAGCACGCCGTCGCTGATTCGAGGTCGATTCGACGTCCCCGAACGGACGGTCAGGAGCGTGGCCTGGCTCCTCCAGGCGGCCCTGGTTGCCGTTCTCCTCTACGGTCTCTTCGCGCGCGATGTGACGACCATCGCCAACGCGGGCATTGCCCTCGCGATCACCACCCTCCCGGCGATCCTCGAGCGAAACTACCGCACGCCGCTCGAGCCGGAACTCGTGGTCTGGATCACGGGAGCGGTCTTGCTCCACGCGCTCGGATCGGCGGGGCTCTACGGGCTTCTCGGGCAGTGGGACAGCCTGACGCACGCCCTCTCGGCGTCTATCGTCGCCGGCACGGGTTACGCCGTCGTTCGAGCGATCGACCTCCACACGGACTCGGTGTACCTGCCCAATCGGATGCTGTTCGTCTTCATCCTCATCTTCGTCCTGGCGTTCGGCGTCGTCTGGGAACTCATGGAGTTCGCCCTCGGCCTGGTCGGCGGGTGGTCGGGCTACGAGGTGATCCTCGCCCAGCACGGGATCACCGACACGGTCGGGGACCTGTTCTACGACCTCGTCGGCGCCGTCCTCGTCGCTGCCTGGGGGTGGGTGTATCTCACCGATGTCTCGTATCGGCTCGCCGACCGCCTCGAGTCAGGGGGCTCGGGGCGGGAAACGGAACGATGATCGGACCGACCGAAATTGCCCGGCTGTCTCGCGCCGACTTATCTGATCGAAGTCGCTATCAGTCGGATTTGCTAACAGTCAAGTGGCCATTTAGTTCATCGTCTCTCGAATAGGCGTATTTCTCCCTCGAAACCGTACGAACGTTCTATGGGTCCCCTCACTGCCAGACGCGAATTCCTCACGGGTGCAGCCATCTGTGCGGCGACTGGAATCGCCGGATGTGCATCACCGTCCGCTACCGAATCGCCCGGATCGAGCACGACACTCGACGCGACCGCCCAGTTACCGGACGCGCTCGGTCTCCAGACGACGGTCGGTGGACTGGACGCGCCGCTCGCCGTCGCGTTCGTCTCCGGCACCGACCAGCGGTACATCGCCGAGCGCGACGGTCGCGTTCTGCGTCACGGGCCGAGCGGTTTGCAGGACGAGCTCTTTCTCGACCTCCGCGACACGGTCGAGACAGAGGGAGAGAAAGGGTTGCTCGGGATTGCGCTACACCCGGACTTCCCGGACGACCGTCGGCTGTTCGTCCGGTACAGCGCGCCGCTCCGGGAGGGGATGCCCGAGGACTACAGCCACACGTTCGTCCTGGCCGCGTTCGAGGTGACCGAGAACGGGACGCGAGCGCGGAGCGACTCGGAACGATCGATTCTCGAGATTCCGCAGCCGAGAGACCTCCACAACGGCGGCGACCTCGCGTTCGGCCCCGACGGGTATCTCTACGTCTCGGTCGGTGACAGCGGCGAATCCCCCGAGGATGTCTGGTACGACGGTCCAGGCGGCGGGAATGGGCAGGACGTGACCGAGAACTTGCTGGGGAGCGTTCTGCGTCTCGACGTCGATACCCGGACGGGCGATCAGGGCTACGTCGTCCCGGAAGACAACCCGCTCGTCGGACGAGATGGACTCGACGAGCACTACGCGTGGGGATTCCGGAACCCCTGGCGCCTGTCGTTCGACGGGGAGGACCTCTACGTCGCGGACGTCGGCCAGAACCGGTTCGAGGAGGTGAACCTCGTCGAGAAGGGCGGTAACTACGGCTGGAACGTCAAAGAGGGGACCCACTGCTACAAAACGGACGACTGCCCGGATCGAACGCCGGATGACGTCCGGGGCGGCGAACCGCTTCGCGACCCCATCGTCGAATACCACACGAAGGCGACCCGATCAGCGGTGTCTCGGTTGTTGGCGGCTACGTCTACCGCGGGTCGACGCTGCCAGAACTCGACAGACGCTACGTCTTCGGCGATTTCATCCCCGAGGGCCGGTTGTTCGTCGCCGGTCTCCCCGACGACGCCGACACTGACGCCGACGGACTGTGGCCGACCGCCGCCCTCGAGATCGCCGACGCGGAGAAACTCACGCGAGCGCTCTCGTTCGGCCGTGACGAGGACGGCGAGGTATACGTGCTGGGGACGGGATCCGAAGGCGGTGGACTCTTTCGGATCGTCCCGGCCGCGTAATCGGCCTCCCCGCCGGTTTCCTCGGCTCTCGTCGCCTCGAGCCACGCCCGACCCCTCTCACGGCGGCCGACCACGTCTCGAATCGTGCGCGTACCGACACCTCAGTCGGGTGGCGTCTCCGACTCCGAAGCGGCACTGTCGCGGCGCCGACGAACCGCCCACAGGAGTGCAGCACACGACCCGGACGTGAGTGCCGGCCACCGGTCGGTACTCTGATAGAGATCCCCAGACGGAACCCGGTACTCGAGGATCGGCCAGAAGACGGCGTAGGACTGACCCGCCGGAGTGATCAGCAGCAGGTCGAGAACGTGGTGTGAAACGACGCCGACGGCCACCAGCGCGACGGCCCATTTGCGCTGCTCCGGCGTCACTAGCAGGACGAGAAGGCCGGTCACGAGCGCGGATCCGACAAGGGTGTGCAACGGCTCCCACGAAAACGGGAGTCCGAACACGCGCGCGACGAACCCGTCCGAAACGACCAGTTCGATCCGGTTCAGATCCGGGCTCGCGGCGCCGACCATGACGAGCGAGACGTGTGCCGGACGGAGCCGCTCGTATCGAAACGAGAGGAGCGTTCCGATGCTGTACCCGACCAGCAGGTGCGTGAGCAGATCAGCCACGGTGATCACCGTCGTCCCCAACGAGTCGGGCGGTTTGCTCGTGCTCGTGATGGCCGTCCGACGATTGCGCGTCGGACGAGTTTCCTCGCGGTACGAACGCGATCGCCGCCGGGTCGAAACGCCACTGCCGAACGAGTCGGCCAACGATCCAAAGCCCGCCCACCACCGAAACGCTATACAGGTAACCGTTGTCGGACGATTTGCGCGTCACCGCCCGCTCGACCACGAGGGTCGATTCGTCCTCGAGGCGTCCGAACGCGTTCACGCGGTCGTTCACCTCGAGCGGCTCGTCGGCGTCCAGGACCCGGTCGTCGACGTCGACGAGCGTGAAGCGGCCGTGACCGCTGGCGAGCGTCGCGACGACGACCGGGTCGGTTTCGACGACGAAGCCGCCGATAACGACCTGCTCGCCGACGTAGGCCGCCCGGTCCTGGCGCACGTCCATCTGGTCTGGTGACTCACTTTCCAGGAGTTCGTCGGACGTCGTACCCGCTACGAGCAAACAACCGACCAGGAGGGCGAGGAGAACGAGCCCGGCGAGAACGCGACCGGGCTGGCCGTGTAGCTCTGCCATGGTACCCATTTCGCTCGAGCGTCGATAAGTGTCTTCCCTCCGTCCCTCTCAGCGCTTTTCGCAGGATTCGCGACGAGGGGTGAACGGTGGAACGAAACGAGAGGACGGTGGAAACGACGTAACCCCGTTGAAAATACGAACTGAGCAGAACGGCCCAGCGCTATCGATGTGAACCGACCGTATTCCGCCGGGGAGTGAACTTGGTGCGAACGCCATCTCTCGGAACCGGGCGACCCTGGTCGGGCGCTCCGTACCGGTCCGTCTGCATTCTTGAAACCGGGCGCTGCCATAATATTTAAATAATATACGTAGGATCGGTACAGTATGGATAGATATCCATCACCTGATATGAACGAGCGGGTCGGCGTGTTAGACAGACGGTTCGAAGCGCTTCTCATCGATGGGATTCTCGTCGCGGTGATCGTCGGAATCCTCGGCTACGTCGCCGGAACGGTATTTCTCGACGGGCCACTCGGTGGTTTTGGTGGACTCTTGGTCTCCTTACAGTTCGGCGCACCGGTCGTGCTGGTGCTCTATCAAACCTCGTTCGAGGGGTACTTCGGACAGACGATCGGCAAGCGCGCTCGAGGCATCGTCGTCGTCAGAAAAGACGGTACGCGGTGCACGTGGACGGCGGCGGTACTGCGAAATCTTCTGCGAATAATCGACGTCCTTCCAGTGCTTTACGTCGTCGGCGTGATTTCAGCGTACGCGACGGGCGACCACCAGCGTATTGGAGATCTCGCAGCCAAGACAGTCGTCGTCGGGGCCGATTAAGCGCGGTTATCGGCGTGATCGCGCGTCGAACGTAGTCCGCCTCAACCGAGTGTCGAGAGCCACCTTTGGTGATCGTTTTCTTTCTCGACGCAGAACGGAGTTTGCACCTACTCCACCTACCGGGCGAGGATTCTCGAGCGTTGGGAGACCAAGCGGTCTTCGAACCGTGGGTGGGTTCAGATAGCGTCTTCCGTACGCTCGTCAAAAAACTGGTGAGCAAAGCCATGCGCCGCTCGATTCCGGCGGTTTCAGGTTCGCCACCTCCGTCATCGGTCGCGGCGACGGCGTGCGTTCTTCGGTTACCGTCCGATCGTCCGCTCGAGCTAGAATGGATTAGTCGCTGTCGTTGTCGTCGTCATCGCTATCGTCGTCATCGTCGTCTTCGTCTACCTCTTCGCCGCCTTCGATCGTCTCGCCGTCCTCGTCGTAGTCTTCGTTGGCGTCGTCGCTGTCGTCGTCACCGCTATCGTCGCTGTCATCGTCGTCTCCGTCGTCGCTATCGCCACCGGAATCTCCCTCGTCGTCGTCAGGACACTCGTCGCCGATCGTAACCGACACCGAGTACGTCTCGGCCGCACTCTGGCTGTTCACGATAACAGACGCCTCGTAGGTCCCCTCCTCGTCGGGGTTCACGACGCACTCGACCGTGACACAGATCCGGTCGCCCGCCTCGAGCGAGTAGCTGCCGCCGAAGTTGAGCGCGACAGTCTTGCTGTCGTCGGCGGCGATCTCGTCCAGGTCGTCGACGACGCTATCGCCGTTGTGTGTGACGTCTACCTTCGCGTCGTTGACGTTGAACAACCCGACGCCGGTTCCCTCCAGGTCACAGACCAGGTCGTTCAGGGAATCCCCGTCGGTATCGTCGCCGACCGTCACGCGGAACGTGTACGTCGTCGTCGCACCCGGCTTCGAGGAGTCGACGGACAGTGTCGCGTCGCCAGTTGTCGTGTCGTCAGTCGTTTCTTCGTCGCCGTCGCCAGTATCGTCGCTATCGCTATCGCTTTCCTCTTCGTCGACCTCTTCGCCGTCCTCGATCGTCTCGCCGTCCTCGTCGTAATCTTCGTCGGTCTCGTTCTCGTCGTCGCCGTTGATCTGTGCGTTCGTTACGCCGCCGATGGCAGCAATCGTACCCGATGCCGCGAGCGCTTTCAGGACCGTTCGGCGTTGCTTGGGTTCGTCAGTCATGAGTTGTGTTGAACGTAGGGTTCGTCTGTGAGTTCCTGTTTGCCGATACGAGCCGCATCGTCCCCCACATCGTGAGGACGTACCTCTTGCTATCAGATTTTGAGTATTTACTATCGGAGAATTAAGGAATCGACATACCGTTGCACGGCATGAATTTCACTACTTCCCGCTCGTTTTCCGATCTATCAACTGGCCGTATCGCCAATAGAGAGCCGCTCTACGCGGTGTCTCTGATGATTTCATCTCACAAAACGATCCATTATCGAAACTGTCCGTCTCCCCGGCCCGAGAGACCTGACCGAACTCGAGACGTCATCTGTGTCGACCAGCTGGCGCGCGTTCGATTCGAGGGAGTGGCCGGCGGCCCCGTACCCCGCCCCGGCCTCGATGACGTCGTCTTCGGCAACCGACGGCCCGTCACCCAATGGCGGATTTCGGTATCCAGAGACGCGCCAGTCACTGTCGTGGCCGGACGCTCGCCAGCAGCCGTTCCGCCAGAACTCCTCGAGCCCTCAACCGGCCACCTCGGTCAGTCGCTGGATTTCGTCGTCCGCGAGCGAGAGCTGCGAGGCCGCGACGTTCGACTCGACGTGATCCGGGTCCGACGTGCCGGGAATCGGCAGGATGACGTCGGCCCGCTCGAGCAACCACGCCAGTGCGACATGGCGCCGCGTGGCATCGTGCTCGGCCGCGATTTCGTCGAGGAGGTCGCCGTGTGCCTCGAGGTCGTCGCCGTCGATCGGCGCCCACGGGATGAACCCGATGTCGTTCTCGACACAGACCTCGATGACGTCCGCCGACGAGCGGTCGTTCACGTTGTATCGGTTCTGGACGGTGGCGACCTCGACCTGTTCGCGGGCCTGGTCGAGCTGTTCCGTGGAGATGTTACTGAGGCCGACCTCGCGAACGAGCCCCTCGTCTTTGAGTTCGGCGAAGGCCGCCACGGAGTCTTCGAACGGCGTGTCGTCGTCCGGTCGATGGAACTGGTAGAGGTCGATGGCGTCGGCCCTCAGTCGATCGAGCGACGTGAGCACCTGGTTGCGAACGTAATCCGGATCACCGTGGGCGATCCAGTCGCCCTCGCGGTTGCGGAGCAGCCCCGCTTTGGTCGCGACGAGTACGTCGTCGCGGTCGCCGAGTACCTCACCGACGAGTCGCTCGCTGACGCCGGGGCCGTAAGAGTCCGCCGTATCGATGAAGTCGACGCCGCAGTCGACGGCGCGCTGGACGACGTCGCGGGCGGCCTCCTCGTCCGCCGGCGGGCCAATGATGTCGTCGCCGCAGAGACGCATCGCTCCGAACCCGAGGCGGTGGACGGTCGTATCGCCAATCTCGAACGTATCGCTCTCGTTTGCGATCGAGTCACTACTCACGTCGGTGTCTCTGGTCCACGGCGGGATAACCGTTGGGCGGTCATTTGCCGTGTTCTCGGCGCCGGGATTGTGTCATGAACTGCCGAACTCGGGGCTGCTCGAGCGAGAATTGCTTCTGATACGAGTGAAAAAGCCATGCCGCCTCCCGGATTTGAACCGAAGGAAGACGGTCGCTCTCGCTTCGCTCGAGCGCTGCGACTTCCAGGGTTCAAATCCAGTCGGGTCGCACTTCTGCTCCGTACGGACGGCTCGCTACGCTCGCCGTCTTGTGCGTCACAAAAGTGCCGCCTCCCGGATTTGAACCGGGGACAGCTCGATCTTCAGTCGAGTGCTCTCCCAGTCTGAGCTAAGGCGGCTCACTCCTACCTCCGGCGATGATATAAAAAAGGATTTCGAATGCCGCTCGAGCGACGGCGGAGGGAGTTGGATAGCCGTTACGAACGACAACATCTTTCACCGAGCTATTCTTTCGAAACGCAATGGCGATTCCAGACTCGCCCGATGGGGCTCCGGCCTCTCCCAGAGAAGCCGGCAAGTCCCTCTACGAAGGAACGCTCGACGTATTGATGACTGGCATCGCGATCATCGTTCCGCTCGTCATCACTCTCTACGTTTTGCAGATCGTCCTCGAGTTCATCACCAACGCGCTGGTTCCGTTCATCGAACTCCTCCAGTGGTTCGGGATCATCGACTGGTTCCGGCGCACGGAACTCGTCGGTGCGCTCGTCCAGATGGGGCTCTACCCCTATCTCATCGGCTTTCTCACGGAACTAATCACCCTCGCGCTCTTGCTGGGAATCGTCATCGTCGTCGGCTCGATCGGCCGCCACCGCTACGGCGAGCGAGCCATCGAGATGGTCGACCTCGCAATCGCCGCTATTCCCGGGTTCGGAACCGTCTACAAGAGCTTTCGTCGCATGGGCGACGTCATGCTCGACAACGAGGCGGAGAACTTCCAGGAGATCAAACTCGTCCAGTGTTTCGACGACGACATCTACGTGATTGGGTTCGAGACGAGCACGTCGCCGGAGACGATCGCGAACGTGACCGGCCACGACGAGATGGTCACGCTGTTCATCCCACTCGCGCCGAATCCGGTCACCGGCGGGTTCCTGACGCACGTCCCGAAAAGCCGCGTTATGGACATCGACATGACGATTGAGGAGGGCGTCCGGAGCATCCTCACGAGCGGCGTCGCTACTGGTGAATCCGCCAGCGACCCGACCCCGGTTACCATGGGCGACCTCGAGAAGGTCACGGACATCGATCGGCTCCAAGATGCGATTACCACCGACGCCGACTCCGCCGATGCCGACTCCGCCGACGAATCGCGATAACTGATGGCAAAATCGGTGCCACTGCGCTGGTGGTCATCCCCGTATTCGGCGACAATTGCAATGGATCGTCGACGTTCGCCCCCTCTGAGAATCGACGACGTGAGGACGCCGGAGGGACCTGAACACCTTGCACACACAACCCTCGTTCGTAGGTCGAGGGCCGTGGTACGCGCAATAGCAATGCTTGGCACCCTTCGCTCGTTCGTCCGGGAAGCGATTAGCCTCGTCATCGCGATCATCACGTTTCCGCTGCGGTTACTCCGGTCGCTCGTGTAGCGACCGGATCGCTGATGGCCGAACCGGCCAATTTCGTCACCCCACCGCTCGAGCGTTCGACCCCTCGAGTGTCGGTAGAGTCATCGAACCCGATAGTCGACCATTACGCCGGCGTATGTTGGAATTTCGGATATTCAAGACACCCTTTTCAGCGCCGCTCGCTTATGATATGGTATGGAAGCGCTTCCCTCGAGTGAGGCAGACGAGCAGCTCACAGCGGACGTGATTCTCGAGTTGCTCGCCAACCGTCGTCGTCGATACCTCCTCTACGCGCTTCGCGGCCGCACGGAGCCCATCGAGTTATCGAAACTGGCCGAAGAAGTCGCTGGCTGGGAGCACGACGTGCACCCCGACGAGGTCGCGAAAAACGAGTACAAGAGCGTGTACGTCTCGTCGGTTCAGTGCCACGTCCCGAAACTTGCCGACGCCGGTGTGGTTGACCACGACGAGGACAACCACACGGTCATCCTCGCCGACAACTTCGAACAGCTCGAGCCGTATCTCAGGGTGGTGATCAAGGACGAACCCGAGAACTCGCGGCTCCACGACGCGCTCGAGGTCGAACGTGGCGACGGGTTGCTCGGGTCGCTTCGCCAGCGGCTCAAGTCCTGACTGTGCGTGGTTCCGGCGTCCAGAGCGGCCTCTCGAGGGGAGTTCTGGAGTAGGACGTTCTTTCTCGCGCCGCTTCGGTGATTCTCCTGGGCCTGGAGACGAATCGAACTCGAGTCGCTTCGATCCGTTCGTCGCTTTCTCGTGCGTGGTCTCGACGTCCATCCTCTACTCAAGTGACTCCCGGCCGGTAACGGAGATCGCTTACGTGTTGGATTTTGCCGTTGCTCGAGGTGTGCGTTCTCACGGGATGTGTCGTTCGTACCGCCGCACGAAGGTCGTTCTGTGGCTCGCGGTATTGGTGGTCGCTAAGATGGGCTCGAGCGGGTTCGAACAACGCGAAGACGGTCGCTCTCGCGTTCGCTCGAGCGCTGCGACTTCTCTCGTTCGAACCGCCCTCCCGTCACAATCCTGCTGCGAACAATCCGTGAGCAGCAGGAGTAGTGGGCTCGGGCGGGTTCGAACCACCGACCTCGGCCTTGTAAAGGCCGCGTCATAACCAGCTAGACCACGAGCCCGTATCCGACCAGAGCGGGCCCGTGCGAATAACCTTTACTTTCTCGAGTCGAAGACGAATCCGAATGCGACAGTCCTACAGGCGCGTCTGGTCTGCGCTCGTCGTCGTGGTCGTCGTGCTCGCGGTCGGCTACGGGCTCGTCCAGCTCTCGATTCTCCCCGCGCCGTGGACACACGACAGCGGCGACGTGCGCGTCGTGGACGAGGACGGGACTACCAAACTCGCCGTCGACGTCGAGGTGGCCGACACCTACGAACAGCGCTACACCGGCCTCAGCGAACACGATTCCCTCGAGAACAGCACGGGAATGCTGTTCGTCTACAGCGACGAGGACGACCGCACCTTCGTCATGCGCGAGATGGACTTCGACATCGACATCATCTTCATCGGGGCCGACCGCGAGATCACTGCAATTCACCACGCTCGAGCGCCAGAGGCCGGCGAGGACGGCGAGGACCTCCGGTACTCCGGCGAGGCGAAGTGGGTCCTCGAAGTTCCACGAGGAACGGCCAACGAGTCGAATCTCGAGGTCGGTGACGAGGTCGAGATCGACCTCGAGGACTGACGCGCTCGCGTTTTCGACACGCAAAATCGGCGGTAACGAAGGATTGCCTCGAACGTGAACGCTGTCTTCCGGCAACACGTTCCGGAGCTAACTGGTTGCGGCCGGGATATATTTCGATTCGTAGGCAACGTTTATTGCTGACCGTCCACTCAGCCAGTGCAATGAGTAGTGCTGATTGGGATGAAGACGACCCGTTCGAGGAACAACGGGAGAAGATCGACAATCCCATGCAACGTCTGGTGTTCGAGTATGGCCGGCCGTACTGGTTCTCAGTTACGTCCGGGATTACCGCGAGCGTTTTCGCCCGTTTGCTCGATCTGATTCCACCGATTTTGCTCGGACTGGCGATCGACGCGATATTTCTGCAGGACCGCCCCTTCAACCTACGGTTCGTTCCGAGCGAGTGGTTGCCGACCGAACAGGCCGATCAGTTCACCCTGACGGTCGTCATTATTGCGCTCTCGTTTACGATCGGCGCGGCGTTTCACTGGCTTCGCAACTGGGGGTTCAACGCGTTCGCACAGGACATCCAGCACGACGTGCGAACGGACACCTACGACAAGATGCAGCGTCTCGACATGGAGTTCTTCGCCGACAAGCAAACCGGCGAGATGATGTCCATTCTCTCGAACGACGTCAACCAGCTCGAGCGATTTCTCAACGACGGGCTCAACTCGGCGTTCCGGCTCGGGGTGATGGTCCTCGGAATCGCTGCGGTGCTGCTGACGATCAATCCGCAACTGGCCCTCGTCTCGATGGCCCCCGTGCCCCTGATCGCCGTCTTCACGTACATCTTCGTCAAGAAGATCCAGCCGAAGTACGCCGCGGTGCGCTCGAGCGTCGGGGAGGTCAACTCTCGCCTCGAGAACAACCTCGGGGGCATCCAGGTGATCAAGGCCGACAATACCGAGAACTACGAATCTGGGCGCGTCGAGGACGTCTCCCGGAAGTACTACGACACGAACTGGGGGGCGATTACCATCCGGATCAAGTTCTTCCCCGGTCTCCAGATTATCTCGGGTATCGGGTTCGTTCTGACGTTCCTCGTGGGCGGTTACTGGGTATTCAACGGCGCGCCGGGCCCCTTCTCCGGAGAACTCGGCGTCGGCGAGTTCGCGACGTTCATCCTGCTCACCCAGCAGCTCGTCTGGCCGATGGCCCAGTTCGGACAGATCATCAACATGTACCAGCGCGCGGAGGCGTCCGCCGAACGCATCTTCGGGCTGATGGACGAACAGGGGCGCATCGAGACCGACGTCCACGCGCCCGACCTCGAGATCGACGAGGGCCGCGTCGAGTACGACGACGTGACGTTCAGCTACGGCGATGAGGAGGTCATCGTGGACGACATCTCGTTCGACGTCCCTGGCGGCGAGACCATCGCTCTCGTTGGTCCGACCGGGGCCGGGAAGTCGACCGTCCTCAAACTCCTGTTGCGCCTCCACGACGTCGACGACGGGGCCATCCGGATCGACGGCCAGGACATCCGCGAGGTCTCCCTTCCCAGCTTACGCCAGTCGATGGGGTACGTCGGCCAGCAGTCGTACCTCTTCTACGGGACCGTCGAGGAGAACGTCACCTACGGAACCTTCGACGCCAGCGAGGAGGAGATCGTCGAGGCCGCGAAAGCTGCCGAGGCACACGACTTCATCCAGAACCTGCCCGACGGCTACGATACGATGGTCGGCGAGCGTGGCGTCAAACTCTCCGGCGGGCAGCGCCAGCGGCTGTGTATCGCGCGAGCGATCCTCAAAGATCCCGAGATCCTCATCCTGGACGAGGCGACGAGCGACGTCGACACCGAGACCGAGATGCTCATCCAGCGGTCGATCGATCACCTCACGGAAGAGCGGACGACATTCGCCATCGCTCACCGCCTCTCGACGATCAAGGACGCCGACCAGATCGTCGTCCTCGAGGGCGGCGAAATCGTCGAACGGGGTTCCCACGACGAGTTGATCGAAAATGACGGACTGTACGCCCACCTCTGGGGCGTGCAGGCGGGAGAGATCGACGAACTCCCCCAGGAGTTCATCGAGCGTGCCCAGAAGCGGACGGCACGGACGCAGGCGCGTCGCGGCGGGGATTGAGCGGTCGCGTTAGAAGGATTCGTCTTCGGACTGGACGTCCTCACCAGAGGGGTTGTCCTTCTGTCGCTCCTCGCCGGGCGCCGGGGGCGTCCGGTCGCTGTAATTTTTCCGTCCGATCGCCTCGTCGCCGACCATGTTCATGACGGCCTGTTCGACCTCCTCGTAGGACTGGTACTCGTCCTCGTTCAGCGGTTCGATGAGTTCCTCGAGCGTCGCAGTCTCCTCGCCCATCTCGAGTTCGACGTCTCCGTGATTCTCGAGCAGTTCGTCCTGTGAAACGGGGTAGTCGTGGTCCTTGAGTTCGTCTTGGAGCGCCCCCAGTTCGATGCCGAGTTCGCGGGAATCTTCGCTCATGGGTGACTGTCCACCACCGTGCGGGAAACCAGTTTTCCCTGCCATCGCGTGGTTCGTTGAAGGGCTGGTGGGAGAGCGCGATGCGTACGTTGCGGTGGCTACAAGGCCCGACCGCTCCTCGTGGCGACCATGCACCTCGAGGAGGCCACCTGGACCGACGTTGCCGACTGCGAGACCGACCTTGTCGTCCTCCCGGTCGGAAGCACTGAACAGCACGGCCCCCACGCGCCGCTCGGGACGGACGTATTCACTGCCGAAGCCGTCGCAGACGCTGCACTCGAGCGAATCGACCGGGAAGTGATCCGGGCACCGGCGATTCCGGTCGGCGTCGCCGAGGAGCACCGCCACTTCCCGGGGACGATGTGGGTATCGCCCGACACCTTCCGGGCGTACGTTCGTGAGTCCGTCGCGAGCCTCGCCCACCACGGGTTCGACCGCGTCGTGATCGTGAACGGCCACGGCGGGAACGTCGACGCGCTGCGAGAGGTCGCGGCGACGATCACCCGCCACGACGACGCGTACGCGGTCCCGTTCACCTGGTTCGAGGCCGTGGGCGAGCACGCGAGCGAGATGGGTCACGGCGGGCCCCTGGAGACGGCGCTCTTGCGCCAGTGCTATCCCGACCTCGTCCGCGAGGACCGACTCGAGGACGCGAAGGCTGGCGCCGCCGAGCGCTGGGGCGAATGGGTTAGTTACGCGAACCTGGCGGTCGATTCGGCTGAGTTCACCGAGAACGGGGTCGTCGGCGATCCGACGGCGGGCGACGAAAAACTGGGCGCGGAACTGCTCGAGTTAGCCACGGCGGCCCTCGAGCGATTGCTCGAGGCGGTTGCGGAGCGGGACGTGTCGGGTCCCGACCGACGGTAGCGTCGGTAGTAGCTGTCGAGTTTCGAGGTTCGGGTTTCGGACGTGGACTGGTGTCGGGTTATTCGTCGTCTTCTTCTGCTTCGTCCTCGTCTTCGTCGTCAGCCTCCTCGCTCCCCGCATCCTCGAGCGTTCCCCGAAGCGCCGGAATCGTCGCCGTGAGTTCGCCGACCTGATCGCCTGCGTCGGTGATGTTCTCGAGGGCCTCCTCAAGGTCGGCGATCTCTTCCTCGAGGTCGTCGGCATCCTCGAACGCGTCGGCGCGTTCGCCCATCGTGTACCACTTCTTGGCGTCGCGGAGGTGGTCCTCGGCGTCGCCGACGTCGAGGGCGGACTTGAGGCCGTTGAGCACGCCGAGGACGTTCTCGGCGTCGGTCTCCCAGATATCCTCGGCGTCGGGGAGGGCGTCCCAGGCGTCCGCGAGGGAGGATTCGACGTCCGAGCGCATCTCGGAGGCGGCTTCCCCGAACAGTTCGTCGTCGTCCAGTGAGGCTTGGCTCATGGCGCCCACTTCACGGGCACCGGGGTTAAAAGATAGCCCGAAAGTGAAAGTGAACATCCGGTGAACGAGGGCTCTCGAGGGAAAATGGCGTCCCGGTTTCGAAACGGTTGACACCGGCGTCGATACCCGGGGTGGGTCGTGCGGTTAGTTGGGGTGGCTCTGCGATCGGCCGGGTGGTACGTGCAGTTGACCGGGGTGGCTCGTGCGATTGGCCGGTATGGCACGTCAGATCGGCCGTCGTGACGCCGATACTGAGCCGCCTCGAGACGCTACGATGACTCGAGGCCCGACCGCTCGTCGTGCGAACCGACCAGTTTCGTCGCGAAGAGGTCGGCCGCCGGCTCGAACGAACCGTAGAGGACGACCGCGAGGGCGACGAGCAGCGGCAGCGCCAGGAGGAGGAAGACCACGTCGTACAGCCACCCGAACCCACCCAGCAGCGGCGTGACCGCCGCGGCCAGTCCTCGATGGGCGACGAGGACGGCCGCGAGGACGGTCGCGACCCGGGTTACGGACGCGACGCGCTCGGCGACCTCGGGAGCGTCCTGCAGTCCCGTCTTCACGAGATCGGCCAGCGCCGGGGCGAGCAACAGGAGGAGCCCGACGACGGCGAGCGTCGCGATGGCGCTCACGAGGGCGGCGACGGTGAGCGGGGTCCCGGGGACGAGCCAGCCCGCACCTGGCAACAGCGTCGCTACCCACAGCACGACGACCACCGCGGCCGAGGCGAGTCCCAGCTTCGTCACTCGCTGCACCATTCGCGGGTCGAGCGTCGAACGACCGAATTCGTCTGGATACATGACTGCAGTCGATGGCGACCACGGTGTGGGTAAAAAACGCCGACCATCGTCCGCGGGGTTCGCGACCGTTCTCCTCGTTTGGGACCGTTCACAGGATTTAACGGGTCTATAGCGATCGGACGCGTTATCTGTTCATCGACTCGAGGTGCGTCCGCTCGAAACGTATTGAGCCGAGGCCCATCCGCTCGAAATGCGCCGACTCGAGACTCACCGACGCACCGACTCGAGGGCCATCAACGGGTAGCCGTCCTCCATTGCCATCCTGGTGACGACTTCGACGCCCTCGTAGGCGACGTCGATTTCGACCTCGAGGAACCGACCCGTGAGTTCCGTGTATTCGGCGGCTCCCTCCTCGAGCGCGGCCTCGAGGGTGTCCCTCTGCACGTCAACGGTCACGTCGGTGCAGTGGGGCTGGTTCTCGATCGCTTCCTCCATCGCTCGCGCGAGGCTGTCGGCGCTCTCGAGGCTGATGGGCGTGCCGGCGAACTGGTGGTAGAGCGAGCCGAACTTGATGCCGGCCTCGAAGCAGGCCTGCTGGGCGTCCGTTGGGGCCGTGCTCTGGCTGTCGGATTCGTCGGTGGGCATAGGTCCACTTTCGCTTCCGGACTCGTGGTCGTTGCGGTCCGCGACGACGAGCGGAGCGCCGTAATTGGCGACTCTCTCGAGATTCACACGAAGAGTAACCGATGTGAAGTTTTTAAGAGTCGGGAGCGACACGTAGTACGTATGGGTATCCTCTCTCGGACGTCGTACATCATCCGGTCGAAGCTCAACGCGATCCTCGACCGCTCGGAGGATCCGACGCAGACGCTCGATTACTCCTACGAACAGATGCGCGACCAGCTCCAGCAGGTCAAACGCGGCATCGCCGACCTGACGACGCAGAAAAAGCGCCTCGAGATGCAGAAACGCCGCCTCGAGGAGAACGTCGAGAAACACAACGGGCAGGCTCGAACGGCGGTCCAGCAGGGCCGTGAGGACCTCGCTCGGAAGGCCCTCGAGAAAAAGAAGGCCAAGATGAACCAGATCGAGGAACTCGAGCGCCAGGTCTCGGACCTGCAGAACCAGCAGGACCGGCTGATCGAGCAGAAAGACGAACTCCAGGGGCGCATCGAGGAGTTCCGCACGAAGAAGGAGACGATGAAGGCCCGGTACGAGGCCGCCGAGGCGAGTTCCACGGTCTCGGAGGCGATGACCGCCACGGGAGAGGAGTTCGAGGACGTCGGCCGGGCGATCGAGCGCGCCGAGGAGAAGACCGAGGACATGGAGGCTCGTGCCGCCGCGATGGACGAACTCCACGAGTCGGGCGCGTTCGAGGACGTCCTCTCGGACAAGGACAGCATCGACCGCGAACTCGAGTCCCTGTCGACCGACAGCGGCGTCGACGCCGAACTCGAGACGCTCAAGGCCGAGATGGGCGGCGAGGAGGCGACGGAATCCGAGGCGGACACAGCGGACCTGGAGGCGGAGGTCGAAACCGAAACTGAGGCCGACGCCGAGGCCGACGTGAACGACGCCGAGGTCGAATCGGAACTGGCCGAACTCAAAGAAGAAGAGGAGAACTGATCGCGAGCGCCGTTCCTCGAGTTGCCTGGTCGCGTTGACTGGCTCCGATCGAGTTGTTTCGAGTTCGCCCGGATACCAACGGCGGTTGCGGAGTCGAGGGACCGGGCGCCGGTACTGCTACATAGTCGTCGTGTTCGCCTCGAGCGAGCGCCACAACCCTCGAGCGAGGGTCGTAAATAGACGCTCGCGTAGCGAGCGAGGAAGCGTTCTCGGCGGTGGCGTGGAACGTACCGAGAGCGAAGCGGCGGGCGACAGAGCGTACGGCCGCTCCCCTCGTCAGGTGGGCGTCCCGAGCGCGGCAATGTCGTACGCCGCGATGTCAGCTGGTGACACGAGGACGTACGCGGTAAACGCCCACGTGTCGCCGGCATCGAGGTCGCTCGTGTGCTTGAAGTAGGTGCCGAGCAGGTTGTCGGCGTCGTCGTAGACCCGGACGCGGATCTCGACGAGTGCCAGCCGATCGTTACCCGCGTTCTCGAGCGTTCCCTGGACGGTCGAGCCCTGGTAACCGTCTTCCAGGACGAACTCGTGATCGACGAGGGTGATCGCGTCGAGCGGCGAGACGCCATCGGCGGGGCCGTCGTCGGCGAGTGCCGCGGCGGCGGTCATTTCCTCGGCCGTTCGACCCTCGCCGTCCACGTCGACGGGGACGCGCTCCGTCTCCGCTCCCTGCTCGTCGTCCGCCCCGCCGTAGGACGGGGTCGTTCCCGTTCCGAGGCACCCGGCGATCGCCAGTCCGCCGACCGATCCGACGGCAGCGAGGGCCTCACGGCGGGTCGTCAAGGATTCGGGCGCCTCCCTTCCTCCGGTCGGTGGGTCCCGCCAGTCCGGGTGCTGGCCGTGCGATCGCTCGTCGTCTGGACTGTCCGTGCTATACGTGCTCCTCGCCGACGTCGAGTTCGTTCGCTCTCCGTCCTGGTCGCTAGTCGCCATCGCACGTTTCACGTCGATGCCAACCGGGTTTAGTCTGTGGCATGCACCTGAACGGGTGTAGACCTCAGGACGACCTCGACTGGCGCTCGAGGCGATTCCCAGATGGGTGCCGCCAGTCCCCCGAGATCACGTTTGCGGGCATCGATCACTCACATAGCTCTCGAGGCGGAAGCCCACGGCTTTAGCCGTCGATCGATCACGACATCCGTTTGCAACGACGACGCTTTTGCTCGTGGCCGGTGAACGCCGACTATGGTCGGTGACGAGACGAGCACAGCCGACGAGGCATCGGCCTCGAGACGACGCCCGAACGTTTTCGACCGCTTCCAGCGATGGGTGCTCGTGGACGGCGACCGGCTGCTCGTCGCCGCGTGTATTTCGGTCGGCACGTTCGTGTTCTTTCTGGGACTGGACTGGCTTGGCGTCATCTCGTTCGCCAATGCCAACTCGATCACCCGACTGGCCAGCGGGATGGTCGCCGGGACGTTCTCGCTGGTCACGCTCGTCGTCTCGATCAACCAGCTGATCCTCTCACAGGAGTTTACGTCCGCCGGAGCGGCGGAGGACAGACTCGAGGGCGTCGAATCTTTCAGGTCCGAGGTCGCGAAGACGATCGGTGATCCGGTCGCCCCGGCGTCGCCGGCTCGCATTCTCGAGGAACTGTTCGCGTCCATTCACGAGGGAGCGACTGCCCTCGAGGACGAGACGGACACCCTCGAAGGCGATACCCAGGAGGACGTTCGGCGACACGTCCGAGCCGTCGAATCGAGCACGGAACGCGCCCTGGAAATTCTCTCGGGGCCGGGTACCGAAACGTTCGACGCGGTGTCGGTCGCCGTAAAGTACGACGTCTCGAGACACCTCTACACTGCCAAGCGACTCGGGCAACGTCACGAGGGAGCGCTCTCGCGACCGGCTCGAGAGGCTCTCGACCAGATCGTTGCGGATCTCGAGTTGTTCACGGTCGCCCGCGAACACATCAAAACGACGTACCTTCAACGAGAGCTGACCCGCTTTTCACAGCTCACGATCCTGACCGGGGTTCCGGCGATCACGTCGGCGTTGTTGATCGGGTTTCTGTACGCCGGTCGGACGGGGGCGGTCATCGCCTTGCCAGCGCTTCCGTGGGTGGTGAGCGGCCTCCTCGCCGTGGTCTTCGTGCCGCTCGCGTTGCTGACGACGTACATTCTTCGGACGGCGACGATCACGCGGCGGACGGTCTCTATCGGACCGCTGGTTCTCGAGTCCGAGTCGGAATCGACGCCGGATCGACGTGCACCCGAACCCGAACCCGAACCCGAACCGGACTCCCGGTGAGACCGTTACTGGTCGACTGGGGCGCGTTCGTACTCGAGTCGGTCACCGTCCCCCTGTCCGTTCCCGTCCCCGCCCCCGGCGAGTTGCTCGGGGAAAGTGGGAGCAGCCGCCTCGATCGCCTCGATTACGGCCGCGAGTTCGTCGAAGTTGTCGCCGCGGCTCGCACAGAACGGCTCGCGGCTCCAGTCGACGTAGTTCCCGTCGGCGAGTAACGGCAAGTCCCGGTGGTAAAGCCGGATCGTGACGGCGCGCTGGTCGTCTTCATCCCCGGGACACTGGGCGGCCTCCGGAAGGGCCACGAATTCGGTTGGCCCAGCCTCGAGCAGCGACGCCACGAGCCGACGCCTCGACGCCGCCGAAAGTGCCTCGAATACTCGATTCCACCGCTCGACGACCCGTGTTTCGGTTCGAGGCCGCTCGAATGCCATGGTCTCGTTGTTTCTACCTGCTGGCATAAATAGTTTGTGGATTGTTGACACACAACGCGATTTATCGGTTCGTTTCGACTGTGTTCGAGAACGTCGCCGGTCCCGGACGCCGGGAACGGAGGACACTGGTATCGAATCTCAGGATCGAACGACGCCGGTCCCGGGTCGTTCGAGATCCTCGAGGTCGATGCGACCGCCCGGCATCGACACGCCGTCGTAGGGGTCGTCCGCGAGCAACAGCGACCCGTCGAGGTCGGCGTAGTCGAGTAGCGGCGCCAGGTGACACGCCGCGGCGATCGAGGCGTTTGATTCGGTCATGCAGCCACACATCACCTGGAGGCCGTGTGCGCGGGCAGCGTGGACGATCCGGCGTGCCTCGCGAAGGCCCCCGCACTTCATCAGTTTCAGGTTGGCCACGTCACACCGCTCGGCGATCTGGGGCACGTCGCTCGCGGTGAGACAGGACTCGTCGGCGGCGATCGGCAGCGCCGCTCGTTCGTAGACGTACCGAAGGCCTTCGGGGTCGTCCGCCGAAACGGGCTGTTCGACGAACTCGAGGCCGTAATTCGCCAGCGCCTCAATCCGCGAGACCGCCTCGCGGGGCGTCCAGGCCTCGTTCGCGTCGACGTAGAGGCGAACGTCGGGAGCGACGTCCCGGATCGCCTCGATGATCTCGAGGTCGCGGTCGGTGCCGAGTTTGACCTTCAGCGTCTCGAAGCCGCGCTCCAGGGCGGTCTCGGTTTTCTCGCGCATTCGTTCGGTGTCGTCGATGCCGATGGTGTAGGAACTCTCGACCGTCTCGGCCGGATCGAGTCCCCAGTAGCGATAGAGCGGGACGTCGAGACGCTTCGTCACGAGGTCGTGGAGGGCGATGCTGACGGCACACCGGGCCGCGGGGTTGCGTTCGATCGTCTGGCGCATCCGGCGCTCGATTCGCTCGAGCTGGTGGGGATCGCCGACGTCCTCGACGACCGCCAGCAGGTCGGGCAGGACCGCCTCGACCGTTGCCGCCGTCTCGCCGTAGTGTGACGAGGGCGCCGCCCCGCCGATACCGACGGTTCCGTCCTCGTCCTCGATCCGGACGATCACGTTCTCGGCGGTCGTCTGCGTCCCGCGGGCGATCGTAAACGGGAACTCGAGTGGCATCGTCACGCGCTCGAACCCGGTCTCGAGGCTCACAGCAACACCTCCAGCAGGTCTTCGGTGCCGTACCTGATGACGTCCGTGGCGAGTTTCCCCAGGTCGGCCTCGAAGGCGTCGACGGCCTCCCGAGCGGCGTCGGCCTCGAGCCCGTAGGTGTTGAGCGCGCCGGCGACGACCGATGTCGGATAGACCGGCTCGGCGAGACTCTCGTAGAGATCGACGTAGGTTTGCATGGACGGGACCGCCACGTCGTAGTCGTACGCGAGCATCTCCCGTTCGGCTGCGTGACAGAGGACCAGTTTGTCGGCCATCGCGCCGTGGAGGATGCCACAGGTCACGGCGGAGTAGGCGGGGTGGATGATGCTCCCCTGTCCCTCGACGAACAGGTAGTCGTGGTCGTCGCCCTTCTCGAGGATCATCTCTTCGACCGATCCGGCCGTAAAGTCGCTGACGACCCGGTCGACGGGGTTGCCCCACCCCTCGATCATGATTCCCGTCTGGCCTGTGGGGATAACGGCGGCGTCGTGGCCCGCCTCGCGGGCGTCGCGGGCCAGTTCCATCGTCGCCGTCATCTTGCCGACCGAGCAGTCGGTGCCGACGGTCAAGATTACTTCCGCGTCGACCGTATTGGCGACGCCTTCGGCGACCGTTAGCTCGTCGTGGGGTTTCCTGACGTCCCAGACGTCGGCGTCGTACTCGTCGGCGAGCGTGGCGAACTCCTCGTCGTCCTCGAGGAAGTAGTGCAGCCCCGAGATGAGGTCGCAGCCGTACTCGAGGGCCGTCCGCACGTCCTCGCGCCAGCTGGGGTCGAACCCGCCGCCGACTGGCGCGATGCCGATGAGCAAGGCGCCGACGCTCTCGGCCTCGAGGTCAGCCATGCTCGAGACGATAGGGGCGTCCTGGACGTCCGGGACGAAGTCGGCGACGCGGCTGCCAGCCGTCTCGCGATCGAGGACGCCGACGACGTCGTAGTCCGCGTAGCGGAGCACGCCGAGGGCCGTTTTGGCGTGGTCGGGAAACTTTTCGTGAGCGAGGATAGCGACGCGCATACGCGGATAGACGGCGAGGGGGCACCTTATTCTGTCGTCACCGGCGACTCGGCCAGCGTCGGTAGGCGCCCACTCGATTGACGGTTTGGATGCGCGCCCGCTCGAGACGACTCGGACGCGCGTCTTCTCGAGGCGACCCGAACCCGCGCCCGCTCGGTCCGGGAGGGAGACGACCTCGAGTCCGCTACCGATTTCGCGTCCCGAAAGCGTTCTACCCGCCCGGTAATTTCGTTTTTCACCCCCGCAACCTATACTATATGTGTTATAGCTATAGAACGACCAGTTCCGTCGTGAAGAACGACCGGAACGCGTCCTCGAGCGCCGCCTTCGGCTTCCCCGTCGCGTCGACGGTGGCCGTCGCCGTCGGTTCGAGGCCGTGTTCGACCAGCCGCGAGACGACCTCGTCCTGGCCGACGAGGAACAGCGGGCCGTCCCGTCGGTCGGCGATTTCGCTCCGACAGCGCTCGAGGTGGTCGGCGATCTGGCCGTCGCGGATGCGTTCGAAGCGTCCCTGCGAGAAGCCCCCCTTCGAGTGGCTTCCCTTGACGTCGCTCTCGAACCCGCGATAGTCGAGGCGGTCGTCGCCGTCGTAGACGCCGAGGGCGAACAGGTCCGCGCGAACGAGCGCGAGCGTGAACCGCCCGTGCGGCAGGAACCAGGAGCGGTCGAATCGGAATCGATCGTCCCACTCGAGGTGCGAGCCAGCGGCGGCGCCGTCGCTCGAGCGTCTCGCGTCGCGTTCGGCGGCGCGGGGATCGACGGGCGGCGAGAGGGCGACCGCGATCAGTTCGGCGTCGTCGACGCACACGACGGCGGGGTCGAGCGTTTCGAGTAGGGCAACCCGCTCGCCAAGTACCTCCGTCAGGGCATCGGGCGCGGAATCGAGACCGTCGTCTGTCGGCACCACTGCCGTCAACGCCCCTTCCGGTCCCGTTCGAAACGACCCGAGGCGTTCGAGGACCGACGACAATTCCGCTCCGCGGATGCGATCTCGTCGTCGTGGGTCGATTCCGTCGCCGCCGTCCGCGTCCGCCTGGTCGACTCGAAGCCGCTCGAGTTCACCCTCGAGTTGGGCGATCCGATCCTCGAGCTGATTTTGCTCGCGCTCGGCCGTCTGCCGTGCCGTGACGGCCTTCGACCGGCGATCGGACTCGGCCTCGTACCGTCGACGCAGCCGCTCGTTTTCCTCCTTGAGGTCGGCGATGCGGTCCTTGAGCGTCGCCCGCCCGAGCAACTCGTCGATCATCGACCGGATAGGCGAACGGAGGTTACTTCTAGGTCCCGGTTCCTGGTCCCGACCCGTGCCCCGGACCCGGTCCGCGTCCAGTATCGGACCCATCGGTGCCGTCGGTGCCGTCGGCGCCATCGACGCCCTTGCCCATCGACGGGTAGCTCTCCTGGTAGTCGCCCAGGCCGAGTCCGAGCAACTGTTCGGCCCGATCGCGTCGCGCCAGGAACACCTCTCGGAGACTCGGCGGGTTCCGAATCTGAGATCCTTCGAGCATCGACTCGGGAACGGCGAGAGTGTTCGCCGGGACCGAGTCGTCACCGTGGACGGCGAAGTGGCCCGACTCGAGTTTCATCACGAGCGGGGCGTCGAGCGGTTCGACTCCCTCGCCGGTCGTGTAGACGGCCTCGTTGATCCGTTCGTGTTGTGTTCGTTCCATGATGGCCTGATCGCCGCTCGCAGGCGTCACGTAGAGCCGACCGAGGTAGTAGCTTCGAGAGAAGATTTCGAACATGCTACCTGGTACCATGGCACGATGTCGTATAACTATTGTGCGAATACCTTATCAGTGAGCGCTTTCAGTGTCCTTCCGAACGGGTCCAACGCCGCTCGAGCACGCGAACACAGGCGACTGGTCTGGTAACGACGTCCGAATTTCCAGTCGGCAGACGACGGCGCCCACGGGCGATTTGAACGCTCGAAACGGTTCGAACGATTCTGGTGAACGCAAAAACGGTCCGAACGAAACTCCGTCTTTTTAGTCGTGTTTGGGGAAGCCTCGAGTAATGACTGCGACCCGTACCGTGGTGTGTCTCGTCGCTGTGGCCGTCGTCGGCCTCCTCGTCGCCCCAGCCGTGGCCGCCACCGGGGGGCTCGTGTCGCTCGCCAGCGAGGGCGAGTCGACCACGGCCGAGAATAGCTCGACGATGGGGGAGGAAGTGTCGACGTTCATGCAAACCAGTTCGGTGAGTACCACTCACGCCGTTGACGATGGTATGTTCGAGGCAGCCTTCCAGAACGCCAGCGAGGAGCGACGCGCCGCACTGATCGCCGAACGAACCGAGGAGCATAACTCGACGATCGCCGAGTTGAAGGAGGAGTATCGGACCCTCCAGGAGCAGAAAGGCGAACTCCATCCGGGCGAGTACAACGTTCGAATGGCGCGCCTGACCGTCGAACTCGCGAGTGTCGACGACTCGATCAACCGCACCGAACGCCGAGCGGCGGACGCCGGCGTCAATACGACGGCTATTCAGACGTTGCGAGCGAACGCGTCCGAATTGGCTGGTCCCGAAGTCGCCGAGCGAGCGAAGCAGATCGCCGGTATCGACCCGCCTCGGGGACCGCCCGACCACGCTGGCGGACAGAACGGTTCGCCGGGAAACGGTCAGGAGAAGGGGAGTGATGCCGGTCAGGGAGCTGGGCCAGATGGGAACCAGAACGAAGGCAACGGCGAGGAGAGGGAACAGGGTAACGGCGAGGAGAAAGGACAGGGTACCGGTGCCCCAGATGATCCAGGCGCCGGTTCCGGTGACGAGTCGCCGCCCGATACGCCCGACAAACGCGCCGACGACGAGGAATCGGCGTCCGATGAGGACGTGACGACCGACGACTCCGGCGAGGACGTGACGACCGACGACTCTGACGAAGAATCGACGACCGACGACTCTGATGAGGACCAGGACGCCAACACCACCGACGACTGATCGACCGGCTCGTCGCGACTCCAGGTCGAACACCACTCTCTGTTTCGAATTTCCGTCGCTCGAGTGAATTCGCTCTCGGGCCTCACTTCGAAACGCTCGAAAAGGCTCGAAAACGCTGCAAAACGAGAGACACGCTTTTCAGTACCCATCGCCAACACCGGATAGATGGACTCTGCTGCGTTGCTGGATCTGCTCGGGAACGAGAACCGGCGACGGATTCTGCGACTCCTCTCGCGAAAACCCTGCTACGTGACCGAGATCTCCGAGTACCTCGGCGTCAGTCCGAAGGCCGTCATCGACCACCTCAGAAAACTCGAGGAGGCCGGCCTCGTCGAGAGCCGCGTCGACGATCAGCGACGGAAGTACTTCCACATCGCTCGCAACGTCCGCCTCGAGGTGAACGTCTCGCCGTACGGCTTCGCCAGCAAGAGCGCCTATCCCGAGAACAACTCCTTCGACATCACGACTTGCCGGCACCTCTCTCTCGACGTCTCCGGGGCGTCGTCGGACGGCCTCGACGGCCTCCTCTCGACGCTCGAGGACCTCGAGCACCTGGAGAACGAACTCTCGCTCGCCCAGCGGTGGGTGCAGGGGCGACTCAGCGAGACGCTCGACCGCCTCTCGGAGGAGGTCGGTGTGGGCCAGGACAGTCGCATCCACGCCGACGTACTCTCGAGCGTTCGCCAGGAACCCAAAGGGATCGACGAACTCGGCCACGAGGTTGGCGCGCCGCGGGAGGTTATCGCCGAGTTACTCGAGCGGTTGGCCGACGAGGGCGTCGTCCAGCGAACCGAGCGTGGGTGGGAACTCAAGACGGAGTCGTGAGTGGCGCCCGAAGTGGGGACGGTGGCGGGACCTGGACCTGGATCGGGACCGGAACAGAAACTGTGACCGCGACTGGAACCGTGGTCGAGCCTGAACCACTTTCACTCGTCGTCGACTCGAGCACCGACCCCACATCTATCCATAGACTGCGCGACGAGCTATCTCCGCGGCGTTTTAACCGCGGTAATCCACTTTTACTTTCACTGTGGTGCCAAGGCGACGATACTTTTCGCGTCGTCCGGTAGCTGTGAGTGCGTCCGTTCGGCGAGCACCGGCGGGCGCTCCACCCCATGACTCGAGACTTCCCATCCCTCCGGCTGCAGCGGTATCGCTTCTACCAGTACCTGCTACTGGTCGAACTGATGTTGACGATCGTCGTCCTCGCGTTGTCGATCGGTGCCGCGGTCGGCCTCCTCTGAGGCCCGTCCGCGAGGTCGAGTACGAGGGTGAGCGAGTAGTCGAGCAGGAATTGGCGTGCGAGACCGAGCGCTAGGTCGACGCCGCATCGGTCCGCGCCCCGCGCCGCCCCATCAGAGCGAGGTAGACTCCAGACAGGACGAGCAAAACCAGACCGATGCCGACCTCTGCGGCGCTCGAGCCGAGCAAGACGGCTCCCCAGCCGAAGGCGCCACCCGCGTGGCCCAGCGCGAAGCCGTACTGGCCGATCCAGGCGTGAACGATCGAACTGACGGCGAACGTTCCAGCCAGGACCCACATCGCGGCCGTCGTCGCGTCGATTCCGAGCACCGTTTCGGAGACGACCGCGCCGTACCCGAGCACGAGCACCGCCAGGAGGAGTCCGAGCCCGATGATCGTCCGCTGGACCTCGATTGACTCGCTCATAGCGATCGATATCGCCCGCGGCTCTCGCTGACCTCGCCGGCCCGAACGAGTTTCTCGAGGGCCTTCCGGACGTATCCTGCATCGACCCCCCGGTCGCCCGCGTAGGCGATCACCTCGTCTTCGGTCGGCTCCTCGAGGTCCGCCAACGCCTGCTCGACGACCTCCTTCTTGCTCCCGCTTCTCGTTGGCTGGCGCGGGTCGCGTTCGCCCGCGGCGGCGACCTCCTCGACATCGAGACCCGACTCCTCGAGGTAGTCCTCGTCGCTGACGACGCCGTCTGCGACTCGGCTCTCGAGGTCGGCGAAGGAGTCGACGCGGGCGAAGGCCTCGCCCTGGCCCTGCCGGTTGGCGAGCATCGAGGCGCGCACCTCGCGGGCGTGGTCGGGGTCGTCGGTCTCGACGAACTTCTTGCGGCGCTCGTAGGGCTTACGAGAGCCACAGCGGGGACACTTCGTGGTCTCGGAGCGCCCCTCGAGCAACCAGAGGTTCGAACACTCGCTGCACCCGACGACGGCGTACATGTCCCGCTATTGGCCGTCGTCTCGTGTGTAGGTTTCGGATGCGATCAGTTTCCGGGGGCGACGATTTCGACTTTGATTCGTTCGGGATCCTCGACGTAGACGGCGTAGTGATCCGGTCCGCCGGCGAACGGATGGCCGTCCTCGTACAGGACGGGGACGTCTCGGTCGCGAAAGCGGCGGGTGAGATCGTCGACATGTTCGCGGGATTCGGCGTGAAACGCGAGGTGGTTGAGCCCCGGATGGCACCGGTGGTAGGTTGCTTCTCGGAACCGCTCTTCGACAGCAACCAGTACGAGGTAGGTGGGTCCGAGCCGCCACGACCGTCCGTCGTCCCACGATTGGTACGACTCGTAGCCCAGTTCCTCCAGCAGCCACGACCAGAACTCGAGCGACGCGTCGAAGTCGGAGGCCTACAACTCGACGTGGTGGAGGTGGCCGGTTCGATCGTCGTCGATCGGAGACATACCGTTTCAGGCCCGCCCTTTGCCATAGTTCGATCGGTCGTACTGCCGCGGCACAAATCGTTACGGTAGTGGCCGTCCATTCGGACGCATGGATCACGTATCGCTGTCCGACCTCGAGACGACAGAAGCCGCCGATGGCGTCCACCTCGCGATCATGGCCGGGACCGACTCGATGAACGTCCAGCACTTCGAAATCGAGCCCGGTGCGGCCGTCGAGGAGCACAGCCACCCCCACGAGCAGACGGGGTTCATCTACGAGGGCGAGTTGACGTTCCTGACCGACGGCGAGGAGGTCGTCTGCGGGCCGGGCGACGCCTACGGCATTCCCGGGGATCAGCCCCACGCCGCCGAGAACCGCGGCGAGGAGACGGTTCGCGGCGTGGACATCTTCGACCCACCCCGTGAGAATCCGACCTGGCAGGAGTAGCGGCTCAGCCATCGCTCGAGTCGTGATTGGGCCGCTCTCGTCCCGCCATGCGAACGTCGCCTCCCTACCGGCGGAGAGCCCACGCCGTCGCGAGCGTCGACGATCGTCACTCGAGACTCGACAGCGACCCGGTCGCTTCCCGGGCGATGACGTTTCCGACGAACTCCTTCGTCCGGAAGACGAGTTCGTCCGCGTCCTCGTAGTCGTAGACCGTCGCGTCCCAGCGACGGGTGACCCCACCGAGCATAGCGCTCCGGACGCCCGTCTCGTGGACGACCAGCGTTCGCTCCGCTCGCTCCGGGTCGTCCGACTGGTAAATGTCCTCGAGCACCGACCCGACCTCGATACCGACTCCGAGGTTCTCCCCGGAGAACGGGAGGACGAAGACGACGGCGTTGCTCGCCCGGGCGAACGCGATGCTCTGGGTCGCCGCGTCGACCTCCTCGAGCGGGATCTCCGGGTCGACAGCCAGAAACGCGTTCACGCCGGACTCGGTCCGGAGCCGATCGCGAAGCGTGACGAGCAGGTCGAAGAGTTCGTCGTCGCCGTCACCGTCGCCGTCGGCTTCGGAACCGGAATCGATCGACTTGTACGGTCCCATCAGATAGACGAGAAAGCGTTCGCGGGGAACCGGATCGAGAGCGTTGCGGAGGCGATCGCGCATCGAACCGACCGACGAACGGACACTATTTAAATATACGCGTTATCAGCATCTCTCGACTCGAGAACTGTTAAGACGGTGGCGAGACTACGTTCCGGTAATGGCAGGCGCACCCCGCGGCGACGTCGGACATTCGGACGACGAGGGGCTCCTTCCCGAACACAGCGTCCTCCCGCTCGAGGCGTACCTCGAGATGCAGCGGGCGATCGGGAACGAGTACCGATTTCGAATCCTCAACACCCTCGTCGAGGGCGGTGCTATGAGCGCGACCGAACTCCGGGAGGCCCTCGACTTGCGCGGGAACACCTTGCACTACCACCTCGACGAACTGGTCGACGTAGGACTGGTCGAGAACCGGAAGCGGAAGACGCCCGACAGCCGTGGCCTCCACTCCTATTACCGAGCGAGCGGGATGGGCGAGGCGATTCTCGAACACGGCATTCGCGAACTGCTTCGCCTGGAGTGGGAATCGCTCGAGACGTACGGTTCGGACGAATCAGCCGAGTCGCACGAGCCAGACGAACCAGCCGGCCCCTAGCGTCACACTCGAGCGATCTGGAATCACTCGCACGACGATTTTCGCTCGAGTACCCCTAGATGGAGTATCCGTCTTCCGGACTGTTCACTTCACGGGCGTCTCTCTACGTTTAAGCGCTTGCCCGTGGTGTGTGTCACCTGAGCATGCCAGGAACACCCACGCTCCGGCAGATGTACGAGGAGATGGTAACTGCGAGATACTACGAGGAACGCTTACAGGAGGAGTACCTCGAGGGGAAACAACCTGCCTTCGACATCTCCGCGGGGCCGATTCCAGGCGAACTACACCTCGCGGCGGGTCAGGAGGCGTCGGCTGCGGGCGTCTGTGCCCACCTCCGGGACACAGACACGGTGACGGCTCCGCACAGACCCCACCACGTGGCGATCTCGAAAGGCGTCGACCTGAAGCGCATGACCGCCGAGATTTTCGGTCGGGAGACGGGGCTGTCGAAGGGAAAAGGCGGACACATGCACCTGTACGACCCCGACGTGAACTTCGCCTGTAGCGGCATCATCGCCCAGGGCTGTCCGCCGGCGGTCGGGGCCGCCCTCGCATCGAAAAAGCGCAACACCGACGACGTGGCCGTTGCCTTCCTCGGCGAGGGCGCGATCAGCCAGGGCGGCTTCCTGGAGTCGCTCAACCTCGCAGCCGTCCAGGACCTCCCGGTCGTGTTCGTCATCGAGGACAACGACTGGGCGATCAGCATGCCCAAAGCGCGTGTCACCGACGTCGAGGACGGCTCGAGGCGGGCCGGAGGCTTCGACGTCCGTGGCGAACGCATCGATAGCGACGACGCCGTCGCCGTCTACGAGGCCGCGGAGACGGCGGTCGGTCGTGCGCGAGACGGCAACGGGCCGACGCTCCTCGAGGTGCAGGTCCACCGCCGGATGGGCCACTTCATGGGCGACCCCGAGGCCTACCGATCCGACGCGGACGTGGAGGCAGCACAAGAGCGCGACTCGATCGAACGGCTCGCGGACCGACTCCGCGAGCACGGCGTCGAGGACGACGACCTCGAGGAGATTCGTGAGCGTGCCCACGACCGGGTCGAGGAGGCGATCGAGTGGGCAAAAGAGCAGCCAAAGCCCGACCCCGAGGAGACCTACGAGGACGTCTTCACGGACGACCTCGAGGGCTGGCCCGAGCGCCCGGAGCGGGAACTCGCCGCGACCGACGGAGGTGAGCGGTGATGGCGCAAGCCGAGGCGCCCGACCCTGACGCGGCCGAGCGCGAACTGACGATGAGCCGAGCGATGGTCGAGGCCATCGCCCACGAGATGAACGAGAGCGAGGACGTCTTTGTTATGGGTGAGGACGTCGCCGACTACGGCGGCATCTTCGACTCGACCCAGGGGCTCCTCGAGGAGTTCGGACACGACCGAATCATGGACGTCCCGATCTCCGAGACGGGGTTCATCGGCGCGGGCCTCGGCGCGGCCATGCAGGGGATGCGCCCCATCGTCGAACTGATGTTCGCCGACTTCTTCGGCGTCGCGATGGACCAGATCTACAACAACATGGCGAAGACGGCCTACATGTCCGGGGGCTCGGTGTCGGCGCCGATGGTCCTCATGACGGCCGTCGGCGGGACCTACAACGACGCCGCCCAGCACTCTCAGACGCTGTACGGCACCTTCGCGCACCTTCCGGGGATGAAAGTCGTCGTGCCGTCGACCGCCTACGATGCGAAGGGGCTCATGCACGCCGCGATTCGCGACGACGACCCCGTGATCTACCTGTTCCACAAGCGGTTGATGGGCCTGGCCTGGATGCCCGCCCCCGAGGGGCCGAGGACCGGTGTTCCCGAGGAGCCCTACGAGATTCCGTTCGGGGAAGCCGACGTCAAGCGCAAGGGCGACGACGCCACCATCGTCACCCTCGGCCTGCACGTCCACCGGGCCCTCGAGGCCGCCGGAGACCTCGCCGACGACGGCATTGAAGCCGAGGTGATCGACCTCCGGACGCTCGTTCCCCTCGATACCGAAACTGTCCTCGAGTCCGTCCGAAAGACGGGACGGCTGGTCGTCGTCGACGAGGACTACCGCTCCTACGGTGTCAGCGGCGAGTTGATCGCCAGGGCGACCGAAGGCGCGCTCGAGGACCTCGAGGCGGTCGAACGGGTAACCGCGCCGGACACGCCAGTGCCGTACGCGCGCCCGCTCGAGGAGGAGTTCCAGCCGAGCGCGGACGACATCGTCGCGGCCGTCGAGTCGGTTCGAGAATGACCGCCGAGATCGACTCCGAGTCGTTCTGGCCGGACGACGCCGAAGACGTGGACGAGGCCGTCGTCGCGACGTGGTTCGTCCGCGAGGGCGCGTCCGTCGAGGAGGGAGACACCCTCTGTGAAATCCAGATCGAGAAGGTCAGTATCGACGTGTCGTCACCCGCTGCGGGAACGCTCGCGGAGATCAGCGTCGGCGAGAACGAGGAGTTCCGCCGCGGGGACTCGCTGGGCCGGATCGAGAGCGGGTGAGCGGCGACTCGAGCGATCCCTTCGAAATCCGTACCTGCGGAGTTCGACTATAAAAACCGATAGATAGAGCCGGGTTCCGCGCTCGAGAGGGTGTCTACGACAGTTTTTCGACGTTCTGGCGGCAAAGCCGCCAGAGTTCGAGAAACGGGCCTACGCGAGTTTCTCGATATTCTCGATGACGGCGTCGGCGAACTCGCTCGTGGCGACCTTGGTGCCACCGTCGATCTGGCGGTGGAGGTCGTAGGTCACGGTTCCGGAGGAGATGGTCTCCTCGACGGCGTCGCGCACGAGGTCGGCGGCGTCCTTCCAGCCGAGGTAGTCGAGCATCTCGCGGCCCGAGAGGATCATCGCGGTCGGGTTGACCTTGTCCTCACCGGCGTACTTCGGCGCGGAGCCGTGGACGGGTTCGGCGAGACAGCGGCCGTGGCCGAAGTTGGCGCCGGGGGCGATGCCGAGGCCGCCGATCTGGGCGCCCGCGGCGTCGGACATGTAGTCGCCGTTGAGGTTCATCGTGGCGATGACCGAGTACTCGTCGGTGCGGGTCAGCAGCTGCTGGAGCATGTTGTCGGCGATGCGGTCTTTGACGACCACGGTGCCCTCGGGCTGGTCGCCGTCGTGTTCGTCCCAGAGTTCGTCCTCGGTGATGACGTCGTCGCCGTATTCCTCCTCGACGAGTTCGTAGCCCCAGTCGCGGAAGGCGCCCTCGGTGAACTTCATGATGTTGCCCTTGTGGACCAGGGTGACCGAGTCGCGCTCGTTGGCGATGGCGTAGTCGATTGCTTCACGAATCAGACGCTTAGAACCGAACTCCGAAATGGGCTTGACGCCGATGCCGACCGGGCCGTCGTGGATGACGTCCGCAATCTCCATGTCCTCCTCGAGGAACGTGCGAACCTGCTCGACTTCGTCGGTGCCGGCTTCCCACTCGACGCCAGCGTAGACGTCCTCGGTGTTCTCCCGGAAGGTGATCATGTCCATCTTCTCGGGTTCTTTGACGGGCGAGGGGACGCCGTCGATGTGGTAGGTCGGACGGACGTTCGCGTACATGTCGAGCGTCTGGCGCAGGGCGACGTTGAGCGAGCGGAAGCCGGCCCCGACGGGCGTTGTCAGCGGGCCCTTGATCGCGACGCGGTGTTCGCGGATCGCGCTGACGGTGTCCTCGGGGAGGTTCTCGTCGTAGCGCTCGCGGGCGCTCTCGCCGGCGTAGACGCGCATCCAGGAGATCGATCGGCCGGTCGCTTCCGCGGCGGCGTCGAGTACTTTCTGGGCGGCGGGGCCGACGTCGGTGCCGATGCCGTCGCCGTGAATAATCGGGATAATCGGGTTTGCCGGTACGTCGAGTTCGCCGGTCTCCTCGTCGGCGAGCGTAATTTTCTCCCCGTCCTCGGGGACCTCGACTTGCTCGTAGCTCATGATCGTTCGTAGGTGGTTTGCTCGGGGGTAAAAGACCTCCCATTTGGGCTGGCTAGCGCTCACTTCTCGAGCGCGTTCGCGTCCTGGGCGTCGTCCGCGTTCGAGTCGCCGGCCAGTACGACCAGCCCAAGGACGACGGCGACCGCCCCGAGGAGCGCGAGCGCGAGCGAGAGCCACCTCGAGGAGAGCCATCCTTCCGCGAGGCCGAACCAACGGATGGCGAGGATCGTAAACCCGAGGACGACGCCGGCCGTTCCCTCCGGTTCGCCGAACTCGTCGCTGGCGGTCCAGTCGATACGACTGGCGGCAATGGCGGTCATCGTCGCACAGAAGAGGACCAGAAACGCGACCGGGCTCATCGCCGGTCCGTACAAGCGGTGCCCTCCTAAGTGTGTGGGATTGTCTCAGGTTGGAGGTTCGTCGCCACTGGACCGCCGGCGGGATGGCAAGAATCATTTGGGTTCCGAAACCGCCTCACAGTATGTCCTCACGGTCACAGCTGCAGGTCGTCGTCCACGGTGGCGCCGGAACCGCTCCCGAAGCGCCCGAATCCAGGCAGACTGTCCTCGAGACAGCCGCGAACGCGGGCGCCGAGAGTGAGACGCCGGTCGACGCCGTCGAGAGCGCGATTCACGTCCTCGAGTCCTCGCCCCGGTTCAACGCAGGCGTCGGCGGAGCCATCCAGAGCGACGGCGTCGTCCGAACGGACGCGGGGATCATGACCGACGACCGACGCGTGGGCGCGGCCTGCTCGATGCCCGGCGTCGAGCACGCCGTCAGCGTCGCCCGCCTGGTCATGGACGAGACACCCCACGGATTCGTCTCGGGCGAGCACGCGGTCGCGCTCGCCGCGGAGTATGGAATCGAGACGGGCGTGTATCTCCGCTCGGAACGCACCCGGGAGAAGTGGGCCGACCTCGAGGCGCCCGAGGGCGGCCCGAAAGCCCAGCTCGAGTGGATTCGCGACCAGTACGGGCAATCCGACCCCGACGGCCGGGACGACCCGAAGGATCACGACACCGTCGGCGCGGTCGCCTTCGACGGCGAGCGGATCGCGGCGGCCACCTCCACGGGCGGGCGCTGGCTCGCCCTCGCCGGCCGCGTCGGCGACGTCCCGCAGGTGGGTTCGGGCTTTTACGCCTGCCCCGCCGCCGGCGTGAGCGCGACGGGTGCCGGCGAGGATATCGCCCGGGTCACCCTCTCACGGCGCGTCGCCCGCCACGTCGAGCGCGGTCTCGACGCGCAGGCAGCTACGGACCTCGCCATCGAGGAGTTTGGCGAACTGACGGGCTCGAGCGCTGGCGTGATCGCCATCGACTCCCGCGGAGGGATCGGCGCGGCGTACAACAGCGACGCGATGCAGACGGCCCGCGTCTCGCGTCGCTCGCTCGAGGAGTAGGTTAGTCCAGCCGCGGAACGCCCGCCGCCTCGAGCGCCGTCAGTCGCTCCTCTTCCGTCAGTCGAAATGGCGCGAGTTCGTCCTCGAGGTCGCCGAGGGCCGCCCGGCGACGCTGGTGGTCGGCCAGGAATTCCGAAATTCGGTCGGCGGCGAGTTCCTTGAGTTCGCCGCTGAGGAGGCGCCCGTCGCGGTAGTCGGCCGCAATCTTCGTGAGGCGGTCGTCGTCCGGTTCGAACCCGTAGCGCAGGTACTGGAAGGCCACGTCGACCGTCGGATCGCCGCCGTGTTCGCGATGGGCTGCGAGGCTCGAGCGGCCGCCGCTGTAGGCGTGCTCGCGGATGGTGTCGGCGATGGTTTCCGGACGGTCGGTCAGCTCAATCGACGGCGCCGCGCCCGAGGAACTCATCTTTCCGGGCCCCTCGAGGCCGGGGAGGAACCGCCCCAGCAGAGCGCCCGGCTTCTCGACCGGCAGCGCCTCTCTGGCGGCGACGTCCCGGCAGACGCGGACGTGAGGATCCTGGTCGACGGCGATAGGAACGAGCGCCGGCTGGCGACCCGAGACGAGTTGCGGGAGCAGGAGGTGGGATGCCTGGACGGCGGGGTAGAACTGCAGGCCGACGGTGTCTTGCTCGCCGTAGACGGCCTCGACGGTCGCCGGGGTGAGGTGTTTCGACAGGCGAACGGCAATCGGGTAGATCACGTCCGCGTCTGCCGTGTCGATCACGATTCGAGTCCGTTCGGGATCGAAGCCGACGGCCAGTAGATCGCGCAGGTTCTCGCGCGTGGCCTCGCCGATGGACGCAAAGGACTGGTCCTTCGCGAGGAACTTCTCGTCGTCCGAGACTGGCAGGTACACCGTGGCGCCGGTCTCGCGCTGGATCGTCCGCGCGAGGTAAAAGGGGAGGACGTGACCCAGGTGCATCGGCCCCGACGGGCCGCGACCGGTGACGATGGCGTGCGGGTCGCCCGACTCGGCGGCCTCGAGGAAGGCGTCGACGTCACGGCCGGCGTAGAACGTTCCTCGACGGATCGTCGGGTGATCGGGGAAGCGGTCGCGCTGGGCGTCGGTGAGGGGGTCGGCGCCGAATTGCTCGAGCAGGCGGTCGTAGTCGACCTCGCCGCGGACGGCGTAGGGGGTGACGAGGGCGCCGTCGGGTCTGGCTTCGGTTCCGCTTCCGGTGCCGGTGGGGGCGCCGGTTTCGTCGCCGTCGGCCGGTGACTGGCTTTGCGTCGATTCGTCGGTTGCTGACTGGCTATTCGTCGAGTCGTCGGTGGGTGGTGATGGTGTCGGTGTCATCTCGGAACTGAAACGGAACTGCAGTGCTATCGGAAGCGAAATCACGACGGCTGGAAGCCGCCAGAAGCGAGGAGCGAAGGGAGCGCCACCGACTGCCGCGCCCGGGGAGTCCGGGGCCGGTTCAATCGATGCGACCGACGACAGCACTGTCCGCTCTCGAGAACCGCACGCGCCACCGCCACTCGAGAGCGAACGCCATACTCACTCTCCGGACGAACCGACAAAGAGCGTTTCGGTGGTCTGGTGGCCGGCGGCGAAATCTGAACGGGCCAATAGGGTTTTGACTGTCGCCGAGTGATGAACGTACAATCTAGTTATACCACGAGCGACAGACCAGTATGGAACGAACGCGACCCCACATCGACGTCACCCTCGTGAGCCCGAACGGCTCGCTCGAGGCGCTCGCGAAAACGCTGCGACGAGACTGTTCTACCATCGACGTGACCGTCGTCGACCGGCCAGAGGACCTCCCGGGCGCGGAGGTGGAGGTGGACGTGGGCGCGGACACCGATGGAAGGCACGTAGAGACAGACACGGACGCGAGGCCAGCCGACTGCATCGTCGTCTGTCACGCCAGCGACGTCGACGGCCTCACCCAGCTCGAGGCGGTACTCGACCGGATCGGTGAGTCGACCCCGGTCGTCGTCTACTCGCTCGTCCACGAACTCGAGCTCGTCACCGCGTCGATCACCGCCGGTGCGGCCGACGTCATCTGTCCGGGTGCCGATGACCCGGCTCTGCTCGAGCGACGACTCCGCGCTGCGGCGGGCGACGGACCGCCGTCGCAATCGCCCGCCCGCCGACTCGAGTCCCTGCTCGAGTACCTCCCTCACCAGGTCTTTCTCAAGGACGACCACCACCGAATCGTCGACGCGAGCCGCGTCGCCGCCGACGAGTACGGGCTCACGCGCGAACAGATGATCGGCCTGACCGACTTCGAACTCCTCCAGCCCGAGGTGGCCGAGGAGCTCTTCGCCGAGGAGCGCCGGATCATGGAAACCGGCGAGCCGATCATCAACAAGATCGAACACTACGTCGATCGACAGGGTCGCGACCGCTGGGTGAGCACCAGCAAGGCCGCCAGGTACGACGGTGGCGAGGCCATCGGCGTCCTGGGGAGCACCCGGGACGTCACCGAACAACAGCGACAGGAACAGCTGCTCGACGTCCTCCACGAGGCGAGTCGCGACCTCGTCTCGGCCTCGAACCGCGCCGACGTCGCCCACGTCGCCGTCACCATCGCCGAGGACATTCCCGATTTGCCGCGAATCTGTATCGCGCTCCTCGAGGACGGCCATCTCGAACCGGCCTGTGACGATCGGGCGGTCTTCGACCGCTACGGCGACGCGTTCGATCGATCCGTGCTCGAGGACGGGGCGCGGTATCTCGACGCCGACGGGGTCGAAACCACCCTCGAGGACGGTGCCGTCGTCGCGGTACTCCCGCTCGGTTCTCACGGCGTGCTGGGCTTCGAGACGACCAGCGGGACGCTCGAACCGTTCAGCGTCGACCTCGCGCAGATCCTCGCAGCAAACGTCGAGGTCGCCCTCGATCGAGCCGAACGCGAGGCCCGACTGCAGTCCCAGAACGAACGACTCGAGCAGTTCGCGAGTATCGTCAGCCACGACCTCCGGAACCCGATGAGCACCGCGCGGGGCTACCTCGAGGCCTATCGCGACAGCGGCAACCCCGATCATGCCGACGAGATCGAACACGCTCTCGATCGAATGGAACGGCTCACGGGCGAGATGCTCGAACTCGCTCGTCACGGACGGATCGTCGACTCGGTCGAACCGGTCGAACTCGCCGCCGTCGTGGATCGAGCCTGGCGAAACGTCCCGACCGACGACGCCGTCCTCGAGAATTATCTCGAGGGCGTGACCTACGGCGATTCGGTGCGCGTCCAGGAAGCCCTCGAGAATCTGTTTCGAAATTCCGTGGAACACGGTCTCGAGCGAACGGTGGGTGAGCGTCGAATCAGGGTCGAGCGAATCCCCCGCGGCTTCGCCGTCGAGGACGACGGGCCAGGAATTCCCGACAGCCGAAAGGACGAGGTGTTCGACCTCGGGTACACCGGATCGGTCGACGGCACCGGATACGGTCTCTACATCGTCGAACAGATCGTCACTGGCCACGACTGGTCGATCCGGGTTACCGACGGCGAGGACGGCGGCGCCCGATTCGAAATCACGGGACTCGAGTTCGACTCGTAGCGGTGCCGGCCGCTGTCGCTGCCTCTCGAACTGTCGTTTTCACCCGAGCCTCGAGAGCACGCGCTCGAGTAGTGACTTCGTCTCCGCCTGCGTCTCCATTTCAGACTCCTGGCCCGCTCGCTCGCCGCCCGTTTCCCGCTCCTCAAGCACCCGCTCGTAGTGGTCGATCACGGCCTGGTTTCGCCGTCGTTCGGCGCGCACCAGACGCTCGAGAATCGCGACCTGCTGTCGGAGGGTGCGCTCGTCGAGTTCCCGCTGGTCGGAGGCCTGATCGGCCGACGCGTCGCCGTCGATACTCTGGCGCATGTACGCCGCGTCGATGTCGACGCTGACTTCGCTTTCACTTTCAGTTCTGGTCTCGGTCCCTCTCGCCGGCTCCTCGTCACCTGCTTTCGACCCGTCCGCTTCGAGCTCACGGAACGTGACAGCCATTGGGTCTCCTGCTACCACACACCCCGCCAAAAAGGTCAGTCAGTCGCCCGTCAGACACGTCCGACGAGTGGCGGTCACTCGGCCTCCGGTAGAGCATCGACCCCGGTCGATACGCGAGCGGGAACGATCGGTGGCAATCTCTGGGCACGGACGATGATCGTCCATTACCCCCTCGAGGCCAGGAGCCGAATCACGAGCTGGAGCACGTGGACGAAGACCCCGGCCACGGCGATGTAGACGCCGATGGTCTGGAGGGCGACCGAGGCGTTGCGTTTGTCCCGAACCTGCCAGATTTCGTAGCCGAGTCGGAGCAGGAAGCCGAGGAAGATCAGGACGAAGCCGGCCAGCAAGACGGGTTCGACGAACGTCCCGATCAGGATGGCCACCACGCCGCCGATGAAGGCGTACGTGGCGAAGCGACCCCAGGACTCGAACGTCTTCGAGCGGGCGTAGACGTAGGTGGCGATCACCGCGGTCACGACGGCGACGATGACCGCCGTGACGGCGAGAATCTGTGGTTGCTGGGCTCGAGGCACGAAACCCAGTACGCCGGCGCCGAAGACGCCGAAAGCGAGTTGCAGGATCACCATGCCGACGAAGGCGATGCCGAGGTTCCCTCCCGTGACGCCGCGCTCCGCGACGATCTCGCCGCCCGTGATCGCGGCCCCGTAGACGAGCACGCCGACGATGGGGAACTGGAAGAGGTACGCGTTGGCTTCCTGGAGCGGCGTGAGGACGACGGCGTACATCAGCGCGACGTTGATCGCCATCAGGATGGTGGCACCACCGATGACCTGCAGTTCTCTGCTCGAAAAGCCGGTTCCGGTGTCGGTTTCGTACGGCGAATCGACGCTCATGGGTGCGGCTACGTCGTCTGGACGGAAAACGTTGCGTCCGGAACACTCGAGCGAGGTGTCGGTAGATTCGAGCGCCTGTGCTCGTTCTGACGGCGAGTCGCGTCCCGCCTCAGTCCTGGACCGCCCAGCGGTCGGAGTACGCCGTCCCGCACGTACACTGGGCGTAGGCGTGGACGACGTCGCCCTCGGCGTAGATGCCGCCGACCTCCTCGTTCTGTTCCTCGGCGAACGCGAAGACGAACTGGGCGCCGTGGTCGCCCTCCTCGCCCTCGGGCTTGTCCGGGCAGGTGCCGCCAGCTAAGTCGTCGTCGATGATCCCCTCGTGTTCCATCGCCAGCCTGGCGAACTCCATCGCGCCGGTGCCGGTCGCCGCTTTGAACGCGTTTCGGCCACGTTCGCCGTCGATGACGATCAGGACGCCACCCTCGACGGGGTCGCCGTACTCGGCGAGTCGGTCGTCGGAGACGTAGGAGTCGGCGAGAAAGAGCGCTACGTCCTCCGGTCGTTCGCCGGCGAGAAATGCCTCGCGTGCCTCGGTCATACCACGTTCGAGGAGGTCACGGGTGAAAAATGGCGCGCACTCGAGCCAGGGTCGGTGAACTCGAGCCGGGTGCGATAAAAACGAAAACTGGTCGTTCGTCGATCAGTCGCCGTGTTGCGGTTCGTGTTCGAACGAACGTGCGCTCGAGCCGGCGTCGAGTCGCTCGGCCCACGTCGGGGAGACGGTCGGGGCTAGCGCGAAGAACGTGACGATGGACACGAGCAAGACGAGGGCGATGCTCGCGACGATGGCGATTGCGGTCGTTGGATCGGCGGACAGGAAGGCCAACATGGTGATCAGGTATCGATCGATCGTACGGAATCGACCCATATGAGCGTTACTTTGTCCGGAAACCTTCGTTAATAATTGTGATTGTGGAATGGTGACGAAGAACGTGGGAGAGCGACTCGAGGGGTACCGCCCCAGTCCTATTGGGGCCTCCGACGGCTGGACGGCATCGGTCCAACCGACGCTACAGGAGGATATCGACGGCGACGGACAGCCGCTGGACGGCCCAACCAGGCCTACAGCCGCTGGACGGCCCCAATCGCGGCCGACAGCGACGGCGCCTCGAAGATTTCGCGGCCGACGTAGGCGTTCGTCCCGGCACAGTAGATTGCTCGAGCGATGTCGATCACGTCTTCGTCGAGTGGCTGGGGCTCCCGATCGCAGAGGGACTTCCAGTCGGCGACGTCTTCGGCCCTGGCGCGTTCTTTCGCGTCGGTGACGGCGTCGACCCAGTCCGGCTGGGTTCGCTTGTGGTGCTGGCGGATGACCTCCTTCGAGAGTTGCACCCCCTCGTAGCTGAAGCGGTTCTCGTCGAACGTGCCGACGACGTCCGCGACGCGAATCTCGCCCCGGTAGTAGAGACACTCGATCTTGCCGTCCTGGTGGACGAGTCCGGCCGTCTCGGCCTGCTCGGTGATGGCGTGATTGACCTCGCGGGCGACCGCTTCGAGGGCCTCGATGTCCGCTTTCCCGGCGATGGCGTCGGCCTCCTCCCGGGAGAGGTAGCGGTCGCCCTCCTCGTACTTCGTGGAGAACTCGATGATCGGTGTCTCGAGGTCGACCGCACCCTCGGGCCAGGCGTCGAATTCGAGGCCGTGGTCTTCGGGATCGGTTCGTCGGCGAAGGCTCGAGCCGATCGGGACCTCGTTTCGGAAGACGATCTCGAGGGGGATCAGGTAGTTCTCGCCGGCCGCGGCGTGGTAGGCGTCGTAGTCGTAGGTGCGCCCCTCGTGAGGCAGATCGGGGACCTGGGTGAGGTCGATCGCCATCTCGAACGGCGGGCGAGTGGCCTCTTCGAGTGGGACCACCGACCCATCCTCGACGACGCCCTGGTAGTGAGTCGGGACGCCGGCGTCCTGGAGCAGTTCGAAGTTGTATGCGCCCATCGTACAGAGGCTCGCACCCTTGTCGGGGATCTGGTCGGGCATCTTTCCCCAGTCGAACACCGAATAATCGTCCGTGAAGACGAACGCGCCCGAGCCCAGTTCGTCGGCGGTCGCTTCCTCGTCGATGCGAAACTCCTTGACGCTCGTCACGCGAGCCACCCCCGAACCGTGGACCGGTTCGTCGGGCTGGATTTCCGGGTGCTCGTCGGTGCCGTCGTCGCGAACGTGGATGTGGATCCGGAGGGAGCCACTGGGCCGCCGTGCATACTCGAGATGCCAGTACGGGCGCCTAAAAGGTTTCAGTATCGATTCGAGTTCCGTCGTCTCGGCTATCTTCGACCCCGCTCCCCCGACTCCGCTTACTTCCCGTCGACCGACTTCCCGTCGAGGGCGTCACGTTCGCGCGCACTCGAATCGCGCTCGCCCGGGTCGCCGTACCCGCCACCGCCGGGCGTTTCGACGGTGACGGTGGTGCTGGCCTCGACGTCGACCGTCGTCTTCGCGGGGACGGCCGCCCCGTCGATCCGGTTCTCGCCCGTGGCGCCGTCCTCGCCGCCGCTCGTGCCCCGGGGGGCGAACCGCCGTCGCTCCGTGAGCAGGGAGACCGTCGCGTCAGCCTCGACGGTGATCGAGCGCTCGAGGCCGAGGCCGCCGCGATAGCGCCCATCGCCGCCGCTTCCTTCCCGGAGCGCGTAGCGCTCGACGCGCATCGGGTAGGCCGCCTCGAGGGCTTCGATCGGCGTGTTCAGCGTGTTGGTCATCCCGACCTGGACGCCGTCGACGCCGTCGCGGTCGGGTCGGGCGCCGAACCCACCGCCGATGGTCTCGTAGTAGGTGAAGCCTTCGGCGCCCCTGCTTCCGATAATCAGGTTGTTCATCGTGCCCTGGCTCTGGGCGGGCACGCGCCCGGGGATGGCTTCGGCGAACGCCGAGAGCACCACGTCCGTCACCCGCTGACTCGTTTCGACGTTGCCGCCGACGACGGCCGCCGGCCGGTTCGGGTTCAGAACGGATCCAGCTGGCGCACGCACGGTTACCGGCTGGTAACAGCCGTCGTTCGGCGGAATGTCCGGGTCCGTCACGGCTCTGAGGACGAAGTACACCGCGCTCCTGGCGACCGCCAGCGGCGCGTTCATGTTGCCGGCCACCTGGTCGGCCGTCCCCGCGAAGTCGACGTCCACCGTCGTCCCATCGATCGTGACCGCCACCTCGAGTGGAATCGTCGACTCCTCGACGCCGTCTCCCTCGAGCCAGTCGCGTCCCCGATAGGTACCATCGGGAATCGTCTCGAGTTCGGCCTCGATCCGCTCTCGAGAGTACTCGATGACGCCGTCGAAGGCCGCCTCGAGGGTCGCCCGGCCGCGTTCGGCGACGAGTTCGCGAACCCGGTCGCGGGCCCGGTCGGTCGCAGCGAGCTGGGCCCGGAGGTCCGCCCGGCGTTCGGCGGGGTTGCGGACGTTCGCCAGCACGAGCGACAGTACGTTCGAATCGATCTCGCCGTCGACGACGAGCCGCGTCGGCGGCAATCGCAGCCCCTCCTGGTAGATCTCGGTCGCCCCCGCGGGCATGCTCCCCGGGGTCATCCCGCCGACGTCGCCGTGGTGGGCTCGCGTGACTCCGTAGCCAACAATATCGCCGCCGACGTCGATCGGTGCGACGATCGTCACGTCAGGGAGGTGGGTTCCGCCGGTAAACGGATCGTTCAGGACGTACGCCTCGCCTGGTTTAGGGTCACGTTCACGAACCGCCTGCACCGCCTCCGGCATCGCCCCGAGGTGGACCGGGATGTGCTCGGCCTGGGCGACCATCCGACCCTCGGCGTCGAATAGCGCCGTCGAGCAGTCCCGCCGCTCCTTGATGTTCGGGGAGTAGGCCCCGTGGATCAACACGTGCCCCATCTCCTCGGCGATGCCTTCGAGCCGATTTCTGAGCACCTCGAGGGTGACGGCGTCGAGGGTCACGGGCGCTCACCTCCGTTGGTCCCGGTTTTCTGGCCGCGCTCGTTCATCCGTCCGGATTTCTGGCCGGGGGCGTTCGTCCGCCCCCGCTCGAGGACGAGTTCCCCGTTCTCACCCACTGAACCGGACCACCCTGGCGGGACGACCGTCGTGCTCTCCTCGCCCTCGAGGATCGACGGCCCTTCGATCGTCGTTCCAGGAGCGACGGCGTCTCTGGCCAGAACCGCCGCCTCACGACGCTCCCCATCGAAGAAGACGGGTCGCGATCCGAGTACGTTCTCGTCCTCCCCCTCGCCTCGTCCTTCGTACCGTATCGACGGCGCTTCGCGGGCCGCGCGGACCGTCACCCCGAGCGCGACCAGTTCGATCGGTTCGTCCATCCGGTAGCCGTAGGCGCGTTCGTGGGCCGCGTCGAAGCGCTCGCGGATGGTCACGAGGTCGACCGGATCGTCGATGCGCACCTCGAGTTCGAAGCTCTGGCCGGCGTACCGGAGGTCGGCGCGTCGCTCGACGACGGGGTCGTCGCCGGAGCCGACGTCCTCGAGCGCGCCGGCCGTCAGCTCGGCGTAGGTCTCTTCCAGGACCTCGCGGTCGGCCGCCTCGAGCGGCGTCCGGTGGGTTCGCACCCGGTCGTGTTTCTCGTCGGCGTCGAGCAGGCCGTACGCCGAGAGCACCCCGCCGGCGAGGGGGATCACGACGCGATCCATCCCGAGCCGGTCGGCCACGGCGGCGGCGTGCATCGGTCCGGCACCGCCGAAGGCCACGAGTCCGAACTCGCGGGGGTCGTGGCCGCGCTCGACGGTCACCGATCGGATGGCGCGAGTCATCGTTGCGTTCGCGACGCGATAGACCCCGGCGGCGGCCTCGCGGGCGGACTCAAGGCCCGCCTCCTTTGCCAGTTCCTCGAGCGCGTTCTGGGCGGCGTCGACGTCGAGGGAGACTTCGCCGCCGAGGGTTGCGTCCGGGCCGAGATACCCGAGGACGACGGCGGCGTCGGTGACGGTCGGCTCGGTCCCCCCGCGACCGTAACACGCGGGGCCGGGGTCGGCGCCCGCCGACTCGGGGCCCACCCGAAGGGCGCCACCGGCGTCGACCCACGCGATCGAGCCGCCGCCGGAGCCGACGGTCGTCACGTCGACCATCGGCGTCGCGATGGGGTGACCGGCGATCGTAGTGGAGTTCGTTCGGGCGACCTCGCCGTCGCGGACGAGACTCACGTCGCTCGAGGTGCCGCCCATGTCGAAGGTGACGAGTCCCTCGAGGTCCGCGTCCGTGATCGCGGCCTCGGCGGTCGCGGCCGCCCCGACGACGCCCGCCGGCGGCCCCGAGAGCACCGTCGTCACCGCCCGTTCGCGGACTGCGTCGAGGTCCGCGATGCCGCCGTTGGACTGCATCACCCGCGGTTCCGGGAGACCGACGGCTCGAGCCCGTTCGACGAGCCGTCCGAGGTAGGCGTCGATCGCCGGACGGACGTAGGCGTTCGCGACCGTCGTCGAGGTCCGCTCGTACTCCCGGAAGGCAGGGAGCACCTCGTGGGAGGCCGACACGGGCAGCTCGAGTCGCTCCCGTAGTCGGTCCGCGACGGCGGCCTCGTTCGCGGGATCCGCGTACGCGTGGAGGAACGAAACTGCCACGCTCTCAACTTCGCTCCCGTCCTCGTTCTCGGCCGCCCCGGCGAGGCGGTCGACCAGGTCGTCCACGTCCTCGGGGTCGACCGGATCGACGACGCCCTCGGTCGTCGCTCGTTCCGCGAGTTCGAACCGACGGCGGCGAGGGACGAGCGGGTCGACCCGCTCGACCGAGAGGTCGTACAGCGACGGGCGGTTCTGGCGACCGATCTCGAGGACATCGCGAAAGCCTTCCGTCGTGACCAGTGCGGTCGTCGCGCCGTCGCCCTCGAGGAGCGCGTTCACCGAGACCGTCATCGCGTGGGTGAACGTCTCGATGGATTCGGGCGGGAAAGCCGCCTTCTCACAGACTTTTTCGATTCCCCCGAGGACGCCCTCGCTCTGGTCAGCCGTCGAGGGGACCTTCGCGGTCGTCAGGCCGTCCTCGGTCGCCAGGACGACGTCGGTGAACGTGCCGCCGACGTCGACGCCGACGTGCGTCGTCGCGCCCATCACCGCGCCCCCGTCGTCTCGGCTGGTCTCGCGAAGGGCTCGTTCGGATTCACATCCGGTCTATACGTGACGGTCCCAAAAAGTGTTGGCAGCCCCCTCGACCCACGTCGACGGTGGCAGCCGAAGTGAAAGACAGTGGACAGCGGAATCGGCCACTTTCACCACGTTTTTCCTGCTCTGCGTCCATCGTACCGACGATGGAACCCCCCGTCACCGACGCCGACCTCGCCTTCGAGCACGTTCCCGAGACCGATCAGTCGTTCGAGAACGCCCTCGAGAAGGCCCGGAACGGGACGCGGCTCACGGTCGACGACGCCGTCGAGTTGCTGACGACGGGGACCGACCGCGAGGAGATCGACCGCCGGCGCAAGGAGCGGGTGCTCGAGGCGGCCGACCACCGCCGCCAGGACGTCGTCGGCGACGAGGTCACGTTCGTCGCCAACCTCAACAATAACGTCACGACCGCGTGCAACGTCGGCTGCCTCTTCTGCAACTTCAAGGACGCCGCCCACACGTTCGAGCGCGACTACGACGGCCTCGAGACGGCTGGCTTCACGAAGACGCCCGCCGAATCGCGCGAGATCGTGGCCGACGCCGTCGAGCGAGGGATCTACGAGGTGACCTCGGTCTCGGGCCTCCACCCTGGGTTCGCCCTCGACGACGAACACCTCGAGATCCTCGAGGCCCACTCCGATCCGAAGGCAGTCAACTACAAACCGCCCGAGACCTACGAGACGGACCCCGGCACCTACGCCGACCAGCTCGAGGCGATGAGCGTCGACGGCGTTCACGTCCACTCGATGACCCCCGAGGAGGGATACCACGCCCGGCGGGGAACCGACTGGTCTTACGAGGAGGTGTACGGCCGACTGCAGGACGCCGGATTGGATACGGTCCCAGGAACGGCCGCCGAAATCCTCGTCGACGAGGTTCGCGACGTCATCTGCCCCGGGAAGATCCGAACCGGCGACTGGCTCGAGGCCATGGAGGCCGCCGCGAACGTCGGTCTCGGCCTGACCGCGACGATCATGTACGGTCACGTAGAGAACGAGGCCCACCGCGCGATGCACCTGAAGGAAGTTCGCGACCTCCAGGAGCGCGTCGACGGCGCTATCACCGAGTTCGTGCCCCTCTCGTTCGTCCACCAGAACACGCCGCTGTACGAACACGGCGTCGTCTCGGGCGGGGCCAGCCGCGACGAGGACGAACTCATGATCGCCGTCTCGCGTCTCTTTCTCGACAACATCGACCACGTCCAGTCCTCGTGGGTCAAGTACGGCAACGAGGGCGGCCTGAAGATGCTCGCCTGCGGCGCCGACGACTTCATGGGCACGATCCTCTCCGAGGAGATCACGACCCGCGCCGGGGGCGAGCACGGTGAGTTCCGATCTTTCGAGGACTACGTCGACCTCATCACCTCGATCGGTCGCGAACCAGTCGAGCGCTCGACGGACTACCGGGAGCGGCGCGTGATCGACCCCGACGACCCGCCGTTCGGGCCACGACTGGGGCCGAAGGCCGACGGGACGCCGCTGCTCGAGGACGAACGGGCCACAACCGGCGTGGAATCGATCCCGGAGTAGGCCACAGCGACCGGGCCACGGGTGAAATCGATCGTACAGGATTTCTGACTCGAGACTCACAGGTTTGCTATTCAACGATGAGGTCGAGACACGTGGCCAGCATTCAAACTATAAAACCTATAGTAAGTGAGCGGGTACGACGCTCGAGCGGCAGTCTCCCGCGAGCGGACACCCGGGCCCGTACACGAGTCCAACGGTCGGGACATCGAACGCCGGGAGGTCTATCACGGAAGCGCCTGAAGTGGCACGTATGAACCACCTCGCACCCGCCACCGGCGCCGAGAACCGCTGGCACCTGCCGAACCACGCCCACGTCGTCGTCTACGAGCGGGGCTCCGACGAACGCGGGTTGCTCACGATCTACGACTGCGGGGCAGCCCAGAAACCGCCCTCGGCCCAGTTGCTCGGAACGCTCGAGGCCGTAGACGCACGCGCCAAACTCGAGGACACGCCGACGGGCCGAGTCGTCAGCCTACGCGAGCCGGGCGTGCTCGAGGCCCTCGACGGCGACAGGTATCGCATTCGGCGACGATAAGAGACGATCTGGGGCGACCTCGAGTCGGCAGCGAGGGCAGCCAGAAATTACGAATAACGAATAACGAATCTGAATCACGAACAACGAATAACGAATCTGAATCACGAACAACGAATAACGAATCTGAATCACGAACAACGAATAACGAACCCGAATCACGAACAACGAATAACGAACCCGAATCACGAACCGCACGTTTCTTATCACCCCTGCACTACCACCCGAACGAATGGAACAGTCAGTCCTGCTCACGGGGGCTGGAGGCCGCGTCGGGACCGCGATCCTCGACGACCTCGCCGACGACTACGACTGGCGGCTGCTCGACCGCGAGCCGCTGACCGGCGAGTACGCCGAGACCCACGACTCCGTCGTCGCCGACATCGTCGACGAGACGGCCGTCCGCGAGGCCATGGAGGGCGTCGACGTCGTCATCCACCTCGCGGGCGATCCGCGTCCGGAAGCCCCGTGGGACAGCGTCTTGCGAAACAACATCGACGGCACCCAGACGGTCCTCGAGGCCGCCGTCGACACCGACGTCGAGAAGGTCGTCTTCGCCTCCTCGAACCACGCCGTCGGCGCCTTCGAGACCGACGAGCGGACCCCTGATCTCTACCGCGTCCACGACGAGTTCCGCCTCGACGGGACGGAACTCCCCCGCCCTGGCAACCTCTATGGCGTCTCGAAAGCCGCTGGGGAGACCCTCGGCCGGTACTACCACGACGAGTACGGGCTCTCGGTGTGTTGCGTCCGAATCGGGAACCTCACGAAGGACCACCCGCCCGTCGATTACGAGCGCGGGCAGGCGATGTGGCTCTCCTACCGGGACTGTGCTCACCTCTTCGACCGGGCGATCGAGGCCGATTACGGCTACGAGATCGTCTACGGCATCTCCGACAACGACCGCAAGTACTACTCGCTCGAGCGCGCTCGCGAGGTGCTCGGGTACGAGCCGCGAGACAACTCGGCGGCTCACGAGTGAGGCGGCGGTTGCGAGACGTCAGCTTCTGTAGCGCTCACGTTCACCTTCTGCAGCACTTACATCCGCAGGAACTGGGCGTGCCGCGTCCCCTCGAGCTCGAGGACGTGCTCGGCCTCGACGAACCCGGAGTCGATCGCCACCGACACGGTTTCTTCGCCGACCAGGTTGGCGACACTCGCGCGCGAGAGACTGTCGACGACCGCCTCCTCATCGACCGCGTCGGCCCCCTCGCCGTAGAAGTCCTCGGTGACGGTCAGCGAGGCGCGACCGTCCGGGGCCTCGAAGGACTCGCCGAGGACGTTCCGATCGCAGACTGAGACGAGCAGACCTTTGGGTGTCTGGCGCTCGACGAGTAACATCGGGCCATCGTCGGTATCCTCGTCAACCCCAGCGCCGACATCCGCGTTCACTTCGTCGACGTCCTCGTCAGTCGAAGCGTCAATATTCGCGTTCACTTCGCTGACGTTCTCGCTGGCCCCAACCTCGGCGTCTCCGCTCGAGTCGGCGCTCCCCTCGAGCGCGTCCTCGCCCGATTCGAAGTCATCGTCCGCGTCGGCGTTCGTCGACGTCACGATCACTCACGCATCTGCTCGCGCTCTTCGACCAGTTGCTGTTCGGCCTGCTCGCGCAGTTCGTTCGCCTCTTCGGCGAGCGCCTCGGCCTGCTCGTCCTCGCCTAGCTCCTCGAGAATCCGGGCTTTCTCCTCGAGAACCGGCGCGTTGCGGAGTCCCAGCCTGATCGCGTTGTCGATGGAGTGGAGCGCGTCCTCGGTGAGCCCCCGGTCGGCCAGGAAGAACGCCCGGTTGTACCAGCCCTCGGCGAATCGGTCGTCGACCTCGACGGCCCGCTCAGCGTGGTCGAGGGCTTCGGCCGTCTCGCCGAACTCCCAGAGCGCGTAGGCGAGGTTGGTGTGGGCGGTCGCGGTGTGCTCGGGTGAGGCCCGGTCGTACTCCCCGGCGTCCTCTTCGGCCTCGCGAGCGATCCGGAGGGCCTCACGGTGGGCGCCGATGGCCTCGTCGTACTCCTCGAGTTCGGCGTGGGCGACCCCCTTGTTGACCCAGGCCTCCTGTTCCGTGGCGGGGTCGTCGGTGAACTGCGCGGCGCGCTCGAAGGCCTCGGTGGCCTGCTCGTAGCGGTTGATCTGCGTGTAGCTGAGGCCGACGTCGATCAGTTCCTGGGCGTCGACGTCCTCGCTCCCGATCTGGCGCTCGTCGAGCATGTCGGCGAGCGCCCGCGAGTCGATGGGGTCGACCCTCGAGGGGTCGACGTCGAGTTCGGGCGGATCGAGGTCGAACTCCTCGTAGGACTCGTCGAAGCCGGCTCCCTCCGAGAAGCGGTGCCTGCGGTCTGAATCCTCCTGACGGTCGGTCATGTCCTCGAGTTGGCTAGCTGGCGGGTTAAGGCCTGCGTTCGGGTGACAACCGATCAGTAGGTCGTCTCGAGCGGGGGCGAGGAATTCTCATGTATTAAGTACAGGCCCGCAATATTCGCGGGTATGCAAACGCTCCTGCTGGACAGCGAGGACGTCGACGAGAACGCGATGATGGCGGACGTCATCGGCGCGGTCGAGGACGCCTTCGCCGCCTACGAGCGCGGGGACGCACAGATGCCGGCAAAGTCCTACATCGACCTCCCCCAGTACAACGGGGACTTCCGGTCGATGCCCGCCTACCTCGATGCTGGGGACTGGGACGCCGCCGGGCTGAAGTGGGTCAACGTCCACCCCGATAACCCCGCCGACCACGACCTGCCGACCGTGATGGGGACGATGATCTACTCCGACCCCGAGACCGCGTTTCCGCTCGCCGTAATGGACGGCACCGAACTCACGATGAAACGCACCGGCGCGGCGGCCGCCGTCGCGACGGACTACCTGGCCGTTGAGGACGCCACGAGCCTCGGTATCGTCGGCGCCGGCGTCCAGTCGTACACCCAGCTCGACGCAATTGCCCAGATTCGCCCCATCGAGGAGGTCGTCGTCAGCGACCTGGACGACGAGCGCGTCCGGCGATTTATCGACACCTACGGCGACGACTTCGACGTGCGCGAGGGATCGATCAGCGAGGCCGGCCACTGCGACGTGCTCTCGACGGTGACGCCCGTCGAGACGCCCATCGTCGGCCCCGACGACGTCGGCGAGCACACCCATATCAACGCGATGGGGGCTGACGCCGAGGGCAAGCACGAACTGGCCGACGACCTCCTCCGGGGCGCCCGGATCGTCATCGACGACCACAAGCAGTGCACCCACTCCGGCGAGATCAACGTCCCCTACAACGAGGGCGTCCTCACCGACGACGACATCTACGGCGAGATCGGCCAGATCGTCGTCGGCGAGAAGACGGGCCGCGACGCCGACACCGGCGTCACCGTCTTCGACTCGACCGGCCTCGCGATCCAGGACGTCGCGGCTGCTCACGTCGTCTACGAACAGGCCGCGAGCAACGAGAACGGCTCGCCGTTCGACCTCGTCGGCGTCCAGAAGTAGGCTCGAATCGTTCCTGGAGATTTCCTCGAACAATAGAGTCGGAGAACGTCACTGTGAATGAATCCGATCGACCACTACGTCGCCGTCTTCGGTGATTCTGATGACCCACTGCTCATCGGCCGTTTCCACGTACCTTTTATCGAGCGATTCGACGTACTCATCACTCGTTTCGGAATCGACGGTTCCTCGAATCGTGTATTCGCCAGGTGACTGTATCACGTCCTGCAAAACGTGTCGGGCAGGTCGATCTGAGGAGGCGGCGATCGAAATATTCTCAGCGTAGGTCACGCTCGAGTTCTCGATAACCTGGACGGTCACGTCGTGCTCGCGATCGTGTCGGTTCTCGACCAACAGGTCCGGCGGTTTTTCTTCAACCAGACAATACGTCGGTGTTGGATCTCCCTTCGTGTCGTCGGTATAGCAAACTTCGTCCGACAGATCGGACCCGCCGTTCGTCGGAGAAACACCGGCAAGACATCCCAAAAAAGCAACTATGGTCACGACAAATAGAAGTGCAGGCCGACCCATGGAATTGGTTATGTCGCCGTCATTAAATAACTTAGTACGGTAGCAGGGCTATTTTCTCGAATAGGTTAAAACGGGTCTACTCGAGCAGTTCCGCGAACCCGAAGTTCGGCTTCACGTCCTCGACGCGAACCCGGACCGTCTCTCCCTCTTCGACGTCGGCGACGAACAGGCGGTAGCCCTCCACCGAGGCGATACCGTCGCCCTCCGACCCCGTGTCGATTATCTCGACCTCGAGTTCCTCGCCCACCTCGATCGGGGCGGTCAGGCGTCCCTTGGCGAGGAGGTAGATTTCGGAGGAGGATTGCCGCGAAGCGTCGGGACTGGTCGCTCTGACGTACTGGAACTCGTCCTCGATGTCCGCCCGGAGGGCGTCCACGTCCGCCCCCTCGAACACCTTCACCGCGAAGTCACCACCCGTGTCGAGCAACTCGAGGGCCGTCTCGAAGGCCATTCGGGCGAGGTGAAGCGAGCGCGCCTGGTCTAGCGAGTACTCCCCGGACATGTTCGGCGCCATGTCCGAGACGACGCAGTCGACGGGGCCGTCCGCGGCGTCGAGGACCCGCTTCAGGGTCTTCTCCTGGGTCATGTCCCCTCGGAGCGTCTCCGTGCGGTCGGCGAGTTCGGGATCCTCGAGATCCTTGATTCGCTGGAGGTCGACGCCGATCACCCGCCCGCGGGGGCCGACCTTCTCGGCGGCCACCTGGAGCCAGCCACCGGGGGCCGCGCCGAGGTCGACGACCGTGTCGCCGCCCTCGATCAGCGACTCGAGGTCGTCGAGTTGCTTGAGCTTGTATGCCGCTCTCGAGCGATACCCCTGCTGTTTTGCGCGATTGTAGTAGTCGTCTTTCCCTCGTCCCATCAATCCCCACCTCGAGTCTCGACTCCTCTGTTCGCCGCGCGTCCGAACGCCGGACGGTGGGCGCGATAGTTGGTCATGTCCTGGCAGACGCGCTCGAGGCGGTAAGGCTTGACGCAATCGATTCCACCTCGAGCAGCATGAAGGGCGCGAGTCCGACTCCCCTGGAACGCCTACCCGAGGCAATAGACGCCAGGACAGGGATTTGAACCACGGTCGGACGTGCTCGCTCGCTTCGCTTGCTGTGCGCGACCTCCCTGATTCAAATCCCTTCGTTTGTGTTTCTCGCGTCACGATCGCTCGCGTCGCTACGCGCCGCTCGCGGGGGTTGTGACGCGAGAAACGCCAGGACAGGGATTTGAACCCTGAATCCCGAAAGGGAACACGCTTTCCAGGCGTGCGCCTTACCGTTCGGCCATCCTGGCTCACTCGAGCATAGCCGGGTGGGTCGTTTAACTGTTACGTAAGGAGACGACGGGCGTCACTTCCGTTTCCCGTCCACGCCGTCGTCACCGGCCCGTCCCGTCGCCCACCGTGCCACGCGAGGCTCGAGTCGGTACGCCGCCGTCGCAGTCCCGATGCCGACCACTAGTGCGACCAGTCCCGCTCGAGTCAGTGACACCAGCGGCTCGACGGCGAGGGCGTACCCCTGGACGAGCACGAGGAACGTCATCGCGCCGACGGCACCCCAGAGGACGGCGGATTTCAGGCGGGCGTCCACGTTTACGGCTCCGACCACGACTCCACTACTCGAGGCTGGCGATTGCTTCAATCTCGATCCCGACGCCCTTCGGCAGGTTCGCGACCTCGAAGGCGCTCCGGGCCGGCGGCTCGTCGTCGAAGTAGCTCGCGTAGACCTCGTTCATCGCCTCGAACTCCTCGATGTCGTCGAGGAGGACGGTCATCTTGAGCACGTCGCTCATGCTTGCGCCCGCTTCCTCGAGGACGGCCTCGACGTTGTCGAGGGCCTGCTCGGTCTGGACGTCGATCGGCTCGTCGTCGAGCAGGTCGCCATCGGGCGTGAGCGGAATCTGGCCCGCAGTGAAGACGATCGAGTCGTCGGTCGTTCCCTGGCTGTAGGCGCCGACGGCCGCTGGCGCGTCGTCCGTGCTGATGATGCGCTTCATGTGCGAGGCAACTCGACAGGGTGACTTAAAAACCGGCGAAACGTCCGGGCGGGGTTCGCGAACGAGGCCGACAGTATAAGCCGCCCGCGACCCGATGGCTCACCGATGGGACCCTCGAGGTGGCGTCATGGCGGTGCTTGCTCACGCTCGCGATCACGGTCACGGCCGCGCTGGTTCCTCGCCGCCGTCGTGCTCTTTACGCTCGCCTTCGCTCTCGTCGTCTGCTGGCGCGTCGTTCGAGTGCGTTTCGTCGCCGACCGGCCGTTCTCGCCGCAGTTCGGTGGCCGCTACATCGGCCCCGACTGGGCAGCCCGGAACGGACTCGAGGCCGACCCGGTCGCAGGCGAACTCGAGGATTTCGACGTCTACGAGCGTCCAGGAACCGACCTCGAGTCCGGCCGAGTCGTTGCGTTCGATCCTGACGACGTCCACACCGATGTCCGTCGATTCTACGAACGGACGAGCGACTACGACCTCGCCTACGAAACGCGCTGGCACCGCGGCTTCCGCCTCGGCGCGTGGCTCGCCTCGTTCGCGACCGCTCGCCTGGAGCAGCTCAACCTCCCCGGACGGAGCGACGGGCGGACGCGTCGCCTCGAGAGTCGACTGGCACGGGTTCCGACGTCGGCGGACCCGCGCGATGCCCGCGTCTGGACGCGAACCGATCCCGACTCCGGCGAGGCGGTGTTCGTCGCGATCTACGCGACCCACGAGCGAGCGGGCGTCACGTACGCGAACGTCGCCGTTCCCCTGCCGGGGAGTAACCTCTCGACGGTGCTCCGGCCGGAGCAGTGTTCGCTCGAGTCCGGCGAGGACGGGGTGACTTTCACCACCCGGGGCCCGGGTGACGGCGGCCTCTTTCTGGTGACGCCGCTTGGAGCGGTTCGCCTGCCGATGGAGCAGCGGTTTCGCGTCTGGCCGGTCGCGGGCGGCGGCCACGACCGACTGCACGCCAGCCACGAGATGTGGCTCTTCGGTCGACAGTTTCTGACGATAGAATACGTGATCGAGGCGCGAGAGCGCGACTCGCGGTAGCGCCTCGAGGCGCTACTCGTCGATCTCGAGTTCGAACTGCTCGTTCTCGGAGACGGCGTTGAGGACGACGCTCGTGTTCGACTCCTTGATGTCGGGATCGGTGAGGAGGGCCTTGATCTGGTCGTTCATCCCGTCGGTGTCGGTGAACTTGCCGACGGCGATGACGTCGTAGTCGCCGGTGACCTCGTAGACGGAGATCATCTGCTTGTGCTCCTTGAGCGTCTCGGTGATGTCGGGGAGGGCGTTCCCCTCGACTTTCAGTTGGATGACGGCCGTAACGTCGTAGTCGAGGGCATCGTAGTCGATCTTCGGGGTGTAGCCGTGAATAACGCCGTCGTCCTCGAGGGCAGAGAGGTGGTTCGAGATGGTGGTCACGGAGACGTCGAGGTCCTCGGCGAGGCTCCGGAGGCTCGCCCGGCCGTCGCCCAGAAGTGCATTCACTAACTTTGCGTCGAGATTTTCGTACGTCATCACGTCTACCAACTCACTCCCACCATTAGAACTTTACGAATATCCACTTTCGATCGAGAGACGGGAGATTTGCTCACAACAGCAGGATTTTAGTAGTGGACATCGTTGAGGAGGACGATGAGAAGATGACAAGCGGAAACATCACCCCGACCGAACAGGCGGTGCTGGACGAAATCGAGGAGAAAGGCGTCGATTTCCTCCGGCTCCAGTTCACCGACATCCTCGGCGTCGTCAAAAACGTCGCCGTCCCGGCCCGCCAGGCCGAGAAGGCGTTCACCGAGGGAATCTACTTCGACGGCTCCTCGATCGAAGGCTTCGTGCGGATCCAGGAGTCGGACATGCGCCTCGTGCCCGACCCGGACACGTTCGCCATCCTCCCGTGGAGACAGAGCGGCGAGAGCGCCTCGGCCCGGATGATCTGTGACGTCTACAACACCTCTACCGGCGAGCCCTTCGAGGGCGACCCGCGCTATATTCTGAAGCAGGCGATCGACCGCGCCCAGGACCTCGGCTACTCGATCAACGCCGCGCCCGAACCCGAGTTCTTCCTGTTCGAGGAGGACGAGGAGGGTGGCGCGACGACCGAGACCAACGATGCTGGCGGCTACTTCGACCTCGCGCCGAAGGACCTCGCGAGCGACGTCCGCCGGGACATCATCTACGGCCTCGAGAACATGGGCTTCGAGGTCGAGGCGAGCCACCACGAGGTCGCCGAGGGACAACACGAGATCAACTTCGAGTACGACGACGCGCTCACCACTGCCGACAACGTCGGCACCTTCCGGACGGTCGTGCGCGCCATCGCGGCCCAGCACGGCTACCACGCGACGTTCATGCCGAAGCCGATCCCGCGGATCAACGGCTCCGGGATGCACACGCACATCTCGCTGTTCACCGAGGACGGCGAGAATGCGTTCCACGACGGCGACGACGAGTTCAACCTCTCGAGTACGGCGAAGTCGTTCCTCGCGGGCGTCCTCGAGCACGCCCCGGCGATCACGGCCATTGCGAACCCGATCGTCAACAGCTACAAGCGACTGGTGCCCGGCTACGAGGCGCCCGTCTACGTGGCCTGGTCCGACCGCAACCGCTCGGCGCTCATCCGCAGGCCGGCCGCTCGCGTGCCGGCGGCCTCTCGTATCGAACTGCGCTCGCCCGACCCCTCGTGTAACCCCTACCTCGCGCTGGCGGTCATGATCCACGCGGGTCTCGATGGTATCGAGAAGGACCTCGAGGCGCCCGACCCAGTCCGGGAGAACATCTACGAGTTCGACGGGAAGAAACGCGAAGAGTACGGCATCGAGACGCTGCCGACGAACCTCGGCGAGGCGGTCGACGCCCTCGAGGACGACGAGGTCATCTACGACGCTCTCGGCGAGCACGTCGGCCCGAAGTTCGTCGAGGCGAAGCGCCAGGAGTTCCAGGAGTACCTGGTCGACGTCTCCGAGTGGGAACTCGATCGGTATCTCGAGACGTTCTAGCGCTTCACCGGATCACCGCCCACGTCGCTCGCTGGTTTCGTTCTTCTTCATGCTGTCGGTTGGTGCCGACAAGAGGAGCGCACGGTCGTCCATCGGTTCCTCCTCGAGCCGTCTTCGCTTAGGAGCGCCACTCCGAGACCCGATTACGGAGCCGTCCTGGAAGACCGAGCGCGGAGATGCCGGCGCCGAACAGCACCATCAGCACGTAGACGCCGAGCGTCGACGTCCAGACGACGAGCATCGCAAGGACGGCCCACGGCCCCTCGAGGAAGTAGAACGCGCCCAGGGTCATCGCGGTGCCGTACAGCAAGACGAGGTATGGCCCCCAGCCGTGGGCGTGCCCCCGGCGAACGCGGCGACGGACGTACCGCTTGAGGTCGGCCTCGAGGGACTGGCGCCTGACGGTTCGGTCCTCGACGGAAGTCTCGAAGGACTCGAGCCGATCCTCGAGCTGGCGGAGTTCCTCGCGGAGAGCGGCGGGATCGTCCGCTCGGTCGCGGGTTCTGGACCCCTCGCGCTGTCGTGAGCGTGATCGTGACTGCGGCTCGCTCGCCCCCCGTGCTGGCCCGTCTCGCTCGTCGGCTCCAGTGGCGTCCTCGGACATCGCTTCTGTGGATACCTGTCGTGGCCCGTGACTTTGTAGCTGCCGATCCACGTCAATTCCGGCGAGGACGGCATTGACCACGACGCCGAAGACGACGATTGCGGCGCCGACGTAGAGCCAGATGAGCACGAGCAAGACGGCGCCGAGGACGCCGTAGACGCTGTACCCGCCCACGAACGCGGTGTAGAGCGAGAACACCTGCCCGAGCGCGAACCAGCCGACCGTGGCGATGATCGCCCCCGGTGCGGCTTCCCGGAGGCTCACCGGGACGTCCGGGAAGACGACGTACATGGGGAAGAACGCCGCGAGGAGGCTGATCAGGACGAACACCGTCGTGAGGGCACCGACGGAGAACCCGGGAACGAACTCGACGGCGAACTCGAGGACGGTGACCGCGCTGAAGCCGAGCGTGGCGGCCAGCAGGACGATCATCGAGTCCCAGAGGGTGTTCAGTAGCGAGGACGATCGCACGGTGCCGTAAACGGCCGAGAACATCTGGTCGAGGCCGTGAAGGACGCGACTGGCGCCCCAGATGAGGCCGACGGCGCCGATGGCCGTCGCCCCCTGTCGACCCGTTTCGTCGAGGAGCGTCTCCGCGAGGATCTGCCGGGCGGTAGGCGTTAGTATGTCTTCTGAGACTGCGGCCACCCGGGTTGCCAGCGGCTCGCCGCCGATGGACGCTGCCACGCCGAGGGACAGCAGCGACAGCGGCACGAGGGAGAGGAAGGCGTAGAACGCGACGGCTGCCGACAGCAGCGTCAGTTGTTCGGCCCGTGCGAGCGAGAGGATGCGATAGGTGAGCTGAATCGTGCGGCGACGGTCGATCACGGGTGTGTCTTCTGCAGCGAGGGTAATAGCCCTGCGGACGAGTGGGCCGTAACCTACTGCCTTTCGAGCGGTCGATTCACCGTTGGTATCCACCAGACCTATCGTTCGAACTCCAAAAGGAAGCGACATGATCCAGCGTCGATGTCCCGACTGTGCCGTGACGATGGAGGAGACGACGGTCTGGACCGGAAGCGGCTACGGGCTCCGGATCGACGGCGGCAAGCACGACGGCGTGCTCGGCAAACTCGGTCTCGAGACGACGACGAAACTCGAGGCGGTGTGCTGTCCGGAGTGTGGGCTCGTTCGGCTGTACGCAGATGTGGATGCAGACGGAGACGCGAACGCGAACGGGGACGGAGACGGGGATGAGAATCTCGAGCCCTGACGACCACGCGCGGCTGCGAATCGGGAGGCCCGACGCTCACTCCAGGTTCGCCCTCGTCGCCTCGAGAATCTCGCCCACGTGAGCATCTGTCTTGAACGTCGTCCCGCCGTAGTGGGTCTTCGAGGTCGCGTACCCCACCGCCTCGAGGTCGGCCAGGAAGTCGGCCATCGCGTTGGCGGGCAATCCCCAGTTCTTGCAGAGCTTGTGCTGGTCGTAGTAGGTCGGTTCGTCGAGTTCGGCCTCGAGCGCCTCGAGGAGCGCTCGTCCCGTCTCGGCGGTCCCGAACTCGTCCGGGATTCGGTCGCGAACGTCGGCGACGAACTCGCGATCGCGAACGGGGCCGAGCCAGAGCGGGCCGGCCGCCAGCAGCCGGGCGCCGTCGCAGTTGGGGCACGTATCGAGCGGTAGGTCGGCCGAGGGCGCCAGCCCGAACGCGTACTCGCGGTACAGGCAGTCCTCACAGTGAACCAGAAAGCCCAGCTCCTCGAGGCTGGCGTCCGCGGCGGTCGGCTTTCGGTCGAGTTCGAGGAACGTGCGGACGTAGTGGCTGGTCGCGTGCGTGAGGAGTGGGGTGACGCCGACGTCGAACCGGGCGGCGCTCCGGGCGAGCCCCGAGAGCAGGGTCCGGACGCCCATTTCGGTGTGGTACTCGGTATTTCGCGGCACGGCGCCGTAGGAGCGAATCCCGCTCCTGAAGTGGGCGCCACACAGCGGCGCGGTGTCGGTCGCGGTGACGCAGACGAGGTGGCGACACCGGGCGAATGCCGCGTCGGAAAAGGGCATCGGCGTCCCGTAGGGGTCGAGGTCGATCACGTCGAACACGGCGTCGTGCATCAGGGCGTTGACGTTCCGATGGACGACCTCGGCGTCGACCCCGAGTTCGAAGCCGGCGCGCTCGAGGTTCTCGCTCGCGAGGGCCACGGCGTCCGGCTCGCGATCACAGCAGGTGACGTCCCAGCCGTCGACGGCCGCCCGGAGGCCGCGGACGCCGCTGGCGGTCATCGCGTCCAGGTAGCGTCGGGCCCGTGGCTGGCGTTCGCGAAACGCTCGCAGCGTCGCTATCGTCAGGTCCCGATTCAGCTCCTGGCGGGGGTTGTAGAACACCGACTCCTCGACGCCTTCGGTCTGTTCGCCGGGAACCTCGAACTCGACGCCACCCTCCGTCACGCGCATACCCGTTCTCGGCGGCGGGGGGCGAAAAGCGGTGTGATTTCCACGTTCCCGCCCGGACACCCAAACCGATATGACGGTCCGACAGAGAGTACCGGACGTGCCCGAGTCGAACGCCGATCCCGTCGAGCGCTGGCAGGCCGACCTCGAGGAGGCCGGCGAACTCTCCCCCTCGATCGTCGAGCGCATCTCCCGCCTGCACGGCGACCGCGGGGTGCGCGCCATCGAGGCCGTCGCGGAGGGGCGGGTCAAGGTCTACCGGGATTTCACCGTCGTCGTGGGCTACGAGGACGAGTACGTCGTTGAGGACGGCGGCTGTACCTGTAAGGACAGCGAGTTCAACCTCGATCCTGAGGACCCCACGGCGCTGTGCTGGCACGTCCTGGCCGTCTCGATCGGGCGTCGCGTCGGCCACGTCGACTACCACGACATGTGGTACTCGGACGTGCGTGAGTTTCTGTAGACACCGGGTGAGCGAAACGACCGATTCGAGGCGTAAACGTCGTTACTCGCCCTCATCGGGCCCCGTCACCGCAATCGTGTGCTCGATCAGCGACTCGTAGCCACGTCGCAACCGATTCGAGAGCGCCTGTGGCGTGATGTCCATCTCGCTCGCGACGTCCTCGAGCGTGACCTCTGGCGAGGAGAAGTACCCGCGTTTCCACGCCGTCAACAGCGCCTCGTGTTGCTTGGCCGTGACACCGAACTTCGCCCTAGACTGGGGGTTGGCCCGGTCGTACAGCCGCGTGAGCTCGAACGGGATCCCCCGGTCCTCGCAGTAGGCGCTGAACTGCGAGAGGGCGTCGCCGTCGGGAAACCGCATCCGAAGCTCCCAGCGGTCGTGCTGGGCCGAGGCCTCGAGAATCGTCGCGTCCGTCGACGTGTACGCGTAGACGATTGCATCGACGTCCCGGACCAGGTCGGCCCGGTACAGGGTCGCTTCCCGGAACCGATCGATTCGCGTGAGTCCCCGGACCGACGGGTCGTCCGCGGCGGCGGCCTCGAAGGCGCCAAGATCGACGCCGCTGACCCGGAAGTACGGCGTGATGAGTTCCTCAGTGGCGGCGACGCGCTCGATTTCGACGACGGCGCTCGACTCGGCCTCGAGCGTCTCGTGGAGGGCGAACGCCTCTGTTGGGACGGAAAACTCCGCGAATAGCGCCATCGTCGTCGGTCATGGGACGAGCGGCGCTAAAAACCCCTGGCCTCCCTGGGACGGCAATCGCGGGGACAGCCCCGTCGGGAATCGCAGGGACGGTCGTCGAGCCCGACTCAGGCGTCCAGTACCTGTCGAAGCACGTCGGGCGCGTCCTCGAGCGCCTCGTCGAGGGCGTCGACGTTCGGTCCGCCACCCTGGGCGAAGTCGGCCGGGCCGCCGCCGCCACCGCCGACTCGCGAGGCGAGTTCGCCGACGACCTCGCCGGCGTTGACGTCGGCGCCGTCGGGGACCGCGACGACGAACTGTGCGCCGCTCTCGCCGGAGCCGATGACGGCGATCTTGCCCTCGTCCGCGAGGGCGTTGGCCGTCGCCCGGAGTTCGTCCATGTCAGCGTCGATCCGCTGGACGACGGCGGTCGTCTCGCCGACCTCGACCTCCTCGCCGCCGCCACCACCGCTGGCGCGGGCGCTCGCGAGCTGTTCTTTCAGGGCTTCGATCTCCTTGCCGCGAGCCTTCCACTCCTCGAAGAAGCGCTCGGCAGTATCCGGGACGTTCTCGGGGGAGACGTCGAGGGCCTCGGCGGCCCCGTAGAGGGCGTCCTCGGTCCGCTGAGTGGACTTGACGGCCGCGTCGCCGGCGGCGAAGACGAGTCGCTCGACGCCGTCCTGGACGCGCTCGGTGGTCAGGATCTTGATCGCGCCGATGTCGCCCGTGCGGGCGACGTGGGTGCCGCCGCAGGCCTGGACGTCCTCGGCGACGTGGATGAGTCGGATGTTCGTTCCCGGCGGAATCCCGCCCTGGTAGAGGTCGAAGCCGTGTTCGGCCTCGGCCTCGTGCCGGTGGGGCCACTCCTGGTCGACGGAGACGTTGTCCATCACCATGCCGTTGGCGACGCGCTCGATGCGTTTGACGGCCTCCCGGGAGATCCGGTTGTAGTGACGGATGTCGACCCGCGAGGACTCGACGCCCTTCTGGGCGCCCGCCTGGCGGACGTGCTCGCCCAGCACCTGTCGGGCGGCGTGCATGACGATGTGGGTCGCCGTGTGGTGGCGCATCAACTGGCGCCGACGGGGGGCGTCGAGTTGCCCCTTGACGAACTCGCCCTTCCCCGGATCCTCGTCGGTCCGGTGGGTGACGACGCCGTCATCGATCTGGACGTCGAGCACGTCGACGGTCTTCTCCTCGCTCGAGAGCGTGCCCCGATCCGCGGGCTGGCCGCCACCCTCGGGGTAGAACATCGTCTGGTCGAGCACGACGTCGAAGCCCTCCTCGCGGTCGAACACGTCGAGGACGACCGCCTCGAACTGGGTTCGCTGCTGGTCGTCGTAGTACAGTTTCTCCGTCTCGGGGAGGTCGGCGAATCGCTCGTCGCCCTCCTCGGTGACTTCCTCGACCGTCGTCGTGTCGTGGCGGTCGGCGACGAGACTGTAGAAGTCGTCGGGCACGTCCACGTCGGCGCCGGCGTCGGCGGCAATCTCCTCGACCATGTCGGGCTGGATGCCGTGGCTGTCGTAGAGTTCGATCAGTTCCTCGAGGGGGATCGACTCGCCTTTCTTCGCGTACTCCGCAGCGAGGGCTTCGACCCGCCGGCCGCCGCGCTCGAGCGTCTCGCGGTACTTCTCGACCTCGGTGCGGACGATATCCCGGACGGTGTCGCGGTTCTCGTACCCCAGGCGTTCGGCCTGCATGTCGACGAGTTCGTCGAGGGGCGCATCGACGCCGACCGTATCGCACAGCCGCTTCGTTCGCCGGAGCACCATCCGCGCGAGGTAGCCCGTGCCGACGTTCGAGGGGACGATGCCGTCGCCGAACATGTACGCGAGGGTCCGGCAGTGGTCGGCGATGGCGTAGATTCGCTCGAGGGGCTCGACGAGGTCGCGGAGGTCGCCGACGTCGACGCCGAGTTCGTCGGCAATGTCACCGCGGGCGGCCTCGACGTCGTCGACGTCGTCGATGTCGAGCTGGCCCGAGAGCCGCGCCGCCCGGGCGACGAGGTCGGCTTCTTCGTCGGTGTACTCGAGGCCCGCGTTGTCCTTCAGGAAGTCGATCATCTCGGGGTAGATCGCTTCGTAGACCGTCGCCGTCCCCTGGCTCATCCAGGTCCAGCGCTCGAGGCCGTAGCCCGTGTCGACGATGTAGGTATCCATGAAGGAGTAGGTGTTCCCGTCCTTGAGTTCGTACTCGCCGTCGGGGTCCTGCTCCATGCACATGAAGACCAGCGTGGCCAGCTCGAGGCCCTTGTAGATGACCTCGATGGCGGGCCCGGCGTTGCCGCCGCCGACCCACGGGTCCTCGATGTAGGTGACGTCGGTGATGTCCGCGCCCAGGGAGTCGAGCAGTTCGTCACAGAGTTCGACGGTGCGGTCCTTCCAGTAGACCTCGCCCTCGTAGGCGTACTCCTCCTCGGCGTCCTCGCGGACGTTGAACGCGTGGTGGGCCATCATCTCGAAGGCCATCGTGTGCCGGCCCGTCTTGCCCACGTTGTCGATGTCCTGCATCCGGATGCAGGGCTGGCTGACGGTCAGCGGGTTCGCCGGCGGCGGCGTCTTCCCCGAGGTGACCAGCGGCTGGAAGTCGTAGATCGACGCCTGGGTCAACAGGACGTCGTCGCGCCAGCGATTGGCCGCTACCGGGTACGGATCGATGCGCTCGTGGTCGTGGTCCTCGAAGAACGAGAGGAACGCCTCGCGCATCTCCTCGAGGGTGTACTCCTCGGCGAACCCCGGTTCGTCGATGAAGTCGTATTGCTCACAGGGCGGTTCCCCGCAGGTCTGGCGATCGTGATCGCGCGTCCAGAAATGTGCCCCACAGGAGGGACACTCCTTTCGCTCGAACCCCTCCTCCTCGAAATACTCGAGTCGGTACTCCTCCTCCAGTTCACTCATTCGTACCTCATACTGGCCGTGCAGGCGGTAAAACAGTTGCGCAACGGGTCTCACGGCTCATTCTCTGGGCGCCTGGAACGCCCATCTGTCCGACCCGCGTGTCGCTCGAATCGACTATTGCGGGACGAACAGATCACGAAATAAATAAGTACTCTCAGTTGTATTTTCCGTTATAATATTAGAGATCGAATATGTATCTCGACTCGGGCGACGGCCCTCTCGAGGACGCGACGGGCCGACCCTCCTCCGTCCGTCGACGACGGTCGCGGCCACGGCTGTGGCTACGGTCGCAGTCTCAGCCACGGCTACGGCTGCAATAGCAAACGAGGTCGAGTATCGACGATGACGTCGCGACGATCCCTGCTGCGGAAAATCGGCCTGACCGGTCTCGGCACGGCCACTGGCATCGCCCTCCTCCCGACACCCCCGCACTCGACCGCACTCCACGGCACGGTCGAGGGCGCTGAACCGCCCGCGGCCGCCGCCGACTGGATCGGCACGGAAATCACTACCGAGAACGAGACGCCTGTCGGCCGCTACCACTATGCACCGACGCGCGACGGGTTCGTCCCCACGGCGCCGTTCAACGTCGTGCTGATACCCGCTGCGGACGGTGAGGCGGGCCTCGAGCGCGTCATGACCGTTCTGGACGAGGAGGGCTGGGTCCGAAATCCGGTGGAATACACGCGATTCGGCTGGGATCGAACGACCGACTCGTACGTCCGCCAGCAGGCGACCGCCGCTCAAACCTACTGGGGGGCCAGCGGTCGGCGCCACGTCCGGTGCTGGTCGTTCGAGAACGTCGTCTCGATGCAGGCTCACGAGGATACCGGCGCCCGCCCAAAACACGGCATCGCCTCCTACCGGCGGGGACGAGAGACCATCGAGGCGATCTTCGACGCCGCTGGCTGGCGGGTCTCCCCCGGGACGATCGATCTGACCAACGAATCCGGCCCGGATCACGACGGACGCACGACGCTCATCGTGGAGGACTCGTGAGTACCGACGTCCCCTCCCTCCCCGAGCGAGCGACACCCGGCACCGTCCTCGAGCTCCTGGACCACCCCTGGATCGGCCTCGAGCGCCGGCGGACGGTCGCCGTGGGGGTGTACCTGTGTGGCCTCCTCGCACTGTTTTTGATCGGCTACTTCGGTGGACACGTGAGGATCGACGACGTCGTCCTCGACTCGCTGACGGTCGGCTTCGATTCCGTCAGAATGATCGCCATCGCGCTCGTCACCCCGACGATCCTGCTGATTCCGTTCTGTTACGCGGCCTGGAACGGTGGCCCGGCGCTCTCGTTCACGCTGCCGCTCGTACCGGTGACCATCGGGGACCTCCTCGCCGGCGGGTACGTCCTCGACCTGGACGTCGCGCTCGCGTTGACCGTCGGCGCGAGCGCGGCCGCCGTCGCGCTCGCGTTGACCGTCGGCGCGAGCGCGGCCGCCGTCGCGCTCGTGTCCGTCGACGTTCGGCAACTCGGCTCGGTTCAGGTGTGGCGCTCGAGCGAGGTCGACACCGATAGTGATCGACTCCTGTTCGTCACGTCGCTCGCGATCGTGGCGGCCGTGGGCGTCGGTCGGTTCGTCGCCGTCGCGCCGGCGTACGTGCTCGAGTGGTACGCCCCGTTCGGCGGCCTCTGGTTCGTCACCGCCGCGATCCTCGGGTTCTACTGGGTACGGTGGGCGTGGTCGCTGTCGGCGGATCGCGCCCGCTCGCGCGAGTCGGTCTGACGGCGAGCGCGGTCTCGACTGAACTCACCTGGATGGCTCCGAAGAATTCCGGCACTGAACAACCCACAGATATATGTTAGATATCGCCCATTCTACGGTAACTCGAGCGTCGTTTCCAGCGTTCCGCCTCACCAGCTATGACCGATACCGTCCTCTACGTAACTGCTCCCGATGCCGGGCCGTCGGCCGATACGACCAGGTCCGAAGGCGTTCTCGAACTCGAACGCGAACTCGAGCGGGTGGCCCCGCGGTCGTCCGTCGAGTGCGTCGACTCGATCGAGGCCATCGACGAGCGCGTCGCCGCTGCGGACTGCGTCGTCTTCGAGGAGGACGCGACCGGTGACGCGCCGCCGATCGAAGCCGTCGCCGTTGCCTGTACTGGAACGCCGCTCATCTATTACGGTAATCCCGACCGTGCCTCTGTTGCCGATCCAGACCACGAGCCCGACGCCGATCCCAACCACGACCTCACCACCGACTCGCACGTCGATTCCACCTCGATCCGCGCCTTCGAGGGCGTCGACGGGTTCGTTCGCCGGACCGACGACTCGGCGGTTCACCTGGCCGACGAGATTGCCTGGCAGTGCGGACGGCAGCCGCGACAATCGACGGCGACCGCCACGTCGGACGAAAATGACGACCGCCCGAAGGTCGCTCGCCTCCACCAGATGACGACTCGCCTCGTCGCGTGTCGCTCCGAGGAACGTCTCCTCGACCTCGCCATCGAGTCGGCCGAAGACATCCTCGGATTCGACGCGTCGTCGATCTCGCTCGCCGAAGAGCGAGACGGCGAGACGAAACTGGTGATTCGCGCCGGCTCGGACGAGTTCGACGACATCTCGCGAGCCCACGATCTCTCGGAGGGAATCCTCGGCAAGACATACCGGGAACAACGCTCGTTCCTGCTCGAGGAGGTGGCGGATCACCCCGACGCCCGTCCGCACGAGGACGGCTACCGATCGGCGATCAGCGTCCCGATCGAGGAGTTCGGCGTCTTTCAGGCAATCTCGACCGAGGAACGCGCCTACGACGAATCGGACCTCGAGTTCGCCGAGTTGCTCGTGACGTACGTCGCCCAGACGCTCAGTCGCCTCCGCGTCGCGGAGACGATGCGCGAACGGCGCGAGCGCCTGACCAGGCTCCACGAGGGGACGACCAAAATCGTCGGCTCGACCGACGAGGCGACGGTCTACGAGCGCGCGCTCGAGACGACGGAGACGGTGCTCGAACTCGACATCTGCGTCTTCCTCTCGGCGGACCTCGAGTCCGAGGAACTCGTCCCCGAGGCCTACTCGGACACGATGGACGAGCGATTGGCCAGGAGGGTGCCCCTCGACCACGGAATCGTCGGTGAGACCTACCAACAGGGTGAGCCGTCGATCATCGACGAAGTCGTGATCGAGGACCCGGAAATCGAGGGCCTGGAACGATTCAAGTCGGCTATGACCGTGCCCCTCGGGGAGTACGGCGTCTTCCAGGCAGTCTCCGAGCAATCACACGCCTTCAACGACGTCGACCTCGAACTGGCGGAACTCCTGTGTGCGCACGTGACCGAAGCCATCGGCAGGGCGCGGGCCGAAGCCAGCCTCGTCGAGGAACGGGATCGACTCTCGGCGCTGTTCGACAACGTCCCCGACCCCGCCGTCCAGTATTACCTCTCGGACGGCGAACCGACCGTTCGGGCGGTCAACGACCGATTCGAGGAGGTCTTCGGATTCGACACCGAGACTGTTCTGCACGAGGACGTCGACGACTACATCATCCCGCCGGGGTACGAGGACGAAGCACGTCGGCTCAACGAGGCGCTGTTCGCCGGCGAAACCCTGCGCGTGGTCACGCGGCGGCGAACCGCGACCGACGTTCGGGACTTCCTGGTCAACGTCGTCCCCCTCACCGCCGGCGAACGAAGCGTCGAGGGGTACGCCATCTACACTGACATCACCGACCAGAAGCGCCACGAACGCGCGCTCACGGCGAAGAACGAGCGCTTGGACGAGTTCGCCAGCATCGTCAGCCACGACCTCCGGAACCCGCTCAACGTCGCCCAGGGCTACCTCGAGTTGCTCGACGAGACTGGCGATCAGTCTCATCTCGGGGAAATCGACGACGCACTCGATCGGATGGACGAACTCATCGAACGCCTGCTCACGCTCTCGCGACGCGGCGACGTGATCGACGACACCGAACCCCTCGAGATCCACGCCGTCGCGACGGAGGCCTGGTCGGCAGTCGACACCGCCGGGGCGACGCTGCAACTCGGCGAGAACCAGCCGCTCGAGGCCGACCGGGCGCGACTTCGGGAAGCGCTCGAGAACCTGTTTCGAAATTCGGTGGAACACGGCTCGAGCGAATCCGGCAGGGATCGAAACGGCGACGCGAGCGACCTGACCATCACCGTCGGTGCCCTCGAGGACGGCTTCTTCGTCGCCGACGACGGCGTCGGCATTCCGTCGGACGAGCGCCAGTCCGTGTTCGAAACCGGATATACGACCACCAGTGGCGGCACCGGGTTCGGACTGAACATCGTCGATCAAATCGCCCGGGCGCACGGTTGGACCGTCGAGGTTACCGAGAGCGACGCGGGTGGTGCGCGATTCGAGTTCCGGGAAGGGTCGCCCAAGGACGCTGCGTCGGAACCGGTTCCCGAGTCCACTGGCGGTACCGACCACCGCCACCCCGACCTCGAGCCACCGGCCGACGGCGGTGACCCATCGGCGTAGTTATCGGTAGGCAATCCCGATCGACAGCAACGACGCGAGACCCGCGCCTGTAACCAGCAGAACCACGAGTCCGGCACCAACCTCGAGCCAGATGGCCCCCGCGAGTGGGAGGACCAACACGCCACAGAGCATCGCGGCGGTTCCGAGTCGCTTTCCGGTTTCGCGATCGACGTTTGGCGTCGTCAGCAGGTCTCGGCGGTCGTAGCGCCGGACTGCCCACCCCAGCCCGATACAGAGCGCGCTCGTCCCGAGGACCACAGTGGTTCCGACGACGCGTTCGGATAGCTCGAGGTCGATCGCGACCGCGAGCGCGAGCATCGACGCTCCGACGACGCTCATCACGAGCGCGTTCGCTCGAGCGCCCCCGTCGTCCGCGGGATCCGTCCTGTACGCGCGACGGATCCAGCTGCCGTGGCGCAGGCTCGCCAGGGCGAGGGCGAGACAGCCGACGCCGACGAGGCCGACGATTGCGGCGCCGGGATCGACCATCATGCTCGAAACGAGAACTGTCGTCGACAAAATCGTTTCGTGGCGTTTCCTCGTTCTCGTTCGCTCTCCTCACGAACGTTTCCTCGAGCGCCAGCGACGCCAGCACTGGCCGCTCCGATATTCGGGATTCCGGGAACGGACCTAATCGTCGACCCCGTACCCGAACACGAGTAGCTGACCTTCGTGCTCGACGTACCTTCCCAACGGGTGTTCTGTCGAATCCTCGTCGTACGTGGGAAGTCTCTCGAGAGAGACAACGACGTCGTACAGTTTCTCTCGGTCCATCTCATCGGTATCGATCGTCACGACTTCGTACTCCCCGCTCGCTCGCTTTTCGGTTGGAAAGTCTCTCTCTGACTCCACTGACCGTGAGAGGATCTCGTCCAGCACCGGATCGTCTGCGATTGCTTCGTGCGTCGATTGTGTAACGTCTGTTTCAGATGGGGCCTCAGTAACGAGAAGCGCGTACACTGCTCTCATCTGGTCGCTCTCGAGAGCACCCACTGTGTTAGTATCCGTCTCTTGAGGATCGTCGCTGGCGGTACTGGTATCCCGATCGAGACAACCGACGACCGGCGTTAATGCGCCGCTGCAACAGACTGCCAGTACCTGTCTACGATCCATACGCTCACTCGAAATTGTATATTCAAGTACTTTCTCCTCACTCACGCACAAAATGGCGGGGTAGCACCTCTCGTTAATTTATCCACGAATCGAATTCGCCGTTCGTCTCCCGCATCCGACCAGCGACCGAGTCCGACAGTCGATACGGCGTTCACCCACGGATCGTCGAGAGCATCGTCCTGAACTTCCCTCCGCTGAGCAGGTCGGTTCCGACGAAGATGTTCCGGGGAACGGTAATCACTCCTCGAGCGCCAGCGACGCCAACATCGCCTCGAGTTGTAGCCGCTCGTTCGCCCCCTCTGTGATCCGGTAGTCCACTTCGCCCAGACGCTCGAGTAAGCGAACCGTAGCGAGTTCCTCGAGGTCGAACTCCCAGGCCGACCGGTGGAGCTGGTCGATCACGTCGCCGCCGGCCAGCCCGCGGTCGGTGAGCAGCGAGTCGAGGGTCGCCCTGGCCGCCGTGAAGTCGCCCGCGATGGCCTTCTCGACCATCTCCTCGACCTCCTCGGGGCGGGCGGTCGCGGTGATCGCGAAGACGCCCTCCTCGTCGACGGCGTCGCCCATGACGGCTGCGGCCTGCAGGCCATTGATCGCCTTGCGCATGTCGCCCGCGGCGGCGTAGACGAGCGCGTCGACGCCATCGTCGGTCACTTCGATGCCCTCGGCGTCGGCGATCTCGCGCACCTGTGCCTCGACGGCGTCGTCGGAGAGTTCCGTGAACCGGAAGACGGCGCAGCGAGACTGGATCGGATCGATGATCTGGCTCGAGTAGTTACACGAGAGGATGAAGCGCGTGTTGTGGGAGAACTGCTCCATGGTCCGGCGCAGGGCGGACTGGGCGTCGCTCGTCAGCGCGTCGGCCTCGTCCAGAAAGATGATGCGGTAGTTGTGGCCGCCGAAACTCGAGCGTGCGAAGTTCTTGATTCGGTCCCTGACGACGTCGATGCCGCGCTCGTCGGAGGCGTTCAGCTCGAGGAAATTCTCTCGCCAGTCCTCGCCGTAGAGTTCGCGGGCGACGGCCTGTGCTGCGGTGGTCTTGCCGGTGCCGGCGGGCCCCGAGAACATGAGGTTGGGGAGGTCGTTCTGCTCGACGTAGCTCACCAGTCTGGGGACGATGTTCTCGTGGCCCTTGATCTCGTCTAACGTCTCGGGCCGGTACTTCTCGATCCAGACCTCGGTTCGCCCGGCGACCGACTCCGCTTGGCCGGTCGACTCGGCGTCGCCAGGCGACGGCTCGGACTCGTCTTCGCTCATGTCCCCGACGAGGGGAGCGCCGGCAATAAAACGACCGAAGCGGCGTTCGTGCCATCAGCGTAATTGTACTACCGACGTGGCCGCGCCACCGACTTTATCGTGCCACCGACGGACCACGTCACTCGAAGGCGAAGGCCACGGTGGCGCCCATCGGTTCCGCCCCCGGCGAACCCCACCGTGGCGTTTTATCGTCGAGCACGGCGTACTATTCACTGGTAGAATGTCAACAGAATCACAATTCTCGACTCGTCTCGTCGTAATCGCCGTCGCGACGCTGCTCGTCCTCGCGCTCGTTCCTGGCGTGGCGCTGGCACAGTCGGGAACCGGCGTCGGCGGCAACATCGTCGTCAGTGAGGACGAAACCGTCGACGAGGTCAATGCCGTCTCGGGGAACGTGATCGTCGAGGGAACCGTCACCGGCGACGTGAACGCTGTCTCCGGAAACGTGATCGTTGCCGAGGGCGGCGAGGTTCGCGGGGACGTCAACGCCGTCGGCGGGACGGTCCAGATCGACGGCCGCGTCGCCGGCGACGTCGCGGCCGCCGCCGGAACCCTCGAGGTCGGCGAGGGCGGTACCGTCGACGGCGCGCTCGAGGCCGGTGCCGGGACGGTAACCATCGACGGGACGATCGCGGGCGACGCGACGATCGGCGCCGAAACGATCACTCTCGGAGAGTCGGCGGCAATCAAGGGGAACCTTCGGTACGACGGTGACCTGCAAGGCAACACCGGCGCCGTCGCGGGTGAGATCACCCAGGACTCGAGCCTCGGCGTCGATCTAGCCCCCGTGGTCCTCCCCCTGGCCTCGTGGATCGCAGCCGCTTACGCGCTCGCGGCGAACCTGCTGCTAGGGGCGGTCCTGTTGATGCTCTTCCCCCGGTTTTCGGACGGAGTCGCCGCTCGAGTCGCGTCGAATCCGGTTCGAACGGGGCTGGTGGGTGCGGTCGTGCTGATCGGCATCCCCATCCTCCTGGTCGCCATCGCGCTGACCGTAATCGGCATCCCGCTCTCGCTCGTGGGGGCGCTGGCGTTCGTCTTCCTCGTCTGGGTCGGGGTGGTCTACGGCCGATTCGCCGTCGCCGCGTGGGCGCTCTCGTTCGCGGACGTCTACAACCGCTGGCTCGCACTGGTGGTCGGCCTGGTCGCCGGCGCCCTCGTTGGGCTGGTGCCGTTCGTCGGCTGGTTCCTGAACCTGCTGATCACGCTCCTCGGCCTCGGGGCGCTCGTCGGGGGGCTGCTCGCTCACCGCCGCCGGGTCAGACAGTCGGCCACCGACGCCGGTCGCCCGGAATCCGGCGACGCTGCCGCGTGAACGTGTAGACCGCGAGCGACGCGCTCAAGTGCTCCCGACGGCAACCTCGAGCCGAACACGAATGCCCGACCGCGTAACCGTCGACGTCAAAGGCGAGGAGACGAGAGAACTCGAGTTCGCGGCCCTCGAGTACGACGGCGACGTCCCCACCTACGCCGACGCCCTCGCCGCCGTGGACCTCAGCCCTCACGAGGTGAGCGTCCTGGTCGACGGTCGTCCGGTGCCCGAGGATCAGCCGATCGACGCCGAGAGGATGACCGTCCTGCGGTTGATCAAGGGCGGGTAGCTTGGATCACTGGCTCGAGAGCTCGGTCTCTTGCTGTATCACTATACTTTCTATAGCATTTCTTGCGAGGATCAGGCGATCGATCGAATCGCCTAGCGACGCCCCTCACCGTCGCTCGAGTAGCCGCTCGCCAGCGACTCGAGCACGTCGAGTTCGGGCGTCCGGTGGTCGACGAACAGCGGCGTGATCGACACCTCGCCGTCGGCGACGGCCCGTCGGTCAGTGCCGACGGGATCGGTCAGATCGACGTCCACGCTGGGATCCAATGGGTCGTAGAAGTGATCCCAGGCGCGGTAGGTGCCGTCCGGTCGCTCGTCGATCCGCACGTCGAAGTGGTAGGTCGGCTCCGTGATCCTGATCCGCGGGTCGGACTCGCCGGCGGGCACGTTGACGTTGAGGTAGTCGAACGGCCGCCGATCGCCGAGCTCGAGGGTTTCCCGGACCAGGTACCGGGTAATCCGCTCGGCGTCGGCGTACTCGTCCCGCCCGAACTCGCGGCTCCCCGTCACGGAATCGTACAGCGAGAGGGCGATCCCCGGCAGGCCGAGGAAGCCGGCCTCGATGGCCGCACAGACCGTCCCCGAGCGCTCGATCTTGTGCGCGCCGAGGTTGGGGCTGTCGTTACAGCCGGAGACGACGACGTCGAACTCTCGCTCGAGTTTGCCCCGGGCGAAGTGGACGCAGTCGACCGGGGTTCCGTCGACGGCGTAGCCCTCCGCTCGCTCCTCGACGGTGAATGCATTGGAGTCGCTCCTGGACATGCCGCTCCGGTCGGTGGCGGGTGCGACCACCGTCACGTCCGCGACTGGCTCGAGGGCGTCGTAGAGCGCCCGGATTCCCGTCGCGTCGATCCCGTCGTCGTTCGTCAGCAATACGGCCGGTCGGGCGGACATGAACGATCCTTCGCTCGCCACGACTATCAGCTTTCGTTAGCCGTCGGATACGGCCGTCGGTTTCGTCTCTTGCGTGCGCCGTTCTCACGGTCGTTCGGTCGGATGGTTCGAGACTGCTCGCCGTATGGGAACCTGTCGAGGACACAACCTCTTTAGTCTTGACGGCGTACGACCGCCATGGGAAGCGCTGGTCCGACTTCGTACGTCGTCGCCGACTTTTCTGCGGACTGCGTTCGAGTGCTTCCACGTCATCCCTACGAAATCGACCTTCTCGGGGGGAAGCCGGCGTCTCGACTCACGGCGGACGAGACGGTGATCGACGCGTCGACCCTTTCGCCTCGAGTTCGGTCGGTCGTCGAAACCGCCGTCGAGGGGAGCAGGGATGGTATCGGCACGCCGGCCTACGGGACCGAGTCCCCTTCCGATGCCGTCGTCCGAATCGCCGAGGAGTACGATTACGTTCGAACGACGTACAACGGGACGCCGGTAGTCGTGGAATTCGAGGCGTTCGAGAACGATCTCGAGCGACCGCCGCTCCTCGCCGTCGAGGCCACGCTCGTTCGGGACCGGATCACGTCGGACGACCCCGCGAAAATCTCGTTCTCACTGATCAACCGGAACACCGAGTCGATGATGTTCGACCACGTCCGTCCGTGGCCGTTCGGCGTCCCGGTTGCACATCTACTCCCCCAGGAAAAGGAGGGGATACAGCTCTGGAACGACCGGTACATCGATGCCTACGGCGCGTCGCGATTCGATTCTCTGTACGCACATCCTGGCGTGGACCGCCGTCGACCGGGACGAATCCTGGTTGGGGAGACCATACGAAGGGAATACCTCCTCCCGATCCCTGTCGACGCCGAGCCCGGAAGATATCGAATCACCGACTACCTCCAGTACTTCCCGGACGACTGTCGAAAGGAAGTACTCCGGTACGAAATCACGTTCGAGTTGCGACGTCGTTAGCCGACCTCGAGCCGATCAGTCCGACGCTTCCGCCGCCGCAATCGGCTCGAGCGCCAACTCCATCGTCACACCCTCGACGTCCCACGTCTTCCGGTAGGCGTCGGAGCTGTCCGCGTCGACGGCTCGAAGCGCCTCGGCGCGGACCTCCTCGCGGATCAGGTCCTCGCGCTGGCGGACGAGGTCGGACACGCGGTCGTCCTCAATCTGGATCTCGAGCGCGATGCGTTCCTCGACATCCAGGTCGAGTTCCTTGCGCATCTCCTGGACGCGGCGGATGACCTCACGGGCGTAGCCCTCGCTCTCGATGTCGTCGGTGAGCGAGGCGTCGACGTAGACGACGCCCCTGTCGTCGCCGTCGAGCCCGAACGCGGTGCCGGCGACGTCGTCGGGCGTCTGGGTGACGAACGAAACCATCTCGTCGGTGAGTTCCTCACCCTCCAGCGCGTCGGAGACGGCCGCCTCGAGCGCCTCGAGGCTCGGTTCCTCGATCCGGGCCGCGTTGAGGGCGTTCATGACCTCGCCGGCGCGGCCGCCGAAGGCGGGACCGAGTTCGCTCATGTCCGCCTCGGCGCTGTAGGCGAGTTCGCCCCACTGCTGGCCGGGGCCGACGAGTTCGACTGCGCGGGCGTTGAGTCGATCGGCCACGAGGGACTCGTGGCGCTCGACGGCCTCGACGGCGCGTTCGTCGTCTGCGGCGACGACCACGCGCGGGACGGGCCAGCGGAGCTTTCGTCCGGCCTGCTGGCGGGCGTTCGCCCCCGCCTCCTCGATGGCGCGGACGTAGGCCACGTCAGTCTCGAGTTCGGGATCGGCCCAGTACTCCTCGACTGCGGGCCAGTCCTCCATGTGGACCGTCGGGTGGCCGTCGTCGCCGGTGAGGGTCCCGTAGATCTCCTCGGAGACGAACGGCGCGTAGGGTGCGAGAAGTACCACGACCTCGCGGAGGACGCGGTAGATCGTCGCGTACGCGGCCACCTTCGAGGGGCTGTCCGATTCGTCCCACATGCGCTCGCGGACCGCCTGGACGTAGAACCGGGAGACGTCCTCGACGAGGAACTCGAGCAGCGTCTCGAGTGCCCGGTCCTGGCGGAACTGCTCAAGGTGCTCGGTCATCTCGGCCTTCGTGGACTGGAGGCGGGCGAGGACCCACTCGTCGACCAGCTCGAGGTCCGAATCGACCTCGTCCAGCCCCGTCTCGCTCGGATCGAACCCGTCCAGTCGCATGTACGGCAGCGGGAACCGGAACACGTTCCAGAGCGTCCGGAGGTGGTTTTCCATCGTCCGCATGCCGTCCCACGAGAAGCGCATGTCCTCGCCCTGCGGGTTCGCCGAGAGCAGGAACATCCGCATGGCGTCGGATCCGTGGCGCTCGATCGCCTCGTGAGGCTCCACGACGTTGCCGACCGACTTGGACATCTTCCGGCCGTCCTCGTCCAGCGCGTGGCCGTGCATCAGCACCTTGTCGTAGGGTACTTCGCCCATCGCGGCGGTTCCCATCCCCAGCTGGGACCAGAACCAGCCGCGGGTCTGGTCGTGGGCCTCGAGGATGAAGTCGGCGGGCCAGAGTTCGTCGAATTGCTCCTGCTCGCCGGGGAAGTTGAGGGTTCCCCACGACGCCACCGAGGAGTCGAGCCAAACGTCGAAGACGTCGGGCACGCGGGTGTAGGTCGTCCCGTCCTCGGTAATCGTGAGGTCATCGACGACGTCCTTGTGGAGGTCTACCGTTTCGGAATCGACGTCCTGGTCGACGCGCTCGGCGAGTTCCTCGCGGGTGCTGACGACGATCATGTCTTCGCCGTCGTCCCGTCCCTCGGGCGTCCAGATCGGGATCGGGATGCCCCAGTAGCGCTGGCGGGAGACGTTCCAGTCGGGGGCGTCCTCGACGAAGTCACGGAACCGGTTGTCGCGGGCCCAGTCCGGGAACCACTCGCTGTCCTCGATGTTCTCGAGGAGTTCGTCCTTGACGTCCGTGATCGTGATGAACCACTGGTCAGTGACGATCTGGATGATGCCGGTGTCACAGCGCCAGCAGTGGCCGTAGCTGTGGGTGACCGTCTCCGAGGCGAGGAGAGCGCCGTTTGCCTCGAGGTCGGCGGTAATCTCCTCGTCGGCCTCTTTGACGAACTGCCCTTCGTACTTCCCGCCTTCTTCGGTGTAGACGCCGTCGCTGCCGACGGGACAGAAGATCGGGAACCCGAGTTCCCGTCCTCGGGTAAAGTCCTCCTCACCGTGGCCGGGCGCGGAGTGGACGAGGCCCGTGCGGTCGGCCTCGACGTAGTCCGCGGCGTACACCTGGTGGGCGCCCTCGTGGCTCGCGTGGTCGGGCACCTCCTCCGCGAGGGGGTGCTCGTACTCCCAGCCGATCATCTCCTCGCCGGTGAGTTCCTCGAGGACCTCGTAGTCCTCGTAGCGTCCCTTCTTCAGGACGCCCTCGAGGCAGGCCTCGGCGACGTAGAGCACTTCTTCTTTCCCATCCTTTTCGGCGCGAACGCCCACGTACTCGAGGTCCGGATCGACCGCCGTGAAGGCGTTCGCGGGGATGGTCCACGGGGTGGTCGTCCAGATGACGATCGATCCCTCGCGATCGACGAGGTCGAATTTCACGTAGATCGAGGGATCCTCGACGTCCTCGTACTCGACCTCGTTGTTCGCGAGGCCGGTTTCACATCGGGGACACTGGCTGATGCTCCGCTGCCCCTGCTCGACCAGCCCACGCTCGGCGGCCTTCGAGAAGCCCCACCAGGCGGCCTCCATGTACTCCGGGTTCACCGTCTTGTACGGGTCGTCCCAGTCCATCCAGACGCCGAAGGACTTGAAGTCCGACTGCAGGCCCTCGAGTTGCTCGTCGGCGTACTCCTTGCACGCCTGGATGAAGTTCTCCTCGCCGAACTCTTCGATGTCCTTTTTGTTCTCGAACCCGAGTTCCTCCTCGACTTTCGTCTCGATGGGCAGGCCGTGCATGTCGTAGCCCGGCCGGTCGGTGACGTCGTACCCCTGCATCCGCTTGAAGCGAATGTAGAGGTCCTTGAGACTCTTGTTCCAGGTCGTGCCCATGTGGGCCGCCCCGGAGGTGTACGGCGGGCCGTCGACGAAGAAGAACGACTCGCCGTCGGCGCGATGCTGCTTCGTTCGCTCGTAGGCGTCGACCTCCTCCCAGTAGTCGAACACGCGCTCCTCGAGTGCGTGGGGATCGTACTGGTCGTCCACCTCCTCGAACCGGCTCATACCCGTGGTGAATCACTCCGGGAGTAAAGAGGAATCGGTTGGGCAGACGGATCTGCCGGATCGGAACCGTGAGGGACGCTCGGGCGAGCAGCGGACAGTACACCTTTGCTGTCGGAGAACGTACACGTAACCGATGCACGCACGCCAACGTACGTTCGTTCGCGACGGTCGTCTTCGGCGGTCTGTACGCCCTCGCCCTCTCGACGTCGTTTCAGCCCCTGCAGATCCCAGGCTACCTCGTCTTGGTGGGGTTCGGCGTCCTCGAGGAGATAGTCGCCGTCGAGTTCGCGGACACCACTCCCTCGATCCTGTTCGCCGCCTACGTTCTCGTGCTCGGACTCGCGGGGGCGGCGGTCGCGTCTCTCGCTCGCGGGCGGGTTCCCGATTCCGGCCTCGCGTGGGTGCGCCCCGGCGTCGCCGGCACTCTCGGCGTCGTGGGCGCACTCTCTACGCTCCTCGCCGTTTCGATTCTCCTGACGACGTCACAACGCGAACCCGTCGTCGTCACCGCCCTCGCCGGCCTGCTTCTACTGGGGCTGGCGGGCCTGATCGCCGGCGTCTTCGAGGTTTCCCTGTTCTCGAATCGAACGGCCGATCGCTGACCACGGACGGTCGAGTATCCGCTTGCTCGTCGGAGGCACCGTCGGGCTGAGTGTGCCAGTTCCGCGTTTCCCTGCCGCCTCGAACGCCGCTGTCTCGAGTCCCAGTCAATCGCCGATGACGACCGATCCCTTCGGGTGCTCGCGGCTCACCTGCATGGGGCAAGCGTCGGGGAACTGCGACTCGTCAGAGGAGAGCATGTACTGCACCCACTCGCGGTCGCCCTCGACGCCCCAGTCTCCGAGATCGGCGTGGGGGCAGACGCCGTCGTAGTCCTCGAGGCGGCCCTGGATGACCTCCCGGGCGCGCTGGCCGGCAGCCGTGTCGGCGGTGATCCCCTCGAACAGCGCGCGGGGCTGGAAGGTAATCTCGAGGCCGACCGGACAGTAGCGACTCTGCCGGACGTCGTAGAACGGCGCGCGGCAGGTCGGAAACATGGGCTCGCCGCCGAAGCAGAACTCCCAGGCGCTGGTGTCGGGATCGGTCGGGATGTCCTCGGGCCAGGGCTCGGGATCGTGGGCGTGGAGCACTTGCAAAATGTGCCAGAGAGCTTCGTGGTACTCCCGCTCTCGCAACTCGCATTCGGGCGGCCTGAAGAACGTCACCAGCGAGGCCAGTTCACTGTGACTTTCGTACACCTCGAGGTACTCGAGGATGGCTTCGCCCAGCGCGAAGAGGGCGTCCCTGTCGGTCATCGACTCGACGGTGGTGTACAGCGGCCATCCCTTCTGGACGGATTCGACGCCGAAGTAACAGGGGAAGGGGCTGCCGTCGTGGCTCCCGAGGAGTCCGTCGGTGAAGTTCTCGTAGTGCGCCACGACCCAGTCGGGGACTGCGCCCGATTCGACGCGCGCCTCGAGCGTCGCCTGGTCCAGGAGGGATCCCGCGCCGGGCTCGTTCATACCGGTTTCTGGGGCGCGGTGGTGCTATTCGTTTCGGATCTGATCACGACGACGGACCCGACTACCCCGGCTGGTCCGGCGATCCCAGTGGCTGCCGACCGACGGATTGAGGTCTCTGGCCCCTCGAGAGAACGACAATGGCTGTCGACAGTCTGGTGACCGATCGACTTGAGTTACCCCGTCGGGAGAGAGCCGTATGAACACCGATCGGCTGGGACCGGTCTACCTCTTCGGCATCGTGCTCAACGCGGGGGCACTCGTCTACGCGATCACGATCGGCGAGTACCTCTTCGCGAGCACGTTCGTCTTCGTAATCGTCTACCTCTCGTTCCGGTATCGAATGCTCTGATCGCTCGAGGGTTGAATCTCGAGGGCCGAATCGACAAGGAAAGCCGGTGGCAGGGCCCTCGGTTCATCGCCCTCGAGGTCGTCGTGCCGGATGCGAGTCGACTCAGAACAGCCCGGTCAGCACGTCCCGGAAGAGGATCAGGACGATGCCGGCGGCGACGACGGCGACGATCCACAGGAGCATGACGAACATGATCTCGCGGGTGAACGTTCGATCCTCGCCGGCCATTGACGATCCATCGGATTTCATTGGTTGATATTCAGACGGCGGGCACATAAAGGACTCGCACGCGCTTCCGTCGTCTCAGCCGCCCCACCGTACCATCGCTCCACCGTCTCCGTGACCGCCTCTCCGTCCTACCGTGCCGTCCGTTCGACGGAGCGATGCCCCCGTTCGACGACCTGGCGCTCGACTCGAGCGAGCAGCCGTCGGTTTTGGACACCGAAAGGACGGACCGCTATCGTTTTGCATCCCGTCTTCGTGGTCGGTAGCGATGACAGCACACACGCGAGCGGCCGACCGCCAGCCGCTCCCGCGATACCTGGCGCCAGTGCCGACGGCGCTCGAGGACCTGGGGCTCCGGTTCGCGTGGCTCGTGGTCGCGATCAACCTCGCGGGGACGATCTTCGGATTCTGGTACTACCAGGCCCAACTCCTGTCGACGTCGCCAGTGATGTGGCCGTTCGTTCCCGACAGCCCGCTGGCGACCCTGGCCATCGCGCTGGCTATCGCCGCCTGGAAACTCGGTCACGAACAGCCCTGGCTCACCGCCATCGCCTTCTTCGGAAACATCATCCTCGGACTCTGGACGCCCTACACGCTGCTCGCCTTCTGGGACGCTTACAGCTACCTCGATCCGCTGATGTTCCACTTCCTCTTCTGGAGCCACCTCGCGATGGTCGTCCAGGCGTTCGTCCTCCACCGGATCTCCGACTTTCCCGTCTGGGCCGTCGCCGTCGCGCTCGCGTACTACGGCGTCAACCTCGTCCTGGATTACTTCGTTCCCGTCGTCGGCGACCTCCACCACACGGCCATCCCGCTCGAGCGAACCGAACCGATGTACCTCGGGGCCGACGCGCTGGGCGTCATCGGCGCTGGTGAAGTAACCGTCACGCTGCTGGCGCTGTTTCTGGCGCTGGCGACGCGGGCGAAACTGTGCGAAACGGTGCAGCAGGCCGCGGCCCAGTGAACGGAAAAACGGCAGTCAGCTAGTTCTCGTCGTCGACCAACTCGAGGGACGGGTCGAGCTGTGCGGCAGCCGGCAGTCGCTCCACCCGGCCGAGTTCGTGGTCGTACGCGACGATGTCGGCGTCGGCCAGTTTCGGCAGGTGGACGTGGTGTAACGCGGTGGCGACGCGCTCGAGTCGATCCGGCGATCGATTGCCCTCGTGGACGGCGACCTCGTGGACGGCGTCGGTGAGTTCCTCGAACGGCGCAGTGTGTGCACCCGTCGCTCTCGTCGCTCTTGTCAGTGAACGTATATATACAACGTGCTCGTTTTCCAGGACCGTCCGGAAGTCCTGGGCGTCGAACGACTCGCGGGAACTCGGACGGAGCGCGAGAAATCCGACGGACTCAGTCCGCCCGCTCGTCGTCGACGATGACGACCGCCGACTCCGTCTCGATCATCTCACCGTCGCCCGAGTAGGTTCGCTCGAGCTCGACCTCGAACAGGTCGGCTTCGAGTTCCTCGCCGGCGACGGCGAGCGTCTCGTCTTCGATCTCGTACTCGCCCGCGTCGATGGCCGCGTCGATCTCGCCGACTTTCGCCCCGTACTTCGGTCCGAGGGTTGCGTAATCGAGGTCGATCGACGCCACCTCGGTGGTGATCTCCGGCGGCTCCTCGAGCGACTCGAGATTCCGGACGTGGCTTACGTCCTGGATCGCGTCCGCGAAGCCCTCGATTGGGCCGTAGACGGCCACGCTGTCGAGGCTGGCGTTCAGGGGCAGCTGGCGTTCGGACTTGTACCGGCGCAGCGCGGAGATGACCTCCATCGCGGTCTCGCCGGCCTCGAGGTCGGCCTCGTAGCCCTGTGGAACGGGCCAGGTTTCGGTGTGGACGCTGTCGAAGTCGTCCTCGTCTGTGGTCTCGGTGTTCTCAACGTACACCGCCTGCCAGATCTCCTCGGTGACGTGGGGGAGGATGGGCGCCCACAGCAGGAGGAAGGTTCGGTGAGCCGTTCGCAGCGCGTACTGCGTCGAGGCGCTGTCCTCGCGGGTCTTGGAGATCTCGAGGTAGTCGTCGCAGAACGTGTTCCAGAAGAACGTCCGGAGGTGGTTGCGGGCCTTGGCAAACTCGTAGTTTTCGAAGTGCTCGGTGAGCGTCTCGACGGTGGCGTCGAGTTCCGCCAGCAGCCAGCGGTCGATCGCCTCGAGTTCCGCGGGCTCCTCTGGATTGGCGGGCGCCAGGTTGTCGACCAGCTTCGAGGCGTTCCAGAGCTTCCGGAGGAGCTTCTCCCCGGCGACGATGTCCTGGTCTTGGTAGGGGAAGTCGTCGCCGACGGCGGCGCTGGCCGCCCAGAAGCGAATCGCGTCGACCGGGTACTCCGCGATCACCTCGGCGGGTTGAACGACGTTGCCCCGCGATTTGGACATCTTCTCGCGGTTTTCGTCGAGGACGTGGCCGTTGATCAGCGTCGCGTCGAAGGGCACCTCGCCGGTGTGCTCGTAGCACTTAACGACGGTGTGGAACAGCCAGAACGAGATGATGTCGTGGCCTTGCGGGCGCAGGTCGAAGGGGTAGAGTTCCGGGTTCGCCATCGCGAACTCCTCGGCCTCTGCGTCCCAGTCCCAGCCGGCGTTGATCAGCGGCGTCAGCGAGGAGGTCGCCCAGGTGTCGAAGACGTCCTCCTCGGCCTCGAAGCCGTCGTGACCGCACTCCGGGCAGCTCTCGACCGGCGGGTCGTCGCTCAGGGGATCGACTGGTAGATCCTCCTTTTCCGCGATGATCGGGTGATCGCACTCGCCACAGTACCAGACCGGGAACGGAATCCCCGAGTCGCGCTGGCGCGAGATCAGCCAGTCCCACTCGAGGCCCTCGATCCAGTGACGGTACCTGGTAAACATCTTTTCGGGGTACCAGTCCATGGCCTCGCCGGCCTCGAGGTATTCCTCTTTGTGGTCCAGAATTTCGACGTACCACTGCTTGGAGACGCGGTACTCGACGGGGGTGTCACAGCGCTCGTGGACGCCGACGTCGTGGACGATTTCGCGGCGATCACGGAGGTATCCCTCGTCTTCGAGGTCCTCGACGATGGCTTCTCGAGCGTCCTCGGTACCCATCCCCTCGTAGTCGCCCGCGAGGTCGGTCATCGTCGCGGTCTCGTCGATGGCCACCCGTAGTGGGAGATCGTGGGCCTGGTACCACTCGATGTCGTTCTGGTCGCCGAAGGTACAGCACATGACGACGCCGCTGCCTTTCTCCATGTCGACGCGGTCGTCTTCGATGATCGGCACCTCGTGGCCGAAGATTGGGATCCTGGCCGATTCACCCACGAGATCCTGGTTCTCCTCGTCGTCGGGGTGGACGAACACCGAAACGCAGGCCGGCAGGAGTTCGGGGCGCGTCGTCGAGATGACGAACTCCTCTCGAGGCGGATTATCGCCAGCCATCTCGAACGCGATGTCGTTGAAGTGCGAGTTCCGCTCGTCGTCCTCCGTCTCGACCTGTGAGATGGCCGTCTCGCACTCGGGACACCAGATCGCGGGCGCCTTCTTGCGGTACTCTCGTCCCTTCTCGTAGAGGTCGATAAAGGAGAGCTGGGAGATCCGCTGGACGCGCGGTTCGATGGTCTTGTAGGTATGGTCCCAGTCGATCGAGGTTCCGAGCGCCTGCATCTTCTCGGTGAACTCGGCCTCGTACTCCGCACAGACCTCGCGACAGAGCTGCTGGAACTCCCGGCGCTCGTAGTCCTGGTGGCGGATGTCGAGATCCTCCTCGGTCAGGCGCTCGGAGGCGATGCCGTTGTCGTCGTAGCCGAACGGGAAGAGGACGTCCCCATCGGCCATTCGCTGGTAGCGGGCCGCAAAGTCTTGCAGCGTCGAGCCGTAGAGGTGGCCGATGTGCAAGCTCCCCGACACCGTCGGCGGCGGCGTGTCGATGGCGTAGGTGGTGTTCGGATCCTGGCCGGGTTCGCCCTCGTAGGCGTAGGTCTTCGCGTCGACCCAGGCGTCCTGCCACCGGCTCTCGATGGCTTCGGGGTCGTAGGTTCCCTCGAGGCCGCGGCCCTGTGCTTCGGTCTCCGCCTCGAGGTCGCCGTCAGCACTCATGCTCTCACCGCCCGTGTGGGGCGTCGTCGGTTCGTCAATCGGTCGCGTTCGCGGTATCTCGTCATTGGTGTTACTGGTCGTTGTTCGCTGTATTCCAGTCCGGGACAATACATCCGTCGAAACGGGGAAAGAGATGGGGCTAGAAGGCCCCTACGAACACGGCGGTTCGAGGACCGGCGTCACCGGGCGTGACGAACTCGTCCATACGTTTACTGTTCGCTACAGCGTGTTAGCCTTTTCGCGTCTTCCCGTGCTTCTCGCGAACGTGACCGTTCGCCTTCGATTCACCGGGGCCGGATCACCGCTCGCCTCTCCGTTTCGAGGTCCAGGTCGGTCTCGAGGTACGCCGCCAGGCGCTCGAGGAACTGGTCGTCGACGCCGTCGTCGTGGGGCGACTCCCCTCCTCCTCGCACGAGAACGATCTCGTCGTGATCGGTCGGATCGTGCTCGCCCTCCATCACCAGCGCGAACAGCTGTCGCGGCGTCACCGGGTCGCCGGCCTCGAGTCGCCCGGCGATTCCCTCGAGCGAGTCCTCGACGGTCGTCTCGACGTCGAAGGTCACGTCGACGGAGACGTTCTGCCCGCCTGTTTGGCCGCGATGGCGCTCCTCGAGATTCCGTTCAACAGCGAGACCGCCGTCATCACGAGCCTCGCTATCGGTCTCGGGGTCGACTACAGTATCCACCTCGGGGAGCGCTTCGTCGCCGAGCGGCGCGAGCGCCCGACTCTCGAGGCCGCCCTCTCGGCGACGGTGACGGGAACGGGTAGCGCCTTGCTCGGCAGTGCCGCGACGACCGCCGCCGGGTTCGGGGTGCTCGCGCTCGCACTCGCGCCGCCGCTCCAGCGATTCGGGTTGGTGACCGGGCTGGCGATCGCGTTCGCGTTCGTCGCCTGCCTGACGGTCCTCCCGTCGTTGCTCGTCGTTCGAGAACGGGTTCTCGATCGATTGGGCAGGTCGAACGTATAAAAGGAGACGGTGAAGCCGCCAGTTTGGTGTGCGTAACGAAGGTCGTCGCCCCCGTTTCGACGGACACGATGGCCGACGATTCGCCGGAACACGGCGGTGACCTCTCGACGCTCGGTCTCGTCGTCCCGATCGTGCTCGCCGCCGTCACCTTCGTCGGACTCGCCCTCCTGCTCGGCCCGGCCCTCGAGCCGGACGCGATCGATTCGAGCGACGACGTTCCCGACGACAGTCCCACCCCGGACCCGTTTTCGTGGACGACGTCGCCGCTGGTCGACGATGGTACCGACGCGGGACCTGATTCGAACGGTAGTTCGGACGACTCGAACGAATTTGACGACCCGGATGGCTCAGACGACCAGGGTGACTCGGACGAACCTGACGATTCAACTGGACGCGAACGTGGAACCGACGATGCCTCCCTCTCGAGCGACGACGAACGCCACGAATCCGGAACCACGGAAGACGAACGCCGTGAAATCGACCGTGGTGAGCGTCGGTCAGCCGCGAACTCGGACAGGAGCGAAGACGTTGGAGAGAACGAGGATCACGACAGCAGGAATGGCCGACGAGGCAATGGGGACCCATCCGGCAACGGCCCGCCGCCGCACGCAGGAACGCCCGACAGTGGCGGCCCGCCGGACCACGCAGGCCCAGGTGAGTCGTCCTTCGATGGCGACGACGAGGGCGACCGAGGACGTGGTGGACAGGGACGTTGATCGTCTCCCTCGAGTCCGTCTCCTCCGATAGTCGGATAGCTCGAAGGGGAATTTATTTGTTGTTTATCTAATTATTCGGGGGCGCAATGATTCCTGCCCTCCGCCCGCTCGCACAACTCCTCCTGTCGCCGGTTGCGTTCTTCGACGAACGACCGCCGAAGACGACCCTCCCAATCGCGGTTGGAATCGTGGTTCTGTACACGATTGCGCTCGTCCTCGCCGTCTCGCTCGTCGGATCGATGCTCGCCGGCGCGATCGACGCCACCGTCACGATGGACAATCCGGATCGACCGCCCGAAATGGTCTGTGAGATGTACGAGGACGATGCCGACTCGCTCGTCACCGAGGGCTGTAGTGAACCCGAGACGGTCGAGCGCGACGCGGGTGAACTTGTCCAGAAGGCGGTCCACGATTATCTCGGCTTCGCCGTCTTCGCTCCGCTCCTCCTCTGGGCGCTCGGGACGGGAACTCTCTACGCCGTCGGACGTCTCGCGGGCGGGACGCCGTCGTTCACCGGTGTACTGTCGCTCGCGGGGTGGGCCGCGCTACCGGAGTTCGTTCGACTCGTAATCGGCCTCGTTGGACTTCGAGTCGCGCTCTCGGACGTGATCATCACCGATGTCGACCGGAGCGTCGACGCGCTGGAGGCAGCGATGGCGCCGATCGATCCGTTGTTACTGGTCGCCTCCCTGGCGACGATGGGCTGGCAGTGGTACCTGCTCACCAGTGGACTCGCCAGCGAAGCCGACATTCCGAAAGGGATGGCAGCGCTCGGCGTAGGCATCCCCCTGGTCTCTTCTCGCTCGTGACGCTCTTCTGAGTCGTTCACCGTTCGGGCATCGCAGCCGAATCCGAGTGTGCCCGCACCCACAGTTCGCCGATCCGCGACAGCCGCGTTCGGTAGGACTTTCCGTGCTCCTCGCGCTCGATGTAGCCCTTGCCGCCCGGCCCCAGTCGGTCGACGTTGTAGATCACCTTCGAGCGGAAGCTGTCGGTGTACTCCTCGTTGAGTTCGCGCGAGAGGGCCTCCGCGAGTTCTGAAACGGACTCGAACTCGCCGTCCTCGCCGAGTTTATAGAGGATGAGTTCCTCGAACGGCTTGACGTTCGAGAAGGAGGCGACCGGTAATTCGACGATGTGTTCGCCGTCGATTTCCTTCGCACCGATGGTCGTCCCGCGCTCGTCGAACTCCGCGAGGAGTTGTCGGGCGCTCTCGAGACGACTGGCCACGCGTTCGGTCTCAATTTCGGTCGCTGGCTCGCCGAGTTCTCGCTCCCCCGCAAGCAGATCCTCGAGCAAGGCCGACTGTTCGCGTAGCTCCTCGGCCAGTTCCGTCTCGAGATACTTCTCCGGGGCCGTGTAGTAGGTGTGGATCTGCTCGCGGTCGTCCTGGCGCTCGACCATCAGGGAGTGGGCGGCGGTCGCGAACGCGAAACTCACCGTCCGGGGCATGGCGGCGATGTTGACCCAGACCTCGTTGCCCTCGTCGAGCTCGTCGTTGATCAGGTCGTAGGCCTGCTCGAACGCCTCGTCGTAGTCGTAAACGTCCTCGAGGACGAACCGCTCGGTGGTCGCCCCCAGCAGGTTCTGGAAGTCGGTCTCGAGTTTCTGGGAGAGGTGCCGGGAGTACTCGACGTTGGCCTCGCTCCCGACGGCCCCCTCGAGGAGGATGACGCGGTCGACGCCGTACTGATCGCGCACCAGTGGGGCGATCAACCGGTCGTAGTCGAAGCCGACCGGGACGATGTGGGTTTGCATACGCGGTAGAGGTGGCCGGATAGTATAAAAACCACCAGACTCTCGACCGCTGCGACGCCTTCGTCAGTCGCTGTCGTCCTGGCTGTCGTCAGTGCCTGCGAAACCGAATCGGCCGTACGTTCTTCCGAACGACTGGTACGCCTCAGAGCTCGCCGATCAAACGAGCCTGGGCGAGAGACAGATTCTCCTCTTCCTCGGTGAGTTCCCGACCACGTTGCTGTTCGACCCAGGCTACCAGTTCGGCCTCGTCCGTGGTGTTCTCGTCCGGTTCGTCGCTGGCGTTCTCGGTCGTCGTCTCGCTCTCTTCGTCCATGCTCCGTTATTCGCCTCCGTAGCCAAGTACCTTGCCCGGAGACGGCGTCTTCGGCTCGTAGTACTAGACCTCTCGAACGGCGAGAAGTTATTTATCGAGCGACTGTCTCTCCAAACGACGTGAATCGACGCCACTTCCTCGCGGCAACCGGAATCGGGGGTACACTTCCGATTTCGCCGACGGGCCGTCTCGGGAACGGGCCGAGTTCGGCGACGTTCGATCCGCACCCACCCGCGCCGACCGAGCCGCCCGCACTCCCGCCAGGTCCGGAAGAACCACCCGAACGACCTGCCGAGGTGACGGCCGAGCACGTCTCTGCGTACGTCTCTGGATACGAACACGCGTTCACGTACAACACGCTCGAGTGCCGCAATCTGCAGGAGATTGACGTCGCATCCGATGCCGTCCTTGAGGCCGAAACCGATCACGGCGTCTACGCGTTCGCTGTGGCGACCGGCTACTCGCGGTGTGGGGCGGATTCGGAACCCGAACACCGCGACTACGGACCGCCACCCATCGAATGGGCCGTTGGCGAGGGGTACGCCGTTCGGATCCGTGACGACGCCACCAGGTACCGGAATGCCGACCGAACGTTCGGGACCGACCACATGGACGAACCCGCGTCGAGATTTGCCGTCACCAACTTCGACCACCTCGCTCACGACGTCACCGTCACCGTGACCCACGAGGGCGACACAGCGTACGAAGAAACCGTCGCCCTCGAGCCGCGAACGGCCATCCACGTTCGAAACGTGAGCGCCGCTCCCGGCGACCAGAAGGTGTCGGTCGAGACGGACGAAGGGGCGACGGCCTCCGACACGTGGACTGCCGACCCGAACCGGAACGCGAGCTGGGTGTTCCGCGTCCTCGCCACCGGCGAGGTGTCGATCGAACGGCGCGACCCGTACGGCGAGTTCTGAGCACAACTAGACCCGGCTCGTGACGAACGTCAAAGGCGCCGGACGTGGGGGATTGGACTCGAGATCCGGGCGCTGTGGCCTCGACGTCGCCCCGGGGGTTCTGTCCTCGTGACGATGCCTTCACCGGCAGCACCCTCGCCAACAGCGTTTTGCCCTATGGACAGCCCTTTTTCCTCTCGACAGCGCCCTCAATGCCAGCATTCGCTTTCGACCCGAACACTCACACTCACCATTACTTCAAAATCTGTAGTTTTACACTCGAGTCAGTCCGGCAGGTACCTGACGCTCAACACGCCGTCCTCACCGTCCACCGCTCGACGAACCTCGACGCGGACGGCCTCGAGGCGGGCCGCCCGTGCGATGGTCTCCTCGTCCTCGAGGACGTCGCGGGCTGCCTCCTCGACGCGCGCGGCGGGAACCCGAAAGACGTGAATCTCGCCCGTTCCGGCCCGTTCGTGCTGTTCGAGGTTGCCGACGTCGGCCTCGGCGGCCAACTCCTTCGAGTGGGTCGTCGGCTCGAGGTCGCTGTCGACGAGTTCGACCCAGCGCCGATCCTCGACGTCGATCAGTGTCCAGGCGACCTCGAGGGGCGGTTCGGGGGCGATCGTCGCCTCGAGTACGTCGTGTGTCTCGAGGCCGTCGTTCGCGGCGAGCGTGTGCACCTGCGCGGAGTCGACGTCCCGGAGGACGACCGACTCGTCCTCGGCGTGGGTGACGACGAAGGTGCCCGTCTTCTCGGTCATAGTGGATGAGAGGAGCGCGACGGCTTTCGGGGTTTCGACTCGTCGCGGGTATGCGCTCGCGAGCCGACTCGAGTGCGCTGCTCTGCTCTTGGCTACCGGGAGAGCCGGTGGACCACGTAGATCCCAGCCCCGGCGAGTGCGGGGATCGCGAGTCCGACGGCGGGCGGGAGGCCGTACAGAAAGGCCACCACTGGACCGCCCTCGGTCTGAAACTCCGCGGGGACCGTCGGAATCAGGCCGACGTACAGCGCGGCGAGAAAGAGGTAGCCGCTGGCGGCGAGTCGCCGGTCGTACCGAACGTCGTCGCCCACCTGTCGACGGTGGCGACGGGCGACGAGCAACACGGGCGCGAGGATCGGCGCGACGACGGCCATGCCGACGACGATGACGAACGATCGGGAGAACGACAGCGTCGCCGTCGTGCCGACCGTTTCCCCGATCACGCGAACCAGGGAGAGGGCGAACGCGAACACGAGAATTGCCGCAATGGCCCCGCCGACGAGGACGTAGCTCCTGAACAGCCGCGAGTTGCTCTGGCGAATCGCGTACGGGAACGCCCCGAGCACTCCGCCGTACGTCCTCGAGTCGGTCGTCTCGTCGCCGGGTGTGGCTCCGGAGTCGACCGACTCGTCAGACGCGCTCATTGACCGCGATTGGCAGTCGAGGCGAATAAGGGATACGATGCTCGAGCGCCCAGTCCCCGCTCGGAGCCAACGCCGCTTCGAGGCGTGACGGAACGCCTTTATCGGTCGCTATCGCCTCTCCGATATGGACGTCGACATCGGCAACGCGCTCGCGTCGGTCGCTTCTCCCGGCATCTCGCGGGAGGGCCTCGAGCGCCTGGACGAACGCGTCGCGACGGCGCACGAGCGAATCGAGGCGGGACGGGCGAACGACGAACACGGCTACGCCGCCCTGAATCTCCCCGAGCGGACGGATCCAGACGCGATTCGCGCAGCGGTCGAGCCCGTGGCCGACGCGGACGCGCTCGTCACCATCGGCATCGGCGGGAGCGCGCTCGGCGCGGCGACGATCACAGACGCGCTCGTGGACGCGGGGGACGGCACCGAGGCAGTATATCTCGACAACGTCGACCCCGCCTGGATCACCCGCCGCCTCGAGACTCTGCCCCTCGAGTCGACCGCGATTAACGTCGTCTCCCGCTCGGGGACGACCGCCGAGACGCTCGCGAACTTCCTGGTCGTCCGCGAGGCTTTCGAGGACGCCGGCGTCGACTGGACCGAGCGCACGGTCGTGACAACCGGCGGGTCCGGCCCGCTTCGCTCGCTCGCGGATCGCCACGACCTCGCCGCGGTCTCCGTGCCCGACGGCGTCCCCGGTCGCTTCTCGGCGCTCTCGGCGGTCGGCCTGGTCGCCGCGGCCGTCTGTGGGCACGGCCTGGAGGCCATCCTCGAGGGGGCGGCGGCCGAAGCCGACTCGCTGACTGGATCGCTGTTCGAATGTCCCGCCTACGCCTACGGTGCGACGGCCTACGCGCTCGACGCCCGGGGCGCCTCGATGAACGCGATGGTCCCCTACGCGGAGTCGCTCGAGACCTACGCCGAGTGGTTCGCCCAGCTGTGGGCCGAGAGCCTCGGGAAGGACGACCTGGGCCAGACGCCCGTCCGCGCGCTGGGGGTGACCGACCAGCACTCACAGCTTCAGCTCTATCGGGCCGGCCCCCGCGACAAGCTGGTGACGTTCGTCACACCGCGTGAGACCGCCGACCGCGAGATTCCCGGGACCGACGTCGACGAACTCGCCTATCTCGGCGACGCCACCCTCGGCGAGTTGCTCGAGGCGGAGTTCGAGGCCACCGAGGCGAGTCTGGCGGCGGCCGGCCGCCCTAACGTTCGGGTCGAACTCGAGTCGGTCGACGCCTTCGAATTCGGTGGCCTCCTCTACGGTATGGAGGCTGCCTGCGTCCTCGCGGGCGAACTCTACGAGGTGAGCACGTTCACCCAGCCGGCCGTCGAGTGGGCCAAAAACGCCACCCGGGGGCTGCTCGGCGGTGGGGAGTTCGAAGAGGCCGAGGCAGTCGCCGAGAAGACGACGTTGCGCGTCGAGCGGTAATTCGAGACCGAACGGTATTCCGGGAACGAGCGGTACTCCAGGAACGAGCGGTACTCCGAGAAGGGTTCGCCGTCGAGGTGACTGTGACCAGGCGACGACCTCATCGACCATTGATCCGAACCCTCGAGCGCCCTCGATGAACGCGACCAGGTCCCGATTGCAGAGCGCCTATTATCGTTCGGGCGAACGGAGAGATATGAACGAGACCGCGCGGGAGGACCGCGCTCGATCGAGCGACGAAACCGGGGCAGTCGCCGGCATTGGCTTCGTCGTTGCGGCGTTCGCGACGACCGGACTCGCCGTCCCCGTTCGCGACGGTACCGACCACCTCGCCGTCCTGTTCGGACTCTTATTCGCCGTCGGAACCCTCGCCGTCTTCGCCGGCCGCCGGTACGACCTCCTCGAGCGTCGCTACAGCCTGGCTGGAGCGCTGGGTAGCCTGCTCGTCGTCTTGCTGGCCGGCTACGCCCTCACGCAGGGCATCTCCGGCGGGACAGATATCCCGGGCCTCGGCGTGCGGATCCCGACCGTCTTCGTGTCGTTTCTCGCGGCCGGAACGGCTATCGGCATCGCACTCGCCGAGTACGGATCGGTTCCCACCGTCGGCCTGCTTCAGCGAACCGTCGTAACCGCCCGCCTCGCGGCGCTCGCACTGGTCGCCTGGATCGTGAGTCCGTTGATCGGCATCCTCCTCGAGATTCCCGTCGTGCTCGTCGTCGGCGGGTTGTCTGAAATCCAGCGACAGGCAGTCATGCAGATTGGCGTCGCCATCGGCACGGCAGCGATCGCCGTCGCCTACGTCTACAACACGGGACGCGACCGCTCGTATTTCGACCTCGAGAAGCCGAGTCTTCGGGCCGTCGCCTGGATCGCCGGGGGCGTGGCGCTCATCTTTCTCGTCAATATCGCCATCTCGGTACTGTTCTCCTCGGGCGGGATCGAAGGGGCCGAGCACTCGGCGACGCAGGCTGCACAACGAAACCCCGAACTGCTCTACGTAATGGTCCCCGCCTCGATTCTCATCACTGGCCCGTTCGAGGAACTGATGTACCGGAACGTTATCCAGAAGTCGATGTACGACGTGTTCTCCCCGGTCGGGGCCCTCCTGGTCTCGAGCGTCCTCTTCACGGCGATACACACCGCTGCGTACGCAACGGCAGGCCCGGAGGCGCTCATCGCCAGCCTGGCCATCGTCTTCGGCCTCTCGCTCGTGCTCGGAACGGTGTATCTCGTGACGAACAACCTCGTCGTCCCGGCGCTCATCCACGGCATCTACAACGCCGTCATCTTCGCGTCGATTGCCCTGTAACGAAGCACCCCGCCATGTCTCCCTCGAGTCCAGCCGGGGACACACCGGCTCAGTAGGAGGTCGCCCAGTACCAGTACACGGTGACGGCGATCAGCACGACCAGACCGCCGAGGAAGAAGAGCGCCCCTGGGGGAATCGTCGCGAAGATGGCGTCGGCAGCCTCTGCAGCGCCGTCCGTGACGCCGTCGACGGTACCGTTGTCGTCGCCCGACGGGACGACCGATTCGTTGCCGCCGTCGGTGGCGACGTCGCCGTCGGTGCCGTCGGTGCTGTTGTCGCTGTAGTTGGCGCCATCCGCGCCGGCGTCGTCGTCTCCCGCGGCCGAGTCGTTACCGCCGCCGTCGCTCGAGGCGTCGTCGTCGGCTTCCGGGGCATCGTCGGTTTCGTCCACGTCGGTGGTACCCATGTCGCCGCCGTCGCCGCCATCGGTTCCACTGTCTCCGCTATCGGCTCCGTCGGCCCCATCGCCGTCGGCCGTATCCTCTTCGGCCGTCTCGCTATCTTCGGTTTCGGAACTGTCTGTGCTATCGTCGGTAGCCGCTCCGTTTCCGTTGCCAGCCTCGTCGCTGGCCCCGTTCCCGTTTCCATTCCCGTTCCCAGCAGCCCCACCATCAGTCGTTCCGCCCGTTCCCGCTGTCCCTTCCGTTCCCGCCTGCGGACCCACGTACCTCGAGAGCCCGTACTGGACGAGCAAACTTCCACCGGCGAGGGCCGCGACGCCCCCGATGAATCGCGAGAGCGCCGTCTTCAACCGCTCGGCCGTTGACCGGTCGCTCGTCACGATCAGCGGCCCGTCCGCCGTCGCGTAGACGCTCATCTCGTTGCCCCGCGAGGAGTACCAGGTGTCGACGACCTCGACCAGTCCCGCGTCCTCGAGTTTCTCGAGGTGGTAGCGGACGTTCTGGATCGAGGAGTCGATTGCATCGGCGACGTCGCTCGGCGTCCCGGGTTCGTCGTTTAAGTGACTGTAGATCCGGCGGGCCGTCGTCGACGACAGCGCACCGAACACCGCGTCGGCGTCCTCGTCCTCGAGGTCGACGACTCGAGGCTGGCCCTCCTGGGCGGGCGTCTCGGAGCGAAGGGGAAACAGCCGGGCCATCGGTCTCTATTCTGGTATTCTCACCGACATACATACCCCTTTCCCTACGTAAAAGAGGCGTTTTACCTTCTGGAGACCCGCTCGAAACTGCCCGAAACGCCATTGATGAACGATCGTCTTCAAAGACCGGGGTCGAATAGAAACAATTACCCAGGGCGAGTGACGACGGGACGTATGAATCGACTCGAACGGATCGGCTGGCTCCTCGCGGCGGTGCTCGTCTGCCTCCTCGGGGTCCCGTGGTTCCTCTGGGGGGACGCGACGACAACGTTCGGCCTGCCGCTGTGGCTCTGGTGGCACGTCGGCTGGTTGGCGCTGTGTTCCGCGCTCTTCTGGACGTTCGCCCAGCGCGCCTGGGGCGTCGGTATCGAACCGGACCGACCGCAGTCACGGTCGCCGCGGTCGGGCGGTCGAGCGGAGGGTGATCGCCGGTGACCCTCGCGCTCCAGCTCGGCATCATCGTCGGCTACCTCCTGCTCGCGCTCGCCGTCGGCCTCGTCGCCTACCGGCTCACCGAGCGGACGGCCGAGGACTTCTACCTCGCCAGCCGAACGCTCGGAACCGTCGTCCTGCTGTTTACCACCTTCGCGACCCTGCTCTCGGCGTTCACCTTCTTCGCCGGGCCGAACCTGGCCTTCCTCCACGGCCCCGAGTGGATCCTCGTCATGGGCGTGATGGACGGCCTCATCTTCGCCGTTCTCTGGTACGTCATCGGCTATAAACAGTGGTTGCTCGGCCAGCAACGCGGCTACGTCACCCTCGGAGAGATGCTCGGCGACCGCTTCGGCTCGAGACGCCTCCGCGGCCTCGTCGCCGGGGTGAGCCTCATGTGGCTCTTCCCGTACGTCATGCTCCAGCAAGTCGGCGCGGGGACCGCCCTCGAGGCGCTGACCGACGGTGCGATTCCCTACGCCGGCGGCGCGGGTCTCATCACCCTCTTCATGATCCTCTACGTCGTCCTCGCGGGCTTCCGAGGCATCGCCTGGACCGACACGCTCCAGGGAGCGTTCATGCTCGTCACCACGTGGGTCGCCCTGCTCTGGGTGCTCGCCGCCGTCGGTGGGCCGACTGCGGCGACGGCTGAACTCGAGGCCGCCGCCAGCGGTCACCTCGCGCTGGGCGGGGCCTACTACACCCCGCAGTTCGTACTCTCGACGGCGATCACGATCGGCTTCGGCGTCGCCATGTTTCCGCAGGTCAACCAGCGCTTCTTCGCCGCAGGGTCGAAAGCGGTGCTCAAGCGGTCGTTCGCCCTCTGGCCCGTCCTCTGTCTGCTCCTCTTCGTCCCCGCGTTCCTGCTCGGCGCCTGGGCGCGCGGGCTCGAGACCGGCATCGCGGTCGCCGAAATCGAGGGCGGCGGGAACGTCCTCCCGCTGATTCTCGCCGAGTTCACTCCGACGTGGTTCGCCGCGCTCGTCATCGCGGGCGCGATGGCGGCGATGATGTCTTCCTCAGATTCCATGTTGCTGTCGGGGTCGTCGTACTTCACGCGTGATCTCTACCGCCCGTTCGTCGACGCGACGCTCTCGGACCGCGGTGAGGACACGATCGCTCGCCTCGGCGTCGTCGTCTTCGCCGTCTCGACGTTCCTCGCGAGCCTCTACAACGCGGCTACGCTGTTCGAACTCGGTAACGCCGCATTCAGCGGATTCGCCCAGCTCGCCTTGCCCGTGATGGTCGCGCTCTACTGGCGCGGGACGACTCGAGCCGGCATTATCGCAGGAATCCTGGGGAGCCAGGCCTTCTACCTCGCGAGCGTCTTTCTCCCGTTCGTCCCCGGTAGCTACGGCGGCTGGTCGGCTGGCCTCGTCGGAATGGGCCTCGGACTCGCGCTCACCGTGGGCGTCTCGTGGCTCACCGCCCCCGCGGCTGCCGAACAGCGGGCGATCTACTTCGAGGCGCTCGAGGCCGACTGAGTCGGGAGACCGCTACGGCAAAAAGGGCGGCCGTCGAAGCGGGGGGTATGCCCGCCGAGTTGCCGTCATCGTTTCGCGAGAACTGGGAGTCCGTCGGCTCGAGAACCGAGGACGTTTCGATCTCGCTGCTGTCGATCACGGCCGAAACGACGGTCTACGAGCACCCCGGGACGCCGACGATCGGCGACTGTGATATTCAGCCCCGGTCGCTGCTCGGGATCGACGTCGACCTCTCGCCGTCGCTGTCGGCGCTCGGAAAATCCGTCGAGGACGTGATGTCGCTGGCCGCGGACCCGGCCAAAGAACGGTTCGTCTCGCTGCTCGGCGAGGAGGGGATCACCGTTCAGGACGAGCGTTCGGTCACCGAGTTTGACCGCGGCGACGGTACCGCCGGCCGGTGGTACGTCTTCGAGACGACCCATCCTGCCGGCGACGCCCGGATCGACACCGAAACGCACCTCGCGGTCTGGCCTGCGGGCGATCAGTTCGCGATGGCGGGCGGCACGATTCCGCTCGAGGCGCCGCTCGAGGACGCCCTCGAGGTCGGGGTCGACGACGAGGTAGAGATCGAGATCCATCCGGGGACCGACCGCGAGACGATCGCCGCGTTCGTCCGCGCTCGCGTTCGCGAGACGGTCGACTCGATCGAAGGTCTGGAGGGGATAGACGCGGGGACGGAACCGAACGAGTCCGCCCTCGACTGACGGTTCGATCCGCGAGACACACTCGAGCCGCGAGGCCTAACAGACACGCGTAAGTGCCGGGGTTCCGAACGCTCGCTCATGCCCGAGCCAACCGATCTCGAGGAGCTCCGACGCGGCACCGATCTCGTCAAGCGCGGCTTCGCCCGTATGCAGAAAGGCGGCGTCATCATGGATGTCGTGAACCCCGAACAGGCGCGGATTGCGGAGGACGCCGGCGCCGTCGCCGTGATGGCGCTCGAGGCCGTCCCCGCCGACATCAGAAAGCGCGGCGGCGTCGCCAGGATGGCTGACCCCGCCGACGTCGAGGAAATCGTCGAGTCCGTCTCGATCCCCGTCATGGGAAAGGCCCGTATCGGCCACCGCACCGAAGCACAGATCCTCGAGGCCGTTGGCGTCGACATGATCGACGAGAGCGAGGTGCTCACGCCCGCGGACAACGACTACCACATCGACAAGCGCGCGTTCACCGCACCGTTCGTCTGCGGCGCGCGCAACCTCGGGGAGGCCCTGCGCCGAATCGACGAGGGCGCGGCCATGATCCGCACCAAGGGCGAGGCCGGCACCGGCGACGTCAACCAGGCGGTCTACCACCAGCGCACGATCAAGGGCGAGATTCGCAAACTCGAGGGGATGAGCCACGAGGAACGAGAGGCCTACGCCCGCGAGATCGAGGCGAACGCCGAGCTGGTCCACGAGGCTGCGGAAATGGGGCGGCTCCCGGTCGTGAACTTCGCCGCGGGCGGCATCGCCACCCCGGCAGACGCCGCGCTCATGATGACCCACGACTGCGACGGCATCTTCGTCGGCAGCGGCATCTTCGGCGCGGAGAACCCGCCGGAGATGGCCGAGGCCATCGTCGAAGCGGTCAATCACTGGGACGATCCCGAATCGCTCGCCGAAATCTCGAAGAACCTGGGCAAGAGCATGAAGGGCGACGCGAACGTCGACCTGCCCGAGGAGGAGCGGATGCAGGGCCGAGGCGTCTGAACGAGGACTCGAACCCGTCTTCGTCACCGAATCGGCGGCCCGAACGCGATTCCTGCCTCGCGACCTTTCCCTGGTAAGGCGCCCCGTTTTCTCCGTTCGGCGCCTCTGTACGGTATGAACAGTACGTCGAGCGAGACGAACGGACTCGAGCAGCTCTCCGAACGCGTCCTTGGGGGAACGACCGGATTGTTTCAGGCGATCGAACGGGACGCGTCCGACGAGCGGGTGTCGAGCCTGGCGAAGGAGCTGTGGGAGATCACCGACGCGGCCGAAGGACTGCTCGAGACGGTGGACCTCGAACGGCTGCCCGACGCCGTCGACGCCGACGACCTCCCCGACCTGATCGACGTCGAGAACCTCCCAAACACGATCCGGGATCGCGACGCGAGCGAGGGGCTCGATCTCAGCGAGCTCCGCCACGCGATCAAGTTGCGGGAACTCTGGAATACGGTCGACCTCGTGGACTTCCGGCAGGCGAGCCACCGACTCAGGGCAGAGATCGAGGACGTGGTCGGTCCCGATCGGTTGTCCGCGGCTTCGAACGGCGACTCGAGAGTCGCAGTCGACCTCGAGGCGTTCGGCGACGAGATCCGGGCCGAGGCGCCCAACGTGGCGCTCCAGCAGCAGGCCAAGAAACGGATGAAGCAGGCCCGACGTGGCGTGCTCGAGGGACACGCGGCCCTCGAGGAGGTGTACACCGGGAATCGGTCGAACCCCTCCAAGAGACGGCGAGAAGGGCCTCGAAACCCGACGGCCGTCTCGTTGCTCCCGGGCGGTCCGCTGCCGGACAGTGCCTCCGTGCGGTATTCGTCGGTTCCGCCCGCCGTCCGGGGTGCGGCGATCGACCCGCTTCCGCGGATCTACGGTCGCCGCTGGCAGAAGCGACGCAATTTGGCTCGAAACCGGCATTCGTAGCCGGAAATGTCCACCGGGATCCAGGGGTTACCGTAGACGCACCAGACGGGTGAGTGTCTGCTGAGACACGCTGTCGACGACGAGCATCGCGAGCAGGTAGATCGGCAGTACGATTAACAGGAGTAGCGACGGCAGGATGATGAACCACTCCGTTCCTCCGGCCGTCGTCAGCACGATCGCCGCCAGCTCCCACGCGATCACGACGAGGAACATTTCGGTTCTGTCCATACGACGTGAAATAACCCTGGTGTATTAAATGTTGTATCACTGTCTTGAGTACGACTCTCTCGAGCCGACTGTCCACCACAACTCGAATCGACAACACCAGCCATTACAACTCGAGCCAGGGAGCTACCGCTCGAGCACACGAAATCGAAGAAATCGTCGAATCGAACCGATCAGTCGGCCTGAACGGCTTCCGCGGACTCCTCGGACTCGCGGTAGTGCTCCGCGATGAGGTCCTCGTCGATCCGGTTGAGTTCCTCTTTGGGCAGCGTCGAGAGCAGGTCCCAGCCAATCTCGAGGGTGTCCTCGATCGACCGGTCGGTGTCGTACCCCTGCTGGACGAACTCGTTTTCGAACCGGTCGGCGAAGTCGAGGAATTTGTTGTCCCGTTCGGTCAGCGCCTCGCGACCGACGATGTTCACGAGGTCGCGCAGGTCCTCACCCTCTGCGTACGCGGCGTAGAGCTGGTCGGAGACGTCCGCGTGGTCTCCACGGGTTAGCCCCTCGCCGATCCCGTCGTCCATCAGCCGCGACAGGCTGGGCAGGACGTTGATTGGAGGCTCGATCCCCTGACTGTTCAGGGACCGGTCGACGATGATCTGACCCTCGGTAATGTAGCCCGTCAGGTCCGGAATCGGGTGGGTGATGTCGTCGGAGGGCATCGTCAGGATCGGAATCTGGGTGACCGAGCCCTCGCGGCCCTCGATTCGACCCGCCCGCTCGTAGAGCTGGGCCAGGTCGGTGTACATGTACCCGGGGTAGCCACGTCGACCCGGCACCTCCTCGCGGGCCGCGCCGATCTCGCGCAGCGCCTCACAGTAGTTCGTGATGTCCGTGAGGATGACGAGGACGTGGTAGTCCTTCTCGAAGGCGAGGTACTCAGCGGTGGTCAGGGCCAGTCGCGGCGTGACCGTCCGCTCGACGGCGGGGTCGTCCGCCAGGTTCATGAAGACGACCGAACGCTCGAGCGCGCCGGTGCGTTCGAAGTCCTGCATGAACTCGTTTGCTTCCTCCTGGGTGATGCCCATCGCGCCGAAGATGACGGCGAACTCCGAGCCCTCGTCGCTTTCTCCTTCTTCCTCCGGCACCGTCGCCTGCCGGGCAATCTGGAGCGCCAGATCGTTGTGCGGCAGTCCGGAGCCGGAGAAAATCGGCAGTTTCTGCCCGCGAACGAGCGTGTTCATGCCGTCGATGGAGCTGACGCCCGTCTGGATGAACTCCTCGGGGTACTCCCGGGAGTAGGGGTTGATCGCCGCCCCGACGATGTCGAGTCGCTCGTCGGGAACGATCTCGGGACCGCCGTCGATGGGGTTCCCGGACCCGTCGAGGACGCGACCGAGCAGGTCCTCCGTGACGGGCATCTTCATGGTCTCGCCCAGGAAGCGAACGGAGGCGTTGCGGTCGATGCCGCCCGTCCCCTCGAACACCTGGATCGAGACGAGTCCTTCGCTCGATTCGAGTACCTGTCCGCGCAGGGTCTTGCCGTCCTCCGTTTCGATCTCGACGATCTCGTCGTAGCCAACGGGTTCGTCGACCTCGGCAAACACCAGCGGACCGCTGATTTCCGTGATCGTTTGATATTCTTTCATGATTGGCTAGTATAGGGCCCTAATCTGGGACTCGAGATCCGACTCGAGTTCGTCGATAAATTCGTGCCAGTCCTCGGCGGTGCCCATCCGGTTGAGTCGGGGCGCGGCGTCGACGTCCTGGATCTCGTCGACCGGGACGCCGGCGTCGAGCGCCTCGAAGGCCTCGTCGTTGAACGTTCGAATCGCCTGGAGCATCCGGTAGGTCTTCTCGGGCTCGCAGTAGGTGTCCACGTCGTGGAACGCGTTCTGCTGGAGCCACGCCTCCCGGAGGTAGCGTGCGACCTCGAGAGTCATCTGCTGGTCTTCCGGCAGGGCGTCCTTGCCGACGAGCTGGACGATCTCCTGTAGTTCGTCTTCCTCGTCGAGCACGTCGACGGCCCACTGGCGGATCTCGGGGTAGTCTTCTGCGACGTTCTCTCGGTACCAGGGGTCGAGTTGCTGTCGGTACAGCGAGTACGACTCGTTCCAGTTGATCGAGGGGAAGTGCCGACGCTCGGCGAGGTCGGCGTCCAGCGCCCAGAACGTCTTGACGATACGCAGGGTGTTCTGGGTGACGGGCTCGGAGAAGTCGCCGCCCGGGGGCGAGACTGCACCGATGACCGACACCGATCCCTGGGTGCCGTTGACGTTCTGGAACAGGCCGGCGCGCTCGTAGAACTCGGAGAGCGACGCGGCGAGGTAGGCGGGGTAGCCCTCCTCGCCGGGCATCTCCTCGAGTCGGCTCGAAATCTCTCGCATGGCCTCTGCCCACCGCGAGGTGGAGTCGGCCATCAGCGCGACGTCGTAGCCCATGTCGCGGAAGTATTCCGCGATGGTGATGCCCGTGTAAATGCAGGATTCGCGGGCTGCGACGGGCATGTTCGAGGTGTTCGCGATGAGGCAGGTCCGGCTCATCAGCGGCTTCCCGGTCTTGGGGTCTTCCAGTTCCGGGAAGTCCTCGATGACCTCGGTCATCTCGTTGCCACGCTCGCCACAGCCGACGTAGACGACGATGTCCGCGTCGGCCCACTTCGCGAGCTGGTGCTGGGTGACCGTCTTTCCGGAGCCGAAGGGGCCCGGAATCGCCGCGGTGCCGCCCTTGGCGATCGGGAAGAGGCCGTCCAGGATGCGCTGGCCGCTGATGAGCGGAATCGTTGGCGTCTGCTTCTCATCGGCAGGGCGGGCCGATCGAACCGGCCACTCCTGGTGCATCGTGATCTCCTCGTCGGAATCGAGTTCGGCGACGACCTCGTCGACCGTGAACGTGCCGCTCTCGATCGAGGTGATCTCGCCGCCCTCGTAGTCCGGCGGGACCATCACCTTGTGGGTGATGCTCTCGGTTTCGGGGACCTCACCGATGACGTCCCCGGGTTCGACCGCGTCACCCTCCTCGACGGTGGGGGTAAACTCCCACGTTCGCTCGAGGTCGATGCCCGGCGCGTCGACCCCGCGGTCGAGGAACGCCGAGTTCATCTTCTCCTCGAGTTCGTCGAGGGGGCGCTGGACGCCGTCGTAGATGGTGTCCAGCAGGCCGGGTCCAAGGTCGACGCTCAGGGGCTCGCCCGTGTTCTCGACGGGTTCGCCGGGGCTAACGCCGGAGGTCTCCTCGTAGACCTGAATCGTGGTCAGGTTCCCTTCGATTTCGATGACCTCGCCCATCAGCCCTTCGTCGCCGACGTAGACGACGTCGTTCATTCGGGCGTCGAGGTCCGCGGCGGTCACGACGGGACCGCTCACGCTTTCTATCACACCGTCTTCGTCGACGGATTCTAGTGCCTGGCTCATAGGTTACTCACTGTCTTGGTCTTCGTCCTCGTCCATCAGGTCGATCCCGATGGCGCGTTTGATCTGCTCGCGAAGGCCGCCGCCACCGCTGCCACTGCCGCCGATGGTGATGACGACCGGTTCGACGCTCGTTTCGACGTCCGAGCGGACGTTTCGCGAGAGATACTCGAGGTCGCCCTCGTGCATGATGACGATGCCAACGTCGCCGTCCTCGAGGACGGTCGTAGCGGCGTCGTCGAGGGTGTCGGCCTTTTCGTCGTCGGGGACGTTCTCGAACCGTCTGACGCCGGCGAGCCGAAAGCCCGTGGTGAACTCCGGACTGCCGACGACCGCGATTTCCTGGCTCATAGGATCACCAGCTCCTCTTCGATTTCGTTCTCCGAGAGACCGACCTCCCGACCGCGGGCGATGGCGCGGATGTTCTCAATCTCGCGCTCTTTCGCGAGGATGTACGACAGCACGGCCGACACCGACACCGGGTAGATGCTCGAGAGCGTGTCCGCGTACTCGAGCAACGCGGCGTCGACGGCGTGCTCGAACTGGATCAGGCTGTCGGCGTCGCGCAGTCGGTCGAGCGCGCTCGAGAGCCGGTCACCGTAGCGTCGGTTGGCGGCGATGTGATCGACCAGGTCGTCGTAGCGGTTGACCAGCTGGCGGAGTTCGCTCTCGGTGAAGAGCACGCCGCCGTCGATGTAGTACGCCGCGGGGTCGAGGTCGGCGCCGCTGCGAGCGAGTCGCAGGGCGTTCCGTGCGTTCCGGAAGTCGATCTCGGCCTGGAGGAACTCGACGTAGAGCGCTCGTGGGCCCTCCTGTGGACCGGCCGACCCGGGCGTGTCGAGGCCCCGAATGTCGGCCAGCAGCCGTTCGTAGAACGCCCGATCGAGCGCGTTCTCGAGGGGGACCAGCGCGTGGCTCTCCTCGTACTCCTCGTAGGCGACCTCGAGGGGGTCGTGGTAGATCGTCCGGTCGAGCACTTCGATTGCGTCCTCGATGGTGTCGACCTCGAGTAAGCGGTCGATGGTTCGCTCGTCGAGTTCGCCGGCACGGATCAGGTCCGTCCGAACCTCCTCGGCGTTGGAGTCGGTGTAGATGCCCCGGAGGATCGTCTTCAGGTTCCAGACGTCGAACTTCCGGAGGTAGCGGGCGATGAGGTCGTAGAGGCGACCGTCCGACCAGTCCAGCAGGTCGTGGAAGTGCCTGGCGAGGTTCTGGTTCAGCGCGTACTCGATCAGGTCGACGCCGGAAAAGCGGGTGCCGAGGGCGTTGATCTCGCGTTCGTACTCCGTCTCCTCCATGAACCGCGCGATCTCGCTCGGCCCCATCCGGACCAGCTTCCGATAGTCTTCGTCCGCGAACAGCGAGGCTCGACGCGACCGCACGCGAGCGTTCACGTATTCCGGATTCGAGGCGCCCGTGCTCACGCGAACCACCCCGTGTGGTGAGTGTGAGCAGAGAGTGGGATGCGAGCCGTGCGAGTGGGAACGACCGTGCTCATTGCTCGAAGAGTCGGTTACTGATCTCCCGGAGGTTCTCTTCCCAGACGTCCTCGAACACCGAGTCGAAGGTGTTGTTCACCCGGACGCGGGACTGCTCGCTCTCGACGACGACGCCGCCGAGGCAGTCGCGCTCGCCAGCGTACGCGTAGCCGTCGTAGTCCGCGAGGATCGACTCGATCAGTACCTGGTCGTCGGCACGACCGTAGACGCTGACGTCGTCGCCCTCGTCGAACTCCTCGCCGGCCGCGTCGATGAGCGTCCGCGTCAGGTCCTCGCGGGTCTCGCCCTCGAGGCCGACCAGTTCGGCTTCGACCTGCTCGCGAACCTCGCCGAGGACGTTCCGTCGGGCCTCCAGGCGCTCCTGTTTCGCCTCCAGTTTCGCACTGGAGAGTCGCTGTTCGCGCAACTGCTCGATCTCGCGTTCGACCTCGGTCTCGGCACGCTCGAGGGTGTCCTCGGCGTCGTCCTCGGCCGCCGACTCGATCTCCTCGGCGCGAGCCTCGCCTTCCGCGCGGATGTCCTCCGCACGCGCGTGGGCTTCTTCTCGAATGTCTTCTACGACTGTATCCAAACTCATTGTGGAAAAGCGAACGGGGTGCTCAGGCGATGAAGACGACGACCAGTGCCAGGATCACGAGCGTCTCTGGGAGGACGGTCATGATCAGGCCTGGCACGAACATGTCGTCGTCCTCGGCCATCGCGCCGACGGCAGCCGCACCGATACCTCGCTCGGCGTATCCAGAGGCGAGGGCTGCGAGACCGACTGCGATCGCGGCCGCCGCGCCGGGGTCGTTCAGGGTCTGCAGTGCAACGTTCGAGGCTTCGAGGGTTTCCATCATTATTGATTACTCCTGACTGTAGGTTCGATCGTGTCCGAACGGTTCGTAGTTGGCTCCACCGCCTTCATAAAACTTGTTAAAGAATTCGACGTACTCGAGTCGAACTCCCTGTAAGCCGGCGCTTGTCACGCCAAGGACTAACACGACGACGTGTCCGACGACTAGAATGACGAACCCGCCGACGAGTCCGGCGATGCCGCCCATGTGCATGAGGCCGTCGAAGATTACGGTGGCCCCGCTGTCGTAGTGTTCGGCGACGTAGCTGGGGTCGTGTCCGGCCGAGCCCAGGAAGTGGAACGCGCCGTCGGGGTCCTCGTAGGCCCCGAAGAACAGCAGGTTGACCACGAACGCCATGCCGGCCTTCGCGAGCAACACTGCGCCCATCCGGGTGTACGAGAAGACGTTGACGACGACGTCGAGGGCTTCGACGGCCTCGACGGGTTCGCTGCTGATCAGCATGACGAGGCCGATCAGGAAGACGAGCAGGGGTGCCGTCAACAGGAAGTCGCCGACGGCAGGGAGCGGGATGGTCACCAGTCCCCACTCCGGGAAGCCGGTGAACCCGATGGGAAACGGCCCATCGCTAGCGAACGTCGTGAACAGGAACTCCGGCTTCGACGCTTCGGCCTGTGCCGAGAAGATCCAGATCCAAATGCCGTTGAGCATCAGGATCCACGACCCGCTGTGGAAGAGCGCATCTTTTAGGCCGTGGCTCAGGTTCTCGACGAAGTCGATCAGGTAGCCGATGTTCAGGTGCACGATGCCGGCGAGCACGCTCACGACCATCCAGCCGATGGCGAAGTCGGACGCACCGGGCTCGAGACCCTTGTTCAGCGGCAACAGTTCGACGTTCAGGAGGTCGCCCCAGACGATGGAGCCGAGAACGTGTAGGCCGAATATCTCGCCGTAGATGAACCCGAAGATGATCGTGAACGCACCGGCCCAGATGGCCACGCCGCCCAGGCTCGAGATGCCGTCGCTCTCGAAGTTGGTTGCCATGTAGTAGCCGATGGCGACGTACAGGATCCCGTAGCCGACGTCACCGATCATGAAGCCGAAGAAGACCGGGAACGTCAGGAACAGGAAGACCGTCGGGTCGAGTTCGCTGTACTTCGGTTTGTTGACCGCGTTGACCAGGGCCTCGAACGGCTTCGCGACCCCGGGGTTGTCCTGAATGACCGGCGGTTCGTCGTCCATCGTGACGGCCGAGCCGCCGTCGGTGACGGCTTTCTGCTCGGCTCTCTCTTCCTCGTCCTCGCTGGCGGTCGGCCCGTCCTCGTCCTGTGCGGCGGGCGCCCCCTTCTGGACGTCTTCGGTGTGCGTGTGGGCGCCGTGACGGTCGTAGTCGGCGCGCTCGAGTTCTTCGATCTCGACGCTGTCGCCGACGGCGTCGTTCAGCGCGGCGACGAGGCGGTCGTACTCGGTCGTCGGAATCCAGCCCTCGGCGATGAACGCCCGGTCGCTCGTCGCGAACTGGAGCGGCGCCTCGGCGCGCTGGACCTCGACCGTGAGCTTTTCCTCGGCGAGCAACAGGAACGCGCCCTCCTCGGTCTTGATCGTTTGGAGGTCGGCGTCGATCTCATCGAGTTTGGCCTCGAGGTCGCGTTCCTCGCGCTCGAGATCGGACACGTAGGACTCGGGGTCCTTCTCCGTCTCGGGCACCTGGTAGCGGCTGAAGTCGACGCCGACGAGGGCGTCGTCGACGAATCCCTCGTTGGCTCCGTCGGCGGGTGCCGCGACGATTGCGACGACCCCGTCGCCGGTGAACGTCTCGTAGGCGCGGACGTCGTCGGACGCATCGAGGACAGCCTCGACCTCAGTCAGCGATCCCTCGCCGACGACGACTTCGACGGTATCGTACCCCGACAACAAGTCGAGGTCGATCCCGAGGTCCGCGAAGGGTTCGATCCGGTCGAGTCGCTCCCTGACGCGGCGCAACTGGTCGCGAACCTCGGTACGTCGGTCGTCGAGGTCGTTGACCCGCGTCCGGATGGACTCGAGGCGGGGCTCCCAGTCCTTGCCGAGCCTTCCGGACTGGACGTCGACGTCGTCGTCCTCGAGGTCGAGCGTGCTCTCGAGGGCCCGGACCGTGACGAGCTTCTCGGAGGCCTCGTCGGCGCCCGCGATGGGGTTGCCGTTGTCGAAGCCCGCCCAGGAGCCGTCGTAGTCCGAGAGGTGTACCAGGTTCAGGTCGTAAACTGCCTCGATGACCGTGGGCATAACGCCCTTCGAGCCGGTCACCGAGACCTTGCTCATCTGTTCAGGTCTGAGCATTGACGTCCTCCTGGAACAGGTCGACGACGTGGGATGCCACCTCGTCGACCCGTGTCGTGGCGCGTTTCTCGAGCGCCTCGCGATCCTCGGTTCCCTCCCGGAGCACGCGCTCACACTCGGCGTCGATCTCCTCGCGAGCGTCCTCGAGCCGGCGCTCCTTGAGGTCTCGAGCCTCCGCTTCCGCTTCCGAGCGTATCTCCTCGGCGCGTTTCCGGGCCTCGGCGATGCGCTCGTCGCGGTCGTTCTCCGCCTGTGCGACGATTTCGTCGGCCTTCTCTTCTGCCGACTTGATCTCTTGTAGAACCTGTGGCCTCGGCATACTCTAAGCACCCGACGTTTGCTTGAGCGCGTATAAGGTAGTTGCGAAAGTGGCTGGCGTGCGGCCTCGCGTTTCGCTCCGGTCGCGAACGAACTGCCGAAGAGGGTCTCTCTCGAATTGCCCTAGCGGTGTCGACAGCCGCCCTGCCGACGAACGGGGGCGCTCGAGTCCCGCTGGATGGACAGACCTATCACGGCAGAAGACCAATCGGCGCCAAATGGGAATCCTCGAGAACAAGGCGCGGGCGCGGCTGTTCTACAAGTACCTCTCGACGATTTACGACCGGATCAACCCCTTCATCTGGAACGAGGAGATGCGAACCGAGGCGCTCTCGCTGCTCGACTTCGAGGACGCCGAAATGGTGCTCGACGTGGGCTGCGGAACCGGCTTCGCGACCGAGGGTCTGCTCGAGCACGTCGACACCGTCTACGCACTCGACCAGAGCGAACACCAGCTCGAGAAGGCCTACGCCAAGTTCGGGAAGACCGGCGGCCCGGTCGACTTTCACCGGGGCGACGCGGAGCGACTCCCGTTTAAGACCGACACGTTCGATATCATCTGGTCGTCGGGATCGATCGAGTACTGGCCCGAACCCGTCCTCGCCCTCCGGGAGTTCAACCGCGTGCTGAAACCGGGCGGTCAGGTGCTCGTCGTGGGGCCGAACTACCCGGACAACCGGATCGCCCAGGTGCTGGCCGACGCGATGATGCTCTTCTACGACGAGTACGAGGCCGACCGCATGTTCAAGGAGGCGGGCTTCGAGGAGGTCAAGCACCTGTTCCAGGGGCCGAGCTACGAACCCGAGGTGGCGATCACGACGGTCGCTCGAGCGCCCGAGAAGTAACCTCGGGACGCGGTTTGACGCCGATTCATTGGCTGGCCCATATCGAGTCCGTCACTCCACCCGTCGCTCGAGGAAGTCCGCCAGCAGTTCGAACATCCGCAGTTTCTGTGCCTGGTCGGAGGAGGCGTGGCCCTCCTCGCCGAGTTCCTCGTACTCGAAGTCCTCGCTCTCCTCGTAGCCGTTCTCGAGCAGGGCGTCCCGGAAGATCCGAGCCTGCGAGACCGGTACCCGGCGGTCGTTGACGCCGTGGACGAGAAAGATCGGGTCCTCGACGTTCTCGACGTGGGTCACGGGGCTGCGTTCCCGGTAGAGGTCGTGGTTCTCCTCGGGCGTCCCGAGGTAGGTCTCCATCAACTCGGTACGGAAGTGGGGCATCGTGTTCTCGAACATGTCCTCGAGGTCGGTGAGGCCGATCCAGGCGACCCCCGCCGCGTAGAGGTCGGGGTACTGGACCATCTGCCAGTAGGCGGAGTAGCCACCGTAGGAGCCGCCGAAGACGACGACACGATCCGAATCGAGGAAGTCGTAGGTCTCGAGGACGTGCTCGGCCGCGACGGCGACGTCGCCCTGTTCGGCGCCCGCCCAGTCGTCGTAGAGTTCGCGGACGAACTCCCGGCCTCGTCCGGTGGACCCGCGGTAGTTGACCTGCAGCACCGAGAAGCCCTGGGAGACCAGCACCTGGGTGTAGAGGTTGAACGACTTGGTGTCTCGAGCGCGGGGGCCACCGTGGGGGTTGACGATCAGCGGCGACGGTCGCTCGCCCGAATCGTAGAAGAGCGCGCCGATCTCGAGTTCGTCGTAGGGCTCGTGTTCGACGGCTCGCTGGGGCGTCTCCGGGATGCCGTCGGAGTCCACGCGGAGGTACTCCGCGTCCGCGAAGTCCTCGGGATCGAACGGCCCGTACTCGGCCTCGAGCAGCGTCTCGTAGCTGTCCTCGGACAGGTCGTAGACCAGCAGTTCGGGGCGTCGGGTGGGCGTCGTGTGCTGGACGAGCACCCGGTCGTCGTCGATGACGACGCTGCCGGGACCGTAGCCGCCCAGGGCGGCGACGCCCTCGGGGACGTCGAACTCGCGGCTCTCGCCAGTCTCGAGGTCGTAGACGACGGGGACGGCGACGGCGTCGCGACTCCGCATCGCGAGTACCCGCTCGCCGCCGGGGAGGAAGGTGGTGCCGTGTTCCTCGTACTCGCCGTCGTCGTACCACTCGACCGAGTCCGACTCGAGGTCGTAGACGCCGATTCGCCCCAGGTCCGCGGAGTTGTCGCTGACGAGCAAGCGTTCACCCTCGGGGCTCCAGTCGTTGGGCATCGACTCCGCGCCGTCCTCGCCCAGTTCGAGGTTCCGGGGGTTCGAGCCGTCAACGTCCATCACGTAGACGTCCTTGTTGTTGTGGTCGTCCGATTCGTTCGTCGAGAACGCCACCCGCTGACCGTCCGGCGAGAGTTTCGCTCCGCCAGCGGCTCGTTCGTAGTCGGTAACCTTGGTCGTCTCGCCACTCGAGCGGTCGTGGTGATAGAGGTTCATCTGCCCGTCTCGCGTCGAGCCAACGATCAGCGTCTCGCCGTCGTCGCTCACGTCCTGAATCGTGGCCTGGCCGTCCATCTCGAGGACGGACTCGACCTCGCCGTCGCGGGTGAGCGCGTAGATGTCGTTCTGCTCGTTGCCGTCGTCGTCGAGGTGGAAGAACACCCGGTCGCCGTCGCCCCAGGTGACGTACCAGCGGGCGTTTCGGGGGACTTCGCCGTCGGACCACTGCTCGAGATCGCCGCTCTCGACGTCGAGGATGTGGAGCTCGTTTCGCCCCGTCACGTCGTAGTAGAGCGCCACCTCGTCGCCGTCCGGGCTCACCGTCGGGTGGGCCATCGTCGGCAGACTCGCCAGTTCCTCGAGAACGTCGGCGTCGGTAGATTGTGCCATACGACACCGTGACTCGGGGGGCTCTTCAATACTTGGAAATGCGTCACGTCTCTCCGCCTTCCATGCCATCGACAGCGGGCGATATGGTGGCTTCAAGCCTCTCGAGCCCGAACCGCCGGCCGTGTCACAGCCGATCGTCGTCCCCGGGGCGCGAGACGTCCGGGCCACGCTCGAGGAACCGTCGACGGAACCGACCGCCATCGTCGTCGCCTGTCCGCCCCACCCCCAGCACGGCGGCAACCGGGGGGACCGCCGCCTGGTCGCCGTCAGCGACGCCCTCCTCGAGCGAGGGATCGCCTGCCTGCGGATCGACTACGGGGAGTGGGACGAGGGCCATGGCGAGCGTGAAGACGTCCGGAACGCGATCCGCTGGGCGAGCCCACGATACGACCGCGTCGGCGTCTTCGGCTTCAGTTTCGGCTCCGGACTGGCCCTGCTCGCGAGCGCTGACGACCCCGCCGTCGACGCGGTCTCGGCGCTGGCGCCGCCCTCGAGCCTCGGTCCGGATCTCGAGGTGGTGCCGGCGCTCGCGTCGCTCGAGATTCCGGTCCAGATCGGATACGGGACCCGGGATTCGACCGTCGACTGGGAACCGGTCGTCGAGGCGGCGACGGAACGGGGCGACCGCGTGCTCGAGTTCTCGGCGGACCACTTCTTCGTCGGCCAGCACGAGTCGGTCGCGACTGAGATTGCCGAGTTCTTCGCCGAGACGCTCGAGTGAGGTGTCGCTCTCTCTCTCTCTTGAGTCGCCGGTTCGGTCACTGACTCTCGCCCGAGCGACACCCTTTCGTGGAAATACGCCCAGAGAAAGACGGCCCGTCGACCGCTCAGGTCGTCCGGAACGCCCGATCGCCCGCATCGCCCAGGCCGGGGACGATGAACCCGTTCTCGTCGAGGTGGTCGTCGATAGCCACCGTCAGGAGGTCGGCCTCGGGGACGGCCTCGCTCACACGGAGGAGCCCCTCTGGCGCCGAAACTGCCGAGAGGACGATCAGGTGTTCCGGATCGGTCGAGTTCGCGATCACGTGCTCGAGGACGGCGTTCATGGTGCTGCCCGTCGCGAGCATCGGATCCGCGACGATGACGGTGTCGTCTTCGGTGATCTCGGGGAGTTTGACGTAGTCGATGGTGATCGGGAAGGTGCCGTTCTCGTCGCGCCCGGCCTCCTCGTCGCGACTGGCACTGATGACGCCCTGGCGGGCGCGCGGGAAGGCCTTGAGCAATCCCTCGACGAACGGCGTCGCGGCCCGGAGGACATTGATGATGACCACGTCGTCGAGCCCCTTGACCCGCTCGCCCATCGTGGGCTCGAGGGGCGTCTCGATCTCGACGTACTCGGTCTCCATGCGCCCGTCGATGATCTCGTAGCCACAGATCCGTCCGAGTTTCACGAGTCCCTTCCGGAAGCTCACCTGCTCGGTTTTGACGTCTCGCAAGCGCGAGAGCGTGTCCTTCGCCAGCGCGTGGGTGACGAGGTAGGCGTCACCGCGGTCTTCGATCGGCATACCGGCACTCCGCGGGCGGTGACATTTATTGTACCGATTGCTCGAGACGACCCTCCCTCCGAGCGCCCGCTCTCGTCACCACTCGAGCCTCGAACGGTTCGCGTGCGGCAGTGCCTCGAGCCGGTCGGTGGGGTGCTTCAGCGGCCGGTGCAGGTGCAGATACAGAGGCAGATTCCGCCCGACTGCTCGCTGGTCTTCCGCCGTTGGTCCGGTTCCGACCAAGTTCGTTCGGCATCCGGCGTCAGTCCGGTTTTGGGCAAGTTCGTTCGGCGTCTGCCCGGTGTCCGGTTTTGGATCAGTCCATTCAGTGCCCAGCGTCGTGCGGGTTCAGCGCAGTGCCGTAGTTTTCGGCGTGGTCGGCGTAGTCGATGAACCGCGGCGCGTCGGGGTCAAACGGTCGCTCGAGGCTCTCGAAGGCCTTCTTCTTGTCCCAGCTCTGGAGGCCGCCGATGGCCGACCGGTCCTCGAGGTCGTGGTACTCGAGAACGGGTTCGGTGAGTTCCCACGCCTGCAGTCCCTGCTCGGTGCGGATGATGACGCTCGAGTACTCGTCGGCGGAGCCGACGGAGCCGACGGTGACGTCGGCGGCGTAGCCGGTGAAGTCGGCGCACTCGTCACAGCCCTTGAGCGCGGCGTCGTGGAAGTTCTCGATGTCCTCCTCCAGCATCATCCGACCGTCGTGGTCGTAGACCATCAACTTCCCGTGGAGGACGTCCATCTTGCCGATCTCATCGGGCGAGATGCCCCGTTGTTCCTCGAGGTGTTCGCCCATGAGGCTGTAGTAGTTGAAGTTCTTGGTGCACATCAGCGCGATGGTGTAGTCCACCGCGCGGATGCCCTCCTCCTGGGCGCCGTACTCCCAGCCGAAGTCCTGCAGGGCGCGGATGCCCTCGATCTCGCAGGGAGTGCCCACGAGCGCCAGCGAGATGTCCTCCCAGGGCTCGTCGGGAAGCTTGTGCTCCCACTGACCGAGATCGAGGTTGCCGAGCGCGAGCGTCTGGTTGTAGATGGTGCCCGCGTTCTCGATCAGGTCCTCGCGGCTGGTGGCGAGGTAGCTCTCGGCCTTCCAGGGCTCCTCCTCGCTCTCGGTGGCGATGAGCGCGCCGTCGATCTCGCCGGCCTCGAGCAGAGTGGCGAGGATGCCGGTGACGACGCCACCGTCCTGGGCCCCGCCGGTCCAGTCGTCGTCGACCTTCGCGGAGAACTCCGTGATCGGGTCGCCTGCGCCCGAGACGTTGTCGTCGCCGCCGGTGATCTTCCACTGGCGCTCGTAGCGCAGGCCGCCGCGGGGACAGAAGTCCCAGCAGAGCGAACAGCCGGTGCACATCTTGACCAGTTTCGGCAGGTCGTCGTCACCGACGCCGATGGAGTCCGACGGACAGGCCGAAACGCAGGTTCCACACTGGATACAGCGGCCGTCGTCGATGACGGCCTCGTCCAGTTCCATGAACCAGGTCTTCTCGTCGGGCGTCTCGATGTCGTTCATCTCCGAGCGGATCTCGTAGCCCGGCGTCTCGAGGTCGACGCCCTCGGGAACGCCGACGCGCTCGTCGGGCGCGCCGCTGTCGACGTCCTGGCTGACCCCCTTGGCGGGTTCGGTGAACTCCACGTCGCCGAGGGTTCCGTCGGCGTCGACGTTGGCCGGTCGAGCGCCACCGTCAGGGCGAAGCCCTGACCTGCCCCTGTTCGTTTCACTCACGGGAACGCCGTCGGAACGGATCTCCGACGAGCCCTCGTTGGCGATTTCCGCCGTAGCCGCCGTGGCCGACTCGGGTTCCTCGCCGCCGGGACCGGCGCCGTCGGCGGGAATCGTGCCGTGTTCGCTGTCGGGACGGTGGATCCGCGCGCCGGAGGCAATCGGGACCGACTCCTCGTCATCGTCGGCGTCCGTCTCGGGGACTGCCGGGAACGCGGGGGTATCGTCGACGTCGCTGTCCCGTTCCTCGGTCGTCCGTTCGTCGTGTTCCTCAGTCATCGACGGCCACCCCCTCGGTGACGGGCGCGTCGGCCCGCTTCATGATCGAGCGCAGTCGCCCGTTGTCGACCCGGCGACACCACTCGTAGAACCGCTCGCCGTCGGCCCGGCCCTCGGCGTAGGCCTCGAACAGCCGCTCGAGGGCGGGGATGACCGCCTCGGCGGGGACCGCGTTCTCGACCCAGTCGAGGAACTCGTTGTCGGACCCGAGCGAGCCGCCGAGGCCGAAGTCCATGCCCTCGACGATGTCGTCAGCGTCTCGCGGGTTTTGCCCGCTCGAATCGTCCGCGGAGCCTCGCTCCGCGCTCTCGTCGTCCGTTTCGACCTGGACGGTCTCGCCACGGAAACCGATGTCCGCGATTTGGGGCTGGGCGCACGACGCGGAACAGCCCGACATGTGCATCCGGACGACCTCGAGGTCGTCCGGCGTGTCGATGCGCTCGTCGAGTTCGCGGGCCCATCGCCTGACGCGCTTTTTCGTCTCGATGATGCCGTAGTTGCAGAACTCCGAACCGGTGCAGCCGACGGCGCCGCGCGAGAACGGCCCCGGATCGGGCTGGTGGTTCCGGGCGAACGGCTCTGCGAGCAGGTCCTCGACGTTCTCCGCCGGAACGTGGGTGATGAGGAAGTTCTGGTCGGTCGCCAGCCGGATCGAGGCGTCCTCGGTGCCGTACGTTCTGGCCGCGCGGGCCGCCTCGGCGAACTCGTCGCCGCCCATCCGCCCGGCGATCACGTTGAAGCCGACGTAGGTCAGGCCCTCCTGTTTCTGGTCGTGAACGCCGACGTGGTCGCCGGCGTACCCCTCGGTGAGGTCGACGCCCCTGGTGGGCAGGTCGACGGTGCAGCGGTCGCGGATCGCCTCCTCGAACGTCTCGGGGCCGAGTTGCTCGACGAGGTAGCGCATCCGGCAGACGCCGCGGTTGTTGCGGTCGCCGAGTTCCTTGAACGTCTGGGCGACTGCCCGGCAGAACTCGACAGCGTCCTCCGGCGGGACGAACACGTCGAGGTTCGAGGCCATCCGCGGGCCGTCCGAGAGGCCGCCGCCGACGCGGACGTGGAAGCCGTAGTACGCCTCACCGTCGAGTTCCTTGCGTGCGGGAACCAGTCCGAGGTCGTTGATCTGGGACTGGGCGCAGTCGTGTTTGCACCCCGTGATCGTCATCTTGAACTTCCGGGGGAGGTTCGCGTACTCGCGATTGCCGGTGAAGTAGTCGGAGACGGCGTCGACGACCGGCTGGGCGTCGAAGCACTCGTGATCGTCGAGCCCCGCGGCGGGACAGCCGAGCACGTTCCGCGCGCCGTCACCGCACCCCTGGATCGTCGTCAGGCCGACCTCGTCGTAGCGCTCCCAGACGTCGGGGACGTCCTCGACCTCGATCCAGTGTTTCTGGACGTCCTGACGCGTGGTGATGTCGAGGTAGGCGTCGCCCCAGCATTCGTTCTGGTTCTCGCCGCCGTACGCCTCGGGTGCCCTGGCGTACTCCTCGACGACCTCGCCGATCACCTCGGCCTGATCGGGCGTGAGGTAGCCGCCGGGAACCTTCGTCCGCATCATGAAGTAGCCGTCTTGGACGCCGTGGCTGTACATCCCGGCCCACTTGAGCCGTTCCCACTCGCCGCCGCCGGCGCGTTCCTCAATCTCGTCGAAGGACAGTCCTTCTTCGGCGTACTCTTTGACGTCCTCGATCACGTCCAGCGGGTGTTTCTCCTGTTTCCACTCCTCGACCGCGTTCATCGTGTCCTCCGGTTCTGGTGCGGGGGATCGTCTGTACCGTTCATGGTGATTCACTGCCGCGAGTAGCGTGCGAATGTCTTACAGAGTCCCGTTCAATGCCTCTTGGTATCACGGTCAACACTGCTCCCGCTGCGCGAAACGTTCACATTCTTGCCGGTACCCGTGACGCGTCCACCACCGAGATCAGTAGCGAAAGGTCGATCCTACCCGAGCGTCCACCCCGCCGGGGCCGAGCCCGCCCGACGGTCCCTTCGCTCGCGAGCGGTCTGGACCGGCGCACTCTCGGTCCCGATCGGCGCCAGGTACTCGTCGTTCGTCACGAAGTTGTGAAAATTGCCGGTTTCGGTCAGCGGTGGCGACGACTGGGCCGACCGCATTCGGGTCGAAAAGCAACGTCGGTAAGCGCTCGACGCCGTCCTCTCGCGGCTCCCGCTCGAGTCGAGCCTCGTCGGTCAGCCTGCCAACAGCTGCGGTCCGAACAGCATGAACAGGAAACTCACGAGCATCGTGACGCCGACCAGCGTCGTCACGACCCGGACCATCCCCCGGGTCGCCTCGAGCGGGAGCCGCGACAGGACCGACTCCGTGCTCGTCCGGAGGATGTGCCCGCCGTCGAGCGGGAACGCCGGAATGCAGTTGAAGAAGCCGAGCTGGACGTTGATCCAGCCGGTCCAGAACAGCGCGTTGGCGATGGCGAACACGGTCCAGTCGCCCAGGCCGGCGAGCAGCCCCTGGGCCTGATAGAAGTTCTCGATGCCGCCGGCGAAGCCGGCGAAGTTGTACGGCAGGAGGCCGACGACGGAGACGATCGGCAAGAAGAGCACGAACGCGACCTTCCCGAGGAAGCTGTCGGTGATGTGGCCGTAACTGCCCTGAGCGTCGCCGTCGCCACCGAGGACCGCCAGGTACTCCTCGACCGGGTACAGCTCCAGGCCGGCGTCGCTCACCTGGACGCCCGAGATGCCGCCGACGCTGAAGAAGCCGACGGTTCCGCCCTCGGTGAGCTGACTGCGTTCGCCGAGGGTGACGTCGTAGCTGACGCGCTCGCCGCCGAGGTAGCCCGCGACGGTCACCTCGTCGCCGGGATCGGTGTCGCCGAGCAGGGACTCGAGGTCGGCGTACGACTGCGTGCGCTCGCCGTCGAACTCGGTGATGACGAATCGCTCACCGGCGGGTGCTCCTGCCTCGGTGAGCGGGCCGTCGTCGGCTACCTGGACGACGCTCCCGATGGGGACGGCCTCGAGCGTTCGCTCCTCGCCGTCGCGCTGGATCGTCAGGTCGACCGTTTCGCTGTCGCCGACGGCCTCGAGGAAGCCGGCCTCGGTGACGACCGGGTCGCCGTCGACGGCCAGGATGAGGTCGCCGGGCTCGATGTCGATCGGCGAGTCTTCGAGCGCGGCGGTCACCGGCAGGGACTGGTCCATCTCCTCGGTCCGGTCGCCGTTGAGTTCGACGGTGACGGTGCCGCTCCCCGCGGCCTCGAGCGTCTTCGAGAGGTCGTCGTTCGACTCGACTGACTGCCCCTCGATGGCGGTGATGCGATCGTTGGGCTGGATACCCGCGGCTTCGGCGGGCGAACCGGGGGCGACCCCGCCGACGGCGGCGCCTGGGGCGACGCCGATCGAACCGACGACCGGGCCGAAGAGCAGGGCGAACGCGAGGATCGTCACCGCGAAGTTGAACGTGACGCCCGCAGCGAACATCCGCGTTTGCGCCCCGCGGGAGGCTGCTCGACTGCTCTCCTGGTCGGGTTCGACGAACGCGCCGATGGGCAATACGGCGAGCATGGCGACGCCCATCGAGTCGATGTCGATGTCCTCGACGCGACAGAGCAGGCCGTGGCCGCCCTCGTGGACGACCAGGCCGACCAGGAGGCCGATGACGATGCCCGGCGTGGCCGACAGCGGCAGGAACTCGTTGACGCCCGGGATCACGAGGACGTTCGAGGGTTGCTGGACGCTCGAGGGCTGGGGGGAGTTCGCGGCGGCGAACGCGGCGGTGAGCAGGAAGACGAACATCGCGCCCATGACGACGATGGCGATGCCGACGCCGAAGTTCGCCCAGGCGCGCCAGAACCGTCTGGGCCCGGCGAGCCAGTCGAGGAAGGCGCGCCCGCGTTTCGTGTGAATCGTCAGGATCGGCCCTTGGGTCTTGACGTAGTCTGGGAGGAGGCCGCGCTGGCGGAGGGCGATGATGGCGAGCCAGTAGGCAGCGATCCCGGCGAGAATCCACGTGAGAGTGTCCGAGATGGGGAGGAACGCGACGACCGTGGAAGACTGCATTGGTATGCTCTGGGGGAGGCGTGGCCAAAGGCGTTTTGTCTGGTCACAGCGAGCGCCACGGTGGTCGAACGACTCGAAGCCGTCGGCTCGTCGGCTGGCGCCCCAATAACTATACTTTCTATAGCATTTCTCGAGCCGATTATCGCTCCCGTCGAAGCCGATCCACGACGAACGCTCGATCCACCTTCGCGAGAAACGGGCCGAGCTTCGGGCCCTGCTCCTCGTCGAAGAAGAGGCGGTAGCCAGCCGAGAAGAAGTCGCCGACGCCGACGTCGTGGCGCTTCGCAGTCTCGTAGATCTCACCCTGGATCTCGTCGGGGTCGTGGCCTTCCTCGATGAAGTCGGCCAGTTCCTCGAGCGCCGCCTCCGTCGCCGCGTCGAAGTCGTGGTCCGGGATCGCCTCGCGCTTGAGTTCGTAGTCGAACTCGTTCTCGGTGCGCCGGGCCCAGTTGCGGGCGCGCTCGACCCGGGCGAGGGCGTCCTGGACGGCCCACTCGGGGGCGTCGTCCGAAATGTGGCCCTCGCGACGGGCAATCTCCTCGCGCAGTTCGGGGTCCTCGGTCATGCCGAGGACGGCGGCAAAGGTGTAGGGGAGGCGAATTCGATCTTCTCGGGCCTCGAGTTCGTCGACACCGCCGACCACCAGCGGATACACCCGTTCGGCGAACGCCTGCTCGTCCTCGCTGGCCTCCACGTCGCCGAAGTAGATCGCCTCGAATCGGTCGAACTCGTCGACCAGGAGGTCGAGGCGCTCGACGCTGAAGTCCCGGGCTTTCGCCGGGTCCTTCGCGAAGAAGTACCGCAGCACTTCGGGCTCGAGCACTTCGAGGACGTCCGAGACCAGAATCACGTTGCCCTGCGAGGACGAGAAGGGCTCGCCGTCGAGGGTGAACCACTCGTAGACCATCGGGACGGGCGGTTCGATCTCGAAGACGTTCCGAGCGATGTCCTCCCCGCTGGGCCAGGAGCCCTCGGCGTGGTCCTTCCCGAAGGGCTCGAAGTCGACGCCCAGGACCTGCCACTGGCCGGGCCACTCGAAGCGCCAGGGCATCTTGCCCTCGCTAAATTCGGCGGTTCCCTCGTGGCCACAGCCCGAAATCGTCTGGTCGCCGGCCTCCATGTCGGTACACTCGTAGTCAACGGTGCCGGCTTCGAGGTCGACGCCGGTGACGGTTTCGGTCACCTTGCCGCACTCCTCGCAGATCGGATTGAACGGGACGTAGTCGCCATCGCTGTCGACCTTGTCCTGGTAGGTCGAGAGCACCTCGGCCGCGCGTTCGCGGTTCTCGAGGACGTACTCGACGATGTCGTCGAACTCACCGTCGAGGTAGAGGTCGGTCGTCGAGACGAGGTCGATGGGCACCTCGAGGGCGTCCGCGCTGTTCTGGATGATGGTCGAGAAGTGGTCGCCGTAGGAGTCACAGCAGCCGAACGGATCCGGGATGTCGGTGTAGGGGGCGCCCAGGTTCCGACCGAGCGCGCCCGCGTCGATGTCCCCGAGGTCAACGAGGTTCCCCTCGAGGTCACAGAGCGTGCGGGGAAGCTTTCTGAGGGGGTCGCGGTCGTCGCTGGTGAACACCTGGTGGACGTCGTGGCCGCGCTCGCGGAGGACCTCGGCGACGTAGTAGCCGCGCATGATCTCGTTCATGTTGCCGAGGTGAGGGACGCCGGAGGGGGAGATGCCGCCCTTGACGACGATCGGCTCCTCGGGGTCTCGAGCCTCGATCCGATCGGCGATCTCGTCGGCCCAGAAGACGTGGTACTCGTCGTCGCTCCCCTCGTCGCGCTCGCGCTGGAGCGTGTAGGGGTGTTCCGTTTCGCCCGTTACCGCCTCGCCGCCTTCACCGCGTTCGCCGCCACTCGAGTCCGTCTCGTCAGTGCTCATCGGTCTCGCCCGCCCAATAGGTTGGTTCCTCGCCCGCTCCCTCCGGAATGACGTCCGTACCGTCGTGGTCGCCGTAGCGAACGGCCCGGGCGATCCGATCTGGGTCCGTCCCGTCCAGGACGATGGTTCGCATGCCCGAGCGCTGGATGATCTTGGCGGCCAGCAAGTCGACGGGCGCCGAGGAGCCGGCGTTCATCTCGAGGCCGGCGATGACGTCCACTAGCTCCGTGGCCGACAGTTCACCGTATTTCGTCGCCCCATCGTTCTCGTTCGGGTCGTCGGAGTAGACGCCGGGGACGCTCGTAGCGTAGACGAGCAGGTCGGCGTCGACGTACTCCGCCAGCGCCGCTCCCACGGCGTCGGTCGTCTGGGCTGGAGCGACGCCACCCATCACGCAGACCTCCCCGCGACGGAGGGCGTCGCCGGCGGTCTCGTAGTCTCGAGCTGGCGCCGTCACGGCATCTTCGCCGAGGGCGGCGATGAGCAGGCGCGCGTTGAGCCGGGTGACGTCGATACCCAGCTGGTCGAGTTCAATCTCGTTGGCGCCCAGGTCCCGGGCAGCGCTTATGTACTCGCGAGCGACGCCGCCGCCCCCGACGACGGCCCCGACTCGACACCCGTCTTCGACGAGGTCTTCGACGACGTCGGCGTGTGCCTGCACCCGATCCGCGCCGGGCTCGGGCACGAGCACGCTCCCGCCGATTGAGACGACCACTTTCATACTACCGCGGTCTAACCGGGTTGCCATCTTAAGGGTTGTCAACCCCGTTCGGCGGCCGCTCCGCGCGCGGACGACAGCTACAAAACGCTCCACGCCGAGTATCGAGTATGCACGTCCTCGGCATCATCGGCGACGAGCCCGCCGACGTCCTCGAGCGAACGGCCGACCTGGCCGTGGACAGGCTCTCGCAGGCGGGCCGAGTCGGCGTCGTCCGCTACGACGCGACGATCGCGGACGGACTGGCGGACGCCCACGGTTCGGGACTCACCCCCGGCGGCGACGTCACCTACGCCCTCGGCGCCGACGGCGACTGGACGGCCACGGGAACTGGCCTCTCGGTGACCGACGCCCTCGACACCCTCGCGACCGACTGCGCGTTCGCGGTCGTCGTCGGCCTCGAGATCCCCGGCCACCCGTCGGTCGTGGTCGGCAGCGACGCCGCGATCGCTCGCTCGCCGGTTCTCGCGAGCGTCGACGCGCCCGGCGACCTCGATCTCGAGTCCCTCGTTGCAGAACTCGAGGCCCACGAGCCCTACGAGACGCTCGAGTCCCTCGTGGATCGCCTCAGGGATCGGCCGGCAGCGGATCAGGCGGGAGCGATCGCGACGTTTACCGGGCGCGTCCGCGCGAAAGACGCACCGGACGACGAGCGAACGGAGTACCTCGAGTTCGAGACCTACGAAGGAGTCGCCGAGCAGCGCATGGCGACGATCCAGGCGGAACTCGAGGCGCGCGAGGGGGTCTTCGGCGTCGAGTTACACCACCGGACGGGCGTCGTTCGCGACGGCGAGGACATCGTGTACGTCGTCGTCCTCGCAGGCCACCGCGAGGAGGCGTTTCGGACGGTCGAGGACGGGATCAATCGCCTCAAAGATGAAGTGCCGCTGTTCAAGAAGGAAGTGACGGTCGAGGACGAATTCTGGGTTCACGAACGCTCGTGAGACTCTCAAAGTGACATTGAAACGCCATTTGGGCGACCGTTCGCGGGTCTCGATGAGGCTTGGCCAATAATACGTTAGCGGCTGTTTTAAAACGTCTAATCGGATCTGGTGGCGCCTTTAACGGTTCGTAAAACACGGATAAAACGACGATTACCCCTCGTTTACCTGAAGCGATTTGAAACAGTTCTAAGTAACTGTCCTTTATAACAGTATCCGGTCTGTAGAGGGAGTTGTCGATGAGCACGACAGCCCAACCCTCCACCGACCGCAAAGAACTCCGCCTGAAGCAGTACCTGCGCGACCGTGCCGCAGACGGTGAGATGTACTTTAAAGGGAAGTTCATCGCCGACGACGTCGGCCTCTCCCCCAAGGAAATCGGCGCGCTGATGGTCAAGCTCTCCGACTCGGCGACCGACCTCGAGATCGAGAAGTGGTCGTACACGAGTGCGACGACCTGGCGCGTCGCCCCCGCCTGATCGCGTCGTGCCATTGACGCCCTGAACGGCCCCGACGCGTGTGCGTTCCTCCAAGGCGCACACGGATCACCATCGGACCCGGGCGATCTGTATCGCCCACCCCCACGAACCGCCGCCCTCGCCGACCGAACGAGGGCGTGATCGAACGCACAGCGGACACCCAACACGCACACACGTTCCGGCACCGACCCTGTCGTACCCGTCGGTACCGGGCGTTTCCATTCCATTGTCCCCAGGTCTCGAGTGGCGACTGGTGTTCAATCGCCTCCACACCTGAAGTGTCGACTGGGTCAGAAACGACCGCAATAGCCTCTCCCACTCCCACTCCCACTCCCATTCACCCGATTCCCACCAGCGCTCGCCGCCGACAGTCGATTTATACGCACAGGCGATCAACGAACCAGCAATGGATCCGGCGGACCCGACCGATCACGTCGACGGCCCGCCCCTCAAGTCGATCGAACCGGCGTTTTCGGTCTACGAGATCGTTGTCGACGACGATGAGATTCGCTACTACGGCACGCCGCAAATGGCCCCCGAGCAGATGATGCGCGAACTCTGGCGGGACTTTCGAGACGCCGGCTACGACGTGCAACTCACGGTTCGCCGCGGCGAGTACGTGCTCGTCGCGGAACCGCTCTCGCTCGGCCCGGACGGCGTCCCCTGGACGAACGTCTTTCTCCTGCTCGCCACGGTCGTCTCGACACTGTTCGCCGGGACGATGTGGTACGGCATCGACCCGATCGCCAACCCGGCCGAGATGTGGCGCGCCTGGCCGTTCACCGTCGCTATCCTCGGCGTCCTCGGCGTCCACGAGATGGGGCACTACGTACTGAGTCGCTACCACCGGGTCGACGCCTCACTGCCGTACTTCCTGCCGGTGCCGACGCTCATCGGAACGATGGGCGCCGTGATCAAGATGAAAGGACAGATGCCCGACCGCAAGGCGCTGTTCGACATCGGCGTCGCGGGCCCGATCGCCGGCCTCGTCGCGACCGTCGTCGTCACCGTCGTCGGCCTCCATCTCCCGCCGGTGCCCGTTCCCGAGGGGGCGACCGACCCGAACGCGACCCAGATTCGGCTGGGGTTCCCGCCGATGCTCGAGCTGATCGCGGCCGCCGTCGATCAGCCGCTGTACGCCGACGATCCGACGCGGAACGTCAACCCGGTCGTCATCGGCGGCTGGGTCGGGATGTTCATCACGTTCCTGAACCTGATCCCGGTGGGCCAGCTCGACGGCGGCCACATTCTCCGGGCGATGGCCGGCGACCTCCAGGAGACCATCGCGGCGCTGGTGCCAGGGGTCCTGTTCGCGCTCGCGGGCTACCTCTATTACGTGGGCGACTACAGCGGAAACTCGGTGTTCATCTGGGTGTTCTGGGGGCTATTCACCGGGTTGCTCGCGGCGGTCGGACCGGCGGTCCCGATCGATGACGACCGTCTCGACCGCAAACGGTTCGCACTCGGCGTCGTCACCTTTGGGCTGGGGTTGCTGTGTTTCATGCCGGCACCGATCGCCGTGATCAACTGACGGCTCGAGACTGCCGGGCTCGAGGGCGCCGGAGACGATCGCTCACTCGCCGTACGTTTATCACTGTGTGTGCGGTCACTCGCCGTGCGTACGGCTACTCGCCGTGTGTGTACCCCCGATCGGCCAGCGCTTCGTCGTCGAGGCTGACCCCCGCGTCGGCGTCCACGACCCGTCCGACGACCGTGAGCGAACACTCGAGGTCGTCCCGGACGCGTTCGACGGCTGCCCCGGGCAGGGTGCAGACGAGTTCGAAGTCCTCGCCGGTCGTGATCGCTCGCTCGAGGGCGGTTTCGTGATCGTCGACCACAGCCTCGAGTTCGGGCGCGACGGGGATCGACTCGCGTTCGATGGCGAACCCGCAGTCGCTGGCCTCGGCCAGCTGGTGGAGCGATCGGGCGAGACCGTCGCTCGAGTCCATCATCGCGCTCGCGTGGGGGGCGAGGGCGCGCCCTTCACGGACGCGCGGCTCGAACTGGAAGAGGTCGTTGGCTCGCTCGAGAGCGCTGTTTCTCTCTGTATCGCCGTCTCCGCTATCATCGCCGCCTCCATTGCCACCAGCGCCGTCCCCAGCATTGCCGGTGACGTCCTTGCCATCGCCAGCCTCCGCGAACAACTGCAACGCGGCGGCGGTCCGTCCGAGCGTGCCGGTCACGCAGACGACGTCTCCGGGGGAGGCCCCGTCGCGAAACACCGGCTCGTCGGCTCGCCCGACGGCGGTCGTCGCCACCGTAAACTCCCGGTGGGTGTCCAGGTCCCCGCCGACGTACTTCGCGTCGACGAGGTCACAGACCGCACTCGCGCCGTCGACGAACGCCTCGAGGTCTGCGGCGTCGAACTCGGGGGCCGCGTAGGCGGCGACGGCCGCCGTCGCCTCAGCGCCCATGGCTGCGACGTCCGAGAGCGAGGCGCCGACGGCCCGCCAGCCGACGGTGTACCGGGTCGTCCCCGGCGGAAAATCGGTCGTCTCGTGGAGCATGTCCGTCGTAATGATGAGATCGTCCACGACGGCGGCGTCGTCGCCTACCGGGTCGAGCCGGTTCTCGAGCAACGCCAGCGCGGCCCGTTCGTCCATACCGGTCCTTTCGACGGCGGGGCGAAAAACCATCCGGATCCCTGGCTCGACCCGTGGGTTGCTCTCACACCCGGAACCGGCGAGGCTGGCCGGTCAACCGCCGAAGGGACAACGATGCGCTTAAATGGCGCAAGCGGGAACCAGAACCCAATGGCTACGATGTACGACGTCCCGGCGGAAGCGCTCATCGAGGCGCTCGCCGACGACCTCGAAGACGACCTCGAGCAACCGGAGTGGGCAGCGTTCGCGAAAAACGGCGTCAATCGAGACCTTCCCCCAGAGCAGGAGAACTTCTGGGCGGTCCGCGCGGCAAGCCTGCTCCGCAAGATCGCCGACAACGGTCCCATCGGCGTCGAGCGCCTGGCGACCGAGTACGGCGGCGCCAAACGCGGCTCGAACCGCTACCAGGTCGCCCCCGACAAGCGCGCCGACGGCTCGCGAAACGTGATTCGAACGATCCTCCAGCAACTCGAGGAGCTCGACCTCGTCGAGACCGCCGAGGGCGAGGGTCGCCGTATCACCGCCGAGGGACGCAGCCGCCTCGACGAAACCGCCGGGGAGGTCCTCTCGGAGCTCGACCGTCCGGAACTCGAGCGCTACGCCTAGACCAGTTTTCGACGTTCTTCGACGTTGCACCATCTCAGACGGTGAGTGACGAGGCCGTCGCTCGTGAGCGGGTCCACGGTCCACGGCCGACGGCCGACGGCCGACGAAACTCGAAATCGAGACCGTGCGTCCGTAATCATTTTCTCCGTCGGCCGACAACACGCGTCTATGAACGGCGGACAATCTGACGACGACCTCGAGGAACTGCGCCGGAAGAAACTGGAGCAGCTACAGGACCGCGCCGAGTCCCAGGGTGGGCAGGGGCAGGGACGGGCCAACGCCGAGGCCCAGGAGGCCGCCCAGCAACAGGCCGACGCCCAGCGCCAGGCCCTCCTGCGCCAGTACCTCACCGACGACGCGCGAAAGCGCCTGAACACCGTCAAGATGAGCAAACAGCAGTTCGGCGAGCAGGTCGAACGCCAGGTCGTTGCCCTCGCCCAGAGCGGGCGCATCCAGGGTAAGATCGACGACCAGAAGATGGAGCAGTTGCTCAAGGAGCTCAAACCCGACAAGAAGAGCTTCGACATCAAGCGCCGCTAGGATGGACGAGTTGACGCCCGCCTCACTCCGCCTCGGATTGCTCTACAGCGGCGGCAAGGACTCGACGCTCGCCGCCCTGCTGCTCGAGGACTTCTACGACGTGACGCTGACGACGGCCACATTCGGCGTCACCGACGACTGGACCTACGCGCGAGACACCGCCCGCTCGCTCGGCTTTACGTTCGAGAAACTCGAGCTCGATCCCGACGTCGCGACCGAGGCCGTCGAGACGATTCGCACCGACGGCTTCCCGCGAAACGGAATCCAGCGGGTCCACCAGCACGCCCTCGAGCGCCTGGCGGGGATGGACTTCGACGCCATCGCCGACGGAACGCGACGCGACGATCGAGTGCCGACGGTCTCGCGTGCCCAGGCCCAGAGCCTCGAGGATCGCTACGACGTCGACTACATCGCGCCGCTGTCGGGGTTCGGTCGCCAGGCGGTCGACCGGCTGGTCGAATCGACCCTCGACGTGACGGTCGGGCCGAGCGAGGAGATCACGCGGGCGGATTACGAGGCCGAGTTGCGAGCGCTCATCGCCGAGCGCGACGGTGAGGCGGCACTCGGGTCGATCTTCCCGGCTCACGAACAGACGCACGTCACGGGTGTCCAGGACTGGGATCGCTGAAACCCGAGCAACTCGAGCGCGTCACTCGAGCGGCGTTTCGTATCGACGGGAGAGGAGTTTCGACTGTTACAGGAGGATCGAGCCCGTCTCGAGAACGGTTACGACGATCGAGGTCGCCTCCTCGATCAGTTCTTCGTTACCGTACTTGAGCGCGAGGTAGAGGAGCCCGAACTGGAACGCGTTGTACCCGGCGTGGGCGGCGATCGGCACGAAGAGATTGTCGGTGATCGCATACAGGTAGCCGAAGATGACTGCCGCACCGGCGACGATCAGTATCGAGGCGAACGTCCCCACGAGTGGCTGTCCACTGACGAGGTAGATTGGAACGTGGACCAGGCCGAAGATGGCACTCGTCACGACGATCGCCTGTGGTTTCGTGAACGCTTCGTAGAGTCGCTTCTGTATAATTCCCCGGAAGAGGAACTCCTCGGCGGGAGCGTTGAACAGGAAGACGATGACGATCATGATGAGTACCATCGTCGGATCTTCGCCGACGAACTGGAGAATTTGATTCGACGTCGCTTCAATTCCGATAACCTGGATGACGACGCCTGCGACCATCACGAATGCGATGCTCCCGACCACGCCGACGATGCCGATGATCGATTGGCGAATGCTCGGAATCGAGAGGTCGACGAACCCCAGCCCGCGGCCAGTCCACTGTAGATACGCGCCACCAACGACGACGAATCCGATGAATTGTGGGATCAGGTAAAGCGCCCTGACCTCGTAGGAGGTCTCCAGCGGCGCTTCGGCTACCTGTGGGTCGACGAGTACCGCCGGTAGAGAAGCGAACGTTTGTGCTATAAATCCGGCAATTATCAGTCCAACGGCGACGAGTACGGATCGGGTGTACCCGCTGGTCCGATTCACGGTGTCCATAGTAACGTGTTAGCGTCCCACCTCTTTGGCGTTGCCTTCCCGGATTCACTCGCCGTCGCGCCAGGAGTCCGGCACGTCGATCACGTACCGGCCGTCTTCCTGCAGGGAGACGATGTACTCCTCGCGGTCGTAGAGTTCCATCAGGTTGAGTTCGTACTGGCCGGGCTTGAGGATCTTGATGCTCTCGAACTGCTCGTTGAGTTCCTCGCGGAGGTCCTCGAGCGAGGGGCGGTCGTCGTCGGTCGGTTCGCTGACGACGCGACCGTTATCGACGTCGGGGCCTGCCTTCTCGTCGGCCGGATCGGTCGCACTCGAGGCGGGGAGTTCGTCGCTCGAGACGACGTCGCTCCGCGCGCTCGCCTGGGCGGCGTCCTCGTCCCCCTCGCTTCCTTCGGGTTCGGTGTGGGTGTCACCGGCTTCGACGGTCGGGTCGTCTGCTCGAGGCGCGGATCGTTCGGTGTGTTTCTCCGCTCGCTCCCGGTCGTCGGGTCGTCGTGCCGACTCGGGCCACTCGGTGAACTCTGCGGGCGCGTCGTCCTGCTCGGACGAGGCGGGTTCGCTCGCAGTTTGGGGCCAGGTGCGGTTCGTCGACGTCGATTCCGACGTCGAGGTGGCCCTGGATCCAGAACTGGACTCGGCTCCGGACTCGGGCCCGGATGCCGATTCGGACACTGACCCCGGCCCCGACTGCGTAATACCGCGTCCATCGCCGTCACTCCCACTCGAGGACGCCGACTCGGACGCTCGCGTGATACCGCCGGACTGACCGCCGGTGGCTGACCCGGTGTTGGGATCGGTCCCGCTCGAGGTCGCGGTGTCGGACGACGCCGGCGCAAACTGGAACTTGTTGCCGCCACAGTTCGGACACCCCGAGAGCATCTCTTTGGATCCGTCGGGGAACGTCCGATCGCAGGTGGTACACTGGTGTGGCATTCGTCGTCGCTAGCTCCGGGAGACGAGTGCGCTGATGAGCGTCTCGTCTTTGTGCAAGGTCTCGATCTGGTTCGCCGGCCCGATGACGGTGAGTTTCTTCGGCGACTCGTCGTTGCCCATGATCCGACCGAGCAGCGAGGAGTCGCGGGTGCCGGACTTCGGATAGGTCTCGATTTCGATGCCGTTGAACTCGTCGGGGCTGATCTCGGCCATCGTCACCTCGATCAGGCGACTCTCCTCGTCCGGGGTGAGTCCCTCCTCGAGAATGACGATGTTGCCGTCGTGGACGCCGTCGAGGATCATCCGGATCTTCTCCATGCTCGCCAGACCCTCCATGCGCTCTCCGCTGATGAGGTCGATCTGGACGCCGTCGTGGCGGTTGTCGTCGGCTTTGGTTGCTTCAGGCATGGTTATCCAAAGTACTCCGCGATGTTCTCGTACACTTCGTCCATGTTCTCTCCTTCTTTCGCCGACAGCGGGACCGTCTTGTGCTGGGGGAAGGCGTCCTCGATCCGTTTGACGCTCGATTCGGGGAGGTCGATCTTGTTCGCGAAGATGAGTACGGGCAGGTCGCGCGATTCGATGATACCGATCAGCATCGTGTTGACCTGCGTAATCGGGTCCTCGGCGCTGTCGAGCACGTAGATGACGCCGTCGACGTCCTCGCGAAGCCAGTGCATGGCCTCGGCGACCCCCTCGGTAGCCTCTCGAGAGCGCCTGATCGCGTCGTCTTTCTCCATCTCGTCGGTGAACTCCTCGTAGTCGACTTTCGTCGTCACGCCGGGGGTGTCGACGATGTCGATGGTCACCGACTTGCCGTTGCGCTCGATTTCGACGTCTTCTTTCCGGCGAGCGCGCCGGGTTTCGTGAGGAATGTGGCTTTCGGTGCCGATGGCGTCACCGGTCCAATCACGGGCGATACGGTTCGCGAGGGTCGTCTTCCCGGCGTTTGGAGGGCCGTAGATGCCGATCCGCTTTGGCTCCTGCTCGGAGAAGAGCCGATCCGTCGCGCGAGAGATGCTATCTTTGAGTCCTGTAAACAATCCCATCCTGGAGATCCTCCACACTTGCGAGTGTGTCTGAACGTACTACAGAACCGAATTCACTTAAGTCTACGTCAGACAGAGGGATTGTCACACATGGGCGACGGTTTCGACCACGAGACCGTATCCTCTCCCGCGATTTTGTCCGTGGGTGACTCGAGTTCGGGTCGACTCGAGCCGCTCGAGGACGTCTGGGCGCTTCGAGAACCGCTGGCGTCGGTTCGGATTCCCGATTCACAGAAAGCGGTCAGTTGTTGGGGGAACCGAGACGGTTTTCGCGCTCAGCACCCTCTACCCGAACGTACAGTAGACTGCTCAATGGCTCCATCCCACGACCACTCCACATCGGCAGATCCCGCCCCCGATTCCACCGTCAGTTTCTCCCTCGAGGGCGTCCGAACCGGCTTTCTGACCTGTATCCCGGTCGCGCTCGGAGTCGCCGGCTACGGCGTCGCCTTCGGCGTCGTCGCGAACCAGGCCGGCCTCAGCGTCGCGGAAGCCGCGCTGATGAGCGCGACGGTCGTCGCCGGGGCTTCTCAGCTCATCGCGGTCGAACTCTGGGCTGATCCGCTTCCAGTCACCGCAATCCTCGTAACGACCGTCGCCGTCAACCTCCGGTACTCGCTCATGGGCGCCGCCCTCGAGCGCTGGTTTCGTCACCTCTCGCCTACCCAGGTCTACGGTAGCCTCTTCTTGATGGCCGACGAGAACTGGGCGCTCACCGTTCGCGACCTGAAAACGGGAAGCGGTCGTGGCGCCTTCCTCCTCGGCAGCGGCATCGCGGTCTGGACCTTCTGGGTCGCCTCGACGGTCGTCGGCGTCCTCGCCGGCGGCGTCATCGGGGATCCAGCCAGGTACGGCTTCGACTTCATCCTCGCCGCTGTCTTCCTCGCGCTCGCGGTCGACCTCTGGGACGGCCGGTCGACGTTCGTCCCCTGGCTTGTCGCCCTCGCTACGGCGCTGGTCTCCTCGTCGGTACTCCCTGGCCGCTGGTACATCCTCCTCGGCGGACTCGCCGCGGCGGCCCTCGAGGTGATCCGCTACGATGCGTGAGGGATGGCTCTCGCTCGACCCGCTCGTCGTCGCCCTCGTCCTCGCGATGGCCATCCTCACCTACCTCACGAAAGTCGGCGGGCTCTGGGTCCTGAGCCGACTCGAGGTGAGCGACCGCCTCGAGGCCGGACTGTCGGTGCTCCCGGGGGCGATCGTGATCGCGATCCTGGGCCCGGAACTGGCGTCGGGCGGGCCACCCGAGTGGGCCGCCGGAGCCGTCGTCCTGGCACTCGCGTGGCGAACGGAGAACATCCTCCTGGCGCTGTGTGGTGGCATCCTCGCGGTCGTGGCGTTTCGCGGATTGGTGTAGCGTCGAGGCGAAACACGTGTAGGCTTCTCGCTCGAGTTGCGAGCATAGTACTATCATCAGTGAGTGGGCAGTCACACCGATTCACGGCCCATCGCCCGCGAGCCAGGCCGGTCAATCCGACTGGTCGCTCACGGCCACGTTTCGAAACTCAAATTGCGCCCCACCGGCGTCGCTCTCGGTCAACTGCAGGTCCCAGTCGTAGATGCCGGCCAGTCGGTCGACGAACGCGAGTCCCAGCCCGGTCCCGTCCGTGTCGGCAGTCGTCGTGAACCCCGGCTCGAACACCAGCTTCCTGTCTTCGGGTGGGATGCCGTTCCCGTCGTCCGCCACGTAGAACCCACCCGCCACCGTTCCGACCTCGATCACCACGTCCGACCCGCCGTGTCGAATCGCGTTCTCGAACAGGTTCCTGAAGAGGTGTCGCACGTACACCTCGTCCGCTTCGATCACGAGGTCGACGTCGACCGTCAGGCTTGCCTCTCGGGTCTCCACGTCCTCCCAGACGTCTCGGGCCATCTCGGCGAGTGACACGGGTGCACGCTCCCCGACGGCGTCCCCACGGCGCGTCAACACGAGCATCACGTCGATCATGTTCTCGATCCGGTCGAACGACTCCACGACGTTTTCGACCGCCTTCGGCGCGGCCTCCTCCGGCAGGTGCTGGGCGTAAATCTGGCCGATCGTCACCGGGTTCCGGAGCTCGTGGGCGAGCATGCTGGCGAACTTCTCGAGGCGCGTGTTCAACTCCTGGAGTTCCGCGACCGTCTCCTCGAGTTCGTCCTGGTAGGTGTGGCGCTCGATCGCCGCGGCGAGGAGGTTGGCGACGCTCTGGACGAAGTCGACGTCGTGGTCGGTGAACGCAATCTTGTCCGTCGTATGGACGCCCAGGATCCCCCACGGATCGTCGACAGTGCCGATGATGACGCTGATGCCGCTCACCACGTTGTGATCGGTGAGGAGGTCCGGGCCACTGAATCGCTCTTCGGTCCGCAGGTCGTCGACGACGACCGGTTCCTCCGAGAGGAGCGTGTACCCGGCTTGCGAGTTCGTATCCGTCGGGACCTCCGCCTCCCCGACGATCCCCTCCTGCCAGCCGACCCCCTGTCGCAGGAAGACGTTCCCGGAGGGGAGCAACTCGAGTACCTTGCAGTAGTCACAGCCGAGGGTCTCCGCGACCGTCGCCGCCGCGTCGTGCATGAGTCGATCGATGTCGTCCGTCTCGAGAGCCCGTCTCCCCAGCGAAGAAATAACTTTCTGCTGATGAATGCGGGTGTGAAGTTCAGTTTCCGAGTCGGACGATGAACTCATCGTGGCAGCCATTATTCTGAACCCGCATAAGTTTCTGTCCAATACACATTGGGTTCAATTTCACGGCCGGCGGTGATCCGTACTGTTACTTTTTCGCTGCTCTCGATACACTGGCAGATGATGGTGTGGATCAGGAACGCTGGCCCCGAAGCATCATTGGCTCTAACGAATCGCATGACGGAGGCGACTGGAACACGAATCGTGACGAGCTCCAGCCAAGGTGGCGGCAGTGGGTTTATATATGCCATACCGCCGGCTAGTGGATTCGAACCGTGACGAAACGTAGCGGGCGCGACGGGATTTGAACCCGCGACATCCTGGTCCGGAACCAGGGACTCTGTCCACTGAGCTACGCGCCCTCGTCGATACAGATTGACTACGGCCGTATAACGTTTCTGTCGTGGCTAGTCTTCGCCTCGAGCGGTCGGCGCCTCGAGGTCCTGTTCCTCTCCGACATCGCCCACGTCCGTGTCGTCGATGTACTTCTCCTTCCAGGTACCCCGAGTGAACCAGGCGACCCCCACGGTGGCGCCGAGGACGTTCCCCAGGGCCATGCCGGTCCAGACGCCGGTTTCGCCCCAGCCGAGGGCGGCGAGGGTGATCTCGACGCCGGGAATCGTGACCGACCAGGAGAACGCCAGCACGAGGACGCTCACGACGCGGCCGACCCAGAGGGTGAGCATCGAGATGACCATCGCGGTCTTCGTGTTTCCGGCGCCGCGGAAGGCGCCGAGGATGACCTGCGAGACGCCGATGAAGGCGAACTCGACGGAGCGGATGCGGACGTACTCGACGCCGTAGGCGATGGTCGCGGGAGCGTCGGGGACGTCGCCGAGGAAGACGCTGACGATGGGTTCGGTGAAGGCGACGGCGATCACGGCGACGACGAGCATCACCCCGGCGCCGGTCGAGGCGGCGAGCCAGACCGAGCGCTCGGCGCGGTCGCTCCGGTCGGCGCCGAGGTTCTGGCCGACCATGGTGTCGATGGCGCGACCCAGCCCCATCGCGGGCAGGAAGACGAGCGAGATCAGCCGGTTGCCCAGCCCGTAGGCGGCGACCACCGGCGGCGAGAACGTGACGATCATGGCGGTGAGCGTGATCATCGCCATCGCGCTCGTGGTCTGTTCGACCGTGCTCGGCACGCCGAGGCGGACGATGTCCTCGATGACCTCGAGGTCGAGCGGGAGGTGCTCGAGGCGCACGGCCGGCCCGCTCGCGGTGGTGAAGAGGATCCACAGGCCCATCACGGTCGCGACGCCGCGGGCGGCGATCGTCGCGAGTGCGGCACCCTGGATCCCCAGGCCAGAAAAGCCGGTCCAGGCGTAGAGGGCGGCTTCGAGGCCCTCGAGGTTGAGCCAGACGAACAGGGGGTTGTCGGCGAACCCGAAGATGAAGAACGGGTCGAGCAGGACGTTGAGGAAGACGGAGACGACCATCACGAGCATCGGGGTTCGGGTGTCGCCGTAGCCGCGCATGAGCGCCGAGAAGACGAAGAAGCCGAACATGAGGGGGATGCCCAGGAAGATGACCTCCATGTAGTCGGCGGCCAGCGGAATCACCGTCGCGGCGGTGTCCTGGTCGCTGGGCAGGAGCTCGAGGGCGGGGCGGGTGTAGAAGTAGCCGCCGATGCCGATGAACACCGAGAGGAGGCCGACGAACGAGAGGGTCTGGCCGGCGACGAGGCCCGCGGATCGATTCCCTTTCGCGCCGGTGTACTGGGCGACGAGAATCGCACCGGCGGTGGTGAAGCCGCCAGCGATGGCGATGAGCAAGAATATTAGCGGAAAGGCGAGGCTAATCGCGCCGACGGCCTCGGCAGAGAGGCGCCCGAGGTAGAGGGTGTCGACGACGTTGTAGGTGACCTGCAGCAACTGGATGACGACGATGGGCCAGGCGAGGCGAAAGAGCGGTCGGACGAGGCTCCCCTCGGTGATCGAGGCGCTGGTGTCGACGGGCGTGGAGTCGGCTGGAGGGTCGCCGTTGCCATCGACGTCGCCGTCCACACCAGCGTCGTCGTCCGGGGCTGGCCGGTCGCTCGAGGCGTCTGACTCGTCGCTCACTGGTTGAGGATGTAGGAGCGGGACAATGAACGTTCTGAACCTGTCCCGGCATCCTCCGTCGACACACGCCTCGAGCGGTGTCCCCGCTATCGGTTCGCTCGAGGAACCCTACTCGACCAGTCGCTCGATTTCGGTGACCAGGATGTCGCTCGCACCGGCGTTCTTCACTTCGGTGATGGTCTCGAACACCTCGCGCTCGTCGACGACGGCGTGGACGGCGACGGACTCGCCGCCTCCGTTGGCGATGTCCATGATCGTCGGGCCACCCATGCCGGGGATGACTTCGCGGACGGCCTCGAGCCGATCGCTGGGAACGTTCATCATCAGGTATCGTTTGCCGTCGGCGGCCAGCACCGACGAGAGCGCGGTACGAATCTCCTGAACCTTGGGGTCCTCGAGGACGTCGTCGCGGGCGAACAGGCGGACGGAACTCGAGAGGACCTCCTCGATGACGGCGAGGCGGTTCATCTTCAGGGTCGTCCCCGTGCTCGTGATGTCGACGATGGCGTCGGCCATCTCGACGTGTGGCGTCAACTCCGTCGCGCCCGTGACCTCGACGATCGAGGGCTCGAGTCCACGCTCGTCGAAGAACTGCCGGGTGACGGTCGGGAACTCCGTGGCGACGGTCTTGCCCGCCAGATCCTCGACGGCGTCGATGTCGCCATCTTCGGGCGACGCGAGCACGAGCCGACAGCGGCCGAACTCGAGGTCGAGCAGCTCGGCGACGTTGCCGACGTCGGCTTCCCGGTACTGGTCGTAGCCGGTGATTCCGAGGTCGGCCGCCCCGTCGGCGACGTACTCGGGGATGTCCGCGGCCCGGGCGAAGAGGATGATGACCTCGGGGTCGACAGTGTCGGCGTAGAGCTTCCTGGCGGCGCCGTTTTCGAGATGAAGGCCGGCCCGCTCGAGGAGGTCGATCGTCGGGTCGTGCAGGCGGCCCTTGTTGGGGACGGCGAGACGCATTTGACGGTGATTGGGTGCGCGGCGGGAACTGTCTTTCCATCGCAACCGCCCTCCGTTTGCTCGATTCTGGCGAGGTCGCTTCGTCTCGAGCCAATTAAGAAATCTCCCGTCTGATTCCGGGAATCGGCGTGCTCGGTAGCCGATTACTGTACGGTAAACGGGAACTGCGTGGGAAGCGAGTCGAAGGCGTGCAGTCGACTGTCGACGACCTAGAAACTGACCCGCGATCGAGATTTCGCTGGGCCGTCTCGGAACCACTCGAACGAGGCAGGCGACCAGTCAGGTTCGTCCGTTTCGAAGCGGACATCGGTACGAACGCTCCAGCGACGCCATCCCCCAGTTCCAGGTCGGTAAGCGTACGTTTACCCGTTCGTGGTCGATTGCGCCCGCCAGTTACCGCTTTCTAATATCGATCTGCGAGCGAAACGATCCGTCCCAATTTACGTCCGACCGTACATCTCGAAGGTGTTATGGACGAACCCACAGATCAACCCGGGGAGAGTCGATTGTCGGCAGACCGAGAGACGATCCGCCGCTGGGCGGACGAACACGCTGCGACGCCCGCTCGCCACGAGGACGAACCGGATCGTTACCGCATCCTCCCGGAGTCCGAGACGATGGGATCCCACGAGACGGTCGAGTGGGACGAGTTCTTCGGCCGACTCGACGAGGGCGATCAGGTGGTAATCTACCACGGTGCGGAGGCGTCCGAACCCTTCGAAGTGACCCGTCGCGAAGAGGCCCTCACACGAAGCAACGTCGATCGAGAGGACCTGAAAGAGCGCCTCCTCGAGGGCGAGACGGTGACGACGGAGATTACCGAGACCACCGTCGTCGAGAGCGTCGTCGTCGAGGAGACGAGCATCGAGAGCGAACTCGTCGACACCGAGGTGATCGACGAGAGCGTGGTCGACGTCGAACTCCTGCAACGGGAGTGTACGAGCTGTACGCTCGTCGACGAGGGAGGGAGTGATCGTGATCACGCGGACTGGTTCGACGAGGACCGCTACTACGACGCGGTCGACCGTACGGGGTCAGAGCCCGTGCCCGCAGACACCGGGGCAGGCTCCATCGAGTCCACCGACGTCCCGTACTCCGCCGAACTCGAGGTCGAGGAGATGTGGTCGGTTACTCGCGAGTTCACCGAACGGTTCACTGTCGAGAGCCACGTCGCGGGCACCGACGTGGTCGAAACCGACACCGTCGAGGACCGCGACATCGACGTCGAGGGACTCCAGCGCACGATCGCCGAGAGTGACCTTCTCGACGTCGACGTGTCGACCGACAACGTGCTCACGGAGTACGAGGTCGAATCCGAGGTGAGCGAAGACGACCGAATTCACACCTACTTCACCCGCGAACACGTCGTCCAGGACGAGGTAGTCGACCGGAAGCGCCTGGACGCCGACGTGACCGGGGGCGAACTCCTGGCGATGGAGACCGTTCACACCGAGGACGTCGTTACCGAGGAATCCGGAACGATGCCGACCGGCACGACCGAGGGCGGGGTCGTCGAGGGTGCCGAAGGGGAGTCGATGGGAGCTACCGAAGGGGAGTCGATGGGAGCTACCGAAGGGGAGTCGATGGGAGCTACCGAAGAGGAGCCGATGGAAGCCACGGAAGGGGCCGGGCGAGTAACGCTCTCCGACGACGAAATCGGAAAAGCAGTCGTCGACACCGCGGGCGAGGAACTCGGAATGGTTACCGACGTCGAAGAGGGCGGCGAAACGATGTACGTCGATGCCCACCCGGGGATCACCGAGAAGATCAAAGCCGCGCTCGACTGGGGCAACGTCAACGACGACGACTTCCCCGTCGATGCCACGGAGATCGAGCGCGTGACCGACGACCAGGTAGTACTCAAAGGAGCCGAGGAGCTCGGATCGGACGAGAAATCGATGTAGCCCGGTCGCGTAATTTCGCCCGCTGTGTTCTTCGAGCGGCGGGTTCTTTTTCGAGACGCTGAGCGACTCATCCACTTTCACTTCATCGACCCACCGGTCGTGACGGTTTCCAATCGAAATTTGGATGTCGAGATACCCTCATTTTGAAAGGCACAACTCGCTTGAACCCGTAGCCCGTAGTCTCCACCATGACGAAACGACGCGCCCACCTCGAGATAACCGGGATGTCCTGTGCGACGTGTTCGGGGACCGTCGAGGACGCCCTGAGCGATCTCGAAGGGGTCGAGGAGGCGAGCGCGAACTTCGCGACCGACGAGGGGGTCGTCGCCTACGACCCCGACGAGGTCAGCCTCGAGGCGGTCGTCGAGGCGGTGTCGAACGCGGGCTACGAGGTCGCGACCGAAACCACCTCGATTCCCGTGATGGGGATGTCCTGTGCGACCTGCTCGGGAACCGTCCAGGAGGCGACGGAGTCCCTCCCCGGGGTCGTCTCGGCGGACGTGAACTTCGCCTCGGACGAGGCCCGGATCCGGTACAATCCGTCGGACGTCTCGCTGGCCGAAATCAGGCGAGCGATCGAGGAGGCGGGGTACGAACCCGCAGGCGGCGATGACGAGGAAGACGAGGGCCAGCGCGAGCGTGCCGTCGAGCGCGAACTGTCCCGGCAGCGACGGCTGGTAATCGGCGGCGGCCTGCTCACCCTGCCGTTCGTCCCGATCATGCTCGCGATGCTCGGGCTGATCCCGCCTCTCCACGAGGTGCTCGGAATCGGCGAGGGAGTCGTCGACTGGGCCGAGTTCGCCATCGCGACGGTCATGATGGCGACCCTCGGCCGCGAGTTCCTCGTCGGCGCCTACCGCGCGTTCGCACACAATCGACGGGCGAACATGGACACTCTCGTCGCCGTCGGTACCCTCGCGGGCTACGTCTATTCGACGGCCGTGCTCACGATCGGGCTGACCGGCAACCTCTACTTCGAGGCCGTCGCGTTCATCCTCTGGTTCATCACGCTGGGCAACTGGCTCGAGGTCCGCTCGAAGGCGCGAGCGGGCAACGCCCTGCGGGAGCTCCTCGAGATGGAGGCCGAGGACGCCGCAGTCGTGCGAGACGGGACTGAAGTACAGGTCCCCCTCGAGGACGTCCAGGTCGGCGACGTACTCAAGGTCCGACCGGGCGAGCGGATTCCGACCGACGGCGTCGTCCTCGAGGGCCAGAGCGCCGTCGACGAGTCGATGTTGACCGGCGAATCCGTCCCGGTCGAGAAGGGCGAGGGCGACGACGTCGTGGGGAGCACGATCAACGAGAACGGCGTCCTGCTGGTCGAGGCGACCAAAGTCGGCTCCGAGACGGCCCTGCAACAGATCGTCGACCGGGTCAAGGAGGCCCAGTCCCGCCAGCCCGAGATCCAGCGGGTGGTCGACACGGTGAGCGCCTACTTCGTCCCGGCGGTGATCGTCAATGCCGTGGTCTGGGCCGTCCTCTGGGCGCTGTTCCCCGACGCCCTCTACGGCACCTCGGCCTGGCTCGGCTCGTGGATCCCCGTCCTCGAACCGGTCGGCGGCGGCCCGGTCGCGGGCGGCGTGCCCGTCCTCGAGTTCTCGGTCGTCGTGCTCGCCTCCGCGCTGTTGATCGCCTGCCCCTGTGCGCTCGGGCTGGCGACACCCGCGGCGACGATGGTCGGCTCCACGCTGAGCGCGACCAACGGCGTCCTCTTCAAGGGTGGCGACGTCCTCGAGCAGGTCCGGGGGGTCGACACCGTCGTCTTCGACAAGACCGGGACGCTGACCCACGGCGAGATGACGCTGACCGACGTGGTCGTCCTGGACAGTAGCGACGAAGCGAGCGGAGTCGCGGCCGACGGCGGGAGCGAGACGGACCCCCGCGCCGACGGCGGCGTCCTCGAGACGCACGAGGAGTCCCTCGAGTCGTTCGTCCTGGGGGCCGCGGCGGCCGCCGAATCGGGCTCGGAACACCCCATCGGGCGCGCCGTCGTCGAGGGTGCCACGGATCGCGGTATCGAGATAGGCGACCTCGAGGACTTCGAGAACGTCCCCGGTCACGGAATCCGCGCGGAGACGACCCGCGGGACGGTCGTGGTCGGCCGGCGAAAGCTGCTCGAGGACGAGGGAATCGACCCCGAGCCAGCCGAGGAGACCCTCGAGCGCCTCGAGCGCGAGGGGAAGACCGCGATTCCGGTCGCCGTCGACGGCGCGTTGCTGGGCGTCGTCGCGGTGGCCGACGAGGTTCGCGAGAGCGCGACGGAGACCGTCGCCGCTCTGCGAGAGCGGGGCATCGAGGTCGTCATGCTGACCGGCGACAACGAGCGGACGGCTCGAGCGGTCGCGGAGCGAGTGGGAATCGACCCCGAGAACGTCCGAGCGGGCGTGCTGCCGGAGGACAAGGCGGATCACGTCGAGGACCTGCAGTCGGCCGGCGGCGACAGCGACGGCACGCGAGTGATGATGGTCGGCGACGGCGTCAACGACGCCCCCGCGCTCACGACGGCCCACGTCGGCGTTGCCATCGGATCCGGGACCGACGTGGCCATCGAATCGGCCGACGTGACGCTGATGCGCGACGACCCCGCCGACGTGCTCAAGGCGATTCGCATATCGGAGGCCACCTTGCGGAAGGTCCGCCAGAACCTCTTCTGGGCGTTGATCTACAACACCACGCTGGTCCCGATCGCCTCGCTCGGGTTGCTCAACCCCGCCCTGGCCGGTCTGGCGATGGCGACCTCGAGCGTAAGCGTGATGACGAACAGCCTCTCGTTCGCCGCCTACGACCCCCACGAGGACTACCGGCCGCTGGTCACGCGGCCGCTCGAGTGGATTCGGCGATAGCGACTGGCCAGGAGTTGGATACATTTTCGAGTTCCCCAGTCTCGATGAACGTCGTTCTGTATTATCCTCCATAACAGAACGAAAATCGGGCATCGAGTACTATTCACAGACATAATATAGCTGGGGCGTCAGTGACACACATGGGCCAGTTCACACACGCCGATCTCGAGATTGCGTCGGCGTACGACGCCTACATCGACGGCGAACGGACCCCACCCGTCGAAGGAGACTACAGCGAACTGATTGACCCGGCGAGCGAGGAACCCTTCACGCGCGTCGCCAGCTGCACCGAGGCCGACGTCGACGACGCCGTGCGAGCGGCGCGGCGAGCCTTCGCGGAGTGGCGAGAGACGCCCCCGGACGAGCGGGGTCGACGGGTTTACGAAATGGGACGCATCATCCGCGAGCACGTCGACGAACTCGCCGCCCTCGAGAGCCTGGATCAGGGGAAGCCGCTATCGCAGGCGCGAAGCGACGTCGAGAGCGCGGCCCGCTACTTCGAGTACTACGCCGGGTTCACCGACAAACTCGAGGGCAAGAGCATCCCACTCGGTTCCGACACCCTCGATTTCACGATTCGCGAACCCTACGGCGTGAGCGCGCAGATCACGCCATGGAACTTCCCCGGGAATCTCTTCGCGCGCGGGACTGCCCCCGCGCTGGTCGCCGGGAACGGGGTCGTCGTCAAACCAGCGCCGAACACGCCCCTGAGCACGCTCCGGCTGGCCGAACTGTGCGCGCAGGTGGATGTTCCCGACGGTCTCGTCAACGTCGTTCCCGGCGGCGGGGAGACAGGGGCCGCGCTCACCGGTCACGAGGATGTCGACACGATCACCTTCACGGGCAGCGTCCCGACGGGCCAGGCCATCATGCGATCGGCCGCCGAGTCGATCACGCCCGTCACGCTCGAGCTCGGGGGCAAGAACCCCGCGATCGTGTTTCCCGATGCCGACCTCGAGGCTGCGACGGAGACGATCTCGACGGCTATCTTCACGAACGCCGGGCAGGTCTGTTCGGCCGCCGACCGGGCGCTCGTTCACGAGTCGATCTACGACGAATTCGTCGAACGAATCGTCGACCTGGCCGAGGAGTACGACCTCGCTCCCGGGGCCGAGGACGCCGACATGGGGCCGCTCGCCTCCAAGGAACAGTTCGAGAAGGTCACGAGCTACGTCGACCTCGGGCAACGTGAGGGCGCGACGCTCGCGGCCGGCGGCGGGACGCCGGATCGGCCCGGCTACTTCGTCGAACCGACCGTCTTCGCCGACGTCGAACCCGGGATGCGAATCGAACAGGAAGAGATTTTCGGTCCGGTCCTCTGCGTCGTTCCATTCGAAACCGAGGCCGAGGCCCTCGAAATCGCCAACGGCGTCGAGTACGGGCTGGTCTCCGGCGTCTTCACCGGGGACGTCTCGAGGACGGGTCGACTGGCGAGGCGCCTCGAGGCGGGGAACGTCTACGTCAACGACTGGTTCGTCGACACCCAGCAGACACCCTTCGGCGGGTACAAGCGGAGCGGTATCGGCCGCGAAAAGGGCCTGGAGGCCCTCGAGTCTTACGTCCAGACCAAGAACGTCGCCATCGCGCTCGAGGACGGCGGCGGCAACCTTCCGGGTGCGTGATCGTCCGGTCCTCGTACCTGGGAGAACGTTGTTCGGCGACTCCACGCCGAAGGCAGTTTTGATCGGTCGCCGGTCGAATATGGTGTAATAAATCCGGATATTTCCTCCATAAGAGAAAAATTTCCACATTTATCATGCTGGTTATGGAAACTGTTTTATCATCGAGCGATAATAGTGATACGAGCGTCATGACTGACATTTCCACACAGGGTGCGATCGACGCGTCGCGGCGACGGCTCCTCACGGCGATCGCAGCGGCTGGCGGGGTAAGTCTCGCGGGGTGTACCAGCGACGACGGGAACGGCGACGGCGGGAACGGTGGCAGCGGGAACGGTGGCAGCGGAACCAGCGTCTCGCTCGGCATCGGGCGGGGCGCGTGGGACCTGATTCCTGCGCGCGACACCGACTTCGACTCCAACAAAGTGTACTCGCTGATCTACAACAATCTCGTGGACATTACCCCCGAGGGCGAGTACGTCCCCCAGCTGGCGAGCGACTGGGAACTCGAGAGCGACACCCAGTACGTGTTCGAACTCGAGGAGGGGGTCACGTTCCACAACGGCGAGGACTTCACCGCCTCGGACGTCCAGTACACCTACGAGTGGATCGAGACCGAGGAGAACCCCCGGAAGAACTACGTCAGCGCGATCGAGGAGGTCGTCGTCGAGGACGACTACACGGTTCGTTTCGACCTCGCACACCCCCACGCGCCGTTCCTCGACAACGTCGAGAAGGTGATGTGGCCGCTCTCGGAGGCGGCCGTCACCGAATACGGCGAGGACTACAACTCGAATCCGGTCGGGACCGGTCCGTACGAACTCGTCGAGTGGAACTCGGGGCAAAACGCGATACTCCGAAAGTACGACGACTACTGGCAGGACGACCTGCCGAACATCGACGAGATCGAGTTCCGCATCCTCCCCGACGAGTCCTCGATGGTCTCCCAGCTCGAGACGGGGTCGATCCAGGCCGTCGACCAGCTGTCGCCCCAGTACGTCGACCAGGTGGAGAGCGCCGACGGCATCTCGGTTATGCGCACCGAGGACGTCAGCTCCGGTCGCGTCGATTTCAACACCGACGTCGAACCGCTCGACGACCGTCGGGTCCGCCGGGCCATCGCGTGGGCAATCGACAAGGAACAGATCGTCGAGACGGTCCTGCAGGGGTACGGCGAGGCCGGGAAGTCGATCCTCCCGAGTTCGTTCGCGGCCTACAACGGCGACCTCTCTGACTTCAATCACCCGAATGGGGACCCACAGCAGGCCCAGGACCTGCTCGCAGAGGCCGGTCACGAGGACCTCTCGCTCGAGATCATCAGTTCGACGACGACCCAGCACGAGCAGGCGGCGACGCTCATTCAGAGCATGCTCGAGGACATCGGCGTCGAGGCGAGCGTGCAGACGCTCGACGGCTCGACGTTCTGGACCCGCGAGCAGGAGGGCGACTTCGAGATTGCCGTCTCCAACTGGGAATCGTTCGCCGACCCCGACGAGTTGCTCTACCTCCACCACACCGACGGTCTCAACGTCTGGAACATTAGCAACGACGAACTCGACGCGCTGCTCGAGGACCAACGCGAGACACCGGACCAGGAAGACCGCCAGGAACTCCTCGACGAGATTCAGCAGATCGTCTACGAGGAGGCGTACTCCGTCTACACCTACTACCCCGAGCGGATCCAGGGCGTCTCGGACCGATTAGAGGGATTCGAACAGTACCCGCACGGCTCGTTCCGCTCGCTCCACGAGGCGACCTACGAGTGAGTCAGAGGGTCTGAATAAAATATCCTCCCTCGATATATAGTTGAATATTGTTCTATAATTCTTCTAAATTCGGAACAAGGTCCCGATATCGACCCCCGCCTCCCAAAACTTCATGTCCGTTCGAACTGACCCTCGAGTATGTCTGACAGTGACAGAAGCGTCCTCGTGACCGGGGCCGGGTCGGGGATGGGCGAAGCCACCGCCCGGCGGTTCGCGGCGACGGGTGCGAACGTGCTGGTCGTCGACCTCGACGAAGAGGGAGCCGCGGCGACGGTCGAGGCGGTCGAGGCCGACGGGGGGACCGCCCGGAGTCACGTCGCCGATGTATCCGATCCAGCAGCCGTCGAGGGGATGATCGACTGCGCGGTCGAGGCGTTCGGCGGCCTGGACGTGCTCCACAACAATGCCGGGATCCCGCAGGAGTCGACACCCATCGAGGACGTGACCGAGGAGACGTGGAACGCCACCGTCGACGTAAACCTCAAGAGCGCGTTTCTCGGGGCGAAGTACGCGGTGCCCGAACTCAGGGAGAGCGACGCGGGCGTAATCCTCAACACGGCCTCGACCGCCGCGATTCGTCCGCGGACCGGGCTCTCGGCGTACGTCGCCTCCAAGGCCGGGATGGTCGGCCTCACGAAGCAACTGGCGTACGAACTGGCCGAGGACGGGATTCGCGTCAACGCCATCTGTCCCGTCGCGACGGACACGCCGATGCTGCAGGACTTCGCTGCCGGCGACCTGAGCGTCGAATCGATGCACGACACCATTCCGCTCGGTCGGCTCTGTGAACCGGAAGACGTCGCCGGCGCGGCCGTCTTCCTTGCCAGCGAGGACGCCTCGATGATCACCGGCACCGCCCTCGAGGTCGACGGGGGGCGCGACATCTGACCATGGTAACCCGAACTGCTATCGCGGACGCCGTCGAGTCGCGCCGGGCGGACGGCCTCGAGTTCCTGACGGAGTTCCTCCGGATCGACACCGAGAACCCGCCGGGGCGAAACTACCGCGAGGGAGCCGAGTTCCTCCGGGAGCAACTCGAGGCGCGCGAGTACGATGTGGACGTGATCGACGTCCCCGACCAGGTCGTCGAGGAGTACTACCCGGACCGGACCGACCACGACCGGATGAACGTCCTCGCCCGACTGGACGAGGGGCGCGACGGCCCCGACATCCACTTCACGGGCCACTACGACGTAGTCCCCGCGGGCGAAGACTGGGCCACCGACCCCTACGAGCCGACCCTCGAGGACGGGAACCTCTACGCCCGCGGGGCGAGCGACATGAAGTCCGGCATCGCCGCGAGCGTGCTGGCCGTCGACGCACTCCGAGAGCTGGGCGTGCCGCTCGAGGGCTCGATCACCCAGAGCATGACCGTCGACGAGGAGACCGGCGGCTTCACCGGCCTCGGCGAACTGGTCCGGGAGGGACACATTTCCCGGGAGAACACCGACTACTGCGTCTACACCGAGTGCTTCGACTCCTCGCGGATCTGCCTGGGCCACCGCGGCGTGTTGAAGTTCCGTGTCGTCACCCACGGCGAGAAAGCTCACGGCTGCATGGCCCACGGCGGGGAGAACGCCGTGATGGCGATGAACGACTTCCTCTCGCGGATCGGCGAGTACCGCGAGACCCTCCACGAGCGGACGACGGACGAACCGGTCGTCCCCGCGGCGTCGGCCCGGGCGGACGTCTCCGCGACGATGATCGACGCGGGTTACTCCGAGAACGTGGTGCCCGACCGCTGTACGGCCGCGTTCTACCGCGTGCTCGTCCCCGAGGAGACCGTCGACGGCGCTCGCGAGGAGCTCGAGGCGCTGATGGCCGAGACCGAGGCCGCGACGGGTGCGCGGGTCGGCTACGAAGAGATCATGTTCGCCGAACCCGCGCTCGTCTCGCGGGACTGTACCGTCGCCCAGACGTTCGCGCGGGAGATCGAACCCCACCACGGGCCGCCGGAGTACGTCGTCTCGCCGGGATCGGACGACCAGCGCTTCGTCGTCAACGACGCCGGCATCGAGGAGTGCATCGTCTACGGGCCGGGTCTGCTCGAGCAGGCTCACGTCGAGGACGAATACGTGCCCGTCGAGGAGGTCGTCACGGCCGCGACGGTGATGGCCGCTGCGACGGCGGATCTGATGGGGCACCTGGATGGCTGAGTTGCCGTCGCCGGAAACGATTCGAGAGCGAGCGCTCGAGGCGGTCGAACGCTGCTCGGACGACCCTGGAGCGGACGGGGGCTGCGACGGACGAGGTGGACGGAGCGAGCCCGTCAACCTGCTCGTCGGCCCGCTCGACGGCACCGACCCGCTGGCCGACCTCGAGGTCGCGACCGACCCTGAAACCGGTGAGGCCGTTTATCGCGGACCTCAGGCGGCCCGAGCGGGGCTGCTCGCCGTCGCGGCGACGGTCGCCGGGAGCGAGGAGGCGGACGGGGAGTCGAACGCGGCCGCGGACACGACCGCCCGACTGCACTACCCCGAGGCGGATCTCACTGCAGAGGGTCCCTGGCTCGTCCTCGAGCCCCTCGGGGGCCGACTGTCGACCGTCGTGCGGGGACGAGCGAGGGTGTCGGTCGACCTCGAGCACGCGCCGGAGGCGAGCGCGAACTACCGGCGACTCGAGACCGACGAGAACCGACTGTCGGCCGTCCTCGAGGCCGCGAAGCCGTCTCATCCCCACTATCCCATCGAGGACGACCGAGACGGGGTGTTCACGACTGGAATGACCACGTTCTCGCTGGCCGGCGTCGAGACCAGCGACGAACGGCTGACGGTCGTCCTCGAGGCGGCGACGACGCCGACGACCGACTTCACCGAGATCGAGTCCCGGTTCGAACCCTGCACGAGCGTCGAGTCGGTCCGCTTCGAGCACGTTTCGGGCGTCGACCGTGCCCGACCGTCCCGAGCGACGCGGACGGCCGTCGAGGGCGCCCACCGCGCGGTGCTCGGGGACTGCGCGTACGACTGGCTGGCGCCCGGATCGCCCCTCGAGGCCGTGCCGACCCCCGACAAGGTGGCGCTCGGGACCGGCGAACCGGGTGAACCGTTCGGCGCGGACGCGTTCGCGACCGGGACGCGACTCCTCGAGGAGACGCTGGCCCGTATGGAGGGATCGGCGTGAGAACCGTCGCCGCGCCCGTCGAGGGCGAGTACGTTCGCGTCGAACCCCGGTCGGAGCCGGGCATTGAGGTCAACGGCATCCCGGCGACTCTCGAGTGCGTCCGCAAGGCTGACGTGCGCGTCGACCTCGTCGAGCCGGACGCCGCCGACACCGGCGACGACCGCGCGTTCGTGGTCGAACACGTCCTCGGCCCCCTCCGCCTCTGTGGCGTCACCGCCGCGTCCGTCACCGGAATCGCCGGCGAGTGGGACTTCTCCCGGCCGGAACACCGCTTCTGCTACGCGACGACGCTCGGCCCCGACGCGGTCGTGAGCCACCCCGCGGGACTCCCGAATCCCGCGCTCGCGAGGGCCGTACGCGAGGTCGGCACGGAACCGATCGACGGCGAGGCCCGCGCGACGCTCTCCGAGTCCGTGACCCGCGAGACCGATGTCGGCGCGATCACCGTTTCGCCCGCCGAGACGGGATCGGGCGTCTCCCTCGACCTCGAGTACGACGGCGCGCGCTTCGGCGCGGACGTCCCCCACGACGGCGCTCGAGGCGACGTGATCGAGGCGATCACCACCGCGACGACGCCGTACCTCGCGCCCGACGCCGAAGTGGCCGTCACGCACGCCGCCGCCGACGTGCTCTCGGACGTCGTGGTGATCGGCGGCCTCGAGGACGTCCACATCGAGGCGAGCCTGGGCGGGGCCTACCACGCCGAGACGATTGGGATCGCGCGTCGCGCCCGGGAGCAGGGTGCCGTTACCGCGCTCGAACGCCCGGCAGCGGACCGGTGACCTGTCAGATACCCGTGGAACCTATCAGATACTCGTGAAGACACACGTTTTTATGTGAGACGGCGCTCTACGTGAAGTATGTCGAACACGCGCTCTCGGGGCGAGACCTTCGATCAGACGGACGTTGACCTCCTCGAGTACGTCGAGAACGACTTCGACGTCAACCTCAATGTCCTCTCGGAGGAACTTGGCCTATCTAAATCCGCGATCCACTACCGACTCGAGAAACTCAAGGACCGGGGCGTCATCCGCGGGATCACGGCCGACCTCGATCCGGTGCCGTTCGGACTGGACATGGTGGCGCTGACGGAGATTTCGGTCACCCACGAGCAAGGGTACTCCGAGGACATCGGGACCGAACTCGCGGCGATCGACGGCATCGAACAGGTCTACTACACGATGGGCGACGTGGACTTCGTAACGATCGTGCGCGTCCAGGACCGCGAACAGATGAACGAGGTCATCGACGAAATCGTCGGCATCGAGGGCGTGAAGGAAACGTCCTCGAGATTCGTCATGGACGAGATCAAGAGCACTCCGCGGGTCGTCTCGGTGATGTCTGAGGAGATGAAGCGGATCGTCCAGGACGGGGATCGCTGATCGGCGTCTCGACTCGACTCGAGGCGCGTTTCCCGCCGTCGAGGGGAACGGGAGATGGGTGTGGGTAGGGGTCCGAAGACGTCGACCTATGCGTTCGGCCAGCGCTCGATGTACACCGTCTCGTCGGTGTAGAACCGAACGACGTCCTCCGCCTGGGCGTGGAGATCGCCGAAGAACGAGTCCTTCTGCCCACCGAAGTGGAAGAAGGCCATCGGCGCGGCCGTCCCCGCGTTGACCGCGAGGTTGCCCGCCTCCGCCCGATGGCGGAACTGGCGAGCCTCCGACCCGCTCTCGGTGAAGAGGCTCGCGGCGTTGCCGAAGTCGCTGCGGTTCATGACCTCGATTCCCTCTGCGACGTTCTCGACCGCCATCGCGCCGAGGACGGGGCCGAATATTTCCTCTCGGCAGATGGTCATCTCGGGGCTCACGTCCCGGAAGAGACAGGGGCCGAGGAAGTTGCCCTCGCTGTCGCGACCGACGTCCCGGCCGTCGACGACCAGTTCGGCCCCTTCCTCGAGGCCGGTTTCGATGAACTCTCGAACCCGCTCCTCGTGTTCGGGCGTGATCAGCGGACCGACGGTGGTCTCGGGGTCGAGACCGTCGCCGACGACCTGTCTCTCGGTCTCTGCGGCGAGGAGGTCGACGAACTCCTCGTAGACGGCCTCTTCGACCAGCACGACGTCGTTGGCCAGACAGCGTTCGCCCGAGCACGCCAGCGCGGAACTCACCGTCTTCTCGGCGGCGAACTCGAGGTCGGCGGTCGCGGAGACGACGACGTGGTTCTTCGCCCCACCCTGGGCCTGGACGCGCTTGCCGTGAGCGGCCGCCTTCTCGTAGACGTGTTTCGCGACGGGGGTGGAACCGACGAAGGAGATGCCGGCGACGTCGGGGTGTTCGAGGAGGGCGTCGACGGTGTCGACGCTCCCGTTGACGAGCTGGACGACGCCGTCGGGGAAGCCGGCCTCCTCGATGAGTTCGAACAGCCGCTGGGTCACGAGCGGGTCTCGTTCGCTTGGCTTCAGAATGAAACTGTTCCCGGTTGCGACCGCGTACGGGAGGAACCACAGCGGAATCATGCCGGGGAAGTTGAACGGGGTGACGGCGGCGAACACGCCGAGAGGCTCCCTGACGGCCGTCTCGTCGATGTCGGGGGCAGCGTGCTGGACGTGTCCCGCCTGCATGAGCGTCGGGATGCCGCAGGCGACTTCGACGTTCTCGATGCCTCGTCGGAGTTCCCCTCGAGCCTCGCCCATGGTCTTTCCGTGTTCGCGGACGAGGATCTCCGTGAGTTCGTCAAGGTGGTCCTCGAGGAGGCGCTTCAGCTCGAACAGCGGCTGGATGCGCGCCTCGACGGGCGTCTCTCGCCAGTCCTCGAAGGCGGCCATCCCGGCCTCGACGGCCGCGTCCACGTCCTCGTCGGTGCTGAAGCCGACGTATCCGAGGGCGTCGCCGGTCGCCGGGTTCACCACGTCCTGGCCGTCCGCGCCAGGGGCGACCCACTCCCCGTCGACGTAGTTTTTCACCGCCCCGAACTGTTCGGTGGTATCGTGTAGCATTCGTCTAGGGCTGTCCGCCAGCCACTATAAGGCTTCTGAAATTATGGATATTGTACTCCCTATACATAGAAAATATGGACTGAATGCTGTGTAACCCTGAAATGTAGAATTTTGTCCGAGAAATCTGATTAAGGGATAAATATTAATCAACAGAGTCCGATAGCCGTGGTAGGGACATGGTAACGGATAACTCGAGCGACGGGCTGAACGCCGTCGAGGCGATGGACAGGGAGTACGTCTTCGGGACGTGGGCCTACCAGAGCGAGGTCTCGCCGACCCAGATCGTCGGTGGTGATGGCGCCCGGTTCACCGACGCCGACGGGAACGAGTACGTCGACTTCTCCGGGCAACTCATGTGTTCGAACCTCGGTCACTCGGCGACGGCGGTCGAGGACGCTATCGCCGACCAGGCTCGAGCGGGGGCGTACTTCGCGCCGGGCTTCGCCACCGAAGCGCGGGCCGAACTCGGGAAGAAACTCGCCGAGGTGACGCCGGGAAACCTCTCGAAGTCGTTCTTTTCGACCAGCGGCACCGAGGCGGTCGAGGCCGCGATCAAGATCGCGAAGTTCTACACGGGCAAGGACAAGATCGTCTCCCGGTACCGCTCCTACCACGGCGCGACGGCGGGATCGATCAGCGTCACCGGCGACCCCCGCCGACTCGCCGCCGAACCCGGCATTCCGGGCGCGATCAAAGCACCCGACCCCTACGCCTACGGGTCGACGCTCGACCCCATGGAGAGCCTCGAGTACATCGACGAAATGCTGATGCTCGAGGGCGACACCGTCGCGGCGGTGCTGGTCGAACCGGTCGTCGGCTCGAACGGCATCCTGGTCCCGCCTGCAGAGTACCTCCCGCGGCTGAAGGAGATCGCCCACGACCACGGCGCGTTGCTCGTCTGCGACGAGGTGATGACCGGGTTCGGTCGGACCGGCGAGTGGTTCGGCAGCGACCTCTTCGACGTGACCCCCGACGTCATGACGATGGCGAAGGGGCTCACGGGCGCCTATCAACCGCTGGCAGCGACCGTCGTAACCGACGAAATCGCCGCCCACTTCGAGGACAACATGTTCACGCACGGCCACACCTACGCGGGCCACCCGGTCGCCTGCGCGGCGGGGCTGGCGGCCGTCGAGACCTACGAATCCGAGGGGTTGATCGAACGAGCGAACGAGGTCGGCTCGTACCTGGGCGACCGAATCGCCTCGCTCGAAGTCGACCACCCGAGCGTCGGGAACGTCCGCGGAACCGGGCTGTTCCACGGGATCGAACTCACGAAGCGGACCGACGAGCGGGCCCCCTTCGGGACGCGCAAGGACAAACTCTCGAAGGGGTCGACCGTCGTCGACGAGGTCGCCGCCCGCGCCCTCGAGCACGGGACCTACGTCGCCAACATGATCAACACGCTCATCGTTGCGCCGCCGCTGACGATCACCCGGGCGGAGATCGACGAGGCCGTTGCGGCGATCGACGCGGCCCTCGAGGTCGCCGACGCGGCGATGGAGGCGTAGCCCGGACCGTTCGAGCGGCTGCCGGTGGGAGCGTCCGCCCGGAGTCGAGCCACCAGTCGATCAACACGATCCAACTCTCCAATCGAAATAATGAACGAATTTCAGGTAACTCGGGATACCCACGAATCCGACACAACACTTAAGCGAGCACGTGAAAACGACCTACCCATGATTTTACGCTTCACGTCGCCGGAGGTGGCCTGATCGCTCGATGAACTTCCTTCGCTACGTCGCGGTGCGGACGCTCCAGACGGTTCCAGTGCTGGCCGGGGTCTCGGCGGTCGTGTTCCTGATCGTCCACGCGGCTCCCGGCGACCCGGTCGTCAACATGCTCGGCATCCAGGCGACCGAGGAGAACATCGAAGCGGTCCGGGCCGCCCACGGACTGGACCAGCCGCTGTACATCCAGTACTTCTCGTGGCTCTCGAACGTGCTCCAGGGCGACTTCGGCCGCTCGCTCGTCCAGGGTCGGGCCGTCTCGGACCTGATCGTGAGTCGTCTGCCAGCGACGCTGTTCCTCGCCGTTTCCTCGATGGTCGTCGCCATACTCATCGCAATTCCTGCCGGTATGGTGAGTGCAGTCCGCAAGGGGTCGAAGACCGATTTCGCGGTCACGCTCGGTGCGCTCTCGGGCATCTCGATCCCGAACTTCTGGCTCGGTCTGCTCCTCATCCTCTTCTTCGCGACGTCGCTCGGAATCTTCCCCGCGGGGAACTACGTCTCGCCGATGGACGATCCCGTCGGAGCGCTCGAGAGCGTCTTCCTGCCGGCGGTGACGGTCGGGACCGCCTACGCCGCCCTGTTGACGCGCCAGACCCGCTCGGCCGTCCTCGAGAACCTCCGCTCCGATAGCGTGCGGATGGCGAAGGCGAAGGGACTCTCGACGCGACGAATCATGACCGCCCACGTCCTGAAGGGAGCGCTGTTGCCCGTCATCACCGTCGCCGGGTTGCAGTTCGGCTACCTCCTCTCGGCCACCGTCGTCGTCGAGCAGGTGTTCGCCTGGCCCGGCATGGGGCGGCTAATCTGGTTCGCCGTCCTCCAGCAGGACTACCCGGCGGTACAGGGGGCCGTCCTCGTCGTCGCAACCCTGTTCGTCGCGATCAACCTGCTCGTCGACCTCACGTACGGCTACCTCGATCCTCGGGTGAGCGCCCAATGAGCGTCGTCTCGAGCGCCCGTCAGGAGCGGTTCCGCCGGTTCGTTCGGAGTTTCGCGGCGCACAAACTGGCGGTCGCCGGGCTCGCGGTCGTGTCGGTGATCGTCGTCGTCGGCGTGCTCGCGTTCGTCGACGAGCAGTTCTTCGGCGGGGCGATCATCGAAACCGTCCACCACGACCCGAACGACCCCGCCTTCACCCCGCTCGAGGGCCCGAGCGCGGACCACCCGTTCGGAACCGACGAACTGGGCCGCGACGTCCTGTCGCGAACGATCTACGGCGCGAAGGTGTCGGTGCAGGTCGCGCTCACGGCGGTCTCGGTCGCCGCCGTGATCGGCTCGCTGCTCGGCGTACTCGCCGGCTACGCGAAGGGGTACACGGAGACGGTCATCATGCGCGGGGTGGACGTGCTGCTCGGGTTCCCCGCGCTCATCCTCGCGATTGGCGTCGTCGCCGCACTCGGATTCAGCCTCCAGAACGTCATCATCGCGCTGGGGATCGTCTACATCCCGCAGTTCGCCCGCATCGCCCGCAGCAGCGCCCTCTCGGTCACCGAGGAGGAGTACGTCGAGGCCGCCGAGGCCCTCGGCTACTCGAGACGTCACATCGTCTTCCGGGAGGTGTTGCCGAACTGCCTCTCGCCGCTGCTGGTCCAGGCCTCTCTGCTGATGGCGTTCGCCATCATCGCGGAAGCCTCCCTCTCGTTCCTCGGTCTCGGCGTCCAGCCGCCCCAGGCCTCGTGGGGGCAGATGGTCGCCGACGGAAGTAGCTACATGAGCAACGCCCCCTGGATCTCGGTGTTCCCGGGGGTCGCCGTCTTCGTCACCGTGCTGGGCTTCAACCTGGTCGGCGACGGGCTGCGCGACGCGCTCGATCCGCACGAAAACGCCGAACGGAGGTTCTGAGTATGAGTACGAACACGGGCACGAATACGAACACGAGCACGAGTGACCCACTGCTATCGGTCGACGGACTGACGACGGAATTCGCGACCGACGAGGGCGGTATCCGCGCCATCGAGGACGTGAGCTTCACCCTCGAGCGCGGGGAAACCCTCGGCATCGTCGGAGAGAGCGGCTCCGGCAAGAGCGTCACCGCTCACTCGATCATGCGGCTACTCGAGGACAACGGCCGGATCGCGTCGGGCTCGGTCACGTTCGACGGCGCCGATCTGACGACGATGTCCGACTCGACGCTGCAGTCGATCCGCGGATCGGAGATCGCCATGGTCTTCCAGGACCCGATGACCTCGCTCACGCCGGTGTTGACCGTCGGCACGCAACTCCTCGAGACGCTCCACCAGCACCGGGAGCTGTCCGACGAGGAAGCGCGGGAGACGGCGCTCTCCCTGCTCGAGCAGGTGCGCCTGCCGGACCCCGTTGACGTCTTCGAGTCCTATCCGCACGAACTCTCCGGTGGTCAGCGCCAGCGGGTGCTCATCGCGATCGCCATCTGCTGCGATCCCGAGGTGCTGATCGCCGACGAACCGACGACGGCGCTAGACGTGACCATCGAGGCCCAGATCCTCGAGTTACTCGAGGACCTCCGGGACTCTCGCGACCTCAGCGTGGTCCTCATCACCCACGACCTGGGGGTCGTCGCGGAGTCGACCGACCGCGTGGGCGTCATGTACGCCGGACGGATGGTCGAGCAGGGGCTGACCGAGCGGGTGTTCACCGAACCCCGTCACCCCTACACGGCGGGCCTGCTCCGGTCGATGCCGCGGCTGACTGACCACGTTCCCGAACTGCTCGAGGGGACCGTTCCCCAGCCCGGAAACCGGCCGAGTGGCTGTAACTTCGCCCCGCGCTGTCCGTACGCGACGGCGGCCTGCGAGGCGGACGATCCGCCGCTCGAGCCAGTCGAGAGAGGCGACGGTGCCCCAGCGGGGAGTTCCGAGACCGCCGCTGAAACCCCCGCCGAAACCGCCGCTGGAACCGCATCGCCGCCGACCGACGACGGCGCTGTCCAGCGAGCAGCCTGCATTCGAACCGACGAAATCGGCGTCCTCGAGCCCGTGCCCGCCGAGGCCTCCGAGACGGCCGACTCGCGGACGACCGACGTCGGCGACCCCATCCTCGAGATCGAGAACGTTCGAAAGGAGTTCGACACCTCGACCTCGCTGCTCGATCGCCTGCTCCCGAAGGGATCGCCGCCGGTGCAGGCCGTCGACGGCGTCTCGCTCTCGCTTCGCGCGGGCGAAACCGTCGGACTCGTCGGGGAGAGCGGCTCCGGCAAGACGACCCTCGGGCGCCTCTGTATCGCGCTCGAGGAGCGGACCGAGGGCGACATCCGGCTCGACAGCGTCTCCCTCGCGGAGACCCCCGACGAGAAGCTCCGCCAGCGGGTCCAGTTCGTCTTTCAGGACCCCAGTTCGTCGCTCAACCCGCGCCAGCGAGTCGCGCGCATTCTCGGGTTCGCGGTCGAGAAACACGCGACGCTGGCACCTAACGAGACGGTCACCGACCGCGTGATCGACCTGCTCGAGGAGGTTGGTCTCGACGCTGAGACCCGTCACCGCCACCCCCACGAACTCTCCGGTGGGCAGAAACAGCGCGTCGGCGTCGCCCGGGCGCTCGCGGTCGATCCGGACGTCCTGATCGCGGACGAGCCGACCAGCGCGCTGGACGTGAGCGTCCAGGGCCAGATCCTGGCCCTCCTCGAGCGGATCAAGGCCGAACGCGACCTCTCGATGATCTTCATCAGTCACGACCTCTCGGTCATCCGCCACGTCTCCGACCGCGTCGCCGTGATGTACCTCGGCCGACTCGTGGAGACCGGGCCCGTTGACGCGCTCTTCGCCGATCCGAAACACCCCTACACGGAGGCGCTGTTGAGCGCGATTCCCGACCCCGATCCCGATTCACAGCGCTCGAGCGAGCGGATCACCCTCGAGGGCGAGATTCCGGACCCGCGATACCCGCCGACGGGGTGTAACTTCGCCAGCCGCTGTCCGGCGGTCATGCCGAAGTGTCGCGAACACGACCCGGCGCTCGTCCCGGTCGACGGCGATCAGCGTGCGGCCTGTTTCCTCCACTCGACGGCCACCAGGGGCGACGAGGAGCCGCCGGAGGACGTTCTCGAGGCGACCCACCGTGGCAGCGACTGAGCCGGATACCGCCGAACCGACGGCTACAGCCGCCCGACCGATTCCATACAGAACGGCGGTCTGTGACCTCACAGATTAACCGAACAAAGTTCAACCAATAGTAATATACGTGAATAACTGAATACTACGGCTGCGAGATTTGGAACTGTTCCACCACCACCAACGAACCACCACAAATCTCGCACTTTTCCGGCAGCGATCGTCCGATCACTCGCCGGTGACGTTCTCCGCGATCACTCGACGGTGACGCTCTTCGCCAGGTGCCGGGGTTTGTCGATCGATCGACCCAGTTCGTTGGCGATCCAGTACGACACCAGCTGGAGCTGGACGTTCGCCACGACCGAACTCGCGACGGCCTCGAGCGCCGGAATCTCGAGGACGTGATCCGCGTAGCGCTCGACGTCAGACTGGCCGTCGGTGACCGCGACGATGGGGACGCCGCGGGCCTCGACTTCCTTGACGTTGCCGATGGTCTTCTCGGCTTCCTCGCCGTCGCCGGTCACGAGCGCAAACACGGGCGTGTTTGGGCCGACAAGCGCGAGGGGGCCGTGTTTCAACTCGCCCGCCGCGAAGCCCTCGGCGTGTTCGTAGGAAATCTCCTTGAGCTTCAGCGCCCCCTCGAGCGCGACGGGGTAGTTGAGGCTGCGACCGATGAAGAAGTACGCGTCGGCGTCGCGGTAGGCGTGAGCGACCTCCCGGGCGCTCGAGGTGTCGAGCACCTGCTGGATGGCATCGGCTATCGATCGGAGCGACTGGATCAACTCGCGGGAACGGTGGTCGCTCAGCGCGGCGGCGACCATGGTGAGTGCGGCCTGCTGGCTCGCGAACGTCTTCGTGGCGGCGACGCCGATCTCCGGGCCGGCGCGGATGTAGAGGACGTGATCGGTCTCGCGGGCGGCCGAACTGCCGACGACGTTCGTCACGGCGAGCGTCGTTGCGCCCGCCCGGTTCGCCTCCCGAAGCGCGCGCATCGTGTCGGCTGTCTCGCCGCTCTGGGTGACGCCGACGACGAGCGAGTCGTCCGTGAGTGGCATCGTGTCAGCCGTAAATTCGCTCGCCAGGGTGGCCTGGGCGGGGACGCCCCAGCGGTTCAACAGCGAGACGCCGAACATCGCGGCGTGATAGGAGGTCCCGCAGGCGACGAACGTCACGGGGCCGTCGAAGGCGATGTCCGCCAGTTCCTCGAGTTCGATCCGGCCGGTGAGTTCGTTGAGTCGCCCGCGGAGACACTCCCGGATCGCAGTGGGCTGTTCGTGGATCTCCTTGAGCATGTAGTGGTCGTAGCCGCTCTTGCCGGCGTCCTCGGCGTCCCACTCGATGGTCTCGACGCTGCTCTCGACGACCTCGCCGTCCGAATCGGTGATCCGGATCGAGTCGCCGGTGAGCGTCGCGAACTCACCGTCGTCGAGGTAGATCACGCGGTCGGTGTACTCGATGAACGCCGGGACGTCGCTCGCCAGGTAGTGGCCGTCCTCGCCCAGGCCGAGTACGAGCGGCGACTCGTGGCGGGCCGCGTACACCGTCTCCGACCCCTCGAAGACGGCGGCGATGGCGTAACTGCCCTCAAGGCGCTCGATGGCCGCCCGGAACGCCGACTCGGGGTCGAGGCCGTCCTCGAGGCCGCGGGCGATCAGATGGGGGACGACCTCGGTGTCGGTGTCGCTCTGGAACGTGACCCCGGCCTCGCGCAGTTCCGTCCGGAGCGACTGGTAGTTCTCGATGATGCCGTTGTGGACGACGGCGACCCGGCCCTCCGCGTCGGTGTGCGGGTGAGCGTTCACGTCCGAGGGCGGGCCGTGGGTGCTCCAGCGGGTGTGGCCGATGCCGACGGACTCGCCGCCCGGTTCGTTCGCCTCCAGGGTCTCCTCGAGTGAGGAGACCTCGCCCTGGCGCTTGTGGACGCGAAGGTCCGTATCCCCGAGGGCGACGCCGGCGGAGTCGTACCCCCGGTACTCGAGGCCCGAGAGCCCGGTCATCAGGACGTCGAGCGCGTCGGTCTCGCCCTTGCCGTTGCCGACGAAGCCGATGATGCCACACATCAGGAACGCACCTCCACGTCGTCCTCGATCGTTCCGCGAAGCGTCGATCCCGCCTGGACGTAGGCGTCGGCGCCGACGATTACGCCGGGGGCGAACGTCGATCCGCCCTCGTCGTGGGCGTGGTCGGCGAACAGCGCGCCGAAGTCGACGTCCCGGTGGACCGCGTCGTTGATCTGGACGTCGCTCGGCCCGCCGACGACGGTCGACCCGGGGCCGATTCGCGCTCCGCGGCCGGTGACGCAGTCGCGGACCGTCGCCCCGTCTTCGACTCGCGTGTCGGCATCGACGACGGCGTGCGTGAGCGAGACGTTCGAACCGACCGTCACGTTCTCGCCGAGACAGACGTTCGGTCCCACGACCGACCCCGCCCCGATGACGCAATCGGCGGGGACGACGACGGGGTCGACGATCGTCGCGGACTCGTGGACGTAGGCGTCCGCCGACACCTGGCTGTCGACGCCGCCCCTGGCGAGGAGGTCCTCAGCGATGGTCAGCAGGTCCCACGGGTAGGTCGCGTCGACCCAGAGGCCGTCGGAGACGACGCCCCGAACGCTGGCGGTCTCGTCGTCGACCAGGCTCGAGATGCCGTCGATGAGGGACCGTTCACCCACGCGCGGGTTGACCCCGCGGATCGCCTCGAAGATCAGGTCGTCGAAGACGTAGACGCCAGCGTTGAGGGTGTACTCGCGGTCGTCGAGCGGTCGTTCGACGATCTCGGTCACCTCGCCGTCGTCCGTGAGGACGCCGCCGTACTCGCCGACGTTGTCGGTCGGGATCAGGCCGAGCGTCGCCACCGAGTCCTCGTCGTGGGACTCGAGTACGTCCGCGACGATGTCGCCGTCGACGAGCTGGTCGCCGTAGACGACGAGCGTCGGCCCCTGGTGGTCCCGGTGGGCGTCTTCTGCGGCCAGGAGCGCGTGGCCACTTCCCAGCAGCTTCTCCTGTTTGACGTACTTGATCGGGACGTTTCGGTAGGTCGGCCCGAAGTGCGACTGGACGCGGTTTCGCTGGTAGCCCACGACGGTCGTGATCTCGGTCACGCCCGCGTCGATCAGCGCGTCGAAGACGTGCTCGAGGATCGGCCTCGTCGCCGCCGGGAGCATCGGTTTCGGCCGATGCTTGGTCAGCGGTCTAAGGCGGCTTCCCTCCCCGGCCGCGAGCACGATCGCGGAACGTTCGGTCATACTATTCGAACCTCCGTCTGGCGACGTCAGTCTTTTGGATGGACTCATTTGCACGGTTTCAGTATCTCGGTCGATTCTCACGGCGGGTGTCGAGTCGTCCTCGAGCGTCCCCGATTCGGCGGGTCCAGTGGGCTCGAGTTGGTGGGGTGCGAGTGGGTGATTGGGTGAGCGGGCGAACACCGGACGTGGACGCGAGCGACGGCGGACGAGAGCGTAAACGGGGACCAGGACGAAACCGACCTATCCCTCCCCCTCGGACTGGTAGGGTTCGCCGACGGCTTCCATCGGCAGGACGTTGTACAGCGAGTCCTCGAGTTGGTCCGCGGAGTCGTACTCCTCGCTGTGCGTGTCCTCGACGAGCGACCCGAGGTTGGCTTCCCCGTCGGCGAGCAACAGCGTCACGTCGTTCAACTCGACGGCGGCGTCCGCTCGCGTGATCGGGTACGAGAGCTCCGAGAGTTCGTGTTCGACGCGGCTGAGTTTGACTTCCTCCATACGCCTCGGACACCGGCGAACGGCTTGAATTTCTGCGAGGTTTTCGGTGAGTGTCCGCTCGAGTGACGCGAATGTGGACACGGTAATTGATAAAATAGCGAAATTCACGATGTACGTCGGCCAAACCTCCCGTCGGTCCGCTCGACTCTCTTCCCGGAGACGGTCGGTAAGATCGTGGAGAACGCACGAGAACAATTCGCACGCGGCGATTCGTACCGCTTTTGGCCCTCGAGACCAAATCAGTGCTATCGAATGATCTCGAAGGGCTGTGAGCAGTGTGCGAAAGGCGGCAAGATGGTGCTGTTCGTCTACGGCTATTGCGACCAGCGCGACTGCTTTTACTGCCCGCTCGGGGAGAACCGCAAGAACGTCACGGACGTCTACGCCAACGAGCGCCTCGTCGAGTCCGACGAGGACGTGCTCACCGAGGCCCACCGGATGGACGCCCTCGGCACCTCGATCACCGGCGGCGAGCCCCAGGAGGCCCTCGAGCGCACCTGTCACTACCTTTCCTTGCTGAAAGACGAGTTCGGCGAGGACCACCACACTCACCTCTACACCGGCATTCCGGGGGGACGGGAGAACATGCGACGACTCTCGGAGGCCGGCCTGGACGAGATTCGCTTCCACCCGCCGCTCGAGCAGTGGGGCGACCTCCACGGCACCGAGTGGGAGGACATCCTCTACGTCGCCCGCGAGGAGGGGCTCACCCCCGCTTTCGAGATCCCCGGCATCCGTCCCGAGACGGAGTTCCTCGAATTCCTCGACGAGGGCGCCGCCGACTTCTGTAACGTCAACGAGTTCGAGATGTCCCACGGTAACTACCGCCGAATGCAGGCGGAAGGGTTCGAACTGAAGGAGGGACACATGAGCGCCGTCGACAACGACCGCGACGGCATCCTCGAGGTGATGGGCGACCACCCGAAGGTCTACTTCTGCACCTCGGTATTCAAGGACGCAGCCCAGCACCGGCGGCGACTCAAGCGGATGGCCCGGACAGTGCGCCGCGAGTTCGACGACGTCACCGACGACGGGACCCTGGTTTACGGGAAGACGCGAGTCGCCCCCTCGAGATTCGAGGCGCTCGGGGTCCCCGAGGAGTTCTACACCGTGAAGTCGAACCACGTCGAGGTCGCCTGGTGGCTGCTCGAAGAGATGATCGAAGCGGGTGACGTCGACGACGGCGAGATCGTCGAGCAGTATCCGACGTACGACGGCCAGGTAGTCGAGCGGACGCCGCTGGCGTAGTGTTCGGCCCGTGAGCGAACGGCGTGAGCGAGCGGTTTTTGATGTCTTCGCGAACGGAGTGAGCGAAAGGACCAGCGAGAACGTCGTTCTCGCAGGGCAGATTTTTGCCAAAGGATGTGCGGAGTATGCGACTTTTCCGTAGGGCGAAGAGACCGAGACGGTGCGAGGTCGTCGAATAGTTCTGGGTGACTCGAGTTCGTCCGGCTCTCTGCCATTTTCCAATCCGTTCCGGTGATCGTCCATTCCTTATGAATATATGTTGTACTATGTACTCACAAATACACTCGTTATCTCGTTATTGCTGTACTATTTCCAATGTTTGTATAAACAATTATTAATATGACCTCTAATACAGGCGTATGACTTCACCCCCCCAGGCGTACGGTGCTCGCTGCCGTTGGTGCCGGCAGCCTGACCGCGCTGGCCGGCTGCCTGAACGACGTTCGCGAGTTCGTTCCCTCGAGCGACGGCCAGAGTCAGGATGAAACGGATCGAACGATCAAACTCGGCGTGATGCAACCACTGACGGGCGACCTCGAGGCAGTAGGGAAGCCTATTCGGGACGCGGCGATCCTGCCTGCAGATCAGATCGCCGACGCGGTCGATATGAATGTCGACTACAGCGTCGTCGACACCGCCGCCGATCAGGTGACCGGCGTCCAGCGGGCCGTCGAACTCGTCGAGGCGGGGTACCCCATGGTGAACGGGCCGGCCGCTTCGGACGTCACGTTGCAGGCGACCCAGCAGGTCTTGATTCCGTACCGGGCAGTCTGTTGCTCGCCGGCGAGTACGACCCCGACAATTACGTCGCTGAACGACGGTGGACTGGTCTTTCGGACGGCGCTTTCGGACTCCCTGCAGGCCGTCGTCCTCGCCGAACGCGCCGCGAGCGACCTGGGCCACGACAGCGCGGCGGTCCTGTACGTCAACAACGACTACGGCTGGCAGTTGAGCCAGGCGTTCACCCAGGCGTTCGAGGCGGAACACGACGGAACAGTGACGAACCGGGTGCCGTTCGAACCCCTCGAGGACGAGGAGGACGACCGATCGTTCGAGGCGGAACTCGAGTCTGCTCGAGCCGACGACCCGGACCTGCTGGTGCTCATCGGCTATCCGTTGACCGGCGCGCGCATCCTCACGGACTTCTTCGACACCGGCGGAGAGGAGGACGTGCTGGTGACTGAAGGGATGCGAGATCCGACGCTCCACGAGGCCGTCGACCACTCCCTCGACGGCATCCGCGGGACGGCCCCGCTCTCGGCCGGTCCGTACGCCGACGAGTTCGCCGACCTCTTCACGGACGCCTACGACGCCGATCCGGGCATCTTCACCGCCCACGCCTACGACGCGTCGGCGGCGCTGTTGCTCGCAAACGCGTACGCCGGGCAGAACGACGGGACGGCCATCCGGAGCGCGATGTACGCCGTCACGAGCGAGTCCGGAACGACTGTGACGCCCGCGACCCTCACAGAGGGTCTCGAGCGAGCTGCCGCCGGCGACCCCGTCGAGTACCAGGGGGCCTCGAGTTCGGTCGTCTTCGATACGAACGGTGATACGGTGGACGCGACGTTCGAGTACTGGGAGTTCGACGAAAGTGCCGACGGTGGCATCGCCAGTCTGGACGAGGTGAGTCTCGAATGAGCCGTCTCTCGCGACTCGTTCCGGACCCGATTCGCCGGCGGTACCTGCTCAAATTCGTCATCTCGATTCTCGCCGTGACGCTCGTAATCGGCGCCGTCGGCGCGGTCAGCTACACGGAGATCGACCGAACGGTTCGCGACGACGCGACCGACCAGCTCGCCTCGACGGCCGAGTTGCAGGCGGAGGGAATCGGCGACTGGGTCGAGTCGATGCGCGTCCAGACGCGAACGAGTTCGACCGACGAGACGCTGCGTTCCGAGGACGTCCAGGAAGTGCAGGGGGCGATCGTCGAATCGCAGGCACGCCTCTCCGTCGACGTCCGGGCGATCCACGTCGTGAACGCCGAGACGGGAACGATCGAGACCAGTACGAGTTCCCAGTACCGGGACGTCTCCCTCGAGTCAGTCGAGGAGCCCTGGACTGAGGCCGATTTCGCGAGCGAACTCGGCAACGAGGAAGCGGTCTGGAACACCGAGGAGGCCTACGAGTCAGAGGCCCTGGGTGATCAGGTGATGGCCTTCGCCAGCCCGGTCGCCGGCGACGACGACCGCGTGGTGGTGCTGATCGGTGCCCTCGAGTACCGCGTCAACCAGCTCGACCAGCCCGGCGCGGCCTCGACGACGATGATCGTCGACAGCGACCGGAACGGGGTGCTGGCGCCGGGCTCGCTCGCGTTCGGCGGTGACGACCTCGACGGGGAAGCCGTCGAAGCGGCCCTCGGCGGACGGATGACGGTCGAGAACGAGGGCGACTACGTCCGCGCGTACGTCCCCGTCGCCGACACCCAGTGGGTCGCCGTCTCGAGCGTGCCCACCGACGCGGCCTACGGCGTGGCAACGGACGTGGGCCAGAACGTCCTTGCGATGCTCCTGGTGAGCCTGCTCGCGCTGGGGCTCGTCGCGGTCGTCCTCGGGCGGCAGACGGTCGCCCCGCTCGGACGCCTCCGGGACCGAGCGGCGGACATGGAACGCGGGGACCTCGAGGTCGACCTCGAGACGAACCGCGTCGACGAGATCGGACAGCTGTTCGTGGCGTTCGACAGCATGCGAACGTCGCTTCGCGAGCAGATTCGTGAGGCCGAGCGGGCTCGGACGGACGCCGAGAAAGCCCGCGCCGAATCCGAGGCGATGGCCCGTCACCTCGAGACGAAAGCCGACGAGTACCGCGTCGTGATGGAGGAGGCTGCCGACGGCGACCTCACCCGACGACTCGACCCCGAGAGCCGGAGCGAGGCGATGACCGACATCGCTCATTCGTTCAATGCAATGCTCGAGGAACTCGAGGAGACGACCGACGGCGTCAAGCGATTCGCCCACGAGGTCGCCACCGCGAGTGAGCAGGTCACGGCCTCGAGCGAGGAGGTCCGCTCGGCCAGCGAACAGGTGACCGAGTCGATCCAGGCGATTTCGGACGGTGCGGACAGACAGCACGAGGAACTGCAGGCCGTCTCCGGGGAGATGGAGGGGCTCTCGACGACAACCGAGGAGATCGCGGCCTCCTCGAACGAGGTCGCCGACATCGCGGCGCGGACGGCGGAAACCGGCCGCCGCGGGAAGCAGGCCGCTCAGGCGGCCAAAGACGGCATGGACGAGATCGAGGCGGAGTCCGAGGAGGCCGTCGAGGCGATCGACGCCCTCGAGGCGGAGATGGCCCAAATTGACCACCTGGTCGAGTTCATCTCCGACATCGCCAGGGAGACGAACATGCTGGCGCTCAACGCGAACATCGAGGCCTCCCGCGGCGGAACTGGCGGCGACGAAGACGGCGGGTTCGCGGTCGTCGCCGCGCAGGTCAAGGAACTGGCCGCCGACGCCAAGGAGACGGCCGAGGACATCGAGGAGCGCATCGAGTCGATCAGTTCTCAAACTCACGAGACGGCTGCCCAGATCGAGGGTACGGCGACGCGCATCGACGAGCACAGCGAGTCGATCGAGAACGCGGTGACGGCGCTCGACGAGATCGCCGAGTTCGCCCAGCGGACGAACGACGGCGTCCAGGAGATCTCGGCGGCGACCGAGGAACAGGCGGCCTCGACCCAGGAGGCCGTGGCGATGGTCTCGAACGCAACCGAAATCTCCCAGGCGACCTCGAACGAATCACAGCACGTCGCCGCCGCAGCCGAGGAACAGACCTCCGCGATTTCCGAAGTGACGACCTCCGCGAGTTCTCTCACCGACCAGGCGAGCCAGTTGAGCGCCGCCCTCGAGCGCTTCGAGACGGATGGTGCGGGCGTCGGAGTCGACGGTTCTGGGGCTGGGGCCCTTCCGGACTCCGATACAGCCCACGCGTCGACGGCGTCGGACGAGCCGCTCGAGTTTGACGACGCGTCGGCAACGGAATCGCCCCAGGACTCGGCTGGTGACGAACCCGTGCAGGTGGGTGGAGACGGAGACGAAGACGAAGCCCTCGAGGACGTTGAGGATGAGCGCGAAACTGCAGACGACTCGGGGCCCGACACCGAGGGAAAGTTCACGTTCGGCGACACTAAATAGGGTTCGGAACGGCTTCGACTTCCTCCTCGGACGACGCTCGATTCTCGGGACTACACCAGGACTTCGACCGCGTACCCGTGATCCTCGATGGCCTCGAGCAACTCCGCAACGTGGTCGTGGCCCCGCGTCTCGAGGTCGATCTCGACTTCGGTGTCGCTCATCTTGATGTCCCTCGACGTTCGATCGTGCTGGATCGCGTAGATGTTCGCCCGATGGCCCGAGATGATCGCCAGGAGTTCCTCGAGCGCTCCTGGCTGGTCCTTGAGCACGGTCTGGATCTTGAGGTAGCGGCCGGTTTCGATCAACCCGCGAACGATCACCGTGGTGAGCATGTTGAGGTCGATGTTCCCTCCCGAGAGGAGCGGAACGATCACCTCGCCATCGTCGTAGTCGAACGCCTCGAAGAGGATCGCCGCGAGCGGGACGGCGCCCGCACCCTCGACGACGGTCTTCGAGCGCTCGAGGAGGTGGGCGACGGCCATCGCGATCTGTTCGTCGGTGACGGTGACGACTTCGTCGACGCGCTCGCGGATGACCGAGAACGTCTTCTCGCCGACGCTCCGGGTCGCGATTCCGTCGGCGATGGTGTCGACCCCGTCGATGGTGACGACCGATCCCTTCTCGAGGGACGCTGCGACGCTCGAGGCGCCCGTCGACTGGACGCCGATCACGCGGACGTCGGGTCGCTTCGCCTTGATGGCCGTCGCGATGCCGGCGATGAGGCCGCCGCCGCCGATGGGGACGACCACGGTGTCGACGTCGGGACAGTCCTCGAGGATCTCGAGGCCGATCGTCCCCTGGCCGGCCATCACGTACTCGTCGTCGAAGGCGTGGACGTAGGTTCGGCCCTCCTCACGCTCGATCTCGTGGGCGCGCTCGGCGGCCGCGTCGTAGTCGGCCCCCGCGAGAACGACCTCTGCGCCGTAGCTCCGGGTCGCCTTGACCTTCGCGATGGGGGCCTGCTCGGGCATGACTATCTTTGAGTCGACGCCCGCCCGCGTGGCCGCGAGCGCGACGCCCTGGGCGTGGTTTCCCGCGCTGGCCGTGACGACGCCGGCGGCCTGCTCGCCGGGCGAGAGCGTCTGGATCCGGTTGGTTGCCCCGCGGATCTTGAACGCGCCGGTCCGCTGGAAGTTCTCGAGTTTCAGGTGGACCGCTGCGCCGGTCATGTCGGAGTAGGTGTGTGAGTACGTCAGCGGGGTGTGTCGCGAGGTCTCTCGAACCCGTTCGCGGGCCTCGAGGACGTCGGCAAGCTCGAGCATACCTGCGAGTATCGGGCAAGTATTGTAAAGGATTGCTGTTGGCGACGGGGCGAGCACTCACTCAGCGGGGATAGGGACAGCAGTGCTGCTGGTCTCGTGTGGAAAACGTGCTGTCAGAAGCGACAGCACGACAGGGAATACAGGGTATGCACGGCGTGTGACGTGCGACTGTATAGGAGGACCGGAGATATATAAATCTCATGCAGCCGGAGCGAAAGTGTAATCGATAGACTGGAGCGGGGTGAAACTGGCGTCTGACGGGTAGCAGACGGTTGTCGTTCGTGCCTCGGTGACACGTCAGATACTCCTTCTTGCCACTTCTACCGCGTGAACTAAACCTCGCGCAGCTTGCTCCTTTCGGAGGTATAAACGCCCCCGGGAACGGTTCGGCCGTATGGGCGCGAGTGGGTCCGGCGGTGAACCATCGGGACGCGAGCGGGTTCTTTCGGTCTGGAAACGCGTCCTCGCGCTCGCGTGGCCGATCATGGCCGAGCAGACGACGCGGACGCTGATGCGGACCGTCGACATCGTCGTGACTGGCCTCTTTTCGCCGGCCGCCATCGCTGCCATCGGCCTCGCGGACCTCTATGCGCGCTTGCCGCTCAGGATCGGTCTCGGCCTCGGCGGCGCCGCCATCGCGCTCTCGAGCCAGGACACCGGCAGCGGCGCGACCGGCACCCGCGACGAGGCGATCACCCAGGCGATCCTCCTCGGAGCCGTCGCCGGCGTCCCGTTCGTGCTCTTCGGCGTCCTCCTCAGCGAGTACGCGATCGCGGTCCTCGGCGCCGAATCGGCGGTCGTGACGTACGGGTCGGTGTACCTCGCGATCATCATGGCCACGGCGCCCGCTCGCCACGTCGGCATCATCGCTGCCAGGGCGTTGCAGGGAACCGGAGACACGATTTCGCCAATGGTCGTCAACGTCCTCGCCAACGTCCTTAACGTGACCGGGTCGGTCGTGCTGGGACTCGGCCTGCTCGGCGCTCCGCGCCTCGAGGTCGTCGGCGTCGGTATCGCGACGGCCGGCGCCAACGCCTTCACGGCCCTGGCGTTGCTGGGGATACTCGCGGGGCCGTGGCGAGAGAGTTCGCTCGTCAGGCCGACCGACTGGATCATCGCGAAGCAACTGCTCGCGGTGAGCGCGCCACGCATCGCCGAGGGCCTGATCGCGACCGCCATCGAGTTCCCGTTCAACTCGATCCTCCTCCTGATCAGCACGGAGGCCAACGCCGCCTACCAGATCGGCCGCCGGGTTTACCAGCAGATCTCGAGTCCCCTCTCCCGTGGCTACCACGTTGCCGCGAGCATCGTCGTCGGCCAGCACCTCGGGGAAGGCGATCCGGACACGGCCCGGTACGACGGCTGGGCGATCGCCGGCCTGGGGCTGGCGACGGTCGGCGTCATCGGACTGTTCCTCGCCGTCTTCGCGCCCCAGTTCGTCCGGATCTTCACCGACGATCCGGAAACGGCGAGCCACGCCGTCACCTTCGCTCGAGCCTACGGCCTCAGCGCGCCGTTCCTCGTCGTCTACGTCGCCATCGCGGGCGCACTCCAGGGCGCGAGCGAGACGATCTATCCCCTGTTGGCGCGCTCGAGCGGCCTGTTCCTGTTCTACCTCTGTTTCTCCTACGTCGCCGCCATCTCGCTCGACTGGGGCGTCCTCGGCGTCGCGACCGGCGTCTTCCTGTACTACCTCTGGGCGCTGTGTGTCGTCTCCTGGGCCTACCTCGAGCGCGACTGGGCGGCCAAAGCGGCCCGGATGATGGCCGAACGCGGCAGTCGCTCGAGTGAGTGAGGGGGCGACGAGTGAACGAACGGCGAGTGAGCGAGTGACGAAAAATCGAACGCGACTCGCCGTACTCTCAGTCGTCGAGCGCGCTCGTAATCCCGTCGACCGGGCGGTCGGGCGTCACGTCCTCGAGTTCCCTGGGCAACCCGAGCTGGTAGGCGTCGCCGTTCTCTCGCACTGTCGTCCGGCCGCGGTGGACCGAGACGTCGCCGTTCAGGTGGAGCTGGACGGCCTCGAGAAGCGCCTCGGCCTCGAGTGGCTGCCCGCGGGCTTTCATCTCCGCGAGGTCGGCGTCGTCGGGGACGTCGAAGGCCCGCTGGGTGATGATCGGCCCCTGGTCGAGGTCCGTCGTGACGTAGTGAGCGGTGACGCCGGCGACGCGGACGCCCTCCTCGATGGCCTGCCGGTAGGCCTCAGCGCCGGGGAACGACGGCAACAGGGAAGGGTGGACGTTGATGATGCGGTCCTCGTAGCGGAACACGACGTTGGGGCTCAGGATCCGCATGTACCGCGCGAGGACGATCAGGTCGGCGTCGTACTCGGCGAGTAACTCGAGGAGGTGTTCTTCGTCCTGCTGGCCGTTCTCCGTCCCGACGTCGTGGAAGGGCACGTCGTAGTGGTCGGCCAGAGGCTCGAGGGTGTCGTGATTGCCGATCACGACGCCGATGTCGGCGCCCAGGCGGTCGTTGGCCCAGGCCTCGAACAATGCCTCGAGGCAGTGGCTCTCCTTCGTGACCAGGACGGCGATCTGTTGGCTGTCGCGGTCGGTCGGGAATCGGACCTGGACGTCTAGTCCCAGGTCGTCGCCCAGGTCCTCGAGGTCGGCGCGCAGTTTGGCCTCCGTACAGACCATCCCCGACGTGTCGATGGTGAGGTTCATCCGGAAGACGCCGTCGCGAACCGCCTGATCGAGGTCCTCGATGTTGCACCCACGCTCGAACAGGAGCGTCGTGACGTTGGCGATTAGCCCGGTGTCGTCGTCTCCGACGACCGTAATCTCGGTCAGATCGGTCGTCATCGACACCACCACCGCTCGAGCACTGCAGTAGACATTACCTCTCCCCCACGTCTCGAACGGAGAAAAGCCCTGTCATCCGCGTAATATTGGTCTCGCTCGAGGTGACGTCGAGTCGCGAACTCGAGTTTACGCTATAGAATGTATAGTGTTGATACGAGCTGAAAAATTGCGCGCGATCCGAACCGCGCACCGCTCGCACGGGTGTTCAGGAGAACTGCTCGATCAGTGCGGGGACGACATCGAAGAGGTCGTCGTGAATCGCGTAATCGGCGATGTCCATGATCGGCGCGTTCGGGTCCGTGTTGATCGCCACGATCGTCTCGGAGCCTTTCATCCCGGCGACGTGCTGCACCGCCCCGGAGATGCCGATGGCGATGTAGACGTCGGGGGTGACGACCTTGCCGGACTGGCCGACCTGGCGGTTGGCGGGCAGCCAGCCCGCGTCGACGATCGGTCGCGACGACGAGAGCGTCGCGTCGAGCGCCTCCACCAGCTCGCGGATCAGGTCCAGGTTCTCCTCCTCCTCGATCCCGCGGCCGATCGAGACCAGCAGGTCTGCCTCGCTGATGTCGACGTCGCCGCCGGCGACCTCCTCGAATCCCGTCACCGTCGAGCCGATGGCGTCCTCGTCGATGTCGGCGTCGAAGGCCTCGACGGTGGCGTCACCCGCCGCCTCGGTGGGTTCCCACTCGGCGCCGCGGATGGTGACCGCGACCTGGTCTGCGTCGACCTCGGTGGTCGTCTCGACCTTCCCGCCGTACATCTCGCGCGTGCCGACGAGCGTGTCGCCCTCGGTCGCGAGACCGACGGCGTCGGTGACGAGCGGAACGTCGAGTCGCGTGGCGACCGCGGGCGCGTAGTCCAGCCCGTTGACGCTGTTGGGCATCACCAGGTAGCCGGACTCGAGTTCGCCCGCCAGCTGGGTGACCGCCTGGGTGTAGACGTCGTGGTTGAACTCCTCGCCGTAGGCGACAGTGTGGACGGTGTCGACGCCCTCGAGGTTCAGCGCGTCGGCGAAGGTCTCGACGTCGCCGCCGACGACGGCCACGTGGAGGTCGCCGCCGGTCTCGCCGGCGAGTTCGGCGCCCGCGGTGACGACCTCGCGGCTGACGTCGCGGAGGTCGCCCTGGCGGTGCTCGGCGACGGCCAGAATATCGCTCGAGGTCATTGGGCCACCCCCTTCTCCCGCAGGAGATCAGCGAGTTGCGCGGCCGTCTCGTCGGCGCCGCCCTCGAAGACGGTGGTGTCGCTCTCGCTCTCGGGTTCGTACATCGCGGTCAGGCGGAGGTCGCCTGCGACGGCGTCGGCCTCGACGCCCAGGTCGGCGAGCGTCTGGTGGTCGAGTTCCTTGCGCTGGGCCATCCGGATGCCCCGGAGACTGGCGTAGCGGGGCTCGTTGATCCCCGTCTGGATCGTCAGCACCGCGGGGACGTCGATCTCGGTCAGCTCCTCGATGCCGCCCTCGAGCTCGCGGTGGACCGACGCGGTCTCGTCTCCGGCCTCCAGATCGAGCTGGTTGACGACGGCGCCCCACTGGTAACCGACGGCTTCGGCGAGGGCGACGCCCGTCGCACCGAAGCTGTCGTCGCCCGACTGGACGCCCGTCAGGACGAGGTCGGGGTCCTCGGCTTCGACGACCGCCTCGAGGATGGCGATCTTCGCGCCGACGTCGAGGAGGTCGACGTCCTCGAGGGCGTCGTCCCAGACGCGGATGGCGCGGTCGGCACCCTTCGCGAGCGCCTGGCGGATGGTCTGTTCGGTCTCCTCGTCGCCGATGGTGACGGTGACGACCTCGTCGACGACGCCGTCTTCCTCGAGCTGGACGGCCTCCTCGATGGCGTAGTCGTCCCACTCGTTGAGATCGGCGCCGAGATACCGCTCGTCGATGGTCGTCCCGTCGATTTCGAACTCGTCTTCGACGGTGGCAACCTCCTTGACCGGTACGAGTACCTTCATCATCGTTGGTTGTGCTCCCCCGGGCGTAAACGTTTTCGAAACCGCGCGTCGCGGGCGTTCAGTTGATTCGAGTTCGCCTGGACTCGCGACGGTCTCTCACCAGCCGAGAGTATCACGCTTCCGGACGCGTCTGCGGTGGGTTTTCCCGGCATTCGTCTCGATTCCGGAAGCCGGTTCCGGAAGCGGTTTAACGATACCACAGGTACTAGGGTCCATGGCGGACTGTCCACTCGCAGACGACTGCCCCAGCTTTACCGAGCGAATCAGCGGAATGGGGTGTACGCACTACGGCGACCGCGGCGGCAAAGAGTGGTGTAACCACTACAACCAGCCGATCCAGGACCTCAAGACCCAACCAGTCAAATCTGGCGAGGAAGTGGTCGTCGACGTCGTCGACATGCACGAGAGCGGCGCCGGCGTCGGCCGAACCGAGGATGGGTTCATCGTCATGATTGACGGCGTCCTGCCGGAGGCCCGGGTCAAAGCCGAAATTACCCGCGTCCACAGCAATCACGCACGCGCTGACGTCCTCGAGCGATTGCCGCTCGAGCCCGAGGAGTCCGACGACGAAAGTGACGACGACGAAAGTGACGACGAGGCGGACGCCGACGACGAGGAAGACACGTCCGAGCGGGGCGGGCGTCGCCCACAGCGCGAGCAACTCGGCAGTCGCGAGAACTTCTGGGGCTCCTGAGCGGGCCGCCAGGGTGGACAGACCCTTCGTAGAGCCGTCGCCACGTATTCTTCGGTCGTCGCTTGCGCGCTGCAAACTGCAATAAGACGTAAGTAGACCTGCTGGTATGTCATACGTGAATGACGATCGGATCGGACGGAACGTCTCGCCTCCTCGCCGTTCTCGCTGTCGGCTGTGCCATTGGCGGAATCCTCCTGGCCGCGAGCGCGATGCCGATGCTCGCCGCGGATTCTCCGGTGACGACCGCGCTCGGCGACGGTGAGACGAGCGCAGAGCGCGACCGGGCGATCCAGGAGGCGATGCTCGAGGCGACCGCGGAGGGCGACGGTGACCTGGCCGAGCGGGCTGGCGAACTCGAAACAGCCGGTGGGGACAGCGACGGCCCCGGAATGGGTGGTTCTACTGGTGCAGGTTCAGGTGCTGGTGCAGGTTCAGGTGCTGGTGCTGGCGGCTTCGACAACCAACTCGTGCAAGCAGCAGCCCTCTCGGCAATGGAGGGTCAGCACGACCTCCTGACGAATCCCGTCGTGAGCGACGCGTTGTTCGGACTCGCGGGTATCTACGCCGCTATCGGTGGGTCACCGGGCGATTTCGCCGCCGGTGCCGCCGGTTCCGAGCCCGGTGCGTACGACCCCGGGGACCTCGAGTCGAACGCGTTCGACGATCCCCAGACCTTCGAGGGAACCACTCCCGAAGACGCCGCTGGGACAGTTGACGAGCCGACGACGTCCGGCGGACTACTCGACGTGCCGACCTCGGCAAACGGACTCGAGGGCGGCTACGGCGACCTCGTGACCGACCAGCGCGCCCGGTCGATTTCGCTCGAGGACGATGGGGTCGGCGGCGAGACGACGGTAGACGGTTCTGATGGGGGTATCGATGGCGAACGTCGCGACGGTGGAAGCCTCGATGGCGAGTCCACGTGGGGCGACGACTCGGCGACCGACGGCTCGAGTACGGGCGACGAACCAGACTCGAGCGACGGGTTCGACTCGAACGCCGAGGACGGGACGTGGGACGAGGGCGCTGCCCCCGACGACGCCGAAGGCGATGCTCCGACCGACGACCTGGACGCGAATCAGGGCAGCGGCGAGTCGGACCCCGAGACGTCGGGCGGAACCGAAGACTCGAGCGCGAGCGAGGCCACCGGCGCTACCGACGCTTCGGACGCTTCGAATGACGAGACAAATGGCGCCGAAGATGAAGAATCGGATAGCGCCAAGGAAGACACGAACAGCGTGACCGACTCGTTCGAGGACTCGCTGGGACCGGCCGGCGAGCGACCGATACTGACGCTCCTGACCGTCGCGCTGGCGGTCGTCGTCGGCTACGTCTTCCTGCGAACGGACGACCCAATCGCGACGCTTCGATCGCTCCCTGGCCGCCTCCTGGCGCTCGCGATGGGCATCGTCGTCGCCTGCTCGCGGGCGCTCGAGCGGGCCTACGAGGCGCTGTGCGGCCTTCGATCGATCGCCGAGTTACCGGGACTCCTCCTCGGAGCAGCTGCCGGGATCCTCGCCGGGGTGGGGACGAAAGCTCGCTCCGTGCGAGCGTCGCTCCCGTTCGTTGGCAGTGAGGCAACCGGGACCGACGCTGGGACCGCCACGCCAGACGCCCGAGCGACCGCTCGTGTGCGCATTCGCGAGGCGTTCGCGGACGTGGCCTCGGTCTCGACCGTGTCCCGACTGCGGGTCGCGACCCCCACGGACGTCGCCGAAGGGGCGAAGGCCCGGGGCGCGCCCGCTGAACCGGTCGAGACGATCACGGACGCCTTCCGCGACGTCGAGTACGGCGGCCGGGACCCAGAAGGGCGACTCGAGCGAACGACGGCCGCTCGAGCGACGATTCGGTCGTCGGTGGCGGCGGACGACGAATCGGTGGACGACGCGAACGAAAACCCGAACGAGAACTCGACGGGTAACCCGTGAGCCGTCGTCCGTCGACGCTCGGCCTGCTCGCCGGAACCGCCCTCGCGACCGGCCTGCTCGCACTCGGTGCGGGCCTGCTGTACCGTCCGTCGACGGTGCTCGAGCCGGTTCCCGAACTCGAGGCGGCGCTCTCGATGCTGAACCCGACTCATCTGGTGCTGGTGTTCGCACTCGTCCTCCTGATTGTCGCCCCGACGATCGCGGCCGCGGGTCGGTTCCGGGTCGACGCGCCGCGGCCACTCGATGCGGGTTCGACCGAGCCGTTCGCCAGCTCACGCTCGCTGACCGATACCTCGTCTCGACTCGCTGGTGCGGTCTACGACGACTGGATCGACCGCGCGACGGCGTACGACGACGAGCCTCGCCCGGTTCGCGACCAGGCCCGGACGGAACTCGTCGAGGCGCTTCGCTCGCTCGCCGCGGACACCTACGCGACTCACACCGGGCTAGACCGGGCGGACGCCCTGGCGGCGATCCGAGCGGGCACCTGGACCGACGACCGGCGAGCGGCCGCCTTCCTCGCCGACGAGGACGGTCCATCGACGCCGCTGTCGCTCTGGCTGATCGACCTCTGCAGTACGGCCGATCCGTTCACGCGCGGGCTCGAGCACGCGATCGAGGCGGTCGAGGCGATTCGGGAGCGCCCTGTGAGAGCGGGGATCGAAGGCAAACGACGCGAAGGATTGCGATGAGTCGCGTCCCCCGCTGGCAGGGTGCGGTCGTCGTCGCCCTCGCCATCTGCCTCCTCGCCGTGGTGCTGGGCGCGCCCGCGCTCTTCGTGGTGGCCGTCGTTCCGCTGGGATACGTCCTGGTCGGCGTCTCGAGTGGTGCGCCGTCGACCGACCTCGCCGTCGAGCGAACTCTCGACGACGATCGACCGCGACCCGGTCAGCCGGTTTCCGTCACCCTCTCGGTGACCAACGAGGGCGACCGGGTGCTCCCCGATGTCCGGGTGGTCGACGCCGTCCCCGAGGACGTGCCGGTGGTCGCTGGCTCGAGCGCGTTCGCGACCGCAATTCGGCCCGGCGAAACCGTCAGCCACGAGTACGAGGTGCTGCCGCCTCGAGGCCAGTACGCGTTCGGCACGCCCCGCGTTCGCGTCCGGAACCTGGCCGCGAGCGCGCTCGAGACGCTCGAGCCCGACGCTGGAGGCGACGGCTCGCTGACCTGTGAAACGCTCCTGGACTCGTTCGCCGTTCGCGACCGGACGATCCGCTTCGTCGGGCGGACGCCGACCGACGAGGGCGGGAGCGGGATCGAGTTCTACGCCGCCCGCGAGTACCGTCACGGCGATCCGATCAACCGGATCGACTGGCACCGCCTCGCCCGGACGGGCGACCTCGCGACGATCGAACACCGCGAGGAGCGAGCCGTTACGATGGTCTTCCTCGTCGACGACCGCGCCGGCGTCCACCGCGAGTCGCGCTCCGGCGGCCCCGACTCGCACGACCTGACGCTGTACGCCGCCTCTCGCGGCGTGCTCGCCTCCCTCGAGGACGGCAACCGAACCGGGTTCGCGACGCTCGAGGACGACGTGTGGATCGACCCCGGCGGAGGCGACGACGTTCGACAGCGTGTGGACGACGCGGTCGGCGAATCGGCCGGCGACAGCGCCCTCACCGGCCTCGCCGCCGACGGCGGGACGCTCGCGACCGATCTCGATACGCGCCTCCCCCGGAACGCACAGGTCGTCCTCTGTAGCCCGCTCACGGACGACGCGGCGATCGGCCTGGTCGAACAGCTTCGCCTCCGTGGGCGGACGGTGACCGTCGTGAGCCCGGACATGACGACCAGCGTGTCCGGCGGCGACCTGTCGCCGGGAACGGCAATTGCCGGCATCGAACGACGGAATCGCATCGATGCCCTCAGGGGACTCGGCTCGGTCGTCGTCGACTGGGACCTGGCCGATCCGCTGTCGGTCGAACTGGCTCGCGCGATCCGTGCGATGGGGGGTGCCCGATGACGGCGTCCGACCCGGAACCGGGAACGGACGGACGCGACCAGCAGTCGACGCCGTTTCGGTCGGACGGCGGAACCGAATCAGGTGCGTCGACTCGAGTCGGCAGCCCGGGTCCGCGCTCGAGTCCGACCGTTGTCTCGGGCGGCGATCACGGGACGCGAAACCACTCGCGCCTCGAGTCGGCCCGAAACGCGGCGAGCTCGGTCGGAAAACGTGGAACGAGTGCCGTACTCGCGGCCGTTCGAGGCGCCCTGTCACAGCCGACGACGAGCGACGTCGCGACCCTCGTGCTCACGCTCGCAATCTGTCTCGCGGTCGGCGGGTCCCTGATCGGCACCCGACTCGCCGCCGTCGCGACGGTCGGCGGCGTCGGCGCGGCACTGGTCGCCACCCTGCTCGGGAGCGACCGCCCGGTGCGCCGCGCCGTCGGCGGGGCACTCGCCGTCCCTGCGGCCGTCCTGGTGGCCGTTCCCGTAACCCTCGCCTGGGCGTTCGCCGTCGGCGTCGCCGGTTTCGGCCCGTTTACGGCGGTGACCGTCTGGTCGCTCGTCGTCGCCGCCCTCGCTGGGACGCTGGCGTCGTGGGACCGACTGGGCGACGGCGGGGTCCGTGCGGCCGCCAGGGCCACGACGCTCGCCGCACTCGGGGTCGTGGTCGTGGTCGTCGTTCGCGTGCTCCCCGAGGCCGGCGTCAGGGAGCGCGCGGGGCCGGCGGTCACCGAGGTGACGGGGGCCGCCAGTGGCGTCCTCCTCGAGCCAGGCCAGACTCTGGCGACCGTCTCGTTCTTCGGGCTCGTCCTGGTGACGGCCGGGGCCGTCTTCGTGACGGTCGGCTACGTCCCGGTCGAACGCCTCGTCCCGCCCGATCGGCGCGAAACCGTCTCGCGGGCCGTCGGTGCCGTTCGCCACGGCAACTCGATCGCCATCCGTGTGGCGCTGGTCGGCCTTTCCGGGGTCGTGATGCTTCCGGCGCTGCTCGAGCAGTTCTCGGACGTTCCGCTCTCGCCCCGAGAAATCGCGGCGACCGTGCCGGCACCGGCCGGCGAAGCGCTGGCCACGGTCGTCGTCGCGCGGGAGCTTCGAACCCTCTTGCTCGTCGTCTTTGCCGTCGCTGCGTTTGTGGCTGCCCTCGAGTGGACTCGACGGGCGCTACGGCGAGGGCTAGCCGCGGTGCTCGCTCGATTGGCGGCCCCGATGGTCGGCGGGGTCGTGCTGACGCTCGCGCTGGCGTCGGTGCTCGCCACGCCCGACGTCGAGGCGTCGCTCGAGGCCCTGGTTCGCCAGATCAAACCGCAGGTGGTCGCGGATCTGTTGCTCGAGTTCCCGCCGATCGCGCTCGTCGTCGCCGTCTTGCTCGTCGCGCTGGGGATGCTCTCGTCGCTGTTCGGGACGGTCTCGTTGCTTCGAGCGATTCGGCTCCTGCCGCCGCGGGCGATCGGTTCGGCGCTGGCGGCGACGGCGATCCTCGGCCTCGCTGGCTCGCCCGCGGTCATCGGCCGGCCGGAGGCGGCGATCTGGACGGCCGCCGGCGCGTTCGTCGTCTGGGACGTCGGCGAGTACGCGGACGGACTCCGCGCCGAACTCGGGCGAGACGCGGCGACGATGCGGGCCGAACTCGTCCACGCGCTCGGCGCGGTCGCGACCGGCGCCGCGGTCGCACTCGGGACCGTCGGCCTCTACCGCTGGGCGGCGAGCGACGTCCTCGTCGTCGATCGACGGCTCGCGGCGGCGGCGCTGGGGGCGGCGCTGCTGGCGGTCGTGCTGGTCGCCTGGGTCCTTCGCAAGTGATTACGTTTCTTTCGTTCCCGCACCCTCTGCCGACGGCACCTCACCGATTACTCGCGCGGGATTCCCGCCGACCACGACGCCCGCCGGCACGTCGTCGACCACGACCGCGCCGGCCGCGACGACGGCGCCGTCGCCGACCGTCACGCCGGGGGTGAGCACCGCTCGGCCGCCGATCCAGACGTCGTCGCCAATCGTGACCGGCTTTCCGTACTCGAGGCCCTCGCGTCGTGCGGCGGCCTCGAGCGGGTGCGTCGCCGTGTAGACGTGGACGCCGGGCCCGAGCAGGCAGTTCCGGCCGAACTCCACGGGACAGATGTCCAGGACGACGCAGTCATAATTCGCGAAGAAGCCCTCGTCGACGTGGACGTTGTACCCGTAATCGCAGCGAAAGGGTGGCTCAATCTGGCACTCGTCGCCGATCGATCCGAGGAGGTCCTCGAGTATCTGTCGCCGTCACTATCGTCGTCGCCGTCACTATCGTCGTCGCCGTCACTATCGTCGTCGCCGTCGCTCTCGCTCATCCGATTGTACCGCCGCGTGAGCGCTCGAGCCCGCTCGCGGTCGGCCACGAGTTCGGGATCGGCGGGGTCGTACAGCTCCCCGGCTACCATCTTCTGTTTTTCAGTTCCCATACGGGTGTGTGGACGTCGATTCGAACGCGGGTAGAAAACGGTTTTCGTGATCGGATCGGTGGAGGGCGAACCGACCTACGGCTGACGAGGTCGCTCAGTCGTCAGCCGGGATCGCACGAGGGGAGCATCGAGGGGTCGCCATCGCGAGGACGTCGTCGAAGAAGTCGAGGGTGTCCTCGGGACCGGGGTTCGCTTCGGGGTGGTACTGGCGAGTGAGCACGTCGTACTCGATCCCGTCGAGGCCCTCGGGCGTGTCGTCGTTGACGTTGAGCTGGGTGACCTCGAGGTGGTCGCCGGGTTCGGCGACGGTGTAGCCGTGGTTCTGGGTGGTCATGACGACGCGCCCGGACTCGAGGTCGAGGACGGGCTGGTTGACCCCGCGGTGACCGAAGGTCATCTTCTCGGTGGTCCCGCCCAGGGCCTCGGCGACAATCTGCTGACCGAGGCAGATGCCGGCCACGGGGGTGTCCTCGACGAATTCCTGAACGAGGTCGATCGCGGCCTCGAAGTTGACCGGGTCGCCGGGGCCGTTCGAGACGAACAGGACGTCCGGGTCGACGGCCTCGACGTCGGCGGTGCTCGCGTCGTGGGGGAGGATGTGAACCGTGGCGTCGCGCTCGAGTAGCGAGTCGACGATCGATCCCTTCGCGCCGCAGTCGACGAGCGCGACGGTCGGGCCGTCGTTGGCGGCGCCACGGATCACGGGTTCGTCGACGCTGACCTGTGCGCCGATCTCGGTGTGGTCGCTCATCGCCTCGCACTGCTCGAGTTCCGCGCGGGCGTCGTCGGGGGTGACGTCTTCGCCGACGGCGATACCACACTTCATGGCCCCGCCCTCGCGGACGTCGGTCACGACGTCGCGGGTGTCGAGGTGGTCGACGGCCGGCACGCCCTCGGACGCGAGCCAGTCGGCGACGTCGTCGGTGAGCTCGCGGGCCAGGACGGCTCGCGGGTGGATTCGATCGGACTCGAAGCGGTCCTCGTGGACGCCGTAGTTACCGATCAGCGGGTACGAGAAAGTGAGGATCTGCTCCTCGTAGGAGGGGTCGGTGAGACTCTCCTCGTAGCCGGTGTATGCTGTTGTGAAAACCAGTTCCCCGCGTGCGGTACCCGGAGCACGAGCACGTCCCTCGAGTACGTGACCGCTCTCCAGCGCAACGTAGGCCGGGTTCATTACGAGATACGTATTGTACGGCCCACCATAAGTGTTGCCTTCGAAGTATTGTTACGAAATTCGTAATCGACAAGTAGGTGCCGTCCGAACAGTCAAATCTCAATGGACGACCTCGACCGACACATCCTGAACATTCTCCGGCGAGACGCCCGCACGCCGTACACGGAGATCGCTGAAGAGGTTGGAACGAGCGAGGGGACGGTCAGAAACCGCGTCGAGCGCATGAACGCCGACGGCGTGATCGAGCGATTCACCGTGACCACGCGCACGGGGAACGTGAAGGCGATGATCGAGATCAGCGTCGCCGTCGACGTCGACACCGCGAGCATCGCCGAGCGCATGGCCGAGTGGGCGGAAGTCGACTTCGTCTGGCAGGTCTCGGGCGAACAGGACGTCGTACTCGTCGTCGACGCCGCCGACACACGCAGCGTCAACGAACTCATCACGCAGGCGCGCGAGCAGGAGGAGGTCGTGAGTACGAAGACGCGGCTGATTCTCGAGGAGAAGTTGGGCTAATCCTCGAGGAGAAATTGGACTGATTCTCGAGAAACCAGACTAACTCTGCGGTGGTTCACCGACGCCGGGCGTCGGCTTCGAGAGCAGGTCGTTCGGGTGTTTTCGGCTGTGAATCGCTCGGTACCAGCGGCGAATGAATCGGTCGACTGGCCGCCGATCGACGACCGCCTCGACCCGACCGTCCCGGATCGCCTCGACGACCGACTCGGGCGTCAGTTCGTCGGCGTCGATTCGCGTGTACGCCCGGCCGACCTCGACCGGGTAGTGGGCGTCGCTCCCGGCGACCAGGGGGACGTCGTGTTCGGCCGCAAGTCGCTCGACCAGCGGCTGCGTCCGCGGGTGTTTGCCGTTGATCTCGATGGCGTCGAACGGGAGGTCCTGGACGTCGGTCACCGTGCTGTTTCGAAACGGGTGGGCGACGATGGCCGCACAGCCCCGGTCGTGGGCCATGTCGACCACCTCCGCGGGGGTGTACTCGAGCGGGACCGTTTCCCGTGGTGGATCCGGACCGACGACGAGGACGTGCCCCCGGGTCGTCGTGACCTCGATACCGGGGACGACCGTCGCGGCCTCGCGCTCGAATGGGGTGTAGTAGTCGTGGTTGGTTGTCGCAACGCCGTCGAGCCCGCGCCAGCGGGCGGTGCGAGCGAGGAGCGAGACGCCGATTGGATCGTACCGATCCCCGAGTCCCCGATGGCCGTGAAAGAACCGGGTATGTGCGTGTAAATCGACGGCGAACATACCCTGGACAACGATGGGGGAGGGTTTTTGTTTTGGGGACAGTTGGTGTTGGCATGCACGTCCCGAGGGTCCCTCCTGGATCGGTCCGAGCAGACGGTTCCGGGGCCGCCGAACCGACCGACAGAGTTGTGATCTGCAACCCGGTGAGCGGGAGCGAGGACCACCTCGAGCAGGTTCACGGCCTCGCGGCAGACGGCGGGTGGGAATTGCGCGTAACCGAAGCCGAAGGCGACGCCCGCGAATACGCTCGCGAAGCGGCGGAAAGTGGGACGGAACTCGTCGCGGCGGCCGGGGGCGACGGGACGGTGAACGAGGTCGTCGACGGGTTCATCGACTCCGGAGTCGAGGAGTGGCCGGCGCTGCTGATCGTCCCCGCCGGGACGGGGAACAACGCCGCGTCGAACCTCGGCATCGAGAGCATCGGCGAGGCGTTCTCGCTGGCGGAATCAGGCCGACGAAGGCGCCTCGACCTCGGACGAGCCAACGACCGCGCGTTTCTCAACTCCTGTATCGGCGGGCTGACCGCGGAGGCCAGCCTCGAGACCGACTCCGAGAGCAAACGGCGGTTCGGCGTGCTCGCGTACGTGCTCAAGACGATCGAGACGGCGACGAACTACGACGGGGCGCCGTTGCGGGTCACCCTCGAGAACGCCGACGTCGCGACGTCCGTCGTCTGGGAGGGGGACGTCGCGCTCGCGTTCATCGGGAACTGTCGCCGGTTCGGCCGGCGCCAGGCGCAGGCCCACGCGGAAGACGGGTTGCTCGAGGTGACCCTCGTCGAGAACGCGTCGATGCCGTCGATGGTCGGCGCAACGGCGCTCGATCACCTCTTCGACCTGGATGCAGACGGGATCGCCCGACACCGCGTGCCGCGGGTAACGATCGAGAGCCTCCACGACGAGCCGATCACCTACAGCCTCGACGGCGAGGTACTCGCGGCCGAGGAGCTCGATCTCGAGACCCTCCCGGGAGCGATTTCGGTCGTCGTGGGGGACGACTACGCGTCGAACCCGGACGCCGAGGGTGCGGGCTTGTAGGGTCGGCCTCGAGGGCCTACTTTCGAACCTCGAGGGGCTCCTCCCCGATCTCAAGGGTCTCCTCTCCTCAAATCTCGAGGGATCCCCTCTCGAAAGCCGATACTGGTTTTACGGACGCCCCGTTCAGTTGTCGTATGAACGATTCGACGGATTCCGAAGAACTGCCACACAAGAACGCCGCCCAGAACGTGATCGCGGTCGATGCCGACGACACCGAACTCGGCCTGGTCAACCGCCTCGAGGCTCACACCGGCGAGGGGACGCGCCACCGGGCCTTTACGTCGCTCGTGTTCGACCAGGACGACAACATCCTGCTCGCCCAGCGGGCCCCCGGAAAGCGCCTCTGGGGGACCTACTGGGACGGGACGGTCGCCTCCCACCCCGTCGAAGATCAGAGCCAGGAGGACGCGACGCGCCAGCGTCTCGAGGAGGAACTCGGCATCACACCGGATCAGTACGAGGACGTCCGCCTCACCGACCGCTTCGAGTACAAGCGGTACTTCGAGAACGCGGGCGTCGAGCACGAGGTCTGTGCCGTCCTCGAGGTGACGCTCCACGACACGACGCTCGATCCGGACGAGGAGGAGGTCGCGGGGCTCATGTGGGTGCCCTACGAACGACTCTCGACCCATCCCGAGTGGTACCGACAACTTCGCCTCTGTCCCTGGTTCGAGATTGCGATGCGGCGGGACACCCGGTGAACGATTCCCGGGCATGTTAACAAGCGACAAGGCTTATTAGTGGACGGTCCTTACTGTCGGACAGTGGTCGGTAGAGCCGACCCGTGACACGATGAGTACACCTCCACAGGAAGCCGATAGCCGCACTGTCGACCTCTCGCGCGAAGAGCGCTGGGTCGTTCACCACGCCCTCGTCCAGCGTGCCGACACGTACCTCGAGGACGAGCGAACCGTCCCGGCGTGGCTCGTGCAGGTCGTCGAGAGCATCGAGGCCGACGACGACACAATTACGGTCAGACAGGGCCAGAAACTCATCTCGCTCCTCCGGGGTGACTGCGTTTCGATTCCGGATGCAGACCAGGAGGCCGTCGACGGCGCGCTCGTCGAACTCGAGGCCGCGCTGGTCTAACGTCCGTTTTCGTCCTCACGAACGCCGTCTTCTCGATTTCACGTCGGAATTCGTCGAGATCCGTCATCGAATGCGAGAGGGCCGGCCGTCACGCCGACACGGACCGAACCCCCTGGCGCTCCCTTCGGTCGCTGAACGCCTGGCCGCTGTCGGGAATTTTCGGAATCTCGAGCGGCAGTCGAGGCTATCCACGAACGTGTATGTCGAGGCGAACCCGAAAGCGTTTTTGAGCACGGATGCGGGGGTTCAGACGATGACCGCCTACACCGCCACGGTGACCGTCCGACTCAAGCGCGGCGTCCTCGACCCCGAGGCCGAGACCACCCGCCGTGCCCTCGAGCGACTGGGGTTCTCACTCGAGGCGCTTCGCTCGGCCGACCGTTTCGAGATCGACCTCGAGGCGGCGTCGGCCGACGAGGCGGCCGATCGAGCCGACGAGATGGCCGAACGACTGCTCGCGAATCCGACCATCCACGACTACGACGTGGCGGTCGACGAGCGATAGATGACGGTTGCACGTGCGTCGATGCCGGTTCCCATGCCAACGCCGACCGGGACTCGCCACACCAGGGGGTACCGACAGTGACGGTCGCCGTCGTCCGCTTCGGCGGCTCGAACTGCGACCGCGACGCCGAAGCCGCCCTCGAGCACCTGGACATCGCCGCCGAAATCGTCTGGCACGAGGACGGCCTCCCCGCGGACACGACGGGCGTCGTCCTCCCCGGCGGCTTCTCCTACGGCGACTACCTTCGCGCGGGCGCGATGGCCGCCCGATCCCCGATCCTCGAGGAGGTGCGCGAGGCCGCCGCCGAGGGCATTCCCGTCCTTGGGATCTGTAACGGCGCCCAGGTCGGCTGCGAGTCCGGCCTGACCGAGGGGGCGTTCACGACGAACGAGAGCGCCCGCTTCCAGTGTGAACACGTCTTCCTGCGCATCGAGCGAACCGACACGCCCTGGACGGCCGCCTTCGAAGAGGGCGACGTGATCGAGATCCCGATCGCCCACGGCGAGGGCCGCTTCGAGATCGAGGAGGACCGACTCACCCGCCTCGAGACCGAGGACGGCGTCCTCTTTCGGTACTGTGACGCCGAGGGAAACCTCACCGACGACGCCAATCCGAACGGCTCGAAACACAGTGTCGCGGGCGTTCTGGGCGAGAGCGAGACGGTGGCGGTACTGATGCCCCACCCCGAACGGGCGACGCTTCCTGACGTCGGCGGGACGGACGGACAGGAGATTCTGCGCGGGTTCGAACGGGCGGTCGAGCGATAATCGACGACGGGGGTCGGCCTCGAGCGGACTCTACTCGAGAAACTCTACTCGAACTGACTGCACTCGAGCATATTGTGCTCGAGCGGACTCCATTCGAACGACGACGGCTCAGTTGGCGGCGCAGTTGTTGGGTCCGAGTTCGAGGGTTTCGACGTCGCCACCTGGCTGTTCTTTGCCCCAGTTGATCTGCTTGATCTCGTTGTAATTCGCGGGTTCGTCGGAGAGACTCTCGACGATGGTTTCGACGAACGCCTCTTCGTCACCGTCTTCGACGTATCCCAGGAGTTCGTTCGTCGTCTCCGCTCGGAGGTCGCCGAGTTCGGTCGCGAGCGGGCGCACGTCCTCGTCGCTGAAGTGCCCGGGGAGGACGACGGTCTCGTCGGGGTGGTCGAGGAGTCCGTCGAGGCTGTCGAACAACTGGCCGGACGCCTCACGGATGGCGTCCTCGGACCCGTCCTCGAGGTCGGGACGGCCGACGCTCCGGAGGAACAGTGTGTCCCCGGAGAGGAGTGTGTTGCCGAAACGGAACGAGACGCTTCCGGGCGTGTGGCCGGGCGTGTGCATCGTTTCGAGGTCCCGGCCACCGACCGAAATCGTGTCGCCGTCTGCGAGGGCCGTGATCGTCTCGAGTTCGCCCGCGTCCGCCGCGTTGAGGTGGTACGGGACGTCGAGTTCGCCGGCCAGTCGACGCGCTCCGGAGACGTGGTCGGCGTGGGCGTGCGTGTCGACGACGCCGACGATTTCGAGGTCACGGTCGTCGGCGAGGCCCAGGTACCGGTCGACGTACTGGGTCGGATCGACGACGACGGCTTCCTCGCCGTCGTGGACGAGGTAGGAGACACAGCCAGTTCCGGGTCGGACGATCTGTACGACGCCTTCGGCATCGGAGATTTCGTACTCCCGGTGGACGCGACCCCAGTCGTTCATCCCGTCGGGGATCGACTTCGCGTCGAACCCGTGGTCGCGGAGGAACTCGGCGGCGCGAGCGGACGTGACGCCCGCGACGCAGACGACGGCGATCTCCTCGTCCTCGGGGAGGTCCTCGAGGTGATCTTCGAGCCCAGAGTAGTCGTACTCGAGCAGTTCGTCGTAGACCGGGACGTTCGTGCTGGTCGGAATCTGCCACTCCTCGTAGTCGTCCTCGTTGCGGACGTCGAGGATGAACAGGCTCTCGGCATCGTCGTCGGCGATGCGGCGGGCGACCTCGGACGCGTCGATATCAGTATTGCTCATCTTATACAATACTAACTGCGCAGGCGATTATAAATGTGTTGCAGGCCGTCGCGGCAATCACTCGAGGGTTCTCGTCAGGGTATCCGGGGAAACGCTTTGCGAGCCCTCACTACCATTAATTTCCCATAGGTTAAAGTGGACTCAATTCCTGAGTCGACTCGAACACTAAAGACGGGGCCGTTCCTTGTAGATTGCAACTGAACGACAGCACCCGTTCTGGAACTCGAGTCATGGACACACGAACCCGCGTCATCTACGTCGATCCCGACTGCACCGATCGCGTCGCCTCCGCCGTTCGAGCAGTCGGTCTCGACCTCGAGTGCGTCGAGAGCGACGAGGCGTGTCTCGATCGACTCGAGTCCGCCGATTGCGTCATTACGGAGTACGACCTCGGCTCCGCCGCCAGAACCGGTCTCGACCTCTACCGGGCCATTCGTCGGCGGGCGCCGGACGTTCCGGTCGTGCTCTACACCGACGCTGGTACCGAAGCCATCGCGGGCGAGGCGCTCGCCGCCGGCGTCACCGGCTACGTTCCGAAGTCACAGGGCGTCGAGACGCTCGTGACCCGTGTGCTCGAGGCGATCGTCGAGACGGAAACCGGTGCTGGCGCCGACCTCGGTCACGGCTCCGAATCCGGCCCTACCTCCGACCCAAACTCAGACTCACAACCTGACCCTGACTCCAACTCCAACTCCAACTCAGACTCCGAACTCGACCCCCACCCTGACTCCAGCGACTCGTCCTCGCTCGCAAAAACGCACGACGAGCGCAACGAACCGTTCCTCGAGTCGTCGACCGACCACGTCCAGCTCATCGTCGAACAGTCGCCGTTCGCGATCATCAAGTGGACCCCCGAATTCGAGGTCCGCCACTGGAACGACGCCGCGGCCGACCTGTTCGGCTACACCGCGGCGGAAGCGCTCGGCCGTCACGCGACCGACCTCGTCGTCCCCCAGGAGAGACGCGACGCGATCACCGACTGGTGGGCGACCTGGCTCGAGGGCGAGCCGAGTACGAACCATGGCATCTCGCGAAACGTCGCCAAAGACGGGACGTCGTTTCGGTGCGAGTGGTCCACGACGCCCCTCGTCGACGCTGACGGTACCATCAGGGGAGCCCTCTCGTTCATCCGCGACATGACGTCGGAGTTCCGGCGGTCCCTCGCGCTCGAGACCCTCCAGGAGACGACCCAGGAGCTGATGCAGACGAGTTCGAAGGCCGAAATCGGCGCGCTCGTCATCGACGCGACGGACGAGATTATCGACGACGCCCTCGCCGGTATCCGGGTCTACGACGAGGACGCGAACCGACTCGACCTGGTCGCAGTGAGCGATCGACTCGAGGAGCAAACGGTGCAGTTTACGCCGGTCGGTCCCGGCGACGACCCGCTGTGGTCGACGTACGCTTCGGGATCGCCGGTCGTCATCGAGGACGCCTCCGCGGAGATGGTCCCCTACGACCTCACCGACGAGGTCGGTAACGCCGTCATCTACCCGCTTGGCGAGCACGGCCTGCTGACCGTCGCCGCGTCCGGCCCCGCAACGATCGAGGAGACCGACCTCACTTTGATACAAATTCTCGCGGCGACGGCCGAAGCCGCCTTCGACCAGGCCGCCCGCGAACGCGAACTCGAACGAGCGAAGACGGTTGTCGAGGCTGTCGGCGATAGCCTGTACGCCGTCGACACCCGGGGAACGCTCGTCACGGTCAACGACACGATGGTCGAGATCACCGGCTACGATCGGGACACCCTCGTCGGACTCCACGCCTCCGAGGTACTCACCGAGGAGAGCTTCGAGCGCGGGGTCCGTGAGGTCGAACGGCTCGCTGCTAGCGACGGAGACGGCGACGGCGACGGAGATGAAGTCGCGACCTACGACGTTGACATCGTCACCGCGGACGGCGACCTCGTCCCCTGTGAGGTCAACACCACCCTCCTCGAGGGCGAGGGCGACCTCTCCGGCAGCGTCGGCATCCTTCGGGACGTCACCGATCGAAAACAGATGGAACGAGAGCTCGTCGATCATCGGGAGAAGATGGCGAAACTCCACGAGATCGCCTCCCGCCTCGACTCGTGTGAGACGGCCCAGGACGTCTACGACCTCACCGTCGAAACCGCCGAGGACGTCCTCGAGTTCGACGTCTGCGTCGTCGACCGCGTCGACGGCGAGTACCTCGAGACTGTCGCCGTCTCCTCGACGATCCACGAGGACGGGTTCTCGAGTCGCGCGCCGATTGATCAGGGCATCGCCGGGAAGACCTATCGAAACGACCGGACGTACCGGCTCGACGACCTCAGAGTCGACGAGGCAGCGACGCCCGAACGCGACTCCTACCGATCGGTGCTGAGCGCGCCGATCGGCGACCGCGCCATCTTCCAGGCGGTCTCGACGGACGTGGGTGCGTTCGATCGGGCTGATCAGGAACTGACCGAGTTGTTGCTCTCGCACGTCTCTGACACGCTCGATCGCCTCGCGTTCGAAACCCGACTCAAAGCGGAACGCGACCGCTTCGCCGCGCTCTTCGAGAACGTCCCTGACGCGATCGTCAGCACGAAGCGCGTCCCCGAGGGTCCGATCGTCGAGCAGGTGAACCCGGCGTTCGAGCGAATCTTCGGGTACGAGGAGTCCGAACTGCTCGAGGAACCGCTCGATTCATTCATCGTGCCTCCCGATCGCTTCGGGCACGCCCAGGAGATCAACGAGCGTGGGACGAAGGGAGAAGCTGTCGAGGCGGAGGTCAAGCGTCGGACGAGCGACGGGCTCCGCGACTTCATGATGCGGGTCGTCCCGATGGACACGAACGGTTCGAACGACCGCGCGTTCGGCCTCTACACCGACATCACGGCCCAGAAACAGCACCAAAAACGCGTCGAGATCCTGAACCGCGTCCTCCGACACGACCTGCGAAACGGCATGAACATCATCAACGGCTGTGCGGAGATGCTCGCGGAAGCCGTCGAGAACGAGGCCGACCGGGACTTTGCCGAAGCGATTCAGGAACGGGCTGGCGAACTCATCAGTCTCGCCGAGAAGACGCGAGCGGTCGAACGAACGCTGGACCGCGACGGCGCGGCGACCGGCCCCGTCGACGTCGTCGATTGCGTCGAATCCGCCCTCGTCCGAATCGACGCGGAGTACCCGGCCGTGGACGTCGGCTGTACGCTCCCCGATCGGGCACACGCTCGCGCCGACGAACTCCTCGCCGACGCGATCTATCACGTCCTCGAGAACGCCATCGAACACAGCGACCGGGCGGAACCGACGATTGAGGTCGGTCTCGAGGTGGACGACAACGACACGCTCACGCTCACGGTCGCCGACGACGGCCCCGGTATCCCCGGGGAAGAGCGTGCGCTCTTGCAGGAAGACGAAGAGATCACTCAGCTCCGTCACGCCAGCGGGCTCGGACTGTGGCTCGTCAACTGGGTGATCACCCAGTCGGGCGGGCAGTTGACCTTCCAGGAGAACGATCCACGAGGCACCGTCGTCAGGATGCAGATCCCGACGGCTGACGTGCCGACGCGCTCTGCGACGATGGACGGGACGGCGGCGAGCGACTGATTCGAGCGGGCCACGACGGCGATTCGCGGGAGTCCCTACATTCCCGAGGCTGGCTTCATCTGGCGACCGGGGCCGCTCAACGTCGAACCCCGACTCTGTGGCAAGCCGTTCCACCTGACCATGTCGGGGGTACAGTTAGAGTCGCTGGTCGCGTTCGAGAACTTAGTTCCCGTCGAGGGCGACACCGTCTACTGGGACTCGAGTCGGGGTCTGTTCTACCCGCTGATCTGACGGTGTCGCTCTGCTACCCCGCTACCGCGTGAGCGGCTGGTTGAACCCCGTCTCGAGGTCGAGGACGGCCTCCCAGGTCGCCTCACACTCACACGAAACTTGCTCGAAGACCGACGGATCCTGGCGCAGGTCGAAGTCCTTGATCGCCTTCTGGACGAGGTCGTCACACTCCCCGCAGTTGTGTGCGCCGCGGTCGGTGCCGTGGCCGACGGGGTCGGAGACGACGATGCCCGCCACGTCGGCGGTCCGCTCGAGGACGGCGGCGACCGACCAGAGCCACGGCGGGCGGTAGCCGTCCCGGAAGTAGAGGTCGTCGACCATGGTGTAGCGCTGGACGTTGCAGGGGTTCATCGAGACGGTGTGACAGCCGTCGACGGCCAGGCAGCGTTCGACGGAGGTGACCATGTCCTCGAGGGCCTCCGATTCGGTGAGGAAGGGAGGTTTCATGAGGAGGTAGGCTTTGATGCCGGCGCCGCCTGTGCTGCCGGTTTTGCCTGTGCTGTCAGCTTCGCTTCCGCTACCGATTTCGCTGCCTGCAGCGCCAGATTCGTCGTCTCCACCGGCGTCGGTTTCGGCCCCACCAGCCTCGTCCGCTGCGACCGCCTCCGCACAGGCCGCCTCGAACGCCTCGAAGTCGAAGTACTTGTTCACGCAATCGCGGCGAACCCGATCGGTCGCCGTCTCGAGGCCGATCGCCACGTCGGTCTGGAGGCCGTACTGCGTGAAGTCGCCGATCTTCTCGCGGTCGACGAAGTCGGGCAGGGACTCGAGGACGATCCGCTCGCGGTCGCCGAAGGTCTCGGCGATTGCCTTGCGGGACTCGGCGCCCACCTCGCGCTCGTCGAGGAACGACCCGGAGGTGTAGATCTTGATCAGCGGCGCGGGTTCGTCGGCATTGTCAGCCTCGTGGTCGAGGCAGACCTGGATCTGGTCCATCAGCGCCTCGTGGGGAACCGTCCCGCCGTCGACACTCTCGGCGACGTAGCCACACATCGTACAGCCGCCCGCCCGCGCCCAGCGACAGCCGCCGGTGTTGAGGATGATTGTCAGGCTCTCCCTGACGCCACCGGGCGTGTTGTCCTCGTCGAGCCAGACCCGCGTCGGTTCGTGGGGGTCGTAGCTCTTCTCTTTGCGCGAGCGAACCTCGCGCATCACCTGGTTGTGGGCGTCCATGCCCTTGCCCTGCTCGTAGACCTCGGGCGTCGGCTGGCTCATTATCGAGGAAAGCGTCTCGAGGGGTAAAGCGGCTTCGGGACGTACACAGTAGTTAAAGAGGCCGTTCGCTCACTCCGTTCGCTCGTGGGTGGAGACGTTCGTCGCTTCGTGCGGCTGTCGTCACGAATCCGGATTCGAAACTCGGAGCGCGAACCCCCACTTGAGCGAGACGGCTTCGTCCGCGTCCCATCTCGCGTCCGGTTCGTCCCAGCCCGAAACGCGCTGGTTCCAGCGGTAGGTTCCCGGGTCGAAGTAGCCCTCGACCTGGAAGTCGTGCCACACTTCGTACTCGGTGACGACCGACTCGCCGGGGTCGTACGCTCGAGGCGGACAGCCCTGAGTGGTGAACGTTCGCCCTTCGTCTGCATCGCGGTCCTCGACCCACTTGCCGTCGACACGCTCGAGGTGGTCGGTGTGCCTGTAGAGCCACAGTCCCTCGGGGTCGTCGCTTCCGCCTCGCGACCGGTTGAACAGACTACACCCGGCTTCACCCACGGAGAGCGCCTGTTCGTCGCCCTCGTTCGTCGTCCGCACCTCGAGCCGTGCCGGTCGATCTTCCGTTACTGTCTCCTCGAGCAGCGTCGCCTCCATCGAGAACCCGTACTTGTCGGGGATCGAATCCTGCTCGACTAGCGCGAGTTCGCGCTCGGTGTTCTTTGTTCGAGCGCTCGGTGTCGATCCAATCTCGCCAAGACAGCCAGCAGTTCCGACGAGGAGGGCGGCGGACCCAGCGAGGAGGGCACGGCGGTGCATGCCTGTAGTGACAATACGCCTGAACGTAATCCTTCGGGTGGCGCCGCTTGCTTCTGGTAGCAGCGCCGATAGCCGGTGACACCGCGTCCCACGACGTGTCAAAGGGTACTTACCTGCGGCTCCGTTCTAGAGAGACAATGAGTCAGGAGGGAGAGCAGGCCAGTTCCGACCGGAAGAAGTACGAGTTCCGGAAGGTCATCGAGGACCTCGACAACTACGAGGGGTCGGGCACCCAGCTCGTGACGATCTACGTCCCCGAGGACCGCCAGGTCAGCGACGTCGTCGCCCACGTCACCCAGGAGCACAGCGAGGCGGCGAACATCAAGTCCAAGCAGACGCGGACGAACGTCCAGGACGCCCTCAAGAGCATCAAGGACCGACTCCGCTACTACGACACGTACCCGCCAGAGAACGGCATGGTGCTGTTCTCGGGTGCCGTCGACTCCGGCGGTGGCCAGACCGAGATGATCACGCGCGTCCTCGAGAGCCCACCGGATCCCGTCGAGTCCTTCCGCTATCACTGCGACTCGAACTTCCTGACAGACCCGCTTGAGTACATGCTCGAGGACCACGGCCTCTACGGGCTGATCGTCCTCGACCGCCGGGAGGCCAACGTCGGCTGGCTCAAGGGCAAACGCATCGAACCCGTCAAGTCCGCCTCCTCGCTCGTCCCCGGTAAGCAACGGAAAGGTGGCCAGTCCGCCCAGCGATTCGCCCGCCTGCGCCTCGAGGCCATCGACAACTTCTACCAGGAAGTCGCGGGGATGGCCAACGACCTGTTCGTCCCCAAGCGTCACGAACTCGACGGTGTCCTGGTCGGCGGTCCCTCCCCGACGAAAGACGAGTTCCTCGACGGCGACTACCTCCACCACGAGATTCAGGATACGGTACTCGGAAAGTTCGACGTCTCCTACACCGACGAGTCCGGCCTGAAGGACCTGGTCGACAACGCCTCCGACGCCCTGGCCGACGCCGAGGTGATGAAGGACAAGAAGCACATGGAACGCTTCTTCAAGGAACTCCACAGTGGGGAACTCGCCACCTACGGGTTCGACCAGACCCGACGCAACCTCGTGATGGGGTCGGTCGAGACCCTCCTGATCAGCGAGGACCTCCGAAAAGACGTCGTCACCTTCGACTGCGAGGCCTGTGGCAACACCGACTACGACCTGATCGATCGGCGGAAGGCCACGCCATCCCACGAGTGCAGCGAGTGTGGCACCGCGATCGAGGCCACGGACGAGGACCGCGAGGACGCCATCGAGCACCTCATCACCATCGCCGAACAGCGTGGCACCGAGACCAAGTTCATCTCGAGTGACTTCGAGAAGGGCGAACAACTCTACAACGCCTTCGGTGGCATTGCGGGCATCCTCCGGTACGATACGGGCATCTAGGCGGCCCAAGCAGCTTGGGCATCCAGGCGGCTACAGCGATCCGACCTTCCTGTCGACTCCTCGAGTGGCGGTAGCTCTCTCGACCCGTTGTCCAGTTGGAACGACGAATCACGAGTTTCGAGTCACGAGTCGTGAACCGCAAGTCGTGAACGACCGAGAGACTTTTTACCGCGAGTAGAGGAGTCGATGACGAACGATGACCGAACCGTCGCCCGCCGACCAGCTCGAGGTGGTGTCCCGCCGTCACCCACTGCTGGCAGCACTCGAGACGGGGCCGCGGGCGAAAGGCGACCTCCTCGACGCCGTCGACTGCTCGTCGTCGACGCTCGACCGCGCCATTCGCGAACTCGAGACCTGCCACTTCCTCGAGCGTCGCGACGGGTCGGTACGGCTGACCACTGCGGGTCGACTCGCCCTCGAGGAGTACTGTCGGAGCCAGCGAGCCCTCGAATCCATCACGGCGGCCAGTCACGTCCTGCAGTTCGCCCCGCCCGACGCGCCGCTGTCGATGGCGGTTCTGGATGGGGCGACGATCCACGAACCCAGTTCGTACGCGCCGAACGCGCCGGTCGAACGGATCGCCGACTGCATGCGAGACGCCGACCACGTTTGGGCACTCGGCGCCACCGAACGCACGCCGCAGTTTCGTCGCATCCTCAGCGAGCAAACGACCGACGGCGACCTCTCGGTCGAGGTCGTTCTGACGGACGACCTCCTGTCGTTTCTCCTCGAGACCTCCACTGATGCCCTCGAACGCTTCCTCGAGGTGGATGCGTTCGAAGCGGCGACGACCGAGGAGATCCCGTACGGACTGGCGGTACTCGAGACGCCGACGAAGACGTACACGTTCGTCACTCTCACGAACGAGGGTGACGTCCAGGGGGTCATCGAGAATGACTCGCGGGCGGCCTACGAGTGGGGGCGCGATGTGTTTCGACAGGTTCGCTCTGCGGCGACGGTGCTACAGCCGCCGGAGTAGACTGTGCACGAGTTCCAGAACCAAGTGACGTCGCTCGAGTAGCCCTGTAGCCACTGTAGCCTCGAGCCCTTTTGGCCCCTGAGCCCGGTGGCTCGTAACGCCGATCGCTCGATCAGTACAGCAGCTGTTCGAGCTGATGACGCCGGCGCTCGAGGTCGACCGCTGGCTCGACCGACGGCTCCGCGAGCACCCGATCGATGGCGAGTAGCGGGTCGGCCCCGTGGCGCTCGACCGTCTCAAGGGCGCCCTCGAGTTTCGTGCGATTCGTCGCCAGCGAGTCACAGAGTCCGATCGCGAGCGCCAGTGCGATTCCCGCGTTGCCTGACGGAAACGACGTACTCACGTGCGAGAAGTCGGGATCGCCCGCCCCAGAACTGGCGGGCTCGACGCGAAGGCAGTGCGGGCAGATTGCCGCCGCGTCGGCTTCCTCGGGAGCGTACGCTCGAAGCGAGGGCGAAACCACGAAGGCGATTGGGTCGACGTCACAGGAGCAGTTCATCGAGATAAATGCGTATCGACGGTCTTCGGGACGGTACTGGGATTCAGTTGGTGCCGGGAACGCCGCTCGCAGTCGCGGGTTCGCGCTCCTCGGCGTCGCGTTGGGTGCGGGCGAGTTCCTTCTCTTCGTCCTCCTCGGCTTCCTTCTTCTCCTTGATCTTCTTGAGCCGGAAAATCTCCTCGCGTTCTTGCTCCTCGAGTTTCTGCTCGATGTACTCCTTGTTCTCGTAGAGGTCGGGCAGGAGTTTGAACTCGAGAGCGTTGACGCGCCGTTTGGTGGTCTCGATCTCCCGCAGCATCTTCTTCATCGCCGTCTCGACCTCGGCGGCGAGGATGATGCTCTGGAGGAGGTCCTCGTAGGCTTCGGCGGCCTCGTCGATGCGCGCGGAGGTGCCCATGATTCCGTAGCCACGCTGGTCGAGGCTCTTCGTGACCTTCGAGGACTCGATCTGGGGGACGACGACGCCCATGATGTTCTTCGACTCGGTCGTGATCTCGGGGTGTTCCTGCAGGGCGGCGGCCGCGCCGCGAACGGCGACGTCGCCTTCCATCGCACGCGCCATGTTGATCGTCTTCTGGGCGCGCTCGTAGTCCTCCGAGAGCTCGCCGCGGACGTCCTGGGCCTGGTCCAGGATGTCCATGAACTCCATGATCAGCCCGTCGCGTTTCTTCTCGAGCGTCCCGTGCCCGCGCTCGGAGAGGTCGATGCGATCCTCAATCTGCATCAACTCTTTCCGGGTGGGTTTGACGTCCTTGGCCATCTTGTGGGTGGGTTGCGCGCGCAGTCGGATAACTGTTTACAGTTGCAGCCAACAGCCAGACGGTCGCTGCATGTGTCTGTGCGATCGTACTCGACGGGTGCCGGTGGCTGTGGTGACCGCTGGCGACCTGGCGACCGCTGGTAACCGTCGGTGACCGCTGATAGGGGGTCAAGGGGAGGAGGTAGGCATAATCGCACAGGTGCGAGGAAAAACCGACTGCGTACCGAGACCGCTTGCGATACCGCTACTCGAGGCTGATGTCCGAGGACTGCTCGGCGGGCTCGAAGATGACCTCGAGCACCCCGTTGTTGTAGGTCGCCGAGGCCGTGTGTTCGTTGACCCGGCGGGGAAGGGAGACGCGCTCGTCGTACTCGCGGTGGTCGCTCCGGGCAGAGATGGTGAGCGTCTTGCCGTCGCACTCGAGTTCGATGTTCTGCTTTTCGACGCCGGGGAGGTCGGCGATGACGCGGACCTCCTCCTCGGTGTCGTGAACGTCGACGTGGGTGTCGGCGCCGAAGCCGGCGTCGGTGTCCGTCCGCGACTCGAAGCCGACGTCTCCGCCGGCCATCATGTCGTTCATCATCCGTTCAATCTCCCGAAAGAGGTCGTCAAAGGGTTCGTCGCGGTCGTCTCGGCGCATGAGGGACTCTAGAAGTGGCAGGTCCAAAAAGGTATTCCTCGAGGCGAGATCCTGAGAACGGGACCGACATGCTCGAGTGAGGGCGACTTTGCTGTCGCTGGTGAACTCGGTGTGAAACGGAGTGGTAGCAGATGGAACGAGGATTGGCAGTCGCCTGCAGTCAACCGTCGATCATCAGTCGTCGGTTCAGCCGTTGCCGTCGGCTACAGTCGTCAGCCGTCAGTCGTCGGCCGTCTGCGTATCGAGACGCTTCACCGGTCGGTCGCGAAGGCCTCCGAAGCCGATGCCGAGCGTCTCGTTCGTCAGCGACCGGCTTTCTGGACCCGAGAGGTGACCGGAGATTGCGCGCAGGGCGTCGACGTTCTCGGGAACAACGTCGGACTCCTGGTGGATCGCCTGCATACAGTAGAGGTCCGGGCCCTGGAGCGTGACCGACTCCTCCCAGATGCAGTTCTCCCAGATGTCGCCGCGGGGTCGACCGGCGTCGGCCGCCATGTCCTTGAGCGTCCCGGCGCCGTCGATGCGGGCGTACTCGGGGACCATGATGGTGCGCTCCTGGGCCGCGAGCAGGTCGCGCACGTCGTCTTCGCTCGCAGGCGGGTTCTCGAGGGTGACGTTGATGGCGTGAACGTGCATCATTGTCGTCGGCACCTTCAGGCCGATGGTGTCGATGTCGAGTTTCGGGAAGAGCGTCTGCACGTCGGGACCGTGGTGGGAGGGGATGGAGACGGGGTCGGGGACGGCGTCGTTGATCGGGCCGCGTCCGGTCTGGTTCGGGTCGCCGCCGCGTCGAACCAGCGTCGCCCGTACCTTCTCGATGCCGTAGGCCTCCTCGAGCGGGGCGACGAGCCGGGAGAGCCCGGTCGTGTTACAGGAGACGACGCGGACGTAGTCGGCGTCTTCGGCCTCGTCGTAGTTCACGCGGGCGTTGAAGCTCACTTCAGCGACGGTGGCGTCCTCGCCGCCCTGGAAGATCGCGGGCGTGTCGTAGCGCTCGTAGAGCGAGCGGTTTTCGGCACCGATCCCGGAGGGCGTTGCGTCGACGACGACGTCGCTTTCCTCGACGAGTTCGTCGACCGTGCCGGCGACGTCGACGCCGATCTCGCGGAACTCCTCGATCCGCGTTTCGTCGACCACGTAGAGGGGATAGCCGGCCTCGACGGCGCCGATGGCGACGTAATCGGGGCTAACCTTGGCGACGCCACAGAGTTCCATGTCGGGCTGCGCCGAGACGGCGTCCGCGACGCGTTTCCCGATGGTTCCATATCCGTTGATTCCGACGCGGAGCATACGAGGTCCACTCCACCGGCGACGGGTATAATTGTTTCGGACAGACTGATAGATGTTAACTCGTAATTGAGTACTCGAGAGAATAATCGGCATACTGCGTCGGGTTGGTAACGGGGCACACGGCCGAGCACATATCTTTTAATTTTTTCATAAACGGGGTTTAGCGGGTCCTATATCGACCCACCACCACGTTACTCTCGCGGGACAGAACGTTCGAAAACCCATGGTGCTAATTATGGTCTGCCTGCTAGTATCTGTCCTAAGGCACGTTGGACAGTGTCCAGAACCAGGGCAACTACTTTAACCCTGGACAGCTTAGTACTCAGATATGAGTGAACATTCATTCGCCGAAGACACTTCCACGGAGGGCGTCGTTCGCGTCGGCCTCAACGGATTCGGCCGCATCGGCCGGAACGTCCTGCGCGCGTCCCTCGAGTACGACGGAATCGAGATCGTCGCCATCAACGACGTGATGGACAACGACGACATGGAGTACCTGCTCCGGTACGACTCCGTCCATGGTCGCCTCGACGACGTCGAGCGCGACGGTGACACCCTGTTCGTCGGCGGCCAGGAGATTCGACTGCTCAACGAGCGCGACCCCACCGAGTTACCGTGGGAGGAGTTCGACGTCGACGTCGCCTTCGAGGCGACCGGCCTGTTTCGATCCCACGACGACGCTGCCATGCACCTCGAGGCTGGCGCCGACAAGGTCATCATCTCTGCGCCGCCGAAGGGCGAGAAGGACGTCTCGATGTTCGTCTACGGCGTCAACCACGACGAGTACGAGGGCGAGGACATCATCTCGAACGCCTCCTGTACCACGAACAGCGTCGCCCCCGTCGCCAAGGTCCTCGACGAGGAGTTCGGCATCGCCTCGGGCCTGCTCACCACGGTCCACGCCTACACCGGCACCCAGTCGCTCGTCGACGGCCCCGAATCGAAGCGCCGCCGCGGTCGCGCCGCCGCCGAGAACATCATTCCCACGACGACCGGCGCCGCCATCGCCACCACCGAAGTCCTCCCCGAACTCGAGGGCAAACTCGACGGCATGGCGATTCGCGTCCCCGTCCCCAACGGCTCGATCACCGACCTGACGGTCGACCTCGAGGCCGACGTCACGAAAGACGACCTCGAGGCTGCCATTCGCGAGGCCGCCGACGGCGAGCTCGCTGGCGTGCTCGGCTACACCGACGAGGAAATCGTCTCCCGGGACATCGTCGGCCTCCCGTTCTCCTCGTACGTCGACCTCGAGTCCGCGATGGTGCTCGAGGACGGTCTCGTGAAGATTCTCACGTGGTACGACAACGAGTACGGCTTCTCGAACCGCATGCTCGACCTCGCGACGTACGTGATCGCCGAGGACGAAGCCGAGGCGGAAGCCCCGACGCAGTAGCCACACTCGAGTCGTCGTTCACGACGGTCCGGACGAAACACCTGGCAATTCCGTCCCTTTTAAGCGATCGCGTGACGCGCGTACGGATATGTTCGACACCATCGACGACCTCGAGTCAGGCCAACGACTGCTCGTCCGCGTCGACCTCAACGCGCCCGTCGAGGACGGTCGCGCCCAGGACAACCGCCGGTTCGCTCGCCACGCCGAGTCGATCCGCACCCTGCTCGAGGACGACCACGCCGTCGTCGTCATGGCGCACCAGGGCCGGCCCGGTCGGGACACGTTCATCTCGCTCGAGAGTCACGCCGAAATCCTCGCCGACCACCTCGATCGGCCCGTCGACTTCGTCGCCGACACCTACGGCGAGGCGGCCCTCGAGGCCATCGACGACCTCGAGACCGGCGACGTTCTGGTGCTCGAGAACGTCCGCATGTGCGAGGACGAACTCCCCGAGAAGGACCCCGAGGAACACGCCGACAGCGAGTTCGTGCGAACCCTCGCTCCGCACTTCGATGCCTACGTCAACGACGCCTACTCGGCGGCCCACCGCGCCCACGCCTCCCTCGTCGGCTTCCCCCTCGTGATGGACGCCTACGCGGGGCCGGTGATGGACGCCGAGTACACCGCTAACTCCGCCATCCAAGACCGCGAGTTCGACGGCCCCGTGACGATGGTGCTGGGCGGAACCAAGGCCGAGGACCTGATCCCGGTCATCGAGCAGGTCGACGAGACGGTCGACCGCTTCTGCCTGGGCGGCATCGTCGGCGAGCTCTTCCTCCGGGCCGTGGGCCACGACGTGGGCTACGACGTCGATAGCACCGAGTTCTTCGACCACCAGTGGGACGACCAGGCCGACACCATCGAGCGCATCCTCGAGACCTACGGCGACCGCCTGACCCTCGCGACGGACCTCGCCTACGAGGGCGACGACGGCGACCGCGCCGAAGTCGACGTCGAGGGTCTCGAGAAGGACACCTCCTACCTCGACGTGGGCAGCGACACCGCCGACACGTACGCCGGTCTCGTCCGGGACTCCGAGGCGGTCTTCGTCAAGGGCGCACTGGGCGTCTTCGAGGACGAGCGCTTCGCGGACGGCACCGTCGAGGTCCTCCGCGCCATCGCCGAAACCGACTGCTTCTCGGTCGTCGGCGGCGGCGACACTTCACGGGCTATCAAAATGTACGGGCTCGACGAGGCTAACTTCTCTCACGTCTCCATCGCGGGCGGCGCCTACGTTCGGGCGCTCACGGGTGACACGCTGGTCGGCGTCGAGGTGCTCGAACGGGAGGCCTGATTCTGTACTCCGACCGACGACACCGCTTGTACCGATACATACCGCTTGTACCCGACCAGCACCGCCTGGAATCGCCGATACCGCCTGAACTCGACCGACGACACCGGCACCGCTCGAGTCACCGGATCACCCGTCCTCGAGTCAGTTCGACTCGACAGGTTCACCCTCGTTTCCAGCCGGCGTCGGCTCTTCGAGCGACCCCCGTTCACCGGTGGCGGGTTCGGGAATCGTACGCCCGAAGCGACACTTGCTGACCCGTACCCGTGGATCGGTTCCTACGGCACCACCACGATTCGGCGACGGGACCTCGAGCACCACGTCTGAAACCTGTACCGTCAGCCGCCGGTTCCGTGGCTCGTGGCCGTCACGAAGACCGTACAGGACGACCACGCTCTCTGTCTCGACCACTCGTTCGGCAACCGACGAGAGGAACTCGCGGTAGGGCCGTCGGTCCGCTTGCTCGAGGGCGTCCACGACGTCGACGATCACCGTCGCCCCCTCCGGTAGTTTCTCCAGCAACTCGAGGACCCGGTCCAGGTCGCCCTCGGCTTCGACGTGCTCGCCCACGAGCGAACGAATCGTCGGCGTTCCGGTCCGGCGAGGCGTCGCCTGAATCGCCCGCTCGAGTTGCGCCTTCGAACGATCCGTCGCGAGGTACAGCGTGCCGCGAACGGCGGTAACCCCGTAGAGGAGGTGTTCGACCTGACTCGCAGGCGGCGCCGTCAGCGTCACGACCGATCCGGCCGGAACGCCACCGCCGAGCGCACGGTCGACCCCGTCGACGCCGAACGAGAGTCGTCCACGGTCGGCGTTTCCAGCAGTCGTCACCCCGACTCGCTCGAGTCGGTCGGCGACGCGGTCGAACGCGTCGGTGGCCGCATCCGCGGTCAACGGTGAGGACGCCTCCACCTCGGGAATGGCCCCCAGCGCTTCGACGCCGAGACGGGCCTCGAGCCCCGACGGAACGGCGTCACACCGGGTGCAGACGACGCCCAGGATCGGAACGTCGAGTCGACGAGCGACGTCGACGGTCGTCTCCGCCGCGACGACGCTTCGCTCGGTCCCCGTCGTCACCACGACGACGCCGTCGGCCGCCGACAGCGGATCGACCAGTTCGGGACCGGCGCCCGACGGACAGTCGACGAACACCGTTCCCGACCCGCCGCCGTCCAGGCGGCCGATCGCTGACTCGAGGTCGACGGCCGCATCCGTCGGCGGCGCCGAGACGATACCGACGTTTCCCGCGCGCGGACTTCGCTGGGCGACGGTGAATGGGGCTGTATTCGCGCTTCCGTCCCCGTCCACATCCGGCCTCGCATCTGCATTCGCACCTGGCTCCCCATCGTTGGCACAGACGGCCTCGAGCGTCGGCATTCGGTCGGTTCCCGCCATCACGTGCAGGTTCGGAAGCTGCCTGTCGGCGTCGACGGCGAGGGCGGTCGCCCCCGTCCGTCCCACCGCCTCGGCCAGCCCGAGGGTCGTCGTCGTCTTTCCACAGCCACCCTTCACGCCGGCGATCGCAACGATCGTCATGCCGGGGTTGGCCGCGTCATGGGTCTTGAATGTACGGACGACGGTCGGGACCACCGGTGGAACCACGGGCGCCTCGAGAGCGCTCACGCAGCGACCAGCACGACGTAGAACTCCCCGCTGGAGCGATCGTACTGAACGCCCTGCCACTCCGAGGTCACCGCCTCCGGCCCGTCGACCGGGCCGACTGAGACCCGGTCGAGGATCTCGAGCAGTCGCGAGTCAAGGGTGACTCGCCTCACGACCACGTCTCCGGTCGCCGGTCGCCACTCCGGCGACGCGCTGGCGGCGTCGTCGACGGCCTCGAGAAAGCGATACTCGGGAGGGACGTACGGTTCGTCGTACTCGTTTTCGTACGCCGCTCCGTAGGTAACGTTCTCGAGACCCCGGACGCCGCTCGCGGGGACCACCGTGCCGAACGACACCGTCGCGTGGCTCGTTCCGTGGCGGTTGCGCAACTCGATCGTTCGCGCGGTCACTCGAACCTCGTCGCCGTCGTGGGCGTACGAACCACTCGCCTGGTAGGGGCTCGCGGCGATCCGGTCGATCGCGTTCGCCGCGCCGTTCGCGTCCGGCGGCGGTCCCGTCGGAACGGCGAGGGCCACGCCGGCGACCGCGAGGCTCACGAGTGCGACGGCCATCCAGACGTACCAGGCATCGAGGGGTGCATCCCAGTCCATGCCGGCGTTCGTCCCTCCTTCGTACGTAAACGCATTCACGGCTGCGGGGGACACCCGTTCTTCGAGCCACTCGACGAGTCACTCGCTCGAGGCACCCGTTTCTCGAGATGCCTGCTCGAGTCGCCCGTCCGCGGCATTCGCTCGAGACACCGGATCAGTGAATCATCGCCCCGACCAGCCAGACCGTCGCAACGTACACCGGCGTGGCGATCACGAGCGATCGGCCCGCGTAGTACCCGATCAGTGCCCGGTCGAGACCGTGACGGAGCGCCAGCGACAGCGGCGTCAACACGAGACAGAGCGTCAGGACGTAGACACCGACGACGACCCCCAGATCCTCGACCGCCAGCATCGACTCGGCCAGGTCGTCGCCCTCGAGAACGTGCTCGGCCATCAACCCGGCCAGCGCGACCGTCGACCCGGCGACCAGCGGTCCGAAGAACGACGCCGTGTTCTCGAGGGTGCCCGTCACCGCCGCTAGCTGGCGACGGGTCTCCCGCTCGAGTTCCTGAAGTTCCTCAAGGTGGTCGGCCATCGCGACGACCGCACGCCCGGCGGGTCGGCCCTCTTCGGCGGCAATGGCGAGCAGGCGCGCCATGCTCCGGGCTCGAGGGCTGGGAATCGCTCGGAGAGCACCATACTCGCCGAGAAACGCCGCCTCGACCGAGAGCTGCAATCGACGCTGGACGCCCGCCGCGCGCTCGAACACGTCACCAGTTTCGGCCGGAACCCGGTCGGCGGCGAGCGCGACCGCGGACTCCACGGCGTGGCCGTCCGACACCTGCCGACCGACCAGGTAGAGCGCGTCCACGAGGTGAGCTTCGACGTCGCGGACGTGATTTCGGACGGCCAGGATCGGGTGGAAGAGCGCGAGGAGTGCGACGCCGCCACCGACGCCGAGTCCGGCTATCGGGGCGAGATACGACGGACCGAACAGGAAAGTGACGACGAACGCCACCGCCCCGGCGGCGACGCCCCAGGTGAATCGAAGCCACAGCCGATCCGGAACGTCCGGGTGGTCGGGCGGCACCGTCGGCGGCGGGAACGCGACCGGCCGTCGCGTGAGCAACCAGACGCTCGCCGCGAGGAGGCCGACGGGGAGCAACAAGTTGTAGACCGCGACGAACGGCCAGATGGTCACGGCGTAGCCGACGATGGCCGCGGCGGGGACGAGCGCGACCAGCGCCAGCGGGAGCAAGACGCCGAACGCGTACAGTGCGGTCGTCGGGCCGCGAATCGCGTTCGTGAACTCGGCCATCTGTTCGCGCGTCCCGGTCAGGATGGCGGCGAGTGCACGGTCGAGCGTCCGTCCGCGCTCGCCGTCGGGCGCGTCCTGGGCCGTCGCGAGCAGGTATGCCGATCGGCGAAGCGCCGGAAATCGCGTCGTCCACTCCTCGGCGAACGTCAACAGCCCGGACCGGGGGTGCCCGCTGGCTCGAGCGACGTGTCTCGACAGGCTGGACGAGAGCGGCCCGCGTCCGGTGTCGGCGGCGAAGCGGACGGCGCTCTCGACGGAGGGCTGGATCTGCATGCGAAGCACGGCCCGTCCGATCAGCGACGGCGTCTCTCCGAGCGCCTCTGTCCGCGCGATGGCGGCGCGAACGGCCGGCGCCGTGTGTACCCCGTGGACGACGCTCAGCGCCGCAGCGAGTATCACGACTGGGACCGCGAACGTGGGGAGTTGCGTGAGAAACAACGCGAGGAGAACGCAGGCGGTGACCACGCCGGCGACGTAGCCCGCCCGAACGACGGTCTCCGGGCTGTGCGGTGACTCGAGGAACGACAGCGCGTCGGCCAGGTCGTCTCCGTAGGTGACGGGGTACGGATACCACCGCGCGAGCGCGACGATCAGCGCGTCGACTCGCCCCATCGTTACGGCCTCGAGCGACGTGCGTGCAGTCGGTCCGTCGCGTAGGCGGCCGTGACGTCCGCGGGACTCGTCCGTCCTTCGGCGGCGAGCGTTCGCAGTCGTCGCGTTCGCTCGTCGATCGCCGCCCGGACGTCAGCGTAGGTTTCGGTCGGTCCGGCGAGTCGGTCGACGAGGTGACTCTCCCCACGGTCGATGCGACCGGTCGCACGCGCGTGCTCGCCGTCGAGTTCGTACAGCGGTTCGAACCGCACCTCCGTCCCGGAGCCGACGACCTCCTCGACGCGGGCGAGGCGACGACGTTTCCCCGACGGCGTCCGGTAGGCTTGGACCGTGACGACCAGATCCGTCGCGGCGAACGAGGAGGGCTCGACGCCGAGGTCGGAGACGACGCGCTCGTAGACGTCCGCCGCGCCGTCACCGTGGATGGTTCCGAGCACGGCGTTCGCGTTCGCCCCGACGCGCATCGCCTCGTACAGCACGCGGGCCTCCTCGCCACGAATCTCGCCGACGACGAGCGCCCCGTCGCCGAGGCGGAGCGCAGTCCGGAGCGCCGCCGCAGGGGTAATCTCCGGTCCGTCCCCTCGGCCCGTTCGGAGCGCCTGGACGTCCCGGTCGACCGACTGGAGGGAGCGAACCGGCAGTTCGGGCGTGTCCTCGATTACGACCGTCCGCGTGTCGGGGGCCAGTTCGTACAGCAACGTTCCCAGCAGCGTCGTCTTCCCCGCGCCTCGAGTGCCAGCGATCAACGCCGCCGCGTTGCGTTCGACGGCGACCGAGAGAAACGCCGCCGCCTCCGGGATCACGGTCCCGTTCTCGACGAGTCCCGGAACGGTGAACCGATCGTCGGCCCGCTCGCGGAACGCGAACGCGACGCCCCGGGATACCGGTTCGTTCACGCCGGCGATACGGACGCCCACGCCGTTCTCGAGGTCGACGGTGGCGTCGACCGTCGGGTTCGCCCTCGAGAAGGCCCGTCCGCTCGTGCGCCGAACGCGCGAGGCGAGCGCCGCGGCTCCCGCTGGCACGAGCGAGAGGTTCGTCGCCATGGTCTCCCCGTCACAGACGACCCGCAGGGGGTTCTCCTCGACTGGCGCCGTCACGTACACGTCGCTGATCCGGGAATCCGCGAACAGGTCCTCGAGTACGCCGTAGCCGGCAGTGTGTCTCTCAAGAATCGAGGCCAGGAATGGATCGGCAACTCCCTCCGAACACCGCTCGATCGCGCGCTCGGGAGCGCGGTCGCCGTCGACGGTCCCCTCGGCGATGGCCTCGTACCCCTCGACGAGGAGCGCCATTGCTGAGGCCGGGAGGGTCGTTTCGACCACCTCGAGGGCGTACAGGGGCACGCTGTCGTTTCGATCGTAGATTCGCGCCTCACTTCCGGTCTCGAGAGACCGAACGTCCCGTAGCCGGCACCCTTCGCCGAGCGTCGGGTCGACGGTGTAGTGGCCGAACGAGACGCCCACCGACGGAACGAACCCATCCTCGTACGTGTCGACGTTCCGCGCCGACTCGAGCAACCCGGAACTCGCCCCGAGGTCGGCGACCGGTCCAGTACGAGTTTGGAGTTCGGCCGCGACAGCCAGCGGGTCCGTTCGCACGGTCTCAGCGAGATGGTGGTCCCGCGTGTCGGCAGCCCGAGCGAACCGACCGGCTCCCGACAGCAACGCCGAAACCTCCGATCCGTACCGATAGACGTTCCCACCGGATCGGACGACCACCGAGTCGGCCGCTCGCGTCTCGAGGCGCTCGATCACCGTACGCCGACACGCGGGGGCACTCGCGAGTCTGCCGTCGCAGTCGCAGTTGGTGGCGTCGGCGGTGAGCGTGTCGCCGTCGAACGCGAGCGAGCACCGACAGCCCCCGGTCGCTGTCTCGTCGGATTCACCAGCCGAACCGAAGCCGACTGCCTCGAGCGCGGCCTCGAGTACCGATCCATCCCGTGTCATACCGGCGGTTGCCGCGCAATCCGACTTAAACTCACACACGAGTGGCGACGATGACCGGTTGTCCGCAGTCGTCGGTCTCGAGCGTCAGCCGAAGGGTTCGCTCGCCGGTTCCCTGGAGCCTCACCGGGCGATTCGAGCCAGCCGCATCGGCGACGATTGGGACGTCGATGACGTGCGTTCGCACCGCTCTGTCCTCGAATCGGTACCGGGCCACGCTCGAGTCCCGGTCCAGTCGCTCTATTTCGAACGCCGACAACGGATGTGCCGCCGCCGCGTCCGGCGGAAGCGCGACCGTGACCGTTCGTTGCGGCGACGGGTGTCCTGGTGGCGGAACTTCTTCCTCGCGTGCGAGCGAACTCGCTGCCTCGGTGAGATCGGTCAATGCAGTCCTGGCGTGTCGGTCGGTGTTCTCGGCGGCAGCGTGCTCGAGCGCGGGCACCGCCATCGCCAGCAGTGCGACGGCGAGCAACGCGGCCAGGACGACGCGGATCACGGGAGGTGCGCGGCGAGGCGCTCGAGGACGGTCGGCGAGTTCGAACTCGAGTCGCCGCCGTGCTCGTGTTTGCGTTCGCGTTCACGTTCGCCGTCGTACTCGTCCCCTCTGTCCCCCGCCCCGTCTGCCGGCGTCGTCGATTCCGCGTCCGTACCGTCACCCTCGAATATCGCTGCGACGGTTCGGTCAGCCGCCGCCGGGTCGCTGAGTCCGTCACTCGTTTCGCTCGCGTCGACCGACCGGGGAGCGCCGCGGGAATCGGGCACACCCGTTCGTTCCTCGAGTCCACTCCCTCGTTCGCTCACGGGCGCCGCGCTACCGGAGACGCACTCCTCCCCTGGCTGATCGGGTTCCGGCGGCGACGCCTCGATCCGCGTCTCGAGGTCGTCTAGCCGGCGCTCGAGCCGATCGACGGCCGCCAGTGCGACGTTCGCTCGTCGCTCGACGTCGTCGTTGACGTGGCGGACGTTGTCGACGAATCCGCTCGTCGCTTGCACCGAGCCCTCGACCTCGGCGATTCGCCGGTCGTGGGCCTCGAGTCGGTCTTCGAACTCCGCGACGTCCGTGCCGAGTGCGGCGACCTCGGCGAGGTCGTCGAACGGCCGTTCGTCCTCGAGCAGCGCCCGTTCTACGCCGGCCAGTCGTCGCTCGAGTCGCTCGGTGTCGGTCATGCCGCCGTTGGTCCGGGTATCGTACTTAAACTCTCGGCCTCGAGGCAACTTGCCGTCAATAATATAAAATATATAGTTAACACTATGGAATTTATATCATTTCGCTCGCGCGGGGACTGTCCCCACCGTGGGGCGTCTCCCGGCGACGAACCTGTGCGACGTGTATCGTCTCCGTCGCGTCGTCGATCACGACGACTTCTCCCGGTCGCTCGGGCAGCCGATCGGCCAGCGATCCGCTCACGTACGCCGGCCGTGCCGTCTCGAGCGCCTCGAGGTCGGCCCTCGCCGTCAATCGATGGGAGACGACGATATCGGACTGGGAGATGCCCACGGCGGGAACGGCGCTCGGACGCTGGGTGGCCGCCACGAGACTGACCCCGGGGGCTCGACCGCGAGTGAGGATTGTCTCGAGGGCGGGCCGGGCGACGCCGTCGAAGAACGTGTGGGCCTCGTCGAGCAGCAGCCAGGGCAAGCGATCGATCGTCCCGTCGACCCGGGCCCGATAGAGCGCCTCGGCGACGCCCCTGACCACGGCGTTCATCGGCGCATCGGCCAGTCCGGAGACGTCGAGAACGGTCGCGTCCGGGCCCGCCAGATCGGCAGCAGTGAGTCCATCGGCATCGAAGACGCCCCAGGCGTCGGCGAGCTCGAGGTGGTTGCTCGCCGCCCGTCTGTCGGCCCGCGGGGTGTCCGCGGCTTCGATCCGCTCGGCCATCGCCTCGAGCGTCGATTCGCGCTGGGCCGCTCGCCAGAGGAGGCTGCCGGCGCCGCTTTCGGGCGAGAGGCCGACGAGGGCACACCACGATTTCGGGTCGAGCGACGACGGATCGACGGTCGGCCGGTCGACGACGGTGGCCGGAACGGGCGCACCGTCTGCAGGGTCCGCGAGCGATCCAAAGACGCCCATCGGGTCGACGACCACTGGCGAGACGCCGCGAGCGCGGGCGAGTTCCTCGGCGACGACGCCGAGCGTGTAGGACTTGCCGTAGCCGCGTTTGCCGACGATGGACACCGCGTGTGGGCCGTCGAGGTCCAAGGACAGCGCCGCGCCGGGGCTCCCATCGCGGGCGCGGTACGTGCCGAAGTTCGCGGTTGGCCGGCTGCCGCCGTTATCATCGTCGCCGTGGCCGCCGTCGCCCCTATCGCCGCCCCTTCCATCGTCGCGTCCGATAACGAACGTCACGGCCCGTTGTGGGCTCGCCCTCCGATATAAACTCTCGCCTGCCGGCCGTCGAGAGTATAAGTCGGATGGCGCAGCAAACGGCGGCCATGTCGATTCCAGTCGATGCCCTCGCGGGTCTCGCCTACGGTCTGTTGATCGGACTCGCCGTCGCCCCCGTCTTCGCGGTGGCTGCTACTTGCTACCGATCTGCGTTCGACAGCACGCTCTCGCGAGCGGCGGTCGTCGTAACCGCTTTCCTCGCTACGCTCGCCGTCTCCTGGCACCTGGACCTCCTCGAGGCGGCCGGTGGCGGCGGTTTCAGGCTCGTCCTCTCGGCGACCGTCGCCGTGGTACTGGGGGTCTACGCCGCGACCGTCGCCGACCGATTCGCGGCGACGGTTCCGCGATGGACGACCCGCTCGCTCGTCCGCGAACCGACACTCTCGAGCGACGCCCTCGACGACGTCGACGCGACGGGGCAAGTTACCGTCATCGCGATGAACGTCGCAGGCCTCGAGGGCTACCCACCGCTCGACCGCCAGCGACGCCGCCGACTCGAGGCCGGTTCCTGGCGACTGCCGGCGGATCTACCGCTTCCGGCGCTCGAGTCGCGCCTCGAGGATCGGTTGCGGACGGCCTACGAATTGACGGCCGTTCGCGTTTCGATCGACGCTCGCGGCCGGGCGTCTGTCGGCGCAGCATCACCCAGAAATGGCGTCTCGAATCGGCTTCGACCGGGGTTTCGTGCCGTGTCTCTCACGGCCCGCATCCCGGACGGACTCGCGGCGGGTGACCGGGTGCGCGTCGAGACGGAATCGGCGTCCGTGCTCGGGTCGGTCGTCGACGTACCCTGCCTCGACGACGGACTCGAATCGACGCGCGCGACGGCGTCCGATGGCGTCGCCAGCGTGACGGTTGCCGTTCGGACGAGCGACGCTGGAGACGCCCTTGCGACAGACCGGGCACGTCTCGTCGTCGTCCCGGACGGACGCTCCCAGGCGTTCGAAACCTGGTCGCTCCTGGAGCGAGCGGGCACCGGCGCTCGACGGGTGGTCCTCGACGCCGACCTGCTCGCCGAACTCGACGCCGCAGACGACGTCAGGCCGTTCGCGGCACGTCTCGAGGGCGACGACGGTGCGACGTGGCAGTTCGAGCCCGATTGCTCGGCACTCGCACCGTGCGACGAGGTGTTCGTCGTGGGCGACGAACGCCGGGTGAACGCGCTCTCCCCGTCGGCGCTCTCGGCGGTCGATGAGGACAATCACCGGTCTCGACAGTGCGGTCGAAACGAATCGAACCCACCAACCGGGGGTTTCGCGGAGGCGGTCCAGTGACGCTCGCCTTCCCCTCGAGCGCGCCGCTCGCACTGGTCTCCCAGTGGACGCACACTGCGGTGCTGTCCGTCCTCGGGTTCGCCGTCCTGGCCGGCGTCGTGGCGATGGGCGCCGCGTTCGTCACTCGCTGGGCGACGGGCCGGGCGCTGTCGACGGGCGCGGCGATCGTCGCGGGCTCGGCCGTCCCGGCGTCCGTCCTCCTCGTCCAGGCGGTCGTCCGCGGTGCGTTCGTCGAGCCGGCACCGCTGGTCGGGTACGCCAGTAGCAGCTACTTACTCGGCGTGTTCGCGGGCACCCTGCTCGTCACCGCTGGCGGCCGTTCCGTCGGCGACCATCTCGCCTGTGCGGTGTTCGACATTCGCCGAGTCGAGGGTGATAGTATCGCGGCGGGACTCGTCCGTTCGGCGGGAGTAACCGCCTCGCTGACGCTTCCCGACACGATTGGCGACCTCGAGGGGTACCGTCCCGTCCCCGAGGGGACGAAACGCCGGCTGGCCGATCGACGACTGACCGTTCCTCGCGACCTCTCGGAATCGGGGCTCGAGCGACGGCTTCGCGACCGACTCGAGGCGGATTTCGACGTCGACCGAACGGTACTCGAGGTGGGGCCGCACGGGTCGATCGACTCGCTTGCCGTCGGTCGTCTCCACTCGGGCCGAAGTCCGACGATCCCGCCGGGGATGGAGGCGATCGCGATCGACAGCGACGTTCCCGACGCGGCGAGCGACGGCGATCCGCTCGAGATCCGGGACGAAGACGGCCGCCTCGTCGCGACGGGCGTCCTGTGCGGGGTCGATGGCCCGACTGCGACGGTCTTCGCCGAGGTCGGTGTGACGGCGGAGCTCGAGGACGAGCACCGCTACCGGCTCGCTATCCGGGCCGCGGAACCCGGCGACGGACGAGAACTGGTTCGGCGTATTCAGCGTGCACCGGAGATGATTTCGACGCGAACGGTCGAGGTCGGGGGCGATCTCGAGGGCGAGTTCGTCGAGTGGGTTCCGGGAACCGTTCTTGTGATCGAACGCGACGGCGGCCTCCATTCGTTCCCGGCAGGTCGCGAACCTATTCGCGCGGGCGACCGGGTTCACGTCTTTGGTGCGCCTGACGAACTGGCGGCGCTGTGACTGGGGTCAACGGACAAGACTTTAACCGCATCGTCGCCTATCAGCATGCAAATGGTACTCGACGATCTCGGAAGTTCCCTCCGAGGCACCCTCGACAAACTCCGCGGCAAGTCGCGCATCTCCGAGGAGGACGTCGAGGAGGTCGTCAAGGAGATCCAGCGGTCGCTGCTGTCGGCCGACGTCGATGTCTCCCTCGTGATGGAGCTTTCGGACAACATCAAGACCCGCGCGCTCGAGGAGGAGCCACCCGCGGGGACGCCCGCTCGCGACTTCGTCCTCCGCATCGTCTACGAGGAACTGGTCGATCTCATCGGCGAGTCGACTGACCTCCCGCTCGAGGAACAGACCATCCTGCTGGCGGGGCTCCAGGGGTCGGGGAAGACGACCACGTCCGCGAAGATGGCGTGGTGGTTCTCGACGAAGGGGCTCCGGCCCGCCGTGATCCAGACCGACACGTTCCGGCCCGGTGCCTACGAACAGGCCAAAGAGATGTGCCGGCGCGCGGAGGTCGACTTCTACGGCGACCCCGACGGCGACGACCCGGTCCAGATCGCGCGCGACGGCCTCGAGGCGACGAGCGAGGCAGACGTCCACATCGTCGACACGGCGGGTCGCCACGCCCTGGAGGACGACCTGATCGACGAGATCGAGGACATCGAGGACGTGGTCGACCCCGATGTCGGCCTGCTAGTGCTCGACGCGGCGATCGGTCAGGGCGCGAAAGACCAGGCCCAGCAGTTCGACGAGTCCGTGGGCATCGACGGCGTCGTCATCACCAAACTCGACGGGACGGCGAAGGGTGGTGGCGCGCTGACGGCGGTCGATCAGACCGACTCCTCCATCGCCTTCCTCGGGACCGGCGAGGAGGTCCAGGACATCGAGCGCTTCGAGCCCAACGGGTTCATCTCCCGACTTCTGGGGATGGGCGACCTCGCCCAGCTCGCCGAGCGCGTCGAGCGCGCGATGGAGCATACCGGCGAAGAGGAAGACGACTGGGACCCCGAGGATATGCTCCAGGGGCAGTTCACCCTCAACGACATGCAAAAGCAGATGGAGGCGATGAACAACATGGGGCCCCTCGATCAGGTGCTCGACATGATTCCCGGCTTCGGCGGCGGGATCAAGGACCAGTTGCCCGACGACGCGATGGACGTCACTCAGGACCGGATGCGGACGTTCGAGGTCATCATGGACTCGATGACCGACGCCGAGAAGGAGTACCCGCGGGCGATCGGTGCCGACCAGATTCGCCGGATCGCTCGCGGTTCCGGGACCTCGGAGGAGAGCGTTCGGGAACTCCTCCAGCAGTTCAAGATGATGGAACGCACCCTCAAGCAGTTCCAGGGGATGGGATCGGACAAGGAGATGCAGCGGATGATGCAGCAGATGCAACAGCAGGGCGGCGGCGGAATGGGCGGGATGGGTGGCGGCGGCCCGTTCTGAGACGCCAGTTGCGATTTCTCGAGGACGGCTAGTTCGGCTCTCGCGGAGACGCTGATCGTTCCCTTCTTTCGCTCCTCGAGTCGGATTCCACTCCTGTCGCTATCAGCTATCTAATCCAAACTCGAGATTCGCCGTCAGAACGCGATTCGAGCCCGTTTCAGGCGACCTTCCCGTACTGATCGGTGAGCTTCTCGGCAGCCTCCCCCAGCTGTTCGCGCTCGTAGGCCGAGAGGTCCCACTCGACGATCTCTTCGACGCCGTTCGAGCCGAGCTTCACGGGGACGCCGAAGGCGGTGTCTTCGTGGCCGAACTCGCCCTCGAGGACGACGCTGGCGGGCAGCACTTCGCCGGTGTCACGGAGGACGGCCTCGACCATGTGGGCGACGCCGGCGGCGGGACCCCACTCGGTGGCGCCTTTCTTCTCGATGACGTTCATCGCGGAGGTCTGGAGTTCGTTCAGGATCTCCTCCTTCTCGTCGTCGTCGAAGGTGCGGTCCTCGCCGTCGACGCGTACTTTCGAAAACACGGGAACCTGCGCGTCGCCGTGTTCGCCGAGAATCGTCGCCTGGACGTTCTGGACGGGGACGTCGTAGCGCTGGGAGAGGACGTACCGGAACCGGGCAGAGTCGAGGCGGCCGCCGAAGCCGATCACCTGCTCCCGGCGTCGGTCACCCGTCTCGTAGAGGTGCCGGTTCAGCAGGTCGACCGGGTTCGAGGTGGTGATCGTCACGAAGTCGTCGTTGTGCTCGGCGAGCGAGGAGCCGATGTCCTCCATGATCGGGGCGTTGTCCCCTGCGAGGTCGATCCGGGTCTGGCCCGGTTGGCGCGGAATCCCGGCCGTGATGACGACGACGTCCGACCCTGCGGTGTCCTCGTAACCACCCTGGCGGACGACCGTGTTCGAGTCGTAGGCGACGCCGTGGTTGACGTCGGCCGCCTGGCCGACCGTGTCGTCTTCCTTGTCCGGAATATCGACGAAGACGAGTTCGTCAGCGATCCCGCGCAGTGCGATGTTGTAGCCCGCCGCGGCCCCGACGGTGCCGGCCGCGCCGACCACGCTCACTTTTGTCATACCACGTTCACCGTCTCCTGCCAGGGCGTTAAATCCGTCGGAAAGACGGGTTCGCAGCACGGTCCGGGCGATAAGACGATCCGTAGGTGGACGCGATCGAGTCACCCGTCTCGACGGGAACCGAACCAGCCTTGGTCGCTCGAACCCCTCCCTCGAGCATGCGCGTCAGCGTCGTCGGCGGCGGGTCGATCACGGACGAGGAGACCGAGCGAGCGGCCGTGGTCGGTCGCGAACTGGGCCGACGCGGGCACACGGTCGTCTGCGGCGGCCGGGGCGGGACGATGGAGGCAGTCTGCCGCGGGGCACGCAAGGCCGGCGGCGAGACGATTGGCATCCTGCCCTCGAGCGAGCGCGCGGACGCAAATCCGCACGTCGAGACGGTGATCGCGACTGGAATGGGTCACGCCCGGAACGCGCTCGTTCCGCTGAACGGGGACGCGGTTGTCGCGCTCTCTGGCGGCCCCGGAACCCTCTCGGAGATCGGTTTCGCCCTCGTATACGGTCGCCCGGTCGTGGGACTGGAGACCCACGACGTTCCTGGCCTCGAGACCGTCGAGTCGCCGAAGGCGGCCGTCGACGCCGTCGAACGAGCGGTGCTCGGCGAGACGACTGACTCGGCGGCCGAAGGAGTCGAGAGGGACGAAGGGCCCGAGGGAGTCGAAGCCGACCTCCCGGGGCCGTACACCCTCGTCCCCCGGCCGCCGAGCCCCGAAGCGTTCGTCGCCCTCCGGGAAGCCGCGGACATGGCCCCGCGGTCGCTCGAGGCGGTCGAGCGCGGACTCCCGAATTCGGTGTTCGCGGTGCACGTGATCCACGACCCCTCGGGCGAACCAGTCGGCATGGGACGCATCGTTGGCGACGACGGGGCGGTTTATCACATTTCAGACATGGCCGTCCACCCGGACCACCAGGGACGGGGACTCGGCACACACATCATGGACCGACTGTGGGCCTACATTGAGGAGACGGCACCCGAGTCGGCTTACGTCAACCTGATGGCCGATATCGACGGGTTCTACGAGCGATTCGGTTTCGAGGAAACCCGTCCGGCCTCGAAGGGAATGTATCGCCGGGTCGAGTGAGTGGGCAGGCAGAGCCAGCCTCGAGTCCGGTGCCAGCCCGCGTCAGTCCGTAGCTTTTTCGACGTTTGCCCCCCATACACCGGATATGAGCGACTTCGACAAGGAAGCCGAACGCGAGAAGCTTCGAAAGAAGTACGAGCGCGACGAGGCCGACCGCGAGGCGACCCAGCGGATGAGCGACCTCCTGCTCAAGGGAGCGACGATGACCAACACCCACTGTGACGTCTGCGGCGACCCCCTCTTTCGCTACCAGGGGACGACCTTCTGCCCGAGCTGCCACGGCGGACCGGAGGGCGTCGAGGCGTCGGTCGACGACGGTGCTGGCGACGAGGATCCCGCTACGGCAGGGGGGTCGTCCAGGGGGACGAGAGTGGACGAGCACCCCTCGAGCGAGAGCGAGGCACCTGCTGAGGAGACGGAAGCCGCGAACGACCCCGAGCACGCGGCCTCGAGCGTCGGTGCTGCCGACGCCGACGTAGACCGATTGGCGGCGACGCCCGAAACCCGCGCCACGTCCAGTACGGTGAACGAGGGGCCGGGATCGGGGACCCCTCGAGAGACGTCCGATACCTCCGGGCCCGCTGATGCTCCCGATACCCCCGACACCCCCGGAACCAGCCGAGCGCCGTCGGCCGTTCCATCGAGCGGTTCTAGCTCCGGGTCGAGTGTCAACGTCGGCAGCGACCTCGAGGCCGGAACCGACGCGCTCGTGACTGCGCTCGAGCGATTCTCGCGGGCGGCCGCTGAGGCCGACGATCCGCGGTACGCGAAGGCGTGTCTCGAGGCGGCCCACGAGGCGGCAGCGACGCTGGTGACGCTTCGCGAGTAGTTCGGACTCGGAACCTACAACTCACCGCCGGCCATCCTGCCAGCCATGCCCGAGCCAGCGGTCATCGCCCACCGCGGATTCGCCGGAATCACCCCCGAGAACACGATCGAGGCGGCTCGAGTCGCCAGCGAGCACCCCTCGACGGACATGATCGAGATCGACGTCCAGCCCGCCGCCTGCGGGACGCCGGTCGTGATTCACGACGATCGACTCGAGGGAACCCGCGACGGGCGTCCGCTCACCGATTCCGAGGGGCTGGTGTGGGAGACTAGCCTCGAGGACCTCTCGAACGCCCGGATTCTGGGGACAGATGAGACGGTCCCGACGCTCGAGACGTTCCTCGAGGTCGTCGACCCCGGCGTCGGCGTCAACGTCGAACTCAAGAATCCGGGGACGCCGTCGATCCGTCCGGGGGAGTCGCTGTCACCGAGTGTGCGCGCCGAACGCCGGGAGATCTGGGAGCCGTTCGTCGAGCGCGTCGTCGATGTCTGTGACAGCTTCGACGGCGATGTGCTCTTCTCGTCGTTCTGTGCTGGCGCGCTCGCGGCTACCCGGAACGTCGCACCCGAGTATCCCATCGGAACGCTCGTTGCGGACGACCTCGAGACGGGGCTCGGGATCGCTCGCGAGTACGACAGCGAGGCGATCCATCCGCCGCGAAACGCGGTTGCCGGGACGGCGCTCTCGACGGAACCGTACGCCGGCGTCTCGGAAGCGCCGACAGTCGACCTGCTCGATGTCGCTCGCGACGAGGGACGAGCGATCAACGTCTGGACGGTCGACACCTGGGTCCAGTTCGACCAGTTACGAGCGGTCGGTGTCGACGGGATCATCGTGGACTATCCGGGTCTCGACTCGCGGTGAGCGGGTGCAGGAGCAGAAACAGGAGCAGGAGCGGACGCTCGAGCGTTCGTGCCAGCCCGGTTTCTAAGACGCCTGTCGGCTACTCGAGCCCAAGCGTCTCCTCGAGCGCGTCGTAGTCGGGGAACTCCGGCCACTCGGTGGCGACCCACGACCCCGTCACCGTCAGGCCCGCGTCCACGGCGAAGAAGGCGACTCGCGGCTCGCTGAGGCCAGCCATGCCGTCCAGGTCGTGGGCGATTCCGTAGTCTTCGGCGACGTCGTTGCCCGGATCGGCGACGATTTCGAACGGCAGGTCGCGCTCCCTGAGAAAGGAAGCGACGCCGTAGGGATTTGCGGTGGAGACGCCGACGACGCGGGCGCGCTCGTTCCAGCCTCGTTCGGCGAGTTCCGTCCAGACGTACTGGGCGACGAACGAGCCGATCATGGGGGTGAACACTAGGATAAGGCCGTTGCCGTCCTCGGCGGCCGCGAGGTCGGCCAGCGACCGATCCTCCCAGAACTCCCTCGAGACGAGCGGTCGGGTGAACTCCGGCGCCGTCGTTCCCGTTTCGGGGTGATCGGTCGGCCCGAGGTCGACGACGTCGAAGTCGACCACTAGTCGTCACCCCGGTCTCCCGCAGCGCCCGCAGCACCTGCAGCGCCGTCGCCGTAAACCGAATCCAGGTAGTCGACGATGTTCGCACTCTCGGCCATCGTGACCCCGGTTTCCTCGTCGATGAGGACGGGAACCGACCGGACCCCGGCCTCGCGCTTGACCGCGTTCCGGTGCGAGTGCATCGGTTCGACGAAGCGCGATCGGTACTCGAGGCCGTACGCCTGGAGCCGCGAGACGACTCGCTCGCAGTAGGGACACCCTTGCAGTCGGTACAGCGTCCGCGGCGAGTCGGTCGGTGCTGACATAACTCCCGATTGGGAGACGAGTGCAAAAACGGTGTCGGGGCTCAAAAGGGTAAAACGTTAATCAGTCCGGTGATAACAGACAGGGAGTTAATGGTGTATTCGCTGTTCGAAGCGGTCGTGTTCGCGTACACGGTCCCAGGACTGGGGCTGGAGATGGACGAATCGATCGTGACGATCCTCGGTGCGGTCACCGTGATCTTGCTCATCGGGCTCTCCGCCTTCTTCTCCTCCTCAGAGATCGCGATGTTCTCCCTGCCGAAACACCGCGTCGAGGGGATGGTCGAGGAGGGCGTTCCCGGCGCAGAGCGCGTCCAGGCGCTCAAATCGGACCCGCATCGGTTGCTCGTAACTATTCTGGTCGGCAACAACGTGGCCAATATCGCCATGTCCTCTATCGCGACGGCCGTCCTGTCCATCCACTTCGGTGGCCTCGTGGGCGTGTTGATCGCGACGTTCGGTATCACTGCCATCGTCCTCCTGTTCGGGGAAAGCGCCCCCAAGTCCTACGCTGTCGAGCACACCGAGACCTGGTCCGTTCGAACGGCGAAACCGCTCAAGGCGACCGAGTACCTGCTCTATCCGCTCGTCGTCCTCTTCGATTACCTCACCCGCCAGATCAACCGCCTGACCGGCTCGGCGACCGGCGCCATCGAGACGCCCTACGTCACCCGCGACGAGATTCAGGAGATGATCGAATCTGGCGAGCGCGAGGGCGTCTTAGAGGAGGAAGAACACGAGATGCTCACTCGCATCTTCCGGTTCAACAACACCATCGTCAAGGAGGTGATGACGCCCCGACTCGACATGACGGCTGTACCGCGAGACGCCGGCATCGACGAGGCCATCGAGACCAGCATCCAGAGCGGCCACGCCCGGATCCCGGTCTACGAGGGCAGCCTAGACAACGTTCAGGGCGTCGTTCACATCCGGGACCTCGTCCGGGATCTGAACTACGGCGAGTCGACGGACCTCACGATGGACGACGTTATTCGCCCGACGTTGCACGTCCCGGAGTCGAAGAACGTCGACGAACTGCTGGGCGAGATGCGCGAAAACCGGATGCACATGGCCATCGTCATCGACGAGTTCGGCACCACCGAGGGACTGGTGACGATGGAGGACATGGTCGAAGAGATCGTCGGCGAGATCCTCGAGGGTGGCGAGGAGGAGCCGGTCGAGGAGGTCGACGAGGACACCGTCGTCGTCCGCGGCGAGGTCAACATCGAGGAGGTCAACGAGGCCCTCGGCATCGAACTCCCGGAGGGCGAGGAGTTCGAGACCATCGCGGGGTTCATCTTCAACCGTGCCGGGCGACTGGTCGAGGAGGGCGAAACCATCATGTACGACGACGACGGCGGCGTCGAGATTACCGTCGAAGAGGTCGAAAACACCCGGATCATGAAGGCCCGACTCGAGAAACTGGGCCTCGAAGAGGACGGAGAAACGGTCGATGTGGAAGGGGACGAGGGTACGCCTCGCGACGACAGTGACGGCGACGACAGAAACGGAAATGGGAACGAGAACGGAGACGCGGACACGGACGAGAGCGTACCAATCGAAGACGAGTGACCGGTCCGACCGACGGACCCGACCCGCGAAGCGGCCTGTTCTGTCGTGGGGAAGCAGATTCGAACGCCGAAACGTGGGGAGGCACACTCGAGCGTCGTGCGGAGGCGCACTCGAACGCCAAAATGACGAGTCCCACTCGAGCGCCGGGACGTTGAGGAGAGACGCCCGAACACCGAAACGATCTCGCGCTACCGTGACCGCCCGACCAGCCCCTCGAGTTCCCGCGCCACGACCGGCGGAACGACCAGTCGCCGCGGGCCGGGCACGTACTGGCCGCCGGGGGTAGCGTACTCGAGGGTGACGATCGCGGTGTCACCTACTGTTCGCACGGACGCACCCTCGAGGTGCTCGAGGGCGATCCGTTCTTCGGGGTCGTGGAGGTAGATAACGCCCTCGTCGGCGTCGATGGTCCCCACGGAGCGCAGGAATGAGGAGCCGACGAGTGCGATCAGTGCGAGCGGGAGCGTGAACGCGGCGAGAAACGTGAACGGGCCGGCCCCGACGGCGAGTACGTCGCCCTGGGAGACGAGACGGCCGGCGAGCATCAACGCGCCGACGACGCCGACCATGGCGAGCGTGCCGAGGGCCGCGTCCATCGCTCGCTGGAGGCCACGCTCGTCGGAGGTCGACACCGGAAGCGGGAGGCCTGCGGAGAGTCGCTCGAGGTGAGCCTGCGTGTGGGTGCTGGCGGCGAGGGCGAGAATCGACGCGGCGACGCCGAGGAGGGCGGCGACGAGGACGGCCTGTGCGCTCGTCAGCTCGAATCCGGTACCGGCGACGGTCGTCGACAGGATGGTCGACCCGGCCTGTCCGAGCAGGTCGAATACCCGCCAGACGGCGACGATCGAGATGACGGCGAAGAACGTCCCGACGCCGAACGCCCAGAGCGCTCGCACCGCGCGCGAGGTCGTCGCGTCCCGCCGCCACTGGATCGGCTGGGCGTCTGCCATACTCGACGTCGGGCCCGGGCGACCAAAATCCGTTCGATCCGCGGCCGGTTACAGGATGACCCAGTCGACGAGTCGAAAGCCCGCGTACGAGAGGACGATCGACCCGGCCAGCGAGAGCACCCACGCCAGCACGGTCAATCCCATCTTTCGGGCGCTCACCCCGCCACCGTCGGCGCTCGAGGCGGCGTAGCCACTGCCGATGATGGCGCTGACGATAATCTCGTTGAACGAGACGGGGATGCCGTAGAGCACGGCCGTCTGGGCGATGGCGAACGAGGGGATGAGCGCGGCGATCGACCGGCGGGGCCCGAGCGAGGAGTAGTCCTGCGAAATCGCCTTGATCATCCGCGGAGCGCCCGTCCAGGAGCCGACTAGGAGGCCGACGCCGCCCCCGACCAGCAGCGCCGTGAGGGGAATCTCGAGGTCGCCCGAGAGGGGGAGCAGGGGGCCGATGGCGAGGCCGACCTGACTGCCGCCCGCCGAAAATGCGACCAGTCCCCCGAGGACGAGCAGGAAGTGTCGCTCGCCGCGTTCGATCGCCTCGCGCGTGTCGATCCAGAAGAGGAGCGCCCAGAAGAGAGCGACGAGGGCAGTCACGGCAATGGGTCCGGCGAGCGCGGGGCCGGGAACGGCGTCACCCGCTGCGAGCGCCAGCGACGCGCTCTCGCCAGCCCCACCGAGGGCGGCGAACTCGATGTTCGCGAGGAGAACACCGACGACGCCGGCGAGACCGACGATGAGCGTTCGCTCGGAGACGGGTTCGTCCCGGAGCAATCGGGCGATCAGGTACGCGATCCCGCCGCCGACGAAGGGCGTGAGCAGCCACAGCGCGGCGATCTCCTGATATTTGGGCCAGGCCGGCGCCCCGCCCATCGCGAGACCGACGCCGATGATCGATCCCGTCACCGTGAACGCCGTCGCTATTGGGTAGCCCGCGAAGACGCCAATGGCGACCAGGACGGCGGCGATCGACAGCCCGATGGTCGCGGCGGCCGGCGAGAGGACGACGCCGTCGATGAGTTCCGCACCGACCGCCTCGGAGACGTTCGCTCCCTGCAAGACGGCACCGGCGAACCCGAGTATTCCGACCAGAAATCCCGCGCGCATCACCGAGATGGCGTTCGCACCAACGGCCGGGGCGAACGGGGTGGAGCCGCTCGAGCCAGCACCGATCGCCCAGGCCATGAAGAGGCTAGCGAGGGCGGCGAGGGCGAAGGTCAGGAGGGTCGCGATCTCGACCATTCGTTCGCTATTCGGCCAACCGGTACAAGTGTGTGCCGACCCAGCGGCGTCGCCGGACGCGGCTCGAGGCCGTTCGTGGGCACCTCGTGGTCGGTCAGCGATCGCTACTTATCGGATAATTGCCGGATGGTGGAGGGGAGGGAATGCGCCGCCGTCAGTTCGTCGTCGACCGCGACCCGTCGCTGGGCTCCGGTGGCGGCTCGACGCCCTCGACGGCCTCGGCTCGTTCCGTGTCCTTCTCGGTTTCGACGTGCCAGCGGTCGACCTCGTCCTCGTACTCGGCGAGTCGCTCCGAGACGTCAGACTTGAGGACGTCGTCGTTGACGTTCACCTCGAAGACGAACCGATCGGCATTGCCCCGGCCACTCTGCTGGATGTTCGCACTGACGAGTTCGTTGTCGAAGTAGTACGGCGCGAGCTGGGTCATCACCTTCTGGTAGACGGTGTCCTCGACCCGTCGAATCGCCTTTCGACCGGCGGTGTCGGCTGCGCGCGCGACGTAATCGACTGACTCCCGCCAGCTATCGACGGCCTCGTCGGCCTCGTCGGCCTCGAGGGCCTCGTAGGAGGCGGACAGCTTCTCGCCGGCCGTTTTCAGGTCCTCGTCGGGATTTTTGCCCGCCTTTTCGCCCTTGCCCTCCTCGACGCTGGCCTGCTCAGCCGTCTTCTCGCTGACCTCGGTCTCGAGGCGCTCGTGGGCCTTGGGTCGCCACTCGTCCCATTCGTTGAACGCGCGCGCGAACCGCACGCCAGCGTCGAGGTCGGGATCGTCGACGCCCGTTTCGCGGAGCGCCTGGGTGATTCGCTCGCCGTGCTCGACGACGTCGCCCCAGTCACCACGGACTTTGAATCCCGAAATACTCTCTTCCATTCGGTCGAGCGGTCCTATGTCCCGCTCGGTTATAAACTTCGCCGCCGGCTAGTGTGGGGTCTTCACGCAGCCCCGCCGACGCCTCCATCCCGGCGCTCGTTTCCTTCCTGTAAGACGCACGATGTTCCGACCACAAACGATAGGGGGACGTTGCCCATATCTCCACCAATGGGCTCGGTTTTACACCCGGCCGACGGCTCGGTCGTAGTGTGCGACGAACCGGACAGTGACGACGGGTACGTCCCGCGATGATCGACCCGGTCCTCGCGAGTCGGCTCCAGTTCGCCCTCACGACCATCGTCCACATCATCTTTCCCGTGATGAGTATGGGCCTCGCGCCATTTCTCGTCTACTTCACGTGGAAGGACATTCGAACCGGCGAGGCCATCTACGAGCAGTTGCGCCGGTTCTGGACGAAGATCTTCGCCGTGAGTTTCGTCGTCGGGACAGTGACGGGAATCGTCCTCGAGTTCGAGTTCGGCACCAACTTCGCGGCGTTCTCGACGACCGCCGGCGAACTGTTCGGCGGCCCGCTCGCGCTCGAGGGAATGATGGCGTTCATGCTCGAAGCGACGTTCCTCGGCGTCTTCGTCTTCGGCCGCGAGCGAGTCGGTGACGCGCTGTACATGGTCTCGGCGGTGGCCGTCGGCCTCGGGACGTGGCTGTCTGCCGTCTGGATTCTGATCGCGAACTCCTGGATGCAGACGCCGCGGGGCTACGAACTGGTCACGGAGAACGACCAGGTGATCGTCACCCTAGTCGACCCGATCGCCGCCTACGCCAACCCCCGGTTCCCGTGGATGTTCGTTCACATGCAAAACGCGGCGGTGGAGTCGGTCGCGCTGTTCATGGCCGGCCTCGGGGCGTACTTCGTCTTTCGCCATCACGTGTGGGACTACCCCGTCGAGAACGTCGAGTTCTGGGAGACGACGCTCAAGTTTGGCCTGATCGCACTGATCGTCACCGCGCCGCTGCAGGTGATCCACGGCGACCTCTACGCCCGCCACGTCTTCGAGACCCAGCCCCAGAAGTTCGCCGCGATGGAGGCCGTCTGGGAGACCGACACCTACGTCCCCGAGTACCTCGTCGCGTTCCCGACGAGTCTCACTGACCTGCTCGATCCGCGCGCGAAGAGCGTGTTCGGCATCGGCATCCCGGGCGGGGCGTCGTGGCTCGCCAGCGGTGGCGACCCGCAGGCGACGATTCAGGGCCTCGAGGAGTTCGACGGTCCCCAACCGCCCGTCGCGATCGTCTTCTGGGCGTTTCGTATCATGGTCGCGCTCGGTTTCTGGTTCATCCTGCTGGCCGTCTGGGGCGGCTACCGCTGGTGGCGCGGCGAACTCCTCGAGGACGACCTGCTCCACAAAGCGTTGATGCTCTCGGCGCCGCTCGGGATCGTCGCGGTCGAACTGGGCTGGATCGTCACCGAGGTCGGCCGCCAGCCCTGGGTCATCCAGGACGTCATGCGAACGAGCGACGGCGTCTCGCCGGGACTTACTGGGGCCGAAGCGACGCTGACGCTCGCCGGGTTCGCCGTCGTCTACCTCGGCTTGCTCACGCTCTACGCGTACGTCGTCGCCAGGATCGTTCGCGCCGGGCCGCCGGACGTCGACGGATCCGCCGCTCGAGACGCGCCCGAGACGCCGACATCCGAGGTGAGCGTCGATGACTGACGTCGACGCGCTCGCGGCTGAACCGCTGTTCGGACTCCCACTCGCGGACCTCTGGTTCGGCCTCCTGTTTTTCATCCTCGGGACGTTCCTGTTTCTCGACGGGTTCGACTTCGGCGCCGGCGCGCTGTTCGCGACGCGGGAGGACGATGAGGAGCGCGAACAGCTTCTCGCCGCGATCGGACCGTTCTGGGACGGCAACGAGGTGTGGCTCGTCGTGTTCGGCGGGGCCATGTTCGCGGCGTTCCCGTCCGTCTACGCCAACCTGTTCAGCCGCCACTACCTCCTGATGTTCGCTATCCTGGGCGCGCTCATCGTTCGCGGACTCTCCCCCGAGATGTACGAACAGCGCCACGACGAGACGTGGCAGACCTGGTGGGGGCGGGCGTTCGTCGTCGGCAGCCTCACGGCGCCGTTCTTCCTGGGGATGTTTACGGCGAACTGGCTGCTGGGTGCGACGACGATCGTCACGCTGCCGGGGATTATCGTCGGACTCGCCCTCGTCGCGCTGACCGTCGTCGACGGTGCGGCGTTCCTCCGGCTGAAGACGCGAGGAGACCTGCGCGACGACCTCCGGACTGACGGCTACCGAGCGCTCGGCGCGTACCTCGTCCTGATCGTGGCGACGATTGGCTCCGTCTACGCCGCGGCGCCCGACCTCCGACCAGGCCTGTTCTCCGCGCCGGTGGTCGCGCTCGTCGTCGTGACGCTCGCCCTCGCCGGCGTGTACGCGCTGGCGACGCGGGAGGACCGCTACTACCTCGCCTTTGGCGCCGCCGCGGGGCTCGTCTTCGCCCTGGTCGGCATCGTCGCTGGCCTGATGTATCCGGAAATCGACCGGGCTGGCAGCCTGACGGTCGAGTCGGCCATCGTCTCGACGCTCCCGCTCAACCTCATGTCGATCGGGGCGGCGATCTTGCTCCCGCTGATCTTCGTCTACTTCGTCGTCCTCTACTCCACGTTCAGCGGACCGATCGAAGCGGGTGAATCCTACTGATGAGGAGGGGTCACAACGATCGACGATCGAGCGACCGTCCTGACAGCCGACCGGAATCGGAGTCGCGAGCGCTCGAGTCGTCACCACCACGGCTGGGCTCTCGAGTGCTCCTGACATGGATCGAACTCACCGTCGTCGGCATCACCGGCGGCATTCTCGGTGCTACCGTCGGCGGGCCACCCGGCTTCGTGATCTACCTGACGACGACACTGCTCACCGTCGCCATTATCTTTCACAACGTGAACGAACTCATCAAGGCGTGGCTCCGGAGCGAGCGCGGGGCGCACTAGCTGGTTCTTTTCCAGGCTGAACCGCCGGTCCGGGCGGATTCGGGATCAGTCTCAGACTCAAACTCGGGCCGAAACCGTCCCGACCGCTGCCGGCACCTCGAGCGCGTTTCCACCCATGGCTATCGACGTCGTCGCCTGCGATTTTTCGAGCGGGCGAATCCCCTCGAGCCCCTCGACCGTCGGCGCACCGACGAGTTCGACGCGGCTTCCGTCGACGACGAGCCGATAGGCCCCGGCGAAGGGTTCGTCGTCATCGATTCGGTACGTCGTGCTCTCGGCGTCGACGTCCTCGGCACCCCGGTTCTCGAGCAGGCGCTCGTAAGCGCTGGCGAAGCGGTCGGCGTCCGCCGGCGTGCGGAACTCGAGGGCCCAGACGTGGCCGGTGGCTCCGTCTCCGTCCTCGTCGTCGCCATCGCCGTCCCCGTCCTCGGTCGAGCCGTCGTCTGTTGCCTCGTAGGCGACGAACGTATCGCCGGCCCACCCCGCGGTGGCGGGATGTGAGTAGTTGTACGGCGACAACTCGCGTTCCTCGTCGAGCAGCGAGTGATCCAGAGCCCCGTTGGCCCACAGCGCCCCGAAGAGGGTCGCCTCGCCGACGGTCTCGGTTCGAATGTCGCCGTTGTCGTCGGTGATTGGCGACCACGCGGGGCTCGATCGGTCGTCCACCGCGACGTCGACCGGCCGGCCGTCGGGGTAGCGCTCGGGGTGGACGAGCTGGCTGGTGCTCGTCGGGCGATCGGCGAAGGCGGCGTCGACGGCGTCCCAGCCACCGGCGTCGTAGATCGACTGGACGAACGTCGGTCCCTCGGCGTAGGGTGCATAAATCGAGAGGTAGAGCCCGACGTTCAGCGGCTGGCTCGTTTCGCTGGTACCATCACCGTCGTCATCGTCGTCATTCGATGGTTCGTCACCGCTCTCTGATCCATCGCCTCCCTCGAGACCGCTGTCGTTCGTTTCCGGGAGACATTCCCACGCCGAATCGTCGCGACACCGCTGCTCGTAGCGGTGGGCGAGCAACGCCGCTTCGCCTTCGATGAGCCCGTTTTCCGCGCGGCGTGCGTCGATGGTCGTCCCCTGGCGCTCGAGGCCGAACTGCTGGTCCTGGAGGGCGTGGGCGAGTTCGTGAACGAGCGTGGTACGGTCGATTCGGAGGCGGTCGGCGTCGGGGTCGTCGGTGACGACGACGATTCGCCCGTCGACGTAGAAGCCCAGCACAGAATCGCCGTACAGCGAGTCGAACGCCTCGTTGGCGTCGGTCTCGCCGTCGACGACGAACGCGGCGCGCCAGAGTTCGTTCGTGAACGCGTCGGCGGGCTCGCTCTCGCCGTACCACTCGCGAAGTTCCTCGCGGGACCACACCTCGACCTCGACGTCCTCGGTGTACCGGAGGCCGCGAAGCTCCTCGAGGCGAGCCATCGCGCGGTAGGTGACGGCCTCGAGTTCGTCCCGACTCAGCCGGGCGGGGTCGTCGACCTCGAGCGTGCTCGTCGCGTTGTAGCCGTAGATCGTTCCCAGATCCCGATCGGCGGAGGCGGGCGCGTCGCTCGGCGTCGTCAAGGGGGCCGCACAGCCGGCGAGGACGACGAAGAGGGTGATGGTAACGAGAACGAGGTGGCCGCGCGTTCGCATTTGGTCTTTCGAGGGGAGCCAGCGAGTAAGGCGTTCCTATCGATTCCGACGGACGCGGGCCAGGCCTGCGAACGAGAGGAGCAGGGCGCTCACGGCGGCACCGATCCCGAATCCGGGAATGCTGTCGTCGGTCGACTCATCGTCGCTCGAGTCGTCACCGTCCGCGTCGCTCTCGGAGCCGTTCGAGTCGTTCGAGTCGCCGGTCTCGCTGTCGCCGTCCACGAGCGGGCTCTCGCCGTCCTCGAGCACCTCGACGTCGCCGTGGACGGCCGTCAGGTCGTCGACGGTGGGGGCGGTGACGATCCATAGTCGCTCGTCCTCGGGGTAGATCGTCAGCGCCATGTCGAACTCGGAGCCGTCGTCGAACGTGTAGGTGTGGGCGGTGCCGTCGACGCGCTCGCCGCCCCGGACCTCGATCAGTCGCTCGTAGGTCTCGACGAAGGTGGCGGCCTCGTCGGCGTCTTCCCACTCCAGGGCCCAGACGGTCGCCGTCTCGCCCTCACCGTTCTCGTAGGCGTACAGTTTGTCGCCCTGCCAGCCGTTCGTGGGCTCGAGGTCGTAGTTCAGGGGATCGGTGGTGTCGATGTCGCCGTTCCCGTCGAGGTTCAGCATCGACTCCATGGGGACGACCGGGGACACGGCCGGATCGTAGGTCGTGTCCATGAACATCGCCGAGAGCCCCGCCTGGCCGATCACGTTGTAGTTCGGCCCCTCCTCGAACGTGAGTCGCTCCCAGTCGTCGCTCGAGCGGTCGGATACCTCGAGGTCGTTCGCGTCGAACTCGCCGTAGCGCTCGGGATAGATCACCTCGACGGCGGAGTCCGGCATGTCGTCGTAGAGGGCGTTGACGGCGTCCCAGCCGCCCTCGTCGTACACCGACTGGACAAACGAGGGGCCGTCGCTGTAGGGCTGGAACTGCATGAAGTACAGGCCCCAGTTGGGCGGCACCTGCCCCTGCTCACCCTCGCCACCGTCGCCGCCGTCGTCGAGGATACAGGGCTCGTTCCACTGGTCGTTCTCGCAGTACGCGAGGTACTGTTGTTCCATCCGGTGGGTGTCGCCCTCGATGACGCCCAGGATGGCGTTGTCGCGGTCAGTCGTGTTGCGGACGTACTCCTCGAGCGGGAAGTGCTGGTCTTGGAGGGCGTGGCCGAGTTCGTGGGCCAGGATGGCCTCGTCGAGTTGCAGTTGCTCGCTGTTCTCGGAGATCACCACGATCTCGTCGTTCACGTAGTCGTAGTAGCCGCCGACGGTCGCGCTCCGGTCCGCCTGGCGCACGTCGACCGCGTCTTCGTCGCTGCCGATGAGCAGCAGGGTCTCGAACTGGGCGTTGTCGAACTGCCGGGTTCGCTGGTCGACGTCCTCGTACTGGCCGGCGCTCTCCTCGGCGAACGTCTCGCGGTCGACGATTTCGACCGGCGGCAGCGTCTCGAAGGAGAGACACCGGAGCGCCTCGATTCGAGCGGCCGTCCGGGCGCTGACCTTCTCGAGTTCAACCTGGGTCAGGCCGTCAGAGGCGTCGACCTCGAGTGGCTGGTTGTACCAGTAACCGTCGAACCAGCCGACGGTGTCGTTTCCGCCCGCGGGTGCATCGAAGTCTTCCGGCGGATCCGCGGCGCACGCCTGGACGAGGTCGCCGTCGTCCTGGGCGAGATCGAGGGTCAAGGCCGTCTGCCCCTCGAGTGACGTCCTGTTCGCCGTTGGTCCCTCGAGTACTGCCTCGCTCGCCGTCTCCCCTTCGAGCGTCGTTCCGTCGATCCCGTTGGCGTCCGCAGCGGGGGCGACCGCGCCGACGGTCCCAGCGACGGTCCCCGAGAGGACGATCAGCGCGACGAACGCGGCGACGACCGCAACCCGTGTGTTCCCGATTCCCATTGTGCTCTCTCGGGGCAACGGGCGGATAAAAGTGTCTGTCCATTTTCGGGACGTGGCTCGAAGGAGCGTCCCGGTGACGGGCGTTCGAAACCGCTCGACTCGATTCGACTGGCATACTTCTTTGGTGACCTGTCTCGAAGGAGGAACCGATGGCCAGTAGCACTAAAGTCGTGCTCGCCGCGCTGTTCGCGAACGGGGCGATCGCCGTCCTCAAATTCATCGGCTTCACGCTCACTGGGAGCCCCGCGATGCTCTCGGAGACCTATCACTCGATTTCCGACACCGGAAACCAGGTCTTCTTGCTGATCGGCATCCGCTACGGCGCCCAGGAAGCGAACCGGTCGCACCCGTTCGGCCACGGCAAGGCGCAGTTCTTCTACAGCTTTCTCGTGAGCATCATGCTCTTCGGCATCGCCGGCTGGGAGAGCGCGAAACACGGCTACCAGGCGCTGCGGGCGGGCGAGGTCCACCGGGCGAGCGAACCCGTACCGATACTCGGCGCCTCGGTCGACCCCATCTACGTCAACTACGCGGTCCTGGTCGGGGCGATCGTCTTCGAGACCTACGCACTCTGGAAGGCCTACCAGGGCATCACCGCCCAGATGGACGAACACGGCTGGGAAACCTTACGTGAGGCCTTCCGCAAGACCAGCGACGTGACGACGCTGACTGCTCTCACCGAGGATGCCATCGCCCTCGCCGGCGCCGGCATCGCCCTCTTCGGGATCTACCTCTCGAGAACGTTCGAGAACCCGATCTACGACGCGGGCGCGGCTCTCGTCATCGGTATCTTGCTCATGGGATTCGCGGTCGCGCTGGCCTGGGAGAACAAGCGGCTCATCCTCGGCGAGAGCCTCCCCGAACCCGACGAGGACGAACTTCGCGACATCGTCGCTGGCTGGGACGGTGTCGTCAGTCTGGTCGACTTCCGTACGGTCTACTTCGGTCCCGAGGAACTGCTGGTCACCGCCGACGTCGCGTTCGATCCGACTCTCGATACGGAAACCATCGACGACCGGATTACCGACATCGAGGACGCCCTGCGCGAACACGACGGTCAGATCCAGCGCGTCTACATCGAACCCGAGATGGCGGGACCCGGGTCGGCCTGACTGGGCCCGAATCGTCCTGACTGGACTCGTGTCACCCTGACCGTACTCGAGTCGGGCTGACCGAACTCGTGTTACCCTGACCGCGCTCGAGTCCACTAACTGCACTCGAACCGATTGGACTGCTCGACCGAACGAACTCACGGGCGAGACGAACCCTTTTATCGGATGAGTGCCCAATCATCACTCGTGCCAGGAGTGGGCGAGTACCTGCGCTTTTTCCCGTACGAGGAGCCCTACGAGAACCAGCGCGAGGCAATGGACCGCATCTACAACACCCTCGTGCGTGGGCAGAACGTCCTCTTCGAGGGCGCCTGCGGGACCGGCAAGACCCTCTCGGCGCTCGTGCCCGCTCTCGAGGTGGCTCGCGAGCAGGACAAGACGGTCGTCATCACGACGAACGTCCACCAGCAGATGCGCCAGTTCGTCGCCGAGGCCCGGGCGATCACTCGCGAGGAGTCCACCCGCGCGGTGGTCTTCAAGGGAAAGTCCTCGATGTGTCACATCGACGTCGGCTACGAGGAGTGCCAGACCCTGCGGGACAACACCCGCGCGCTCGTCGAGGCCGAGAGCGACCACGCCCAGCTCGAGCGGCGCCAGCGCGACCTATTGGCCGAGAGCCAGGCGGGCAGCGAGTCCGCTGCGGACGCTCGCGCGGCCGTGATGGACGAACTCGAGAACCTCGAGGAACAGATCGAGGATCTGGGAGAGGCCAACGTCTGTGACCACTACCGCAACAACCTGCTCGATACCGAGGCAACCGACGAGTTCTTCGGCTGGCTGTTCGAGGACGTCCGCACGCCCGACGAGATCTACGAGTACGCCGACGAGCGCGAGCTCTGTGGTTACGAACTGCTGAAGGAGGGCCTCGAGGGGGTCGACCTCGTGGTCTGTAACTACCACCACCTGCTCGACCCGATGATCCGCGAGCAGTTCTTCCGCTGGCTCGGGCGCGATCCGGATGACGTCATCGCCGTCTTCGACGAGGCGCACAACGTCGAGGACGCCGCGCGCGACCACGCCAGCCGCGCCTGCTCGGAGCGAACCTTCGACAGCGCGCTGGACGAACTCGCCGAGACGGACGACCCGCGAGCCGACGACGCCGCGAACGTGCTCGAGGCGTTTCGCGACGCACTGGTCGAGACCTACGAGGACAGCTTCGGCTTCGGCCAGCGCGAGTCGGTCGGCAACAACTGGGAGGACGTCCCGATCAGCAACGAGGGCCGCCGGGACGACCTCACGCTCGCCTTCCTGCAGGCATATTCGGGCCAGGGAATCGAGGGCGACCTCGAGGCCGCGCGCAAACTCGGCCAGCAACTCGACGAGGAGTACGAGGAGGCCTACCGCGAGGGCGAGACCGCGACCCGAACCGAGTGCCAGACCCTCGAGGCGGCCGGATTCGTCGCGGCCTGGATGGACGAGGGGACTGACCAGGGGCTGTACCCCGTCGTCTCCGTCCGCCGGGACGCGGGCACCGACGAGGTCTACGGCCAGGCGGAACTGTACAGCTGTCTCCCCCGCCACGTCACCGGACAGCTCTTCGAGGCCGTCTCCGGGACAGTCCTGATGAGCGCGACCATCCAGCCCTTCGAGGTCACCGAGGACGTCCTCGGCCTCGAGGAGTGCGTGACGATGGCCTACGGACTGCAGTTCCCGGAGGATCGCCGACGAACCTACGCCGTCGAGACGCCCGCGCTGTTCGCCTCCGCCCGCGACGACCCCGAGGTCCAGACCGAGGTCGAGGAGGCCATCTACGACGCCGTCCGGATGACGCCGGGCAACACGCTCGCGTTCTTTCCGAACTACGGCGAAGCCGCCCGATACGCCGAGCGCCTCGAGTCACGGACCGACGCGACGGTCTACCTGGACGAGCCTGGCGTCGGCGCCGAGGAACTTCGCCAGCAATTCGTCGCCGACGAGCACGCCGTCTGCTGTACCTCGCTCTGGGGGACCCTCGCCGAGGGCGTGAGCTTCGACGGCGACGACGCCCACACGGTGCTGGTCGTCGGCGTCCCCTACCCGCACCTCGACGACCGCGCCGAGGCGGTCCAGGAGGCCTACGATGTCGCCTTCGAGGGGACCGACACGGGGTGGCGCTACGCCGTCGAGATCCCCACTGTTCGGAAGACCCGGCAGGCACTCGGGCGGGTGATCCGCTCGCCCGAGGACGTCGGCGTCCGCGCCCTCCTCGACCGACGCTACTCGAGACGCGCCAAATCCGACCTGGGAACCTACAGCGTCAACGGTACGTTCCCGCACGAGGAACGAGAAGAACTGCTGGACCTTGACCCCGAGAAGCTCAAGTTCGCGATGATGAACTTCTACGGCGACCACGATCGGTACGCGGGGGAGCCACCGGCGCCCTGAGCGGGTCGCGGGCTCCCACGGCCTTTCGCAGTTTTTCGTGCTCTCTCGCGGGTTCAGGACCGTACTCAAGCTGGCAACGAAATCCGACTCACGGGCAGGCGATACTGGCCGTCGAAGAACTCGAGTTCGCTCACGGTCCACGTCACCTGGTCAATCTCGCGGTCGGCGAGTCGGCGGGCCGTCTCGAGATCGCCGCCCCGGGCCAGCGTCACGTGTGGAACGTAGTCAGGTCCCTCGAGTCCCTCCACGGGGTCGAATACCTCGGCGAGGTCGCGGTGAATCTGCTCGAGGCCGGGGCTCTCGACGGCGAGGTAGACCACAGGCGCCGAGCCGAGCGGCGGCTCCGCGAAGTAGTCGATGCCGGTGATCGCGGCCTCGACCGCGGGGGCGCCCTCGAGGGCGCGGTGAGCGCGGTGCTGGAGGCGGTCGACCTGGGGGGCGTCGCCGAGGCGTTTGAGCAGGAGGGAGTGGTCGTCCCGCACGGTGTCGAAGCCGACCAGCGACGGATAGAGGTCGGCCGCGAGCGCCCGAACGCGGCCGGGAACGGGGACGTTGACGCTGTACACTGGTCTGGGGTACTCTCCGGGGCGGTATGAGCGTGGCGGTGTTCGGTGGACGATCGCTCAAAACTATACTTTGTATAGCAGGTGCTCGAGAGGAGAGGGGGGATGGGATCGAACGTTCCACACCGATCGCGAGTCTACCGTGGAAAACGTCGAGAGAATGAGGAGAAGAGCGCCGCTCGAGTGGGCGCAACCGGTTCCGGGTCGGAAAGACCTATTTGTCCGGCCCTGCCAATGGTGAACGATGGATGCGAGGGAGCACCGGGCGCTCCTCGGAGTGCTCGTCGTGCTCGGGTGTCTGTGCGCGGGATTTCCATCGATCGCTGTCGCCGACGGCGGCGACCTCGAGGCCGAAGCGGGTGCACGTCTCGGCCTGGACGGTTCGACTGACGCCGGGATGACAGCTGGATCGGTGAGCGATGCGACCGTTCTAACGGAACCGTCGGTGGAGTCACTCGAGAGTACTGCGCTCCAGGAGGACTCCAACGAGACGGACGACGCGAACGATACCGGAGACGCCAACGAGAGCGACGATACGGGTGGAAACGCGGCCAACGAGACTGACGGTACCACGGCCAACGAGACGGGTAACGAGAGCGTGATTACGGGAGCGACGCCGCCCGGCTACGATGAACTCACGATTGAGGTGACGGTCCACGAGAACGGATCGGCCACCTGGACCCTCGAGTACCGGTACCGACTCGACGGCGATGAAAACGCCACCGACCGCTGGGAGTCGGTCCGGTCGACGCTCGAGGCGGAAAACGAGACGTACCTCGAGAACGTCGAGACCAACTGGTCAGAGCGGGTCGACGCCGCCGCCACGGAGACGGGCCGGGACATGACTGCCAGCGGCTACCGCGTCTCGCTCGAGGAGACGTCGACGCCTCAGGAAACCGGCTACGTCCGCGTCCAGTTCCTGTGGGAGGAGTTCGCGAGCGTCGAACTCAACCACCGGATCAGGATCGGCGACGCCTTCGGGCATCTCGAACTCGACGACCGTACGCAGTTGATCGTCACCTGGCCGGCGGACTTCAGTGCCCAGACGATCGAACCGTTCCCCAACGATCGGCGCGAGCAGGCGGCGATCTGGAACGGCGACGAGACGGATTTCCTTGAGGACGAGCCATTTATCGAACTCATGGTGCAGACCTCGGAGTCGTCACCGCCCGAACCGGACGACCAGTCGTCTCTCCCGCTGTCCTGGCTGGCGGCCCTCGGACTCCTCGTCCTCGCGATCGTGGCTGTGGTGGGTTGGCTCACCCTGCGGAACGGTGATTCCACTGACTTCCCGATCGGGTCCTGGAAGGAGCAACCCGAACCGGAACCGTCCGAACCGGAGTCGACGCCTCGACGCCAGCAGCCGACGCCGCCGGACGCGTTACTGAGCAACGAAGAACGCGTCGTTCGCCTGCTCGAGCAACACGGCGGCCGAATGAAACAACAGGAGGTGGTTTCCACGCTCGAGTGGACCGAGGCGAAGACCAGTCAGGTCGTCAGCGGCCTCCGCGAGGAGGGGACGATCGAGGCGTTCCGGATCGGTCGGGAGAACGTGTTGACGCTCGCCGACGAGGCCGAGTCGGCCAACGGCGTCGCCGCGAACGGATCGGACACCGGCGAAACGTAACATTTGCCCACCCAGTAGCCTTTAATAGCTCGAGTATCGTACGTTCGTCCAGATGAGCGCAGTCGCCACTACCGTTCTCGCTGTCCTCGGTAGCGCGAGCGCCGTCGCCCCGCGACGACGACCGGGCCTCTAGGCCCACTACTACTTCATCCCCAGATTTCGGTATTGCTCAACGTTGCAGGATTTCCTGTTTTTCCCGGTTAGCGTCCGCTCCACTCTTAATTTACAATATTTAAACCAACGAATTTAAGTCCCGTAGCCGATTGTACTCGAGTACGATATGACACGCGTTGCACTCGCGTTCTCGGGCGGACTGGACACGACCATCTGCGTCCCGCTGCTCGAGGAAGAATACGGATACGACGACGTCATCGGCGTCACGGTCGACGTCGGTCAGCCCACTTCGGAGTTCGCCGAAGCCAAAGAAACCGCCGAAGCCCTCGGTCTCGAGCACTACGTCGTCGACGCGCGAGCGGAATTCGCCCAGCTCTGTCTCGATGGCGTTCGCGCGAACGCGACCTACCAGGGCTACCCGCTCGGAACCGCACTCGCTCGCCCCGTGATCGCCTCGAAAATCCTCGAGGTCGCCGAGGAACACGGCTGTACGGGCATCGCTCACGGCTGTACCGGTAAGGGCAACGACCAGCTCCGGTTCGAGGCCATCTGGCGCGACTCGGACCTCGAGGTCATCGCGCCTATCCGCGAACTCGGGCTCACGCGCACGTGGGAACAGGAGTACGCCGCTGAGAAGGGCCTGCCCGTCGAGGGCGGCAACGAGGGCGACTGGTCGATCGACACAAACCTCTGGAGTCGCTCGGTCGAGGGCGACAAACTCGAGGACCCCAGCTACGTCCCACCCGAAGACATCTACGAGTGGACCCAGGAACCCACCGGTGAGACCGAACTGATCGAGATCGAGTTCGAGGAAGGCTACCCCGTCGCCGTCGATGGCGAGGCGATGGACCCCGTAGCCCTCATCGAGCACCTCAACGAGGTCGCCGGCGCCCACGGCGTCGGTCGCACGGACGTGATGGAAGACCGCATGCTCGGACTCAAGGTCAGGGAGAACTACGAGCACCCCGCGGCGACGACGCTGCTCAACGCCCACGAGTCGCTCGAGGGTCTCGTCCTGACCCAGGAGGAGCGTCAGTTCAAACGGCAAGTCGACCAACAATGGGCCCAGAAGGGCTACGAGGGCCTGGTCGACGCCCCGCTCGTGAGCGCGCTCGAGGGCTTCATCGCCGAGACGCAGAAGCGCGTCACGGGCACGGTGACGATCAAGTTCGAGGGCGGCCAGGCTCGCGCGGTCGCCCGCGACAGCGAGTACGCGGCGTACTCGGCGGCCCACGCCTCCTTCGACACCGAGACCGTCGGCAAGATCGACCAGGAGGACGCGACGGGCGTCGCGAAGTACCACGGGTTCCAGCGCCGCCTGGCCAACAAGTCGCTCGAAGGCGAGGGCGAGGGTGAGAGCCTCGAGATGGCGACCGACGGCGGGGCCGAGACGACCGACGAGTGAACATGTCCGGAGAGGATTCCCTGCAGGACGACACTGACGCGCCCCGCTCGAGTTCGACCGACGAGAGCGACGCCGACAGCGTCGTCCGCCGCGACCGCTTCAGCGGCGGCCCCGCGCGAGGGTTCCTCTCCTCACTGGCAGCCGACGAGCGCATTTTCGAAGCGGACCTCGCGGTCGACCGCGCCCACGTCGTGATGCTCGCCGAGTGCGGGATAATCGAGGACGACACCGCGGCCGACATTCTACGCGCGCTCGACGCCATCGAGGTCGACGGGCACGCGAGCCTCCCCGACGGCGAGGACGTCCACGAGGCCATCGAGACGGCCGTCATCGACGAGGTTGGAGCCGACGGTGGGAAGATGCACACCGCCCGTAGCCGTAACGACGAGGTCGCGGCGTGCATCCGGTACCGCCTCCGCGAGGACGTCCTCGAGGCGCTCGAGGCGACGCTCGCGCTGCGCGAGGCGCTCGCAGCGGTCGCGAGCGAGCACGTCGAGACGACGATGCCCGGCTACACCCACCTCCAGCCCGCCCAGCCGACGACGGTCGCCCACTGGGCGCTGTCCTACGAGGGGACGATTCGCCGTGACACCGAACGCCTGCTCGAGGCCTACGCGCGGATCAACGTCTCGCCGCTGGGCGGGGCCGCGTTCGCGGGGACGACCTTCGATATCGACCGCGAGCGGACGGCCGAGTTGCTCGGGTTCGACGGCGTGATCGAGAATTCGATGGACGCGTCCTCGAGCCGGGACTTCCTGCTCGAAACCGTCCAGGCGCTGTCGACGCTGTCGACGACGCTGTCGGGGTTGGCCGAGGACGTGATCCTCTTCGCCAACCGCGGCTTCGTCGACCTCTCGGACGATTATTCCTCGACGTCGTCGATCATGCCTCAGAAGAAGAACCCGGACACGCTCGAACTCGTCCGCGCGGTCGCGGGCGACGCGGCCGCCGGGGTGCAGGGCCTGACGACGACGCTCAAGGGACTCCCACGCGCGTACAACCGCGATCTCCAGCGGGCTACCCCGCACGCGTGGTCGACGGTCGACGCCGTGCTCGAGGCGACGCGCGTAGGGGCCGGCGCGGTCGCCACCGCGGACTGGAACGAGGACGCCCTCGCCGCGGAGGCGGGAGCCGGCTTCTCGACGGCGACCGGCGTCGCGGACCTGCTGGCCGCGAAGGGGGTGCCATTCCGGACGGCCCACGAGATCGTGGCCGTCGCCGCCGAGAACGGGGCCGACTACGGCGCGATCGAGGCGGCCGCCGGGGACGTGCTGGGCGAACCCCTGGACACCTACGCCGATTCGGCCGAGGTCCAGTCGGCGCTCGACCCCGCGGCGAGCGTGGCCAGTCGCGACTCGACGGGTGGGCCAGCGCCCGACGCCGTCGAGTCCCAGCTCGAGTCCGCTCGCGACGCGCTCGAGAGCCACGAGGCGGCCGTAGGCGACCTCGCGACTGCTCTCGAGATCGCCCACGACGAGCTACGGTCCGAGGTGATGACGTATGCGTGAGCGTCGCCCCCTCCGACCTGTCTCGGCGGTGCGGTCGCCGCGATCGCCGCCGCCGTCCCCGCCAGGGGACACTATACTATTTCGATGACATTCGAAACAAGATTTGCGGGAAAACAGTATTTTGATACCGTTAGACGGAAGTATAGTAGTATATTTTCCCTGATAGGTTCGAAGGGTTTAAGGTACGTCGTCTCCGAGAGGGGAGTACAATGACAGAATGCGTCGAGTGTGGGGCGGATCTGACCCTGCACGACGATCTGGAAGTCGGAGAAATCGTCGACTGTACCACCTGCGGAGCCGAACTCGAAGTCATCGACACCGAGCCGCCAGTCCTCGAGCGAGCCCCCGAGCTCGAAGAGGACTGGGGTGAGTGACCTTGCACGTAGGAATCCTCTACTCCCGGATCCGCAAGGACGAGAAGCTCCTCCTCAACGAGCTTCGCGAGCGCGGCCACGCAGTCGAAAAGATCGACGTGCGCAAGGAAACCTTCGACGTCGCCGAGGCCAGCGAGACGTTCGCCGACCTCGACCTCGTCGTCGACCGCTGTCTCGCCACCAGCAGGAGCCTCTACGCCACGCGCTTCTGTGAGGCCTACGGGGTCCCCGTGGTCAACAGCAACGAGACGGCCGAAATTTGCGCCGACAAGGTGAAGAACAGCCTCGCGCTCGAGTCCGCGGGCGTCCCCACGCCCGCAACGAAGGTGGCGTTCACCAAAGAGAGCGCCCTCGAGGCCATCGAGAGCTTCGGCTACCCCTGCGTCCTCAAGCCCGTCGTGGGTTCGTGGGGGCGCCTGATGGCCAAGATAGATTCGAAAAGCGCCGCGGAGGCGATCCTCGAGCACAAGGCGACCCTGGGCCACTACGAGCACAAGGTGTTCTACGTCCAGGAGTTCGTCGAGAAACCGGGCCGGGACATGCGCGTCCTGGCCGTCGACGGCGAACCCGTGGCGGCGATGGCTCGCTCCTCGGACCACTGGCTCACCAACGCGGCCAAGGGCGCCACGACCGAGCCCTTCGAGCTGGACGACGAAGCGCTCGATCTGGTCGAAAAGGCGAGCGACGCCGTCGGCGGCGGCTTGCTCGGAATCGACCTCATGGAAACAGGTGATTCGTACACCGTCCACGAGGTCAACCACACCGTCGAGTTCAAGGCGCTCAACGACGCCGTCGACGTGGACGTTCCCGGGACCGTGGTCGACTGGCTCGAGGCGAAAGCCGAGGCCGAGGCCACGACCGACGAGGACGGGGCGAACGACGCCGAACTCGAGGTGACGCTCTGATGGCGACGGGCGCACAAGCTGCGGACGACGCGACCGCGATCGACGCCGAGACCGTCACCGCCTCCGTCGTCGGTGGTACCGGCTTCACGGGCGGGGAACTCCTCCGCCTGCTCGCCGGCCACCCCACCTTCGAGATCCAGCAGGCCACGAGCCGCTCTGCGGCGGGAAAGAGCGTCGGCTCGAAGCACCCGCCCCTGCGCGGGAGCGACCTGCGCTTCAGCGACCCCGAGGACCTCGAGTCCGTCGACGTGCTCTTCACGGCGACGCCACATGGCGTCTCGATGGACCAGATCGACGAGTTCTTCGACGTCGCGGACACCGTCGTCGACCTCTCGGCGGACTTCCGTCTCGAGAGCGAGGAGCAGTACGACGAGTGGTACGACGGGCACACGAGTCCGGAGTACCTCGAGCGCGCGGAGTACGCCCTCCCCGAGATCAACCGCGAGAACCTCACTGGCGCGGACCTGATCGCCGGCGGGGGCTGTAACGCCACCGCCACGATCCTGGGACTGTACCCCCTGTTCGAGCACGGCATCCTCGAGGGAGGAGAGCAGGTCGTCGTCGACGTAAAAGTCGGCTCCTCAGAGGGCGGCGCCGGCGGTGGCGAGGCCTCCTCCCACCCCGAACGTTCGGGCGTCGTCCGCCCCTACGCGCCGACGGGTCACCGCCACGAGGCCGAGATCGAGCAGTTCCTCGGCACCTCGGTGGCGTTCACCTGCCACGCGGTGGACATGGTTCGCGGCGCGAGCGCGACGAGTCACGTCTTCCCCTCGGGCCCGGTTTCGAAGGGCGACCTCTGGACAGCCTACCGCGAAACGTACGAGGACGAACCGTTCGTCCGCATGGCCGCCGGCGGCTCGGGCGTCTACCGCTACCCCGAACCCAAAGCGGTCGCGGGGACGAACATCGCCGAGGTCGGCTTCGAACTCGACCCCTCGAACAAACGGATCGTGGTCTTCTCGGCTATCGACAACATGATGAAGGGCTCGGCTGGCCAGGCCGTCCACGCCGCGAATATCGCGCTGGGGCTCGAGGAAACCGCGGGGCTCGAGTTTACGGGATTGCATCCCGTGGGGGCGCCCTGAGATGGCCGTCGTAGTCAAGATCGGCGGCGCTCGCGCCGTCGACCCTACGGGAGCCCTGGCGGACGTGGCTCACCTCACAGCCAACGGCGAACAGGTCGTCGTCGTTCACGGCGGCTCGACGGCGGTCGACGAGACCCTCGAGGACCTCGGCGAGGAACCGACCTACGTCGAGACCCCCGGCGGCGTCGTCGGACGCTTTACCGACGAGCGTACCATGGACGTGTTCAAGATGGTCATGCCCGGGAAGCTCAACACCGACCTCGTCGAGGCCCTGCAGAACGAGGGTGTCGACGCGGTCGGCCTCTCGGGCGTCGACGGCCAGTTGCTGTCCGGGAAACGGAAGTCGGCCGTCCGCGTCCAGGAGGACGGCAAGAAGATGATCAAGCGCGGCGACCACTCCGGGACCATCGAGGACGTCAATGCGGACCTCCTCGAGACCCTGCTCGCGGGCGGGTACGTCCCCGTCGTGGGCGGACCCGTCCTCGGTGCCGAGAAGGACGGCGGCTACACCGCGGTCAACGCCGACGCCGACCGCACGGCAGCGGCCGTCGCGGGGGCGCTCAAGGCCGACCTCGTGCTCCTGACGGACGTCTCGGGGATCTACGCCGACCCCGAAGATGAGTCGACGAAGATCGACGAAGCGACGGACGAAGATTCGTTCGCGGCCGTCCAGGACGCCGCCGAGGGCTTCATGACGAAGAAGGTAATGGCCGCGAAAGAGGCCCTCGAGACCGGCGCGAGTTCGGTCGTCGTCGCGGACGCGAACGTGAACGACCCCGTCTCGAACGCGCTCACGGGTCACGGATCGACGATCACCCCTGGAGCGCTGGGGCTGGGGCTCGACGGCGGCGCAGACGGTGGCGACACGGACGATAGCGAAACTGACGATACCGACGCGGACGAGAAGGCGGCGCTCGAGGTGACCAACCAATGAGTGGGTTCGTCTTCTCCGAAAAGCCAATCTCGATCGCCTCGGGCGAAGGCGCGTTCCTCACGAGCGAGGACGGCACCGAGTACCTCGACCTCGGTGCGAGCTACGCCTGCACGCCGACGGGACACTGTCACCCGCAGGTAGTCGAGTCGATTCAGGAGCAGGCGGGCGAGTTACTCTACGTCCAGGGTTCGTACCCGGTCAAGTCCCGGACCGACCTCCACACCAGGCTGGCCGCGCTCGCCCCCGGCGACCTCGAGAACGTCTGGCTCTGTAATTCGGGCACCGAGGCTAACGAGGCGGCGCTGAAGTTCGCCCGGAGCGCGACCGGCGGGACGAAAATCGTCGCCGCCAAGCGCGCCTTCCACGGCCGGACGGCGGGAACGCTCTCGGCGACGTGGAAACCGAAGTACAAGAAGCCCTTCGAACCGCTGCTCCAGGACGTCGAGTTCGTCACCTTCGGTGACAATGCGGAACTCGAGGCGGCCGTCGACGACGACACCGCCGCGGTGATCCTCGAGCCGATCCAGGGCGAGGGCGGCATCCACCCCGCGCCGGCGGGCTACCTCGAGGCGGCCCGCGAGGTCACCGAGGCGACGGGGACAGCGCTGATCTTCGACGAGATCCAGACGGGACTCGGCCGGACCGGGACGGCGTGGGCCTGTCAGAACGAGGCCGTCGGGGGGCCCGTCGAGCCCGACATTCTCACGACCGCAAAGGGGCTCGCCAGCGGGCTCCCGATCGGGGCGACGCTGTGTGCCGACTGGATCGCCGAGGACGCCGGTCCACACGGCTCGACGTTCTCCGGGAATCCGCTCGTCTGTGCGGCCGCGAACGCCACGATCGACGTCCTCGTTGACGAGGATTTGTCGACCAACGCCGTGGAGGTTGGTGACTACCTGCAGAGCGAACTCGAGGCCTCGGACGTTCCCTTCCGAGACGTCCGCGGCGAGGGCCTGATGCTCGGCCTCGAGGTGAAACGTGGGGCCAACCGCGTGCTGCGCGACCTCGCCCTCGAGCACCAGATACTCGCCTTGCCAGCGGGCCGAAGCGTCGTTCGGTTGCTCCCGCCGCTGGTTCTCGAGCGCGAGCACGCCGACGACGTCGTCGACGCACTGGCGGAAATTCTCACACCCACGGCAGAGCAATGACTCGAGACATGGAAGAACAATGACGCAGGCCACACCAGAGAGGGACACGAACGAAGTGGACGAAGCCGACGAGGGCGCGACCACTCCCGTCGACGAGGCCCACGAGGTCGACGGAACCGAGACGAGCACCGACTTCGACTCGAGCGCGGTCACTCGAGCGGCGGCTCGCGAACTGCTGATCGACCTCGTCTCGACCCCCTCACCGTCGGGTGAGGAGGACGAGGCCGCCGCGGTGCTCGTCGACTTCTTCGAAGCCCACGACCGGGAGGTCTGGATCGACGAGGTCGGCAACGTACGGGCGCCGGCCGACGACGCGGTCCTCCTGACCTCCCACGTCGACACCGTCCCGGGAGAGATTCCGGTTCGGGTCGAATCGGCGAGCGATGAGGACGTAGATGCCGACGTCGCGACCGCGGGCGAGGACGTCCTCTGGGGCCGTGGCAGCGTCGACGCCACCGGCCCGTTGGCCGCGATGGCCGTCGCCGCCGTCACCACCGGCGTCTCCTTCGTCGGCGTCGTCGGCGAGGAGACGGACTCGCGGGGTGCGCGCTACCTCGTCGCCAATCGAGAGGCTCCCGATGCCGTGATCAACGGCGAGCCTTCCGGGGTCGACGGCATCACGCTGGGCTATCGCGGCTTCCTGGCCGGCACCTACGTCGCCACCAGCGAGTCCGGTCACACCTCCCGGCCCGAACCCAACGCCATCCAGCAGGCGACCCGCTGGTGGTCGGCCGTCGAGGACGCCTTCGAGTCCGACGATTACGAACCGGTGTTCGAGCAGGTGACCGCCAAACCCGTCTCGCTCGAGGGCGGCACCACCGAAGACGGTCTCTCCGTCGAGGCGACCCTCGAGGCACAACTCCGCATCCCGCCGAGTCTCGACGCCGACAGCGTCAGGGAGACCGCAGAGGCCGCCCTCGAGGTCGGCACCGTCTCCTGGAAGGAGCCGATCCCGCCGGTGATGGAGAGTCCACGCACCGAAATCGCACGGGCGTTCCGCGTCGCGATCCGGCAGGAAGGCGGCGAGCCGAGACTCCTCCGGAAGACCGGAACGAGCGACATGAATCTCTACGCCGGCGCGTGGGACTGCCCGATGGTCACCTACGGTCCCGGCGACTCGGACCTCGATCACGCCCCCGACGAACGGCTCTCGCTCGCAGATTACGAGCGCTCGATCGCGGTCCTCGAACGCGTCGGGAACACGCTCCGGGGGGAGGACGCGTGATGACGGGCGACTCGAGTCGTCCCGCCCACGCGAGTCGCACGGCGGCCGGAAGCGAGGGCGACGTGCGCCACCTGCTCGACGTGGACGACCTCTCTCGGGAGGAGCTGTTTACCGTCCTGGACCGGGCGGCCGACTACAAGCTCGCCCAGGCGCGCGGCGAGGGCCACGCCGACTTACCGGGGAAAACGCTGGGCATGCTCTTTCAGAAGCCCAGCACCCGGACGCGCGTCTCCTTCGAGACGGGGATGACCCACCTCGGCGGTCACGCCATCTTCCTCGGAGCCGACGACATCCAGCTGGGTCGGGGCGAACCACTCAAAGACACGTCGAGGACCCTCTCGCGGTACGTCGACGCGGTGATGGCCCGGGTGTTCAAACACGAGAATATTCGGGTGATGGCCGAGTACGCGGACGTCCCAATCGTCAACGGGCTGACCGACGACGCCCACCCGTGCCAGACGCTGGCGGATCTCCTGACGATCCGGGAACGCTTCGCCGACCTCGATTCCGTCTCGGCGACCTGGATCGGCGACGGCAACAACGTCGCCCAGTCGTTCGTCCTCGGCTGTGCACTCGCGGGAATCGACCTCACGGTGGCGACGCCCGAGGATCACGGCATCGACGAGGCCGTCCTCGAGCGGGCGGCCGATCTCGGGACGGCGCCGACGGTTACGCACGATCCCGTCGAGGCGGTGACGGACGCGAACGTCGTCTACACCGACGTCTGGGTCAGCATGGGTCAGGAGGACGAACGCGAGATTCGCCTCCGGGCGTTCGAGGGGTTCCAGGTCAACCAGGAACTGCTCGAGCACGCGCCCGAAGCGGCCGTGATGCACTGTCTGCCGGCCCACCGCGGCGAGGAGATCACCGACGCCGTCGTCGAGAGCGAGCGCTCGATCGTGTTCGATCAGGCGGAAAATCGGCTCCACGCCCAGAAGGCGGTGTTGAGCTGGTTGCTCGAGTAACTCGAGCGGTGCAGTCTCTTTTCCATCCGCGCTCGAACGGTGCGAGGCTGCAGTCGACTGTTGGTGGACGAACCCCTGTGCGACCAGCAGCGGGCGGAAAACGAGAGGTGGAGACGTTTCAACGCCCGTCGGACCGTGTTCAGGATCGGATTGAGGCGGCCTCCCGTCGTTCCTCGAGACGGAAAATCCCATGTTTTTATATGGAAGAACCTGCTATCCCGAGTCAGCAGCACGTTAGACAGGCTGCTGCGCACCGCGGATGCCGTGTGTATGGGGTGCCCGGCAGACGCGGGCGAGCGATGGGGGGAAACCATCCACCACCAACCGATCCACTGGGGGGATCGCCTGTTTCCGTTTTTTGCGGTCGTGATGGAACGGCGAGCACGATGCTCGAGCGTCTCGACGCCTCAATCGCCCTCGAGGCCCTTCACCGCTCGGTTTCGGTTTCCGTTCCTCGAGTCTCTCGATTTCCCGCCGTCCGCGGCGGAACGCGCCATTAATGTGTCTCGACTCCCGTAGCCGGATACATGGAATTCTGCGACGAATGTGGCTCGATGATGAAGGCGGACGATGGCTACTGGGTCTGTGGAAATGACGAGTGCGGCGCCAAGAAACCGAAAGGCAACAGCGACGAGTACGTGGTCACCGAAGACCAGGAGGCCACCGAGGTGATCGAGTCCTCCGACGAGACGTCGCTCCCGAAGACCGAGGCCCGGTGCCCCGAGTGTGGTCACGACCAGGCGTACTGGTACCTCCAGCAGACGCGCTCGGCGGACGAGTCCGAGACCAGGTTCTTCATCTGCGCAGAGTGCGAGTACAAGTGGCGCGAAGACGACAACTGATTCTCGCGGAATCGATCACTCGAGTTCGTCGTTGACGCCCGTAGCGAGCGAACTCGATAGTTAATCACTCGACAAATAGATCACTCGAGTCGAGCCACGAGCAGGTACCCGGTGTGGCCGACGGGAGCGGTCGATGGCCGCGATCCCCGGTCGTCGAAAGTCATCTCCCGCTGAATGGTTTCGCGGGTGACGACACTCGAGAGTCCGGCATTGCGGGCGGCCTCACTGGTCTCGCGCGCCGTCTCGACGAACGGGCTGTAGACGGCCACGAACCCGCCCTCGACGAGGAGGTCGGGCGTGTGCTCGACGATGGTCGGCGCGTCGCCGGTATCGAGCGTGATCACGTCGAAGCCGGGACCCGCGGCGAGGGTTTCGAGGTCGTCTCGAAGATCGCCCGTTCGAACCTCGACGTCGCTCGAGACGCCACCGAGGGCCATGTTCTCCCGCGCGACCTCGGCGAACTCGGGGTCGCGCTCGTAACTCACCACGGTCGCCCCGGCGCGGGCCATCGAAGCCGCGAGGACGCCGGTGCCGGTACCGGTGTCGAGCACGCGGTCGCCGACGCCGACGCCGGTCTCGCCGAGTACGAGGCCGACGTCGCGGGGCACCATCGGGGCGCCGGTGCGCTCGAAGTGATGGAAGAGGTCGGGGCCGCGGAGCTTTCGGACGCGAAACTCGGTGCCGAGGTGGGTCTCGAGGACCTGCCCTGGTTCGACGTCGGCAGGGACCTCGAGGACACCGAGGTCGGAGCCGAACTCCTCGCTGGGCTGGACGAGGTGTTCACGGTCCTCGTGGACGAGCAGGACTGGCGGTCGGTCGGTGGGTTCCGCTTCGGTTTCGCCTTCGGCTACCGGTTCGCCCGCGTCGCTCGCGTTCACGTCTGCGTTCGTGTCTCGCTCGACAGTTCCACTCTCGTCTCCGTCGTCAGGTAATCCCGTCACGCGAGTACCGGGCTCACTCGAGGCGTTCGACTGCGGCCGCGAGGTCGCCGTCCTCGGCCTCGAGGGCCTCGCGGGCCGCGTCGTCGCTGACGCCGGTACGAGCGGCGACGATTTCGACGTCGGAGTCGGGGATGGCCGACCCGGTATCGGCGCCGGATTCGTCGGTGTCCGCGTCGGCGCCGCCAGCGTCGCCGGCGCTCCCGCGCTCGCGCTCCTCGGGCGTCCCGATGACCTGGTAGGTCTCTTGGCCGCGGGCGTCCATCTTCGTGACATCCGCGTCGGTGAAGACGAGGTCGTGGTCGGCCGTCCGGATGATGACCTCCTCGGCGTCGAGTTCGTCGACGTCGATCCCCATCTGTTTCATCATCTGTTCCATCTTCCGTGGATTGAGTCCGCCGCCACCTCCAAACATACTCGAGACGTGGCCAGCCGCGGGCAAAAACCCACCGGAACCGTCTCTCGCGTCTCTCGCGTCTCTCGCGTCCCTCGCGTCCCGCAACGTTCTTTGGGGCCTTCGCGGCCTCCGCGTCTGTTGAACCCTCGTGCCCTTCGCGTCCGTTGTACCCCGCGTCCCTCGGGCCCGCTGCGTCTCTGTTGGCATCTCGACTCGAGCGACGAAACTTGAGATACGACTCACCGGAAACTTCCGGACTCCTGGGAATCGCCGCTCTCGAGGCCGTCACGTCCGCGCCAGCTCCACAGCCCGAGAACCATCATCGTGACCCCGAGGATCGCGATCACCGCCCAGACGCCGATCTGGGTCGCCGTCAGCGCCGATCCGGTAAACAGGGTGGTCGCCTGAAGCAAGAACGCGACGAGCAACAGCAGGCCGAACAGCGAGGCGATGGCGACGCCGATCCCCTCCCGGATCGCCCATTGAAGCTCTTCGGCGTCGCGGTCGGCCGTCTCGGTGTGGTCACGCGATCGAATTTCCTCGTCGGCGTCGACGTAGCCGGGCGTCGCCCATGGCGTCTCGAGGTAGCCGATCACGTACGAGAGCGTGGCGCCGGCGACCATCACGATGGCGAAGGTAACCACTCCGGCGACGAGCGTCGGTGGGGCGAACAAGAGCGTGATCACGGCAGCGGCGACGACCGCCCCGCCGAGCATGACCAGGAATCGTCGGAGTCGTGGAAGCATACTGCATCTATGTCATCGAGTAACATAGGCCTATCACCGGTCAGTATACTGGCTCGGGTCGAGACCGACGTACGACCTCGACCGCGCGACTCGGGGACTCGAGAGGACGGCGGCTTCGAGCGCGCGACAACGCTGACGGACGGTCGACACCTATACGGCTCTCGTCGACCGATAGCGAGCCAATGACCGACGAGCACGAGGGAAAACGGGAGACGGCCGCCGCGTTCGACGCGGCGAGCGACCACTACCTCGACAGCGACGTCCATCGCCACGGCGCCGACCTCGAGCGACTGACGTCGTGGTGTGCGGATGCGACGCGTGCCCTGGACGTCGCGACGGGCGCGGGCCACACCGCTGGTGCCGTCGCCGTTCGAGGTGTTCCGACCGTCGTCGCGGCCGACGCCGCCCCGTCTATGGTCGAAACCGCCGTCGACGCCTTCGGCGGCCTCGAGGGGGCCGTCGTCGACGCCGAGCGCCTTCCGTTCGCCCGCGACGCGTTCGACGCCGCCACCTGTCGGATCGCCGCCCATCACTTCCCGAATCCGACGGCGTTCGTGAACGAGGCGTCCCGCGTGCTCGAGTCAGGTGGAACGCTCGCACTCGAGGATAACGTAGCGCCCCCGGACCCGACGCTGGGCGAGTTCATCAACCGCGTCGAACGGCTCCGTGATCCGACCCACGTCGAGTCATACACGGTCGAGCAGTGGCACGAGTGGCTCCGAGAAGCGGGGTTCGCGCTCGAGGAAACAGTTCAGTTGCGAAAGCAACTCGAGTTCGAATCCTGGGCCGACGGCCAGTCCTGTACCGGCGAGGAGCGAAAACGGGTCGAACGAACGCTACGGGAGGCCACCGACGAGGCGGCCGAGACGTTCGACATTCGGGTCGAAGACGGTCGCGTCGTCTCGTTCGCGCCGTGCAAGGCGCTGATTCGGGCGCGTCGGCTCGAGTGAAACGGGCGAAATTACTTACCTAGTCGTCCGTCCGACTCGCTCCGCTCCGAACGTTGACGGCCATCCCCGACTCGAAGTCGAGGATCGACTCGCCGTCGAGTTCCGCTCGACCGACCGCGAGCAGGTCGCCCCGCTCGTGGGCGACGAGCACCTCGTCGCCCGGCCGAATCTCGGGCCCCGCCTCGAGGACGAACTTCGAGAAGACGTTCTTACCGTCGCGAACGAACGGTTCGCTCTCGTCGTCGACGACGACGCGGTACGCCGGCGGCTCGAGCGCGTCGTGGAGGCGGCGTCCGCCCTGGAGGCCGAGGGTGAAGCGGCCGTCGGTGCCGAAGGAGACGATTCGCCCACGGTCAGCGTGAATCTGCTGGGGGCGACCGGACGTCGTTCGTTCGATGCGCCGATCCTCGTTGGGCGGGAACAGCGCCGCGCCGGCGCCGGCCCCGAACTGGTAGTCTGCGATGGTCCGCAGGTCGGCGTCCTCGTCTCTCCCCCTCTCGTCGACTGCGTGCCCGCTCATTCTTGTTCTCTACCGCCCGTTCGCGCGGACTCGAGGAAAGGGCTTCGGAACCCGCCCTGCCTCACGGATTGGCACTTGCCCGGTGCTCTCCACTCACGGCGACTCGAGCACTCGCTGCACGGCCTCTGCCCCTGCTCGAACGGCGGCCGTTTCGACGTACTCTCGTGGGGAGTGAGCGACGGCGCCGTCCTCGTCCGCTAGCACCCCTGGTCCGAAGACGACGGTGGGTGCGTAGGCGGCAAAGTAGGAGGCCTCGGTGGCGGCCGTGAACGGGCGCACGTCGCCCCCGCTCGCCGCTGCGAGGGCGTCGACGACCGGCGCCTCGGTATCGGTCGCCCAGGCCTCGAGGAACGGCGTCGGCCGCTCGGTGAAGGCGAAGTCGACGCCAACGTCGGCGGGAACGGCCGCCTCGAGGTGGGCCACCAGCGCTCGCTCGAATCCCTCGGTGGTTTCGGGTGGAACGCTCCGCCGATCGACCGTGAGTCGAACTGAATCAGGCACCTGATTGGTCGCGTCGCCGCCCTCGACGACCGTCGGCGTGAGCGTCGCGGCCCCGAGGTCGGGGTGGGCGGGCGGTGCGTCCTCGCAGTCGTCGAACGTCTCGAACGCCCCCAGAACCTGCTCGAGGGCGGCCACTGCGTTGACGCCCGACTGCGGTTCGGCGGCGTGAGCGTTCGCCCCCGAGAGTTCGATCGTCCCCTCGAAGCGCCCCTTCGCGGCGGTGCAGACGTCGAGGCCGGTCGGCTCGCCGACGATGACGGCGTCGGCGTCCCGAATAGGCGAGTTGGGCCGGGAGACGAGGGCGTGGGCGCCCGTCGAGAGGAGTTCCTCGTCGGGGGTGATCGCGAGCGTCACTCGACTCGCTGTATCGGCCTCGAGAAACGCCGCGAGCAGCGCGGCGACCTGTCCCTTCGCGTCGCAGGATCCACGGCCGCGGATTTCGCCGTCTCCGACCTCGAGCGGGACGTGGGGCGAGACGGTGTCGATGTGCGTGTTGAGGAGGTAGTGTGAGGTGCTAGATTCGTCGTCGTTCTCGAGACCGCCACTCGAGCCCCGCGTCGCCAGCACGTTCCCCGCCTCGTCGACCGTCGCCTCGACCCCGTGGTCCTCGAGGGTCTCGACCAGAAAGGCTCGCATCTCCGCGACCCCGGCGTCGGGGTGGGAAGGGATTTCGACCGCGGCCTCGAGGAACGAGATTGGGTCGAATCCCTCCGAATCCCCCGTCACGGGTCGAACGACGAGAAGTGAGTCGTCTGTACCTCGCCGTCGAACTCGTGTTCGACCGGGCCGACCAGGGTCGCGGTGTCGCCGTCGAAGACGACCTCGAGGTCGCCGCCCGGCGGGCTAACGGAAATCGAGTTGCCGTCGACGAGCCCCAGTCGGCGGGCGGCCGCGGCGATGGCCACCGCACCGGTTCCGCAGGCGTCGGTTTCGCCCTCGACGCCGCGTTCGAAGGTTCGCTGGCGGAAGCCGTCTGCACCTGGGCTCGCGAGGTTCACGTTCGTCCCCAGCGGGAACGCATCGGCGTGACGAACCGGCTTCGCGACAGCCTTGAGGTCGACCGCGTCCACGTCGTCGACGAACGCGACGGCGTGGGGGACGCCCGTGTTGACGACCGTGACCTCGAGTCCCTCGATGGGTTCCTCGATCACGGGCTCGTCCGCGAGTACGGGGATCGACTTCGGGTCGAAGGTCGGTTCGCCCATTTCGACGGCGATCCGGTCGTCCTGATCCTCATCGCCGCTCCCGTTGCTCCCGTCGCTCTCCACGCGATAGGCGTGGCGCGTGCCGGCCTGAGTATCGATCATGACCTCGTCGCTCCCGGTGCGCTCCATCGCCCACCGACCGGCGCAGCGGGCACCGTTGCCACACATCGGCGCCGTCCCGCCGTCAGGCTGGACGAGCGTCATAATTACCCGCGGCGGGTTGTACCGGTCCTCGAGCGCCAGGAACAGGATGCCGTCGGCGCCGACGCCGGACTCGCGGTCGCACTCGCGACTGGCGAGGCCTCGCCGGTCGGGGACGTATGTCTCGGCGTCGATCACGAGGAAGTCGTTGCCGGTCCCGTGGTACTTCTCGAAGTGGACGTCGGCGAAGGCGCTCATCGGGACACCTCCCGCGGTGGGCCGCGGTTCGGTTCGTCGCTATCGCTCCCGCCGTCTCCACTTCCAGCCGCCCGCTCTAGTCGAAGCACGTCCTCGAGCGTCTCGCGGAGCCTCGAGAGCGTCGCCGCCCCGTCGGGCTCGAGGACGACCGAGGCGGGCCGCGGGCGCGAGTTGTACGTACTCGCCATCTCGTAGCCGTAGGCGCCGGCGTTGCCGATCGCGAGGAGGTCGCCACGGGCCGTCTCCGGGAGCGAACGATCCGTACAGAAGACGTCCGAACTCTCGCAGATGGGACCCGTCACCGTTTGCGGATTTTCTGGACGGTCGACGGCGTCGGCCTCGAGGCTCCGGATCGGGTGGTACGAGCCGTACATCGCCGGTCGAGCCAGCGTCGTCATACCCGCGTCGACGCCCACGACGGTCGTCTCCGGGGTGTCCTTGACCGTGTTTACCCGCGTCAGGAGCACCCCGGCGTCGGCCACCAGGTACCGGCCGGGTTCGATCGTCAGTCGGGCGTCGACCGCTCCCAGCGCGTCACGCGTGGCTTCGGCGACCGCCTCGAGGTCGAGCGGCGCCTCGTCCTCGCGGTAGGGGACGCCGAAGCCGCCGCCGACGTCGACGAACTCGAGGCCCGCCTGCGCGTCGGGAGCGGCGGCCAACGCCTCGTTCAGCTCTCGCGCGAGGTCGCCCATCCGGGAGACGAACTCGCGGTGAGCGTCCAGGTCGTCGCTCGAGACGCCGGAGCCGACGTGAGCGTGAATACCGACGACGTCGAACCCGCGTTCGGCGGCGTTGACGGCCGTCTCGACCGCTCGATCGGCGGGAACGCCGAACTTCGCGTCCGCGCCCGTCCGGACCTTCTCGTGGTGGCCCGCGCCGATGCCGGGGTTGACGCGCAGGCAGAGGCGGCCGTCGTAGCCGCGTTCCTCGAGCCTGTCGATGGTATCTTCGGCGCCGGCGGTGATCGTCAGGTTCGGGTGTTCGTCGGCCGCCTCGACGGCGACGTCCAGGTCGGCCGCGGGCGGGTTGACCGCCGTGTAGTGGACCCGCTCGCCCGGCGCGCCCGCCTCGAGCGCCCGGACGAGTTCGCCGGCGGAGGCGCACTCGATGCCCGCGCCAGCCTCGAGCAGCGTCTCCAGGACGCTGTCGAGCGCGTTCGCCTTCGCCGCGAACATGATCTCGCTCTCGGGGAACGCGGTCTCGAGTCGCTCGTAGTTCTCGCGGACGCGCTCGAGGTCGAGGACGTACAGCGGCGTCCCGTAGTCGTCGGCCAGGTTCCGCAGGTGGCTCGCGCTCCAGTCGCCGAGGCGGCGTACTGGCGGGTTCGGTACCCCCGATTCGGCGGCGCTCATCGGTCCCGTAACACCTCCTCGCGCTCGGAGCGCTCGAGTGTCCGGTCCTCGAGGGCGGTCGCGACGACGGCAGGCTTGTAGGCGCCGCCCTCGAACAGGTCGTGGTCGCTGATCGAGGACTCGACGAACCGGGTGAAGGCGCGGCGCTCGGCGGGCAACTCGCCGTAGATGACCTCCTCCTCGACGAGGTCGTAGACCGGGATCCGCGGCGTGAGCAGCGTGTTCTCGCCGACGACGGAGTTCTCGCCGACGACGAATCCCGACGTCACGCGACAGCCCGCGCCCAGCGAGACGCCGTCTTCGATCACGACTGGCGCGCTCTCGACGGGCTCGAGGACGCCGCCGATCAGCGTGTTGGCGCCGAGCTTGACGTTCGCGCCGATCTGGGCGCACGAACCCACCGTATCGCAGGAGTCGACGAGCGTTCCGTCCCCGACGTGGGCGCCGACGTTGACGAACGCCGGGCTCATCAGGATGCAGTCGGAGCCGACGTGAGCGCCCCGCCGAACGACCGTGCCGTCGGGCGTGTTTCGAGAGCCGCGCTCGCCGAAGTCGCTCGAGTCCGCGAGCGGGAGCACGTCGTTGTAGGTGACGCCGCCGTACTCGCGGGCGCGGGTCTCGCGCAGGCCGAAGTTGAGCAGGATGCCCTGCTTGACCCAGGCGTTGGCCTCCCACGCCCCATCTTCACCACGGGGTTCGGCCGCGCGGACGTCGCCCGCCTCGAGCGCGTCGAGGAACGTCTCGAGCGTCGCGAGATCGTCTTCGGTCGCCGACTCGGCGTCGACGTCGTTCGCCTCGTAGCGGTTCCACAGGTCGGTGATCGCGGACTCGAGTGCGCTCGCGTCCGCGTCCGCGTTTCCGTTCGAATTCGCGTTCCCGTTCGTACTGCCGTCGGTCGATGGGTTCATGCTGAAAGTACCTCCGCAAAGTCGTATCGGCCGGGTTCCTGGTCGGCCAGCCAGACCGCCGCATCGACGGCGCCGGCGGCGAAGACGCCCCGGTCCTCGGCGCGGTGGGTGAGTCGTAGTTCCTCGTGGTTGCCGGCGAGGACGACCTCGTGCTCCCCCGTTACGTTCCCGGCTCGTAGGGCGTGGACGCCGATCTCGCCCGGCGTTCGTGGCTGTTCGCCCTCGCGGCCGTGCACTCGATTACCGAAGTCGCCAGCCGCTTCGATCTCCTCGAGCAGCCGGTTGGCCGTCCCGCTCGGGGCGTCGCGCTTGCCGTTGTGGTGGGTCTCGACGAGTTCGACGTCGTAGCCGGGCAGGCTCGCGACGGCGTCTCTGACGAGCGCGAGCAGCGCCTGGACGCCGCGAGCGAAGTTTGGGCTGTGGAGCAGCGCGGTTTCGTCGCCGTAGGCCTCGAGCTGGGACGTCTCGTCGTCGGAAAACCCCGTCGTCCCCGTGACGAACGGGACGCCCGCCTCGGCGCAGGCGGCGGCGTACTCGAGTGCCGACTCCGGACCCGTAAAGTCGATTACGACGTCCGGGTCGCGCTCCTCGAGCAGGAGGTTGATCTCGAGAGCCGACTCGATCTCGATCCCCTCGAGGCGCTCGACGTCGGTGCTCCGGTTGACCGCGAAGGCGACCTCGCAGTCGTCGCGGGCCGTGAGCACGCTGAGGACGCGTCGCCCCATCCGGCCGGCCGCGCCCGTGACGCCGACCCGGACGCTCATCACTCGGCCTCCGCCCGGGAGGTGGGCCGGTTCTCGAGGTCTTCGAGGACGGCCTCGAGGTCGTCGCGGTACTCGTCCTGGAGGCGGGTGAGCGGCGGGCGTAGCCTTGCGGGGCCGTACCCGCGGATGGCCATCGCCTCCTTGACCGGGATGGGGTTCGTCTCGACGAAGAGTTCGCGCATCAGCGGCCCGAGTTCGTGGTGGATGGCCCGGGCGCGCTCGTAGTCGCCCTCGAGGGCGGCCCCGACCATCGCGACGGTTCGTTCGGGTTCGATGTTGGCAACGACGCTGATGCCACCGCGCCCGCCGATCGAGAGCATCGGGAGGGTGAGCGCGTCGTCGCCCGAGAGCACCGAGAAGTCCGAGTCGGCGGTCCGCTCGACGATCTCGCCGATGACGCCGAGGTCGCCCTCGGCGGCCTTGTAGCCGCCGATGTTCGGGTGGTCGGCCAGTTCGACGACCGTGTCTGGTTCGATCGTCCGGCCCGTTCGCGAGGGCACGTTGTAGACGATCTGGGGTACGTCGACCGCGTCCGCGATGGTTCGGTAGTGCTCGAGCAGGCCGCGCTGTTCGGGCTTGTTGTAGTACGGCGAGATCAGGAGGAGGCCGTCGGCGCCGGCGTCGGCCGCGCGCTCGGAGAGTTCGAGCGCCTCGCGCGTGTTGTTCGAACCGGTTCCCGCGATCACGGGCACGTCGTCGACGGCGTCGATCACCGCCTCGAGCACGCGAACGTGCTCGTCGTGGGTCAGGGTGGCGGACTCGCCGGTGGAGCCGACGGGGACGAGGCCGTCGACGCCCGCGGTCTCGAGGCGCTGGGCGTCCGCGCGGAGTGTCTCGTAGTCGATTCGCTCGTCGGCGTCGAAGGGCGTGCACATTGCCGGGAAGACGCCCGTGAAGTCGATGTCGTTATCGTGTGTCATTGGTGTGGGTGTGGGTTTGTGGGCCGTGGACCGTGGGTTCTGCACTCGAGAGCGGCGCGAAACGACCGAGCTGCCCTCTGAAGCGTGAATTATTAGACCGTGCGTTCGATCCGAAACGTGCCCGAAACGAGGGTGCTAATCTCGCAGTGAGCACTCTTACGCACGTTTTTTCGATTTTGTGGGGCGAAAACGAGGAGTCGCGTCGCTCCGGGCCGACGAACGGGCCTCGACCGCGAGCGTGACGCGACGCATACGAGACACACGGCAGTCGAGGAACTTATCGGTTGCGCCTCTCATCAAATCTGCCTGGCGTGTTATCACGCGACGGATTTCAGCGTCGGTCACGCGGGTTGACGGCTCGAGTGGGGGTTCTAGTGGATCGCCCGATCGATTGGGCAGCAGCCCGAGTTTCGGGCAAAAACCGGCTCGAGGCCGTGACTTCCCGCGATATTTATACGTCAGAAACGCTAACTGGAGCGCGTATGAACGACTTTGGATTGAAAGTCCGGATGGCAATCGTCGGTTCGATCCTGTTCGGCTTCTACCTGCTCGGGGGGCTCGTCTTCGCCGCCGCCTTCGGCGCGCCGCTGTACCTCGTCCTGGGCGTCGGGATCATCGTCGTCCCGGCGATTCAGTACAAACTCGGGCGATGGATGGCCGTCAGGAGCGTCGGCGCCGAGGACATGCCCGAATCCGGGCAGTACCAGGAGATCCACCACATGACCGAAACGCTCTGCGATCGGATGGGCCTCGAGACCAAACCCCGGCTCATGGTCGCCGACATGGGCGTCCCCAATGCGTTCGCCACCGGCCGCAAGGGCGCCGGCATCGTCGTCGTCTCGACCGAACTCATCCGCTTACTCGAGCGCGACGAACTCGAGGGCGTCATCGCCCACGAACTCGCCCACATCAACAACCGCGACGTGATCACGATGGTGCTCGGCCAGTCGATCGGCATGATCGTCAGCTACGCCGTCTTCTTCGTCGTCCGCGGCCTGGGCGAGAACAACATCGGGAGCTTCGTCCTCGCGTACGTCGCCTCCATCGCGGCGAACTTCCTGGTCATGCTGTTCGTCATGGCGATTAGCCGCTACCGTGAGTACGTCGCCGACGCCGACGCCCGCGAGGCCATCGGCGCCGGCGACCCGCTGGCTCGAGCCCTCGAGAAGATTTCCCGGGGCGCCGAGGGGCGCGAGTCGAGAATCGACGACAGCGTTAGCGCGCTGTGCATCCTGAACACCGACCGGAGCCTCCTCCAGCAGGTGCTCTCGACGCACCCGCCGACGGAGAAACGCATCGCGCGACTCCGGAATTGATCACGCACCGGATTCGATCTTCTTACCCGCCCGACTCGACCTGAATCTCGCCGATCATCGTCCCGATGTGCACTTCACAGACGTACTGGGTCATCTCCGACGTGGCCTGGAGCGTCAGCGTCTGGGTTTCGCCCTCCTCCTCGATAATCTCGGTCTGGTAGTCCTCGACGACCTCGTCGTTGTCGTCCCAGATCACGATGTTGTGTGGCTGGCCGTCGGCGTTCTCCCAAGTGATGTCGTACTCCTGGCCCTCGGTCAGGATGAGCGTCGGGTTAGTCTCACCCTCGATTGGCGCCGGTTCGACGCCCTCCCACCCCTCGGTGACCCCGTCGAGGACGATTTCGTCGACGCCCTCCCACTCGCTGGAGCCACCCGCGGCGGTTTCGTTGTCGTCTCCGGTCTCGTTGCCGGCCTCAGTCTCGTTATCCGTTCCGCCAGCACCGGTCTCGTTTTCGTCGCCACCACCCGTTGTCTCGTTGTCACCGCCGGTGGTGTTGTTCTCCCCCGGTCCTCCCCCTTCCGTGCAGCCCGCGAGCAGTGCCAGGGTGACACCGGCACCCGCGGCGGAGAGCACTCGCCGTCGTGATACTGAATTGTCTCTTTCCATGGGACTCCCTTCACCCGTGAGACGGATAAGCCAATACCAGTCACTCGCATGGTTCGCGATCAGCGAAAGGACCGAATTTGGCCGCCTCGAGTCGATTTGGCCCCATTTTCCCTACCGGCGTTCTTTTCACGACATTGGAGATGGAAGCGGTTTTCACGGTGGCCCGCACAGGACACCGTATGACAGACGTTCATCCGGGCCAGCGCGTCGCGGTTCTGGTCGACGCGCAGAATCTGTATCACACCGCCCAGAGCATCTACAGTCGAAACATCGACTACTCTGAACTCCTCGAGGAGGCCGTCGACGGCCGTCAACTCACACGTGCGATCGCCTACGTCATCCGGGCCGATTCACCCGAGGAGGAGAGTTTCTTCGAGGCGCTGTACGACATCGGCTTCGAGCCCAAGATCAAGGACATCAAGCGCTTCTCGGACGGGACGAAGAAGGCCGACTGGGACGTTGGGATGAGCCTCGACGCCGTCACTCTCGCCAACCACGTCGACACGATGATCCTCTGTACCGGCGACGGCGACTTCTCGAGGCTGTGCTCGCACCTGCGCCACGAGGGCGTCAAGGTCGAGGTGATGGCGTTCGAATCCTCGACTGCCGAGGAACTCGTCGAGGCAGCCGACGACTTCGAGGACCTGGGTGAGCGCCACGAGACGTACCTCCTCTAACGCGCGTTGGCTTTCTCGCTCTCCGGCTTTCTCGATCGCTCTCGAGTGTCCGTCTTCGTCGTGTCTATCTTCGCCGTGTTCGTTCACTTCTTCCCGGGTCTGTCGCTCCCACAACCTTTGGTACATTAAGTATAGTATGTCTCGACGGCGGACTCGAGCTACCGTCTCGGTCCAGAAATCGCTCGAGCTCCTCGCCCCTCACTCGCCCATCGACGGCACCTGAACGCCGTTGAGCGCGCTGTCGATCACCGTTGCCCGATCGACGCCGCGAACGTCCGCTTGGGTCGTCAGCACCAGTCGATGGTCGAGGACCGGGTGAACGACCGCGTGAACGTCCTCCGGGGCGACGTAGTCCCGCCCGGCGAGCACTGCTCGCGCCCGACTGGCCTCGAACAGTCGCTGGATGCCCCGCGGCGAGACGCCGACCTGGACGCGGTCGTCGGTACGGGTCGCCCGGCAGACGTCGATCAGGTACGCCCGTACGGCGGGCTCGACGGTCACCGTCTCGGGAACGTCCTGTAGCGCCAGCACCGCCTCGCGGTCGACGACGCTATCGACCGTGGGCGTCCTGGACTGGCGACTCGCCCGGCGGTCGATCAGCGTCAATTCGCCGTCGCGGTCGGGGTACCCCATCGACGTCTTGACCATGAACCGGTCGATTTGGGCCTCCGGGAGCGGGAACGTCCCCTCCTGCTCGACGGGGTTCTGGGTCGCGATGACGAAAAACGGCTCCGGCAGGTCGTACGTGTCTCCGGCTACCGACACCTGTCCTTCGCCCATCGCCTCGAGTAGGGCGGCCTGGGTCTTCGGCGGCGCACGGTTGATCTCGTCGGCCAGGACGACGTTCGCGAATATCGGGCCGCGTTCGAACTCGAAGGTCGCGTCGTGTTCGTTGTAGATGTGCGTTCCCGTGATGTCCGCCGGGAGCAGGTCAGGCGTGAACTGGACGCGGGTGAACTCGAGGTCGAGCGCCGTCGCAATCGTCTGGGCGGTCAGCGTCTTCCCCGTGCCGGGGACGTCCTCGAGCAGGACGTGGCCCTGCGCGAGGATGGCGGTCAGTATGGTCTCGAGTCGCCCGGACTCGCCGACGACGGCGGTCTGGATCTCCGCGAGGGTGGCCTCGCCGGTTCGCGCGGCCTCGGGAACGTTCATGTCTGCTGTCACCGCGGGAGCACTATATACGGTTCGGCCGTTTCGTCGCGCCGTCTTCCGAATCGCCGCTGACTCACTCGCCGCCGACTCACGCGCCGACGCGTTCACGCGCCGCTGACGAGCGCGATCACGACGAACAGCGTCAGCACGGACGCCACCGTCGTCACGAAGACGTTGAGCGAGGCGAACCGTTCGTCGCCGCCGAGTTCGCTCGAGAAGACGTACGTCGAGACGGCCGTTGGCATCGCCAGCATGACGACCGCGGCGGTGAACGTCGCGTCGTCGACCGCGAGTGCGGAGAAAATCGCCCAGGCGACGGCGGGCATGACCGCGACCTTCATCGCGGTCACGGCGCCCGTCGCGACGGGATCGAGTTCGGGTAGATCGAACTCGAGGGAGGCACCGACGCAGACGAGTGCGAGCGGAAGCGCCAGGGTGGCTAGGACGTCAAGGCTAGTGACGAACGGCCCCGGAACCGATAGGCCGACCGAGCCGACGACCATGCCGGCGACCAGCGCGAGCAAGACGGGGTTCTTGAGGAGGCGAACCAACTGGCGTCTCGCGCTCGTTTCGGCCCCGTTGAACGCCACGAGAATCGTGATCGTCAGGGGTGCCTGGAGGAGCGTCGCGATGCCGAGAATCACGCTCGCGATCGCGGTTACGCTCGCATCGAAAGTCGCCGCGACGAGCGGAATCCCCAGGTAGCCCAGGTTCGAGTGGTACGACTGGACGACGGCGACGCTCCGCCGGGCGCTCGAGTCGCGATTGCGGTGGACGGCCCACGCCAGCGCCGCCGTGGTCGCCAGGACGGCGACGATGCCGACGAAGAGAGCCGGCGAGAGCAGCGACGCGATCGCCTGGTCGTAGGTGGCGACGAAGATCAGGGCCGGCAGGGCGACGTAGTAGGTGGCGGCGTTCAGTCGCGTCGTCCGCGTCGCGTCGAGGATTCCGGCCGATCGGAGCCCGGCCCCGGCGAGCACGACGGCGAGCAACGCCAGCAACCGGAGCAGAACCTCCATGCCCGTCCCCAGTGGACTCACGGATTTGATCGTTCGGATCTCGGTCGCAGTCGCTTCGAGTCCACTTCTTCGAGTCCACTTCTTCGAGTCCGCTTCCTCGAAGTTCGCTGCTTCGCACTCGCCAGCCTCATCGTTCGCTGATCCATCGTCGACGCCAGTCTCGAGCGCCGTGCCGTCGGGAAGCCACCGTATCGTCGGGAAGCTACCGTGCTCGAGTTTAAATACCAGTGGGCGCCAGGAGCGACCATGGTCGAGGTTGAGGCGACGGCGACGACCGTCTCCGGGGTGGCGTTCGTCTGTGCGACGGTGTGGAACACGTACTCGACGCCCCAGCGCGTCCGCGTGCGAAGTACCGTGCCCGGGCCGACGTGGGCACCGCGAGACGGCGAGGGGGCGACGGCTGAGTGGTCGAACGACGAGTGGACGGCCCGTCTCGAGCCCGGCCGTCGCCGGGGGTTCGGATTCGCGACGCCGGTGTCCGAGGCGGTTGACGACGCGGCGGCGGCAGAGCGGGCGCTGGTATCCGACGGATCCGCCGATCCTACGGGCGCTCGAACCGATGCTCGAACTGCCGATACCTCTGACGTTCGAACCGACGCTCGAACCGAACTCGAGGCAGCACTCGAGTCACCAGTTGAACTCGTATCGACCGAACGGGCGGACAGCGGGGACGAACCGGCCCGACCGGACGATGTCCTGGCGTCGCTCGCGCCGTGGGCGCCGGTCGGTGCGGTTCTGGACGGTGGCTCCTACTGGGATTCCGATGCCACGCGCGATTCGGATCGTGATCCCGAACCCGGCCACGATACTGGTTCTCCCCCCGTGCCCGCGGACCGTTCTCGAGTCACCAACTCCACTCGAGCCCATCACTCCTCTGGAGTCGCCCACTCATCTCGAGTTACCCACCCTCCTCGAGACCTCCCAGAGCGATGATCGTTGCCGTCGCCGGCGGAAAAGGCGGCGTCGGCAAGTCGACGATGGCGCTAAATCTCGGCGCCGAACTCGGAGCGGTCGTCGTCGACGCGGACCTCGCCGCCGCCGACCTCCCGGCCGGATCCGGACGCGGTCCGGACCTCCACGACGTCCTCGTCGGCCGGGCGACGCCCCTGGACGCCGTCGATTCGACCGGTCCCGTCCGGCTCCTCCCCTGCGGTCGAACCCTCGAGGGCGCTCGAGCGTCGGACCTCGCCGAACTCCCGCGCGTCGTGGACGCACTCGACCGACGCTACGGCCGCGTCGTCGTCGACTGCCCGGCCGGACTGGCCCGCGACGTGGGAGTACAACTCGCCAGCGCGGACGCGGCGGTGCTCGTCACGACGCCGTCTAAGGTCGCCATCCACGACGCGTACCGAACCCGCCAGCTCACACTGGCGCTCGAGACGCCGCTCGCGGCGGTCGTGGTCAACCGATCGCGTTCCCGTCGCGACGAACGCCTACTCGATCCAGTCGAGCGCCACTTCGGGGCACCTGCGGTGCGGGTCGAAACGCGACCCGCAGTTGCCGAGGCGCAGTCGATGGGCCGCCCGCTTCGCACAGTTGCGCCCGCGTGCCCCGCGCTCGACGCGCTCGAGACACTCTCGCGGGTGATCGAACGCCGTGCTCGTCGATATTCCGAACACGTCGAAACCCTGTAATTTTTGCCGTCCGGAACACCTTTCCGAACCGTCCGTCGATCTGTATCCATGACGGATCTTCGATCACCTGCCGAGACTGCCGTTCGACAGTGCCTGGCCCTCGAGTCCGACGAATCGTGCGTCGTCGTTACTGACGACAAGCGGGTCGAGATCGGGGCGGCCCTCTACGAGGTGGCGAGCGAGGTCACCGACGACGCGGTGATCGTGCGCTACCCACCGGGGGAGACCCACGGCGGCGAGCCACCGTCGCCGGTCGCGGCGGCGATGGCAGACGCGGACGTCGTCCTCGCGCCGACGAGCAAGAGCCTGAGCCACACCCGTGCGCGAACGGAGGCCAACGAGGCCGATGCTCGCGTCGCGACCCTTCCCGGAATCACCGAGGACGTCTTCACCACTGGCCTGGACGCCGACTACGAGGCGATCGCGGCTCACTGCGCGGACGTTCGCGAACAGGTCGACGGCGCCGACGAGGTTCGCGTGACGACGCCTATCGGCACCGACGTCACGTTCGGCATCGGCGACCGGCAGTTCCTCTCGGACACCGGCATCGTCCACGAACCCGGCCGGATGTCGAACCTCCCTGCCGGCGAGGTGTTCGTCAGCCCCGAGACCGCCGACGGGACCTTCGTCGTCGACGGGACCATGATGCCCCACGGGTTGCTCGAGCCAGGTCAGACGCTCGAGTTCGAGGTCGAAGACGGCCTCATCACCCGGATTTCGGATCCGGAGATCCGCGAGACGGTCGAGACGGCGGCCGAGGAGGTCGGCGACGCAGCGTACAACCTCGCGGAGCTGGGCATCGGGACGAACGTCGCGGTGACGACACTGGTCGGGAGCGTCCTGCTGGACGAGAAGGCGGCCGGGACGGTCCACATCGCGATCGGCGACGATGCGGGGATCGGCGGCGACGTCGAGGCACCGATTCACCTGGATGGGATTCTCCGCGAGCCGACGGTGTACGCCGACGGCGAGGAAGTGAGGCAGCCGACGGGCGAGTAGTCGTTCTGGGGCGTCTCCGTAGCCGTTATCGGATTTCGTCTCGAGGGATCATTTTCCTGCGGACTCGTCGCTCGAGCCAGGGTCTCGCTCGAGAGCAGTCACGACTCGCATGCCTCATTCTCCTCCTCCATAGCCGCCTCCCCCTCCCCAGCCGCTTCGCTCGCCGCTGACTCGCGAATCCCTCGCACGAGGTCGACCCGCGGCTCACCGCCGGTTCGCCGCGGCCCGGCGCGCGCCACGGCAGGTGGTCGCAGGGCTGAAGCGGTGGATCCACCTCGAGCGCCCGACCCGCTTCAATCGTCTTTTACGCCCGGAGCCTGTAGAGGCGTGCTATGAGCGATACCCACGCCCAGGACCAGGACCGCATCCCGACGCCCTGTCCGTCGTGTTCACCCGACCTCGAGACGGTCCACGAGGTGCTCTCGCCCGGCGGCGGCAGCCTCACCGTCCGCTGTGGCGAGTGCGGCCACGTCCACAAGATCCAGCCCGAGCCCGACCGCGAGGTGACCCTCGACGTCGTCGTCTCCCAGGACGGCGAGTCCTTCACCGCGAACGTGACCACGCCCGAGGACGAGACCGTCGAGGTGGGCGACGAGTTCCTCCTCGAGACCGATGACGTGCTCGCGACCGTCCGGGTCACGAGCGTCGAACTCGAGGGAGACAAACGCGTCGAGTCGGCCCCGGCCGACGAGGCTGCGACCGTCTGGACCCGCGAGGTCGACAACGTCTCGGTCAATGTCACGATCCACCCCCAGGACGGCCGGCGAGAGGATAGCCGGAGTCTCACCGTCTACGTCCCCGGAGACTACGAGTTCACCGTCGGGGAGACCGACTCCTTCGGCGACGACGAGTTCGAAATCGACGCGTTCGTCGTCCGCGGCGACGCCGAGGGCTATCACCGGGATCGCTTCGAGGAGCCCGGCGACATGGCCTTCGCGAAGGACGTCAAGCGGGTCTACGCCTACGACGAGACGAGCACAGCCTGGTCGGCCTGGTAGGCGGCTTCTGCTCGCGACCACAATCACGAACGCTCACGCTCGCGATAACGACTCCGACCCTGATCGAGAACGAAATCATGACCGACGACGCTCCCCGAGACCGACGCGACGAACGCGAACGACTCGCCGAGACCGTCGCCGCTCGTAACGGGCTCGACGACCGCGTCAAGTCGGCGCTCGAGGCCGTCCCTCGGCACGCGTTCGTCCCCGACGACCGGCAGACGAACGCCTACGTCGATCGCCCGCTACCCATCGGCAACGGCCAGACGATCAGCGCCCCGCACATGGTCGCCGTCATGGCCGACGAACTCGCCCTCGAGTCCGGCGACGCCGTCCTCGAGATCGGCACGGGGTGTGGCTACCACGCCGCGGTCACCGCCGAACTGGTCGGCGCCGACAACGTCTACAGCGTCGAGTACGATCCCGAACTCGCCGATGACGCACGGGGGCGTCTCGCCGACCTCGGCTACGAGGGCGTCGACGTTCGGACCGGCGACGGGCGCGACGGGTGGCCCGAGAACGCCCCCTACGACGCGGCCTACCTGACCTGCGCGGCTCGCGCGTTCCCCGACCCGGTGGTCGAGCAGGTCCGCCCAGGCGGCCGACTGCTCGCTCCGCTCGAGGGCGGGTTGGGCTCGCAGACGTTGACGTTCGCCCGTAAGCGCGAGAACGGCCCCCTCGAGCGCGAGGAACGCGGGGCGGTGCGGTTCGTTCGGATGCGTGGTTGAGACAGGCGGCGAGCGACCGGGGCAACGAACGAGTACGCGTGCTTTTTCGACCCCGCGGACCATCGACGACCAGAGACGACTATGTCACAGTCACGCGCGACGCCATCGTTCGAACTCTGCTTACTCCTGCGCGCCGCCCGCGAAACCGGCGCGCTCGAGGCGCTGATGACCACCGCGGAAACGCCGACCGACCTGGCGAGCGAAACCGACCTGACCGAACGCGCAGCCGAGACGCTCGTCGACGTCCTCGAGGCCGAGGGATTCCTCAAGGACGTCGGGGGCGCGTACGAACCCACGAACCGCTCGCTCGGCTTCCTGGCGAAGGCGGACGTCCGATCCATCGGGTCACTTCCCGCGACGCTGGACCGACTGGACCGCGGCCTCGAGGCCGACTGGCTCCTGACCGACGACCGGCCGACCGAGACGGACACCGAGCGGCGAAACCGCCTCGGGAGGGCAGCGGCCGCGGTCGAGGCGACAACCCGCGCGCTCGTCACCGCGGCGATTCGCGTCGCTCCCGAGGCCCGGCGCGTCCTGGAGGTCGGCGGTGCGCCGGGAACCCACGCCGTCGAGTTCGCCCGCCGCGGGGTCGACGTCACGCTGTACGATGAGTCGAAAGCCGTCGCCGACTCGCAGGCTATCCTCGCCCACGAATCGGTGGACGTGCTCGAGGGAAACGTCCCCGATGGGTTGTCGGAAACGCTCGAGGGAATTGACGGATTCGACCTGATCGTTGCTGTCGATCAGCTGTCGCGACTCGGTCCAGCGGCGAACGAAACCCTCGTCGACGCCGCGGTGGACGCTCTCGCTCCCGGCAGCTGGCTCGTCGTCGCGGAACGACTCGAGGGGCCGGCAGCGACGCGGTCCGCCGTGGAAACCCTGCTCGAGACGCCGGCGGGACGCGTCTACGCGACCGATCGGTATCGCGAGTGGTTCGAGCGAGCGGGCCTCGAGCGGTGGACCGTGGAGTCGGTTCCCGGTACGGCGTACATTGTGGTCGCTGGGCGGCGCTCGCTCGCCTGACGTGACACCGAGTTGCCCACAGCAAGCGAGTCGTTGATTACCGTCGCGGCGATACCGTTTCTATGGACCCGGCGGTACTGCGCGAGGACATGGTCGACGGCCTCGTCCACGAGTCGAAAGGCGTCCTCACGGACGAGTCGCTCGCCGTCGCCATGCGCGACGTCCCGCGCCACGAGTTCGTCGAGGACGAGTCGGCAGCCTACGCCGATCGTGCCCACGAGTGTCACGGAACGCGCGTGCTGTCCCCCAGCACGGTCGCGCGATTACTCGAGGCGCTCGCTCCCCGACGCGACGACTCCGTCCTCGTCGTCGGGGCTGGCGTCGGTTACACCGCCGCCGTTCTGGCGGAACTCGTCGGGGAGACCAACGTCCACGCCGTCGACATCGCCCGCCCGATGGTGTACGAGGCACGCGCGAACCTCGAGCGAGCAGGGTACGGCGGCGTCCTCGTCGACTGTCGAGACGGGGCCCGCGGATTGCCGGCGTACGCCCCCTTCGATCGGATTTTACTCGAGGCGGCGACCGTTTCGCCCCCCAGGGAACTACTCGAGCAGTGTCGCGAGGGCGGCCGGATCGTGTATCCGCGGGGCGCTCAGCCCCAGCGCCTCGAGGCGCGTCGGCCCGACGGCACGACCGAGCGATTCGGCGCCGTCTCGTTCGAACCGCTGCTCGTCGACGGCGAGCAGGTCGGGGCCGTCGAGCGCAACCGGACGGCTCGAGAGGACGTCGAACACGCGACGCGCCGGGCCCAGTCCCGAAGGGGCTGGGAACGAGAGTGGATCGAGTGGGATAGCCTCAGTTCTCGATGACGACGATTTCGGTGTTCGACTGATCGTCGACGTAGTCGGTGTTCATCGGTGGGACAACGTCGACCTGGAGCGTCCCGGTTCGCTGGCCCTGCCTGAGCGTCGGATCGAGTCGCAGGGTGACCGTACCGTCGCTTCCGGTCTCTCCCTTGACGGCCGAATCCAGCCAGGCGTCGTCGCTCATCACAATGACGGTTGCGTCTTCGACGGTGTTGCCGTCGTCACCGAGGACGGTGAGATCGACGCTCGTCGTTTTCCCGGCGTCGACCGTCACGGGATCGATCTTGACGTCCGTTTCCGTCTCGGCCAGCGTTCCGATTCCGCCGAGCATGCTCATCATGATCGCCAGGCTCGCGACGCCGACGACGAGCGCGATGATCAACCTGATGGGGAGTCCTTCGATCGCCCTGTCGTCCGCGCCGAACCGATGTGGTGGTCGCATGGCCGGTCTGGCCGCTCGTTCGTATATAAATTCACGGCTGAACGATCCAGTAGACACTCGAGGGTTTCGAAAAGTGGGGTGGGGGGTTAAGGGGGGGGGTGGCGACAGTCTGTCTCAGATCGCCAACTATTGATATGGACGCGGGGCCATTAAAAATAGCTTCTATCTGTTTAGACGGTTCCAAATGACGATACTAATTAATTAGAGTCAGGTCCGAACGCCAGCGTAACCAGCTTTCGCTGGGCCGCTCGCAGGTGATAGTGGTAGGTCGGCGGCGTCACGTCGAGGGCCGCGGCGAGGTCCTCGCCCGTGCTCTCTCTGGGCCACTCGAAGAACCCGCTGTAGTGGGCCGCCTGCAGCGCCTCGAACTGCTTGGCCGTCAGCGACTCCTCGAGGCGCGCGTCGAACCGGGTGCTCGAGACGCTCGCCGTCGTCTCCCGGCGAGCCGTCAGCTCCGTCTCCGGAAAGTGGTCTCGGATCGATTCGACCAATGCCCGCGTATCGATCTGGCTCGGGACCGACAGCGCGATGGTCGTTACGTCGTCGCTCGTCGTGGTCGACGTCACGTGGGCGTCGTACTCTCGCAGTATCTCGACGAACGGCGTCGGCGTGATCGTCACCTCGAATAGCGTCGACTCCTCGCCGTCGGAGACGACCGAGAGGGAGTCGACCACCGCCCATCGCTCCGATAGCTCGAGGATCTCGTCGACCGGTGGTTCCTCGATCGAGACGAACAGGACGGTCTCCTGGGCCCGGTCGATGATTCCCTCCAGGGTAATCGTCCCGGAAGCGATCGTTCCGAGCCGATTGAACAGCATCTGCGGGTCCTGACACTCGAGTTCGATCTCGAGTCGACTGTCGGTGAGCATCGCCTGGGTGCGTTCGATCGATCGAATCGCGTGGCCGATCGTCTCGCCGAGTTCGCCCAGCACCTCGCGCTCGCTCTCGCTGATCGCGTCGGCCTGGGGGGCGTGGACCACGATGGCACCGTATCGCCGCTCGGCGTCGACCAGCGGCACGGCGAGCACCGTCTGGTAGCCGTAGGTGAGCGCCGCCTTTCGCCGGTCAGCCCACGCCTCGTCGTCGAGCACGTTCTCGGCGACCTGCACCGATTCGGTCTCGAGCGCGCGCTCGATCAGGGCCGCTTCGGGCGCCGCGGGCCCGTCCTCGCGAACCCGGTCGACGTAGGTGACGTCGATTCCCTCCCAGACGGTCGGCGACGGCGTCTCCTGGCCCGCGGTGATCCACGCACAGAGGTAGCGGTCGGTTTCGGCGAGGCGCTGACAGACCGTCCGCTCGATCTCTTCGCGAGTCGAGGCCTTGGCGATCCCACGGTTGATCGCCCGAACGATCTCGTTCGTGTGATTCAGCCGGGTCAGCTCCTCGTTTTGCTCGGTGAGCGTGCGGTCGTGCTCGCGTAGTAACTGCTCGCGCTCGGCCCGGTCCAGGGCAGCCTCGGTGTTGGCCCCCAGAATGTAGAGCAACTCGCGCATCGACTCGTCGAACCGGTCGGGTCGCTCGCTCCCGGCGACGACGACCCCGTGCGTCCCGAGGGGAACGACGAGTTTACTTCGGCTCACCGTGTCGGCGACGTCCGTCACCCCTGCTGCCCGGACGTTGGGGTAGTACTGCGGTTCGCCCTCCGAGAACGCCTCCCAGATCAACCCGTCGCCACGCCCGATCGTCTCCGCGGGTGTCAGCAACTGGCGCGTCTCGGCCGTCGAGGCCGCGTGCGCGAGCGTCCCTTCGGCGGGTTCGAACCGATACGCGGAGACGATCGGCACCTCGAGGATCGCGCCCGCGGTTCCGACGGCGGCCTCGTAAATCTCGTCCTTCGTCCCCGCTCGCATCAGGTCGCGCGTGGTGTCGTGGAGCGTCGTCAGCGTCCGTTCGTACCGCCGTTCGTTCTCCCGGAGCTCGGTCTCCGTCCGGTACTGTGAGACGGCGTTCGCGACCTGGTTCGCCAGCAGGGTGAACCGGTCGCTCCCGGGCTGTTTCTGGAGATACTGGGTCACCCCGGCGGCGATCGCCTCGCTCGCGATCTCCTCGGAGCCCTTCCCGGTGAACAGGATAAAGGGCAATTCCGGATCCCGTTCCCGGACAGCTTCGAGCAACTCGAGTCCGTTCGTGCTGGGCATGTCGTAGTCGCTCACGATACACTCGATGGGGTCGGTCTCGAGGACGTCGAGGGCCGCGTCCGCGCTCGAGACGTCCGTCGCCGCGATGTCATCACGTTCGCGCTCGAGCATCGTCGTCGTCAACTCGGCGAACCTGGCGTCGTTGTCGACGACCAGAACGCGCATGGTTTCGGTCACGTCAGACCACGCTCTGCGTCTCGAGGTGACGGCTCCACAGCGCCAGCTCTAACCGGGCGACTCGTGCTGGCTCGAGGAGCGACAGTACTCATTATCGAGAAGTAAACTGGTGTGTACTAAATAATTAGCATTGGTCCCCGTCTCTGGCGGACTCACAGCCGCTTCTCGAGGCGATAGTCCGACTCCCGTTTCGTCGACGGATGCTCTATCTCGGGTTCCGTGATCCGGAGATAGGTGCTCTTCTTTCCGGCGTCTTCCATCGGGACCCAGTACAACTCGTCGGTCTCTCGGCACCGAACGGCGAACCCGTTGATCGTGTCGTCGTAGTCGACGACCGTGTCAGTTCCGTCGACCGTCGTCTTGCTGGCCGTCTTGAATCGAATGACGTCGTCTTCGATCCAGCCGGTTTTGCACTGCACCCGGAGTATGCGAGTACCAGTATCGAGCAGGAGATCGTACTTGTCGTTGTCTCCGAACGGAATCGACACCGAGTGACCCATAGTGATCAGTGCCGCCAGGATCGTCGCTTCAGTCTCGTCTCCTGTTTGCTTCGTATTCACGCGAGGTCTGGTCCCGTTTTCGTACAAAAACTCCTGGACTGTGTGAGATTTCTACGGGTAGGCCGACCGCCTCGGTTTCCTTACAGGCCGGCCCGTCGCTATACGCTCGAGGCCTGGCCGCAAAACAACCGTCTGGGTACGAGTCGATTCGTCTCGCTGTGTTTCTCGAAGCACGCCGAATCGCTCCGCTCGTCGGTTAGTTCCTCGAAAAGCGCCCGAGGCGGGATTTGAACCCGCGTCACGACCGTGACAGGGTCGTATGATGGGCCACTACACCACCCGGGCACCCTGCAACTCTTCGTTTCCCGGTCGCAGTATTAAGGCTTTCCAATCGGTGACGGTTTGGTAGGCCGGGACGCAACACGATTTCTGGATTTTCGACGCTGTTCGAACTGTTCGAGACAACCGAAACCTCGAGCCAGACTAGCTATCGAACGATGAAGCGAACTACCTGATGAACGGTTGCCAATTCTCCGCAAAGGATTTAATCGATACGTGTGGTACGTACTGGTATGTGACGCCGCCGGCGACGGGTGATGGCCGGCGGGCCGACTAGCCGTGCCTGTGGGGCAACTTAGTAACCGTTAAATGCCTTCCAGCAATACGTCCCTGTAGTATCTCGTGACAGCCGCTTCTCCCCCGGTAGGCCGGACCAACAACACATGGTAGACGTAAGCCAACACGAACTCGTGCCAGAGCACACCATCCTCGACGAGGAGGTACTCGAGGACGTGCTCGACGAGTACGACATCGACCGTACAGACTTGCCGAAGATCAAACGCACGGACAAGGCGCTGCCCGACGAAGCCGAGGTCGGGGACGTCATCAAGATCGTGCGAAACTCGCGAACGACGGATCAGGCCGTCGTCTATCGACTCGTGGTGGAATAAATGGAACTGGATCGAACACTCAGACGGGACATCTCGCGGGAGTATTTTTCGAAAGAACGACTGGCCGAGCATCACTACCGCTCGTTCAACTCCTTCCTCACTCGAGGGATGCAGGAGGTTGTCGACGAAAAGGAGACAATCGACACGGACATCGGCGACAAGGAAGGCGAGGAACCCGTCCGCGTCGATCTCGGGGACGTACGCGTCGTCACACCCCGGGTTCGCGAGGCCGACGGGTCCGAGGAACTGCTCTACCCGCAAGAGGCCCGCCTGCGCAACATCACCTACTCTGCGCCCGTCTTCATGGAGATGAGCATCGTCAAGGGCGAGGAGGGCGACGAGCGCGTCGTCGACTCGACGGAGACGAAGATTGGTCGAATGCCGATCATGGTGGGCTCCGAGAAGTGTAACATCGCGGGCTTTTCCGACCAGGAGCTCATCGAAATCGGCGAGGACCCCGCCGACCCCGGCGGCTACTTCATCGTCAACGGCTCCGAGCGCGTGTTGATGACCAGCGAGGACCTCGCGCCGAACAAGATTCTTGCCGAGTACGACACGAAGTACGGCGACGAGATCCAGGTCGCCAAAACCTTCAGTCAGCGCCGTGGCTACCGCGCACTGGTGCTCTGTGAACGGACCCGGAACGGCCTGCTCGAGGTGTCGTTCCCCTCGGTATCGGGCTCGATCAACTTCGTCACGCTCGTGCGCGCGCTGGGTCTCGAGTCCGACGAGGAGATCGTCCACAAGGTCTCGAACGACCCCGAGGTCGTCAAGTACATGCTCGAGAACCTCGAGGAGGCGGAGGTACAGACGAAAGAGGAGGCCATCGAGGCGCTGGGTAAGCGCGTCGCCTCCGGTCAGGGCAAGAACTACCAGCTCAAGCGGGCGAACTACGTGATCGACCGCTACCTCCTGCCTCACCTCCACGAGGAAGGTGTCGAGGAGGAAGACGTCCGAATCAACAAGGCCCACTACCTCTGTCGGATGGCCGAGGCGTGTTTCGAACTTGCGCTCAACCGGCGCGAATCCGACGACAAGGACCACTACGCGAACAAGCGGCTGAAAGTCAGCGGCGACCTGATGCGCGACCTGTTCCGGACGGCGCTGAACAAGCTGGCACGCGACGTGAAGTACCAGCTCGAGCGTGCGAACATGCGAAACCGGAACCTGTCGGTCAACACCGTCGTGCGCTCTGACGTCCTGACCGAGCGACTCGAGCACCCCATCGCGACGGGGAACTGGGTCGGCGGACGCTCCGGCGTCTCACAACTGGTCGACCGGACGGACTTCATGGGCGTCCTGAGCCACCTGCGCCGGCTCCGGAGCCCGCTTTCGCGCTCACAGCCGCACTTCGAGGCGCGAGACCTGCACGCGACCCAGTGGGGTCGCATCTGTCCCTCCGAGACGCCGGAGGGGCCGAACTGTGGGCTGGTGAAGAACTTCGCACAGGCGATGGAGCTCTCCCAGCACGTCGAGGACGAACAGGACCTGAAACGCGAACTGGCGTCGATGGGTGTCGAGGGCATTCCCGGCATCGAGGGCGTCGAACGAACGACAACGAGTGCAGACGACTAACACATGAGTAGCCAACAACGAGAAGCCAAGGTGTACGTCAACGGGTCGCTGGTGGGTACGCACCCGGACCCGGAGAAGCTGGCCGAACAGATTCGCGAAGCCCGACGCATCGGCGACGTCAGCGAGATGGTCAACGTCTCGGTGAAAGAGCGCACGCGCGAGGTCATCGTCAACGCCGACGCGGGCCGCGCTCGCCGTCCCCTGCTGGTCGTCGAAGACGGCGAACCCCGCATCACGGACGCCGAGATCGAAGCCCTTCGCGACGGCGATCTCGAGTTCGAGGACCTCGTCGACCACGGCTACATCGAGTTCATCGACGCCGAGGAAGAAGAGGACATCTACGTCGCTGTCGACGAGGACGACCTGAACGACGATCACACCCACCTCGAGATCGACCCCTCGCTGATCTTCGGGATCGGTGCGGGGATGATTCCCTACCCCGAGCACAACGCGAGCCCCCGGATTACGATGGGGGCGGGGATGGTCAAGCAGTCGCTGGGGCTCCCGTCGGCCAACTATCGCATTCGGCCAGATACACGCCAGCACCTGCTTCACTACCCGCAGCTGTCGATGGTCAAGACCCAGACGACCGAGCAGATCGGGTTCGACGAGCGCCCAGCCGCCCAGAACTTCGTCGTCGCCGTCATGAGCTACGAGGGGTTCAACATCGAGGACGCGCTGGTCATGAACAAGGCATCCGTCGAGCGCGCGCTCGCTCGCTCGCACTTCTTCCGGACCTACGAGGGCGAGGAGCGACGGTATCCGGGTGGCCAGGAGGACCGCTTCGAGATTCCGAGCCAGGACGTGCGCGGCGCACGCGGCGAGGAAGCCTACACCCACCTCGACGAGGACGGCCTCGTCAACCCCGAGACGAACGTCGACGAGAACTCCGTCTTGCTCGGCAAAACGAGCCCACCGCGATTCCTCGAGGAACCCGACGACATGGGCGGCCTCTCGCCACAGAAGCGCCGAGAGACCTCGGTGACGATGCGTTCGGGCGAATCCGGCGTCGTCGACACCGTCACCCTGATGGAGGGCGAGGACGGCTCGAAGCTGTCGAAGGTCTCGGTGCGTGACGAACGAATCCCCGAACTCGGAGACAAGTTCGCCAGCCGCCACGGCCAGAAGGGGGTCGTCGGTCACCTGGCGCCCCAGGAGGACATGCCCTTCACCGAGGAGGGCGTCGTTCCTGACCTGGTCGTCAACCCCCACGCCCTGCCCTCGCGGATGACCGTCGGGCACATCCTCGAGATGATCGGCGGCAAACTCGGCGCGATGGAAGGTCGTCGCGTCGACGGCACGCCGTTCCTCGGCGAGGACGAGGACCAACTTCGCGGCGGACTCGAGGAGGCCGGCTTCAACTCCGCGGGCAAGGAGGTCATGTACTCGGGCGTGACGGGCGAGAAGATCGAGGCCGAAATCTTCGTTGGCGTCATTTTCTACCAGAAGCTCTACCACATGGTCTCGAACAAACTGCACGCCCGTTCGCGCGGGCCGGTGCAGGTGCTCACCCGTCAGCCCACCGAAGGGCGCGCCCGCGAGGGTGGGCTGCGCATTGGGGAGATGGAGCGCGACGTGTTCATCGGCCACGGGGCGGCCATGACGCTCAAGGAACGGCTGCTGGACGAGTCCGACCGCGAGTTCATCCACATCTGTGGCAACTGTGGGATGAGCGCGGTCGAGAACGTTGAGCAACGTCGGGTGTACTGCCCGAACTGCGACGAGGAGACCGACATCCACGAGATCGAGATGAGCTACGCGTTCAAACTGCTTCTCGACGAGATGAAGGCCCTCGGCATCGCCCCGCGACTCGAACTGGAGGACGCCGTCTAACACATGCAACACAGCACACCCAAAGACATCGGATCGATCAACTTCGGGCTCATGGAGCCCGAAGAGTACCGGGAGATGAGCGCGACGAAGATCATCACCGCCGACACCTACGACGACGACGGCTTCCCCATCGACATGGGGCTGATGGATCCCAGACTGGGCGTCATCGACCCCGGACTCGAGTGCAAGACCTGCGGGAAGCACTCGGGGTCGTGTAACGGCCACTTCGGCCACATCGAACTCGCGGCGCCGGTGATCCACGTCGGTTTCACCAAACTCATCCGGCGACTGCTCCGGGGAACCTGCCGTGAGTGTTCGAAGCTCCTGCTCACCGAGGACGAGCGCCAGGAGTTTCGCGACCAGATCACGGAGTACCGAAAGCTGGGTCACGACCTGAACGATGTGACGAAGGCGGCGATTCGGCAGGCACGAAAGAAGGATCGGTGTCCGTTCTGTGCCGAAATCCAGTACGACATCGACCACGAGAAGCCGACCACCTACTACGAGGTCCAGCAGGTTCTCACGAGCGAGTACTCCCAGCGCATCGCCGGTGCGATGCAGGGCAACGAGGAGGAGGGCATCGACCGAACGACGCCCGACGAACTCGCAGAGAAGACCGACATCGAACTCACCCGGATCAACGAGATCCTCTCGGGTTCGTTCCGGCCACGCGAGGATCAGCGCAAGGCCATCGAGAAGGCTCTCGACATCGACCTGACCGAGGAGGACACGAACAAGCTGATGCCCTCGGACATCCGCGACTGGTTCGAGGCGATCCCGGACGAGGACCTCGAGGTGCTCGGCATCGACGCCGAGCGTTCCCGTCCCGAGTGGATGATTCTGACGGTGCTGCCGGTGCCACCGGTCACCGCTCGTCCCTCGATCACGCTGGACAACGGTCAGCGCAGCGAGGACGACCTCACCCACAAGCTGGTCGACATCATCCGGATCAACCAGCGGTTCATGGAGAACCGCGAGGCCGGTGCGCCCCAGCTGATCATCGAGGACCTGTGGGAACTGCTCCAGTACCACGTCACGACGTTCATGGACAACGAGATTTCGGGAACGCCGCCGGCGCGACACCGCTCCGGGCGGCCCCTGAAGACCCTCTCCCAGCGGCTGAAAGGGAAGGAAGGCCGGTTCCGCGGTTCGCTGTCCGGGAAGCGCGTCAACTTCTCGGCCCGGACCGTCATCTCGCCCGACCCTACCCTGAGCCTCAACGAGGTCGGCGTCCCCGACCGCGTGGCGACGGAGATGACCCAGACGATGCTCGTCACCGAGCGAAACCTCGAGGAGGCTCGACGCTACGTCGCCAACGGGCCGAACAGCCACCCCGGCGCGAACTACGTGCGACGGCCGGACGGCCGCCGGCTCAAGGTGACCGAGAAGAACTGCGAGGCGCTCGCGGGGCTGTCCGAGGAAGGTGAACTCGAGAGTTCCCAGACGATCGGCCCGGGCTGGGAGGTCAACCGACACCTGATCGACGGCGACATCGTCATCTTCAACCGCCAGCCGTCGCTCCACCGGATGTCGATCATGGCCCACGAGGTCGTGGTCATGCCGTACAAGACGTTCCGGCTCAACACCGTCGTTTGCCCGCCGTACAACGCCGACTTCGACGGCGACGAGATGAACATGCACGCCCTCCAGAACGAGGAGGCCCGCGCGGAGGCGCGCGTCCTCATGCGCGTGCAAGAGCAGATCCTGAGTCCCCGCTTCGGGAAGAACATCATCGGGGCGATTCAGGACCACATCTCCGGGACGTACTTGCTGACGAAGGACAACCCCCGGTTCAACGAGACGCAGGCGCTCGACTTGCTCCGGGCGACCCGGATCGACGAACTGCCAGACCCCAGCGGTATCGACGACGAGGACGAGCCGTTCTGGACCGGCCGGGACGTCTTCTCCGAATTGCTGCCCGACGACATGAACCTCGAGTTCACGGGAACGGTCGGCGACGACGTCGTCATCGAGGACGGCCAGCTCGTCTCCGGAACGATCGCCGAGGACGAAGTCGGCGAGTTCGGCGGCGAGATCGTCGATGCGATCACGAAGCAGTACGGGAACACGCGCTCGCGTGTCTTCATCAACGAACTCTCGACGCTCGCGATGCGGGCGATCATGCACTTCGGGTTCTCGATCGGGATCGACGACGAGACGATCCCGGCCGAGGCCGAAGCGCGAATCGACGAGACGATCGAGGAGGCCTACGATCGAGTCGCAGAACTCATCGAAGCCTACGAGCGCGGCGAACTCGAGAGCCTGCCCGGGCGGACGCTCGACGAGACGCTCGAGATGAAGATCATGCAGACGCTCTCGCGGGCGCGTGACAACGCGGGGAACATCGCCGAGGAGCATTTCGAGGGCGACAATCCCGCGGTCGTCATGGCCGAGTCCGGGGCGCGTGGGTCGATGCTCAACCTGACCCAGATGGCCGGCTGTGTCGGCCAGCAGGCAGTTCGTGGCGAGCGGATCAACCGCGGCTACGAGAACCGCACCCTGAGCCACTACCAGCAAAACGACCTCTCGGCGGAGGCTCACGGTTTCGTCGAGAGTTCCTACACGGTCGGCCTGGATCCGCGGGAGTTCTTCTTCCACGCGATGGGCGGCCGCGAGGGGCTGGTCGACACGGCAGTCCGGACCTCGAAGTCCGGTTACCTCCAGCGTCGGCTAATCAACGCGCTCTCGGAACTCGAGGCGCAGTACGACGGTACCGTCCGGGACACGGGCGACACCATCGTGCAGTTCGAGTTCGGCGAGGACGGCACCTCGCCAGTACAGGTGGCCTACGACGACGACCACGACGTCGACGTCGAGGGCATCGCCGAGACGGTGCTCGAAGAGGAGTTCGACTCCGAGGCCGACCGCAAGGCGTTCCTCTCCGGGAAGCGGATCGAGACGAACCTCTCGGAACACGCCGACAGTCGTCGAGTTGCCGAGCCCGAGGGGGTGAGCTCGGATGACTAAGACCGAGAACGTCTTCGTCCAGGACTACGACGTCGACGACGACGCCGTCGTCATCGTCGAGGATAGCGAACTCCCGCGACGGCTCAAGGATCGCGTCTACGCAGTGCTCGAGGACAAAGGAGACGTGACGATCGAGCAGGCCCAGGATATCGTCAGCGCCGTCGAGACCGAGTACGTCGAGACGCGCGTCGACCCGCTCGACCCCGTCGGGACCGTCAGCGCCCAGTCCATCGGGGAGCCCGGGACGCAGCTGACGATGAACACGTTCCACTATGCAGGGGTCGCCGAGATCGACGTCACCCAGGGACTGCCCCGACTGATCGAACTCGTCGACGCCCGGAAGACGCCGGACACGCCGACGATGCAGGTTCACCTCACAGAGGAGTACGCGACCGAACGCGAGAAAGCTCACGAAGTCGTCTGGAACATCGAGGCGACGAAGATTCTCGCGCTGGGCGACGTGTCGACGAACGTCGCCGACATGCGCGTCCAGATCGACCTGAACCAGGACACGCTCGAGGAGCGACTCATCACGGCCGAGGAGGTCGCCGAGATCATTGAGGACTCTCTGGGCGTGTCGACGACGCAGCAGGGAACCCAGATCGAGTTCGGCCCCGAGGAGCCGTCTTACCGGGACCTCCTCCAGCTGGTCGAGGAGCTTCGTGACATCACGTTCAAGGGGATCGAGGACATCTCGCGGGTCGTCATCCGCCGGGAGGACCTCGAGGTCGAGACCGACGACGGTGTCGAGGAGCGCGAGGAGTTCGTCCTCTACACCGAGGGGTCGGCCTTCGGCGACGTGCTCTCGATCGAGGGCGTCGACGCCTCGCGGACGACCTGTAACAACATCCACGAGATTCACCGCAACCTCGGCATCGAGGCCGCCCGCGAGGCGATCATCGAGGAGACGAACAACACGCTGGCCGAGCAGGGGCTCGACGACGTGAACGTTCGCCACCTGATGCTGGTCGCCGACATGATGACCAACGAGGGGACCATCGAGTCGATCGGTCGTCACGGCATCTCGGGTTCGAAGGACTCCGTACTCGCCCGCGCAGCGTTCGAGGTGACGGTCAACCACCTGCTCAACGCCGCAATCCACGGCGAGATCGACGAACTCGACGGTGTCACCGAGAACGTCATCGTCGGCAAGCCGATCAAGCTCGGTACCGGCGACGTCGACCTGCGGATGGGATCGTCGCCGAATCGGGCGGACTGACCCGAGTACCGAGTACCAGCACCGACTCCCAACTACGAACTGACCGACTACCGACTCGTTTTCTCTACACCCAGATGACCATCACCCTCGAGGACGACGCACGCCAGTTCATCGCCCGATTCGAGGACGTCTCCGGAATCTCCGGCCAGGACTGTCTCGTCTTCGAGGACCGCCTGGTAATCGTCGTCCCCCCGGGGACGATGGGGCAGGCAGTCGGCGCCCGCGGACAGCACGTCCAGCAATTCGAGCGCCGAACGGGGCGATCCGTGCGGCTGGCCGAGGGCTCGAGCGATCCCGAAGCGTTCGTGGCGAACGCGCTGGCGCCCGCGGCGGTCCGCAACGTCACGATCAGCGAGAACAACACGACGGTCGCCTACGTCGAGGTGCCCGAGGACGACCGCGGGGTTGCCATCGGCACCGACGGCCGACGAATCGAGGACGCGCGGACGCTCGCCGAGCGTCACTTTGGGATCGACGACGTGCAGTTAGCCTGAGCGTCCGCGTGATGGTGCTACGTTTCTCCTCACCTCGAGGATGCCTTGATATCGACGTTCCTCGAGAAGCCCCGAACGTATACGGTCGTTCGTGACAGATCGACGAGCATGACCGACGACGGGCCAACCTACGGACGGGAACGGTTGATCGAGATCTACACGCAGGGAATGTTCGCCGGACAGCCGCCATCGCTGCCGCCGTCCTACGAGGCGCTCGAGACGGCCGCGGAGGCGGCTCTCGAGCCGGAAGCGTTCGGCTACGTCGCGGGAAGCGCCGGGGCCGAACGAACGAAGGCGGCGAATCGGACGGCGTTCGAGCAGTGGCGGATCGTCCCGCGGATGCTCAGGGACGTCGCTACGCGGGACCTCTCGGTCGAGTTGTTCGGCGAGACGTACCCCGCGCCGGTCGCGTTGGCACCGATTGGGGTTCAGTCGATCCTCCACGAGGAGGCGGAACTCGCCTCGGCGCGGGCGGCCGCCGGTCTCGGTCTGCCGTTCGTCCAGAGCACCGCCGCCTCGGAGACGCTCGAGGACGTCGCCGTGGCAACCGGCGACGCGCCCGCGTGGTTTCAGCTGTACTGGAGTTCAGATCGCGACCTCACGGAAAGTTTCGTCTCGCGCGCGGAAATCGCGGGCTACGAGGTGCTGGTCGTCACCGTCGACACGCCGATCATCAGCTGGCGCGAGCGCGACGTCGAACAGGCGTACCTCCCCTTCCTCGACGGCGACGGCGTCGCGAACTACTTCTCGGATCCGGCGTTTCGGGACCTGCTCGCCGATCCGCCCGAGGAGAACCCCGACGCCGCGGTCATGAAATTCGTGGACGTCTTCGGCAACGCCTCGCTCACGTGGGACGACCTCGAGTGGCTCGCCGGTTTCACCGACCTGCCGGTCCTCGTCAAGGGAATCGTCCACCCGGACGACGCCATCCTGGCGCTCGAGTCCGGCGCCGACGGTGTAATCGTCTCGAACCACGGCGGTCGTCAGGTCGACAACGCGCTCCCCGCGATCGAGGCACTCCCTCGAGTGGTCGACCGACTGGCGGACAGGGGGTACGGCGACGCCCCGGTACTGTTCGACAGCGGCATCCGTCGCGGTGCGGACGCCGTCACGGCGCTCGCTCTCGGTGCCGAGCTGGTCCTGTTCGGGCGGCCCTACGTCTACGGACTCGCGGTCGACGGCGAAGACGGGGTTCGGGAAGTCTGTCGAAACTTCCTGGCGGACCTCGACCTGACACTCGGGCTGGCGGGTCACGCGTCCGTCGCGGAACTCGACCGATCGTCGATCGTCCCCGCCGGCGGTTCGTTCGAACTCGAGTGACGGCGGTGTGGTTGATTCATACGCACCCAGAGAAATTCGCCACCGGGACGATTTCGCGGGCAAATCGGGCACAACAGTAAAATACGTCCGGTCGGGTCTTTTGCCCAGGAAAGAATGTCTGTATTACAGAAATTCAAGAGAAATAGCCGATCTGTTACGATCGTAACTATCGTCACAGTGTTGCTTCTCGCGACGACGAGCGGGGCCGCGGTCAGCGCTTCATCCGTCGGAACGACTGCTGTCGCCGACTCGGGCGCGGGTGATCAGGTTCCGAACCCCATCGCGGCAGGGACCTACGAGGGACAGGAACTCGAGGCGGGCCAGTCGGTCACCTACGACGCAGAACTCTCCGAAGGCGAGTACTTCGCGGCTGTTGCTCTATTTGAAGCCGGGACGGATCTCCGAGTAACGATTCGTGACCCGAGCGGGACGGTAGTCGGCGAGACGTTCAGTGACACGGAGTACGAGGTCGCCGAACTTCTGTCGGTGGACGAGGGCGGCACCTATACCGTCGAAATCGCGAACGAAGGCTCCGCGGCAGCGACGTTTACCCTCGACGTCTACCACGACAGCGACTCCGAGACTGGCTCTGAGTCGTCGACCGCCGACGTGCCTGACCCACTCGAGGAAGGGACCTACGAGGGACAGGAACTCGAGGCGGGCCAGTCGGTCACCTACGAGGCCGAACTCACCGAGAACGATTTCATCTCGATTATGGCGGACTTCGATTCGGACGCCGACATTGCCGTGACGATCCGTGACCCGAACGGATCGGCGGTCGGCGAATCGCTCCCGCACGACGATTTCTACGCGGCGGACCTCACTAGCGCACCTACCGACGGGACGTACACGGTCGAGATCGAAAACCGAGGCGAGACGGCGGCCACGTTCGTCCTCGACGTCTACTACGACGAGTTCGAATCCGATCCGTCCAGAGTGCAAGTTCCGGATCCGCTCGAGAACGGCTATTTCCCTGGTCTCGAACTCGAGGAGGGTGAGACGGCTACCTACGATGCCGAACTGGAAACCGGCGACCTCTTCACCGTGAGCGTGCTTTCCGGCACCGACCTCGAGGTGATGGTTACCGACCCGTCCGGGTCCGCCGTAGGGACCGACGTCCGAGACGGAGACTACCGGGCCGTCAACGTGGTCGGCGCACCCACCGACGGGACGTACACAGTCGCGGTCGAAAACCGCGGCGAGACGGCGACCGAAACCGATCTCAGCGTCCTGTACGAACCAACCCCGGCCGTCCTCGAGAACGGATCGTTCGAAGGAACGGTCGACGGGATGGACTTCGACATTTTCATGATCGATCTGAACGCGGGCGACGACCTCTCGGTGACGATCACGTCCGACGACGCGGCCGATCTCGAGGTAACGCTCTTCGACTCGGCGACCGAGGAACTCGCCACCGGCGAACACGGAGACGGCACCGTTTCCCTCGACCTATCCGATGTCGAATCCAGCGACACTCATCTGTTGCAGGTGTACAACGTCGGCACGTCCGAAGTCGACTACGAACTCGAGGTTTCACACTCCGGACACGCCAACGCGACGGAGAAAGCGGAAGTGGAAGGCGAGGAAGCACGCGAAAGCGGAGACGAGACGAACGAGAGCGAGACGACCGAAAACGCCGACGGCGATGGGGACGCATCCGACCCAACCCGCCAACTTGACGACGAAATGCCGGGGATGACCGCCTCCGGCGCGTCCCTCGCCCTTCTGGTTGTCTCGTCACTGCTACTCGGACGAACCCGCGTCGGCGACGACGCCTGAACGACTCTCGAGACTGGCGTACGGAATTCTCTACGCCGCCGAGTGACCATAGACCGCGCTGAGCCCGTAACTCGAGACCACGAAACGCCCTCAGATCTCTCGATGGGGTTCGATAAAGCGCTCTCGAGGCGTTTCTCCCGGAAGCAAAAGGGGATGCTTAAGTGCCTTCGTCGGATAGCCATCGCCATGGCAAACGGCAAATACGCCGCGCGCAAACTCAAGAAGGACCGCCAGAACCAGCGGTGGTCCGACTCTGACTACGCGCGCCGAGCACGCGGCCTGCGCGAGAAATCGGACCCGCTCGAGGGTGCACCCCAGGCTCGCGGTATCGTCCTCGAAAAGGTCGGCATCGAAGCGAAACAGCCCAACTCGGCCATTCGAAAGTGCGTCCGCGTCCAGCTGATCAAGAACGGCAAGCAGGTCACGGCGTTCTGTCCCGGCGACGGGGCGATCTCGTTCATCGACGAACACGACGAGGTCACCATCGCCGGTATCGGTGGCGCGAAGGGTCGTGCCATGGGTGACCTCTCGGGCGTCAACTACAAGGTCGACAAGGTCAACGGTGTCGCCATGCTCGAACTGGTTCGCGGCAACGCGGAGAAACCGGTGCGATAACATGAGCGAGCAGGAACAACCCGAACCCGACGCGCCCGCTGGCGGCAGTGACCTCACTGCCAAGCTCTTTGGCACGTGGGACGTCTCCGAGATCGCCTACAACGACCCCTCGACCGAGCGCTACCTGTCGGTGACGCCCATCGCGCATACGGCGGGTCGCCACGCGAGCAAGCAGTTCAAGAAGTCCGAACTCTCCGTCGTCGAGCGACTGGCCAACCGCCTGATGCAGACCGAGGAGAACACGGGCAAGAAACAGCAGACGCTGAAGATCGTTCGCGACGCGTTCGAAATCGTCAACGACCGCACCGAGGAGAACCCCGTCCAGGTCCTCGTCACTGCCGTCGAGAACGCGGCGCCGCGCGAGGAGACCGTCCGTCTCAAGTACGGCGGTATCTCGGTCCCCAAGGCTGTCGACGTCGCGCCCCAGCGCCGCGTCGACCAGGCCCTGAAGTTCATCGCCGAGGGTGCGCACAGCGCCTCGTTCAAGTCGCCGACGTCGGCTTCGGAAGCGCTCGCCAGCCAGCTCATCGGCGCGTCGAACTACGACGTCCAGACGTACGCGATCAACCAGAAAGAAGAGAAAGAACGCGTTGCGGCTGCCGCGAGATAACCGCGTTTCGTTTGCGTTTTCGGCTTCGCTTTTTCTCGTTTTCTCGTTGACTCTCACACCGATCCGGCAACTCTCGAGCACACTCGACGTTCGATATCCGCCATTCTCGGGGTTCCCCTCGTGAGCGACGTTACACAGTTTCGAGGAGAAGGCCCACGACTTCAGTCGTGGGAGTAGTCACTGATCCGGCAGGACACACCGTTCGAACCAGTTTCCACGGCTACCATCCATCTCTGACCAATTTGCTTGCACTTGCAGGCAAGCCGAGTCAGATTTATAGGCCCCGCGCGTGGATTCTACGTACTAACTGTGTTGTCTATTACGTCACCTCGCGTCTTCGCCGTTCACCACGACGTTTCTCGAGTCGTGTCGGATGCTGACGCCCTCTCCGCGGTGTACGACGTTCGCTGCATCGACTTCGACCGATCGATCCTCGATCAGCTCGAGGCAGGCGACGACGTCATCCTCGTCGACTGGGAACTCGAGAGTCCGGATCCCAGAGGGGTTCTCGATGCACTCAGCCAGAACGCGCCATCGACGCCTATACTCGCGGTGGCCAGCGACGTCCCGACGGACGACCCCATCGACCGCGGCGCCGACGAGTATCTGGTGACGCCCGTCTCGGTCGAGAAACTACGGTCGACGATCGATCGACTGGTTCTCCAGCACGCCTACGAAGAGGCGATGAGCGAGTACTTTCGACTCGCGGGGGAGCGGGCGCTGCTCGAAAACGAACGCGAGGCGGGTGTCGACGTCGACGAGCGCCACGAGCAGGTACTGGCTGACTTAGACGAGTGGCGAGAGCGAGCGGATTCGATCAGAGGTGAGTTCTCGCGCGAGGGATTCGACCGGGCGCTTCGCCGGTTACTCAGTGAGTAACGAATTTTCACGGTAATTTTCGACCGAACCCGACGCCGTCTTCTTTTTCTATCCTATCTGGATGTTTAAATATTTATACTATCAGATTTTCACATGGATTCTGTGTCTGATTTATTAAAATAAATTCATTACGGGTCGGTACCATGGCTTGTATGTACTATGACGGAACTTAGCGACTACCTGAAGAACCACCCACGAATGATCGGCGTCCTGTTCACGGCCATGCTGTTGCTGGCCCAGGCAGGAACGGTTGCGGCGGGGAACAGCGGTGCTTACACCGGCCCCTGAACGTTCACAGCCCATCCATGGAGAAATCTTTACTCCATTGAATTTCGCCCTCGTATAGTATCGGTACGCCTTCTAATTCAAGAAACTCATTGAGTTCTGACTCTGTTAGTGAAAACGGTCCGGCTTTCCCTGAAGTGAGGAAATAGGAGTCGTTCGATTTGACGTATGGGACAAATATTGTTCCCTTCCGTAATTCACTCGTTTCGTAGGTGTCGAGCACAACGTCTGCTTTCGATTCAATTTTCTCTATAATACATACAATTGGAGGCCCTGTCTCTGACTGCGCTATAGATATTAACCCGTTCCCGACCATTCGGTACTGTTGTCCCACGAGGGTCTTCCTCCGTGCTACGTCGAGTGCAGCATAAAGTGGGTAGCCTCGATTTAGCACTCGAGCGATCATGCTACCCATGCGAATCGCACCGCTGTTGATTACGTCGCCGAGCGTGACAATCCCTCCGGAACTTCCGGCCTCGACCAGATGGAGCCCCTGGTCGCGTGACTGACACGCATTGAGTAAGAACGCTTTTGCACCGACTTTCTCGAGCGTCGTTCCCGACAATTTCCCGTCCGAGCACTGGAACCCCTCTCGATCGATATGGCCGATGTAATGTACGAAATCACTCTCCTTGGCCAGTAAATCTCTGAGTTCGTCTCTCGTCAGAGAATAGTACTCGACCACGTTGAACGGGAGTTCGTCGCGATTACCGTAAATCCCGTTCACTGTCTCGAGTTCATCTTTCATCTCCGAGTCGTTACAGACAACTTTGATCTCGATTGGATCCTCTCGTGGCTCTCGACCGATACTGTGAGTAAACGCGGACAGAGGCGTTGTGCTTATCAATGTGGCCGAATCATCGGTTTCCCAATGCTGTTCGATCGTTGGTATGTCCAGCCCCTGATCGTGGATATCGCGTTCCTCCGTACCCCGGGCAGTACTCACTCCTCTTGTGAACTCTTGAATCGCTTCACGCTGCACCGGGGCCTCTGGCGAAGCATGATTGGGTTGTTGTATCTGGACGATTGCGAGATCGTTCGAAATAAAGGGGAGAAACGTAATACTCTCTGACGTCGGTTTCAAATGAGCTTCGAGACGCCACTCGGGGATAACTGGTTCAATCGTCGAAAACGGCGTCGAGAGATATTCTTCAAGTTGATTGGAGAGGGGTTGTACGTACACCTGCTCTAAATCGAACGGAAGGAATGATTCGATCGCCTGTCGTTCGTGTAACGGTACAGGAGTCATCCCCTCGGTACGTACGATACAGTCGAGGAAGAAGATCTGTTTGAGTAACCGTTCGACAGTTTCTTCGAAACCACCGTCACTGGTCAGTGAATAGGATAGCCCGGCATCGGTCGTTATCCTCGATGAATCTCCGGAGATGACCTCCGCGCCGAGATAGTATGCGAGTGGAGCTATAACGTAGATGTTCTCGAGACTCGGCGGAACTTCGATCTGTATTCCAGTTTCCGGGCGGTCAAACCCGTCCGGAATCGATAACGTCTCTCCGAGTTCGAGCGCTGGTGGATGTCCTCTGAGCGTTGGATAGGATCGTTCGGGGGTGGTGGTCTTTAACGCTGACCCGAAGGCCGTAACCGCTTCCATGAGGTCTGCTGGCTCCTCTGTCGTGGTAATCGTTGCTGCAGGGCGCGTATGTGAGGAACGGGCGCCGACGATCACTCGGGTTGCATCGTCAAGAGTGATGTGTGTCTGTTGACTATCTGCGTAGATGTGCATCGAACTTTCAAAATAAAGATAGATCTTGAACGGTGTCGAGAGATCGAGGGTGTACGCCCCTTCTGGAAGCAATTGCTGTTCACCTGGACGAACCTCGTGGACCATCGCCCCCGTCTCGTCGCGGACGTATACGAGATCGTTCGTCGGTAGTGTGACGCTCTCGACTTCGATTTCGACGGCTGAATCGACCGGATACTGTAAACAATCGTCGCTAACCGGCTCAGGCGATACCGACTCGTGGGTCGTCAATCGGTAGCGATGTCGCTCTATCCGATCGATAATCTCGAGTCCGCCATCGACTGCTTCGAATGTCGGCTTCATCTCAGTAGTCTCTGAAGTCGACCCCGTCCAGGCTGGGACACCTGACCGGCGCCTCGACGCACCCTGTTCACTGGGTTATCGGCACCCAGCCGGTGGAGAGGTCGCTTTCCGTGAGCGACCATCGCTCCTGGGCGACACCGTTCCGTTCTCGAAGTTCGACGACGACGTCGAACAGGGGGGTGAGGATCGAAACGGTGCTCGCGTCGCGTTCGATCGGGAGCTGGTAGTGGGCGATGCCGCCGGCCGCTTGCGTCCGTCCGTTGAGCAAGTGGAGACACTGGAACACGGCTTCCCTGCCGTACTCCTCGAGGAACGGCACGAGCGAGTCGACGCCGACGCGAAGTTCGCCAGGTTCGAGGCCGCCGTCGCCATCGCGTTCGAATCGTTCGATGGCGCTCGAGACGGCGACGCCGATGTCACCGAGGGTTTCGGCGGTCGTCACCGGTGCTTCGGTGCCTGGTGTCGGTGGTGCTGACGGAGTCGCGCTCCCCGCCGTTTCCGCCGTTTCCATCGTATCCCCCGAGACGCTACGGGCCGTTCCCTGGTAACTGACGATTTCGGCGTTCCCGGAATCTGCGTCGTCGACCAGGCGGTCGATGTCGAACTCCGTGCCAGGCGTCGAAATCACGATGCGCTTTCGGTCTTCCTCGGGGGCCGTCCCAAGCAACCGGCGAGCGATCACCTGTCGCTGGTCGGCCTCGACGACACCGGTCACGAGGACGCTCGCCCCTCGTCGTTTCAACCGGGACAGTTCATCAGCGAATGCGCGCTCCGTCGTCCCATCACGACAATCCTTCCCCGAAAGCATCAGTAGTATGTTCCACACGTATGAAGTATCGAACATTAAACGTTTGGGTCGAGACGCCAAACGACACGCCTCGAGCGAGAAGGACGGCCAACTTCGAGCCGAAAAGACCGTCAACCGGCGGTGGTCGCCAGTCGTTTAATCCGCCGCTCGAGTCCCCTCGCCGACGTACGACCGGGTGGTCTCGACGAGCACCTGCCGGTAGGCGCTCGGATCGGGATCCTGGCTAAGTTCTCGGAATCGCCGTCGGAACGCCTCGAAGTCGATCTCCGGCGCGTCCATCGCCGCCGCGTGGGCGAGGTCGTACAGGCGGTGGTCGGCCTCGAGCAGGTCGTGTCGCTCGGCGAGTGCGAGTGCGAAGGCCGCGTTGACGGCGGTGATGTCGGGATCGGCGGCGGGGGAGAGTCGTTCGATGCCAGGGGTCGAACCCGGCGGCGTCTCCGGTCGATCACGGAGGGCAGTCGCGAGCGAGGACTCGAGGAACGCCAGCAACTTTTCGCCGGGACCGACCGAGAGCGTGATGTCGTCGGCGTAGATGTCTTTCATGTGGTTGGCGATTTGGTAGCAGTGTGAGAGCTTGTACTGCTCGACGCGTTGCCCGGCCAGCGCGAGGTAGAGGGCCTCCGCTGTCGACTGGACGTGTGAGGGGTGGTCCTGCTCGTGGCGGGCCATGTGGGCGAACTCGTGGAGCGCCAGTTCACGCGCCATCGCCGAGGACGCGGCCTGCCTTGAGATGTTGAGCACGTGTCGGTCGTCGTGATGAGCGGCCCAGGTTCGCTCGTCGGGGTCGTCACGCAGGTGGACGTAGACGGGGAGTGAGAGGTTACACTCGGTTTCGAACAGGTCCTGGGCGCTGAGAAACGGGGCGGCGGGTCCCGGTCCCTGTATGCGCAAATCCATGTGTGTCCGTAACAGGGGTCGGGCGCCTATGGCTCTTACGCCGGTGTCCGTCGGCTGAGGCTCAAGCGCCTGGCGTTGGGTGCGTGCTATTCTCTCACGCAAATTGGTCGATTCGAGTCTCGAGGCGCGTTTCGGGCCCGTTCTCGCCGAGACGAAACAGCACCCTTTTGACCCCGCTACCGGTACAGGTGGATATATGGGCCGACGCAAAAAGATCGTCCAAGAGTGTGAACGGCTGATGGACGACCCGGAGAACATCCGGAACATCGCCATCGCCGCTCACGTCGACCACGGAAAAACGACCCTCTCCGACAATCTCCTCGCGGGCGCCGGTATGATCTCCGATGATACTGCCGGCCAGCAGCTCGCGATGGACACGGAAGAAGACGAGCAGGAACGTGGGATCACCATCGACGCGGCGAACGTCTCGATGACCCACGAGTACGACGGAACCAACCACCTCATCAACCTCATCGACACACCGGGCCACGTCGACTTCGGTGGCGACGTCACCCGGGCGATGCGCGCCGTCGACGGTGCGCTCGTCGTCGTCGACGCCGTCGAGGGTGCCATGCCCCAGACCGAAACGGTCCTGCGGCAGGCCCTTCGCGAGGGTGTCAAGCCCGCGCTGTTCATCAACAAGGTCGACCGCCTGATCTCCGAACTACAGGAAGGCCCACAGGAAATGCAAGAGCGTCTCCTTTCGGTCATCCAGGACGTCAACGACCTCATCCGCGGCATGACCGAGGAGATGGACGACGTCGACGACTGGTCCGTCTCCGTCGAAGACGGCACCGTCGGCTTCGGCTCTGCCCTCTACAAGTGGGGCGTCTCGATGCCGTCGATGCAGCGCACCGGCATGGACTTCGGCGACATCATGGAACTCGAGCGCAACGACGAGCGCCAGGAACTCCACGAGCGGACGCCGCTCTCGGACGTCGTGCTCGACATGGTCTGTGAGCACTTCCCGAATCCGGTCGACGCCCAGCCCCGTCGTATCCCCCGGATCTGGCGCGGCGACAGCGAGTCCGAACTCGCCGAGACGATGCGTTTCGTCGACGAGTCCGGCGAGGTCGTCTTCATGGTCACCGACATCTCGATGGACCCCCACGCCGGCGAAATCGCTTCGGGCCGCGTCTTCTCGGGCACCCTCGAGAAGGGCCAGGAGCTGTACGTGTCGGGCACCGCTGGCAAGAACCGCGTCCAGTCCGTCGGCATCTACATGGGTGGCGAGCGCGAGGAAGTCGAGAACGTCCCTGCGGGGAACATCGCCGCCGTCACTGGCCTGCGCGACGCCATCGCCGGCTCGACCGTCTCGAGTATCGAGATGACGCCGTTCGAGTCCATCGAGCACATCTCCGAGCCCGTCATCACGAAGGCGGTCGAGGCGAAGACGATGGACGACCTGCCGAAGCTCATCGAGACGCTTCGACAGGTCTCGAAGGAAGACCCAACGATCCAGATCACGATCAACGAGGACACCGGCGAGCACCTGATCTCCGGGCAGGGTGAACTTCACCTCGAGGTCATCACCCAGCGTATCGAGGCCAACCAGGGAATTCCGGTCAACACCGGCGAACCGATCGTCGTCTACCGCGAGGCCGTCCAGCGACCGAGCGACACGGTCGAGGGCATCTCGCCAAACCGGCACAACCGTTTCTACATCTCTGCCGAGCCGCTGACCCAGGACCTGGTCGAGACGATCCAGCTCGGCGAAGCCTCGATGGACATGCCCGAACTCGAGCGCCGCGAGGCGCTCCAGGAGGCCGGCCTCGACAAGGACACCTCCCAGAACGTCGAGCACATCCACGGGACGAACATCCTCATCGACGACACGAAGGGTATCCAGCACCTGAACGAGACGATGGAGCTCGTCATCGAGGGGCTCGAGGAGGCCCTCGACAACGGGCCGCTGGCCGCCGAGCCAGTCCAGGGCACCCTGATCCGACTGCACGACGCGAAGCTCCACGAGGACACCATCCACCGCGGTCCGGCACAGGTCATCCCCGCCACGCGGGAGGCCGTCCACAAGTCGCTGATCGACGCCCACATCAAGCTGCTCGAGCCGATGCAGGACGTCCGGATCGACGTGCCCAACGAGCACATGGGCGCTGCCTCCGGCGAGATCCAGGGCCGCCGTGGCCAGGTCGACGACATGTACCAGGAGGGTGACCTCATGGTCGTCGAAGGCGTCGCGCCGGTCGAGGAGATGATCGGGTTCTCGAGCGACATCCGCTCGGCCACCGAAGGTCGTGCAGCCTGGAACACCGAGAACGCCGGATTCGACGTCATGGCCGACTCGCTCCAGCGCGAGACGATCATGGAGATCCGTGAGCGCAAGGGCATGAAGCTTGAGTTGCCGCCGTCGATCGACTACATCTAATCGCTCGGCTCCACTTTCTCTCGATTTTGCGTCCACCGAGCGGCGACTCGGTCGAATTTGCCTTCCGAATTCGGCTAGTTCTCAACCGTGTTACGCAGCGTTCCGACGCCATCGTAGGTAATCTCGACGGTGTCACCGGGCTCGAGCAGACCCGGATTCGCCGGGCTGCCGAAGGCGACCACGTCACCGGGACGGAGGGTGAACCGCTTGGAGAGGAAGGCGACGACCTCGAAGGGGTCGAACAGCATCAACTCGGTGCTCGCTTCCTGTCGACGCTCCCCGGCGACGTCGGTCCACATCTCGAGACGCGTCGGATCGACGTCGGTCACGAGCCACGGGCCCAACGGCGCCGATCCGTCGAAGACCTTTCGGGCGGTTCGACCCTGCTGGTCGAGGGCGTCGAGGTCGTTCATGATCGTGTAGCCGCGGACGACTTCGGGAACCTGTTCGGGTGCGAGGTCCCGACAGCGTCGGTCGATCACCGCCGCCAGCTCGCCCGCGTAGGTCAGTTCGTCGGTGAACTTCGGGTACGGAATCAGCTGTCCGTGTCCGAGTACGGATGTGGGGGGTTTGATGAAGAAGTCCGGTTCGTCCGGTCGCTCGTAGTTCATCTGCTCGAGTGTGTCGGCGTAGTTTCTCCCGACGCAGTACAGCGCCGAGGGCTCACACGGAGAGAGGAGGCGGCCGTCCCGGCCGACCTCGTAGGTGCCGTCGTCGGCACGAAGGACGGCGCCGTCGTAGCCGTCTTCGGGGGTTGCGGTCCCGACCTCGAGCTGGCCCGAGACGGGCCCGTCGGGCGTCGACAGTCTCGCGAGTCGCATACAGGTGACTCTCGAGGCGAGCGACGTATGTCTGCTGGTCGATTCGGACGACGTTGGCGTCGGTCCGCCGCACCTCTTCGTGAGACACTAACTGGCACAGCATATTTCACCGCCCTCCGTGTACGAGGGGGCATGGCAGTTGAGGACGTTCCACCCGTGGCTGGCGACGCCGGATCGCACCTCGAGTCGACCGGCGGGGACCACCCACCCGTCGAGGGGTACACCGCTCTCGCCCAGGCGCTCGAGACGTGCCTCGAGGGCGAGGTCGCCTTCGACGAGTACGCGCAGGTGCTGTACGCCACCGACGGGAGCATCTATCAGGCCCGACCGGCCGGCGTCGTCCACCCGACGGACGTCGATGACGTACGTGCGGCCGTCGAAACGGCTGCCGAGTTCGACGTGCCGATCCTCCCCCGTGGGGCCGGCTCGTCGCTGGCTGGCCAGGCCGTTAGTCCGGGTTGCGTCGTCCTCGATTTCACGACCCACATGGACGACGTCCTCGCAGTCGACCCCGACGACCGGCGGGCAGTCGTCCAGCCCGGGGTCGTCCAGGATCACCTCGACGCCCACCTCGAGCCTCACGGGCTCAAGTTCGCACCCGACCCGGCCTCGTCGAACCGGGCGACGATCGGCGGCGGCATCGGCAACAACTCGACGGGGGCGCATTCGGTTCGCTACGGCATCACCGACGCCTACGTCGAGGCGTGCGAGGTCGTCCTCGCTGACGGCTCGTTGCTCCACGCGCGGGAAGTCGTCATCGACGGGCCGGAGTGGGACGAAATCGTCGCGAAAGACGACCGGGAAGCCCGCATCTACGAGACGGTTCGCGGGCTGGTCGAGGACCACGAGGCCGAAATCGAGGCGCGCTACCCCGATCTCAAACGGTCGGTCAGCGGCTACAACCTCCAGAAGGTGATCTACGAGACCGACGACGGCGAGCGGGCGATCAACCTCTCGAAGCTGCTGGTGGGCGCCGAAGGCACCCTTGGAATCGTCGTCGAGGCGACCCTCTCGCTCGTGACCGTGCCCGAGGAGACGGCGCTGGTCGTGTACTCGTTTTCGGACCTGATCGACGCCCTCGCCGCCGTTCCACGCGCGCTCACCCACGACGTCAGCGCCGTCGAGTTGATGGACGACGAGGTGTTCCGCCTCGCCCGGGAGTCGGAGGGCTACGCCGATTACGCCGAGGCCATCCCCGAGGAGGCTGCCGCGGCGCTCATGCTCGAGTTCGACTCCGAACTGGTCGAGGATTTCGAGGCCGCCATCGCAAAAACGACGGCGGAGTTGGTCGACGACGTCGACGCCTTCGACGTCGTCGAGGCCTACACTGACGACATCCAGGCCGACCTCTGGAAGCTCCGGAAGGCGGCGATCCCGCTCCTGATGAGCATGGACGGCGACCCCAAGCCCTACCCGTTCATCGAGGACGCCTCCGTGCCGCCGGCCGAACTGGCCACCTACGTCCGCCGGTTCGAGGAGATTTTGCGCGACCACGGCACCTCGGCGGCGTACTTCGCCCACGCGGGCGCCGGCACCCTCCACATTCGACCCATCCTGAACCTCAAGGATGAGGCAGGTGTCGAGACGATGCAGGCCATCACCGAGGACGTGACCGATCTCGTGCTCGAGCACGGCGGCGCCTTCTCCGGGGAACACGGCGACGGGAAGGCCCGGACGGCGTTCACGCCCAAGATGTACGGCGAGGACCTGTGGGCGGCGTTCAAAGAGACGAAGACGGCCTTCGACCCGGAGTGGCGCCTCCACCCCGGCAACGTCGTCTACCGCGACGGCCCCGACGATGCCGGCCCGGATACCGAGCGGGGCGTCGGCGCCGACATGCGCGAGAACCTGCGGTACGGGCCCGCCTACCGCTCGCTCGAGCCGCGGTCGACGCTCTCGTTCGACGAGGAGGGTGGCTTCGCTCACCTCGTCGAACTGTGTAACGGCTGTGGCACCTGCCGCCAGACCGATAGCGACGTGATGTGCCCGACCTATCGCGCCTCCGGTGAGGAGATCCAGACGACGCGCGGACGGGCGAACCTGCTCCGAGCCGCCATCTCCGGCGAACTCCCCCCGGAGGAACTGTACACCGAACGGTTCCAGTCCGAGGTCCTCGACCTCTGTGTCGGCTGTAAGGGCTGCTCGAGCGACTGCCCGACGGGCGTCGACCTGGCGAAGCTCAAGGCGGCGGTCAAACACCAGTACCATCAGGACCAGGGCGCGAGCCTCCGGACAAAGCTGTTCACGAACATCGACCGGCTGGCGGCCCTTGCGAGCGCCGTCGCGCCCGTCTCGAACCGCGTGCCCGACCTGCCTGGCGTTCGACGTGCGATGGAGCGAACCCTGGGAATCTCCCGCGATCGTCACCTGCCGTCGTTCGAACGGGAGACGTTCCACGACTGGTGGGACGAACGCGGCGGTCCCGCCGTTCCGGAATCCGACGTCGAGGCCGCTGTCGTCCTCTTTCCCGACACATTCACAACTTACAGTGAACCTGGCCCCGGGAAAGCCGCGGTTCGCCTGCTCGAGGCCGCCGGCGTTCACGTTCGCGTTCCAACCGACCTCGCCCCCAGCGGCAGGGCAGCGTACTCGATGGGGCTGCTCGAGGAGGCCCGAAACCGGGCGAAACGCAACGTCCGCGCGCTGGCTCCCTACGTCGACCGCGGCTGGTCGGTCGTCTTCGTCGAGCCCTCGGACGCCGTGATGTTCCAGGACGAGTACCGGGACCTGCTCGCCGACGGTGCAGACGTCGACTCGCGGGCGCTCGAGGCCGTCTCGAGCACGGCGTTCGGCGTCCTCGAGTACGTCGACCGCACGGGTCTCGACCGAGAACTCGAGTTCGACGCGTCTGGCGAGTCGCTGACCTACCACGGCCACTGCAACCAGAAGGCGCAGGGCACCGATCACCACGCCGTGGGCGTCCTCCGACGGGCCGGCTACGCCGTCGACCCGCTCGACTCGACGTGCTGCGGGATGGCCGGGTCGTTCGGCTACGAGGCCGAGCACTACGACCTGTCGCTGGCCATCGGAGAGTTGCTCGCCGACCAGGTCGAGTCGAGTCCGGGCGACCGCGTGACGGCCACTGGCACCTCCTGTCGGAGTCAACTCGTGCAGGTGCTCGCAGGCGAGGGCGGGGACGAGGACGAGATAGAACGCCCACCCCATCCCGTAGAACTGGTCGAGCGAGCACGCCTCGAGTGACCGACTCGAGCGGTGGCGAGCAGCGGCTCCGGCCGTTTCTCGCCGCCGATTTGCGTAAGCGGGGACGCACTCTTAGTACTGGGCCGTCGAACGCCCGCTATGGCGTCGATCCCGACCGACTTCCACGACCTGTTCGAGAAGCAAACGTTCGCCCACGTCGCCACCCTGCTCCCGGACGGGGCGCCCCACGTCACGCCGGTGTGGGTCGACTACGACGCCGACGCGGATCGTCTGCTGGTGAACACCGAACGCGACCGGCGGAAGACGAAGAACGCCCGAAACGATTCGCGGATCGCGATCAGCATGACCGACCCGGACAACCCCTACCGGATGCTGTCGGTGACGGGCGAAGTCGACGAGGTCACGACGGAGGGCGCGCGCGAGCACATCGACGAACTGGCCCAGCGCTACATGGGCGAGGACGAGTACCCGAATCCGATCCAGTCCGAGCGCGTTATCATTTCGATTCGACCCGAGCACGTCAGCAGTTTCGAGGGATGAGCAGCGAGTAGCAGACGGTTAACCGGGGAGTCTCGAGTAGCGGGCGATCCGCCTCGATAGGGTAGACCGATCGACTCGAGCCCGGGTCCCTCGAGTGCGCCGCAACCGACTGACCGTGTTCGCTCACCCAGGGCCACTCGAGCGTCGGACGGCACCAAGTGCCTTGGCAAGTGTTAACCTACCACGTGTGGTTACACAGTCATGGCTACCCAGGATCGGCCGGTGGGCGACCTCGACCCCGACGAGTTCCGGGCGATCGGCTACCGGACCGTCGACCTGATCGCTGACTACTACGAACGCATCGACGATCGCCCCGTCTACGTCCAGGCCGATCCCGAGGAGGTCGTCGCGGCGTTCGACGAACCCCTTCCCGAGCACGGCGAGGATCCGGAACGTATCCTCGACGCCGTCGAGGAGTCCGTCATCCCGTACGCGACTCACAACCCCTCGCCGCGGTACTTCGGCTTCGTGATGGGGTCCGGAACGCCGCTCGCCCCGCTAGCCGACGCCATCGCGGCGACGGTCAACATGAACGTCGGCGGGTGGCATCCGGCACCGTCCGGAACCGAAATCGAACGGCGGTGCGTCCGCTGGCTGGCCGAGGCGATCGGCTACGCGCCCGACACCGGTGGCCTCCTCACCAGCGGTGGGACGATGGCCAACTTCACCGCCTTCATGACCGCACTGCGCGATCACACGGCGTACGAGACGACGGAGGCCGGGTTACAGGAGGATCGCCCGCGGTACACGCTCTACGTCGCCGACCACGAGGGTCACTCGAGCGTCGTCCGGGCCGCAGACATGCTCAACCTCGGCCGCGACGCCGTACGGCGGGTGCCGAGCCGCGACGACTTCACGATGGACGTGGACGCTTTAGAACAGCTGCTCGAGACCGATCGAGAAGCGGGGGCCGAGCCCTTCTGCGTCGTCGGCCAGGCGGGGTCGATCAACGTGAGCGCCATCGATCCCCTGGGGGACATTGCCGACGTCTGTGACGCACACGGCCTCTGGTTTCACGTCGACGGTGCGTGCGGTGCGGTGGGGGCGATGGTTCCCGAACTCGAGTCGCGATACGACGGCATGGAGCGCGCCGATTCCGTGACGCTCGACCCGCACAAGTGGCTGTTCGTTCCCTACGAGTGCGGCGCAGTACTCGTCCGCGACCAGGAGTGCCTCGCGAAGACATTCGCGATGGACGCGTCGTATCTCCGGGGGTCGGTCGCGGAGACGCCACAGGAGTTCGACTTCTACGAATTCGGCCCGCAGATGTCCCGCAGTTTCCGCGCGCTGAAGCTCTGGATGTCGATGAAGTACTACGGATTGGAGGGCTACCGGGAGCTACTGCAAACGAGCGTTCGCTGCGCCGAACACCTCGATACGCTCGTCCGCGACCACGAGGACTTCTTGGCCGTCCAGGAGCCGAACCTGTTCATCTACTCGTTCAGGTACATGCCCGACGACCTCCAGGTCGCCCTGGCCGACCCACCAGACGTGCCACTGACGCGCGTTACTCAGTACCTGGACGAACTCAACCAGGCGATCACCGACGAGGTCGTCCGGAGCGGCCTCGCGTTCCTCACGACGACGACCATTCGCGGTCGACGGGCCCTCCGCATGTCGATCTGCAGCCACCGGACGACCGAGGCGGACATCGAGACGGTGTTCGACGCGCTGGCTGAGACGGGTGCCCGAATTGACGAGGCGTGGCGCCCGAAGGCGAGTCTACCGGTCTGAGGAGTGCGTTCGGAACCCGCCCGAACGGCTCGTCTCCCTGGCCGGGTTCGAAGTACCTTTGATCCCCGGATACAGACTTCTCGATATGTCCATGCACGTCGGCGCACACGTGTCCATCTCCGGATCGCGCGTCTCTTCGGACGAGGAAACGCCACCGTACAGCGACGTCCGCAACGCCGTTCACCGACAGCTCGCCTTCGGCGGCAACTGCGGACAGATCTTCACCACTTCGCCACAGGTCTGGGCCCAGCCCGAAATTAGCGAGGAGGCCGCCGCCGGCTTCCGCGAGGAGACCGACGAGTTGCTCGAGGGCCCGTGGGTGATCCACTCGGCCTATCTGGTCAACCTCTGTACGCCCAAGGAGGGCCTCCGGGAGAAGTCGATGGCGAGCATGCAGGCCGAACTCGACGCGGCAAACCAGCTGGGCGTCCCGTACGTGAACGTCCACCTCGGGGCCCACACCGGTGCGGGCGTCGAGGGCGGCCTCGACAACGCCGCGAGCGTCATCGACGACCTCGAGGTGCCCGAGGACGTGACCATCCTGATCGAGTCCGACGCCGGCAGCGGGACCAAGCTGGGCGGGGAGTTCGAGCACCTCGCGGGCATCATCGACCGAACCGACGAGGACATCGGCATCTGTATCGACACCGCCCACACCCTCGTCGCGGGCAACGACCTCACGACGCCCGAAGCGGTCGACGAGACCGTCGAGCGATTCGACGACGTGGTCGGCCTCGAGCACCTCGAGTACATCCACCTCAACGACTCGAAACACGACGTGGGAACTCACAAGGACGAACACGCGCTCATCGGCGAGGGCTACATCGGCGAAGACGGGATGCGCGCCATCGTGAATCACCCCGACCTCCGTGACCTGCCGTTCGCGCTCGAGACGCCCACCGAGGACGGGAAAGGCTTCGCCTGGAACATCGCGAAGGTCAAGGAATTGCGCGAGACGTAGTCCCGGCCTCGACACTCGTTCGGAGTCTCGGTATCGCCCCCGTTCGGAATCTCGGTATCACCCTGTTCGACAGGACCCTCGAGGTAGAGAGGTGCCGTTGAAAACACGTCTATTTTACCAGCAGCCGTGGTGCTGTCTGTATGGCAGACGACGAACACGAACACGAAGACGAGACCGAAGCGGAATCGGAAGCCGACGAGACAGAAACCGAAGCCGACGAAACGGAACGCGAAGGCGAGCGAGTGATGAGTCGGTCTGACGGTGCGGCAATCTTGCGTGAAGTCGCTGACGGCGTCGAGAACGGGACGATCGACATCGAGGGGGAGAACGGCTTCACGGTGGACGTTCCAGAACGCTTCGAACTGGAAGTCGAGTACGAGGTCATCGACGACGAGGCCGAGTTCGAAGTCGAACTCGAGTGGCCGATGGAAGACGGCGAACCGGTGGCACCGGACGAAGAACACGAGTAACGGCGGCTGTTGCGTCGGAAGGGAGGAAGACCGCGTTCACCAATCGAGCAAGAACGGGAGAACATGGTCAGTCACTGAACGCTGCGAGAAGCAGTATGAACGCTGCAAGAGGTAGTTCCCCGTCTTCTACACGTTTCCCCGGCGTGCTCTGTAGTTCGTCAGTCTCAGTCGACTGTAACGCACAGTAACGAACAGTATCGATCAGTAACGATAGTAACGAATATACTGTTACCATCGTTGCCCGCCATCCTCCGTTCGATGCGAACTCGCGCGGATACGACGGAGACAGCAGGCGGCCTATCCGGATCGAAACGTACGCGAGCCGTCTTCGAAGCACTATTCGTGACTGTCCTCTGGTCGTCTTCGTACGTCCTCATCAAAGTCGGCCTCGAGGAGATTCCGGCGGTGACGTTCGCGGGATTGCGCTACGGCGTGGCGACGGTCGTTCTGGTTCCGCTCTTTCTCCGCGAGGGCGGGCACCGATCCGTCCGACGGCTCGAGCGGCGAGAATTCGCCGTGCTGCTCGTCCTCGGGCTGTTCATGTACGCGATCACGCAGGGGGCGCAGTTCCTCGCGCTCCAGTACCTGCGAGCGGCGACCGTTAGCCTCCTCCTGACGTTCACGCCCGCGGTGGTCGCCCTGTGTAGCGTCCCGCTGCTCGGAGAGCGCACCTCACGACGACAGTGGCTGTGGATGGCGGTTCTGTTCGTCGGCGTCGGGGTCTACTTCTACCCGTTCGACCTCGGCGTCCTCGCGCTGGTCGGCCTCGGTATCATGGCTGTCGGCCTCCTCTCGAACGCCCTCGCGTCGATCCTCGGCCGGTACGCCAACCGCGACGGAACGCTGTCGGCGCTCGGCGTAACGACGGTCAGCATGGGAGTGGGATCTACTCTGCTCCTCGGGACGGGTATCGCCGTGCAGGGCCTCCCGTCGCTGAGTATCCGGAGCTGGGCCATCGTCTTCTGGCTCGCGGTCGTCAACACGGCGTTCGCATTTACCCTCTGGAACCGGACGTTACAGACGCTCACCGCGACAGAATCGAGCGTCATCAACAACACGATGCTCGTGCAGGTAGCGCTCCTCGGCTGGATCTTCCTCGGTGAATCGCTCACGCTCACGGACGGTCTCGGCATGGCCGTCGTGATGGCAGGTGCGTTGCTCGTGCAGGTCGCCGGGCGGCGGTAGCAACGGTAACGACGGTAACGGATTCCTTTTACTATCCGCCGCACATGGCCACGTATGAGCCGCGACTCGCCGGTGACCGATCGGGTTCACGTCGTCCCGCTCGGCTTCGAGTACGCTCGCGTGAAGGAACCGATTCTGCGGTGGAAGGCCGATCGCGTCGTACCGATTGAGTATCGTGACGGTGACCGGGAGATTCCGTTCGTTCGAGCCCTCCTCGAGGATCTCGAGGCAAACGAGCGCATCACGGTCGACCGCCGATCGTGCGACATCTTCGACTTGTACGACACGCTCGGGACGATTTCGGCAGCGATCGCGGACTACGCCGACGACGACGTCTTCGTCAACCTCTCCGCCGGGAGCAAGATCACCGCTATCGCGGGCATGATCGCCTGTATGGCGACCGGTGCGCGACCGATCTACGCCCGGCCATCGTATGGCCCGGAGGCGTCGCGGATTCCCGACGAACCGCTTCACGAGGAGGTGGCGGAAATATTCGAACTACCGAGGTACCCCATCGAACGACCATCGGACGTCCACGTCGCGTTTCTGGCACACGTCGACGCGGAGACATCGGAAACGGCCAGCGGGCGCTATCGCGGGGTAAGCAAGACAGACCTGATCGACTTCGCCCTTGAATCAACGTTCCCGTTCGTCGCGCGGTCCGAGGCGACGACGCGGAAGGGATATTATCGACTGCTGGATCGACATGCCGTGAACCCTCTGCTGGAGAAGGGGTACCTCGAGGTCGAGAAGGTCGGTCGCGAGAAGTACGTTACCCTCACCGAGGACGGACGCAACGCGCTTCGGGCGTTTCGATACGCCGCTACCGACGTCTGACGCGTCACCTGATGGATCTCAGGGCTCGAGAACCGTTCGGCGCTGATTACTCGAGTGAGAGAGCACGGTGTGACTGACGGGTTTGAAACTACAGAAAATATAGTAATTAGCCACAGCGATTTTCCCCTCTGGAGTCGAGGTCGTACTCGAGTGATGGTTCCGATTCGAGCGGCGCCGAACGCGGCCGACGAGGTCACGCTCCACGTCAGGTGTTATCCCGGCCGGCGCGTGCCCCGTCCGACGACCCGCGGCTGGTTTGCCGCCCACCGGGACGCCGTCCTCGCCGTTAGCGAGGCACTCGAGACGCTAGCAGACGAAATCGAGGCGCGGACGACCCTCGAAACCGTTCACTGGCGAGTCGAACCGCGACGGCAGATCGACCTCGCGGCAGCCCTCGAGGCGGCTCGAGCCGACGACGGTTTCGACGCTTCGGACCCCGTCGCGGCGATGACCGACGCCGCGTACGGAGAACTCGAGGCTCGCGGTGAGTTGACGGGGTCGTGCTGTCACCTCCTTCTTCCGTGGCGGCCGTTCGACCGCCGACTCGGCTACGGCACGAGTCCCGCGTCGTACCGACGCCTCTGGGGAGAGTCGGGGGACGCGCTGACGGTCGCCAACGTCGGTGCGACCGAGACGTGGGACGGGCGAGCGGTCACGACGAACATCGCCGTCCACGAGGTGCTCCACACGCTGCTCTCACCGGCCGCCGATCAGGCCGTCGTTGGCGTGGGCTGCGATCACAACCTCGGCGCGGTTCGCGAACTTGAGGCGGGCGTTCGGGAGGTCTCGCCGATGGCGACAGCCTACGCGGGGGCCGGAACCGGGACCAGCGATACCCGATTTTCGGGCACTGGCTGTGGCCACCACGCCGACTTCTACCGCCACGACGGCCTCGAAGGGGTCGAGCACTGGGTTCACACGACGAGGCTCAGCGAAGGCGTCCTGGAGGGCGTCTCTCGTTACGTCGCGGAGACCTTCGGCGCCGTATACGAGGGGTGAATCGAGCGAAATTCGAACGATGACCGTACGGGCCGTCGAAGTTTGGTTCGGAACCGACCGATCAAAGTGCGTTTCCCACGGGTCTCGGTCGTCTCCTGTCAGTGTGTTTCCCGCGTTTCCGGGTCGTCGTCGCGTCGTCGCGATTTCCACCAACGTATAGCAATCGATGGGAGAAAGAGCAGTAGCCCCGCCACCAGGATAAACAGCGCCAACCCCAGGGTTTCGATCATCGTTCCTGAGTCCAGTACGACGCGACATGTCGTATGGGTTACGAATGTGTCAGCAACGGAACACCGGCTCGAGTCCCAAACCACCTGCCGAGACCAGGCCGCTTTTTACCTGCCGCTCGCAACCCCGAGGCGTGCGCGCGTTCTCCGAAGCATACCTCCGCCGGACCCGCGAGGGCATGTGGGCCGACTCCCGCGAGGCTCTCTCGAGTCTCGACCTCGATTCCTGCGAGCGCGTCCTCGACGTGGGCTGTGGCTCGGGCGAACTCACTCGCGTCCTCGCCGAGGAGGTCCCAGGGGAGGTCGTCGGGTGTGACGTCGACCGATCGCTCCTCGAGTTCGCTCGCGACCCGCCAGGTCCCGAGCAGGCGTCGGCCATCCCCGTCGTTCAGGGCGACGCCACCCGCCTCCCATTCGCCGACGACAGCTTCGACCTCGTGCTCTGTCAGGCCCTCCTGATCAACCTGCCCGACCCGGCCGCAGCCGTTCGGGAGTTCGCCCGCGTCTCGAGCGATGGCGTCGCTGCCGTCGAACCCGACAACGGCGCCGTCACCGTCGAGTCCACGGTCCCCCGAGAGGCTCCCCTCGAGCGCCGCGCTCGCCGGGCCTACCTCGGGGGCATCGAAACGGACGTGACCCTCGGAGCGGGCGCCAGCGAGGTGTTCGAGTCGGTCGGCCTCGAGGACGTCACCACCGCGCGCTACGACCACGAGCGCTCGATCGAGCCGCCCTACGACGAGCACGCGCTGACGGTCGCCCGACGGAAGGCGACGGGGGCCGGCCTGGCCGACGACCGGGCGACGATGCTCGAGAGCGACCTCACTGGCGAGGGGTACGACGACCTGCGCCGGGCGTGGCGCGAGATGGGACGGGACGTGATCGAGCAGATGCAAGCGGGCACCTACGAACGGACTGAGACGGTGCCCTTCTACGTGACGTCTGGGCGAGTGTCGGGCTTCGAGTGAAGCGAATCGATCGTCCTCACCGGGGCCTCACACGTCGGGAACCCCGGTGGCCTCGAACCCCGTCACGCCGACGATACTGAGCGCGTACAGCGCGGCGAACACGGTGAGCCACGCGAGGAGGGCAATCATCGCGGCGCCGGTCCACTGCGCCGAGTAGCGCCAGTTGATCACGCCCACGTAGGCGACGAGTGCGACGAGCGGCCCGACGAGGGGGATCCACCCGACGAGCGCCCCGGCGACGGTCCAGACGATCGCGCCGAGCAACGCGGTGACGATCGCGTGGTCGAAGTTCTTCGCGCCGACGATGATTCGTGCCCCGACGTAGATGCCCACCGCGCCGAGCAGCAGGCTGACGAGGAAGACGATGGCTGTGGCAACGACCATACGAGGTGTTCGGCACTCACACAAAGGAACACGTTGCTTGCATCTGCTTCCCAAGCGGGTGTACGCTCACCGTACCAACCGATTTGTGGCGTTCGCTTTCGACCCGGCATCGTCGGCCACCCCGGCCCCGCGTCATCTGGTATCACACCACTCGATGACCCGTTATCAGACGCGTTAAGTCGCTTCGGCTACTGGCTATGGTACATGAATCGAGCCGCCGAACGACCGCGCAAATCGAGGCGAGGTCAGCGATGAGCAAGGACCAGATCGACGTCCGTGGGGCACAGGAACACAATCTCAAGGACGTCGATGTCTCGATTCCGCGCGAATCGTTCACCGTCGTCACCGGGCTCTCCGGGTCCGGAAAGTCCTCCCTCGCATTCGACACGGTCTACGCCGAAGGCCAGCGCCGCTACATCGAGAGTCTCTCGGCGTACGCCCGCAACTTCCTCGGACAGATGGACAAACCCCAGGTCGAGACCGTCGAGGGGCTCTCGCCCGCCATCTCCATCGATCAGAAGAACGCGGCGAACAATCCCCGATCGACCGTCGGGACCGTCACCGAGTTACACGACTACCTCCGTCTGCTCTACGCCCGCGTCGGCACGCAGTACGACCCGATCACGGGCGAGGAGGTCGGCACCCAGAGCGCCCAGGACATGGTCCAGCAGGTGATGGCCCTGCCCGAGGGCACCCGTGCGAAGATCGCCGCCCCAATCGTCCGCGACCAGAAGGGGGCCTTCGAGGACCTGTTCGAGGAACTCCTGACCGAAGGGTACTCGCGAGTGGAGGTCGACGGCGAGGAGGTCGACCTCGCGACCGAGAAACCCGACCTCGACAAGAACTACGACCACACGATCGACGTGATCGTCGACCGCGTGAAGATCAGCGAGGAGGCCCGTCCCCGGATCACCGACAGCGTCGAGACGGCCCTCGAGGAGGCCGACGGCGTCCTCAAACTCATCATCCCCGATCCGAGCGACGAGATCGATCTGGGGTCGAACACCCGCTCGACGGGTGACCTGGCTGGTGAGGGCGACGACCGCCTGACCGTCGAGTTCTCGACGGCGCTGGGTAACCCGAACAGCGACTTCCAGTTCAGCGAGATCGAGACCCGTAGCTTCTCGTTCAACAGCCCCCACGGCGCCTGTCCCGAGTGTGAGGGGCTGGGCAAGACCAAGGAGGTCGACGAGGATCTGGTGATCCAGGACCCCTCGAAGTCGCTCAAACACGTCTTCGAACCCTGGAGCTACAACCGCTCGTACTACCAGACGCGACTCGACTCGGTGGCCGAGCACTTCGACGTGAGCCTCGAGACGCCGTGGGAAGAGCTCGACGCGAGCATTCGAGAGCAGTTTCTCTACGGCACGAACCGCCAGGTGGTCTTCAAACGCCGCACCAAAAACGGCATCCGGCGCAAGACCAAGCGCTTCGAGGGCGTCATCCCCAACCTCGACCGGCGCTACCTCGAGACCGACTCCGACGGCACCCGTGACCACATCGAGAAGTACATGGCCGTCACGGAGTGTCCGGCCTGCGACGGCACAAGGTTGAAAGAGCAGTCTCGCCACGTTCGCGTCGGCGGGACCTCGATCGACGAGGTCAACTGTCTGTCCATCGGCGACGCCCTCGAGCACTTCGAGGGGCTCGAGGCCGAGTTGTCGGGTCGCGATCTGACCATCGCCGAGGAGATTCTCAAGGAGATTCGCGCCCGCCTAGGCTTCATGTGCGAGGTCGGTCTCGAGTACCTCACGCTCGACCGGGAGGCCTCGACGCTTTCGGGCGGCGAGAGCCAGCGCATCCGGCTGGCGACCCAGGTCGGCTCCGGCCTCGTCGGGGTGCTCTACGTGCTCGACGAGCCCTCCATCGGTCTCCACCAGCGGGACAACGACCGCTTGCTCGACACGCTCTGTGAGCTTCGCGACATCGGCAACACGCTGCTCGTCGTCGAACACGACGAGGAGACGATGCGTCGGGCCGATCAGGTCATCGACATGGGTCCCGGGCCCGGCAAGCGCGGCGGCGAGGTCGTCGTCAACGGGCCGCTCGAGGAAGTGAAGGCCTGCGAGGAGTCGATCACGGGCGATTACCTCTCCGGGCGGAAGGGTATTCCCGTCCCCGAGGAGCGCCGCGAGCCACAGGGTGCGCTGACGATTCGCGGGGCCCGCCAGCACAACCTGGACGACGTCGACGTGGACATCCCGATGGGGTGTTTCACGGCGATCACGGGCGTCTCGGGCTCTGGAAAGTCGACCCTGATGCACAAGGTGCTCTACAAGGCGCTGGCACGGGAGATGAACGACAACACCTCCGTGATTCCGGGCGACCACGACGCCATCGAGGGGATCGAGGACATCGAGACCGTTCGGTTGATCGACCAGTCGCCCATCGGGCGTACCCCGCGCTCGAACCCGGCGACGTACACCGGCGTCTTCGACTACATCCGGGAGCTGTTCGCCCAGACCAAACTCGCCAAACAGCGCGGTTACGAGAAGGGGCGGTTCTCCTTCAACGTCAAGGAGGGCCGCTGTGCGGAGTGTGGCGGGCAGGGAACGGTCAAGATCGAGATGAACTTCCTCTCGGACGTCTACGTCCCCTGCGAGGCCTGCGGCGGCGCTCGGTACAACGACGCTACCCTCGACGTCACCTACAAGGACGCGACCATCGCGGACGTCCTCGAGATGTCCGTCGAGGAGGCCTACGACTTCTTCGAGTCCTCGAGCCAGCTGCGCCGTCGCCTCCAACTCCTGAAGGACGTCGGCCTCGATTACATGAAACTGGGCCAGCCCTCGACCACCCTCTCGGGCGGAGAGGCCCAGCGGATCAAGCTCGCCGAGGAACTGGGAAAGCGGGACACGGGCAACACCCTCTACCTGCTCGACGAGCCCACGACGGGACTGCACTCGGAAGACGAGCGCAAGCTCATCGACGTGCTCCACCGCCTGACGGACAACGACAACACCGTCGTCGTCATCGAGCACGAACTCGACCTCGTGAAGAACGCCGACCACATCGTCGACCTCGGCCCCGAGGGCGGCGAGAACGGCGGCGAGGTCGTCGCCACCGGCACCCCCGAGGCAGTCGCCAGAAGCGAGAACTCCTACACGGGGCTGTACCTCCGGGACCTGCTTCCGGGCGTGGACCTTGAGGGCCCACGCGGCGAGCGCGTCGAACCGATGACGATGCCGATGGACGACGACTGAACAGCAACGTATCGGCTTCCGTCGTCAGGTCTCCTGTTTCGGATCGCAGATCACCAGTCTCGACGAACTCGAGAGCTACGGCTGATCTGACGGGTGAGAAACGCAGTGTGAGCGCCTGCGATTGTAGGTGCGGGGCCAATCGATGTGGTCAGCCGCCCAGCGTAGCGAGGAATCGAGGAGATTAGCCGCCCAGGTAGAGCCTGCCGACCTCGTCGTCCTCGAGCAGCGCGTCGGCGCGACCCTCGAACCGGACGCTGCCCTGGTCGAGGACGTAGCCGCGGTCAGAAATTCCCAGCCCCTTCTTGGCGTTCTGTTCGACCATCAGGATCGACGTGTCCATCTCGTTGACCGTCTGGACCTCGGCGAACACGTCATCGGCCGTATTCGGCGCGAGCCCGGCAGAGGGCTCGTCGATCAACAGGACGTCGGGTTCCATCACCAGTGCTCGAGCGAGTGCGAGGATCTGGCGTTGACCGCCCGAGAGGTTCCGGGCCTTCTGCGTGCGCTTTTCCTCCAGGAGCGGGAACCGCTCGTACAGTTCGTCGAGCACCGGCCCGAGGTCGTCCTTTCGGGCGACGCCGCCCATCCGGAGGTTCTCGGCGATGGTGAGCGAGCCGAAGACGTTCTCGGTCTGGGGAACGTAGCCGATGCCCTCACGAACGATGTCTTCCGGGGCCATGCCGCCGATGTCCTCGCCGTGATAGCGGACGGAGCCCGTCCACGGCGTCAGCATCCCGAATGCCGTCTTGAGGACGGTCGACTTCCCGGCCCCGTTCGGCCCAATCAGACAGACGATCTCGTCGGTGTCGAGGTGCAATGAGCAGTCGTCGAGTACCTGCACCTCGCCGTAGCCGCTGTCGACCCCCTCGAGGCTGAGGACGGCGTTTTCGACCGCGGTCGTCCCATCCTCGAGGTCTCGAGTCGCGCTCACGCGCCACCACCGAGATAGGCGTCGATGACGCGGTCGTTCGCGCGGATCTCGTCGGGTCGGCCTTCCGTGAGGACGCTCCCCTGATCGAGGACGATGATCGGATCTGCGAGGTTCATGATGAACTCCATGTCGTGTTCGATGATCAAGAACGTGATTCCCTGGTCGTTGAGCCGCTCGATCTGGACGGCTAGCTTGTTCGCCAGCGTCGGGTTTACTCCGGCGACCGGCTCGTCGAGCAGCAATATTTCGGGCTCGGCGAGCATCGCACGAGCCAGTTCGACCAGTTTCATCTGTCCGCCCGAGAGGTCCGTCGCCGGCTGGGTCGCGAGGTGATCGATCTCGAACTCTTCGAGGATCTGCTCGACGCGCTCGAGGTTCTCACGTTCGGCCTCGCCGACCCTCGAGGGGGCGGTGAACAGCTCGAAGAACGACTCGCCGGGCTGGTTCTGAGGTCCAACGAGCATCGCCTCTCGGACGGTCATCCCCTCGACCTTGCGGGGAGTCTGGAACGTCCGGATGAGGCCGTGGGTGGCGACCTCGTAGGGTTCTAACCCGGTGACGTCGGTACCGTCGACGGTGACCGTGCCTCCCTCGGGTTCGTAGAACCCCGAGATGAGATTGAAGATGGTCGACTTGCCGGCGCCGTTCGGCCCAATGAGGCCGGTGATCGAGCCGCGTTCGACCGCGAAGCTCGCGTGGTCGGTCACCTGCAACGCGCCGAATGACTTCTGGAGGTCCTCGACGCGAAGGAGAACGTCATTTTTCGCCATGTGGGCGCTCGTTCGAGCGTTGGCTGTGGATTCACTCATCGGTTTCACCGCCGTTGGACTGTGGCACGCCGCGATCGGATCGGGACGGCGCCTCGCGACCGATTGCGCTCGGCCAGATCAACTCTCGCTGCGGCGGGAGAATTCCCTGTGGCCGGAATCGCATGACCAGGATGATCAAGAGACCGATCATCAGCAGCCGCAACGGTGCCGCGTCGAAGGGCAGCCACGAAATGTCGTTCGCGAACCGAGACCCTTCGCGGATGGCGACGACGACGAACCCGCCCAGCAAGGCCCCGCGATTCGAGCCGCTGCCGCCGAGAATAACCGCGACCCAGACGTAGAACGTCGTGATTGGGTCGAGGTCGCCCGGGTTGACGAAGAGGTTGAGGTGAGCGTAGAAGACGCCTGCAAGCGCCATGATGAGACTGCCCAGCACGAACGCCTGCATCTTGTAGCTGTACGTGTTCTTCCCGAGTGCCTTCGCCAGGTCCTCGTCGGCCCGAATCGTGCGCTGCAGTCGCCCCCACGGCGAGCGCTGGGCCCGCCGGAGGATCAAAAACGCCGCGCCCAGAAACCCCAGCAACAGCGTCACGTTGAGCAACTGGCGCCAGAACGGCGTCCCGAGGATTACAGGCGATCCCGGGACGATGGCGATCTCGAGACCGGGCATCGACTGCGGGAACTCGCCGAGGAGCGGCCACCCGTCGAAGAAACTGGGAATGCCGCGAATCCCGGCACTGCCGTTGGTCCACTGGCGTTCGTTCTGCAAGACCAGCCGGAGCACTTCCGCCAGTCCGAGCGTAGCGATAGCGAGGTAATCGGCCCGTAGACGAAGCGTCGGGATGCCGATGGCGACGGCGACAATCGCGGCCAGCACTAGGCCGATAGCGAGCCCGAAAATCGGATTGAACCCGCCGGCGATCGGCGAGTTGCTCCCGGTCATCAGCGCCGCACCGTAGGCGCCGATGCCGAAGAAGGCGGCGACACTGAAGTTGATCAGACCGGTGAACCCCCACTGGCTGTTGAGTCCCAGCGAGAGCAGCGCGTACATCCCGCCCAGTCCGAACAGGAACAGAAAGTACGAGGCGCCGAGCGCGCCGGTGAGAAGCGCGATCACCAGCCCAAACACGAGGACGCTCAACGCCATAGTGAGACGTTTTTCCGCGTTCGTCAGGTTCGACCAGTAAGCCCCGAAATCGAATCGATCGGTCACGTCAGATCCCCTCCCCGCCCGCGGTTCCGTCGCCGGCGATGCCGGTCGGACGAACGAGCAAGACGACGACCATGATCACGAACGCGACCGCGGGGCCGTAGTCGACGCCGATCGGGATACCCACGCGAGAGAGCAGCGGCGTCATCTCGACGACCATGCCGATGAGAAAGCCCCCGAGCATCGCGCCGTACACCGAACCGATCCCGCCGAGGATCACCGCGGCGAAGATAACCAGCAGAACGCTAAATCCCACCCGCGGCGTCAGGGCGTTGTAGAGCCCCAGGAACGCGCCACCCGCCCCCGCCAGTCCCGCGCCGAGGACCCACGACCACAGCTTGATTCGGTGGGTTCGGATGCCGCTGGCTCGAGCGAGGTCGGGGTTGTCGGCCATCGCCCGCATCTTGCGCCCGAGATCGGTGTACTGGAGCAGGACGTGAACGCCGACGACGAGAACGAGCGCGGAAATGACGATGGCGAGGTCGTGGGGGGTGACCAGAACGCCGTAGGAGATCAGCTCCTCGATCGGCCGCTGGGCGGGAATGTCGAACTGGTTCCGACCGGCACCGAAGCCGAGTTGGATCAGCGCCCGGTAGACGAACGCAACCCCGATCGAGGTGATGAGGAGGCCGATGGAGCCGATGTCCAGGGGCTCGTAGACGATTTTCTCGGTGATAATAGCGACGGCGGCGGCGACCGCAATGCCGACTAGCAAGGCGACGAAAAAGCCGACTGGCAGCGCGAGGACGGTTGCGCCGAGGCCACCGATCGCGCCGAAGGCGACGAACGCCGCGTACCCGCCGACCGTCATGGTATCGCCGTGGGCGAAGTTGGCGAAGCCGGCGATGGAGTAGATGATCGCGAGGCCGATGCTCCCGAGAACGATGATGCTGCTGTAGACGACGCCGTTGGCCGCAAATTCGATGACAGACATTGGATGGACCTACGACTGCCGGAACTCGATTGCCTCGTAGTCGTGGTCCTGGACTTCGAAGACGACGAGACTGCCTCGCGGATCGCCGTTCTCGTCGAAGTCGATCGGCCCGCTGACCCCCTGATAGTCGATGTCAGACGCCGACCCGCCGTCGGCCAGGATCGCGTGGGCGTCCTCGTAGGTGAACACCTCCTCGCCCTCGGGACGCGTGACGTCGCGGACGACCTCGCCGAGCGCCTCGCCGGTGAAGTCGTCGGCAGCCGCGATCGAGAGAGCGGCCGTCACGACGCAGTCGTAGGCGAAGGCCGACCAGGCCGTGGGGGCCTCGTCGTACTCCTCCTCGAAGGCCGCCGCGAAGTCCTGGTAGTTGTCCTGGTCTTCCGGGGCTGCCGGCTCGACGAGTTTCATCCCGTCCATGCTGCCTTCCGGCGTGTTCTCGATGACGGTGTCCCCGCGGTTCGAGTCGGCGCCGTAGAGCTGTGGTTCGTACCCGCTCTCGAACATATCGGTCACCATCGTCGCGAACTCCTGCTGGTAGGTGATACAGAGCCACGCCTCGGCCTCGGAGCTGTTCATCTCCGAAACCAGACTCGAGTACGACGCTTCCTCGGCGTTGTGGGCGCTCTCGTAGGCAATTTCGCCCTCGTAGGCTTCCTCGAACGCGTCGTAGAGGCTCTCGCCGAACTCGTCGTTGATGTACGTGACCGCGACCTCGTCGTAGCCGTCCTCCGCGATGATGTCCGCGAGGGCGATCGATTGCGTGCGACCGCTCGGGGACATCCGGAGCAGTCCGGGGAAATCCGTCAACCCGAGCCCAGTCGAGTTCTGGCTCAACTGGACGACCTCCGTATCCTGGATCACGCTCTCGTAAATCGACAGCGAGACGCCCGATCCGACCGCACCGATGAGAAACGGCACGTTGTCCTGGTTGACCAGCTTCTGGGCTGCCGAGACGCCGGCCTGACTCTCGCTCTCTGAGTCCTCGACGATGATCCCGAGTTCGCCGTCGCCGACCCCCACCTCGTTGACGTGCTCGAGCGCCAGATCCTTCGCGCGCTGGTTTCGTTCGCCGAAGTCGGCCAGCGAGCCGGTCAGGGAGTCGACCATCCCGATTTCGTAGACTGTCTCGTCGCCGTTCCCGTTGCCATTGCCATTGCCGTTTCCATCGTCGTCGCCATTCCCATCGCCGTTTCCGTTCCCGTTTCCATTGCCCTCTTCGTCCGTCGTACTGATACACCCGGCGACAGCTGCCAACCCTGCAGCTCCAGTGTACGTCAGCACCTTCCGACGACTCGGTCGTAACGTGTTATCCATTGCCATATCTATCGTAGTAGTTTCGAACCAGACATCTTAGCTTTGACCCCCCCGACCACAGGCAAACCAGTCAAATATCTACCCTAACCTCGTATTTCCGAATTGGACCGACGGAACTCTCTGGAGCGTTCGAGCGACACGCTGGGGTAGACGGGAACTCGGCGTCTGCGTCCAACTGAACCTGAAACGGACGTGCGTCACTGTCATCCGAGGAGGGAACCGCTCAAGCGATCGCCGCGTACACGAGCAGGCTCACGAGTCCACCGAGGATCGCCGCGCTGAGAAACAGCAACGACGGGGACGCCAGCGTCGGCCGTGCTGGCTCGTCAGTTCCCTTCCTCCGCGGTACCAGCGCGTCCCCGATCGTGTACACGCTCACCGCGCCCAGGAAGAGCGCGATTGCGCCAAAAACGCTCGCGTCGTACCGCGCGCGGACGAACGGCCGGTCGAGGGTGTGGTGAAACGCGAACAGGTCGGCCCACGCGGTATCGTGGAAGGCCCCGAGCTGGGCCTGGTACACTGGCGTGACGTGGTAGATGTCTGGACCCAGACCCCAGATGCCGCCGATGACGACCAGCCACAGCGGCCACCGTCCGTCGATGTCGTACCGGGCCGCCAGCGGCGCTGCCAGGAGGAGGACGAGCGAGGCACCGACGAGGAAGTGAACGATCGCGGGGGCCATCTCGAGGCGTGACTGTGCGGCCGTCAGCCGTAAGTACGAGCGCCGTAACGCGGAGTCATCGGGGGATTACGGACGGCTATGGTCGGTTACGCTGCTCGTTCCTGCGTTCGTTAGGATCTACGGCTTCTCGCTAATTTTGCGGACCAACGGGGTAATAACCGGTTAGAACGATCGGACAAGGAGTCGGCCTGAGCTCGAGTGAATCAATATCTTTCGCTGACCCTGGCGCTTCGCCTGTTTTCGTGCTTTCTACCCGAGTGTACCTGGCAGAGCTGCCTCGAGACTCGCAACCTCGAGTCTCGATGAGAACTGTTTCACTAACGGGTCACTAAGGAGGCTGATTCAGGCGTACAATTCCCCAATTCGATGTCTACACCGATGGTTTGGGGCACGATGCTCTCGACGCTCACGCCAGCTTAGCATCAGCATACCTTTACCCCTCTGCCGATTTTTCGAGTCCAATGAATCGGATCGCCGTCTTCGGCATTGGTAGTACGAATTTCCGTTCCGTTCTCGGCTCACCGTCAGAGGGATTCTTCGACGAGGTCGCGACCGAACCGACGCGACCATACGAACTCGAGACCCAGACGCTCGAGGCACTCGAGCGTCTGGCCGCAAAGGCGGACGGCGACCTCGACGCGGTCGGTATCGCCACGGCCGGCCTCGTCGACGACGCGGGGACGGTCTTTTCGTTCGACACGCCTGGCGGGGAGACCGTTCCGCAGGTACGACTCGGCGAGCGAATCGAGGCGTCGTTCGGCCTCCCGACGGCGGTCGCGAACGACTGCACCGCCTCGGCGCTCGGGGAGTACGCCTTCGGCGCCGGCGCAGACGGGGACTACCGCACGGTCGCCCACGTCACCTTCGGAACCGGGATCGGCGGCGGCGTCGTCGAAGACGGGCACCTGCTCCGGGGCGAACACGGCCACGCCGGCGAGGTTGGCCTGCTACCGATCGTCGCAGACGGGGACCTCGAGAGCTGTGGCGTGCGAGGGGCGTGGGAGGCGTACTGCTCCGGGCGAGGAATCGGGCAGTACGTTCGCTCTCTGCTCGCCGAGGAGTCCCGGGAGACGACGCTCGATCACGAGACCGTAACTGCCGAGGCGGTGTTCGAGGCCGTCGACGCTGGCGACCAGGTTGCCGAAGATTACCTCGACCGAATCGGTCGGCTGAACGCCGCGGGCCTCGGCGGAGTCTGTAACGCCCACGACCCGGGGCTGGTGACGGTGGGTGGCGGGGTCGCACTGAACAACGCCGAAGTCCTCTTGGAGGCCATCGAGGCCCACCTCGACGACTATCTGTTCGTCGAGCGCCCGGCGCTCGAGGTGACGCCCCTCGGAGACTTCATCGGGCTGTATGGGTCGCTGGCCCTAGCCGACCAAAACGGACGGAAGTGAGGCGGCGAACGCGTTCTCGCCGTTTTCGAACCCTATGGGGAACTGCTGGATCGAGCTTCTGGGGATTCGCCGAGAGACTAACCTCGTCCCCCACGCATATGTGTCGAGCCGATGTAGCCCGCCGGGTATGACGCCAACCCCTGACGGAGTCGAATTCCACCGGTCGTCCGACCCCGACGCGGCGCAACCGACGCTGATCGAAGGGCTGCCGGGACACGGGCTGGTCGCGTCGATCGCGGTCGATCAACTCACCGACCAGCTGGGACTCGAGCAGTACGGATCGATTCGGTCCGATTCGTTTCCGCCCGTCGCCTCGTTCGCGGACGGACTCGTCCAGGACACGGTTCGCGTCTACGGCGGGACGGATCCCGACGTCCTCACTCTGGAGAGCGACGTGCCGATCCCGGAAGAGGCGTTCGCCGACTTGAGTCAATGCGTGCTCGACGAGCTGGTCGACGACTTCAGCCGGGCGATTTTCCTCGCCGGGGCGCCCGCCCAATCCGAGGAGCAACGGGGCGAGGTCATCGGAGCCGCCACGACCGAAGCCCTGCGAGACGAACTCGAGGCGGCGGGGATCGAACTCGCCGCGGACTCCGGGGCCGTCGGTGGCGTGACCGGCGCCCTCGTCTCTGCGTGTCACCAGGCGGACGTGCCGGCAGCACTCCTGCTCGTCCGGGCGGATCCGCGGGTTCCCGACCCGGCCGCGGCGCGGTCCGTCATCGAGAACGCGCTCGAACCACTCGTCGAGTTCGACGTCGACACCGACGAACTCCGCGAGCAAGCCGAGGAGATCCAACGCCAGAAACAACAACTCGCCCAGCAGATGCAGCCCCAGGGTCAGGACCAGCAAGAAGAGCCGATGCAGGCCCGAGGAATGTTTCGGTAATCTGGCTTGCGGGACTGTCCTCGAGACGTGGCTGTCCTGTGAAGGGGTACCACCAGTTTTCCAGTCAGCGTACGATTCGCCCGCTTTCGGTTCATTCACCGTCTGTCTCCGGTGCGAAGGCATCACCGAGGACGGCGTTGCCTCGGTAGCGCCACGCGTCGAACGAGGGTTGTGAATGGTGCGCACGATTGGAGCGGAGCGCGCATCGACAGGTTCGAGTCGGTCGGATGCGAACCGAGGACAACGTACCAACGCACGTTCCACACAGCCGCATGATACACCTGACACCGTTCTTCGCAGCTGAACTGTCGCTCGCGATTGGCGGGAACCTCGAGGCGCTCGTCGAGTCGGCGACAGGCTGGCCCGGAATGGGTATTATCTTCGTCTACTCGTTTCTGATCGCGTTCGCACTTCCCGGACCGAGCGAAATCGTCCTGCTCGCGCCCCTCGATCTCGGGCTTCCCTCGTGGGTGCATCTCTCGACAATCATGCTCGTGAGCGCACTCGGAAAGGCCGCCGGAAGCGTCTTCGCCTTTCATATCGGCCAGGAGGTCAAACAATCCGGGCCGATCGTCCGCTGGGTTCGGAACTCGAGGTGGGACGTCCTGGAGTGGTCAGAGAAGCGATCCACCCAGCTCGCCCGACGATACGGGTACGCCGGTCTCGCGTTGGCGCTGTCGGTCCCGTTCTTCCCCGATACGATCTCGATTTACGCGTTCGCAGTCCTCGATAAGAACTACCTGCGATTCGCGATTGCGACGTTCGTCGGTAGTCTCGGGAGGCTTCTCGTGACCGCTGGACTCGTCGGCGGGGCATCGGTTGCGGTCTAGCCACTGGAACTCTTAACCCGCTCGCAGTGGCAGTGACACTGTATGCACTACCGACGACTCGGGACGACGGGACTGCAGGTCTCGCCGCTCTGTCTGGGCACGTGGCGCTTCGGCCAGGAATCGAACGGAGTCCTCGAGACCGACCGCAAGACGGCCCACGACCTGCTGTCGGCGTTCGCCGACCGGGGCGGGAACTTCATCGACACCGCCAACGGGTACGGCGACGGGGACTCCGAGCGCTGGATCGGTGAGTGGCTCGCTGACCGCGACCGCGAGGACTTCATCGTCGCCTCGAAGTGCTACTGGTCGACCGTCTCGCGCTTCCAGGAGAACCTCTCGAAGAAGAACGTCCGGGCGGAAGTCGAGGGCTCACTCGAGCGCCTCGGGACGGACTACCTCGACGTGCTCTACCTCCACCGGTTCGACGACGAGACGCCCATCGAGCAGACGCTTCGGGCCGTCGATGACCTCGTGAGCGACGGCAAAGTCCACTACGTCGGCCTCTCGACGGCCGATGCCTGGAAGCTCACGAAGGGGCTGTGGAAAGCCGACGTCAACAACTACGAGGCGTTCACGGTCACCCAGCCGCTCTTCCACGCGGCCTACTACGAGGACGTTGCCGAGTACCTCGACGTCTGTGCCGACCAGGATCTGGCGGTCTGTCCGTACTCGCCGCTGGCTGGGGGTTTCCTGACCGGGAAGTACGACCGCGCCGGTGAGGATACCTACGATCTCGAGGCGCCCGAGGGGACGCGCGCCCAGCTCGACGACCGCTTTCTGGACTACTACGTCTCAGAGCGCGGCTGGCACGTCCTCGAGGCAGTTCGGGAGATCGCCGACGAGTGCGACGCCTCGCCCGCCCAGGTCGCAATTCGTTGGCTGATCGACCAGCCCGACTTCGACTGCGTCCCGATTATCGGCGCGCGGACGGTCGACCAGCTCGAGGAGAACCTCGGGGCTCTCGAGGTCGACCTCTCGGACGAGCAGTTCGATCGCATCCTCGAGGCACGCTACGACGAGAACGGCAAGCTGTACAGGACCGGGTAGCGAACGGCATCGGGACGCATCTAGGTCCGAACGACGTGACGTACGGAGATTCGTGGAGAAATCCCACAACTTTCGATTCACAGCTTGCGACAGCGACGAAGATTGAAGCGAGGCGACGGTGTCGAACTACCTGTATCGCATGACTGACGACGTAGCGTGGATGGACCCGTCCGATCGCCCGATTCTGATCGAACTCGCGACGCATCTCGGGTGGGTCACTCCCGAGAGTCTCTCGCTCAATCTGCCCTACTCGGCGGCACACGTCACCGACCGATGCCGAACGTTCGAGACGCACGACCTGGTCGTCGCCCACGACGAGGCGACCGCCTATCGAATCTCGAGGCTCGGACGTCGCCTGCTCTTCGAGAACGCGTCCATCGCGGAGGTTGCAGGAGAAGGAACCGAACGGAACGAAGACGGTGCAACGACGCTCGAGTTCACCGACGAAACGCTCGAGGGGTAAACGCTCGAGGGGGTCCGACACTGGACCTCGAGAGATGGCGAGCAATGGATTTTCGTGTCGCTCTCTGACGTTTCAGTGATGAACCCAGGTATCGCGAGGCGGGCCGGTGGCCTCGCCGACCCGTCGACCGCTGTCGTCCCCTGTCGAACGGCCAATTGCGCAGCCCTCCTCGAGGTTCGATGAGTCGTAGTTAGCACCCTCTCCTTCAGCTAAATGGTGGTATTATGCATGAGGAGAAGGCAATCGGCTCATCGTTTAGACTTTCACTCCGCTGCTGGCAGCGTAAACGAGAACGTCGACCCTTCGCCGGGTTCGGACTCAACCCAGAGCTCGCCGTTGTGCCGTTCGACAATCCGTTCACAGAGTGCGAGCCCGATACCGGTTCCTGAATACTCCTCGGTACTATACCCTCGTTGGAATATCTCGAAGATACGCTCTTGTTCATCCGGCTCAATCCCCATCCCCTCGTCGCTAACTGACACCATCCATTTTTCTCCATTCCGTTCGGCCGAGATGTATACCCGTGGTGATTCGTCGCTGTACTCGATTGCGTTGCTTAGCAGGTTCTGAAACACCTGGCGCAACTGGCCGGCGTCGCCTTCAATACGGGGCAGCGACTCAGACGTGATTTCGGCATCACGCTCCTCGATTTTGACCTGCAGATTTTCGCGTGCATCCTCGAGGATCGCGTCTAACTCAACTGGCTCGAACCGATCTCCCTTCGTCTCGACCCGCGAGTACTGGAGCAGGCCCTCGATCATCTCGCGCATCCGGTCAGCGCCGTCGACGGCAAAGTCGAGAAACTCACGCCCGTCCTCGTCTATTTCATCCTTGTACCGCCGCTCGATGAGTCGCAAGTAGCTTGAAACCATTCGCAGTGGCTCTTGCAGGTCGTGAGAGGCGGCGTAGGCGAACTGTTCGAGACGTTCGTTCGACTCCTCGAGTCGGCGTTGATACTCCCTGCGTTCCGTGACGTCCTGCACTACGAGCATCCCTGCGAACACCTCGTTATCGACGTCCCTGATTGGCAAGGTGTGGGCGTACAGATGACGGTCGTGATACTCAGTCTCGAACGTTGTCGATTCGCCCTCAAAGACAGCAGTAAAGTAAGGTTCGACTTCTTCGACGAGTTCGTCCGGATAGATGTCGGAGACACTTCGTCCGATCCGGTCTTCCGGATTGACACCGGCCACACCCACGAGTTCCCCGCCAACAGCAGTATAACACAGGTCTTCATCGAACAAGCCAACCGCACCATTCGGAAAGTGTTCGACCAGCGTCCGATACCGACGTTCAGACTCCTCGAGTGCACGTTCGCGCTCTTTGCGCTCGGTAATGTCCTCTGCGATGCCCACAACGTGACTTACGTTCCCTTCCTCATTGCGGGCGGGAACGGCCCGAACGTCGAGCCATCGGACCTGGCCATCCGGACGAATGATACGGTACTCCTCGTCGAATTCTTCGCCAGGCAAAGCGGTGTACGCGTGCTCGACGCGCTGGCGATCGTTCGGATGGACTGTTTCAAGGAAGGTACGAGGATCGTCGAGCAGTGATTCGCGGTCTCGCCTGAATACCTCCTCATAAGCGGGGTTGAGATAGAGAATTTCCCGCGTATCGGCATCGGAGACCCACACCATCTCCTCGAGGTTTTCGGCGAGAGTTCGATAGCGGCGCTCACTGTCTTCGAGCTGTCGCTCGTACTCCTTGCGCTCGGTTATGTCACGGACGACACCGACGCCTCCGACCGTGCCATCCTCATATTCGAGAGGGCCAAACCTGGCTTCGACCGGGATTGAGTCCCCACTCGCGGTCAACAAATCGTACTCAATTCTTACGATGTCACGAGTTCCTTCGACTACCTCTGCGTATAACTCGCCTGCCTTCTCGTATGTATCTTTGTCGAGGATCGACGTGGCATGCTCGCCAAGTATTTCTTCCCGATCGTACCCGGTCATGTCGCAAAATGCCTGATTGACCTGCTCGAAGCATTGGTCCGAGTCGACTGCGGTAATCCCATCCCAGACCGCCTCAACCATCGTTTCGTATCGCTCCAATTCGCGTTCGCGTTCCTTGTGCTCGGTGATGTCGTGTGCTGCCCCGCGGAGCGAAACGATTTCGCCGTTGTCGGTCTCTGGCTCCCCCTGTAGCCGAAGCCAGCGTACTTCACCGTTAGGTGTCCGGATCCGCGCCTCCACGTCAAAGGGATCGCCGCTGTCAAGCGCTTCTTCGATGGCGTTCTCGACGATCGAACGGTCGTCCTCGTGGTACATATCGACGGCTTTCTCCAAGGACGGTTTCTCGTCGTGGGGTATCTCTAGCAGGTCAAAGATGTGATCGGTCCAGAAGATCTCCATCGTCTCCGGATCAATCTCCCAACCGCCGACGTCAGCGATACGCCTGGTCTTGTCGAGCAGGTCGAGCGCTCGCTGGAGTTCCTGTTCGCGTTCTTTCTGTTCGGTGATATCGGTGATCGCTCCGTTCAATCGGACCGGCTCACCGTCGTCATCGTATTCGACCTCCCCTTTGGCCATCATCCATAAGACGTCCCCGCCAGGGCCCCTGACGCGATACTCAGCCTGAAGCTCACCACTCTCCTCAACGGCTCGTTCCAGTTGTTTCCACGTTTTCTCTCTATCGTCCTCGAGTATCGGTTCGTAGAACGCTTCCATCGGAGCACCTGCCGTGATAGCCTCCGGATTCATATCATACGATTCCGTGAAATACTCGTCTGCGGTAACAACGTTTTCCTGAATATCCCACGTCCACAGTCCGATCGATGCGGCCGTGGTCGCCATCTCCAGTTGTGACTCGCGCTCGCGCAACCGTCGTTCTTTTTCCATGCGATCGATCGCAGACGCGAGCACGTTCGCGACGTTTTGGACGAAATTAGCGTCATCCTCCGTAAACGCCCGCTTTTCAGTCGTGTGCGTTCCCAGCACCCCCCACGGAGTTTCGACGGAACCGATGATGACGCTGATTCCACTGACGACATCGTGATTGATGAGTAAATCCGACCCCGAAAAGCGCTTCTCGGTGCGCAGGTCATCGACGATAACCGGCTTTTCGGAGAGGAGCGTATAGCCCGCCTGCGAGTCCAGACCAGTTGGGACAATCGCGTTCCCGACGAGACCTTCCTGCCAACCAATCCCCTGCCGTAGAAAGACTTCGTCCCCATCGGATGGCAATTCGAGAATCTTACAATAGTCTGTATCGAGCGTCTCGGCTACGGCAACCGACGCATCGTACATCAACTGATCGAGATCATCGCTTTCGAGGGCTTGTTGGCCGAGCTCGGCCACAACCTCTTGCTGACGGACACGAGCGCGGAGTTCTTCACCACCTTCGGTGGACGATCCCATTTTATCTCGGTACTGAGGGTACAACCGTAAAGGCTTCTCTATCCACTCCCTGTTCTGGACCTCTCGAGATCCTTGCCTCACTCACAATCCGAATCCTGGGTTCGAGTATCCAAAATCCACACCACCACTAGGCTCAAGCCGCTACCAATTATGGGCTGGCAACGTCTGGTACCAGTTACTGCCGATGCAGGGACGTACTGGCCACATCATTCGATCGAAGACCGTCACTCTTCCCGCTCTTCCGCCCAGCCGACTGACAGCCAGACGGATTCGAACGTGCGAACGGTGTCGATGAAGCCGTCGGGGTCGACCGGCTTCTCGAGATAGGCGTCGGCCTCAGGGACGATCGATCTCACGAAGTCGTGTTGCGCTTCTGACGTCGTCAGGACGATGACCGGAAGCCGTTCGAACTCGGAATCAGCTCTAATTTTCTGGAGGACTTCGTCGCCGTTCATTCGCGGGAGGTTCAGGTCGAGGAGGACGACGTGAGGCCGCGGCGCATCCGTGTACTCACCACGCTGGTAGAGAAAGTCGAGGGCACGAACGCCGTCGTTCACGACGTAGAGCGTGTTCGCGATCCGACCGTCCTTGAAGGCCTCTTCGGTGAGGCGAACGTCGCCGGCGTTGTCTTCGACGAGCAAGATATCTGCCGACTGATGAAAGGAGGGCAACTGATTGTTCACGATTTTCATCGCGTTATCCCTCCATGCCCGGACGTTCGAATTCGTTTGATATGGGCGTTCTGACCAATCCTTCAAACTCGACAGGTAACGGTCATTAAACGAGGTAGTGGAGGGACTGACTCTTCGTCAATCTGTCCACTGTCCCAGCTCCGACGTCGTTTCGAATTCGGCACGGGCCTCTGGTGCCAACCGTGAAAGTACCGTCGTGCTACCACGTTCCTGTTCGACCAGTCCTTTGTCCTCGAGGCGTTCCAGATGGTGTGACACCGTACTGTCAGACCGATCGACTTCCTCCGCTAGATCCGTCACGCTGATGGGTTCGAGGCGAGCAATTGTCTCGAGGATGTCTCCGGTCGGTTCGTGGGTGAGCGCGGCACGTAGCTGGTTCGTGTCGCTCCCGGTGGGATAGTACCAGAGCTTCCCGAATACCGTCACGGATGCGAGTAACTCCGCCTGTTCGAGGACCTCGAGGTGATACCGGAGCGTCGAGCGGTGAAGGTCGTGGGTCTCCCGAAGATCACCGAGGTATATTCCGGACGTCTGGTGGACCGTCTCGTAAAGTTCTTGACGGGCGTCGTGATCCAGCGGATCGGAACTCCCTGAATGGGCGTGTCCAGCCAGTAAGACGATAGACGTGACCGTGGAGGACGATATCGAGAGCGTCGTCTCGGACGACGTGCTATCGACCGTGTCGGGGGGCTCGATCAGCCCCGCATCGTTACGACTGTGTGTCGTGGGTTCGCTCGTTGATTCTCCGACGACGATCCCGGTCGCCGCGAAGCTGTTCAGGACGAGGACGATTCCGACGGCTGCGATCAGGACGGTCCGGGTTGATCTGGTGAGCATGGGTTCTGCCGTTCGATCGTGGTTGTTCGAATCGGATCTCTGGCGGTGCACACGGGCAGACCCGTGGATTTCGATCGTCCATGGACGCTGCCGGGAGGTGAGCGACTTTTACCGATACTGTGACCGGTCAATGTTGTTAGCTAAAAAAAGTACACTTACTTCTGCCGGATTTTCTGAGACGTTCTCACTCGAGGTCACGGACAAAGCTGGTGAACGTATCCGCGACCTCACGTGCTCGTTCGCCGGAGTTGTGTGTCGTAAACCCAACGATGACCGTGTCCTTCCCATCCATGTGACGAGCCCGCTCGAGTTGTTCGGTACCCTTCCAGATCCCGGAGACCTCGATCAGTCCATGCTCTCTGTGAACGTACGTTTCTCCTTGTTCAACCTCCCGATAAGAACCGGCTCTCACTGTGGATTTGGGCCTGTTTCCAGAACTACTCGCTGATGCCTTCCGTTTCGTATTATCTGCGGTTCGCCCGTTTTCACTCAGAGGGACAGAGTCTCGCGAATTGCTCATCAACGTGCGCTATTTCAAAATCATATTTAAATCCCGAGAACGATAGCACGAGGTTGAACCCACCCGCGCTCCGTTTCGCCAGATGACACGGTCTTAGTGACTGATGAAGCGATTCCAGAACCGAATCAGTACAACTGATCGATATGGACGGGGCCGCTATTCGAGGGATATTCCTAATACAGATCCGGATTCCCTCTGACGAGCAACGAGACCAGTTTTGGTTATTCGTGAATTCCCATCGCGCTAATCTGCTCCTGGTATCGATTTCGAATCGTGACCTCGGTCACCTGGGCAACGTTCGCGACTTCCCGCTGGGTCTTTTTCTTGTTACAGAGGAGCGCCGCGGCATAGATGGCGGCTGCGGCATATCCTGTCGGTGACTTCCCCGATAACATCCCCTTCTCGGCCGTGGTGTCGATAATCTCGTTGGCCTTCGATTGTACTTCTTCGGGCAACTCGAGTTCGGAACAGAAGCGAGGGACGTACTTCTTCGGATCGACGGGTTGCATCTCGAGGCCGAGTTCCTTCGAAATGTACCGATACGTGCGGCCGATCTCCATCCGGTCGACCCGCGAAACGGCGGCAATCTCGTCGAGGGATCGCGGAATCCCCTCCATCCGGCAGGCCGCATACAACGTACTCGTGGAGACGCCCTCGATGGACCGCCCGCGGATGAGGTCCTCCTCGAGCGCGCGTCGATAGAGCACACTCGCGACCTCACGGACCGAGCGCGGAACGCCCAGGGCGGAGGCCATCCGATCAGTCTCGGAGAGCGCGAACTGGAGGTTTCGCTCGCCGGCGTCCTTCGTCCGGATTCGCTCTTGCCACTTCCGCAGGCGATTCATCTGACTGCGCTTTTCCGAGGAGAGTGACCGTCCGTAGGCGTCCTGGTTCTTCCAGTCGATCGTCGTCGTGAGGCCCTTGTCGTGCATCGTCTGCGTCGTCGGCGCACCGACGCGTGACTTGCTGTCGCGCTCGGCCGCGTTGAACGCTCGCCACTCCGGCCCCCGATCGATCGTCTCCTCTTCCAGAATCAGTCCGCAGTCCTCACAGCTAATCTCGCTCCCGTCTGCGCTTCTCGACAGCGACGTCGACTCACACTCCGGGCAGGTTCGAACACCCTCTTCTCCAGTAGTTTCGCGTTCTGTCTGATTCGTGTGCTCTGTCTGGGAAGTCAGGCGTTCCATTACCTCTCATTATTCCTCGAGAGAGTTAAACACTGGGTGGACTCGAGCCCATCTTGTACGGTCGATAGTGAAGCGACTATTGGGGGCGTCTGCGGGAGATGAGGACGAAGAGGCTGCAGACGGTGCGATTACGATTACGTTCACCAACGGAACGCTCGAGAAGGGATTACCTCGAGACGGTGGCGTCGCCCTGAGGAGACTACGTGCTACGTAATATTGGTTCGTAAAAGTATGGATTAGCGTGGGAGACTCAGACCTGCCATCGCACGTGGTTTGGGTAGCGGAGTGTCGGATTCATCCCACGACTAGAGTCGTGGGCTTTCTCCTTGCTTCTGTGTAATGCCGGCGGTAAGCACTACAGAGCCGCGTCGTTCCTCGAGGTGATCGAAAAATCCCCAGTAGGCCATCGAGACGACTGGGGTGAACCATACCATACACCGACGAGTTTTCCTTGAGTGATACAGCATTTTGCGTATACCCCTCATCAGGTAATCTAACATTGACAGCACCACTAGATCCACCGAACTACTTGGAACTGTCTAGTTAAGCGCCTCAGTTAACGCCTATCCGTTAAATGACTAATACGGTCGGTGTACGTTATAGTAGTGTATAAAATACTCAAAACTGGCTCCCGACTGTCTACCCACGAATTGTGGAAACTGCCAACCGGCGTCTTCTTCGTATGAAACCACTTTTTGATCAGGTTTCTCTCGACGTAGCCGAACTGGCCACTCAAACTCAATCGGAAAGGGGAGTCAGATACCCGTAACCACCGACGAGTAACACAGCGTAGGGGGAAGGATATGTTTCTCGGCCAATCGGTGCAGGAACGCAGCGGCTAGATTGGTACCTCGCCATCCAACGATTGCGACATCGAGGGTCGACCGTGAGTCAAGGTCAATTGCAGCAGACACCCACGATCATTTGTCGTTGATCTTGACAGCGGTCTCATCAACCGCGACCCCCGAAGGCGGAGCCCTCGGCGGGACTGGAACGCTGTCAGACTGCCGATTCAGCCACTGCCAAAAGGCCTAGTGAGACCGCTCACCGCCTAGAAAGCGAAGAATTGCTTGTATCTCTCGAAGCAAACAACCGGTCGTGGGAAGGCAGACGGCGAACACTCTGGCGGGCGTCACCGTCCGTTCACGCTCCCAACATTCATCAAATTCGCTGCGTACGTCTCGCTGAGCATGTCTGCAAGCTTTAGTCCAAACTAACTCCACGTCCTGCTTGATCCTCAAACTGGTCTAACTAGCCACTGCACATATTGACGAACACTCGTTTTTAGATATTATCGTAATTATAGACATATTCGGGATCAAGGGGGCTCGAACGATTGTCCACAGATGGGTCCACGGCGCCGATCTTCAGTCTCGATTCGCGAAGTTCGGGTCACATTGCCTTCGACAAACCGGTGAACCCACTCGATGGATAATACTGGCTGTACGACGGTATTGACCCTCGACCAAGCTTTTTCCTGCAATCAGCGTCTGAGCGAACGGGAACAGAGTCGGGACGTGTGCGTTTTCTCGAGGAACTCTGCGAGAATCACGCCACCGACGACACCGCCGTTCTCGTCGGTGGCGACCGGTCGTTGCTCGATATCCGCCGAAGACGTGGGCTCGACGCCAAAGACGAACGTTACGGAACCTAAACGGTTTCGTATATGTTTCCTAACTGGTGTTAAATCCAAAAACTCTGATATCAAACTATTCTCTATTAATGGAATGAAATTGTTGGCTAGTGGTTCAGATCGATCACGTTCACAGGGAACCGATCTGTCTAAACGCAACTAAGGGGTGAGTAGCAGCTGAGTTTTCACTATTTGTAGGGTGACGTTCAGTGTCATCCAATTCGTAAACACGGTTCGATTCGCCTCGAGGCGGCGAACAGTTTGGGCTGTAATTCAGGTATCGATGCTCGGAATTAGGAGGTACTTGAACGAGCTCGAAGGCCGTTGAACAGGAGGTTTTAAACTGTCGAACCCGTTGAGTAGGACGAGTATGTGTTCGAAACGGCACGAAGGCCGAACAGTGATCGTCACGGGTGCGTCGAGCGGTATCGGACGACGGATTGCTCGTCGTTTCGGCGAAGACGGGGCAAACGTCGTCTGTGCATCTCGCAATAACGAACCGAAGCAGGGCATCCACCACGATTCCGAGGTTTCGGCACCGACCGAACGGCTGATTCGAGAGGAGACCCCGGGCGACGCCGTCTTCGTATCGACCGACGTGTCCGATCCCGTCGCAGTCGAATCACTCATCAACGAGACGCTCGAGGCGTACGGTCGACTGGACGTCCTCATCAACAATGCTGGTGTCTCGATCCTCGGTGACTCCCAGTCGACCAGTATCGACGACTGGCGAACGATGCTGGGCGTCGACCTCGATGGGACCTTTTTCTGCTGTAAGTTCGCAATTCCTCATCTGAAGGACGTGAGCGGCGACATCGTCAACATCGCCTCCGTCAACGCGACAGAGGGCGGATCCGGTCCCGCGTACGCTGCTGCGAAAGCCGGGCAGGTCAATCTCACCCGGGACTTAGCGGTCGAGTTAGGACCACACGACGTGAACGTGAACTGCGTCTCCCCCGGCTACATCAAGACCCCTATCCAGGATTATCAGGACGAGGAGAGCATCGAACGGAGTCGACAGCAGACGCTCTTACCCGAATTGGGTGAACCGGAGGAGGTCGCAGATGTCGTTGCCTTCCTCGCGAGTGACGAAGCGAGTTACATCCACGGAGCGGATCTCTACGTGGATGGCGGCTGGGCGGCCCATCGCGTCTGACGTCCTAACCCAAGGCCCCGTTCGGCCCTCGCCCCTGAAGGTAGTGTATCTGGCTATTGTCTGGTTCAGTCACGTCACCCGCTGAGTGGCTGAATTGCTATACAGCAGCGTTTCGCTGGACACGCCTCCGGGACGTCTTCACTGCCGATAGCGTTCAATCGCGTCCATGTCGACGTCAATTCCCAGACCGGGACCGTCTGGGACGGTCATGTGGCCCTCGTTGATCGTGAAGGAATCCTGAATGACGTCAGCTTCCCACCCGAAGTAGGCCGTATCACTCGGGAGGTTGATCGCCGGCGTGCTGTACACGGTGTGGAGAATCGCGGCGGTCCGGATCCCGAGATCGAACGCACAGTGGTGAGCCAGGGACATGCCACCGTCTTCCGCGATGCTGGCAAGCTCTCGAACGCCTGCGATTCCGCCCGATGGAGTGATATCGATGACGCCGACGTCGACTGCGTTCGTCTCGATCAGGTGGCGCATATTTCTGGGAACGTAGGTGTCTTCGTTGGCGGCGATCGGCTGTCGAGTGCGGTTCCGCAGGGACGCCAACGAACCGTGATTGTCGATCCGAATGGGCTGTTCGACGTACTGCAAATAGATCTCGGCGTCCTCGAGTTTGGCACAGAGCCGAACAGTATCCTCGGCGGTCCACCCTTGGTTCGGATCGATACGGAACTCTAGTTGGCCGTCTACCTCGTCGTGCATCGCTCGAATTCGCTCCACGTCCGTCCGCCAGTCGCGGCCCGCCTTCGTCTTGAGGACGTTGTAGCCCTCCTCCAGGACCTTCCGGGCGTAGCGACGGGACTCTTCGGGCGAGAAGATTCCGAGCGCGTACGCGAATTCGACGCGCCGATCGCCTTCTCCTGAGGCGACGTAATCACGGTGTTTCATTTCAGTTTGATGGTTTGCTGTCCACCCGCCGAGTAACTCGTACACCGGGCGGTCCAGCGCTTTCCCGACGATGTCCCAGCAGGCGGTCTCGACAGGCGCGAAGAACATATTCGAGTTCGTGTATTCGACGAACACCTGTCGTCGCAACTTCCCAATCTCGAAGGGCGATTGCCCAACGACGAGTGGCGCGACGCCGTCCTCGATGACGGAGATCGTGGCTGCCGGCGAGAGGAAGGCCCGGACTTCACCCCAGCCGACGTAGTCCTCGTCGGTGTCGACGCGAACGAGAATTCGATCCATCTCGGACAGCGCGCCGTGGTTCGTTCGATAGGGTGCTATCCCTCCGTCTTCTATCGGGTCCAGAGGTACCGTTACGGGGATTGCACTAACCGCTGTAATCTCCATACTTACCGATTCCCGGCCCCTGTCTTAAATTTGTGGTATGCCGTCCCGTGCTCCGATACACATCGACCAGACGCTGTCCGAGGCCGGTCAGTAGTAGACCGTCCGCAACTTTACGACGGTTGCTTTCTCCTCGAGCAGCGTGATGTACTCGGTGATCTGTGTGGCATCGAACCGGTTGACGGGGCCCGTGAGCCCGATGGAGCCGAGAATTTCGTCGTCTGGCGTGAGAATAGGAACCTCTACACCACGAATTCCTTCCCTCCGTTCTTCGTCCTCGATCGCGTAGCCCTGTTCCCTGATCTGTTTCAGCTCGCGCCGGAGTTCGTCGGGGTCGGTGATCGTGTTTGCCGTGCTTCTGGGTAACTCGCTCTCGTCGATGATCTGCTCTCGGCGCTGCTGGGGCAAGTACGCGAGCAAGCACTTCCCGAGGCCAGTCCAGTGCATCTCGGTAAATTCACCGATGGGGACGTTGTCGCTCACCGCTGACGTCCCGTCCTCGACGCTAATGAGGACCCGCTTGCCGTTTTCTTCGATACCTAGCCCGGCTCGCTCGCCGGTTTGATTGGCGAGTTCCATGAGGACCGGGCGCGCGGCACTGTACAGTTCGTACTGCCGACGGGCGTAGCCACCGTACTCAAGGAATTTGAGCCCGTTCCGGTAGGTCCGGTTTTCGCGGGTCACGAACCCCTCTTTTTCCAGGGTCTTCAGGTAGACGTGGGCGGTACTGGTCGGTAACTCGAGTAACTCTGAGAGTTCTGTCAGAGTGAGGCCCTCGTGTTCTCGGAGGGTTTCTACGATCTCGAAGGCCCGTTCGAGTGCCTGAATCGTGTTGCCGGACTCGGCCTCTCGTTGCATACTGCTTCCTCGTGGCCCACGATGATTAACGTTCCCTTCGAAAGCCCAGACATCCAATGAACGAGGATCCATCACTCCAGCTTCCATTATTGATGGAATTACAGCCCCCATCCGTACCGTTATAGGCGGCTCTCATCATCGTTCCGACTATATTGGATTCCATCGTCCGTTTCGAAGTCGATAGGATGTGCTCTCGATCGAAGAATCGACTCGTGATATTACATGCTTAGGCTTGTAATTCTAGTTGCGACTGAGTCGCCCCCTTCAGCTCGATCTCAATGCGCCAGCGTTCTCGCAAGCGGCTTGTTACCTATTGTAGGCTTCCACGCTGGATGGATCCATTTTCATATTTCCGTCCCTATTGGAATTACTCTCCTCTGGCCACCCCTTGTTCCAATATAAATGGATTAAGAGCCGAGACCACCAGCTTTGAAAGTCGACTGCGTCCACAGGTGGTATCCAGATTCCGAGAGGCTTCCAACTCGAGTGCTGTTTCGGCAAGGCTCCTTGCAGTGGACAGATCCGGCGAACGAGAGTACCTCGAGAGGGCTAGTTAGACCGATTCCGCTCGGAAATCGACGTGAAAAACGAGGCTAATTCAGTTGCAATCCCGTCCAGAAGCGTATTGCCCTTCTCTAGCGTTGCCAGGGACGGATCACCGATCGCACCACTCGCGGAATACTCCGAAAATTCACGATATACCGCGAGGGGACCGCCCTTCACCAGGTCTCGATTCCCGAGGTCGTACGGCTCGTCGAGGTACTCACCGACGCGTTCGTCACCGACGAGGTCCGGATAGAGCGCCAGCATGAGCGATGTCTCGAACTCGCCGCCGTGGGCCATTCCACCCAGATCACTCTCGCGAATCTCCGAGACGAGATCAGTTGCGACTTCGAAGTAGGTGAGGCCGTGTACCTCGACGAGGGGGTGTGTTTGGCCGACTTCGCTCACCGCCGTTTCGATGAGTGCCGTGTTCCCACCGTGGCCATTGAGAAAAACCATGGTGTCGAAGCCGTTCTCCAATCCCGTGCTCGCAATCTCCTCGAGCTGGGCCTTGAGCGTGGTGAACTCCCCAGAGAGCGTCCCTCCCAGGGAGAGGTGGTGCGGGGAGTATCCACACCAGACCGGCGGCGTCGACAGGACCGGGACGTCGTCGAGTCGCTCGAGCGCCGCCGCCAGTACTTCGGTGACGAGGATAGTGTCCGTGCCCGCGGGGAGGTGTTCGCCGTGTTGTTCGACGCTGCCGACGGGCACCACGAGAACGGAGCCGTCTCGCTGGGCGAGGTCCGTAATCTCCGGTGCCGTGTGAGTGCTGAACGAGTGACTTGCCAGTCCTGTCCGGGGGAGCATACCTGCAAATTGACCGGACGGGTCAAAAAACTGCTGCTCTCCGCAATCGGCGCGGCGTCGCGAAACCGACTACGCAAGGGGCGAGAGCCGGGTGCCGCCGAGAGCGTGACACCCTGTGCTTCGCGAAGCCGACGTCACGGCACCAGCGGTGGGCCGCCGTCCGAGCGTTCGTCAGCGGTACGGTCTCGTGGCGCGGGCGAGCCAGTCGAAGCTTCGCTCGGGCAATTGCCCGAAGTTGTAGAATGATACCCGCTCCGTCCGGGTGTTCGCGACGGCGTCCACGATCGCCGTCACCGTGTCACCGTCGTCGACGACCGGCGGTCCCGGCTGTACGCCGACGTGTATCGGAAGCTCCGGCGTCAACTCGTTCGCCACGTTCACCTGGTGGACGACGGCCGACGCCGACGACTCGTAGGCGAGCGTCGTGGCGTAATCGAGGGAGTCGGCGACCTTCGGGAGGTCGATACCGAAGAGCCACTCGTCGCCGACGTCCAGCGTCCCGATGGTGTACCCGAGCTGGGTATCGATGATCGCCCGGACAGACTCGAAGAGGTCGACGAGCGATCGTTCACGAACCGACAGGTACGCGCCGACGCGCGGGTGCGCCTCGATCCACTGCAGCGGGTCGAGCGACGGGGGCAGCGTTCCGTCGGCGATTGCGTCGATCGTCCGGACGCACGTCTCCCGCACTGCCTCGACGTCGATTCCGTCGTCCGCGGCCGCGCTTCGACACTCGTCACAGAAACACAGCCCGAGGAGGAACGTCCCGAGTTTCCCCAGTTCGACGAACACCTTGTCGTGGTGCCATCCGTGGCCGCTGCCGAAGAAGTAGTCGAACGACTCCAGTTCGATGCGCTCGAAGCTTCCTCGCGAATTCAGGTCGCGAACGAGGTTCTCGAGGTACGCGCGCACGGCGGGCTGAGACGGACAGAGCCCGAAGGGTAGCGAATCACCGTGGGGCGAGGTGATCGTGAGGTCCGGGTTCGCAAGTCCGAGCCGCGAGTTGTGACACCCGACTGTCCACGCGGTCACCGAGATCGGCGAATCCGCCAGCGCGTCGGTGATTTCGGCGAGCCAGTCGTCGTCGCCCATTCGGTCGGCCGGCACCGGCTCGAGGTCCCCGTACCCCTCGTCGGGCTGGAAGTAGGCGCTGGCCCGCGCGAAGTACGACTTGCTGGTCGGGTTCGTGGGTGAATACGAGTGAACCGCGTGGTAGTTGGTCGCGACGTTGAGTTCGTCGATTCCGGCCGAGACCAGGCGGTCCACAGCGTCGTCGACGCCCTGGTCTCGGAGGTCCCACGGATAGGCCCACATTGCAAAATCCATACGTACAGTATTCCTGGAACGCGACTAAAACGTTTCTCCTCGACCCCTCGCCGACGGGGTGCGCTCCGACGAGTCGGTGCTCGCCCACCCACTCGTTAATTCCGAGGTTCCGTCGCACTAACGATTCCAGTAACTATTTGTACCGCTCAACTAACGTGTTAACTGTAATCATGGACCGCGCAAGCAGTGATAGCCAGAAGTCCCGGCGGAGATTCATGACCATGGCCGGCGTCGGCGCCGGCAGTCTCCTCGCAGGGTGTACGTCTGACGACGGGAACGGGGATGGAAACGGTACCGGAAACGGGAACGGTGACGGTGACCGAATCGTGACGGACGCGCCGGACGCCGAGGGGCGATTCGATGGCGTTACCTTCGAGATGTGGGACTGGTTCGGCGTCAACACGGGCCAGGAACAGTTCATCAGGGACCTGGTCGCGGAGTTCGAGTCCGACACGGGCGCGACTGTCAACCTCACGTTCGACGGCGGGATCGCTGACGCCTGGCCACAGCAGATTCGAAACGGGGAGGGCCCGCACATCCACTCCTGGACGCCGGCGTTCGGCGTGAACCTGGATCCGGAGTACTACTACACGGCCGACGACCTGATGCAGGACTACTCGGACCAGTTCGACGACGACACCATCGGCGACCTGGAGTGGCAGTTCGAGGGCATGGAGTGGCTGGCGCGGGGGCTCCCGGACATCGACGTCCCTCACTTCCCCATCTTCAACAGCCCGCGCAGTCCCGTCCTGGCGCGGTACGACTTCGTCGAACAGGCGGGACTGGAGGACGATTTCCCGCCGTCGACGTTCGAGGAGGCGATCGAGTTCTCGCGCCAGCTCCAGGAGAACTCCGACGCCGAGTTCGGCTTCCAGATCCCCGGTTCCGGTGGCGACGTCCTGGGCTTCCTCTGGGGGCAGTTACCGCAGCTGGGCGACAAGGAGGAGACGTCGCTGATGAGCGAGGATTACTCCGACGTCATCGTCAACAACGACGCGTGGAGCAGTGCGATGGAACGGTTCAAGCGACTCCTCGACGAGGATGTCATTGCCCCCGACACGGCGTCGCTCGGGGGTCCCGACGTCTCCGGGCAGATCGCGACCACGAACCGCTACGGTCAGATCAACCCCGAACCGAAACACCACAAGAGCGTCGCGGGGTCGAACCCGTCGGTCCTGCAGGACGGATCGCTCCGCTGGTACCCGATGTGGGGCGAAGACAAGAGCAACCAGACGCCGTGGACCTACAACATCGTGCCCGTCGACGAGAACGACGACGAGGAACAGCGCCGCCAGGAAGCGGCTATCTTCTTCCTCGCGAACTACGTCCTCAGCGACGGCTTCCACGAGATCATGGCCCAGGAGTCCGGATTCATCCCGAGCAAGCGGGACACCTGGGACGCCGCCCAGGACAACGTCGAGTGGGAGGACGAACATCACTGGTTCGAGGCCTGTCGCACGCAGATGGAAAACGGCGGCGCGTGGTCGCTGGGGTACGGGAGTCCGGAGGTTGGCTCCGTCGCACCGGTCCTGGGTGGAGCCGGCGAGTACCTCCCGCAGTTCCTGACCGGCGACCTCACGCTCGAGGAAGCGATGGACGGGTGGTACGAGACCGCCCGAGAGGACGTCGGACTCGCGTAACCCCCAATCGTCGTTCGACCTCGAGGCCCCGACAGGAGATCGCCACGCGACAGCGTCGCCGGCTGGGAGCGCCGGTACCGCGGCCGCAGTAGTGCAACGGCAGTCCCGAATTCTTCCGTCGTCAGCCGGTTACGGCCCGAACCCAGTAGCTTTAATACGCCGGTAGCAATGGAACGACACATGAGTACAAGCCACAGCCTCGCGGTGGGGGGACTCCGTGAACGGTTTCCCGAACGGTGGAAAGTCTACCTGTTCATCCTCCCCGCATTGCTCGCCATAGTCGTCATGCTCTGGCTCCCGATTATTCGGGGCATCTACATCAGTTTCTTCGAGTGGCCGCTTCGCGTCGGCCAGGGAAGCTGGGTAGGACTGGACAACTACACGAACTTCATCGCGTCCGACGCGTTCGTGGCGTCGTTGCGGATGACGATTCTGATGGCGCTCATGGCTATTCCGCAGCTGATCGTCGGGGTGGTCGCGGCCCTCGCCGTCTACCACACCACGCGCCTCAAGGACCTCGTGAGCACGACGTTCCTGCTCCCGTTCGTCATCCCGCCTGTCGCCTCGGGGACGATCCTCTATTACTTTCTGGAGCCGAACTTCGGCCCGTTCTTCACCGTCCTCACCAACTGGGGCCTCATCGATACGCTCCCTTACTGGCGCCAGGAGACCTGGCCCGCGATTCTCGTCGTGCTGGGGAGTCTCACCTGGACGTACTGGCCGTGGGTGTTCATCATCATCCTGGCCAGGCGCCAGAGCGTCTCCGACGAGTTGTACGAATCCGCCAAAGTCTATGGGGCGAACCGCCTCCAGATGTTTCGCTACATCACGTACCCGCACCTCAAGGGTGCCATCCTGTTCGTCCTCATCTTCCGGGTCGTCCAGAACATGCTCAAGACGGCACAGACGTGGCAGCTCACGCGCGGCGGGCCCGGGTACGACACCTCGCCGCTCTCGGTCACGCTGTTCGACTTCGCCTTCACCAACCAGCAGATGGGTCGGGCCGCGGCGGTCGGCATTCTCACCGTCCTGGTGGTCATCGTGGCCGTCCTGCCGCTGATGTGGTGGTTCGAACGAACCGCGAGCGAACAGGAGGGGGTCGCATGAGCCGTCTCACCGGACGCGGCGGCCAGCAGGACCTCTCCGGAATCCTCTGGTCGGTTGCGCGCGTGCTCGTCGTCGTCGCCCTGTTTGTGGTCGCGCTGGTGCCCGCGCTGTTCGCCCTGTCGATGTCGGTCCGGAGTGCCGCGAACTTCTACAACCCGATCTGGATCCCGGAGGACCCGACGTTCGAGTGGTATCGTCAGTCCTGGCAATCCACGGCGCCGCTGCTCGAGAACAGCTACCTCAGGGCGCTCGGTTCGACGATTCTCACGCTTCTCATCACGCTCCCGGCCTCGTACGCGTTCGCGCGGCGGGACTTCGCCCACAAGTCCCTGCTCTTTTACGCCGTCGTCGGCGTGTTGCTGTTCCCCGTGATCATCGCCGCGATCCCGATCACCGTCACCTTCATCGACATCGGACTCTCGGACAACATCGTCGGTCTCTGGCTGATCGACCTGGTCTTCCTCGTCCCGTTCACGGTCTTCCTGATGCGCGATTACCTCAGCGCGCTCCCCGCAAACATCGAGGAGGCCGCCCAGGTGTACGGCTGTACGCCGTTTACGGCGTTCGTACGCGTTATCTTGCCACTGTCGGTCCCTGGTATCCTCGCTGTGAGCTTCTTCGCCTTCGTCATCAGCTGGAACGAGTTCTTCTTCGGGCTCCTGTTGACCGTCGATAGCGCGAAGCCTGCCATCGCGAGCCTGAACGAGGCCGTGAGCGCCGACGCCTCCCTCCAGCAGGGGGTCGTCATGGCCCGGACCGTGCTGATCAGCCTGCCGCCGGCGCTCATGTACCTGTTCGCCCGCAAGAGTCTCACCCAGACGTTCCAGTAACTGGGCGCCGCGTTTTTCTGGCGATTCTCATCGATCGACCGGTCGGGGAACTCACTTCGAGACCGCACACCGAATCGCAGGCTGTTCCTCGAGCGCTTGTCAGTCTCACCGCGTGGGTGATGGATCGACGCTCGGCCTCGAGAGGGTGGGCGACGTCCGGACCGCCCTCCCCTGGCAGACGATGAGGGGTCAAACGCGATTCCAGTGTCGACCGAGGAAAAATACTATAGGCACGTGCGAGTATGGGTTACTCACACATGAATTCGTCAATACCGTTCACGGATATCTTCACACAGCAGATGATGGCCACGGTCTTCGGCTTTCTGGCGGTCGGCCTCGGCCTCGTCCTCTCGTTGAACCAGGACAACCTCGTCGTCGTCGGATTCATGCTGACGTTCACCCTGCTCACCGGTATCGTCCTCGTCAACCAGGTCCGGTCGTCCATCCGCGAAGCCAGGTACGCGCACTGAGTTCGGATTCGGTCGGACCGGTCGTGGTAGCCGACCGTGAACTGTACGCCGCGTGACGTTCTAACAGGGAGACGGCTCGTCGCCTCAACTCGAGCGTAGCGCTTCGGTCACGACTCGAGAGTAAAGCCTCAGTTTACGCGAGTGCTTCGCTTTGGCGACTTCGAGCTTACGCCTGCGTCGTCGATCTCGATACGCCGAGTGCGTCGGCCCTACCGGGGCATTCCTGGGTCCGTCCCGCCGTGTTCGTCGTCGGGCAGTTTCTCGGAGAGCAACACGTCATCGACGCGCAAGAGGAATATCGCGGCCTGGGCTGCGGTTTCGATCGCCGTTCGTTTGACCCGCACCGAGTCAACGATCCCCGCGTCGACGGCGTCAGTGAGTTCGGCCTCCTGACCGTCGATTCCCACCGTCGCGTTGCCGGCGGCGTGCTCCCGACGGAGTTCGACGATCGCGTCGATTGGATCGAGTCCGGCGCTCTCCGCGATCGTCTTCGGGAGGGTCTCGAGTGCGTCAGCGAACGCGTCGACCGCGAGTTGCTCCCTGGTAGCGATCCGGTCGGCTGCTTGCCGAAGCTGACTGGCAATCTCGACCTCCATAGCACACCCGCCGGGACAGATAGCCCCTTTCTCGAGTGCGTTACTCGTGACGCTGATCGCATCGACGACTGGTCGCTTGAGTTCGTCCATCACGTGAGTTGGCCCGCCTCGCAGAAGGAGGGTTACGGTGCCCGAATCCGGACACTCCTCGACGAACACGACGTCCGTCCACGCCCGTTTTCCGACCTCGACGCGTCCGGCCGACCCCAACTTCCCCGAGTCCAGGGCATCCACTCTGGAACTGACGGTCGCACCACTTGCCCTGACGAGCCGCTCGAGCGCGTCAGTTGGGGTCTTCTGGAAGACCAGGACCCCGCGTCGAACCAGTTCCTCGACGGCCAGTGGCTCCAGTTCCCCGCCCGCAAAGACGATGTCGACGTCCAGCTCCGAGAGCCGCTCGACCCGCTCGAGAAGCGTCTCCGCTTCGTCGTCGAGGATCGCCTGTTTCGTCTCGTAGTCGCTGATCGACAGCGCGCCGTCACCTCTCTCGTCTAGTTTGAGCCCGTCTTCGAACACGGCGATCGACGCATCAGTGGCCAGCGATGCCATTCCCATCTGGGCTGGTTCCTTCTCGATGATGGTTCCCTGGATGCACTCCGAGTCGGTGACCAGGCCGCCCGGAATCCCTTCGATATCGATCGCATCGTCGACGGGATATCGTCCGTGAGACACCTGTGTGACGGCTTCGACGACGAGTTCGGCGAGATAGGCGCGATCGCCGTCGGCTCCCGTTCCCGTCATCGCCGTCTCGGCGAGTTGCGCGAGGGTCGCCTCGTCGTCGGTGGTGATCTCGAGTGCGTTCGTCTCGAGGACGTCGTAGGTCTTCGTGATAGCGCGCCGATACCCCTGAATAATCGACGTCGGATGGATTCCCTTATCGATCAACTTCTGGGCCTGGTGGAGCAACTCGCCTGCGAGCACCACGGCCGTCGTCGTGCCGTCGCCGGCCTCGTTCTTCTGTGTCTGGGCGACCTCGGCCACCAGTTTTGCCCCGGGGTGCTCGATGTCCATCTCCCGAAGGATGGTGGCTCCGTCGTTCGTGACGACGACGCCACCGAGTGAGTCCACGATCATCTTGTCCATACCGTTGGGACCGAGCGTCGTGCGGATGGCCTCGCCCAGCGCCCGTCCAGCCTGGATGTTCATCGACTGGGCGTCGGCGCCCTCGACCCGATTGTACGCTTCGTTGATCACGGCCTGGAGTTGGCCTTCTGTTCCGTGGGTCATTCAACGTTCACACGTCACGTATGGCGCGTCCTTATTTATATGGGTTGGTGCAGTCACTCTCGAACGAGACCGTTCACTTCTCTGCGGGCGGACTGGGCTTGCGCAGCGCGCGTACACGGGATCACTAATTGGGCAAGTTTATTAGTCAGAACGGAGCAAGTATGGATAGACAATGAGTAGCATTGACGACCCGGACACAGTCCGAACTGCACGAGACCCGGGGGACGGAGAGCGATCCGAATCCGCTCACGTCAAAATCGAAGACGTCAAGAAAACGTTCGACGGCGGCGAGGTCGTCGCCTGTGAGAACATCAATCTCGACATCGAGCAAGGTGAGTTCGTCGTCCTGCTGGGGCCATCGGGATGTGGGAAGACGACCACGCTCCGCTGTGTCGCCGGGCTCGAGATTCCCGATGCCGGTCGCATCGTCATCGATGGCGAGGACGTAACGGAAAAGAAACCAAAAGACCGGGACCTGGCGTTCGTCTTCCAGTCGATCGCCCTGTTTCCGCACATGAGCGTCCGTCGCAACATCCGGTTTGGCCTCGATATGAAGACGGATCTGCCTCCGGAGGAGAAGGCAGACCGCGTCGAAGAGGCCGCAGAAATACTCGGGATCAGTGAACTCCTGGATCGAAAACCAGGAGCGCTCTCCGGCGGTCAACAACAACGGGTCAGTCTCGGGCGGGCGATGGTGATTCAACCAGAGGCTTTCCTGCTGGACGAACCGTTCTCGGCTCTGGACGCAAATCTCCGCGATCAGATGCGCGTGGAGGTCCAGCGCCTCCAGTCGAAGCTCAACATCGCGATGATCTTCGTCACCCACGACCAGCAGGAGGCGATGATGTTGGCCGACAAGCTCGTCGTGATGAACGACGGTGAAATCGCCCAGGTCGGTACCCCCGACGAAATCTATCACGACCCCCAGACGCAGTTCATCGCTGAATTCATCGGATCCCCGTCGACGAATTTCTTCGATTGCGAGCTCGTGACCCGGGATGCCGGGATGACGCTGTCGAGCGACGTATTCGAGATGCCCCTCACCAACGACCAAGCGGACCGACTTCCCGCGCAGCCTGATTCCAATATGACGATGGCCGTCCGTCCGGAGGCACTCTCGATCGGTGACGAGGGGCTGTTCGACGCGACAGTGACGGTCGTCGAACCACACGGCGACAGGGTCGCTATCTACGTCGAGTGCGAGAACGGCGAGGAGGTCATCGTGCTGGTCGACGACGTGACGAAACCCGAACCTGGCGAAACCGTCTCGGTTACCGTCCCGCCGGACCAGATTAAACTGTTCGACAGCGATCGCCAGCGCCTCCTGTAACCGTTGTGACTGGCCGCAACCGGCTCGAACAGTTGCGAGGAACTGGTGGGCATCCGATCTCTGGCCACGTGCGCTTTCGGTATACGTTCTATCTCACTGCTCGTCGATACACCGTGACGAAACGGTTTCTCGCGTTCGGTGGAGCCGAACGACCACCGCGTCTGCTTACTTCGGGCTATCGGTTTCGATGACCTTGGCGGCGCGATCGGTCCTCACTATACCCCCTGAGTGTTCGATTGTCGAATGCGGCGTGGACCCGATCCTCGAGGCAGGTTCCACGAAAGCGGCTCTCGAGGCACGCGCTTGCACGTTGGTTCGGTCAGCCGCTCCGATTTCTCGGGACGCGAAGCTGCCGTCTTCGTCGCCAACATAAAGTATTATGGTAACACCTGTCAGTTATCGATCCGTGATGACTCTTAGAGAGCGATTCGATCAGCAAACGCACGTGCTCGGATCGTGGATGGTCCTCGAGGACCCATCGATTGCGGAACTGATCGCCGAGTACGGACACGACTTCATCGTCGTCGATATGGAACACTCCCCGCTCGACGTCTCCGGGGTCACCGAGATGGGGCGCGCCATGGACGCCTCCGACGGCCACGCCGAGATGATCACGCGCATCCCGTGGAACGACCACGTCGTCATCAAGCGCGTCCTGGACATGGGTGCGAGCGGCATTCTGGTCCCCTGGGTGAACACTGTCGAGGAGGCCGAAGCTGCCGTGGAGGCGACTCGGTATCCACCCGAGGGGATTCGGGGCGTCGGCCCGCTTCGCCCCGCGAAGTACGGCAAGGAGTTCGATGAGTACATGGAAGACGCGGAAGACGCGGTCGTCATCGTCCAAATCGAGACGGAAGACGCCGTCGAGAACGTCGAGGACATCGTCGCCGTGGATGGGATCGACGGCGTGTTTATCGGGCCCGGCGACCTCGCCGTCTCGCTCGGTACGTTCGGAAGCGACGAAACGCGCCGATTCGACGATGCGGTCGATCGCATCGTCACCGCCGCCCACGAAGCGGACGTCGCCGTCGGGACCGTCGTCGGAAACGTCGACGATATCGACGTGTGGCTTGACCGCGGCGTCGACTTCCTCGCTGCCGGCAGCGATATCGCCTATCTCAACTCCGCCGCGGATCGCTTCGCGCAGCGCTTCCAGGAAGCCGTCGAGGACACGTAAGCGGGCCGTCGATCCGGATTGGACGACACATCGTCTGTGTCTCAGCCAGCCCTTTCGCCGTTCTCGCAGGTTCGACCTGCCGACTCCGGCCGCGACCCGCAGATTTCGATTCTGTCTGGTGAGCGGTCTGGATACAACCAACAAAATTCTAGTTGGTATAATACTACTCCTCATCCCAAACTTTAATATCTCCACTCCTGTCCATTGTGATGCAGTATCACGTGAAGGTGAACCACTATGCCGAAAGACCACGCAGACGACCACGTCCAGACGAGTGACAACCACGGGAGTCGATTCAGAACCTCCCGACGGAGTCTGATGCAACTGATGGGCATGAGTTCCATTGGTCTCGCATCAGCTTCTGACTCGAGTACCGAGCCGCAAGCACACACCCTGAACGATTCCTCGGAGAATTCACAGGCGATGGCACCGAAGAAATGGGCACAGAATGTCGACGCACAGGGCAACGAGCTGTTAAACCTCGACGCGCTGACGACGAGCGAGAACGACCGTCTCTCGTCGTTCAGCGGGCAGAACCTCTTCGTCGAGAACGGCTACCTGGGGGCCGCCGCCGATCAGGGGCCGTGGTACGACCACGAGGTCGCGACCACGACCACGATCAAGGAGTCGCCGGTGCCGTGTTCGTCCCTCGAGGTCGTCTCGCCGGACGGAACGGAGACGATTGTCGTTGCCACCCGCGACGGTACCGACGAACACACGTACGTGGGCGAGGCCACCGTCACGTTCAAACAGAGTCGTGACCAGGGCGAGAGTTTCTCCGACATCGAGACGCTCGACCTCGGGTCGACTATCGATCCGTCGCGAACCGGCAATGGGTTGATCGCTACGGACGATACCACGCTCTATTTCTTCGACTCGCAGGTCGATCCGCGGACGAGTAGCAACGAAGCGACGGCCGTCCACCGACTTCGCTGGGACTCGCTCGCCAAAAGCTGGACCATCACCGAGAACGTTAACCGATTCAAGAACTACCGCATGCTGCCTCATTTCGTCGAGGAGGGGGTCATCAAGGTCGGCTACGTCGATTTCACGGCCAGCCCGCAGGAGATCCAGTTCGCTGAGTACGATCCGGCTAGCAATACGCTCACCGACCTGGGCATCGTAAACGACCAACCGATCCGGCCGAACGAACACGTCATCCAACCGCGGTCGGACGGCGCGCTGACTGCCATCGTCCGCTGTGAGGATCCCGACGTCGCCAGTGACGCACCCGTCCTCCAGTGGTGCCAGAGCGACGACGGCGGCGAGACCTGGTCGAATCACGGCTACATCGAACAGTCGCTCCACCCCCGAATGGACACCTACGGTGCGACCAAGGGGGGACAGATGATCGAGACCCCCTACGGGGAGCGCCTCGTCTTCCTCTACCGGAATCGCAGCCTTTCGTCGGAAGGCGGGTCGTGGTGGGACGGTAACCATCGAACTCTCCTCGGTCTGTTCAATCCCTACACGGGTACGGTCGAGCAGAACGTCCAGATCAGTACCGTCGTGAGCAACGAAGCCTCCAACGGGTCGCTCCGGCTCGTCGACGACGGTCCGTTCGGCTGGCGGTTCTACGTCGTCCACGAACAGGGCGAACTCGGTAACTCCGGGCCGGACTCTGGCAACGTCTTCCGCGACCTGACGCTGTTCCAGCCCGCCGTGGACAGGACGGCGCTCGCGGATTCTGATTCCGATGAGGACGACTCAACCCCGGCTCCCCAGCCTGACCCGGAGATCGCCGCCAACCGCGAGAACACCTGGCTGGCCGTCTCACGGGCCGGCAGCCAGGTCGGCGGACGGGCGACGCTCTCGGCGGACCAGTCGCTCGAGAGCCTCGGTCAGGAGGCCCAGGTCGAGCTAGACCACGTCGAGTTCGCCGAGGGGATCACCTTCGACCCGGACGAACACGCGTTCGTCGTCGACGAGGCCGGCATCTACGACGTCCACGCCGGCCTGACCTACACCGGGACGGTCAGCGACGCGCTGGTCCACTGCCGGATTCACCTCCCGGACCGAAACGCTATCGGGTTCTTCACTTCCGGCGAAGGCACTCCCGCCGGAATCGCCGGCGGCACGACGACTACGACCGAGCAACTCGAGGCCGGTGAGACGATCAAACTCTATGGAAAGTACGACTGACGTCACTGTGCGGGCGGCTATTGTGCAATCGAGAGCTGTTGACGGGAGCCACGCGTTCTGACGTCGTTCCTGGGTCGCTACTGGACCCTCACTTCGCGGAGGTTACGACTGGGGCAGCCGGACCCGCAAGCGTTCTAGCGACCCTACCACCGTTTCGTTCGGCGTGAAGTGATGCACTGTCGACAGTCCCTATAACCGGTTGTCCGACCTGCGGTCGGTTTGTATTGTGGACTATATACTTTTCATATGATGCGGAGACGCCCATTTCACATACATAACACAAATATTATTAACTAAAAACAAATATATATAAGGATTTATTTTAACAATATTATAAATATTGTGGATTCATTTGATATATCTGGGTAATTGGCGGTTATATACAGAAAATCGGTCAGTATACAGTCAAGGACATTAGTCGACTAAGCGCGTATTAGTATTGTTCAATAGTTGCATTATATAGCCACACCCTGGATACTGGACCGATCGCTGACTGGTTGTTTGGTTACCTCTCAACAGACTCCTCCGTGCAACCGCCGTAATCCGTAGCGTATCCTGTTCCTGGCGGGTTCACATCGGTCTGGAGAGTTGAACGTAGATTAAAGCGACCACGTGTAGGCTGGGTGGTACTCTAGGCATGGGACTTAAGCGCTGGCTGGGCGCGCCCTTTTCTCCGTTAACCATAGACGATCCACTAATAGTAACGGCGTGATCACTCATTCCGAGGGCCAACGAGTCGTCGTAACCGTCTCCAAAACGAGAGAGTGGGCGTATAATTTGATTGGCCTATTTCTTCTCCACCGTCACTCGCTTTCTTCGTCAGCACGTCCTGTCTCTCTTCGATTGCCCCCTCTAACTCACTAATGCGCTGGTTCTTTTCCTCGAGCGTCTCCTCAAGGATTCTCACTTGCTTTTCTAAAATCTCATTCTTCCGGGCGAGATAGTACATCTCTCGATCGTTCTCCCTCACTCTTGCCGGCTCAGACGTCCCTCTCGATCGATCCTTTGCCGTCGCTTCTTTTTGGGCACCTGGCTCATAGTATTCGGTCGTATGCTCGACAGCACGCTCGAGCGTCCGTTCACCGTACGTCGTGCCATCTCCATAGTGGACGGCATCCCATTTCGGTCGAACGAGCCCCGATTGGCGAAATAGTCGATCCATCTGGTTCTGATTGCCGCCAGTCCAAAACGCCAGCAAACAACACAGAGCCATATCTGCCTCTGAGTGGCTATCGTACCCGACGGTCGATCCGTTCCAAAGTCGCTCAAACTTCTCGCTGTTCGAGGCCGCTCGAGCTTTTTCGAGTAACTCCTCATCTGACAGCGTGAGGCGTGATCTTCTCCTCTCAGTCCTTGCTCTCGAGTTTTCATCTCCACTCGAGTCTCGCTCGACGTACTCACGATGGATCGTCTCGAGCTCTGTCTGGCGGTGCTCGATCGCTGTGGGCAAGCCAGGAACGCGATCTCCAGTGACGGTAAAATATCGGGCGTGATCGTAGAGTTCAATCTGCCCACGTCTGTTTCGTCCACTGGGTAACGCGCCCTCGACGAGTACGTGATATCCTGTTCCCGATGGAGAGACTTCGGTATACGAATCGAGTTGTTGCACGATCGATTTGATCACGGTATCCGGACGCCCTGTCTCGGGATCGCGACAATCATCTAGGTCGATCCCAACGAACGGGTCATTAGGGGTGAACACGAAGCCGATTCCATCTGCGGTACCGGCGTGAGAATATGCGAGGACGCTATCGAAGTCACTCCAGGTAGTGTCGTCCGTCGACGAAGCGAACGAACCTGTTTTCGGATCGATTGGCACCTTCGTGGATTTCCCGTCGCGGTCTTCGCTTCGCCAACAGAGCCACTGGTCTCGATTGCGCAACTTCTCTGGGATGGATTCTTCTATCATCTTCTCAGTCTGAAACGGCATTGTCCCGCTGACCGTCACCCATGGTGCGGTCAGCATCAAACTCCACAGTTCGTTCGCCCGCTCCTGGAAGGTCGCTTCGAGTGTGTGCCTTCGGGTCGAAGTCGATCACCGTCGCTTCGTGGTCCATCGCGCGCACTTCGATACCACGCCACTCGCCGTCCACGCCGACCAGGGCTTGTGAGTACCCAGTTCGATCGTTACCGGGGACGGCCTCCTGGACGAATCGCATCTGTGCTGTATTGAGGCCGAATTCCTCTGCCCACTCACGGTCCATTCCGTCGAGATGGTGGAATTGCTTGATCGCACACTGGTCGATGATCGCCTCCGACTCGGGGTGTTGGAAGAACTCGTCGACGGTCTGGGTGACGAGCCGAATAGACAGATTGTGGTGACGATGGTGGCGAAAGACCACCTCGAGATACTTGAGACTCGCCGCATCCTGCATGATGTATCGCGCTTCGTCGATGACGAAGACGACTTCTTTCTCGGTCTCTTTGGCGCGCTCGTATACGAGTGAGATCAGTAACTGCATGATGAGGCTCGTACTGCCACCGAGACTGCCCTCCTGTTGGGCGAGGTCGAGGTAGATCACCTTCTCATCACGAATATCGAACTCCGTCTTTCGGCCCAGGTTCTCATACCGACCCTCCTGGGAAAATGGTCGCAATTGATCGATGAGCCACGTCGCATCGGATTCGATCTTGCCTGCTTCTGCAGCCGTCCGAACAACATACTCCGATGGACTCTCGACCATCTCCTCGAGAATATCGAGGACGTCCCGCATCGTCGGGCTCTCGTTGTGGTGGGTGGCAATGTCGTCGGTGATCCCCTTTCGAGTGTACGCTCGCTCGAGTGCCGTCTCGAGCGTTGTTCGTCGGTCGTCGAGGCTAATCCCGCGAAGAGCGAAGTAATTCGCGAGAAAGCTCATCACGCTATCGAGCTTTTCGCGATACGGACTCGCGTCTTCGCCCATCGCCCGCTGGACGCGTTCCGGGGTTGGCTTGATCTCGAGTGGATTGAGTCCCATCTCTCCACCAATCGTGATTCGTTCACCACCGAGGGCGTCGGCGACGCCAGCCCAGTTATTCAACGGCTCGAGGATGATGCCGATGCGATCTTCGCTCTGCTCGATCGAGCGGATGAAGTTCTGTTTCGAACCGAACGATTTCCCGGAGCCAGGATCGCCGATCGTAAACATGGCATAGCCGTTTTCACGGGCGAACGGATCGATCACGACCGGACTCTGATTCTTCCAGTGAGTGCCGAACTCGACGCCGCCATCCTCGAGAATTGTCGCCGAATGTATCGACGCGAAGAGAGCGCCTACGGCTCCGCCCAATGCTGTTGCTTCACGACCGAAGGGATTCGATCCAACTGGGGCGGCTGCCCGAAGTGCCAGGTCCTGCTTGCAGATGGCCGTCTTTGGCGAAAGTCCGGCAGGGTCTTCCCGGAGTCGGCTCCGAACGGTTCGGACGTGCTCTCGAAGTTCATCGCGCGTTTGGGCACGGATCGTGATGAACATGCCCTGTCTGAAGACACGGCTTCCGCTCTCGACGCTCTTGTACGTCGAAACGGCTTCGGCTGCTCGTTCCTGTAAGTACGCGCCACGGACGCTCCGTTCGAGGTCAGCATCTGCTTGCAAATCGTCTGCGGCTCGCTGTAATTCGTCTCGAGCCTGTTCCTGGTTCTTGGGCGTGAGGTGGACCGTGAGATCGAATTCGACGTCGGTCAGTTCGAAGAGCTCGTTCAGATAGCCGTCTTTGGGATAATCCGGGTTGTCTGCAACGTAGAGCGTTGATGTCCATTGCTCGCCGACTCGTACCGTCCGTGTCCCCCATTCAATTGCCTCGGGAGCGATGAGGTTTTGATGCCGGTGAGCTACCTCGTCGAGAACCGTACGCTCATCCTGGGCCGCTTCGATCGTTGCCTGCACGAGAAGGTCGCCCAGTTCGACCTCGTTGACTTCCTCTGTGTGCCACCGATCCCAGCTACTCCTTACGAGAAGTGTACCCACAACGGTGAGCCCCAGATAAAGAACGATTCCTTCCTGTGTTGCTGGGTCGGGCAGTGTCTGTGCTACGTATCCGATGAGAGCGAATCGGATCAATCCGTCGCTCATTCGTCTCGCCTCTCCCGGTTGTCGATCACTGGCTGTTCGCGCATCGCGTTCTCCGGAGTGTCGTACTCGTGTTCTTCGCCGTTCCAGAAGTCCATCGCAAGGAGGAACATTTCGACCGTGCTCAACGGGCGGGCAGACCACCCTGGAGCCTTCTGCACGAACTCGGTCTGGACCGCTCGCCGCCGCGTCTCGAGTTTCTCGAACATCGCTGCTCGTAACTCGCCATCGCTCATGTTCGCTCGTCGAGTGACGAACGGATTGAACAGAAAGCCGATCACTGGAAACGAGGTGAGCTTCTCGGCTGGTGAACGCTCGTCTTGATAGCGGTCGTAGACCTCAAGTGGAGCGACTTCGACGCCCATGAAGTATCGGAGCTGCGTAGTCCCCGACAGCTCTCGCGGTCGCTTCTCACGATACTCCTCGAGCAACACCTCGAAAACCGGGTTATCTTTGACGTCTTCGTCAAGCAGTCGATCGTCGATCCGATCGATCAGGCGCTCGACGGGAAACGCCCGGGTTGTCGCGTGAAAGGTGAGTTTGAAATTGAGCTCACGATTTGCAAACTCTTCGCCGAGCCGCTGAATGTGTGCCCAGTCACCAGACATGGCGAAATCCATGTTGCCAGCATCGATCTCGAGGAATGCCTCCATCGTGCCATCAGTTCGTTCGATCGCGCCAGCACCTGGCCAGGCGCGGGCAATAGCGGTGAGGTCCTGTGTGGACTCATCGGGCTTGAACGGCGTGTAGTTGATTAGGCCGCCATCGGTGGTTGGCTCGTCAGAGTCTCGATCGACTTCGCTACTGTAGGTGAATCGCGGCCGTTTGCAATAGTAGCGATAGACGTCTCCGAGCCATACGGTCGCCGGGAGATGACCCGGTGAGGCGTAGACAATCGCGCCACCGAGGACAACTCCAAGTAAGACGAACGGAAGAATCGCCCCATCGAGCCCGGTCAAGCCTCCAAAGAGCAGACCTGCAATCGGGAAGCCAACCAAGACGTAGACGTCCCCTTCATCGATATTCAACAGTGGGATGCGACTCTCTTCGCCGAATTTATCCATAATACGGCGACTCGCGGCGTCGTGTTCTCGCGTCATTAGTAGTACCCCGGATCGTTTTCTGTACGACGATAGTCGGGGATTCCAGAATTGCCGTAGGAATCCCTCACCGTATTGTCGTTCGCTGTCTGGCTCTCGGAAGCTGCACCCGTAGCCACACTAGAAGCGGATTGAGTTCCTGACTCACCAAACCTCGAAGCCACGGTATACCCTGCCGCAGCTTTTGGCCCCCATCGTGCCGCTGCTGAGGCGGCTGCAGGCCCAGCGATTGTCCCTGCACCAACGACTGCACCAGCTGTCACCGTCGCGTTGCTCGTTGCACCGATAACTCTGGTCGTCATCGGTGCAGCGTATTTGAACAGCTTCCAGACGATGATGATCGATAGTAGTGGGAGTGTGACGGCAATGAGATAACTCAGAAAGGCGCTGTCTGGGACGAGACTCGAGTCTGCACCGTCACCGAAGAGGAGTTCATAGCCCTTGAACAGGAGCGCAACGGGGATCGGCATGATCGCCAGCGGGACGAACTTCATACAGGCCGTCCTCGCGATGTGAGAGACGACGGGCAAATTGCCAAACGCGAGTGCAATCCCGACCGGCATCGCGTAGATGAAGATGTAGAGCATGATCTCTCGAAGAAAAAACAACGCCTGAAGAATCCACATCGCTGTTGCACCGATGCCGGTCAAAAAGAGGGCGAGAAGTGGGTTCGAGATTGTGAGATCCAGCAAATTGACCATTACTGTTGTAACTGTGGCTACATCAGGAATGAGTGCAATAGTGAACCCATTGACTAGATAGAGGGCTAACACGGCAACCCAGTACCACGTCACAATTAGAAATGCGCCCGTCCAGGCGCTTCGCTTCGTTTTCCGAGCATCGTAGGCGCTCCCCATATTGAAAATTCGGATCGTGTGTCGACCTTGGACACACATTACGAGCAACAGGAGGGCAACGAGCATGATCTCGCCTATGACGAGAGCGTTATGAATGTCTACCCACGGTGTATTTGTCGGTTGACCAAACACGAACGCGCCATCAGTTTCTGGTGTTGGTGTTCCGAATACCTGTGCTGTAACCGCTCCGTAAGCGTCTGCTAGCCCTTCTTGGAACCATTCGATGAGTTTGTCGATGGCATCTTCAAACCACTTGATCCCGATATCGCTAAGGGACCATGCAATCATGATGGTACCCTCTCGATCTCGTATGCACAGCCCCGAGGTTTAGTATCTTGATACTGTATCGTGTATTCAAGTTTGATATCCTGAGAAGCGTGAACAGAGGATAACTCTACAGTGAAACGACCCTCGTACCCTGCTAAATTACATTCAGCTCCCCGAGCGGTAGGTGAGAACGGTCGTGTATTGCTGTAGATGACTATTGTCTCACCAGCTGGGATTACGACCTCGTCTGCATTACCCCCAACTTTATTGTCAGTATCGTAGATACCGCAATCCCCTGTCTCGTCATAACTTTCGTGTGTTGGGAGAGGTACGTCTCCTCGAAATCGAAGTGACGTGACTGCAGTTGATGCGGAACCCGTGTTTGTAAGATAGAGTATTGCTTTTGCTGCTATATCTAGCTCATTTGCCCCTTCATACATCTCTTCGGGATGGTTTTTGCCTAACCGAAGGTCGATCAACTCGAGATTTGGTTCGAGTTTCAAAGAGTGGGTTTCCACGACCTCATCTGCAGCGAGGCCGATCACGTCATATGTTCCTGGGGTATACTCTGTCCCGATCTCGACGGCAAGTCGAGAAACACCAGCTTCGACCGTTCGAGTCGCGAAGAGTTCTCCTGCGGGATCGACAACGTTCACCTGGTCGATTACGCCCGCTTGGAAGCGAAGAACCAGCTGCGTCTCCTCGATTCTCGAGGTAAACTCGAGGGAGTCGTTCGATTTAGTCGCTGATTCGTCGTTGTCTGAGGCGGTACAGCCAGCCAACCCTACCGATGTAGCGATGGCCAATACCCTGAGGACGTTTCGTCTACAGTATGTTTGTTGGTTGATTTTCATGGCAGCTCGTCATTGAATTTCAAGAAGGTGCCAATCCGCTTGGCGGCATAGAGGGCGACTGCAAACGGGAGGGTAAAGCGTACGAGATCGACCAGCAGCGTAAACCAGCCAGTGGGTGACGTCAGTGGATGCCAGGTGGCCGTAGCGGTATCCCCGAGATAGGCTGGTTGATGTGAGCGCCACGATCCTGGGTGGTACTCAGCCGTGTAGATTCCCGGCTTGCTTACTGTTATCTCGGCGGTTCCTGTTGCGTCCGTTTTGACACGGCGATCACCAACAGCAATGTACCCTGACCGAGCGTCCTGACCGATCAACGAGAACCGCGGATCGTCGAGGGTATCGAGCATAATCGGATCTCCGGTTGCCGTATCGCGAAGCTCGATTCGAAGCGTACTCGCGGTGTCACTCGAGTTGATAACCTCGATCGAGAGCTCACTCTCACGGATCTCACGTTGTGTACCGTTATCGGGTTCGACAATCTCTGCAGTGACACCGCGAACGATTCCCTCAACGGTGATCGAATCCGGGTCGATTTCGTCATCTCGGAGTGCGATTCCGGATGAACGGGTATACGGGCCCGAAACGACGTCAACCTCGACGTTGTCGTGCATCGAGACTGCTGGTGATTCGGTTTCTATCCCCCAGACCTCGAGCAGTGTCGGCCCATCGCGAATTGGCTCTACGCGCGGCCCGATATCGGATGGGAACGCGTGGACGTACACGGGGCGCGGTGTTTCGTTGAGCGATCGTGTGCCGTCTCGAGTCGACTCGACGAGGCGATCCCAGTTCGTGTCGCGAGCCGTATAGTATCGCCACACGCCACGGACGCCGACGTCACCGTCTTCAGAGAGGGTGTATCCGTTCCAGGGTTGTCGCTGGTAGATCGCAACGCCTTCCTCGTCATCGGGATACGATGCATAGTAGATCACCGCCTGCGGGTTGTAGACGTCAACCTCGAGTTCCTGGCTGACGGTCACGTTATCAGAGACGACCTGAGTTTCGACCTCGCTCTGGTTGCCAACCCGTGCCTCTACTTCGAGGCGTGTGTAGATGTCGGCCTCGAGTGTTAGTGTCCCCTGTCCAGAATGCTCGAAGTCGTATTCGAATACTGGATTGTGCGTCCCCTCGGCAGTCTCGACAACAGTCTCATCTAGGCGCAACCTGACTTCGTCGATACCGTGCTCTTGGATCGACCACGAAACGACCTCGGTATCCCGTAATTCAGCATCATCAAGCCGAATCCGATAATCGACGAATCCCCTCACTGTTCCCTCCGGGGCGATGTAGTGAACGGATTGCTCTGGATCGAAATGCGTCCGTGTCGATGGATGGATCGCAAACACCGTCGCGTGCGCATCGGCGATCCCGATCGAATCTGTGAGTGTGGCGTGTTCGGGATATCTCGAGGCGTCACGTCTACCTGCCTCGAGGCGGTCGTAGTCCTGGCCCGTCCAACGTGTGGCTGTATCTGGAGGGTGGGTAAACGAAATGTCCGTACAGGTGGCGAGTTCTTCTATTGCTGATGGCTCTTTGCCGTACTGAGCTTCGTACTCAGCAGGGGTTAGACACTCATCAAGGTCTTTCGACCAGAGCGTTGCTGTTTCATTGGCATCGAGGTCGTCCTCGTCCGCAGGCACTGGGGAACTCTGGCCGGCCACACTACTGGCGATGACCGCGACGGTAACGACTCCCAGCAGCACAAACGTCGATCGAACGCGACAATTCCATAGAGGGCGATCTCGTCGCCGCTGGCTCAGAATTACCACGGGACGAAATCCACACACTCAGCGAGCGGCAATCCCATCGTCGACCCAGCGACGGTGTACAGTGGACCCAGTATTGCTAGGATGAGCGCGGACTTGAGCGCCGTTCGTTTGTGCTGTTTGAGGTCCTTCTTTTGCTCGAAGTTCATCGTGAACATCTCGACGAGTGAATCTGCCTGCCAGACGACGACGAGTCCCATGAGTCCGAGGGCAGTCGTGATCTGGAAGAATCCAGAAACCATCCCGGGAAGGCCTTCAGCATCACAGATAACGCTATCTTGTGCAAGTACTGGATCGACGGCGACTACAGCCAACAACACGACGATTCCAGCGCTTGTACGCATGAATCGCCTGAGTTGACCCGGCGTCGGGTCAGATGAGGCTTCGACAGCGGTGTTACTCGAACTCATTTAGGCGCGCCTCTCAATCAGTATCCGAGGGCAGGTAACGTACGTATACGAAACGTCAGTCATTGTGTCGTCACACTCAGTCTCGCGTGATTGACTAAGTATTTTGCGGGTAAAATCTGTTGGATTAAACTACCATTTTCCAGTGAGAGTCTTTCGCACTATCAACTGGTCGTCAGCAGAAAAACGGGTTGAACGAGCACTTGAGCGTCGATTCTGCAAATCAACAGAACATGACTCTCGAGGCAAAAACACCCTACTCAGGTCTAGCTGTGAGTAGAGGACTGGTATGTCGAGAGAACTTCCTCTAGGAGTTCGTCGATAATTTCCCAGAGGATTAGGGATGGGGTATTGTGCTTGAACGTAATCCCCCATCTGTCTTCACTCGTCCCTGTTTTGTACTGGAAATGTGCTCGGCCGAGGTTAGGCTGATCCTCATCCTGATGCCAACCAGCGTGGAATCCTGTATTTGGATCGGTGTAATTCACCCGAAACCAATCATGAGGTGTCTGTCGATACCAAGCAATAATCAGTTTCGGCGGTTCTGGTCCTGTCTGTGGATCGAGGCGCGTTGGATCGAACGTTGCTTGTAGCTGTTTGGCTTGGACGTCGTCAGGAACGTACTCAACTGCCGTGATATGAGGGACACGCTCAAGGACGTCACGCTTGAGTTGTGCATACAGATTCGCGTTTGGATCGCCTCCCGGATGTTGGATGGACATTCATCAACTCCTGGCATCAGCATGTTCTGCGTTCGGAGCTAGGAAGTCCCATTCGCGGATTGCGAATCCAACGATCTGGATACGTCGTCGGAGATGTGTCCACTTCCGTGCGATTTCGCGTCGACGACCCTCCTCATCGGGATCAAGATCCTCATCAGCGAGGGTAGCTCGAAGCCTGTTCGGTGACTCAACTTCAAACTCTTCTTCCCATTCGCGAATTTGCCTTTTCATCTCGGTGAGCCGATCGGTAAGATCCTCTACTGTTCGACCTCCATCACGGAGTCGCATTGCTTCCTGCATCGCTTGCTGGCGATAGTCCGGATAGTACGTTGTGTGAGTCCCGCTATCATCTTGATGGAGGACTCCGTCGTTGACGAGTCGCCCTAGGACACGCTTGGTCGGTTCATGTGACCATTCCGCCTCTGAAGCGATCCAATTTGCTGTTTTTGGTTCTGACAACTGGCGAGCGACCATCCGTACGCGGTCTTCTCCAGTTGTCTGGCGGTCTCTGAGCCCGGTAGTAGCATCCGGCGTTTCCTCGGTCATGGTTCATACTTCGGTTGCTATCTTAATATAGGTTGAGGCTATTCGAGCTATATAGACAAATCGGCAGTGGTTCGAACTGTAGACTACTCGAGTTCGAAGACAGCAACTTCAGCTCTTCCACAATACGGACACGTGCTTTTCGCCGACTCGAGCGTCGTTCCACAGTACCGACACTCGTAGATGGTCAAAGGCCGGTGCTCTCGTCCTAGCAACCATTGGAGAACTATCATTCTGTCTCCTCCAGTGATTTTCGACCAGTTCGAACGCACTCCCAGCAGGGCAGCGAACTGAGATCAGCACAGACACACTCCGTTGGCTCGTCGTTTTCGCTCTCGTGTGCTTGCTCTGGCTCCTGGCTTTCGGCGGGGATACCACCGTCAGCAATGAGTTGTTGGTCTGTTACTGCCTGGATGAGCGGTCGTCGGATCGCGATCGAAACTCGGTGTTTACACGCCCCTTCGTAGTACTCATCAGCGGGGCACTCACAGTGTGTTGGAACCCCGTTTTCGATCGTCACTGTGTACTCGTGATCGGCTGGGGTTTCGTGACTGGCATTCCTGACGAGGACGCCTTCCGGGACGAGTGTGTATTCAAATGCTTCGTACTGGGCGCGTTTGGCCGTTCGCCGAGTAAACTCGAGTTGGGTGAGTGGATGTCTCTCCATTCGATTTTCACGCAGGACACAGTTTGATGCCCTGCACCCCCTGTGGGGCACACAAAAACAGCTACTCGAAGAAGAGCGATTCTTACACGCCAAGGCGTGTTTACTATGAGCTTCGCTTCACGTTCTTCAATGTGTCACTAAATCGTCGGATACGACCTCGAATCTTTCACTGATAGCCTGTTACAAGAGTTATTTCCCGCGAATGAAAATCAAAGAATACAACGGGAGTTCCACGGGTTACCTGACCTGTGGTCGTTTACGTCATTATCGTAGTAATCATTATCTGGAGTATGACCTTTTACCCTTTTGAGCATTAAGGACCTCGAGAAGTGCGTTTCGGTGGGTTCGGATCGTCGCTGTGGATGTGTTTGCCACGTCTGCGATCTCTCGTTGGGTGATCGGGTACCCGAGTTCTTCACCTGCTTCGTACACACAGGCTGCAGCGAGTCCCTGGGGTTGACGCCCGACCGTAACCGCAGCGTTGTCGGCGATCGTCGCAATCCTCAGTGCTTGATACCGAACCTCATCAGGCAGCTCAAGTTTACTCGAGAGTCGCGGGAGAACGTTCTGTGGACGTGGAACCACCGTTGGCAACTCGAGTGTGACATTCAGAATTGTGTATGCACGCTCGATCTGTGCTCGTGGGCACGTCGCTACGTATCGGATCTCCTCAAGCGTTCGTCCGAGACCGTTGCATCGACAGACTGCGTACACGCTCGCTGTCGCGATTGAATCAAGGGATCGGCCTCGACAGAGATCGTGACTCTGGGCACGGCGAAAGAGTGTACATGCCTGCTCAACGAGTGACATCGGAAACTCGAGAGCACTCATGAGTCGACGCACTTCTCCGAGTCCATATGCGAGATTCTGTTCGCGCTTTGATCGCCACTGACTCCGCCGGTGATGGTAGCGAAGGCGATTGAAGTGGCGACGTTTCCGTCCAGACAGTGTGTTTCCCTGGCCGTCACTATGCCAGCCAATTTCTGTCGACAGTCCTCGATCGTGACGGCCTGCAGTTAGGGGAGCTCCCGTCCGACGCCGATCTGGGTTTTCAACTGTAGCGATCCATTCTGCACTGTGATCGAGTACATCTTCGTCGACGATCAGACCACACGTTCTACAGTAGGTTTCTCGGTTCGCTGTGACGAGTTCGCTACCGCACTCTGGACACGACGTCTTTGGCTGCGTTTCTCTTTCTAACTCTCGGTCGAAGCGACTGCTGAAGGTCCTGGTTGTAGCCATCACTAACTCCGACGAGGCAACAATCTGTTTGCCCCGTCACCCCTTACGGGGACATAAACCGTCTCGAGCGATGGAACCGAGGCAACCGGAATGAGCGAAACGCCAGTATACACTGCAAACAAAGCATACGTCATGGGGACGATATCGACGCGGATTCCGGATGATCTCGAAGCGGATCTCGAAGCATATCTCGAGGAAGAACGTCTGGATCGGAGCACCGCAGTGCGAAAACTCTTCTCGGAGGGGCTCGAGAAGTGGCGTCGAGAGCAAGCACTCGAACGGCTCGCCGCTGATGAGATCACGTTCACGAAAGCCGCCCAACGTGCAGGGATGTCTGTCTGGGAGTTTGCCCAGCTCGCAAAGGATCGTGACACCACGTGGGTGTCTGGCGATCACCTGGAAGCCGACTTCGAGGAACTGTAAATCGCCTCGGGTCTTGACTCCGAGGCAGTTCACACAGAAAATGAGGGTGATTGGCCTTCTATAGACTGCAAGGCAGAGTACCACGGGTCACCCGACCCGTGGGTGAATGCCGACAGCCCCCAACCCATACATTTACTAGTACATAAGACAAGTAACTGATAATGCAAGATGCAGAACTAACCCAGACGCTCTCCTTTGGATTAACCATCCACGAAGGTAGTTCTGACAACTTGCTAGAGGGCTGTCTCGAAGCACGATGAATCAGAAACGAGGTCAACCGTCTCGACCGTGAAGGCTGGGACTGGGACGACATCCACGACACGGTAGTGGACACCGCCACCCACGTCAAAAACACCACGCAGCTCCTCGTGCAGAAAGCACTCACGGAGATTGAAACGTACTTCGACCACAAAGACAATGGCTGGGGCCGACCGTTTCCCTACATTCACGAGCCGTATCCAATGCGAATGAACCACGACGAAGGATACGCACTCACCGTGGACGACTCAGGAAACGTACGATTCCGTGTCAGTTATAAGCCATACAACTACGTCAAGGGCGCGCTTCGCGGTAGTCCCGATCACCTCGACCGTGTGAAGAAGGCACTTTCCTCGGATACGTGGCGGGTGGGAGTTGCAGAACTCGTTCAGAAACACAACGAGTGGCGACTCCACGTCACCGTCACGCACAAACAGCGCACGGTTCGGGCGCCTGAAGAGGCTGCCACAGTGGTTGGCGTAGACATCAACGAAGACTGCGTTGGACTCACCGCGATGACCCGAGACGGAGACGTGCTCGATTCACTCGTTATTGAGTATCCAGACATCAAGCGTCTTCGCCACGAATACTTCACGAAGCGTAAGCGGATGCAGAAGGTTGGGCAGACTGTGTTCGAAACCGTGGTTCGGACGGAAGAACGCGACTTCGTTCACGACCACCTCCACAAAGTATCGCGTGACGTGACTCGATGGGTTTCACAATTCACGAATCCAGTACTCGTCTTTGAAGACCTCAAAGACATGCGAGACTCCATTGACTATGGCACGCGAGTGAACCGGCGCTTGCACAGCCTTCCGTTCGCCGCACTTCGTGATATGATGACGTACAAAGCCGCTTGGGAAGCCATTCCTTCGGATGAAGTTGACCCCGAGTACACGAGCCAGCGGTGTCCACGGACGAAGTGTTTGCACACAGAGCGAGCGAATCGGCACAAGAAGCGATTCAAGTGCAACGAATGCGGGTTCCAAGACCATGCGGATAGAAAGGCAGCAGTTTGTGTGGCGCAAGAATGGTTTGACGAACAGGATGAAAATGTGCCGTCTCTCGAAACCCTTCCGCGCGTGCGGAAGGTGAGACGGGCGGCATCGGGCCTGTGTGAAGAGGCCGACTCTCACGGAGCAGTTTTTGCTTCGGGTGTTCACCGACACGGAACGTCGGCGCGAGGCAACCGCCAAGCGCGAGAGGAATTAAAGACTGTTGGGTCCACGGTGGATTAGACACAGACGCCACGGGTCACCCGACCCGTGGTACTTCACAACTTGTTGACAGCGGTATCTAGATACATGGCACACACTCCAGAACTCCCTGAAAAATACGTTTGCACGCAGTGTCAGGTAATACACGCCGGTACGGTCTCCGAACAAACTGATAACGGTCACCAGTACGATGCACCTGCAAAATGTGGATGCTGCGGTGCAACAGAGCTGGTCGCCCAAGAAAACTGGCCACATTTCAACCGGTAACCGAACGCCGACGTGGATCAGCCACGTTCTGTATCGATACTCTTTAATTCGAACCAGACCCCGATCAAAGCGACTACGAAAACGACGAATAGAATAGCCATTCCGACGTTTTGTCCCCAGCCAGTAACCTGCGGTAGGAGGAATCCACCGACCCATCCTATGAGGACGCTTCCGAGGGTGACCGATGCCATCAGGAGTATCAAAAGCCGATCGGAAAACTCACTCATACCACGCTTTTGCTTCTGACAGCGATAAACAGGCAGCCTGAATTAGCTATATAGGGGTAAGCTAGCCAGACCATTTGAATTCCTTATAATACTATGTGGGTCCGGGCAGAGAGAACTACCTTGCTGTCGGAATACGGTAATGGAGCGTGGTCACGATGAATGAGCAGTCCTCGAACGGTAGTGAACGACAAGATGAGCCGTCACCTACTCTCTGTGAAGGCTCATGCTCGACTACTATTGCCACTCGTGTGAGCAGAAATTCTCCGACGATAGCGAGAACAAGTACAATACGTACGAGTTTACACATTGCCCACGCTGCGGTAGCGCGAAGACAACACTCGCGTGTTGACATTCATCCACGACTGAAGTCGTGGGATTCCTTCCGTGGGACAGCAGGCCGTTCCTGTGTCCCCGGAAGCGATATTCCCACCGGGATGGTGGTACTCTGGTTTGTGCGCGTATGCGTCAGGCCTCAGCTGAGGCGTGGTGTGCTTGGGTATCTGCTTACACCGCACGGGACGTGCCATCGCCCTTACTCCCTATCGGGAGAGCAAGCCGTTCGCAGCGCAGGGTTGCTTTTTGTTGATGGAGACCCCGATCCAACTCCAGTTTTCGCCACGAGTCCAGCTTACTCAAACGTAAGCTGTCTGCCTGCTTAATTCTCGTGGTTGGTGTCGCGGGTTGTCGGATTCATCCCACGACTAAAGTCGTGGGCTTTCTCCTCGACTCTCTGTAACTCTACTCCGGTAGGTTCTGGCAGAACTCACCGATCACTCTACATGGGCACTGATCGTTCAGGAGGTGACGACCGATGGCCGCCACACCTCGAGAGGGCACCCGGCTCGAGGTCGACAACCCGGGCTACTGCAAGTGGTACGGAGTCGACCTCCCGTCGCTACTCCTCGACGGCCCGATCGCCGGCGACACCAACCATCTACCGGCCGAACTCTGTGGCGACTGCAAAGGCAAACAGGTCCTCACGGCGGCCGAACGTAAACGCCGCGTGGAAGCCTGTTGCCAGCTGGTTCCCGAGATCGGCCCGGCACACATCAAGGACTCGAGTATCGGTCACACGGGAGAGCGCGGGACAATATACGCCTATGGTATCTGTTTCCAAGCCTACGGCCGACGCTTCGAGGTACTCGATCGGGACAGTGACGTCATCGCCGAGTTCGCATTCAGTTACGGAATGGGATCGGAGTGGTGTGTCGATCACGACGCGATCCCGGCGGACGTTATCGAGCACGTCATGAAGATCTTGACGCCGCTCTCACTCGAGACCGATCCTCATCTCGTGTCTGAGGAAACGGACGGTGATTCACAGTGAGCGACTCACCGATCCTCCGAGACGACCGCAATGGCGCGGTTTTCAGCGACGACAGTGTCTACCGATACAGACTGTGGCGGACGTGGGACACCTCGAAGCCGACGCTGGCGTTTCTCATGCTCAACCCGAGTACGGCCGACGCGACCGAGGACGACCCGACGATTCGGCGCTGTCTCGGCTTCGCGAAAGAGTGGGACTACGGCTCACTCGCCGTCGTGAACCTGTTCGCACTTCGAAGTCCCGACCCCGCCGCCCTTCGAGAGCACGCTGATCCCGTTGGCCCGGAGAACGACGATCATCTTCAGGCCGTTTGCGAGGAGGTCGAGACGGTCGTCGCCGCGTGGGGCGCGAACGGCTCGCTCCAGGGGCGGGCCAGCGAGGTCGCCAGGCTCCTTGAGGGCAACCTCCATGCGCTCGACACGACGAAGAACGGCCATCCGGTGCATCCGTTGTATCAGCCAGCAGACGCCGAACCAGAGCTATGGAGCGCGTCCGAATTAGGAGACCAGGTAGACGACTAACAGCCACAGCTCGCTCACGTCGACACGAGTTCACGACTCACTGTGGTAATCGGCGCGTCGGTTCGAGCACGGATCACCGGCCACGGCTGACGTCACGAAACGACGTCCGGAGGCGCAAAACCGCCCACGCTCGACCCCTGGCCGCTGTAGGTTCGTTCCTATCATTTACCTGTACACCACATTGAGCTAGCATGGTCTCCTCCTATTCTGAAACGGATCAGATAACCCCAGTTGTTGAAGTCGTTCGATGGTGACGATACTGTATGTCTGATGGCCCTAATGCCCGAATTGATAACCCGGAGTGCCTTTGTGAAACGATCGATGGCATAATCAGCAACCTCGAGGACAGCGAGATTATCGATCACGAGCGGGCCTCAGAACTCCGATCTAGCCTCTATCGATCGACATTCCTGATAGAAAGGCTGAACCAACAGATCAGGACTTGGAAAATGGAGGCTGACTTGGACTTCTTCCGGCCCGAGGCGGGCTGTTTCTATTCAATACAGCAAGAGAAGATGGCCAGACGCGCACTCGAGGACCGGATCGGTGATGACCTCTACAAACTCGACGTGCGCGAAATGATCTACCTTATCGGGATGCAGAATCTCGACGATACCGAATCTATCCTCCGTGAGTGGGGCGCAAACATCTAATCCAACTCTTAAAACCTCATTGAACGGACAAGCCCGGCGATGCACCCACAGGACAACCTGCAGGGAATTCTGGAAGCAGTTTAGGCGCAGTTAGCGACTAAGACTTTGCTCGACGAACCAGAATCCAGTTAGCAAAACGCTTGTCGCTAAGATAACAAGCGCTCCTCGATGATACGTGAAGCTTTCATCTACTGGAAACTGCATAACAAGGCTGGGAGGCACTGTCCATGCCCAGATCGCCGTATTGACAACCATGGCTACGCCGGCAATGCTCAGCGCGCCGGCAATCGTCGGCGAGGAAACGACACCGAGAAGATGTCCGGACAAAACTACGATCATGAGCGCAGCGAGCAACCCTACCGTTTCCATTCTCACAGGAGCGAACTCGTAATATGTCGCAGCAGCAAGCTCATCAATAATCACGTAAGGAAGTAGGATACCGCCGCCGAGACCCAGACAAGCGACCAATCCAACTAAGCACGGCCCCCGAGAACTCATGTACTCTGAAACAAGCCCAATTGCAAAAGAAACGCACCTTGCCTATTTCGGGACGTCAGTACGAAATAAAACACAAGCAGAATGAATCGATAAATAGTATCGGCTTGAAGACGCTACCTGGTAAATTGAGAGGTAGTTGCAGGACGAAAGCTACGTGTAGATATATTCGACTTACATATGCTCTTCTCTCCTTTCTGGTCAGGCAACGGACTCATTGGCGTCTATTGATACCATTAAACATGGCGACATCGACGATAGCGAGATCAAGGTCTGCCCCATCTCCCAGCGAGACTGCTACGTCTCCCATACTAAAAATAGGCTTTGAGCGAGGAATACTATTCGCACCTTATTTCAGACGGTATACCCCGTCTCCGTTACAACTACTGGATTAGACTTCACCGTTCAACTAGGTAGTTCTCCTCTGCAGTTTCGACGATAGCATAGAGATCAATATACGGAAGATATCAACCGTCAGTAATTATTCTCAGGAGATAAATAATACTGAGAAGAAGGCGATAGCAATCGCTGACGTAAGTGTAGTTATTACGGTGAGACTGAAACCGATAATTGGCGATATAGGGACCACCGGATTATAATTCGTCAATTCCAGAGTCATTGGTTAGATTATAGAACACGCAGTTGAAGAACATATGCATCAATTCAGTACTCGATTCGTGCTCCACGCTCACCCCTGACGTTCAGCAATAAGGCATTTCGAGCATCTGATTTGCTGAAAATATGATTGGCGAAACATCACAATTGTGATGGTAATATAGGCGACGTACATCAACTGGTGAGAGGAATCTGCTGGTGAAATCCATTTGAGGCTGAGTCCATTACTTAGTCTATGGGTGACGCCCACTCGCGGACAGCACAAAAGGACGAGTACGCCGCGATCATCGATCAAGGGCAGGTCACCGACGAGGTTCGAAATATCGCCTTGAAATACGACCCCTTGAATCGGATGGGGCGCGACGGATTTCACGTCACAAAGGATGGCGAACTCCACATCGACGACGAGAAAGTGATTGAGGAACACAAAATTGTCGCAAACAAGATTCCGAACGACGCAATCAAGATTGTTCGCCTGCCCGCCGAACGCGGCGAACTGGTCCATCAATACGGTGAAAACGGGTTCCGGCTCTACGAATTGCCAGCCCCGATCGAAGACCGAGTCGTCGGTATCCTAGGCCCAAACGGGGGCGGGAAATCGACCGCGCTCCGGATCCTCAGTGGTTTGTTAAAACCGAACTTAGGGAACGCTGACGACGAGCCAGACTGGGACGATATCGTCCGTGAGTTCCGCGGGACTGCAGTCCAGAATTACCTCGAGAAGCTTCGGGACGGCGCCGTCCAGTCTGTATATAAACCACAGCGAGTCGATCGAATCCCCGAGCGCTACGATGGGACCGTTCGAGACCTCCTCAAGGAGCGTGACGAACGATCTATCCGCAACGAGGCTATCGAACGGTTGGACCTCGAGGAGATCGTTGATCGGGATCTCGATGACCTCTCAGGCGGCGAACTCCAGCGAGTCGCGATTGCAGCGACGCTCGTCGCCAACGTGGACAGCTATCTGATCGACGAACCCTCGTCATACCTCGACGCCGGCCTGCGGGTGACTGTCGCACGAGCACTCAAGGAGCTTGCAAGAGGAAAGCAGGTCCTCGTCGTCGACCATGATCTCATCACACTCGATGTCGTAGCCGACAACATTCACGTCTTTTACGGGGACCCCGGCGGGTTCGGTGTTGTCTCGCGACCGCTCTCCGCTCGACGAGGGATCAATCAGTTTCTGGATGGGCACTTACGAGGTGAAAACGTCCGCATTCGAGAAACTGCTATTGACTTCCTCAGACGATCCGACCGACGTGACATCGACGGCGCGCCGTTCCTCGAGTTTCCGACCCTCCGAAAGGAGTTCGACTCATTTACGCTTGAAGTGGAATCGGGTACTATCTTCGAGGGAGAGATCCTCGGAATTTTCGGCCGTAATGGCCTCGGAAAGAGTACGTTCGCGAGGCTGTTAGCGGGCGTCCTCGAACCGGATACCGGAGAACTAGAGACGAACGCGACAATCTCGTACAAACCGCAGTACCTTGACCCGCCCGTTGGCGGCACGGTCCGAGACCTCTTTGTCAATCATGTCGATATTTACGATCAGGAGTTCGAAACGAGGATTCAGAAGCCGTTCGATCTCGAGTCACTGTTCAAACGGGGGGTCGACGACCTCTCCGGCGGCGAACTACAGCGCATTAGCATTGCACTCGCGCTCGCCAGAGACGCGGAGATATACTTGTTAGACGAACCATCAGCGTACCTCGATGCGGAACAGCGGATGTCATTTGCTGCGACGCTCCGTCAGTTCATCGATCAGACCGGTTCACCCTGTCTCGTTATCGAGCACGACCTCCTGCTGCTGGATTATCTCTCCGATCGGGCAATGGTGTTTGAAGGCAACCCTGGGGCAAACGGCATCGGTCGATCACCCCAATCTGTCCGTCAGGGGATTAATCGATTTCTCAAGACCGTCGATGTGACATTTCGGAAGGATCCAAACACTGGGCGACCGCGTGCAAACAAGCCTGGCAGCCAGAAAGATCGAGAACAGAAGAATTTGGACGACTATTATGCCTCGTAATGCCGTCAAGAGAGGATCGGCTACGTGTAGCGCGAGAGACGCTGCACCATACCCCCCCTCAATGGACGAGCGAAGCTATTTGAACTCAACCATGTCACTGTATGGTATGCACCCCGTTCTCCCGATCACTCTCGAAACGCCGGACGAGATCTTGGTGGGCGAACCCGTCACTGTCCGTGTTCGCGATCACTGGAAAAGGCCCGTCGAGGGTGTCACCATCAGAACCAGTCGCCGGATCTTGGGACGGACTGACGACACGGGACGCTGTCGAATCGAACTTGCCGCTCCCGGATTCTGGAAACTCCTCGTCGTTAAGTCACCCGACGAACGGTTCGCGTACGAACCTTTGACGGCGCTCGTCCGAGTCCTTCCCGGCGCGTCGCCGCTCACCGACCGCGTCGCAGCCCCAGCCACGTGAAGCGGACCGAGAACCGAACGTTCGAGACGTTCACCGATCTGGTAGGGTTCTCGAGACCACGGGCGGGTGCAACTCGTATACGCAGAGGGTTGATTCCGGTGAGCCAGCCCCATCACTCAAGCCGGCTTCGAAATCGGTGGCGGGTCTGTGGCCCGACGATGAAGTATCTCGGAAAATCGGAACCGATGCGCAACGGCAACCACGACTCTGTGTTCGAGTGTTCGACGTGTGGCGAACGCCGTCTCCGTGGCTGGAACTGCTTCTACGTACTGAAACCGAGAGCGTAACCCTGTGAGCGAGCGGTGCATGAATACGACGGGCCAACAGCCTTGTCACTCATCGGTGGAGGTCAGCCCGGTCTGATACCCTCCCATGCCAGAGGATACAGACCGTTAGGCATCGAAGCGGACGAGTCGCACCATCATAACCCGGCCACTCCCCCAGGTGGCCGTTTTTGCTACCGATCCACGTGCTGAAACCTGTATTTCGAGGGTAACTAATCGTACAGGTAGGTAAGGAGAAACGCGAACGCCATCGGTGTTGGCGCCGCGTTCGGCTGGGGCGGCAAGGACTACGTCGCTGAAAACATCGAGAACTGGATGGACTAGACGAACAACGTCGTGCCGAGCGAGAACGCTCCGGCGGCCGATCGACCGACGACGACTGACCGCTCAGTCCTTCTTCGCAGTGACCGCGTTCACATTCTGGCGGCGCCAGCAGGAAGCAAAAAGATGAGTTCCACGGGGGAGAGACTAACTCCCGAGTCCGCGCACGTCCCGTTCGAGGAGGTTCGCGTACTCGAGGCGGACTCGACGAGCACGTTCATCCGAGATCATCTCATCAGCGTAGATCTGGTCGGAAATCGGATGATACCGGGTCGTATCGAAGTTCATCAGTTCTAGATACTTCCAGACTGACGTCGAGTTCAATCCTCGTTCGATCGCTGAATCACTGAGGTGCTGAAGGTTGGCATACTCCGGGATTCCAATTCGGTCGGAATCGATCCCTGGGTCACCGACTTCAACCGGTAAGTCATCGGTCAGCCGGATGAGTGGGTCCAGATCCGCAAGCAGTCGCAGGATCTGGGACGGGAGTGCCGTGTCGGGCGACCGCCACTCGACGGTCGGGGTCTTATCGCGGAGTCTGACCGGTGTCATCACGACATTTTCACGGTCGAACAACTCGCTGAACTGCTCCGGAGTGACGTCGCGCTTGAGCGCCATTGCTCGTAGTTCGTCGTAGACCTGTTGGAGTCGTGATTCCCACTCGGCCACATCGTCGGTATACTCCCATAGCACCCGGAACTTGCCGAAGTTGTAGCCCGCCTTGTACCGGTAGGCATAGGCGCGAGAGGAACACGCCAGTCGTTCGCTCTTGTAATAGGGTGACGAACAGGTGAGAGCCAGCGCCGGGTCGAGCGCCGTCAAGAGGTTCAACTGCCGGGCTACGTTCCCTTTCTCGAAGTGAATGTGGGTGCCCGCGCAGTTTTTCGCGACTTCCATGCCGTCTCCATAAATCTGTTCGAGGATCTCCCCTCGTTCCGAGGGGATTCCTGATGGATTCTCACTGAGCGGCGTTCCCAGTGGAACGAGCCTTCGGTCTGTTTCGGCTGCTTCTTCGAGGAGGCGCTCGAGGACATCCCGGAGACTGTCCGCGATGGTAGCAACTGAGTCCCCTGGCGGTGTCCGAACTTCGATGAGCGATTCAACGAATTCGGGAAGGGCATTGTCGTGTACCTCGGTGAGGTCGTGACCGTCACAGAGGTGTCCGTACTCGTCGACGACCCAAAATTCCATTTCAAGTCCGATAGTCATTCCTGATTCTAGGGCCCACACGGGGATAAACATCTCACCGACCAGTATTGTCAAATCGAAGTTCGGTATTTTATAAAGTCGGAATGGTAAGCGAGTTTCCCCCCCCCTCTTCGAACGGCGTTATATCTGGGAGGATGGTCGTCCTAATATGGCCGACCGGGAGGAATAATGTTATTTCACCAGGTAATCGACGGCAGTGAGCTAGAGTGTCCGATTGTCGATGATCCGAAGAGGAGCGCACTGTTTGGCGATTTGTCCGGCACCGAATTCCGAAAGACGGGATTTAGGTTCATTGAGGACAGAAACACTGCCTATTTCTAATGGCATTTTTGAAGTATATCTACAGGAAAACAGGCAGAGTGCCTCGGGGCTTGACCCCGAGGCGGTTCACGTTATCCATGTTACTTCGAAACCCCGGTGACCTTCGGTGCCGAGTCCCGAGAAATAACGGCGGCTGAATTGAATCCTCGAGCGATCAACCATAGTGCAAGACCAATTTCAAACATTGCGCCGGGAATGTAGAGTAGATAGAGGATCGGCCCGGTACCAGCACTGATAATCTCGACTACCATTAATACCAGTAACGCAGGGTAGCCGACCAGACCTAGGATCGAAATAAAATTTGGGACTAGCTTTGTCTGATACAATAAATAGCAGAACGGTAGGCTACCGATGCTAAGCCCTATCATCGCAATACGATAGGCGAAAAAATCTCCTTGCACAACCAACGTGCCTACTGCGTGTAGCGAGGTAGCAGCAGCGCCACTCGCTTGCATATATTCCTGACTCAATGGAATGAGCAGTAGTAGACTGATGATACCTCCAACCATAACGATCGACTCGAAAATTCTGGTCACGACGTAACCAACAGCTATCGTTTCATTGTATTGCTTTATGACTGGGTAGACGAACAAACTGATGCCCACGACGGCCGCAGAATTGATCGCCATGATGAGCGCCCCGATGGTCAATTGCATCGGATTCCCAGAAATTGCGGCCAAGGGATCTGCTGCAGTGGTGAGAGGTAATATGTGAGTCCCCTGCGGTATGCCATAGGTAAGATATCCAAGTATTATTAGCACGCCTACCATTCTCGCGTTCCACTTGTATGAATTCATTTTTAATGTTGTTTCGATGGCTTCAGTCGGCGAGTTCATGACGCCGTTGGTCGTCCGTTTGAGGGATGTCTTCATCGAGTGTGTCATTGTGGACCGGGTTCCGATGGAGGAATGCACCGACGGCGATGATCCATATTACGCCCGGTATCAACCCTGTCTGGAAGGTCATCGACAGATCTGTGTAACCATGGGCCTGGACGATTGCGAAGGAGAGTGCTCCGATGCTAGCGAGGATGCTTAGCCCACCCATCCCACTAAACCAATCCAGTCGAACTGGCGATTCGACGTTGGCAAAAAACGCCCCAGCAAAGAGCCCCGCCGCAATACCGAACATGAACCACTGAAGGCTGAAAAGACCACCTTCGATCTGCCGAACGGCGAAGGCTGACTCGTAGAGCAGTTCCTGCTGGTCCGGCCCGGCCGCTGCCCATCGATCGACCAGAATTCCGAGGGCCACGCCGTCGACTGCGGCGAAGATGGCGTACACGCCCGCACATATCACCATCGCCGCTCCAGCGAGGACTGCCCATACGCCAGCGACCCCTCTGCGCAGCCGCCAGGTCAGGGCGAGGAGGGCAGCACCCATTAACAGAATCCCGAGGAACTCCCCCAAGTGGTAGAGGGCCCAACTCGATTCGGCTGCGTAATCCGAGAAAGCTTCCTGAGTGTGATGCGGTGGCGTCCATGGGTGCAAATATGCTGACACACCATAGACCACGAGCCCTGTTATTGCTGCGATGGATCCAACTTTCGAGAAATACCGTTCAGATGGAGCAGTTGCTATCTTGTTATTTGATTTTTTCATAATGGTGAATTAGGGTTGAACTCTACAGATGATAAATCTACCTTCAGAAAAATAGACTTAACTATCAATGGAATAATAGTCGATGCCGCTGTGTTCAATATATCCAAAGTGGTCGTCATCCCCACTCTTAGTACGGCTGTTTCGCGCTTATGACGAAGTGCTAAACCTATCCTCTGAGTCGGTGACGTCGTCTCTGACAAGAACTGGGTAGTTCATTTAGCGTTTGCTGAACTCAGAGCGCAAATCTCCCATGGAGTGGTGGTTCAACCGACGGTAATGATCCTGTCATCGGACCGCGCCAGCCGACGCAAACCAATCAGGTAACTCGCTAACTCTTCCGGGGGACGAGTATCGGTAGCGTGGCGCTGCCAGTGGCCCGTTGGCCCACGAAGCGTAGATTCCCACCCATCCGAATCGACGGGAGTAACGTAGGAACCTCGAGAAGCCCACGACGTTAGTCATGGGAGTACGTCACGATAGCGCATTCACCGTTAGATGCCGTCGTACACTGGGCCGCGCATTAACTCGCTCGAGCGCATGCCTTCGGTATGCCCCAGGAAGACGTTGCTCAGTTTACTGTCCGATCTGTACAGGTCCTCGCAGAGGATGAAACAGTTGACGATGAATTGGTGCCCGAGTTGACCGACGATCAGTTGCTCGACTTGTATGAACAGATGAAACGGTCGCGCAGACTCGACGAGCGCGGAATTGCGTTGCAACGCCGGGGTGAACTCGGGACATACGCACCGGCGATCGGACAAGAGGCGGCACAGGTCGGGAGCGCATACGCCCTGGCAGATGACGATTGGCTCGTCCCATCGTTCCGCGAGCAAGCTGCGCTACTGACGCATGGAACCGGGCCCGAACAGATCCTCCAGTACGCAATGGGGATGGAGGAGGGTGCCGAAATACCGGGCGGGAAGGGCGCCCTGCCGCCAGCCATTCCTGTTGGGAGCCAGCCGCTGCACGCCGTTGGCATCGGCTGGGGGGAGGCATTGCAAGACCGCGACACGGTCGCCATTACGTACTTCGGAGATGGGGCGACCAGCGAAGGTGACGTCTACGAAGCGTTCAACTTCGCCGGCGTCTCTGACTCTCAGACGGTTTTTATCTGCCAGAACAATCGGTATGCCATCTCGACGGGGGTTGAGAAGCAAACCAAAGCAAAGACGCTGGCTCAAAAGGCAATTGCGGCAGGCATCGAGGGGATTCAAGTCGACGGCAATGACGTCCTGGGCGTCTACCGTGTCGCCAGGGAAGCGGTCGAAAAAGCCCGGAACGGTAATCCGGTCCTGATCGAGGCGTTGACGTACCGGCGCTCGATGCACACGACCTCCGATGACCCTACAGCCTACCGCGGCCACGAGGAGGAAGCGGAGTGGGAGCTTCGTGATCCCATCCTGCGGTTCCAGGTGTTCCTCGAAAATCGAGAGATTCTGGATGAGGAAACGGAGGATACGATCGACGAACGAATCGAGTCCGAACTCGCTGACGCGATCGACCAGGCAAACGAGGATCGTCAGGCAATCGACCCGGCGGATATGTTCCGCTTTGTGTACGATGACATGCCGTCTGAACTCGAACAACAGTTCGATGCCTTCGAGGAAGGTATCGGGGGTGATACGGATGACTGAACGCCTTCGAATGGTCGAGGCTGTTCGTGATACCCTGGATGCGGAGTTAGCCCGCGACGATAGCGTCGTCGTCTACGGGGAGGACGTTGGTCGGGTTGGTGGGGTATTCAGGGCGACTCAGGGTTTGATCGACGACTATCCGGATCGGGTGTTCGACACACCGGTCGCAGAGGCGGGGATTATCGGCACAGGCGTTGGACTCGCAGCCACTGGAATGAAGCCGGTCGCAGAGATCCAGTTCCAGAGTTTCCTCTATCAGGGATTTCACCAGCTAGCACAGCACGTTGCGCGTATACGAAGCCGAAGTCGGGGGACAATAACCTGTCCCATGACAATCCGAATGCCCTACGGTGGCGGGATCCGTGCATTGGAACTTCACTCGGAGAGTTACGAGGCCGGCTTTTCCCACCTCCCCGGCCTGCAGGTCGTCTTCCCGTCTTCCCCGGCCGAGACGAAGGGCCTGCTCACGTCCGCTATTCGCGACCCCGATCCGGTCATATTTATGGAACCGACGCGGCTGTACCGCTCGTTTCGTGAGGAGGTGCCTGACCAACACAAAATCCCGCTCGGTGAGGCCCGCGTCGTCGAGTTCGGCGACGACGTTACGGTGGTTGCGTGGGGTTCGATGCTCCGCAAGACGCTTGACGCCGTCAACGACGTCGAAGCAAGCGTTGAGGTGATCGACCCACGGACGCTTTACCCGCTGGACACGCAGACTATCGTCGAGTCCGTGAAGAAGACTGGCCGCTGCGTCGTCGTTCACGAGGCGCCTAAGACGGCCGGAATGGGCGGAGAGATCACGGCTCGCATCAACGAGGAGGCGTTTCTTTACCTCGAGGCGCCGGTCGAACGAGTGACCGGTTACGACGTGCCTGTGCCGCTGTTCGCCCGCGAGGACAACTACCTGCCCGATGAGGACCGCATCAGAAACGGGATAAGCCGGGCTCTCGAGTTCGGGTAGAAATGCGCAAGAATTCATCGAGAGTACAGCGAAAAGGGTTCGTTGTCTCCTTTATTCCACTCACGATACCTGTGGCTTCATCGTTTGTCTGATAGAGTTCTCATCACTGGATTCCTTTGGCGAAAGCCCGGCAGCGAAACGGCCGTTGGCCGTGAGCAGCCCGGAACGTGGAGGCGGGTGGGGCGGTGGGTAGTGGGTGATCGGGCACCAATAAAAAAGAGAACTCGTTGGGCTACTCCCACCAGGACTCGCGCTCTGGGAATCTGATTTCCGACCAGTGAGTCAGCGCGATCGAACACCGTCCATTGTACCAGTTCTTCGCCGCCGCCCTGAACCGCACCCGTTCGCCTTCTCGAACCATCGTCTGAGTGCTCTTCGTCCAGATCGTGAACTTCGTTCGACCCGTCTCGTCTTCGAGCAATCCAACCTGTTGAATCGCGGGACTTGAGGCATCCCACAGTTCCAGCACACGGCCTTCCACACTGACCTCGCCTCGCCTGATCGACTCGAGGTCTCCAATCGGTACAATCGTCCCTGCCTCGTGTTGTATCTCTTCTTTGGTGTCCATCACCGCCTCGAACATGTCTTTGCCCTCGAGAACTCGACTGGCAATCCGCTTTCCGATGACCGCTCGCGTGTACCCACCTTGGACGTCCTCTGCCAACCGCTGTGCCTGCTGATTGATCTGTCCCAGTTCTCCACGTTCGAGTTTCTCTCGAGGGTCGACTTCTTTGACCACTCGCTCACGACGTGCTGCTTCGACCACCGCTCTCGTTCGCTCCGCTCTCCCCTCCTGTCGACCGAACGCCGCCTGTACGCTGATTCGCTCGAGTTCTTCCTCTCTCGCTCGAATGCGCTCTTCCTGGGCCAGGGTGACGCCGTAGATCCGATCGTCGCTGGTGTCGACGATTCCTTCCGGATGGTTCGAATCCACCTTCGCCTGTATCTCCATCTCGATCGTTGGCCGAAATTCCGGAGTCTCATCGACGACGTCCGCTCCTTCTTGAACCGCCTCCTGTTCGTACGCCTGTTCATCGACCGAAACGACCTTACTAACCGACTTCTTAGTAGACATTGGATTCTAAGTCCAAAGGCGCTCACTCAGCGTCTTTTTCGACACCACGACTCTCCAGCCCTGGCTCTCTTCGTCGTTCAACTTTTCATCACACGCGTCTCGCTCGCGCCTTCGCACGCGCCCCCTGGGGCGCGAGCGAGACGCCCTGATGTCAGACCTAACCAGTAGCGCGCGGCGCTTCAACCGGAGCGAGCGTCCAGCGGGATATGCCCGCTCGTGTTCGGCCCGCAAGGGGCGCAACCGACGGGGATACCTGCTGGCGTCGAGGGCACATCCACTTTAGCCCGGCAGCCCGCCCGCTACTGCAGGCAGGCAGCCCGGAATGGTCGGTCGCGAGCGATGCGGAGGGTGGAAGCGACGAGCGGTGCGCGCCGTCAGGTCAAGTGTGTAACCTGATTCAGGTGCTAAGCCCCTTCTTTAAGAGCAACATAGAATACGAAGTGACCGAGTAGCACAAGAAGGGGGAATACAGCGACACACGAGTTTCTGAACTTAGTTGCTAAGTCCCCCTTCCTCAAGGACCAATGCAGGGAGTGATACGGCAGAGTAGCGCAGTAGGGAGGGATACAGCGCCCCCAGAAATTGGAAATTTCTGGTGTGCGAGCGAGACGCAGAGCGTCTCGTCAACGGCGCACATTCTCAAACACCCACGATACCCACTTCAGAGGTCTACCGCTACCTTTATGTCTATCCATAGTCTATACAATGGTGATGGATAGGTTTGAAATCGAAGGCGAGGAAGTCCTCGATGGCACGGCAAAACCGTCGGGCAATAGCGCTCACGTCATCGTTCCCAAACGCTGGCGCGGAGCCGACGTGAAAGTCGTCCGCGTCTCCAAACCTAACTCAGACGAATAGTCAATGCAGTACAACTACAAGTATCGAATTGACCCGCCAGAACCCCTCCAAGAGGAGCTTCTGTATCACGTCGATACTTGTAGACAACTGTACAACAACGTTCTCTACCTACTCAACGACGCAGACGATATCCCATCCCGCTACGAGGTGCAAGGGCAACTCCCCGACCTCAAAACGTGGTGGGACGACCTGAACAACGTTCACTCGAAAGTCCTCCAGATGGTCGTCAAGCGCGTCTACGACAACCTCTCCACGCTCAAAGCACAGAAGGAGAACGGGCGTTCCGTGGGGATGCTCAAGTGGAAACCGCCTCGGGAGTATCGGTCGCTCACCTACAACCAGTCCGGCTTCAAACTCAAGAATACGAGTGGTCGGCCCATCTTGTGGTTGAGCAAGATTGGTGAGATTCCGATTCACCTCCACCGAGACATCCCCGAGGACGCGACCATCAAACAGGTCACGGTCAAGCGAGACCACGGGTGAGTGGTACGCCACGTTCGGCATCGACGTGGAGAAAGATCCTCCCGAGAAACCTGAGACGACCGAGGAGGTCGTTGGCATCGACGTAGGGATTCTCAAGTACGCACACGATACCAAGGGATACGCTATTGAAAGTCCTGACTTGAGTGAAGAACGTGACCGACTCGACTGCGCCCAACGCAACCTCTCACGGAAAGAACACGGGTCTGCGAATTGGGAGAAACAGCGAGAGGTCGTCGCCCGGCGCCATGCTGACCTGAAACGGAAGCGTCGAGACTTCCTCCACAAGTTGTCGAACTACTACGCCCAAGAGTATGACCTCGTGGCGGTCGAGGATTTGGACGCGAAAGGGTTGGTCGAACTCCCCGGCAACTCTCGGGACCGAGTGGGGGCGGCGTGGGGAACGTTCCTACGAATGCTCGAATACAAGTGCGAGCGCGAGGGAACGCATTTCGTCGCTGTTGATCCGAAGAATACGACGAAGGAGTGCGCGTCCTGCGGTATCAAGACGGACAAACCGTTGTGGGTTCGTGAACACTCGTGTCCGGCGTGTGGGTTTGAATCGGATAGAGACGCGAATGCAGCATGGAACATCCTTTCCCGTGGCCTCGAAGACGTAGGAGTGGTTCACTCCGAATTAACGCCTGTGGAGACTGCGCTCCCTGTTGATACTTCTGTGTCTGCAAAGCGTGTCGTGGAAACAGGAAGCCCCACCCTCACAGAGTGAACGGTTCGATCGTGAACGTTTATGGGGGTAGTTCACGCCGGTTTCGCGTCTGAGCGAGCGAAGACCGAAAGCGCACTTAATACGGCAACCGAAGAGCGGGAGTGAGCGACGGTCAGAAGCGGCGAGCGGGACGTGCCGTTATTCGAGGAGGGAACAACCACCCTAGCAGCCAGCTGATTGGTCCACACGGGTGGGTCCGAAAGGGGCTGGCGCGCTCGGGGATCCCCGTCGACGCAAGCACCGCAACTTCGTGAGGACCGCAGAGAGATCTTCGCAAGTGATACGAGCGAAGGCCAGCGAGACGCATGTGTCTCACCAGTCGCGGGACTCGAACACGCTAGGAGGCTTTCACGGTAGTGTACACTCGAGTCTCCTCAGAACAACTCAGCACTCATTCTTCACCTTGATAGTCATCTCGAGGCACAGAGACACTCATAGCCCTGCGATGAGCGTCCAACAACAAACGCGTGGATCTCAGTTGCAAGTAGGAACATTTGTTCAGCACGATTCGCCCCAGCCAGCCCATCCTGATAATACGTTTTTGCTCGATGATCACGCCAGAGGTCTGCAAGATTTTCGGCAGTCGCTTCAGAGAAGACCCCGACGGAAGCCGCTTCCCGATACACACCAGAATGCGTTCCGGGCAAGTCCACAGGTTGCATCGTCCCTCGTTCCAAGAGCCGAAACTCCACAGTCCGTTCGATTGCAACAAAGGACGCCTCAATGACGAGAGTGTAATACCCCTCTTCTCGGAGCGTCTCTGCACCGGCTAGCAGTCGGCATGCTTTTCGAAGTTGGAGGAGTGCAGCGTCTTCGACATCGAGGCCGAGTTCAATCTCGGTTGGCTGGCGGTCGAATGCTGCTTGCACATCGTCGATCAGTTGATCGATCCGCGTACTACTCATCGGCGAACACCGCCTTACGCACTGCCTGGATCCGGTCATCGCCATACACCGTGATTCCTTCTTGGAAAATTTCTCGCAGTTTCGATCCGGCACGCTGTGCACTCTCTTTAGATTCGACGTATGGCTCGAAGTCAAACCGGTCTCCATCAAAACGGCGGTCACTTAGATCACTGACGACGTCAGTTACGAAACGGCGTGCGGTCGTTCGATCACCATCGACGACGACGAACAGATCGATATCACTCTGTCTGTCGGCTTCGCCACGAGCAACGCTTCCGAAGACGACGATTCCGAGAAGATCATCTACGCTGTCGGCGTCAGTCATAGCCCCATGAGTCTGTTCAATAAATGCGCGTATCGGGGCGTGGAACTCCGTCTGTTCGATAGCTAATAGCGGATCATCTTTTTGTAATCGCCGAGGATTGATAGCTACGTAATTTCGCTGGGGTGTTTCACGAACATGGACTGCACCAATTCCATCGAGTAAATCAATAGCTCTCCACACTGTGGATCGAGTAACATCGGTCGCGTTGACGAGTTCAGCTATAGTAAACTCTGTCTCGTGCGCATCAGCCAACAGACGAAGGATATCGTCAGCTGCAGCAATTCGGAAGATATCGATATCATCGGCAGGATTGACATCGATACACACCGCCATATCTTGACCCGTGATTTCAGACACTGTATGATATTGTGCAACGAGATATAAATAACTTGTTCTAGCAGATTAAGCGCTGGGTGCTGTGGTGAACGAAGTTACTGTGAAAGCCCGGCAGTGAAACGGCCGTTGGCCGTCAGCAGCCCGAACGTGGAGGTGGGCGGGGCGGTGGGTAGCGGGTGATCGGGCACAGCTAAAAAGAGAGTTCATTGGGCTACTCCCACTAGGATTCGCGCTCTGGGAATCTGATTTCCGACCACCGGATCAGCGCGATCGAACACCGTCCATTGTACTAGTTCTTGGCCTCCATACTAACCTCGCCCTTTCTAATCGACTCGAGGTTTCCAATCGGCACGATCGTCCCTGTCTCGTGTTGTATCTCTTCTTTCGTATCCATCACCGTCTCGAACATGTCTTTGCTCTCGAGAACCCGGATGTCAATCTGGTTCCCGATGGCTGGTTCAGCTTATGTTCGACGACGAGTGTTCCGCCCGGAGCTCGGTACCGTCCATAGATGTCCGTTAGCGGGTGGACGGATAATTCGTCGGCAGTGATGGTGTCCGTGAGGGTTTATCCGATCCGCTTGATCGACTCGAGGCCGGCGACTTCGGCAAGTTGTCCTCTTACAGGCGAAAGTGGGATGTAATCATAACCCCCTCTCTCCCTGCCGCCGTTTTTTCACAGTTCTGGAGCGGATGGCGCTGGCAGTTTCGAGTCCCCAGACAACGAAGGCAGCAATACCACCGAAGGCAAACAGGTAGAGAACAACGCGGAGTAAGTATTCAAGCAGTGTAACCTCAACGACAGAACCGCCATGCAAAATGATAATGGATTCGAAGATCATCTGTAATTTTGTTGTCTATCTATCGCAGTTACGTCGCGTTCAAGCCTCGATATGCCATGACGACGCCGACGACGAAGACGACCGTCGCCACGTAGATGGGGCCGAGATGCGTCATCCAATCGTGAGCAAATGCATCTGCCGTGTAGTGCATCGGCAACGCGAGCGCTAAGCCGGTGACGGCAGCGACGACTGCGGTTGCCCACGCCCAGGTGAGTCGCTGACGCACGCCGTACCACGACAGGGCGGTGACCGCAATCCCTGTCGAAATTATGAACGCGGCAGTGGCGACGTGCAGGTGGCTGATGTAGTACGCCACTGTCGGGTCCAAGTCGGCTTTCGTCATCCCGTTTAGCGTACTGACCCCGAGTTCGAAGCCAGTTCCTACGAAGTTCATCACGAGGAATACGATTCCGTATCCGATGAACGCGACGCCCGCGAGCGCCATCAACAGCGACCCGTTCCGGAGCGTTGCCTCGATTTCGACCTGTTCTTGCTGTTCGTCTGTAACCGATTGTCTTGTTGCCATTGTAATCACTTGTTGGCGCCGAGCGAGATGCTCTTCACGCCGTACTTCTGACATGCATTCGCTGCTTGATCCGAGATGAACTCATACTGAGTATTGTCCCGAACCTCCCTCACTTCAAACCTGGTCTGCTCTATGAGCTCCGTGTAACGATCGACCTGTTCGGCTCCGCCGATACAAGCTGCCCACAGGTCCTCGTTGTTCTTGATGCTCTTCGGCATCAGTTTCTCGCTGATGATATCGGAGATGGCGAGCCGTCCGCCTGGTTTGAGGATTCGATTTGCCTCCGTGAACACTCGCTGCTTTTCCGCAGAGAGATTGATGACTCCATTCGAGAGTACGACATCGAATGTCCCGTCATCGAAAGGAACGTCCTCGATGTACCCCTTCTCGAAGAATACGTTGTCCATCCCGGCCTCATCACGCAACTGCCCTGCCTTCGATAGCTGTTGGTCGGTCATATCTAACCCGGTCACACTCCCGGATTCGCCGACCTGTAACGCTGCGACGAACGCATCCGTCCCGGAACCGCTCCCAAGGTCGAGCACGTCATCTCCTTCTTCGAGAGCGGCGAGGTCGAAGTGGTATCCCACGCCCGCGAATGACTCCAGAGCCTGCGCGGGGATCTGATCGAGATCGCTCGCTGGGTAGCCGAGCCGTTCTGCCAACTCGCGCCCCATCTCGAAGTGATACTCTTCTGCCGGTTCTTCTGCAACGTCTTGATAGACGCTCTTGACTGCCTGTTCGAGTCGTTCGACGTCTAGTGATTTTGTCATTTATCTTCACCTCATCAGTCGTCGGCCGCCACTTCGGCCGGAGTATTCACCGTGAGTTGGATGTCCTGAGCGAGCGAGATGAGCGTGTAGACTGGTGCCCGCCGCGCCCATTCGTCGACCTGGTCCTTATCGAGATCCGGACTCTCGATCTCGACTTCTGCGGTTAGATTCTCGAAGACGGCATCGGCCTCTCCGAGGTCCTTGAGGCTGAAGAGGACGCGCGGATCGAACTCGGTGCGGACCCGGGTCTGGAGGTACTCGATATCGACGCCGTTTGCGACGGCGTTGATGGTGATGCCGACGTTGATACAAGAGGCGAGCGCGGAGAGTGCGGCCTCGATCGGTTCGAGTCGGTCGGTTCCGCCGACCCATCCGCCTGCGTCCAACACTTCCTTCCACGCTCCGTAGGGGATCGTGTACTCGCGAGTCTCGCTCGCGATTGTTTCACCGCCGAGTTCGTAGCTGTCTACCTTCGCCAAGCTGTGAGCGCACGTCCCCTCGTAAGTCGAGCGAGCAGCGAGTCCGAGCTGCACCTCATTGGGGTTTTCAGCCGCGAATTCGGCGAACTCTTCGAATTGTTCGATGTCGATACCGTGGTTGATCTGCGTGTCGATAGCCATATTTACACGACCTGGAGGTGCTTTTCTCGTAGTTCTTCGTCTGTGTAGTCTTGCCCGTGAACCTCTTTCATGTGGTTCCTGGCCAGTTCGGTCGCTTCGTCTTCGTTCTCTGATTGGATGATGAACCGACAATCAGCTGCTGCCGCTTCACAATCGAGTTTGTGTGCTTTTGCCATGGTGTTTCAGGTGCCTTTCGGCAAGAGTTGGTTCGCGTTCAAGCGTTAGATAGCTAACTCGTGACACACCGGTGGCAACTAGCACTGTTTCCACCGAGTCACGATCGTGCAACGATTGACTCTCGTGCAGTCGCTGAATAATTAGCAGTAGCTGGAAGGGGATTGAGTTACAAGTTGGAACGTGAGGTTTCCCAATAGATTGGTCTTAGATCATTCATTGATGGGTGCAACAGAGCCACGCACTAGGACTTGTCACACCAGAACGTCAGTCCACGACTGTTTCGAGCGGGATCGTTGGGGTCTGGCGGCGATAGTACGTGTACTTTGATTCCGCCCACTCTCGTGCTTCGTGTGAGTCGGTATCGACCAGCACACGAACCGTCACGCTGTCAGGGTCGTGACCGCATATCGCGATCCGGTGATCGAAGATACAGATTCCGTACGGCGGCAGGTCGTCGTGTAACCAGATCGTGAGATTGCCACTTGCCAGGGTTTCAGAAGACAGTTCGGGGTAAGTCGAGCGAATGTACTCGGCGACGTTTGGCGGATCGATGATCTCCGCTTGCATGCCGTCGATGACCCGCTGACAGAACTCGTCTCGACATGGCTCGAGGAGAGCGAGATCGGACCCGACGAACCGGAACTGGTCGGTTTCACCGATCAGCTTACGGAATCGGTTTATCGGACCATACGGGTTGTCGGCTTCGGCGACCGTCACGACCGCATCAGAGCACATCTCTATCGTGAATCCACTCTCTTCGCCTGGAAGCCACTGCCAGACGTCGCGGAGGTTTCGCTCGATTTCGACCCGCTCGATTAACTCTGCTACTGCGGATGCGATGAACGTACCCAGTGGTGACGCTTCGTACTGGTATCCATTTCTACGGATCCAGTTGCGCTCTTCGAACTCGCTCAGTGTCCGTCGAATCGTTGACGACGAGACTCCAGTCATCTCCCAGAGCTCTGATCGGCTCCGCGGACGGACAGTTAGAGCGATGAGCGTTGGAGCACGGTGTTCGGACCGCGCGAGATACGAAATATCGTCGATTGGTGAGCCCGTACTCAATCCCATGCTAGTCTTACACATGGTTCCGTAATAATCATTTGCACTCCTCTAGACAGAGATAGGACATCGAGCTTTGCCTATCGCTGATAATTGGCTGACAACCGTGGAACCTCTCGGATACAAAATTCTCATCTACAAGATTGATCTGAGAATTCAAATTACAATTTTGTAATCAATTCTTTTTATCCGATTAAGCAACCAACACCGGTGATGTGACCACAGGATGACCTCCTCGTGATCGAAGCACATTGAGTATTCCTACAACTGTTTGAACAATATTCACACAGGAACAGCATGAAGAACGTCTCTCGCGTCCTTTCTGGCCGTTAGATTGACATCCTCCCGCGCCTGAAGACGCGGGAATCCCGACCGCAGTTGAGATATTAGGGTTTACGAGCCCACGTGTTATCGCAGTGCAAAGCAACCGCTCTCTGTATCGAACACGAAAGTCGATGGCTGTGCCAACCAGCCGTTACTCCTATCGCCGCCATCCGTGGCGAGACTCGGAGTTACTTTCCGCCGAATGTTCTCCGCACCGTTCACGTCCGCATTGGCCACCATTCCACACTCATCGCAGACGTACAGGCCGCGTTCAACGCGGTTCGCCTTGCGCTTGCGTCCACAACACGAACACGACTTCGACGTATTACGCTCCGACACACGCTTGACCGTGATACCCTCGGCCTCGGCTTTGTATTCGAGCATCTTCGTGAACCGGTCGAACGCCCACGAGTGCAGGTCCAAGTTGCCGTGTTTGCCCCAGTCCTTCACGTCGCCATCCTCGCCTTCTCGAATGCCACCGAGGTCGCCGATGGCTATCAGTCCAACGTTCTCTTCGACACAGTGTTCGACGATGTGCTTCGAGAGCGCGTGGAAGTAGTGGATGCGCCGACTAGACTTCTTCGCGTTCAATCGCGTGGCTCGCTCGGACGCCGAATCGTCACAGCGCGCAATGTGCTTGCTGTGATAGTAGTCGTCCTGTTTCAGGCAGTTCAACGGGTACAACTCTGCGTGGCCGTCCTCGTACGCGAGGGCGGCGAAGTTTTTCACACCGAGGTCAATCCCCACGGTGTTCTCGCCGGGCGTTTCCAGAACTTCGACTGCGAGTTTGCAGACGAGGTGGAGTTCCCACTCGTCACTCGTCGTGTTCCAGACGGCACGGACTTGCCGGATGCTCCGCACCTCATCCAAGTCCACGTCGGGGCGGGTTTCAATATCGCAGAGGGTGAAGTCGGACCAGTGTTCTTTGAGGTTTTTGCCCTTCGAGAGGCGAACCCTGCCGAACTTGGTGTCGACTTTGAACCCGTTCTGCTTGAACGTGACCGTCGAGCGCGGGTGTTCGTCGTTGTGTTTGCGGTAGCCGGGCGGATTCGCTTTCGAGTCCCCGTTTCGGCGTTTTCCGTACCAGCCGTCGAACGCTTCAGCGAGTTCTTCGAGAACGCGCTGACTCGATTGCGAATGCAGATCGGCGTAGCGTTCGTGGGTCTTGAGGTAGGATTTGAGGTCGCCTTCCTCGGGGATGAGGCCGGTTTCACTCCACACGCGGTCGCAGGTCCAGCGACCGACGTTCCAGAGTTTGCTGGCGGCGAATCCGAGCGCATCGAGGTCGGACTGAACTTCTCGCTGGTTCCGAATGGAAGCAACGAGTGTTCTATCCACGACCTCTATCGCCATACATAACCAGTGTTGACAAGATTATATAATACTACCCAATTCCGTGACGCGTTGAATATCCAGCCGTACTGTTATCGGTGGTTCACGGCATCCCGCGACGGCGCGTATCCACGCCGTAAACGACGTGGTATTGCGCCTGCTCCGCGTATAACGTGGATTTCAGGGGTAATGTGGCACGATAGCGCTGCTGTTGCACATCTGTTGGGCATCCATTGATATTCAGGACCCTCCATTAGGTGTATCTCGACTGTTCTCAGCACTTGCTAGAACCACAGTGTCTCTATACGTTGCTCTATCGCCGTGAGCACTGTCGAGTATACCTCGAGTGGATGGAGTGAAGGGAGTTCGAGATTGGTGATTTCGGTGGCAGATGGCGGCTCGTGGAAGTGTAGCCGGGTGTTGTGCGTATTCGGATGCCGATCCCAGCGACACTCCCAGCGCTCTCCAGCCTCGTGTTCTTCAATGTAGTGGACCGAGAAATCACCAGTCGTGAACCACCGGATGTCGAGCCGAGCCGCTGTTACCGAGTCTGGGTACCGTCCAGCGTCGAAGAGCACATGAAGCAGTCGGGGTTCATAAGAATCCGGGTCGAACGTCGTTTCGGCGACGAGTGAATCCGACGTAAGATGTCGTTCCAACAGGCGCAATGTCTGTCGATCCGGTGGTCCTGTTGAGTGAGGCGCTGAATCCTCTGGTGGCAGACTCATCTACGCTGGAATTAGATGCCCATCGTTCTGGGAGAGCTGGCGAGCAAGTTCATACAGCCGAATATCTCGAATCACACCCTGCCACTCACTGACGGCGGTCATCCGTTCGTGGATGGTTTCGTGATCACCGTGGTCGAACACGGAGACATCCGTTGGGTCTGCCGTCCCGAACTGTGCTTCGTATTCTGCACGCTGTGCTTCAAGTGCCTCTACCCGATCAATTATCCCTTCGACCGAAAGTTCGGTTGCGATCCGACTGGCGTCTTGCCATTCGAGGTATCCCTCGTTTCGTTCGTATGTCGCCGGGCGGCTGTCTCTATTGGCTCGGGCGATGCCCATTTCCGCCAAGCGCTCGAGGTGCTTTTTCGCGGCGTTTGGAGAACAGTCCGCAAGTTCTGCAATTTCGGTGTACGCAGTCGGAGATGTAACCCCGAGGACGACGTCATAGACACGACCAAACGTGTCCGTTCCTGCTTGCCACCGTCGCTGGGTACCGTTGGACTCGGGGGCTGGATCGAACTCGGTCATACCTCCTTGTAGGTGGCCACTCTCAATATATCTTCGGATCATTCAGATATATGCAACCAGGTGTGGAATCGGCCTGCTGGGAGAGCACAATTTGCCTTGTGTCACCTATCCACTTACTCACTCACGACTGATGCTATTCGCTGATTGAGCTGTGTAGTTCACCTTTTCTTGATTCGCTCAATTCCAAATTCTTGATTATCGTACTTGCACTCGAGCGAATTCGCTCGAGACGTTCACTCACCGTTTCGGGTTCGTCGCCTTGCCACGCGGCCAGGTAAAACGCCGAGCCGCTGGTATCGAGTCCGACGTATCGGCCAACGATGTAGGCGACTGCCTCGGCTTCGACTTCGCGACTCGCGTGTTCGCTCTTGCTGAGGTCATCTGCGTGCAACAACGCATGGGCGTATTCGTGCACGAGCGTCGTCGCGAGGTCGGCAGTGTTTGTACGCTCACGCACTTTGACGGTAGGTCGCCTGTCACTGTGAAACTCACAGACCCCTTTGGCTGAGCCGAAAGGCCACGCTTCCTTAGACACGATCGTCACCTCGATATCGAGCGCCTTCCCGGCTTCATAGAGCAGGGGAACGATCTCGCGAGCATCTCCCGTTGTTTCGGTCTCGAGCGACGGAAGCGCCTCGCCTTCTGTCTGAGAAATATCGAAGACGGGAACGGGTTTGAATCCGACGAGGCCTTTCGCCCACTCCTCTGGAGGCGTTTCGGTGTACCCACACCCAGTACTCGAGTGACGTGATTTCGAGAGCCCACACGACGGGCATTTTCGAGCCGTGATTGGTGCCCAGATCCAGATCGCTCGTTCTCCTTTCTTCACCTGCCGACCGAAGTTCGTTTGCCAGCTTCGATACCCGGCGACCCGCGTCGCCGTTGGACACTGCTGGGCGATCAAGAGCGTATTCCGGTGCGAATAGTCGTGAAAGCGACTTTGTACCTCGAGCCAGTGTTTGAACTCCTCACTCGCTCGTGCTTCGCCAATTAGGTCGACGAGGTCGCTAAGCCACGATTCGATCGTCTCGTTCATCTCGTCGTGTCGAGTTTCGGTATCCTCGAACGACGCTACTGTGGGTTGTTTCGTTGCCATTGGTCGAACAGGCACACCAAATGGAGTGCCCTCACCCGTGAGGGCACCAAAAATACCTCTCTGGTATCGTTGGCCTTGTAGAACTTTTGCCGAAGAGCTGACTCAAATGGCCAACAACAACTTCCCGAAAACGTCATGGGGAAGCACATTCATTTTTTGGTCAATAATCTTCTTGAATGCTTAATGTGCAATCCACACTTCCAGGCTATTTTCCAATCTCTATCGGTCAAAACACCTTAAGTGAATCGCTACTGCAGTTCTTCGATGAGAGCAGTAACCACTTCGTTGATGAGATCGCTCTCCAGACGGCCCTGCCAAAAATCGATGTCCTCGTGGCCGATCGATTGGACACCCACGGGACGATTCGACTTTCGTTCGGTGTCCCACCCCGAAGCCAACTCGCTTCAGGGATGTCGATTAGACCATCCATCCACGATTTCGACGTTAATGTTAGAGCAATGTATTGTTCGCCGTGGAACGGGCGTCCTTCATGGTTCGAAATAACGAGCCACGGCCGGGCATCCTCTTCACCTTTGAACGGGTCATCACCGTAAACGACATCGCCACGCTCGAAGATCGGAGCAGTTCGCCCGTCGGTCACTGTTTGTTCTCCGAACTCGGGTGTGGCTCGCTGGGGGCGTGTTCTCGCCACGATTCCTTATCCTCCGCACCGAGTTGCTCGTTGAACAGGGCGGTCGCTCGCTCGTAACCACTGTATCCTTCGAGTCGGTCGTTGTCGTCGGTCACCGCCCAGTACGTCGCCTTGTGTTCGACGAGACCGCGGTCCTTCAGCCGCGAGAGTGCGGTGCTGACTGCGCCTTCGTCGAGCCCGATTTGAGAGGCAATTTCGCGCGCCTTGAACGCGCGGTCCTCGTGTGCAACGAGGAATCCGAGGACTTGGTCTGGGACAGAGAGTTCCTCGAGTTTGTCCTCACTCGTGTTCTCGAAGGTTTCTCGATCGATGGACATCGTTGAGTGGATATAGTGCACCCGCCGTTATGAGTGTTAGGAACGAAAGCTACGAAAATATCGTAAGGAGCGTAAAATGATGCAAAGAGAGTTATCACTCTCCACTACAGAGCGGTCCAAGAACCGTATTCATTGAGAGCGTGAGTCTCTACTACTCCATAACTGTGGAAATTGAGACCACCTGGTCCCCTCCTCGTTTCGACTGCTCATCGCTGGTGAATCGGGAGTATTTGTCCCAACGCTTATTCGGGTCGCTAGCCTGTTATGAACAATGGATCTATTCAGGAAGGCCGGGGAGAAGTTCGAAGAAACGAAACAGTCGTTCATGGAAGGTAAGGATACGCCGTACGTATGTCGGTCCTGTGAGGAGCCAGTGGACGATGACTACGATCACTGCCCTCACTGTGGCAAGGAGACGGTCGAACCGGTCGAGTGACCTCGGTAAGGGTATTGAATAGATCGTTTGTAATCGACCCGCTGTTATTGCAGAGAAGGCAAATGATCGATGAGATACTACGGCGTCTCACGAGAAGCCCACGCCTAAGCGAGGTGGCCGGATTACGAAGAGTCGAGGAGCAAGCCTAGTCGTTCACGGCGGGGATAAATTCGACAGTCCTTACTGGGCACATCTAGCGCAAACGCCGTCTCGTGTGAGGATGGTAGTGCAGAAAGATCGTTGGGACGTTTTCCGCCAGCTATTCACAGATACAATCCCTCGTCCGGGTTAACTGGACGATTTCCTCGTGGAGTTTCACGGCGAGTTGGTAGATGGTCCGAGCCCGATACTCCCCAGCGACACCAGTCCGATAGTAGGACTCCGACCGGTTCTCTCTCCAGAGTTCCTCGAGTCGGTCGGCGATATCCTGCGAAAAGAGCCCGGCCCGGACCCCCAGATCGTACACTTCGGTATGACGCTGACCAGCGACGTCGTATCCCTTTTCTTCGACGAAGAACTGGACCGAGCGTTCGATGGATACGAAGCAAGCTTCGATGATGATCGTGAAATGGCCGTTGCGCTCGAGCAGGAACCCCGCAGCGTCGAGAAGGCGGCATGCCTTTCGCAGTTGGAGGATAGCTGGGTCCGAAACGTGCTCGAGACCAACTTCCGGGTTTGCCGGCTTTCGCTGAAACGCGTCCTCCGCGTCACCCAGGGTCGACTCGAGTTCTTTCGACGTCACTCTTCGATCCCTCCAAAGACTTCACCCTTTACACGGCGAAACGCCTCACTCTCCGAGAGGACGATTCCCTCCTGCAAGATCGGTTGAAGATCCTCCCCTCGCCGGCGGGCGCTCTCGGGTGATTCGACAAAAACCTCGAATTCGTATCGCTGGCCGTCGATCGGTTCTGTCTCGAGTTCGCGCACGACTTCCGAGACTGCTCGACGCGCAGTCACCAATTCCTCGTCATCGCCAACGAGGACGAAGAGATCGATATCGCTCACTCGGTCGGCATCACCCCGGGCCACGCTCCCGAAGCAAAGGATTGCAGCGTCCGTCGAGAGTTCTTGGCCAACCTGGTTTACGAATCGTTTGAGTGGCTCTCTAAACTCCGCTTGTGGGATCCCGAGAAAGGGGTCATCGGCATCGAAGAGGGAACGCTCGTTAATTTGGTAGAGCGTCTTGGCGCCCGTGTCCTGCCTGATCAGCAGTCCCATCGCCTCGAGTAACGAGACTGCCTTCGTAACGCTGGGACCACCGAATCCCGTGAGTTCTTGCAGATCTCGGTTCGAGAACTTCGTGGAGGGGTTCGTCGCAGCGATCTCGAGGATGTCGTCCATAGCACCATACCGGAATACCTGTTCGTCCGGTAGTGGCAATCGTACTTTCACGCCCATATCTTATACTGTGTGTAACGCGTTACATCACATATAATGATTTCTACGCTTCAAATCGTGATCCGGCGAGCGTTGGTTGTAGTTGAACAGGTCTATCTCTCCAGAAAAAGCCGGTATGACTCGCTTCAGACGTTCTCGAGGTAGGCCCTGCGTTGTTCCTTTTCTCCCCATTCGGTTCGCTGATTGCAAGTTACGCTTATCGGCGGTAAAGACAGTCATGGGAATCCGAAATACGATTTATTACGATGTACCCCAGTTACGGGGTATTGGAGTCACTTGAGTACGGCCATCTCTCTCGCTATCTCCCGCGTATAGCGTCGAGCTTGGATGGCGGCTCCAGTAGCAATTAATGGCGATAGAAAAACACACCACGCCACCAGCATTGTCAACATCGACGAAACGAGAAATGGAGTCCGTTTCTGAAAGGGCTAGACAACGGGATCTCGAGTCGACTAGTGATGACCCCTCACAAAAGCCAGCACGTGAGAGTACTACTTCGGATTACCTTTCGAAGGCTCCACCTTCACGAACGTATCTCGAAATCCGTCCGTCGACGAACTCGTTACATTCCAAAACGGTTTCACAGGCGATGGAGTCGCTGTATAAGCGACTTCAGGACCGATCGGTCACGGGCGTATGGAATTCACTTCGTGGGCGCTCGAGTGTGCCCCTAATCGAGTGGCTTCTCATCTCCGATGGCCGATCGGATACGAGTATCCGATATCTGGTGGGAACGACAGAGGATTCCTTCCTCGACGATCTCGAGGGGATTTGCCGGACGGTCTTTCCGAACTCGTATGAACTCACGCGGGTCGAGTGGCATCCACGCGACCTCGAGGACTCGATAGAGAATTTCGACAGTACGTTGAACACAGGGCCAGATACTACTCAATCTTCGGATCTGTTCGTTGCAGGCGTTGAGTATCGCGGTCGAGCCCATTTACGTCGTGACTGGCTCATGCCGTTTAGAACGGTCGACGACCTGGTCGATACATCCATAGACAACTCTCGAGGGGAACCAAAAAGTGCTGGATCACGTCGTGTTCCACTTGCGCCGCTCGTCGAAACGCTCTGTGAGAGCGACGTACCGATCGTCTATCAGGTGGTGTGTCAGCCAGCGGGCTCGCTCCAGTCGCTTGCAGATGAGTATCGGTTCGATCTCGAGAGCGAGGTCGTTACCACCGGTGATCGAATTGCTGATTTTCTGTTTCCACAACCAGAGCCAGAAGAGCGCACTAAACCTCGAGAGGTCACACCGGCGTATCGAGGCCGTCTCGAGGCACTCGACCGTCGTGATCACAGACGCGTCTTTCAGACATCCGTCCGAGCAGTCGCACTGACTCGAGACGACTCGACGAAAGCCAGTACCACAGTCCACAATCTTTCGGGAGTACTCGGGCATCTCGGTGGGGATTTTCACGAAATTCAGGGTCACGTCATTACCGACGACGACCTCTACACGGGTCTCACCCCGCCCGGTACGCAACTGTATGAGACGCTCATCGATCGAACCTGTCCCGAGTCGACGTATGACAACTTCGAGAATCGCTTCCCCTGGACGCCGTATGAGAGTCCTGGAATCGTCGTGTCTGCCTCTGAACTCCCGCTGTTTTGTCTGGTCGATGGAGGCGGGCTTACTGCACGCGGTCAGCGAGCCATCGAGACACGACATTCAGAACGGACGGGGTTACCGCTCCCGCCAGCACACCAACTCACTCGATATACGGGGGCTGGACAGGCGCTGTGCCGTCCGTTGACCGATGATCGACAGCCAGCTGGTGAGTGTTTCGTCCTCCCGCCCGAGCTCCAGGACCGCCATCTGTTCATCGTCGGTGATACTGGCTCTGGGAAATCCGTCCTCACGACTGGGGCCATGCTGTCCAACACGACGGCCACAGCTGGCCCGGAGATCCTGTTCGACTACAAAGGCGGAGGCACGGCCGAAGAGTATCTCCAGACGCACTACGCGGCCACTGGTGGCCTCGATGCCGATACCATCCAGTACTTCGATCTCACGAAGATGCTCCCTGCGCTCTCGCTGTTCGATATCGGTCCACTCCTGGACGCGGGTCTCTCTCGAGAGGAAGCCCGATCACGGATCGCCGGCCACTACGAGGAAATTCTCGCGGGGCTCATGGGCGAAGAGCAGTATTACAGTGCTACTGAGTCGACCAAAGCCATCCGCAATCACCTGCGTGCGTTGTACGACCCCATCCATGGTTCGGATGCAATCTCACACAAAGATCTGTACAGAGCGCTTCAGCGAACGCTGAGTGACCGATCACCACCGCCAACCTCAGACGAACGACTCACGGAGTACTTCGCGGGATTGCTCGAGCGCGATCGCGACGTCTTCAATATGGTCCTCGGTGGGGGCGTTGCTCGGGTCGAGACGATTGCCACGGATGACCGACTGGCGCCGCTGTTCGATTACGTTTACGTCGAGTCTCCGGATGCTGACCACGGAGACTCAGCCCAGGACCCTGGTCACGAATTACGTTTTGACGGTGCGACACAGATCGAACCGGAAGGTAAATCTGATCGAATTCGAAACCCACACTTCGATTTTATCGATGTTATCGACGATGACTGCGTCGTCATCTTCGACTTCGGCGGTATGGAAGAGCGGGTCAAGCGAGCGCTCACGCTCGTCTTGCTCTCGAATATGTGGAGTGCGTTGAAAGCCCGCGCTGAAGCTCCGGATACACCTCCGAACCCACCGCAGGTCAACCTGTATCTCGAGGAAGCAAAAGACGTCGCGGCGACCCAATTGGTGGATACGCTGCTCTCCCAGGGTCGGTCCTTCGGCCTCTCGATCATGCTGGGTGTCCAGTTTCCGAGTCAACTCGATTCGCCCGATCCCTCGAATCAGACGTACGAAGAGGCGCTCAACGAGATCGGCACTCTCGTCGTCGGCAACGTCAGCATCGAAGACGACCTCGCGAAGACGCTGGCGACTGATGACGTCCCGCCCCGCAAGGTAGCGCGACGCCTCGCTGCGATTCGCCATGGGGAGTGGCTCATCCGCCCTGCTGCCGAATTCGGCGCCCCACCTGCACGACCGTTTCTCGGCCGTTCGTTAGCTCCACCACGCGGCCATCCAGCGAGCGATGAGCCACTGACGGGCGAGCAAAAACGAGCCTTCGACGCAGCCTTCGAGTTCATCACCCTCGAGACCTGGAGACGTTCGGGTCTCGGTCACGAATCAGAACCAACAAAGGCTGCTCACACCGGATCACCGGACGATCCTGACGGAGACGAACCAGCGCACAGTGAATCGTCGCTCCGCGTCGACTCACTCCTGCTACACACGAAGCGATTTCCTGACTGTGTCGTCTACGACGAAGCGATCGACGCACTCTGTTGTGGGTCCTGCGAGAATCGCTACGATCCCACGATTGAGGGGATGAAGCGAGCGATCGAGTGCTGTCACTCCCTCGAGGACGTCGACGCCGACGATATCCCGGTCTGTGAAATCAATCTCAAACTCACGTCAGCCGAACGCGAAGCCTCAGAGTGGAGTGATCGACAACTCCTGTTCTTACAGGCGGTCTACAACGCCCAGCAGCTGCGATACGATCCACTCGAGTACGACATCCTCTCTGATTCGATGCTCAGGCTCCAGGAGTACGTCGGCATCGACAACGACGACATCACGCCACTGCTTGAGGCAGACGTCCTTCGTCACGATACCGACCATCCACACCGACTCTATACTGTTTCATCGGACGGTCGCGACGCCATCGGGGAGAGCTATCGCCTCGGCGTCGACTATGGCCACGGCGCTGGCGACCTCGAAGAGTCCAGCCAGCACGTCTTCGGCATCGAGGTGACTCGCCAGTATCTCGAGGCGGTGTACGCCCAGAGCACTGACTCGAGCGTCACGGAGGTGATTCCATACTACGACCTCGACGACCAACATCGACTTGACCTCGCAGGTGTCGACACCGATGGCGAGATCGTCGTCACCGCCGAAGTCGAACGGATCAACAACGATTATCATAGGGCGGTTCCCAAAGACTTCGATAAGATGGCTTCGTGCGAGCCCGACGAGGCTATCTGGGTTGTTATGAAACAGGCCGATGGTCACAAGGTGCTTTCTGCGCTCAACGATCCGATCGAAGGCGAGCCTCGTGTCGAGAAAACGTACGCCAAGACGACACCACCTCAGCAATTCCGCATCGACACTCCAGGGATGACCGCTGTCTACCCTGCAGACTGGCTTCGGGAGCAGTATTAACTGGCGATTGGCGCTAAGTCCCCTTCCTCAAGGAGCAACACAGGGAGCGAGTAGGGTGGGGTAGTTCATACAGGCCGTTTTGCCGGCAGCATCTAGTGAAAGAAGGAATCCAGAACGGCGTGTTTTGAGGAGAACAATTTATAATTTAGCTCCACCTAATATTCGATGATGATCTTGAGCGACAGCATGGAGGATTATCTCAAGGCAATCTATATTCTTCAGTCGGAAACGGATGGCGCAGTCTCTACTTCTGATTTAGCGACATACCTCAGCGTAAAACCGCCAACTGCGACGAGCATGATCAAGAAATTGGCTGATCATGGTCTCGTCGAACACGAACCGTACCACGGCGTCCAACTGACGAAAACCGGTGAACCAATCGCACTCGAAGTTATTCGTCATCATCGGCTCTTGGAACGGTATCTTGCTGACCATCTCGAATACGATTGGAGTGAGGTTCACGAGGAAGCAGATCGACTCGAACACCACATCAGCGATCAGTTTGCCGAGCGACTCACCGAACTTCTCAATGAACCAACGACAGACCCACACGGCGATCCGATACCCGGGCCGGAGCTTTCGGTCCCGGATATCGATCAGTCACGCAGGCTCATAGAACATGCAGTAGGCGATCAAGTGCTGGTTACACGGGTGAGCGACCAAGACAAAGAGACGCTTTCGTATCTGACTAAAATAGGGATCAAACCCGGAATCCAGGCCACGATCATCGAAATCGCCCCGTTCGGTATGATCACGCTCCAATTGGATAATCACACAGAGTCCGTTTCGGTCCCAAAAGAGGTAGCCCGCTCAATTCGTGTCCGTCCTGTTGATGAATAAACAGCGTAGCACGCTCCTCCTGTCCTTATTAGATTAGACGAAGACTAAGTTTAGAACAGTCAAAACTAAGGGTGGATGGGTGCAATCATCTAGCAATGACCGAACCACGATTGGGGAAGTGGAGGAGCGAATGCCCTCTGTAGACTACGGGACAGCCGAAGAGATTATGCGAACACTCGAACGACGACTGGTTGAGCGACTCCAGTCAGATGTAACCGCCACGCGGCGCTCCGTCCTCGGCGGTATTGGGGTCGCTGGCAGCGCTGCGTTCGGGGTCGGTCGAAGCGAAGCGGGCAGTGGGGGGGACGATGATCACGATGAACACGGCGGACACGGAGTCGTCGGCGAATTCGAGGACACTGACTTCGACCCACACGAGTACCTCACGGCGTTCAACACGGGACGAAACGGCCAGGAGAACGTTCAACAAGATGCCTACGAGGAGGACGGACGAACTGTACGAGAGTTCGAACTCACGGCTGTCGATGTCCCGATTACCATTGCGCCCGGGATCGAGTTCGACGCGTGGGCGTTCAACGGGCAGGTTCCTGGGCCTACGCTTCGAGTCGTTGAAGGCGATCTCATCCGGGTGAAGTTCACCAATGGAAGTCGCCACGCCCATACGATCCACCCGCACCTTCGAAATCTCGATCCGACGATGGACGGTGTGCCCCAGAACGGCCCCGGGGCACTCGAACCGGGTGAATCGTTTACCTATGAATGGATCGCCCAGCCAACGGGGATGCATTTCTACCACTGCCACGCAATGCCGCTCAAAGAACACATCCACCGCGGCCTCTACGGGACGATCATCGTCGATCCAGACCCTGACCGCGTCCGTGAGAATCCACGCGAGTACGTAAACTACCACGGACCGATTACCGATGAGTACCGAGACGAACTCGTCGAAATCGCCCGTTCTCGCAATCACGAGTACGCTGAGAACGACGACGTCAACGAGATGGTGATGATGATGAACGGGTTCGACACGAACTTCGACGGCGACAACGAGGTCTACGCCGCCAACACGCAGGCGTTCGCCTACGGCGTTGGCAGTACTGACGGGAACGGCAACTGGGAAGCTGGCGAAACTAAACACCCAATTCAGATCGACCGGAACCAGCTCCAGCGAGTGTACCTCTCGAACGTCATCGAGTTCGATCCCATCAATTCGTTTCACACGCATTCGCAGTTCTTCGACTACTATGACCACGGCACGACACTCCAACCGACGCTCAAGAACGTGGATACGATCATGCAGTGCCAGGCTCAGCGTGGAATCCTCGAAATCGACTACTCCGATCACGAGCCGGGGCTATACATGTTCCACGCCCACCAGTCCGAGTTCGCTGAACTCGGCTGGATGAGCTTCTTCGAGGTGGTGTAGATGACCGACAAAAATTCGTCCAAATCGACCGATGGTGGGGTGGCGAGCGGCGAACAATCAGTACGACCCTTCGGACTTCCATCCTGGGTCGTCGCCGTGTTGCCGCTCGTCTTGCTGGCTCTCGTTATCGGCGCGTTCGTATTCACCTCCCCTCTTGCGGGTGTTCAGAGCGGTGAGCCACTTCCGGACCTGACGATTACGCACACGACGCTGCCGAGTGAGGATACCATCGTTCTACACGTAACCAACAATGGACCTGACGCAGTTACGATCTCGCAGGTTCTCATCAACGACGCGTATTGGAACTTCGAGGTTCAGGGCGCTGGCGGTGACCAGACACTCGCCCCGATGGAGAGTGCACAGGTCGTCGTGCCGTACCACTGGCAGCCCGGTTGGGATATCCACACCGCGCTCGTCGTCTCCGACGGGACGACATTTGGCCACACGATCGTCGCACCGAGTGAAACGCCGGGGCTCACCACTGACGTCCTTTGGTCGCTCGCGCTGATTGGGGTGTTCGTTGGCGTCATCCCGGTTGCACTCGGGATGCTATGGTTCCCGTTTATTCGGGCGATGAGCAATCGCTGGCTACACGCCGTGCTCACGTTCGCCGCGGGGGTACTTGCGTTCCTCGCGGTCGATGCGGGGTTCGAAGCGTTCGAACTCGCCGAGGCGATCCCCGGGGCGTACGAAGGGACTGCCCTCGTGGTCCTCGGCATCCTTGGGGCGCTTCTGCTCGTCCAGTCGGTCAGCGCCTGGCGTGAAGGGCGTGCAGCCGCAGGCGACGCACGCGCCAGTAGTGGGCTGTGGGTCGCCTACCTCGTCGCACTCGGCATCGGGCTGCACAATCTGGCTGAAGGGCTCGCTATCGGGAGTTCGTTCGCGCTCGGACGAGTCTCGCTCGGTGCGTTTCTCGTGATCGGCTTCATGTTGCACAACGTGACCGAGGGGCCAGCAGTCGTCGCACCCGTTGCTCGTGGCGAGCGTCCTAGCTGGTATCACTTTGTCGCACTCGGACTGATTGCGGGTGCGCCGGTCATCCTCGGCGGCTGGATCGGCGGCCTTGCCTACTCGCCCACGCTCGGGGCGTTCTTCCTCGCCATTGGCGTTGGGGCGATCCTCCAGGTCAATTGGGAGATTGCCGGAATGATCCGCACGCAAGGTGGACGCGTTGGGAGTGCGACGAACTTGCTGGCGTTCCTCGCCGGCCTCGGTGTGATGTACATCACCGACCTGTTCGTCGCGCTCTAGTGCAGACGCCAGATTCGAGGAGAACCAGATGACCTCCCAATTGCAACGACGGAGACAATACCAGCACGATACGCCTGGAGTTTCCGGAAAGCAGGAAAATACGTGATTTGAACGCATGAAACACAATACTCGACGTACGCAACGCCGACGGTTCCTGAAGGCGACCGTGGTAGCAACAACAGTTGTAGCTACCGCGGGATGCACAGACAATTCAGCCACACAGGAAGGCCCACCTGACGATACTGATGAATCCAACGACGAATCCCACACTCACGGTGATGGCGAAGAACACGATGAAGACGACGGCCATGATGAATCCCATGGCCATGACGAACTCCCTACAGAACCGTCCGACAGCGTTACCGTGGAGATGTATTCCGATGGTTCCGAACACCATTTCGATCCTCACCTCGTGTGGGTCAATGCCGGTGGAACCGTTACGTGGACGCTCGAAAGCGGAACTCACACGACGACTGCGTACCACGCTGACAATGACAAACCAGACCGGATACCGGATGGCGCGGAATCGTGGGATAGTGGCACGCTCAGCGAGAGCGGTACCACTTTTGAGCAGACGTTCGAAGTAGAAGGCGTCTACGACTACTATTGCATCCCGCACGAGTCGATGGGGATGCTCGGTGGCGTCGTCGTCGGAAATCCTGATACCGAGGGTGAGCCGGGGCTAGCTGTGCCACAAGAAGAATTACCGGAAACAGCACGAGAAAAGATCAGCGAGTTAAACAAGATGGCGATGGAAGTTCTCGACTGAGTTTTCTGCGCCTATCGATCCTCCAGCACCCCTCCCAAGGAGAAGACCTACGCCAAGATGACGCCGCCCCAGCAGTTCCGCCTCGACACCCCAGGGATGACCGCTGTCTACCCTGCAGACTGGCTTCGAGAACAGTACTAATCGGCTCTGTTGAAACCCTCCGCCAGTGATCTGCTTAATCAGCTGTCCTGAATACAGAGCGCGTATTCAGCAAAACGTGATTCCCATCTCATCCCCCTTGGTCTACCGCCCTTGTAATGAGTTAACATGTATCAAGGGGTGGTTCTCGAACAGCGTTCGTATCGAAGGCGGTTGGGAGCGAGAACTGTCGTGCGGACGCTACGGAGGAGGACACTATGGCAACATTGGAAGCGGAAAACAAGGAGATTGTCCGTAAATACCCGGAAGAGGTCATTAGCAAGGGGAATCTGGATCTCATCGATGAGATAATTTCAGACAATTAAGTCGAACATAATTCTGCAAGACCCGAGCCCCTTCACGGCCCGGATGCGGTCAAAGAATACGTCTCGATGCTTCGAACCGCGGTTGCGGACATCCACTGCGGGGTCGAAGACCTGATCGCCGAAGGCGATATGGTGGTCCGACGAGATCGGGCCACCGGCACCCACGAAGGCGAGTTTATGGGGGTCGAAGGGACGGGGAAGGAGGCCGTGGTAGAGGGAAACCACATCCACCGGATCGAAGACGGCCAGATCGTCGAGACGTGGGCCCAAAACGACATGCTGGGCTTCTTGCAACAGATCGGTGTCTTCGAACCGCCTGGAGAGTAACGCGATCTACCTTTCAGTATTTTTCGCCAAGTGAATCGGGAGTTCGAGAAGGTACAGCGCGATAGATCTATCCTCTATATCTCGCACGCTCCTTCTGACAGCAACTCGGGAGGTCATCGAGTCTCTACAAGATACAGGGCGCGGATCTTACAGAAACTGATAGTGGGTCGCCCACATCGCAACCTTCGTTCCCAGTCACCACCTCAACGCCATGCTGACAAGAGCCGATTTTCGTGGATAGAGGTCCTCAACGGAACGGACTGTCCCAGTCGCCACCGTGGACGAGTTCCTCGACGTTCTTCCGTTGGCGAGTATCGGCCGAACTCTCGATTTGCTCATCCATAGGATGGCCGACAACGATCGCGCCGATGGGGTCATATGCCTCAGGCACGTCGAAGGCGTCCCGCAGCGCTGGCCAGTCCTCGTCGGGGATGCCGAAAAACAGCGCGCCGAGTTCCTCGGCGACGGCGGCGTGGAGGATATTCAGTGTGGCCATCCCCGTGTCGATATACCAGTACGGCACCGGCCAGCGCGATTCCTCTCGGTCGGTCCATCCCTTGTCTGGCTCGGCGTACCGGTCGAGATAGGCGTCCTTGCAGGCGAACGGTACGACCACCAGCGGTGCCCGACGGACGTGTTCGGGCTGGGCGTTGTGTTCGTTGGTGGCCCAGAAACGCTCGCGGTCCTCGGGTGACTCCAGCGCGAGGAAGGTGAAGCCCTGACTGAATCCGGCCGAGGGACCCTGCAGACCGGCGCTGACGATCCGTTCGACCGTCTCGTCATCGATGGACTCGTCGCGGAAGTTCCGGACCATCCGACGGCGGTGGATGACCTCGTAGTAATCCATACTGGGTCAGTTCGAACTCGCCTGCTATAGTACTGCAGGATGTCGACGTGAGGGGGCAGCTGTTGCGTTTGGTCGGCATTCTACCGAGCGTACCGCCCAGTTCGTGGGCAGGCCGGCACGACCGACCTCTGACCCGTCGAGCCGCGCTCCCGGAATTGACCTCCGCGGCCTCCTCTATCCAATCGGTACACAATTGGGGCCAGGTGGCTTTCGAGCTAGCGATTTCGTCGGTTCGGTAGTTCTGCTGGGGAGTGAATGCCGAACGTACGACGGATTGCTCTCCTGCTGAACCCATCCTCTGTATCTTGCATGCTTCTCTTGACAACGACTCGGTAGCTCGTGTAGTATCTGCTGAATACAGAGCGCGTATCTTGCATCCGAAGCCATAACGAACCCACCGAGATCTACCCTCGCGTAGTTATCGAGGACGACCATCCTGCCTGAATCGTGCCTATGACTCCCGTTCCTACCGTAACCGGGGCAACTACTGTTGCTCGTACTTTGATGGCTAGAACGACGGCAGGTGAAATCTCGTCACGAGGAGGCCGACGGTGAGATAGATCGCTGGCCCGACGAATCTCCAGAACGGATCGTTAACCCGGAAGAGATGTGTCAGGATGGCTCCGGCCATCGTGGCGACGATTAACAGACCGCCGAGAACAGCGAGAATCGGCGCGAACACGAGCCCGACGAGCAAGCCGAGACCCCCAATAGCCTCGATGCCACCAGTAACGAATCGGAACCAGTTTGGATAGCTGTATCGGTCGAAATCCGCTACCACGAGGTCAATACCGATTAGCTTCGCAATGCCCGCAGCCAGCATGATGAGTCCGAGCAACCCTTGCACGAGGAAGATGGCCGTTTCAATTGTGCTCATAGTCTACTTTCCTTACGCGATTCGGACGAGTGTTCAGTCATAACGTTCCGTCCCTCTTTCCGACGAGAGGCACGGGTTTGCTACGCGTGTTGAGACGACGGATTTCTCCGTGAATATATTCGCCTTTTTAAGTCACTACGCAGTCTGTTAAGCCACTCGCCAGCCAACTCCAGTGGTATGGTCCGTGTACACCTGAAAGTCGAGATCGGGGCAGACGACGACAACTGGCTGGCTGGTGTCTCGACCGACTTCTCGGACGCCGAGTTCAAGATTCTGACGAGCCAGCCTGTAGACGATGGCGTGCTCGAGCTGATCGAAGTAACGACATCGGATGGGGACGCCATCGTTCGCCGGTTCGACGACGCGCCGGAGGTGCGCACGTACGAAGTGCTCCATTCCGACGACGGGATGGTGCTGATCCAGTTGGTGTTTCCGATGCCGGCAACGTATGAGGCGAGACGTTCGATGGAGATCCTTCCGCGATTTCCGCTCATCATCCGAGACGGATGGGCATCCGGTGTACAAACTGCTTCACAGGAGCAGTTGTCGAAGTTAACTACCGAGCTAGCAGCGGCTCACATTCCGTATGAGATACTGTCGGTAACCCAATCATACGACTCGACCGGACTTCTGACCGAGCGCCAGCGGGAGGTCATCACTGAAGCGGTTGAACGGGGCTATTACGACAGTCCCCGCGGCTGTACGCTCGTCGAACTTGCAGAGACGTTGGGGGTCAATCAATCGGCGGCTAGTGGTGTCCTCCATCGAGCTGAAGGTCGGATTATCAAGGAATTCATCTCGTAGGCGACGATAGAGGGAGACGAATCGCTCTCGTCTCATCCGATTGTCGCAGACAACCGATGACGAATTTGCCGAGAGCGACACCGCTTGCAGATACTACGTTGCTGCACTCATCCTCAGTATTCAGCACGCGCCTTCTGACAGAATCTGAGCAGGACGTTCAGCAACTGCTGGATAGTAGGCCCATTTCGTTCAGTAGCGGACTGATTCCTAACACACCGTTTCCCTAGTCAAACAGGCATCTTGTTCAACCCTTGCAAATGTTTCACGGGGTGGCGTTATGTGACTGGTTCCCATAGTAGAATAGAGGTCAACTAACCCATGGCAGACAGAACATCGCCAGACCTGCAAGTGCTCTCACTACAATCGATGTCTGGTAACCCATTGAGGAGTCATCATGCCTGACACCACACAATCCCTTATCGAACTGTTAGAGTATCCACTGCTTGAGGCCATTTTCGGGCGACGGTCCCGTCGGTTCGGTCGTGGTCTGTCGATCCCCTCGGGGCCGCTGGCGTTCGAATCGGACGCCGACCCGCTTCCATTATCCGACCTCGAGCAATCGGTCCTCGTCGCTGCCGGGATCGGGGTGAGCGGGTGGAACTACGGGATTCCGTTCGGTCCGCATCGGCCGGACGAGCACACCGATTTCTCAGTTCGGTTGACCGGTCGAACGGCACCGACGGCGGCCGGGATCGGCACACCGGTCCTGTTCTACACTGACGACGACGGCACATACCTAACGAACACCCGGAGCGTCGAACCGAGCCGACTCCGCGAGGCAATGGACCTCGAAGACGACGCCGAACGCATTATGGCAGTGGCCAGAGCGCACACTGAGAAACTCGACGACGAGCGGGTGGACATCCCCGCCGAGTCCGGCCACATCCTCGAACCGAACCACTGGTGGACCAATACGCCGGGGTCAACGCTGTTCATGCCCGTCGGCGATGCCAGCGAAGAGATGCTGGCGCTCCTCTGTCTTTTCGTCGAGAACGGCTACGTGATCATGGATGACGAGATCGGTGAACCGGCCGGCGACCTCGGGCCGTACATCGAATCGGGGTTGTTAGACGCCGATAAGGCGTTCCCGCTGTCCTTCCTCGAACGCGCCACCCTAGAACAGAACTGTGCCGAGCTGGCGTTCATGGCACACAACATGGTGCTCACGATGCAGGCGATGGGACTTGGCGGATTGTATTTCGCGGGGATCAACGAACTGAGCCTGTTCGGTGCCCCGATGCGTGACGATCTCGACGGGCTCGGGTTCCGGTTCGTCGACGATGAGGACTGGACCGCACCGAATCCAGTGGGCCTCGACGACCGGTACGAGGGCCTCTGTCCACCCTACTACTCAGACATGCACGCGGCGGTCGACGAACTCGTCGAGCGGAAGTTCGGACCGGGCGGAACCTACGACCCGGCGACGTCTGGTCCGTGGGAGGACAGCGAAGCGGTGAAACGCTCGATCGAGCCATACGGCGACGAGACGGTCGAGTGCCTCGGCGAGATCGCCCAGTACGTCTACGACAAACACGGGAAGTTCCCGGGGACGGTGCCGACGATGGTGCTGCCCGGTTGCGTCCAGGCACACCATATTGACACGGACTACTACGACGCGCATTTCAAAGCCGGTGCGTACCTCGATACCCACGCCGAGCACATGCAGCGATGGCACGAAGAGGAAAGCCCGTCTTGATCGCCTCTCACATTCGGGAACGATTACCCGGAGGACGTTATCGCAGGCATGTCTACTCTATATACAGCACGCCTGTCCTGGTGGCATTTTAGTAGGTAATTCAGACGCTGCTGAATACAGGGCACGAATGTCGCACGAGATGACAGGCGATCTACGAGAGCCGGGGATCGCTCAGTACAGGGCGAGAATGTTGTACGAGATTCAGTTCGGGTTTCGAAGGTGGTGATCGCTCAGAACAGAGGAGGTGCGTATTAGAGCCAGGAATGCCCGACTGGCGAGGCGCGGGTGATTGGGGCGTATTCATCAGCGACGTATGCGTCCCAGTATCCGGCTTCGAACGTCATCGGCGGAAACGTACGTTTGGTTGTCGGTTGGGCCAAGCACTTCATCAAGGGATTCCCACCCGTCCTGCGTTTCGATTTCATAGTCGCCGTAGGCCTCGATCAAGTCATTCGTCGTGGTTGGATAGTCATGGGTTTCAAGTGCTTCATCTAGGTCATCAAGCTGCTCAACAGTGTCGTTGGGTATCGGTTCAGCCTCATCGGCCCGGGTACGTGCTTCCTCAACTTCTCGCTCTTGCTGGCGTCGCTCTTCGTCATCTGCTTGTTTGTCTCGGCCCTGTTTGTCATCTGCCATCGCGTGCAATAGGAGATCGATTCGGATAACGGTGTGGTCGCTCATCGGTGCGACCGCCTCTACAGACCTCTCCTGGGATCGGTACATTCGTATCCATGTGTGTCCGTTGACTCTGCTCAGTGTGGATGAACTAAACAAGGTCGATGGGCTGACTATATCCTCTGTATTCAGCAGACAACTCTTGTTATCTCTGAGGGTTACAACAATACGTGCTAATCGCGTTTCAGATGCCTCATAATCGGGTTTTACGTCCGGAAGAATAGGTTTGGTCTCTCTTCGAGAGTCGATTATGAGATAGTCTAGGAAGGATTGCACGATAAGGATCTCACTCGAGCGTATGGCTTGTGACCCAATCGACGAGTAAGGGATCTCTCGAGGCGATTAGGGGGCGTTCGCGTGTGTTTTGATGATTGTCGAGGTTAGTGGACGAGCGAGTCCCGTTTCGTGATCGGTACTCGCTGCGTAGATGCAGGACTCGAGGCGTTAAACGTGCATAATCGGTTCGAGACGCGCTCTCGGGTGTGTTTTCCTTCTCGAGAACGGTCTCGGTCTCTTCGGTAATTCCAATGCGGTCTAGCACCCCAAAACCGATAGCAGGAAACCGATTATGAACTTTCGAGTCGTGTACTGGACGGCTACACGTTCGACTCGAGTGGGTGAGTGAGATCCCTGCAGAGAAGGCTCTAAACCACCGAATCCAATTTCTTGGATTGGATCTGAGACGCTCTTCATAGTGTTTCTCTTCCTGGTTACTGCCAACCCAGAAAACGCAAGACGGAAACCGATTATGAACGTTTGAGAGCGTAATTTCTTTCTCTTTTCGGGTCACTCTCTTTGTCCTGCTTGCGCCTACCTCTACCCCTGGACGCCATCTCGAGCGATAATCGCCCACCCCAGGATCTCCTCCTAGGTTCGTCTATAGGCCACCTCTACACACTTCTTCCGGACAGTTGCCGTGGTTATGACCATTGAGGCGCTCTGGCCAATACGGTGATTCACCGAGGTCCCAGAGTTTCTTTTGGACCTCCGTGGAGAGGTTCGGGTGGAAATCCATCCTCTCGTCGGTAAAGTCATACAAGCTTTTTGTGGCCGCTGTAGACGGCAACTTCCTCTTATATGCACTCCAGCAGGAGCGTCGTCACCCAGTAGTACTCGATGCTATGACCCCAGGGTGACGTCGAGTAACCCCTTGCCGTTTGCCAACCCCACCTCTGATCCATCCTTTGTGACCAAAATCAGCCTCGGTAACGACGACCGCCAGAACTAAGCATAAATGAAAGAAGAAGGGAATAATCAATGAACGAACAAAGGGAGTATGAGACGAACTGTGACTTTGGCAAACTGCGACCTGACGCCGTTTATTGCCGGTTTGGGGTGCGCCGATGACAGGTCCTCGGATGCGCCGTCGCGACATGCTCAAAGCGACCGGCGCCGGAACGGTGCTAGCGTCCTGCGTGCTCACGAGCGGAACGGCGACCGGAGAGACCGGGGCCGTCTCGCCTGAACTAGACATCTCGTTCGTGGAGGCGGATCCGGATGCGGGGTTCAACTATCCGTATTACCTCTACGCACCTGCGATTGACGACAATCATGAGCGGCCGATTCTGGTCGAACCGAACAACACTGGACGAAATACTGATGACTTCGAGGTTCATCGAGAATCGGCCGAGCGACTGATCGAGTGGCGATCGACCGCGCTCAGCGATCCGCTCGGCGTTCCGATGCTCGTCCCGGTGTTTCCTCGCCCTCGTTCGGAACCGGTCGACTGGACGCACTACGTCCACGCGCTCGACACCGAGACGATGCAGATCGAGTCCGGGGACCTCCACCGCGTCGACCTCCAACTTATCAGTATGATCGAGGACGCGAAGGCGAAACTCGCGGATCACTTGATTCCGGTCGCCGACGATATCCTCATGAACGGGTTTTCGGCGTCCGGGAACTTCGTCAACCGATTCACGGCACTGCATCCCGAACTGGTTCGATCCGTCACTGCTGGTGGGATTAATGGAACGGCGATCCTCCCACTGTCGGAAGCGAGCAACCACACGCTGAACTACCAAATCGGCATTGCCGACCTTACGTCACTCGTCGGCGAGGAGTTCGACGAAGGGGCCTGGGCGGAAACGGCCCAGTTGGTCTACATGGGTGGCGACGATGAGAACGATACGATTCCGTACGGCGACGCGTGGAACTCGAGACAGCAAGAAATCGCGCTCGACGTCTACGGCGAGCACATGCAGGAAGATCGGATGCCGTTCTGTAAGTCCGTCTACGACGAGGCCGATGCGACCGGCCGAGTGACGACGTATCCGAACGTTGGTCATCGATCGATCGACTCCGAGATCGTCGCCTTTCACCGAAAGCGCGTCGTTCCGCACTCCGTCGCGTTCTCAACCCCACCGGCTATCGGCGCGACGACCGTTCACGTGCACGCGCTGACGACCGAATCGTCGACCCACGACGTCCGCGTGTTCGACGAGACCGGGAGCGACAGTACGGTCGACCCGGCGGCACTCGAGCCTGAGGAGGAGTTACTGACGACGCTCGAGTTGACAGAGTCCCTGGTCGCGGGTGATACGATCGACGTCGCTCTATTAGAGTCCGGACAGACCGATCTCGAGCAGGCACTGGCCAGCGAGACGGCCACGGTCGTGGGTCAGGTTGAACTCGTCGAGGCGCCGGTTGCCGGCGAATCGCAGGTGACTGTCGAGTACGAACTCGCCGCGTCGTACGACCCGGTGAAGACGCCAACGCTCCGGCTCGACACCGAGCAAGGCGGGGCGTCCGTGATGCGGGCGCTGGAACCCGGTGAGGACGGGAGCGAGACGTTCGAGGTGTCCACCGACGCAAACGGCGTTCCTTTCGAACAGACCAGGGAGGTCGTAGCGAGGATCGTCGACGACGACCCCCACGGCATCGATCCGATCGCCGTCGACACGGAGACGATCGGTGTGCCGGACGACCCGGCGGTCTCGGTCGAAACGACCGCCGATCCAGCCGTCCTGAGCGGTGACGAGGTCGTTGTCGACGCACGAGTTCGAACGCTGGGCGGCGATCCGGACGATCTGGACGGGGCGCTCGTCACCTTCTCGATCGACGGTGACGTCGTGAGCGAGGAGCCGATTGCGCTCGAAATCGGCGAGTACCGGACAGTGTCTACGGTCATCGAAATAGATTCGTCCACGGACGCGGACGAACTCGCCGTCACGGCCAGCGTGGAAGGTGAATCCGACGCAGCCGCTGTGGTCATCGCGGAACGACCGGCGCTCGGCAATGGGACGAGCGAGGAGCCGTATCGGATCGAGAACGGTCGAGAACTGGCGTACGTTCACTTCGAGATGGATGCACACTACGAACTAGCGTCCGCTATCGACCTCTCGAGCTACACGAATTTCTTCTCGCTTGGTCGTTCAGCAAATTCATTTTCGGGCGTGTTCGATGGGGCCGGTAATGAGATCAGTGGGTTGACGATTGACTCGGCAGCCGACGCCGTCGGGCTGTTCAGCGAACTGCACGGCGGCGAAATCCGGAATCTCCGCCTGGTCGATGCAACCGTCACTGGCGGTGATTTCGTCGGTGGTGTCGTCGGAGTTGGCTACGGACTGGGGACGGTTTCGAAAGTGCGCGTGTCCGGAACGATTGCAGGCGAGTCGGATATCGGGGGACTCGTCGGGGGAACGATGACCGGCCCTAACGATTCGAGCGAGATCGAAATCGACCGCGTCGTTATCGATGCAACGGTCGTCGGCGACCGCAAAGTCGGCGGCCTCCTCGGACAGAGTTCGGGCGATTCGATCTCCCAATGCTATGTGCTCGGCCACCTCGAGAGTCCGTCGGCCGTCGGCGGGCTGATCGGCCACGAGGCGTTCGACGCGATGCTCGTCGAGTCGTACGCAGCGGCTACCTTCGACAGTTCAGGCGGCGGTGGCCTGATCGCGACCGGAAGCGATCCGACCATCGTCGATTCCTACTGGGATAAGGACACGACCGGACAAAATACGTCGATCGGGGGTGGTACCGGCTTGTCGACAGAAGAATTGACCGGTGAGGCCGCGGCCCATGAGTTGGATGGCTTCGACTTCGACTCGAGCTGGCCCGTGACCGACGGGTATCCGATGCTTAGCTGGGAGAGTCGTCTCAGGATCGCGGCGGTCGAAGCGCCTGCGTCGATTGAACCCGGCGATCCGTTCGTCGTCTCCGTTACCGTGACGAACGACGGCGCCACCACAGAGGACGACGCCGTCGCACTTACGTTCGACGAGGAGGTGGTCGAGTCGATCGCAGTTACCCTCGACCCTGGCTCGTCGAAGACAGTCGAGTTCGAGCTCGATACGAGCGACCTCGAGCCCGACGAGTACGACTATCTTATCGAACTGGATCAACGCGGCGTGTCGCGAACGGTCGCCCTGGTCTCCGACGACGAACCGGATGGTGAGGATGAGTCGGATGAACCGGACGAACCAGGCGACGATGACGAGACGGATGACGAGGACAAAACGGGCGACGACGAGACGGATGACGAAGACCAACGTGACGATACTGACGAGGATGACGACACCCCTGAACCGAGCAACGACTCTCCGAACGACCATTCGTCCGACTCCGGTGGTGCTGACGATCGTGAGACTGAAGACGGAATGCCCGGCTTTGGGATCGTAAGCGCGGTCGGAACCATGGGAGGACTCGGCTATCTACTCGAACGTCGCCTCGAGGACGCCGACGAAACGGAGTGACGATCGGGTTCGTTCGACGTATTATCGTTCTTCAAGACGACCGGACGAGCGGGTCGTACTACGCCCGATTCTCCCGGTACCAGTCGATGAATTTGGCGGCGCCCTGGCGAATGTCGACGCTCGGCTCGTAGCCGAGGAGTTCGTTGGCCTTCGAGATGTCGGCGTGGGTGTGCTCGGCGTCGCCCTCCCGCGGGTCAGTGAACTCGAGCTCGAGGCTGGGATCGATTTCCTCGCGGATGACTTCCGCGAGGGTGAGGACGTCAATGGTGTCCGTCGAGCCCACGTTCATGATCTCGCCGACTTCGCTGCGTCAATATTGTGCTCTTTGATCCCGGGATCGTAGTAGGGCTCGAGGTGTCGAGTACTGTGAGGCCGTGACCGCGGCCAGCCAATCCTTCGGCGATGTGGCCGCTGATGAACCCCGCTCCGCCCATAACCAGAACTTTCATCACTCGGAATGGCGAGCACGGTGATAAAACAGGAAATCGTATTCCTTCTTCCACCCCACAGGGAGCGTTACCCGAGATGGTTTTCTCGCCTCTGAGTCTTGAACCGGGGAACACCTAGGGAGAACGAAACAGTCATCACACACGACACTCACCTTTGGTCCAATGGCTGACGACGACCGCGTCGCTGTCCACGAGGCGACCACCGAATTCCTCGAGGACCGCGACGGCGGTGTGCAGGCGCTCGAGACCGTTCTCGAGGTGGATTCGCGGCTCGAGACCTGGACGTTCGAGGACGTCGACGTGGACTCTGGAACCTTCGGCGAACTGGTTTCGCGCGGGATCGTCGAGAAAACCGATGGCGAGTACCAGGTTGCCGACCGCGAGGATGTCCGGGCGGCGATCAACGGCGAGGGCGTCACAACTGGGTCCGGGCCTGCGTTGCCTGACCTCGAGGACTGGTCGCCGACGCTGGGCGTCTGGGGTGACGTCCGAGCGCTCGCGGGGCTGGTCGGCGCGCTGTGTTTCCTGTTCGCGATGCGGTTGACGCAGTATGGGTCGGTGTTCCGGGGCGAGGACGTGGTGTCGCCGGGGAACGATCCGTACTACTACCGCTACTGGATGGACGAATTGCTGTCCCAATCGACGAATCCGATGAACGTTGGCTTACTCGCCGAGATGCCCCAAGGGGCGACGAATCGACGGCCGCTCACGCACGCCCTTAACTGGTGGTTCGCGGCGTTGCTCGGTGGTGACCAGGCGGCCGCCGATACTGTGGCCGCCTGGCTCCCCGTCGTCGCGACGCTGGCGTTAGGCGTCGTGGTATACGCCCTAGCCGTCGTCGTCACACGTGACCCCCGCGTGGGCATCGCGTCGGTGGTGTTGTTGGCGGTCGCCCCCGTCCACGCAGTGTACACGCAGGTCGGCTTCCTCGAGCACCGCCTCCACCAGTACTTCTGGCTCGGCGTGACGCTGCTGGCGCTAGCGTGGCTCGCAGTGGATCTGACGCGTCGACGCGAGCGGGCAGGAACACGTGAAGCGATTCGCGGGCATCTCCGTTCGCCGATCACGTGGGTCTGGGCGCTCGTGCTGGGGTTCACGCTCGGGATTTCGGCCCACCTCTGGGGTGGCTCATCGCTGCTGTTCATGCCGCTGGCGGTCTACGTCGGCTTCCGGGCGGCACTCGATGCCCGCGACGGCGTCTCGCCGACGCTCGCCAACCTACCGTTGCTTGTTGGACTCGGGATTGGGAGCGCGCTGTCGGCGTGGCTGTACGTCTCCTGGGACTGGCAGCTGGGATTCGTCGCGCTCACCCCGGCAATGGTGTTCGGCGGCGCCCTCTGTGTGGTCTGCCTCGGTGAGCTGTGGCGAACTCTTGACCTCCACGTCGGCGGGATGGTCGCCCTCGAGGCTGCCATCACTGCGCTGGGAATCTACCTGTTCCGGCGGTTTCGGCCCGCCGACTGGGCGGACGCACAGGCTCGAGCCGACGACTTGTTGCTTCGCGAGGGGTACACGGAGTCAGTGTCGCTGTTCACGCCGGAGTACATGGTGCTCTTCGGCCCGCTGGTCCAGCTCGGGATCAGCTTCTACCTCGGGGTCGCCGTGATGGGCTGGGCGGTCTGGCTGTGCACCCGTCGGTACGAGCCGGCGTGGCTGTTGCTCACGGTGTACGCCGCCGTGTTGATGGTGCTCGCCGGCATCCAGATTCGCTTTGCCGCCCAGTTTATGATCCCCATCGCCGTGCTAGGCGGGCTGGGTTTCGTCTACCTGCTGTCGGCGATCGATCTCTCCAGACGGCCGGTGCCGTTTCGGTCGACCGAGGATCGACGAGTCGCTGCTGACGGCGGTGAGAAAATGTCGTTCCCCGAACGGCAGCAGGTGGCCTACCTCCTTGGCATTGGCTTGCTCGTCTGTGGCATGGGGCTGCTCTTCGTTCCCGGCCTGTCGGGCCAGATAACCTACAGCGAGTCCGAGTACGCAGCCGCCCAGGCCATCGACGAACACGCGACCGAGTGGAATCGCACCTATCCCGAGAACTTCGTCCTGAGCGCATGGGGTGAAAACCGTGTGTACAACTACTTCGTCAGCGGCGAAGCGGAGAGTTACAACTACGCTCGGAGGAACTATGGGGAGTTCAGTTCCAGTATCGATCCCGACGGGTACTACGGCCAATTCGAGGGGCGAGTAGGGTACATTGTGCTCGAGGCCCTCAACAGCCCGCCCGTTGCCGCGAGCGCTCAGCATCAGTTGCTTGAGGATCTCGGAACTGGAGAGGAACCGCTTGCCCACTATCAGCTGCTGTACGTGGATGACGAGCAGTCGACGGCCGCCTTCGCCGTCGTGCCGGGAGCGACGATCAATGCCACCGACGAACCAGGAGAGACGGTAACTGTACGAACTGAGGTGACCGTGAGCGGTGCGGAACTGGTCTACGAGCGTAATGTGGAGGTCGGATCGGATGGTACGCTCGAGGTCACTGTTCCCTACGCCGGAGAGTACACGGTTGGTGGTCAGGAAGTGACGGTTACGGAAGCTAACGTGCTTGAGGGGGAGACGGTTGTTGAGGAGTGATCGGTAGCGCTACAGACCTTATCGAAACAACGGCGCTGACTAGTTTAGCACCTCCACTGCTGTCTGTCCATTGAATGGCTAATGCAGTCGTTGTGTGTTGTAGTAGTGTAGGAACTGTTCACGTCAATTTCTCACGCTAGCCCGACTGCTAACCCACGAGTTATGAAAACGGTCAACCCGCACTTTCAACGTGTGAAACGTTATAGCTCGTCCCTGGGTTGGAAACAAACGTGTACGGAACTCGATTCACTGGAAACCGAGTTTACTAACACAAACTTCGATCCTTCGGGGGCCTCGAATGCTATTGCCATTCCAAATGCAGCACCACCTAAACTCCAGAAGATTAATATTGTCTTCGAATGGATTTGTCGGGAAATGAATGTAAGGTCTGCGATGGTGCGATTCAACTCTCGAGTTGACGAGATATTAGCACCCCCTGCTGAGAACCCGAGAGACATTTACAAAGAGTGGGTTGACTCAATCGACTTCGAGCGGGCGCTTCACTTCGGTTCAGGCCGTGATCGCCATGAACTGGGACAGCAACTCGAACGGAAAGGTAAAGTCGTCGCTCTCGATCCCGATACGAACGGGCTCAAGCAGAACAAAACGATGACAAAGATCACGGGCGACGGGCAGCGGCTCCCGTTTGCCGATGAGAAGTTCGACCTTGTTTTTTCTGAGTACGTGTTCGAGCATCTTCCCTACCCGAGCGCGGCGCTGGCAGAGATCGACCGCGTCCTCCGCCCTGGGGGCTCGTTCGTCGTCCTGATTCCGAATCCGAGCCACTACTACGCCAGAATTGCCGATTTGACGCCGTTCTGGTTTCATCAGCTCTGGTTCAAGTTCCAGGGGGTAGAGGACCACGAGGAAGATCGGTTTCCAACCCAGTACAAATGGGGAACCTATTCGGACATAACAAGCGTCGAAAGGTGGGAATTAGAGAGACTCACAAGCTTCCCCGGGCCGACAGGCTACACCACCATACTCCCGATTCACATCCTGTTTACTCTGTATGATCGGGTGATGGCAAACCGGCCAGAGAATCACGTTAGCTACCTCATCCAATACCGCGTTCCATCCTGATCACGAGGGTCTGTGTCACACGCTGTTCTTGATCTAAGCAACTGTAAGAATCCGGTGATCATCAGTGGCGTGATTATCGGGGCTGGACTAACAACGTCGCCATTTGTCTGAAGATATGATGAACTCGTCATCTGTGGGAACGACCATATAGGGTACGGGTTGCGTTCAAGAAACACGAACAATTCGGTCAGTTAATATTTGTGTAATCTACTCACTCAAGGGAGACGACTGTTGGGCTAATGGTCATCGTCCCTAGTGAGAGCGTGATCGTCGCCCCGATCTCGAGTGGTCGACGTTTGAACTGCAGCCCGGACCCCGTTTCTCGGGCCGCGAGTTCAATTGTCAGCACGAGATCGTTCCCACCGTCGGCACACAGCCCAGCGCCTGCTGTGCTGTCGTCCGGCGTCTCGATCGAGCGAATACATGCGTTTGTTTCCCCGTCGAACGTCTCTTCGAGTCCCGGTTTCAGCGCCACTTTTCATTCTGGCGGTAGATCCGTGCCATCGGCACGAATGAGCTGCGTGACCGGTTTCCCGCGCTCTTCGAGAGTATTGACGCGGACGATGGTTCCCGTAAACGCATAGTCGTCCGTTCGGAACCGAACGGATTCACCCACTCGGAGTGACTTGTCTGCGAACGTTTGCGTCTCGTTCTCGGCCAGCGTATCGACAGTCAATCCGGCGACGACCTCTACTCGATCGGCGTCGGCGGTCCCGTACTTGTTGACGCGCTCGATTGTGGCAACCGTGCGTCCAGCGACGACGTACTCGTCGCCCGACTTGGTCTCGTGTGCAATATCGATAGGGACCTCGGTAGTCACCGCTAACTCTCGGGTCGATCGACCGAGATTTGGCTCACCACCTACGTCGACGATAGTCGCCTCTATGGCCCGATCACCGGACTGGACTGTTATCTCGGCATCGGGAACGATTGATTGACTCCTGTGTTGGGGGTCTCTTGATATGATCGGCTATCGACTTGCGTGCGGACGATCGTTCTGATACCGTCGCCAGTGTCGGCTGGTGTGACAAACGTATCGGTAACGAAGATATCGAGTTCGCCATCGACTACTCGTTGAGCAACAACTGGTGGTTGAGTCCCGAGGTCGAGCGTCGCGTGTACGGTTTCCACCGTTGGATCGTCTGTCCAGGCGAATGCAAATACCACAACGCAGGCCAGTCCGATGGTAACTGCAATGGCGAGGGTTCCCGCCTCAATTAGTGTTAAGCCCGCGACAGCGACAGCAGTCGTAAACAGAATAACCAGTACGTCGATTACGTTGATTACCCCTCCAATTCGTCCTATTTCGTCTATGATTTCCATTGATAGCCCCCTTTTGTGATCTCGAGTCCCCCGACTCGAATTGCGTGTCTAATAGATTGAAATTCTACCAGATATATGTGTCGGCCCCGACACCATTGCGACAATTGCTTCGACTATCGATCCGTGGTCCGGCTCACGGCAAAACTCCCATTGGCTGTTCTGTTTGGATCGCTACAACTGACCACTTTCACTTGCTTGGCAACTTCGAAAAATAGATACACCTAACACTATTTTTGCCATTATGGCAGAAAACCCATCCCAGATACTCTGTCTTTTTCACCGTGGGTTCGAACTCTTCCCAAGAGGATACAAACAAATTGAGTCTTTGAGTAGTGCTGGACACGATGTAACGGTACTCTGTGCGGCCCGGAGTGACCTCCCCGAAACGGAGACCTACGAAGGCGCCGAAATACGCCGCTTTCGGACACCATGGCCAAACTTTGCACCAATAAAACCCTTCGTGATTTTATGGATTCTACTTGTATTAATCGCTAAAGGGCTATCTGAAGACGAGGTTGATTCAATTCATTGCTTTGGGATATACAGTCTCCTCTCTGGAGTAGTGCTGTCATCACTCAAAGAGACTTCTCTCACATACGATGCTTTCGAGGACTATCGATATCAATTCGAGCGTTCTGGTGCAGTACCAGTCGGAACTAAGTTCTTCGGTCGACAACTAGTTCGGTTTGAGCGTTGGCTAGCATCGTTGTCTGATGGCGTTTTTGTTGTTCCTTCAGCGGATAATGTTCTGGAACAGCGATTTGCGGATGTCGATACCAGAGTTGCTACTATTTGGAATGTACCTCGACTTCGTGAAGGGATTAATCGATCGAATTTAAAACCCAAAGGTAACGAGAGGGTTACTGTCCTATATGTCGGGGGCATCTCTGTTCATAAAGGTGCTTGCGAGATGGTAGAAGCCGCAGTACAGACGTTAGAGAAAGTAGATAAACCTACGAAATTTGTGTTCATCGGTGGGCACTCCCATGAAACGGCTCGAAAATTGAACCGATTGATTCCAGCTGCTCTGGAAGAAGATATCGAATTTCCAGGCTTTATCCCATATGATGAGGTCGAACCGTATCTGCATGTATCGGATATCGCTCTACAATTGTATCAACCGACGTTTTGGAATCGCCAGTCAAAGGCTTCCTCAAAGCTATTCCGGTATATGGCCGCCCAGATACCGGTTGTTATCAGCGATTTCCCTGGAATCGGTCACCTCATACGTGATACCGAAGCTGGGCTTGCAGTCGATCCTACTGATCCAGATGATGCAGCTAGTGCCCTCATTGAGCTTGTAGAACAGGATGAAAAGAGACAACAATTGGGACAAAACGGATATTCGGCCTTCAAAGAGAGATACAACTGGAAGTTTGAGGAACGACGCTTTCTGGAAGCTTTTGAAGCCACAATGGTTAGTACTTCCACCTAACTTCATGACTTTGCACGTAGACGAACAAGACACTGGTCTGGCTTGTTGGTCGCCGGGACTGTGGCTCAATTAGTCGCAGCGGTATCCGCTCACGCTCACAAGACTCAAATCATCCGGACACTACATCCGGAGAATGTGATGATTTCTGGCAAATAATAGCACAAAAAACACACTACCTCATTTTACACGCTCAACGAACCACTGCCTATTTGAAATAGGAAATGTTTTTAGACCTTCATTCAAAACTTCCGGTATCTGATGGCAGATTCAAAATTTCTCAGGGAGCCGGTTCCGAACAAGACGTGTATAATCGTCGGTACCCGCCCCGGAATTATAAAAATGAGTCCATTGATACAGGAGCTCTCAAACCGGCCCTGTGAGTCGTTTACTATACATGCTGGACAACATTACTCCGAGCAGTTAGACGACAATATCTTCAACGACTTGGGTCTGGACTACCCAGAACATCACATCGACGGTGTAGAATACACGGAGTTCCACGGAGAACAGACTGCACTAATGCTTGAAGGTATTGAGGAGATACTGCTCGAGGAGACGCCCGAGAACGTCCTCGTCTGTGGTGATGCGAACTTCAATCTCGCCGGCGCACTCGCGGCACGAAAGCTCGGACTAAATGTTGGCCACGTCGAGGCGGGACTGCGTAGTGACGACTGGCGGATGCCCGAAGAGCATAATCGAGTTATCATCGACCACATCTCCGAATTCCTGTTTGCGCCCACAGAGCAAGCGAAACGAAACGCCGCAGAAGACAACGTCAAAGGCAACATCTACGTGACGGGTAATACTGTTGTAGATGCAGTCCAGAGGAATATCGATATTAGCCGGAAGAAGAGCACTATTCTTGAGGATCTCGACGCCGGAGAGTTTGTTCTCTTTACAGCCCATCGTGAGGAGAACGTTGATGATCGTGAGACACTCGTCGATCTGATAGAAGTCATCCAACGCCTCACTGAATCCTACGAGGTCGAAGTAGTGTATCCGATTCATCCGCGCACTAAAAAACGTCTCCAACAATTCGAACTTGAGGAGACCACCAACGCTATAGACGGCCTTCACCTGATCGAACCAGTCGGCTATCTGGATTTCCTTCAGTTGATCGACAAGGCAGAAATTACCCTGTCCGATAGTGGTGGTGTACAAGAAGAAAGCTGTATCATTGGTACACCCTGTGTGACGTTACGAGAAAACACAGAACGTCCCGAAACTGTGGATGTTGGCTCGAACGTCATTGCAGGAACCGACCCCAACGAAGTTCTCTCCCATGTCGAAGGAATGTGGAACATACCAAATGACTGGGTAAATCCGTTCGGTGACGGAACCGCCGCAAAGCAAATTATCGATATTGTGTTGGGTGAATAGATCGAATGCCGCCCGAGACACGGGTCTGTTTCATTTACTGCTCACCGGTCGAAGCGGACAGTTCGCGATTTGCGACACTCCCCGTCAAACGGATGGCCCGAGTCTGTTCGGAGGCACCGATCTCCTTTCACGCCGTCTACAGCGGACAACTGAACGCGGATATCCTTGAGCGAGCGGGCGTCACGACCCACCGAGTTCCGGCACCATCCCATGATAATCCTTTGTTGAAGGCTCCATGGCTATACCAGACGACGAAGAAGGTTGTTCGCGATTACGACATAGATATCTTGACTAATGTCTGGTCTCACTATGAAATGGCGCCCGTAGCAATGGCGAGTGGGCCCGCCAGCGTCGCTCTCCGAATCGTTGGTGAACCGATTTCTGACCCGACTTTATCGAGTGGTCTCGGCGCCCTAAAAGGACGAATCGGCCGAGGGCTCGAGCGGCTCTCGGTTCGAGCTAGCGATGTTGCCTACTTCAATTCCCACTCCTTGAAGGCCCGGTTTGAGGCACGGGTTGCGCTTCCCCCGATCGCCCCGGTAATCTCGCAAGGGGTCGATACCAGCCGGTTTACGCCAGGGCCGGTCGAAGTCCTTGAGGAACCGTGTTTCGTTTTCGTTGGACGGCTCGATTCAAAACGGAAAGGCATCGGTCGGACCGTCCAGGCCTTTGAGCAGTTTCGCGAGCGGAACGAATCTGGAACACTTGTTCTGGCAGGTCGGGGTGAATTGCCGCCCGCTATTCAAGGGACCGTCGACACACTCCCTGACGTGGAACTTGTCGGTCACCTCCCCCACGAGGAACTCACAACACTGTACCGTGAGGCGACGGCACTACTCCTCCTATCGGAGAGTGAAGCACTGCCGAACGTCGTCCTTGAGGCGATGGCCAGTGGATTGCCGGTAATCGCGACGCCTGTCGGTGACGTGCCGAGGCTGCTGGATGAGGGCCGGGGGCGAATAGTCAATGATGCCAGTGTTGAACAGGTGGTTTCTCAGATGGAAACGATCGCCGAGGATCCGGAGTTACGTGATGAACTGATATCGAAGTCCCGGTCGTATATTGAGGCAGAACACTCCTTCCAGGCGGTGAGCAAATCATTCACGAAGCTATTTTGGGGTAAAATGGGTCAATAATGTCCACAACACAGTCGGAACAATACGATATTCAGAGTCTTATCGCTCTACTCGGGACTTCTATGTTGATATTATACACTCCCGTAATGACCTTCTCTCGATTCCTCCGAGGAGGAGAGGGCACTGCGGGTTTAAGTATCATTCAAATCGGATTCATATTGCTGTTTTTGCTAGTAGTTCTCTCATGGGCGGCAACCGGAATGATATCGCCGATTCGAATACACTGGTGGACAATCTGGATAATCGCTTTTCTTGTATACTCTTTCTTGACCATCCTCTACGTGATATATCATAACGCCGATATTATTTCCTGGATTCGACAGTGGTACGAATTTTCTCCACTCTTTTTGACGGTAGCCCTGAGTCCACAAATAAAGAATAGACACCATGTCTACTACCTATTTGGGGCCTTATTGGCCGCATCTACCTTAATTTCACTACAGGGAATATTGATAAATGTGTTGAATTATGGAGACGGTCCCTACCCTTTCGTATTCGGTCTCACAGGACTTCCGTCGACATTATATATATGGGGGACGATTATTTCCTTCTCTCTTTTAGTGCTATTTATGCACCAACGATCTAAACATCTTACTCTCGTCCTCGGCTTCGTTTTGTTAATTCATGTTACTCGGTTGTTTATTGATCTCAGGAGGCTACCGATTTTGGTTGTTTTAGCTGGATTTTTGATGGTTATGGTAGTGATTCGACGGCAAATCATAAACATCCTCTCGCGACATTTGAGACTGGGTCTTGCAGCCTCAATTGCTGGCGCGATGATAGTAGCATGGCCAGTTCTACTTTTATTGAATCGTCTCGCTCAGCGAAATCTGTTCAGAGGACTATTCGTCAGACTTGATGTTAGTAGGCAAGCGTTACAGGAACTTCATCGAAATCCTGTCATTGGTCGTGGTTATATTGCCGAATTCAAACCTAGCTATGAGGTTATAGTACAGGGACATGTTAGATCAATAGATACGGTTCACAATCTCTACGTATACGTGTTGGCTAACGCTGGGATCATCGGATTTGTTCTATTTGGATTGATACTCGTGTCGGTGTTCCGTTTGTCAATAAGAGGTGTTCAAAAACAAATGACAGCCCCCGATCGAATCTTATTCTCGGCAGCATTCGGTACTTTTTCATCAATGTTGGTTTTTTTCGTATTTTCAGTTCGAGGACACCAGACCGATACAATGCTCATTTTTTCTGTAATTACGAGTGTTCTTGCATTTTATTCGATTAATTCCAGCTGACATGAGGGGCAGAGGAGAGGCTGTATATGAGTGTATGTAAATTATCAGCCAGCAGTTGATCTACCGTCATCAACCCGCAATTCGAAAATATAGCCACCACCACCCAGTGAACGACGTCCCAAACAGTCTATAAGAGACGTTGACAAAACTCTGCCGGCTTGGTACCACTCCCAACCAACTATCCGGAACCCGTGTCGATTTGCCAGTTCCTGCATCACGTAGTGATCAAACCGCATTATGTGTTCCGGATTCGTCCGCTCTTCCTGTCCAATTAGGTACCACCATAGCATATGGAGGCATCGTGGATTCGGCGTCAATAGAATCACCCGACCATCGTCTTCCACATGTTCGCGGCATCGTTATAGGAAGGCGCCTGGGCATGAGAGGTGCTCTATTAATTGCCCGTGACGTCAAACCTCTCCTCTAGGCCGAACGACTCCATATCGCCGACGACGACACATACCTTACTTCCTGTACCCGCTCAACCTCGTTGATAAGCATATCGAGACCGACGAACCTATTGACTTGTCAACAGATAACAGCGTGTAGGAACTCTCCTGGTTTAGGGGGTTCGCCACTCTTGAGCATCGAGGTCGTGTTGACCACAGCCAATATTGAGTAAGAGTGGTCATCAATCGTTCGTCACCTCCCGCATCCAACTACTCTCGTAGTTTGCAAGCCCGTCACACAGCCGCCGGAACGTCTCGAACCCGTCAGCGATTGACATACAGGCGGGATGCGCCAGAACGGTTGCGACTCCAGTTTCCATTGCATCAATCTGTGAGAGGACTCGCTCGGCCCACTCCTCGGGATAAAACGACTTATCGGTGAACGAATTATTCCATTCCAGCTGATCGACGTATTCTTCGGTTCGAAAGGCGTGGTACATGTGTTCATGGTCGGGAAGCGTATTTACTGGGATCATCGTCAGCCCGTGCTCTCGGAACGGCTTTTGATACTTGGGAGAAACAGTGTCCGACAGGTACTCTATGCCGGCATCCGATAGGATAGGTGCCGTATTGCGGTCGTTTCGATAGGCATGGTTCCGCCAGGAGACGATATCTTTATCAAGGGTTTTGGATAGCGTAGAGAGAGCTCGCTGGACCCCGAGTTTCTGTATGAAGGCCGGGGAGTAGACGCCGAAGGCCTTGTAACAGGCGTTGTAGGGAAGCGAATCCAAGTAGGGGAGGTGGTACGCAAAGTGATTGTGCCCTCCGATTTCGACGGAATCCATTTGGGCGAGGCGTCGATACGTATCCGGTTCTTCGAGTGCTGCTCGTCCAGTCACGAACAATGTGACGTCAATGTCGTATTCCGTGGCTATTCGTGCGTACTCCATTGCAGCTTCCACTTCCGTGCCCGAGAGGTAGGACTGATCTCGGGTTTGCATCGACATGTGATGGACGTCACCGGTCAGACAGACCTTCATAGATACCCGAGATCCTGGAGTTGCTCTTCGACACCTTCACTGAGTGTCACCGCATCAGCGGTGTACGGTATGGGGTCTCGATACTTGGCTTTGCGTGTTTTCGGGACGGAGTCGTCCGCGAAGATTTCGAATTTGACAGTGCCGTCGACATCCTTCGGGACCGATTCCCCGAGGAAGTGTAGGAGTGTCGGACATAGGTCCGTGATTCGCAACGTTTCTTCGAGCTGTCCGGAATCGTCGATACCATCGCCGTATGCAGCGAATAACCCCGTACGTCGGTTTTCACCCAGCCATCGTGTCGGCCGAGAGAAGACATCTCCACCGCCGAGGCTTCCGGGCAGGTGATATCCATCGTTCGGTTCGATCACGATGGCAGGAGCGGTGTCTGTATATGGCCCCGTGTAAACGTCCTCACCTCGATGGACGGCCCGACAGACAGGGTTTCCTTCAGGGTCTGTTATATCTGCGAGTTTGCTAACCAAATTTTCGATAATTCTGCCACGTCCTGGTTCATCAGCGAGGACGTAGATTGGCCCCTGGCCGCTGGCGATAACTGACGTGCGATCCCAATCGATCATACTGTCTTTAGACGTCCGGTGAAGGGTCCCCTCTTCCGATGGGATACTGTCTTTGAATGACTGTGTAACCAGACGACGGATATCGAACGGGACCGCGTCAGCTATACGACGGAGACGTGAGCGTGTCGCTCCCACCTGGCTTAATGTACTCGATATTGAACTTTCTGATTTGAGCGCCAGGTAACCTTCGTCCTCAAGCCACTGGTTGATCCTGAACTCCCAACGGATTTCATTACAACCATGATCCGACATCAGGACAACGGTGTCTGCGAGCTCGAGAATCTCACCGATCCGGTCGTCGATTCGTTGCCATGCTCGGTACGTTGGTTTACCGTTCCAGAAGAAGTGCTGCAAAACGTTAATATAAAACGTAGTGATGTGAACGAAATCGAAACGACCGGACCTTATCGCTCGCTCGGCCACGTCGAACCGTGAATCGATTGCCTCTATATGTGCATCAACGGCCGCTTCGTAGTCACCGGTTCGTGAGTCAATCTTTTCCCTCGGTTGTACTGAGTATCCCTGTTCTCGGAGTTCTGATTCGAGTTCATCCGGTCGGGCGAACCCTTCCGATTCTGTTCCTGGTCCTCCGGCAACCATCCATCCGTCGATACTCCGAGGAGGAAACGTCGTTGGCATGTTGATAACCGCTGCCTGTCGATTGGAGTCGTTTAGATAACCCCATAGTTCGAAACTCCGATAATCGCTCGAGCGTGGCGTTCGCACCTCGTGGTGCTCTGTATCGACGATCTCCCACCAGTAAACGCCAAGTTTCCCGGGGTTTTTCCCGGTTGAGTAGCACTTCCAGTTTGGCGATGTGACCGGCGGAAGACAACTTTCGAGATCAGCGTAGACGCCAGACTCTCGAATTCGCTCAATATTCGGCAACTCCTCTTCAGCAATCCATGGTTCAAGTAGATTCCAACTTCCGCCATCAAGACCTACTACTACAACAGTCATATTGATCAAGATACTCGCTAACTCCCTTAACGATTTGTTTTACAACTTTCTTATCTTCTGGTTCTAGGCCGTCGAGCAGAACCATTACCGCGAAGGATACCAGATAGGTAAGTCCACCGATAGGAAACAGCAGTAGCCCTGGCTCTTGTACGAAGTACCTGATTGTGTATAGAATACCGCCAGTAATTCCGACCGCGAGCGTGTACCAACCGTGGCCGGGGGAAAATGGACTAATATGGTAATGTCGCCATAGAAATATGAAGGCGAGCGAATTCATTACAACTACTGAACCGGTTGTCGCTATTGCAGCCCCATTGATACCGAATAAGTGGATCAAGAAATAGTTCGCCACCGCATTAAAAACGAAAGACAGGAATGTAAATATCATGATGATTCTTGACCTACCTAGCGCCGTTAGCGCCTCATAGACCGACCCCATAATAACGTTCAGCAGTGTGCCGGCGGATAACAATACTAACGCCATACCTGCTGGTCGGTACTGGTCACCAAAGAATAGAGCAATTATGTCTCCTGGGAAGACTAATATGAATATAAATGCAGGAAATGTAAAATAAAAACTCCACCTGGCGCCAAGTCGATACGTCGATTGAAATTCGTTAAGGTCACCTGTTGAGTAAGAATCTGACAACGACGGTAGTAGAGCGGTGTTAACCGCATTAAGCCCGGTAGTGAGCGCGTAAGACAGTGTGAAGGCCGTATTGTAGATGCCTACAGCCCCAGACGTCATTAGTGCACCGATGAACACTGTATCAACTTCTCGCCTTCCCCGACCAAAGAGGCGACTCGCGAACATTGGTTTAGCGAAGTCCACGATTTCGCTGATGATATTCCGTATCTCAATTGACTGAAGTGCAGGCATTGATCGCCATAGTAACCAGATACCTACCCCCACGGCTATGCCGTAACTGATAACGTATCCAATAAGTACGCCGTACAGTTCGTAACCTAAATAGAGAACGACGATGACGAGCGCAAAACGCATTGCCTTCCAAGCGAACGTATCGACTAGCGCGATGTATTTTATCCGTTCGAATCCCCGTAGTGCCGCAGTACTCACTATCAAGGCGGTGGAGAAAGGAACCATGACTGCAAACATCTGTAGCACCGGTACGAAACTTTCCTCCCCGAATACGAAGTGATTCAATAGCGGTGCTAAAACGAAGAGTGTCAGACCAAAAACAAGTGAAATCGACATAGGTGTTATAATTCCAAAAATAACGGTTCCGTTGACCCGTCCTGTCTCGCCTCTCCCCGAAAAATATGAGATATATCGCGAGAGGGCGGCATCCATTCCAAATACCGAGACAGTAGTAAGGCCGAACAATATCGATGTACCAAGCATTACGAGACCATAATCCGTTGGTCCAAGTATTCTCGCGACCGCGATCTGAGTACCGTACTCAAATGACCGCGCGGCAATCATTCCGAATAGTATGATAAGGCTGCCGGTCGCCAGCTTTGTTCCCTTCTCTTCATTCATCAGTTTTTCGTGACTCGCCTTGGTTTCCCGCGTGATTTTTCCTGCAGCAATGGCCTCCGTAGTCCTTTCGTACTGTATCGACCTTTTGTAATGTTCGGACTATCTTCTTAGCAGCCGTCCCGTTCCCGTATGGCTGTGCATCCGACGATGACTGTGGTGGGTCTTCCAGCGCTTGTCGGATTGCATTGACGTTCGCACCAACGAGAACGTTCCCGTCCGCATCGATTGTTTCTGACCATTCGGTCTCTTCGCGTAACGTGACACAAGGGACGCCAAGGAAGAATGCTTCCTTCTGAACTCCACCCGAGTCAGTCACGATAATCTCGGCATCGGCTTGCAGTGTGAGAAAGTCGAGGTAGCCGAGTGGCTCAATGAGCGTGAATTCTTTCTCAGCCAGCCCCAAGAGATCGTATCGCTCAAGTCGGTCGAGCGTCCGAGGATGTGCCGGAAGGACGACACGGCGAGGGTCGGCCGCGAGACTGGTGAGAATTGTCTCGAGTCGGTCACCGTCGTCGGTATTACGGGGTCGATGGACCGTCGCGAGGAGATATGGTTCGTCCCCGAGGTCTATATCGTTGAAAATCGTCGACTTCGCTTTGGCTTCTTCGTGCGCCCAGAGCAAGGCGTCGTACATTACGTCGCCAACGTTGTGGACGTTCTCAGTAATGCCCTCTGACTCGAGGTGGTTCACAGCACGTTCACTCGGTGTGAACAGAAGATCCGACACGTGATCGGTCAGAATGCGATTTACCTCCTCAGGCATTTCCCGATTGAAGCTCCGGAGTCCTGCTTCGACGTGTGCCAACAGTACGTTCATCTTGGAGGCGACGATCGCTGCAGCAAGTGTCGAGTTCGTGTCCCCGTAACAGAGTACGATATCCGGGTCGTGATCGTTGACCAGCGTCTCGAGTTCGATCATCATCTGAGCTGTCTGTGTGGCATGACTGTCGGAGCCGATGCCGAGATTATAGTCTGGTTCTGGAATTCCGAGTTCGTCGAAGAACACGTCGGATAGTTCTTCGTCGTAGTGCTGTCCAGTATGGACGAGTACCTCATCGTGTTCTGGGCGAAGTTCGCGAGAGACCACAAAGGCCTTGACGAATTGTGGTCTTGCACCGACCACAGAGAGTACATTCATATCCTTAAACCTGTAAGAGCATGCTCTTATGCTGTTCGATACACCCCACCCAATCCTAATTTTTGCCTGTATCAGGGAGAAGAATGACAGAACCGGAAGATTATCGAAGGTCGCTATAATTCATGCTAACGGAAACAACCACACAGAATATGGACAATAAAGCTACGGTGGGATACGAATATGCGGAAGACTCACAGGAGCCACGTATTGGAGACGCGGCAACGATCAGAGAAGGATCGATTATCTACGATGACGTGGTCATTGGTGACCGGTTCTCCACAGGTCATTACGCACTCGTACGAGAGCTAACCGAGATTGGTGACGACGTACTCATTGGAACAAACACCGTCATAGACGGCCGATCAGTTATCGGCTCGAACGTCAGCCTGCAGACGGGCGTCTACATCCCCCCGAATACGACGATTAGTAGCCAGGTATTCATCGGTCCACATGCAGTACTGACGAATGACCAGTATCCGGTTCGACAGAATACTGAACTAGCAGGCCCAACAATTGAGGACCACGTTTCTATTGGGGCGAACACAACAATCCTCCCGAACGTCACAATTGGTGAAGGTTCGTTCGTCGCAGCTGGCTCGGTTGTCGTTGATGATGTACCGCCGCAGACGCTCGCCGTTGGAACCCCAGCAGAACATCGATCACTACCAGAAAACCTCCAAGGAGGGAACGACATTTGATCCCAATTGCAAACCCAACGATCAGCGACGAAGCAAAGGAACGTGTTCAGGCAGTTCTCGACAGTGGAATGCTCGCTGATGGGCCGGAAGTCCGAGAATTTGAGCGCGAATTTGCTGATTACTGTGGGGTTGAACACGCAGTGGGCACTGCAAACGGAACGACTGCCTTACACGCCGCTCTTGAAGCGCTCGATATTGGCGAAGGCGATCTCGTCTTGACGACTCCGTTTTCGTTTATCGCAACGGCGAACGCAATCCGATTTACCGGTGCTGAACCTGTTTTTGCAGATATCGACCCAGATACCTACAATCTCGATCCAGATTCAGTACGGAAGGTCGCATACGAGCGAGATATCGACGCGATTGTTCCAGTTCATCTCTACGGTCTCCCTGCAGAGATGAGGCCCATTTGTAAGCTTGCCACTGAACTCGACATTCCAGTAGTTGAAGACGCCGCACAGGCACATGGAGCAATGTACCAGGGCGATAGGGTTGGCTCGGTCGGAGACGTCGCCTGCTTCTCGTTCTATCCGACGAAGAATATGACGACAGGTGAAGGCGGAATGATCGTTACCGATCGGGACGATATTGCATCGTCACTTCGTCAGTTCATTAACCACGGCCGGACAGGGTCGTATGAACACGAAACGGTCGGGCACAACTTCCGTATGACCAGTATCGCAGCTGCAATTGGTCGAATACAGCTACAGCAGCTTCCGAACTTCATCGAAACGCGCAGGAAGAACGCGAAACAGCTAACTAACGGACTCGAATCGACATCACTTGAAACACCATCTGAACCGAGTCACATGAAACACGTCTACCATCAGTACACGGTCCGAAGTAACGACCGAAACGACCTCAAGTCGTATCTTTCGAGCCAAGAGATCGGTTCAGGCGTCTACTATCCAACGTGTATCCATAACCAACCGGCATATGCAGATCTGGAGGCGACGGTCCCGAACGCAGAGGCTGCTGCAGACACCGTATTCTCACTACCAGTCCACCCAGCATTATCGACGAATGATATTAAACACATAATTGATGTAATCACTAACTATGAGTCGTAAGGAAATTGACGTTGGTGTTATGGGTGTTGGCTCAATGGGCCAGCACCACGCGCGGGTATATAGTGAAATTCCGAACATAAATCTTGTCGGAATCTCTGATCTTGACGAGGATCACGCAAGCACAGTCGCCCAAAAGCATGATGCAGTGGTGATGGATAGCGACGAACTTTTGGCTACTGTCGATGCTGTCTCAGTTGTCGTTCCAACCCAATTTCACTACGAGATGGTAACGACGTGTCTCGATGCAGATGTTGCGACGTTCGTGGAAAAACCTGTCTTGGATGATCTCGATCGGGCTGAAGACCTTCGATCACGGGTTGAGTCTGTAGATATTCCCGTACAGGTTGGTCATATTGAACGATTCAATCCAGCGGTAACCGCACTAAAAGAGATTATTGATGATCTGTCAATTGTCAGTATTCGAGCTCAGCGGCTCGGCCCGTCGCCTGACCGAGAAATAAAGGATAGCGCAGTCTTGGATCTAATGATCCACGATATCGATATCGTTCTGTCCATCTTCGGAGAAAGGCCCTCCTCGGTCACAGCAAATGGTGTCAAAGAGAACCGACATGCTGCGGCACTCTTGGGATTTAGTGGGGATCGAATGGCATCACTCACTGCGAGTCGAAAGACACAGCAGAAAGTCCGGACACTCGAAATCACCGCAGAAGAATGTTTCATTGAACTTGATTACATCGATCAATCGATAGAGATCCACCGGAATTCGGTACCAGAATACATCGAAAAGAATGGGGACGTTCGGTTCAAACATGAGAGTATCATCGAACGGCCAACCATTCAAACTAACGAACCGCTACGCAAAGAACTTGAATCGTTCATCGAGGCGGCAAGGTCTAACTCAACACCAGAAGTCACCGTCCAGGATGGAATTGATGCGCTCGCAGTAGCTTTAGAGATTGAAGAAATAGCCAACTCCGAAATACAGGAGGTGAATTTTGATGAGTGAGAGCAACACGTCACAGGCCGGTGTCACGAAACTCTATGGGTCGGACAGCAATGAAACGCTTCAACGAGAGGCCTTCCTGAACGGTGAAATCCCGGTTGCTATCTACGGGTTAGGGAAAATGGGCCTTCCCCTGGCTTCAGTATTCGGTGAAACCTGTGGAAACGTCATCGGAGCAGATATTGATCCAGAGGTGGTGGCGACTATACAGAGTGGAAACAGTCATATTAAACGAGAACCCGGGCTTGGAGATCTCGTTGAGAAGCTTGTTACATCCAACGATCTCCGAGCGACTAAGGAACCCCGTGAGGCAGCACAGTCAGCATCAGTTCACGTAGTTATCGTTCCAACGCCGATCACTGATGAGAAAGAGCCCGATTTGGCTATCTTGGACGCCGTTGTTTCGGATATCGCAACGGGGCTAGACGAAGGCGATTTAGTGCTAATCGAGTGTACCGTTCCACCCAAAACGACAGAAGAGCGCGTGTTTGAACAGCTAAAATCCGAGTCATCACTCTCTGAGGGTGAGTTTGGGGTCGCGTTCTGCCCTGAGCGTACTTCCTCGGGTCGAGCCTTGAAGGATATTCGAGGTGCATATCCGAAAGTTGTTGGAGGTGTCGATGCTGAAAGTACGCGAGCAGCATCAATTATCTATAACGAAGTGAATTCTGAGGGAGTACTCGAGGTTTCAGATTCGACAACTGCTGAAGCAATAAAAGTGTTTGAAGGAGTATATCGAGACGTCAACATCGCTTTAGCGAATGAGTTGGCACAATTCACCGACGAACTTGGAATTGATGTCCGTGAAGCAATTGAGGTTGCAAATACTCAACCGTTCTGTAATATCCACGACCCTGGTCCAGGGGTGGGTGGTCATTGCATCCCGTACTATCCATACTTCCTGATCAAACCGTTTGACGCTCCTTCGCCGATCCTTTCTACTGCTCGAGCGGTGAACGATTCGATGCCGGAATTCACTGTCTCGAAAGTGTGTGAAGGACTAAAGACAGAGGGGATTGACGTTGAAAATGCCACTGTAGTAGTTCTTGGATTGACATACCGGCCTGGCGTTGAGGAAATACGAGCTTCTCCGTCGATTCCAATTTCACGAGAACTCACTCACCTTGGGGCAGAGGTCTATGGTGTTGACCCAATTCTTGAGAAATTCGAAGAGTTTGATGCACAGGAATTAGAACTTGAGGAGATTTACGACCTAGGAGCGGATGCTATAGTGCTTGTTACACCACATGAGGAGTTCGAATCGATCCGATGGAATGAACTAGAACAGCGTAAAGATGGCCCGTCAGTCGTGGTTGACGGCCGGTCAACACTTGACAATCGATTTTCAGACCTCTGGAGTTATACGATAGGTTCAGGCAGGATGTGAACACTAATTATCCACAATCTGTAATATATTGCTCTCATATTCTTTTGCTATAGAATCCCAAGAAAACTCCTCAATAACGTACTTATGACCATCTGACGCTAGCTTTTCACGGAGATCAGGGTCTTCTTGAAGCCGTTCGATGAGGTCAGCTAATTCATCAGATCCCTCAGGTTGAAAGGACAACCCAGCGTTTGCGTCTCGGAGAATTTGCTCTGCTTCACCCCTGACACCAAGCGCAATTGGAACACTGGCACCCATTGCTTCGAACATTTTCGATGGGATCGCCGTTCGGAATAGTTCCACATCCCTCAAATGAACCAGCGCTACGTCTGATAGTGTGAAGAAATCCGGCACTTGTTCCTTCGGTCTTCGTCCAACAAACATAACGTTCCCGAGGCCGCGTTTCTTTGCCTCACTTTCCAGCAAATTTGCTTCGGCACCGTCTCCGACGAGTACAAACAATACGTCCGACTTATCTTGTAACTGTTCAGCCGCATCGAGAACAACAGATAACCCGTGTGCTCGCCCGATTGTACCGACATACGAGATTACGAATGCATCGTCTAACTTCACGACGAGACCGTCCTCAATTTTGAATTCTTCCCCATCATGATCGAAATAAGAAGGCGTCACACCATTTGGGTGGAACCAAATTTTTGTAGGATCCACTCCTGCCGGTACAATTTGCGACTCAAATTTTCGTGAGACAACGACAATACGGTCTGCACGTCGATAGAGAAATCGTATTAAGACTCCAAGTGGCCATAACAAGCGCTCATCTGCATCAGTAAGAGTAGTAATGGTTTCCGGCCATAAATCTCTGATTTCGTAAACGAATTTGCTACCGTTAGCTCGTGCGGTAAGCCACCCAGTCACACCAGTGAGGGGTTGAGGAGATGTAGCAATGACAACGTCATGTTTTCGGAGCCGTAGTCCAACGATTGTTGTCAGGACCATGAACCAAATGAATTTCAGTGCTCTTCTCGGAAGGCCACCACTGGATGCAGGGATCGTCTTCGTCATGATGACGGAGACGTCACCAATCGATTCACGGTGTACCCATTCGTTCGAATATCCTTCGTAAATTTTCCCTTCCGGGTAATCCGGTGCCGAGGTGAGTACTGTAACATCGTGACCTGCGTCAGACCAGCGTGAACACAGTTCCTTCACCCGAGTTGGGCCAGCACCTGTCTCTGGAGGACAGTATTGAGTTACATATAATATTGAATGGGACGTTGAGTCTCCTGTCATCATCACTCGTTTGGTCAGGGTGGGTCTGGTTTAGTCATTTTGATGCATTTAGCAGGTGGAGAACACGGCAGAATTTTCTAACTTTGTATACATAGAGTGTAAATGACGTGATTACTAAAGGATTCTATCCATTTTCAAAGTCCCATAAATACTACCTTCGGATTGTCTCCCAACTGTCCTCGAGCACGTTCCACACCTGCCGAATAACGATTTTCAAGTCGAACCAGAAGGACTGTTTCCGGATGTACTCGAGATCGTAGCGCAGCTTCATCCTGGGATCGGTGCTCTTCGCGTCGTTGATCTGCGCCAGCCCTGTCAGCCCGGGTTTCACGAACCAGCGTTTGCGCCAGGCGGGCGTATCTTCCTCGAGCAGAGTTTCCTCCTCGGTCCAAGCGGCCCGTGGGCCGACGACACTCATTTTCCCAATGAGAATCGCCCACAGCTGCGGGAGTTCGTCCAGGTGTGTCTTCCGCAGCATCTGACCGACCCGCGTAATTCGGTCGTTCGACTCGTCGTCTACGGGCTCGGCGGAGTCCCCTTCGGGAACCATCGACCGGAACTTGTAGACGGGGAACGTCTCACCGAACCCGGCCGTGCGGTGCTGTTTGTAAAGCACCGGTCCCCGACTGTCGAGTTTCACGGCCACTGCAATCACTACCATCAATGGCGCGAAGACAACCAGACCTACTAGAGCAAACATTACGTCGAACAGCCGCTTGAACACGTGATCGAGCGGGTCCCACGGCTCGAGATCCACGTCCACCAGCTCCCCGACGTCGTCGTTGTTCACGAGCACGCTTGAGGCGTACTCGCGGTGGACCTTCGCCTCAACACCGTGTTCGTGGCACGCATCCAGCGCGCCGAAGAATTCCGCGCGGTCGGCCCGGAAGAACGCCAGGACGACGGTGTCGACGTCGTACTCGACCAGGACGTCCTCCAGACGGGACAGCCCGCCGAGTCTGGTCATCGCGCCCAGGCGACCGTACTCGTCGATAGCTGCTTCGAGGTCCGCGAGCTGGTGGTCCTCTATCGTCCCACCGTCGGTCAAAATGCCGTTGACTTCGGCCTCGGATTGCCCGGCTACCGTGGGCCGGGTCGGGCACAGATAGCCGATTATGGGCGCATCAATGGCGGGCGCGACCCGTTTGATCTGGTGGAGGTCGTCGCCGACGATCAGCGTTCGACCCGTCTCGCCGGCCGGCCGTCGGCGCACCTGGAAGAACCAGACCGGTACCACGACGGCCAGAATCGCGACGGTCATCGTCAGCGTCTGGCGGGGCAATCGATGAGACCACTTGAAGTAGCCCAGCGTCGCCATTGCCAATCCAGCCACGACCACGCGTTTCTCAGCGATGAAGATCGTGTCGAGCGCTCGCCGGGGCTGTGGTTTATACAGCGGCAACAACGCCCCGACCACGGCCACCGTGCTCAGCGCAACTGCCCAGCGCAGCGACTCCCCGTCGAGAACCGTTGGCTCGAGACGGTTGAATAGCGGCACGTACGTCGTGAACAGGTGCTGTGGGATCGGGTGATTCGCGATGAGGACGGCAGTAATCGTCAAGGCGAGTATCCCACCTGCACTCACGATTCGGTACTGCCACCCCTTCAGCATCTACGTAAGGCACCCGTGTTCTGAAGATATATGTCTTTGGAAATTACTGGATTGCTTACACCAATCCACATAATGGTTGTGGCCATTCGGTCGTTTCACTTCGATCACGTGAGGCGAGAATCACGTTGGTACTCATTAGTTTGCTCCTGTATATCTTCACACAAGTAAGGAAGTCTCGCAGAGACCCGTCTACAGCCACACGACTATAGGGACCTGAGCCGATATCGATCGCCCCTTCCTCGAGCGAAACAGACTGCCTGAAGGAGCGTTCGCTCGACGATACGTATCATGTTCTCGAAGTGGAGGGCATGGTCAAGTCGCTAGCCGGGAACTGTGGCGAGTAACTCTCCAGGTAACAGGGTAGTTCACACCCACCTGGAATTCCTGTCGAAACGCCAGTAGTGCAGAACGAAACGCCGAAGTACTGACTGTGAGTCGACAGAGATGATGCACACCGCGGTCCGTCTCGGACTGCTCGCCATCTGTCTCCTCGCGGCTGTCGGACTTGTAGTCCACCACGGGGCGACCTACGACGAGAACTGGTCCCACCCGACGGGCGACCAGCTCGAGGGGAACGTCGAGGCCTACACCGGCGAACGCGTCCTCCTCTTCGGCGAAGTCCACGCGGTCGAGGACGACGCACTGACGGTCCACGTGACCAACGACGCCGACGAAGTCGTCCTCGAGCTGACGGTCCACGGACCCACCGAGCCGGTCGAACCCGGCGGCGTGGTCCAGGTCTACGGGATTCTCGAGGGCGACCGAACCATGACACCCGACGGGTTCGTCGTTGTGAACGAGAGTCCGACGGCTACCCGGTACAAGCACCTCGCTTCTCTCCTCGGTGGGCTCCTCGCTGCTGCGTACTTCCTTCGACAGTGGCGAATCAACGTCGCTGGAATCGGCTTCGAGCCTCGCTACACCACAAGCGATACGCGAGAGGTGTCCGACGATGGCTGACCTCCTCACACACGTCCTCGTGGCCTACGCCTGTTTCACCGTTCTGCGCTGGCGCCTCGAGTGGCTTACCCCGCGCTGGCTCGCCATCAGTCTCGTTGGCTCGCTTCTGCCCGACATCAATCGCATCGAACTGGTCGTCTCCGACGCCGCAGTCGAAGCCGCGACCGGCGTTCCCTTCGACTTCGATGCGATCCACACGCTTGGCGGCATCGTCGTCCTCGCCGCCATCGGCGCGCTCTGCTTTCGAGCCAGTCACCAGCGCGCGTTCGTCATGCTGTTCGGGGGCGCACTCTCGCATCTCGCCGTGGACGGCCTGAAGGTGTACGCCGACGCACAGTCAGGCGCCTGGCTGTATCCCTTCACCTGGTTTCGTCACCCGTCGCCGAACCTGTACGTCTCCTCGGATCCGATCGTCCTTGCCGTGGCTATCGTTGTAGCCGCCATCGTCTGGCGTATCGACCGCTGGCTCGAGACCAGAGCGCCACAGCGACTTCGAGATCAGCGAGACCGCTGATATACTGATTCGGTCGGACGCACCGTCGACGCGATTCGCCCGACAGCTAACGAACCAGGATCAGCTATCTCGAGAATCATATCATCGTCGATAACGAATTCACGAGAAAGACGAACTCGAGACACCGGCGGCCGGAGTTCGCTGGAGACTAGGCCACCAGCTAACCCCACTGCCGTGTCGATTCGCGAGAATCGTCCTTTCTTTGCGAGTCCATCGAAAGATAACAACAGCTATAGTCCAGCGTCGGCCTTGCCAGACATATGATCGTGGTGGCTGACGTATGGAGTTGATCGACGACGAGGGCAAACTCTTCGGCCGAGTCAACGTCGTTGACGCGCTCGTCGTACTGATTTTGCTTGCAGTCGTCGTTGCTGGCATCGCCGTCGTCGGGGTCCTTTCGGGCGATGCCGAACCCGAAACCCGCTATGCGACGATCGATCTCGGCCCCCAATCCGAGCACGTCGCTGAACAAATTTCCGAGGGTGACGTCATGTACCTGGAGGGAAGCGGAGACAATCTGACGGTGACCGACGTCTATCGGTCGGCGTCGAGTGGCGATGACGAGGAACGCGCTGGTGGCGCTCACGTCGTGATCCGCGCGGAACTCAACGGGCAACTCGCCGAAGACGACCAGCGAGAGGACCCTGTCTTCCAGTTCGGTGGTCAACGCCTGCGCGTGGGCCAGACCCTGACGATCGACACGCTCGAGTACACGACCGAGGGTGAGGTCCGATCGGTGAGTGGCGAGGAAACGACGCTGCCGGTGAACGAGACGGAACTGGTCGTCGAGACGACCCTTCCGACCGCGACGGCCGACGAGATCGCCGAAGGAGATACCTACCGTATCGCCGGTGACACGATCGCGTCTGTCGAGTCGGTACGGACGCACGTCGCCGGCGACAACCGGCGCCGCGTCGTCGTTGGACTCACCGCCAGGACGATCGACACCAGCTCCGGGCCGGCGTTCGGCGATCAGCCAGTCGTACTCGGGTCGACGATTCCTGTTCGGACCGACGCCTACGAGTTCGCGGGGAACGTCACGCGACGCGGAGCACTCGAGGAGTCCGGCGAGGAAACCACCGTGAGCGTCACGGCGACCCTCGATAACGTGAAACCAGACGTCGCCGACGGCCTCGAGGCTGGCATGGCCGAAACCGAACGCGGCGAGACGGTCGCAACCATCGACACCGTCGAGACGGAACCCGCGTCGGTTATCCTCGAGAGTGAGGACGGCAACATCTACGAACGCGACCACCCCCGGAACCTCGACCTCACGCTCGATCTCGAACTCGAGGGTCGAGAGACCGAATCTGGGCTCCGATTCCACGGTGAACCACTTCGGGAGGGCGAGACGATCATCCTCGACTTCGGAACCGTCATCGTCACCGTCGAGGTAACGGATATCGATCGATAACACCTAACCACACCGATGACCGATTCACTCCGCGCAGCCTACGAACGTTCGACCGTCGTCACCGTCGTCGAGCGGATTCGCCGGAGGCTTGCAACGGCGCTCGCACGATCGGGGCTCGCCTCGACGATCGTTCCCGGTCCCTCGAGCCGAGATGATCGGGATTCGCCCGGTGAATCCGCTGGTGTCGAGGACGAACGCGCCACGCCTGCGGAGGCGGTCGGGACTGGGACTCCCGGAGCTGACGACTCCACGATTAAGCGCCATTCCCGATCGTTCGTCGCGCGGGCGACTGAGTCGTCGGTCATCGCTTCCCGCGGCCGGGCGGTCCAGCGCTTTGTAACTCGCGCTGGCCGTTCCGCTCGAGTCGTAGGAGGCGCGACCGTTCTCGCTCGATACGTAACGTCGTCGTCGGTGTATCGCTGGTTCACAGCCGAACCTGAACCGGAGGTGATCGTCATCGACCTGCGCGAGACGAGGACCGTCGGACCCATCTTCGCCATTCTCGATCGTGCAATCGCGTTCGTAACCGCCGGCCTCACGACCTCGCGTATCGCCAGGATCGGGCGTTCGATCGCCGATCGGGTCTGTGCCCGTCCGATCCGCGTTCTGGGGCTGTGTCTCCTTTCAGCGCTGCTCTCGAGCTTCCTCCTGTTGACGGTAACCGATGCGATCACTGTGCCTCTCGCCGTCGTCCACGGACTGCTGGCCCTCGTGGCGGCCGCCGGAACGCGTTCGAACGCGACCCTCGAGGATCTGCGCTCGTCGCGGGCTGCTGCCCTTCTCAGCGCGGTACTAGAGCCACCAGAACCGCCCGAACGAGTAGATGATGAGTCGCTGTCCGAGTCCGACCGACGGTAAGGGTGTCAACTCGATAAACTCGAACTCCGTGCTGACTCATTTTCGCCGGATATTTCCACCAGTGAAGACCCCACGGCGGACGCTCGATGGAGTTTCCCGCGGTCTCAATCCGGGACGATCGATGCGATAGTAGATCCTGGTCGCGCCAAGGATATCAAGGTGATCCAACCACGCGAAGGATCTCTGGCGCTTCGTACATTCGGTAGCGTTCTAAGTCTATTTACGGGAGACTTAGTAGATTTAGAACGGGGGCCGGACAGCTCTGTATCAAACTGGGATTCGAATTTCAGGACAGCTCCCGCCGATACACTTCGATATGGACATCACAGTGGCCATCGATCAGCGAACAATCTGACTGTTTGATTATTTGTGTTGGCCACGGTGATCGGTGAACTCCGTCAGTGTCTTGTGATCGTAAGAACCGTCCAACCGAAGCAAATGCTGTGGGCTGAGGGTCAATAGAAAGCCGTTGAATACGAGCTGAATCCTGATCACAATATTCTGAATAGTTCCTTCCTATGTGTGTTTGTCAAAGCGAGCTACGGCTCGTCTGGGCGTGGCGCGTTCTCGTACTTGACCATCTTCTCGGGTTTCTCGGAGATGGTCTCGTAGATCCGTTGCAGCGTCTCCTCGGCCGCGAGAAGGTTGTGGGCCTCGAGGAAGTCACGGCCCTCGTCGGTGAGCCCGTAGAACTTCCAGGGATAGCCCTGTCGGCGGTCGTCATCATCAAGCGCAACCTCTTTGACGATGTCGGCATCGATCAACTTCTGGATGTGCTTGTAGACGGTGGCGTCGCTGACGCTCGGGTTGAGCGCCTCGAGTTCGTACATCGAAGGGAGCTGGTCGGGATGCTGGAGGATGTTGTTGATGAGCGCAAATCGCGTTTGCTGGGTGACGAAGTGGACCAGTTCTCGGGCCTCCATCCCATCCGTAGTTCCAAGGTCGGTGCTCATACTGCACGGTACACGCTGTGGCGGCAAGTAGTTTACCCTTGAGTAAATCACTCTCGGGTAAACCAAACCTACTTGACCCGGTGATTTACTCCATAAACCATATCTTCTCGTCACGAGAATGTTTCCGTATGTCTGACGAGGAGTCGCCCGTTCCTAACGAAGTCCTCCAGAGTGCCAAAGAACAACTTTCTGACGAGGCGATCTCGCTTAGAGACAACGAAGAGATCCTCCATGCGCTGAGCGAACTGACTCCGGTCTACGAAACCGAGCGATCGTATTTCGTGCTCGGGAACTACGACCGGGAGCCTATCCGCCGGCTGAATCTGGTCGTTGATCGGTTGAACCGGCGAACGGATGCCTACGCCTTCCGAATGGTCGATATCCGAGGCGAATGGGACAACAGTATTCAAAAGTTCTGCCTGATTGCAGATATCGTCACGTATCTCGTCGGCGTCGCGGAGAAGAAACCGAGCGACTTCCTCGTTGAACAGGGACTCCTCGTTGGCACCACCGAATACTTCGCGAAGAGCCACGTCCTCAAGCGAGAGTACGAGGATGAAGAGCACTCGTTTGGTTGGATGCAGGACGGTGTCTTTGATTTGTTCGACAATGAGGGGCGTTTGTATCGATGGCGAACCGAGGAGGACCTCGTTGAAGTAACTGGCGAGCTGCCGTGAGTTCGAGTCTCCCCCGAGAATTACCTTCACTCACGCCGTGTCGACCTCGGGGATTACAAACCTCAGATAGTAGGCCTCGCGGGTGTACGCGGCGTCCATCGACGGGGCCTTCTCCTGAGGAGCATACACGCGCGTATCGACGAGTTCCTCGTCGTAGTGGACGATCAGATCGCCCGTCTGGGCCGACCCCATATTCTGGATGTCGCCAATGGCCAGCGCGCCGTACAGCTCGAACTCGCCGTGCATATACAGTGTTGATTCGGAGGCATGGACGTACCCTGTCACGGTGATTTCGTCGGACTCGGCGCGTTCGCCCCGTCGTTCTTCGTCCGCCCGGATATCACCGGCGGCGAAGACTCGCATATCAGGCGCCCGATGGGGATTGTCGGTCGTTTCGATCCGGACGTCATCGCCCAGCTCGAGGTCGCCCGTCACATACAACCGAAAGTCGTCATCGGCGACGATCGTCGCGTTTGCGAGCGTGAGGTTGCCGGCGACGAACAGCGAGGTGTCATCGACCAGTCGGAGGGTCTCATTGCTGACCTCGAGGTCGCCGTCCGTGTGGTAGGACCCGCCGGCTTCGAGAACAGTCAGGTCCGATGCTCCGATCGGGGCCCCCTGGGTCGACTCCTGCGCGGCGATGACGTCGCCTGTAGGCACCGGCACGGAGACGTTGTCGGCGTACTCGACGATCTGGTCGTCTGTGAGCCATGGGCCGGGGGTGATCGACTCACCGGAGACGACGCGCTCGACGCGGAGGTCGACCGTGCCGCCGCCGCCGGCCGCGAAGTGCAGTTCGTTCGGCGAGCGAATCGTCGCGTTGGCCCCGCGATTGTCCCCACCATACGCCCCCGCCGAGGAGGCGTAGCTGTCGACCCACAGACGGTCGATCTCGCCGACCGTGACGCCCCCTGTCTCCCCGAAAGCGATCGCCGACGAATCGGTCGGCGGCCGTGGTGCGTTGCCCCCTTCGAAGACCACCTCGACGGTCTCGCCGTCGACCAGCCGCGCCTCACCGCTCCTTTCGAGCGCCTCGTACCAGGCCGGCGCATACTCACTGTGGACGGTGAGGGTCACGTTCGCGGTCGGATCCTCGACGCGAATCGCCGTCGTCCCCGTTCGCTCGAGGTCGCCAGAAAACGTCTCACCGGCAAGTTGCGGCACCGTAATCTGCGTTGACCGCCCCTGTGTCTCGACGGCCGGATCGCGGATCGCCCGTCCGTCTTGCACCACGAGCCCGCCTTCGTACACCAGGTCGTCGGTCACGAGCCGCCCCATCGATTCGTTATACTCCTCCTGGCCGTCGACGCTGATCACGAGCCGACCTCCCTCGACCCGCTCGTACGACTCTTCGACACCAACCGCCCGGTGATCGCCTTCTCCCAGCGAGGTAACCCCGTGGGCGATCGTCTGCATCTCGAGGCGATCCCGCTCCGTCTCGGCTTCGTCTTGCACTAGCTCTAGTCCACTCACTCCCACCGTCGCAATCGCCGTGGCTCCCACCAGTACCATCCCAAAGAGGAGGACGACCCCGAGAACCTCCGCCTGTGCACGCCCCATGGCGTGTCTGCCCAACGGTGGTATACATACACATTATGGCGAGTTTAACATTCTGAAAATCGAATGGGTTGCCTAACCGAGGGAATAACACTGGTAGGCGGCCGAATATACTGTCAAGAACTTTCGAGCGACACACTTGCCTAATTACGAGTCCGAATCGACGAGTTCTGCCTGCCCGGCGGTTCCCTCGACCTCGGTCACGCGGACGGTCGCCTGGATGCCTCTGACTTCTTCCTCGAGAAAGAGGACGAATCCGCCGTCGGTTTTGCACACGAGCGTCCCGTCGGGCTTCTCGTCGACGATGTCGACGGTCAGTTCGTCGCCCGGTTCGGGCTTCCCGCCGAGGGGCTCGCCGCATCGCCAGCACTCCGTATCGTACGCTGGCGTGCCTTCAGGTGCGTTGTTCGCGCCACACCTCGGTGTATCGCATTTGATGAACGTCTCGTGTTCGCCTGGTAGATAACGTCCCACGCTACCACTGTCGAGAGCAAAGAGCAAAAAGGTCGTTCATTCCTCGAAGAGTCTCTGTGCCCGCCTGTAGATCGGTGCTTCCAGCCAATCTCTGTTCTCGGCCAGGTGCTCGAGCCGGTTCCGTGCATCGTCCTGTGTCAGCCGACTACGTTTGACGAGGGCTTTCAGCATGATAGGCGAGATTGCGACTCGAGCCGCTGTCATGTTTTGTAGTTCGGGTAATGCCCTGAGATCATCTGTAATGAGGAAGTCGGCGTCGAGTTCCTGGCAGAGGTGGACACAGCTTGCTTCACCGGGGTCGACCCTCGATGTCTGAACGTCGGGATTAGAGAGTTTGTGAATCGTGATTTGTGACCGGTTCTCGAGTGCTGTGGTAGCGCCAGTGCCGTGGATATCTGTGTACGCTGCGGTCGCTTCGAGTTCTTCGATTACGGTTTCGGTAGTGTGGGTGTCGAACTCCTCAAGTACCAAATCGAGAGTAGCTGCGGTAGCAAGAGAGACGAACGCGCTGGTGTCGACGACTATCATCTACAGGTCGGCGAGTTCGTCGGCAAGCTCGTCACCCTGCTCGAGAACGGTTTTCGATGCCCGGATTGCTTCTGCATCCTGCCGACCGAGAACGGTTTTCAGGGTATCGAACTCGATCTGATCCTCGAGGTAGAGTTCGGTGACTGCTTCCTTAAATCGGGCTTCGTCCTCGATCCCCTCGAAGTACTCCTGGAGTGCTTCCTTGATGATCTCGGTCCGATTTTTGTGAGCGATTTCAGCAGCGATGTCTGCCTTCTCGACCAGTTCATTTGGCAGTCTGAAGTTGACTCGTGTGGTCCCCATACCAACACCTCTTGTACATACGTTGTACCCACAAGTGTATAATTGCTTCTCTCGTCTCGCCACTACGTCTCCGTGTCGACGAGCTCCGTCTGTTCGGCGACCTCACCGTTCTGGGTCACTCGGCTGGTCGCTTGGACTCATGAAGTCGGTCCAAACTCCCGAAACACTGTCGACTGAAATCCATCGTCCTCGGCCCCAAGGCTCGACTGGTCTGTCACTCGAGGCGCGTCCACTCGAGACAGAACCGTTCCGCCTCGCCCGGCTGGTCGTCGAGAAGGCTCGCCGCTCGCGATGGCGGTCGGAAGGCGGCGCGGCCAGCGTACGGCATCGCGTAGGCTTCGCTGACTGCCTCGACGTTCGCCAGGGTGAGGCCGTCGGCGAGAAAGCGCTCACGCGAGAGGCCGTAACAGATGACGGCGTCCGACGCGGCCGTGACGATGCCGACGTTGGACAGGGCGTTCTCCGTTCCCTCTCGGTCGACGAGCGACGGATGACTACTCGAGTCCGTGAGGTCCGCCCCGCGGATCCAGAGATCGAAGCTGGCGGATGGATCGAGCCCGTCGGCCTCGAGCGCGGCCAGTTCGCGGAGTTGCTCGGCGAAGTCCGGGTAGCGCACCGTGTCGAGCGTCGGGGCGTCGGACTCGACGTCGGTGATCGGTATCGTGAGTTGGCGACTCTCTCCGGGCGTTAGCGTGGTGGACTCGCTGTGGCCGAGACTGACCTCGTCAAACGCCGCCTCCCCCAGCGAGCGGTCGACGAGTGCGGCTGCCTCCTGTGCGGGCATATAGGCCCCAGGATCGAACGGGACCGCGACCGCGGCGCTGAGCCCGGCCCCCTCGCTGTCGGCGGGCGTCTCGATTTGAAGTTCAAGTGTCCCGTCCTCGAGGAAGCGGTCGCGATCCAGCGCGTGAAAACACGTGGCCCGGTCGGTCACCGCGCTGGCGTCCGGGTAATCGCCGTCGGCGTAGCCGCCGAGGTCGCCCAGGTACGTCCACGACCCATCGTGCGTTCGAACCGACAGCCGATGGTCGGCATATTCGAAGCCGTCACCAACCACCCAGAGATCGAAGACCCCGTCGGCTGCGAACCCGTCGCGGCTCGCGAGCGTCGCCACCCAGGCGTACTGGAAGCGATCCCGGGCGATCGTGAAGGTGTTGATGGCGTCCCCATCGGGTTCGGCGCCGGGGACGTTCGGCACGAAGGGATCGAAGCCGGCCTCCGTCGGCACGTAACCGGTCCGGATGTACCACCCGAGCCCGCTCGCGCCAGCCGAAAGCGCCTCCCGGATCGTCATCCCGATCGTTTCCCTGTTCGGCGTGTGGTTCGGGTTGACGGTGTGGCTCTGGCCGAGGTAGAACACGGGCCGATCGTCGAGGACGTCTCGAGCGTTCGAGACGAGACTGTGGAGGGCAGCGTTGGCGCGGCCCGGTTCGACGTCCTTGTCAAACCAGCCCCGGTAGAAGTCGGTGAACGCGAACGCCGGGGCGACGTCACGTGCATACATCCCCTGGAGGAGTTCCTCGAACACCTCGGGACGCTTCGAATCGATGATGTACGGAAAGTGGACGAACAGCCCGACGTCGAGGTCGTCGTTAGCCGATTCGACGGCGTCTTTCTGGGTGGCGAAGATCTCCGGCCCCAGCTCGAGCAGGTTGTCGACGGCTTTCTGGGTCCACTCGCCGCCGGGAACCCACTGCCCGATGACCGGGGCTTCCTGCCAGAGGATCACCCGCCCGCGGTCGAAGAACTCGCCGTGGGCACTGACGACCGACTTCAGCCACTCGAGGTGAGCCTCTCGAGCCTGTTCATCGTTCACAAACGCTTCGGCGGGAATTTCGCTCAACAGTCCCGTATTGAGCCAGACGTCCAGCCCGTACTCGTTCGCCGACTCGAGGGCCGCCGTGAACGCCTCGGTGTCGGGGCCACTCGAGGGGGAGACGACCAGAACGACCGCGAGGTCGTGTCGCTGGGCGAACGCGAACAGGTTCTCTCGGATGGTCTCGCCCTCCCACAACCCGCCCGACAGCCAGAGAAAGTCCTGACGCGACTCCGACGTGTCGGCGACCGGTGGCGAGTCGAATCGGTGGTGAGCCAGACCACCGATCGCGCCGAGGCCGAGACCAGCGGCCAGGGCGAGCGAGCCGCGACGCGAGAGACGAGAACCGACGGTCGACCATCTGGAGGTATCCTCGGGCATGCGTACCAGTAACGTCGACCACACCACCCGGGACCTTGAGAGTTAACCACGCAGGCAACGGCCTATCCCCTCGTCTCCGTAGTACTCAGACGACCACGGAAACGACCGTCCCGCCGACGATCGCCAGCCCACCGAGGCCGAAACAGACCGCCCAGAAGGGCACCCGTTCGACGACCCGCATCAGGGCGCCGATAATCTGGCATCTGCCGATCACACTCACGATTAGGAGAGCAGACAGAGCCTTGACGCTCTAGAGGGCACCAACCAGAATCGAGACTGTAACGTGATTCCACCGCGACGCTCACGGCGGATTGGTGAACGAATTCAATCGACTCACGTCACCATGATCATAGGCGGCTCGCCACATCGCGTGGACTGCCCGTGTGACGAGTGACACCTCCTCGACGGTAATACACGAGGGCTCTGCGGTCACACCCTGAACAGGTGGATGGAAGTGTTTCTCGGGAGAGTGGGTATTGGGATGGCGATCGAATCGCCAGTTGACTTCATCGGTGTCGACGTAGTGGAACGAATACATTCCGCGCTCGCTCCACTGGACGTCGAGACGCGCGCCGTCAGCTGCTCCGATCCCGTCACCAAGTTCGATGTGGAGTTCGGTCGGAGCGATGGGATCGTCGTAGGACGTCTCGTCGACGAGCGGCTCGAGCGTGCGCCAGAGGTCGCGAATTCGTCGAAGAGCGGGAAGGTAAATCGGACCGAACTCGCCAGCACGATCGGCCCCTGTCATGCAGTGAGCTGCTGGCTCGCCTCGCTGTATGCGAGGGCCGCCTGTGCGATAGAGAGGTTCTGCCGAGTGGTGCGCCACGTACTCAGGTCCTCCCACCCCTGCCCATCGTCGGCGTCGAGTTCACGTGCGAGTTCCTCGGGCGAAACGACGTCGTACTGGTCTTCGTACCGGCGAATCTCCCGTTTCATTCGTTTGATGCCGTCGAGCAACTCCTCACGAGTCGTTTCGCGTCGAAGTTCGCGGATTCGGGTCATGAGCACGCGGTCGGCGTTCCGTTTGTAGACCGTCGATCGCCCCTCCTGCTCGGCTTCGGCGAACCCGGTATTGACGAGGGCCTTGCAGTGCCGACGAGCGGTCGGCTCGCTAACGAGCGCTCGCTCGGCGATTTCGGCAGCCGACTGGCCGTCGTGAGTCTGTTCGACAATCTCGTAAACACGTTCGAACGGTGTCGTCTCGGCCTTCCACTCCGCTTTGACGTGTTCGTTGAGGTCGTTCCACGTCTCCTCAGTCATAGTCTCACGTACGACTCGAAAGAACAAATAGTTTCCTCAGAAAATAATTCTTCCCTCGCAGCCTCCAGCAGCTACGTTCACGCGATCGCGGGATCGCATCTAGACGACCACGGAAACGACCGTCCCGCCGATGATCGCCAATCCGCCGAGGCCGAAACACACCGCCCAGAAGGGCACCCGCTCGACGATTCGCATGAGTGCGTCGATGGTCAGGTACCCCACGACCCCACTCACCAGCAGCGCAACTACAGCTGGCACGGGCGCGATCCCGGGCAGCCCGCCGGCGCCGGCCATCGTCAGCGCTGCCGCGCCGAGACTCGCCGGAATCGACAGCAAAAACGATAGGCGAAACGCGGCGGGCGGTTCGTAACTCCGAAACAACAGGGCGCTCGTGGTCATCCCCGAGCGTGAAATCCCGGGTAGGATGGCGAGGCCCTGGACGGCGCCCACCAGGATCGAATCGACCAGCGTCGGTTCCTCGCGAGTGCCCATCGAGACGGACTCGAGGCGCAACTGGATCACGCCGGTCAGGATCAACAACACGCCGATCAGGCCGATGAACACCCCACCCGTTAGCTGCCCTGCGAGGTCAACGGCGTAGATATACAGCGGGATCCCCACCAGGCCGGTCATCGCAGATGCGAGGACGATGTAGGACGTGATCGCGTTCTCCCCCTCGTAGGCCCGACTCGGTCGCCACTCAGGAACGGACTCTAGGGCCGCCCGTATCTCCTCACGATAGTACGTCGCCGCCGAGAGGGTCGTACCGACCTGTAAGAACAGCGCCAGTTGGAGCGCCACGCCGGGGTCGGTGCCGACGAGCGTCAGAAACAGCGAGAGGTTGCCCTGGCTCGAGACCGGCAGCCACTCGACGACGCCCTGGACGATCCCGGCGAGAATCGCGACGAGCAACTCGAGGTCCGACTCTGCGACGGCAACGACGAACGCCCCCATGTCGTGGCTGACTCTCGGGTGGACACACAAGACCGTTTACATTCCCATTTGGTCAGCGAACCCCAATCGACTCGAAATCAGTCGGCCGCCTGCCCGCCGTCGATGGGGATCGTGTGTCCGGTGATGTACGACGCGTCGGACGAGCAGAGGAAGGCGACCGCGCCGGCCATTTCCTCGGGTTCGGCGATGCGGTCCATCGGGACGTCCCGCATCGCCGAGGTATCGAACTCGAACCGGAGCGTCTGAATGGCCATCCGCACCATCCCGATCGCGAGCCGGACTCGATCCACCAATGATCGCGAGCCGGCGGCGATGCCCAGCATCCCCGACTGAATGTTCGTCTTCGTCGGTCCGGGAGCGATGGCGTTGACCCGGATGCCGCGGCTGGCGTACTCGAGCGCGACCGACTTCGTGAGGCCGACGACGCCGTGTTTACTGGCCGAATAGCTGGCGAGGCCGCCCATGCCGACTAAGCCCGCCTCGGAGGTCGTGTTGACGATTACGCCGTGACCCTGTGCTTCCATCACGGGGAGTTCGGCTCGCATGCACGCCCATACCCCTTTCAGGTTGATGTCTAGCAGTTTGTCCCACTTCTCCTCGGTCAACTCCGCTGCCCCCGTGAAGCCGGTGAGGATGCCTGCGTTGTTGTGCGCGAAGTCGAGGCTCCCGTAGGTGTCGACCGCGACGTCGACCATTTGCTGGACCGACTCGAGGTCGGAGACGTCCACCTCGACGAAGGTGGCGTCGCCGCCGTTGGCTTCGATCAGGTCGACGGTCTCGCGGGCGCTCGATTCGACGATGTCGGCGACGACGACGTTGGCGCCTTCGTCGGCGAACCGCCGTGCAGACGCCCGACCGATTCCCGATCCCGCTCCGGTGACGAGCGCCGTCTTCCCAGCTAAACCTTTCATGATAATCTCGCTCGATACTATCCATCGATACATGTATAGTAATTTTGGGGAACAGGTTCTGTTCTGGGTGCGAACGAAAGCCGTCGCGGTATCCGTCGACCCACTCGCACTGACGAGTCAGGCCGTCGCCCTATTGTTCTCGCTGTCTGCTCACACGGTTTTGCTAGTTACCCGACCAATACAGCTAACCGATGGCCGCGCTCGCCTGATATCCAACGTAGGCCGTTTTGGTGTCGAACGTTACTCGTGCCACGTTCCTTCGGGTCGTCGTGATCCGTTGTGTGGTGTTCGAGTCTTGCGACTGTGTCCGTCTTCTCGAGTGAGATCCTCTCCGTGGCTTGCCCCGTCCCGAATCTGTTGTTTCCGACGGGAACGCTTGTGTCTCTCGAGGGCGTATCCCACTTTATGACGACCATCTACACGGCGCTTCCGAATCGGTTGCTGGTCTCCCGAGACGACGGCGACAGCGAGTGGTCACAGTCGACTCGCCTCGAGGGCTACGACCTTGAGTGCGTCGCCATCTCACCAGACGACCCCGACCGGGTCTTCGTCGGCACGTTCGAGGACGGCCTCTTTCGATCGACCGATGGCGGCGACTCCTTCGACGCACTCGAGACAGACTTCGCCAGCGAGGCCGTCATGGCGGCGACGGTCAGCCCCCACGACCCCGACGTCGTCTACGCGGGCACCGAACCCAGCCGCGTCTATCGCTCCGACGATGGCGGCGACACCTGGACCCACCTCGAAGGGCTGGTCGACCTCCCCTCCGAGGAGGAGTGGTACTTCCCACCGCGACCCCACACCCACCACGTGCGCTGGCTCGAGGTCGACCCCCACGATCCCGACCGCCTCTACGTGGGGATCGAGGCGGGGGCGTTTGTCATCCGCGACGAAGCCGAGGACAGCTGGCAGGAACGCCCCGAGGGCTCGCGGATCGACAACCACAGCCTCGCCACCCATCCCGAGATGGAGGGCCGGGTGTACTCCGCGGCGGGTGACGGCTACGCCCAGAGCGATGACGGCGGCGAGACCTGGAACCATCCACAGACGGGCCTCGAGCATCGCTACTGCTGGTCGGTCGTCCCTCATCCCGACGACCCCAACCGGGTGCTCCTCTCGAGCGCCAGCGGCGCCTCGAGCGCACACACGGCCTCGCGGGCGAAGGCCTACGCCTACCGCAAACCGGGACCGGACGCCGACTGGGAGCGCCTCGACGACCGCGGCCTTCCGATGGGCGAGGGCGTCGTCCGGACGATCTTCGCCGAGTCTGAAGGAACGGTGTACGCCGTCAACAATCTCGGCTGTTTCGTCTCACAGGACTTCGGCGACTCGTGGTCGGTGCTCGAGGCGGACTGGGAGGGGCCGGAGTCCAAAACGCCGCGCGGGCTGGCGATTGTCGCATAACCGACACAACCATCTTCCGGTCTAACCAAAAGCAATAACGCCTATCTATCTCTCTGGAGACGCTCGCGGCGTTCCTCGAATTCTTCGTCCGAGAGATCCCCACGAGCGTAGGCCAATCGTAACTCTTCGAACGCCGCATCGCTCTGTCGAGTGCCTGATCGGCGAATCGCGCTGTACAGCAGGTAGCCGATACCGAGGATCACGAGCACGGGAATGAGGGACATGAGGACCCACATCCACGTACCCCCGGAGCCGTTCCACGCACCACCGCCCCACATGTGGCCCCATCCCCACAGTCCCATCATCGGCATCATCGCGACCATCATGACGACCGGCACGAGCAGGATTGCAGCGATGACGATCAGGAGCGTTCGAGTGAACGAATCATCGGTTGCCATACTCCAGGATACGGCGCCCAGGTACGTTATTCCTCCACCCAGATTCCCGCGAAACAGGAAACGTAGCTCGAATACAGCCGCGCCGTCGGCCTGATCGAATCGCCAGGCAATGCCGTCGGTGGCAGCCGACAGTCGCTCGTCCAGCGACTGTGTTCGTTTTTTTGAGTACTCTCGCCACCCACGCTCACGCTTGCTGTACCGGGTGTCTCGAGTGTCCGTCGGTCCGCCTCGGACGGCCACCGATACGAATGAGCGAGGAGAGCGACGTCCGGACGATCGGCGCACTGCTCGAAGACGAATATATTCACGCCATCCTCATCCACACGAGCATAACTTCCACGACGTCGGTTACCGATCGCTCGATCGACGTCGCTCGAGTAGATTCTGGAATAGCCAATCCTGAAATAGGCTATTTCAGGATTGGCTATTTTCGAATTCTTTGCGATCACCTAAGGACAGCTGGCGGGGCTTCATCCGATCAACGTCGAAGCGACCAGCGATCCCATTGAACCGGTCGACGGGATACTTCGGGGACTGGGAACGGATTCGCCGAGGGTGGTCGCTCGAGCCGAGTGTGTGCCCGCCCGACACGCCCCCGGGTTCGAAATCCTTTTAGGCGCTACCCGGGCATAGTAGAGTAACTGAGTGATATCATGGAAGTCGACATCATCTCCGAGGAGGGAAATCCCATGTTGCACCGCACGAACGTCACGTTTGAACTGACCCACGACGAGGCGACGCCCTCGCGTCTGCAGGTCCGTGACAGCCTCGCCGCGAAAATGAACAAGGACGCCGACGAGGTCGTCATCCGCAAACTCGACACCAAGTTCGGCATGCGCAAGACCGTCGGCCACGCGAAGGTCTACGAGACCTCCGCCCACGCCACCGAGGTCGAACAGGAGCACATGCTCGAGCGCAACAAGATCGTCACCGACGAGAGCGACGTCGAAGCGGAGGAGGCCTGAGATGGCACACTACGAACTCTACAACGCCGAGGGCGAAGTCGAGCGCGAACAGTGCCCACGCTGTGGGGACTCGTTCCTCGCCGACCACGGCGACCGCCAGCACTGCGGCAAGTGCGGCTACACCGAGTGGGCGTAAGCCGGCTCGAGTCGCCTCTCGTCGCCGTGTTGAACCGTACACGATCACGACCACAATTTTTCACACGTGAGGAGCGTCAGCTGTGACCCGAAACACCCGTAGTGAGTCGGACGCCGACTCGAGGATGGCCACTGACTCCAGTGCCAATCCCGGCCCCACTGACGACCGACCGCCGCGCGTCCTCGGCATCGAGGGTACCGCGTGGGCGGCGAGTGCGGCCCTGTACGACGGCGACGAGGTGGTGATTGAGACCGACGCCTACGAACCCGACAGCGGCGGCATCCACCCCCGAGAGGCCGCCGAGCACATGCACGACGCGATCCCGCGAGTCGTCGAGACGGTGCTCGAGCACGCCGCCGAGACGACGGACGAACGGCCACCGATCGACGCCGTTGCCTTCTCCCGCGGCCCCGGCCTCGGTCCCTGCCTACGCGTCGTCGGCACCGCTGCACGGGCGCTCGCGGGCACCCTCGAGGTACCCCTGATCGGCGTCAATCACATGGTCGCCCACCTCGAAATCGGCCGCCACGCGGCCGACTTCGACGATCCGGTCTGTCTGAACGCCAGCGGGGCCAACGCCCACCTGCTCGCCTATCGCAACGGGCGCTATCGCGTCCTGGGCGAGACGATGGACACCGGCGTCGGCAACGCGATCGACAAATTCACCCGACACGTCGGCTGGTCCCACCCCGGCGGCCCGAAGGTCGAGCAAGCCGCCAAAGACGGCGAGTACGTCGACCTGCCCTACGTCGTCAAGGGGATGGACTTTTCGTTTTCGGGGATCATGTCCGCGGCGAAGGCTGCCGTCGACGAAGGCCACGCCGTCGAGGACGTCTGCTTTTCACTCCAGGAACACATCTTCGCGATACTCACCGAAGTCGCCGAACGCGCGCTCTCGCTCACCGGCAGCGACGAACTCGTCCTCGGGGGCGGCGTCGGTCACAATGCTCGCCTCCGCGAGATGCTCGAGACGATGTGCGCCGACCGGGGTGCCGAGTTCTACGCCCCCGAGCCCCGGTTCCTGGGCGACAACGCCGGGATGATCGCCGTCCTCGGCGCAAAGATGTACGCTGTGGGTGACACGCTCGAGATTTCGGACTCCCGCGTCGACCCCGACTTCCGACCCGATCAGGTGCCGGTCACCTGGCGGAGCGACGAACCGGATCGGGCCGTCGTCGGGGGAGACGATGGCGGCGAGAGTAGAGACGAAGCCGCGAGCGAGAGTGAGGACGAAGCCACGAGCGTGAGTGACGACGAAGCCGCGAGCGAGACGACAATTCGCGGCGCCGAAGCCGTCGTCACCCTCGAGCCCGAAGCCGGTCGCGTCCGCAAGCGTCGCCGCCCCAAACGCTACCGCCACCCCGACCTCGATGCGCGCCTGCGACGCGAGCGGACCACCCTCGAGGCCCGTCTCACGAGTCACGCTCGACGAGCGGGCGTCCCGACGCCGGTGGTTCGCGACGTCGATCTCCAGGAAGCGACCCTCGAGTTCGAGTACGTCGGCGACGACGATTTACAGGCGGCGCTGACAGTCGACCGCGTCGAATCCGTTGGGCGGTCGCTCGCGACCATCCACGAGGCGGGGTTCGTCCACGGGGATCCGACGACGCGAAACGTTCGCGTCGACGCCGACCGAACCTACCTGATCGACTTCGGGCTGGGCTATCACTCCGACCACCTCGAGGACTACGCGATGGACCTCCACGTCTTCGACCAGAGCCTGGTCGGGACGGCCGACGAGCCCGAACCGCTCAGGGAGGCGCTCCGGGCGGGCTACCGCGAGGCCGGGGACGGGGCAGTCCTCGAGCGCCTCCGCGAGATCGAGCACCGGGGTCGGTACGTCGAAAAAGAGTGATTCGGGCCGTTCTGGAACTCCCTGGTCACAGCGGGGCCGCAAGTCCGAAGTCGAAGCTGAGGCGGATTGGGTCGTTCACGACCGGTGGGATTGTCCTTTTCCGTACTCGAGATGAGTCAGTCTTCCAACGACCTGGGAAGAACCGTATCCCCACACTACTGGCCACCACCGTACCGTACAGCGAATACGTCCCCAAATCGTCTGTCACCAACAGTGGTTGTGCCAGGTCGATTTTCACATGCTAGCCATTGGGTACGCTTCGCATACCTTCAAGACAAGCTAGTCTGTCTTTTGGCGTAGCACGTATATGTATTCTTGTATTTCATGAATCAATTAACGAACGACTGCCGGATTTCTGGTCACGAGTCTCGAGGAGCGATCACCCATGAGTAATAACACGAAGCACACGGGCGCGATTCTCAACAAATTAGCGAACGAAGGGTCGATGAATACCGCGGCAGAACCGAACACCCTCTCTGTCGAACGGAACGAAAGCCACCAGTCCGCGGTCGAACGTGACCTCGAGGAGATGATGGCGCAGGTCGTTAGCGTCCTCCCTGCCGAAGACGTCCGGTTCGAGGATGCGCTTCTCAAAGAAAACCTCGACGAGGTCCTCCTGATGCTCGTCGCCCTCCACGACGGGGCTAACGGCAAGGAACTCCTCTCGACGTTAGCCACTTACTTCGACGTCCAGTTGAGTCCCGGCATCGTGTATCCAGCACTTCACGACCTCGAGGACGAGGCCTTCCTGGAGATGCACCCGATGGTCCGCACGAAGGAATATTCGATTTCGAACGAGGATCACGTACGTGCGACGCTCGAGGCGACGATGGTCCAGCACCTCGCGTTCGGTTTACTGCTCTCTGCGTTCCTCCCCCGACTCACCTCAACGTAACTCCCACAACCGCTGCTACTGCGACAGCGATCTGCCGAATATCGTCGACACGCCACAGGAACGACGTTTTTAGGGAGCTCCCATCGCTTATTTGGCTGCCGCATGTTCTCGTTACAATGCGTTACCGTTGTGTTGCCGTCACTGCACTCGCTGCGGCGTTCGTCTGGGAACTGTGACGTTTCCCCAGTTATGCACAGCACCTCGAGGTCCAGATATCGAGCACTCATCGATCGACTCGTGGTCTGTTCTGGCTTCGTATTTCAACTTCTAATGGATAGTGCGCTATCTTGCCTTCCATCTGTAGCCGGTCTCATGAGACCGGACATGCGAACATCTTTTATTCCATGGGCGAGTAGAGATGAGTAACAACTGTGATCCCTATGAGCAGCAACGACACTAAGCACGTCCAGACGGAGTTGACCGGGGACGAATACGAACAGTTCCGTGAGTTCGCTCGAGAACACGGGCTGTCGCTCAAAGAGGCCGGGCACGAAGCGCTCATCGAGTGGGTCGAACGACAACAGCGAGCGGATCCAAACGACCGAGCGTTCACCGTCCTCGACGAACTCGAGGAAGACTCACTTCCAACATCGGCGGAAACTGACGCTCGCGACGAAAATGATCTCCTTGAGGAGTGGGACGGTAGCGAGGAATCGTTCACGCTTGCCGACGATCCATCCGCGCAATCCTGACGTCACATGGCAGAGCCAGTCGACACACCGATTGGGACGGTCACGGCCGAGCATTTTCGACCTGGCCACGTTCGACACCAGGTCGTCGTTGGCCCGAAGTTCCTCTATGCACTGTTCAACCCCCGCGATCGGATGCATCCGGTCTCGCGGGCGTTCATGGCGTTCGTTCGCGATGGTGACCTCCCCTATCGTCGGCTCATCGTCAACGACCACATCGTTGACGAGGCGGCAACGCGGTTGAAAAAGCAGTCATCGATGCGGAACGCGGTCTCGTTCCTCACGACGCTTGACGAGAGTACGCTCTACCAGTTCGAAGATGTCTCCGAGGCCGTCTTCGATGCCGCCAAAGCAACGTTCGTCGAGTGGACGGATCTAGATGCGTCATTCACCGATTTCGTCGTTGCAGCACACATGGACGCGCTGGAGGTCGATCACATTCTTACGTACGACCAGCACTACGATGCGTTCGATGTGACGACGCTCCCATATCGAAATCAGAATTGAGTAACACTACGCGGCTAATCCATCGACACCTTTTGAACACGGCCAGTGTTTCTGAAAGGAGGGCGTCGACGAACCGCTCAGGCTGGTGTTCCCGGAACGGTTGGCTGAGTGTCGGGGCGTTCGCCAGGCCCGCCGTCGCGAAGCTGCTCGTACGCGCTGACGGTCGTCGCGAGCACGTACACCGTGATGGTCGCACTGACGACCTGAGCCAGCACGCCTCCGACGATGCCGAGCAGGGCGACTGGCAGGGCGAACGCCGCCGTGACGACGGCACCGGTCACGAAGACGGCGACACCGAGGCCGAACAGCCGAAGCCGGTTGCCGCGGGTGAGCTGCCAGCTGCTGCGAAAGCCCTCGAGCGCGTTCTGGTCCTCGACGGCGACGAAGACGGCCCAGTAGTAGAGGCTGACGAGCAGGAATAGCCCCGGAACGACGAACAGGACGGTTCCGAAGGCGACGATCAGCCCGAACGCGATGCCGCCGAGGATCACGTTGAGCGTCGCCCAGCCGACGTTTCGACGCACGAACGCGTCGGGGATCGTCTCCGTTTCGCCCGCGGCGAACGTGCGCAGAGCGACGATCGCGGCGACGACGGTGGCGATAGCGACGATGATCGAGAGCAATCCGGCGAACGCCCCGCCGAACCCGACGGTCGGCACTACTGGTTCACCAGCGTCGAGTCGCATCGGCGATAGAAGGACGCTCGCGATCGAGAGGATGGCGAAGACGGCGACGAACCGCAGTCCGTTTCGAGTCGTGGTGCGCTTGAACCCATCAGTCATTGTGTCGATAATAGGAATTCCCATACGACTAGTAGGCGCTCGAGCAGCATATACTAGTACTCAGACATGTGTCTGGAAGTCAGACAGTTTTCGCTAGCTCGGGTCCCCTTCCCCAGACCATAGGATAGTTCTCCAGCTCGAGTGGACTCGGCCAAAATAACTGAGCGCGACTCAACCGACCGAACCTGCCGCTCGTTCGACACCCGAGTCCTCTACAAAAGAAACGCAACCGAACCCGGCCTAGAGCACGTACTCGCCGGCGACGTCCTGGGGCGTGATGACCTCGATCTCGCCGGCCTCTTCGAGTTCCTGGACGTGTCCCAGGGTGGCCTCGAGTTCGCCGACGCCGCCGTCGAACCGGACGAACGAGATGGCGGTGATGCCGCCGAGTTCGGCCGTTGTCTCGAGGGCCTCGCGGGCCTCGTCGCCGTCGGGGTGGACGAGACGCGGGCACAGCGCGGCGTTCGTGAGGTAGCCGTTGACGGGGTAACCGCCCGTGAAGCCGAGTTCGTGGTTCGCCTCGACGGCCTCGATCGCCTCGTCGTTGTACGCACCGCCCGGGTAGGCGACGTACTCGGCGTCGTAGCCCTCGTCTTCGAGCCAGGTGGCGGCTTCTTCGATTTCGCTCGCGGGCGTCCGATCGCCTTCGAGGGCCGTTAGGTCGTTGCCGAGAGCGCCGTAGCTCCCGATGGTCCAGCCGGCGTCGGCGAGTTCGGCAACCTGGTCTGCGGTGAGGCGGTCGCCCTCGTCGTCCTCGGAGGCACGGAGACGGGATGGGGGGACGAACGCCGTCGCGGAGTAGCCGTACTCCTCGAGGAGGGGCATGGCCTCAGTGAGGTGAGATTCGTAGCCGCCGTCGAACTGGAGGAGGACGGTCGGGTCGGGCTTGGGAACGAAGTGGAGGTCGTCGATCCAGGCCTCGGTCGTACCGTCGCCGACCCAGATTGAGATGTGGATCTCAGTGATCGCGCTCAGGTCGGGGTCGCCGTTGATGTACTCGACGCCAAAGTTCACGTGACGGATGGACATGCCGTGGGTCCGCTGGCGGTAGACCACCTTGTCGCGGGTCTCGTCGTAGAGCTGGATGCCGACGTTGACCGTCGAGTGGGAGGCCACGGCCAGTCCGGGCGTGATCTCGGACACGTCGAGGGGTTCGTCGAGTTCGCGCGCGATGCGAACCTGGGACTCTTCTTCGCTCGCCTCGAGGAGGACGGACTGGGAGCCGACGACCGAGTAGTCGGTGTAGGGGGTTGCCGAGCCGGAGACGACCTGCCAGTCGGAGAGGTCTTCGAAGTCGTCGAAGGTTTCGGCTTCCGTCGGCACGTCGCCGTCGCCGTTGCCCTCTCCGTTGCCGTCGCCGTTGCCCTCTCCGTTGCCGTCGCCGTTCCCGTTGCCGTTACCATCGCCGTTCCCGGTTTCGTTGCCGTCCGGGTCGCTCGAGTTGCTGTCGTTTCCTCGCGGTTCGTCGGTCTCACCAAAGCCCATACAACCGCCGAGGGTCAGTGCGCCTGCCGTTGCGAGATAGGTACGTCGCTTCATTGCGCCGACAGGGGGTACGACGGGAGATGGGGATTGTTATGAACCGGTTGGCGCCACCGTAGGTCACCACTTCCGAACGGTTTCGCGGCAAACTCACCCGCTCGAATCGAGCCGCTATCCGGAGAAATCGCCCGGTAACGAGGGTAGGAGGGCGTTACCGGTGGCCGGTCGCGTGCCGACTCCCTACTCGGAGTCCGTCGAGCGCTTCTCCTTCTCGAGTACGCGAACGTGCTCGATTCGCGTGGCAGGGTACTGACCGTCTGCGTCCTTTTCGACGGCCTTGACCATGTCCCAGACGACGTTCAGCCCCGTCGTCACGCCCTCGAGGGCCTCCATCTCGCAGCCAGTTTTTCCCGTCGTCTCGACGGTGACCTCGAGTTCGAGTGCGGCCGATACGGGTTCGCCGTCGGCTGGACCGTTCCTCTCGTCTCTCCCGTCCACGTCGTCTTCCCCAACCGATCCGCCCCGTTCGTCCGCCCCATCCTCGAGGAATCGAAACGCCGTGTCGACGTTCGTGATCGGGATCTGGTGGCACATCGGAATCGTCTCCCAGGTGTGTTTGACCGCCTGGATCGCCCCGACGCGCGCGGTCGCGAGCACGTCACCCTTGCTCACTTCGTCCGCACGGATCGCCTCGAGCGTCGATTCTCGAAGCCGGATTTCGCCGATGGCGACGGCCCGCCGTCGAGTGTCAGGTTTGGCTCCCACGTCGACCATCTGGACGTCACCGTCGTCGGTCGTGTGGGTGAGGTCGCTCGCCGTCGAGTCGCTCCGGTCGGTGTCCACGGTATCCGGTCGATCCTCACTCATCGTCCTCACCCCATATCGCCGCCGGAATCGCCTCGAGCAGGTCCGACGCGACCAGTCCGAGGTCGTGACGACGCGCGACGCGCTCGCCGGCGCGGCCGTTGACGTACGCGGCGGCCGTCGCGGCCTCGAGGGGGTCGGCGTGTTCGAGCAACCCCGCCGTAATTCCCGACAGGAGGTCGCCGGTGCCACCGACGGCCATCGCCGGTGTCCCAGCACGGCTGATGCGGGTCGTCTCGCCGTCGGAGATTACGTCCGCCGCCCCCTTCGCGAGGACGACGTGGCCCAACTCCGCCGCGAAGGCTTCGATCTCGTCCGTGACTGCCCGGAGGTCGTCGGCCTCGGGTCCGCCCATCCCCGCGAGTTCGCGCCGATTGGGCGTACAGACCAGCGTCGCCTCGGTCTCGAGGCCGGGCACGACCTCGAGAGCGTCCGCGTCGACGACGGCCGGGCCGGTGTAGGCCTCGAGAAATCGCCGGGCAGCCTCAAGGGTCTCCTCGGCGGTGCCCAGGCCGGGTCCGAGGACGACCACGTCGTCGTGGCGCTCGGCCGTCTCGACGAGGCCCTCGACCTGGTCGGGCGTCAGCACCTCGCCCTCGTAGGGCTGGACGATCAGGTCCTCGGCGTACCCCTGGATCTCTCCGGCGACCGTATCGGGCGCGGCGACGAACGCGAGTTCCATGCCCGCCCGGAGCGCGGCCTGGGCGGCGAGCGCCGGCGCGCCGGTGTAGGGGCCACCACCGATGACGAACGCCCGACCCGTCCGATCTTCTGGCCGAGCGAGGTCGACGTCTCCGGGCCCGGCGAATCGCTCTGCGGCCGCCGGAATGCCGATGTCGGCGACCTCGACCGTCGCCTCGAGGCCCTCGAGCCCCGGTTTGGTATCGTGGAAGGTGACGACGTGGTCGGCCGCGACGCCGTTGTCGGTGTGCTCGCCCGCGTCGGCGTCGAACCCGGAGGGGACGTCGACGCTCACCACCGTCGCGTCGGCCGCGTTGATCGCCCGAGCGGCCGAGGCCGCAGGTTCGCGGAGGTCGCCGCTGATCCCGGTGCCGAGCATCGCGTCGACGATCACGTCGCAGTCGGGCAGCGAAAACGATCGCGAGTCGATGACCGGCTCGACGTCGTACTCGCCTCGCTCGAGCGCCTCCCAGTTCGCTCGCGCGATGTCGGTCCCGATAGCCTCCGGTCGACCAAGCAACAGCGTCGTCAGGTCGTAGTCCTCGAGGAAGCGGACGGCCACGAGGGCGTCCCCGCCGTTGTTTCCGCGGCCGGCGACCACGACGACCCGCGTGCCGGGGTCGGCGACGCGCTCGACGGCTCGAGCGACGGCGTTCCCGCTCGATTCCATGAGTTGTCGGCGCGGGACGCCCAACGCGGCGGCGTTCTCGTCGACGGCGGCCATCCGTTCGCCAGTGATCATGCTCGGGCCTTCGCCGTCCGGGCCGTTGAAGATTGCGGGGTTCGGGTGAGGAGTCGCCGATTGCCGGAGGAATCGAGATTCGGCTGACGAACCGCCGGCCGCTGGAGAGAACGGACTTCGGGTTGCGAGTCGTCGGGGTCGCTTGTGGTGGGCGTAACGCGGCCTGCGAGACGCTTAGGTCCCTCGAGCCCTACCGTCACCCGTGAACGTCTTCTGGCTCGACGAGGACCCGCGCCTGGCGGCTCGCTATCACTGCGACGAGCACGTCAACAAGCTGTTGCTCGAGGCCGCACAGGTGCTGTGCACGGCGGCCCGGGAGAACGGCTACGACGGCGACGACGAGTTCCTCTACGCCTCGACGCACGCGAACCACCCGGTCACGCGGTGGGCGACCGAGTCGGAAGCCAACTGGCGTCGCCTCCGTGACCACGCCGAAGCACTCAACGCGGAGTTTCGCGAGCGCTACGAAAAGCGCGAGGACCACGCCAGCTGGGCCGTCGTCCAGCAAATCGATCCCGACCTGATCGACTTCCCGAGCGTAGAGCCGACCCCGCGACCACAGGCGATGCCCGAGGCGTACAGACGTGACGACCCCGTCGACGCCTACCGGGCGTACTACGCGGCCGAGAAGGCGCCCTGGGCCACCTGGGCCCACACCGAACGCCCGCCCTGGCTCGCCGAACTCGAGGCGAACGACGGGGACGCGTAACCGTCAGTACCGAATCTCGAACCCGTTCTCGCCCTGGGGCTCCTCGTACTCGACGTCGACGTCCCTGACGTCGGCCGCTGGGCTGCCCTCGTGACACCACTCGACCATCGACTCGACGGCCGCCTCGGGGCCCTCGAAGACCGCCTCGACGCGGCCGTCGTCGAGGTTTTTGACCCAGCCGTCGACGCCCGCCTCTCGAGCCGTGTCTCTGGTCGTCGCTCGATAGTAGACGCCCTGCACCGTCCCGGAGACGAAGACGTGGGCTCGCGTACTGTCGTCGGTGCGTTCGTTCGTCATACGCGAGCAGTGGCTCGCGACGAGCAAAAAGGCACTCCCGAAAGGGGCTTGGGGTTGGAAAGGGGGGAGGCGAGGGGTGACTCGCGGGCCACCCGACGGGCGGACATCAACGCCCGGGTAGGGTGACCCGCGTACTACAGTGGTCGACGATTAGCTACATGTGGGTTCTTCCAAAATTATTTGGCCCATGTGAACACAGGACGGAGAGCCGCTGTTCGACGACTCCGACTCGCCGCCGAACGGCCGGTCGCCGCCCTCGGCAACGTACACAGCGATCCGTCCAGGTTCGACCAACCTATATCCGCTCGTCCGTCGAAATCGACCTATGGGTATCATCGACCGGTTCGAAACCGAGTACCTCGACGTCTCGAGCAGCCGTGCGACCGCGCGCGACATCGTCGAACTCGTCGTCGGGTCGGTGGTCTTCGTCGCACTCGCCTGGCTGTTCGTCTCTACGTTCATCGGCGACGCGGCTGCGCTGGGCGTCGCGGTGATTCTGGGAGTCCTCTTCACCATCACGATCCTGTCGCAGGCCTACTGGGGGCTCACCGGGCGGTCGGATTACCGCGAGGACGATGGCTGAACGTCGTCTCCCGCGACGTCACCGGGTCGGAACCCCGTCTTCGGGACGCGGGTCCGGCTCGCCTGCCGTCCCCGTCTCGCGTCCGGGGACGGCCGACACCCGCCGGAAGACGGCTTCCGGGTCGCGGTTCCACTGCCAGTGCCAGCGCGTCTTCAGGACACACCACAGTTTTCGTGCCGTCGACAGTGACGGCTCGGCGTTCAACACGTCGTACCCTCGAGCGCGGATGAGCACGTGATGTTCGGCGTACAGCACGGCCGCGAGCAAGACCGGAAGCTGACAGTCCTCGGGGAGATACTGGATGCCCGCGACGCCCTCCCGGTACAGCGACTCCGTCCGACGAAGCTCCTGGGCCATCGCCGTCGCGAACGCGTCGGTCATCTCGAGGCGCTCGACCTGCTCTTCGGTGACCCCGTGGGCCGCGAGCGTCTCGAGGGGCAGGTAGATGCGGTCACGCTCGAGGACGTCCTCACGAACGTCCCGCAGGAAGTTCGTCATCTGGAACGCTTCGCCGAGTTTGATCGCGTGGGGGAGGGCCGCCTCCGGATCCTCAGGGTCCATGATCGCCGTCATCATCACGCCGACGGCGGCCGCCGACCCGCGCATGTACGCCTCGAGGTCGGCGTAGGTGTCGTACCGACTGGTGTGGATGTCGGATTTCATCGCGTCGACGAACGCGTCGACCTCGGCGTCGCTGATCCCGTATCGCTCCCGGAGGCCGTTGAAGGCAATGAGGACCGGATCGTCGGTGAGCTGTTCGCCCAGCGCCTGCGCGCGAAGGGTCTCGAGGCGGGCGGCCTGCGTCTCGGACGGAACGCCCGAGGCGTCGTCGACGACCTCGTCGGCGATTCGGAAGAAGCCGTAGAGCACGTGCGTCGACTCCCGGACGCGTCGCGGCAGGAAGCGCGTCGCGAGATAGAACGTCTTCCCGGTTCGTCGCTGGATTTCCTTGCCGGCGTGTACGTGTTCTTGATCCATATGAATCCCCTCGTCGACCGATTCGACACCGATCCGATACTATACTGTCCGGCAGAAGCGTACAAAAAGGGAATCCCTCACTAGGTTAAGTTTCGCTCGAGAAAGTATTTGGGGGCTGGCCAGTAACGACGACACTGTGACGCGATTCGCCCTCCAGGTTATCGTCGTGGTCGCCCTGATCGCCCTCGCAGGGTGTAACGGCTTCGCTGCGAGCCCGTTCGAGGACTCGAGTCCCAATCGCGAGACCTACGGTGTCGAGGAGCCGCTAGACCCCGAGGAGATCGAGACCGAGTTCGACGAGAACGCGACCCCGCCTGGTATTCCGAACAACGAGTCCGGATCGGTTGACGTCGATCGACTGAGTAGGACTCACGCCGACGCAACCCAAGGAACGACCTATCGTCAGCACATCCGGAGCGTCATTACCCTCGAGAACGGGACGACGCTGATCGACAATCACGCTTCGCTGGCGGCCGACCCTGCAGCGGGCACCTTCCACGCCACGGAACGCTTCGCAGGCCGATTTCCGACACAGCACCCACCATCGCGTTTCGGTTTCCCCCTCGACGGGCTGACAGCGGCAGAACAGTGGGTCACCCGGTCTCCGGAGTTCGAACAGGTCGGGACGCTCGAGTACGCGAACGGATCGACGCGATACGAGCGCATTCGATCCGGGTTCGTCGGCTACTACAGGACGCAACAATCCATGATTCGCCTCGCCGAGAACGTCTCCGTGGAGCGACTCGAGGATGACGGTGACCGCTACTATCGGCTCTCCTCTGAGACGCCCCGATACGACAACTACCTCGAGGACGAACCCTTCGAATTCGAGGCCTACGTGGACAGCGAGGGCGTCATCGTCTACGCCGCCATCGAGGGAACGATGCGCCTCGAGGACTCGCCGATCGGACAGCGGTCCGACGAGGAAGAACGCGAGGGTCGGACGATCACCGTTCAGGAAATCGCCACCACGACGGACATCAACGAGACGGACCTCGAGGAACCTGACTGGGTCGAGACGGCGCGGGAGGAGGCTCCTGACCGGGAAGACAGGCTCGAACCTGGCGACGCCGAAGGCGAATCAGTAGAACGAGACGGCGACGACGCTCCTGAGAATAGGACTGGCGACTAACTCGAGCAGAGTACCGACCGAACAGCACTGACGACTGACGCTCGCCCAGCGCGTCTACACTTCGTCCTCAAGCAACTCCTCGGCCAGCATCGGCAGGAACGTCCCGATGTCGGTGACCATGCCGATCGCCTGGGCGCTCCCGCGATCGAGCAACTGGGTGACGGTGGCCGGGTTGATGTCGACGCAGACAGTCTTCGTCGTCGACGGCAGGCAGTTGCCGACGGCCACGGAGTGGAGCAGCGTCGAGAGCATCAATACGAGGTCCGCGCGCTGGGCCTGCTCGCGGATCGCGTCCTGGGCCTCGATCGAATCCGTGATCGTGTCCGGGAGCGGGCCGTCGTCCCGGATCGACCCCGCGAGCACGTAGGGGACATCGTTGGCCACGCACTCGTACATGACGCCGCTGTCGACGATGCCCGCGTCGACGGCCGCCTCGATCCCTCCGGAGCGGCCGATCTCGCTGATCGTGTAGATGTGGTGCTTGTGCCCCTTCCGCGGGTGCTCGAGCGTCTCCGTGTCGACGCCGAGGGAGGTCCCGTAGAGGTCGCGCTCGAGATCGTGGACCGCGAACCCGTTGCCCGCACTCAGCGCGTTGACGTATCCCTCGCGGACTAGGTCAGCGAGGGCCTCCCGCCCCCCGGCGTGGACGATAGCGGGGCCACAGACGACGAGCACGTTGCCATCGCTCTCGGCCACGTCGCGCATCTCGTCGGCAATCTCCTCGATCAGGGACTTCGAGGGACGCTCGCTCGAGACGCCGCCCTGCATGAACCCGAAGGCGCTGCCTTTCCCGCGTGGGCGTTCCGGGGGGTCGACGCGAATGCCGGTTTCCCCCGTAACGACGAGGTCGCTCTCCTCGATGGCGTTGAGGACGCGCGTCCGCACGCGCACCTCGTCGGCCTCGTCCTCGGCGCGGGTGACGACCAGCGCACAGTCCATCTCGACGTTCTCGACGGGAATCCACTCGCCGTCGACGCGGACCTCGGTCGGGTGGTTCGTCGTCGAGTAGAAGTCGATCGGCACCACCTGGTCGGCGGGCGCCGGTTCGAGCGTCGCGTCGCGCGGATCGGCGACGGTCGCGCCGTTCTGGTTGAGTTCGTGGAGGATCGCCCGGAGGTCGGCCTCGCTTTCGGCGCTGACGGCCATCCGGCAGTAGGACTCCGCGTGTTTGTGTCGACCCACTTCGAACGCCTCGACGTCGAACTCGCCACCGAGGTCCATCACGGCCCCGAAACATCGGGCCATCGTCCCGGAGTCGATGATGTGCCCCTCGAGTTCGACGGTACGACTGACGGTCATTGGTCGGTCTTGGTTCCGGGGGACCGTGAATCTGTGTTTGACATCCTCCCCGCGCTAAAGCGCAAGAATTCCACCGTGGGGGTTCGGCTACGCCGATTCCCCGGCGGTAACTTGCGGGTGTGTATGCTCCTCGTTGGGACGGTGAGCGCGTGGTGACGCCGACCATCGGTGGTCGTCCCACTTGAGGCATACGGGCCGTGCCATCGGCCGTGGTACGTTTCCTTCGTGCCGTCGGAGGAACGTCTCCGACGCCGTGAGGTCCGCGTGGCCCTCGAAGCCACACGGACAGGTGAGCGTGTCTTTGTGTCGAGTCGTGTCCTCCGTTGAGCCGCACTGGGGACACGTCTGCGAGGTCCACGCTTCGGGGCGGACTTCGACGACGATGCCGTACTCCTCGGCGGTACACGCCAGCCGGTCGATAAACGCGCGGAATGCCCAGAAGTTGTGCGTCTTCTGGTTCGCCCGCACCGACCAGTGCGTTTCCAATACGTCGGTGAGGTCGCCGACGTACACGGTGGAAACACCTTCCCCGTACAACCGATCGAAGAGGTCGCGGGCAAGTGCGTCCATGGCGTGGTCGCGTCGTCGCGTCCGTCGGCGGTACAGCCGTCGAATCCGCTTCGACGTGTACCGGCCCTCTTCGCGCTTCACCTTCGATTGGTGGTCCGCGATTCGGCGGGTCGTCTCGCGGAACCGCTCGAACAGGTTGCGCCCCTTGTAAAGATACTGCTGGCCGGTCGTGGTTGTACAGGCGACGATGTTGTTTGCGCCAATATCCAGAGCAGCCGTCTCGTCGGCTAATGGTGAGTCCTGTCGAGAAACATTCGTGGTGACAGGTTGAATGGCCCTGAATTGGCCGCTCAACTCGTCGTAGTACAGTTCCAGCCGGCCTTGGTCGTCCGACCACTTCGGCTTCCCACGAACGCCGAGTGTGAGGCGTTCGCGGTAGCCCATGTCGTACTCATCCTTGAGGTCGCTGCCGACCGTGATTTCGATGGTCGAGCGGTCGCCCCACCGGAGCGTGTACTGGTCGTTGCGAATATACGTCCGCAACTCCCGCCCTTCTTCCTCGTTGCCCCAGTACCCCGGCAGGCCGTTGGCTTCCCCCTTCTCTTTCAGGGCAAAGAACGACCGCCACGCTTCGGTGTTCTTGCGAATCACCTGTTGGGCGGTGGCACTTCCGAGGACACCGACGTACTGTTTGCGGTAGTCCTCGGTATCCCACACCGACTTGTCGATGTCGGGGTCGGTGAAGTTCTGCCGGCGCTGGTAGGTGATTTGGTTCCACAGCGAGGCAGAGGCGTCCAACAGCCTGTGAAGCAGTTCTTCGTCGGCGTCGGAGCGCGGGACGACGGTAAAGGAGTTAACGCGCCTCATGCAGTCCACCTCCCGTCTTGCTTGTCCTTCTGCTCGCGGATGTACTGCTTGACGGCGTCTTTCGAGACGCTGCCGGCAGTCCCGACATAGTACGAGCGCGTCCACTTGATACGGTCGTTGGACCGCTCATTGTACCACCGGGCGGAAATTCCCTTCACCCAGTTGACGATGAGTGACGGGGCGTTCTTCGGCGGACTGCCGATGAAGAGGTGGACGTGGTCAGGCATGATTTCGGCTTCGACCAGTTCGAGGTCTTTGTCGTCGCAGATTTCTTCGAAGATGGAGTGAAGCCGGTCGGCGGCGGCACCCGTGAGACGCTGCTCCCGGTACTTCGGGATGAATACTACGTGGTAGTAGAGGTCATAGACAGCGTGACGGGTGCTCTTCACTATGCATGTATACCATAGTTAGCATGGGCGGTAAGTGCTTCGGTCGAACCCCAGCCCTGCCATCGTTGGTGGACTGTGTGGCCGGAGTGTCCGGCTGATCCCACCCAGAAGGGCAAGGCTTGCACTCGAAAGCCATGTCATTCACTTGCTGTGCATGCTAACCCGGATGATTCACTCGCCGTCCACGCTGACCCGGATTCGGCTTTACCCTCCTCCCCACCGACTCGAGCGACCGCTTCCCGCCGTGCTGAAGGCTGTTAGCCGACGACTACCAAAGTCCCGCGAGAGCGAAGGTCGCCCATGGTCTCGGACCGCGAACTGGTCGACAAGTGGCGAACGCACGTGTTTCGACCCGCAGCAGACGAGGTCAGGGCGCTCCTCGAGCGATTCCCCGACCGCCGGTCGCTCACCGTCCCGTTCGACCGCTGCGGGACCGACTACCGTTTTTCGGCGCCGCTGCTCGAACAACCCGACCGGACCCTCGAGGCCGGGCGGGCGGCCCTCGGCGAGTTCGCCGAGGAACTCGGGGCGCGGGAGGGGCGGATTCACCCGGACGACCGGGTCTACCTGCGGGTGACCGGGGCCCCGACGAGCGTCCGCCACTCGCTGTCGGACCTCGGGACGGACCACCTCAACCGGCTCGTGACCGTCGAGGGGACCGTCGCCGACGTGGACGCGCCCGGCCCGCGGGTCGCCGTCGCTGGTTTCCGCTGTGACCACTGCGAGGAACTCGTCTCGGTCCGCCAGCCGGGACGATTCCTGCGTCGACCGGGGCGCTGTCGTCACTGTAACGCGAACGGGCCATTCACGCTCGAGCCGGATCGAGCGACCTGCGTCGACGCCCAGACCATCGCCATCAGCGACGACGACCGGACGCTCGCCGTCGAACTCGAACACGACCTCGTCGACGCCTTCTCAATCGGCGAGGAAATCGAACTCGTCGCCATCCCCAGGGCGCGACTCGACGGCGAGACGACGACCGGCACACTCGAACTCGAGGCCGTGAGCGCCGACCCCGAGGACGAAAACCCGGCGCTAGCGCCCTGAACGCGAGAGCAGAACGGATTTACGTCGCGGGCCACTTGGCTCGAGTATGGATTACGAAGCGAGCCTCGAGCGCGCGATGGAGAATGTCCCCGACATCGGCGGGGACGACGACCGACTGCAGATTCCCGACGCCCAGCCCCAGAAGGACGGTGCCTTCACCCGGTTTACCAACCTCGGCGAGATCGCGGACGTCCTCTCGCGAGAGACCGACCACCTCCACCGGTTCGTCCAGCGCGAACTCGGGACGAACGGAAAACTGGCCGACGGCCGCGGCCGGTACAACGGTTCGTTCTCCGGCCAGGACTTCGACGCCGCGATCGACGCCTACGTCGAGGAGTACGTCCGCTGTTCGGAGTGTGGCCTGCCCGACACGCGACTCGTCCGCGAGGACCGCACCCCGATGCTCCGGTGTGACGCCTGCGGGGCGTTCCGCCCGGTGACGAAGCGCTCTTCGAGCGCCCAGCAACAGACCCAGCGCGAGGCCGTCGAGGAAGGCCAGACCTACACCGTCGAGATTACGGGTACGGGTCGCAAGGGCGACGGAGTCGCTGAGAAGGGCGAGTACACAATCTTCGTCCCCGGTGCGAGCGAGGGCGACGTCGTCGACATCTACATCAAGAACATCTCGGGCAACCTGGCATTCGCTCGAATCGACTGACCCTCGAGTTCGCTCGGTTCGGTCAGATGCTACTCTTTGTAATTGGACACGAGCCTTGAGCCGACAGTATTTGGTAGGAGAACTTGTCAGTCGGCTATCGATGTGAGACGTGGCGAACCGGCCTATTTGACGCAAGAACTGCACAACCAAGGCACGGTTCACTCGGAAACGTCGTCATCGTCGAAGACGGAGACTCGTTCCTGCTACGTCTAGTCGGTACCGCTCGCTCCTGTTCGAGAGGCGCGAGGCGGACGTGAACGTTGAACCACCAGCAAAAACGAAAATCGACTCCCTGTTCAGTAGAACCGCCGGTAGGCCACGAACAGACCACCGATGACGGCAATACCGGCGACGCCTGCTGCGGCGGCAGCGGTCGTCGAAATCGGGAGCAGCGAGTCGTCGTCCTCACCCTCCTCGAGGAACGAGCGGACCTCGTCTTCGTTGATCGAGGGGAACTCGCGGTCCCACTCGCCGGGCAGGTTGACGGTCGTGTCTTCCCCGACCTGGCGCTGCTCGCGAACCTCGGCCTCGTCGGCGTCCTCGCCGACGAATCCTTCGACAGTGACGTACATCGTCGTCGTCGCGTTCTCGGTCTCGCCGTGGACCGCCGTGATCGTGAGGCCGTTCTCGGTCTCGAAGGGGACGCCCTCGAGTTCGGTCATGTTGCCGAACGCCGCGGCCGTCTCGAACTCGGCTTCCTCCTCGGTGATCGACATCGTCGCCTTCGTCGTCTCGAACTCGGCAGCGCGGAAGTTCTCGATGGCAGCGGTGACTTCCTCGCCGATCATCGGATCCTGTTCTGCCATTTGCTCGTACTCGTCGAGGATGCGCTCGAGCAACTCGTCGTCCTTGGCGGCGTAGTCGTAGACGATGTTGACGTCGCCGTCGACCGTCTCGGCCTCGAAGGAGAGCGTCGTCTCCGCGAGGAACTGCTCGACGTCGCGCTCCTCGAGTCCGTCGACGTAGTCTCCCCAGTTCTCGGCGTCGGCCGAGGAACTGAACTCCAGACTCGTCTCGTTCGGCGCCTGGGTCATCGAGAGGTCGTATTCGGTCGTCTGGACGAGGTCCGCTTCCTTCTGAGCCTCGATCATCTGCCGGGCCTCGTCGAACTGGTCGGCGAGCTCGTCGTCGACGTCGTCGAGTGATTCGGCGATCTCGATGACGCCCAGGACGACCTGGTCGTAGTTGTGGATCTCGGTGTTCCAGTCGATGACGACCGTCGAGCCGTCCTGCTCGGCGGAGAACTGGATTTCTTCGATGTGCAACTCGGCGAGGCGGTCGGCGATCGCTCGCGCCTCAGTTTCGTCGAGGTCGAGTTCGGGATCGTTCTGGAGTTCCATCGCGATCATGTCGGCAACCTGGTCGCTAATGCCGGTGAAGGTAACCGAATACTCGAGGTCGACCGTCGCCGACTCGCCGCTGTCGTCGTAGCTGTATGACTCGAGCGTGAGGTCGTAGTCCCCGCCGAAGTTCATCGCGACGGACTGGAACTGGCGGTCGAGGGCAGCGCGTGCGTCCTCCTCGGTGGCCCAGTTGTCCTGCTCGTAGTCGCTGAGCGCTCGCGTTTCGCTCACCGAGAGGTCGTACTGGTCGTCGCTCTGGGTAAGCGTCATGTCGATAGTGGAGTCACCCTCTCCAGCGGGGGTCCCACTGTCGACGGTCATCGTCCCCGAGGATTCGAACGTCGTCGCGGTGGTTCTGGTCTGTGCGGAGATGTCGACCGATTCCTCCGTTTCGACGTAGTTACTCTCGTTGATCACCATCGCGAGGTTGGCGTTCGCCGAGTAGGTCGTTCGAGACTGCTCGAGGTTGACGTCGGCACTGAACTCCTCGTAGGCGTCGACGTCTCGGAACGTGAGGTCGGCCGCACTCGTGACCGACTCGGGGGACATCCGGAACGAGGCGTCCCCGACCATGCCGAGTTCCTCGCTAGCGTTCTCGTCCATCTCGGTGAAGTCGGCGCCGTAGAGGGCGTGCATGAGTCCCGTCTGGGTCTCGATACCGAACGTACCGGAGACGGCCTCTGCGTCGGAATCGTCCGAGGTATCCTCGTAGACGAGGACGGCGTCGCCGTTCTCGGAGACGTAGACTTCGTCCGCTTCGTCGGGGTCCGCGTCGAATTCTTCCTGCGTCGACGCGCCCGTAGACTGCGTCGCCGCGATCGCCGTCGCTCCCAGACTCGCGACGAGAAAGAGCGACAGCACCAGTGCACCAATTTGTTTCTTGCGCATCATACCTACTGGTAAGGTGGACACTTCATACGCATAATAGTTTCTGTGTCCGCTTGTTAGCAGATAACAATATTTGCCAGCGAAGACCGATGACGATCCGTCGGGCTTTTGGCCGCTGACGCCCCATTCGCGAGTAACACCCGTGGCCCGCTATCACATCGAGACCTACGGCTGCACGTCGAATCGCGGCGAGAGCCGCGAGATCGAGCGGCGTCTCCGTGACGCGGGCCACTATCGCGTCGACGGCCCGGAAACGGCCGACGTCGCCATCCTCAACACCTGTACCGTCGTCGAGAAGACCGAGCGAAACATGCTCGAGCGAGCCACGGAACTGAGCGAGGAGACGGCCGACCTGTTCGTCACCGGCTGTATGGCGCTCGCCCAGGGCGAGGAGTTCGCCGGCCTCGACGCACAGGTCCTCCACTGGGACGAGGTTCCGACTGCGGTCACCAACGGCGAGTGTCCGACGACGACCCCCGACGCCGAGCCGATCCTCGACGGCGTTATCGGCATCCTCCCCATCGCGCGCGGCTGTATGTCCGACTGCTCGTACTGCATCACGAAGCAGGCAACGGGTAAGATCGAGTCGCCGCCGATCGAGGAGAACGTCGAGAAGGCGCGCGCGCTCGTCCACGCGGGGGCGAAAGAACTCCGAATTACCGGCCAGGACACCGGCGTCTACGGCTGGGACACCGGTGAACGCAAACTCCACGAACTCCTCGAGCGTATCTGCGCCATCGATGGAGACTTTCGCGTGCGCGTCGGGATGGCCAACCCGAAGGGCGTCCACGGCATCCGCGAGGAACTCGCCGACGTCTTCGCGGCGAACGACGAACTCTACGACTTCCTGCACGCGCCCGTGCAGTCGGGTAGCGACGACGTCCTCGGCGACATGCGTCGCCAGCACCAGGTCAGCGAGTACCTCGAGGTCGTCGAAACCTTCGACGAGGCGCTCGGCTACTGGACGCTCTCGACGGACTTCATCGTCGGCTTCCCGACCGAGACCGACCACGATCACGAGCAGTCGATGGCCCTCCTGCGAGAGACCCGGCCCGAGAAGATCAACGTCACCCGGTTCTCGAAGCGACCCGGCACCGACGCCGCCGAGATGAAGGGCCTCGGCGGCACGATCAAGAAGGAGCGCTCGAAGGCGATGTCCGAACTCAAACTCGAGATCGTCGGCGCCGCCTACGAGGAGATGGTCGGCGAGACCCGGGAGAACGCCCTGGTCGTCGAGGAGGGGACGGGCGACTCGGTGAAGTGTCGCGATTCGGCGTACCGACAGCTCATCGTCCGCAACGCCAGCGAGTACGGCCTCGAGCCCGGGCAGTTCGTCGACCTCGAGGTGACGAGCGCGAACACGGTGTACGCGTTCGCCGAACCGATCTGAGTCTGTGTCCGTACGCGCAGGCTCACTTTTCGGTAATTCTAGGGCTTCGCTTCGAAGACCAGACTGGTCGGCGTCTCCGCCGCGCGGCGAAAGCGCGTAAACCCGCCCTCGGTGACGACGTCGCGAGTCTGCTCTTCACCCGCCTGGGCGCCGAGCCCGTAGCCGACGTCCTGACTGAGCGAATTCGGCGTACAGGCCACCGTCGAGATCGCGTACGCGAGACGGCCAAACGGCGTGAGGTTATCTTCGACGTCGTCCTCGGCGTAGGGTTCGACGATCATCCACGCACCGTCGTCGGTGAGCGTCTCTCGGACGTGGGCCGCCACGCCGACGGGATCGCCCATGTCGTGGAAACAGTTGAACATCGTTACCAGGTCGTAGTCCGTTCCGTTGTACTCCCGTGCGGTCGCCACCCCGAAATCGACGCGATCGGCAACATTCGCCGCTTCCGCCCGCTCGCGCGCTACCGCTATCGAGGCTTCGTGGTAGTCGATACCGACGACCCTCGAGTCGGGGTACGCTTCGGCCATGCGGATCGTCGGTGCGCCGTGTCCACAGCCAATGTCAGCGATCCGTCCACCCGCTTTCAACGCTGCATCTACCCCGTCGAGCGCCTCGATCCAGTCGAGCAGGAAGGCCCCGTAGGACGGGCCGAAGAAGCGTTCGGTGCCGTGAAACACGTCCTCGTCGTGTTCGTGCCAGCCGATGCCCTCGCCCGTTCGAAACGCCTCGGTAAGGTCGGGTTCGATCTTGGCTACCGACGTGACGAGCTGAAAGGCGCCCGGCATGAACACCGGACTCTCCCTGTTGGCTAACACGTACGCCTGCTCGGGAGAGAGACCGTAGCGGTCGGTCTCGGGGTCGTAGGTCACGTATCCGCCGGCGGCCTGCGAACGCAGCCATTCGCGGACGTAGCGCTCCGCGGTATCCGTTTTTTCTGCTACCTCGGTGGACGTGAGCGGCCCGGCGTCGTCCAGTGTCGTATAGAGATCGAGTTCGTCGCCGATGACGGCGAGCGCGGCGTGGACCGTCGCGCCGAGATCGACGAGCGACGTCTCCACGAGTTCGTTCAGTTGCTGTTCGTCGATCGGATCCGCTTCTGTTCGGGTTTCTGTTGTCATTGTCTCATTTCCGTCGCTACACGATTTTGAGGTGTTCACTCCGGAGTTCCTCGACTGCGTAGTCCTTCCTGTGGACGTCACGCAGGTGCGATTTCGCTAATTCGATCGTTTCTTCCTCGTTTTCCGACTGAATAATGAACCGGCAATCGCCAGTTGCCGATTCGCAATCCAGCCTGTGGGCCTGTGCCATTTCTGTACCCCCGGATACACCATCGACCACGACCAGAATAAATATAATTAGAACGATATTTCTATTGGATTGCTGATCGAACTATGGTTCTATAACTAATATGATGTCTTGTCCCGAACCCGATGCAGTATGGGTGCGATCCCCTCGACGACTCTCGAGGCCCTTCGCGGCCCGATACTATGCTGTATGCTAACGTGAGGAAACGTCTTTATCGTCGTTCGCGTGGTTTCTGTATGGACTCCTCAATTCCGAGCGAAACAGCGGGGTCAGCTCAATCCACCGGAGACGAGGCGTTCCAGCTCCTCTCGGACGAGACCAGACTGGCAGTATTACAGGTCCTCTGGGACGCACATGATCCTACAGACGAGACGCCATTGCGGTTCGCCGAACTTCGCCAACGCATCGGCGTCGAGGATCCCGGCCGTCTCAACTACCACTTGAACAAGCTCACGGGTTACTTCGTCCGGCGGACCGAAGATGGATACGAACTCAGAGATTCGGGAAAGCGGATCGTCAGAATGCTCCTTTCCGGCACCGCGATCGACGATCCGGAGATCGAACCAGTGGCGGTGGATATCTCGTGTTGGTACTGCGGAGGGAAACCTAAGTGGAGCTACCGGGATGGGTGGCGATACCTGGAATGTACCGACTGCGACGCCCGGTGCGTCGATACCTTCCCGCCCGGCGTCATCAGCAAAAACGAGTTCCCACCGTCGGGGTTACGGAATCGCACGCCGAACGAAATCAACGAAGCCGATCGGATCTGGGGCACGCATCGACGAGCATCCGTAATAGACGGCGTCTGTCCGGAGTGTGCGAGCGATATGCCCGTTACCGCGGTCGATATCTGCGACGACCATCACCCCGATTGGAACGAGTACCAGTTCTGTGAGGGCTGTGGGTCGCTCTTCTGGATGCTCGTCTCGCACGTCTGCGAGGGGTGTAAATTTCGGTGGCGGATGCCGACGTTGTTCTACCCGTCGAGACAGCCGGCAGTGACCGCGTTCTATTACGAGCACGGCATCGAGTTCGACCTAGCCACGTACGAACAGCGCGCACTCCTCCTCGACTTCGAGGAGGAACTCCTCTCGGAGGATCCGCTTCGTATCGGCATCTCGATTCCGTTGGAGGACGAAGCGCTGCAGGTGACGTACGATGAACGGATGGAGGTGGTGGATGTAAATCGGCGGGAGCGAAAACACTGACTCAACGGTTGCCTACTCGACGGTACATTCGCTGGGTGGGGCTCTATGGTACCTGCGCTGTTAGAACGCCTGACCGTGCAGCAGGAGGGTCACGACAATGGACAGCATCAATCCGGCGACGGGCGAGGTGATTGAAACGTACGACGATCACACTGCGGACGACGTCGATTCCATCCTCGACGAATCGGCGGCGGTTACGAACGATTGGGCGGCAACGAGCATCACTGATCGACAGCAATTACTCGAGCGCGCGGCCGAGATCCTGCGCGAGCGCGAGGACGAGTACGCCGAGTTGATCACCCGCGAGATGGGGAAACCGATCTCCGAATCCCGGGCGGAAGTCGAGAAGTGCGCCTGGGTCTGTGAGTACTACGCCGAACGCGCAGGCGAGTTCCTCGCGGATCGGGTTATCGGGAGCGAACCCCACGCGCGGACGTTCGTCTCCTACGAACCGCTCGGCGCGGTGCTCGCGGTGATGCCCTGGAACTTCCCGTTCTGGCAGGTGTTCCGGTTCGCCGCGCCCCACCTCACGGCGGGCAACGTCGGCCTGCTGAAACACGCCTCGAACGTACCGGGCTGCGCGCTGGCGATCGAGGACGTCTTCCGGGAGGCGGGCTACCCGGAGGGCGTCTTCTCGACGCTGCTGGTCGACTCCGAGAAGATGGAGGACGTGATCCGGGACGACCGCCTCGACGCGGTGACGCTCACGGGGAGCGAGGGCGCGGGACGGACCGTCGCCGAGCAGGCCGGGAACGAGTTGAAGAAGCACGTCCTCGAACTCGGCGGGAGCGACCCGTTCGTCGTGTGCGAAGACGCCGACCTCGACGCAGCGGCCGAGACCGGCGTCGCGGCGCGGACGATCAACTCCGGCCAGTCCTGTATCGCCGCCAAGCGATTCATCGTCGTCGACACCGTCTTCGAGGACTTCCTCGATCGGTTCGTCCAGGAGATGGAGGCCCTCGAGGTGGGTGACCCGACGGACTCGGATACCCAGATCGGTCCGCAGGCCCGCGAGGACCTCGTGGAGGACCTCCACGAACAGGTCGAAGCGAGCGTCGACGCCGGCGCCGACCTCGCGTGTGGCGGCGATCCGATGGACCGCGAGGGCTGGTACTACCCGCCGACGGTGCTCGCGGAACCGCCCGCGGACAGTCCCGCGGCGACCGAAGAGGTGTTCGGCCCGGTCGCGGCGGTCTTCCGCGCCGAGGACGAGGCCGACGCGATCGAGATGGCCAACGACATCCACTACGGACTCGGCGCCTCGATTTGGACGGCCGATCTCGAGCACGGCGAGGGACTCGCCCGCGAGATCGACGCCGGCTGCGTGTTCGTCAACGAACTCGTCAAATCCGATCCGCGGGTGCCCTTCGGCGGCGTGAAGGCGTCGGGATACGGCCGGGAACTCGGGAAGGAAGGAATCCACGAGTTCGTCAATCGAAAGACCGTGTGGGTCCAGTCGCCTGGTGACGAAGACGATGTGGTTCCCACGGAGTGAGTCCCCGTGTCCACTGCATCCAACCTGCTCGTCGCCTGCCTCGAGGAAGAGGGTGTCGAGCACGTCTTCGGCCTTCCCGGTGAAGAAATCGAGGACCTCCTGTTCTCGCTCCGGGAGTCGTCGATCACGTTCGTCCCGACCCGCCACGAACAGGGCGCGGCGTTCATGGCCGACGTACACGGTCGATTGACCGGCAAGGCGGGCGTCTGCCTGTCGACGCTCGGCCCCGGTGCGACCAACCTCGTCACCGGGGTCGCGGACGCTCACCTCGACAAGAGCCCGGTCGTCGCGATCACTGGCCAGGGCGGCCTGGAACGGCTCCACAAGGAGAGCCATCAGGCGCTCGAGGTGGTCGACATCTTCGAGCCGATCGTCAAGTGGAACGCTCAGCTGACTGCCCCGGAGATCGTCCCCGAATCTATCCGCAAGGCGTTCAAACTCGCCGAGTACGAGAAGCCGGGGGCGACCCACCTCGAGTTCCCCGAGGACGTCGCCGGCGAATCCATCGACGCCAGTCCGATCCCCCAGCACGATCAGGTGCGTCGACCCGACCCGGATACCGAATCGGCGGCACGAGCGGCCCGGACGATCGAGGCGGCCGAACGGCCGATCCTCCTCGCCGGAAATGGTGCGGTGCGGACCCGTGCCTCCGATCGACTGCGCGCGTTCGTCGATCGCCTCGACATTCCAGTCGTCGCGACGTACATGGGGAAGGGAGCGATATCCGACCGCGAACCAGCGTCGCTTCTGACGCTCGACTCCGGCCCGGACGAGGAGGCCGCCCGTGCCATCGAACTGGCAGACTGCGTCGTCGCCGTCGGGTACGACATCGCCGAGCACGACCCGGCGGCTTGGAACCCCGACCTCGAGACGGCGGTCGTCCACGTCGATCACGAACCTGCGGAGGTGTACCGTCACTACAATCCCGAGGTGGAGATCGTCGCCGACGTCGGCGCGTCCCTCGAGGCGATCGGCGAGCACCTTTCTGCGGGCGCCTGCTCGCTGTGGTGTGCCGACCGACACGACCGGATCCTCGAACACGTTTCCGCGCCGCCGGAGGTGGACGATCCCGTTACCGTCAGGAGTGCACTCCCCCTGCTTCGCGAGGCGATGGCCGACGAAGACGTCCTCGTCTCGGACGTGGGGAACCACAAACTCGCGATTGCACAGAATTACCCGACCTACGAGCCCAATACCTGCGTCATCTCCAACGGCCTGGCGAGCATGGGTATCGCCGTACCGGGCGCGCTCGCGGCCGACCTCGCCGTGGACGCGAACGTGGTCGCCGCGACTGGCGACGGCGGCTTCCTGATGAACGCGGCAGAGATCGAGACCGCGACGCGCCTCGGCTGTGAGTTCACCATCGTCGTGTTCACCGACGACGATTACGGACTCATCTCTGCACAACAGGTCGACCATCGGGGGGAGTCGACCGGAACGACGCTCTCCAACCCGGATTTCGTCGCCTTCGCCGAGAGCTTCGGAATCGACGCCCGTCGCCCCGAGACGTGGGACGAAATCGAACTGGCGTTCGCGCAAGCGGTCCCCTCTGACGACCTAACCCTGATCGAGGTGCGTCTGGACGCGTTACGTCCGGACTCGAACGGGTGATCGTCGCCTGCGAACTCGCTCGAGGCGGTTACTCGAACGCAAACCGAACCCCGCTCGAGTCGTCCGGGACCTGCGCGCCCTCCTGGGCGGCGAAGGCCTCGTGAACGAGGGCGTACGTCTCCTCGAGTGCCTCGACGATGACGGTAGTGTCGCTCAGGACGGGCATGAAGTTCGTGTCGCCCTGCCACCGCGGGACAACGTGAGTGTGCAGGTGGTCGCCGATCGAGCCACCTGCGCCCTCTCCCAGGTTCAGCCCGGCGTTGAATCCGTCCGGTTCGAGGGCAGTCTCGAGGGCCTCGAAGGTCCGTCGTTTGAGGCGGGCGTGGTCGAGCAGTTCCTCGTCCGTGAGTTCGGTGTAGTCGCCAGTGTGGTGGTGGGGGATCACCATGACGTGTCCGGGGTTATACGGGGCGTTGTTCAGCAACACGAAGGCGTGGTCACTCCGGGCGACGAGACGGTTCTCCCGTTCGTCTTCCCACTCGGGAAGTTCACAGAAGACGCACTCCTCGACGTTCGGATTTTGCTCCTCGCGCCTGATCCACTCGATTCGCCACGGCGCAAAGATCCGGTCCATACGGGTTCCACTCGAGACGAACTGAAAGAGGTGTCGAGAGGTGGTGCGAACGATGAGCAGCGCGAGGACAGACGGGCTCGATTCCGCTATTGTGGCGTGTTGGCCGTTCTCACGGCCCTTGTCGATAATCCAAACTAACATTTTTGTCACGACTTTCAAGAAATCGTGAAATAATCGCTGAGCAATGAGTTTGAACTGTCTAAAACCGTCTCGGGCCTGCTTATGGTCTGTATAATCCCCTGCTTGCGGTTTTCTCGACTCAGGATCCGAAATGAAACTGGGTTTTAATACTACTCTAACGGAAGAATCTCTCAATGGCAACGACTGACAGCTCATTTAACGGATTGACCGAATACTGCAAGGAGTGCGACCTGGACACGCTACACGAAGTGAACGTGCAGATCCGCACCGAGAGCCTGAAGAAAGAGAACGCGCAGTTTTCCCGCGAACCCTACCGCGTCACCGAGTGCCAGCGCTGCGGAACGCGTTCGAGCCAGCGGATGAACAACGCCTGATCACTAGCGTCTAGTGACCCCCGGTCCCCATTTCCTTTTTTCCTCACGTTGTGTTCTGCGGACGATCCGCTTACCGGTCGGTCAACAGGCGGTTCGAGGCTCGACCCCGAGGCGGTTCACTGATCGGCCGTCGTGACTTCACACCCGTCTTCGGTGACGATAATGGTGTGTTCTTTCTGACTGACCAGACAGCCCTCGTCCTCCTTGAGCACGGGGTAGCCGTGGACGACGTTCCGGCGCTTGAGCCGCCGAAGCGCCATCTCGGGGCGGTCGGTCTCGAGCCAGCGGGTCGCAAACGGCAGGGTGCGGAACTCCTCGGTGATCTGTGCGAGCGCGTCTCGCGCCTGCCGGTTGCGAACCGACGCCTCCCGCTCGAGTGAGTAAATCTCCTCGCTCGAGCCCTCGGTCACCTTCCCGCCGCCGTCGGTCGCGAACGGTTCGATGGCGACGACGTCGCCCACCTCGAGCGTCGTCCCCTGGGAGACGGCCCGGTTGGGGATGTTCGGGCTGGTGTGTTGTTCCCAGTGGCCCAGGCCGTGGCCGGTGAGGTTGACCACGGGGTTGTAGCCGTAGCCGTCGATGACCTCCTCGATTTCGGCGCCGATGTCGCCGGTGTTTACGCCAGGTTCGACGAGATCGAGGGCGGCCTCGAGAGCCTGCTTCGAGGCCTCCGCGAGTTCGGGATTTCCAGAGAGGTCGACCGTGATGGCGGTGTCGGCGAGCCAGCCGTCGACGTGGACGCCGATGTCGAGGTTGATCATCTCCTCGCCGAAGGTGGACTCGTCGTCGATGGTCGGCGTGCGGTGGGCCGCCTCCTCGTCGATAGAGATGTTGACGGGGAACGCTGGCTGGCCCCCGAGTTCCCTGATGCGGTCTTCGGCGTACTCGGCGACCTCGAGGTGGCTCACACCGACCTCAACGCGGTCGGCGGCTTCCTGGCGGACCTGGGCGAGGATCGCCCCGGCTTCGCGATGCTTCTCGTACTGTTCGGCCTCGAGGTCGACCGCGCTGTCGCTCATGCCGTGTGCTTGTGCGGGTCGATAAAAAGAGATTGCGTCACAGTTCGACGCGATTCCGCCACCGTTGGGCCCGATCCACTCTCGGCGTGCGCCGGTCTCCGTCCGGATCGACGACGCTCTAGGCCGGCGTTCGCCCGCCCCGGACCAGTTTGAGCACGCCCTGGGCGATTAACCCGAGCATCGTCCACTTCCAGGCGAGCGCCGCGAGGACGAGCAGTCCTGCTGCCCTGATCCGGTGTCCGTTCTTGAACGCCCGTTTCGCCTCCGCGGCGACCGAGAGGACCGTCAGCGATCGAGCCGCTTTCGAGCCCACCAACCGTTTGAGTACCATAGCCGGTCTACCCCTCGAGGGTGGTTACCTCGCGTGCCAGTATACGCAAGTCGTCGCAAGTCGCAAGCCGTCGGCTGGGCGGTCACTCCGGGTCGAACCCGCCCACGAGTCGATCGAGCGCGAAGAGCGCAATCGCCCCGACGACGGTCCAGACGGCAGCCAGGACGACTGTATCGGTCGTCCAGGTGTGTGTCTCGCCGATGTTGTGCAGCGGGGCGGGCGTCGAGCCGGCGATGAGACTCACCAGAAAGATCAGCGTCGTGTTTCGGTGCCGATCGAGCGCTGCCCGGACGATGCGCGCGACGCTCAGCAGGCCGACCAGCCCGCCAGCGATGAACAGAACCACTGTGGTCCCGGGAGCGAGGACGGCCTCGAGCGACCCGCCGCCGGCGAGACCGGCGATTCCCGAGAGAAACGCGCTCAGTTCGCCCGAGAGGAAGACGTACTGGCCGAGCAGGATCAGGATGAGCGATCCGGAGACGCCCGGCAGGATCATCGCGCTGATCGCGAGGGCGCCGGCGAAGACGATGGTGATCGCGCCGCTTCCCGGCAACTCGAGGACGTTCGCCGCGATGAGCAATGCGAGCGACACGCCCGCGATGGCCACGAGTACGTCCGTCCGCGTCCGAACCCGGAGCTCGCGGTAGAGGACGATTGCGGATGCCCCGATGAGCCCCGTGAAAAAGCCAAAGAGGGCGACGGGATGTGATTCCGCGAGCGACGACACCGCGCTGGCGATGAGCGCGACGGCGGTCACTGCACCGAGTCCGAGCGGGAACAAGAAGCCGACGTCCATCTCGAGGAGTGCCTCTCTGGCCGAGTTGCGGTTCTCCGGACGAACGCCGTTGAGCACGGTCCAGATACGAGTCGGGGTGATCGACGTGATCGCCGCGATCAACCGACCGTAGAACCCGAGGAGGAGGGCGATCGTTCCGCCGGAGACGCCGGGGAGGGCGTCCGCCGTTCCCATGCAGAGCCCGTAGGCGTAGATTCGGAACATCGACAGGCGCTCGACGAGGCGCTCGTCGACGCTATAGCCCACGCCGCGTCACCTCGAGGGCGCGTGGCGCTCGCCGGACGGTCGTCGAGGCTGACGATTCGCGGGGCCGTTTGGCGTCCATTACAGGTTCGTACCGCGGGGAGCCCCTAAAACGGTTCTACTCGCCACGGTTCTACTCGCTACTATTCTACTCGCTACGGTTCCTGCGGGCTGCGATCGGCCACCGTTCTAGCGTCGCCGGCCGTCACTCGTTGGCGCCCGAACTCGAGCCGCTTCCGGTCCCCGTGTACTCGCTCCCGATGACCTCGCGCAAACGTTCGGCGGTCACCTCGCCGACGCCGTCGGCCTCACGTAACTCGTCCTCGCTCGCGATCATCACCGCCTCGACAGTCCCGAAGGTCTCGAGCAGCGAGCGGGCGGTCACCGGGCCAACGTCGGCGATCGAGGAGACGACGTACTCCTGTTGCTCGCTCAGGGTCTTCGCCCCCTTCTCGCCGTGGACGGACACCTCGCGGTTCGAGAGCTGTTGTTCGCGCTTGGCGATCGTCGCGAGCAACTCCGTCGTGTCGTCCTCGCTCTCGCTCCGGAGTATGCTCGCGCCAAAGTCGACCGCCAGGCTCGAGAGCGCCCCGCGGATCGCGTTCGGATGGACGTCGCGCTGTTCGTACAGGCCCTCGCCCTCGACGATGACGACCGGGCGGGAGTAGTGCCGGGCCATCGCGCCCACCTGCTCGAACACCGAACGGTCGCCGCCGACGAGCGAGTCGACGAAGTCCGCGGCCGACTTTCGCTCGACCACCACGCGGTCCGAGCAGACGTAGTCGCCGACGTCGAGCGTTTCCAGACGGATTTCGATCTCCTCGCGCCTCGAGAGTTCACGGGCGATATTCGCGTCCATCTCGCGCTGGTCGGCGACGATTTCGACCGTATCGCCCTCGGCGCTGGGTTCGTGGGTTTCGACCGCTGCAGCTTCTTCGTGGGTCCCGTCAGGTTCGCCGTTGCTGTCCTCGTCGTCCGTTTCACCCTCGTCGCTCGAGTTGACCCCGTCGCTCGAGTCCGTCGCGTCGCCGACGAAATCCTGCAGTCCAGGCTGGCTGCTCCTTTCCTGACTCTCACTCGAGATGCCGCTCTCCGATGCGGGTTTCGACCCACCCGACGCCGCGGATGTCCCGCTCTCGAACGCCTCGAGGGATTGCTGGGCGTCGTCGAGTTCGGCCTCGAGGTCGCTGGCCATCCCCTTGAGTTCCCGGAGTTCGCTCTCCATCTCCTTCTCGCGACGCCGCGAGATCCAGAAGTACGCCTCGTCGCGGGTGTCCTCGGCCATCAAAACGACGACGCGCCCCTCCGCCTGGCGGCCGGTTCGACCCTTGCGCTGAATCGACCGGATGGCCGTCGGGACGGGTTCGTAAAAGAGCACGAGGTCGACCTCGGGGACGTCCAGCCCCTCCTCGGCGACCGACGTCGAGACGAGCACCTCGAACTCGCCGGCCCGGAAGTCGTCGAGCACCTCCTGCTGTTGTTTCTGGGTCATCCCGTCGCTGCCCTCGCGGTCGCCCTGCCCGACGAAGCGCTTCGCGTCGAAGCTCGTGTTCAGGAACTCGGTCAGCGCCTCGGCCGTGTCCCTGGATTCGGTGAAGACGATGACGCGCTCGCCGCCCTCGAGCCCCAGCGTTTCGGCCAGGAGCATCCGCGTCTTGCGGTATTTGGGGTGGAGTTCGTCGAAGGACTCCGCCCGGCGCATCGCTTCCCGGACTCGGGGGTCGCTCACCAGCCGCTGGCTCGCTTTCGATGCCCCCGAGCTGCGGGCCTGGTTGCGCTGGCGCTCGAAGTACCGCCGCAGCGCCTCGACGCTCTGGGTCTCCACGAGGGTGACGGCCTGGCGGAGTTTCATCACCTCCGCGTGGACGGACATGCCCTTGAACCCCTCCGACTGGTCGTTGTTGATCAGTTTCTGTAACTCCGCGCGCATTCGGTTGAGGTCCTTCTGGGACTGGTCGGGCTGGGTCGACCTGGCGACCCCCAGTTCTTTGAGCTTCTCGAGACGTTCCGTGATCACGTCGTTCAGGGCGTCCCTGATTTCGATGACGTCGTCGGGCAACTGGATGCGTTCCCACTCGACCTCGGTGTCGTGGGTGAACTCCGCGACGTCGGCGTCGTCCTCGGTCATCACCTCGACCTCCCGGAGCCCGAGGTTCGCACACACCTCGAGGATGGCCTCCTCGTCGCCACCGGGGGAGGCGCTCATCCCCGTCACGAGCGGGTCCGTGGCGTCGGCGTGGTAGCGCTCGGCGATGTAGTTGTAGGCGTAGTCGCCCGTAGCGCGGTGACACTCGTCGAAGGTGCAGTGCGTCACGTCGGCGAGGGAGATGCGAGAGCCCACGAGGTCGTTCTCGATCACCTGCGGCGTCGCCATGATCACGGTCGCCTCGTCCCACAGCGCCGCGCGGTCGTCCGGGCTCACGTCGCCGGTGAAGACGACGATCTCCTCGTCCGGGATCTGAAGGGCCTCGCGATAGAAGTCGGCGTGTTGCTGGACGAGGGGTTTCGTCGGTGCGAGCATCAGGGACTTGCCACCGACCTCGTCGAGGCGTCGAGCGGTCACGAGCAGGCTCACCGTCGTCTTGCCGAGTCCCGTCGGGAGACAGACGAGCGTGTGATCGTTCGCCGCGGTGCCGGCGAGTTTTAGCTGGTAGAGGCGCCGCTCGAGGAAGTCCGACTCGAGCAGCGGGTGGTCGATGGAGGGCGTTCCCTCGTCCGTCGCGGCCATTGACGCGAATTCGAGGCGGGATCGGTTAAGGGTTCTCGTACCGCGGTGAAAGTGGACAAAGCGGTTCCTGACTCTCTCGACGTACTCCTTCTAACTATCTGGGGAGTGTGCGATCAGCTATGGACGAAACGAGAACAGTGGACGGCACCCGTCGCGGCGGAATTTCCCTCCGATCGCTCTCGCGAGGCGACGTCCTCGAGGCCCTGGCGTTCGTGATCGGCGTCAACGTCGTCGGCGGGCTCCCCGCGGTTCTCGGCGGTCCCGACAGCGCCTGGTTCGAGAGCCTCGAGAAACCCGCCTACTACCCGCCCGAACTCGCGTTCCCGGTCGTCTGGACGCTCCTCTTTTTCCTGATGGGACTCGCCCTGTGGCTGGTGTGGCGGTCCTCGAGGGACGGCCGACGGCTGGCTTTCGGGCTGTTCGCCGTTCAGATGGCGTTCAACGTCGCCTGGACGCCGGTGTTCTTCCAGCTCGAGGAGGTGGCAGTGGCGCTCGTCGTCATCGTCGTCCTCTGGGTTCTCCTCGTCGCGACCATCGCGGCGTTTCGACGGGTCGACCGGCGTGCGGCGGCGCTGCTGTTGCCGTACCTCGCCTGGGTGACGTTCGCGGCCGTCCTGAACTATGGTATCTGGCGGTTGAACGCCTGAGTCGGCCGGAACTCGAGATAATCGGAGTACGGTCTGTCGCCTCGGACCTGGCCGACCTTCTCGCTATCGAGTCAGTTCTGGGTTCCCCTCCCGTCCACGTCGACGGGCGCGTCGTGGGCCTCGGACGCCCGCACTCGATCGGTGGCGTACGCGAGCGCGCGTTCGAAGGTCGCCGGGCCGTCGTAGGCCGTCTCGAAGAGCGACATGAACCGGCGGGCGAGTTCGTCGCACCTGGGGAAGCGAAAGACGTGACGAATCGTCCGCGAGGTGGACTCGAGGCCCTCACCGGTGGGACCGTCGGACGACTCGAGTTCGGGATAGGTCGTCGTGGTGATCGCGTACCCCGGCTGATCGTCGCCGTCGATAGAGGCGGGGGCAACTCGGACGCGCAGGTCTCCCGATTCGTGGCGGTACGTGACGTAGGTCATCTCGCGGTCGCTCGTCGCCGGCGTGTACCGTCTGTGGGTCTCGACGTGCCAGCCGGCTGGCGGGTCCTCGAGGTCCTCCTCGGTCATCGTCCACTGAAACGACCGGAACTGCCACGTTCGTATCGACTCGAGCAATATTTCCGGACTAGCGTCCTCCTATCCGACGGATGTCTGGTACTACTGGCGTAAACGAGGCGATTTGTGTGCGTCTGTCCGAGAATAACGCGGCGATCCGGACTATCGGTCGTTCGCCCGCGGATACTCCGCCGCGAACACGTCCTCGACCAGCGGTTCGCCGTCGGTGGTGTTCGCCGTGGCGTCGGGTTCCACCGGGCTGTCCGCACCGGGACTCACACTCCCCGTCCGGTAGCCGTGGAGGTCGAGGGTGACGTGATCGAACCCGAGCTCGAGCAGCGGGTCGCGGATCGCCTCGACGAACGCCGAGTCGAGGGCATCCTCGAGTTCGTCCGGGTCGATTTCGATGCGGGCGAGCCCGTCGTGGTCGCGTACGCGAAAGCCCTCGAACCCCCACTGGCGGACCAGTGCCTCTGCGCGCTCGATGCGCGACAGGCGGTCCTCGGTGACCGACAGCCCCGTCGGGATTCGCGAGGAGAGACAGGCCATCGACGGCTTGTCGGCCACGGAGAGGCCGTACGCCTCGGCCAGTTCTCTGACCGCCGACTTCGAGAGGTCGTGTGCGAGCAGCGGCGAGTGCACCTCGAGTTCCTCGACGGCGCGCAGACCGGGTCGGTGGCCGGCGCCGGGGTCGTCCGCGTTAGTCCCGTCACAGACCGTCTCGATGCCGAGTTCGCGGGCCTTCTCGAGCATCTTCCCCAGGCGCATCGTTCGACAGTGGTAACACCGCTCCTCGTCGTTCGCGACGAAGGCGTCGCTGTCGAGTTCGGAGAACTCGACGACCTCGTGGCGGATGCCGATCTCCTCGGCGACGCGTTTCGCGTCCTCGAGTTCCGATTCAGGGAGGGTCTCGCTCTTTGCCGTACAGGCGACCGCGTCCTCACCGAGGGCTTCGTGGGCGAGGGCCGCGACCGTACTCGAGTCGACGCCGCCGGAGAAGGCGACCAGGACGCCGTCGTGGGTGCGGAGGTCGTCGACGGCGGCCGCGCGTTTTGCCTCGAGGTCGAGGGTCATAGCCATCGTTTGACCTCGAGGGGCAAAAACGCGTTGTCACCGGTGTGGACTCGGCTCGAGTCGCCGTTCGAATCGGTCTACCGTGCTGGGCCGACCGTCGAGTAGGGTCTCGAAACCGGATGGCGTCTTTGAGGGTTCGCGTCGTAACCTGCGTGGAGAAAACACTTATACGCGGACTGACCACTTGGACTACTGATTTAATTCAAATGAATCGATACCATATCCCCGCTATCGTTCTTCTGGTGATCGGGGTCGGATTGCTGGTCGGTTTGGGGTACGCCGTCCTTTCGGAGCCATCGGCGGAACGGACGTACTCTATCGAGGAAGTTGGCTCCGTTACCAACTACGGGCCAGATACGGACAGCATGACCCCGACTTACAACTATTCCGAACTCTCATCGGAGGGGAAAGAGACGTTCCGAAAGACGCTCGACTCGGACGACGGCACGTACGTTGAAACCGGCGGTCGGGGGGAGTTTGCGCCGGATTTTCACCCGCCACAGGACACGCACTCCGGCGATCATCGCATTCGATACGACGACACCTATTACAATTTGGGCGTACAGAGTACTGACACCGGTGGATACGGCCTCGTCTTCGCCATTCCGTTCGTTCTCCTGACCAGTACGATATTCATCTCACTCGGCGCAGTTGGAGCGGGAATGTCTCGTCCCATCTTCCCGACGGCAATACTCGTCGGCCTCGGCTACCTCGTCGTCCGATCTGCCCTGTTCGAGCCCTCTGCCGGAACGCTTCCAGCCGGATTGTCTCGTGGCGACCTCGGGAGCAGCGTGTTGCTGATGATCGGCACGTACGTCGTTATTCGGGGACGATTCGTATGGAAACACCGATCCAGGTAGCGTCGTGAGCGGCCACGGTTCACAGAATCCTGGTGGAATCTAACCGTCGTCGTTCCGACGACATCGTGAAGAACGTTCACAACACGTCGCCGCGAACCGTCGCTCCCGCCTGCTCGCCCCGCCAGGCGTGGACCGCCTCCGCGGCCTCCTGGGCCTCCGCATCGTCCATTCCGAGCATCTCGAGCGCGCCCGACAGCGTGGGAAACGCCAGCTCGCTGTTTCGCACCTTCTCGAGGGCGTCGTCGCTGCGAACCCCGTCGGACCAGAGACAGACGCCCCGCGGGTCGAGCAACTGCGTGTAGTCCTCGCGTAAACGCGCGCCGCGGAGTCGCTGGGTCACGTTGTCCTCGAACCGGGCGTTGCAGACCTCGAGGTGGACCGGTTCGCCGTCGGCGAGCAACTGCGCGGCGAGACACTTCTCGGGAGCGGCGTGGCCGTTCGCGTTGGCCCGGAGGTACTCCGGATGGGCGCGTGCCCATTCGGCTCGAACCGACTTGCCGACGCCCTCGACGCCGTGGCTCTCCTCGAACTCGGCTTCCGCCTCTGGTTCGTCGCGCATCAGGATGTCCTTCGTCAGGTAGACGTCCAGGCGGTCGACGGGGTCGAGACCGAGCGCGAGGTCGCCGTATATCCACACCTCGTGGACGGGAACTGGCAGTGGATCCGAGTCGACGGTCTCGAGGATCGCCTCCACCCTGTCGACGGCGTCGGCCCGGCTGAATCCGCTCATGGCTCGAGGTTGGGGCGAGTCGGGCAAAACGGTTTTCCTCGACCTGTGCTGACCAGCGAACTCGCTCGATCGCCTCCGCAAACGCCGGTTTACGCCCGCTTGGACTCGTCGGTCCCGACGTACACCTCCTTCTCGGCTCTCGCGTGACGGGTGCCGTCCGCGGCAACGATGTCGACCGCATAGGTCCGGGTCGTGGAGGACTCGGTCTCGAGGACCGACTCGATTTCCTCGAGTTCTTCGTCCGAGAGCCGAAACCTGGCGTACAGCGTCTCTTTGGCCGGCTTCTCGAACTCGATCGTCGCGCCTTTGTCCCAGACGACGTAGGAGTCCTCGAGTGCCTGGACGAGCATTATCGCGTAAATCGGGTCGATGGCGGCGTAGATGCTCCCACCGAAGGTCGTCCCGAAGACGTTCTTCGTCCGCCAGCTACGCGGGATCGAGACGCGGACCTCCTGCCAGTCGCTCGCGATGTACTCGATTCGACCGCCGGCGAGTCGATACGCTGGAAAGAGATTGAAGCGATGGCGTGCGAGTTTCGTCCGAAGGGATTCGGGCATTGCGTGGGTGTATTGTCTCGAAGGGGCAAGGTAGCGCCTTCGATCCTGGCGTGTGGAGTGCTGGCTTCCACCCCCGAGTTCAGCGACGGACGGCGTACGCTTTTGTCACTTCCCGACGAATAGACAGCCGAGATGCGCCATCGAATCTTCAACGACGAGGGCGAGGAGGACCTCGTCTTCGTCATGGGCTTCGGGAATCGCTGGACTCACGAGAACGTCAGCTGGCTCGTCGGAACGCTCGCCAACGCCGGCTACCGCGTCCACGCGTTCGAACTCCCGACGAACATCGAGGACTTCAAAGCCGACTGGCTCGAGCCCGTCGCTGAGTACGTCGTCGACCTCGAGGACTATCAACTGCTGGCTCACAGCGCGGGCTCGCTCGTCGCCCAGGCGCTCGACGGCGCGGACAACCACGTCTACCTGAGTCCGTGGTGGGGGTACAACGAGCGGGTTCCCGACCCGATTCTCGACCTCCTCTCCCAGATTCCGACGAGTGCGCCGTTTCTCCCGCGCGGTGAGACCGACAGATCGGCCATCGGCGACCTCGCGACGGACCACCAGCTCGCGACGGGCCCGAAGTGGGTTTCGCCGTCGTTCGTCCGGGAGACGCGCCGCGCCCAGGGCGACCTCCTGGCGATCGACCACGACGCCGTCGTCTTCTGCTCGCTCAAAGATCCCATCATCGACCACCAGCCCATCGGCGAGCGGGTGCCGCCCGAACACGTGGTCCTCTACGACGGCGGTCACGAACTGTTCTCCTCGAGCGTCCGCGACCAGTACGTCGGCCTCCTGTTGACCGCGCTCGAGGGCGGGGCCGACGCGATCGAAGCCGCCCACGGGATCTACACGCTCGAGGAATCGGTCGGCCGTGGCGACGCTGTCGACGCCGACGCTGGTGACGCCGACACCGACGCAGGAGACGAAGCTGACGCCGTCGACGCGACTAACTAGACGTTGCAGCCAGCCAGAACCGACCAGTTTCAATCAGGGAGGAGCGACCAGTTACTGTCGGCGAGGAGCGAAACGCGTTTCCCCCCGAACCCGCTACCTCGAGTCGATGAACTGCAACCGGTGTGACGCCGAGGCGGTGATGCACGCCGCCTACTCGGGGGCGCACCTCTGTGAAGACCACTTCCTCGAGTCCGTCGACAAGCGGGTCCGACGCCGGATTCGCCGCGACGACCTGGTCCCGCGAGACGCAACTCCAGAAAACCCCCAGACGTGGGTAATCGGCCTCTCGGGCGGGAAGGACAGCGTCGTCCTGACCCAGATCCTCTCGGAGACGTTCGCCGAGGACCCCCGGATCGAACTCGTCTGTCTCACGATCCACGAGGGCATCGAGGGCTATCGCGACGAGAGCCTGGCGGCCTGCCTCGAGCTGACCGAGGACCTCGACATTCGTCACGAGGTGGTGAGCTACGAGGACGAGTTCGACGTCCGCATGGACCACGTCGTCGAGGACGACCCCGAAAACATGGCCGCCTGCGCGTACTGCGGCGTCTTCCGGCGCGACCTCCTCGAGAAGTACGCCGACCGCTTTGACGCCGACCTGATGCTCACCGGCCACAACCTCGACGACGAGGCCCAGACGGCCCTGATGAACTTCCTCGAGGGCGACGTCTCCCAGATCGCGAAGCACTTCGAAGCGAGCCTCGGCCCGCTCGACGAACGCCGGGACCAGGACAACTTCGTTCCCCGGGCCAAACCCCTCCGGGATGTCCCCGAGAAGGAGGTCGCTCTCTACGCCCACCTCCGGGACCTGCCCGCCCACATCACTGAGTGTCCCCACTCGAGCGAGGCCTATCGCGGCGAGATCCAGCAGCTTCTCTACGGCCTCGAGGAAGATCACCCCGGAACACGCCACTCCATCCTCTCGGGCTACGAGGAACTGGCCGGTATCGTCGCCGATCGCTACGACGAAGACGGCGACGACGCCGACCTCCAGGCGTGTACCGAGTGCGGCTCGACGACGACGCGGGAAGTCTGTCGAAAGTGCTCGTTGCTCGAGTCGATCCACGCGGTTTGAGTTCTCTCGAGGAATGTCTCGGCGTATTACGTCGTCGTACTCAGGAGTTCCACCCTCGTCAGTGGCGTCTCGAGAACGGCCGGCGGTGCTCGCGGAACCCACGTGTAGGTAGCGTCTCGCCGAGAGTCGCCACTTGAGGGTGTGAAAGCGTCGGTCGGCCAAAGTGGTGTGTCTGGTGTGGTGTCCTGCGGCGGCGGTGTGTCAGGGCCGCCACAGGTGGCCGACCGATGGTGTGTCGTGATTCGTGATTCGCGGTCGCGATTGCGTTGGTGTGTCAGTCGCGATTGCGTTGGTGTGTCGTTTCGGCTCGACGGTCGAACGGCTGACGGCTAGTCCCCGCGTTAGCGGATAACGTCGACGCCGTTGTTCCGCTCGACCTGGTCGCGGCCGCCGTCGCTCTGAGCACCGAAGCTCGAACTCGAGCCCGAGTGCGAGCGCGAACTCGAAGTCCGCCCGCCCGATCCTCGCTCCTGTGTCTGCTGGGAGCGAACGTTCTGGCTCGCGTCGAAGTCCGCTTCGGTCACGCCCTCCAGGCTGGCACGGGACTTGTCGGCCTGCTTCTGGGTACTCGGGCCGAGCACCTGCGCGCTCTGGACGCCGGTCATGATCGCCATGACCCGCACCTTGCCCTTGTAGCTCTCCTGGATCCGGGCGCCCCAGATCACGTTCGCCGAGGCCTCGAGGCGCTCGGTGATGTTGTCGGCGATTCCCTCGGCCTCCTTCAGCGTGAGGTCGGGGCCGCCGGTGATGTGGACCAGTCCGCCGGAGGCGCCGCGATAGTCGACGTCCAACAGCGGATGGTTCATCGCGTCGCGGACGACCTCCTCGGTCTTGTTCTTGTCCTGGGTCTCTCCCACGAGCATCACCGCGACGCCGCCCTGGTTCATGATCGTGGACATGTCCGCGTAGTCCAGGTTGATCAGGCTCGGCTGGGTGATCGTCTCGGAGATGCCCTTGACGGTCTCGGCGATGATCTGGTCCATCACCGAGAACGCCTTGCCGATCGGCAGATTCGGGACGTAGTCGAGCAGCCGGTTGTTGTCCAGGACGATGATCGAGTCGGCCTGCTCGCGCAGCTTCTCGAGGCCTTCCTCGGCCTTGACCGTGCGGGCGCGTTCGACGTTGAACGGCGTCGAGACCATCCCGACGACGATGGCGCCCTGCTCTTTGGCGATCTTCGAGGCGACGGGAGCGGCACCGGTTCCGGTACCGCCACCCATGCCGGCCGTGACGAAGACGAGGTCCGCGTCTCCGAGGACCTCCTTGATCGTGCCCTGGGCCATCTCGGTGGCACGCTCGCCCATCGAGGGGTCGCCGCCGGCACCCAGTCCGTTCGTGAGCGACTTGCCCACGAGGATCTTGGTGTCGGCCTCGATCATCTTCAGGTGCTGCTTGTCGGTGTTGATCGCGATCGTCTCTGCGCCTTCGACACCGATGTTGTACAGCCGGTTGATCGTGTTGTTGCCGGCTCCACCGCACCCGATGATGACGATTCGGGGCTCCCCGAACTCGTCGTCGTCGAGGGAGCCGTCCATGTTCTTGGCCTCTTCTTCGGCGTTCTCGAGGGCGTCTTGCACGATGTCCTGCATCGTTACACCTTCGCCCAGCCGCGTTTACCCGGCTGTTCGTGGCGACCCTCGTACTGGTCGTTGATCATTTCTCGCACGGCCGAACGGATAGCTTCGCTCCGGTTTGGAAACTCCCCGGTCTCGACCAGCTGTTCGACTTCTTCGATCTGCTGTTTCGGTATTCGCAGTGTCACACGCTCCATTATTGTATTCCCCGTATTGGGTAAGACGGTGCGCGCCCCTGTCAGACGCGGCGTGTCTTACACGTTGAATCGCCCGACTTCGGACGATTCCCGGGTGACTTCCACCCGCTGTAAGACAACCGTCTTACGCGACTGTAGCCAACAGGCTGCTATGTATTAAAACTATCGGCGTCCGTGACCGTCTGTGTCTTACGACGGAATCGTTTGTATGACAGTCACGACTGATTCGACTCGAGCACGTCCGCTGCGGGCGTTCGACGCCCACAGCTCGGACAGAACGCCCAGTCCGATCGCACCTCGTCCCCGCAGTCACAGAAGACGCGGTGGGTCGCCTTCTCCCCGCAGTTGGGACAGAAGACGTGTTCGGACTCGAGTCCCGTCCCGCACTGGCCACATGCGTGCGCGCCTCGAGCGGAATGGTCCTCCATCGAACGCGCCGGTTGGTCTCGCGTCGAGCCGTTCGAGGGGCTCGAGCGGTCGGCCGTGCGCGTTTCCTCAGCCGAGGTGGCAGCGGAAGCGGATTCGGTCTTGCGTGCGCGCGTCGCCTCGACGCCCTCGAGCGCGATGGAGACGTTGACGTCCTGGCCGCTCGACGAGTGACGAGCGGACAATCGCTGCTCGAGCAGGGAGTCGATCCGTTCCTCGAGCAGGGCGTCGAGGCTGTCGTCCGGAGCGTCGGCGCGAGCGTCGTCGGTCGGACGGGCGTCGACACCGTCTGTCGGCTGCTCGTCCAGGTACGCTCGGAGTGCCTCGCGCATGACCTCGCTCTTCGAGGCGTCGAAAGCCTCGAGTTCGGCGACGAGGTCGTCGTCCGCGCGGAACGTGATCTTTCCCATGGTCGATTCAGTTACCGACCATATTATAACTCATCCTATATGAAACTTCCCACGCGTCCGACGGGTGTCTCACACGGCACGAATAATAACCCTTATACCGCCTTCGTCTGCTACGTATGAGTGACCGCTCTTAGCTCAGCCTGGTAGAGCAGTCGACTGTAGATCGACTTGCCCCCCGTTCAAATCGGGGAGAGCGGACTGATCTTCCGGCCGTTCTGTAGTAGTTAGCGATTCCGACGTAAACGCAGACTACAGCGTACCTCCTACCGGATTCATTTTTCCGAAAACGGGCGTCAAAAGTGGAGTAGAACTTGAAACCCGTTGCGGGTCGCCTACTTCCTGCGATTTTGGGAGTGGAAACGGGGGTGGTCGACGTGGCAGTGAGCGACTGGGTTGCCGAGATCGGATCGACCTGTCGGCACTGCGGCGCCCGTTCCAGGCTGTCAGCGGCTGGTTCGGAGCTCGATGCTCGTCTCTTCGCTGGCCCCGAGTTCGTCGATGACGGTAAGCGTGACCGGCCACTCCACACACGGTTCCTCGAGTTCGACGCGAACTCGTTCGCCCTCGACCGTTCCGTATCCATCGATTTCCCACTCGTAAGACGCGATATCTCTCGAGCCACCGGACGAGGTGGAGGCGTCGAGGACAACCGTCGTCCCGGGTTCGAAGCGAGTCTCCTGGGCGTCCGATGGTTCCGTCTCGATGCGAGGCGTCGGCGCCTCGTAGCGTTCCTCGCTTACCTCCACGGTCCTCGTCGTCGATGCCGTCCACCCGTAGGAGTTACTTACCACGAGCGTCGCCTCGTACTGACCGCTCTCGTCGTAGGCGTACGCGATCGAATTGTCTGTGCTCGCGGTCGTTCGATCGGTCGTCCCATCACCGTCGAAGTCCCAGCGGAACTCGGCGGTCCCAGAGTCGCCGTCGAAGTCGCCGAAGGCGTCTGATCGGTTCTCGAAATGGACGGGCATCTCACGCAGAATTTCGTCGGGGACGACGGTGAAGGATGGGGCGGGTTCGGCTGATGCGGTGGCGTCGCCTCCTGCCACCACCGCGGCCAGGCCGAAGGTCTCCTCGCCAGCAGCCGAGAAGCCCCCGACGTACGCCGTTCCGTCGACCACCGCTGGTGGGGTGATAATCTCCGCGTTCCGCTGCGGTCGATACTGTCCGGTGGGATCGCCCGTATCGGGGTCGAGGGCGTATATTCCGGCCGCCTCCGTTCCGACGTAGACGGCCCCGTCAACCAGAACCGGAGAACTGCTTACGGTGACGCTCGAAGGGGCGAATCGCCACTGACGGTCACTGGTGGCCGAATCGACGGCGATCAGCCCGTCGCCGTCGAGGAAATAAACCGACCCGTCGGCGACGGCAGGTGACTGCTCGGTGAAAAACCTGGGCGTGAAGCCGGAGAGTTCCTCGCGCCATCGTTCCGTTCCATCCGGTGTAAACGCGAACAGTGCATTGTTCGTAGCGAAGAATACCTGTCCGTCGTCTATTGTCGGCGTCGAGAGGTTTCCGGGATTGCGTCCCGCGCGTGGGAGGTCTACGCGCCAGCGTTGGTCACCTGTGTTGGCGTCGACCGCGTACAGCGCGCCCTCACTGGCGTCCGTGCCGACGCCGAAGTATGCGACGCCGTTCGCGACGGCGACGCCGGTCACCTCCATTGGACTGCCGGGAACGTCGGCCTCGACGGACCATTCGACGGACCCGTCCGTCGCGTTCAGCGCGAATATCAGCCCGCCCTCGGGCGCGCGAGCGGCGGTGAAAACGGTACCGTCCGCGACCGTCGGCGATCCCTCGTAGTACGAGCTGTTGCCGAACGACCAGCGCTGCTCGCCGGTAGTGGCATCGAGGGCGAGCAACGGGCCGCCGTGGCCGCCGACGAGGACCAGCCCTTCGGCCACCGCAGGCGACGATTGCGCTACCGTCGTACGGGTGCGCCACCGCTCCGACCCGCCGGCGTCGACCGCGTGGACGACTCCCGAGTGGCCATCGTCAGCGTCGCCGCCGTCGCCGGTGTCGTTCGAGACGAAGTACAGCGTTCCGTCCGCTACCGCGGGTGCCGAGGCACAGCCGTACTCGCCGACGTTCCGGAACCGCCACGTCGCGTGGAGGCTTTCCGACGGGCCCGACAGGGGAGCGTTTCCGCGCTTCGCCGCGTCGAACTGTAGCTGAGGCCAGACGGGCTCGGAGGCGTCGCGGCTCTCGTCGTCCGCGAGACCTTCGCTGCTGAGTAACGTGCCGCCGAGCGCGAGACCCGTTGCGCCGAGGAGGTTTCGTCGAGTGAATCTCCGCATACCCACCGACTCTCTCGCTCTGGATATTATTATGGAACTTATTATACAGTTCCGTGACGTAGAAACGTGACGGGTGCAGTGAAGCCTACCGTCGTTTCTGGAGGCTCGAGGTTCATACGATCAGGGCGACCCGAGCCGAACGATTCTGTCGTCGCCGTCGATTGGAAACGACCCGGCATCCATGCCGTCGCGGTTCGACGTCGCGAGGAGCACGCTCCCGTCCGGGGCCTGTACGACGTTCCGAATTCGCCCGAATTCGTCTTCGAAGATACGGTGGGCGGTCACCGTGTAGGAGTCGTCTAGCCAGGCTGCGTCGTACCGTGTCGAATCGCCCTTGAGCGGCGGTTGTTCGGCATCGGGCGAGCGGAGCGTGAGGACGGTAACGTTCTGCCCCTGGAGCGTCCCGACGAGTACCCGGTCGCTCCAAGCGGGGATCGCGGTGCCGGTATAACGAATGCACGCGCTGGGCGCCCACGTGTCGTCCGGCCCAGTGTTGACGAGCGGCGGGGCGACATCCTCACGGGCGTCGTAGGACTCGTATTCGGGGTCGTCGGGACCTCCCTGAACGCCCGGCCAGCCGTAGTTCGCGCCGGGTCGGAGGACGGCCACTTCGTCGCGGCCGCCCGGCCCGTGGTCGACGCAAACGGGCGTGTCGTCGGCGAGCCAGGCGATTCCCTGCGGGTTGCGGTGCCCGTAGGAAAATACCCGGGGATCGGCGCCGTCGATGTCGGGATTGTCCGGTGAAGGCTCGCCGTCCGGCGTCAGCCTGAGAACCGTCCCCCCGAGGCTTCCGGGGTCCTGCGCGGGCGTTTTCTCAGCGGTCCCGACCGTGACCCAGAGCGCTCCGTCGGGACCGAACGTAATCTCGCCGCCAATCGTGTGGTCCCCGGCGATGCCTTCGAGGAGCACCTCGTGGGTCGCTTCCGGATCGCTCGCCTCTGCGTCGAACCGCCCGACGCGGTTCGCTCCGCCCACGTTGTAATACAGGTAGACGTACGCGGGATCCGGGTACGATGGATGGACGGCGATTCCCTGGATCGACTCGCCCGGCCACTCCTGTCGCCGCTCGTCGGGAACGTCGCCCGCCCGTATCGGATCGTCGGCCGCCTCGAGCAGCGTCTCCGCGTCCAGGCGCGTCAGTCGTCCCGCGCGTTCGGAGACGAAGACCTCGCCGGTGGGCGTAAACGCGACCTCCCAGGGGACCTCGAGGCCGACGAGCACCGGCGTGGGGTCGACGTCGGCCTCGAGCGGCGATTCGGGTGATTCGTCGCTGGAATCGTTCGAGGGTGTGTTTTCGGCGGATTCGTCTCCATCGCTCTCTCGATCCTCACCTCCATCCTCGTCCGGTTGTAACCCGCCAGCGCTGTCGGGCATCGAACAACCGGCGAGCACGGTGCTAGCGGCCGCAGTTGCGGCGAGCAGACGGCGACGGGAGAGTCGATTCGGCCGGGTAGGCATTTCGTGACCGTTCGTTTTCGAGATAAATAGCTCCGGCGAGGGCGGGGTGAGGGTGTCACAACCTCGAGGATGGGTCCCGAGGTGACCGAGAGCGGACCGCCGGTTTGCACGGCGAACTCCGAACCCGACCGCCTACCGCACGATCTGCGGCATCGCGTCCAGGCCTGCCACGTCGTAGGTTGCGGCTTCCGAAAGCACGACGTCCCGACAGTGATCCCGACGGACGAACGCCGAGTCCATTCCCACCCGGTGGGCGGCGAGCACGTCGCTCTCGCTATCCCCCACGTACAGCGCACGACCGGCCTCGACGTCGAGGTCGGCCAGCGCCCGCTCGAGATAGTGTCCGTTCGGCTTCTGCAACGCCAGGCTCTCGAGGGTCTTCTCCCGACCGTAATACGTCTCGAACAGGTGCTCGAGATCGAAGTACTCGAGGACGAACTCGATCGTAGTGTGGTGGTTGTTGCTGACGATCCCGCAGGGTTGCTCGAGTTGCTCGACCGCCTCAAGGTCGTCGTACGGCCCGCGCGTTCCGTCCCTGAACCGGCGAAACTGGGATCGTTCGTCGTGATCCTCCCAGGCCGTCCAGAACGACTCCGGCCCGAGGTCGTACCGGCGACAGAGTTCCCGGACTCGCTCGGCGGGGACGCCGTCACAGAGTTCGTCGACGACCGCCCGGTCGACGGTCTCGACGCCCATCGCTTCGAATGCGGCGGTCGTCGCCTCCGCCTGGACGTCGTCGGTCGGCGGGCGCACGAGCACGCCGTCGCTGTCGAAGATGACCGCGTCGTAGGCTGTCACTCGCGAACGTGCACGCCAGGATCACGTGATCGTTTCGGTCTTCTGGAGACGCCCGTTTCGGTGCCAAACGGCCTCCCCCGCAGTCGCCAGCCAACCGCTTTTTCCGCCGCTCGTAGTAGTGACGACCATGAGCGACCAGCCACCAGACGCTGACTCGAGTGCGGGTTCTAACCAGCGAGACCCCGACCCCGAACGCGTCCAGGAACGCGCACGAGAGCGCCAGTCGTCCCGAGCCGAATCGACCGAGGACATCCTCGAGACCGTCGAAGCGCGTCTCGGCGACCTCGAGTACCCGGTCTCGAGCGAGGAAATCGCGGCCGAGTACGGAAGTGAACCGATCGACCTGCCCAACGAGACCGAGACGATGGGGAGCGTCTTCGATCGGCTGGCCGGCGAGACCTACGACACGCCCGAGGAGGCACGCGAGGCGATCTTCGGGCAGCTGACCGGCGAGGCGGGCGGACGAACCGAGGCGAACCTGGAGCGCGACCTCGAGTCGCTAGACGAGGCGGAACAGGGGTCGCCGAGTGAGAGCGGGGGCAGCGGTCTCTGATCGAGCGAGTAGCGTCCGTCGTCCACCCCGTCTCGTTCATACCGTCTCGTTCGCCGAAGACCGCGACGACGCTTCCGTTTACCGCCCCCCCGTTTCGAGTCGACGAGCGTCGCGGCTCCAAACCAACCACCGTCTCCGGGCGCGTCGTCTACTCGTCCCCTCTCGGCATCCTCGAGAGCCACAGCCAGCCGGCGACCAGGGGGGCGTGGATCGTCGCGAGCGGGTAGGCGGTTCGATTGGGGTCGACCCCGAACCCGGCGGCCAGGCCGATAGCGGCGACGCCGATGAGTGCGATCAGGCCGGCCGTAACTCGCCGATCGGCGGGAAAGCCGATGGCTCGAGCGCCGGCCCAGCAGAGCGCGAGCGCGTAGGCGAGACTCCCGAGCGGCCAGTAGCGGAGGTACGAGGGCGTTGGCCCCGGTTGGTCGAGAAACGTCGGCAGGAGCGTGACGTGCCCGGTCTCGAGGACGACCGTCCCCCAGGGAAACAGCAGCGTCGTCCCGCTGGTTCGGATCACGACCCAGGGAACGACGCCGAGGGACAGCAGGGCGAGCCAGCGGACGATTCGATGGCGGCGATTCTGGCCACCTGTCCCCGATTCGGGACTCGTGTTGTCGGCCGCCTCGTCCGACTCGTTCACCTCGTCCGACTCGTCGACGGACGCCACGTTATCGGCCACCGCGGCTACCTCGGCCACCCGCGCGTTCAGAATGGCCGTGCACCCGCCGTTTCCCACCGCTGGTGATCGTTCGTCTCAGCACGCTCGAGCGTCCGTGACGCGGCGAAAAAAGCGTGGCGACCGCCTGCGACCGGAGAACTCATCACCGCGTGCCCGAACGAGTGGCGCATGTCGACGATTCTCGTGACGGGCTACGAACCGTTCGGCGAGTTCGAAACGAATCCGGCGAGCCAATTAGCCACAGCGCTCGACGGCACTCGAGTGGCAGGGGCGACCGTCGTCGGGCGCGAACTCCCGGTAGCCTTCGATCGGGCGCGTCCCGCGCTCGTCGAGCACCTCGAGCGCCACGACCCGACGCTAGTCGTCTCGCTCGGCCTGGCCGCCGGTCGACCCGCACTCTCGCTCGAGCGCGTGGGGATCAACCTCCGCGACACCGCGGGGACGCCGGACAACGACAACCGCTCGGTCGTCGACGACCCGGTCGACGTCGAGGGGCCGGACGCGTACTTCTCGACGCTCCCGGTTCGCCAAATGAGGACGGCTATGCGCGAGGCGGGCATTCCGACGACGCTGTCGACGTCGGCGGGCACCCACCTCTGTAACGACATCCTTTACGCGACTCGCCGGTACGTCGAGACGAACGATCTCGAGACTCGGTCGGGATTCGTCCACGTCCCGCTGAGCCACGAGCAGGCGGCCACCCGCGAGGCTACCCAGCCGAGCATGGCGCTCGAGACGATGCGACACGGGCTCGAGGTGGGGTTGAAGACGGCGCTCGAGGAGTGAACCGCACCAGTTGCGGGGCATTTGATATAGCGACCAGGTGTATATCTGCGCCACTTCTTCCGCCTGCTGGTTCACCTCTCGAGGCACTCGTGGACGCTCAGACGGCGAGTCATCCGACGATCGAGGGTGGCGGACGAGGACGACGGGTTCCGATTTCGCCCAATTGCCGATGGTGCCGCCCCGGGAAGTCTTCGTCCTCCGGGCCGAACGGCCGATAATGCCTCCGATGCGCGTCTGCTACGCCTGCGAACGAACGTTCGAGCCCCCTCGAGCCCGGTGTGACTGCGGCGAACCGCTGTGGCGGCCCATCGAGCCGCTCGAGCGCTGGCCCTCGGGCACTGGCTCGAGCGGGCGATCGATCTGGCGATACGACGCGGTGCTTCCGGCGAGCCAGCCAGCGGGCGACCTCGAGGCTGGCGGCGCGTCGATCTGGCGAAGCCGCTCTCTCGAAGGCTACGCAGGGGCGCGCGTATGGCTCGTTGACGAGGGGCGAAACCCGACGGGGAGCTTCAAGGACCGAGGAAGCGCCGTCGGCGTCGCGGCCGCCCTCGAGGCCGGGGTCGTTCGCGTCGGGACCGTCTCTCACGGCAACATGGCGAGAAGCGTAGCGGCGCACGCGGCGGCCGTTGGAATCGACTGCACCGTCCTGGTCCCTGCAGACATCGCCGAGGAGCGGATCCGAGCTATCGCCCGGTTCGACCCGCAAATCGTCCGCGTCCGCGGCGACTACGGCCGACTGTATTACGACGCCCTCGAACTCGGCCGTAGACACGGAATCCAGTTTCTCAACTCCGACGTTCCCCTCCGGGTCGCGGGCCAGAAGACGCTCGCGTTCGACCTCCTCGAGCGTATCCCGGACCTCGACGCCATCGTCCTCCCGGTCAGCAGCGGCGGCAACGCGAGCGCGGTCTGGAAGGGACTGCTGGAGTTGCGCGCCGGCGGATTGCTCGAGTCACTGCCGCGACTGTACCTGACCCAGGCGGCAGCTTGCGATCCGATCGCCGCGGCGTTCCGGTCGGGTCGAGAGCGCGTCGATCCCGCTGCGGACGTAAAAGCGACCGTCGCGTACTCTATCGCCAACGCCGACCCGCCGAGTGGCACCCGTGCGCTCGCGGCCGTTCGAGACACCGATGGCGCCGTCCTCTCGGTCGACGACGACGCGACCCTCGAGGCCCAGGACCGCCTGGCTCGCGACGCTGGCGTGCGCGTCGAACCCGCCTCGGCGACCACGCTCGCGGGGCTTCGCCGACTGACCGAACGCGGGGAAATCGACACTGACGAGACGGTCGCCTGCGTGCTGACAGGGCGCGGCTACGGCGGCGGGGGCGACGTTCCGACGACGCCCGTCGTCGACCAGGAGGACCTCGAGTCGGTACTCGAGTCCGCGTGACGTACGGTCTCGGGTCGGTGCTTGATCTCGAGTGAGACAGCCGGCGACGGTCCCGAGCAGGTGACGGCGCTACGGGGGGGGGGGCGCCGTAAGAGAGCGTACATAATACTCTTATTACCGGACGGTGTACGCCCGGGTATGGCAGACAAACCGACCTCCGGTGAGATTTTCGGCGTCCCGTACAACTTCGAGCGACCGAGTTTCGGCCGAATGCTCTCGTCGTACTGGCAACCCGGTAAGGGAATGCTCGTCGAGAAGCCATTCGGCGTCGGCTACACGCTCAACCTGGCCAACTGGCGCTCGTGGATCGTCGTCCTCATCGCGGGCGCACTGCTCTGGCAGGAACAGTCGCCGTCGTCGGAGTCGGACTCAGGCTCGGAGTCGGCGATCGATCCTGTCGAAGTGATCGTCGACGACGAGAGCGACGACTGAGCGGTCTCCAGTAGCACTTTTCGACCGTCTTTCGTTCGCCCGAGTCTCGACCTTCGAACCTCGAGTCTCTCTTCCCGTATGTCGAATTGGAATTCGACGACCTCGAGCGCCCGTTCTCTCCTTTCTCTCCCCCGTCGCGCGTCGACTCAGGCCTCGAGTGCTCGGTCGCGAACCCAGCCCTCGGCACCGAACTTCCGCTCGGCGAGGTCGGCCGCGGCCTCGAGTTCCCCGTCCCGCCACTCGCCTTCCTCGGCGTCACACCACTCTCCGAGCGCGCTGGCGAGGCAGTCGACGGCCTCCTCGCGGTCGATTCCCGCCTGCTCGCGGATGCTCGTGACGCGGTCCGTAAACGTCTGCGGCTCGATGTCCGCGGCGAAGACCCCGACGTGCGTTTCGGGCTCGAGGTCGAAACTCAACGAGCCGTGCTGGATGACGACGTCGCGCTGGCGGTACTGGGCGTTGCCGCTGATCTTCTTCGCCTCGGCTTCGCCTGCGGGGGCCACCACGTCGTGAGCCGGGTGGATGTCCCGAAGGTAACACGATGGGCGGTAGATGGCCTCCTGTTTCGCCCCCGCGAAGTCGGCGTCGACGCCCATCCGGGAGAACGCCTCCAGGATGGGTTCACAGAACATGGCATAACAGTCCATCAGGTCACCGGGGACTTCCGCGGCCGGGGCGACGATGGTGTAGGAGATGTCCGCCACGGAATCGTGGTAGATGCCGCCACCGCCGGTCTGGCGTCGGGTGACGCCGATCCCGTGCTCTTCGCAAAAGTCCCAGTCGACGGTGTCGGGTTCTTGCTGGTAGCCCAGCGAGAGCGTGCTCGGCTTCCAGTCGTAGACCCGAACGGTGCGCAGGTCGTCCTCGAGCGCCGTCTGCGCGGCGATTTCCTCGAGGGACATCTGGGTTGCTCCGTCCCTGGGGTCGTCCCTGATCAGGCGCCACTCGCGGTCGGCGAGGTCGGTCATACCCGTGTGCTCGTCGGCCACCGAGAAATGGATTCCGACGTGCGGTCACCGTCGACCGTCGACCATCGACGAATCTTCACATGAGCATCTGATTTAGATCCATCTAAAAATAGAATTCAGTAGTAACTACTTTATAGTTCGTGGGTGCTACGTCACGACAATGAGCGAGCGATCACGGTCGTCTGACGAACACACGATATCCCGCCGCCAGGCACTCGCGAGCGGCGCTGGGATCCTCGTGGCCGGGAGCGCGGGCTGTCTCGCGGGCCTCAGCGGGAGTCCGTCGAGGGGTGAGGACGGGTCGCCGGTCGTCGCGGCGTCGTTTTTCAGCTTCTACGACTTCGGGCGCAAGATAGCCGAGAACACGCCCGTCCAGGTGACGAACCTGATTCCGACCGGCCTCCACGGCCACGGCTGGGAACCGGACGCGAGCATCACGCGTGACATCATCGAGGCGGACGCGTTCGTCCACGTCGGCCCGGAGTTCCAGCCCTGGGCCGATCGGGCGATTCAGACCCTCGAGGACGACGGGGTCGACACGGCGTTGATCAACGCCCGCGAGGGCGTCGAACTGGTCTCGCTGGCAGCCAGCCTGGACCCGGAAGAAGAGGGCGTCGGCGACGGACGAGGCAAAGACCCGCACTTCTGGCTTGACCCACGGCGTGCGAAGCGCTCCGTCGACAACATTGCCGACGGCCTGATCGAGGTCGCCCCCGACCACGAGGAGACACTTCGGGAGAACGCTGAGGCGTACAAGACGGACGTCCTGGACCGGATCGACGCGGACTACGAGCGAATCTTCGAGACGGCTTCGCGGAACGTGGTCCAGCTCGCGGCTCACAACGCGTTCCAGTACGTCGGCGTTCGCTACGGCGTCGAGATGCGCCCGCTGGTCACGAACCTCGCTGCCAGCGGGAACGTGTCACCGAGCGACATCGTGGCAGCGAAAGAGGTCATCGAGGAGAACGACATCGAGTACATCGGTGCCGCGGTCTTCGAGACGCGCAAACCGGCCGAGCAGTTGCTCGCAGAGACGCCCGTCGAGGCCTACTTCCCCGTGACACCGTACGCCGGCGTCTACGAGGAGTGGGTCGATGCGGGCTGGGGGTACGAAGAGATTGCGTACAACATCAACATGCCCACGTTCAGCGTGGTCCTCGGCAACGAATCGCCGGAGAGCGCCGGACCGGACGGCTGGGCCGACGAGTGGCGAAATTTCGAGTGAGACACATGCAAACTACAGCTAATCAGGAGGCGCAGACGAACTCCGCTGACCCGAATACGCCCGTCATCGAACTGTCCGAGGTCGACTTCGGGTACACGTCCACTCCGGTCGTCGAGGACGTCTCGCTTCGTGTCGACCCCGGTGAGTACGTCGCCATTGTGGGCCCGAACGGCTCCGGAAAGTCGACGCTCATGCGACTCGCGCTCGGATTGCTCCGACCGGACCGGGGTGCCGCGCAGCTGTTCGACCAACCCGCCCACCGATTCGACGACGGCGCTCGAGTCGGCTACGTCGCCCAGCGGGCGAGTGCCTCGACGGAGATGCCGATCACGGTTCGCGAGGTCGTGAAGATGGGTCGGTTTCCCCACGTTCGCTTCGGCCGACTCGACGAGGCGGACTGGGCAATCGTCGACCGCGCCCTCGAGACGGTCGGCATGGACGCGTTCGCCGATCGGCGGATCACGAACCTCTCCGGTGGCCAGCGCCAGCGGGCGTTCATCGCGCGGGCGCTCGCGGGCGAGGCGGACCTGCTCGTCCTGGACGAACCGACCGTCGGCGTCGACGCCGAATCGGTCGAGGCGTTCTACGACCTGCTCGAGTCGCTCAACGCTTCGGGGATCACCGTCCTCCTGATCGAACACGATCTGGGCGCAGTGACCGCCCATGCCGACCGGATCGTCTGTCTCAATCGCGAGGTGTACTTCGACGGGACGGCGGAGGCGTTCGTCGAGAGCGACGCGCTCGGCCGGGCGTTCGGGGCGGCAGCGGCCATCGTAGGTGACCGCCGATGAGCCGGTCAATCGTCGGCCTGCTTGGGTCGAGCCCTCACGACCCGCTGCAATCGGGACCCGTCGACGTCGCCCTCGAGCCGCTGTACTGGCTGCTCGAGGCGTGGTACTGGCTCCTGTCCCAGCTGTACTACGCGACCGGGCTCGAGCTGATCCACCCCGAGTACGCGTTCATGCACCGGGCGATCCTGGTGGGGCTCTGCATCGGCGTGATGGCCCCGCTCATCGGCACCTTCCTGGTTCACCGCCAGCTCGCGCTCATCGGCGACGCCCTCGCACACACCGCGTTTGCGGGCGTCGCGGTCGGGCTGTTCATCAATGCGACCCTGTCGTTCTCGGTGTCGCCGTACCTGACGGCGATCGTCGTCGCGGTGATCGCTGCGTTGCTCATCGAACTCATCTCGGAGTACACCGACGCCTACAACGACGTCTCGATGGCGATCGTCCTCTCGACGGGGTTCGCCCTCGGGACGGTGCTCATCAGCCTCAACGCGGGCGGGCTCACCGTCTCGATCGACCAGTACCTCTTCGGGAACCTCTCTACAGTGTCAGCCGAAAACGCGGTCTTGCTGCTGGTGCTGTTCGCCGTCGTCGTCGGCACCGTCGCGCTCACCCGGAATCAACTGCTGTACGTCACCTTCGACGAGGTGGCCGCCGAGGTTGCGGGGATTCCCGTGCGCTGGTACAATCGGGTGATGGTGATGCTCACCGCGCTGGTCGTCGTCGGCGCGATGCAGATCATGGGCGTCATCCTCGTGGCAGCGATGCTGGTCGTCCCCGTCGCTGGCGCCTCGCAGGTCGCACGAAGCTTTTCGCAGGCGTTACTGACGTCGGTCGTCCTCGCCGAACTCGCCGTCGTCGTCGGCATCGGGGTCGCGTACTACGCCGAGGCGACCGCCGGCGGCGTCGTCGTGCTGGTCGCCGTTGCCATCTACGTCGGCTGCGTCGGCCTCGGCAAGCTCTTCGCCGGAACCCACCGCGAGGAGTCGGCGCCGGACGTCGACGCGATCGACGGTGACGGGACTCCCCTCGAGTGACCGATCGACTGTGACGGGACTCCCCTCGAGTGACCGATCGACTGTGACGGGGCTTCCCTCGAGTGACCGATCGACGGCGATGAAACCTCCCTCGAGTGACGGCCCGATCGGCTGGATCTCGAACGCTCCCAGGTGGGTCACCTCGAACGGTTTCGTCCGGTCGCTAGACCACTATACGTTTATACATCTGGCTCTAGGTCTTGGCGTAATGGAATCGCCAGGTTCGGCTCCGAACTGCACTCGAGCGGACGTCCAACGCGTGTTTTCGCGACTCGAGGACCCCTCGACGCCGATTTCGGCCGCCGAGGTCGCCGACGAGCTGGAGTGCTCCCTGGAGTCTGCCCGTCTAACCCTGTCGGAACTCGTCGAACGAGGCACGCTCCGGTCGAAGCGAATCGACGAGTCGACTCGAGTCTGGTGGCGCTCGAGCGACGCTGAGCGTCCCGATAGGCGAACGGATCGAGAGGAGTTCAGTGCCTTCGTCACCGCGGTCGAGGATTACGCCATCTTCATGCTCGACCCCGACGGCACCGTCGTCAGCTGGAACGACGGGGCGGAACGGATCAAGGGCTACGACGAAGCCGACATCGTCGGCGAGCACTTCTCTACGTTCTACACCGACGACGACACTGCCGCCGGCGTTCCCGAGCGAAATCTCGAGCGGGCGACCGCCGCGGGCCGCGTCGAGGACGAGGGCTGGCGCGTTCGCGAGGACGGCTCCCTCTTCTGGGCCAACGTCACCATAACGGCGCTCCACGACGACGAGGGGACGCTTCGCGGATTCACCAAGGTCACTCGCGACATGACCGAGCGTCGGGAATACGAACAGCAACTCCGCCGGGAACGGGACTTCACCGCCCAGGTGCTCGAGACCGTCCCAGTTGGGATCCTCGTGAGCACGCCCGACGGGGACCTCACCCGGGCGAACAGGCGAGTCCTGGACTGGCTCGGTGCCGAGGCGTCGTCGTTCACCGACCACGACCACGACCGCGAGACGTGGGACGTCTACGATGCCGCCGCCGAGCAGATCCCGTTCGAGGACTGGCCGTTGATGCAGGTTGTCGAAACCGGCGAGCCAGTTTTTGGCTACCAGTGCCAGATCGACTCGCCGGCACGCGGTCGGCGGTGGGTCTCGATCAACGCCGCACCGATCGACGACGACGGCGACGACGACGACGGCGACGACGACCGAGTCGTCTTCTCCGTCGAGGACGTCACCGAACAGCACGAACGCGAACAGCAACTCCGTCGCGAGCGCGACCAGACCGAGCAACTCCTGCGGACGGTGCCGATCCCCATCGGCGTCTGGAACGCCGACGGGGAGACGGTGATGACGAACCGGCGGGCCCAGGAAACCCTCGACGTTTCCGAACAGGAATTCCTCGACGATCCCGACGGCGCCGGTCAGTGGAGACTCTACGATCCTGATGGGAACCCGCTCGACTCGACCGAAACGCCGTCCGCGCGCGCTGCAGCGACCGGTGAACCGGTCCGCAACGAAGAAGTCGTCGTCGAAATGCCTGACGGCGATCGCATCCACCTGCACGTGAACGCCGCGCCGGTGCTCGATCCCGATGGGAACGTCGAACGAATCATCGTCGCCGGCGAGGACATCACCGACCTCAAGGATCGAGAACACCAGCTGGAACGACGGAAGTCGGAACTCGAGACCGAACTGAGCGAAATCCTCGGTCGAATCACCGACGCGTTCTACGCGCTCGACGACGAGTGGCGGTTCACGCACGTCAACGAGCGCGCGGAGGAGTTAATCGACTTCGAGGATCGGGGGCTCGTCGGCGAGCACGTCTGGGAGGTCTTCGACTGGGTCGAGAACACGCAACTCCGCGAGGAATACGAGCAGGCGATGGAGACGCAGGAACCGACCTCGTTCGAGTTCCACTACCCCGACCCGCTAGACGCGTGGCTAGACATACACGTCTATCCGTCGGAGACGGGCCTTTCGGTCTACTTCCGGGACGTCACCGAACGGAAAGAGCGCGAGCGCCAGCTCGAGGAGTCCGAACGGCGCTACCGCACGCTCGTCGAACACTTCCCGAACGGCGCCGTCGCGCTCGTCGACGAGCACCTCCGCTACCAGACGATTGGTGGTACGCCTCTCGACGGGGCGGACGTCGCGATCGGGTCTGGATTCGAAGCACCGGTCGAGGACGTCCTCCCCGCGCCGCTCGAGGACGAACTCGTGCCGCGATACGAGGCCGCGCTCGAGGGGGAGTCCAGCTCGTTCGAAATCGAACTCGGCGAGCATGTCTACCAGCTCCAGACGGTCCCAATTCGCGACGAGAGCGGGGGCGTCTTCGCCGCCCTCGGGATGTCCCAGGACATCACCGAGCGCCGAACGTACGAGCGAAAACTCGAGGCCTCGAACGAGCGCCTCGAGCAGTTCGCCTACGCCGCCAGCCACGACCTCCAGGAGCCCCTGCGGATGGTCTCGAGCTATCTTCAGTTGATCGAGCGCCGGTACGGCGAAGCACTCGACGAAGACGGCGAGGAATTCCTGGAATTCGCCGTCGACGGGGCCGAGCGCATGCGCGAGATGATCGACGGACTCCTCGAGTACTCCCGGGTGGAAACCCAGGGGAACGCGTTCGAACCCGTCGATCTCGAGACGGTGCTCTCGGACGCACAGGCCGACCTCCGATTCCCGATCCAGGAGAGCGGGGCCGACGTCACGGCAGAGTCCCTCCCTCGCGTCGAGGGAGATCCGACCCAGTTGCGTCAGGTGTTCCAGAACCTGCTGAGCAACGCGATCGAGTACAGCGGCGACGAACCGCCCCGCGTGCATGTGACTGCCGAGCGAGCCGATGACGTCTGGGAGGTGTCGGTCCGAGACGAGGGAATCGGTATCGATCCCGACGACACCGACCGGATCTTCGAGGTGTTCCAGCGCCTCCACAGTCAGGAGGAACACGCGGGAACGGGCATCGGGCTCGCGCTTTGCCGACGAATTGTCGAGCGTCACGGCGGGACGATCCGGGCCGACTCGGAACCGGGCGTTGGGACGACCTTCACCTTTACGCTCCCGACGGCGGACGACGCCGACCAGGGCTGAACGGACGTCGCCGCTCTCGCGACGAGAGTTCTTCTCTCGCGACGAAACCTCTCTCCCGCAACGGAAGCTCTCTCCCGCGACGAATTCCGGTGATCAGCCGTTCGGTCGAATTTCCGCTCCTACTCGCTGAACCATGGTCTTCTCGGTCCACACCGGCTCTCGAGCGCCGAGATCCGGTGACCAGGGCGCTCCGCCGCGAGCCACTCGACGAGCCATGACCACCGGGCAAAACGGGATTTGATACAGCTACATACAGTTTATCACGTGGCGCCCGGGCCGCTCGAGCGGTTGTGAGCACTTTTACGTCCACGGCGGCTACGGCGCCCATGGTGCGGAACGTCGCCGAGCTGTTGGCAGAACTCGAGTCCGAGGACTTCTATCTCCTCTCGGGGATCGAGCAGGGAATGCGCTTCTCGGAGTGGGTCCAGCGCGAGAAGTTGTCGAACTTCTCGGGACTCACCCCCGAAGAGGTGGACTACCGCCTCGAGCGCTGTCTCAAGCGCGGGCTAGTAGAGAAGAAGACGATCCAGTACGAGGGGTACACCCTCCAGTTCGAGGGCTACGACGCCCTCGCCCTTCGTGCACTCGTCGAGCGAGACACGATTTCGGAGTTCGGCGCCCCGCTGGGCGTCGGCAAGGAGAGCGACGTCTACGAAGTCAAATCTTACAAGCCGCTGGCCCTGAAGTACCACCGGGAGGGCTATACCAACTTCCGGGAGGTCAACCGCGAGCGCGATTACACCTCGGAGAATCAGCACGTGTCTTGGCTCTACACCGCCCGGAAAGCGGCTGAACGCGAGTTCGACGCCCTCGAGACGCTGTATCCCGACGTCTCGGTACCCCAACCGATCGGCCAGAACCGACACGCCATCGTGATGGAGAAGATGCCGGGGGTGGAACTCTCGCGAACCCGGTTCGAGGACGACCAGGTGCTGGGGGTGCTCGAGTTACTCTTGCGAGAACTCTCGCGTGCGTACGAGGAGGGGTACGTCCACGCGGACATGAGCGAGTACAACGTGTTCGTCGCTGAAGAGGGGGTGACGATCTTCGACTGGCCGCAGGCGGTGCCGACCGATCACGAACACGCCCGCGAGTTCCTGGATCGCGACCTCACGAATCTGGTGGGCTACTTCCGGCGGAAATATCCGTCAGTCGTGCCCGGAGACCTCGAGAGCGACGCGATCGCTGCCGAGATCGCCGCCGGTGAGTTCGATTCGTTGTCGGTGTAGGACGTGATACACTCTATGGTGCTATAGGTAATCTTCCCGTCGCTCGAGGAGCCTCGCCGCAACAGATGCTGTGGAGACGCCCCTCGTCCCCCTTCGAGCCGAAAACCGCCTACTCGAGTTCTGCTGCTGCCTCTCGGAACAACCCGTCCAGAATCTCGGGCGTGGTCGGATGGTACGCCCGGTCCGGAACCTCTCGCACGTCGAGGCCCATCTCGACGATTACCTGCATCGTCTTGGCCATCACGTCCGCGTGGAGGTGCAGTCCCTGGTACCCCAGCACGGTCCCGTCACGGGCGCTGACGACCAGCGTCGCGACGCCCTCCGGGTGGTTCTTGGTCTTGAAGACGCCGTCGTCGGACGCCTCCCTCGAGACCACAATCGCGTCCATCGACGAATCCGCGACGGTATCAGGTGTGTGGCCGACGCGGGCCACCGGGTAGGTGCCCAGGCCCGAGAAGATGACGTGGTGGGGGACGTTCGCGTAGGGCTCGAGGTCGTCGCCTCGAGCGTGGCGCAGGACGTTCTCCCCGGCGGCGAACCCCTGTTCCTTGGCGACGTGGAGGATCGGCTCGCGGCCGTTGGCGTCTCCGACGACGAACGTGCGCTCGTTGGCGGCGGCCTGCATCGTCGGCGCGACCCAGCCCTGCTCCGGTTCCAGGGTCGTGTGCTCGAGCCCGAGGCCGTCGACGTTTGGGCGGCGGCCGGTGAAGACGTAGAGCTGATCGGCCTCCAGGACCTCCTCGGTGCCGTCGCGGTCGACCGTGAGTCGGACGCCACCGTCTGCAGTCGATTCGAGGCGCTCCTCGTCGGTGTTCGTCAGAATCTCGACGTCGAACTGCTCCCGGTAGAGGTCGAGGATGGTGTCGCCGTAGGCGTCCTCGAACTCCTCGAGCGGTCGGTTGTCGTGTTCGATCACGGTGAGGTCGACGCCGCTGACCTCGCTGAGATAGGGGGCGAGTTCGAGGCCGATGTAGCCAAAGCCCATCACGATTCCCGAGTCGGGGAACGACGTCGCGTCGAGCACGTCCGCGCTCGAGCAGTAGTCGACGTCCTCGATGCCGGGCGTATCGGGAACGTTGAGCGTCGAGCCAGTCGCGACCACGACGTAGTCGGGTTCGATCGTGCGGTCGCCGACGGCGAGCGTGCGGTCGTCGACGAACCTGGCGCGCTCGTGGAGGAACTCGACGCCGTCGCGGTCGGCGAGATCGTGGACGTGATTCCGTCGATGCTCAGCGAATCCGTGGACGTGCTCGTCCTTCTGGGCGACGATCTCCTCCGGATCGACTGTTGGTGTGCCTTCGAGCCGACCGTCGTGTCGCGCCTGATAGCGGTGCTGGGCGGCCGAGAGGACGTCCTTCGAGGGCATGCAACCCCGGAGAATGCAGAGGCCGCCGCCCGGTTCACCGTCGTCGATCAGCGTCAGTTCGAGGTCGGTTTCCGATTCTCGGGCGCGCTCGAGCAACTCGTCGGCGGCGGCGACGCCCGCACTCCCGTAGGCGCCGACAATCGCGACGTGGAGACTGTCCATATCGGCGAAACGGTGGCTTCCCCAATAGGCGTTGGTGCGGTCGTGCGTAGACGAGTCACTGGCGACAGGAGAAGGCGTTTCGAGAACGAACGTGACGACGAGTCTAGCGTCGAAGCCTGGCTACGACACCCGTCCCGAGGAGTCCGAGCAGCGCGGCGAGAGCCCCGAATCCGGGGAGACCGTCGCTTTCGGCGCTCGAGTCGTCTTCGTCGCTACTGCCCTCGTCGGCACCCGAGCCGTCGATCGACGCGGTTCGCTCCGAGAAGTGGTTGAACGCGACGAAGACGGTCGCTTTCGTCTCCGCCTCGGCGTGCTGGCTCACCATGTACGCGGATTCCTCGCCGCCGATCGCGCTCTCGAGTTCGGACTGGGAGGACGCCTGGACGGCAGCCTCACCGTCGACGCGAACCTCGAGGTCCTCAAGCGTGCCGACGGTCTCCTCTTCGACCGTCGTCATGACGATCGTTCCCTCCTCGATGGCGCGGTCGACGGTGACGTCGACGCGGCGTTCGCTCTCCTGCTTGGCCTCGAGGGTCAGATCCTCGGCGTAGGTGACCGAGTCGGTGACGGTTTCGTCGTCTCGCTGCTCGACGTAGACCTCGGCGGCGGCCGAGCCGTCGGCGATGAGTTGCTCCTGGGACTTCGTCTCGTCCGTGCGCTCGCCGTCCCCGTAGGACCGGAAGACGAGCGTCGACTCGCCCTCGAGGCTGGCCGTGACGTTGCCCTCCTCGTTGACGGTCACGTCGCCGTCGCCGATCACGAGGAAGACGCCGTTGCGGTCGTCGCCCTCGACGACGACGCGCTCGCCGTCGCCTTCGGCGCTGGCCTGGACGTTCTCGCCGAGTTGGGCTTCGACGACCTGGGCGTCGCCGCCGGCCCGGACGACAAGAATCCCGCGTTCGTTGTCGTGGGCCGACAGCGTCGCGCCGCTCTCGGATTCGATTCGCGTACTCGTCTGGGACTCGGCGCTCACCGAGAGGCCGGCGCCCTCGAGGCTCACGACGGCCCCGAGGTCGATACCGGCGCCTCCGCTGCCGCCGACGCCGGCGTTACTTCGGGAGTCCACGGCGACCGACGAAAAGAGGGTCTCGCCGCCGACGGCGTAGTCCGTCAGGGCGCTCCCCGACGTCTCGAACTCGAGGTGGCTCCCTGTGTACGTTTCGCTCTGGGTGGTCGCGCTCGATCCGGCCGAACTCGCACCGGCCCCGGCCGCGGCGACGAGACTGACGCCGAGCATCGCGGCAAGGAGGACGGCTACGATTGCATTTCGATTCATTTCATCTGATCAGTTCGCCCGCACCATAAAAGGGGTTCTGACAGAGCCGTCCAATCGAACGGGGTCCGAAACCACCCGAGTGCGTCCAGGAGGATAGTTCACGACGCTCGCCCCTCGATTCACGACGCTCACTGGTCTGGGCGGGAGAGTGGGAGGAGAGGGTGGGGTGGGGGTTCAGCGCGAGATCGACTCGCCGCTGTCGGCGACGACCGCGTCGACTTCCGCCTTTGTGAGGAGGGCAGCGTCGCCCGGAATCGTCCGCTTGAGGGCGGCCGTCGCGGCGGCGTACTCGAGCGCTCGACCGACGTCATCGCCGGAGAGCCGGCGAGCGATGAACGCGCCCGTGAAGGCGTCGCCGGTGCCGATGGGGTCGTGCGTCTCGGTCTCGTAGGCGTCGTGGTCGTGGACGACGTTGTCGTGCCAGGCGAGCGCGCCTTGGTCGCCCCGGGTGACGACGACGGTTCGGAAGTCGAACTGGGAGCCGAGCTTGTGGGCGAGCTGACGGGGGTCACCCTCGTAGCCGAGCACGGTACGGGCGTCGCGGGCCGCGATCACGAGCACGTCGATTCCGGGGAACAGTTTCGTCAGGGTGTCTCGCGCCTCCTCGGGCGACCAGAGCTTTCGCCGGTAGTTGAGGTCGAAGGCGGTGGTCGTGTCGTTCTGTCGCGCCGCTTTCAGGAGCTGTGCCGTGGTCTCTCGGAGGGTCGGCGACAGCGCGGGGGTGATGCCCGAGGTGAAGAAGACCCGAGCGTCCCGGATGAGGTCGATGTCGAACTCCTGGGGTTCGGCGGTCGTGATTGCGGCGTCCGATCGGTCGTAGACGACGTTCGTTCCGCGGGGCTTGCCTCCGTGCTCGAGGTAGTACGTCCCCTGGCGGCCCTCGTCGCTCCAGACGACGTCGGTGTCGATGCCGTACTGCTGGAGTTCGCCGACGACGCGCCGACCCAGGGGGGAGTCCGGGAGCTTCGAGGTCCAGGTCGAGACGGCGCCGAGTCGCTCGGCGGCGACGGCCACGTTGCTCTCGGCGCCCGCCGCGCGAACCTCGAACTCGCTGGCGGTCTCGAGGCGTTCGTGCCCGGGTGGCGAGAGGCGGAGCATCGTCTCGCCGAAGGTGACGAGGTCGCTCACGCGTCTCCCTCCCGGTTCGGTCGGACGGTGGTGATAGTGAATCGCTGGCTCATAGGTCGCAAAACGGAGGGCCGTGCTATAAGTTGTGTCGTTGGTGGCGGTATCTCACTCTCTCACTTTCACTCTCACTCGAGACTCGTCTCGGCGACCAGGACGGTCGACCCGCCGTCGTTCTTCCGGTGCTCGGGCTCGAGGTCGAGATCCAGGTCGGAGCCAAACGCCTCGAGCAGTCGCAGGCTCGTCTCGACGTGGTCGGTTACGGCCGGAATCCGCAGGCGGCCGCCGCCGAGAACGAGGAAGTCGAGGAGTTGATCGGCGAGATGGACGTCGACGCTTCCGTTTCCCTCGAGAAAGGCGACGGCGGCGTCGGCGGCTTCCTCCCCGACGCGCTCGGCCGGTTTGCCGGGTTCGCCGAGGGCGCCGAAGCCGGCCCGGAGACGGGGCCTCGATGCGGTTTCCGGCGAGCCGTCGGCGAACTCGTGCTCGAACTCGAGGCCCAGCACAATTACCGAACCTGGACAGGCGCTCTCGGCCGTCGTCTCGACACGCTCGCGGATCTCGAAATTCGCCTCACCTGCACCGATTCGTGCTCGCAACCGCCCGAGGGCACCCTCCGCCTGCCGTTTCGCGACGTCGGCGTCGGCCAGCGCGGCGGCTTCCGTCGAGTAGACGCGCACACCCGCGAGGTCGCCCCGGCTTTCGAGGTCGAGCGGTTCGAACCGCGAGGGAGCGAGGTGAAGCCGCAGTCGGCCGCTGCCCGCGGGATAAAAGCCGCGCTGGTCGACCTCAACGGCGGCCTGCAGGCCGTACCGACGGAGGAGTGGGAGTTTGACGTAGCGCAGGTAGTCCACGGGCGGCGACCAGGTGACGTCCGTCCCACCCGTGGCGGTCAGAATGAGCGGCGACTCGAGGCGGGCGGCGAGGGGGAGGACGGCGTCGAAGAGGAGGGTGAGGCTGCCGGCGGTGCCGACGTCGACGGCGTATTCCCCGCCCGAAATTTCGACTGCGCCGTCGCTGCCCGATCTCGCATGAGGGTCGAATTCGACCGTCTCGGCCTCGAGTTCGTCACCCGAGACCTCGGCGTCGGTAATCGCCGCCATCGCCTCCAGAACGGCCAGGTGCTGGTTCGCCAGCCCCGGATTCGGCCGGTCGCCGCGGACGCCCTCGAGGCGAACGGACTCGCCGGTGAGCGCCGAGAGGGTGAGCGCCCGCCGGAGGAACTGGCCGCCGGCGTCGTACCCGTCGAGGGTGTGCATACCTGCGTGGTCGAGCGCGTCGTGGAAAGGTCTTCTCGTGGTGTGTCACGTCGCGGGGTGTGCCATGGCGCATCCGTGGGGATCGCTCGAGTGAGACGGACACGACCGCTCGAGACGAACGCGAGGACTGCGGTCGAATGGAACAACGGTGACGGAGGGCGCCGGTGGAGCCGCGAATCTCTCTCGAACCCCGTTCGCGATGAACGCTTCCGGAACCTGAATCGTTAGGTCACTCGAGTCGAGAGAAGACAGTCATGCGAGGCTGGCGCGACCCGCTCACTCGCCGGTGGTTCCTCTGGGGGACCCTCGGCGTCGTCTTCTTGCTCGTGAACGTCTACCGGCTCTCGACGGCCGTCCTCGCCGAGGAGCTGATGGCCGGATTCCGGACCACGGGCGCCCAGCTCGGAACGCTCCACGCGATTTTCTTCTGGATCTACGCGCTGATGCAGTTGCCGACGGGGATCCTGGCCGACCGAATCGGTCCCCGACGGACGGCAGCCGCGGGCGGGCTCGTGATGAACGTCGGCGCGATCTGGTTCGCGCTGGCCACCAGCTACGCGGGGGCGCTGGTCGCCCGCGGACTCGTCGGCCTCGGGGCGAGCGTGATCTTCGTCTGCATCCTCCGGTTCTGTGCCAGCTGGTTCCGGGCCGACGAGTTCGCCACCCTCAGCGGCCTCAGCTTCGCGGTTTCGGGCGTCGGCGGCGTCCTCGCGACCACGCCGCTCGCGATCGCCGCGGAATCGGCGGGCTGGCGGGCGACCGTCGGCGCGCTCGGGGTCTTCGGCGTCGCGTTCAGCGTCGTCGTCTACGCGGTCGTTCGGGACACGCCCGAACGGGCCGGCTTCGACCCGATCGAGGGCGTGCCCGGCCAGCCGACGCTCTCGACGGCCGCCGTCATCCGCCACGTCCGAACCGTGCTCTCCGATCGCGTCACCTGGGTCGCCAGCGTGATGCTCTTCTGTACCTCCGGACTCAACCTGACGCTGTTCGGGCTGTGGGGCGTTCCGTACGTCGTCCAGACCTACGACGTCTCCGTGACCCATGCCTCGCTCTACACCCTCGCCGGCGGCGTCGGCATGATCGTCGGCCCGCCGTCGATCGGCTGGCTCTCGGACCGCCTCGAGCGCCGCGTCGAGTTGATGGTCGTCGGCGGCGTCCTCTACGTGGCCTCGATCGGTCTCGTCGCCGCGCTGGGGCGGCCCCCGATCGCCATCGTCGGCTTCGTCTTCTTCGTAGCGGGCATCCTGCTCGGCGCGTTCGTCCTCGGGTATCCGCTGGTGAAAGACCGCCACGACGCGAGCGCGAGCGGCATCTCGACCAGCGTGATCAACGGCGCAGCCTTCTTCGGGGCCGCCGTGCTCCCGACGGCGATGGGCGTCGCTCTCGACACCTACTGGACGGGCGAACTCGAGGCCGGCGTTCGCGTCTACACCGCGACCGGGTACCGGATGGCATTCGTGATCGCGACCGCCGCGGCCGTTGTCGCGCTCGCGTGTACGCTCTGGTTGTATCGGTATGCGGCGGACGGCTCGAGCGTCTGACGGCCCGCACGAGTAGCACCCTTCCAGGCGTCGACCGATGCCTGAAACCGGAAGAACGCTATCAGTTTCACCCAGAACGTAACTAGCCGCACACTTTTTCGTCTTTGCCCTCTGACAAGCCATCGTGACCGACTCGAGCCGCCACCGATCCACTCACTTCGTCCGACCCGCGCGCCTCGAAGACGCCCGAGCGATCCGGGCCGTCGCCCGCGAGAGCTGGCACGCCGCGTACGACGACCTCCTCGGCCCCGAGACCGTCGAGACGGTGACCGACGAGTGGTACGCCCTCGAGGGCCTGCACGAGTCGATCCAGTCGAGGGACAGCCACCTGCTCGTCGCCCCCGAATCCGACGATGGCGAAGCGGATCGAACCGACGAACTCGCCGGCTTCGTCCACGTCGGCCAGTGGCCGGACGAACCCGCCGTCGGCCACCTCGCTCGCCTCTACGTTCGCTCGAGTCACTGGGGGCGCGGGCTGGGAACGTCGCTCTGTGAGCGCGGAGAACGAGCGCTCGAGGACGTCGGCTACGACCGGATTCGCCTCGAAGTGTTCGCGAGAAACGAGCGCGCAATCGACTTTTACGAGGGTCGAGGGTACGAACCCGCCGCCGAGGTAGTCGAAGAACTCGAGGGCGAGACGTATCGGGTGTCGTTGCTCGAGAAGCTGTTATGAGTTCTTGATATCCACCCACGACTGAAGTCGTGGACTTTCTCCTCGAATCTGTGTAACCGCGTTTTCCGCAATTCAGCGTAATTCAAGGTGGAGCCTCCGGCCTCAAGGAGCGAACGAAGTAAGCGAGTAGGCCGGAGAGGAAACCGACATGGGACGACACAACCAGCATACTGCGACCGACTGACTCCCGAACGTATACGTACCGCCGTGTCTTCTCTGAAGTATGGACGTGCGTCGAACCGCCGTCGTGAAACTCGCCGTTTCCGACGAGCAACGCGACGCACTCCATCGAACCGCCGAGCAATACCTGTACTGCGCGAACCAAACTGCCGACTACTGTTGGTCAGGAACCTCGTTCACCGAATGCAGGATCAACAAACGGCGGGTTCGAGACGCGCTCTACTCCGACCTCCGCGAAGAGACGGACCTACAGGCACAACTCGTCCAGGCCGCGATACGTCGCGCTGTCGAATCCATCAAAGGCGTCGTTGAACGCTGGAAGAAGGGACAGCGCGTCTCTTGCCCGACGTTCACCGCCGAAACGATGGACTACGACACGCGGAGCGCGACCTTCTACCGGAACAAGGTGTCGCTGGCAACTGTTGAAGGTCGGGTCGAACCCTCGTTCGTTCTTCCGGCAGACAGTCCGACGCCTTACGAGCGGTACGTTCTCTCCGAGGACTACGAGTTCCGCGAGAGTACGCTTCGGTACGACGCGGCAACAGACGAGTTCTACCTCAATATCTCGATCCGGCGGTGTGAGGTGGACGGCGTTGACGAGACGCGCGTCTCGTCCGCACACCAGAACGCTTCACGTTCTGGGGACGACGACGCGGAGGTCTTGGCAGATACTGAGCACCCCGACCAAACGGTCCTCGGCATCGACCTCGGCGTCAACAGTCTCGCCGTCTCCTCGACCGGCACGTTCTGGCAGGGCAGTGAGTACGACCACTGGTGTCGTGAGTTCGAGAAGCGACGTAGAGCGATGCAACAGCGCGGCACGCAAGCCGCACACAACGCCTTGCTTCGACTCGGGAAACGCGAAGAAGCGTGGCGCAAGCAGTACATCCACACCGTCGCCAACGAAATCGTCACGGAAGCCGTCGAACGCGGTTGCGACGTGATCGCGTTCGAGGACTTGACCGACATACGCGAGCAACTTCCACAGGCGAAGTGGCACCACGTCTGGGCGTTCCGACGCCTCTTCGAGTACGTGGAGTACAAAGCGCCTGAACAAGGCGTCTCCGTGGAACAAGTCGCGCCGAACCACACGTCCCAACGCTGTTCTCGGACGGACTGTGGGTTCACGAACGAAGCCAACCGACACGGAGAACGCTTCTGTTGTGCGAAGTGCGGGTACGAGGTGAACGCGGATTACAACGGAGCGAAGAACATCGGGCTACGCTACGCCCGGAAGCGGATACACAGACTCCGTTCCTCGCCCACGTCGGGGAGCGGAGACGCAGAAGTAGACCTGCGTGTGAATGGTGGGACGGTGAACGGCAAGAGCCACCGGCCTATTGCCGGCGACTGATTTCCGGGAGTCCACATCAAAACCCCACCCTCGAGGACCGAGGCGCGTCTGCGCCGAGGGAGTAGGGTGGGGTAGTTTACAGCGTATTGTCTGCCTCTTCAGCGTCCTCGACGACCTCGAGCCCTCGGTTGTTCACCGCCATCGGATCGAGGCCGACCTCCTGGAGGAACTGTTTGTACTCGCGCTCGCAGGTCTCGGCGGCCTTCTGCTTGTCGCTGGCCCGGTCACAGAGGGCGACGAGGTTCTCCGGCACGTCGTTCTGGTAGACGATCCAGTGGTTGATCAGGTCCGAGAGGCGGCGGATGGGGCTCGTGAAGTGGCCGTAAATCTCGAAGTTGAGCGCGTGGTGGCCGCCGAACGGGTCGTTCATGTACTTCGCGCGGGGCATCACCTTCATCACGGCCCACTGGATCTTGTCGAGTTGTCGGCCCGGCGCGGTCTCGAGAGTCGCGTTGACCGCCTTCCGGGGCTCGTCCCAGGTGTCGCCGGGGATGGAGACGCCGTCGAGGTCCTGGATTTCCTGGAGGGCCTTCGACCACTCGTCGGGCGTCGGCTGGGGGTGGACGCGGTACATCGCCTCGACGCCGCGAGACCACATGAGTTCGTGCGTGACGGCCTTGTTGGCCTTGAGCATGCACTCCTCGATGATGGTGTGGGCGCGGTCGCGGCTGGGGTTCAGGACGAGGGAGCCGTCTTCCTTGCGGATCTCGTGCATCTCGTTGGCGACCTCGTAGACGAGCGCGTTCTCCTCGTGGAGGGGTGCGTCGGGGTCCTCGAGTCGCTGTTCGGCCTGCGAGTAGGTGAGCCGTTCGTCGGACTCGATGACGGACTTGTAGATGTCGATGGACTCGTAGCTCAGCGTTTCCTTGTCGAGGTGCATCTCGACGGTGTGGGCCAGTCGCTCCTCGTTGGGCACGAGCGAGCAGACCGACTCTGCCAGCACCGGCGGCAGCATGTGGATGGTGTAGGCGGGCAGGTAGACCGTGTTGCCGCGCTCGACGGCCTCGTTCCACATCTCGGATTCGGGGTGAACGTAGTGGGTCACGTCCGCGATGTGAACCCAGAGGACGTACTCGTCCTCGCGCTCTTCGATCGAGAGCGCGTCGTCGAAGTCCTGGGCGTCGATGGGGTCGGTCGTCCACGTCGTCATGTCCCGGAGGTCACGCCGGTGCTCAAGTTCCGCGTCGATGTCCGCCTGTGGATCTTCGGTCAATTCCTTGGCCTCTTCGAGAACACTCGCGGGGAACTCGTCGCGGATCTCGAACTTCTCGAAGAGGTCTTCGCGCTTGTTCTCGAGGTGGCGGGCCAGGTCTTCGGAGATCTGGACGGGACCTTGCCCCTCGGCCGTGCCGGCTGCGGCCTGTGCGTCGTCGCTCATACCCTCGGCTACGAACAGGAGGGCCAAAGTCGTGTCGGGACGCGTGCGCGGCGTTTCGTGCCAGCCGTGCGAAGTGGTCGAGGAACTGAACGCGTCCTGGAACGACCGGTGCGAACAAAACACGGTCCGCTGCAATTCTCGATTCGCTCCGGGAGCTTCAAGTGGGTGACAAGGCATATTGTGTCGTATGTTACCACTCTCTTGGAGGGAAGGCGGGGAACAGGCAAAGGCTACTTACCGATAGACATCGAGGTACGTGACAATGAGTCAGAAGGCAGATCGGAGCCGTCAGCAGGAACTGCGGACGGGGAAATCCGCCACCGTCGATTCGCTGACCCTGGAAAGCGGACTGGAGGCGCTTCGGTCGAGTCCGGCGTTTCACGGGACGGTCGAACCGCTCGACGGACTCGACGATCTGGAAACCTGCGAGCACATCGCGCTGTTCTACCGGTCCCGCGAGGAACGGTTCGCCACCGTTGCCCCATTTATTCGACAGGGTATCGAGCGCGGCGAGCGGGTCATGTACGTCATCGACGACCTTCCGAAGTCCGCAATCCTCGCGGAACTCCGCGGTGGCGACGTCGACGTCGACGCGGCGCTCGAGTCGGGTCAGCTGACGTTCCACTCGCTCGAGGAGACCTACCTCCGGTCCGGGCGCTTCGACCCCGACGACATGCTCGAGGTGTACGCCGACGCGATCGAGGAAGCGAAGGAGGAGTACCCGGCGCTTCGCGTGACCGCGAATACGAACTTCATCCTGGACGAGTACGCGACCCTCGAGGACTTCATGGCCTACGAGAGCCGCGTCAACGACCTCTTTCGCGGCGAGGACTGCATCGCCCTCTGTCACTACGATTGCGAGCGCATCCCACCCGAGACGCTCGTCGACGTTATCCGAACGCACCCGCACCTGGTGTACGAGGACACCGTCTGTCACAACTTCTACTACACGCCGCCGGAGGAGTTCTTCGAACCCGACGAACCCACCCGCGACGTCGAGCGAATGCTGAATACGCTGGTGGACCGCGCTCTAGCGCGGTCCGAACTCAACGAGACGGTCGCGGAACTCGAGGAGTCCAACGAGCGACTCAGGCGGTTCGCCTACGTCGCCTCCCACGACTTACAGGAGCCGCTGCGGATGATCTCGAGCTATCTCCAGTTGCTCGATTCCCGCTACGCGGACGACCTGGACGAGGAGGCGCGGGAGTACATCGACTTCGCCGTGGACGGCTCCGACCGGATGCGGGAGATGGTCAACGGATTGCTCGCGTACTCGCGGATCGACATGGACGAGGCGGACTTCGAGCGAGTCGAGTGCGACGACGTCGTCGAGGACGTGCTGACCGATCTACAGGTGCAGATCGACGAGACCGATGCTACAGTCGACCTCGAGCCGTTACCCGCGGTCCGCGGTGAGGCCCACCAGCTCGAGCAACTGGTCTCGAACCTGGTCTCGAACGCGATCAAGTACAGTGGCGACGAGATACCTCGAATCGAGATTACCGGCGAGAAACGGGGTGACCGCTGCGTCTTCTCGGTCGCCGACGACGGAATCGGTATCGATCCGGAGTACGTCGACCAAATCTTCGACATCTTCAATCGACTCCACTCGAACGATGAGTTCCAGGGGACTGGCATTGGGCTCTCGCTGTGTCGAAAGATCGTCGACCACCACGGCGGTGACATCTGGGTCGACTCGGAACCGGGCGACGGCACGACGTTTTACTTCACTCTTCCCGCGGCGGCGTAAATCGGTTCACAGCTCACAGGCTCAGTAGTTCACAGGTTTACAGTAATGACCGAGGAACCGTTCGACATCCTGGTAATCGAGGACAACCCCGGCGACGTTCGGCTCATCGAGAACGGATTCGACGAGAGCGACGTCCCGCGTTCGCTGACCGTCGTCACCGACGGTGCGGAAGCGCTCGACTACCTCTATCGACGAAACGGCTACGAACCCGCGGCGAAACCGGACCTCGTGCTGTTGGATCTGAACGTGCCGAAACTGACCGGCAATGCAGTGCTCGAGCGGATTACCGACGACCCCGACTTTCGTTCGACGCCGATACTCGTTCTCTCGGGCTCCCAGTCAGACGACCACGTTCTGGAGACCTATCAGCTGGGGGCGGACGGGTACTTCGTCAAACCGGTGGACCCCCACGAGTTCATCTCGCTCGTCAAAACGATCGGGGATTCGCTGGCCTCGCCCGGGTCGCTCCCTTCGGGGGAGTTCGCCGACGTCGATCAGCCCTCGTGATCCTAGTCGGGAGAAAACGGGTCTCGGTATGGGACGCCTGCACGTAGAACGGCTAGCCGTTGCGGGAGCGCGACCCCGGCGAGAGCGAACGGTTTCATTGGCCGTCTGCCAGTCGCCCGCGTTCGAGTATCTGTAATCGTCCCACCTGAGCATCTGCAGTTGCCCCCGCTCGAGCATCGACCACAACCCGTGATTTACTATGCCTTTTATAGTATTGTGCCGCCGTGCAGAAACGACCACGTTCCGTCTCTCTCGAGTCGATCAACCAGTTCGCGAAGAACACGTTGGAATTTATATGTTTCCAGCAGAGAGTGTGTGGAGATGACGACGATTGCCCTCCACGACGTCGCGAAACGGTATGGCGACGTCACCGCACTGGCCGGCATCGACCTCGAGGTCGAATCCGGCGAGGTCTTCGGCTTCCTGGGCCCGAACGGGGCCGGCAAGTCGACGACTATCGACATCCTGATGCGCTACACCCACCCCTCGAGTGGGCGGGTCGAGGTGCTGGGTCACGACGTGACGAGCGACCCCGTCGCCGTCCGCGAGCGGACCGGCATTCTCCCGGAGGGGTACGCCCCCTTCGAGACGATGACCGGCCGTCAGCACCTCGAGTACGCCATCGCGGCCAACGACGCCGACGACGACCCCGACGTCCTGCTCGAGCGCGTCGACGTGGCCCACGCGGCCGACCGCAAGGCCATCGGCTACTCGAAGGGGATGACCCAACGCCTGGGGCTAGCGATGGCCCTCGTCGGCGAACCCGAACTCCTGATCCTCGACGAACCCTCGACCGGGCTCGATCCACACGGCGTCCGACTGATGCGTCAGATCGTTCGCGAGGAACGCGACCGGGGCGCGACGGTCTTCTTCTCGAGTCACATCTTAGAGCAGGTCGAGGCCGTCGCCGACCGAGTGGGAATTCTCCGGCAGGGCTCGCTGATCGCCGTCGACACCATCGACGGTCTCCGGTCGGCTAACGAGAGCGACGGCGAACTCGTCGTCGAACTCGAGACGGCCGGCGAGGTTCGTGAACGCGTTGCAGGTGGCGAGGTCGGGGCGGGATCGAACCCACCGCCAGGAGCACAGGTCGGCCTCGAACCGGTCGTCGCGGCCGTCGACTCCCTCGCGGGCGTCTCCTCGGTGCGTCGAGACGGCGACGCGCTCGTGATCACCTGCGCGACGGAGGCGAAACTCGACGTGCTGGATACGATTCGCGACCAGGGAGCGACGATTACCGACTTTACGACCGCGGAGACGTCGCTCGAGGAGCTATTCGTCTCCTACACGGAGGGCGAGCGATGAACTGGCGACTGCTCGCGAGCAAGGAGTTCGGCGACGCGATTCGCAACTACCAGCTGTACGCGATGGCGGCGCTCTTCGGGCTCGTCTTCGGCGTGTTTGGTTACATTCACGTGCGGAACGTGCGACGCGCTCGCGTTCACGACTACCTCTCGGCGCCCGAACCGATCGAGTTCGTCACGATGCTCTCGTTGCTCTGTATCGTGCTGATCCCGGCTACCGGGCTGATGCTCTCGTACGAGGCTATCGTCAAGCGACGCGATGGCGGCCAGCTCACGCTCGTGCTGGGAATGCCCCACGACCGACGCGACGTCGTGATCGGGTCGCTGGTCGGGCGGTACCTGGTGTTCCTCGCACCGCTACTCCTAGGCGTCGTCGTCGCGGTCGCGATCCTCCTCGGGTTCGGCGCGACGGTTCCACTGGCGGCGCTGGCCGGATTTACGCTCGCCACCGCCGGTCTGGGACTGGCCTACGTCGCCATCGGCATCGGTCTCTCGGGACTGCTCCGATCGCCCTCCTGGGCCGCCGTCTGTGCCTTCGGCGTGTTCATGCTGTTCGTCTTCGTCTGGCGGGTGGTCCCCGACGGCGTCGTCTACCTGCTTTCGGGACTCGAGTTCCCCGACGAACTCCCGTGGTGGCGCCCCTACGTGGCGACGCTCTCCCCGAGCGTGGCCTACGAACGGGTACTCGACGCCTACGTGTTCGACCGGGCCGGCGAGGATGCGCCGTCGGTGTTCGGCGTGGCAGTCTTGCTCGTCTGGGTGATACTCGCGCCGCTGGCGGGGTATCTGCAGTTCGACCGGACGGACCTCTAGCGTTCGATGTACATCGACCTCAGGTCGACGCGCACCCACCTGCGACCGTCCGCGCGGCCCGTGATCACCGCTCCTCGACCCGCCGGCGCTCCTCGAGCGAACACAGATACCGCCGCAAAAACGCCTCCTGGGAGTGCTCGCCAGCCTCGAGGTCGGTGAGCTGGGCCTCGAGGCCGTCACGGCCGTATCGACAGAGGTCGCCGTCGCAGGGTTTACAGAAGTACTCGAAGGTCTTGCCCTCGCGTTCCCAGCGATTGCCGTACTTGTCGTACTCGCGGGCCTCGGATCGCGGAACCGTCTCGCCGCAGGCGATGCAGGTCACGGTCTCCGTTCGCCACCGGGAGAGCCACATACGTCGGCTATTGGTGTGCGCCTACTTAGCAATTCTCACGGCACGTGTGACGGTCACGATTGACGACCGAGACGGGCGGTGACCTCGTGATCGAACTGGCCTCGAGACGGGCGTTTTATAGCTGACGTGACCGTGGTGGCGCGTATGCAGGTCAAATCGCGACACCACCTCCGCAGCGACGCCATCTCTGAGATCGAGACGGCCGTGTCCAACCGTCTCGGCGTCACGCTCGCGGGCGACACCTACGAACGCGTCGAGTTCGAGGACAGCGACTGGGAGGTCGTCCTGGTCGACGGCGCCCCCGAAATCGCCTACTTCGACGACGAGCCGTTCCCGACCGTCCGCGGGGCGAACGCCTACGATCCCGACTACCGGATCGTGACCGTCGACGCGGGCGCGGTCTCGTTCGTCTCCGACGGTGCGGACGTGATGCGCCCGGGGATCACCGAAGCCGACGGCGAAATCTCTGAGGGGGACCTCGTGTTGATCGCCGAGGAGTCCCACGGCAAGGTGCTGGCGATCGGGCGCGCTCGCGTCTCGGGGACGGAGATGGTCGGCGAGGAGGGGAAGGTCGTCGACTCGCTGCACCACGTCGGCGACGACCTCTACTCCTTTTCTGGATAACGCTCGACCTGTTCGCGTTTGCGGGTCTCCTACGTGCTTCCAACCCTCGAGCGACGGTACATCCAACCCTCGAGCGATGGCTCACTCCTCGCTCGCGTCGATGTCGTCCTCCTCGTAGGCGTCCTCGTACTTCTCGAGTGCCGTCTCGTAGCCCTCCCGTGCCAGGTCGAAGGTCTCCCGGAGGTCCGCGATCGGCTCGAGGGTCGCGTCGACCCGGAGGTCGTCGTAGAACGGCTCGAGTTCGCGCTCCTCGGTCGTCGCGACGCGGACGGCCGCGCTCTGGACCCGCAGTTCCTCGCGCTTGTCGCCCCCTTCGGCGTGGCCGGCGGCGAGGGCGTCGGTCAGGCGTTCGGCGAGCGGCGTGTCATCGTCCCCCGAGTCGGTGTAGGCCGTCGCGGTCGCCTCGATCACGGACTCCCCGGTCAGGAGGTTGCCGGCGACCGTGTAGCCGTCGCCGCTCATGTGTCCGTACCAGTCCTTGCAGTCTTCCCCCGAGAACGTGAACTCGCCGTCGCGGTCGACGCCGTGGAGTTGGCGGTTCGAAGCCCCCTCGTCCGCGTTGAGCAGGCCCTCGAGGGCGTCCTCGACGGCGAGTCCGTCGTCGACGTACTGGATTCCTCGCCGACCGAGGTCGACGTTCACCAGGCTCTGGGTGGCGACGGCCCCGTTCTCGCTGACGAACGGGCAGAGTGTGCCGACGCCGGGAAGCCGGGTCGTCACGGCGACGCCGAACCGGTCGTGTTCCTCGCCGTCGTCGTCCTCGTACGTCTCGTGGACGCAGATGCTGAACGTCATGTCGTCCGGGGGCACGTACTCCGCCGGCAAAAAGGGACGTCTCCCGGCAGCCCGGGAGTGCTCGAGGGACGGTCGAACTGGCTCGTCCGCTCAGTACGCCTGGCTGTCGCTCGTTTCGTTGCCCGCGGCGTCCGTCACCGTCACTCGGACGCTGTCGGGACTGTCACGCGTCCGCAGGTCGTCCTCGCCCGAGGCGCTCGAGCCGCTGACGCTCGTGGTCTGGCTGTCGAGTACGCTGGTGCCCGAGAGGAGTTCCGTCGTCACGCTCGCGAGGTCACCGTCGGCGTCCGAGACGGACCAGCTGACGCTCGCGCGCGACCAGGGCCCGCTCGAGCTGGTGGAGACGGCGAACTGGTCGATGGTGGGTGCGGTGTCACCGTCGCCACCGTCACCGCCGTCTCCGCCGTCGTCATCGTCACCGCCGTCGAGTCCGAGCGAATTCGCCACGTTCAGCCGACCCGCACCTTGCTCGTTGCTGGCGAGGCCGACGTCCTCGGCGCCGTCTTTCAGGAGCTGTCGGACGTTTGCGGGATCCTCGCCGGCACCGATCAGGCTCGCGGCTGCGCCGGCGACGTGCGGGCAGGCCATCGAAGTCCCCGAGAATTCGGCGTAGTCGCTGCGCGGGATCGACGAGAGCACGTCGACGCCGGGGGCAGCGATTTCGATCTCCGGTCCGGTCGAGGAGAAGTCCGCGAGGTCGTCGTTGGAATCGGTCGCGGAGACGGCGATGACCTCGTCGTACGCAGCCGGGTAGCCCACGCAGTCGGAACAGGGGCCGTCGTTTCCGGCCGCCGCGACGATGACCTTCCCCTGCTGGTCGGCGTACTGACAGGCGTCGCGGACGACGCTCGAGTCGTCGCCACCGAGGCTCATGCTCAACACGTCGATCTGGCCCTGGTCGGCAGCCCACTCGATGCCCGCGGCGATGCTGTCGTACGAGCCGCCGCCCGAACAGTCCAGTACCTTGACCGCGTGCAGGGTGGCGTCCGGGGCGACGCCGATGACGCCCAGTCCGTTATCGGCCGCGGCGGCCGTCCCCGCGCAGTGGCTCCCGTGATCGTTGTCGTCGTCCCAGACCTCGAGGCACTCGCTGATGTCGTTGCCGCCGCCGAAGGGACCGCCGCCACAGCCGGTGTCACACTCCGCGTCGCCCGCGGCCCAGCCCTCGCCGAGGTTCGCCGAGAGCGTCTCGTGCTGGGCGTCGATGCCCGTGTCGATGATCGCGATGTTGGCGCCGGCGCCGGTCTCGCCGTTGTCGACCGCCACGTCGGCGTCTACCAGGTCGATACCGTACGGCGTCGTCTGCTCGAGGGCGTGCATCCGACCGTTTTGCTCGACGTAGCGAACGTTCGGATTGTTCTCGAGCGCCTCGACCGCCTGTTCGGAGAATCGTCCCGAGAGCGCTTTGCCGACGTCGCCGAACTCGAGCTCGAGCCGAACACTGTTGGCTCGCTCGCTGGCGACCTCGAACCCGCTGTTGGCTCGCAGTCCGATGATATACTCGTCGCCCCGTCCGGACGCCTGTCCGGCCAGTGCCGTCGCGGCGACTCCAGCTCCGACTCCGTGCAGCAGCGTTCGTCGTGAGATGTGTTCCCGTGACATGGTATTATCAACCACGACCACACTCACCATACTTTACCATATAAATGTTCTTATGATACTCCGAAAAATGAATTCTATCTGATAGGCGAATAACAATTAGGTGGATTGCAACAAGCTGGTATTGCCGTTACGAAATCGGGGAGGACCGTGAAGTCGCGAGACAGCGTCTGACGTAAGAACTATACTCCAGCGCGGGACCATTGACGCTATGGGATTAATGAGCAAGATCCTCGGCAGCGGGCAGACGCGCACCGCCGACGAGTACGTCGAACTCGACCTCGACGACGTCACGCCGTCGACCGGGGACGCCGGAATGTCCGTCCACATCGCCGAAATCGGGGGGCAGGTTGACGCCATCGACATCAAAGACGCCGTCTACGACGGCGACATCGTCATCGCCGACATCACCCGCCTGCGCACCAAGGACAGCACGACCGAACACATCGTCGACGAACTCCGACAGGTCGCCCGCGAGGTCGACGGCGACATCGTCCAGAAGGGTGACGACCAGCTCATCATCACCCCGACCGGGATTCGGATCGGGCGGGAGAAACTGGGTCGGTAAGGTTCAGGAACTTCGCTTCTCGAGGGCTCGAGCGTCATCGAGCGTGGCCTCTGTCATACACTAACTAGCAGCGATGGTGAACACGATTGGCGTTTCAAAGTTCGTTACTAACGACTCTCGTCGACTCTGCCCCTGCACCCTTTCGGCCGAATACTCCGCATCTGGAGGTCTCAGTTCTGTTTGGTTCCCGCTGAAGCGTGCGCTCAGTTCTCGCCTCGGGAGCATGTTGTTTGCGGATTAAATTGGGACTGTAAGCGTCGTAATCCGGTTGTTTCCTCTATTCTTCGGCGCTTTTATAGCAGATCCGTCAGTCGGATTCTCGCTTCTGCGCTAGATGCTCCCACACTTCGGTACACCCGCACCCATCAGCAATGTCCTCTAAGTGTCGATCGTCTCGCTCATCCTCGGCCAGGGGTTCATCGTTTGCAGAGGTCATGGTACTCAGTTTCTGAGTAACTCAATTCTCCACGAGGTCTTAGTACTTTCCCTCGGTCTCGCAGGCGATGGCAGAAGCATTATATGGTATGTACTCAAATTATGAGTAACTATGTCGATACTGGTTACGGGTGGCGACGGATATCTCGGCTGGCCTACCGCACTGCGCATCGCATCGCGAACCGACGACCGCGTGGTCCTGGTCGATAACTTCGCGAGGAGGGAGTGGGTAGAGTCCGTCGGATCGACGACAGCGGTACCGATCGCGGATATCGATGCGCGACTGGAGGCGGCCGAAGAAGCGCTCGGTCTCGAGAACCTCTCCTTCGTCGAGGGTGATTTGACCGACAGAGCATTCGTCGACCAGCTGCTCTCGGTTCACGAACCCGAGACGATCGTCCATACCGCTGCACAACCGTCCGCGCCGTACTCACAGATCAACGGCGAGCGGGCAAACTACACGCAGCACAACAATATGCAGGCGACGCGGAATCTGCTCTGGGGGCTGCACGAAGCGGGGCTTTCGGACACCCACTTTATCGAAACGACGACGACCGGCGTCTACGGGGCGCCCACGTTCCCGATTCCGGAGGGCGGGGCGACGATGGAAAACCAGGGCGAGCGAGACGACGTCCCGTTCCCGGCGATGGCCGGTAGCTGGTACCACCTGACGAAATCGCACGACGCAGCAAATATGCGCCTGGCACACAAGCAGTTCGACATTCCAATCTCGGACGTGCGAACGGCGATCACGTACGGTACCGAAACCGAAGAGACCGCAGCACACCCCGACCTGGCGACCCGGTTCGACTTCGATTACTACTTCGGGGTCGTTACCCACCGATTCTGTGCACAGGCCATCGCTGGCTATCCGATGACCGTGTACGGAAAAGGCGAACAGCGAAAGCCGTTCATCGCCCTCGGGGACGCGGTCGAAGGGCTGGCGCGCCTCGCCCTCGAAGAGACCGACCACGACGGTCTCGCCGTCTACAATCAGGTAACTCGAGCGATCAGTATCGTCGAGATTGCAGAAACCATCGCCTCCGTCGCCCACGAGTTCGATCTCGACGTCGACGTCGAACACTTCGAAAACCCGCGCGAGGAGGACGAGACGCACAAGATGGAGATCGAACACGACCGCTACGCGGACCTGATCAACGGCCAGTCGACGACGTTCGAGGACGGCGTCAGACAGATTCTCGGAACGTTGGTCGATCACGAACGGACGGTCACGGCCCACGAAGATCGGTTCCTCCCCGGCGTCCTGACGTCTGATGACTGATCTGCACGTCCTCGTGACGGGCGGCTGTGGGTACATCGGGAGCGAACTCGTTTCGCTCCTCCTCGAGGAGGAAGCCGTGGGGACCGTCAGCGTCCTGGATTCGCTGACGACTGGCTCGCCGTCGAACCTCGCCGGACGCATCGATGACGTTCAGTTTCGACGTGGTGACGTCCGCGAGTACGGTGACGTCGAGAACGCGATGCGCGACGTCGATCGAGTGATCCATCTCGCCGCGATTACCGGTGCAGCGTCGACGCACGATCGCCGTGAGGAGACGTTCGCGGTCAACTACCACGGGACGGAGAACGTGCTCACGGCTGCCGGGAAGTTCGATATCGAACACGTCGTCTTCGCCTCGTCGTGTAACAACTACGGGCGTACCGCGAGCACCGACATCGACGAGACGACCGACCAGGACCCGCTCAATCCGTACGCGGAGTCCAAGGTCGAATCCGAGGGGTTGCTTCGCGAGGCAATCGACGAGTACGGGTTCGACGGGACGGCACTCCGAATGAGCACGAACTACGGCTGGTCGCCGGGTGTTCGTTTCAACCTGGTCATCAACCACTTCGTGTTCCGAGCGCTCACCGACCGACCGCTTACCGTCTACGGTGACGGGAGTAACTGGCGCCCGTTTATTCACGTGAAAGACGCCGCGAGAGCTTACGCACACGCCGCGCTGAACCCGAACTCGTGGCCGCAACTGGTCTACAACGTGGGGGCGAACGACCAGAACTACCAGATCGCCACCATCGCGGAACTCGTTCGAGACGAACTCGATCGGGAACTCGATATCACGTACCTGGAGGACGAGCACCCAGGGCCGTCGTATCACGTGAGCTTCGACCGGTTATCGGAAACTGGCTTCGAGTCGGAATGGACCGTACGAGAGGGAATTTCGGATCTGGCAGACCGGTTACAACGATCACATCCGAGGCAATGATACTATGACAAGTCAACGATCATCGAAGCAAGACGACACGAACGAACCGCCGACGATTGCCGTCACCGGTGCGGCCGGATTCATCGGCAGCCGCGTCCTTCACCTGCTTGAACAAACGCACCCCGAGTGGTCCGTTCGCGCGATCGATAACCAGTACCGAGGTCAGGTTTCCGCGGTTGGCTCGGTTGACATCGAACACGTCGACATTCGAGATCGTCACCGGCTGGAATCGGCGCTCGACGGAGCGGACGTCGTGCTTCACCTCGCCGCGATCAGTGGGGTCGACGACTGCGATACCAACCGCGACCTCGCCTACGACGTCAACGTCACCGGAACGAACGACGTCGCGTGGTTCTGTCGGAAAAACGGATCTGCGCTCGTGTTCCCGTTTAGCATGGCCGTTCTCGGCGACCCCGACACGTTCCCGATTACGGCGGACGATCCACGGGACCCGCTCAACTGGTACGGCCGAACCAAGCTCCTCGGCGAATGCGCGATCGACACGCTGGCCGACGGCGCGTTTCCGGCCCATCTGTTCCTCAAGTCGAACCTATACGGCGACCACGTGGTCGACGGAACGGTCGTCTCGAAACCGACGGTGATCAACTTCTTCGTCAACCGAGCCACGTCGAACGAGCCGTTGACGGTGTACGAACCGGGCACCCAGTCGAGAAACTTCGTCCACGTCAAAGACGTCGCCAGGGCGTATATCCACAGCTGCGAACGGCTGCTCGAGCAACTCGAGACAGGCGATACCGGCACCGAGATTTACGAGATTGCCGGCACTGAGGATCCCTCCGTGATGACGGTCGCGGAAACCGTTCAGGCGATCGCCCGAGAGGAACTGAACGTCGACGTCGACGTCGAACTCGTCGAAAACCCGCGAAGCGGTGAAACGATGGTCGAAAGCTTCACCGTCGACACGTCGAGGGCAGACGAGCATCTTGGATGGTCACCAAGACACACCATCGAAGAATCGGTTCGAGAACTCCTGCAGCGAGCAGAGCGTTGAATTACTGACCTCAGACCAGAATCGCTCGAGGATAAATACACGGTTTTACGGTTTCACAGTCCAACCGTGGGATATCTGCTATGGGGACCGAGCCAACCGATTTGCTGCAGGAATTAGAATTGAAGGAGTACGAGGCGACGGCACTCGAGCATCTCTTGAGCGCCGGACGAACGACTGCACCGGACATCGCAAAGGCGACGGGCATCCCCAAGGCTCGCGTGTACGGCGTTCTCGAATCGCTCGCGAATTACGGCTTCATCAAGGTGATTCCCGGCCGGCCGAAGCAGTATCAACCGAAATCTCCGGAAACCGTTCTCGAGCGGGCGAAGGAGAATCGCCGCCAGGAGTACGAAGACTACTGTACCGAAATCGATTCCATCGAGTCGACGTTTCTGGAGACGTTCGGGCCCCTGTACGAGCAAGCGAACGAGGACGTGACACCGACGTCGGAACTCTTTCACGTAGTCGACGTCGGCGACCCGAGTGAGACGGAGACGCGTCAGCTCTATCAGAACGCGGCCGAAACCGTCTACGTGATTACGAACAGCTTCGCCTACTTCGAGGACATCGAAACGACGGTCGAAACCGCGCTCGAGCGAGGGCTCGAGGTCTCGGTGTTGTTCCTCGATCCCCGTAAGCTTCCGCCGGAGAAAGCAGCGGTACAGGCGGATATCGTAGATCGAATCGCCGCTGAACACCCCGCCATCCGATATCGATTCAGTGAGGAGGTACTGCCCTGGCGCGGAACGTTTATCGATCCCAGTATGGAGTACGATTCCGGGAAAGCGATCTTCCTGGTTGAAGAGACCGACGTTCCGAACCATCAGCGCCAGGCCGCGATCACGGAAAATGGCTCGTTCGTCGCGGGAATGAAGCGGTATTTCGATTTGATCTGGAGCTATGAGAGCCTCGAGTCACGGCCATCGGCCTAAACGATTACTAACCATAGCCGAAGACACTGGACCGCGAGATATTTAGCCGAGTCGTCAGCATATTCAAACAATGCGTATCCTCTACCTCACCGAGGAGCCTATTTCTTTCTCCGATGCGATGGTACGAGGTGGTGCGATACATGTCCGAAATGTCGTTTCAGGACTTCGAAAGCGAGGACACGACGTTTATCTTCTTGACTGGAACTCCAAGCCAGAACGATCGTTTCAGGTTTCGGTTGACCCCCAGTGTCGATTCGTCGAAGGGCCCCTCAGAACGCTCATTCGAGCGATTCGAATCGGACGGAGGCGTGCCGTCGATGTCATCATCTCGAAGACCCGGAAAACGTATCTTCCGGGACTGCTCGCGGCACGGAGTCTCGGCGTGCCTCACGTCGTCCACGTCGGGTCGAGCCTCGACCCGCCGGTGGAGAGTCTCTTCGGGCGATTGGACCTCGCTTCCTTCAGAACACGGCTCCGTGCGCCTCACGACGGATACTTCGTGGTCTGTGATTACATCGGTTCTCAGCTTCAGACGTACGGTGTCCACGAGGATCGTATCTTCAATGTGCTGAACGCAGTCGACGTAGACCGATTTAATCCGGAGTTGGTGCCGACCACGCTTTCCGAGCGATTCGAAAACCGAATCGAGGTTCAAGAGAGTGGCCTCTGCCTGGGATACGTTGGCGGGCTTCAACCGTATAAGGGCCTCGAGGATCTCGCCACCGCACTCGAATCAGTCGATGCTGACTGCAAACTGATCGTCGCCGGTGACGGGCCGGAACGACGACGACTCGAGCAGATTTTCGGGGAAACGGCTACGTTCCTCGGGTCGGTGCCATATGAGCAGATCCCCTCGCTGTACCACGAGTTCGACGCGTTCGTTCTCCCCTCCCATACTGAGGGGCTTCCGCGAGTAATACTCGAGGCGCAGGCAACGGCAACGCCGGTCGTGGCCACTCGAGTTGGCGGGGTCCCGGAAATCGTTCAGGACGGCGAGACAGGGTTGCTCTGTGATCCCCATCGACCGGATCAACTGGCGACGGTGATTGATCGCCTCGCGACAGACGAACGTGAACGTGAGTGGCTCGGCGAGAACGGTCGAACGGCCGTCGAGAAAGGGTTCTCCTGGGACGAGTTGTACGATCGATATGAACGCGCTCTTCGACAGGTGATCGGGTGACCAGATGAGCGATAGCGATCAAGCAATCCGGGACGTGGTCAAAGGCGCGAGCGTCATCTACGTTGGGCTGTTTCTCGAACTAGTTATCGCGTTTATAGCGCAGGTGCTCGCCGCAAGGTTTCTCTCGGTTAGCAGTTTCGGCGGTTTAACGACTGGGACTGCGCTATTAAACGTGGGCGCGATTATTGGAGGCCTCGGGTTAGCCTCGGGCCTGATACGGTACCTTCCCCGGGTAGATAACTCGGAAAAGCGGGCGATTACTCGGTTTGCGTTTAGCGTGGCTGTGATAGCCTCTCTACCATTAGGGCTGCTAGTTACACTCAATGCGGACTTCATCGCGGCGACCGTATTCAACGATCCAACAGTCGAAGCGAGCATTAGAGTCTTCGGTGCAGCAATTCCGTTTGCTGCACTTCTCAATGTCGCACTAAGCGGCTTACGTGGGCAATCGGAGTCGACACGATACGCGTTCGTTCAGAACATCTTGCACACTAGCGTTCGGCTAGTGCTTATTGTCGGAGCAGTCACATTAAGCCTCAACCAGTTCGGGTTCGCTGCAGCATATGCGATCCCGTACGGCGTCAGTCTCGTTGCTGCCGCCTATTTTCTCCATCGTTCGCTTCCAGCGGTCTCGAAACCGCTCGATAAGGATCGCCGGTCCGATGTGTTTCGATATTCTCTCCCATTTACCATCACCGGCCTCTCGAACTTCATATACAGAAGTGCCGATATATTTCTCGTTCTGCGTTTTCTGGGGAGTACAGCGGTTGGAGTTTACGGCGTCGCGTACGCGGCCGTGAGTTTTATGGGGATGTTCTCTACCGCGTTTAACTTCATTGGAACGCCGATGGCAAGCCGGCTTGAAGGAGAAGGGAATATCTCGGGTATGATTGAGGTGTACCAATCAATAACTCGCTGGCTAGTAATCGCAAGCGTATGTGCCTTTTTCCCGCTCGGCGTCTTCTCAACGGAGTTCATTAGTGTAATTTACGGTGGCGAGTATGCTGAAGGCGGTCTTGTCCTCACAATATTAGCCATCGGATACGGCATCACTAATGTCTTGAATGTCCACGGATCTCTCCTCCAAGCATTGGGAAAATCGAAGTTCCTCTCTTTTAATAACGCAGCCGCGGCGATAGCGAATATTGTTTTTAACGTCATACTGATTCCTGCAATCGGAATCATGGGTGCCGCCGTCGCAACAGCGATCTCATTTCTTATCCGTGACGGGCTGGCAACAATACAGGTTCGCTATTACGCTGGTCGGACGCCGCTCTCATCTGCTACCTTGATCCCTGTTCTAATCTCTCTTCCCTTCATCGCTATTGCAGGACTCGTCATACCAGTAATTCCTGCCTCGTTTGTTTGGCTAATCCTTGTTTCGGTAGCATTCTCCTTGACATATTTGCTAAGCATTCTCTTGGTCACTGGTATCTCCCAATACGAAGTAATGATCATCAGGTCGGTGGAGGAAAAATATGGGCTCAACATCTGGTTATTCGATGTATTGGTTAATAGATTTTCGTGAGGATCGTACTATTCGAAGATATCCTCAATGAATGTCCATTCTGGCTGACCAAACAATCGATGAATATTGCTTGCCCTCCGATGAGAACCTAAAATACGTACTCCCGTATGTCAGCAGTCCAATCGACTCGCTCCCGGGTAAAATGGTTGTGACCGCCAATCATAGCCAAGTGTACTTTGATGGCCTGAAAGGTCGACTTGGCCAATGGTCACAAACCACGCCTCCGAATTCTTGAGCTAGTTGAAGTGCTTTAGGCAGTTGTCGAGGATGAGCGCCGCGATATTCGAGACGGCGAGGTCACCACGGCTAGCGGTAGCCGAGTTTAAGAACCGATTCGGCAGCTCGATCACGCCTAGTCGATATATCCGAGATCTTTTAGTCGTTCTTCGACTTCATCACTTTTCGACATTTTCGGGAGGTCAGTGTCAGTCGCCTCGGCTTCGGTTATATACTCCTCCATAATCTCTTTAAAGCGAGAAACATGTTCAGGATTATCCGTACTTACGTCCATCACCTCTTCACGGTCACTCCTCAGATCGAAGAGTTCGACGGTTTCGTCGTCTCGCCGCCAAAAGCACTTCCAGTGCGAGGTCCTGCATGCAAGTCGGTCACCACCCTTCGCTGTAACTAATGCGACTGGTTCGTCCATTGTATCTCCACGAAGTAAGGGAGCGAAACTCGTCCCCTGTACGTTATCGGGAATCGGGATGTCGACGATATCGTAAATAGTTGGACCGAGGTCTACGAGCGAAACTTGTTGTTCCACGTCACGTGAGTCTGTTCCCGGCACTCGGATAACTAGCGGGACACGCAATAGTTCGTCGTATAGATTTGGATGGTGGCCGAATCGATCATGTTCTCCAAACGCTTCGCCATGGTCTGCTGTGATCACGAGTAGGGTCTCTTCGTAGATACCTATATTCCTCAAGTGCTCGATGATGTGCCCGATCTGCTCATCTACAAAACGGACCTCGCCATCGTATAGCGTTAATAGGTCATCAACGTCTTCCTCTAAGAGTGTTTCCGGCTCCTCCTGCATCCGTCCATTAAGCTCGGTAGTTCGGCTCATTGGAATCGGTGTATCTCCATTTTGTTCTACATATTTGTTCGGAGGAGAGAACGGATAATGGACGTCCATATAATGTAGCCACATAAAAAATGAGGATTCACCGTCCCAAGTGGTATCTATCCAGGAAAGAGCGTTTTCAGTAATAGATGATGCCTTGGCGTAAGCAGATGTCCCTGTCGACATGGTGAAGTAGTGCCAGAATCGGCGGAGTAGTTTGTAGAGCCATGTGTCTGTGTCGAGTCTCCGCTCTACGAAATCTTTCGTGGAAGCGATTGATTCTGAGCCTTCTGCGGCATCTCTAAACTCGCTAAAGCCCATGTCATAGTTCTCATCAGCTCCCAGATGGGGATTAGAATGGTACCCGACAGTTTGGAATCCTTCTTCTGCAAGCGTTTTCGCTATGAACGGTCTAGCGTTGTCGAGATACGAATAACCGCCGTAAGCAAGCGGATGCGTACTTGTCAAAATACTTGGGAAGCTCGAACGAGTGGCCGGTCCATTAGAGACTGCCTGAGAGAACGTGATAGCTTCCTCGCTCAATTCGGCTACGTTCGGAGCTGTGACCGTTCCATATGGACGTCTTGGACAACGATCAAAGCGAAGGCTGTCCACGGTTATCAAGAGTACGTGTGGTTTGTTCATCGGCCTCGTGAGTATGTCAAATTGGATTTAGCGCCTACTAAAGCAATCCCTTTCATCGAGGAGCATTGTCTCATCATCACAAAATAACCACGGGGCTTATCTTATAGGCCTCTGTAGTACGGAACAATGGGAGGAATTTCAGATTTGGCCGACGGAAATGCCGTCGAGAACGTTCTGATATATATCGTCGATAGTCTTCGTCTGGATTACCTTCCGGAGCGGGTATCAGATCTTGGTGTAACTGTGCCAACTATCGCTGCGAGTACATACACAGCGTCGAGCATTCCATCAATGATGACTGGCCAATATCCCGCTACACATAGAGTCTGGGGATTCAATGACGTTGTCGAACGATCGCCCAAACTACTTGAAGGACCAAATGCAGGGTTAGATTTGCGGAACGTCTGGGTCGATATAGATGATCCTGTACAAAAACCACCGAATCGGGTTCTCGATCTAGAAAAACAACATAACCTCAATGAGGCCGAAGATGGATTTACTATTGTAGTCCACGAAAAGGGCGCTCACGCTCCATACGATTTCTTCAATGTAAAGTGGGATAGCTCACCGCCCTTTTTCGAGCATTTTGCCGGAAAGAGTGATCAACTAGAGAACATGTACAAACGCGGTGCAGAAACTGCAGCGGATCGATTTCTCGATACGGTTGATCAGCTTTCGGAACGCGACCTCCTTGAGGATACGCTCGTCATTTTTACGAGTGATCACGGCGAGTTACTCGGCGAAATAGAGAGGGGAGGGATATACGCTCATGGTTCCCCGATATGTCCCGAATTAGTCCGCGTTCCAACGGTGTTCATGGGTGCAGGACTTCCGTCTGGGAAACGCCTCGAATGGGTCTCGTCAGGGACCGACCTCGCTCCAACAGCAATGAGCGCGACTAACCGAGGTACTTTACCGAACGTTGATGGTATTGATTTGTGGACAATCACACCCGATCCAAACCGTATTGTTAGATCCGATTTTTGGGCTCACGGTGGAACTGTTGAGTATAGTGCCAGTTCTGCCTGGGATAGTAACGGGGGATTTGTCAAACAGTTTGGATCACCGCTCGAACGAATTATCTTTGCGATTCACAGAAAACTCTACAAGGGGTTGCAAGCGCCTGCGAACAGAGCACAATTGCCGCGTTCGTTTTTACCACTCGTCCAAACGTTCGGCAAATCTGCGTTGGCCTATGGATCGCCATCTGAAATGACCCACCAGTACCCGGTTTCAGAATTCGAGGAGAATAAAGGTGAAACGGAAGTCCCGGAGGTAAACGAAGAACAACTCAGAGCTCTCGGATACATTGATTAAAACATCATTATAAATCTACAACACAGTAGTTGCGAGTAAAGTTAAACCGGAAGCTTTAGACGATACTGAAAGGGTTTTGCTTGACAATATCAAAGCCATGATTACGAGCATGACGTCCAAGAGATCCTACGATAATCCCCGATGGAATACAATGGTGCGTAGTCAGTTTGGCGCCGTGATCGATCAATGACATTCATCGATTGGCTTCGGTATTCGGTGTCGGAGATCCGTTCAAACGGTGCCACAGGAGTCCATTCGGCCGCTGATGAATTATTCTGGGGTGCTCGTGATCGGTTTCGCCGGCTCGCGCCGCTCACATCCTCCACAAAATCTGTCTCGATAGGGCCGCACACAGTCGATATTCACAATCGCACCGTCGGTGAATTCGATCACATCCGCGCAATCCATAACGAATCACCGAATATTGAACATTTTTGTCGACATCTCACCCCAGACGATTGTGTCTGGGACGTTGGAAGTAATATCGGCGTCTATACGCTCTTCGCCGCCACGATCGGCGCGGAGACTGTCGCAATTGAACCTTGGCAGGAGAACGTCGAAACCATCGAAAAAAACCTCGCGCTCAACGATCTTCAGGCTCATGTTGTCGATAGAGCTCTCGCCGAATCTGCCGGGCCGAGAGAATTTACGCTCGACAATCGGGCAACTGCTGGAGCAGGACGGGGCTCGTTGCTCTCAGATTGGCAGCATGGTGATACAATCACAGTCAAGTGTGTCCGTGGAGACGAACTAGCGGGGCAGAACGTGCCTAAACCAACAGTCATTAAAGTTGATGTTGAAGGGGCTGAGCTATCGGTCCTAAAGGGAATGGATGGTATTCTTGAGGGTGTCAGACGGATATATTGCGAACTACACGGTGTTGACGACGAAGCCGTCCACTCGCTTCTCCTCGAAAATGGGTTTAACATTGAGGCGACTCCAGACGAGAGTGGATGCGGAATTCTAAGAGCCGTTCGATGAAAAAGCGGTGTATTCGAACCGTGATTAGCACAAATACTATCATAGACTATGCTGTTGTAGAGCGATGCGATAGGAGTAAATAAATGAAGATTGCTGTATTCACTGGCCATAGAACAGAGAATCTTGCAAACCCACTTGAGCGAACGAATGAAGATGTTATTATAGTTTCAAACACCTCCTCAAATCTGATAAAACGAGCGGTGATGACGGCCAAGGATGGACGACGGGAACTGAAGAATCAGAATGTGGATATTGTCATCGGTGATCACGCGGGCGTCGTAAGTTTCATCGCCTCATTGCTTGCCGTGGCCTATTCTATTCCGTTCGCGCTTAGGCTTGGTGGAAATATTTGGGAAATCAATCGCGAAAAGTTACGCGAGCACGTAACTAACCGGAATTATGGCGGTATCGCCCTTATTACCGTATTAATATTCATAAACCGTATCACGTTTAGGCTATCAGATTGTTATTTAACGATTTCGAACACTGTTGAACGTGCTATCATCAAGAATACGGAGACCACCCCAGACAGAATCGGCACCATCGGTGTTCCACTCGCTTATGATACTTTCGCCGATGCCTCGCCAAAAGCTATCCGCAAAAAGTTCAATCTCAATGGAAGCCGCCTCCTGATCACCGTTACTAACCTGCGCTTCAGAAAGAAGTACGAAGCGCTCAGAGATGCGTTACCTCAGATCGAGCAAATACTAAACGACAATGAAGATTTACAGTTTATTATTGCAGGGGATGGAACATATTTAGAACCTCTCAAGAATGATATTGACTCGTCGTTTTCGAATGATGTCCGAGATAAGGTGCACTTTCTGGGATTCATTGACGACGTTCAAGGTCTATATGCTGCAGCAGATGCGATGGTGTACGTCTCATACGAGGAGGGTTTCGGAAATATCATCCAAGAGGCGATGGCCGCCGGCTGCCCAGTCGTGGCAAACGACTGCGAAGGCCTGGGTGAGCAGATTACCGACGGTGAAACCGGCATATTAGTCGCTTCGCCCACCGATCCGGAACTGACCAGAGCTATCACACAGTTGCTTTACGAAGAACAACGCGAAGAAATAATTCAGAACGCTCGGGCATACGTTAGCGAAGTAAGTGACCCGGATAAAGTTGGACAAGAAATCGTCGCGGAGCTACGTAACATGTGTGATACGGTCGATACAAAGAGTAGCCTCTTTTCTAAATTTTGGACTCGTTAACCTCAACCTCGGAGATGGTAACAGGATTTTCATTCATAACTCTTTCGAGAATCGTTCGTAGCAGATCAAACTTGTCAACCAAGTACATGCAAGCAGGATGAAGAAGCAATGTCGTGATATCGGTCGCTTTGAGCCTGGCATCAGTATGGTCCAATACCCACGAAGCCCATTCATCCGGGTAATATGAGTCTCCCCCAAATGGACCGTCAAACTCGGCATCTGTAACGAACTCCGGCGTTCGAAATGCGTGATAGAGGTGTTCGTGATCAGGTGGCGTATTTACCGGGACGACTGTGACGTCACCATTTTTCCGGACGTGGCCGGCCGGTTCGACCGGGTCAGAAAAATGGGTAAAGTCATGTTTCGCAAGCAGTGATACCGTATGTTTGTCATGCCGGTATGCGTGGTCGCGCCAACTGGTAATACGAGCCTCAATCTTCTGGAACGCCGCTACCGTTTTACCGATTTCCCAGTCCTGGAAAGCACGCGGACCGTTCCACGAACCGAGACGACCACCGGTGGCCTTCTCCACGGCACGCCACAGTTGGTGAACAGGCGTCGTGAACGCCCAATAGTTGTGTCCACCAAGTTCGACGTTCGGCATCTCCGCGAGTTCACGGACCCGATTTCGCTCTTCGTAGACACATTTACCGGTCAGAAAAAGAGTGACTGGAACCTCGTACTCCGCGGCAATCTCCGCGTATTCGATAGCTGCCTCGACTTCCGTGCAGTCCATGTACGCCTGATCGCGCGTCTCGAGCGACATGTGGTGGACATCGCCGGTGAGACAAACCGTCATTCCAGATACCCGAGGTCCTCCAGCCGGTTCTGAACGCTCTGGCGTCCCGAAGCATCTACTGACTCGAACGGTATGGGGTCACATTCATCGAACGCATCGTCGCCGAATAGCGGGAGCGGCGTGCCATCCATGTCCGTCGGAACTGCACAGCCGACGCTGTGGAGAACGGTTGGAGCGATGTCCGTGATTATCACGTCGCGATCAATCGTTGACACCTCGATATCCGGACCGCTCGCAAGGAAGAGCCCTGTCCGGACGTTCTCGGCTTCCCACTGTCCGACGTCGTCGAATACCGGATTCGGTCCGATCGCTCCACTCGTGTGAACGCCCGGCCGCTGGTCGAAGACGATGTCCGGTGCTTCGTCCGTATAGGGGCCGCTGTAGGCGTCGTCGCTACGCATCACCTCTCGAGCGATCGAATCGCCCTTCTCATTTGTAAGCGCGGACAGATCGTCGATTATAGTATCGACCGTATCGGGATCGTTATCGATGACGTAGATGAGACCCTGTCCGCTGGCGATGGCTCGTGAACGTTCCCAATCTATCTTCTCGAGTTTCTGTTCGCGTTTGTAGCCCTCCTCGTCCTCCGGGATCGAGTCCGTCAAACGATCGGGTGCCAGCCGCGTTACGAGGTCGTGAACGCCGAGTTTGTGGGCAAGTTTCGAGATTCGCTTCTTGTTGATGCCGTACTTCGTGAGAAGATCCGACGTTTCGCTTTCGGAAACCAGGTATCCTTCGGCCTCGAGCCAGCTATTGGCGTAAAACACTGTATCGACGTTTTTACAACCGTGGTCCGACATCAGGAAGAGGTTGCTGTCTGGATGTTCCTCTCGGAGTCGTCCGATATGGCCGTCAATGACCTCCCAGGCACGCCGAGTCGGCTCACCGCGCCAAAAGAAGTGTTGGAGTACGTTAATGTAAAACACCGTACAGTGTGCGACGTCCGGGTCTTCCTCCTCGAGCAGGTGGTGAAACGTCTCCAGTCGGCGTTCGATCAGGTCAACGAGATCATCGGCTTCGTCGCGATCGTCTTTCCCGGTAACTGGCTGGTCGGGATGAAGTGCGTATCCTTCGTCGTTGAGACGCGTACCCAGGTCAGACGGATAGGCGTAATTGTTCTGCTCGCTTCCTGGCCCCCCTGCAACGAGAAATCGATCGACCTCGAACGGCGGGTACGTCATCGGGAGGTTGAGTATGCCCGCAGTTCGGCCCTGTTCGTTGAGGTAGTCCCAGTAGTTGGCGCTCTTGAATGATCGCGAGTCGGGTGTTGTAAGCGTGCGCCTGTCCGTGTCGATGCGCTCCCACCAGAACACGCCCAGCTTTCCCGGGTTCTTTCCTGTGGAGTAACACCGCCAGTTCGGGCACGTGACCGGAGGGAGACAGCTTTCCATATCTGCGACGACGCCTTCGGACCGGAGCGCTTCGATGTTCGGGAGGCGCTCCTCTTCCAGCCATGGCTTGAGTAGCGCCCAGTTCGCCCCGTCGAGACCGAGTACGATTGTTTCAGTCATCAGTGGTTCCCTCTCGCCGCCGTCGCGAACGCCTCGTACCGATCGACGACAGCCGATTTCAGTTGCTTCTCGAAGGCAGCGGTTGAGAACGTTTCGACTTCGGACCGAGGGTCACCGTCGAGCCCGTTCGACTCGAACCGTTCGACGGAGGCCCGAATCCCTGCCGGCGTCCCGTCGTGACGGTACCCGTTCTCACCGTCATCAACGTATATGCCTGGGAATCCGTCGTTGCGCACCAGGACGGCCTTCCCACTGGCATTCGCTTCGATCGGAACGATCCCAAAGTCTTCATTCCGGCCGTTGAACACGACAGCGCGACAGGTCGCCAATAGATCTCGTTTTTCGTCTTCATCGACGAATCCGCGGTACACGAGGTTCTCACTCCGATTTATTTTCTCGACGACCGTGTCTTCGACGTCGCCACGGCCGCCAGCCAGTACCAACTGATGGTCGAGTCCCTCAAACGCTTCGACCACCTCTGGGACGCCCTTCTCCTCGTCGAGACGGCCAAGATGAAGGTAGAACCTGTCGTCGTCGTCTTCGTGGTAGGAGTCGACGGCGACGGGCGGATACAGCACCTCCGAATCACGTTTGTAGTATTTCTGTAAGCGCTGAGCGATAATCGGGCTGTTTGCGAAGTAGCCGTCTACGCGCGGGTCGATCGTGTGATCGCGCATCCGAAGATATCGAATCAGTGGTCTGGCGAGCACCCCGGTCGGGGAATCTTTTCGGTCGTGGTATAGGTCGTAAAACCAGCGCGGAGGTGAGTGGCAGTAGTTCAGATGCAAGGTATTTGCCGGCGTAATGACCGAACGAGTCGTCGCTCCCGACGTGATCAACACGTCGGGAGATCCGTACTCACGCCAATCAACGTCTTCCCAGAGAGCGTATTCAAAAGGTCGACCTACGTGCGCCTGAACCTTCCGAAGCAGGCGGGGAGAGAGATCCTCCGTCACGTCTACGAACCGTACGTTTCCATACGGATTTGGATCATCTGGGTTGGGTTCTCCGATTGTATAGATCCGGTCCACGTCCAGGACATCCGCAAGAATCGTTGCAAGGTATTCTGCGCCTCCCCAGGCGTTGATTCCCCAGTGGGCGATAGCGATGTCGAGATCACGTAGCCGCAAGTCTGTGTCCTCGTCCACTGAAGAGTCACTCATATTTCTACCGAACAAAGTCGGCTGTATAAGCGTATCGGCAAGCGTTCACGTCAACGCCACTTCGTCATTCCATATAAGTAACCAAACCCAACAGCGCCGGTAAAGGCGAACAACATGATGAATTGAACGGCCTTTTCCAAAGAAGGGTTACGAACGAGGTTCCTCGTACGTGCTGGGACGAACTTGCGGAAGAGTCGGCCAAGAAAATCGTACTCCTCGCCGGTCGATTCGGGGACCAGTACTTCCATTCCGCGCTTGGAATACCCTTGCCAGAAGGCGCGGTCGAGCAACCACAGCGGTTTTGTCCGGTAATCGAACACCTTGTGGGCGACCTCCGCTTCGGGGTTGTAGTAGACGCTCTGGTTGTACTCGCTACGAAGCCGGGCACACAGTTCCGTTTCGCCGCCCTGGAGGTTCTCATCCCCCTGACGACCGCCAATAGTTGTATCGAACCCGCCCAAATCGAGGAAAACTTCGCGGCGAAAGGAGATATTCGAGCCGAAAGTGTTTCGAACTTCACCCTTGCCATCGGCGAATCCACGTTGGGTAACTCCGACGAGAAAGTAGAACTCTTCGGGGAGAAAGCTCGGTCGTCCAGCCACCCAGAGTGGAACCATTTTTCCACCCACAGAGAGCGCATTCAAGTTCCCATATACTTCGACGAGTTCGGCCACCCATTCGGGATCCGCTACGGCATCATCGTCGATGAACGCTACCACGTCTCCGGTCGCCACTTGGGCCCCGTTGTTTCGACTCTCGAGAAGCCCAACATTGTTTTCGTTGCAGTGTATCGATACGTTTTCGTGGTCGTCGTAGTCCTCATAGAATTGCTGGCAGACTTCTTCGTTCCCGTCGGCTACCAGTACAAGTTCAATGTCGTTGTGGCTCTGGGCGAGAATGCTATTGACTGCATCTCGAAGGTCCTGATACCGGTCCAGCGTGTGTTCACAGACGACCACCGAGACGCGCATGTACGGGCCTGCGAAACTGAGAGAGTTAGTTATTTCGGTAAACGGCCTCGGGCGCAGGGTAGCCGTTACTTGGACTGTCGATGGCAACCAACGGAACATCAGGTTATTTAATGAAACGAGCAGACCATTGGTGCATGGAAGGAAAACGCGTTCTCATCACGGGCGGTGCTGGGTTTATTGGTTCTAACCTCGCAAACTATCTTGCTTCTACAAATGAGGTGGTTGTCGTCGACGATCTCTACCTGGGGACCACCGACAATCTTATCGACGAAGTCGAATTCCACGACGTGAGCGTCCTTGATGATGACCTCCCGTCCGATGTTGATATCCTGTTCCACCTCGCAGCACTCTCCTCTCGGAATATGCACGAAGATGATCCACGACGTGGATGTCGTATCAACGTCGAGGGCTTCGTCAATGCGGTTGAGCAGGTGCGTAAACAGGGTTGTGAAACCGTCGTTTACGCCTCTACGTCGTCTATTTACGGTAGTCAGACCGAACCATCCGTTGAAAGCATGGATGTCGAGGCACATACAGGGTACGAGGCATCGAAATTGGCTCGCGAACGTTACGCTGAATACTATGCCAATCACCATGGACTCTCGATGGCTGGCCTTCGCCTGTTCTCTGTCTATCAAGGATTCGGAGGTAACGAGGAACACAAAGGTAAGTTCGCAAATACCGTCGCCCAGTTCACGGATCGAATTGCCGCCGGTGAATCGCCAAAAGTGTTCGGCGATGGTACACAGACTCGAGATTTTACTCACGTCGATGATGTCGTGCGCGCGTTCGAACTCGCTGCAGATCACGAACTTGGCGGGGTATATAACGTCGGAACGGGCGATGCCTACAGTTTCAACAGGATGATCGAACTGATCAATGATGAACTCGGCACTGATGTCGAGCCAGAGTACGTTGACTGTCCCTTTGACGATTACGTCGAACACACATGTGCCGACCCATCGAAATTCTCTCGAGCAACGGGTTGGGCCCCTTCGATCGATTTCGAAGATGGAGTGAATATGGTGTGCCAGCCCTACCTCGACTAAGCCGGTGGTTAGCCTGGAATTCGAGAACTGTAAATGCCTGCTTCTCGATAGCGCTCAGGAACTTACTAAGCCGCGTTGGCTACCAGTGTTGATCACTCAATACGGCGTACCTCTCGTGTTTTTATGATCTATCGGCCAATTTGCTCTTTGCGATCGCTGGGACGAATTGCGCTGGATACGGTCAGATTCTCATTCGGTCAACTACACATGAAAACAGTCTCACCAAAAGCTTCCAACAGCAGATAACAAAGTTTATTCGCCATATTGCACTGGTGGGACGTAATGAGTACTGACACTGAACACGTCGACGAGGGAACCGAAACGCCCTCCACCCTCGAGGCGTGGCAGGAGTGGTATCACCTTCCCCTCCTCGGGCTGGTGATACTATTCATGCTGTGGACTCGCCTCCGGTCCTACGAGAACTTCGTCGCCGACGGCTCGCCGCGTTTGTCCGGCGTCGACTCGTGGTACCACTGGCGGACGATCCAGTGGACCGCCGAGAATTATCCATTCACGATGCCTTATGAGGTCTATACTGGCTACCCTACAGGGACCTACGTCGGCCACTTCGGCACGCTATTCGACCAGCTTATCGTCACGGCGGCGATGATCGTCGGTCTCGGGAATCCTTCCCCTGAAACCCTCTACATGGTCGCCCTCGTGTCCATCCCGCTGATGGGCGCGCTCACCGCAATTCCCGTCTTCTACATGGGCCGTCGACTAGGCGGAACCATCGGTGGACTCGTCTCGGTCGTCCTCCTCGCGCTCGTGCCGGGGTCGTTCTTCTACCGCTCGGCCGTCGGCCAGCTCGACCATCACATCGGCGAGGCGCTGTTCATGGCGATTGCGGTCCTCGCGATGATGGTCGCCGTCCGGGCGGGCGAACGTGACCGCCCGATCTACGAACTCGTCGCCGACCGCGACTGGGACGCCCTTCGTCGCCCAACCATCTACTCGGTCCTTGCCGGTCTCGCGCTCACGCTGTTCATCTGGGTCTGGCCCTCGGCGGTATTGCTGATCGGTATCTTCGGCGTCTTCTTCTGCATCCAGCTCTGTGTCGACTACGTCCGAGGGATCTCTCCCGACCACGTCGCCTTCGTCGGGGCCGTCAGCCTCGGTGTGACGGCAATCGGATCCGTGCTCCTGTTCGAACAGTGGTCCGGCAGCGTCTCTCACTTCGGCTACCTCCAGCCGACGCTTGCCCTGGGCGTCGCACTCGGCTGCGCGTTCATGGCCTGGTTCGCTCGCCAGTGGGACGACCTTGAGGTCGACCGCCATTATTACCCGGCTGCGATCGCCGGCCTCCTGATCGTGGGACTCGGCGTGATGGCCGTCATCGTTCCCGAGCTCTACTCCACTGTGATTACAAATATCACGAGACGGCTACTGCCGCTCGACCCCTCGACTGGGGCGCTCACCGTTTCGGAGGCCCAGCCTCCGGACGACTTCACCCAGTACGTCTTTAACGAGTTCGGAGCCGCGTTCTTCACGATGCTCGGCGGACTCGCGTTCCTCCTGCTTCGCCCGCTGTTCGGACGCGAGTGGCGCGCCGAGTACACCCTCGTGATCGTCTGGTCGCTGTTCCTGATCAGCATGGCGGCGACCCAGACGCGGTTCTCCTACTACCTCGCGGTCGCGGTTGCGGTCGTCAACGCAGTCTTCGTCGCGGACATCGCCCGCCTCCTCAGCCTGGATTTCCACCGTACGGCCGACTCGATTCGCGACGTCGAGACCTACCAGGTGATCGCGATCGTCCTCATCGTCGTGATGCTGTTCATGCCCCTGCTCCCGCCAATCGCGGCCGACGGCACCACCACCTGGGAGCGCGGCGAGAACGTCGGGCCGAGCGACGACGCGATGACCTGGGACGAGTCGACGCAGTGGCTCCTCGAGAGCACGCCCGAACCCGGGAACTGGGCGGGCGCAGGCAACCAGAGCGACCTCGAGTATTACGGAACTTACGACCGCCCCGCCGACGGCGACTTCGACTATCCGGGCGGTTCCTACGGCGTGATGTCCTGGTGGGACTACGGCCACCTGATCACGACCAACGGCGAGCGCATTCCACACTCGAACCCGTTCCAGCAGAACGCGCAGTCGTCCTCGTGGTACCTGCTGGCCGAGGAGGAGTCCCACGGTGAGGTAATCCTCGACGGGATCGCTGCGGGCGTTCCGGTGGTGAATCAGCCGGAAGACACGATCCGCAGCGACCTCGAGAACGCCGACAGTGCCGACGAAGGTGAGATGCGCTACGTCATGATCGACGATGAGATGGCCGGTGGGAAGTTCAGTGCGATCACGCAGTGGTCCAACCCGGCGTACAGTCGGTTCCAGACCCAGGAGACGGCAAATCTCAGCGGCCAGGAGTTCGACGTGCCGACGACGAGCGAGGCCTACCACGACACGATGCTCGCCTCGCTGTACCTCCACGACGCGGAGGGCATGGAGCATTACCGACTGGTCCACGAATCGAGTTCGTACTCGATCGTGGGGACGCAGTTGCTCCAGACGCCGAACGGGCTGTACCCGGTGACGACCCGCTCCGGTCGGGTCGGAGCCGTCGGTGACCAGGCGGACAACATCTCGGCGATGCTCGAGGAGGCACGGGCGGCCGACCAGGCAACAATGCCGTTTGGCGGATATGCGGTCGAACTCGGCGGCCGGTATTATCCCGCCTACGCCTACAACGCGTATCTGGTCTCGGACGTCAAGACCTTCGAGCGCGTCGAGGGGGCGAGCATCACTGGCTCGGTCGACGGCGAAGTCGCCGACTCCGACCGCGTCTACGCGCAGATCGAACTCGAGACGGAGCCGGGACGAACGTTCACCTACACGCAACAGGCCAACGTGAGCGACGACGGTACGTTCGAGCTAACGGTGCCGTACGCGACGAACGACGAGCTCGGACCGGAAGACGGCTACACCGATAGCGCGGTCGAGGCGGTCGACGAGGAGTACGAAATCTTCGTCGGGACGCCCGAAGACGGCGAGATCGAGCGCCAATACCTGGGAACCACGGCGGTCCCCGAAACAGCTGTCGTGGATGGCGAGACCCTCGAGGTGACGCTCGAGGAAGGTGACGGCGAGGTCGTGCCAGATCCGGATGCGGAGGCACAGCCGTCCGAGGGTGAGGACGAGAACGAGAGTGACGGCGGGAATGAGACCGACGACGATACCGACGATGACGAGTCCGGCGACGACGGACCGGAGAACGTCACGGACGGCGACAACGAGACGGATGCGGGTTCAGACGATGAAAACGAGACGAACGAAACGAACGACACGCCTGACGCTCCCGCCCTGATCGATCCGGTAGCGCCACAAGCGGACTGATTCGGGTACGATTCTACTCGAGGTGGGCCGCACTGTCGAGTCGAGACGAACACCCGACTCGAGGGCGGGTGTTGCCGGAACGTCGACCACCGTCAACCGCCGACGCTTTTGTGACGCGCATCGAGCAGTCGGGCATGGACGATCACGACCTGCTTCGGATGACGCCCGGGCCCACGGAGGTCCCCGAACGCGTTCGCGAGCGCATGGCCGAACCGAGTCGGAACCCCGACGTCGAACCCGAGTTCGTCAACTTCTATCGCGACCTCACCGAGAAACTCGAGCCGATCTACGGCGACGGGGACGTCGCCATCCTCGGTGGGGAGGGCATCCTGGGGCTCGAGGCCGCGGTGGCCTCGCTGGTCGATCCCGGCGACGAAGTGCTGTGTATCGCCAACGGGCTCTACGGCGAGGGCTTTGCGGACTTCGTCGACCTGTATGATGGCGAGGCGACCGTCTGTGGCGGCAACTGGCGGGAATCGATCGACGTCGAGATGGTGGAGCGGGAACTCGAGTCCGGCGACTACGACGTCGCGACGATGGTCCACTGTGAGACGCCCACTGGCGTGCTCAACGACCTCAAGCCAGTGCTCGACCGCCTCGCCGAACACGACGTGATTAGCGTCGTCGACGCAGTCTCCTCGCTTGGCGGCACTCCGGTGCCGACCGACCGCATCGACGTCGTCCTCGGAGCGACCCAGAAGTGTTTCAGCGCGCCACCGGGGCTGACCGTCTGTGCGGTGAGCGACCGCGCGTGGGAGCGGATCGAAACCGTCGAAACGCGTTCGTTCTACGCGAGTCTCGAGCCCTGGAAGACCGTGATCAAGGACGAGTGGTTCCCTTACACCCACCTCACGGCCAATCTGCAGGCCCTCGACGCGGCGACCGACTTGCTGCTCGAGGAGGGCCTCGACTCCGTCTACGGGCGCCACGAGGCGGCCGCCGAGCGGTGTCGCGAGCGGGCCGACGAACTGGGCCTCGGCGTGTATCCCAAGGACTCGCTCGCGTCGCCGACGGTGACGGCGCTCGACCTCGAGGGGCGCGCGACGTACCTCCAGGCGCAGATCCGCGAGGATCACGGGATCGTCCTCTCGACGGGTCTCGGAGACCTCGAGGACGATATCCTCAGGATCGGGCACATGGGCCACAACGCCCGAATCGACCGGGTCGAGCGGACGATGGACGCGCTCGAGGCCGCGCTCGAGTGAGCGCTCGCCGGAGCGCACATCCAGTAAGTTCTCTCCCCAGTTCCCGGGGAGACCGCTACTCGATCGGCTGACACAAGGAGGTTTTCGTTTCGGGGCCCGTTTCGCGCGGGCCACGCGATGGAGTACCGATCACCCTGGTAATCATTGGATCGACGCCGTAACCATCGATTTACTGCCATATTTCCGAATCGAATATCCACCCGGATATAATAACTTCACCATCGATGGTGTGAATATAACCAAGTATTAAGAGTATCGCCCACACTCTGTGTGGGTGGGCTTGTCATGACACAGGTAATTTGGATCGTTGCCGCGGTACTGGTAACGTTTACAGTGGGGTACGTGGGGTACTCGAGGTACCTCGTACAGTTCGTCGAACTCGACTCGAGTCGAACCACACCGGCACACAAGTACGAGGACGGCCAGGAGTACGTCCCGTCGAAGAAACCGGTATTGTTGGGGCATCACTTCTCGAGCATCGCCGGCGGTGCGCCGATCGTCGGACCGATTACGGCGGGCGCCATCTGGGGCTGGGCGCCCGCGCTCGCGTGGGTCGCCATCGGGAACCCCCTGATGGGCGCCGTTCACGACTTCATCTCGCTGTCCGGGTCGATGCGACACGAGGGGAAGTCGATCGGTTACATCATCGGTGAGTACGTCGGCGAACGGGGCAAAGACATGCTGCTGTGGTTCGCGTTCCTCACCATCATCCTGGTGGTGGCGGTGTTCGCGCTCGTCGTGGGTATCGTCCTGAACGCGTTTCCGCAGGCGGCTACCGCGAGTCTGGTGTACATCGGGCTCGCGCTGGTGTTCGGCGTGTACCTCTACCAGATGAACGCCCCGTTCATCCCCGGGACGATCCTGTTCGTCGCGGGCGTGTTCGCGGGCGTCTGGGTCGGGATCCAGTACCCGCTCGCGATCTTCGAGCTGGCGGAGGGTGCCCACCCCGAGGGAACCATCGTCCTGCTCGAGGGAACGGGTTCGTGGATGCCCGGTGCCGGCACCCCCGCGCTGAACGGGAACGGCGCCGCGTGGGTCCCGGTAATCCTCGTGTACGCCGCGGTCGCCAGCGCGCTCCCGGTCTGGACGTTGCTCCAGCCGCGTGATTACCTCTCGTCGTTCCTGCTGTATGCGGGGGTTGGCGGGGCGCTGCTCGCCATCATCGTCGGGACGATCTTCGGGACGTCCTCGGAGCCGCTCGTGGTCGACAGCAGCATCGGCGCGTTCGAGGGATTCCTCGGCGTCGACGCCGTCTCCCCGTACCCGCTGTTCCCGCTGTTGTTCATCACGATCGCGTGCGGGACCATCAGCGGCTTCCACTCGCTGGTGTCCTCGGGGACGACTGCGAAGCAACTCAACAAGGAGAGCGACGCCCGCCTCATCGGCTACGGCGGCATGCTCGGTGAGGGCCTGCTCGCCGCGACAGCACTGTCGACGCTGGCAGTTGCCGGGCTCGCCTCGGAAGCATCCGGTGGCGGCATCGGTGGCGCGCTCCCGAACTTCGCGACCGGCGGGGGCGTCATCCTCACGAGTTTCGGCATCGATCCCGCGTTCGGCGCCCCGTTCATGGCGCTCGTGCTCGTGAGCTTCCTGCTCACGTCCACCGACACGGCTGCTCGCCTCGGCCGATACATGATGGAGGAGATCGTCGGTATGGTCGGGAGCGGCACCGACACCGGCTTCTCCGGCGGCGTCGGCTCGTTCGCTGGCGGTCGGTACACGAATCCCGTCATCCAGATCACCATCGCGTACGTGCTCATCATCTCCGGCCAGTGGACCACACTGTGGGGGCTGTTCGGCGGCGCCAACCAGCTGCTCGCCGCGCTGGCCCTGCTCACCGGAACCGTCTGGCTGGCCAACTGGGACCGTTCCAAGCAGCTCGTCAGCACCGGTGTCCCGATGGCCATCATGGTCGTCATTACCACCCTCGGACTCGCCTGGCTGGCGTTCTACGAGAACCTGTACGTGAACCTGCTACAGGGCGGTGCAGACGGATTCCTCGCGACCGCTTCCGCGGCCGTCCAGATGGTGCTCGCCCTCGTGCTCATCTACCTGGCGCTCTCGCTGGTGCGCATCGGGTACGGGAACATCTCGCGGGCACGGACGGGTCGCGGGCCTGCGGCAGAACCGGGCGACGACTGAACCAAGAAACGACTACCCCTGCGGTCCCCACTTCCTGCCCTCTCGAGAATTGCTACCGGCTGGTCCGTCGGTTTGTCTCCCTCGCCGAAAATCGCGCCCCTACCGCCAGAATCGCTTCGCGAACCGCGAAAGTACGCCCTCCTCGGGCTCGGTGACGTCGTCCCAGAGGGTGAACGCCTCGGTGACATCGGCGACCTCGCTGGCAACGTGTTCCTCCTCGTCGGGATCGACGACGACGAGATTGACGTCGTAGTGGCCGTAGTAGCCGAACTTCAACAACGTGCGGTCGCGGAAGCCCGAGACGAACTCACTGACCGCGTCCGACAATTCGTCGGCGACGAGCACGAAACTCACGTCCGTCCCGAAGTGCTCCTCGCTGGCGACGATCCGGTCGTCGGCGATGTCGTGACCCAGGTCGACGAGTCGCTCGAGTTCGGCGACTGTCGGTCGCGGCTCGCGGCGGGCGAAGAGGTACTCCCTGGCCTCGTGATCGGCGTACTTCAGCGAGGGATGGAAGAACTGCTTCTGGTTGAGCACGCGCAACTCGCCGTAGAGGTCCCACCGTTCGCCGGCGGCGTGTCGATCCTTCTCGAGGTCGTAGCTGTACATCAGCCGGTCGGAGACCCGGTCGAAGTACTCGTCGTCCCAGTCGGGGACGGCCTCGCGGATCTCGGCGGGGAGTTCCTCGGCCTCGGGGAACTGTTCGCTGTCGCTCATGTATCCTCAGGTTTGGTTTCGGGTTCGGGGTCGTAGACGCGGGCGTCGCCGTCGGCCGCCGGCGCACCAATCGCCAGGACGGACACCGGGTCGTCGGCGTCGACCGGATTGTACGCGCGCTGGGGGCTCCCCGGATCGACGATGAACAGCCGTTCCTCCGGTACCTCGTACGTCTCCTCGGGCGTCTCGACGGACAGCGTACCCTCGAGAACGTAAAATGCCTCCTGCTGGGTCTCGTGGTAATGGTACGCCAGCGGCAGTTCCTCGCCCGGGTCGGCGCGGAACCGATTGATCGCCATCGTTTCGAGCCCACCCGGTTCGGACAGCTTTCGACACTCGCTCGGTCGGTCGGGCGCCGGCTCGACGGCGTCCGGATCGACGATACGATATCCCATACCACTTCGTACGAGCGGGGGAGCAAATAGGCGTCGGTGGTTCTGAGGGGTTCGAGGCTCGAGCTCACACCGAGGCCACCAGTCCGCCTACTACTGCAGACGGCGGTACGCTTTAGCCCCTGGAACCGTTACGTTGTGAACGAGACACATGGGAGAGAAACCCACCGAATCCTGTGGCCGGTGTGCCATGTCGACGGTCGTCGACGCAACCGAGGCCGACCGGTCCGACGAGGAACGGGCCTCCCGCGACCCGTACGCCCGCGGGGCCATCGAGGTCGAGGAGTCGTCGGTTCGTCGCGTCTCGCCGGCCGCGTGGCTCGAGGGAATCTCGACTCGCCTCGACGACGCTGCACGGCGGTTTATCTACGGCCGATAGCTTGACCGGTCGTTCCCGAAGCACCGAGTCGTCGGCGCAGTCGCGCCCAGGTCAGGATCACGTCATCGTGACCGCGTAGGTCGCCGTAAACAGCAGAATTATCGCCGTCGCGACGTTTACCAGCGTAAACTCGAGGATTCCGGCGAACGCGAGCCCCCAGACGACGGTCGTGGCGAACAACGTCGACAGGACGGCGTTCATCGCGAGGAGGACGCGCGGGTCACCCCGCGAGGAGGACGCGGCCTCGTCGAACCCCTCGGCATCGCTGTTGGTCCGGCCCTCGACCTCCTCCGGATCAGTCATACCGAACCACGGATGCTCTGGCACTTAGTTTTTGTCGCTCGAAGGTGTCCGTGCTGTATGCGATTCCGCCTTCGAAATCGCGAGGGAACGCCGGTCGACCCCGTCCCGTTTTTCGTCGTCGCGGGCCTCGCCGTCATGCTCGTTCTCTCGTTCGGCCCGCTGTATGGCCAGGCGATTGGCGTCGGCCTCGAGTATTCGGCCGCCGGTTCTATCGCGCTCTCGTTCGCGTTCACCGTCGGCGCGTACTATCGGCAGGTCTGGACCGTCCGGCCGGAGTTCGTCGGCGTCGTTCCAGCAGAGGTACGCGTCGAGCGCCTGTATTACCTCATGCTCGTGCTCGCGGTGCTCGTCGTCGGCCTGGCGATTCCACTGGCCCTCTGAACCGGTGCGAATTACAACGCTCGAACCGTCCGTACCGCTCGAGCGGTCACGTAGGGAGCTGACGACCGTATCGGCGGTGGTCGTGTGTCACCAATGCACACCCACAAAGGACTGGTAGTGCTGGAACTTGAAGAGTCAAATATGGGAGTCATCGATTCGGTGAAAGCCGTACTCGCGTCGTCCGGGCCGAACGACCGCCCCACGGACGGCTCGCAGGGAGCGTACTGGTGTGACGACTGCGACGTTCGCATCAGAGACGTCGACATCCAGGGCGACCCCGTCTGTCCGAACTGCGGCGAGGAGATGCGCTTCGAGCGCTCGTACGGCCGTAGTTGTGCGTGTTGACCGCGGGTTCGAATCGGAACCGTGCTCAGGGCTCTCGAAGCACGACCTCCTCGCCCTGGACGCTGGGAAACGGTCCCTCGGTCTCGAGACCCTCCTCCCACTCTTCATCTGTCACGAGCGTCTTCGATAGCGCGTCCCGGAGCGCCGTCTCGTCGTAGTCGGTACCAATGAACACGAGTTCGGTGCGACGGTCGCCGTGGTCGTCGTGCCACTCCAGGTTGGGTCGGTTCGACCGGAGCATGTCACGCTCGACGGCGGGGAGGCTGGCGATCCAGGGCCCCTGTACGGTCGCTCTGACCGAGGGACCGGCCTGGGCGACCGTCACCCGCACCTCGTTGCCGGCGAGCCAGGCGGTACCTTTCGAACGGACGATTTCCGACGGGAGGGTCTCGAGGAATGCGGCGAACCGCCCAGGGTGGAAGGGACGGCGACGGCCGAAGACGAACGAGGAGACGCCGTAGACTTCGTCGGGGTGACGGTGGTCGTGGCTGTGGCTGTGTTCGTGATTCTCGCCGTGCTCGTGGCCATGAGCGTGCTCGCCATCACCGTCGCGCGGTTCATCGTGATTATGAGTGGCTTCTTCGTCGTGGGTATCGCCCTTCTCGAGCGCCCGCTTCCAGCCCGGCAGGTCGGCCAGCCGGGTGGGATCGAACAGCTCCCGCCCCAGGAGGCGATCCGGATCCACCGCCGAGAACTCCGTCCGAATCGTCTCCGCGTCGGGCTGGAGCGCCCGGACGAGCTCGGCGGCGTGCTCGAGTCCGCCCTCGCTACACAGGTCCGCCTTGTTGAGTAAGACCAGGTTCGAAACCTCGACCTGTTCGACCAGCAAATCCGAAAGCGGGCGATCGTCCTCGGTGCCTCGGCGCTCCGGGACCTCGTCCCCGGCGAAGGCCTCGATGAACGCGGGCGTATCCAGGACGGTCACGAGTGTGTCGACCGCGTAAAGCGCGGCGACGCGGGACTCGGTAGTGAACAGCCGCGCGACGGGTGCGGGCTCGGAGATGCCTGAGGATTCGACGATCAGGTGGTCGAAGTCCCGGTCGCGAGCCAGGCGGACGACCGCGGTCTCGAGGTCGTCCTGGAGTTCACAGCAGATACAGCCGTTCGAGAGTTCCGCGACGCCGTCCTTGAAGTCGAGTTCGGAACCCTCGGCGATCAGTTCGGCGTCGACGTTGACCTCGCCCATGTCGTTGACCAGCACCGCCAGCGACCGGTCCTCGGCGGTCGTCAGCAGGTGGTTGAGCAGCGTCGTCTTTCCCGCGCCAAGGCTTCCGGAGAGAATCGTGACCGGAATCTGATCGGTCTGCCCGTTCATACCGGCTACTGGGGCCGCGTTCCCTTGAATCCGATCCTCGAGCGCTCGACGCCGCGATACCTTTTACCCGTCGGCCTCCCACATCAGGGCATGGACCTGGCCGATCGCATCGAACGCTTTCGAGAAACGCTCGAGGAGTGGCTCCGTGGGCTCTACCACGGGATGATCACGCATCCGGCCTACGAGAAGATCGAGAAGGAAGCCGAGGACATCGAGGACGTGTTCCTGCTCGCGTGTTTCCCCGACGCGTTCGGCATCCCGTCGCCCGTGTCGTACTACACCGCTGAACTCCTGCCGTACCTCGAGACCGAGTTCGAGGCCTGGGAGCGCCGGCTGTGGGATCGCGACATGCTCATCGAGCGCAAAGGCCAGCAGTATCACTTCTGATCGACATGGAACCCTTCGTCTTCTTCGGCGGCAAGGGCGGGGTCGGAAAGACCACCGTCTCCTGTGCCTACGGCCTGCGCTGTGCTCGCGACGGGCTGCGGACGCTCGTCGTCTCGACCGACCCGGCCCACTCGGTAACCGACGTGTTCGACCAGCCCTTCGACGACGATCCGACGCCAGTCGAGGGCATCGACGGCCTCGAGGCGATGCAACTCGACCCCGAGGAAGAGGTCACGCGCCACCTCGACGACATCCGACGAGATCTCTCCGAGCAGGTCTCGGCGGCGATGGTCAACGAGATCAACCGCCAACTCGAGATGGCTCACGGGACGCCCGGGGCCTACGAGTCGGCCCTGTTCGACCGGTTCATCGAGGTCATGCGCAATTCCGAGGGGTACGACCGGGTCGTCTTCGACACCGCTCCCTCCGGTAGCACGCTCCGCTTGCTCGGCCTGCCGGACCTGCTCGAGGGCTGGATCGACCGGCTGATGTACAAACGTCGGACGAGCATCGACCTCTTCGAGAAGGCCGCGATCGGGAACCACGAACCGCGCCGCGTGATGGACGGCGACCCCGTCCTCGCGCGCCTCCAGGAGCGCAAGGAGTTCTTCCGGTTCGCCGGAGACACGCTCGGCGACGATGCGGCCTTCTTCCTCGTCTTGAACCCCGACGAACTCTCACTCAATGAGACCGAACGCTCGATCACCGACCTCGAGGAGAAGGACCTCCCCGTCCGCGGCCTCGTCGCCAACAAACTCACGCCCGAACCCGACGACGACGAGAACGGCCGCGGCGCGCGGTACCTCCGCGAGCGCGTGAAGACCGAGCGCGCACACCTCGAGACCATCCGCGAGACGTTCGGGCCGCCGCTGGTGGCCGAAATCGGCTGGCGGACCGCGGAGGTCAAAGGGAGTCTCCTGGAGGACGTCGCCGGCGAACTCGACATCGAGACGGCGGTCGAACCGCCGACGCACGTCTGATCCTCACGCGGGGTTCGAGACCGCTCGATGAGGTCACCCCGACGTTCCGTGGTCGGTGTACTTGAGGAGCAGGTGAGGGACGATGACGCCGACCACGAAGACGATTCCAAAGACGACTTCCGACGAGAGGGCGGTGAACTCGTAGAGACCGAACAGCAGTCCCATTGCGACCAGAACGAAGGTACCGATGAGCTTGTTTTCGGCAGTGACCAACCCTTCTCGTCTGATGACGACGTACAGCGAGAGGAGTAGCAATCCGAGCACGCCGACGAGAACGGCCGTCACCAGTTCGATGGAGTCCGTCGCCAGCGCGTAAAACAGCGCGATGCCGACCGCGACGTACGACAGTCCGAGCGCTAACGGACCCCTTCGCCCGTCGAAATAGCGATTGGCGTCCGTTCCGGACGACGGAGCATTCACGTTCCCAACGTGACACTGGAGGACTAAATACGTACGGGCGCCGTCGCTCGAGTCCTCGATTCGAGACCGTGGCATGCCGTCTCCTTTCACACGGCGACGGGAACAAAAGCCGTTTAGCCGGGCCGCGCTCACGACTGGTAATGACCAGCAGTTACCGGATCGGACTCGTCGGCAAACCCTCCGTCGGCAAGTCCTCCTTCTTCAACGCCGCCACGATGAACGACGTCCCCGAGGGGGCCTACCCGTTCACCACTATCGACCCAAGCGCCGGCGAGGCCTACGTTCGCGTCGAGTGTGCGGCCCCCGAGTTCGACGAGGAGTGCACCCCCAACGTCGGCTACTGCGAGCACGGTACCCGCTTCGTCCCCACGAAACTCGTCGACGTTGCCGGCCTCATCCCCGGCGCCCACGAGGGCAAAGGCCTCGGGAACCAGTTCCTCACGGACCTCAACGAGACCGACGTGCTCGTCCACGTCGTCGACTTCTCCGGCGAAACGAACCTCGAGGGCGAACCCACCGAGGGCCACGACCCCCGCGAGGACATCGACTTCCTCGAGACCGAACTCGACCAGTGGTACCTGGGCGTGCTCGAGAAGGGGATCAACCGCTACTCGTCGGGCTACGTCACCGAGGACGACGCCATCGAGGAGGATCTGGCCGAACAGATGAGCGCGTTCAAGACGAACGAAGACGAACTCAAACTCCTCATTCGGCGCGTCGACATCGGTTTCGACCCCGAGGAGTGGGACGACGAGGACAAACTCGAGTTGGCCCGCGAAATTCGCAAGGCGACGAAGCCGATGGTGATCGCGGCGAACAAGATGGACACGCCCGCGGCCCAGGAGAACTACGACGAGATCACGAGCGACCCCGAGTACGAGCACCTGACCATCGTTCCCTGTAGTGCCCACGCCGAGAAGGCGCTCAAGTCGGCCGACAAGGCCGGCGTCGTCGAGTACCAACCGGGCGACGACGACTTCGAGATCACGGGCGACATCTCCGAGAGCCAGAAGGAAGGTCTCGAGCAGATTCGCGACTTCCTCCAATCCTACGGCGCGACGGGTGTTCAGGCGGCCCTCGAGACGGCCCTGTTCGACGTTCTCGGCGTGACGCCGGTGTTTCCCGGCGGTGCCAACGGCCTGGGGAACGAGCGCGGCGAGGTGCTGCCCGACTGTTTCCTGATCCCGCCGGAGTCGACCGCGGAGGATTTCGCCTACAGCCTCCACTCCGACATCGGCGACGGCTTCCTCTACGCCATCGACTGCCGGAGCAACCGCCAGTTAGGCAAGGACTACCCCGTCGAGGCCCGCGATGTCATCGAGATTGTGACGACGAACTGAGTCTCGAACTGCGCGCGTCTCGAGTTGACTTCGGTCTGGCTCGAGCATCACATTTGACTCTATTTTGGCTCTGATGGCCCGTTTTCAAACGCCGTTTGAGGCTGGTGACTCGCTCTGCCGATCTGTCACGGTAACTTCACCCGAGAGCAACTGTTCAGAGGGCGGAGCGAGCGCGATATCTTCCTCATCGAAGTGTCGTTTCACTAATCGACGGAAGTCCGAGCGAATCGTCAAGATGTCCTTGTTGTTCGGATCTTCTATCCACAACTCTGCTTGCACCGTGATCGCGTTCTCCCCGAGCTCGAGAATCCGTGCGTTCGGCGCTGGATCATCGAGGATCGAATCATAATTGACGGCAATCTGCTGAATCTCCATCATCGCCCGCTCGGTGTCCTCGTAGTAGGCGACGGACACCTGTTCCGTGATCCGGTACTGGTCCCGACCGTAGGGCCGGGTGAGCGCGTTGTTCGTGAGTTCAGTGTTCGGGACCGAGATCGTTTCGTTGTCCAGTGTCCGAACTCGCGTGACGCGAAAGTCGACTGCTTCGATGGTGCCTTCCCCACCCGGCCACTCTATCCAGTCGCCAACGTTAAAGTCGGGATCGGCGACGAGAAACATCCCGCTGATCAGCGAACCGAACACGTGCTGCCCGGCGATACCGAGGGCAAACGTGATGGCTGCGATGATGACCGCCGATTCGGAAAACACCCTTCCGTACCCAGCGGCGATAATGCCCGTCAGGATCGCAAACCCGATCAGAACCACCCGAAGGTACGTCTTCGTTGCAGTCTCGATCGTGGGGTTATTGCGATTGCGCGATCTAACAACTCGAGTGACGAGAGGAACGAGAACGATCCGGCCGATGAAATAGACGATCCCGAGGGCCATGAGGAACCAAAACAATTCTGACAACACCTGGTCGTATGCCGACAGTACATCTGTCACCCATTCTGGTGGAGAGGTCTGGCCGATCATGCTCTACGGTTAGGGTATACGAATAAAAACACACTTGCTGGCTTCTCAATGCTATCACGCGTATTCAGGTCATGCCGTTTGTCAGGCCATTGTGCAAGACTCGCGCTGTGTATTTAGCACGGTTTCTAAAACTTATTTCCAATTAAGAATTCCAACAAAATCTATATTTTCTATAGTAATATCGAGCCTCGATGGAACGGCCGATTATCGCGTCGACCGTCTCGAGCGCGCCTTCGAATCTCACCAACACGGCTTGTACCCAATTTCGGCCACTCGAACTCGTCACCTTCGAGCCACCGCTCGTGGAAAATGGCCGACGAAACCCGCCCGAACAGAAGCTATTTCCCCGCGGCTTCGGAACCTCGAGCCATGCCCGTCGACCTCGTTATTCACAACGGAACCGTCCTCACGCCCGCGGGCCGGAGCCCGGATTCGGGTATCGCCGTCGAGGACGGCACGATCGTCGCAGTCGGTAGGAGCGAGCGGTTGCCCGACGCGGACCGAACGCTCGACGCAGCGGGTAACGTCATCGCCCCCGGCGTCGTCGATTGCCACATCCACAACCGCGAACCTGGCCTTGAGTACAAGGAAGACTGGGAGTCGGCCACCCGGGCGGCCGCCGCGGGCGGGGTCACGACCGTCGTCGGCATGCCAAACACCGATCCCGTCATCGACCGGCCCGAGCACCTCGAGTTGAAACTCGAGCGCGGCGACGCGAGCGCCCACGTCGACTTCGGGAGCTACGTCGTCGTCACCTCCGAGAACCTCGAGCACATTCCTGCCCTGGACGAGGCGGGTGCTACTGGTTACAAAATCTTCCTCGGCTCGACCGTTGGGGACGTCCCGCCGCCGAACGACGGCGAGATCCTCGAGGCGATGGAAAAGATTCGGGAGACGGGCAAGCGTCTCGGCTTCCACGAGGAGAACGGGGAGATCATCGACCACTACACCCGCCAGTTCCAGGACGCGGGGAAGAACCGACCGATCGACCACGCTCACTCCCGGCCGGTTATCGCCGAACGGGAGGCCATCGAGCGCATGGTCACCTTCGCCGAGGAAACCGGCGCGAAGATCCACATGTTCCACGTTTCCTCGGGGTCGGGTGCGGAGGCCGTCGCCCGCGGCAAGGAGCGCGGCGTCGACGTGACCGCCGAGACCTGCCCGCACTACCTCTGGTTCACCGAGTCGGTTCTCGAGGAGAAGGGCAACGTCGCCCGGATCCAGCCACCGATCCGGGACGCCGACCAGCGCGACCGGCTCTGGAGGGCCTTCCAGACCGGTGCCATCGACTGCGTCGCCACCGATCACGCGCCGCACACGCCTGAAGAAAAGCTGGTCGACGACCCCTTCGGGAACACCTGGGACGCCATCTCCGGCTTCGTCGGCCTCGAGACCGAAGTCCCCGCGCTGCTCTCGTTCGTCGAGCAGGGACGGCTCACGCTCGAGGAGTGGGCTTACCACCACGCGGCGCGCCCCGCCCAGGTCTGGGGGCTGTACCCACAGAAGGGGTCGCTGCAGGTGGGGACGGACGCCGATATTACGATCGTCGACCCCGACCTGGAGTGGACGCTCGGGGACGCCTCCGAGTTACACTCGAAGAACTGCGTGACGCCGTTCGAGGGCGAGACCTTCACCGGGAAGGCGGTGACGACGGTGGTCCGCGGCGAGATCGTCTACGACGACGGCGAGGTCGTCGGGGAGTCGGGGTACGGGGCTCGCGTCGAGCCGAACTGAGTCGGTGGACTCGAGGGGTCCAGCCAGAACGTGTATCGACTTGCGAACGAGGTTCGGAGATTCACACAAAGGCCAGCAAACACTCGTTTTGCTCACCGCATTGACTACGGGAAAGGGATTTCAACCAGTCGTTCGTTGAGGGTTCCAACAAAGTTCGACGATCATCTTGCGGTAGCGAGGAAACCCCGTGCTTTAGCACGGGGAGGAATCGCGTTCGTTCGTGTCTCGACTCGCCCTACAACGGCCCCTTGGTGTCCAACGATTTCGCACCTTGGAGCAACACTCCTTTCCAGGTGAGGCCGTGCGCGTCTTTGATTTCGCTCAGGCGGTCGTACTCGTCTTGATCCACTTCGATATTCAAGTTGGGCATCAACACACCTACTTAGTTTTTCGTTAGTTTTAACTATTACGCTCTCGTACTCGTAGTTGTGACGGCGACCGCCACAAAAACGCTCGAAGCCACGCTCGCCCCGCCCACTATGGGCAAAGAGCAACGCCTTGAGCGCACCGTGACGACCTATCGACGCGCCCTTTCGGACGCCTTCGAGAGTGGAGCGGATACGCAGACGGCGGTTAACGACGTCGTTACGCCGTACACGCTCACGTCCTACGCAAAGGACGCGCTCAAGAACTACGTCCCGTCGCTTCGGGATACGTACAACGCGTCGGAGATCAAGGACGAGCACCCGGTTCGATTTACGAACCGCGGATTCACTCTTGACCATTCCGACGATCGAACGCACGGGTTCTGCTGGCGCGTTCCACAGGCCGGACGTGGCAACGCATTCTGGATTCCACTTCGAATCAATCCCGAGCAGGAATCGCTCTGGTTCGACCTGCTCGACGAGAGCGCGGCAGTCGGTGAGTTCCGACTGCAACAGCACCGAACCAGTTGGATGCTGCACGTCACCGTCGAGTACGACGTTACCGAACCAGAGATCCCGGACGACCCGACTCGAGTTGGCTTCGATATCGGCGAGTCCAAACTGCTGACGGGCTGTGCCTGTCAGAACGACACTCCGACCCAACCGTTCATCTACGATGGCGGTCGTGCTCGCGCACTCCGCGAGGAGATGTACACGACCCTGAAGCGCCTGCAAGAGCGTGACGCCGAGCAGTGGCGGATAGATGAACGCTTCGACCACTTCCAGAACGCACTCACGGATATCGTCGAGAAGGCGTCTCGAGAAACCATCGAGTACGCCGAGTCTTTCGACGACCCGGTGATCGTACTCGAGGACTTGTCGTACATCCGCGAGAACCTGGATTACGGCAAGTACATGAACCGACGCTTGCACTCGTGGGCGTTCGCTCGACTTACCGACCGCATTGAGGACAAGGCCCTCGAAGCCGGTATTCCGGTCGAGTTCGTGAACCCGCGCTACACGTCCCAGACATGCCACGCGTGCGGCCACATCGGCCGTCGTGGGTCGCAAGCCGAGTTCCGGTGCACGAACGCGGAGTGTTGGGTCACGGAGTATCAAGCAGATATCAACGCGGCCGCGAATATCGCCGGTCGTTTTGATCCGTGGGGAGAGAGCGTTCCTTGGAAACCGGAACGCAATGACTCGACACGGAATGGGTGCCGTTGTGACACGGCCACAGGACACCGCACGCCGAGTCGGAGATCCCGACAGACGACGCTTGCGGCCTTCGAGTCCTGAAACCTCCCACTTAGGGCTTCCCTTGTAGGAAACCCCACCCTTTAGGGCGGGTGAGGATGTCACAATCGCTGTAATCGTCCGGAAGGTGCGTGGTATGGTGGTTTGAGAACGAAACTAGGAAGACGGAGATTTGTGTGGGCAGTTTTTGCTCGAGATGGCACTCAGAGCAGCGTCAGGCTTGAACGACAGAGAGAAGAACAACCAAAAAGGGATGTGAATAAGGGTAAATTCACGCTTTCAAAAGTTCATAATCGGTTTCCGTATGGCGTTTTCCGTGTTGAGCGACGATCGATAGACGATGGACCGAAATGCTGGCTCGAGTCCGCTAGCTCGATTTGAATTCGATGGTATGACGCCCTCTATGCAGGGATTTGAGCCACCACCTCGAATAAGTAACCTCCTCTCAGGATATGCTATCCAGAAGTTCATAATCGGATTCCTGCTATCGATTTTGGGCATTTCATCTGCTTGGATTGGTGTGTAGGTATACCTTCAATACAAAAAGTGTAAACGACGCTCTCAGGCCTCCTCAATCCGTTATTCAGGTGTATTGCCTCGAGAAAGACATTGAAGGGTTGGACGCCGACGATGAGACATACCGTGCTCACCTGCCGATCTGGTTGGCCCTGCTATTCGTTCAGACGCCCATATATTGACTTGAGAGGTCCTCTACCCAACGTTTGTGCGACCGTACGCATTCTCGAGCGTGATCTCGATCTTGCAATACCGGAGCGCGCCTCTTCCTAGATGCCCTCTATAACACTCTCTACACACATCTTCCGGACGCATAGCCCAATTATGAACCTCCAAAAAACAGCTAGCACTGTTCTCGAGGCCACTCTGCAGGGTTGACAGCATTCATGCTTTACGTATCGATTCGGAATTGCAGGATCGGCGTCGTGACATAGTGTTTCTCGACTCGAGGGCTCCCTCTGAGGGATCGGCGAGGCCGAGTCGATGTTCGTTATTATCTCAACCGACTCGCGCTTCCGCGCGTGGGGACCTTGCCGTCACGGTGAGTGTGTCACTCCTCGTCTTCGCCTCCATCCTCATCTTCGTCGGCCTCTTCGTCCTCACCACCGTCTTCTTCACCGTTATCTCCGTCTTCACTCTCGTCTTCATCGCCGCCCTCGCCGCCTTCCTCATCGCTGCCCTCGTCGGTTTCGTCCTCATCTCCTTCATCATCTTCACTTTCGTCTCCACCCTCGCTCTCATCACTCGAGCCCTCATCAGACTCGGATTCGTCGCTCTCGTCGGAGCCGTCGTCCTCTCCGCCGTCCTCGCCAGCGCCCTCCTCTTCACCGCTGCTGTCGTCACCGCCGTCGCCACCCTCGGCGCCGTCCGCGTCGGCACCCGATTCCTCGCCGCCGTCGGCCTCGCCGCTCGAGCCGGGCGCGTCCGGCGGCGTCTCCACCGTGACCCAGAAGTACGTGTACTCGGTGGCCTCCTCCATCGTGGCCGTCTCGGGGGCGTCGCCCTCGAAGAGCATTACCGCGATGCGAACCGTCTCGCCGTCTCCGGCGGTCGGTGTCACCGATCGCTCGGCGGTGATCTGTCCACCGTCCTCGGACTGGCTGATCGCCGACACCTCCTGGTGGGTCACTCGCTCGACGACCTCGCCGTCAGCGACCACCTGCTCTTGCATCACCACGGTGTACTCCATCTCCCGGCCCTCCTCGTTGTGGATCTGGAAGGTGATCGGGATCGAGTCCCCGGGGGCGACCGTGTCGGGCATCTCGGCCTCGAGGTCGCCGTCGCCCTCGGCCGTGTAGATGGCCAGCTGGGTGAACCCCCCGGCGGCCATCGGCGCCGTGAACGAGTACAGCAACACGCCGACGGCAGCGATGACCGCGAGTCCGAGCAAGAGCGACGAGGCGCGGGCCGCTCCGGTTTCGTTCGCGCTCGAGAAGCGGCTTCGCAGATCGGCAAGCGACACCGTAAAGCGATCCGCGGGCGGGACGCGGAGCCGGCGGATCACCGCGAGCTGGGCGGCCACGACGGTCACTACCGCGAGCGCGCCGACGGTCGAACCGACTGTGAGGCCCCAGCGCGTCAGCGGGAGCGCCAGCACGACGATCGGGACGACTGCGATCGAGAGCCCCAGACCGAGCGCCAGTCGTTCGACGGCGTCGATACCGCCTGGACGGGCCTCGGCGGTCGCCTGTGGTCCTGGGGCTCGTGCTCTGGCCCGAACCGGGAAGAGCATCGAGACGAGCGCGTAGCCGGGCAGGAACGAGACGAACGTCAGCGCGGACAGCAGGCGGAGGCCGCTTCCCGGCGGCAGGTTCGTGACGAGCACGTACGCGAGGACCGTCGCGAGCGTGACGAACGCGAGGTCGGTCGGGTACCGACCCACCGCTCCGACGGTGTTCTGGGTCTTCGTGGTGAGACTCATCGATTCCGCCTCCACAGGAGTCGGTCAGGGACACCGGACATACTCGAATCAGTGAATTGCTAGCGGTAGCCGGCCTTTGTTATGGCCGGATTACCGTCCTCGAGTCGGTATTCATCGTTCGTTCCCGACGTAAAACGTGATTGTGACTTTCGACGGTCGGCCGCCGTCCGTCGACCGTCGACCGTCGACTGTCACCCGCCGACTGCAGCACCGCCCGGTCGTTCGGGTTGGAGCGACCGGGTGGCGCGATAGCGCTCGCCAGCGATGGCCCGGCATGGGATCGAGCGCGCGATCTGCTCGAGTAGCTTCGTTCAGGCGCCGCGGGTGACCTCATTCAGGCGTTTGTTCGACGGCAACGTTGCTCGTCGACGGTGGTCGCGTCGCTCGCTGTTCGTCGCTCCCCGCTCACCGACGATCGGAAAACAGTGTCGGCGATCGTCCTGGGCGCAGCTCGTCACTTGCCGTTCGACGTCGGCCGGTCACGGCCGCCGTCCCCCTAGACGTCGACGTACTGGGCCTCCCAGTCGCGGCGCTCGCTGATCCGATCGAGCCCCTCGTCGGTAATCGCGTAATAGTTCGTTCGTCTGTCGAGTTGTCCCTTTTCGACCAGCTCCTTGTTGACGAGCGTATCGAGGTTCGGGTACAGCCGTCCGTGATTGATCTCGGAGCTGTAGTACTGTTCGACTTCTTCTTTGACGGTTTGTCCGGACGGGCGGTCCGCGCCGGCGATTACGTATAGCAGGTCTCGCTGGAATCCGGTCAGGTCGTGCATTGCTCAATCACATGGACCGTTCCGTAGATTGGATATTTGTTATCCGCATCATACAGCCGTTGCTCGCTCTCGGTTTTGTCAACGGAATGTACTGTTTTCACGCTATGCTCGTCTTTATCGCGTGAACTCGGGCTAACTCCCCCGAGAGCGCCACCCGTCGTATTCCCCCGATCTGATCGCAACGGCGGGTCGCGAATCTACCGGGTGCCGCCACGTCGCGCCTGCACGCTCGGCTCCGTTTCCGTGTCGTGGCCCGCCCCGGTCGAAACCGTGATCCCCGTCTCGCCGATCTCGACCTGCACGCGGTCGACGGTCGACTCGTAGGCCGTCGTGTGCGTCCCGTCCGGTTCGAACCGGATGCACTCCGCCAGCAACTCACTCTCGAGGAGGTTGTTGATCCGTCGATAGATTGTCGCCGACGAGCAGTCGGTTCGTTCGGTCAGTTCTTTCGCGGTCCGTGGTCCCTCGCTGGCGGCGACGAGGATCGTTCGCGCACACTCGTCGCCGAGCACGTTGAGCTGAGCCGCCGGGTTGACTGTCGATTCTGTCGCCGTGTCGTTTACGTGAGTGGACATGTGTGGAATCTCCGTTGTGAGACCGTAATCGGGTTGTGGGGCAGCACCGACGTCAACTGTCGACAGTGACAGGCCATCGGTACGTTCTAACCATCTAACTCGTAAGGAGGACTAGTATTTTATAACGGACAGCCTTACTCGGCGAAGGGCGCCCGTTCCGTCACGAAAGGTGGAATTTCCCGATGGAAAGTTCGAATTTCGGTGCCCGATATCGGTCTCCTAAACGGTGAATTCGAGCGAACGCGGGTGAATCCGGGCGGAAGTTGTCGGCCAGCACACCCGCACAAATCGGTCACAGCGGCCCAGACGTCGGTAAAACAGCGTATTAACCGGTTCTACCCGCTCTGACCGAACTGAACGGTCGGCCTCTTTTATTCGGATCTGAACACCTCGGTTGAGTACTGCTCGAGCGCTCCCTCGTTCGAGTGCGTGTATAGCCAGGACGACTGCATCGAATCCCCCTTTCCAATCCATGACAACGACTCGACTCAACTGGACTCCGAACGAATCGTCGGCGACAGGTACGCGGTGTGAAAACTGCGGAACGCACGTGACCCAGCAGTTCGCTCGCGTCTTCGGCGACAACGGCGACGTCGTACACGGCTGTCCCGCGTGTACGACCTACCGCGAAATGCAATCGGGTGGCCATCTTCCTTCTCGCTAACACGGCTTTCGAGCCTGTTCCACGACGGTTTCACGACGCGGTGGTGCGATCGTCGGTACGTGTCACGCCGTGTACGTTTCGTTCGCCCGAAACGTCTAGCACATTTTACATCAGATTGAAGGGTGCAGTACGCGAATTGAGAGGTAATACGATGGTAGGTGGTGGAACGTCTTCCAGCGATATCCGCTGTCGAGGCAGCTGAATCATGTCGGTACAGCAGAGCCGAACGGGATCGCTCGCCGAGAGCGATGTCTTTCACATTCTGGGTAACGACCGACGGCGGGCAATCGTTCAGTTGCTCGCTGACGAACACGGCCGACTCGACGTCTCCGACGTCGCCTCCGAAATTGCCTCGACGGAAACCGATGGGAGTTCCGTTCCGAACAATCTGTACAAGAGTGTCTACGTCTCTTTACAGCAGACGCACCTGCCCCAACTAGAGGAAGACGGCGTCATCGAGTACGACTCGACAGCGAAGACGATCACGCCGGGGCCGACCTTCGAGACGGTCTACGGCTACGTCGACGGCGACCAGTCGACGGATCGGTCCGTCCTGATCGGCCACCTCCTCGTGGGCGTCTTCGGTCTGGTCCTGATCGCGGTGTCCGGCCTCGAGGCGCCGCTCGTCTCGAGTATCGATCCCGTGCTCTCGAGCGTGCTGGTCTTGCTCGCGGTGGCGGCGAGCAGCCTGTATCGGCTGTTGAGTTGAGAACAGGGGCGGGGTAGCAATGCCTTTCTCGTCAATAGTGTCGTGAACCACACCGGTGATCCGAAGCCGTTGCTCGCGGTCTACCTGGGTGAATCGATACGTCGGTTCGTACTCGATCGTCGGACGCGAATTTCGAGAACGCCGTTGTTGAACCAGGCCTCGGTCGTTTCGGGCGATCGCCAGGGAATTTCGACGCGCTCGAGGACGGTTCCCTCGCGACTGATCACGAGTTGGTTCGTGCTCGAGTCGATCCCCACCGAGAGGTCGTCTTTGCTTGCCCCGGGGACGTCGGCGGTGACGAGGAACTCGTCGCCGTCCAGGCGGGTGTCGATCAGGTAGTCGGTCGTCGTCTTCCGCACTCGCTTGACTCGGGTGCGTTCCGGTTGGGCTTCCTGGCGTCGACGGTACTCCCCGCCACCCTCGACGGTCGTCCGGTCGGCCGAGTTCACTGGGGGTGGATCCCCCACGGAGACCTCCACCAGGTTGCCGAGCAGGGTCGAGAGGGACCGCAAGCCGGCTCTCAGTCGGAACGCGCGAGGCCGGTCTTCGGATTCGCTCGAGTTCGGATCGTTCGGGTCGTCTGTGTCCTCTTCGCTCATGCGTGTGTCGAGACCGTGAGCCTGTCTCACGGCACGTGTCGTGTGCTAACACCTCGATGGGGATAAGTGGTGTGCACCGCTGGACGGGGACGACGAGTCGATCAGTGAAACGAAGATGCGCTGAAGGAATTTCGCCGCGAGTTTGACCACGTCAGCCCCACTCCACCTGATCTTCTTCGCGTCCTGCGTACCCGTTCTGCGGGAGCAATCTCTCAGACGGAAATCAGAGTCGTCTGCTCGCGAACGGAAGGCGGAACGTGGACCGACTGGACGCGCGCTGGGCGATTGCGAGGACCAAAACGAGAATGCACACTCCCAGTGCGACGAACGGGACGAGCCCCGACGACAGGGTACCGACGGAAAAGCCGGCCAGGACGGCGACGATGGCACCGACGACCGAGACCGACGCGTAGTACCAGTGCCAGGGCCGCTGGTCCTCGAGGTCCCGATCCAGGTACGGCTCGAACGTCTCCTCGTTCGGCAACAACTCGATGCGGTGGGCATCGGGGTCCCAGTCGACGATGCCGTGGTCCTCGAGCATCGGCAGGTGGGTCTGGTAGAGCGAGATGTACACGCGCCGACGCTGGGCGCGCGTCACCTCGTCGGTCGTCGTGTCGTTCTCCCAGGCGGCGACCTGTTCGACCAGCGGTGCCAGATCACAGGTCCCGTGATGGCGTTTGAGGTACTGTACCGTCTGTCGTCGTCTGGCGTTGCTGAACACGTCGAACAGCTCTGCCTGCGTAAGCGTGCCATCGGTCATGGTCATCGATGTCCTCGAAACCGCTCCCAGGTACCCGTCGTCGAGAGACTCACGCACTCAGGTGCCACCGAGTGACACTTTACTATCTCGCGGCTACCGTCTCGAAATCGGTTTGTACCGATCTGATTCGGTGTTTCTCACCACTCTCGAACTGTCACGCACACGTGAACGCGAAACCCCCCTCTCGTCGCCGAAAGGCCGGCCGTCTCTTCGGTCTCGAGCCAGTGGCTGCTCGTTCGTAGTGGCGCGCTACCGGCGCTCAGGCCGGGGATAACAAAGCCCGATTACCGGATGATCCTACGTGATTACCCAACCGGGTATCTGATCTCCATGTACACGCACCGATATCGACGGACGGACGACCGAACGGCATCGACAACGCGGGGTGACCGGCCGTGGCGGTAACCAACGCGACCTACACGGCGGGCGACCGGTGCTCGATCGACGACGGGGCGACCGTCGGCTATGGGGTCGACGACGCGTTCGAGCCGACCACGCTGGGCGACGACGCGACGATCCGTCGGGGATCGATCGTCTACGGTGACGTCGTCGTCGGGAACGACTTCACGACGGGCCACGACGTGCTCGTCCGCGAGAAGACGACGATCGGCCACGACGTCCTGCTCGGCACGAAGACGATCGTCGACGGGCGAACCGACATCGGCTCGCACGTGAGCATCCAGTCGGCCGTCTACGTCCCGACGGACACGACGATCGGAGACAACGTGTTCGTCGGCCCCGGCGCCGTCCTCACGAACGACCAGTACCCCATCCGAACCGAGGTCGACCTCGAGGGACCGACCATCGAGGACGGCGCCTCGATCGGGGCGAACGCGACCATCCTCCCCGGAGTCACGATCGGCGAGAACGCGTTCGTCGGGGCGGGGGCGCTGGTGACCGAGGACGTCCCCCCGGACACGCTCGCGATCGGCGCGCCGGCGGAATCGAGAGCCCTCCCGGCACCCCTCGATGGGCCGAACCGAATCGCATGACCGGCGACATCTCTATCGCCGACCCCGACCTGGGCGAGGCGGTCTACGATCGGGTGCACGCGATCCTGGAGAGCGGCCAGCTGGCCGACGGCCCCGAAGTTCGCCGCTTCGAGTCCGAGTTCGCCCGCTACTGCGGCGCCGAGCACGGCGTCGCGACGACGAACGGAACCACGGCGCTGGTCACCGCCCTCAAGGCGCTGGGCGTCGAGGCGGGCGACGCCGTCGTCACGTCGACGTTCTCGTTCGTCGCCAGTGCGAACGCGATCAGGCTGGCCGGAGCGACGCCGGTCTTCGCCGATATCGACCCCGAGACGCACACGATCGACCCCGACGCCGCCGAGGCAGTCGTGCGCGAGCGCGAGGACGTCGTCGGCATCCTGCCGGTCCACCTCTACGGGCTGCCCGCAGCGATGGGGCCCCTGTGCGACATCGCCGACGCGCACGACCTGTTCGTCCTCGAGGACGCCTGCCAGGCCCACGGCGCGGCCATCGACGGTGAGCGCGTCGGCAGCCTCGGGGACGCCGCTTGCTTCTCGTTTTACCCGACGAAGAACATGACGACCGGCGAGGGCGGCATGATCACGACCGACAGCGAGGACGTGGCGAACGCCGCCGCGAGCTACGTCAACCACGGGCGGGACGTGACCGGAACGCGCGGCTACGATCACGTCTCCCTCGGCGGGAACCACCGTATGACCAGCCTCGCCGCCGCCATCGGCCGGGCGCAACTCGAGCGCCTGCCGGACTTCACCGAGGCGAGGCGGGCGAACGCGGCGTACTACGACGACGGGCTGGACGACGTGCCGGTGGAGACGCCGACTGTCCCCGACGGGATGACCCACGTCTACCACCAGTACACCGTCGCGGCGGACGACCGGGACAACCTCGCCGCCTGGCTCGAAGAGCGCGGGATTGGGACGGGGGTCTACTACCCGACGCCGATCCACCGCCAGCCAGCCTACGAGACGGTGAGTACGGCCGCAGCGACGCTGCCGAACGCCGAACGGGCTGCCGAGCGCGTGCTGTCGCTACCCGTCCACCCGAACCTCGAGCCCGCCGACCGCGAGCGGGTCGTCGAGGCGATTATCGACTACTACAATTCACAATGACTCGACAGACTACTTCGACGGAGACGGTACGGGCCGGCGTCATCGGCGTCGGATCGATGGGAGAGAACCACGCGCGCGTCTACAGCGAGTGCCGGGACGTCGACCTCGTCGGCGTCAGCGACCTTGACGAGGCGCTCGCGGAGACGGTCGCCGCCCGCTACGGCACCGCCGCCGTGCCGATGGACGACCTACTCGCGAACTGTGACGTCGTCACCGTCGCGGTGCCGACCCACGCTCACTACGAGACGGTCTCGGCGTGTCTCGAGGCCGGGGTCCACGTGCTGGTCGAGAAACCGATCGCCGAGACCGTCGAGCAGGGTCGTGCCCTCGCGCGGAAGGCCGAGGAGGCTGGCCTCGTTCTACAGGTCGGCCACGTCGAGCGGTTCAACCCGGCCGTCGACACCCTCGAGTCGGTCATCGCCGACCTGGACGTGATCGCCGTCGAAGCCGAGCGTCTCGGCCCGCCGATCGACCGCACGGCGACCGACGGCGTCGTCCTCGACCTGATGATCCACGACATCGACGTCGTCGGCTCGCTGCTCGAGTCTCGCCCCGAGGTGGTCTCGGCGACGAGCACCGACGACGGCCAGTACGCGACGGCGACGATGACGGCCGACGACGTGATCGTCTCGCTGACGGCGAGTCGCCGTACCCAGAAGAAGGTGCGACGGCTCACGGTGACCGCCAGCGAGTGCCTCGTCGAGGTCGACTACCTCCAGCAGTCGGTGCTGATCCACCGGGATTCCTACCCCGAGTACGTCACCGACGAGGGGACGAACCGCCACCGCCACGAGAGCGTCGTCGAGCGCCCGCGCGTCGAGAACGGCGAACCGCTCAAGCGCGAACTCGAGTCGTTCGTCGACGCCGTTCGAAACGACGCCGAGCCCGTAGTGACCGGCGAGGACGGCGTGGCCGCCCTCGAGATGGTCGAACGGATCGACCGGTTCGTCGCCGACGAGGATCAGGAGGTGGTCGCTCGATGAGTCGGGCGACGACGGCCCTCTATGGCGGGCCGGAGGACGAAGCCACGAAGCGACGGGCGCTGACGAGCGGATCGGTTCCGGTCGCGGTGTACGGCCTCGGCAAGATGGGACTCCCGCTCGCCGCCGTCTTCGCCGAGGGAACGGGCGCCGTCACCGGCGTCGACGTCGATCCCACCGTGGTCGAAACGGTGAACGGCGGCCGGAGCCACGTCGGCGGCGAACCCGGTCTCGACGACCTCGTCGCCGAACAGGTCTCGCGGAGTCGACTGCGGGCGACGATCGACGGGGCTGCCGCCGCCAGCGAGGCACGCGTCCACGTGATCATCGTTCCGACGCTGATCACCGACGGCGACGAACCGGAACCGGATCTCTCGACTATCGAGGCGGTCCTCGAGGACGTCGCCAGCGGCCTCGAGCCAGGCGACCTGGTGATTGCGGAATCCACGTTGCCGCCGGGCACCTGCCGGGACGTCATCGCGCCTCACCTTGCGGCCCGAAGCGGGCTCGAGCCCGGCTCCTTCGGCGTCGCGTTCTGTCCCGAGCGGACCGCCTCGGGGACGGCCCTGCGGGACATCCGCGGGCAGTACCCGAAGGTCGTCGGCGGCGTCGACGAGGCGAGCGGGCAGGCGGCCGCGCTGGTCTACGACGAACTCTCAGCCAACGCGGTTCACCTGGTCTCGGACGCGACGACGGCGGAAGCCGTCAAGGTGTTCGAGGGGGTCTACCGCGACGTCAACATCGCGCTGGCGAACCAGCTCGCGGGCACCGCCGACGACCTCGGGATCTCGGTGCGCGAGGCGATCGAAACGGCCAACCACATTCCGATGTGTCACCTGCACGACCCGGGTCCGGGCGTCGGCGGGCACTGCATCCCCTACTATCCGCACTTCCTGCTCGCCCAGACCGAGGCCCCGCTCTCGATGGTCGAACTGGGCCGCGAGGTCAATCGCGAGATGCCCGCGCGCACGGTGTCGATGCTCGAGGCGGCGCTCAACGATTCGGGTACGGACGAAAGCGAACGCGATAGCCACGGGGAGGAACCCGCCGGCAGCCTCGAGGACGCCACGGTCCTCGTCCTCGGGTTCACCTACCGACCGGGCGTCGAGGAGACCCGGGCTTCCCCCGCCATCGGCGTCGTCGAGTCCCTCCGCGAGCGCGGCGCCGAGGTCTGGGGCTGTGATCCACTGGTCGACCCGGCCGACTTCGGCGCTCGAGCGATCGACGTCGAGGGCCTGGTGTCGGGGCCGACGTTCGACGCGGCGATCCTCGTCACGCCCCAGGACGCCTTCGAGCGTATCCCGTGGGCCGACCTCGAGCCGATGGTGGTCCTCGACGGCCGAGACGTGCTCTCGTTGTCGAACACGGACCACCGTGTCGTCACGCTCGGCGGTGCGCGCGACGGCCGGCCGACGGTCATCGACGGCGACTTGCCGACCGAAACTGACACCTCGACGATCGGCCGTCCGGCGACGTTCGATGCGACCGGGCGGTAGCTCGCACTTTTCGTCGATCGAGAGCGCCGACGCAGACCGGTTATCCGATCGCGAACAGGTCGAGAAGGACCGACTAGCCGACCGCGAGCGACCGTAACCGGTCCCGACCCGCTGGAAGTCGCAGAATAACGAAACCACCGCTAGTCGTCCGTGTGCGCATGAACGAACTGTTCGCGCTCAAGCGGGTCGTCGGCCGGCGCGCGGTCTCGCCCTCGAGGGATCGGCAGTGGTCGCCGTGAAGACCGTCGTCTTCGCGTTCGAGGGCGTGACGAACCGACACCTCGAACGCTTCGCCGACGCGATGCCGACCGTTTCCGGCCTCCGAACCCGCGGCGTTTCGGGGTCGCTCGAGTCGACCGTCCCGGCCAGTCCGGCGAGCGCCTGGACGTCGCTGCTGACGGGGACCGACCCGAGTTACCACGGTGTCTTCGACGACGTCGTCCGCGCGAACTATCCTAACGGTGAGCGCCGGCCAGCCTCCGCCGTCGATGTTCGTCGGCCGACCCTCTGGGCGTACCTCACCGGCGAGGGCGCGTCCACGGTGGCCTGCGGGTTGCCGATGACCGACCCACCGGGGCCAGTGACTGGCGTCGTGGTTCCTGGACGGCGCCCCGTGGAGTCACTCGACGGCCCTACATCGAGTGCCCCCGCGGACGCGAGACTCCCGTCCGGCTCACCCGGCTCGCCGTGGACACTTCGGGACATCGAGGATCCGGCTCAGGTGCCGACGCTCCTCGAGACGAGACGTCGCCTCGCCCGCGACCTGCTCGAGGGCGAGTCCTGGGAGCTGGCGCTCGTCCACGTTCCGGTCGCCGATCCGGACCTCCTCGGGGACGTCGACGCGGACGCCGGCGACCGCGCCCTCGAGGCTGCGTGCCGGGCCGCGGATCGACTCGTCCAGGACGTCCTCGAGGCCACTCCTGAAGAATCGACCGTCATCGGGTGTTCGCCGCTCGGCGTCGAGCGCTCGCGAGGGTATCGCGTCCACGTCAACGAGGTGCTCGCCGATCGCGACCTGCTCGAGCGGGACGCACGAGATTGCCGGTGGCGACTGTCGGGGGCGCTCGAGTCGATACTGGGCGTCGTCAGGAGTGCGTTCGGCGGCGAAGCGAACGAGAGGCATCGGGACGCCGACGGGTATCGGTGGGCGATCTCGGAGGCGTTCTTCCCGAGCCAGACCGGTGCAGGGGTCCGCCTCAACGTCGCCGGCCGGGAGCGTTACGGTCGGGTCGTCAACTCGACGTACGAGGAGACCCGCACGCGGGTGCTCGAGGCGCTGACCGGCCTCGTGGACCCGAGGGGGAACCCCGCCCTCGAGTTCGCCTGTCGACGCGAGCACCTATACGGGGGGCCGTTCGCCCGCGAGGCGCCCGACGTCCTCGTCTCCACTGCGGGGACGGACTGCTCGCTGTCGGCCGCTCCTGCGGAGCGACGGTTCACGCGACTCGAGGGCGTGACGCGAACGGACGTCGGGACGTTCTTCGCGTCCGGGCCGACGATCCGGGAGTCCCCGGAACCAGTTTGTCTCACCGCCGCGGACGTCGCGCCGCTGGTGATGGCGACGCTGGGACGTCCGATTCCCAATCTGATGACCGGACGCGATCCGTCGGCGCTGACGACTGCTCCCGTCGGCTACGGCACGTACGCGAACGTCGCTCACGGTACGGCCTGCGACGATCCCACGTTCGACGACGCGCGTCTGGGGGAGCGCCTTGAGGAGTTCGATTACCGCTAGTCTCGCTCGAGGCCGAGGTATCCTGTCCGTGGAACTACCGGTCGCCCGCCTCGAACGCCTCGAGCGCGTCCCCGGTCACGCCTTCACGTGAGAGCAGCGTCAGGAGGTCGTCGGGTTCGATCTCGGTGTCGCCGCGAGGAGTCAACACGGCGTCGTCTCGCTCGATGGCGATCACGAGCACGTCGTCGGCGAGGACGCCCTCCCTGGCGGCGCGCTCGAGCGAGAGCCCTGCGATGGGGGCCGATTCGGCGACGGTCACCTCGACGACCTCGGCGCCGCCGGTCAGGCTGATGTAATCGGAGAGCGGCTGTGGCGTCCGGTCGTCGGGGCCGAAGGGGCGATAGGCCTGGTAGTGTTCGGCCTGGAGTAAGTCCTCGTCCTCGATGTCGATCCCGAGAGAGGCGATTTCGCGGGCGATTCGGCGCAGGTCGTTCGTGTCTGTACCGACGGCGAGCACGTGGAGGTTTCGCCGGCCGGTCATGAGCTCGCGGACGTTGATCACGCCGGGAATCAGTCGCACCTGGTGGGCCATTCGTTCGCGGTCGTCGACCGGGGCGTTACAGAGGTAGAGATTACGTAACCGGCCGTCGCCGCGCTCGAAGTCGACGTTCGCGTGATAGCCCTCGATCACGCCCGCCTCCTCGAGCTGCCCGATTCGGTTGCGGATCGTCGCCGCCGAAACGCCCACCTCGTCGGCGATCATCGGCGCCGAGATGGACCGCGCGTCCTCCATGAGGGCGTGGATGATGCGCCTGTTGACGTCGTCCAGACGGATGTCCATACGGTCCGTTCACGCGACAGTATTAAGGAGACTGCGTTTCGCTTCCTCGAGTTTAGTCGATGGGGTACTCGACGATCTCGTCGTGATCGCAGTGGGGACACCGACTCGTCTTCGGGTCGACTGTCGTTCCACAGTTTCGACACTCGTAGACGACCGTCGTCGGCCCGTCCACGTGGGCGCCGCGTGGCGCGTCAGGTGACTCCGGCTCGGCGTCTGTCCCCGGCAGAAGTCCAGTGAATAGATCGGAGAGTGACATTGATCGTCCTGACAGCCGCTTCAATGTTCACCAGTATAAGCGTTTCGTCGACAATCGATAGATAGTATTTATATGTGGTTGTTGGAACCGAAACTCCTGGTAGCCTCGAGTTCGTCAACCGGCTTGGGTGTGACCCACGTCTGACGGACGTCGCTCGACGTTCGACGTCGACGCTCGAGGCTGACGTTCGACGTCGACAGACCCGTTTCGAGTCGTGCCCGGTAGAGCCTTAAACCGGGGGACGACTCGGTTCAGGTGCCAACCTCGTGGCGAAGGCCGTTCCTAACAAAGCACGTTCCCGGTGGTCTCTCGGCCGAATGGACGTACTCACGCTGACGAACGCCGCGGACGCGCCGTTTTTGAACCAGCAACAGGCTGCCCTCGAGCGCCGCGGCGTTCGATTCGAGACGCTGTCGGTCGCCGGCGACGCGACCGGCGAGAACGCTCGCGGGCCGCTCGAGTACCTCCGCTTCTTTCGGACGGTGCGCCGCGAACTGGATCACGAATACGACCTGATCCACGCCCACTACGGGCTCACGGCCCCGATGGCGCTCGCCCAACGACAGGTGCCGGTCGTCTGCTCGCTCTGGGGATCGGACGTCCACGGCCCCGTCGCTCCCGTGAGTCGCTTCTGTGCACCCTTCTGTGACGAGGTAATCGTCATGTCCGAGGCGATGGCCGATGCCCTCGGTCGGGAGTGTCGCGTGATCCCCGACGGCGTCGACCTCGAGACCTTCCGGCCGTGGTCGCAGGCGGCCGCCCGTGATCGCGTCGGCTGGCCCACTGACGAGCACGCGGTTCTGTTCCCCTACGCGCCCGACCGGTCGGTGAAGAACTATCCGCGGGCGAAACGGATCGTCGACCGCGTCGACGGTCGACTCGAGCGCCCCGTCTCCCTGCGGACGATTTCGGGCGTCGACCACGACGAGATGCCCCACTACATGAACGCCGCCGACGCCCTCCTGCTAACCTCCCACAGCGAGGGGTCGCCTAACGCTGTCAAGGAGGCGATGGCCTGCGACCTCCCGGTGGTCGCCGTCGACGTCGGTGACGTGCGCGAACGCCTCGAGGGCGTCTTCCCGTCGTGCGTGGCCGACGCCGACGACGTCCTGGTCGACGGCCTGGCGTCGATCCTCGAGTCGGGTGCTCGGTCGAACGGCCGCAGGGCCGCCCGCGAGGTGAGCCTGGAGCGCACGACCGACGCCGTCCTCGACGTCTACGAGTCGGTGACGGGGCTCGAGCGAGTAGACCAGCAGCGAACGCGAGTGACGCGATCCTGAGCACAGGCGATCGTAGACGAGTAAGCGTCCCCTACCGAAACTCTTCACTATCGTTTCTATAGTTATAACCAGGATATCATCGACAGGCTGTCCGAATCACGAGAACGGCGTCGTTGTTCCCGCGTTCGCTCGCAGACCTAAATTAGTCGTCGCCACCGACGGTTTGCGTGATGCTCGTCTCGAGTCCCTCCTCGTCCGCGTTCTCGCTTTCGTCAGCGTCCTCGGTCGACTCGCCGATTCGAGCGGCGACCTCGTCCATCGTCTCCACGGTGAGGTCGGTCTCTCGACGCTGCCGGTCGATGTAGGCGAGGATCGCTCGCATCCGCTCGTCGTCGCGGTCGGTCGTGAGGTTGTTCGGATGGAGCCAGAGGTGACAGAGTCGGTCGTCGTCGGCCGCGACGGCCTGGTCGATCGCTCGACGGGCCGTCACGACCATCGGATCGGTCCAGACGGACTCGGCGACCGTCCTGGCGACGCCCTCGAATCCGAAGCAAAACAGCGAGGCCGGCACGTTCACCAGGCCGTGCTCGTCGACCGTCGGTTCGACCAGCACCGAGCGCCCGCCCAGGCCGGTGTCGAGGACCGCCCGGAATCCCTCCGGCGTCGACGTTCGGCCCCGGTAGGCGGTGAAGCCCGCCTCGGCGAGCGCCGCCCGGTGGCCGACGTCGTTTCGCGGGTAGACGAACGACGAGCACTCGAGCCCCCACTCATCGGCCAGTTCGAGCGCCCGCTCGAACTCGGCGCGAGCCAGGTCCCGATCAGTGCTCGGGGCGCCGAAGAGGACGTGGGAGAACGAGTGGCTCGCGAACTCGTGGTCGACCGGCGACTCGAGCACGGACCGGACCAGGTCGGGACCGAACCGGAGGTCCGGGCGATCCTTCCAGTCGGTTCGCTCGCGCTCGAACCAGCCCGCTGGAGCGGGGTGGTCGACGTGACGGCCGTCGCAGTCTTCGAGCATGAGGTGGCCGACGACGGCCCACGTGGCGGGGATGTCGTAGGCCTCGAAGGCCTCGCGGAGGGCGTGCCAGCCGTGTCGGCAGCGCTCGATGCGGTCGGCCGGCGGTGGGTGGAGGTCGAGAAAACCCCAGCCGAGTTCGGCATCGACCGAGACGACGACGCTACCCACGACGGTCACCTGCCACCCGCTCGCGGTCGCGACTCGGGGCGTCGACGGGAGCGAACATGGCTGGTGGATTCTCTCGTAACGGTTTTGTTATGGACGGCCTGCCACCCCGCTGTGGCCGTTCGCGCCCGGCCGGGTTGAAACGTGTATCCCTGGTGTGCTTCCCGCCGAATCCCGCGGTAGTACCCATCGAGTGAACCGTCTCGAACGGGAGAGTGTGTTCCGTTCGTGGCGGTTTCCAGGGGACAGTCGCTGGATAACAAAGGCCTCCGTACGCCTTGTCAGCGACAGCAGGCGTCACCAACGCCTCGAGTATCATCATGAGCGGATCTACATCGACGACGGCGTCCGAGCGAGCGTTCGTGCTCGGTCTCGACGGCGTCCCCTGGCACTTGATCGAACGCTGGACTGACGAGGGAACGCTCCCGAACTTCGCCCGACTGCGCGAGGAGGGGGCGTCGGGCCCGCTCGACAGCACGCGTCCGGCGACGACGCCGCTGGCGTGGCCGTCGATCGCGACCGGTGTCTGGCCAGATAAACACGGGATTTACGGCTTTCAGCAGCTCTCTTCGTCGTACTCCCACCGGATGTACACCAGCCGGGACTGCAAGCAGCCGCCGCTGTGGGAGCAACTCGGCCCCGCGGTCGTCGGCAACGTCCCGATGACCTACCCCGCGACCGACATCGACGGCGAGGTGGTCGCGGGGATGATGACGCCCTCGCTCGAGCACGACTTCACTCACCCGCCGGAACTCGCCGACGAAATCGTCGACCGCATCCCCGACTACCAGATCAGTCTCAACTACCCCGACTACGCCGACCGCCTCGACGAGTTCGAGGTCGCGGTCTCGGACATCCTCCGGAAGCGCCGGGAACTGATGCGACTGCTGATGGAGCGTCGGGACGACTGGGAGCTGTTCTTCTTCGTCTACACCGCGCCCGACCGCTTCCAGCATCTCATCTGGGACGAAGACCGCATCCTCGAGCAGTACCGGGCACTCGACGACATTCTCGGCGAGGTGATGGACTACACCGACGAGCACGACGCCGACCTCTACGTCGTCTCCGATCACGGGTTCGGGCCCATCGACGAACTCGCCTACCCGAATCACTTCCTCGAGCGGGAAGGGTACCTCTTCGAGGAGGAAGACGACGGAACCCGCGGCGCGCTCGCGAGCCTGGGAATCTCCCGGGAACGCGTCTCGAGTGCGCTGAACCGGATCGGCATCTCCGAGGAGTTCCTGGTCTCGAAGCTGCCGCGCCAGCTACTCGACTCCGTTGCCGAGCAGATCCCCGGCCAGCACGCCCTCTACGACGTGGACTACGAGCGAACCGTCGCGTTCGTCCACGACGCGGGCAACCTCTACGTCAACGACTCGGATCGGTTCGACCACGGCGTCGTCTCGCCGCGAGAGATCCCGGCGCTCAAGGCCGAACTCACCGACCTCTTCGAGTCGATTACCGACGACGCGGGCGAGCGCGTCTTCGTCGTCTACGACGGCGACGACCTCTTCCCGACGGACCCCGACTCGCCGGACCTCATCGTCAACGGGACGAACCGCTACGAGGGGCGCAACGCCATCTCCGACGAGCCGTTCGGCGACCCGTCGCCGACCGCCGCAAGCCATCGCCCCGAGGGAATCATGCTCTGTCGCGGCCCCTCGATCGAACCCGGGGCGACGCTACGAGGGGCGCGGGTCGTTGACGTCGCCCCCACGCTACTCCACGGGATCGGCAAGCCCGTCCCCACGAACGCCGACGGCCGGGTTCTCTTCGACGCGTTCCGACCGGACGCCGAACCCACCGGGACCAAGGTCGCCCGCCGAGACGTCACGAGCGAGCGCGACCAAGAAAGCGTCGACGACGACTTCTCCGGCGTCGAGGATCGGTTGAAGGGCCTCGGCTATATGGAATGAGCGGTCTCGGAATCGAATCGAGTCTTCGAAATCCGATCGTTGCATCGGGACGAAACGTCGGTAACGTCACCGTAACCCGGTTGCATGCATGTCCGGGAACCGATATATAGGTTCCAATTCGTACCTGGTAACGCAATGAAACCAGTTTGCAACTACGGATCGAACCGTCCCACGACCACCCGCGACCTCGAGGTGAGCGCCTGATGTTCGAGTCTGCCGGCGCCGACGTGGCGTTCCTGCTCGCTCGCGTGATCTTCGGTGGCGTCCTCGCGTTCATGGGATTCAATCACTTCCTCGACGTCGAGGGGATGGCCGGCTACGCGGAGTTCAAGGGCCTGCCAGCACCGAAAGCGTCCGTCGTGCTGAGCGGCGTCCTCCTCGTCCTCGGGGGACTCTCGCTCATCGCGGGCGTGTTCCCCGCTATCGGTGCCGGTGCGCTCGCGGTGTTCCTCGTCGTCTCGGCGCTGAAGATGCACGACTTCTGGAACGTCGAGGGCGAAGAGGCCCAGAACGAGATGACGGCATTCCTCAAGAACGTCTACGGCGCGGGCGCGGCCCTCGCGTTCCTCGCGGTCAGCAACGCCGCCTGGCCCTACGCGCTGAACATCGGGCTCTAAGCATCCGAGAGCACCGAGTACGACGTTCCTCGGGATGTGCTGTTCGATCCCGAGTCGAGTACGTGCGTCGAACTCGAGCACTGCTATATTGATGTGTGGCTGACACCTTCTCTCAGCCTTCTTCAGAAGTAATTCAGGAGTGACTATAGCCGGTTTAAATAAGAATGATACTTAACAACATAGTATTATTTGTCGGAATATTGATGTTCAGTCGCCAGACAATCACTGCCGTGTTACACTGTGAAACGGCGTACCTTCATTAAAACCGTCACGAGCACGCTCGCCGGGCTGGCCGCAGCGCAACCGGCACAGGCTGCCGATTCCGCGCTCGACTGTGGCGTCTGGTACGACGCCGAGATCACACGCGTCGTCGACGGTGACACCTTCGACGTCTACGTGTACGAGACCGGTGAGGAGTACAACGTCCGCACGCTCGGGCACGACACGCCCGAGAAAACCGGCAACACGAGCTACGAGAAGATCGAGGAGTGGGAGTTCATCGAGGACGAGGCGCACCTCGAGCACTGGGGCAACGAGGCCACCAGTTTTGCCGAGACGGAACTCCCGGCGGGTTCGGCCTGCCAGGTCCAGGTCGACTGCGCCTCCGAGGAAATCGATCAGTTCGGCCGTCTCCTCGCGAAGATCCGGTACGACCGAGCCGGCGACGGCACCTACACGGTGTACAACAAACTCACCCTCGAGGAGGGATACGCCCGGGTGTACGCCGCGAGCCTGACGAACACCGACGAGTACCTCGAGGCCCAGGAAGCCGCCCGGGCGGCCGGGCGCGGGCTCTGGGTCGCCGACGATGGCCACGTCTCGGAGTGGCGAAACGACGACGTCGCGGCGACGTTCCATCCCCACACCTCGAGCGTGAGGACGACGGACGGCCCCGTCCCCGATTCGCGAGTGCCGGTCTGGGCCGAGGACACCGCCGTCCAGGAGAACACGGCCTCGAGCACCGTCGACTACGACGCGATTCCGATGGTCGGCGTGGACGAGTCGCGCAACCTCGCGTACTTCGGTGGCTGTACGATAAACGAGCGCTGGGAGGGCGAGTCGGCCGACCTGAACCACTTCACGTTCGTCACGAACCTGATCGACCACCTGCACGGGAGCGACGAGCCCTCGGGGCCGGTGCTTGTCGATGGCGGCCACCGAACCTTCGAGCAGGACAATGCGGTGTCGGCCGAAGACACCGCCTACTACCAGCGCCACCTCGAGGGGCTGGGTATCGAACTCCACAGCATCAATGAGTACGGGAACGGATACGGGTACAGCCTGTCGGAGGCCCGCGCGCTCGTCGCCTCCTGTAGCCCGGAGGCGTGGAGCGACGCCGAAATCACGGAGGTGCAGAATTACGTCGACGAGGGAGGTGTCGTCCTCCTGATGGGCAGCGGCAGCGAAACCGCCGGAGAACGAGCCAATCTCGACGACCTCGCCGCGGGCCTCGGGTCGGACCTCCGGCTAAACTACGACGACGTTCGCGACGACACGAACTACGCCGGCGATAGTCGAAAGCTTCTCAAAACGAGTCAGCTGAACACCGCCGACTTCCACCTCTGGTCGGCTTACGAAAGCGGCAAGGGTATTCGAACGGACGTCTTGCGTGCGTCGCCGAACGATCCCGGCGCCGACGCAGATCACGAGTGGACGCTCGCGGACCCCGCCGACGAATTCGCCGGCGAGCTCGATACGATCACCGTCGACTACCCCGACGGGACCAGTCTGGACGGCCTCACGAACGACGACGTGACGGTATCCATGGATCGGGACGGCGATGGCACGGTCGACGAGATCCCCGTCAACGCCGACGAGTACACCGGAAGCGCGGCGACGTTCGACCTCGACGGTCGGTATAACACGTCGGTCGAGGGTGAGGTGCGGGTCGAAATCGCCGGCGTCGCGAATCCGGAGTCGGGCGAGTACGTCGCGACGGAGACGCTCGAGGGCGACGACAGCCTCTCGATCGACGCCGAATACAACGTCACCGACCTGACCGTCGCGACGGACGCGGCGACCCGCGTCGGCGACGCGTCAGCGACGCTGAACGGAACGCTCGAGGACCTCGACGGCGCCGACTGGGGCGAGGTCTCCTTCGAGTGGGGGCGGGCGGGCGACCTCGTGAACACCACGAAGACCCGCCTGCTCGAGGATACCGGATCGTTCAGTGAGGACGTCGACGGACTCGAAGCGGGCGCCGAGTACGAGTTCCGCGCCGTCGTGGAGTCCAACCACGGTTACACCGCCTACGGATCCGTTCGAGCGTTCACCGCCGAAACGGACGTTCGGTCCGACGTTCTCGAGGCCGACCCGGCAACGGCGGGTACGGAGTCCTACCACACGTGGACCCTGGCGGATCCGTCCGCCGACTTCGACGGCGAGGTCGACACGATCACGGTCGACTATCCTGACGGAACCAGCGTAGACGGGCTCACGAACGACGACGTGACCGTCTACATGGACCGCAACGGGGACGGGACGGTCGACGAGATCGCCGTCAACTCGGACGAATACGCCGGAAGCGCCGCAACGTTCGACCTCAACGGCGTCTACAACACGTCGGTCGAGGGCGAGGTGCGCGTCGAAATCGATGGCGTGACCAATCCCGTGTCGGGCGAGTACGTCGCAAACGAGACGCTCGAGGGGGAGGATTTCCACTCCGTCGACGCCGAATTCATCGTGGACTGACGGGGCACGAGAGCGTCGCCACCCGAAAATCGATATCTCACTCGAGGTCAGCCCCAACAGCGTCTTCGATCGACGAAAACCCGTCCTCGCGGAGCAACTCGAGGAGCCCACGATTCATCTCCCTCGCCGTCGACGGCCCGTTGTAGACGAAACCAGTGTAGAGTTGCACCAGCGAAGCCCCGGCGCGGATCTTCTCGTAGGCGCGCTCGGCGGAGTCGACGCCGCCGACGCCGATAATGGGCACGTCGGTGTTCGACGCCAGGAGACGAACGACGTCCGTCGAGCGATCCCGCAGCGGAGCACCGCTCAGCCCACCCCACTCCTCGCTCGCGGGCGAGCGCAGGCCCTCGCGCCCGGTCGACGTGTTCGTAGCGACGATCCCGTCGACTCCCTGGGCCTCGACGATCTCGAGCAACTCGAGGACCGACTCCTCGGGCGAATCGGGACCGATCTTCACCAGAAGCGGGACGTCGGCGTCGTTCTCGGCGTGGAGGGTCTCGAAGATGGCCTCGAGGTGCTCGGGCGAACTCTCGTCGAACTCGTCGGGCGTGTTCGGACAGGAGACGTTGACGACGACGTAGTCGGCGAACGGCGCCAGTCTGGTGAAGACGCGGCGGTAGTCCTCGATCGCCTCGCGCTCGCTCGAGGTGTTCATCTTTCCAATGTTGACGCCGAGGGGAATCCGGGGCGTGCCGTCGGCTTCCAGCCGCTTTCGGACCCGATCCATCCCGTCGCCGTTGAATCCCATCCGGTTGACCATCGCCTCGTCCTCCTGGAGGCGGAACAGGCGCGGGCGCTCGTTGCCGGTCTGGGCGTACGGCGTCACGGTCCCGATTTCGACGAAGCCGAATCCGAGGGCGGCCAGGGCGTGCGTACACTCCGCGTTCTTGTCGAAGCCCGCGGCGACGCCCACGGGATTGGGGAACGTCGTCCCGAACCGCTCGACCTCGAGGGCGGGGTGTTCGTACCGGTAGGCGGCCTCGAGGGCCCATCTGGTCGGCCACGTCGACTGGGCCGCCCGGAGGGCCGCCTTCCCGGCGTCGTGAGCCGTTTCGGGCGGCAGCGCGAACGCCAGCGGCCGGAGCCGCGAGTACAGCGTCATCGAGTATCGCCTAGTCCTCCAGTGGGAAAACACCTAAAGGACTCGAAACCCCAATTCAGGAAACGCGTTCCGGAACCCGAAAAAATCCCCGTTCCATCTGGCGGATAACGAAATAGTTTTCCTGCGGCTACCGCTTGAGTCGACTATCAGACACCAGCGCCATGAGTAACGAATATCGCACGCGTTCGAGCGTCGTTTTCGGAGCCGGATCGGGGGCCGGAACCCGGGCGACTCGAGCGTGTCACCCGCACGGGCGCTCGACCGGAGGGAGCCACCGTGGCGGCTGACCGCCTGCTCGTTCCGCTCTCTGAGTCGTCCACCGTCCGCCAGACGGTCGCCTACGCGGTCCAGTCGAGTCTCGAGTCCGAGTCCGGCCCCGGGGAACTCGTCTGTCACCTCGTGGTCGCCGTCCCCTTCGAGGCCGACGTCCCCGAGGAGCGCGCGGAACTCGAGGCCGCCGAGCGTTTGCTCGAGCGCGCGGCGACGTGGGTCGGCGAAGACACCGACGACGTCGACGCGACCGTTATCGTCGAGACGGCCATCATCGGCGCCGACGAGTACCTCTTCGGCCCGAAGGACTACGCCGACGCGTTCGCGGCCTATGCCGAGGCACACGACCTGGACCGACTCGTCCTCGATCCGGAGTACCAGCCCGGGGCGACCGCGCCGCTGTTGCAACCGCTCGAGCGCGAACTTACACGGACCGACCTGCCATTCGACGAAGCGCCGGTCGACCGGCCAGCCCAGCACGCGCGATTCGTCAGTACCGGCGGCTGGCGTCGCTTTTTCGGTCTCTTCGGCATCTCGTTCATTTTCTACCTGATCCTCGGCGATCCGACCTATTGGTTCGACCTCGTCACCGGCGTCGCCGTCGCCGGAATCGTCTCGCTGACGCTCTCGCAGGTCACGTTCATCCACGAGCCGTCGATCACGCGCGGCCCCGTGTTGCTGGTTCGCTTTCTGCTCTACATTCCCTACCTCCTTTACGAGATCGTCAAAGCCAACGTGGCGGTTTCGATCGCCATCCTTCGGCCCTCGATGCCGATCGAGCCCACGTTGACGCGCGTCGACGCCCGCGTCAAGAGCGGCCTGCCGCTGCTTGCGCTGGCCAACAGCATCACGCTCACGCCAGGGACGCTGACCGTCCGGGCGAACGACCAGTCGCTGATCGTCCACACGCTGATCCCTGCCGCACAGGACGATCTGTTCGACGGCGGCCTCGAGCGAGCGATCCGGTTCGTCTTCTACGGCCGGGGGTCCGCGGCCATCGCGTCGCCTCGAGAACGGGAAGATGCCGAGGTCGTCTATCCGGAGCCTGCTCTCGACGCGGACGCTGATGCGGACACTGACGCTGACCCAGACTCGAACTCCAGGTCTTCCACCGAAAGAGGTGACGAACGATGATGCCGACCGACCTCAGCGAGATCTTCCTCGCCGCCGCCGCGGTGTTCGTCGTGCTCGCCATCGTCATGTTCTACCGCGCGGTCGCCGGCCCGACGACCCAGGACCGTCTCCTCGCGGTCAACGTCCTCGGGACGAACACGGTCGTCATCCTCGCGCTGCTCTCGGTGGCGCTCGAGCAGCCGTGGTACCTCGACATCGCGCTGATCTACGCCCTGTTGAACTTCCTGATGGCGATCGCCATCTCGAAGTTCACCGTCGAACGAGGTGGAGTGCTGTGATCGAGACGATCCGCTTCTGGGCCATCGTCACCCTCGTCTGTGCGGGTGTGTTCTTCACGCTCGTCTCGGCGATCGGCGTCATCCGCCTTCCAGATGTCTACACACGCGCGCACACGGCCTCCCAGACGGACACACTGGGCGCCGGCTTTACGCTCGCGGCGGTCGCGCTGGCGCTGGGATGGCAACACGCGACGGCGTACACCGTCCTCCTGCTGTTCTTCGTCTTCGTCACGAACCCGACGGCCGCCCACGCCATCGCGCGTTCGGCCTCCGACGTCGGTATCGATCCGTGGACGGCCGACGACGCCCGCGACCAGGACGACACGGGAGGTGACTCGCGATGAGCGCCGTCGCCTACACCCTCGCGGCGTTCGTCCTGCTGTCGGCCGTCGCGACCGCGCTGTTCCGGGACGTCCTCTCGGCCATCGTCGTCTTCGGCGCCTACAGCCTGGGAATGGCGATCCTGTACGCCTTCCTACTCGCGCCCGACGTGGCCATGACCGAAGCCGCCATCGGCGCTGGCGTGACGACGGTGCTCCTGTTGCTCACCATCGCCCGGACGGCCCGTCCGACGACCGAGGACCGCTTCGAGTCGATTCACGTGCCCTCGCTCGTCGTCGTCGGGGCGTTCGTCCTCGTGCTCGTGACGGCGGTCCTGCCCGAGATGTACGCCGTCGGCTCCCAGGAGGCGCCCATCTGGGCGAACGCCGAGGTGACCCAGGCGTACCTCGAGTCGGCGTACACGGACACGGGGGCCGAAAACGCGGTGACGGCCGTCCTGGCCGCCTACCGTGGCTTCGACACCTTCGGGGAGGCGGTCGTCGTCTTCGCGGCCGGCGTCGCCACCTTGCTCGTCCTGAAACGGGAGGTGTTCGTCTGATGAGCGATCGGGAACCCGTCAACGGTGGGTTCGAGGACACCTACACCGAGAGCCAGGTCATCCTCGTGGCGGTCAGGATCATCGCCCCGTTCACGCTCACCTACGGTCTGTTCATGACTCTACACGGGGCGAACACGCCCGGCGGGAGCTTCCAGGGTGGTGCCATCGTCGGCGTCACCATCCTCATGATCGCCTTCGCGTTCGGAATCGAGCCGACCCGACAGTGGCTCGCAAACAGCGCCATCGTCGCCCTCGTGACCGGCGGGGTCGCCGTCTTCGTCGGGATCGGCCTCGCGACCATCGCCCTGGACGGCGCGTTCCTCGAGTACGCGCGCTTCGAGTCGATCGGCATCGCCAAAAAGTGGGGGATGGAGGCCATCGAGGTCGGTGGCATCGCCCTGATCGTCTCGGGGGTGATCGTCACGCTGTTCTTCGCGACGGCAGCGGGTTTCGCGACCAACGAATTCGACGAGACGGAGGGATCTACCGATGATTGAGCTACTCGCAAGCCACTACGCCTACGTCCTGGTGTTCGTCGTGCTCGGCATCGGGCTCTACATGACTATCGCCAGCCAGAACCTCGTGAAGAAACTGATCGGCGTCAACCTGTTCCAGTCGGCGATCTTCCTGTTCTTCGTCGCCACGGCCTACGTCGAGGGCGGCCGGGCGCCGATTCTCAAAACGGGGACGGACGCGCCGCTGGCGAGTCCGCTCCCGCAGGTGATCGTGCTCACCGCCATCGTCGTCGGCATCGCGTTGACGGCGGTCGGCCTCGCGCTCATCGTCCGCATCCACGGCGAGTACGGGACGCTTCGGGAGGACACCCTCCGGGAGGTGCGCAGCGATGAGTAGCCTCGAGACGCTCGTCGTCCTGCTGATCGTCGCGCCCATCCTGCTGTCGCTGGCGCCGATCGCGCTCGGCCTTCGATACGACCGCGTCGGCTGGCCGGTCGCAACGATTACGACGGCGGGGCTGTTCGCCGCCGTTCTCGTGCTGGCGTCGGACGTCTTCGTCGCCGAGGGGACGAACCGCGAGGTCGCCCGGATTCACGTGCTCGGGAACTTCGAGGCCCCGATGGGGATCGAACTCGTCGCGGACCCGCTGTCGACCCTGATCGCCCTCCTGATCACCGGAACGGCGTTCGGCGTCCTCCTCCACACCCGGACGAACGGGCCGCGCGGGAACACGTTCTACACTGCCTACCTGCTGCTCGTCGGCGGCCTGCTCGGGATCACGCTCACCGGCGACGTGTTCAACCTGTTCGTCTTCCTCGAGATCACGAGCCTCGCGACCTACGCGCTGGTCGCCAGCGGCGACGGCCCCGAGTCGGCGGTCGCCGCTCTGAAGTACCTGATCCTGGGGACGGTCGCGGCCTCGCTGTACCTCATGGGCGTGGGCCTCCTGTTCATGGGAACCGGGACGCTCAACATGGCCGACCTGGCCGCGACCATTCCCGAACTCGAGGGCCAGAACGTCACCCTCGCTCGCGCGGGTCTGGCCTTTATCGTCATCGGCTTCGCGATCAAGGTCGCCCAGTGGCCCCTCCATAGCTGGCAGCCAGACGCCTACCAGCACGCCCCCGACGGGGTGACGCCGGTGATCGCCGCGCTCGTCTCGACGGCCTCGGCGTACGCCCTCGGGCGCGTCCTCTTCGGGGTCTACGGCCCCGGATTTATCGCCTCGACGCCCAACGCGTCGGCGGTCGTCGTGACCATCGGCTGTCTCAGCGTTGTCGCCGGGAGCACGCTCGCGGTGATCCAGCGCGACGTCATGCGACTGCTGGCATACTCCTCGGTGTCCCAGTTCGGGCTGATCGTCGCCGCCTACGGCGTGCTCACCGAGCAGGCGCTCTCCGGCGCGCTTATCCACCTCGTCGGCCACGGGCTGACGAAGGCCGGCCTGTTCGTCGCCGTCGGCTGGATCGCCATCGCTCACGGCGCCCGAACGGTCGACGAGTACGCCGGCCTCGCCGGTCGACAGCCGTTCGTCGCCGGGGCGATGGCCGTCCTCTTGCTCTCGCTCGTCGGCATCCCGCCCTCGGTCGGCTTCGTCGGCAAGTGGTACATCGCCATCGGTGCCGTCGAGGCCCAGGCCTGGCCCGTTGCCGCCGTCATCCTCTTCAGCACCATGCTCACTCTCGCCTACGTCGCCCGGTTGCTCGAGACCATGTACGTCACCCCACCTATCGATTCGGCGGTCGAACCGGCTCACGACACTCCGGCAGCGACCGACGGGGGGCGTCCGGGATCCGGCGCTGGCGCCGATGCCGGATCCAACCACGGCCCCGGCCTCGAGCGCGCCAGGATCACGACCCGAAAGTCTGTCCCGTTCGGCACTCTCGCAGTGCTCGTCCTCGCCGCCGTCCTCGCCGTCGCGCTCGGGTTCGCCGGTGAACTGTTCGTCGACGTGCTCACCCCGTTCCTCGAGAGCGTCCTGGAGGTGTCTTCCTGATGGTAGAACACGCCGTTGCCGACCCGCGACCGCTGGCAGCCGTCCTCGTCTCGGCCGTCACTGTCGCCCTGATCATCGCCTCGTACCGCCACCCGAACGTCCGCGAGGGGTGGTCCGTCTTGGCCGCGCTCTCGAAGTTCGCCATCGTCGCGAGCATGCTCCCAGGCGTGATGAACGGGACCGTCTACCAGTGGCGCCTCAGCGAGGCGACGGGCTACACGTTCGTCTCGGGGATCGACTTCACCCTGCGGGCCGACCCACTGGGCCTCTTCTTCGCCCTGCTCGCGAGTTTCCTGTGGATCTTCACCTCGTTCTACGCCGCGGGCTATATGCGCGGGCTGGACGAACACGCCCAGACGCGCTTTTTCGCCGCGTTCGCGGCCAGCCTCTCGACGGCCGTCGGCATCGCGTTCGCCGGCAACCTGGTCACCATCTTCGTCTTCTACGAACTCCTCTCGCTCGTGACCTACCCGCTGGTCGCGCACAACGAGGACGATGAGGCCCGGATCGCCGGCCGGAAGTACCTCTTCTACACGTTCTTCGGCGGCGGGGTCCTCCTGCTCGCGGGCACGGTGTTGGTTTACTGGCTCACCTCGGGGGTCGGGGAACCCACGCTCGCCTTCGAGTCCGGCGGCATGTCGGCACTCGCCGACGCCGCCGCGGCCGATCCTGCGATGGCCCAGGCGGCCTTCTACCTCCTGATCGCCGGCTTCGGCGTCAAAGCCGCGGTGATGCCGCTTCACTCCTGGCTCGCCGACGCGATGGTCGCGCCGACGCCCGTCTCCGGCCTGCTCCACGCCGTCGCCGTCGTCAAGTCCGGCGCCTTCGGCGTCGCCAGAGTCATCCTCGAGGTGTACGGTCCCGAGACCATCCGGGACCTGCCCCTGTCGGTCCCCGGCGTCGGCGAGGTGGGCCTCAACATCCCCGTGGCGATCATGGCCGCGTTCACGCTGACCGCGGCGAGCATCATCGCCATGCGCAAGGACCACCTCAAGCGCCGGCTGGCGTACTCGACGACGGCCCAGCTATCGTACATCGTCCTCGGGCTCTCGTTGTTGCACCCGTGGACCATCTTCGGCGCGCTGTTCCACATCCCGGCCCATGCGTTCGGCAAGCTCACGCTGTTCTTCTGTGCCGGGGCGATCCACGTCGAGACCCACACCGACTACATCAGCGAGATGGCGGGCATCGGCAAGCGGATGCCGCTCACCCTGTCGGCGTTCACGATTGGCGCGGCAGGGATGGCCGGTATGCCCCTGGTCGCCGGCTTCGTCAGCAAGTTCTACATGTTGATCGGCTCGGTTCGGCTCGAGGGGTCGGAGTGGATCTACCTGGACGGGTGGGGCTGGCTCTTCGCGGCCACCCTCCTGCTCTCGGGTGTGCTCAACATCGCGTACTTCTGGCCAATCGTCTACACCGCGTTCTTCGAACGTGAGGACCGCCACGACGCGAAGCCGCTCGTCGAGTTCCCGATGGGCGGGCAGTTCCGGTCCTACACCGGGCGTGTGGCCGACCCCGTCCAGCCCGACGGCGGGCGGAACGAGGTCGATGCGGACGCCGGGAGCCTCGAGGGCGAGGGTACGACCGACGCCGAAACGGACGGTCACGCGAACCACGCCGTCGACGCCAACCCGAGCGACGCCGACGTCCCGTTCGGAGCCGGGACGCGTCGCGGGCCCCGCGGAGAACCCGTCCCCATCGATAGCGACCACGACCACGGACACCACGGCGGCCCGCCCGCCGACGGCTGGGCGCGCCACACCCCGCTCACCGAGAGCACGTGGCTCATGCTCGTGCCCATCACCGTCATCGCCACCGGAGCCGTCGTCCTCGGCGTGATTCCCGACTATGCGATCTTCCTCGAGCTGGCGGGAACCATCGTCGAGAACGTCACCGGGGAGGTGGTCCTCGGATGACCGCCACCGCTGAGACGCTCGTCTACGCCTACCCGCCCCTGCTCGTCCTGACGGCGGCGCTGCTCGCGCTCGTCCTGCCCCGCGTCGTCGGCTACGCCGTCGGCGCGCTCTCGCTCTTCGGCGTCCTCGCTGCCTCTCTGCTCGTTCCGGAGGGCCAGCACCTGACGACGACGTTCCTCGGCTTCGCCGACGTTCAGCCGTTCTTCGTCGACGACTTCAGCCGGATGATCGGGACTGGCATCGGCTTCCTCGGCGGTATGGCCGTCGTCTACGCCTACTCGAGCGAGGCCAGCCGCCGGCTACTCGCACTCGCGCTGTTCTACGTCGCGTCCTGTCTCGGCGCGGCGTTCGCGGGTGACTGGCTCGCGCTGGTCTTCATGTGGGAACTCATGGCGATGACCAGTACCCTGCTGGTGTGGCTCCACGGCGACGACGCCGTCCGCGCGGGCTTTCGGTACGCGCTGTTCCACGGCATCGGCGGCGTGCTGGTGCTGTTCGCCGTCACCGCCCACTACGCCCAGACGGGGACGTTCGCCTACGAGGGCGGCATCGCGGGCGGCATCCCGACGATCCTGGCGATGGTCGGCATCGGCGTCAACGTCGGCTTCATCGGCCTGCACACCTGGCTCCCCGACACCTATCCCCGCCCGCACATCGCCGCGTCGGTCTTCCTTTCGGTGTTCACCACGAAGACGAGCGCGTACGTCCTCTACCGCGCGTTCCCCGGCGACGGCGACCTCGCGCTGGCGTACATGGGCGGGCTGATGGCGGTCTACGGCGCCACCTTCGCGCTCCTCCAGCACGACATGCGTGCGTTGTTGTCTTACCACATCCAGGCCCAGGTCGGCTACATGGTCGCCGGCATCGGGATCGCCTCGAACCTGGCCGTCGCCGGCGCGATGGGGCACCTGTTCAACAACGTCCTCTACAAGAGCCTGCTGTTCATGGCCGTCGGCGTCATCATCTATCGGACCGGCGAGGAGGACCTGTACAAACTCGGCGGGCTCTGGCGCGAGATGCCCCTGACGGCGGCCGCGTTCGGTCTCGGCGCGCTCTCGATCACCGCCGTTCCCGGATTCAACGGCTACATCAGCAAGGGAATGATCCTCGACGCGGCCAACCCCGATCCGAGTTACTACGGTGCACCTGAGTACCAGGTCCTGTACTACCTGCTCTGGCTCGGCGCCATCGGAACCTTCCTCTCGTTCATCAAACTCGGCTACTACGCCTTCCTCCACGGGGAGAACGACCTCGAGGTGGCCGACGCGCGGCCGGGTCAGACCGTCGCCATGCTCTCGGTCGGCGGCGCGTGTCTCCTCCTGGGGGTCTGGTGGCAGGGCTTCGTCGACTTCCTGCCGCTGATCGAGGGGACGGCCTTCGAGTATCCGGGCGGCGAGAGCCACCTCCACCCCTACAGCGAGAGCCACCTGACCGATTCGGCCCTGCTGCTGGGCATCTCGGTCGTCGGCTTCGCGCTCGTCCGCAAGCCACTCTCGAAACTCGACATCGCGGATCCGGCGACGATCGTCTACCCCGTCGGCTACTACGTCGGGCGGTGGTCGACCCTCGCCGTCACCGAACTGTTCGCCGCGGTCGACCGGGCCGCCGTCTCGCTCGTACGGTCGGGCTACTGGGTCGGAAACAACCCCGTACTCGCCGTCGAGCGGGCGACGCGAGGCCTGCCGTCGTGGCTCGTCGACCTCGAGGAGACGGGACGAACCGACGGCGGCCGCCCTTCGACGCTCTCGCTGCGGGCGACCATCGGGACGAGCGTCCTCCTCATTACGCTCGCCCTGACAGTCGTGCTGGCGCTCGTGCTCTGACCGGAGTCGATCGATTCCGAGCGGCCACCGACGACGCTCGAGGCTCGCTGGAACGTCGATCACGATAGCTCGAGACTACAGCTCCCGCAAGCGTCGCATAACAATGGGCGAACGGACGAATCTCAGTCGTAGATGAGACGCACTTCTCTCCACGTACCGATACCGGCTCCCCGCGAGTTCGACGCTCGCCCTCCGAGTACGTCGCCTGCGCGGAGGTGAGCACCGTGTACCGAGCACACAGCGTCGGCGTCGTGGTGCCTGCCTACAACGAGGAGGGGTTCGTCGGCCGAGTGATCGAGACGATGCCCGCGTTCGTCGACCGGGTGTACGTCGTCGACGACCGTTCGACGGACGGCACCTGGGACGAGATCACGCGCTACGCCGAGCGGGCGACCCCGCAACTTGTGACGGACGGAAACGGTTCCTCGAGCGCCGTCCAGGCCTCGAGTGATGGAGGGGGGCGGGCCGATCGTTCTGACCAACCCGACCGGACGGCTCCCGACGGCGGCTCGAGCGTCGCCTCCAGCACCGATGCCGAGACGGATCGCCTCCCAGAGACGGACCTGAGCAGCATCGAGCGAGAACGCGAACTCGACCGCCCGATCGACGACCACGCACAGCGGTCCGAAGCCTCCCTCGAGACGTCCGACCGCTCGGGCCAGCGTGACGACGAGGCCAGCAAGGACGCCTCGACGACGGTCGTTCCCATCCGCCACGAGCGAAACCGCGGCGTCGGCGGCGCCATCAAGACCGGCTACCAGCGCGCCCTCGAGGACGGAATGGACGTCACCGCGGTCATGGCCGGCGATGCTCAGATGGACCCCGATCAGCTACACCGGCTGCTCGATCCGATCGTCGAGGGCCAGGCCGAATACGCCAAGGGCAACCGCCTCGCGGACCGCGACCACCGCGAGTCGATGTCGAACTGGCGGCTCTTCGGCAACGTCACCCTGACCGTCCTGACGAAGGTCGCCAGCGGCTACTGGGAGATGATGGACCCCCAGAACGGCTACACGGCCATCTCGAGGGGAGCGCTCGAGGCCGTCGACCTGGACGCCCTCTACGAGGAGTACGGCTTCGCGAACGACCTGCTCGTCGAACTCAATACGGCCGGCTACCGGATCGCGGACGTGTCGATGCCGGCGGTCTACGGCGACGAACGGAGTCACATCGAGTACCGGACCTTCGTACCACGGCTCTCGAAACTCCTCTTGACGGGCTTCCTGCGCCGACTCGGTCGACGGTACGTCGTCCGCGAGTTCCACCCGCTGGTGGTGCTCTACGGGCTCGGCGTCGCGGGTTGGTTGCTGGCGACCGCGGCGTTCGGGTGGGCGGCGGCCAATCGCGCCCGTGCCGAGACGCGGACCGGTCGAATCGGCTGGACCGTCCTCTACGCCTTCCTCGGGGCGATGTGTCTCGCGTTCGCGATGACGCTCGACCACGAGGCCAACGTTGGCACGGTGACGGTGGTGACCGAGGAATGAAGGCCGTCGTGACCATCCAGCACCCCGCCCACGTCCACTTCTACCGCCACGTCATCGACGAACTCGAGGCGCGGGACCACGAGGTGTTTGTCTTCGCCCGCGAGAACGACCTGGCCGTGCCGCTGCTCAACGCCTACGGAATCCCCCACGAGGTGCTGACGGGCCCCCAGGACTCGCTGTCGGAACTCGCGAAGGTGCAACTGGCCTACGAACTCCGCCTGCTCCGGCGAGTTCGGAAGATCGGTCCGGACGTGATGACTGCCATCGGCGGCGTCGCGGTCTCGCACGTCGCCCCGCTCGTCGGCGCCCGGAGCGTCGTCTTCGTCGACAACGAGGGGACGACCTCCCACCGGATCACGACCCCGTTCGCCCACGTGGTCGCCACCCCGCGTCACTACGACGAGGACTACGGCGCGAACCACGTCCGCTACGACGGCTTCCACGAACTCGCCTACCTCCACCCGGACTACTTCGAACCCGATCCGGATGCGCTGGTCGCCCACGGCGTCGACCCCGACGCCACGTACTTCGTCCTCCGGTTCCGCCGATGGGACGCGCTCCACGACGTCGGCGAGGGTGGCCTCTCGCTCGGGGGCAAGCGCCGCCTCGTCTCGATGCTCGAAGAGTACGGCGACGTCTACATCACGAGTACGGACCCGCTGCCGTCGGACCTCGAGGCCTACCAGCTGCCGGTGGCGCCGACGCTGATCCACGACCTGCTCTACTTCGCCGACTGCTACGCGGGCGACTCGGCGACGATGGCGACCGAGTCGGCACTGCTCGGGACGCCGACCGTCCGCATCCAGTCGTTCGCCGCCCGCGAGACGGACATGACCAACTTCGTCGAACTCGAGGAAACTTACGACCTGCTCCGGTCGACGCCCGACGAGGAGGAGGGACTCGAGCTGGTTCGGGAAATCGTCCAGGACCCCGAGACGAGGACGCGCTGGCGAGCGCGTCGGGAACGGCTGTTCGAGGACAAAATCGACGTCGCGGCGTACGTTACGGAACTGCTCTGTGAGCAGGGTGGGGCGGCGGTGGGGACGGTCGAACAGCGGGCCGTTTCGGCGGACTGACCTCGGGAACCGGATCTCGAGCCTCGAGCCTCGAACATCGGGCCACCGGGCGCTCGGGGTGCCCGCGTCGCCTCGATCAGGATTCGTCCGCGTCGACGTCTGTACCCGCGTTCGCGCCCGCGTCGACATCCACCTCCACGTCCACCAGATCGTCGACACCGCCGAGCCCCAGGTCGGGCCGATCCTCGACGACGGCGATCGATTGCTCCGACGACTGTTGGCGGAGGGCCGTCTCCACCGACGCTTGTTCGCCTGGATAGGTTCGCTCGCCCAGCCCCGTCCGCGCTCCCCGCGGGGTCAGGTAGTCCCCACCGACGTCGATCTCGGCGGCCGTACACAGCCGCTTCAGGATCGAACGCGCGCCCTCGGTGGTGATCGCCGGCGGCGCGATAGCGAACCGTCGCGAGAGTTCCGCGGACGTGTGCTTCTCACAGAGCGATTCGATCTCCTCGGTGTCGAACCCGCGTTCCTCGAGGACCGTTCGCACCCGCCGGGCGACCGAGGGGGCGTGACGGGTCGGGAACAGCGGCCACTCGTTCGAGGGCGGATCCTGGACGACGCGGTAGCGCCGAAGTGGCGTCCGCGCCGAGGCCGGCAACGGGACGTCCTCGAGGCGCTGTGATCGCCCCAGGACGCGGATCGTTCCCGAGTAGAAGTCGACGTCGGCCCAGGTTGCCCCGGTGCGGCGGTCGTCCTCGGGCACCCGGAAGAGTTCGGCACCGCGGACCCCGGAGTGAGCCAGCACGGCGACCATCGCGTACTCGCGCAGTCGGGCGAGGCGCTCGGATCTGGGGGCGTCCTCGGCCTCGAGCGACCGCTCGCGGACGAACGCCTCGAGCGCGTCGCGCTGCTCGCGGGTCCAGGATCGGTCGCTGGCGTCGGCGCCGTCGTCGACCGGGAGGGCTCCCTCGGCGGCGTCGGTCGCGGCCGGATTGGTCTCGAGGATGCCACCGCGGACGCACCAGGAGAGGAAGGCCCTGACGACGGCGAAGTAGGTGCCGGCCGTCGAGGCGGTGTAGTCGCCTCGGCGGGTTCTGTCGTCGAGTTCCTCGGCGTAGGCGCGCATGTGTTCGACGTCGAGGTCGAACAGCGAGGCGACGGCGTGTTCGCGCTCGAGCCACTCGGCCCACCGACGGAGGACGGACTCGGCGTTCGAGGCGTAGGTGCCGGCGCCGGGCCCGTCCGGGTTGCCGACGGCCTTGCGCTGGAGGTAGGCGTCGACGGCGTCGGCGACGCGAACGCGGACCTCGCTCACGTAGCGATCACCTCGCGTCGGTCGCCTTCGTCTGATCCGTCGCCGTCCTCACATTCCTCTGGTCGCTCGTATCGATCGCGTTCTTCCCGCTCGCCGGACACCACTCGCCCCTCGCGCTGGATGCGACGTCGAGCGCTCGAGAAACGACTTTGAAATAGTTGGACAGAGGACGCGACGATCGACGCGTCTCCCTCGACGCCACCCCTTGCCGAGCAGGACTCGACCGTCATTCTCGTCGCTTCCTACTCGAGCCTCGTACATCTGCGTTTCGGTCTCGAGAAACGGAAAGAAAGTTACCGCTTCGGCCGTCAGTCGTCCGCCGTTGGCGTCTCCGGGCGGTACGACCGGCTGATTCGCTTCCACTTCCCCGTCGAGAACCGGTAGTAGTTGACCGCCGCGGGGACGGTCGTTTCGGCGACGAACGCGAGGTACAGGCCCATCAGCCCGATCGCGGGTATCGAGATGCCGGGGACCGCAATCGTGGCGTCGACGAGGGGGACGGCGGCCTCGAGCGGCGGGAGCTCGAGGCCGTTCGCGCCGAGGTACGCGAGCGGAATCGCGAAGCCGAACATCCCGAGGAACTGGCTGTAGAACGGCCACCGGGTGTCGCCGCTGGCGTTGAGCGGGCCTGAGGCACCGCCGGACACGCCGCGAAGCACGACGGCCACGCAGGCGGCGTGGACGAGCGAGACGGCGATCGGAATCGCGGGATCCGTCGGATCGTTGCTGAACAGCAGCGTGATCTGCTCGGCGAAGACGAAGACCAGGAACGCAGAGACTGCGTAGACGGCGACGGCGAAGCGGATGATCTCGCGGCCGTACTGCTCGGCCGTCCCCTCGTCGCCGGTGCCGAGTACCTGCCCGACCAGACTCGAGGAGGCCAGCCCGAAGCCCCAGCCGGGAGTGTTCATGACGCCCCAGATGCGTCGGGCGATGACGTAGGCGGCGACGGTGTCCTCGCCGAAGACGTCGACGATGGCGAGCATGGGGAACTCGGCGAGGGTCCAGACGAGGTTGGTCCCGAACACGGGGAGGCCGATGGTGACCAGGTCCCGCAGCGTCGGGGTGTCCACGTAGCTCCCGACGGGATCGACGCGGACGGGAAATTCCCTCGTCCCGGGCAACCGACCAGCGGTCAGGCCGACCGCGAACACCGCGGTGACGACGACGTTCGAGAGGACGGTCCCGAGGGCGGCGCCGACGACGCCCAGGTCGAGGCCGAAGATCAACACGGCGTTGATCCCAATGTTGGCGACGGCGCCGCCGGCCCGGACGACCATCGGGGTCCAGGCGTCGTCCATGCCGACGAACACGCGGCTTCCGATGAGGTTGAGTCCCGCGAAGGGGATGCCGAGGGCGACGACCTGGAGGTAGTCGGATCCGTACCGAATCGCGTCCGGGTTGTCCGTGATCAGTCCGATGAATGACTCGGCGTACAGCCAGAAGGTGGCCGTAATCGGGAGCGAGACGACGACCACGAGGAAGACGCTCGAGCGAACGGCCTGTCCGAGCTGGTCGTAGGCCTCGGCGCCGTAGCGCTGGGAGACGAGCGCGATGGTGCCGCCGGCGACCCCGCCCCCCACCGAGAACGCGAGCCCCCAGAACGGGCCGGCGAATCCGACGCCGGCGATGGCCGACGAGCCGACCGCGATACCGACCATCGCGACGTCGACGGCGCTCTTCGACATGCGGGCGATGCCGGTGACGATGCGCGGCCACGCGAGGTCGGTCGTCCGCCGGGCCCGTTCGCGCTCGATCAGCCCCGCTCGAGCGAGGGCGAAGCCGATCCAGAGAATCAGCAATCGAAACGGGTTCGGGACGCGACGGACCACCGGAATCACGCGAGCCTAGAAGCCTCCGCTTAAAAGCACTTCCCGACGCGGCATGGTCGACCGGTTTCGAATCGAAACCATTTGTCACGGGTGGGGTTCGCACGCCCTCTCCTCGTTCGCGACCCTGGCTTCGACTTATCGCTCGTCTTGGCCGTCAGTTCCTCACGATCCAGAGTCCGGGCTCCCGCTCGTCTCGAGCCGTCGTTCGTACTTCGCGAGCGATTCCTCGAGAGCGTCTCCGGCATCGACGTCGACTTCGGTACAGAGTGCGAGCAGGGCGAAGAGTGCATCTCCGAGTTCGTCTCGAGCGATGGCGACGACCTCGGGGTCAGCCCCGTACGTCGTTGACTCGTTGATCTCCTTCGCCACCTCGCCGACCTCGGAGGCGAGGTCGAGGGCGCGATAGGCCGGATCCGTCTCGAGGTCGTGACGCTCGAGAAATGCCGTGACGTCGTCCTGGGCGTCCATGACTGGGACGTGAGGCGATCGATCGAAAAGAGCATCGGTTTCCTGTGACTACTCGAGCGAGTCGACTGGTTCACTCCGTCGGTCGTCCGTTCGGCACCTCGTCAGTTTCTCGAGCGGACGCACGTTCACGGGTCCGGTGACGGGCGACTGAAAAATAGCGATTCGACGTCCGGTCGTACTTAGACCGGTCCGATGACACCGATCGGGATACGGGAGTCCGTATCCGTGTCGTCGGTTTCGTTGTCGTCTGTTTCGTTGTCGTCGTAGTCGTCGGTCTCGTCAGTGTCGTTGTCGTCAGTGTCGGTTTCGTTATCGTCTGCATCGTCCTCGTCAGTCTCGGTGTCGTCGTCCATCTCGTCTTCCTCCGTCAGCTCGATGAAGGCGACCTCGCCGAACTCGTCGGTGAGGACCATATGGACGTACTCACCAGCCTCGACGCCGGTGGTGTCGACCTCGAACTCAACCGTATCGCTCTCGTCACCGTCGAGCGTCACCGATTGTGACTCGATGAGGTCGCCCTGGAGCCTGAATTCGACGTCCTGGGTGGCCTCCTCGTCGTTGGGATTGGTGACGGTCGCATTGACCGTGATGGTGTCACCGGCGGTGGCGTTCTCCGGTGCCTCGAGGCTTTCGATGGTGAACGATTCCATGTCGCCGTCGAGGCCGTCGTCAGTCTCGTTGTCATCGAGGCCATCATCAGTCTCGTTGTCATCGAGGCCATCATCAGTCTCGTTGTCGTCTAAGCCGTCGTCGGTCTCGTTGTCATCGAGGCCATCATCGTCGTCGAGACCGTCGTCTGTTTCGTTGTCATCGAGACCGTCATCATCGTCAGTCTCGTTATCGTCGTGGCCATCGTCATCATCGAGACCATCATCGTCAGTCTCGTTATCGTCGTGGCCATCGTCATCATCGAGACCATCATCGTCGGTCTCGTTGTCGTCGAGGCCGTCCTCGTCAGTCTCGTTGTCGTCGAGACCATCGTCGTCATCGAGGCCGTCCTCGTCGTCTAGGCCGTCATCGTCGGTCTCATTGTCGTCGAGGCCGTCATCGTCGTCAAGGCCGTCGTCGGTCTCGTTGTCGTCGAGACCATCGTCGTCAGTCTCGTTATCGTGGACGCCATCCATGTCGTCTTCACCGTCGACGACGGTTACGTTCTCTTCGTCACCCAGCATCTCCTCGAGCCGGTCGAGCGCCTCCTCGTCGTCGAGGACGAGGATGTAGACGTTCTCGATCGTGACTTCCTCGATCGTCACCGACGAGAAGTTCGCGTTGACGATCGTCACGCCGTCTTCGACGGCGTCAGCGTCGGACTCCATGACGGGAGCGTCGTCGCTGTCGTTGGTTGGTTCTTCGTCGGCGTGGTCTGCCGGTTCTTCGTCAGCGTCGTCGGCTGGTTCCTCGTCAGTGTCGTCGGCCGGTGGTTCGTCAGCGTCGTCGGTCTCGTTATCGACGCCGTCGTGCTCGTCGTCAGCGTCGTCGCCGTCATCCTCCTCGACGGGGCACTCAGACGGCTTCTCAGCTTCGGCGTCGTCGGTCTCGTTGTCCGCTTCCGAGTCCTCGACGTCGTCGGTCTCGTTAGCCGGCTCTTCTGCCGACTCGAGGGTCACCGCAGCCTCATCGGTCACCGGCTCACCGTCTTCGGTGAGGTAGGGACCGTCGTCTTCGCCCTCGGTCTCGACGAAGTCGTAGGTCTCGTTGTCGTTCGTATCGAGGTGGGGCATCGCGATCAGCGTCTCGCTCTCCTCGAGCGAGGAGTCGAGTTGGACCTCGACGTCTTCGTGCGTGCCCGCCTCGAGGTACTCGGAGGTTCCGAGGACGCTCTCGAGAGCGTTGCCGACGAGCAGTGAGCTATCGTGGATCGTCACGAAGCCGCCTTCCTCCATCGTCACCTCGTCGACGACGACGGAGGTCCCGTCGGTGGTCTGGTCGCTGAACGTCACGCTCGCGGACGGTTGTGCGGTCTCGTTGTCCGCTTCGCTAGTGTCGTTCTCTGTGTCGTTCGCTGTATCGTTCTCTGTGTCGTTCGCCTCGTCGTCCTGTATTGCCAGGCTCGCTCCTGATGCGGATGCCGCCCCCACCAGGGCAACACCACTCGTCAGCATCATAAGGGCGACGAGTACGACGACTACGTGTTTTCGTGTGCTCATGTCATCTCGTGCCGTAAAGGCGTTCGAAACTTGACGAAGGCGGGCATAAACCGGCCCAACGCTTTCGACGGGAAACGACAAACTGCTCCTTACCGTCGCCGTTCCAACCGGCGCCCGCGGCAGAAATGAGGCATTTCGTTGGGGTTTGCGTCGGACACCGCGTCGTGTACTCGATACCTACTGGGGATCGCGCGGCGGCTCGCTCGAGCGGCTCGCGGTGGGCTCGTTCCCCCGAATACACACGAGGTTCTCGCGACCGATCCGCAACTTCGTGATCTCGCCCTCGTCCTCAAGGTCGGCCAGCAGGCGACTCACCTTCGCCTTCGACCAGTCGACTGAGTCGACGATCGCCGACTGCTTCATCCGCCCGCCGTTTCGCTGGATCAGCGAGCACACCTGCTCGCGGTCGGTAAGCATCGACTCGCCCTCGGTTGAATCCCTCGAGTCCGCCTCGGCCCCGGCCTCGAGTCGCTTCCGGAGAACCAGGCCACCGCCCAGAAACGCCAGCGCCAGGATGCCGACGATCGCGGCCAGGTGAGACTCCTCGCCGCCCTGGGTCTGGGCCTGGAGGCGTGTCTGGAGCGCGAACACCTGTGCATGTGTCTGGGCACCGATACCGGTGATCGACCACTCGAGGATCGACCACTCGGCTGGGGCGGATACGACCGGGTTGGAGATGGTGGCTGGATTCATGCGACGAGTGTAAATCGGTTGAGACTGGTCGATACGCCGTTCTGTGGGGGTCTGTCAGCAATCATCGACACGTGGCGCTAAAGTAGTTTTTATAAGAGTACAAGTGATATTGTATTCGGCGACACTCAGGCGACTCGAGAGGTCGCCTCGAGGTCGCGTCCGGCGCGGGGAGAGCCGGCGTGTGACGTTCATCGAGGCTTCAACAATTCGATCCGACAGTCTCGGCTCAGACGCCCGGGACCCCCGCCGCGTCGAACGTCGTCACGCCGAGGAACGCGAGGATGTAGAGCACGATGAGCACGCTCAGCCAGGCCACGAGCGTGATCGCTGCCGCCTGAATCCAGCCGCCTGGATAGCGGGCATTGATCACCGTGAGGTACGCGATGAGGACGATCGCTGGGCCCAGGAGTGGGATCCAGCCGAGGAAGAACCCGACGACGCCCCAGACGATCGCCCCGATGAGAGCCGTGACCAGGGCGTAGGTGTAGTCCTCCGTGTCGACGATGACTCTGGCCCCGACGTAGATTCCGAGGGCTCCGATGAGCAAGCTCACGGCGAACACGATGATGCTGTCGATTGTAGCCATACCCAGGGAGTAGGGCCGCTCCATCGTTAGTTATCGGCGTCCTACACGCACGCGAGCGTGACTCCCAAGAAGCCGTGGCTGTCTCGAGTCTCTCACGTGGAGGCTTCGTCGGATTCCCGTCGCCGTACGTTGTAGCTTCCGTGACGATTACCGAGTCTGAAAGCGAATTCTGACCCAGATCGTGGACGGGGCCGTCCGACACATCCTGCGCGTCCTGTCCACTCTTCCTGTCCTGCGCGCACTTCACGTTCTACACGTCCTACGCATCCTGCCGGCTGCCGGCCGTCTCTCGCTCGCCACCGACCTCGTTCGTCGGTCGACCCGCTGCCCGCTGCGCCCCTCGAGAGTCCGTCCCCGCTTCGACGAGCCGCTCGAGCCCCGACTCGAGGTCGATTCGTGCCGCAAAGTCGAGCTCGTCGCTCGCTCGAGCCACGGACGCGACGCTGTGGCGGACGTCGCCCGGGCGGGGCTCGACGTGGACGATGTCCGAGTCCGAAGCGGTGACGTCTCGGATCGTCTCGGCGAGCGTCCGGATCGACGTCCGCGTACCCGTTCCGACGTTGTACGCCTTCCCGACCGCGTCGGTCGTCGCCGCCAGGAGGTTCGCCCGGACGACGTCCGAGACGTGTACGAAGTCGCGCGTCTGCTCGCCGTCGCCCTCGATGGTGATCGGCTCGCCGGCGCGAGCCTGCTCGAGGAACGTCGCGATCACGCCGCTGTAGGGACCCTGCTGGCGAGGGCCGTAGGCGTTGAAGTATCGCAGGGCTACCGTCTCGAGGCCATATAACTGGTTGTACGCGCGTGCGTAGTGATCGAGGGCGAGCTTCTGGATCCCGTACGGCGAGGTCGGACGCAGGGAGTCCGTCTCCGCGACCGGAACGCTTTCGGGGTGGCCGTAGATCGCCGCGCTCGAGGCCAGGACGACCCGGGCGTCCTCGAGGCGGGCCTGCTCGAGCACGCCCAGGGTTCCCTCGAGGTTGACGTCGTTCGTATGCCGGGGGTCGTCGACGCTCTCGGTGACGCTAACGATGGCGCCCTCGTGAAAGATGACGTCGACGCCGCGAGCCGCGCGCTGGAGGGCGATCGGATCGCGGAGGTCGCCCTCGATCACGGTCGCGTCGTCGTGGACGTGCTCGCGCGTCCCGTTGACGAAGTTGTCGAGGACGCGAACCTCCGCGTGGGGAGCCAGCGCGTCGACGAGGTGGCTGCCGATGAAGCCGGCGCCACCGGTGACGAGGACGCGGCGGTCGGCGAGTGGGTGTTGCTCCATCGGGGAGGCCAACCAGTCGCCCGCGGTTTAGTATAGGTGGCGTACCCCGTCGTATTCGATTCCTACGGGTGTCGGGGTACTCGAGTCGTTCGCGTCGTCCGAGTCGTTCGCACCGTCTAATTCATTCACGTCGCTCGAGCCAGTTCGTCACTCGAGCGGGTTCCGAGGACTACCGATCCGCGTACCAGTCGGTGAACGCGGCCAGCGCACGCCCGCGATGGGAGATGGAATTCTTCTCCGCGGCCATCATCTCCGCGAACGTCTGCCCGTTGTACTCGAAGATCGGATCGTAGCCAAAGCCCGCCTCGCCCCGCGGGGCGACGATGGTTCCCGCGACCGACCCCTCGAAGGTCTCGACGCCCTCGGCGTCGGCGTAGGCCATGACCGTGCGGAAGTGTGCGCGACGATTGGATTCGTCCTCGGCCTCGAGCAGTCGCCAGACGCGTTCGACGCCGACGGTCGTCTCGACGTAGGCCGAGTATGGCCCCGGGAAACCGCCGAGGGCGTCGACGAAGAGGCCGGTGTCGTCGACGAGGACGCCGTCGATGTCGGCTTTCTCGGTCGCCAGCTCGTCGTCTCCCGCTAGCTCGCCGTCGCCCGCTAGCGCGTCGCCAGTTGTCATCGCGTCGTAGGTCTCCCGAGCGCCCGTCGCAGCGATCTCGCCCAGGTCGTCGCTCTGGATCTCGGTGTAGTCGTACTCGATCTGCTCGAGGACCGCCTGCCCGTCGAGGTACTCGCGGGCCTCCTCGAGTTTGCCTGCGTTGCCGGTGGCGAAATAGAGTGTGTCCATACGCGTGGGCGCGCACGGGAGCGGGAAAGCGCCGTCGATTTCTCCTCTTCTCTCCCCCCGGTCGCCGCCTCCGCTAGCCTTTTCCTCCCGGCGGCCGAGTTTCTGGGCATGGACGCTACGCTCGATCACGTCATGCTGCGCGTCGAGGACCTCGAGGAGAGCCTGGAGTGGTACGGCACCCACTTCGACTACGAGGAGAAGGGACGCTGGGAGGCCGACACCTTCACCAACGTCTACCTCGGTCCCGAGGACGACCACGAGGATGGCGCGGTCCTCGAGTTGACGTACAACCACGACGATCGGAGCTACGAGGTGGGCGACGCCTGGGGACACATCGCCGTCCGGGTTCCCGAGGACGAACTCGAGTCGAGCTACCAGCAGCTGATGGACGAGGGCGTCGAGGACTACCGCGATCCTGAGTCCTGCGGGAACCGCTACGCGTTCGTCAAGGACCCCGACGGTCACGAGATCGAGATTGTCAAGCGCGACTACGGGGCGAAGTGGAGCCTCGACCACACGATGATCCGCGTCGAGGACGCCGACGAGGCACTTGGCTACTGGACGCGGAAGTTCGAGTACGACGAGATCAGTCGCTGGGAGTCGGACACCTTCGCGAACTACTTCGTCCAGCGGGAGGGGGCCGCCCCGGAGGAGATGACCGTCGAACTGACCTACAACTACGACGGTCGGAGCTACGAACTGGGCGACGCCTGGGGTCACCTCGCGGTCTCCGTGGACGACCTGAACGAGGCCTGGGACCAGTTGCTCGAGCGCGAAAGCGAAGACTACCGCGATCCGGAGTCGTGTGACGACCGCTACGCGTTCACGAAGGATCAGGACGGCCACGAGATCGAGATTGTGACTCGAGACTGAGTTTTCGAGAGCGATCGACAGTCACGAACGCTCTTTTGCGCTTCCACGGTATCGAATCTTCTCGCTGATCGATGGTGTAGTGTCACAGCTTCGTCTGGCTCGAGTAGTTTGGGAACTTCGAGTGGTTTGAGCAACTCGAGCAGCTCGAGCGGTGCGCCCCTCGAGAGCCGGTCTCGGGTGATCACGCTGTGCACGACTCGTTTCGAGCCAGCCAAATCGTCGTCACGTCGTCATCACGTTCGCCACCACTCCCGTGACTGGTTGGATCGTTGAAGCGGTAATCCGGTCTTACGATCACTCGAATACTCCATCCTCTCGGCAATCCTGGACACTCACTCCCGGCAGATAGTTCGGTCTGATCACCAGTGCTGGAGTCAATCCTGAGCCAAACCGTGACCCTCACTACTCCGTGACAGTTACTGGCCTTTATATGTATTCTCGAGTTGTACGTCGACCGTGTTCGGCGCTAATACCGGGCTGAACGGGGTCTGAGGGGGATTGTGCAGGGTTGGCACACCTCGAGACCACCACAAAGCATTTATAACAATGGCTCTTCGGTATCTAATACCCCTACCCAGGGTGACAGTAGTAAGTATGGCCTCACGCACGGTAATGTGCGATTGGCAGGAACGATACTGTTGCCGTAACAGAATACAACGATAACAATGACAGGCAATTATAAGGATAAATTCAGCGCAGTCGTCATGGCTACGCTGATGGTCCTCTCTGTGGTCGCGATCGGTGGCGCTGCCCTCGCGGGTTCCGCCGCTGCGTCGAACCACAGCGACCTTTCGGTCGAACAGGGACCTGTATCCTATGAGGATTCAAACGGTAACGCATTGATTGAGATCGTCTTCGACGGATCTCCAAGCGAATTTACAGCTGATGAGATCGCCATTACGGACCGTAATGGAGATGACGTCCCCGTGGAAGATGCCGATCTCACTGCCACCGACAACCGGCTCGAAATCGCACTGAGCGAGGCACTCGCGCCTGGCGCAACTCTCGAGCTCTTCGGTGAAGACGAGTACGACATCGAGTCGACTACCGTGACGATGGCCAACGACGATCAGCCTGAGGCCTATGTCGGCGAAAACGTCGCAATTGTCAACGATGACCTTGCTGGCGACACCGTCGAAATCGAGGCTCCTGATGGCACCATCACGCGTGGTCTCGGAGCCGACAGTCACGTTCGGACGCTGGACACCAGCGGCTACGAAGCCGGTGACCAGATCAACGTCACGTTCGAAGAGGATGGTCAGACTTCCACTCTGACTCTCGATGACCTCGGTCTAGAGATCGGGGATGTCTCAGAGTCCTACTATGACAGTGACACTATTGAAGTGTCCGCGGAAGCAGACAATATCGGTCTGGATGTCGAGTTCGAACTTCTTAACAGCGACGGAGAAGCCGTTGCTACTTCCGAAGTCAAATCACTCGACTCCGAAGGTCAAGCATCCGCTGAGTTCGACCTGAGCACGATTGAGAACCTCGAGACGGGTGACTACACGGTCCGCGTCTCCGAGATTGACAGTGGTATCTCCGACGAGACTGACTCGTTCTCGGTCGAAGAAGCCGACGCTAACGTCGCCTTCGACTCGAGCACCTACCAGGCTGTCTCTGGTGACGTCGGCGAAATCACCATTCAGTTCGAGGAAGGTGCTGAGCAAGCGACCTTCAACCTCGTCGAAGAAGACGAGAACTACGAAGCGAACGTGACGGTTGAGGACGGAAACGGTGACGGCGAAGTGACCGTTCTGTTCAACACCTACCAAGCAGGCCACAATGGTGACACCTTCACTGCGGAGGATGACGATGACAGCGTCACCATTAAAGACGAGAACAGCGAACTGGGCAACGCTCACTTGCTGCCCGCTGACTTCGACCTGGAACTGTTCCAGGGCGACTCCGTCGACACCGGTAACGAAGTTGACGCAGCAGTTCTCCTGCTCGAGGCCCGCTCGACTGGCGACATCTCGACGTACGTGGCCCCCGAGGACACGGCCGTCGATGCTGACATCGAAGACGTGATCGCTGACATGACCGAAAGCTCGACGCTCGCCGAAGACGACGTCTTCGTGACGCAAGTCGAAGCCAACGGTCTGTACGGCTACATGCTCAACAGTGATGGTGAGTTGGTTGGAGACGGTCTGGCGCTCAACTTCACTGACACGGAAGACCCACGCTACGGTGACGCCGACAACATCGAAGTCAACGACCTCATTGACGCTGACAACGCTCAGATCGTCACTGACGCCGAGAACGAGACGTTCTACGTCGTCGCTGACCTCTCCAGCTACGAAGGCGCTAATGACGAAAGCGTTGACGCTGGCGAAACCTGGGAGGTCTCCTTCTCCGTCAACAGTGACAACCCGTACGTCACTGCTGACGAAGACGAAGAAGTCTCCAGTGAGTTCAACGTTGAAGAACGCACGCTCGAGTTCGAGAACGTCAACGACGACGACGTTGTCGAAATCGGCAACAGTGCAGAATCCGAAGTCGCCACATCGACCAACGTCGCCCCAGGTACGGAAGTTGACTTCCGCCTGCGCTTCGCGACCTCGGTCATGACCGAGACGGCCGAAGTCGGTGACGACCACCGCGCCGTCGCGACGTTCGACCTCAGCGACCGCGAGGTTGGTGAGGAACTCGATACCGTCCGCGCAACCGGCGCTGTCAACGAACAGGCCGAGCACGCAGGCGTGATCGTCGAAGCCGAAGACGACTCTGACGATTCCCTCGAGAACTGGAAGGCTACCGCGAACCTCCCCGAGGACGCTGTCGAAGGTGACACCCTCGAGTTCTCCGTTGACCTCGAAAACAACGGCGACGAGGAGGCCACGACTACCGTTCAGCTCGTCTTCGACGGGAAGAACGTGATCGACGCGGAAGAGACCGTCGGCGCTGGCGAATCCGTGACGCTCGAAGGCACGGACAGCAAGGCCACCGCTGATGACTACGAGTGGTCGCTCGTCGTTGGTGACACGGTCATCGACGAGGGCACCCTCACGGTCGAAGAAGGTGAAGACACCGACGGTAACGACACCGACGGTGACGACACTGACGGTGACGACACTGACGGCGACGACACTGACGGTGACGACACTGACGGTGACGACACTGACGGTGACGACACTGACGGTGACGACACTGACGGTGACGACACTGACGGTGACGACACCGACGGTGACGACACTGACGGTGACGACACCGAAGACGACGATGACGACGAAGGCGATGACGGTTCGCCCGGCTTCGGCGTCGCTGTCGCTCTCGTCGCACTCCTCGGCGCTGCGATGCTGGCACTCCGCCGCCAGGACTAAGCAGCTGAACTAACCGGAGCAGTTCCGGTCCCGCGGTTTTCATTTTATCGAACGCTACACCGATCAGCGACGGCGTTCCGTCCACCCTCGCTCAGAACCAATCGAGGCGACGATCGATTCCACTACCGTGAACGTAGCCGACCGCTCGAGCACTCGCGTTCCACGTCCACGAAAAGTCCCCACGACTGGACGGCCGTCCTGGCGGTCCGTCGACAGCTACCACGGCATTCGATTCACGGTCACAGTCCATGCCAGTTCGTGCGTCGTCCCTCTCTACTCACTTGTGTCCCGCTGGCGGCTATTGCATCGTCACCGACGCCGACGACTGCCGACGTAAGGACCTGCCTTCGGTGATCGTCGCTGCCGGTCGTCAGAGTTGACGGCGGGGCCGTCCAGTTCTCACGGAAACGTCCGGTGCCACACGGCCAACCCCGTGCTGTCCTGGAATCGTCATCGTGGACGGCGCTACTCGAGAGATGATAGGCAACACTACTGGTGGTGAAAGCGGGCCGTCCAAAAGCGCATCGGACCGTCCACGAACTACACCAAAACGTTCCTCGGGCTCACCTCGTCGCGAACAGCATCGTTTCTGTGAGATCGTGCAGGTTTCCTTCGTGGGCCGATCGATGGCTACGCCCGGCGCTCGACACACACCACACCCAATCGTGGCGACTGCGACCCGGACCCGACGCTGCGCTTCGTCTCGTCACGATTGAGTGGTGGCCACCGCCTCCGCTCGGTCAACCAGTCGCCAGCGTAGACGGCGTTTTTCGTCGCTGTTCCTCTCCCGTTCTCGGCCTCGCCCCTTCTGGACGTACCCGGCTCATCGTAGTCGGCTCATCGTAGCCGGCTCACCGCTCGCGATTCACGGCATCGCTATTCTGCGGTACTTCGTACTCGAGTCTTTCTCGAGGCCAATTCGTCGAGTCGGACGACGGGCACCCGTAGTCGGGCCCGACAGATCCAGGTGCGAGTCGGTTAGACAGCCACGGATTGCTCGAGGCACGTACAGTCCAAAAACGTGTACAGACGGCGTTCGAACTCGACCGAAAACGCTCGGATTCAACGGCCTCCGACCGTCGACTCCGTAACTGAACGTCTTAGCTGGACTCCTGGATGAACTCACCCGAACAGTCGTACTCGATGAGTTCGAATCGGGCGATATCCGGCTCTTCTCCCCGCTCGGCGCGGTCCGTTAGTCCGTAGATGGTGACGGTCTCGAGCTGGGTGTCGTGTTCGTCGTTCCAGCGATGACAGAGGTAGTTCGCCGTGTAAGAGCGGTGATTCTCGTTGCCGGCGTAGCGCATGTTGCTGAGGTACTTCCGCCACCGCGCCCCGTCGTAGGTCGCGTCGACGCTCGGCGGCCGATCCCAGTCGACTTCCTCGCCGTGCATGGCGTCGACCTCCGACCCGTCCTCGAGTTCGCCGGGGACGACGAACCACTTGGCATTCGAGGTGGGGTTCGGTGCGAACATCCGCCAGCTCTGGTCAATCATCGCAGTGTCGATGACCTCCTCTGCAGGGTCGGGAACCTCGGTGTAGTCGACGGCCTCGGCGTTGGCGAAGAGGACCAGGAGCAAGAGCAGCGCCGGAATGACCGAGAAGAACGCACCACGACTGCGCTCGAGGACACTCGAGCGCGACGGCATCGGGACGTCCACTGCAGGAAATCGCGGAACGACCGCCTGCAGTCGTGCTACTCGCGCTCGGAGCGGCGCCGCGATGCCAACGTGGGCGGCAAGGGCGGTCGCGTGGTCCCATATCACCGGTGGATAGAACAGAAGTAAGCCGGCGATGACGATCAGCGGAAACAGGCCGATGCGAAGCGTGACGAGCATGCCGAGGTGCATGCCGACGAACAGCGTCGCGAGCAGAGCACGGCGGTAGCCCGTGAGTGCGATCAGGAGCGGCGAGAGCACGATTAGTGCGACCCAAACGTACGAAAACAGTTGCAACAGGAAGACCTGGTCCGCGAGAACGTTGCCGAGCAAGATCGTAAACTGATCGGCCTGGAAGATACGAACGAGCGCTTCCCCTTCCATCCACACGTCGCTCCGCCACTTGTGGATAGCGTTGGTGAAGTACATCAAGAACACCTGTAAGAGCACGGCCATCGTCGCCTCGCTGGCAATCGTCGAACGTTCCCGATCGATTCGCCTGGCGTCGATCGACCACCGTTCGCCAAGGGGGAGAAAGATCCCCCACAGCAACAGCAGGCGCAAGAGGATGTCGCCGCCGTTCGTTACCATTGGGTTTCGAACGTGCAGTGAGACGAGCAAGAGCCAGGAGACGATCGTTGCGAGTCGAGTTCGGTACCCGAGGACCATCGCGAGCGCGAACGCGCCCGCGATACCGAACAGGAGCGCCTGGAACCAGGCGTCTCCAGAAATCGCGTGTATCGAGTATACGTCGCCGTAATCCGAGTGCAACGCCTCGAGCGGGAGGACCCCCTTGTCGGTGTGAAACGCGTGGAAATCGCGAGCGCGGTTCAGCAGGTCGAGGATGATCAACAGCCCGAGAGCGATTCGAAACGCGGCGAGCGCCCGGAGATCGATCTCGAACCGTCGCTGGAGGGCGGTGGCGAACCGATCCATGGCGGCTGACAGCCGGTCCAGAGTGGAGGTGGATTGCGAGGACATCGTTTGGGTCGACCGTTTCCGAGGTGTCACGCGCAATGACGCATAAGTTTGTTGTCTCCTTTGTCGCTCAGTTTCGATCGACGTGGACTCGTGAAACTTTCTGACGTATACTCGAACAGCAGGTCCTTGTACCCGCGAATCCGCGAAAATCTCGAGCTGAGACCATCGACCCCAATCACCGCCATCGGAACGCTGAACTGCACCCCAGCGAAAGGTCCGACCAATGAGCGTCGACCTCGAGGTTCCCGCAGATGCCCCCATTCTCCTCTTCGACGGCGTCTGCAACCTGTGTAACGGCTTCGTCCAGTTCGTCGTGCCCCGCGATACGGAAGAGCAGTTCTACTTCGCGTCCCTCCAGTCCGACGTGGGCAAAGCGCTGTGTGCCGAACACGGTCTCCCGACCGACGAACTCGAGTCGGTCGTCCTGATCGAGGGCGAGGACAGTTACGTCAAGTCGGGGGCGATCATTCGCACGGCGAGACATCTCGGCGGGATCTACGCCTTGCTGTCGCCGTTTCGGTTCGTCCCACGCCCGGTTCGGGACTGGGCGTACGACTTCGTCGCGACCCGGCGCTATCGCTGGTTCGGGAAGAAAGAGCAGTGTATGATGCCGACGGGGGACGTACAGTCGCGGTTCCTCGAGCGAACCGACTCCTGACTGGAGTCAGGTATCAGCCGACAGTCGTCAGTCGTCGGCCGCAGGAACTTCCTCGCTCTCTTCGAGCACAACCTCTTCGCGCTCTCGCTCGAGGTCCTCTAAGTACTCGTCGGCGTCGATGGCGGCCTTCGAGCCCATGCTCGCGGCGGTGACGGCCTGCTGGTAGTGGTAGTCGACGACGTCGCCAGCACCGAAGATGCCGGGGACGGCGGTTTCGGTCTGGCCGCCGCCGTCGCCACCTTTCGTCTTGAGGTAGCCTTCGTCGTCGGTCTCGATGCCCAGTCCCTCGAGGTAGTCGGTGTTGGGCGTGTGGCCGATGGCGAAGAAGACGGCGCCGACGTCGAAGTCGAACTCCTCGGTTTCGGGGTCGTCGAGGCGGTCGGTCGGGTGCCCCTTCTCGTTGCGGACGAGGGTGACGTGATCGACGCCCGCCTCCTGGGAGCCGTGAATCTCGATCAGTTCGGTGTTCTTCATAATCTCGATGTTGCCGTCCTCGACGTGCTCGTGGACCCGGTCGATCCAGTAGTCCTCGGCGCGGAACTCCTCGCGGCGGTGGGCCAAGTAGACCGTGTCGGCGAACTTCGTGAGGAACGAGGCTTCCTCCATGGCCGCGTCGCCGCCGCCGACGACGAGCATGTCCTCGTCCCGGAAGAACGCGCCGTCGCAGGTCGCACACGTCGAGAGCCCGTAGCCCATGAGTTCGTCTTCACCGGGGATACCGAGGGTGCGGGCGCTGGCGCCGGAGGCGACGATGACGGCGTCGGCGGTGTAGCGGTCGCCGTTGGTGAGGTCGACGCAGAAGGAGTCCTCGGTGGCCTCCTCCACGACCGACGGATCCTCGAGGCGCTCGACGTTTTCGACGATGCCGTTTTTCAATTCGGCGCCGAACTGCCGGGCCTGTTCCTTCATGTTGTTCACGAGTTCCGGGCCGCTGATCCCCTCGGGGAAGCCGGGGTAGTTCGCCACGTCGGTCGTCAGGGTGAGCTGGCCGCCGGGTTCGTCGCCCTCGATGACCAGGGGCTCGTTGTTCGACCGACCAGCGTAAATGGCCGCTGTCAGGCCGGCGATACCCGTTCCGGCGATGAGCAGGCGACGGTGCTCGATGACCTCGCAGTCGTCGTTGCGGGCGATCCCGAGCAGCTCGTCGAGTTCGCCGGTCTCGTCGAGCGCGCTGGTCTCGTCCCAGCCGCCGATCAGTTCGTCGTCGATAAACACCTCGGGCGCGGTCTTGCGACCCTCGGCGCGGTCGACCATCTCCTCGAACAGGTCCTCGTCACCCGTGACGTTGTACGTCTCGAAGGCGACCCCTTTGGCGTCGAGGAGGTCCTTCGCCTTCTCGCAGTACGAGCAGTTCTCTTTGGTGTAGATTTCGACTCGAGGGGCGTCGCTCATGTATCCGTACTACGCACAGGCGACCTAAACGCCTTGCGTTCCTGGCATTCCGCGGTCGGTCATCGGCCGGTTCACCGAGTCGAACCGAGCCTCACCACGGTCCGTTCCGGTGTCCCGGTCGACGTACTCGACGGTCACCTCAATCTGGCGGCCCGTCCGATCCTCGAGGGCGTCCTCGAGGGTAGAGACGAGGTCCGGATAGGCGACGCCGTCGGGGCGACGAACCACGGCGGTCACCTCGTACGACGTGGCCAGGTCGCCCCCGACGAACTCCGTTCGGAGGTCGACGAGTTCGAGACGGTCGTACTCGGGATTGTCGAGGACGGTCCGGATCTCCTCATTGACGTCGTTCTCGAAGGAGACGTGATGGAAGAGGACGCCGCCAGCGAGCAGGCAGACCAGCGAGAGGACGAGCACGGCGGGAACGATTGCGCCGAGGCGGTCGCGGGTCAGGTTCCGGCCCAGGTCACCCGGTACCCAGTCGGCGGGCCGGTAGCCGAGATACCAGAAGACGGCGAGGCCGGAGAGGACGATAGACGCGGCGTTGATCGTCAGCAGGACGAACGCTCCGGCCGCGACCAGGGGCGCGTTCCAGGCCAGGCCGATGCCGACGGCTGCCGCAGCGGGGATGAGCGCCGCGGCGATCATGACGCCGACGAGCGAGACGGGCAGGGCGGTCGCCAGACCGAACGCGCCCGCAGCACCGGCGCAGATGCCGATGATCAGCGAGAGGAGGTCGGGCGAGATGCGGGTGCTCACCTGGTGGATAGCGGTAATCTCGATCGTCGAGGGGACGATGGCACCGGAGCGAAGGAGCCAGGCGAACGCGAACGCCCCGGCCATCGCGGCCACCAACCCGCCGACGAGCGAGGAGATGCCGTCGACGATCATGCCGCGGTCGTTGAGCACCATCCCGACAGTGCCGGTCAGCGCGGCACTCACCTGCGGGGCAATGACCATCGACCCCACGACGATGGCCGGCGAGTCGAGCAGGAGACCGGCCGTCGCCACGACCGCGCTCAGGAGCGTCATCGCGTAGTAGGTGAGGCGGTTCGGCGTCATGTTCAGCGCCCGCGTCCGAATCTCCTCGTAGAAGATGCTGTCGTCGGACTCACTCCCGCTGACGAAGCGCTCCTCGAGGGACTCGAGGCCCGGCGTCCGTGCCGTCTCGATCGAACTGACGACGATGAAGTCGTCGTCGACGCCCGCCTCCTCGAGCGTCTCGAGGACCTCCTCGACGGCCTGGGTCGGCAACGGAAACTGGACGATGACGCTGTTTTCCCCGTCGGTGTTCTCCCGGAGGGTCACGTAGTCGATCCCTTCGGTGTCGAGCGCGAACAGCACGTCGTCCCGGACGGCGGAGGGGACGAGCGCCTGTATCAGTCGCATCGTCGGCGATACCACGGCCCCCTAGTTACGTCTTTATCAGCGGACACGGCGAATACCCCGAGGCTTTTCCTCGAGGACGAAACCGACACGCAGGGATACAAACCATTAAGGAAACATATAACTAATCAAGAGATAGCGATGGAATACAGTCACCGCTACCACGCCTACCCGACACAAGAGGTAGCGGAGCGACTGGAACGCCATCTCACCATTCATCGCCAGCTCTACAACCATGTCCGCTGGGACTACGAACACAGTCCTGGAAGCGACAAGCCGAGTGAGTACGACCAAAACAATAAGCTTCCTGAGTGGAAACGCAAGTGGTTGGTGTTTAGTGAACTACACTCGAAGGCCGCACAAGCCACAGTCGCTCGTTTCCACCGCAACCTCTCGAACCTTTACAAGAAGAAAGAGAAAGGATACAAAGTCGGTCGGCTCAAACGGCAAGCACCCACCGACTACCGGAGCGTCACGTACAACCAGTCTGGTTTCGACCTTGATGAAAAGAGGGGCCAAGACAGGTATGCTTACGTCCGCTTCAGCAAAATTGGTTGGGTCAAAATCCGATACCACCGCCCGATTCCCGACCGCGCCACGGTCAAAGAAGTCACGTTCAAGAAAGAGACGACAGGCGAGTGGTTCATCTCCTTCGGACTCGAAACCGATGACGAACACGTTCCCGAAAAACCTGCGCTGGACTCCTTGGATGCGAGCAACAGCGTCGGTATTGACCTCGGCATCCTCAACTACATCCACACGTCTGACGGCAAGACTGTGGATTGGCTGGACCTCGAAAACGAGTACGAGTGTCTTCACTGCGAGCAACGCAAACTCTCGCGGAAGGAGAACGGATCGAACAACTACGAGAAACAACGGAGAAAAGTTGCAAAGGTCAAGCGCCACATCAAGCGGAAGGTACTGGACTACCAGCACAAACTCACAACGTGGCTAGTCCGCGAATACGATGCCGTGTTTGTGGAAGACCTCAATGTAGCTGGGATGCTTCAGAACGACGGGAACGCCCGGACCAAGCAGGATGCGGCGTGGCGACAGTTCATCACGCTCCTCGAATACAAGGCAGACTTGTACGGTTGTCACGTCGCTCAAGTAGAGGCCCGAGGCACGACCAAAGAGTGTGCATCGTGTGGTGTGGAGACAGCAAAACCCATCTGGGTGCGTGAACACTCTTGCCCGTCGTGCGAATTCGAGACAGACAGGGACGCGAACGCGGCAATGAACGTTTTGCAGAGAGGCTTTTCTGAACTAGGGCTGGGATGGCCCGAAGACACGCCCGTGGAGACTGTGACCGCTACGGACACGCCTGACTTTCAACGTGTGTCTGCAAGTCACGTCATAGAAACGGGAAGCCTCGGGGTCAAGTCCCGAGGCGATTCACCGACCTGACAGTCGCTGTGAACGGACCGTCCGCACTCGATGACGGTGGCGATGACGATGCGTTTACGACCGTTCCCGTCGACCACTGCGTATGCCTGCTGATCTCGAGGAGAAGACCGATCGCTACGGCACCCTCCTGGCGGAGGCGCTCGAGGCGGCGACCGTCGCGCCGCCGGAGGGAACCCCGATGGCCGAGGCTGCCGCGGAGTGTTTCGAGATGGCTCGATCCTATCTCGAGGACGGCCGTCACTTCCGGGAGGAAGACGACCTGGTGAACGCGCTTGCGGCCTTCTCCTACGGACACGCCTGGCTCGATGCCGGGGCTCGGATCGGCCTGTTCGACGTGCCGACCGAGGGACATCTCTTTACCGTCTGACGGTACCGGCGGTCTCCCGTCCGAACGCCCGATACGCAACGAACGATCATGTACTAACCGAAACGTACATAACTGCTCGCATGACTCTTTATAAAGAAGGCAAAAGCTTTATATGCCTTTCGCCCTTACCGTATGTTAGCTGGAGCGTCCGGGTTTTCTTCTGGTACCCCCCACCCGGGAGCTCTGAGTAACTGAGTCGATACACCATGACAGATACGACAATTCGAACCTACAGTGGCGAGACACAGCGGGAACAGGAGCCGCGAGCCAGCGAGGACGAGCAGTGCCCCGAGTGCGGTGGCCGACTGGTCTCGGACAGCGAACACGCCGAGACGGTGTGTTCGGAGTGTGGCCTGGTCGTCGAGGAAGACGAGATCGACCGCGGGCCCGAGTGGCGCGCGTTCGACTCCGCCGAGAAGGACAAGAAGTCCCGCGTCGGCGCGCCGACGACGAAGATGATGCACGACCAGGGCCTGTCGACCAACATCGGCTGGCAGGACAAGGACGCCTACGGGCGCTCGCTCTCGAGCCGACAGCGCCAGAAGATGCAGCGCCTGCGCACCTGGAACGAGCGCTTCCGCACCCGCGACAGCAAGGAGCGGAATCTCAAGCAGGCTCTCGGCGAGATCGACCGCATGGCTAGCGCGCTCGGCCTCCCGGAGAACGTCCGGGAGACCGCCAGCGTGATCTACCGGCGAGCGCTCGACGAGGACCTGCTCCCGGGACGCTCGATCGAGGGCGTCGCCACCTCGGCGCTGTACGCCGCCGCACGACAGGCCGGGACGCCGCGCAGCCTCGACGAGATCGCCGCCGTCAGCCGCGTTGACCGGATGGAGCTGACCCGGACCTACCGCTACATCGTCCGCCAGCTCAACCTCGAGATCAAGCCGGCCGACCCCGAGAGCTACGTCCCGCGGTTCATCAGCGACCTGGACCTCTCGGACGAGACCGAGCGTCGGGCACGCGACCTGCTCGAGTCGGCTCGCAAGGAGGGCGTCCACAGCGGCAAGTCGCCGGTCGGCCTCGCGGCCGCGTCGGTGTACGCCGCCGCCTTGCTGACCAACGAGAAGGTCACCCAGAACGATGTCAGCGAGGTCGCGAGCATCTCCGAAGTCACCATTCGAAACCGGTACAAGGAGTTGCTCGAGGCCAGCGACACGATGACGGTATAGAGTCGGTCGACGACCGTATCTGCAGTCTCGGTGTCGATCGACTCGTCGTTTCAACTAAATGGTAACGCGGAGTCCCCTTCCTCGAGCACGAGTGAAACGAGCGGTAGGGAGGGGAAGGGCGCGTTCGTATCGCTGGGCATTTCAGAGACCTATAAATAGCCACGGGAATACATTGAATATGTGGCAGACGACTACGTGCGTCGGACGGCAATCACCCGCCTCTCGGTAGACAGTGAGCAACGCAACTTGCTCGAAGACACCATCTCCGAGTGGAAACGGGGGTGCCAAATCGCCACGGACCTCGCGTGGGGACATTGCAACACCAAGAGCGACGTGCAACCCCTCGCCTACGATTCTGTGCGCAAAGATACCGACCTCGGGAGTCAGCACGCGATTCTCGCCACCCACCAAGCCGCACAAGCCATCACCGGCTGTATCGAACGCCGGTCGAAAGGCAAGAAGGTCAGCAAGCCGACGTTCACCGCGCCGACCGTAACGTACGATACGCGGACGATGACGGTGTTTGATGACGATACCGTCTCCCTCTCCACGACGGAGAGTCGGGTTCGGTGTCCGCTTGCCCTCCCCGACGCTGACGATGGCTACCAGCGGCAGTATCTCGACTCGGACGAATGGTGCGTCACGGAGAGTACGCTCACCGCCCGAGACGGCAAGTTTTTCTTGCATATCGGCTTCCGCCGACCCAAGAACGATACTGAGCGGAACACCGCCGAGGACGGAACGGTTCTCGGGGTTGACCTCGGTATCGAAAACCTCGCCGTCACCAGCACCGCCTCCTTCTTCAGCGGGCGGAAGTTGACCCACGACCTCCGCGAATTCGAGAAGGTACGTGCCGGACTCCAACAGACCGGCACCCGAAGCGCCCACCGAACGCTCGAACAGTCGAGCAGTCGAGAGCTTCGATACGTCCGCGACGTACTCCACCGGGCATCCAACGCGATCGTGGACGAAGCCCTCCGCTACGACTGTGACGTAATCGTGTTCGAGAACCTGACCCATATCCGCGACCGAACCGGGGCATCGTGGGGTCACAAGTGGGCGTTCCGAACGCTCTACGAATACGTCGAGTACAAAGCCGAATCGGTCGGCATCTCGGTGAAGCAAGTCAGGTCGGCGTACACGTCGAAGCGGTGTGCCGAGTGTGGATTCACGGCAGACGAGAATCGCCCGTCGCGCAACAACTTCCGGTGCGTGAAGTGCGGGTCGGAAGCGAACGCGGACTACAACGCGGCGAAGAACATTGGATTACGGTACGTCCGTCGAGGCCAACAGTCGTCTCGGCGGACGGGCGACAGTCAACTCGCCCTAAAGTCTGGAACGGTGACGCCGAAGCGCGGATTTACCGCCTACCCTGATGGGTTCGAGGCCGAGTTCACGGACAAGCCCCACCCTCGACACGTCGAAGGCGTGTAGGGTGAGGTAGTTGACTTGCGCGGTAACGTTTTTGACGGTGGGTGTGTATTGCCATAGCATGGTCGAAACGACCGTCCAACTCGTCTGCCCTGAATGTGTCAAAGAATGGCAACTTACGCCGACGGAATTGCCCGACTCCACCTCGATGTTTCATTGTCCTAATTGCCACGCCTCCCGGCGAATGGCCGAATTTACCCGGACGGACCGCGATCTGCGAACGTTGAAACAACTCGGGTAACGGCGGCGGCCCGGTCGTGGATCCTTTATTGAGCGCACCTGTGCAGAGCGCCGCGTCTCGAAGGGGTGAACGAGGGCTCGATGCTCGAGTTCGAGTTCGATCCTGATGGTCGATCGATCGGAACGCATTCGAGAGGCGATTTTCGGCTCCAGTCACCGATCGGTTTGCTCGCTACAACTCAATGCCAGCGAGCGACACGTTCAGTTGTTCGTGTCGATTTCTACGCCCCGACCGTCGACCAGTTTCGGCCGCGCAACCGAAGTCGATCCCTGTCCCCGGGAAACCTCGTTGGATTCCGTCAGAAATCACAGATTACGTCGTTCAAATCCTCGTTAAGCCGATCCTTCCGAGGGGTTTTTGAGAAGCGATTTCCCCTCGAGATGGTCTCGAACGGCGAAATTTCGTTCAATCGTCACCTGGAGCGTGTTAACGAGACTCAAGATAATAATATAACCCTGCAGTGGGTATGATTGCATGGTTATGAAGAAACAAGAGCTCATTCACCTTCACGGCCTTCTTGCCGAAGTATCGAACCACTGTGCTAACTGGGAGGACTGTTCGGTTTCGCTCGACGAGTACGAGTCTCTTGGGATTCGACCGACATCGATCCACAAATCGAAAACCGATCACAAAGCTGCTGTTTTTGCGCTGGCTGGGGGAATTACGCAACCGATGCGAGAGGGGGAGGCGGAAGCCGTCGCAGCCACGGCCGACTGAGTTTCCTGCGATACCCTAGTCCACGACACTGCCAACTGGAAAGGCTGGCTCTCTCTGACGTTTGATTTCGACTTCGACTTCAAATCTACGCACTTCGTCTCGCTTCGTGTTCCACTTCACGAATCCGTTCTTGGGTCCCGGATCCGTTCGTCGACTGCTCTCGTGCGATAGACTGTGGTGCTTTTATTTGAGGTAAACGCTGGCTCCGTACTTGCGCGACGATTGGTCGACTACCGCTTCTGATTCGAAATCGTCACTCGAGTAAATCTTCGAATTCGGGGAGGACGTCGTCGTCCGACTCGGAGCTCTGATCGTCAGCCTCGTCTCCGCTGCGAGCCTCGTCTTCGTCGTCTCGAGCCGACTCGTCGGTTGACGTTTCGTTGTCGCTATCGTTGTCCGTGTCGCTGTCGTCGTCGTCGTCCTCGTCCTCATCCTCATCGTCCTCGAGCACCTCGACCGAAAGCACCTCCAGCGGGATGTTCTCGAGTCGCTGGCCGATCTCTTTGCGGGCGATGCGGGAGGCGTGTTCCTCGCGTTCGACGTTGAAAACGGTCATCTCGAGCTCGAGGGCGACGAGGGCCTCGTCGGCGGCGATGAACGCGGGCGGCAGTTCCTCGCCGCCGGGGGAGGTGCGCTCGCCCATGTTGATCTCGACGTAGTTCAGGTCAGGGTTCAGCATCTCGCCAGTTTTCGAGATGGCGATACGGATTGCCTCGTCTTCCGTCTCGACGTCGAACACCGGCACGGCAGCTTCGACGACAACCCTGCAGTGCATAGTGAGCTATTGTATCGCATTCGGTATGAAGGTTCGCCCGTAGTGGGCCACAGGCGTTGTCTCGCTCTCGCTCGTACTCTCGTACCGGATTTTCGAACCAGGCCAAAATCAGAAGGCCCATACCCGCACCCACGAAGGCCACGACCAGAGCGATGGCGACAGCCACTGTCAGCGACACAATTGCCGTCGAAGCCCTCTCGGGCGGCTTCGACCTGTACCTCACCCTCGAGAGCGGCCAGAGCTACCTCTGGACGCGAAGCGACGGCGAGATGTACACGGACCGTCGAGCGCCCAAGGCGTGGTACCAAACCGTCGTCGACGACGTTCCGATCCGGGTGCGCCAGCCCGACGGCCCCGGCGGCGACCTCGAGTGGCAATCGACGACCGATGCCGACCCGCTCGTCCGCGAGCTGTTGCGCCTCGAGGACGACCTCGAGGCGATCGCCGCGGACGCGCCCGACGATCCGCTGATTCGAGCGGCATACGCGGCCCACGACGGGATGCGACTGGTCGACGACCCACCCTTCGGGACGTTGATCTCGTTCATCTGCTCGGCGCAGATGCGCGTCGGGCGGATCCACGGCATGGCCTCGACGCTCGCGAGGGAGTACGGCGACGCCTACGCGCTCGGTGGCGAGACCGTCTACGCCTTCCCGACGCCCGAACAGCTCGCGACCGCCACCGAAGCCGACCTCCGGGACCTGCGCCTGGGGTATCGCGCCCCCTACGTCCAGCGCACGGCCGAGATGGTCGCGAACGGCGAGGCCCGCCCCGAGGACGCCCGCGACCTCGAGTACGAGGCCGCCCGCGAGCACCTCACGCGGTTCGTCGGTGTCGGCGACAAGGTGGCCGACTGCGTCCTGCTCTTCTCGCTGGGGTTCGACGAGGCCGTGCCCCTCGACACGTGGATCAGGAGCGCAATCGCGGAGTACTACCCCGATTGCGACCAGGGATCGTACGGCGAGACGTCTCGAGCGATCCGCGAGCGACTCGGCGGTCAGTACGCCGGGTACGCCCAGACGTACCTCTTCCACCACCTGCGAACGGGTGCCGTCGACGCGTAGGCGGTTCGCGAGAACTTCGGCCCGCGTCCAGTTCGACCCCCCGAGCTGGCGATTACGCTCGACACAAGCGGTAGTGCTGTCTCTCGAGGTGCTGACGAGTGTCCGAACGTGATGCGAGAGTACGAACGTGGCTCGAGAGTCCCAGTACGAGTCGATAGACGAGGCGTCGACCGTCAGTGGGCCGACTCTTCTGCCGGCGCGACCATATCCTCGATCCGCAGAATCAGGATGTTGTTCGTGTCGTCTTTCCCATCGAGTACTCCCTCGATGACCAGTTTCGATAGCGGCGTCGGCCCGACGGTGACGCTGTCGCCCTCGTGGATGTCGCCGGTCGAGCCCTGGACGTGGATCTCGGCCCGGCAGAGTTCCGGGTGGTGGACGCTCGAGAGGTCGATTTCCTCGACGATCATGCCCTCGACCGGGGTACCCTCGTGGGTGAGTGGGACGGCCGCTGGCTCGTCCATCTGCTGGATCTCGAGAGCCTCGAAGGCGGCCGCGGTCGGCTTGTAACCGCCTTTGGGGCCGGGTACGCCCTCGACCAGCTGAAGGGCCTTCAGGCTCTGCATCTGGTTGCGGATGGTTCCCGGGTTGCGGTCGACTTGCTCGGCGATGTCCTCACCTTTGATCGCATCTTCGTCCTCGGAGTGAAGATTGGTGAGCGCGCGCAAAATTTTCTTTTGGCTCGGGGTAAGCTCGATTGATGACATGGTGAATCCTTGGTAATTGATTTGCTTAAAGCCGATGGTCAGGTACGGTTTCGATCGCTATCTCATATTCTTCACAACCGTAGTAATCAATTCCGCTTCCTGTTCGTCGGTTCGTCGACGGATTACGACCGGGCGTCCACCGGCGTCGCGACGCGAACGTGACGGGCCACCTCTTGTGGGAGCGAGACCTGGGTTTCGGTATCCGCTGACTCGAGCGGCCGCGCGGTCACCATCCCGAAGGGGGCGACCTCGACGATCTCGAGTTCGACGCCGGGCTCGACGCCGTGGTCGGCCAGGTACGAGAGAATCTCGGGGTCGTGATCGGCGACCTCGCGGACGACGACGCGGTCGCCCGCTTCGAACGCTGAGATGGCATCGCCGGTCGGCGTCTCTGGCGCCTCGAGGTCGGCGCTCGGGATGGGGGCGCCGTGGGGGTCGACGTCGGGGTCGTCGAGTGCGGCGGCGACCCTGGCCTCGAAGTCTTCGCTGATGTGGTGCTCGAGGCGGTCGGCCTCCGCGTGGACCTCCGACCAGTCGTAGTCGAGGTGCTCGGTCAGGTAAGCCTCGAGCAGACGGTGGTGACGGATCACCTCGAGGGCGACGGTCTCGCCCTCCGGGGTGAGGACCACCCCACGGTACTTCTCGCGGTCGACGAGACCGCGCTCCTCGAGTTTCGAGAGCATGCTGGTGACGGTCGGCGAGGTGACCTTGAGCGCCTCGGCGATGGCGGAGGTCTTGACCCGCTCGTCGCGTCCCTCCTGGAGCTGGTAGATCGCCTTGAGGTAGTCTTCCATGACGTCACTCAGCATCATCGTCCGAATTTAGGCGCGTCTATTCCTAAAGGTTCCGACAATCGAATCCGACCGCGAACGCCACGTATTCAGCGGTTTCGTGAAACCGGGTACTCGAATCCGAAATCGGGTCACTCTAAACGTCGGGTGGAGAACTGCGGGTATGGATCGAGCTGTCCACGTAATCGGTGCACCGATGGACTACGGGGCCGACCGACGCGGCGTCGACATGGGAACCTCCGCGATCAGGTACGCGGGACTCGCCGACGAACTCGCCGGCGCCGGCGTCGAGGTTCTCGACCAGGGTGACCTCCCGATGCCCCGTGCCGAGGAGCGCGACCCCGACGCGAACCAGCCGGTCGAGGGCACCGCCAAATTCCTCCGCGAGGTCGAGGACGTGACCACGCGCGTCGCCAGTTCCGTCGCCGCGACCCTGGAGACCGGTGCGTTCCCGCTCGTCCTCGGCGGCGACCACTCCATCGCCATCGGGTCGATGAGCGGTTCCTCCAGGGACGCCGACCTCGGCGTCGTCTGGTTCGACGCCCACGCCGACCTCAACACGCCCGCGACGTCCCCGAGCGGGAACGTCCACGGGATGCCCCTGGCCGCGACGCTCGGTCACGGCATGTTCGACGGCCTCGAGTGGGCTCACGCCCCGCGGGTCCGCGAGGAGTCGATCGCCTACGTCGGCCTCCGGAGCATCGACGAGCGCGAGCGCGAACTCGTTCGCGAGAGTGAGATGACCGCGTTCACCATGTCCGACATCGACGAGCGGGGCATCACGGCGGTCGTCGAGGATGCCCTGGACGTGGCGACGGCGGGGACCGACGGCGTCCACGTCAGTCTCGACCTGGACTGGCTCGATCCCCGAATGGCCCCCGGCGTCGGGACCCCCGTCCGCGGCGGCGTCACCTACCGGGAGGCCCACTCGGCGCTCGAAACCGTCTACGAACGCGACCAGGACGAGGGAATCCTCCGGTCGATGGACGTCGTCGAGGTGAACCCGATCCTCGACGAGCAAAACGAGACGGCCGAACTGGCCGCCGAACTGGCGGCGAGTGTCTTCGGGAAGCGGATCCTGTAGATACATCGAATAATTGATTGCTTCTGGAGAGTTCTGCTACGTGGGAACGGTGCGCACGCCTATCCGGGTTTCAACACCTTTGTATCGGTGTGATACGGAGGTTGGCGTATATGACCGAGAACGTCGTCGTGCTCGGCTCCGGCTACGCCGGCGCCGGCGCGATCAAGTCGCTCCAATCGGAACTCGACGAGACCGCTCGACTGACCTGGATCTCCGACACCGACTACCACCTCGTGTTGCACGAGTCCCATCGCGTGGTTCGAGATCCCTCGGTTCGCGCCGACATCACCATCCCGGTTGCCGACATCGCCGACCCGCGGACCCGGTTCATCACCGACACCGTCACCGGCCTCGACACCGAAGAACGCGTCGTCGAACTCGCAGACGGCGAGGACGTCGAGTACGACTACGTGCTGGTCGCGCTTGGGAGCAGTACCGCCTACTACGGCATCCCCGGCCTCGCGGAGCACTCGCTGACGCTCAAGAGCCTCGACGACGCCCTCGAGATCAACGAGCAGCTCACCGAGGCGAGTCGCAACGCGACCCGCGGCGAACCGGCCCAGATCGTCATCGGCGGCGCTGGCCTCTCGGGCATCCAGACCGCCGGCGAGGTCGCGGCGTTCCGCGACGAGAACCGCGCGCCCCTCGAGATTCACTTGGTCGAGGCGCTCGACGAAATCTTCCCCGGGAACGACCCCGAGATCCAGCAGGCTCTGCGCAACCTGCTCGAGGAAGCCGGCGTCAAGATTCACACCGACGACCCGATCACCGAGGCCGAAGACGGCGTCATTCACTTCGACGAGGGCGACCCCCTCGAGTACGACGTGTTCGTCTGGACCGGCGGCATCACGGGGCGGGAGGCCCTCGACGGGACCGACCTCGAGAACCAGCACAATCGCGTCGAGGCGAAGGCGAACTTCCGGACCTCCGACGAGCGCGTGTTCGCCATCGGCGACTCGGCGATCGTCGACCAGGGCAGTCAGCCCGCCCCGCCGACCGCACAGGCCGCCTGGCAGGCCGCGGAGGTCGTCGGCGAGAACATCGCCCGCGCAATCGACAATCGCCCGCTCAAGACCTGGGAGTACGACGACAAAGGGACGGTCGTCTCCGTCGGCGACGAGGCCGTCGCTCACGGCGTCAAGATGCTCCCTGTCGACACCTTCGGTGGCTTCCCCGCGAAGAACCTCAAGAAGCTCATCGCCGCCCGCTGGATCGCCGACCTGACCTCATGGAACCGGGCCCGCAAGGCCTGGTCCGTGCTCTGATCGAGGCCTGAGAATTTCGTGGACCCGATCGTTTTCGACGCTTTGGTTTCGCTCGAGGGGGCCCTCGGTAGCCTTGCCGATAGATCGATTTCGGATGCCATTCCGGTTCCGGACCCGGGCACGGGCCTGCTCTCAGGGGTAGCGCAGGCCCAACTCGCCAGCGTCGAGGAGTGGGCTCGCAACCTCCTCGACGCCGCCAGCGGCCCCTGGCAGTACGCGCTCGTCTTCGCGCTCGCGGCGACTCCCCTGCTCGAGATCCTGGTCGTGATCCCGCTCGGCGTCGCTCTCGGACTCGATCCGGTCGTGGTCGCCGTGACGGCGTTCACCGGCAACGTCCTCCCGATCTACGGCATCGTCCTCGCGGCCGACCGGGTCGCGTCGTGGCTCGAGAGCCGCCGCTCGGGCGAACCCTCCGCGCGACGGAAACGGGCGATCCGCATCTGGAATCGCTACGGGCTACCGGGGCTGGCGCTACTCTCGCCCGTCACGACCGGGGTCCACCTCGCGGCCGTCCTCGCGCTCTCGCTGGGCGCCCGCGGCCGGGACACGCTCGCGTGGATGACCGGCAGCATCGCCCTCTGGACGGTCCTCATTACGCTCGTCAGCGTCGTCGGGCGATCGGCGCTCACGGGCGCCTTCTAATCACTTCTACGGGGTCACTCGGTCTGCCTCGCCGTCGCCGACGACCAGCACCGGCCTCGAGGACAGGCGAACCAGCGCGTCGACCGTACTTCCGAGCAAGGCGTCGCGAAACGCCGAGCGGCCCTGTGCGCCCACGACGATCACCGAACAGCCCTGCTCGTCCGCGTAGTCGAGAACCTCCTCGTGGGGCGTCCCTCGTTTCCGGGCGGTCGTGACGGGGACATCGGACTCGCCCGCCACCGCCTCGACTCGCTCGAGGGCGTCGTCGGCTCGAGATTGCTGTCGCTCGCGAACCTCCTCGGGGTCGACGATGCCCGAATCGTAGGCCGTTCGGTCCTCGAGCACCGAGATGGCGAACAGCGGGACGGCGAGCGTCTTGGCGAGGAAGACGGCGTGGTCGACCGCTCGCTCGGCCGTGTCGCTGCCGTCGGTGGCGACGAGGATCGAGTCGTACATACCTGGCCTTGGTTGCCCATCGGAAAGAAGATTCACCTCCTGGGCTGACCCTGGATTTTTCTCGTATCCGGACGAGGGCCTCGTATGAACGTCAGACAGGTTATTCCCCGAGACGCGATCCCCAGCATCGACAATCCCCGGTTCGGCCCGGACCACCGGGGACCGGCCTCCGACGATGCCGTCGTCCTCGAAACCGAGGACGGCTCCGCGCGGGCGTACCCGCTCCGGATCCTCGACTACCACGAGGTGGTCAACGACGAGGTGTCGGGCACCCCGATGGCCGTCACCTGGTGCCCGCTCTGTGCCAGTGCCGTCGTCTACGACGCCGTCGTCGACGGTCGTTGGCTCACGTTCGGCGTGAGCGGAAAGCTCGCCGACGACGACCTCGTCCTCTACGATCGAGAAACGGACTCGGAGTGGAAACAATCCGCGGGCGTCTGCATCGACGGCCCCCTCGAGGGGGCGCGACTGTCGCCGCGGGGGTCCTCGCTGACGACGGTCGACCGTTTCTTCGAGCGTTACCCCGACGGTCGAGTCCTCCAGCCCGTCCCCGACGCCGAGAGCGAGGCCGCGAGCGAGAACGACGACCCGGCGCCGGTCGACTACGACGAACGGCCGTACGCGGGGTACTTCGCGAGCGACGAGGTCGGTCTCGCTGGTCTTCGCGGCGACGGTGACGGTGACAGTGACGGCGGCCGGACCTGGAACCGAACTGACCTCGAGCCCAAAGCGGTCGTCCTCGGCATCGAGCGCGCCGGCGACGCGCTCGGAATCCCCGTCCCGTGGGTTCGTGAGGCGGGCGGCGTCCTGACGGCGTCGGTCGGCGAGAGCGAGGTCGTCGTCGGCGCCGGCGAGGCCGGCATCCACGCGTTCGAGGCGCCCGATTTCGTCCTCGAGTTCGCGCGAGCGACGGATGTGGACGTGGATATGGACGTAGACGCGACCGGCAGCCCGCTGCTCGTCGGCGACGGCACGACCTGGGACCCCGTCACCGGCGAGAGCGAGGACGGGCGTCGCCTCGAGACCGTCCCCGCGAAGCGGTTGTTCGCGTTCGCCTGGTGTGACGACCACGGGCAGGAATCGCTCGTCGACCGGTGAGTCGGCAGCGAGCGTACCCTGGGGCCGGTGCCGGTGAACGACTGCTCGGCGGCGAACGCCGCGTTTCCTCACGCTCGAGGATCCTGGTCCGGTCCCGGATAGGTGTCGCCCTCGATGGCCTCGTAGAGACTCTCGGCGTCGAACACCGTTGCGAACGCGTCCGGCGTCCGCACGCTCACGGCGACCCGCGGCTGTAAGGTCATTCCCGCTTTTGCCGACCCCAGGCGTTCGTCGAACGAGAGGAGGTGCGCCGCGTTCCCCCGGTAGGCCGAGGCGAGCGCCGGATGGTCCTCGGGTGGGTGCTCGACGCGAACGCACTCGCGCTCGAGTCGGTCGTGGTGAGCCCGCGCGAGGTCGGCGTCGGCCAGGCCGGCGACGAGCGATTTGGTCGCCTCGAGGAGTTCGTCGCTCGCGACCAGGTCCATCCAGGAGTGGCGACGCACGTGGTCGAGGGCGTCCCTGGCCACCCCGCCGACGAGGAGGTCCGCCGCGAGTACGTCCGCGTCGGCGACGATGCGTGCCGGATTGGGTCGGTCAGGCATCGTTGTCCTCCGGGTTCGATTCCGATGTTGGTTCCAGGGCCGATTCCGATTTCGAGGCCGAGCCCGATTCAGGTTTCGATCCCGAGCCCGGCCCGGGATCATCGGCAGCCAACTCGCGCCGTCTCGCGAACTCGTTTCGAATCGTCTCGAGGTCGACCGCGAACGACTCCCCCCGGTCGAATAGCGCTTGCCAGCGTTCGGTCATCACTCGGGGTTGGGGGTCGACCCTCAAAAGTACTCGAGGGACGGCGCTCGACGGTCGCGGTAGCTCGAGGGGAGCTGAGTTCGAGGTGAACCGAGCCAGACAGCGATTTCGACAGCTAGTAACCAAATTATATAGGGGGTAGAGTAGTAATTCACCTCTGTGTGATTGTTCGTGAGAAAAATGCATCGGTCTCCCAACGCGAAACGGAGTGCCTCCGCCGTCGAAGTTACGTTTTCGATTTCTGATAGTTCGTATCCGTTCGTCGCGGCATCGACCATCGACGGCTGTGAAATCGAGTTAGCGAAACTACTTCCCCGGGACGACGGCCAGTTCGCGGAGTACTTCACCGTCACCGGCACCGAGACGAGTCGAATCTACGACCTCGCTGCTGACCACGCCTCGGTGAGCGTTTCGCTTCTCGAGACGTACGACCGCGGTGGGTTGTTCGAATTTCTGGTTTCCGCCGACTGTCCCGCCGTGACGCTGGCGACGTGCGGTGCGCTCCCCAGAGAGGTTCGCGGCGTCGACGGCGAAGGACGGGTCGTCGCCGAAATTCCGTCGCCGTACGAGGCCGGCGACGTCATCGAGACGTTTCTCGAGGAGATCGACGGCGCCTCGCTCGTCTCCAAGCGCGAAACGGGGTCCGTCACGCCCCTCTTTACGGAATCGTCGTTCGAGCAGGTCCTGGAGGCCCAGCTCACCGACCGCCAGCACGAGGTGCTCGAGGTCGCGTACCAGGCGGGCTACTACGACTGGCCGCGAACGTGTACCGGCGAGGAGGTAGCCGAGCGCCTCGACATTACCTCCGCGACGTTTTCCGAGCACATCCACACCGCCGAGCGAAAGCTGCTCACGATGCTCTTTGATGGTTCGTGAAGGTGAGGCCTGGAGCCGATCCGGAGCGGAACGGGACGTGACGGAACCCGTCGTCAATCGCGCTCGGAAACCGTGACGGTCGTCTGACCGCTGGTGGAGACGGTCACGTCACACCCGTGAAACCGGAACTCGACGACGCCCGTTCGCAGCGACGGCACGTGGCTTGTCGGTTCGAACAATTGGTCCAGTGCCTCGGGGTCGACGACCTCGTAGAGCGGAGGGATGGATTCCGGCGTCGATCCGGTGGCAGCGGCGACCGCCTCGACTACCGCCTCCGAGGGTAATTCGTCGGTCGCCCAGTCAGAGGAGACGGTGTACGTGTCAGTCTCCGGATCGTACCCAATCCTGTCGTCGGGTGAGTGGTCTGAGGACATTGGAGGACAGAAGTGACGGTTGACTACCAGAGACGACGAGGAGTGACGCCTTAGTTTCGGCCCCTACATCTCGAGGGCCGCGATCTGGTTCGAAACGAATCCTCGGGTATTCCGGTTTTGGCCTCATTCGTCGGTGTCGGCGTCGCCGTCGCCGCCGGCGTCGGCCGCGGCCGGAAGGGTAAACGAGAACGTCGCACCCTCGCCTAGTTCGGAGTCGACCCAGATTTCGCCGCCGTGGCGCTCGAGGACGCGCTGGCAGATCGCCAGGCCGATGCCGGTGCCGGTATCTTCCTCGCGCGAGTGAGCGCGGTTGAAGACGTCGAAGATTCGATTCGCCTCTCGGGGATCGATGCCGATGCCCTCGTCTCGTACCGAGATGATCCAGTCCGATTCGTCGCGCTCGGCCGAGACGTGCACGCGTGGTGGGGCGTCGCCAGCGTAGGTGAGCGCGTTGGCGATCAGGTTCTGAAAGACCTGTCTGAGCTGACTGCCGTCGGCCCGGACCCACGGCAGCGGATCGGCGGTAATCACCGCGTCGGTCTCGACGACTCGCACCTCGAGGTTGGCGAGCGCCTCCTCGAGGGCCTCACCGGCGTCGACCGGTTCGAGCGGGGCTCCCTGGGTGTCGATCCGCGAGTACTGGAGCAGACCGTCGATCATCTCGCGCATCCGGTCGGCGCCGTCGACGGCGAATTCCAGGAACTCCTCGCCGTCTTCGTCGAGGTTGTCGCCGTACCGGCGCTCGATCAACTGGAGGTAGCTCGAGACCATCCGCAGGGGCTCCTGGAGGTCGTGGCTGGCTGCATAGGCGAACTGCTCGAGGCGTTCGTTCGAGTCCTCGAGGCGGTCGATCGTTCCCTCGAGTTCCGCCCGGTACTCGGTGCGCTCGATCGTTTCCGCGAGGATGTTGGCGACGCTCTGGACGAAGTTCACGTCCTCGTCGATGAACGATCGATGACTGGTGTCGTGGACGCCGAGGATGCCCCACGGATCGTCGGCGGAGCCGATGATGGTACTAATTCCGCTCGAGACGTCGTGGTCGGTCAGCAGGTCGGGGCCTCGGAATCGGGTCTCCGACTCGAGATCGTCGACGACGACGGGTTCCTCCGCGATGAGCGTGTATCCGGCCTGGGAGTTGTCGGTGGCAGAGACGGTCGCCGTGCCGACGATTCCCGCCTGCCAGCCGACGCCCTGTCGGAGGCGCAGTTCGTCGGCGACGGGATCGAGATCCAGGACCTTGCAGTACTCGACCTCGAGTGCGTCGGCGACCTGCCGCGTCGCCTCGTGCATGAGGTCGTCGATGTCGTTCGTCTCGATGGCGAACTGCCCGAGGTCGGCGATGACCGCCTGCTGGACGGTGCGGCGTTGCAGTCGATTACGCGACCGGACGCGTTCGGTGATGTCCGTGAGGTAGACCGACTGACCGGTCTCGGAGGGGTAGATCGTCACCTGGAGCCAGGCGTCGGCTGGCTCGTAGAACACCTCGCGTTCGACCGTGGTTCCGGTCCGCTTCGCCTCGCGGGCCGCGTCGGAACACGCAGTTGCCTCGAGTTCGGGGAGGGCGTCCCAGATCGGGGCGCCGAGTAGTTCCGGCCCCGAGACGTCGACCAGGTCGGCGAACGCCTCGTTGGCGTAGATGACGTGCCAGTCGGTGTCGACCGCGAAGAAGGCGTCGTCGATCCGCTCGAACAGGTCGTCGAGTTCGGTTCGCAAGTCGTCGCGCTGTCGCTCGATGCGCTCGGCCTGTACCTTCAGCTGCGTGATGTCGGTCACCGCGGCGACGACGTGGCGAACGCTGCCGTCGTCTCGCGTGACGGGCGCGGCGTTGATCGAGAGCCACCGGGGCTGGCCGTCGGCGTCTTCGATCCAGATCTCCGTGTCCGTCACCGCCTCGCCGGTCTCGAACACTCGACTGATCGGCCGGTCCTCGAGTGGGATGTACTCGCCGGTCGCGTCGTACATGTCCCGCTGACCGGCGCTGTAGGCTTCCATCGTTTGCACCGATCGGTCGAAGATCTCCGCCAACCGGTCGTTCGCCCGCACGGTCGTTCCGTCCGGATTCGCGACCATGATCCCGACCGGACTCGTCTCCAGCACCCGGGTGATCAGGTCGCGCTCGTGTTGCAGTTGCTGTTCGTGCTCGCGCCGGTCGGTCATGTCGCGAGTGACTTTGAGGAACCCCCGGTGGGTACCGTCGCCGTCGAAGATCGCCGTGATGGTGACGTTCGCCCAGAACGTCGTGCCGTCGCACCTGACGCGCCATCCCTCGTCCTCGACCGACCCTCGATAGAGGGCGGTAGCGAGGTTTCGTTCGGGGACGCGCTCGGCCCTGTCGTCGGCCGTGTAGAACCTCGAGAAGTGCTCGCCGACGATCTCCTCGCGGTCGTAGCCCTTGATCTTCGAGGCACCCTCGTTCCAGGAGGCGACGCGCCCCTCGGGATTGAGTCGGAAGATGGCGTACTCCTCGACGGCATCGACCAGCGACGCGAACTCGGCCTCGCTCTCGAGGAGAGCGCCCTCCGAGCGCTTCTGTTCGGTGATGTCGGAGTAGAGTTCGACCCGACCGCCGGCGTACTGACCCGTCTCGATCGGTTTGCTCCAGTGCTCGAGCCAGCGGCCGGTCCGCTCTTCGGCTTCGGTGACGCGACACTCGAAGCGCTCGACGGCGTCGTTGTCCTCGTAGGTCGCGAGGACGCGTTCCGCGAATTTCTCGGAGTCGGCGACCCGCTGGCTGACGTCGTCGACGACGGTGCGTTTGTCGCGACCGACGAGTTCCGCTCGCGAGAGTCCGAAGTACTCCTCGATCGTTTCGTCGGCCCACGCGACGGTGAACTCGTCGTCGAGGACGATGACGCCGATCTCGGCGTCGTCCAGGACGCTCGTGATCGACCGGTAGGTCTCCCGGGCGGATTCGGCGCGTTCGCGGTGGCGTTCGCGTTCGGAGACGTCACGCGCGACGCCAATCGTTCCGGCGAATTCGCCGTCCTCGATCAGCACTGTCATCCGGACGTCGCAGGGAACCGCGCCGCCGCCCGCTGTCCGGACCGAGAACTCCATCGTCGACACGTCACCGGTCCCCTCCTCGAGCTGTCTCCTGATCTCTTGTCTCCCTCGAGCCACGTCTTCGTCCTCGAGGAGCATCGAGATGTGCTCGCCGACGAGTTCGTCGCGGGCGAATCCCGTCGTCTCGACGATCGCCTCGTTGACGGCCTCGAAGCGGCCCTCGGCGTCGAGCTGGTAGAGCCCGTCGTCGACCGTGTCGACGAGCGTCCGGTAGCGGTCCCGCGCCACGTCATCGGACATCCCCTCCCAGAAAGTCGTTCGTGTGCCTATCGACCGGTCGTTCATACGTCGTAATGATCACTCGATGGGATAAAATCTCTGGCATGCTTCTCGGTGAAGCATCCCGTGACGGACGTCACTCGAGCGGTGAGGGCGGTACGACGGACGTCATTCGAGCGTCGAAGACGGGCGCGACGACCGATCGTCAGGTCTCGAGCGCAGCCTCGAGCACCGCCGTGATCTCGGCTGCGGCGTCCTCGTCCACCGGCTCGAGCGGTCGGCGCGGGGGCCCGACCTCGAGGCCGCGGTGGGCGAGGGCCGCCTTGATGCCGGGGACGCCGTAGCGGGCCGTGAGCGTCCGGTTGAGTTCCACGATGGCGGCGTTCAGGTCGCGAGCGGTGTCGTCGTCGCCGTTCCAATGGGTCTCGAAGATTTCGCTCGCAAGGTCGGGGACGGCGTTCGCGACTGCCAGCACCCCGCCGTCGGCGCCGGCATCGAGCGCGTGGGCGTAGACGCTCCCGTGGCCGACGAGCACCGAGAAGTCGGCGTCGGCGGTAAACCGGACGAGGCGCTGGATCGACTCGAGGCTCCCGCTCGAGTCCTTGATCCCGGCGACGTTCTCGTGGGTCGCGAGCGACTCGACGAGTCGCGGCGAGAGCGGGCAGTCGGTGAACTTCGGCACGCTGTAGAGGTAGATCGGGATCGGCGATTCGTCCGCCAGGTCGCGGTAGTAGCGCCCGAGCGCGGCGTCGTCGCTGCCGTAGTACGACGGCGTCACGACGAGCGCGGCGTCGGCACCTGCCGCGGCCGCACCCTCGGTCGCCTCGAGCGTCGGTTCGTATCCTTCGTGGCCGGTGCCCGCGAGGACGGGTTTCTCGGTCGCGTCGGCCACCGTCTCGACGACCTGTGTCCGTTCGTCGGCCGTCAACAGTGGTGCCTCGCCCGTCGAGCCGCAGGGGACGAAGAAGTCGATGCCCGCGCTCGCGAACCAGTCCACGAGCGCCTCGAGGCGCTCGTGATCGACGCGTCCATCGTCGCCGATCGGCGTCACCAGCGGCACGCCAGTTCCGTGCATGCCGGTTCCTGAGTGATGACGGGTAATAGCTGTGGCCGTTCGGATGCCAGCTATTCTGCACGGGCGTCGACGTGGTCGAGCCTTGAGCGCGTCTCCGTGATTTACTATCGAAATTATATTGAATGACTATGATATATATAGTATTAGAAGAATTGAGAACGCCTCGAGCGAACGATCAGCAGGCCTAAGCGCCCGCCTCGAGAACGTTCGACCGTGACCGACCCCTCGCCCGACTCCGACCCCGCGCTCGGCAAGATCGACCGGACGGTGTTCGAGCGACAGATCGCCCCCCGTCTCGGTGCCGACCGCGACGACGTCGTGCTCGGGCCAACCCACGGCGTCGACTTCGGCGTGCTCGACGTCGGCGGCCGGGCCGTCGTGGTGGCGACCGATCCGGTGTCGATTCTTCCGGATCTGGGCCTCGAGCGGGCCGCCAGGTTCGCCCTGGACATCGTGCTCACGGACGTCGCCGTCAGCGGAATATCTCCCTCTCACCTCTCGATTTCCTTTACCTTGCCCCCGGAGATGACCGACGAGCAGTTCGCGATCGTCTGGGAGGCGATCCACGAGGAGTGCGTCGATCTCGGAATTGCGATCACGGCGGGCCACACCGCCCGCTACGCCGGCATCTCGTACTCGTGGGTCGGCGGTGCGACGGTGCTCGGCGTCGGCGACCACGAGGCCGTCGTCCGCCCCGATGGCGCCCGCCCCGGCGATGTACTCTTGCTCACCACCGGACCGGCCGTCGAGGCCGTCGCCCTCCTGAGCACTCTTTTCGGCGACAAAATCGACGTCTCCGACGCCGTCCTCGAGGACGCTCGGGCCTGCCTCGACGATAGCTTCGCCGTCCGCGACGCGCTGACCGCCGCCGCGTCGGCCCCCGTCCACGCGATGCACGACGTGACCGAGGGTGGCCTCGCAGGCGCGCTCGTCGAGATGTCGGAAGGGTCAGGAACTCGCTTCGAGATCGATCGCTCGGCGGTCCCGGTTCGGCCGGCCGTCCAAGCGGTCTGTGACGCCCTCGAGATGGACCCCTGGCGGGCGACCAGCTGTGGCTCGCTCGTGATCGCGGTCGATCCGGGGGACCTTTCGGCGGTGGTCGAGGCGCTCGAGGGTCGTGGAACGACGGTCGCAGAAATCGGGCACGTCCAGGAGGCCGGCGACGCTCCCGAAGTTCGCGTCGATGGCGCCGTGCTCGAGCACCCCGGCGTCGATTCTTCGTGGGGGGCATTCGAACGCCTCGCCGAGAAGTGAACCACGCAAACGAGTGATACCGGAGTATTCCGAGTGTGCACTGGCGCTTTCGGAATTTCCGGCACGGGTACGTTAGCAGTCGATTTCGTTTTCGGCCCCGCTCGAATCGTCGTCAGTTCGAGCTATCTCCGCTCGATCCCTCTACGCCCGCATCCAGTGCGTACACTGATGTATAGTCAGCTGAAACGAAGACGGAACCATCGGCGAATCTCGGCTCGCTTATGTCGGAATCGGCAACGAAGTTCCATCGCTCCTCGCCGGTTGTCGTATCCAGCGCGTTTAATCGATAGGCGTCCTCGAAGTCCGTGTCAGTTCTGCTGGCGACGAAGAGGGTATCTTCGATGACGGTTATCGGTGAGACCAATAGATTACCGGCGAGGAAGCGCCACCGTTCCGTGCCCGTCTCCGGCTCGAGTGCGTGAACGACGCCGTCGCCGCCTTCCCCAAGCGCCGTTCCAACGAAGAGCGTGCCATCTGCCCTGGTCACCGTGTCGACGGAATTGTTCGCCTCGAATTGCCACTTTTCCTCGCCCGATCCCGCGTCGATGGCGTACAGGTTTGCACACGTGGGATGGTCGTAGCAATCGTCCGTCCCGACATACAGGGTGTCGTCGAACACGGTCACGAACTCGGGTCTCGGCTTTTCGGTACCGGGATCCGGATTCACCGTGAATCGCCATCGTTCCTCGCCGGTGGTCGCGTCCAGCGCGGAAACGTAGTACTGGAAGTTGTCCGGCTGGTCAGTTTCACTGTCGAACACTCCGAGGAACAGCGTGTCATCGACCACCGAGAGTTCGGTATACACTCGGCTGCCGACGTCGGCGCGCCATTCTTCCTCGCCGCTAGCCACGTCCACGGCAAACACGTTCCCGTCGCTATCAGCGACGTAGAACGTGCCGGAGTCCGTCTTGGCGAAAGAGTCCATTTTGACTTTGAGCTGGGTTTCTATCCCGTACCCAACCTTGAAGTCCCATCGGTGGTCTCCGGTGTCCGCGTCTACTGCGGTGACGCAAAATTGCTTGGGGATGAAGACGGTGTTCTCCGCCACGTGTATCGGTGCGACGGTCACATCGTAGTCGTCGAACTGCCACTTCTGTTCGCCCGTGTCCGCATCCAGCGCGTACACTGCAGTGTCTTCTACGTCCCGATCGGAGTAAACGTGACTCGTAGCATAGACGGTGCCATCGACCACGATGGGCTGATCGTGAAACTCCGTGTCGTCAACGCTGAATTGCCACTCTTCGTCGCCCGTCGATGCGGACAGTGCATGGACGGTATCGAGGTTACTCACATAGAGGGTGCCATCCGCTACCGATGACAAGTACGGTCTACCAAGGGGATCCGGAGTTTCGTAATCGACGTGCCACAGTTCTTCGCCTGCACTCGATTCTGTGTCTCCGTCACTTCCACCTTCCGCGTCTCCGTCGGATCCGCCGCCGGTAGCGACCCCGGCACCGATCCCCGAAAGGAGGCACGTACCCGCAGCACCGGCAAGGAACCTGCGGCGAGGCGTTGATTTAAACGACTGTTCTCCGAGTGACCCACTATCGTGTTCACCCATACGCTCGCAGAAACCATCATTGATTATTATTAGAAGGTAATTAGACAATTCTACAACTTGAAACAGTCTCGTAGAACTCCGTCGACGATAGCGAAGATCGAATTTCCGAGAGATTGGCCAGCAACATCCCTTTGTACAACCGACGAATACCTCCCGTATGAACGAACTCGGCAAGGCCGACCGGGAGTTCTTCGACGAGTACCTCTACCCAAACCTGGGCGCCGAGCGCGAGGACGTGCGACTCGCACCGCAACACGGCGTCGACTTCGGCGTCGTCGACGTCGGCGGCACCGCCGTGGCGATGGCAACCGATCCCGTCTTCATCATGCCCTCGCTGGGCTTCGAGCGGGCGGCGTGGTTCGCCTTCCACATCCTCTTCAGCGACGTGGCCGTCTCGGGGCTCGAGCCGGCGTACCTGAGCGTCGACTTCAACCTCCCGCCGGAGATCACCGACGAACAGTTCGCGACCGTCTGGGAGACGTTCGACCGGGAGGCGCGCGAGCTGGGCGTCTCGGTCGTCACGGGCCATACTGCTCGCTACGCCGGGTGCAACTACCCGATGGTCGGGGGCGCGACCGTCGTCGCTGTCGGCGATCACGACGACCTGATTCGCCCCGACGGCGCTCGACCGGGCGACCGCGTCCTCGTGACGAAGGGGCCGGCCATCGAGACGACCGGCTTGCTGGCGATTCAGTACGAGTCCTTGCTCGCAGAGCGGATGGACCCCGACGCGCTCGAGGCCGCCAAAGACCGCTACTACGACATGAGTCCGATCCGAGAGGCGATGCTCGCGGCCGAGGTCGGCGGCGACGCCGTTACGGCGATGCACGACGCGACCGAGGGTGGCGTCTACGGCGGGCTGTTCGAGATGGCGCGCTCGGCAGGCGTCGGGATGCGGATCGAACGCGATCGCGTGCCGATCATGCCCGGCGTCCGCGAGACCTGCGAGGCCGTCGAAATCGATCCCTGGATCTCGATCAGCGAGGGAACGCTGCTCGCGACAGTTGACCCCGAGGGCGTCGACGACGTGATCGAGGCACTCGAGGCCGAGGGAGTCCCGGCGGCGACCGTCGGCGAGGTCACGGACGGTGAGGGTGTGGTCGTCGACGGGGAGTCGATCGACCACCCCGGGACGGACCCGTTCTGGGGGACGTTCGAGCGATTGGCCGAGGAGGCCTCGAACAGGGACGAGTCGAGAGAAGGAGGCGAGAACGGATCGGGGGAGGGGGACGCGAACGGAGGCGACGACCGATGATCGTCCCTTCACCCGAGACGCCGCCCGTCGCCCTCACCATCGCAGGCAGCGACTCCGGCGGCGGGGCCGGCATCCAGGCCGACCTGAAGACGATGGCCGCCCACGGCGTCTTCGGCACGAGCGCGATCACCGCCGTCACCGCCCAGCACACCCGTGGCGTCGAGTCGAGTTTCGTCCTCCCGCTCGAGGAGATCGATGCCCAGATTCGGGCCGTCCTGGACGACTTCGACGTTCGCGCAGTGAAGACGGGGATGCTCGCGACCGCCGACGTCGTCGACCTGGTGACCGAGCACGCGGCCGACCTCGAGGCGCCGCTCGTCGTGGACCCGGTCATGGTCGCCACCTCGGGCGACCGACTGCTCGACGCCGATGCAGAGACCGCCTACCGGGAGCTGTTCGCCCAGGCGACGCTCGTCACGCCCAACGCCGACGAGGCGAGCGTCCTGACGGGAATCGACGTCGACACTCACGACGCGGCACGCGACGCCGGACGGGCGCTCCTCGAGACCGGCACCGACGCTGTGCTGGTGAAGGGCGGCCACGTCCCCGGCGAGACGGTTCGGGACCTCCTCTGTACCGACGACGGGATCACGGCGATCGACCACCCGCGAATCGACACGGCGGCGACCCACGGCTCCGGGTGTACGCTCTCCGCCGCGATCGCATCGAACCTGGCTCGAGGCGAGGGCCTCGAGGCGGCCGTCGAGGGTGGAATCGAGTTCGTCGAGGCCGCGCTGACTCGCTACGCCAACGTGGGTCGCGGAGCGGGTGCGGCGAACCCGACCGCGGAACTCGAGTGAGTTCGGGTGTAATACGGAGGACGACTCGAGTAAATTCCGAACGGAACGCGGCGCAGGTGGTCGACTCGGGTGGAGGGAGGGGGCGACGTCCGACGTTCGACGGACGGTGCCAGCGGTCGAGTCCCGTCGAGAGCGCGGGCCGACTGCCGCTGGCGGGCGCCGTTCGAAATCACCGGCAGCCGTGTCTTTACCCAGTCATTAGACCCGCTTGAACAGTTGCTCAGCATACAACTGTGAGATAGTACGTCGATAGTAATGAGATGATTCGACCCTGAACAGGTATGGGAAAATGGAAACGCCGTTCCTTCCTCGCAACTGGTGCAGCACTGTCGACTGGCGTCGGACTCGCCTCGAGCGGGGCGGGAGACGACGACGACGGTGACGGCCCCTCCAATGTCAACGCAGCGCTCGATACGGACCTCCCGGACCCGACACGCCGACCGAACCCCACTATGGACGAAGACTGGGCATCCTACCGCGGCGACGCGGGACAGACCAGGTGTATCGCCGACGGACACGACTTCGACGGGGACGCACTCGCCCCCGTCTGGACGGCCGACCACGACGGCTCGGTTGCCGCCGCCGACGATACGGTGTACACTTCGACCGCCGACGGCGTCGTCGCGCTGGACGCCGAGGATGGGGCACTCGTCTGGGAGAACGCGGCTGTCGACGCGAGCGACCCCGCGGTCGCCGACGACGTGGTCTGTCTGACCACCGACGAGGGCGTCGTGGCGCTCGACCGATCCGACGGCAGCGTCCGGTGGGAGACGTCGTTCGATCCGGCGGACTCGGTCACCCGTCACGCGGTAGCCTACGGAGCCGCATTCGTCGTCGTCGACGGAACCCTCTACGCCCTCGAGGTCGACGACGGCTCGATTCGGTGGGAACGGGAGTCGGTCACGCTCGAGTCACCCGTTAGCCCGGACGGGACGTTCGAATTCGCCAGGGCCCCCGCCGCGGCGAACGGCGTCGTCTACGCCGCGACACCCCGAACCGTGCTCGCGCTGGAGCCCGAAGCCGGGGACGAAGTCTGGCGAAATGAGGAGGTCTATCAGGACGTCGAGAGCCCCATCCACGCGAACGCGAGCGCGGTCGTCGTCGACTGGTGGTCCGACATCGACCAGGGCGTGCACGATGCGCAGACGGGCGAGGTGAAGGGCGTCATCACGTCGGAGACGGACCACGAGATTACGCTCGGTGAGGACGTTTACATCACCGGCGACTCTTTCAACCTCTACGGCGGTTCCGTCGAGGCGTGTGAGCGTGAGTGGGAAGTCCCCTGTGCGTACAACCTCGGACAGGCCGTTATCTGCGGCGAGACCATCTACGTCTACTTCGGACAGGCAAGAGGGGACCGGGGCGACTACGACCAGGAACTCGTCGCGCTGTCCAAGGACGACGGAACCGAGAAGTGGGCGATTTCGACGAACGAGGCGCCAGTGGGATACGTTCGGGCGATCAGCGGCGACACGCTGTACGTCGACCACGACGGGGAACTGGTCGCGTTCAGAGAGGGTGCGCCCGAGGACGGCTGCTGAGACCTCGAGCATTCGTCTTCCACGTCCAGATCCGATTCATCAGCGATTTTACCGATCCTGGCCCTCGACTCGTCAGTAATTTCATCGATCCTAACTCCGATCCGACTTGTCAACGAATCCCTCGACCTCGACTTCGACTTCGACTTCACTCGCTGCCTCGAGCGAACCGCCGACGTATATCTGTCTGGCGCTCCTGTCTCGAGACGATGCCGGAGAGTCCGTTCGACGTCGAGATTCGCATCGGAGAGATCGTCCGCGCGGAGTCGTTTCCCGAGGCGCGAAAGCCGCACATGACGAAACTGTGGATCGACCTCGGTTCCGATTCCGGTTCCGGGTCCGATTCCGACACCGGTGACGACCTCGTTCGCTCGGCAGGCCAGCACGACTACCACTACGATCCCGAGGAACTGATCGGTCGCCGGGTTCTCTGTGCGACGAACCTCGGGAGCGTTCGCATTGCCGGGTTCAAATCTGAGGTCCTCACCGTAGGCGTTCCGAGCGACGAGGGCTACCCGGTACTCGTGACTCCCGACTCCGAAGTCGACGCGGACGTGCCACTCGGCGGCGTCCTCTACTGACGCTCGAGTCGAGGAGGGAAACCCTGATACTGCCATCGCCTAATCGTTACGCATGGGAACCGAGTGGACCGACCGGATCGTCAGCGAGCGCATGACCGTCGACCGGGAGTTCTCGACGCGGGTCCAGAGCTCTCGCTTTTCGAGCCAGGAGTGGAGCTTGATCATGACCGCGACCGAGTTCGAGATCGAGAATCCCGAAGACCCCGAAACCGCGCGGATGGTCGCCAACACCGACAAGATCGACCAGATCCTGCCGGAACTCGAGAACGTCCGCTCCCAGGTCGGCGCGATGGGCGGCGCCCCGGGGGGTAGCAACGACTCCGGCGGCGGGGTCATCGATTCGATCAAGGGCGCCCTCGGGATGGGCGGCGGTGGCTCCCACGACGCCGAGCGCGAGGCTGCCGAGGCGCTCACCCAGGAGTACGCCGAGGAACTGCAAGCCCGCCTCGAGGAGAACGGCCGCTGGGAGGGGATCTGTGCGACTGCGGCGGAATGACGCCGCTCGAGTGACTCACTTCAGCCCGCGCGTCGCTCCGTCGAATCAATCGCCCGCGTGGAACAGCGTCCGCTCGCTCGATTCGTAGATGTTGATCAGTTCGATTATCAGTTCGTCGTAGGACTCGTCTTCGATCCGCAGGGCGTCCAGTCGCTCGATCGTCTCCTCGTCGAGTTCGACCTGGGGCATGGTCGACGGTTAGACGCCGACGGCAATAAAGGCACAGTACCTTTAAGGTTGCCCGCCAAGGGTCAGTCGATGACAGACGACATTGAGACGACCACGTTTTCGATCGAAGCCGATGGCGACGCCGACGAAGTCACGCTCCCGACCGGCCTGGTCGACCTCCTCGCGGAGGAGGGTCAGGGCGAGGCCGAGACCGTCGCGGACATTACCCTGCTCTCGTTCGCGAGCCGCGCCCACCACCTCGTCCACCACGGTGAGGATCCAGGTGAGGACCTCGAGGCCCAGGAGGAACGCGTCATGGACCTCTTCGAGGAGCGCTTCGGCGTTTCGTTCGCGGAAGCGACGGGCCACCACCACTGAGTCGGCGCTCGAATCGGTTTCCGCGCCACTCGACGGGGTCGCGTTATCCCGTCGGCTCGAGCAGTTTTCGCATTTTCTCGCTGACTCGAGCGACGTCACTGTCGGGCTGCGGCTATTGGTCGTTGGCCGGTGGTTGCTATTCATCGGTGACGGTCGCACGCTGGTGGCCGCTCGGAGCTAATGTGAGCGAGTCCCACGGACTGTACTCTCGCTCCCATCCGTAAACCCAAGAGTTAAATCTGGTTTACGAGTGGGTCGAAGTATGGCTACGTCAACCGAAAACGTCGACCTCGTCGGCGGCGACGTCGTGCGCTCGTTCGCTCGAGCCGCCCTGTTAGCGGTGTTGATCGGCGCGAGCGCCTACGTATCGATTCCACTGCCGGTCTCGCCGGTCCCGTTCACGCTCCAGGTGTTGTTCGTCTTCCTCGCAGGACTGGTTCTCGGGCCCGTCTGGGGCGTCATCTCGATGGTGCTGTACCTCGCCGCTGGCGCGGTCGGCGTTCCGGTCTTCGCCGGGGGCGTAGGCGGCGTCGGTCACCTGTTCGACTACACCGGGGGATACCTCTGGTCGTACCCGATCGCGGCGTTCGTTATCGGCCTCCTCGTCCACCGGGGCTGGCAGGTTCGAGACCCCGCGACGATACAGAAAACGACGCTCGCCGCGGCGCTGCTGGTTGGCCTCGGTATCATCTACGGCCTCGGCGTCCCGTGGCTCGCCTGGGTCCAGAGCCTCTCGCTCGCCGAGGCGGCCATCATCGGCATGGCGTACTACGTTCCCCTCGACCTCGTGAAACTCGCCGCCGCGATCGCGATCGTTCGAAGCGAACGGATCCCCGTCGCCTAGTCGATGATCGAATTTCGCGACGTTCGCTACGAGATCGAGGGCGTCACCGTCCTCGAGTCCATCTCGCTCGAGATCGGGAGCGACGAGTTCGTCGTCCTCGCGGGGGCGAACGGGAGCGGGAAGACGACGCTCCTGCGTCACTGCAACGGCCTACTGACGCCGACGGCGGGAACGGTTCTCGTCGACGGCACGCCGGTCACCGACGACCTCGTGGCCGCCCGCACAGCCGTGGGGATGGTCTTCCAGCACCCACGGGACCAGTTCGTCGCCGCGACGGTCGGCGCGGACGTCGCGTTCGGCCCGGAAAACCTCGGCCTCGAGCGTCCGGAAATCGACCGCCGCGTCGCCGACGCGCTCGAAGCCGTCCGACTCGAGGGACGCGAGGACGATCGAATCCACACCCTCTCCGGGGGCGAACAGTCCCGCGTCGCCATCGCGGGCGCACTCGCGATGGAGCCGACCCACCTCGTCCTCGACGAACCGTTCACCGGCCTCGACGACCCCGCCCGTCGGGCCGTCCTCGAGCGTCTGGTTGCCCTCTCCCAGCAGGAAACCGGAATCGTCCTCGCGACTCACGACCTGCGGGACGTGCTCGCGTTGGCCGACCGGGTGATCGTTATGCGAAACGGCGCGATCGCGATCGACAAACCACCGGCCGACGCTCGCGACTCCCTCGAGGGCGAGGCGATTGCCGTTCGCGCGCCCGGCAGCGGTTCGCGAGTCGGGGATTGACGATCGATGCTCGGTTACGAACCCGACGACACGCTCGCTCATCGCCTCGATCCGCGATCGAAACTCGCCGTCCAGATCGGGTTCTCCGTTGCGGCGCTGGCTCACCTCTCGCCGCGACCGCTCGCGGCACTCACCGTCCTCGCGCTGGGGTTCCTGTGGTCTGCGGCCGTTTCGCCACTTCGTGCGCTCGTCGCCTACCGATTCGCGCTGCCGTTTCTTCTCGCGGCCCCGGTCGTCGCCGCGATCTCGTTCGGTCCGCCGTGGCTCGAGCCTGGCGACGCGATCGAGCCGACGCTCGCGAGTTACCGCGTCCTGTTGATCGTCCTCGTCAGCGCCGCCTACGTGCGCTCGACGCCGGTTCGCGCCTCTCGGGCGGCTATCCAGCGAACGATTCCGGGGAAACCCGGCCAGGTGCTGGGAATGGGCGTCGCGCTCGTCTTTCGGTTTCTCCCCGTGCTCCGGGCCGATCTGCGGTCGATCCGGGACGCCTCTGCGGCTCGACTGGGGACTGAACGGGGCTTGCTCGAGCGGGTGACCCACCTCGGGGTGACGGCCCTCGAGCGCGCGTTTCTCCGGGCGGATCGACTGGCGATCGCGATGCAGGCGCGGTGTTTCGCCTGGAACCCGACGCTCCCGGAACTCGCACTCACGCGGCTCGACGTGCCAGCGTTCGGGCTGGCCGTCGCGCTAACGGTATCGGCGTTCCTCTAGGCGTCGAGTTCCTCGAGAACGCGTTCCCGCTCGCCGACGAGGGCCGACTCGAGGGCGAACCGGACGGTCTCGACGGACGCACCCGAATCGCCCGTGACGCCACCCACCGATGTCGGATCGAACGGCACCTCCAGCGCATCGTAGACGGCCTTGAGGAGGTCTCGAAGCTCGTCGCTCGCCTCGACGAGCAGGATGCCCGAGACGAGGGCGGCGTCGCTCGTCACTCGCTGGGCGATGCCGACGACCTTGCGACGCGACCCACCCGCTTCGAGCGAGAGGGAGTGGGCCCCCGGACAGAAGGAGTCGTCGGGCTCGCCACGAACCGGTTCGACGCCGAGGGCTGTGAGGGCCGATTCGACGTCGGCCGTGAGCCGTTCGTAGCGCTCGTCGGTCCCTCGGCGGAAGTCGGCGACGGGCTCTACGCGGGCGAACGCCAGCACCCGCGACCCGTCGTAGGCGACCGCCCGACCGCCGACGCCCCGTTCGACCGGCGGGAACCCGCGCTCGTCGGCGGCCTCGCGGGCCCGTTCGTACCCCTCGCGTCGGGCGTCGCGGCGGCCGAACGCGACCTGGCGGTGGGGCGTCCAGACCCGAACCGCCCGCTGGCCATCGGCGGCGACCTCGAGGAGGCGTTCGCTCGCCGCCCGGTCGGCGTCAATCGTCGGTTTCCGGCCTCGGAGGACGCGAACCGGCGGAGTCGCTGGCATACCAGAAGCGTGGAGCCGAACTATCTAAATCCTCGCGACTCCGACTCACAGGCGATGGACGCGCCGGAACCGGTCCCGCTCGGACCCTCGGTGCTCGAGCGCTACGCTCGCTTCTCGCTGTACAACTCGCCGTACCCCGCCCACGACCGGGGCTGTGCAATCGACCTCTATCCCGGGACGCTACGGGATGGCCGGACGACCGCGGCGCCGAGCCCCGTCTCGGGAACCGTGCTCGAGACGCGGACCGTCCGAGCGCCGCCGAAACCGTACGCGCCCGATCACGACCACCTGGTCCTCCTCGAGTGCGACGGGCCGTTCGCTGGATTGGTCGCCCGAATCCTCCACGTCGACCCCACCGTCGAGGCGGGCGAGACAGTCGAGGCGGGAGACTCGCTGGGTCGGCTCGTCCGGGCCGGCTTCTTCGCCCCCTGGGTCGACAACCACCTCCACGTTGGCTTTCGTCGACCCGACCAGAACTGCTATCGGGCATCGGGGTCGCTCCCGCTGGCGCTCGGCCTGGAGATTCGGCCGCTCGCGTGGGACGGTATCGGCACGGTGGTCGACGTCGGCGAGACGTACGCCGTGCTCGACGCTCCGGCGCATCCGTCTCCTGGATCGGGGTTCGTCGGAATCGCAGCGGACGACGGCGGCGTCCTCGACGGCGGGATGCCCCACTACGAGGGCGGAGGCGTCCTCGGGGACGTTTCGGGTACCGAAGTTCGCCTCGGTGGAACTCGACTCGGCACGCTCGAGGATGGCGGTCGAACCGTCGACTGGGACCGCCTCGCGGTGACCGTCGACGGCACGCCGATCACCGGACTCTCGTTCTTCTGTGCGCGCGACGACGGCTTCGGCGCGAAGCTCATCTGCCCGGATCACGACCTCGTTGTGGGCTCTCAGGTTACGGCCGAGATCCGAAACGGTGGTTTCGGCGCCAACAGAAAGGGTTAGGTCCTTCGAGATACTCGTGGCCGGTAATGGCTGCACTGAATACGGAAGTCGTCCTCGAAATGGCGACGCTACTACTTTACTCACTGATCGCGGCCGCCCTGACAGTGGCCGGGGCCGCCGCGGAGTTGCTGAGCGTCCAGAACTTCGGCGCCGGTGAACTGTCCGTGGCCGTCTGGGCAGGGGTGCTCGGGTTCGTCCTGCTGTACGCCGGCCTCTACGGCATCGGCTACCAGAAGTTGCTGGCTCGAGTGATCTGAGGCGCCTGTCAGTTCTTCGGTTGATCGTCGGCTAATTAGCGACGGCGTTGTTGGCGGAGTCGAGCCATCCTCGATCCGTCACCGATCCGCCGTCGACTCATCGCCGATCGACCCACTCCCTCCCGGAGATCACATCGATCCAAGCAGCGCCGCTATCGACGCAAAATCAGCTTCAACACGTCCTCGTCCTCGAGGACGTGCTGGTCGCCCACCTGCTGTTTGTCGTGGGTCGCGCTGGGCCCCGACACCCGCGCGAATCGGAATCGCTCCTCGAACTCGCCGCCAAGCTTGTCGACGGCGTCCTCGATGGTCGACCCTGCCGAGATGACGAGCGGCTCCTCGTAGTCGACGCCCCGTCCCGGCTTGTCCATGTAGACCCGGATCAGGTCGAGGTTGTTCCACATCCGATCCTTGAGCGCCTCGAGCCCCTTCTCCTCTGCGGCGCTGATGAACGTGACCTCCTCGGGGTCGAGGCCGCGCTCGCGGAGTTGCTCGTCGACGGTCTCCTTGTACTCCGGGGTGATCAGGTCGACCTTGTTGACGCAGGTGATCGACGGAATGTACTCCCGATTTTCCATTAGGCCGTCGATCAGGCGGTCGATGTCCACCTTCTCACCGAGGTTGAGGTCGGCGTTGACGTAGCCCTGGTCGCGCAGGACCTCCTTGATCGTGGCCTCGTCCAGGTCCTGGTCGGCGCTCGAGGTGATCTTGATGCCGTCTTTGATCTTCGGCCGGACGGTCACCCGGGGCGGTTCCTTGTCGACGCGGATGTTGATATTGTACAACTCCTCCTGGAGGCGGTCGTACTGTTCGATCTCGAACACCGAGAGGACGAAGAGGATGAGGTCGGCGTTCCGGACGACCGAGAGCACCTGCTTGCCGTCGCCCTTCCCGGTCGCCGCGCCCTCGATCAGCCCGGGTACGTCGAGGAGCTGGATGTTGGCGCCGCGGTGTTTGCACATCCCGGGATTGACGTCGAGGGTCGTGAACTCGTACTCGCCGGTCTCGCTCTCGGCGTTGGTCAGCGAGTTCAACAGTGAGGACTTGCCGACGCTCGGAAACCCGACGAGGCCGACCGTTGCGTCGCCGGTCTTCTCGACGGAGTAGCCCGTGCCGCCACCCGCCGAGGACTGGTTCTGGAGCTTCTCTTTCTTCTCGGCGAGCTTCGATTTCAGCCGGCCGATGTGCGCCTCGGTCGACTTGTTGTAGGGCGTGTTGGCGATTTCCTCCTCGATTGCCTGGATGTCCTCCTCGAGCCCCATTCTATCTAGCCTCATCCGCGCGTCGCGAAAAACCCTTTCGACCTCGTGCAGGCGTCGCGGTGCGGTCGCGGCCGCGCACGGACGAATCGGGAAACCGGGATGCATCCGGATCACCCCTCTATTCGAAACCGACGGACACTTCGACACACATAAACGACCGGCAACGCATCGTTTAGCCGAACGAATGCCAGATCCGTCGAGTCTGCGCGATAGCACGCAAATCGTCCTCCCGCAGGAGGCCCTGGCGGGCCTCGAGGCGCAACTCGACGAGGAGTTTACGATAACGATTTTCCCCGAAGGCGATCGGTACTGCCGGATCATCGGCAGCCCGGTCGAGATCAAGGAAGCGAGTCAGTTTTTGGTACGCCAGGGCGTCAGTTTACCTTGACCATCTGACCGCGGTCACGATCATGATCACGACTACGATCATCGCTCCGGGTGCGTCGGCCCGTCGAACCCCCCTCTGACCAGCGGTTTCGCGACGTGGCGTCGCGCACACGGGGGTACCTCGTACCACCCGACCTCGAGGTCGCGCTCGAGAGGTCGGTCGACCTTCGTCGCCGCTGTCGTCCCACACTTCCGGCACCGGTAGCCCTGGCCACGACCGGCGCTCTCCATCCGTCGGCCGCAGGACTCGCAGGTCGGCGTCACGCGCTCGGTTTCGACGAGGTCGCGAACCGCGAACTTCTCGAGCTTCAGGGTACCGCGGGCGATCTCGCCACAGACGGTGAGCTGGTCACCGACTCGCAGGGCGCGTACCCGGTCGCGAAAGCGTTTGGTGGGTTCGAATGCGGCGCAGGTGAGCGTCTCGGTCGCGTTCGCGCTCGAGACGTCCGTATTGTCACTTTCACTCGAGGCGTCTGCAGACGCACTGTCGGCTGGGTCGGCTAACTCGAAGAACACGTGCCCGCCCCGTCGCGTTTCGGGCTCGCCGGCGACCCGTCCCTCGAGGCGGTAGGCTCGCCCGTCCCGAGCCGCCGAGAACGACTCGAGGGTCGACCCGTCCTGGAGGTGGACGTCGGTTCCCTGGTTGGTCACGAATCGCTGGGTTCGGGCGACCGGTTCGCTCCTGATCGCTTCGGACACAGTTCGGACGGCCTCGGGGTCGTCGCCGCGGATCCCGTGCAGGATCGGTCCCGGCGTGTGCGGGACGCAGACCGTCTCGCCTTCGACCCGGTCGACGGTGTCCCACACGGTTGGATAGCCCGCCTCGGCGGCCGCGAAGACGCTTTCCTCGTCGATCGTTCGCGGCGTTCCCCACCGTTCCGGGTCGCGGTAGGCGATGTACTCGTGGGTCCAGTCCCGCTCCTCGAGGGCGACCCAGGCGCCGACCGCCGCCAGCGCGCCGATCTGTCCGCGGCCATTTCCCGCCCCCCACCGACGGTAGCCGCAGTCGTCGGCGAGCGTCGTGGCTTCGTCGATCGACAGGTGGTCACGGATCGCCGACAGCGCGAACGCACTCACGTCGTCGGGAACCTCGTCGGGGTGGTGGTCGGCGACGACCAGTCCCGGGTTCGTCCGATCGTCGGCCGACTCTGCGAGGTCCTCGAGTGTCGCCCGGGCGACCTCGAAGGCCGTCTCTGGATCGCACTGCTGGTCGTGGCCGAGGTGGATCGCGAGGGCGGCGTTCCCGCGAGTCTTGTGTTCGACGGCGGGGTTGAGCCGGACGAGGAGCAGGCGCTCGGCGGTCGCGCCCGTCTGTTCGGTCAGGCGGTTGGCCACCTCGGTCGCGACGTAGGTCGTACACATCCCGCGCTCGCGGGAGTCCGTATCGTCGAGGCCGACGACGGTCATCGCTGCTCGTTGGACCGCGAGTCGTTAACCGGTTTCGCCTCGTGACTTCTGCGAACTGGCCCTGGTCCCGATTCCGACCGGCCGTACTGGTTCGTCCAGTTATAAAACCGGCTGCTCGGATCTCGAGGAGTGGCGACGATCCGGCCGAAACCCAAAAAGACCGGACGGCACGGAGTCATCGGGGAAACGCTCATATACCAGGAGTGACTTACCTTTCCCTATGTCCCGATCCGCACTGGTCGGCAACGTCACCGCGATGCTCGAAGACGCGGGCTTTACGGTGAGCGACCGGTGTGCAATTCGCCCGAAGAGCTTCGACATCGCGGCCCGCCGCGGCGAGGACCTGATCCTCGTGAAGATCCTCGGCAACGTCGACGCCTTCAACCAGGCGACCGGCCACGAGATGCGCCGACTCGGCACCTACCTCGAGGCGACGCCGCTGGTCATCGGCCTGCGCAGTCGCGACGAGGACCTGAAACCCGACGTGGTCTACTTCCGCCACGGCGTTCCGGTGTTCAGCCCCGACACGGCCTACAACCTGTTCATCGAGAACGTCCCGCCGCTGATCTACGCGGCCCCCGGCGGTCTCTACGTCAACATCGACGGCGACCTGCTGGCCGACGAACGCGAGGCTCGCGAGTGGAGCCTGGGGCAGCTCGCGAACGAACTCGGGGTCTCCCGCCGAACGGTCTCGAAGTACGAAGACGGCATGAACGCCTCCATCGAGGTCGCGATGGCGCTCGAGGACCTCTTCGACGCGCCCCTGACCAGCCCGGTGGACGTTCTCGAGGGTACGGAGGACGTTCGCGAGCGCGATGCGACGCCCGAAGAGCCGGACGCCGACCCCGACGACGAGGAGGTCGTCGCGGTTCTCACGCGGGCGGGCTACCGGGTCCACCCGACGCTGCGCTCGCCGTTCAAGGCCGTCAGCCAGGACGAGGCCGACGACGAGGACGTCGTCCTCACCGGCCACTCCCAGTTCACCAAGGCGGCGGAGAAACGTGCGAGGATCATGAGTTCCATCGGCCAGGTCACTCACACCCAGTCGGTCTACGTCGTCGACCGCGCGAAGCAGGAAAACGTCGACGGGACGGCGTTGGTCGAACGCGAGGAACTCGAAGCGCTCGACGACGCCGCGGAACTCCGGAAGGTGATTCGCGAGCGGGCGAAGCGCGAAGAAGCGGCCTGACTCCGAATCCGAATGGGGATCCAAATCCGGATTCGGATTTGGACTCGAGGTCCCTGTATTTTTGACGGCGACGCTACTCGAGCGCCGTCCAGCCGGTCGATTTTCGCCCGAACCCACGAACGCGACACTCCCAGTCGCCGGCGTCTGTTTCCCGGAGTTCGATGACCCCGTCGAACTGCCCCCGGACCGTGTTGATGACCTGTGCGTCGTGTGTGTCGTCGTTGAGTGTGTAGATCCCGAGGCCGTTCGTATCGTTCACCCGGTTGGCGAAGACGTACAGGAACTTGAACACGGTGTTGCTGTCGAGGTGCTGGAGGAGGGACGAAACGGAGATGAGACCGTACCTGATGTCCGAAACGCCTCGTTTGTGAAACTGGTTGAACAGTTTGGCCGTCCCGATGCTGATCCCGGTCAGGTCGGCTGGCGAGGAGACCGACTCCGTCATCTCCTCGATCATCGAGCACGTGTTACGTCCACCGCAGTTGAGGACGCCGATCTGCTTCCGATCCAGCGACGTAACGTGTCGCTCGAGGTCGTTGAACAGCCGTTCTGCGTTTCCCGTGGTAATGCACAGAATGCCGTCACCCGATTCGTAGCCGGTTGCGAGCAAGCGAAGCGCTATCTCGCGCTTTCCGCTCATCGACGGCCCAACGACTGCGACGTTCGTCCCCGGCTCGACCTCCTCGAGCAACCCGTCGGGGAGTACTCCTGCGACGTCGTACCCGTCGGTCATCGTTCCTCCTCGGCGTCGGTGATCCGGTCGAATGCGGCCGAACCGTCCTGGTCGCCTCCGTCAGCGTCGTCGGCCAGTTCACGGATCGCACTAACGAAGTCGATATCGGAGGCCATGTCCCCGAGACCATCGTCTATCTCGGCCTGTTTCGCGTCGATACGGTCGAGAAGATTCTGGTACTCGTCGCTCGCTTCCAGCTCGGCGAGCGGTTTTTCGGACTCGAGGGCGCCTTTCCGGGCCAGCAGCGAGTGATACTCCTGTAACGCTCCATCGAGAGTCGCCCGCTCGAGCAGCTGGTCGATCGTACCGATCAGGTCCGCTCGCTCTGGCGGTTTGGTGATGTACGCGTCGAACCCCATCTCGACGACGTCGAAGTCGGGTTCGACCGCTGTCACCATCGCGACGCGACAGTCGATCCCGCGTTCGCGGATCTCGCGCAGGACCTGCTCGCCGGATCGTTTCGGCATCATCCGGTCCAGGAGGACCACGTCCACCGTGTCGTCGATGACGTCGAGCGCATCCTCGCCGTCGTGGGCGCGCCTGATCTCGTATCGACCCGCGAGCCAGAGCTCGTAACTCTCCGCCACGTCCGGTTCGTCTTCGACAATGAGGACGACCGGAGCGTCTGCGCCCGTCATTTCCTTGCCCCCGGTACGGAGAGCACACGTATCACGTTTTTGTCCCTCCGTTCGCTTTCGGGAGTTCGAGAACGAAGCAGGCGCCGCCTGAGTTGTTGTCAGTCACCCAGACTTCGCCGCCGTACTTCTCGACCATGACGTCGACGAAGAACAGCCCGAAGCCTGACCCGGTCTCTTTGACGTGGGAGGTCGCGCCGCGACGGAACACGCCTTCTTTGCGCTCGTCGGCGATTCCGATCCCGTTGTCGGCGATTCGTATCGTGACGGCGTCGGCGTCGTCGGTTTCGATCGTCACTTCGACCCGGAGGCCGTCCGTGTCGTTGTGTTCGATGCTGTTCGACAGGAGGTTGGCGAGGACGTCGGACAACAACTCGTCGGCACGAACGGACACGCTCGAGTCGAAATCGTCGACGAAGGTGACCTCAGGGTGCGCGTTTTGCAGTTCGTCTAGCTTCCGCCGGAGGATCGCGCCTGCATCGACCGGCATAACCTGGCTCTCCTCGTTCGGCGTCGTGAGCGTCTCGATGACGCGCTGGACTCTCTTCGTGACCGCCGTCGTGGCGTCACACCAGTCGACGATCGTCCGTGCATACCGCCCGTGCTCGCCCTCGAGTTGGTCGGCCAGGAGTTCGCCGCGCGTCTTGATGATGGTCATCCCGTTCAACACGTCGTGACGGAGGATTGAGTTGAAGAACTCCATCTGCTCGCGCTGGCGTTCCAGTTCGGTGATGTCCATCGAGATGCCGATGAGTTCGGTCACGTCGTCGTCCTCGACGATCGGTCTGAACTGGCTTTGGAAGTAGTGGTTTTCGACTTCGAACGTGAGAGACACCTCTTCGCCCTCGAGCGTCCGTTCGACCGCCTCGAGGATCTCTGGGTTGGCCGCGTACACGTCGAACACGGATTCGCCGACGACGGCACCGGGCTCGAGACCCAGCATCGTCAGCCCTTTGCCGCGAGATTCCTGGAAAACTCCCTCGCTATCGATCCGATAGAAAATGAGTGGCATGGAGTCCAGCACCATCCCAAACTTCTCCTTCTGGTCGGTGATGTCGGCCGAGATGACCGCAACCCCGTCCTCGTAGGGATACGCCTGCGCCTCGATCCAGTACTCGTAATCTTCGACGTAGAATTCACATGACGTTACCTCCTGGCGCTCCTTCGCTTCCTGGAAGGTTTCCTCGAGGATCGATCCTCGAGCGCCGGGAATCACCTCCCAGACCGACGTTCCGATCAATTCGTCGACAGTCGTTTCGAGTCGTTCGGCCAGCACCTCGTTGCAGTACGTCAGCGTCCAGTCGCGATCGAACGTGTAGTAGGCCTCCGGAAGGCGGTTGACGAGTTGCCTGTACTGCAGGTCCTGTCGGTGGAGTCGACGCTCCTGTTCCTTGCGCTTCGTGATGTCGGTGACGATTCCAACCATTCGACCGTTGCCGTCCTCGAACCCGTACGTTTCAGCCCGTGCGTACCCCCAGCGCTGCTCGCCGTCGTCACGGAGAATTCGGTATTCGAGCTGGAACACGTCGTCCTGCTCGATGGCCGTCTCGATGGCCGATTGTACGGCGGGGCGGTCGTCAGGATGGACGCGCTTGGCGAACGCCTCGAAGGTTCCCTCGAACGTGCCGGGCTCGAGTCCGAACAGTCGTTCCATCGATTCGGTCCAGGTCACCTAGTCGGTCTCCATATTCCACTCCCAGACGCCCGTGTTCGTTCCGGCTAGGGCGATGTTGAGCCGCTGAACCGTCGTGTCTAGCGCTCGAGATCGCGTTTCCTCGGATCCACGTTCGCGGATGGTCGACAGCCACCGACTGCCGTCGTCGACGTCGAGGAGCGTGAGCGTCAGTTCGACGCGGCGCTCGGTTCCTTCGGCGGTCTTGAGGACGTACTCGAACTGGTGAGATTCGTCTGTCCGCGGTGTCTCGAGGGTCATCGACAGGGTGTCCCCGTCCGAGGGACCCCCGTCACTGATCACCTCGACGAAGGACGCGCCCTCGAGTTCGGCCGGTTCGTACCCGAACACGTCGGCGTACGCCCGATTGACGTCCTCGAATCGTTCGGTCTCGGGATCCACGATCGCGACGCCCTCGGTGAGTTCCTCGAAAACTCGCGTATAGAGAGAGGATTCAGACATCCAAGTAGCGGCATTTCGTACCGTCTCACCATATATCTGAATAAAACTATCTTGACATGCCTGGCGTGGTGATGCTTCTCCGTTCGTTTCCGGATCGGTTCTTCCACTACGAGATGGGTGACGCCGACCGCCGTCGTCGAGCCGTCGGCCTACGCCTCGGCGCCGTAGGTTTCCTCGAGATACGCGACGATGTCGTTACTTTCGGCCATTCCCTCGACGCCGTGGGCCTCGTCGACGATGACCGGAACGCCGGTCTGGCCGCTGACGGCCTCGACCTCGGTGCGCTCGTTGCGAGCCGCCGGAACCTGGACGATGTGGTACTCGAGGTTCAGGTCCTCGAGCTTGGTTCGGACTTTCGCACAGAACGGACAGCCGGGCAGTTCGTATAAGGTAATGTCTGTCATGTCTGAAAAACGGGGCTCGATCGAGAAGAAAGACGTGGTTGCGGCAGTCGATTACTCGTCAGCCGAGCATCCCACTCGTATAGACGTAGAAGTAGCCCACGAGCGCCAGCGCCATCAGCCACTGGCCGAGGCGCACGTCCTCGAGTTCGCCGGTGGCGGCCTTGATGATCGGGTACACGATGATCCCGGCAGCGAGGCCGTTCGCAATGGAGTACGTGAGTGGCATGATCGTGATCGTCAGCCCAGCCGACACCGCCCAGGCCGGGTCCTGCCACTCGACGTCGAGGACGCCCTCGAGCATGATGATGCCGACGACGACCAGTGCGATGAAGGAGGCGTAGGCGGGGATCAGCGCGATGAGCGGGATCAACACCAGCGTGGCGAGAAAGAGGAGGCCAACGACGAACGCGGTCATGCCCGTGCGACCGCCCTCCTCGACGCCCGTCGAGGACTCGATGAACGTCGTCACGGTCGAGGTGCCGACCATCGCCCCGACGGTGGTGCCGATCGCGTCGGCCATTAGCGGCTGGTCCATGTCCGGGAGGTTCCCGTCCTCGTCGAGGAAGCCGCCGAACTGGGAGACGCCGATGAGCGTCCCGGCGGTGTCGAAGAAGTCGACGAAGAAGAACGTGAAGACGACCAGCGTGAACGTCAGTGGGTCAACGTCCTGCAGGCCGTCGACGAACGCGAAGAGCAGGGGCGAGATGTCGTACTGCGGGGAGGTGACGACGGCGAACGTGAGGCCGCCATCTTCACCGACGAGCGCCTCCGGTAGCACTGTCGTGCCGGCGAGTCCGGTCAGGTAAACGAGCCAGCCGAGCCCGGTCGTGGCGACGATACCGACGATGATCGACCCCTTGATGGCTCGTGCCCAGAGCACGAACGTGAGCAACAGACCGAACAGCCCGAGCAGTGCCGCAGGATTCGTCGCGAGGCCGCCGAGGGCCACCGCCGTCTCGGGGTCGGCGACGACGATCGACATCTCCTGCAGGCCGATGAACAGCAGGAAGATACCGATACCGGCGCCGACGGCCATCTTGACTGGTTCAGGGAACAGTCGGATAACGTACTCTCGAGCGCCGATCGCGGTGATGGCGATGAAGATGATCCCCTCGACGAACACCGCCGCGAGCGCCGTCTCCCAGGGAATGCCCATGCCGAGGACGACGGTGTACGCGAAGAAGGCGTTCAGTCCCATCCCGGGCGCGAGGCCGAACGGCCGGTTGGCGTAGAACGCCATCACGAAGATGGCGACCGCCGAGGCGATGATCGTCCCGATGGCGATCATCTGGACGGTTGCGATGTCTCCGTATCCCGGAATGTCGATCGCATCGGCCAGAATGAACGGGTTGACGAGGATGATGTACGACATCGCGAGGAACGTCGTGATCCCCGCGACCGATTCGGTGCGCAGGTCCGTGTCGTGAGCCCGGAAGTCGAAGTACTCCGCGAGCGTGTCGGTTGCCCCCATGTTGGACGTTCGAGCATAGGTGAGGGGGGTCGCTTAAACCTTCCCGTCTCGATGTGACCACCTATACGCATACTTGCATACTCGAGCCGTCTCGCAGGCAGTCTTCACCATTACCTGTCACTGAAACTCAAACTCGAGGACACGTTCTATCGCTTGCCCGACACGCTCGCCCGACCGGACGCGTGCCGTGTCACGGACCAACATATTTCACCCCTGCCCGCGTACCGCTATCGCATGAAGTTCATCATCGTCGGGTACGGTCGGGTGGGCGCGCGAACGGCCCGCATTCTCGCGGAGGAGGGCCACGACGTCGTCATCCTGGACAACGACCAGAAACGTCTCGAGCGCGCCGACGGCGAGGGGTTCGACGGCGTGCAGGGAGACGGCGCCGACGAGGATGCACTGCTCGAGGCGGGCATCGAGACGGCCGACGCTATCGGCGCGATGACGCCCGATCTGAACGTCAACTTCGCGGCGTGTATGGTCGGCAAACACTACGGCTGTCGGACCGTCTTGCGGATCGACGAGGACTACCGGGAGGACATCTACGAGAAGTACGCCGCGGACGTCGACGAGATCATCTACCCCGAGCGACTCGGTGCCGCCGGCGCGAAGACCGCGCTCCTTGGTGGGGACTTCAACGTCGTCGCTGACCTGGCCCAGAACCTGCACCTGACCGTTCTCGAGATCGCCGAAGGGTCGCCGGCGGTCGGCAAGCGACTCAGCGAACTCGAGTTACCCGAAGGCTCGCGCATCTACGCCCACGGACGGGAGACGGAGTCGCTGACGATTCCGCTCCCGGGGACGGCGCTGGCCGCCGGTGACGAGGTAGCGGTGATCACCGAGACGGACGCCATCGAGCAGGTTCGGTCGACGTTGCTGGCTGAAACCTGAGTCGACGCCGAAAGAGGGGGTACGTGCAGGCACACACCGGGGAAGGATGGGAACTGATACCGTCAGGGTGGTGCGTGCCTCGAATGTACTTACTCACCGATCGGGCATAAAACTGAGTCAGACGGCCGTGTGACAGCGGTCAGACGCGTTCGCTACTCACTCGTCGACCCGAAACACGAGCACGTTCTGGTGGACCATCGACGGCACGAACGAGAACGGGTAGCCGTATACGTGGAGATCTTTCGATGGATCGTACCAGATCAGGTTCGCCGCGAGCGTCATCGGCGCTGCGTCCTGGATCGCTCGAGCGAGATCGGCGGCCAGGAACGCGTAGGATTGTTCGCGGTACATGTCGCCGATGAAGACGACGGCGTACCGGCCGGGCCTGAGGACCCTCGAGAATTGGGCGAATCGCTCGCCCATCTCGGCGAGCCAGTCGGCTTTCGACTGGCCGCTCGAGTCGGCGTGCTGTGCGTCACCTCCATCGTCGCTCCCACTCTTACTCTCACGGCCACCGACATCGTCGCCGCCACTGCCGTCGGCATCGGCGTTGACGGCGTCGACGTCGGCATCGAACGCCCCCAACTTACTCTCTCGAGTCGCCCGCCGGTTTCGCGTCTGCTCGCGCTCGTCCATATCCCAGTAAGGAACGTCGGTCAGGAGCAAATCGACCGAGTTCTCGGAGAGGTCCTGGACCAGGTCCGCACAGTCGCCCTCGCGGACGTCCTGGGCAGCCAGCGGCGCCTCACCGCGTTCCCGGCGCTCCTCGTTTTCCCGCTCGAGCGCCGTCTCGTAGACCTCGATCCACCGGGCGTTGCGCTCGAAGCCGATGGCCTCCCGCAGGCCGGTTCCCTCGTGTTCGCAGAGACTCGCACCCAGTAGCGTGCCGCCGACGCCCGCGAACGGGTCGAGGACGGTCTCGCCCGCCTTGCTGAACCGATCGACGAGGTCCGCACAGAGCCGCGGGGGTTTCTGGCCCCCGTGCTCGCTCCGCAGGTCGTGCTGGAGGTCCGGCGGATACGCCTCGGGGATCACCGACTTCGTAGCGAACTTCCACTCCCGACCGGTGAGGTCGTTGAGCCGGTTTCGCTCGTCGTAGATCCCCCGGCCCTCGAGGTAGGTCTGGTGGTCGGCCAGTTCGTCGGTGTTGACCACGTCGCCGTCCTCGACGGGGAGGGACTCCTCGCGCGCCCGCTCGGCGTCGAAGTCGCCATCGTCGTCGGTGAACAGGCGGCTCTGGCGGTGCCCGTTCTCGCCGCCTGCGTCGCCGTCGTCGGCCATACCTCGAGTCCTCACCGGTCGGGCATAAGCGCTTTCGCTCGCGGATCGGTGTCGGACCAGTGTCGACGCCGACGCTTATCCGGTCGGCAGTGGAAGGTCACCCGTGTCTTTGCTCGGACCTGCGGCGTCGACCCTCGTCGGTCTGGTCGCGCTCTGGCTGGGGGCGCGGTGGCTCGTCACCGCGGCCTCCCGACTCGCTCGAGCGGCGGGCATCCCACCGCTGATCGTCGGTCTCACCGTCGTCGCCTTCGGGACGTCGGCACCCGAGATCGTCGTGGGCGTCGAGGCGGCCCTCGAGGGACGCGGCGCCATCGCCGTCGGCAACGTGGTCGGATCGAACGCGTTCAACCTGGGCGCGATTCTGGGTACACTGGCGATCATCAGTCCGTTTCGCGTCGCCGACACCCTCGTCCGGCGAGACGCCGTCGCGATGGCGGCGGCGACCGGGGTCGGGATCGCGGTTCTGGTCAATCTGTACGTCTCGCGCACAGAGGGTCTCATTCTCCTCGCGTGTCTGGTCATCTATATGTCCTGGCTTGCCCGATCCGCACGCGGTTCCGACGTCGACGTTGGCGAAGCCGAGCGCTCGGGAACGAACCGCCATCCCGGGGTCGACGCGCTCGTCCTCGTCGTCGGCCTGGTCCTGGTCGGTCTCGGCGGCCGGTTGCTCGTTCAGGGCGCGGTCGAACTCGCTCGCGCCGGGGGCGTCTCGGAGTGGCTCATCGGCGTGACGGTGGTTGCAGGGGGAACCTCCCTCCCCGAAGCGGCAGCATCCGTCGTCGCGGCGCGGCGCGCCGAGGTCGGCATCGCGGCCGGGAACGTCGTCGGGTCGAATGTGTTCAACCTGCTGGGCGTGCTCGGCATCTCCGCGATGGCCGCACCGCTGGCCGTCGACCTGAGTGTTCGCTCGGGACTGTGGTGGCTCGCCGCGTTGACTGCCGTTTCGGCGGTCCTCCTGGCGACCGGTCGTCGGCTGACCCGTCTCGAGGGCGTCGCGCTCGTACTCTCGGTGGCGGGCTACTGGGTGCTGGCGGCGGGTTGAGTGGGGTTCGACTCGAGCCTCGGTGGCTCCTCGAGCCACTCGTCCATCGTCGTCGCTCGAGGTGACATTGGTGTTAGCGAGGGCCTTTGTGCGAGCGCCCCCTCTATTCGATTATGAACATGCTCGTCGACGGCGAGTGGCGAACCGACGCGTCCGAGACTACGAACGAGGAGGGGGCCTTCGAGCGCCAGACGACGACCTTCCGCGACGAGGTACGGGACGAGCCGGACGCCCGCTTCCAGCCCGAAGCCGGGCGCTACCACCTCTACGTCTCCTACGCGTGCCCGTGGGCCCACCGGACGCTCCTGGTGCGATCGCTGAAGGGTCTCGAGGACGCAATCTCCGTCTCGGTCGTCGACCCCTATCGCGCCGAGGACGGCTGGCAGTTCACGCCCGAGAAGGACGGGTGCACCGTCGACCACGTCCACGGGGCGGACTACCTCCGGGAACTCTACGTGCGCGCCGACCCGGACGCGACCTGTCGCGTCACGGTGCCGGTGCTCTGGGACACGAAGGAAGACACCATCGTCAACAACGAGTCCGAAGAGATCATCCGCATGCTCGATACCGAGTTCGACGACCTGGCGACCAAGGACGTCGACCTCTACCCCGAGGGCTACCGCGAGGAGGTCGACGAGATCATCGAGGCGATCTACGAGCCGATCAACAATGGCGTCTACCGGGCCGGGTTCGCGACGAAGCAGGAGCCGTACGAGGAGGCCGTCGACGACCTCTTCGATGCGCTCGCACACTGGGACGACGTGCTCGCCGAGCAGCGCTACCTCGCCGGTGATCGCCTGACCGAGGCCGACGTCTGCCTGTTCACGACCCTCGTGCGATTCGACCAAGTATACCACACGCACTTCATGTGTAACGTCAAGTTCATTCGCGAGTTCGAGAACCTCTGGCCGTACCTGCGCGACCTCTACCAGACGCCCGGTGTCGCAGAGACGGTCGAGATGGACCACATCAAAGAACACTACTACACGACCCACCCGGACGTGAACCCGCACGGTATCGTCGCCCGCGGCCCCGACCTCGAGTTCGAGACGCCACACGACCGGGACGCGCTCGCTGGAGAGCCACCCGCGGCGCTGGCGTCGTCGCTCGACTAACCTGTCCAGTTCGCGATCGTTTTACCCTCCATTCGAATCGGTCACCGACGATTCCGCGCTCGCCGATCCGAAACGCATCGTGACTACTCGTCCCTACTCGTCCTCGAACTCGAGCGCCGCCGAGTTGATGCAGTAGCGCTGGCCGGTGGGCTCGGGGCCGTCCTCGAAGATGTGCCCGAGGTGGCCGCCACAGTTGGCACACAGGACTTCGGTGCGGTGCATGCCGTGGCTGGTGTCGACGCGCGTCTCGACCACGTCGTCGTCGGCGTCGTAGAAACTCGGCCAGCCACACCCCGAGTGGTACTTCGTGTCGGACTCGAAGAGCGTGGCTCCACAGCCCGCACACGAGTAGGAGCCGTCCTCCTCGTGATCGACGTACTCGCCGGAGAACGGGCGCTCGGTCCCGGCCTCCCGGAGAACGCGGTACTGCTCGTCGGTCAGGCGCTCACGCCACTCCTCGTCGGTCAGCGCTCGCTCGTCGGATTCCTGGCTCATAGGTCCAGTAGGGGCGTCGGACTCAAGAGTCTGTCTGCGACGGTGCGACAGGTGACGCGCACTAGCGCCCCGTCATCACGTTCGTGCTCTCGCACTCCGGACACTGGGTCATCCGCCCGAGGCCGGGCACCTCCAGGCGAACCCACGCGTCGTCACCGCCGGGCGCTTCGAAGCCGCAGTTCAGGCAGCGCGAGTGTCGACCGGAGGGGGATTGCATCGCCATACTCGAGCTATGATAGATAATGGCATAGTCGTTTTCGCGACCTCGAGTGACTCTCTTCGCTCGTGATTGGTCCGCCGGCTACCGTCGGTTTATACTATAAATTATATAGTGAGACAGAAGACGCTCTTTGTCGGACCGAATCAGGCGTGACCTGGATAATCCCGCTCGAATCGGTCCTCGAGGTCGCCGTACTCGAACTGCACGAGGACGGGGCGTCCGTGGGGACAGGCGTAGGGGTTCTCGCAGTCGTCGAGCGCCTCGAGCAGGTCCAGGACGGATCCCTCAGAGAGCGAGGTGTTGCCGGTGATCGACGGATAGCAGGCCAGGTCGGCGAGGAAGTCGTCGGCCAGCGCGTCGACCGTCTCGGCGCCCGCCTCGCGGTCGCCGTCGAGGAACGAGGCAAGGATGTCCCGGAGCTGGGCCGGCTCGAGGGTCTTCTCGAGGACGGCGGGGACCGTCGTAACGGCGACTGTGCGGTCGTCGACGCGGTCGGCGGAAAAGCCCAGGCGCACGAGCGCGTCCCGGTAGTGCTCGAAGACCTCGGCCTCGACAGCAGTGAGCTCGAGTTCGACGGGCGAGGCGAGCGCCTGGGCCGTCGGATCGTCGGCGAACGCTCGCTGGAGGCGCTCGTAGTTGACGCGCTCGTCGGCGGCGTGCTGGTCGATCAGGACGAGTCCCTCGGGCGTCTCACAGACGACGTAGGTGTCCTTCAGCTGGCCGAGTACCCGCAGGGAGGGCAAGGAGTCGTACTCGAGCGCGTCGGTGGCCGTCCCGCCCGCTAGCGTCCGCTGGTCGGTCGACGGGGTGATCGAGCGCGACGGGTCGCTCGAGGCGGCGTGTCGGGATCGGTCTCTTGCGTCTGTCGTCTCCGTTGCGTCCGTCGCGTCCGACGTATCCGACGTTCGATTCGTCTGTTCGGATGCCCTCGAGGGATCGGAACGGCTCGCCTCCAGGTCGGACGAAGGAGTCGACGGCGACGTTTCTGGCCGACTCGAGGCGTTCGTTCGTGACCCGTCCGACGACTGCCCAGTTTCGGGTGCCTCTGGTGCCTTGGAGCCGTCTGCCTGGGTTGCGGATGCCTCGCTCGAGTTGTCCCGGCGGTCGACCGAACGCGAGCCGACGGCATCGCTCGAGACCGAGGAGTTCGACGGCTCCGAACCGCTCGACTCGCCTGCCTCGGTTTCGTTAGCCGTCCCCGCGAGCGTTCCGTCCTCGTACTCGTCGGGTCCGACTGTCGCCTCGTCGGGCGCCGAGCGCCCTCTCGGCGCTCGCGAGCGGAGTAACCCGTGCTCGAGCAGCGCGTCCTCCACGGCCGACTCGACCGCCCGGCGGACGGCGTCGTCGTCGTCGAACCGAACCTCGCGCTTGCGTGGGTGGACGTTCACGTCGACGGCGTCGCCGGGGACCTCGAGGAAGAGCACGACGAAGGGGTAGCGGTCCCCGCCGAGCTGGCCGCCGTAGGCGTCCATGACCCCCTCGCGGATGGCCTCGGAGGTGACCGCCCGACCGTTGACGTAGGTCGCGAGGTAATCCCGGCTGGCCCGGTTCGTCTCCGGGTGGGAGACGGTTCCCGAGACCGTCTCGAGCGGGCCGACCGGGAGCTCCTCGGCTTCGGCCTCGACGTCGATCATCGATCGGGCGACCTCCCGGCCGTAGACCGCGAGGATGGCGGCCTGCAGGTCGTCCTGGCCCGTCGTGGCGAACACCTCGCGCCCGTCGTGGGTGAGCGAGAGCGCCACGTCCGGGTTGGCGAGGGCGTAGCGGGTGACGATCTGGTTGACGTGGGCGAACTCTGTTGCGGTGGTCTTGAGGAACTTCCGTCGGGCGGGGGTGTTGTAGAAGAGGTCCTCGACGACGACGGTGGTTCCCTCCGGGCAGCCGGTCGGCTCGACGGCGACGACGTCGCCGCCCTCGTAGACGAGTTCGGTTCCCGTCGGGGATTCGTCGGCGGTTCCGTCGGCTCGAGGACGGGTCCGAATCGTCAGCTTCGACACCGAACCGATGGTGTGGAGCGCCTCCCCTCGAAAGCCCAGGCTCTCGACGCCGCTCTCGAGGTCCTCGAGGCCCGTGATCTTGCTCGTCGTGTGCTGGCGAACCGCCCGGCGGACGTCCGTCTCGGTCATCCCGCGGCCGTCGTCGCTGACCCGGATGGACTCGGTGCCGCCTTTCTCGATCGTCACCTCGATGCGGGTGGCGTCGGCGTCGAGGGCGTTCTCGACCAGTTCCTTGACCGCGCTGGCGGGCCGTTCGACGACCTCTCCGGCGGCGATCCGGGCGACGGTGTGCTCGTCGAGTTGGTGGATGGTCGGCTGACCGTCAGTCGATCGATCGTCCGGTACTCGGTCGTCTGCGTCGTCCGAGTCGTCGGTTGGATCGTCAGATGGGGTGTCGATTGTGTCGTCGGTCATGGATCAACCCTCGAGCAGCGCGTCGGTACGGTCGGTGATCGCCTCTCGGCCCGCCTCAGGAACGGTGACGAGCGGCGGACGAACCGCGCCGGAGGGGAGCCACCCACGGTGGTCGAGGGCGGCTTTGGTCGCGGGAGCGAATCCGTAGGTTCCGCACGCCTCGAACAGCCCAGAGATCGACGCCTGGAGCGCCTCTCCGCGCTCGGTTTCGGCGGTCTCGAGCACCTCGGCGTACGCCTCCGGCGCGACGTTCGAGAGCGCGTTCACGCCGCCGTCGGCGCCCATTCGGAGAGAAGGGACGAGCAACGTGTCGAATCCCTGCAGACACAGAAATTCTTCGGGCGTCCGGCGCATCGCCGCCAGGAAGTACTCGAAGTCGCCGCTCGAGTCCTTCAGGCCGACGACGTTTGCGTGACTGGCGACTGCCTCGAGCGTCTCGAGGGCGATGGGCTGGCCCGTACACGACGGGATGTTGTAGAGGACGAGCGGGAGTGGCGACCGGTCGGCCACCGCCTCGAAGAATCGGCGGTCACCAGCGGGGTCGTTCGCCGCGTGGAAGTACGGCGGAACGACCACCGCGACGTCGGCGCCGACCTCGGCGGCCGCTTCGGCGTACTCAACCGTCTCCGGGACGCTGGTCGCGGCGGCGCCGGCGAGCACCGGCACCTCGCCGTCGGCTCGCTCCACCGTGACCTCGACGACTCGACGCCGTTCGTTGGGCGAGAGGCTCGCGAACTCGCCGGTCGTCCCGCAGGGAAAGAGCCCGTCGATGCCGCCCTCGAGGAGCGCGTCGACGAGCGACCCCAGCGATTCTTCGTCGACCGATCCCGATTCGTCGAACGGCGTCACAATCGGGCACGTGACGCCCTCGAGTGCCTGCTGGAAAGTCATGTATGGTTGTTTCTGAGCGGACGCAAAAGGGTATCGACGGGAATTCGACTGGGTTCGTGACCCTCGCAGGTGCGTCGAACGATGGTCCTGTGTGAGCGATAATTCAACGCTTTTCGGCGTTCCTTCCGGAATTGTTCTCGGTGATGTCTGTTCGAATCGCCAGTATCTATTTATTTCCTGAACGTAGCTTTGCGGTATGGTTGCAACCAACACAGAAACAGCATCGAGTCGATCCCTCTGGAATCGGATCACGGCCATCGGTCCCGCGCTCATCCTGGCGGCCGTCGTCGTCGGACCGGGCAGTATCGCGCTGAGTACGATCGCCGGGAGCCTCTACGGCTACCAGCTACTGTGGGTGCCGATAATCGCGACGATCTTCATGATCACGTACACGTGGATGGCCGCACGGATTGGCCTCGCCACCGGGGAAACGCTCCTCGAGACCGCCCGAGAGAAGTACGGGAATGGCCTCGCGACGGTTGGCGGTGTCTTCGGCTTCCTCGCTATTCTCGCGTTTCAAGCCGGGAACAACGCGGGCATCGGATTCGCGACGAACGCGTTAGTCGGCTACGACGTCAGGCTCTGGGCCGCCGTGTTCTCCCTCGCGGCGATCGGTTTCATCTGGTTGCCGAACCTGTACGACAAGATCGAACTCCTCATCAAACTCGTCGTCGGGATCATGCTCGTCGCGTTCGTCGGGACGCTCGCCATCGTCGGGTTCGACGTTCCCGCGGCTGCCGGCGGTCTGATCCCGTCGGTCCCGAACGTCGACGCGCTCTTCCTCGCGCTCGGAATGGCGGCAACGACGTTCTCGATTGCTGCCGCGGCCTACCAGACGTATCTCGTCCGGGAGAAAGAGTGGGGCCCGGACCAGCTCGCCGAGAAGGGGTCGGATAGCATTCTCGGTATCGCCGTCCTCGGGCTCATCGTGACGGTCATTATGCTGACGAGCGCGAGCGTTATTCACGGCGAGACCGATCCAGTCTTCGATGCCGTCGGCATGGCCTCCCAGCTCGAGCCCGTCGCCGGTTCGGGCGCGTTCTACCTCTTTACGCTCGGCTTCTTCTTCGCCGCGCTCTCCTCGCTGGTCGTCAACGCGATCCTCGGAGCGACGCTTCTCGCCGACGGGTTCGGTCAGGATCCGACGATGGACGGCCGACCCGTCAAGACGTGGGCGACTCTTGCCGTTCTCTTCGGCCTCGCCGTCGTGATCGTGTACCAGGAAGACCCAATCCAACTCCTTCGGATAGCGCAGGCGGTTGCCGTGATCGCGTTCCCGATCCTCGGCTTCCTGATTCTCGGCATCGCGAACGACGAGGAGTTTATGGGCCCGTACACGAACGGGTTGATCGTCAACGTCCTCGGGATCGTCGGCTACCTTGCGATCATCGGTATCGTCCTCAACTATCTGCGCGAAGTGATCACGTTCCTCTAACCCACTGTCGACCAGGATCAATCACTCACGACCTGTTTTCACCCGCGAACGGGTTGCCTCGAACTGTCAGTGACCGCTATCGTTCACGTTCCGTACGAATGCTTGTATAGGTGGTGACCACCAACGATATCGCCATGCATTCGACCGACGACGAGGGTCATATCGATCCGGCGGTCAGTGACGCCATTGACGCACTCGCGAACGACCGCCGCCTCGAGATCCTGTTCGCGCTGGCCGACCGCGAGTGGGAGGTGCAGGAGAACGGGCACGTCATGTCGTTTACCGACCTGTACGACGCGGTCGACGTTGACAGCACGTCCCAGTTCTCCTACCACCTCAAGCACCTCGTCGGCCGATTCGTCGCCGAAATGGACGGTGGGTACCAACTCACGTACGCCGGCGATAAGATCGTTCGCGCCGTTCGGTCGGGCCTGTACGAGGCGACGTTGACGTTCGAGGCCGTCGACGTCGACGGCGTGTGCCCGTTCTGTCGAGAAGCCGCGCTCGTCGCGGACTCACTCGAGGAGCGGTTCGTCGTCCGGTGTACGGCGTGTGACTCGATGCTCCTGGCCGATGCCTTTCCGCGCAGTCAGGCGGCACACCGATCGCCGTCCGAAATCGCCGAGAGTTTCGGCTGCGGCATCTGGAGTACGGCCGTCGCGGTCGACGGTGGCGTCTGCCCAGAGTGTAACGGCGTTGTCGACGCCTCCGTCGACTCCCACGAGCGCGTCGGTCTGGTCGTGCACACGGTCGACCACACCTGTCGCGAGTGTCGCACGATGATCCACCTGCCGATAGAGGTGTTCGTCGCGCTCCACCCCGCAACCGCAGCGTTCCTCCACCGACACGGCATCTCGATTCTCGAGACGCCACTCTGGGAACTGTTCGGACACTTCACGTCCAAGAACTGGACGACCGATGTCCGATCGGCGTCGCCACTCGAGGCCCGATTCGAACTCTCGTGTGGTGACGAGACGCTCGTCCTCGAGATGGGCGACGACCTCGAGGTTACCCCGGTTGCGGATACCCCGGAGATTAGTCCGGAATCGAACAAATAAGTAAAAATTGATTCGAACACGAGGATCGAAAATGCACCACAACGTTGGTGAAACCTGCGTCACGCTTGCTCAAACGTATTTGAGTAGCATCGTTGTCAATATGTAAGAACTATAACAATACTTTTCACGTCTCGAGCGAAGGCGTACGTGATGAGCGCTATTACACACGATCGCGACCGGCGACTACCCTTCGGCGGAGGGCGCTAGCGTGGCCGCAATCGAACTCGACGGACTGACGAAACGCTTCGGCGACGTCCTGGCCGTCGACGACTTCGACCTGACGGTCGAGGAGGGCGAAATCTTCGGCTTCCTGGGCCCGAACGGAGCCGGCAAGTCGACGACAATCGACATCCTGCTCGACTTCACGCGACCAACCGACGGCACCGCAACGGTACTCGGTTACGACGCGCAGAAGGAGAGCCTCGCCGTCCGCCAGCGGACCGGCGTCTTGCCCGACGGCTACCACGTCTACGACCGCCTAACGGGCCGCCGGCACCTCGAGTTCGTCGTCGAGTTGAAGGCGGTCGACGAGGACGTCGACGCCTTGCTCGAGCGCGTGGGGCTCGCCGAGGCGGCCGACCGCAAGGCAGGCGGCTACTCGAAGGGAATGCGCCAGCGACTCGTGCTCGCCATGGCGCTCGTCGGTGATCCCGATCTGTTGATCCTCGACGAACCCTCCACCGGCCTCGACCCCAACGGTGCCAGGGAGATGCGCGAGATCATTCGCCGGGAGAACGAACGCGGGACGACGATCTTCTTCTCGAGTCACATCATGGAGCAGGTTGAAGCGATCTGCGACCGCGTCGCTATCATCAACCGCGGCCGACTGGTCGCAGTCGACACTGTGGAGGGGTTGCGCGACGCGACCGAGACGTCGACGACCCTGTCGATTTCGGTCTCGAACGTCGACGACGCGCTTCTCGAGACTGTCGCTGGGCTCGAGGGTGTCACCGACGTCGCGCTCAAGGAGGGGCGACTCCGGGTGGTTCTGTCCGGCGGGTCGAAGTTCGACGTGTTGAACACGCTCGACGACGCCGGCGCAGACGTCGGAGACTTCTCCGTCGACGAATCCTCGCTCGAGGATCTGTTCGTGCGGTACACGACCGAAGATCAGGAGGTGCGAGCATGAACACGAGGTGGGCTGCCGTCGCAAGGAAGGACTTCCAGGACGCCGTGCAGTCGCGGGCGCTGTGGGCCCTGCTCGCCGCGTTCGTGCTGTTCTCGTTGCTCACGACGTACGCCTACGTCGAACTCCCCGAGGCGTTCGGGGCGGCCGGCGACGTTTCGTTCGGCGGACTGGTGTTCTTCCTGGCGGGGATCTCCAGCCTGTTCGTCGCGCTGGCGGCGATCGTCGTCTGTTACAAGTCCGTCGCCGGGGAGCGCGAACTGGGCAGTATCAAACTCCTGCTCGCGCTTCCGGTCACCCGGCGAGACGTGTTCCTCGGCAAGGTGATCGGCCGGGCCGCCGTAATCGCGGCCACGCTCGGCGTTGGATTGCTCATCGGCCTCGGATTCGGCTCCGTGTTGCTCGGAACGGTCGAGCTCGTCCCGCTGGTGACGTTCGTGCTCGCCGCGGTGGTCTTCGCCGGCGTCTACGCGGCGATCGTCGTCGGCCTCTCGGCGACCACGTCGTCGACGTCGCGGGCGACGACGCTCGCGCTCGGCTTCTTCGTCGTGTTCGAACTGGCCTGGGACGTGGTGCCGCTCGCGCTCGTCTACGTCGCGAACGGCTTCTCGCTCCCCCAGCAGATGCCCGACTGGATGTTCATCGCGACTCAGATACCGCCCTCTGCGGCGTACTTCTCGGCGCTCGTCGCACTGCTACCGGGGGTCGCCGACGAGGCCAACGCCCAGACCCAGGCCGCCGGCTTCGATGTGGCCTACGCGACGCCGACGGTCGGGTTCGCCGTGCTCGCGTTCTGGGTAGTCGTTCCGCTGGCGATCGGTTACTACCGATTCGACGGAACGGACCTCTGATCGGGCCCGGATCCGGTCGTCCGGCCCACACCTCGAGCCGAGTTGACTCGCCGCTCGCTCCACTCGTTCGGCCCTTGCACCTATATCCTCGTAGTTTGTGTCTTCTGCTATGAACGATTCGTCAGAGCTGATTTCGGTTCTTCACGTCGACGACGACCCGCACTTTGCCGATCTAGCGTCGACGTTTCTGGAACGAACCGACCCGCAGCTCGACGTCGTTTCCGCGTCGAACCCACCGGACGGACTCCAGTTGCTCGCGGAGTCGCGAATCGATTGCGTGGTCTCCGACTACGACATGCCCCACACGAACGGAATCGAATTCCTCGAGCGGCTCCGACGCGACCACCCGGAGCTTCCCTTCATCCTCTACACGGGGAAGGGGAGCGAGGAGATCGCCAGCGACGCCATTTCCGCCGGTGTCACGGACTACCTGCAAAAAGAGCGCGGAACGAGTCAGTACGCCGTGCTGGCGAACCGCATTCGAAACGCCGTCGAACAATCTCGCGCGAAGCGAGCGACCAGGGAATCTCAGACGAAACTCACACAAATCGCGGCGAAAGCCGACGACGTCCTCTACATGTTTTCCGCAGACTGGACCGACCTCCTCTTCGTCAATTCCGCCTACGAGGACCTCTGGGGGGACTCGATCGAGGCGCTGGAGGCCGACCCGAAACGATTTCTCGAGCGGATTCACCCCGACGACCGAGATCGCGTTCGGGAGGTGATGCAGACCGTCTCCGAGGGGCGTTCCGAAACGATCGAGTACCGGGTTGTGGTCGACGGTGAACGACGCTGGGTTCGAGCCGACAGCAAACCCATCCTCGATTCGACCGGCGAACCCGATCGAATCGTCGGATTTGTTCGAAACATTACGGCACAGAAACGCCGCGAAGACCAGCTTCGCTCGAGTCGGGCGCGACTCGAAGCGCTGTTCGAGAACTCACCAGACATGATCGCGGTCCACGACGCCGAAGGCAGGATCCGTGACGTGAACGACCGATTCGCCGAAGCGCTGGGATACGCGGCGGCCGACCTCGTCGGCCTGCCAGTCTGGGAGATCGACACGACTGTCGAACCCGATCAGGCCCGGGCCTTCTGGTCGGGATTGCCGACGAACGACCCCCGTCGGTTCGAGGCGGAACTCCAGCGCCGAGACGGGACGACGTTTCCCGTCGAAGTCCACTTGATCCGACTGGATCTGGATGGAAAAGACCGATTCGTCGCGATGGATCGGGACATCTCGGATCAGAAGATCAGAGAGCGCGAACTGCTCCGGCAGAACGAACGATTGGACCGGTTCGCCAGCGTCGTCTCACACGACCTCCGCAACCCGTTACAGGTAGCCCAGGGGCGACTCGAGTTGCTCGGGGCGGACTGTGAGAGCGACCACCTGGCCGATCTGGACGCTGCACTCGAGCGCATGAACGCCCTGGTCGACGATTTACTCACACTCGCTCACGAGGGCGGCGCGGCCGTTGATCTCGAAGCAGTCGACCTGACCGATCTCGCCGAGGCCTGCTGGGCTACGGTGCGGACAGAGGCCGCGATACTCGACGCCGACTCGGCGCCTGCGGTACGCGCGAACCGACAGCAGCTTCGACAGCTCCTCGAAAACCTCTTCCGTAACGCGGTCGAGCACGGCGGCGATGCGGTTACCGTGACGGTTGGCGGGCTCGAGAACGGGTTCTACGTCGCGGACGACGGCCGTGGGATCCCTGACGGTGAACGAGAGAGTGTTTTCGAGTCGGGGTACTCGACGTCAACGGAGGGGACCGGGTACGGTCTGTCGATCGTCGACCGAATTGCCGACCTGCACGAGTGGGAGCGACGAGTCGTTGAATCGTCGGCCGGTGGCGTTCGTATCGACGTTTCGAACGTCGAGACGTGCTAGAGCGATCGAGGGCTCGAGTCGTATCGGACCGTCACCTGAGACTACTGAACCGGCCGAACACACGAGGCGTACTACCCTCGTGTCGGCCCGTGCTCACTCCTCGTTCTCGAGCCGTCGTTTCCACTCCTGGACCGTTGCCATCAGCTCGACGGGTGGCGTACTGTTCACGTCGAGCGATTCGAGGTCCTCGAGGACGGCCGCGGCGTCGGGGTCGGTTGCTGGCTCCGCGTCTGCGGTCGGCTCCGGGTCGCCGCCGTCAGCGTTCGCCGGTCCCCGAAAACTCCCGCTCGAGACGTCGAACACCGTCTGAACGGGCTCGCTCGAGCCCCCGCCCTTCGCTTCGATGGCCTTCTCCTCGCGCAGGCGCTCGAGGACGTCGCGGGCGCGGTCGACGACGGGAGCGGGAACGCCCGCGAGGTCCGCGACGTGAATCCCGTAGGAGCGATCGGTCGGGCCGTCGCGAACGGTTCGCAGGAAAGTCACGTCGCCGTCGCGCTCGTCGGCCGCGACGTGGACGTTCGCCACGCGGGGCAGGTGGTCGGCCAGCCCGGTCAGTTCGTGGTAGTGGGTCGCGAAGAGCGTCTTCGCCCGAATCTCGTTGTGGAGGTACTCGGTGGCCGCCCAAGCGATGGAGATGCCGTCGTAGGTGGCGGTTCCCCGCCCCACTTCGTCCAGGATGACGAGCGACTCATCGGTTGCGGCGTGCAGGATGTTCGAGAGTTCGCTCATCTCGACCATGAACGTCGAGCGCCCCTGGGCTAACTCGTCGAGGGCGCCGACACGGGTGAAGATGCCGTCGACCAGACCGATCTCGGCCTCTCGGGCAGGGACGAAACTGCCGATCTGAGCCAATAGGACGATGCAGGCGACCTGGCGCATGTACGTCGACTTCCCGGACATGTTGGGGCCGGTCACCACCAGAAAGCCGCGGTCGGAGTCCATCGCGACGTCGTTCGGAACGAACTCGGTCGTCTGCTCGACGACGGGGTGGCGACCCTGGGTGATCTCGAGGTCCTGCCCCCGGTGGAGCACGGGACGAACCCAGCCGTTCTCGGCGGCGTGACTCGCCAGGCTCGAGAGCGCGTCGACCGTCGCGAGCGTGCGTCCGACGTCCTGGAGGAGGGCTGCTCGCTCCGCGACGTCTTGGCGAAGCTGCTGGAACAGCTCGTACTCGAGGTCGCCGCGCTGTTCCTCGATCCTGAGGATTTCGCGTTCTTTGTCCTCGAGTTCGTCGGTCGTGAACCGTTTGGAGTTCTTGAGCTGTTTGATCTCCTCGTAGTGGTCGGGCACGCCGTCGGCCGCCGACCGCCCGACCTGAATGTAGTAGCCGTCGGTCTTGTTCCGGTCGACGGTGACGTGGCTGAGCCCGTGCTGGCGCTTCTCGCGGTCGGCCAGCGTGTCGAGCCACTGCTCGAGTTCGTCGTAGCGCTCGATAAGATCGTCGAGGTCGTCGTCGTAGCCCTTCTTCAACAACTCGCCCTGGCGCACCGTCGACGGCGGGTCCTCGGCCAGCGCGTCCGCCAGCGTCTCGCGGAGGTCGGCGGCCCGTTCGCGATCGACTCGATTCACGACGGTCGACAGCGGCGAGTCGGCCAGGTCGGGCGTCGACTCGACGACTTCGACCACCCGGGGAACCAGCGCGAGGGTGTCCCGCACCGCGAGCAGGTCCCGCGCGTCTGCGCTCCCGTGAGTCGCCCGCGAGGCCAGGCGCTCGAGGTCGTAGGCCCCCCCGAGCACGTCCTGGAGTTCGTCGCGGGCGAGCGCGGCGGTGGCGAGGGCGCCGACGCTCGCCTGTCGCTCCTCGAGCACCTCGAGCGAGCGTCGGGGGCGCTGGAGCCACTCCTTGAGCAACCGCCCCCCGGCACTGGTCTTCGTGTGGTCGATAGTCGAGAACAGGGAGCCGTCGCGGTCCCCGTGCATGGTCTCGGTCAGCTCGAGGTTGCGCTGGGTGGTCACGTCGAGGGTGACGTGGTCGTCCCCGCGGTGGGTCTGGAGGCGGGTCATCGACGCGAGCACGCCCGCGCCGGTCTCTTCGACGTAGGCGAGGATGGCGCCCGCAGCGGCGAGCGCGGATTCGGGGAGGTCGAGTCGGTCGACGGTCTCGGCCCCGAAGTGGTCGCGCACCCGGTGGGCCGCCCGTTTCGGGGCGAACGCCTCCGTCTCGTGGAGGGTGAGGCGGGCCTCGAGTCGGTCGCGGAGCTGTGCGAGGAAGTCGTCGTCGGTCCGCACGTCGGGGCCGGGCAGGACCTCGACGGGGGCGAAGCGATAGAGTTCGGTCATCGCCTCGTCGACGTCCTCGGCACCGGCGACGAGGAATCGGCCCGTCGTGACGTCTGCGAAGGCGAGGCCGTACGCGGTTCGGCTTTCGGCGCTGGAACTCGAGTCCGAGCCCTGGTCCGCGACCACCGCCGCGAGGTACTGCGCGTCGGCGTCACTCGTCTCCACGAACGTCCCCGGCGTCACCACGCGAACGATTTCGCGGGCGTGGCCGTCGTCAGTCTCGTACTGGTCGGCGACGGCGACGCGGTAACCGCGCTCGACGAGCGCCTTGAGGTACGGGGTGAGGTCGGCCAGCGGGACGCCCGCCATCGGGTACGACTGGCCCTGGGATGATTTGGAGGTCACCTTGAGCTCGAGTTCCTCGCCGACGAGTTCGGCGTCGTCGCCGAAGAACTCGTAGAAGTCGCCACACTGCATCGCCAGCACGTCCGCGTCGGTGTCGGCTTTCAGAGAGAGAAACTCGCCGACGATCCCCGTCGCCTCGGTCATACTGGCTCGAGCGTGTTCCGACGAGTAAAGTCCTCCGGGTTGGGGAAGGGCTCGAGAGCGGGCGGTCGAACGAGAGGCAGGCGAATCGTTAGACTCTCGGCTCGAGTCGTCCGAGACTCGCTCCGCCGTCGAAATCTCAAACTCCAAAAGATATAGTATTGGTCTCGCAGTGGAGGTCGACCCCCGCGCACGATGTCTTTCGATGGGCGCCTCGGTCCCAATCCCTGCCGACCCTGCCGATAACAACCAGTGGCAGCGTTCGCGTCGGAACCGCTCGAGCGATCCACACACCATCAAAACGTTTTTATTCCACTCGGCGATATCCAGAGGTACGATGGTAGGTGTCTACTTTACAGGGCCGTCCGCCCGTTTCTAATTCCCACCTACCGCTCGTTGTGTCGACACGAACGTCCCAGCGAGCGGCGCACACGACGCCCAGCGGTACGAGTACGGACGCGACGATGCGAATCCGCGTACCGTTTCCCCGAAGACACCGTCCGAACGCATCCACTCGATAGCGACACCCACATACAGATCCACCATGGCAAACTCAGAATCCGAATCCGAATCCGCACAGTCACCGATCAGCGTCGTCCTCCCCGACGGCTCCGAACTCGAGGTCTCCCCCGACGCCACCGTCGAGGACTGCGCCTACGAGATCGGGCCTGGCCTCGGCCGCGACACGGTCGCCGGCAAACTCGACGGCGAACTCGTCGCCAAGGAGGCCCCCGTCTACGACGAGGCGCGACTCGAGATTGTCACTGACCAGTCCGACGAGTACCTCGACGTCCTCCGTCACTCCGCGGCCCACTGTCTGGCCCAGGCTGTCGAGCGCCACTTCGACGACGTGAAACTCGCCATCGGCCCGCCAACGGAGGAGGGCTTCTACTACGACTTCGACGACCTCGAGGTCGACGAGAGCGACTTCTCGGCACTCGAGGCCGAGATCGAGGACATCATCGAGGCCGACTACGACATCGAGCGCGAGGAAGTCTCGGTCGCGGAGGCCGAGGACCGACTGGCCGACGAATCGTACAAACTCGAGTTGCTCGACGAATTGGCCGAAGAGGGCGAACAGGTTACCTTCTACAGCCAGGGCGAGTGGGAGGACCTCTGTGCCGGCCCGCACCTCGAGTCGACGGGCGAGATCGGCGTCGTCAAACTGCTCGAGATCGCGGGCGCCTACTGGCGCGGCAACGAGGAGAACCCGATGCAGACCCGGATCTACGGGACGGCCTTCGAGGACGAGTCCGATCTAGAGGACTACCTCGAGCGCCGTGAGGAGGCCAAAGAGCGCGATCACCGCAAAATCGGCAACGAGATGGACCTGTTCTCGATCCAGGACGTGACGGGTCCCGGGCTTCCCCTCTATCACCCGCCGGGGAAGACGATCCTGCGGGAACTCGAGGGCTTCGTCGAGGACCTGAACGAAGACGCGGGCTACGACTACGTCGAGACGCCCCACGTGTTCAAGACGGACCTCTGGCACAAGTCCGGCCACTACGAGAACTACGAGGACGACATGTTCATCTTCGACGTGGGCGACGACGAGTTCGGCCTGAAGCCGATGAACTGTCCTGGCCACGCCGCCATCTTCCAGGACCACTCCTGGAGTTACCGCGACCTGCCGATCCGGTACGCCGAGAACGGCAAAGTGTATCGGAAAGAACAGCGCGGCGAACTCTCCGGCCTCTCGCGAGTCTGGGCGTTCACGATCGACGACGGCCACCTGTTCGTCCGCCCCGATCAGATCGAGCGCGAGGTCGAGCAAATCATGGACGTCATCGACGAGGTACTCTCGACGTTCGACCTCGAGTACGAGGTCGCGCTCGCGACGCGCCCAGAGAAGAGCGTGGGGAGCGACGAGATCTGGGATAAAGCGGAGGCCCAACTCGAGTCCGTCCTCGAGAAACGAAACGTGGACTACGACCTCGAGGCCGGCGACGGCGCGTTCTACGGCCCGAAGATCGACTACGCCTTTGAGGACGCCATCGGTCGCCACTGGGACGGCCCGACGGTCCAACTGGACTTCAACATGCCCGATCGCTTCGACCTCGACTACGTCGGCGAGGACAACGAGGCCCACGAGCCGGTCATGATCCACCGGGCGCTCTACGGCAGTTACGAGCGCTTCTTCATGATGCTCATCGAGCACTACGAAGGGAACTTCCCGTTCTGGCTCGCTCCCGAGCAGGTGCGCGTCCTGCCCATCTCCGACGACAACCTCGGCTACGCCCACCGCGTCGCCAACGAGTTCGGCGACTTCCGCACGGAGGTCGACCACCGGGACAGCACCCTCGAGCGCAAGATCCGTGCGGCTCACGACGACCGCGTCCCCTACCAGATCATCGTCGGTGACAACGAGGAAGAAGCTGGGAACATCTCGGTCCGTGACCGCTTCGAGGACCAGGAGTACGACGTCGAAATCGACGAATTCCGGGCGCACCTCGAGGCCGAGCGCGACGAGAAACGGTCGGCGCCGGACTTTCTCGCGGAGTAGGTCTCCGACGGGTCGCCCCGCATCTTCTCGGGTCTCGATGCGCCTCGAGTCCGATCAGGTCGCCGAATTTGATCAGGTCACTGAATCCGAGTTGCTTCGGTCGCTCGAGAGCCGCCGAAACGTTCGAACGCCGACGAAGCGTGGCGTCGAGGCGGCGTACCGCTCGTAGGCCTCGCCGTACTGCTCGCGGAGCCACGGCTCCTCGGCCAGCGGCAGGAGGAGCCACCAGCAGACGTACAGGGCGCAGAGCGCCGACACGAGCGCGGAGTTCGCCAGCAGCGCGAATCCGACCGTAGCGACGAGGTAGGCGACGTACTGCGGGTTCCTCGAGTAGCGGTACCAGCCGCCGGTTCGCAACTCGCCCGTCAGGCCAACGGTCTCCTCGCTTCCCAGATCGCGTCCTGCGGCGAGTGCGGCGACGAAGCTGGGGACGAAGAGCACGAGGCCGGCGACGAGCGTCGGCGTTCGCGGGAGGCCCAGGCTGTTCCAATCGAGGACGGCTACCGCGAGCAGAAATACGGAAAACGTCTGCGCGAGCGTCCACTGGGCGTAAAACCGCCAGTCGCGCTCGCCGGGCGGCCAGTAGTCGGCGCGACCGGCGATCGTCGCGAGCACACCGACGAAATTGAGCGACAACGCGCTCGCGGCGACGACGAACGCGAGTCGTTCCGGTGCGTCGAGCGGAATCCAATCGACCATGGTCGTCGGTTGCGCCGCGGGTTCGATCGGCGTTATCACGAATTGACTAGTGTATTTATACCTATCTGGCCGCTCGAGACGAACCAGCCGTGAAGACACTCTCCGTGGCACTCTCCCAGCCCGACTGGATGCTCCACCCGATGCAGCGATTCATCAGGGACGGCGACGCCGTTCGCTACGAGGAACTCCAGGCCTGGAACGTCGACGCTCGCCAGGACGGCCTCGAGTACGAACTCTTCTACGTCGAGGCCGACCGCGAGCCCTACGAGGAGGCGCTCGAGTCCACGGAATCGATCCGGTGGTGCGATCTGACGCCGATCGACGACGACTCGTTTTACCTCTACGTCTGCCAGGAGACGCGCGAGGAGGACGTCCGCTGGCGCGAGGCGTTCGCCGCGCTCGACCTCGTCGTGGTCCCGCCGATCACCTACGACGAATCTGCGGATTTCGGAATGACCGTCGTCGGCACGGGCGAGAACTTGCAGGCGATGCTCGAGGGTCTACCCGAGTCCATCGACGTCACCGTTCGCTCGATCGGCGAGTATGACCGTCGCTACGCCCCCATCGCGGACGCGCTCACCGACCGCCAGCTCGAGGCCGTCGCCGCGGGCGTCGACGTCGGTTACTTCGAGGTGCCCCGCGAGGCCGGCATCGCGGCCGTCGCCAGGGAACTGGGCTGTGCCTCGAGCACGGCGTCGCGCCTGCTCCAGCGAGCCCAGGCCCGCCTCGCGCGGCGGCTGGTGGCCCGGTATCACCGGTAGCCGGATCGCGCCCTCGAGGCCGATTTACCCACGCATGTGGTGGTCTCTCGCGAACATACCGATCGAAATATACATACTTGTGGAATCGTGCTTACACGCATGAACCGAGCCGAAAAAGCCGCGCTCCAGCTGCGAGCGGTCGACGTGTTGCGAATGCTCAAGGAAACCCGGACGTACGACGAACTCGCCGAAGCGACCGGCCTGCCGGCGGGCGACCTCAACCGTTACGTCAACGGACACGTACTCCCCGGTACCGAACGCGCCCGCGAGGTGGTCGAGGAGGTCGGTCGCGAGGCGCTGGCGGCCGAACTCGAGGCCCGCATCCAGGTCGACTCGGAAGGGTACGTCGACAACTCCGGGGCCGTCTTCGACCAGCCGTTTCTCGACCTCGCCGCGCCCGTCGTGGCCGACGCCTTCGACTTCGAGCGCCCCGACGTCGTGCTGACGGCCGCCACCGACGGCATCACGCTGGCCGCCTCGCTCGCCAGCTACTACGGAACCCGCTGTGCGTACGCGAAGAAACGCAAGGAGACTGCCGTCGAGGACTTCTTCGAGGCTCGCGAACGCCTCGAGTCGGGCATCGAACTCACCTACTACCTGCCCGCGGCCGCGATCGACCCGGACGACTCCGTCCTGGTCGTCGACGACCTGATCCGGTCCGGCGAGACCCAGGAACTGCTCCTGGACATCGTGGAAACGGCGGGGGCGGAGGTCGCCGGGGTCTTCGCGCTCATCGCTGCTGGAAGCGACGGCATCGAGCGTGCTGAGGGTCGCACGGAGGCGCCGGTCGGGTCGTTGACGACGGTTTGAGGTTGGTTTTCGCTCTCGTCGTCTCTATCTCCTCCACTCTCGCTCTCGTCTCCCCGCTCTCACCCTCTCTCTCTCTTTGCCCTCCTTTCGCTCTCAATCTTGCTTCCCCCTCACTCGACCCACGCTTTCACCTCACTCGCCTCACTCGAGCATCTCTTCGGTGATCGTGTTCGGCAGGAGCTCCCCGAGGGTGTACTCACTGGGCGGGTCGTCGTCGCCCTCGTCACAGTAGACGACGAGGTCGTCGTCAGCGAACTCCGCAAGCGTCTGGCGGCACATCCCACAGGGGGTGACGCCGTCGCGACGACCCGAACTGACGGCGAGTCGGGCAAAGTCGCGATGGCCGTTCTTGACGGCTTCAGCGATGGCGACCTCCTCGGCGTGGAGGCTGTTGCTGTAGTTCGCGTTCTCGAGGTTACAACCGACGAAGACCTCGCCGTCGACCGTCTCGAGCGCCGCGCCGACGGGGTACTTGGAGTAGGGAACGTGGGCTCGAGATTGGACGTCGCGGGCGGCCTCGATGAGTGAATCCATAGCTGTGGCCCACGATTCGGCGGGGAGGTATCAAAGCGTTTCGTCGGGATACGAACGCCTGCCAGCGTTTCCCACCGAGTGGGAGCCACTGGCGGGAGGTATGTGATCACAGGGTGACGATTACGTATGAGCCAGGTAGTATCCGACGGACATCCGTGCGGTATCAGCGACAGGGAGGGTGGCTGCAATCCCGAGCGTATCGTCTCCCTCCTCTCCGAGGACACCGCTCGCGAGCTGTATCGCTACGCGGACGGTCCGACGATCGTCAGCGAGTTCGCTGAGGCGCTCGAGCTACCGCTCAACACGACCTATCGAACCGTCTCCCGACTCGAGGACGCCGGACTGTTGCGCTCGGTGAGTCGGACCGACCCAGCGAAGTACGTCCGCGCGGCCGACCACGTCTCAGTGAGCTACGACGACCCGATCAGGATCACGTGCGTGCGTGGTGGATTGTCGCTGTACTGCGATCTGTAGACTCGGTCGCCAGCGTCTTTTTCCTGTACCGGACGCCCCACGGCCGGGTTACCGGTGGTCGGCCACCGCCGACTCGATTACCTCACGCGCGTCCGAGACGAGCGCGTCGACGTCGTCGCTCTCGGCGTACAGGCGGACGTAGGGTTCAGTGCCGCTCGGGCGGACAAGCAGCCACGAGGCGTCGGGAAACTCGAGGCGGACCCCGTAGTCAGTGTCGACTGCCGCCTCGTCGAACGCCGCCGGCAGCGTCGACTCGAGGGTCGCCATCGCGGGGCCTTTCGCGGACTCCGGGCAATCGACCGAGACCTTGCGGTAGGGTCGTTCGGTGACGGGGTCGCGCAGGGCCTCGAGCGACCCGGCCTCGAGGGTGAGCGCGCCGACGACGGCCGCGCTTGTGACGCCGTCGATCCAGCCGCCGGAGGCGGTGTGGATGTGTTTCCAGGGTTCGGCGGCGAAGACGACTTCGGTGTCCCCCGCGGTACCGTCTCCGGCAGCCGCTGCCTCGACCCGGGCAATTCCCTCGTGGAGCGAGCCCAGTCGAACTCGCTCGACGCGGCCGCCGGCCTCACGAACGCGCTCGTCGATTCTGGCGGAGGCGTTGGGCGTCGTGACGACGACCGGGTCGTCTGCGTCGCTCGTTTCGGCGTAGTGGGCGGCGACGACCGCCAGGATCGTGTCCTCGTGGACGACCTCGCCGTCGCCGTTCAGGACGACGAGTCGGTCGGCGTCCCCGTCGTGGGCGAGCCCCAGGTGGAACGAGCCCTCGGCCAGGAACGCCGAAAAGTCCGTCAGCGTCTCCGCGGTGGGCTTGCTCTCCCGGGCGGGGAAGTGGCCGTCGACGGTCGCGTTGATCGCCACCACGTCGGCGCCGAGGATATCGAGCACCTGCGGGGTCGCCAGCGCGCCGACGCCGTTGCCGCAGTCGACGGCGACCGACAGACCCGCGAGCGGGCGGTCGTCCTCGGCGGGGAACCGCTCTCGGACGTAGTCCACCACGGCTCGCCGGTACCCCTCGAGGACGTCGCCGCGTCGCGGTTTCCCCCACTCGTCCCACGGGGCGAGGTCGGGCGTTTCGACGACCGATTCGATCGCCTTCTCGGCCTCGCGGTCGTACTCGACGCCGTCGACGAACAGTTTGATCCCGTTGTCGGCGGGCGGGTTGTGACTCGCCGTGATCATGACGCCGCGACGCCCCTGTGAGGCGAACGCGAGCGCGGGCGTCGGCACCTGGCCGACGCGTTCGACGTTCGATCCGGCGCTCTCGAGGCCGGCCTCGAGCGCGGCAGCCAGTGCGGGGCCGGTCTCCCGGCCGTCCCGACCGACGACGAAGGATTCGCCCGGCGAGCCAGCGGCCTGGCCGACCGCGAGCGCGAGCGACGGCGTCACCGTGTCGGCGACGGGGCCGCGAATACCGGCGGTTCCAAAGAGGGTCATGCGGGTGTGTTGCTCGAGGAGGTACTTAGCGACACCGTCTCGAGGAGTTTCGTCGGCTGGCGTCGATACCGTTACGAACCCCGCCGTCCTCTCCTCTCCTTCGGCGCGACTGCAGGCATCACGCTTTTTGACGTCACCGATGGACCCTCGAGCATGTCCAACGAACGCCCGCAGGCGACCGAGCTCAGACAGGGAATGACCGTCCGGATCGTGCAGGGAGACCAGGACGTCCAGTCGACCGACCAGGAGCCGATCGTCGGCGAGATCGGCACCGTCATCGGCGACGACCCGGATGGACCAGAAGTCGAGCTAAAGAACGGGGCCGTAGGACACGTCCTCGAGGTCGTGGCCGACACGTAGAATTGACGACCCCATCGAAACCAGGCTTTCGGGCACCAACGACGGACCGTTCGTCGAGCCGTCGGTATCAGAGGGACAGTTCCTCGATTGCCCGCACGAATCTCCACAGGAGGTATACGAGGAAGACCGCTACCGTGTAGCCGAACCAGAGCAGTATCTCCTGTGACCACAGTACCGAGGCCGCCATCACAGCAAAAAGTATCAAGCCGAGTAACGCTATTTCGTACGTATTCTGTCTCCCCATCGTTCCCTCAACTATTCATTTGGAACACTAATAATTTCCTATATAAACCTGGTTTCATGACGTTACTCCCACCGCCGTTTCGCTAGCCGTTCGACAGCCGGAGTGGATTCACTGGGCCCTCGGGAGTCGACGGTCCGTTCACGCCCAGGCACGCTCGAGTTCCGCGAGCGTCGCTTCGATCTCGTTCTCGAGAAACGTCGCCATGTCGTGGGTTTCGTCGTCGATACCTCGCTGGGTGTGCAACGAATCGAGGTGCGAGACGGCGACGAAGGCGCGGTACGCTGGCGCTCGAGCCTCGAACCCGCTCGAGAGAGGGCGTACCGACTCGTATCCGTCCCGAAAGACGGCTTCCGCGTCCTCGGGCGTCTCCCACCGGGGACCGTGAAAAAGCGGGATCGCGGCTCGCCAGTAGTCCCACTCGCCGTCGCCGACGAGGGCGTGTTCGAAGTCGATGACGCACGACGGGTCGCCGGCGCGGACGGAGACGTGTTCGGGGGTGAACCAGCCGTGGAGCAGCGACGACTGTCGACGATCAGCGTCGTTGAACCGCAGCGAGTGACGCGCGAGGAACGCTCGCGCGTCGTCGACGACCGTTGCGTACCCCGTACCCGAGACGGCGTCTTCGTACACCGCGAGCAGGTCGTCGAGCGCGTCGCTCCACGTTGCGTCGACCGGGGAATCGACTGCGAGATCGGCGTCCGGCCCCGTCGGGTCCCCGTCGACCGTCAGGAGTCCCGGTCGGTCGAACGTCGCCGCCTCGCGGAGTCGCGCGAGGGTTCGGCCGGCGGCCCGAAGCCACTCGGGCTCGAGTCGACACGTCGCCGGGGGATCCGCGGGAGCGTCGTCCCGGTAGGCGGCCACGAATCCACCGGCTCCGACGGCGAGAACCGTCGGAACGGGAACGTCGGTTTCACGGCTTACGTGCCGGAGCACGCGACCCTCGACCGCGGCGTTCGCGCGGGGGCCGCGATCGACTTTCACCACCGCTCGCCGGCCGTCGACGCTGACCTCGTAGACGGCGTGCGGTGGAACGGCGTGGATGACGTCGAGCACCCGGTACGTCGCTGCGGTCGACTCGAGCAGATCGTGGCCGTGCTGCGGGAGTTCCATCTGTGGGACTTCCTCGTTTCCGTACGGAAGAAGGGCTGACGATACCGTTCACTGTTTCCGCAAGACCTGTCCGTATTTACGTGGTATTCGGGAGCGAGCGATTAGCTCTCCTCGGTCTCGAAACGATCGATTCTCGTGCGGTATCTCGTTTTTCGTCCGTCGACTCGAGTGACGGCTGGGTCGCTACCGATCCAGATACGCCATCGCCTCCTCGTCGCTCACCTGGTTGAACCGGCGGTAGAACTGACCGACCGCGCGAAAGCCTGCCGGCGTCTGGAGTGCGACGACCGCGTCGGCTTCGTCTTCGAGGTTGGAAATCGAATCCGGCGAGCCGACGGGAACAGCGAGGGTGACGTGGGCCGCACCCGCCTCACGTACTTGGCGCAGACAGGCGATGGCCGTCGCCCCCGTTGCGACCCCGTCGTCGACCACGACGACGCGCTTTCCCTCGAGGTCGGGAAGCGTTCCTGCCTCGCCCTCGTCGCGGTAGCGAGCCGCCTTCGTCGCCGCGTTTTCGGCTTCCTGCTCGCGCACGTCCTCGAGATAGTCCTCGGAGACCGAGAGGTGCTCGACGAGCGAGTCGTTGAGCCAGACCGCGCCGTCGCTCGCGACGGCCCCGATGGCGAGTTCGGGGTTCGACGGCGCTCCCATCTTTCGCGCGACGACGACGTCGAGTTCGGCTTCGAGCGCGTCGGCTACCGGTCGGGCGATGGGAAGGGCTCCACGCGGAATGCCGAGGACGACGTCGGCCTCGACGCCCCGTCGTTCGAGTTCGGTGGCGACCTGGTTCCCGGCGTCGGCTCTGTCCGCGAACATGGATACCGGTACGGGCTCGAGTGACTTGGTTATTCGCGGCGGAGCGCCTCGATCGGATCGACCCTGGCCGCCCGCCAGGCGGGGTAGAGCCCGGACAGCACGCCGACGCCAACGCCGACTGCGACCGCGATGGCAATCCACTCGAGCGGGTACACCATCGGCCACCCGAGAACCGAGACGGCCAGGTAGCCGACTCCGACGCCGAGGGCGACGCCGAAGACCGCGCCGACGGCGCCGAGAATCACCGACTCGACGAGGAACAGCTGGACGATATCCCGTTTTCGGGCACCGACAGCCTTCATGATCCCGATCTCGCGGGTTCGTTCGGTCACGCTGACGATCATGATGTTGGCGATGCCAATCGAGCCGACGACCAGCGAGATGGCGGCAATGCCGCCGATGAAGACCGTGAGCTGGTCGATGATGCCGGTCACCTGATCGATCGCGTCCTGGATCGTCTGCACCTCGATCCGGTCGCCGTCGTTCTTGAGTTCTCGTGCGTCCGAGTCGCTCTCGAAGTACTCGACGACGTCGTCCTGGACGGAGTCGACGGTCTCGAGCCCGCTCGCCTGGACCTCGAGCGTCGGATAGGCCCGCTCCATCGTTCCGCGGGGCGTCTCGACCGTGACGTTGTAGTGGGACTCGAGGGGCAGGTAGACTGCGGGCTGAACGGGTTGCCCCGTGAGGTCCTCATCGACGACGCCGACGACAGTGACGGTGGTCCGCGAGCCGTCCTCGAGGGCAACGGTGAGCTCATCTCCGACCGTCACGTTCTCCTCGAACAGTTGCGCGGCACCGGTGTTGACGACGGCCTCGTCGCCCCCGGTGAAAGTCTCGCCCTCGGTGAGCGTGTACAGGTCGTCGTCCTCGAATCGCTCCCCGCTGGTCGCGATGGCCGTGAAACCGCCGGTGACGCGGTCGTCCCCGCGGGTTAACTGGACGGCCGAGAGGTCCCCGAGCGGCGCGACGTAGGCGACGTCGTCCATGGACTCGATGGTCTCGACGTCGGTTTCGGTGTAGATCGGCGAGTCGACGATCATGATGCCGGTGCCCGCCTCCGGCGAGGTCTGGGTCTGGACCTGCATGATTGGCGCGTTCTCCTCGCCGACGTCGCCGAGGATGTCGTCGGTGAACGCGCCCCCGAGGATCATGAACGTGATGACCGAGGCGATGCCGATGATGACGCCGAGGGTGGTCAGCGTCGAGCGAAGTTTGTGCCCGGCTATCGACCGCCAACTGATGCGGAAGCTCTCCCGGAGGTTCATCGATCTCCCTCCGCGCCATCGGTGCCGGACGGCTGGCCATCGAGGTGCTCGATCTCGTCGATTCGGCCGTCGACGAGGTGGACGATCCGGTCGGCGTGTTCAGCGACCGATCGCTCGTGGGTCACCATGAGAATCGTCCGGCCGGCCTCGTTGAGGGCGTGAAAGAGGGCCATGATCTCGGCCCCCGTCTCGGTGTCGAGGTTTCCAGTCGGCTCGTCCGCGAGGACGAGCGCGGGTTCGTTCGCGAGCGCGCGGGCGATGGCGACCCGCTGGCGCTGGCCGCCCGATAACTCGTTTGGCGCGTGGTCGAGTCGATCGCCGAGGTCGACCCGCTCGAGCAGCGAGCGCGCCCAATCTCGCCGGCTCTCGTCGACGGCGTCGTGAAACACCATCGGGAGGGTGACGTTCTCGGCAGCGGTCAGCCGGGGCATGAGATTGAACGTCTGGAAGACGAACCCGATTTCGGTGCCTCGAAGTCGTGCGCGCTCGGTTCCGGCGAGCTCCGCGACGGACGTTCCGTCGATTTCGACGGTTCCCTCGTCCGGCGTGTCCAGGCAACCGAGCAGGTTCATCAGCGTACTCTTCCCCGACCCGCTCGGCCCCATGACGGCCGTGAACGACCCCTCGGGGAGCGCGAGGGAGACGCCGTCGAGGGCGTGGACGGGTTCGCCCAGATGGTACGTCCGACGTACGTCGGTCGCGGCGACGACCGGACCGGAGTCCTGATCGACGGGCGCTTCGGGCATAGACATGCGCCCAGGTTGTCATCTACGACGTATTATACTATTGATCTGTCTCCGTAGAATTAGAACGGCCCTCGTTTCGTTCGATCCGCATCGCGTCGTGAGGTACCGCCGAATCGCCGAACTGGTTTACTGGTCCCGAGCGTTGTAGACGACGTCGACCTCGGCGTCGCCGAGTAGCGTGAAGTCCTCGAGGTCGCCGTCGAACCAGTAGGCGTCGAGCCAGTTGCCGACGGCGCCGCGGACGGTACGGTCCTCGAGCAGGTCGCCCTCGTCGACCGAGGCGTTTCGATAGTCGGCCTTGCGAACGCACCCGTCCACCTGGAGGGAGTACGTCGACGGACCATCGGCGTTCGTCCCGTCAACGACGAACACGTGGGGGAGGAGTTCGTCGTCGCCGGTCTCGTCGGGATCGACCGTCTCGTCGTTGAATCGAACCGCCGCCGCACCGTCGGTGAAGGTCACGTCGGTGAGTGCGCCGGAGAACCGGTATCGCTGGGTGCCGTCGAGGATCGAACTCTGGACGGTCGTCCCCGAGCGGACCGTTACCTCGTCGTCGTCGTTGCCTTCGTACGCGATCGTTCCCTCGACCGTGACCTCGTAGCTCGCGGGTTCGCCGGTGCCCTCGATCTCGAGGACGTTCGGCAGGTCCTCGCCGTACTCGCCGGGGTCGACTTCCTCGCCGTTGAGGGAAACGGCACCGGGGCCGTCGACGGTCAGCTGCTCGAGGTCGCCGTCGAAGCGGAACGCGTCCTTCCAGTTCGCGACGGTTCCGTGGACGTGACCGTCCGTAATTGCGTCGGCGTCGTCGATCGTCGCCCCCTCGTAATTCGACGGGACGACCTCGCCGTCGACGACGAACTCGTAGCGGGTGACGTCCGCGTCCGCGCCCTCGACGAGGAGCACGTTCTCGAGACTGTCGTCGAACTCGCTGGGATCGATCTCGACGCCGTTGACGCGAACCGCGGCGTCCCCGTCGAGCTGGAGGCTCTCGAGTTCGCCGTCGAAGCGGTAGGCGTCGAGGTAGTTCGCGACGACGCCCTCGGCGCTCGATCCGTCGACCGTCGATTCCTCGTCGATCGTCGCCCCCTCGTCCGTGGACGACTCGAGGTCGCCGGTCACGGTGAACGCGTAGTCGGTGGTCGCCGTGGACGCGTCGCGACCGTCGAAGACGATGACGTTGGGGAGGTCCGCCGGCTCCGCCGAGTCGCGCTGGTCGGTCGCGCGTTCGATCCGACTCTCACCGCTGTTCGCGTTTCCCGACGCGGCCGCCTCCGCGCTAGTGGGACAGCCCTCGGGGACGACGTCTTCGGGCGACGTGCCGTTGCCCGACTCGAGGTCGATCGAGCCTCCTGCTCGTCTGAAGCCCCCGCTGTAGCCGGTGTCGTACTGCGTGTTCACCATCCGAACGGTGGAGGAGCCGCCGTTGGCGCCGACGACGACGGAGTAGTGACGGCCGTTCATCGCGAGGTTGCAGTCTTCCACGACGACGTCGCCGGGTGCCCAGGCCCAGATGCCGCGGCCGTCTTTGTGCGCGCCCGTGTTCACGGCCGTGCAGTTCGTGACCGTCCCCTCGCCGAGTCGGAAGTGCGATACCCAGGAGTCCCGGGAGTAACAGTTCGAGATGTCGACCGTTCCGCCGGCGCCGTTGTATCCCGGCGCGGAGCAGTAAAACGAGTTGTCGCCCATCTCCGAAATGTTGACCCGATCGATCTCGATGTGGCCGCTGTGCTGGGGGGCGACCCACAGACCGACGCCGTGGCGGTGGCCGTCCGTCGCGCCGTCGCCCAGGTAGACGTTCTCGATTCTGGAGGTGCCACCCTGACGATCGGAGACGCCGAAGGCGGCGTTCTCGCTCGTGACGCGGCCCTCGATCCCTACGTTTCGGATCGTCCAGTTCGTGCCGTGGGCGGCGATAGTGACCGTTGCCCCGTCGGCGGTGACGTCGACGAGCGTGTTCTCGAGCGTCTCGTTCGACTCGACACGGATTACTTCACGTTGTCCTGCGGGGACCGTGACCACGTCGTAGTCGGCCGCCGCAGCGTTGCCGGTGGCGGCGGCGAGTGCCGGACCCGCCACCGCGCTCGCGGACGCGAGCTTGAGGTAGCTTCGTCGATCGAGTAACGTGGTATTACCGTCTCGCGGGACGTTCCCGTCGTGTCCCGCAGCCGAATCGTCGTCCAGTACCGAAGAGTCGCGTGCCATGCGTTCGGGTAATGCGAGGATACTGGTTTAAATCTTCCGTAGATAGAATCGATTGAATTTACAGAGAATAACAGGAATCGGAACGTACCCTTTCGAAAGCAAGAACGATTACTCACAATAGTTTATACGATCGACGGCGCAACGGACGGTAGTAATTGTATTTTACTGCTCGAGACGCGTCTTGACGGCCGAACGAGGCGATAGACTGGCTGCCGTGACCTTCGCCCACCGATGAACGAGTGAGCGCCGCCTCGAGTGTAATCCTGGGTTACGACGGGTCGTTCCAGTGACCTATCGAGCGCGGAGGTGGTTTCGGCGCGTTCGAGCGAGTTCCGCGTCGCTCGAATGGGACACTGGAGTGGCAGGTGCCGTCAGAGCGATGGAACGCAGAATGAGAGTCGCGTTGGCGACGTGGAGGGCCGCTACGGTCGCTACGTCAGCAAAACGGGGCGACTCAGTTCCCGTTCGCCGCGTCCTCGGCCGTCTCGGGGACGCCGTCGGGAATCGTCGGCTCGGGGTCGTTCCCAACGCCGTCGCCGAAGTCGACGCTCGAGCCGGCGGTCTCGTTGACCCCGCCGTGAAAGTCCGTGCTGTAGTCGGTGTCGGTCACCGTCACCGACGTCCCGCTCCCGTTCGCGCCCGCGTCGATCGCGTAGTTGTGGCCGCCAAGCTCGAGCTGGCAGTTGTCGATCTCGCAATCGCCGGGCGCCCACACCCAGATGCCGCGGCCGCCGTAGCCGTCGCGGTCGACGTGGACGCTCGAGTTCGTGACGGCGCTGCCCGCCGAGCCGATTCGGAAGTTCGCCACGTAGTTGTTCGCGGCGTAGCACTTGTCGATGTGGATCGTGCCGCCACCCTTGCCGGCCGGCGCGGAGGCGTAGATGCCGTTGTCCGGGAAGTTCTGGACGTTGACGTTCTTGAAGTCGATGTGGCCGCTGTGTTCCGGGGAGACCCAGAAGGCGGTCTCGTCGGTAGCTTCCGAGCCGTGAATCGCGCCGTCGGCCACGTACACGTTTTCTATGGTCGAGGTGTTGCCACCCTGGTCGGAAATCCCGAAGGCTGCGTCGGGAGACCCGACGTCGAACTCACCCTTGATACCGACGTTGCGGATCGTCCAGTCGGTCGCGTGGGCCGCGATGGTCACGCGCGCGCCCTCGGCCGTACAGTCGAACAGGACGTTCTCGAGCGTCTCGCCATCTCCGACGGTGACCTGGTGGTCTTCGCCGGGGTCGAGGGTCACCGTTTCGTAGTCGCTCTCTGCCGCCGCGGCGTCAGCAACGCCACCGAAGACGCCCGCTGCGACCGCGGCCGTCGCGATCGATCGAACGTAGGAACGACGGCTTACCAGCGAGTTTCGAAGGGTAGTCGAAGATTCAACGTCGGTAGTGGGGGACTTCTGCGCCATGCACTTGCGTAACCCGGCCTTTCGCACATAAACTTTTTCTTATCACACTCATTAAATTTATGTAGTTTACTTCGAACTGTTGGGTTCGTCCACGTATTTTTGAACGATTATTCGTGGGTTGAAGAGTTTCAGAGACAACCGACCATCGGACTGGACTGCGAATAATGGCTCGTTACCGCCGATTTGGGTCGTGTGCGTCGATAGTGTTGAGACGAAACCGTCGCTTCCCGTTCGAACCGCTCGAGCGTACTCGAGAATTACCCGACGGTTACCTCGGTGAAACGGTCGGGAACGCCTCGGTTTTGGCGCTTCCTACTGTCGGTGACCCGCTGGCGGACTTCTCGCACTCGATACGGTCCGTTCCCGCACGGGCGAACAAGAACAACAATCACTAAACCGCCCTCCCCCTCCTTGGGCATATGCGAGCCGAGCCGCAGTCGTTCGATCGGGTACTCTCCTCTATGTGCACCGAGCCACACCCGGTCGCTCGAGAGGCCGCCGTCCGCTTTCTCGCGACCAATCCCGGCGATCCCGGCACCTATCCGCAGGTTTCGGAACTCGAGCGCGAGGCCGTCTCGCGCCTCGGCGACGTCGCCGGACTCGCCGAGGCGTCGGGGTACGTCGCCAGCGGCGGCACCGAGGCGAACCTTCAGGCCGTCAGAATCGCTCGCGAGCGCGCCGACGATGACCGTCCGAATGTCGTGATGCCCGAGTCCGCCCACTTCAGTTTCCGGAAAGCCGCGACCGTGCTCGAGGTCGACCTCCGCGTCGTCCCGACCGAGGACGACCACCGCGTCGACCTCGAGGCCGTTCGCCAGGCCATTGACGAGGAGACCGCCCTGATCGTCGGGGTCGCCGGATCGACGGAGTACGGACGCGTCGATCCTATCCCGGAACTCGGCGAGGTCGCTCGAGAGGTGGACGCGCTCTTTCACGTCGACGCCGCCTGGGGCGGCTTCGTCCTCCCCTTCACGGACTACGAGTGGAACTTCGCGCACGCGAGCGTGGACACGATGACTATCGATCCGCACAAGATGGGCCAGGCGGCCGTCCCGGCAGGCGGCCTCCTCGTCCAGGACGAGACCCTGCTCGACGAACTCGCCGTCGACACGCCCTACCTCGAGACGACCTCGCAGGCCACGCTCACCGGCACGCGGTCGGGGGCGGGCGTCGCCAGTACGGTCGCCGCGCTCGAGGAACTCTGGCCCGGCGGGTACGCCGCCCAGTACGAGCGCTCGCAGGCGAACGCCGAGTGGCTGGCCGACGAACTCGAGGCACTCGGCTATGACGTCGTCGAGCCGACGCTCCCGCTGATCGCGGCGGACGTCCCGACGCCGACGTTCGAGGCGCTTCGCGAGGCAGGCTGGCGAATTTCTCGGACCGGGTCGGGCGAACTGCGCGTGGTGTGTATGCCGCACGTAACGCGAGCGATGCTCGAGGCGTTCCTCGCGGACCTGGCCGAACTGACGTCGCAGGCGGCGGTACCGGTCTCGAGTTGCGACTGAGAAGGCCGCTCGAGTATCGCGTCACGCAGTCTTCCGGGATCTCCTGTCGACGACACTCCCTCTCCCGAGTCACCCGTGTCGAACTGGTTTCCGGCTTTCCGGCGGAGACAGGGTTGTTCGCTCGAGGGGCGCTCGCCGGACGAGACGACCGACCGTTTCGCCACGACCGCGGGCAATTAAGCGTCGACGTCCCCTTCGTCAAGTAGATGCTCCGAGTCGACGAGAGCGTTCGGCAGGTCTGGCGGCGAGCGTTGCGCCTGGGCTGGCCCGTCGCTGTCCAGCAGACGCTGACGACCCTGATGCGGACCGTCGACGTCATCGTCACCGGCCTGTTTTCGCCCGCGGCAGTCGCCGCGGTCGGCCTCGCGGACCTCTACGGGCAACTGCCCCTCCGGATCGGACTCGGCCTCGGAACCGGCGCCATCGCACTCTCGAGCCAGGACACGGGCCGGGGCGCGGAACGCACGCGCGACCGCGCGATTACCCAGGCGCTGCTCATCGGCGCCCTCTGTGGCGTCCCCCTCGCCATCGTCGGGCTGGTCGCCAGCCACTGGCTGATCGCCGTGCTCGGGGCGGAGGCGGCGGTCGTGCGTCTCGGCGGGCTCTACCTGGCGATCGTCTTCGCTGCCGCGCCGATGCGCATCGTCGGGCTCGTCGGGGCGAACGCGCTACAGGGCGCCGGCGACACGCGGACGCCGATGATCGTCAACGGCGGGGCGAACGGGCTCAACGTCGTGTTGACGGTCGCGCTCGGACTCGGTATCTGGGTCGCCCCCGACATGGGAATCGTCGGCGTGGCCGTCGCCACGGCGGCCAGTCGAACCGTCGAGGCCGGCGCAGTCGTCGCGGCCATCGCGAGCCCCTGGACACCGGTTTCGCTCGCTCGGCCGCGGGACCTCACCATTACCCGCCAGCTATTCGCCGTCAGCCTGCCGAACGTCGCCGAGGGGATGAGCACCTCGCTCGCGAACTTCCCGTTCAACGCCCTGATCCTCCTGTTCGGCACCGAGGCGAACGCGGCCTACCACATCGGTCGCCGCATCTATCAACAATTTACGGGCCCGCTCTATCGCTCGAGTTCGACCGTCTCGAGCATCATCGTCGGCCAGACGCTCGGCGAGGGCGAGCCCGCAGCGGCGCGTCACGCCGCCCGGTCGATTCTGGCCCTCGGGATCGTGACCCTCGGCATCTCGGGCGTCCTGCTGTTCGCAGCCGCACGACCGCTCGTGTGGGTGTTCACGCGCGATCCGCTAACCGCGAGCTACGCCGTCGAGTTCACGCGCGTGTTCGCCGTCTCGATGCTGTTCTTCGGGATCTTCTTTCCCATCGCTGGCTCCCTGCGCGGGGCTGGCGACACCCGGACGCCGTTCTACGCCCGCCTCAGCGGGACGGTCGTCTTCATGCTCGGCGGGTCGTACCTGCTAGGGGTCACCCTCGAGTACGGGCTCTTCGGCGTCTACGTCGGCATTGTCCTGTGTTACGTCTGCTGGGCAGCGGTGGCCCTGGCCGGGTTCCACTGGGGTGACTGGACCGGACTCGCCGCCTCGATGATGGCCGAACGGGCCGAGACCAGCGGCGGCAGCGACGACTGAGTGGAGAGAATCGAACGACTGATCGGCGGCGCCTCGGCCCAGGGATCCCGTGCAAACCGAACGCTGGAAAAACGACGTCGTCTCCGACCGTCAGAAGAACGTTCCCTGGATGAACTCGACGTACTCCTGAATTGCGAGCGCCAGCGTGACGAGGAGGGCGATCGGCACGACGTACTTCACGACGTTGATCCAGTAGGTGTCGAACCCACCGTTTCCGCCGCGCCCCTGGCCGAGTTCCTCGAGGGCGTCGGAGGCGTACACCCACCCGATGAATAGCGAGAGCACGAGTCCGCCAGCGATCAGCAAGATGTTGTTCGCAAATTTGTCGTAGGCGTCGAGGTAGTTCAGGTCCATCGCCGTTGGCAGGCCGATGACGAAGATGATCGCCGCCAGCCCCAGCGTCGCCGGGAGACGTGCGATGTCGAAGGTATCGACCACGAACGAGACCACCATCTCGAGGATGCTGAACGCGCTGGTGAGCGCGGCGACCGCCAGCATGATGAAGAAGACACCGCCCACGAGATGGCCGGCGGGCATGGTCTCGAACGCGGCCGCGAGACTGATGAAGACGGCGCCAGCCCCGCCGCCGTCTTGCACCAGATCCTGGCCCTGAGAGGCGAGGAACGGGAAGGTGACCAGCCCCGCCAGGATCGCGATGAACGTGTCGATGGCAACGATGATGAGCGAGTCGTTGAGCAGATTTCGATCTTCGCCGAGATAGGAGGAGTAGGTGATCATGACACCCATCCCGAGTGACAGCGTGAAGAACGCCTGTCCGGCCGCGGCGGGTAGAATGTTCACGGCATCGGAGGCGAACGTGTCGACGTTCGGCGAGAGGTAAAACTCGTACCCCGGGCCGGTGTCGGGTAGCGTGGCGGCGTAGACCGCGAGGATCACGAGGAGCACGATGACGCTCGGCACCATCAATTTGGCCGCTCGCTCGAGGCCGTCACGAACGCCCAGCGAGACGATGCCGGCGACGAGCGCCATGAAGATAGCGTGGTAGATTATGGCATTCGTGCCGGACGCCGTCTGCACGAAGAACGCTCCCGTGTCGCCGGTGTACCCGCCCGAAAAGCTGGCCACGATGTACTGGAGCACCCACCCGCCGACGACGCTGTAGTACGAGAGGATGATGAAGCCCGCTAACGCGCCGATGGCTCCCGCGAACTTCCAGGACGGGTGGCCGAGGCGTCTGAACGCGCCGACCGGATTCCGTTCCGACCGTCGCCCGATGACGAACTCAACGAGCATCACCGGGAGGCCGATGAGCGCGACGAGAGCCAGGTAAACGACGACGAACACGGCGCCACCCGACTCACCAGTCAGGAAGGGGAACCGCCAGATGTTTCCAAGTCCCACTGCGCTACCGACAGCGGCGAGGATGAACCCCGTCCGCGTTGCCCAGGTATCACGTACCATGGGTGTGCGTTTCCAGGTAATTGATTAAATACCTATTGAACTCCCATCGACGCAGTCTGTCGATTAATTATTTATTGTTGTTTGACGAGTGGGTCTGGTTGAGGTGGACAGCCTCCCACCGACGACGGGATCGTCGGGAATTTCGGCATCGATCCTCGAGCAGCCTCGGTCCGCGACGAGACTCGAGAACGGTCCGTCGCCTGGCATGGACCGTCTCGACGCCCTCGAGCCGGCAGGAATTGCCCACTCCACGCGGCGAAAACCGGCGGGTTTTACGCCCGCGGGCGAGTGGTGACGAGTATGAGCCACGACGACTTCCCGACGGACCGCCCCGCGGTGGTGACCTGCGGGTTGCCCTACGCCAACGGCAACCTTCACATCGGTCACCTCCGAGGCTACATTGGCGCCGACGCGTTCAACCGCGCCCTCGAGACGCTGGGTCAGGAGACAGCCTACGTCAGCGGTTCGGACATGCACGGCACGCCGATCGCCGTCACCGCCGAGAAGGAGGGCGTCGACCCCGAAGAGTTCGCCCTGCGATTTCACGAACGGTACCTGGAGACGTTCCCGAAGTTCGACGTCGACTTCGACAACTACGGCCACACCCACGACGAGACGAATGTCGAACTCACCCAGGAAATCGTCCGCACCTTGGACGAGGAGGGGTACGTCTACGAGGACGAGGTGCTCGTCGCGTACGACCCGAAAGCCGACGACTATCTGCCCGACCGCTACGTCGAGGGCACCTGTCCCTACTGCGGCGCGAAGGCCCGCGGCGACGAGTGCGACGAGGGCTGTCAGCGCCACCTCGAGCCGGGCGAAATCGAGAACCCGACGAGCGTCCGCACGGGGAACCCGGCGGAGTACCGCGAGCGAACCCACAAGTTCTTCCGAGTCTCGGAGTTCGCCGACTACCTGACAGAGTTCCTGGACGGCCTCGAGGGCACCGACAACGCCCGCAACCAGCCTCGCCAGTGGATCGAGGAGGGGCTCCAGGACTGGTGTCTCACCCGTGATATGGAGTGGGGGATCGACTATCCCGATACCGACATCGGCGACGGTGGTGCCGAGGACATCGTCCTCTACGTCTGGGTCGACGCACCGATCGAGTACATCTCGAGCACGAAGCAGTACACGGAACGCGTCGGGAGCGACGAGTACGACTGGGAGCGTGTGTGGAAGGACGATGGAGAAATCGTCCACGTCATCGGTCGAGACATCATCCAGCACCACACCGTCTTCTGGCCGGCGATGCTCGAGGGCGCGGGCTACAACGCCCCCCGAGCGGTGGCCGCGACGGGCTTCATCACCATCGACGGCAAGGGGCTCTCCACCAGCCGGAATCGCGCCATCTGGGCCAGGGAGTACCTCGAGGAGGGATTCCACCCAGACCTCCTGCGGTACTACCTGACGACGACCGGCGGCCTCCAGCAGGACATCGACTTCACCTGGACGGCGTTCCAGGAGAAGGTCAACGGCGAGCTCGTCGGGACGATCGGCAACTTCTGGTACCGCTCGCTGCTGTTCGCCCAGCGGAATTTCGAGGGGACGCCCGACGCAGCCGTTTCAGATGAGGTCCGGGAACGCATCGAGGGCGCCATCGGCGAGTTCCGCGAGGCGGTCAACGACTACTCCCTCCGCAACGTCGGCCTCGCCGCGACCCGCCTCGCCCAGTTCGGCAACGAGTACATCCAGCGCAACGAGCCCTGGAAGCTCGAGGACGGCGACCCCGAACAGGCCCAGGTCATCCGCGACTGCGTCCAGGTCGCGAAGGCCGTCGGCGTCCTGCTTGAGCCGATCGCCCCCGGCAAGGCCCAGGCCCTCTGGGAGCAACTCGGCGAGGACGGCGCCGTCGCGGACACCCACCTCGAGGACGCCCTCGAGGCGCCGCCGCGGACCTTCGGGGAACCCGGCGAACTCTTCGAGAAGATCGAGGACGAGGGCGTCGACGAACTCGAGGCGAAGCTCGAGGAGAAGATTGCGGCGGCCGCTGAAGACGCGGATGCGGACGAGGGCCAGGAACCCAAAACCGAAACCGAAAGTGACGAACCCGACGAGTGCGAGGGTGGCGACATGAGCGACGCAGACGTCACGGAAGCGGACGCCGACTCTGACACCAGCGACCTCGAGCCCCTGCTCGAGGACCGAATCGGCTTCGAGGACTTCCAGGAGCTGGACATTCGCGTCGGCCAAATCGAGGCCGCCGAGGGCATCGAGGGCGCTGACGACCTGGCTCGCCTCGAGGTCGACATTGGCTTCGAGACCCGCCAGGTCGTCGCCGGAATCAAGCGACTCCACGACCTCGAGTCGCTGCCGGGGACGAAGTGCGTCCTGCTGGCGAACATGGAACCCGCCGAACTGTTCGGCGTCGAGTCGAACGGCATGATCCTCGCGGCGGGCGAGGAGGCAGACCTGTTGACGACCCACGGCGACGCCGGCCTCGGCGAGAAGATTCGATAGCGCCGCCGACTCGAGGGGAACCGACCCGACCTGAGGGATTGTCTTTTCGCCGGATTCAGGAGTAACGACGTGCTGACGCCAGAATCGGGTGCCGGCTGAACCAGTTCAGCGGGTTGAGACCAGAATCGAGTGGACGCACTCGAGTAACGAGGCGGTTATACCGTCTCGACGTTTACCCTCCGCAATGAGTGCGAAGGAAGCGGGGACGGAGGAGCCAATCACGATCCTGCTGGTCGAACCGAACCCGGGCGATACGCGACTCTTCACGGAATCGCTGCACGAGGCGAAACTCGCGAACCGTCTGTACACGGTGACCAACGGCGAAGACGCGCTCGACTTTCTCCATGGACGCGGCGAGTACGAATCGAACGCCTGTCCGGACCTCGTCTTGCTCGAGCCGCAGTTGCCGGGAAAAAGCGGGATGGAGATCCTCTCGGAACTGAACGACGAGCCGGCGCTCGCCGAGATTCCGGTCGTCGTCCTCACGGGGTCGGACGCCGAAGAGGACATCGTCAAGTCCCAGGACGTCGACGCAGATCACTACATCCAGAAACCGGTTACCCCGGACGACTTCTTCCAGTTCGTCCGGTCGATCGAGGATTTCTGGTTCGCGATCGTGCAGGAACCGACCAACTAGGGCCGAGGTCGCTCTCCAGGTGTCGCTGCCGGATGCTTCGACACTCGAGGTTCCGTCCACCGCTCGTCGCTCATCGTTCATCGCATGTCCTCGTTCTCGACGCACGTCCTCGTTGCTTGTCTTCAACGTTCGTCGTTCGTCGGCGGATAGCACACGCAAGGCCAAACGACACGGGCGAGATCATTGTATATCCTCACGGATACTATCATGGTCGCCCAGAAACACAGTGGAGACGACAGGCCGTCCGCCGAGCGCGAGACCTCGAGGGGTGACGTCGGCCGTGATCCGTCGGCCGTCACCGTCGCCGAGGAGGGCGACGAGCCCAGGACGCTCCTGCCGGACGGCGGCGAAGCAGAGGCAGAGACAGACGACTCTTCCGATTCCGACGACGAAGACGCGAACGCCGAGGACGGCGAGGACTCGAGTGATGCAGCGGACGAGTCCGAAAGCGCCGACGAAGCAACTGACGACGGAGAACCCGACGACTCGGAAGATCAGGACGGATCGGCTGACGACGACGAAGCGTCCGAGAACGGTGACGGTGAAGGCGACGAAGCGGACGAGGGTGACGACGAGAGCGAGGACGGCGGCGAGGCAGACGAAGAAGAAGAGGCAGAGGAAGAAGCAGAAGACGAGAGCGAGGAACCCGGCGAAGAACACGACCGCGACGCCGAGGAGGTCTACGAGAGCGAGGACGCCACCGGCGTCGCTCACCTCGACCTGGACGGCCTCTTTCTGGACGTCCTCGGGCTCGAGGTGAACCTGAACGAAGTGACCCTCGACGTCTCGGCCCGACCGGGCGACAACAACCTGCTCGGTAACCTGTTGTCGTCGGTAACCGGCCTCCTCGATAGCCTGGGGTCGCCGCTCGAGAGCATCTCGAACGCGCTCGGGAAGATCCCCGGTGGGCTCAAGAGCGCCGCGACCGGTCTCCTCGGCGGATTGCGGGACCGACTCGGCGGACTCCTGCCCGGAATCGGTTCGGGCGAGAGTGACGGCGACGAAGACGAGGAAGCCGAGGACGGCGAGGAAAGCGAGGGCGGCATCCTCTCCTCGATCGCCGACTGGTTCCGCGGCCTCGGCCGTTCGATCGTCGACACCCTTCGCAACCCGCTCGAGCGAGCCATCTCCTCGCTGCCGATCGAGCAGGTACTCGCGACGATCGTCCGGTCGGTCCTCGAGCAGGTGATCGAACGGATGGAAGCCGCGTCGGAAGGCGACGGCGACGAGAGCGCCGAGGAATCGGATAGTGAAGAGGAGAGTCCGGATCAGGAGCAGGACCAGGAAGCGGAGGCAACTGCATGACCGACGACACACTGACCCAACGCGTCGACGTGGACGAGATCATCGACGGCATCGACTTCGAATCGCTGCTCAAGGGCACCTCCCTCGAGGACGAGTTCGACTCGGAGGAACCGATCGGGCCCGAGCTAGGCGGACTCATCGGTGCGACGGTCGGCCGGACGGTCGGCAAGGAGGTTGGCCGACTGCTCGGTGACGTCATCGTGGATTCGATCCTCGAGGGCGACGAGGAGGAATCCGAGGAGACGGACGACGCTGACGAGTCGGCGAAAGACGAGGCCGAATCGGACGAGGCGGCCGACGGTGAGAACGGCGAGAACGATTCCGAAGGCAGCGAGTCAGACGAGGACAGTGAGGGCGGAGAAGACAGCGAAAGTAGCGAAGACAACGAGGACAGTGAGGACGGCGAGAGTAACGAGGATGACGCCGAAGACACTGACGAAAATGATGAGTCGTGACGCCCCCTTCCGCGCTCAACGAACGATTCGAGGGAAACTGTCACCCGAGGTGGAACGACGAAAGAAGCGGATCGACCGTCGCCGAGCCGTCCACGGAGGGATCTGAATGAGCGACGACCCCACACTGCAGGATATCGTCGTCGAGGAAGCCCTCGAGTACGTCGACATTGAGTCCGTGATTAACGGAGACGGTATCGGCGACAAGGTCGAGGCCGGCGAAATCGGCGCCGCCGCTGGCGCACGGATCGGCGAGCAGTTCGGTCGCTCGATCGGCGAACGCCTCGGCCGGGCGATCCAGGAGACGGCTACCGACGCGATGGAGGAGGGCCTGAGTCTCCGTACGTTCCTCGAGGAACTCGTCGTGTCGCTCCGGAACGCGATCGCCGCCTGGCTCGAGGAGTTCGGCCAGGAGGGGTTGGCCGAGCGGGTCGCCGCCGGCGAAGCGGGAGGCGACGTGGGAGTCGCGGACGAGGCCGGTGACGAACTCGACGAGTCCGACGAGGGGATGGGTGACGAGACCGACGACTCTACGGCCGAGGAAGGATCCACCGATTCGGACGAAGAAGAAGAAACGGAATCGGACGAGGGCGGCGAGGCCGAAACGGACACCGAAGCGATCGTCGAGAACGGCCCTCCCTCCCTCGACACACTCGAGGACTTGCGCCGGGAAACCCTCGAGGACGTCCTGGAGATGCTCTCCTACCGGGACCTCCAGTCGGTCGCGAAGGACGTCGGCGTGAAGGCGAACCTCAAGGGCGATGAGATGCGCGAGCAGATCGTCGATGCTGTAATCGACGAGGAGTCCTGATTAGCACGACCAGCGAGGTGAGTTCCACCTATGACTACAGAAACGGACGACCGAATCACGACACTGTTGACCGACACTCGAGCGGCGCTCGACGACCTCGGCATTCGCGAGGCGGAGGACGAAAGCGATGCGGGCGGTGACGGCGGTGACGAGGGGCGACCACTCGAACTGACCGCCGACCTCGAAGGCGGCGCCCAGGATAGCCTTCCGGAGCCGATTTCGTCTACCGACCTGCCGTCGCTCGCGGAGGAAGCACACGAACTCGTCGAGGAGGGTGACGTCCAGTCGCTGCTCGAGCGCGTCGGCCTGGATACCCTTCCCGACGGGTCTACGCCGTCGTCGCTTCCCGAGGCGATCGCGAACGGCGACCCCGGCCAGGTCGCCACGCTGCGGGCTCTCCAGCGGTTGGCCTCGCTCGCTGATCCCGATTCAGATTCAGATCCCGACCTGGACGACGCGAACTCGCTCGAGGAGACGGTGCTGGATCTGTACGGCCTCCTCACGAAGAGCGTCGCGGTCGAAACAGGTGACGATGAGGCCAGCGAGGCCGACACCGATGCGAGCGAGGATGCCGAGGAACCCGACGAGGAGGGTGGTGAAGCGGCTGGAGACGAGACGGACGAGGACGAGTCGGACGAAGACGAGGTGGATGAGGAGAAGGGCGAAGACGAGATGGACGAGGAAGGCGAAGCGGACCAGAAGGACGAAGACGAGACGGACGAGAGCGAGGAATCCACGTCGGAGTCCGATAGCGAACCAGTGGAAGCCACCGATGAGACTGACAGCGACGAAACAGAGGAGGCCGACGAAACTGACGACGACGGCGACCTCGAGGACTCCATTTCGTCAGCCCTCAAGGATGCAGTCGGCGGGTTCGGTGACGAAGTCGAATCCCTGAAAGCGGGGCTCGAGGCGGCGGGTCTCGGTGACGACGAGGAGGCGGATGCCGAGGACGAAGCAGATCCTGAGGACGAGGAGGCGAATGGAGACGATACCGACGAGGAGGACGGCGATGAAGGAGACGAGGCCGAAGAAGACAAAGAAGACGACGGCCTCCTGAGCACCGGAGACGACGGCGGCCCCTTCGGCGGCTCGAGCAGCGGCCGCAGGCGCGGGACGATGTACTCGACTGTCGCCCGATCGCCCTCGAAACGAGCGGACATGAACGCGACGACCCGTCACTCGACGATGCCGAAACGAAACTGAGGCCGTCGATCGATCCAACAGGTACACGTCGGTGGACCCACTTTGGGCGGCTAATGGACGTTTCACGGGCGCTCGAGTCGACGAAGTTCTCGAAACCCGAACTCGCCGTCTTCGTCTCCGGCGTCGTCAGTATGGGTCTCGAGATTCTCGCGCTGCGCATCGTCGCACCGCAGTTCGGGAGTCACATTTACACGGTCGGCGGTCTGTTGACGGTCTTTCTGGCTGGACTGAGTCTGGGCTACTGGCAGGGCGGGCGAGCGGCGGAGCGAGCCTCGAACAGCCAGATGCGGTGGTTGTTGTTCGCCACGGCGATCTACATCGCGATCATCATTTACACGAGCGACATGCTGCTGTACGCGACGGCAGCCATCCCGCTCTCGCCGCGGTACGCCTCGCTCCCGTCGATCATCATCCTCTTCGGGCCGCCGACGTACCTCCTCGGGTTCATCAGCCCCTACGCGGCGGAACTGTCGGCCAAGGAGGGGATCGGCGAGGCCTCCGGACACATCTACGCGCTCGGGACCATCGGGAGCATCGTCGGCTCCGGCGTGACGACGTACATGCTCATCCCGTCGCTGTCGATCACGCAGATTAGCCTCTTCTTCGGGTTCGTGCTCGTCGGAACAGCCGTCGTCGTGTCGCTCCCGCGGCCGTCGAGGCGGACGCTCGCCATCGTCACCGTCGTCTCGCTTCTGCTGGCCGGTGCCGCCACCAGTAGCTCCATCGGCCTCGACCCCCGTGGCGACGTCGTCTACCAGACCCAGACTGCCCACCAGCAACTCGAGGTGGTAGACAACGGCGACGTCCGAACGCTGTACCTCGACGACACGCGCCACAGCGCGCGGGATCTGAACGATCCCGACCGGCACGTCTTCGAGTACACGCGGTACTTTCACTTGCCGATGCTCATGGCCGAGAGCCCCGAGTCGGTCGACCGGGTGTTGTTCATCGGTGGTGGTGGCTACACCGGACCACAGGACTTCGAGCGCCAGTACGACGTCGAAATAGACGTCGTCGAAATAGACGAGGAGGTGACCGCCACTGCCGAGACCTACTTCGGCCTCGAGCAGTCAGCGGACCTCCAGGCACACACCGTCGACGGGCGATCGTTCCTCCAGAACAGCGACGAGACCTACGACCTGATCGTCCTGGACGCGTTCAAGCGCGACCAGGTGCCCTTCGAATTGACGACGGTAGAGTTCATGCAACTGGTCGACGAGCACCTGAGCGAGAACGGCGTCCTCATCTCGAACGTCATCTCTGCGCCCAGCGGCCCGGCCTCGCAGTTCTATCGCGCCGAGTACGCGACCATGGACGAGGTCTTCCCACAGGTGTACAGCTTCCGTACGTCCGATACCGGAGCAGTCCAGAACATCCAGGTTGTCGCGACCAAGAACGCCACGCGCTACTCGGAAGCCGACCTCCAGGCGCGAAACCGGAACACCGACCTTCCGATCGATCTCTCCGGGGAGATCGAGAATTACATGGCCGAACCGAACACCGACGACGTGCCGGTGCTCACCGACGACCGGGCGGCGGTCAACGAGTTGCTCGACCCGATGCTCGGCCAACAGTACGTGATCGAGGAGACGGCCGACGACGGGGCGTCCGGGACGGGTTCGGGTTCGGGTTCGGGTTCGGGTTCGGGTTCGGGCCCGGGTGACGACGCCGACGAAACGAACGCCACTGACGGCACGAACTCGAGCGAAGGCGATACTGGCGGAAACACCTCGAGTCTGGCGCCGCTCGCGCGAGCGTCGTGATCGATCGATACGGCCATATTCGCGGTCGAGACCGCCATCGCGACCACATTCGAACCAGTAACCACTATCCGAAAGCCCGCGACACCAGCGCGTTCTCGAGAATTCGAACTCGTCGGCGTCGCTACAGCGGGAACTCGCCGCCGACGATACCGTCCGCGATCAGCGACGCGTACTCGACGTATGGCTCCCAATCCGACGCATCCCCGGCCTCGAGTCGGTCGCGATGGAGGTCCTCCCACACGACCGCGAGCGAGAACGCTGCCAGTGCACGGTAGAACCGCTTGTGTTCGAACTCGAACCCCGTCGCCGCCTCGTAGCGAGCGACCAGGTCCCGCCGACTGGGACTGCCGGGTTTCGCCGTGAACGGGCTGAGGCCGCGCTCGTTTTGCTCCCGCAACTGCCGGAGGGCGTGCTCGTGTTCGTCCCCGTGTCGCGCCTCGAGCGCCTCGAGCGACGGTCGCCAGTCGTTCGCGTCTCGCCACCGGAGCAGCAGGTAGCCCAGGTCGACCAGCGGGTCGTCGAGCGCGGCCGTTTCCCAGTCGAGGACGCCGGTAATTTCGGGTCGGTCTGTGCCAGCGAAGAGCACGTTCCCCGGTCTGAAGTCGCCGTGGACGAGCGTCGTCCTCGTCTCCGTCGGCGCGTGTTCCTGGAGCCACTCGGCAACTGACCGGAGCGTCGGAACCTCGTGACCCGTCACCTGGACCGTCTCCTCGAGTCGTTCTACGGCGCGGTCGACGCGGGCCCGCGGCGTCAGCCGGTGACAGACGTCCGCGAACGGCTCAGGGTCGACCGCGTGGATATCGGCGAGCGTCTCGACGAGTCGCGCGGCCACCCGTTCTCGCGACTGCGGCGTCCGAAAGCGCTCGGGGAGGTCCTCGCCGAGGGGAATCGGTTCGCCCTCGAGTGCAGTCATCAGGTAGAACGGATCGCCGAAGATCGATTCGTCTTCGCCGTACAGAACGGGAACTGGCGCGAGAACCGAGGTCTCGCGAAGCCGCTCCATCACCGCGTACTCCCGTCGCAGGTCGTTCATGTAGCTCGCATCTCGCAACTTGTTCGGCTTTCGCAGCACGTACGGGCCGCTGGCGTCGTCGTTCAACACCTCGAGAATCAGATTGAGGCCGTCGTCGACGACCTCGAGTCCGGTCACGCTCGTTCCCAGTTCGGCGGCGAGGACGGATTCGAGGCGGTCGACGTCGAGGTTCACGTCGTCGCTGGCGTCCACGTCACCGTCGCCGTCGGCGTCCACGTCGCTGTCGTTCATACGACGACCACTCTCCGGTATTTAAAAACACTCCCGGCTGTGTGGTTGTGATTCTCGAGCACTCTGCACTATACTTTCTATAGTCATATACGCGCCGCAACCGCTGGACCAGTCGACGACGCCGCTCACTCGGCGTCCGCCTCGAGTGCGGACTCTCTGTCGACCGCAGTCTCCCTGTCGAGCGCGTCGAGCAGTCCTGGCTCGAGGGCGTAGGTGCCGTCCGCCCGGCGGTCGACGACGTCGCGGGTTCGAAGCTCCGAGAGGAGGCTCTGGACGGCGACGGGCGAGCGGCCGACCGACTCCGCCGTCGCGGTCGTCGAGAGCGGCCCGTCGATGGCGACCGTCTCGATGACGCGTCGGGCAGTCGGTTCGTCACACCGGGAGTCGTCACAGGCCGCCGTGACGCGGGTCGAAATCTCCTCGAGGGCCAGCAGGTCCTCGATGGTGTCGCGTTCATCGGGGACTATCATGTCGAGGTCGATCGGTCCCGTCGCGGGGTCGTCCGCCGCGCCGGTCTCGAGGATGTCGTCCTCGCTCGCGTCGTCGACGGGCGTGTAGCCGAACGTGAGATCGTCGCCGTCGGCGTGAAGAATCGGCGTCTCTTCGCTCTCCGCCGCCTCCGATTCCGCCTTCTCGTTCGCGTTTCCGTTCCCGTCCGCGTTCCCGCCACCGTCGGCCGCCGCTCCGTCGCCGCCGTCTACTATCCCTTCGTCACCCGAATCCGCGGGCTCGAGCCACAACTCGAGTTCGCGACAGCGCTCGCGAAGTTCCTCGTTCTCGGCCTCGAGACACTCGAGGTCGTCGTCTCGGTTCTCGAGTTCCCGCTCGCGTGACTCGAGTCGCTCGCGGAGGTCGTCGTTCTCCTCCTCGAGTTCCTCGCGCTCGGCCTCGAGTTCCTCGATTCGTTCCTCGAGGTCGACCAGTTCGTCGTGCAGTCGGCGCATGTCGCCGCCCGTCTCCGGAAACGTCGTCTGGACGGGTTCGGCCTGGGAGAGCGCGTCGGCCATCTGCCGGGCGGCCTCGGAGACGTCACGCGCCGAAGAGAGTTCGTCCTCGAGGGTCTCGATTCTGGAATCTTTCCTGTCGAGGCGCTTCTCGAGTTCGTCGATGCGGTCCTCTTCGCGATCCTTGCGCTCGGAGATGGTCTGGAGGTCGTCGACGAGCGCGTCGGAGACGGACTTGAGTTCGGGCCGCTCGAAGTCGTCCAGGCCGGGTGTCGCCCCGGCGTCGAAGGTGCGCTTGCGTCGGAACTGGATCTTGCGGACGCCTGCGTCCATCCAGTCGGTCTGGATGAACGCCTGGCCGTCGTCGAGCTCGGAGACCAGTTCGGCGTACTTCGAATCGATGATCCGTCCGACGACGTTGGTGTCGTTCTCCCAGGTGAGCCGGTGCCAGACGAGCCAGTTTGCCTGCGTGATGAAGTCCTTCTTGACGTCGGCGGGGCGCTGGCTGATCCCCAGGATGCCCAGCCCGTGCTTGCGCCCGCGCTTGCCGATCTTGATCAGCAGTCGGCCGGTCTCGCCGAGACCGCCGCCCTCGGGGATGTACTCGTGGACCTCCTCGACCACCAGCAGGAACGGCTTTTTCAGTTTCTTCTCCTTGACGAACAGCTGTCGGGCGGTCTCTCGCAGGAGTTCGTCGGCCTCCTCCTCGTCCAGGTAGCCCGAGACGTCGAGGATGACGGGGACGTTCTCTTCGAGCGCCAGCGAGGCCATCTGCTCGGCGTGTTCGGGCCCGATCTGGATGTCACACTCCTCGTCAGCGCCCGCGTGGAGCATCTCGTACTCCTCTTTCAGTCCGTAGTACTCGCCGTCGGTGTCGACGATCAGGAGCGGAAAGCCGGCCTCGAGGAGTTCCTCGGCGATCACCGATGCCGTATTGGACTTCCCCGATCCGGACTTTCCGGTGACGAACCCGCGACCGGTCAGCAACTCGACGACAGGGAGCGTCACGTCGGTGCCGTCGGCCGCTTCGCCGACCGTCACCTCCCGCGTCTCGCTCACCGTCTCCTCACCTCGTCTCGCCTGCGCGAACGCTGCATAGTTCACACTGCCCTCGGGTTCCCTTGAAGGTTCGCCTCGCGTGACACTCGCCGCGTCCGACGAGTGTGAACGCTTGACAACCCTGGGAAACGATTATGTCACTCCCCCCAGATGTGTAGGGTAGCCGATCGTCACAGATCGCGACCGACCATGACCACCACGACCCACCCGATTCCCGCGTTCGCCCCGATGAGTGGCAACGCGGGCGTCGCCACCGACGTCGACACCGTCACCGGCACTGCCGGTCGGTGTGTCGACGTCGCTGGCTGGGACGTCACCAGCGTCTCCGGACGCTATGGCGTCGCCAGGACTTCCGGCGTTGCCGGACTGAAGGGTCGTGGACGGGCACTCGGTCACCCGACCCCGATTTCGTCGAATCTCGACGGAATCTCCGTCCGCGCCGCGTAGGTCCATTCTCCCGGCCGGACGGTTTGTACGCGTTGCCGACCCACTATCGCTCGAGGTCGGTCCGTCGATCCCATCCGTTCTGCCGGCGAGCCTGGACCGCGCGGTTTCCCCCGGTGGTGGACACCGCGCGGTCGTCAGCGTTCCCGATTCCCGGGCACGTGCGACCGCCCCCGAGTTCGACTCTCGGCGGGGGACTATGGCACGATACCAGACCGTCGTGGCGAAACTCGCCGTGCGCGTTCCCGTGAACGCGACCGGCGACCTCGTCACCGCAGGCGCACGAATCGTCGAACGAGTCGCGGCCGTCGAGCGCGTCGACGACGCGACCGTCCGCGGCCTCGAGCCCGGCCTGAACGACACGACCGTCACGCTCGAAACCCGACTCGTCCTCGTGGGCGACCGGGGCGAGGACCTGGCCGTCGTGAGACGTGAGTTGAACGAGGGTGTCGGCGTGACCGTCCAGGAGGTGGCAACCGTCGAGGTCGAACTCGAGACCGAGGCCGACCTCGAGACGGACGCCGAGGAGGAGGTCGACTTGCAGGTGGCGCCTCGAGCGTAGAGTGAGCGGAAGCGGTCGACCGAAGACTCGAGCGACGTTGGTCCTCGACGACGCCGTCAGAACTATTCGTCGGCGGCTTCAGACGACGTATTGGACTCCGTTTCTGTCTCCGCTTCCGTCTCGAGATTCCGCTCGACCGTCTCCTCGTGAACCGTCAGCCCTTGCCGGCCGAGGTGCTGCAACTGGCGGCGGGCGAACTCCTCCTCTCGCGTTCCGCGGGTCGCCAGCACGTACATCAGCGCGCCCCCAGCGGGACGCATCGTTCGGCCTGCTCGCTGGGTGCCCTGCCGTCTCGAGCCGCCGAGCCCCGACGCCACGATGGCCAGATCGGCACTCGGCAGGTCGATCCCCTCGTCGCCGACCCGCGAGAGCACGAGCGTGTCGATCTCGTCGTGGCGGAACGAGTCCAGGAGCCGCTGGCGCTCGAGGTGGGGCGTCTCGCCGCTGAGGAAGGGAGCGTCGAGCGCCGCCGCGAGGTCCCGGCCCTGCTCGAGGTAGTCGACGAAGACGAGCGCGCGGGCGCCCGGATGCGACGCCAGAAGGTAGCGCACCTCGGCGACCTTGCCGGGATTCGTCGCCGCCAGCTGGTAGCGCTCCCGCCCCTCCGCCGACCCGTACGCGTTTTGATGTTCGTCGTCGCCCCAGGGCACGTACCGAATCTCGAGTTCGGGTTCGGCGACGAAGTCGGCCTCGAACAGCGCCTCCCAGTCGGTGCCGATCGGTGGTCCGATCAGGGTGAAGATGTCCGCGGCGCGGTCGTCCTCACGGAGCGGCGAGGCCGAGAGGCCGAGGCGGTGGCGCGACTGGAGGTGCGTGCTCCGGCGGTAGACGTCCGAAGGGACGTGCTGGCACTCGTCGAACACCACCAGCCCCCACTCGCGGTCGTCGAAGAGCGAGCGGTGGCGGTCCATCCCGGCGATCTGGTAGGTCGCGATGGTCACCGGGCGAATCTCCTTGCGGCCGCCGTGGTACTGGCCGACCTGCTCGGGTTCCAGACTCGTGACGTCGAGCACCGTCTGGGCCCACTGGCGGGCGAGGTCGCGGCTCGGGACCAGCACGAGGGTCTCGCCGCCGACTTCCTCCATCGTGGCGATCGCGGCGATCGTCTTGCCGCTGCCGGGCGGACCGACGAAGACGCCGGATCCGGCCTCGAGGAAGCGATCCACCCAGGTTCGCTGGTACTCCCGCAGGGAGACCTCGAGTCCGACCTCGAGGGCGTCCCCCGACTCGAGGTCGCGGTCGTCCCGGACGGGGTAGCCCGCCTCGTAGAGGATCCGCTTGATGGCCGCCTCCGATCCCTCGCGCACCCAGTCCTCGGTGTCGGAAATCGGCGCGTGGACGTGCTCTTCGTCGAGTTTCTGTCGGGCGACGTTGCCCATGATCTCCGCGCTCCGGGCCTCGAGCACGGTGTAGTCGTCGGGGTGGGTGACGAGCCTGAACTGGCGGGCGCGATCCCACTGGCTCTCGACCCAGGACTCGAGCGCGTCCGAGCGCTGGCCCAGGGCCTGTCGCATCGTTCGCTGGAGGCCGTCAAACGAGTCGTGCGGGGCCTGCCAGACGTCCTCCGGGCGGACGACGTAGCGGTAGCCGCCTTCACCGTTGCCGTCTGCGAGGTGGGCGAACTGGGAGAGTTGCGCACGGGTGAACTGATCGGGGCGGTCGACGATAATCTCGCGGCGCTTCGGGAAGACGACAACCCGCTCGCGTTCGGTCAGGTCCTCGAGTTCGGCCGGGAACCAGACCACGGGGTCCCTGGAGACGGCCAGGCGCTCCAGGTCGCCCCGCTCCGCGAGCGCCTCGAGGTCGTCGGTCACCTCGCTGTGGGGTCGCTCGAGGTGTCTGGCGAGTTCGGAAGCGGTGAGCAACGGGCGGCCGGCCCGCTGGCAGGCGTCGTGGAACGCCGAGAGCGAGAGGGACGGGTGGGCGTCGTCGGGGTCTGTCACTCCATCCCCGCGAGTGGAGTCGTGAGCGTCGTCGGCGTCTGCGGCGTCGTCAGTCACTGGATAGGCTACCGGACTCGGTGATAAACCGATTTCGCTCGAGCGCCACGGCTCGAGGGCAGGGTGGTCGGAGCCGCACAAAACGGCTGCAGTGGCAGCCGGGCGCACAGCGGTAGGTGGTGGTGGTGGTATGCGCCAGCGCAATTTTTAGCACACGGCGACATAACGATTGTGGTGTTTCAGCGGTCGAGGCAAACGGCTTTACCGCGTGCTGGCGTATTCGAACCCATGTATCGCGCGATCCTGCCCGAAGGCCAGATCATCTGTGCGCGCTACGAACACACCGATACGGGCGTCGAGTTGTTCGACGAGGACGACGCGTTCGTCGCGTTCGTGCCGTACAACTCGCTTCACGCGTTGCTCGACGAGGACGTCTACAGCGGAGAGGAACGTTCGGTCATGTGAAATATAACGTGGTCGCGTCGACGAACACTCGTGATCGCTCCATCTCCAGATCGCTTCAAACTGTCTTCAGTCCGCTTCAGAACTGGAACAACACCCGCTCGAGTACCGCCGCGGCTGCAACGCCTAGGCTTCGACGCTCTGATCGATCGCGTCGAGTTGCTCCCGGTAGCGGTTCCTGACGGTGACGACGGTCGTCTGGGCCGTCTCTGCGACCGCTCGCTGGGGGATCGTTTCGTTACACAGGAGTCCGGCGGCGTAGATGGCCGCGGCGGCGAACCCGGTCGGAGACTTCCCCGAGTGCAGCCCCTGCTCGGTCGTCGCGTCGATGATCTCGACCGCCTTCGACTCGACGTCCGTGCCGACGTCGAGTTCCGAGCAGAATCTGGGGACGAACTGGCGCGGGTTCGTCGGCTCGAGATTGATGTTCAGTTCGTCGGCGATGTAGCGATAGGTCCGTCCGATCTCGCGCTGATCGACCCGCGAAACGGCCGTCACCTCCTCGAGACTCCGTGGAATGCCCTCCTCCCGGCAGGCGGTGTACAGCGCCGAGGTGGCGACTCCCTCGATGGAGCGCCCGCGGATGAGGTCCCGGTCGAGTGCCCGCCGGTAGATGACGCTGGCGGTCTCTTTGACCGAGTTAGGGAGGCCGAGGGCGCTCACCATGCGGTCGATTTCGGAGAGGGCGTACTTGAGGTTGCGCTCGCCGGCGTTCTTCGTGCGGATGCGTTCCTGCCAGACGCGAAGCCGGTGGAGCTGTCCGTGCTTGTCAGCCGACATCGTATGGCCGTTCGCGTCCCGATTGCGCCAGTCGATGGTGGTCGTAAGTCCCCGGTCGTGCATCGACTGGGTGAGCGGCGCGCCGACGCGAGAGAGCTGGTCGTGTTCTTTGGCGTTGAACGCCCGCCACTCGGGGCCGTAGTCGATGGGTTCGTCGCTCAGGACGAGACCGCACTCCCGGCAGACCAGCTCGCCGCGGTCGGGATCGCTCACGACCGTGTTCGTCTCACAATCCGGACACTGGCCGCTGTTCGTCCGCTGTGATTCCTGTCGTGTGCGTTCGGTGACGGACCGCGTCATTAGTAGGCGGTGAGAACCCAGCCGTCTTTGTAAGGGGGTCACATGGTTTCGAGAGTAACAGGGACTTTCCGCCGGCTACGGCGCTACCTTCGGCAGGTTGGCGCTCGACGCGCGTCGGTAGGCGGGGTCGACGGATGCCCCGCACCGGCGGATCGAACGTCGGACCGACCCTGGCCAGAGGCCGGTTCAACCTTAGCCACACGCCGGTGCGACTCCGGCCGCGTACGAGCACGCTGACTGTGGCTACAGCTCGGTAAATGACGACTGAGAGGAGTAACGGTCGGCTTCGATGACGAACCGACCACGACCGTTAAGCGGTCGGTTCTCGAGAAGGACGCGCGTGTTGCTGGATAGAGTCCACCCGCTCGTCGAGGACGGACGTACCGGCCAACGTGGTCCCGAGGAGCCCTCGCTAGCCCGTTTTCGATCGCCCCGCAGGGCGCGCCTCGACCGACCCCCGTCTCCGCGGAACGGCGGTCGGTCGGCCCAGTATGCGCTCGATACAGCCCCTATCGCCGATACAAATGGTGCATCGGGCGAGTCGCGATTCGACCGACTCGAGCGAGAGCCGTCTCGACCCTCGCTCGAGCCGAGAAGCGGCGACGTACCGGCTTCGCAAGCGATGCAAAACGTGACCGCGTTTAAGACTGATACCGTTGGCGTAGAAACTGGTGTGTCAAACGTGATTGCGAGTATCCCTTCGCCGGGACAGCGGTCTCCCTCGGCGGAGCCAAGCGGCTCTGTGGTGGCAGTAAACGATCAACTACGGTGGACGGAACCGACTCGTACCCGACTTCGAAGCCGGTCGAGCCAGGCGCGATTTGTCGGTGCTCGAGCGCGACCGGCCGCGTTCGGGCGTCGAGTTCCCGGCGGGAGGTGCCGGTGATGTCCTCCATCGATACGTCCCTTCCCGAGGAGATAACCTCCGTTACGGCGAACGGTACCGACGAAACGCTCTCGAAAGACGTCATCTTCGAGTTGCTGAAAAACCGGCGACGGCGAGAGGTACTCGCGTACTTACTCGAGGCCGAGGAGACGGTAACGCTGGGTGAACTCGCCGAACAGATCGCAGCCTGGGAGAACGACACCGACGTCAACGCGCTGAGTTCCGATCAGCGAAAACGAGTCTACGTCGCCCTCTACCAGACGCATCTGCCGAAGATGGACGACGCGGGTATCGTCGATTACGACCAGGATCGCGGTCTCATCACCCTGGCTGACAACGCGGATTTACTGGTCATGTACCTCGACACGGACACCCACCGTCGCGAGCGGTGGGATCGGTGGTACGCGGCCATGAGCGTCGTGGGCGCGGTGGTACTCGCCGCCGGCCTCCTCGGCGTCCCCGGAATCTCGGCCATCCCGCTCTCGGCCCTCGCTGGCGTGATCGTCGCGGCCTTCCTCGCGGTCTCGTTCGTGCACGTCTTCGTGAACCACCGATTCCAGCAGGTCATCGAGGAGAAACTGTCCCGGATCCAGTAATCTCGACGGCCGCGCTTCGGTCGCGCGGGTTGCGACGCGGCGATTGTTTCGACCCGATCAGCGATGCAAACCTCGAGTACTGACCCGTTCGTGCCCAAATTATCGAGAAGCACTTTTAGTTCTCGAGCACGTACACGAAACTGGCTCCCGAGGTCATCCAGTACCGGAGCAGTTCGCGTGCCAGCAACCTGTTCCCTTGCGGGAGCCCCTCTACGCGCCGAGCGACGGCGTTAGCGTTAGCTCGTTTCGCGCTCGATTTTTCGGTCGCCAGGTTCCGAACGATTCCGCCGGCGCTCGAGGATCGTTTCGGGATCGCTCCCCTCGCTCTCGAGCAGCGTCTCGAGGCCGCGTTCGAACGCCTCGTCGTCGATCTCGCCGCGAGCGTAGCGTTCCCGGAGGACCTCGACGGGGTCTGTCGCTGATTCGTCGAGGCTCGCAGGTCGGCGTTCGCCAACCATCGGGTCGTGCTGGTCGCCGTCGATTCCGAGGACCTCCTCGATGAGCACCCCCGACAGCGGCAGCAGGCCGACCCAGCAGAAGAGTACGACGAAGACGGCCGCTGACACGCCGACCATAAACTAGGCGAGAATCGCTACCGGAAGCGTCCCGACGGCGATTAGTGCGGGGATCGAGCCGAGCAATCGACTCGTTTTCGCTCGCTTAGGATTCGATCAGAGGGTGAGGGAAAAAGTCTTCCGAGTGACGAATCTGTGGCCGGCGCAGACCGCGAAACTCAAGTTGACTTGCACCAGTCACACGCACGTGGCAGTTTCGTTCGACCTGTTCGGCACGCTCGTCGCCGTCGACCGACCTGCGGACCCGGCGACGGCGGTCGCGTCCGAACTCGAGAAACGCGGCGTGGCAGTCCCCGGCGACTGGGCTGAGCGTTACGCTCGCCCGACCATCGACGCCCCCGTGGGTGCGGAGGTGCCGCTGCCGGCCCACGTCGGCCGGTCGCTCTCGAACGCTGGCGTCGAGTGGCGAGAGACCGGGGCGGGGAACGTCGTTCGTCGGGCCGTCGTCGCCGCGTTCGACCCAGACGTCGAGACCCGGGCCGGCGCCCGTCGGGCGGTCGAGGCCGCTCGCGAGCGCGGACCCGTCGCCGTCTGTTCGAACTGCGCCGTTCCGGAACTGGTCGGCCGGACACTCGCTCGCTCGACGCTCGAGCGCGACGACTTCGACGCCGTCGTGACGAGCGTCGGCTGTGGGTGGCGCAAACCCTCGCCGCACATCTTCGAGACGACGGCGCGACGGCTCGGGGTCGACGTCACCGACCTGGTCCACGTGGGCGACGATCGGCGAACCGACGGCGGCGTCGACGCGGCCGGGGGAACGTCGATCGTGCTCGGGGAGACGCCTCTCGAGTCGGTCCCCGATCGGCTCGAATTGGTGTTAGAAAACAGTTCGGCGACGGCGCCGACCGGCGGAGAGCCGGCCTGTGACGGCGATTTGAGTGACAGTGGTTCGAGTGACAGTGGTTCGAGTGACAGTGGTTCGAGTGACAGTGGTTCGAGTGACAGTGGTTCGAACGACGACTCGAGTGACCACGTGAAATGACGGTACAAACGCTCGCCGCGATCGGCCTGGCGCTCAGCCTCGACCTGCTGATCGGGGAACCGCCAACGCGTTGTCACCCCGTGGCGTGGCTGGGTCGACTGATCGATCGACTCGACCGCCCCTGGTCCACGAACGATCGAACACAGCGTCGAATCGGATTCCTCGTCGCCCTGTTCGTTCCCCTGATTCCGGCGGTGATTGCGGGGTATCTCGTCGTCGCGATGGGAGGGATCGACCCCTTCTTCGGCGCGGTCGCCGCGACGCTTGTCCTCTTTCTGACCACGAGTGTGCGGGCGCTCCTCGACCTCGCACAGGAAGTCGTCGCAGCGACCGGGGACGACCTCGAGACCGCCCGTGAGCGCGTTCGCGGCCTCGTTGGACGCGACGTGGACTCGCTCACGGACGCGGAGATCCGCTCGGCGGCGGTCGAGAGCGCGGCCGAGAACCTCGCCGACGGGTTCGCCGCGACGCTCCTTCCCTTCGCGCTCCTGGGCCCAGTCTCGCTCCCCGCCGCCGCGGCCGCCGCTGCCTGGGTCAAGGGCGTCAACACCCTGGACTCGATGCTCGGCTATCCGTCGAAACCGATCGGCACTGCCAGCGCTCGCCTGGACGACCTCGTGATGGCCGTCCCCGCTCGAGTCACCGCGTGCTGTCTCGCACTGGTCGCGAGACGGCCCCGGGCGCTCCTTCGAGCCCGTCGCTGGGCGCGAGTCCCGTCCTCGCCGAATTCCGGCTGGCCGATGGCGACGCTTGCCTGCGTGCTCGGTGTTCGCCTCGAAAAACGCGGCGCGTACGTGCTGAACCCCGAGGAATCGCTCCCGAGCCTGGAGGACGGCCGGCGTGCGGTGTCGGTCGTCGGCCTGGCTGCCGCCGCGCTCGTGGCGGTAGCGGCGGTCTGTGTGGCGTCCGCGCCGACGCTCGAGTCGCTGATCGCGCCGATCGTCGACGCCGTCACGACACGCGTTCAGGGGGTGATGCCGTGATCGGCGGACGGATTCGAACGGCCGTTCGTGCACTCCGTGGGGCTCTCGCCTTCCTGACGCGCCTTCCGTTCGGCTCGAGGTCGCGAAACACGGGCGGGGCGACTGCCGACGCGAGCACCGACCGGGACTGGAAGGCGTTTCGCTCGAGTCCGTGGACCTTCACGATAGTAGGATGGATCGTCGGAGCACTCGCGGCCCTCCTCTTCCTCGCTTTGAACCGGCTTCCGGCCGCGTCGATTGCCTTCGGATACCTGCTCGCCGTCTTCGCGCTGACCGGGATCCATCACCTCGACGGCGTCGCCGACCTCGGCGATGCGCTCGTCGTCCACGGCGACGCCCATCGCCGGCGGGCTGTCATGACGGACACGACGACCGGCGTCGGCGCGCTGCTCTCCGTCTCGCTGATCGTGGCGGGACTCGCGCTGGGCGCCCTCGCGCTCGCCGGTGCACCCGTCGCGGTCGCTGTGGGCGTCGCCGTCGCCGCTGAGGTCGGCGCCAAGACTGGAATGGCCGTGATGGCCTGCTTCGGGACGGCCGCTCACGAGGGATTCGGCTCGCAGTTGACGGACGCCGTGGGCCCGTCTGCGTTCTTCGGACCCGCGGCGCTGGCGATTCCGGCGGTCGCGCTGACATGGCCCCATCCGGCAGCGGCCGCGGCTCTCGCCGGCGCGCTCGCGGGAACCGCCCTTCCGTGGTGGTGGGCCCAACGACGGCTCGGCGGCGTCTCTGGCGACGTCTTCGGAGCGGCCAACGAGATCGGACGACTGCTCGGCGTCCACCTGGGGGTGATCGCGTGGACGCTCTGGTGATGGCCGGCGGACAGGGAACTCGACTCGAGAGCCGAACCGAAAAGCCGCTGTACGAGATCGGCGTCGTCGCGATGATCGATCGGGTGCTCGCGGCGCTCGAGGCGAGCGCGGTCGACCGGATTACCGTCGCGGTTTCGCCGAACGCGCCCGACACCCGCGATCACCTGGCGGAACGCGATTGTACGTGTTCGCTCGAGGCCGACGGAGTTGGCAAGTCCGTTGACCCCACCACGCCCGCCACGCCAGAACGGATCATCGAGACCGCTGGCGACGGGTACGTCGCCGACCTCGGGTCGATCCTCGAGTCGGACTCGATCCCGATTTCGACGCCGGTGCTGACAGTGGCCGCGGATCTCCCATTGCTCGAGGAGGCGACGGTGGACGGCGTTCTCGAGCGGTACCGGCGCCGCGTTCGGGCGAGAAGACGGGAAGCCGGTGACGGCGGGGAGACACCGGCGCCGTCGATGACCGTCTGCGTCCCGACCGCGCTGAAACGACGGCTCGGGTTCAGCGTCGACGCGACGCTCGAGTCCGACCGCCACCTCGCGCCGACTGGTGTCAACGTCGTCGGCACCTCCAATGAAACGATGATCGCACGCAGCTACGACCACAGACTGGCCTGTAACGTGAACAGACGAACCGATGTCCGCGCGGCGAAGACGTACTGCTGCGATGGAGACGGCGACGGGGAGGCGTTCCGATGAGGCTCCTCCTCGCCGCCGGGTTGACCGAAACGGGACTCATCGACGGGCTCAGCGCCGCCGGGGCGTCGGCCGAAGTGATGAGCTACACGCCGTCGGCCGACGCCGAGATCCTCGTCTACGGTCGGCCGACGGCCGCGCCCGTCACCCCGGTGAGCCCGACCGGGTGCCCGACCCCGGCGGCGATCACCCGCGCCGTTCGGGAGGTCGTCGGCTTCGACGCGACGGTGCTCGAGGCCGGCCTGTCCGAATCGACGGCCGCCCCGACGGTCGACCTCGCGGCCGATCCAGGCGCCGACGTTCGCGAGGCCGTCGCTGTACCGGACGCTGCGGGGATCTACGACCGGGCTCGCCAGTTCGGCGCGACGCTCCCCGACGACCGCGTGCTGATCGGCGAGACGATTCCGGGCGGGACGACGACCGCCCTGGGGGTCGCGACCGCCCTCGGAGCGCCCATCGGCGTCTCGTCGTCGCTCCCCCGGAATCCGCTTGAGCGCAAACGAGCGGTCGTCGAGACGGGACTGGCGGTGAGCGACCTCGCGCCCGGCGACTGCGCGGGCGATCCGCTGGCGGCGATCCGGGCGGTGGGCGACCCCGTCCAGGCCGCCGTCGCCGGCGTTGTGGCCGGGGCACTTGAGGCCGGCGTCGACGTGACCCTGGCCGGGGGGACGCAACTGGTCGCCGTCGCGGCCGTTCTCCGCCACGCCGGCGTCAACGGGCCGCTCCGACTCGCGACCACCTCGTTCGTGGCCGACGATCCGAGCGTCGACCTCGAGGCGGCCGGCGACCGGTTCGACCTCGAGGTAGTCGTCACCGACCCTGCGTTCGAGCGAAGCGAGCACGTCTCGATGGCCCGGTACTGCGCCGGGGAGGCGAAAGAGGGCGTCGCCATGGGCGGGGCGCTCTCGCTCGTTCCGCCCGGAGAGATGGCGGCTGTTCGCCGGCGGATCGAAGCCGTTTGCGAGCGATTGGGCGTCAACGGTGAAACGACGGCGGAGGACCCGCGGTCACCGAATGTGAGGGGTGACGGCGATGCATCCTGACGCCATCGACGGCGAGGGGCGCGTTCCACACGGCGGGGAACCCGACCGCTCGCTGCTCGACTTCTCGGCGAACACGAATCCACGGACGCCGGACGGCGTCGAGTCGGTCTACGCCGACGCGCTCGAGACGGCCCGGCGGTATCCGGACGACGAGTATCCGGCCTTCCGGGACGCGGCAGGAACCTACGTCGGCTGTGACCCGTCCGCCGTCGTACCGACGCCGGGCGGCCTCGCCGCGATTCGCCTCGCTCTCGAGGTGACCCTCGAGCCAGGCGATCTGGCCGTCGTTCCACACCCGAGTTTCGGCGAGTACGCCCGGGAGATTCGTCTCCAGGGGGCGAGGCCGCGGTTCGTGCCCCACGAGACGGTGTGTGACCTCGAGGCCGAGTCGCTGCGGGACGTCGACCTGGTCGTCGTCTGCACGCCGAACAACCCCACGGGCGACCTCCCCGATCGCTCGCGCCTCGAGGGGCTAGCCGATCGGTGCCGAGCGGCCGGGACGACCCTGCTCGTCGACGAGGCGTTTCTGGGGTTCACCGAACAGGCGTCGATGGCTCGACGGGGGGACGAGTGCGTCGTCGTCGCCCGCTCGCTCACCAAACTCTTCGGGCTGCCGGGGCTCCGAGCGGGGTTCGCCGTCGCGTTCGGCCCGCTCGGCGAGCGCCTCGAGGCGGCCCGTCGCACTTGGAACCTCGGCTCGCCCGCGGCCGCCGTCGGCGCGTACTGCATGGAGCAGACGGCGTTCGTGCGCGACACGCGAGAGCGAGTCGCCGAAGAGCGAGAACGGCTGCGCGAGGCGCTGCTGGCGGACAGCCGCTACGTGGTGGCCCCCTCGAGCGCGCCGTTCCTGTTGCTCGAGGTCGACGGTGACGGCGGCGGGGATGCGGTCGGTTCCGTCGATGGCGACGGTATGGGGGCCGGTTCTGCCGACCGCAACGGCGGGCCGACCGATCCCGTCGACGACCTCCTCGAGCGAACCCGCGAGGCCGGAATCATCCTCCGGGACGCCCGATCCTTCCGCGGACTCGAATCCCACGTCCGCGTGGCGGTCAAGGACCGCGACACGAACGATCAGCTTCTCGAGGTGTTGGTGGATGGTTGATACCGACGCTGAAGACGATACCGACGCCGATGCCGACGCCAACGTCGACACCGACACCGATGCTGACGCCGGGTACAGAACCGAGCGAACCGACGGCGTCCTCTGTGTCCACCGGCCCGGGGTCGAGTGGCTCTCCTCGGGCTGGAACGGCGGCCGATCGCGAACCGACCGGGCGTTCAACGTCTCGGTTCCCGAGGGCTGGCACTGTGACGACCTCAAGCGCTACGTCCAGGAGCGCCTCGAGCGGGCGGGCTTTGCGGACGCCCGACGCGACCACCCCGCCCTGCTCACCGGGGTCGACCTGGAGCACGCGCGCGGCGCCCACTGCAGGTCGGTCACGGCCTACGCTACGGCCGGAATCTCGAACCCGGCCGCGTTGCCGATGGATCCGGCCGGCGGATCGTTGCCCGACGGACGCCTCGAGCCCGATTCCCTCGAGCGGACTGAGGGGTCGAACACGGGGGACGATAGGGACGATGGGGACGAGCGAGGAAACGAGCGCTACGCCGGCACGGTCAACCTGATCGTCGGGACAACCCACGCGCTCGAGGCGGGGGCTCTCGAAAACCTCCTCGCGGTGGCGGCGGAGGCGAAGGCGGCGACGCTTCTCGCGCGAACGGGCTTTCCTGGGACGACGACGGACGCGATCGTCGTCGCGCACGACCCGTCGGGGTCCAGTCGGGCGTTCTCGGGCAGCGCGACGGCCGTCGGAGCGGCCGCGCGAGCGTGCGTTCGGGAGGCGATCACGGCGTCGCTGGCGTCCCGGTACGAGGGAACCGATCCGACGATTCCGGCGAGCGTGTCGGCGGCCGAGTACGGCGTCTCGACGGACGCGCGGGCGACGGTCTTTCGTCCCTGAGGCCTGAGGCCTGAACCCTGCGTTCGCCTCGAGCGTGTCGCTGGTCTATATGGCCATCCGCTTCCTCCTGTCGTCTATGCCGAGCGACGATCGAGATCGGGACCCGACGATCATCCGGTCGCTGGCCGTTGCCGCCGAGGACGTGGTGAACGCGTTCGTCTACACCCGCGAGAACTCCGGGCGGGCAATCCTCCGGGCGACGCCGCCGTTCCACGGCCGCATGCGCGCCCGCCTCCACGTCTACCGGATCGACGATTCGCCGGAAACCGGTGCCGTTCACCTCGAGGCTGCGGCCCTGCTCGACGCCGAAACCGTCGCGGCGTATCCCACGCTCGAGGACGTCGAACAGCGCGTCGACGGCGAGGAGAGTGCCGGAACGGTCCGAGAGCAACGCGCCGACGCGCTCGAGGCGTGGGCCGAGCGAGCACGGGAGTCGATCGTCGAGTCGGTGGCCTTCGAGACCGTCGACGGGTCACACCGGGTGTCGGTGAGGACGCTCGGTTGAATTGGCCGTCGATGAGTACGTTCGGCAGAGAAAGGCGTCGTTTTCGGGCCATTCGGCCGCTCTCGAGCCCGTACCCATCAACCACTTTCACTTTCACTGCGGACGGATCGACTTCACGTGGGTTGGGTCGAATGCCAACGTATGCACACCGCTTCGACCCACGACGACTCGAGACAGCAACGCACGCGGCGAATCGACGTCACCGATCTCGACGCCGCCGGTGTCGAGGAGTTCGTCCGCACGAGCGTCGACACCGACGCCGTCTCGCTCGAGCACCGCGGGGCGCGGACCTACCTCGTCGTCGGGCAGTGAGCCGAGACCGGTTCGCGGGGGCGGACTAGGTGCGGATTTTCGAGTGGGAAGGCACTTCCGTCAGCGCCTCCTCGAGTCGAGCGTGACCAGCGACGCCAGGAGTGATCGCGAGACGCGGGATGGCGACGGTAATGCCAGCCCTGGCGCCGGAGACAGCGCCGGCGACAGCGATCCCGTCCGCGAACACGAACGCGCTGAGACCGAACTCCACCTCGGCCTGGACCGACCGTCCGCACCCGAAACGCACACCGAACTCGACTCGAGCGACCTCGCACCCGACGTGGAACCGCCGTTTCCGGTCGAGGTGTACCCCGATCGGGAGGTGATCGTCGAGTTCGATCCCGACCTCACGTTCGAGTGCGTCGAGGACTGCACCTGGTGTTGCCACCACGGCGTCTTGCTCTACGACCGTGACCTCCTCGAGTTGGCCCAGCGGGCGAACCTCTCGGAGACGACGACCCAGTTTCGCGGCGAGCCGTTCGTCACCCGGGAGGCCAAAGACCGCGAGGACCACGTCGCCGAGGACGGCCAGGCCTGTGCCTTCCTCCGGGAGGACGGCCTGTGTTCGCTCCACCTCGAGCAAGACTGGAAGCCCACGCGGTGTTCGGTCTTCCCGCTGGGTGTCTGGCTCGAGGACGACGGCCTCCACGTCGATATTCGGGACTCGGCGCACGACCATTGTGAGGGCCTCGGCGTGAGCGAGCGCCGGGTCGTCGACAACCTCGAGGCGTTTCTGCCCGAACTGCTGTGGGACCTCGAGAACCCGGACAGCGATCGGGTGCTCTGAGGGGTCTCGAGGCGGTAGCAGCTGATCGTAGCATATCTCGATAATACTATAAATTGTATAGTTATGGCCTTCGGTGGCGAACCGCGACGGCGAGAAGGTGACATCCTCCCCGCCGTAAACGGCAGGATTCTCTCCTCGCAGAAAGATAGCTATTAACCGTCGTCGTCCGAACGCCCCCACATGACAGTCTCGAGCGCTCCCGGGAAGGTCTATCTGTTTGGGGAGCACGCGGTCGTCTACGGCGAGCCGGCGGTTCCCTGTGCCATCGAGCGACGGGCACGGGTAACCGTCGAACAGCGATCGGACGACCGACTCCGGGTACAGGCGGACGACCTTAGCATCGACGGCTTCACCGTCGAGTACGGCGGCCAGCACGACGGTCAGCACGACGTGAACGTCCCCGAACCGCTCATCAGCGCCGCGATGGGCTACGTCGACGGCGCCATCGAGCAGGTTCACGACGTCACCGGTGAAGACGACGTCGGCTTCGACGTCACCATCGAGAGCGACATTCCGCTCGGGGCGGGACTGGGTTCCTCCGCCGCAGTCGTCGTCGCCGCGATCGACGCCGCGACGCGGGAACTTGGGCTCACCCTCGAGACCGACGAACTGGCCGAGCGAGCCTACCGGACCGAGCACGCGGTCCAGGAGGGGCAGGCCTCCCGCGCCGACACCTTCTGCTCGGCGACGGGCGGCGCCGTCCGCGTCGAGGGCGACGACTGCCGATCGATCGAGGCGCCGGAGTTGCCCTTCGTCATCGGCTTCGACGGCGGCGCCGGCGAGACGGGCGAACTGGTCGCCGGCGTCCGCGCTCTCCGGGAGGAGTACGACTTCGCTGCCGACACGGTCGCGGCCATCGGCGACGTCGTTCGACGGGGCGAGACGGCTCTCCAGGCGGGCGACCTCGAGGAAGTAGGTCGACTGATGAACTTCAACCACGGCCTGCTCTCGGCGCTCGGCGTCTCCGCGCGGGACCTCGAGACGATGGTGTGGGCCGCTCGCGACGCGGGCGCCTACGGGGCGAAGCTCACCGGCGCAGGCGGGGGCGGCTGTATTGTCGCGCTCGACCCGACGCCGGAGACGGAGACGGCCCTGCGATTTACGCCCGGCTGTGAGGACGCGTTCCGGGCCGAACTGGCCGAAGAGGGGGTGAAGCGACTCGCATGACCAGCTCTGGTACCGAAACGACCGTCGTCAAACTCGGCGGCAGCGTCGTCACGGACAAGGACCGCGACGAGACGCTCGACGCCGATTCCCTCGAGACGGCCGCCGATGCCGTCGCGATGGCGCTCGGGTCGGGCGACGTCGACGACCTCGTGATCGTCCACGGCGGCGGGAGCTTCGGCCACGTCCACGCCAGCGAGCACGGCGTGAGCACCACTGACGGTACGCACGACGTGAGCGCCGTCCACGCGATCCACGGCGCGATGAAGACGCTCGACGGATTCGTCCTCAAGCGATTGCTCGAGCGTGACGTCCCCGCGGTTCCGGTTCACCCCTTTTCGGTCGCATCACGGGGCGCGGAGGGCCGACTCAACCTCCCCACGGCGCCGGTCGAGACGATGCTCGCGGAGGGGTTCGTCCCCGTCCTGCACGGCGACGTCGTGAGCCACCGGGGTGAGGGCGTCACCATCGTCAGCGGCGACGAGTTGGTCGTCGAACTCGCTACGGCCCTCGAGGCCGAGCGCGTGGGACTGTGCTCGACGGTTCCCGGCGTGCTCGACGACGCGGGGGACGTGATCGAGCGCATCGAGGACTACGCCGACGTCGAGGCCGTCCTCGGGGCCAGCGAGTCGACGGATGTCACCGGCGGCATGGCAGCGAAGGTGCAGGCACTGCTCGCCCTCGAGAGCCGTGCCTCGATCTTCGGCCTCGAGTCGCTGCCGGCGTTCTTCCGCGGGGACGGGGCGGGGACGACGATTGGGTAATCGACGACAATACCGCGGGCTGGACGCCATTCACGTTCAGCGATTCTCTAGAGCCGACCCCGGCACACGAAACCCAACGGCTACCGTCCTCGATGTGGTACGGCGCCTATGGACCGAGACATGCTCGACGACCAGCGCGAACTCGTCGACCTGATCGAAGACGCCGGCTGGGAGGTCACCGGGCTCGAACTCTCGAGTTACGACAGTCCGTGGGTGGACGAGGACGCTCCTGAAGCAGAGGTGACGATCACGGCAAGAAAGCCGTACGACGACGGTGACGTTGGTGGAGATGGTGACAATGACGGGAGCAACGAGGGCGGCGAGGACGACAGCCCGTTCCGAATCAACTAACGAACCCGAGATCGCCGGTTCGGATAACGATCACCCCTTGATGTTACACACCGGGAACGTCCGAACGACCTTGTCGCCGATCCCGAGTTCGTCCGAGACGCGCACGACCTCGTCGACGTCCTTGTAGACCCCCGGGGCCTCTTCGGCCACCGTCGCCCCTGACTGGGCCTTCACGTAGATCCCCTGTCCCGACTTGAGGTCCTCGCGGACGTCCTCGCCCCAGTACTCATTTTTGGCCTGAGTGCGGCTCATCAGTCGGCCGGCGCCGTGGGCCGTCGAGCCGAACGTGAGGTCGAGGGAGTTTTCGCCACCCCTGAGGACGTAGCTCCCGGCGCCCATACTCCCGGGGATGATCACCGGCTGACCCACGTCGCGGTAGGCCCCGGGCACGTCGGGGTGACCCGCCGGGAACGCCCGCGTCGCACCTTTGCGGTGGACGTACAGCTCCCGGTCTTCGCCGTCGACCTCGTGGACCTCCTTCTTCGCGATGTTGTGAGCCACGTCGTAGAGGAGGTCCATCTCCATCGACTCCCAGGGGCGGTCGAACACGTCCGCGAACACCTCGCGGGTCCGGTGCATGATCAACTGGCGGTTGACCCAGGCGTAGTTGATCGCGGCGTTCATCGCCGCGTAGTACTCCTCGGCCAGCTGGGAGCCGGCGGGGGCGGCGGCGAGTTCCTTGTCGGGGAGTTGATTGAGGAGGCCGCCGTGCTGGCGCTCGATCTTCCGCAGGTAGTCGTTGCAGGTCTGGTGGCCCAGCCCGCGGGAGCCACAGTGGATGAGCACGACGATCTGGTCGCGCTCGAGGCCGAACGCCTCCGCCACGCCATCGTCGTACACGTCGGTCACCCGCTGAACCTCGAGGAAGTGATTCCCAGACCCCAGGGAGCCGACCTGGTTCTTCCCCCGATCCTTCGCCTTCTGGCTCACCATCGACGCGTCGGCGCCCGCTCGGACGCCCTCGTCCTCGCAGTGAAGGAGATCGTCCTCGACCGCGTAGCCGGCCTCGAGCGCCCAGTCGACGCCGCGCTCGAGGATCTGCTCGACGGTGTCGACGCCGGTCTCGACGACGCCACCGCCGCCGAGGCCGGAGGGGACGGCCTCGAACAGGGCGTCGACGAGTTCGCGCTCGCGCCCGGCGACGTCATCGTAGGTCAGATTCGTTTTCATCATCCGGACACCGCAGTTGATGTCGTAGCCGACCGCTCCGGGCGAGATACAGCCGTTCTCGGCGTCCATCGCGCCCACCCCGCCGACCGGGAACCCGTACCCCTGGTGGCCATCGGGCATACAGATCGCGTAGTTCGTGATCCCCGGCAGGTGTGTCGCGTTGCGCAACTGCTCGAGCGTCTTGTCCTCGCTAATCTCCTCGAGGAGCGACTCGCTGGCGAGTACCCGGGCGGGGACGCGCATGCCGTCTTCCTGTGGGAGCTCCCAGACGTGCTCGCGAACCTGCTCGAGCACGATGCCGTCGGCGTCGAACGTGGTGGTCATACTCGAGAGTGGGGCGCCGTCGCTGAAAGACCTTTGTGACCGCGTCCGCCGAGTCCCGCCGACGCTCGGTCAATTGGCTGCAGTCGAGACCGTGTCCTCGAGTCTGCTTTCGACGGACTCGAGGCGGTTGTCGACGGCGTAGGGACCCGCGCCGGTGATGAGCAACACCGAGGCCATCCCGAACAGCGAGACGTGTGCCAGCACGGGATCGTCGGGCAGGGCGAATAGCGTCAGCGAAAACATGGCGATGGCGACGGCGGCGCTGGCGCGCGTGAACAGGCCGACGACGAGCGCGAGGCCGAGGGCTGCCTCGGTGAACCCGGCCCCGAACACCCACAGTTCGGCCGGAACGGGGACGACGCTCGTCAGATCGTACCGGTCGACGACGGCCAGGGCGATACCGGGGCGCAGGAGTTTCTGGCCGACGCCGAGGGTGATGAACGTCAACCCGAGGCCGACGCGGGCGATCGTCGGGGCGTACACTTCGTAGGGGTCGATTCGCGACTGAAACGTCTGGGCCACGTCGTGAATCCGGTCGATTCGGCCGTACTCGGTTCCCGGGCCGCCGGCGACGCGCTGGAGGACGTGATCGGCGCTCGGCCGTCCGCTTCCGACGAGAGCGATGGCCAGCAGGCCGCCGACGAACTCGAGTTGCAACAGGAGCGTCGGCCAGACGAGCAGTCCAACGAGGTAGGCCGCCAGGGTCACGAGGGCGACGAGGCGCGTCGCGAGACCGAACAGGAGCAGAAAGCCGAGGGCTACCTGGAGCAGACGGACATCGACCGTCACTGCGGGGCTGATGAAGTACCCCGAGAACCCCGCCCCGATCAGCGGGATGCCGAACGAGATCCGGAGCAACCAGGGGACGAACTCGGTGTACTCTCGCATGGCCGTTCGGAAGGCGGCGACGTCGTTCGGAACGGGACGAACCCGCAGGTAGAGCACCAGGACGAGACCGACGCCGATGAGACCAGCGAGCAGCGGACCGAGGACGGCGGGATCGCCGAGTCCGTCCGCGAGGAACTCGAGGGCCGACGCCTCTCGCTCTTCGTCGACGACGTACTCCTCGTGGGCGGTCACGGACGTCGAGAGCCAGACCAGACCCACTCCGGCGATCCACGAGGCGGCTATTCGGTTGCGAAGTCGTCGACCGTCGAGCATGGTCGTGTCTATCCGGTCGATCGACAAAAGGACTCGAGTTGCAGCGGGCGAGACGGGGCCGGGGGTCCGGCTACGAGTAACTCCCTGTAGTCGCCCTACCTCACTCAGACGTCGAAGACGACGTATGCCTCCCAGCCGCCGTCGACGGCCTCGAGGCGCATCTCCGAGTAGGTGACGGCTTTGACCTCCCTGGCGTCGATCGTCGACAGCGGAATCCCGCGAGCGTCGGCCGCGAGTCGCCAACGGTCGTCGGCGTACCTGTCTCCGTTGGCTGTTTCCTCGAGTGCACCCTCGTCGCCCGTGCCCTCACTCTCGTCCCCCACATCCCCCCCGATCCGCTCGAGCGTCCGAACGCGGTTGTCGACCGGTAACTCGAGGCGGACGTCTCGCAGGTAGATGAGTTCGTCCAGGTACTCGAAGAGGAGGGCCTCGCGGCTCTCGGCGTGCACCTCGAGTGTGAAGCGATCGTCGCTATCTGCGTCGCTCTCCACCTCGCCACTCGAGTCGCCCTCCACATCGCCACCCGACTCCCTGTCCGCGTCGGCGCCGGGAATCTCGTCGCACGAGGCTGCCGCCAGTCCGTCGGCCACGGTGGCGACGGTCGCCTCGAGGGTGTCGCCGCTCGCGGCGACGGCGACGTCCGCGGTGTGCGCGCGAAGCTCGTAGCTCATGGGGAGTCGTTCCGTCGCCAGTGTGCTATGTGCATCGGTTCCGCGAAGCTCGAGCGGTATCGTTTCGCGACCGCCAACGACGTCGTTCACTCCGTTTCCGCGAGGAACGCCGATCCGGCCGCCGGTGGAATTATATTGGCGACGGTGGTACGATGGGTTAGTGAGCGTCAACATCGACAGTCGCGTCGTCGAACCCGGTAGCGACGAGTTCGTCGACTCGGCCTGGGAACTCAAGGAGACGATCAGCCAGGCCGAGGGGGTGCTCAAGCAGCGACGCAACTTCTTCGTCGACGCCTACCGGCGCTCGACGGTCCACTGCTACGTCCGAAACGGGACGGAACTCGTCGGGTTCGCCGCAGTTCGACGCGACGGCTACATCCTCTTTCTGGCCGTCTCGCCCGACTGTCGGGGTGAGGGCATCGGCAAACGCCTCGTCGCCCAGGTCGCCGAGGACCACCGCTCGATCACCTGCCACGCCCGCACGACCAACGAGAACGCCCTCCAGTTCTACGAACACCTCGGCTTCGAGATCAAGCGCCGCATCGACAACTACTACGAAGACGGCGGCGACGCCTACTACCTCAAACTCGGCTCGAGCGCCGGGCTGTCGGATCGAATTTCGGAATTGATCCGTCGCTGATTCTCGTTCTGCATGCGGACCTGACCGTCTCGAGCGACGGCCATTCGGAAACGCCTATATGCCAGTGCCGCCGACTACCGGGGACGAATGGAGGAGCGCACGCGGGCCTATCTTCGGGGGCGATTTCGGGACCACTACCGACGGACGGAGATCACCCTTCCCCCGGAGGCGAACGAACGCGAGTGGGGCTACATTCCCTGGACGGAAGGCCCCAAGACCAGGATGGTTCGTCACCGCTCACTCCTCGAGCTCGGCTCGATCGAGGACTTCCTCGAGCGTGAGCGCCCCCAGCACGTCTACTTCTCGGTCGGCCGCTACCGCGACCCCGGCGCAAACTCGATGAGCGCCAAAGACTGGCGCTCCTCGGATCTGGTCTTCGACCTGGACGCCGACCACCTGCCAAGCGTGACCCTCGGGGAGGACTCCTACGCGGAGATGCTCGAGAAGTGCAAGGTCGCCCTGTTTCGTCTGCTCGACTTCCTCGAGGACGACTTCGCCTTCGAGGACCTCGAGGTCGTCTTCTCGGGCGGGCGGGGCTATCACGTCCACGTCCGCGACGAGTGCGTTCAACAATTAGAGAGCGACCACCGCCGGGAGATCGTCGACTACGTCCGCGGGATCGGCCTCGAGTACGACGCGCTGATCGAGACCGAGACCGTCGCCGGACTGGGCCGAAAGACGCCTACCCAGCGTCGCCACCTCTCGATCGACGGCGGCTGGGGCCGGCGCACCCACCGGCGGTTCATGGACTACGTCGACGACCTGCTCGACCTCGAGGAAGACGCCGCCCTCGAGAAGCTGCAGTCGTTCGACGGCATCGGCGAGGGGAAGGCGCAAGCGACGCTCAACGCCGCCCGGAACAACCGCGCGGAACTCGAGGCAGGTAACGTGACTGTCCACACGGCAGTCTCTCAGCTCGCCGAGCGCTTCGCCGGGCACGCCGTCGAGGCCGACAACGCGCCGATCGACGAACCGGTCACGACGGACACGAATCGCCTGATTCGACTGCCGGGGAGCCTCCATGGCGGCAGCGCGCTCGAGACGCGACGAATCGACAGGGACGACCTGGCCGAGTTCGACCCGCTGGTCGACGCCGTCCCCGAGACGTTCCGGGGCCACGAGATCGCCGTCGACGTGACCCGCGGCGGCGAGGTCGAACTGGGGGGCGATATCTTTACAGTCCAGGAGGGTGACCAGTCACTACCGGAGTACGTCGCCATGTTTCTCATGGCGCGTGGCCGCGCCGAAAAGGAGAAAGAATGAATCTCGACGAGTTACGCACGGTGCAGAGCAAGGAGCGTCAGAAGGACAGCCTCCAGCACCTGCGTCCGTCATTTTACAAAGAAGTCGGCGAGTACATCGCGAACCTCGAGACCGAACGCGAACGCGTCGCCGAGGCCGCCGACGATCCCTTCTCTTCGCCCGAGGTTGGACGTCTGACGGACGAAATCGAGACGGCGAAGGACGTCGTCGAGGCCATCTACGAGCGTCGGATGGGCAAACTCGTCAAGCAGGCGAGCCTCGCCGCGGCCGGGATGCCCGCCGACGACGAGGGACTGACTGCGGAGGAGTCGGACTTGTTCACCGACCTCGTCGACCGCATCCAGGGCAACAAACAGCGCGTGCTCGACGTGCTCGACGGGAACGAGGACGCGGTCGCGGAGGCGACCGCCTCGAGCGAGTCGGCCGTGCCCGATCCGTCAGCCGACCCCGGCGACGCGCTGGCCGATGTCGCCGGTTCCGCGGGCGACGAGTCGACTGCCAACCCGTCGTCGGAGGGGTCGGTCAGCGTCGCCGACGCCATGGGCGGAGACCTGCCCTCGAGCGACGACGCGGGCTCCGCCGATGCCGCCGAGGCAGGGACCGCGACTGGAGTGGGAGACGCTGGCGACGATGTCCCGCCACCGCCGCCGGACAAACCGCCCGCGGACCGCGAGGACGCTGGCGACGCCGAACCCGGCACCGAGACGACGGGCGGCGAGAACCCGAGCGATGTGGCACCCGACGTCGACCGCGTCACCGTCCGCATCACCCGCGACGTTGGCTCGATTCTCGGGATCGACGACCGCGAGTACACCCTCGCGACCGACGACGTCGTCACGCTGCCCGAGCAGAACGCGACGCCGCTGGTCGAGCGCGAGGCGGCCGAACCGCTGGAGTGACTCCCGAGTAACTCTCGAGTGATGCCCCGAGGACCGACAACACTACAACCCGCGAGACGAATCACCGGACATGCTCGAGGCTGGCGACGACGCACCCGACTTTGCACTGCCGAACCAGCACGGCGAGACGGTTCGCCTGGACGACTTCGAGGGCCAGCACCTGATCGTGTACTTCTACCCCCGGGCGAACACCGAGGGCTGTACGGTCGAGGCCTGTGAGTTCCGCGACGCGCGCCCGACCCTCGAGACCGAGAACGCGGCCGTCGTCGCGATCAGCGACGACCCCGTCTCTGACCTCGAGGACTTCGCAGACGACTACGACCTCGAGTTCGACCTCCTCTCCGACGAGGACGGCTCCGTGTCGGCCGCGTACGACTCCTACGGCGAGAAGCAGATGTTCGGGAACACGTTCGACGGCGTCTTCCGGAACACGTTCGTGGTCGGCCCGGACGGCACCATCGAGGCGGTTTTCGAGGGTGTCACCCCCGAGGGACACGCCGACGAAGTGCTGAACGTTCTCGAGTGAGTCAACGGGACTGTTCGGTTTCGGTTTTCGCGACGACAGCGACGGTCCAGGCGCGCGACCTTTTCGAAACGAGTTGTCTCGCGACTGAGTGATCGCCTCGAGACTGCTCGGGATAGCACTCGAGGCGCTGTGGCGATGCGGTCGGTGACGATGCGTATCCAGATGGGCGACGATGTTACCCAGGTGGACGAACGACCAACTCCCAGCGCGCGCGACCGGCCACATCGTTACGTCCTCCACAAATCGAGCGGAATTTACAATGCTACGTCGTACCGTGTTCGGAACTGGCATAGTATCATTGGGTGGCGTATAAGGTCTACCCGTTCGATATAGGTCGTTTACGTCGTGCGATTTTCCGAACCTGAACGATCGTACATCGGTGCGCAAAAACTGCCAGCATCTGTTTCAGCGCCAGGTTTATATACTGCCTCGAGCCTGGGGTTGGATACAATGTCGACACCAAACGACACCGGCTCTGAGACCCCTCAGGGCGGTCGAGTTCTTCCAGGGCACGTTAGATTCTACTGACGAAATCGCAACCGCACGCGTTTTCGACACGACCCTGCGCGATGGCGAACAGTCCCCAGGCACCTCGTTCTCGTACGACGACAAACGCGAGATTGCACGGGTGCTGGACGAAATGGAAACCCACGTCATCGAAGCAGGCTTCCCCGTCAACTCCGAGGCCGAGTTCGAAGCCGTCAGCGACATCGCTTCCTCGACGGATACGACGACCTGCGGCCTAGCCCGCGTCGTCGAGGGAGACATCGAAGCGGCGCTGGACTCCGGCGTCGAGATGGTCCACGTCTTCGTCTCCACGAGCGACGTCCAGATCGAGGACTCGATGCACTCGAGTCGCGAGGCCGTCGTCGAGCGCGCCATCGACGCCGTCGAGCGCGTCACCGAGGCTGGCGCGATCTGCATGTTCTCGCCGATGGACGCCACCCGGACCGACGAACCGTTCCTGCTCGAGGTCATCGAGGCCGTCACCGAGGCGGGAACCGACTGGATCAACGTCCCCGACACGTGCGGGGTCGCGACCCCACGGCGGTTCTACGACCTGATCGAGACGATCACCGATCACACCGACGCGCGGATCGACGTCCACACCCACGACGACTTCGGGCTGGCGACGGCGAACGCGCTGGCGGGGATCGAAGCCGGCGCCGACCAGGCACAGGTCTCGGTCAACTCGATCGGCGAGCGCGCCGGCAACGCCGCCTACGAGGAGTTCGTGATGGCCGTCGAGTCGGTCTACCAGGCCGACACAGGCATCGACACGACGCGGATCACCGAACTCTCCCAGGTCGTCGCCGAACGAAGCGGCGTCCCGGTCCCCTCGAACAAGCCGGTCGTGGGTGCGAACGCTTTCTCCCACGAGAGCGGCATCCACGCCGCCGGCGTCATCGAGAACGCCGACACCTTCGAACCCGGCGTCATGACCCCGGAGATGGTCGGCGCCCGGCGCCGACTCGTCCTGGGGAAACACACGGGAACCCACTCGGTCCGCGAACGACTGGTCGAGACGGGCTTCGACCCGACCGAGACCGAGGTACGGGCCGTGACCCGCCGTGTCAAGGACTACGGCGCCGAGAAGCGTCGCGTCACGGTCGCCGACCTCGAGCGATTCGCCGAAGCGGAAGGCGTCGCTCGGCTCCCCGAGCGGGAGCGAGAGGAGGTGCAGGCGTAAAGATGCACCCTTCGGTTGCTTCGGCCGGCCAGCGTCGGCTGTCGCGGATCGACGTTCGATCGGATGGATCAGTTAGCCGCTCGAGCGCCGCGCGTGCCGACGTCGCCTCGAGTGGTGGTCGCCCCCCGTCCACTGACTCGAACCCGAGCAACGTTTGCCACTCGGGCAACGGTTATATGCCTCGAGGCGTCTACCAGTGTAGTAATGACGACCCGCGCTTCCAGATCGGCTCGCGATGCCGACAGCGGCGCGGTCGCGACGCTCATTATTGTAGGGGCCGCCTAGCGCCTCACTTCACCCTCCCTGTCCCGACTTTGCACCGATTTCCCAGCGACCAGCGACGCAGCACTGACAGTCCCCAGCGACCCCGAACGATGACACGACAGCACACACGAAATCGCCGCCATCCGGCGGCAGGAGGGTATCGATGAGCGAACGCGCGACACCGGTGACACCGCGGACGGAAGCGGATGCAGCGGAAACCGAGCGCGAACGCGACCACGTCACCGACTCCGAGGCCGACACCTCGACCGAACCGAGTTCGAACACCAACGCCTCGACGAAACCGGTGACGACGGGCGCTGAATCCGTCATCCGAGCACTCGAGACCGCGGGCGCCGAGTACGTCTTCGGCGTCCAGGGCGGGGCGATCATGCCCGTCTACGACGCGCTCTACGACTCGGCCATCCGACACGTGACGATGGCCCACGAACAGGGCGCCTCCCACGCCGCCGACGCATACGGCATCGTCTCGGGCGACCCAGGCGTCTGCTTCGCGACCTCCGGACCCGGCGCGACGAACCTGGTGACGGGCATCGCCGACGCCGACATGGACTCGGACCCGATGATTGCGCTGACGGGCCAGGTGCCGACCGGGATGGTCGGCAACGACGCCTTCCAGGAGACCGACACCACGGGCGTCACGAAGCCCATCACGAAGGCCAACACGTTCTCGAGCAATCCAGACCGCGTCGGCGACGACGTCGGCGAGGCGTTCGCGCTCGCGGGCGCGGGCCGACCCGGGCCGACGCTGGTCGACCTGCCGAAGGACGTGACCCTGGGCGAGACCTCGAACGAACCGGGCGAGCCGCGGACGCCCGACACCTACGAAGTGCAGGAGCACGCTGACCCCGAGACGGTCCGGCTAGCCGCTCGCCGAATCGAGCAGTCCGCGAAGCCGGTCTTGCTGCTGGGCGGCGGCGTCATCAAGGGTAACGCCACCGAGGCCGTGCGGGTGTTCGCGGTCGAACACGAGATTCCGGTCGTGACGACGATGCCCGGCCTCGGCGCGTTCCCCGAGGATCACGACCTCGCGATGGAGATGGCCGGGATGCACGGCACGGGGTACGCCAACATGGCGATCACCCACTGCGACACCCTGATCGGCGTCGGCACCCGGTTCGACGACCGGCTGACCGGCGGCATCGAGCACTTCGCACCCGACGCGGAGGTCATCCACGTCGACATCGATCCGGCCGAGATCAGCAAGAACATCCACGCGGAGTACCCGCTCGTCGGCGACGCGGAAACAGTGATCGAGCAGTTGGCCGACGAGGTGACGGACTCCCCGCGAGCCACCAAGTGGCGTGCCCAGTGCCAGCAGTGGAAGTCCGACTACTCGATGGCCTACCGGACGCCCGAGGACGAACCGGTCCAGCCACCGTTCGTCGTCGAGGCGCTCGACGAGGCCACGAGCGACCGGGCGATCGTGACCACGGGCGTCGGCCAACACCAGATGTGGGCCTGCCAGTACTGGACGTTCACCGAACCCCGGACCTGGGTCTCGAGCCACGGGCTCGGGACGATGGGCTACGGCCTGCCTGCGGCCATCGGTGCGCGACTCGCCGCCGAGGACGACCAGGAGGTCGTCTGCTTCGAGGGCGACGGCTCGTTCCTGATGACGATCCAGGAACTCGCCGTGGCCGTCCGCGAGAACATGGACATCACCGTCGTCGTGCTCAACAACGAGTACATCGGTATGGTTCGCCAGTGGCAGGACGCCTTCTTCGAGGGCCGACACGCCGCCTCGGAGTACAACTGGTGTCCCGAGTTCGACACCCTGGCCGAGGCGTTCGGCGCGAAGGGATTCCGCATTGACGACTACGACGAGGTCGCCGATACGGTCGAGGCCGCGCTGGCCTACGACGGCCCTTCGGTGATCGACGCCCACGTCGACCCACGGGCGAACGTCTACCCGATGGTGCCGAGCGGCGGCGACAACGGACGGTTCGCGCTTTCGGAGGACCAGCTATGACCGGGGAACGAACGCGGTTCGACGGCGCGCGACGCTCGAGGCCGGGTCCTAACTCGAGGTGGTCCGCGTGACCGACCGACGTGGACTCGAGGGTCCCGCTCCCGACGAACGGCCGGCCCCGGCGGGCAAGCGCAACGAACTCGGCATCCGGGTCGATCCGGAAGTCGAGGCCGCGCGGCCGCCGCGGCGGACCGTCATCTCGGCGCTCGTCGAACACGAACCCGGCGTGCTCTCGGACGTCTCGGGGTTGTTCTCGAGGCGGCAGTTCAACATCGAGAGCCTCACCGTCGGCCCCACGGAGGACGAGGCCCACGCGCGCATGACGATCGTCGTTGAGGAGCCCGATCCCGGGATCGAGCAGGCGAAAAAACAGCTCCGGAAGCTGATCCCGGTGATCGCGGTTCGCGAACTCGAGCCGGACGCGATGCGTCGCGAACTGGCGCTCGTGAAGGTGAACGCGACGCGACCGGATCGGGTCGCCGCCGTCGCGGAGATGTACGGCGGAAAGACCGTCGACGCCAGTCCGGAGACGGCGACGATCGAGATCACCGGTTCGCGCCAGAAGATCGACGCAGCGATCGACTCGTTCGGCCAGTTCGGCATCCGCGAAATTTCCCGGACGGGGACGACCGCGATGGCCCGCGGGACCGACGACACGGCAGCCGGGCAGACGGAATCACAGCCAACCGACCAACGACACACCGTTCCAGCAGACGATGACTGACGACACCCACACCGACACCGACGCAGACGAGACGTTTACGACGAACATCTACTACGGCGAGGACGCCGATTCCAGCTACCTCGAGGATAAGACGGTAGCCGTCCTCGGCTACGGCAGCCAGGGCCACGCCCACGCGCTGAACCTCCACGACAGCGGCTTCGACGTCGTGGTCGGCCTGCGCGAGGACTCGAGTTCCTGGAGCCAGGCCGAGGACGACGGCCTGCGGGTGACGACGCCCGACGACGCGACTGCCGAGGCCGACGTGATCATGTTCCTCGTCCCCGACACGATCCAGCCGGCGGTCTTCGAAGCCGTCGAGGACGGCCTTGAGGAGGGGAACACGATCATGTTCGCCCACGGATTCAACATTCACTACAACCAGATCCAGCCCCCCGAGCACGTCGACGTGACGATGGCCGCCCCGAAGGGCCCGGGCCACATCGTGCGCCGCGACTACGAGAACGGCGGCGGCACCCCGGCCCTGATCGCGGTCTACCAGGACTACACGGGCGACGCCAAGGAGGAGGCGCTGGCCTACGCCCAGGGCATCGGCGGCACCCGCGCGGGCGTCGTCGAGACGAGCTTCCGCGAGGAGGTCGAGTCGGATCTCTTCGGCGAGCAGGCCGTCCTCTGTGGCGGCGTCACCTCGCTGGTCAAACACGGCTTCGAGACGCTGGTCGATGCAGGCTACGCTCCCGAGATGGCCTACTTCGAGTGCCTGAACGAACTCAAACTGATCGTCGACCTGATGTACGAAGACGGGATCGGCGGCATGTGGTACTCCGTGAGCGACACGGCCGAGTACGGCGGCTTGACCCGCGGCGACCGCATCGTCGACGACTCCGTGCGCGAGAACATGGAGGAAGTACTCGAGGAGGTCCAGAGCGGTGAGTTCGCCCGCGAGTGGATCAACGAGAACCAGGCCGGTCGGCCCTCCTACACCCAGCTGAAGCGCCACGACGAGGAACACGAGATCGAATCGATCGGCGCGCCCCTGCGCGACCTCTTCGAGTGGGAGGACGACTCGAGCGAGAACGAACCGGCGGAAGTGCCGGCGGACGACTGAGACGAGGACGCGAATCATGACACGAACCACCGACTCCACGAACCCAGCGAACACGAAAGCGAACCGAAATCGAAACCGACGAACGATGGGCGACGTCAGCCACACCAATCCCTACACGGGCGAATCCACCGGCCAGCTGTTCAGCCGCGGGCCGATCGTGGCCGCCGACGGTGGGGAGGCGAACGCGGTTCCCGAGGACCGGACGAACGAACGAGACTCGAGCGACCCCGCGGAGGGGGACGACCGCATGAAAGACGTGAGTCACACGCCACCGCGCGAGGCCGACGACGCGAACGCGGTATTCGAGCGCGGCGGGAGCGAGGTCGGAGCCGACGAATGAGCGAGGGAACGCTCTACGACAAGGTCTGGGACCGCCACGCGGTCACCCGCCTGCCCACCGGCCAGGACCAGCTGTTCGTCGGCCTCCACCTCATCCACGAGGTGACGAGCCCGCAGGCGTTCGGGATGCTCCGCGAGCGCGACCTCGAGGTCGCCTACCCGGACCTGACCCACGCGACGGTCGATCACATCGTGCCGACATCGAGCAAGGAACGGCCCTACGCCGACACGGCGGCTGAGGAGATGATGGCCGAACTCGAGGAGAACGTCCGCGAGTCGGGTATCGAGTTCTCTCACCCCGATACGGGCGAACAGGGCATCGTCCACGTCATCGGCCCGGAGCAGGGGCTGACCCAGCCCGGGACGACCATCGTCTGCGGCGACAGCCACACCTCGACTCACGGTGCGTTCGGCGCACTCGCGTTCGGGATCGGCACAAGCCAGATCCGGGACGTACTCGCCACGGGTACCGTCGCGATGGAGAAACAAAAGGTCCGCAAGATCGAGGTCACAGGTGAACTCTCCGAGGGCGTCGAAGCCAAAGACGTCATCCTCGAGATCATCCGCCGACTCGGCACCGAGGGTGGTGTCGGCTACGTCTACGAGTACGCCGGCGAGGCCATCGAGAGCCTCGACATGGAGGGCCGGATGAGTATCTGCAACATGTCCATCGAGGGCGGTGCCCGCGCGGGCTACGTCAACCCCGACGAGACCACCTATGAGTGGCTCGAGGGTCGCGAGCGCGTCCCCGAGGGAGAGGCCTTCGAGGAGCGAAAGGCGTACTGGGAGTCGATCCGATCGGACGACGACGCCGAGTACGACGACGTCGTGACGATCGACGGCAGTGAACTCGAGCCGGTCGTCACCTGGGGCACCACGCCTGCACAGGGCGTCGGCGTCACCGAGCCGATTCCCGAGCCCGAAGACCTCCCCGCTGACAAGGTCGAGACGGCACGCCGCGCCCAGGAGCACATGCGTGTCGAACCGGGCGAGACGATGGAGGGCTACCCCATCGACGTCGCCTTCCTGGGTTCGTGTACTAACGCGCGCCTGCCGGACCTCCGGCGGGCCGCTCGGCTCGTGAAGGGCCGGACCGTCGACCCCGACGTGCGCGCGATGGTCGTCCCCGGCAGCCAGCAGGTCAAGCTGGCCGCCGAGGAGGAGGGCCTGGACGAAATCTTCACCGAGGCCGGCTTCGACTGGCGCGGTGCCGGCTGTTCGATGTGTCTCGGCATGAACGAAGACCAGCTCGAGGGCGACGAGGCCTGTGCCTCCTCCTCGAACCGGAACTTCGTCGGCCGCCAGGGGAGCAAGGACGGCCGAACAGTACTGATGAACCCCCGGATGGTCGTCGCGGCGGCGATCAACGGAGAAGTGACTGACATGCGGGCGATGAAGGAGGTGACGGTGAATGAGTAACGAACTCGAGATCCCGAGCGTCGATTCGGTATCGGGAACGGGCGTCGCCATCCGTGGCAACGACATCGACACCGACCAGATCATCCCGGCCCGGTTCATGAAGGTCGTCACGTTCGACGGTCTGGGCGAGTTCGCCTTCTTCGACCAGCGATTCGACGACGACGACAACGAGAAAGAGCACCCGCTGAACGAGTCCGAAAACCGGGATGCTTCGGTGATGGTCGTCAACGCCAACTTCGGCTGTGGCTCCTCGCGCGAGCACGCCCCCCAGGCGCTCATGCGCTGGGGGATCGACGCCTTCATCGGCGAGAGCTTCGCCGAAATCTTCGCAGGGAACTGTCTCGCGCTTGGGATGCCCACCCTCGAGGCCGACACCGAGGTCGTCGAGGAAGTACAGGCGTGGGTCGAAGCGAATCCTGACGGCGAGATCGACATCGACGTGGCCGAGGAAACCGTCACCTACGGGGGGAAGACGGTCGACGTCCGCGTCGACGACGCCCAGCGAAAGGCCCTCGTCGAGGGCGTCTGGGACACCACGGCGCTGATGAAGGCGAACGCCGAGGCCGTCGACGAGACCGCCGAGGCACTCCCGTACGTCGAAGACGGGAAACGAGTGTAGGTCCGCTTCTCAATCCTTTCCTCAGATCGGCTCACTTCGTTCCGATACCGATGTTGACGGTGTTGTTCAACACGGCCGGACCGTTCCCGTCGGAACGTTCGCTCAGTTTGTCGTCCAGCACCGTCTGGGCCGTGTCTCTCTGCTCCGCCGTCAGATTAGCTACTAAACCCGCCCCGATCGGATTGCTGGCGGTCACCCAGTCCCACAGCTGCGCGCCGGAGTGAAACGCCAGCTGATGATTCGTCGTCTCCACGCGAATTTCCGTGAGACCGGCGTCGGCCAGTTCCCCGTGCAACTTCTCGGGATTCGCCACCTGGAACGGTAACGGCGGCGGGTCTGACGGAAGGCCGGCGAAATCGGGAACGGTGGCTTTCACGGCACCGAGGAAGAACTCCAGAAACTCGATTTCGGCGGGCGGTCCCATCGTGACCAGTAGCACGCGGCCACCGGGTCTGGTAACGCGCGTCATTTCGCCCAGCCCCTGCGGAAGGTCGGGGAACAGCATGACGCCGAACTGCGATCCGGCAACGTCGAAGGTGTCGTCCTCGAGCTCGAGGGCGTGTCCATCCATGACGCGAACCTCCAGGGTGGAGAGCCCCTCGTCACGTGCACGCGCCTCGAGGTGCTCGACCATGGCGGGGGAGATGTCCGTCGCCAGCACCTGTGCCCCCGCGCGAGCCGCGGGGATGCTCAACGCGCCACTGCCGGCCGCGACGTCCAGCACTTGCATTCCAGGCTGGAGCCCTGACCGTTCGAGGGCCTCTTCCGCTATGGCCATGTTCGACGGGGTGACGTACTCGTCGTATCCTGGCGCGATTTCGGTCCATTCGTCCTGGATCTCTGTTTGTTCGGGCATGATTCCTCGAATCGTAGTACGCTCGCTGGATACATCTACATATCCGGTGAAATATTTCACCCCGTGAAGAAACAGTTGGAGACACGACAGCTGGTCTCTGCACGGTGGACCGGCGTGGTCGTCAGGGGCGGTGGTTCCTGACGTATCGTTAGTCGTTGAAGTTTCTTCGACTCCCAGACGCGTTCTACGGGTGGAGGTCCGGCGAGTCGAGCGTCTCGAACGCCTGTGGGTCAACTTCCCTCGCCTCGTCGCGAACGCGTTCGAAGGTGGCAATGGCCCACTCTCGAGCTGCCGGTGCATCCGTATCGATTACGGCCGTCAGTGCTCCGGTTTCGGGGTCGTGACAGCAGATGCCAGCGCGGTCGTCGACGATGCCGAGTCCACACCGGGACCTGTCGGGGAGGTCGTCGTGGACGAGAACGGTGCAGTGGTCACACGATGCGGCTTCCATCACCCGCTCGGGATTCCAGGCGAGGGTCTGCTCGAGCGCTGTCGGTGAGTACACGTACTCGAGCTCCATCCCGTCGAGGACGGCCTGGCACACCGCCTCGTTGTTGATCGACTTGAACACGATACTGTCGAACCCCCGCATTCGAGTGGTCCCCTCGATGAGGTGGGTGAGCCGCTCGATCGGCTCGTACGGGTAGCCTGGCCGGGGTACGAGACCACCGCATCGGTGAAGAGGTCGGCGGAGAACCCCTCCATCTCCTGGGGGAGCCACTGCCAGATGTCCCGGAGTCTTCGTTCGATTTCCATCGCCTCGCGGAGCTCGAGGAACCGCTCTGCGACGAACTCGCCGAGCGACGTCAGGTAATAGATCGGCCCGTCCCGGGTAATCCATCGACGGTCTTCAAAGTCGGTGTAGAGGCACCCGTCGCGGCGCGGAGATCGCGCCGTTCGCGGGCACCATCGGTCAGCCCCTCCAGGACACCAACTCGGTGGGTGGATCTGGCGAGAAAGTCGATCTCGTCGAGGGCATTGTTCATGGTATGTCTACACATGTCACTGTATAATACGTATCGGTGTTCGTCTCCCTCGAGACGGAATGCGCGCTGTCTACTCAGCATCGTCTGAGCGTGCTACTCGATACTCGAGTTCGGTTATGCCCCAGTGCTCGAACGGTTCGGGACAAACAGCATTTCGCCTGCACCGGTCCTTATCGCTCGCTCGTCTCGCCTTACGGCTTGACTTCGAACACGAGATTCAGGGGCGTCTCGGCCGCCCGGCGGAACCGGTTGAAACCGCCGTCGGTCACGGCTTCCCGAATACCGGTCTCGCCAGCCTGTGCGCCCAGCACGTGCTCGGCCTCCTGATCGAGTGCACACGGCGTGCAGATCAGCGTCGAGATCGAGTAGGCTGCCCGCCCCATCGGATTGAGGTTGTCCGCCACGCGGTCGTTGGCGAACAGTTCGACGATCATCCACGTACCGTCGTCGGTGAGCGTGTCACGGACGTGTGCCGCCGCACCCACCGGATCCCCCATGTCGTGGAGGGCGTCGAACGTGGCCACGAAGTCGTACCTCGCGCCATTGTACGACTTGGCGGTCGCCACCTCGAAGCTGACGCGGTCGGCGACGCCGGCTTCCGCTGCTCGCTCCCGGGCTTCCGCGATCGAGGGTTCGTGGGGATCGATGCCGACGAACGTCGACTCTGGGTACGCCTCGGCCATCAGAATGGTCGAGGCGCCGTGGCCACAGCCTACGTCGGCGACGCGCCCACCGTCCTGAAGCGTCGTGTCCACCCCCTCGAGCGCGGGAATCCAGCTGTCGACCAGATTGGCCGAGTACTGTGGCCGCCAGGAGTGTTCGATTGCGTGGAAGAGGTCCGCGTCGTGTTCGTGCCACCCCACGCCCTCACCCGTGCGGAACGCCTCGACGAGCTGTGATTCGATTCTGGCCGCCGACAGGGCGACCCGGAAGTTGCCGACCATGAACGCCGGGCTGGTCTCGTCAGCGAGTATCGCGGCCTGTTCGGGGGTGAGGGTGTAGCGGTTCGTCTCCGCATCGTAGGTGACGTACCCTCCGGCAGCCTGTGAGGGGAGCCACTCGCGGACGTACCGTTCCGCGGTGTCTGTTTTCTCGGCCAGTTCGGCCGACGTGAGCGGCCCCTCGTCGGCGAGCGTCTCGTACAGGCCGAGTTCGTCGCCGATGACGACGAGCGGCGCGTGTGCCGTCGCTCCGAAGTCGGTAATCGCCGTCTGTACGTGCTGGTTCAATCGTTCTTCGTCGAGTGTCATGAGTGGTCGTCGTGGTGTCGTCGGCTGGATTGCCGATCGCGTTCGGCCGCCCGATTCTCACATCCCACACTCGAGGCGGCTCGACGGCCGCCTCGGTGTGGGTACAGTCTCACTCGTCGATTCGCATCCGCATGACGTTCCGGGGGTTACGTCGGTCACGGTGTCGTCGCTGATCACGGCGTGAACGACGAACGGATGGTGACACAACGACCTCGGCGACCGTGAACCAACCACCGTGACCAGGCCATACGATAGCGACGGACCTGACCAAACCGCCACCGGACACAGCCATCCCACCGCCGCCATCTATCCCATAGGTTAATGCCACGTTGCAGGTTACCAATAGACACGATGGGCGCACTCGAGGACGTCGCGTTTCTCGCGAACTCGGAGAACCGCGTGGCAGTCTTACGACTCCTCGTCGAGGCACCCAAAAGCCACGACGAGATCCGGGAACGGATCGGTGCATCGCGGGTAACGACCGCGCGCATTCTCCGGGAGTTCGAAGCGCGCAACTGGATCGCACGCTCGGGACAGGAGTGTACGGTGACACCGACCGGTGAATGGGTGTGTGACGAGTTCACTCGCTTGGTGGGAGAAATGGAGGCCGAACGTCGTCTCCGCGAACCGCTGCAGTGGCTACCGTCCGACCTCGTGACGTTCGACGTCCGACGCCTTCGCGATGCCGAACTCATCGTTCTCGAGGAGAGTGACGCGACCGCCATCGTTCGACGGATACTCGAATTTCGCCGCTCTAGCGACCGGATTCGAGGCGTTACACGCACGGTCGCCCCGGAGTTCATCGAAAACGACTGGAAATCGACCGTCCACGGGGACACCCGCCTCGAGATGGTGATCACACCGGACGTCCTCGATGCCATCCGGACCCATCCGACCTCCGCGAAGCAGTTGCGCGAGATGCTCGAGGAAACGGACGTCCACGCTTCCGTCTTCGACGACGTTCCGATCTCAGTCGGGATCGTCGACGGCGCGGTTGGAATCGACCTCACTGACGAGCAGGGCGTCGTCAAAGGAGGGTTCGTCACCGAAGACGAGGCCGTCTACGAGTGGGCAGTCGACCTCTTCGAAACGTGCCGTGACGAAGCGACCACAGTGGATCCTGACGAGGTCGGGCCAGACCACTCGGTCGGCGTCAACTCTGCTCAGTCTCGAGAACGAGACGGGCCCGCATTGTAGCCGTCTTGCCAGGGTCGTCCTCGAATCTTGCCGTCTCGCCGTGAGGACCTCGACCCATTCGCGCGTGTCGGAACCACTCGGGTCCTCTTCGAAAACGTTCTATCCAGCGCTGGCGCTGGGTGGCTCACCTGCTACCTGTAGACTCGACGAATTCCGTGGTGGCATCGCTCCACCGGCGTCGCGGAATTCATCGAGGGCGAACGCTCGATGCGTCTCAGTCGTTAGCCTCCGCGTTCTGGTCAATGGGTGTCTCGAGGCGACCGCGGTACCTGGTTACTGGGGGGTGACGATTCGACGGTACCGCGAGGCCCCGTTCGGTTCCGTCACAGGGTTCGTGCGTGGAGCAAGAACCCGAGGGTAAACACCACCGGAACGACGACGAGCCACCCGAAGAGGTACAGGAAGAGTACGTTCAGAAGCACTAACCCACTGTACGAAATTTCTCGCTTCCCGAGTGTATTCAGTGTACTGTACGCGAGCTGGGTCCGTCCGAGCACCACCATGAAGCAGATACTCGAATGCGAGTATGATAACCTTTCTGGCTATTCGGGTTCCCGAGACTGTACGATATCTTGATATACGACCGCTCGTTTCCGGCCAGGACTGGCAAATATACCGCTTTCGATACCCTCTTTGGGCTTCCAGAACGACCGCAAGCATGACCCACGACATCGCCGTCGTCCCTGGCGACGGCATCGGCCAGGAAGTGACACCGGCGGCGCTCGAGGTACTCGAGGCGCTGGACATCGACTTCTCGTTTCGAGAGGCGGCGGCGGGCGACGCCGTGAAGGCCGAAACCGGCGAGGCGCTTCCCCAGGAGACCTACGATCTCGTCGCCTCGAGCGACGCGACGCTCTTCGGTGCCGCGGGCGAAACTGCTGCGGACGTGATTCTTCCACTTCGCGAGGCCGTCGACTCGTTCGTCAACGTGCGTCCCGCCAGGGCCTACCCCGGCGTCGACGCGGTTCGGCCGGAGACGAACCTCGTCTTTCTCCGGGAGAACACCGAGGGGGTCTACTCGGGCCACGAAACCCGGCTGAGCGACGACCTCTCGACGCTGACGCGCGTGGTGACCGACTCGGCCTCGCGACGACTGGCTGAGTTCGCCTGCGAGTTCGTCGAAGACCGCGGCCTCGACGAATTCGCGGTCGTTCACAAGGCCAACGTCATGCGCGAAACTGACGGTCGGTTTCGCGATGCGGTCGTTGACGTGGCCGACGCGGAGGGCATGGAGACACAGGAGGTGCTGATGGACGCCTTCGCCACCCACGTCTGTCTCGACCCGACGCAGTTCGACGTGGTCGTCTGCCCGAACCTCGCGGGCGACGTGCTCTCGGACCTCGCGGCGGGGCTCGTCGGCGGTCTCGGCTTGCTCCCGAGCGCGAACGTCGGACCCGACCGGGCGCTCTTCGAACCGGTCCACGGCACCGCTCCCGACATCGCTGGCCAGGGCGTCGCCAACCCTTCCGCCGCCATTCTCTCGGCGGCGATGCTACTCGAGTACCTCGGCCACGAGGACGAGGGTACGGCCGTCCAGGAGGCGGTCGAAGGCGTGCTCGAGGACGGCCCGCGGACGGGCGACCTGGGTGGCGACGCCTCGACGGACGAAGTGACGGCGGCGATCGTCGATCGTCTGTAAGTGGCTGACTTCTTTTGATCGATCGTGATCGATTTCGGACGAATTTCACGTCGGCACACGATCTTCGACTGACGTAGAAGTGGTTCACGGGTTGAAACGGTTACGAGCGCCCGTACTGACCGTATTATTCGACCGAAAATTGGCACTACGTTCGGCGATTATCGCAGACTTTGCTCGATAGTGCTCCCGCTGCAGCTATTATGCGACCTTATCTACGTTGAATTCGCACCGAAGTGATCGAACGTGATCGATATTGCGTAAGATTTATCACCACGTTCAGGAATGTGTGATGGTATGCCAGGGAAACGGCACACACGGAGGAAGGTCATGAAGACGACGGGGGCGCTCGGTGCCACTAGCATCGTGGGCCTCACGGGTTGTCTCGGCGACGATTCGGACGGGAACGGGGGCGACGGTGAAACGGCGGACGAGATCACGTTCTACAACGCGGGGAGCCTCGAGTTCGACGAGGGGACCAGAGACAACATCGAACGCTTCCAGGAGGAAACCGGTATTACCGTCGACGTCAACGAGGTTCCCTGGGCGAACCTGAAGACCAGTCTGACGACCATCTTCAACAGCGAGAGCCCGAAGGTCGACGCGTTCAACGGACCGACGTGGTGGCTCGCGGACTTCGTCAACGCCGGGTGGCTCGAGCCGATCGACGTCGACGACGACCACATGGGTAACTTCCCCGACAGCCTCGCCGACCTCGTCACGTTCGATGGCGATCCGTACATGGCGCCCGAGTTCGGGAAGTGGGGATCGTTCCTCTACGACAAGGACGTCGTGGAGACGCCGCCGGACACCTGGGACGACGTACTGGAGATGGGGCCGGAACTCTCGGACGGGGACCGCGCCGGATTCGGCTTCACGTGGGCGGATAAATCCGTATTCACGTTCAAACAGCTGATCTATCAGGCTGGTGGGTCCCTGTTCAACGACGACAACGAACCGGTCTTTGCCGGCGAGGAGGGCCAGCAGGCCATGGAGTTCATCACACAACTCCGTGGCGAGGGCATTATTCCCGACGGCATCTCGAGCATGGGCGAAGGGCCGGTCGGTGACGCCTTCATCGCTGGCGAGTTCGCGACAGTCGAATCGTGGACGCCGCTCGGCTCCCGCGCAATCGAGGAGTGGGGCGAAGACCGCATCGGAAGCGCGAAACCGCCCGAAGGACCCGGTGGACGTGCCACGTTCCAGGACACGAACGGAATCAGTATCTCGGCGTTCTCGGAGAACAAAGCGGCTGCCCAGCGGTTCGCGGAATTCATGACGAACCGCGAGTCGTGCAAGAACAACATGCTCGTCGAAGGTAACCCGTGCGTCGTCCCCGACGTCTACGAAGACGACGAGATCCAGGACGCCTACCCCTCCTGGTTGCTCGAGGACATGAAGTACAACCTCGAGCACGCCAAGAGCGAGACGTACCTTCAGCAACCGCAGGTTGACGACTACATCGACGAGCAAATCACGCCAGCGCTGCTCGGCGAGAAGGATCCGCAGACCGCACTGGAGGACGCACAGGAAAACATCACCCGACTCTATCAGGACATCGGCATTCTGTGAAGAGCACCTGAGCACTATCTCCGCTAGAAGTTACTATCATGGAAACGCCAGAGAAGTCGTTACGACGAACGCTCGACCGGCTGTTCATCCCGCTAACGGTCGGGCCGACGCTGATCTGGATCGCCGCAATCATCGTCTACCCGACCGCGAGGCTCTTCTGGTCGAGTCTGTTCTGGGAAAACCCGCTCACGCAAGAGTCGGAGTTCGTGGGATTGCGAAACTTCAAACGGCTGTTGCTCGAATCGGGCGGCACGCTCGGCGTCCTGAACCCGGACTTCGTCGCGTTTACCAGGAACACCGTCATCTACGTGGGCTTCAGCGTCACGTTCTCGTTCCTTCTCGGACTCGGGATCGCGCTCCTGCTCAACAAGGACCTCAAGGGCCGGGGATGGATCCGGACCGCCGTGATCGTCCCCTGGATCCTCCCGTACGTGATGAGCGGGCTCATGTGGCGCTGGATGTTCGAATCAAAAAACGGCGCGATTAACGGTCTGCTCGTCCAGTCGGGCGTGCTCTCGGAGAAGATCGCGTTCCTCTCGGACGGAACGCTCGCGATGATGGCGCTGATCATCGCGGACATCTGGGTCTTCACGCCCTTCATCGTGATCATCCTGCTCGCGGGGCTCCAGAACGTCCCCGAGCAGCTGTACGACGCGGCCGAAGTGGACGGCGCGAGCCGCTGGTCGCGATTCCGGAACGTCACGTATCCGTTCTTGAAACCGTCGATCATGGTCGCGTTGACGATTCGGATCATCTTCGACATCAGGGCACTCGATCTGGTCTGGGTGATGACGAAGGGTGGTCCCGGGAAGTCCACCGAGGTGTGGGCGTCCTGGCTCTACCGCACGTCCATGGAGTTCCAGCGGACTGGCGAGGGAGCCGCCCTGGGTGTCGTCATGCTCGCGGTCACGTTCGCCATCGTGGCGATCCTCTACTCGGTCTTCGGAGGGACTCCTTACAACTCATGAGTACGAAAGATTCACGTCTCAACAGAGTCGCCGAACGCGCCGGCCTCGTCACGGACGACGTGTGGCCGAGCGTCGTCAGAGAACGGTTGCTCGCCTACGGGCTACTGCTCCTGTACGTGATCGTGATCTGGTTCCCGATCTACTACATCTTCATCACGAGCCTGAAGACCCAGAGCGAGGTGCTGACGATTCCGATCACGTTCTTTCCGCAGGAGCCGACGGTACAGAACTACGTCGACATCTTCCGGAACCGGCCGTTCGAAGCGTATACGATCAACAGTCTGATCGTCGCGACGACGACGACCGTCATCTGCGTCACGCTCGGAACGTTGACCGGCTACACGTTCTCCCGGTACGACTTCCTGGGGAACAAGGCGCTGTTGCTCTCGATCGTCGGCGCGCGGATGATTCCGCCGATTGCGCTGATCGTCCCGTTCTTCCAGATCATGTCGAACCCGCCGCTCATCGGCGGATTGACCGGGAACCTCACCGACACGCGCGTCGCGCTCATCCTGACGTACACGTTCTTCAACCTCCCGTTCGCAGTCTGGATCATGAAGAACTACTTCGACGGGGTGCCGGAGTCGCTCGACGAACAGGCGATGGTCGACGGTTGTTCGACCTGGGAGGCGTTCGTGAAAGTGATCCTTCCCGTTGCCAAGCCCGGCATCGCGGCGACGGCGATTCTCGCGTTCATCTTCTCGTGGAACGAGTTCATCTTCGCGCTGGTACTCACGCGGAGCCAGACCTCGCAGACGCTCCCGATCGCCGTCTCCCTGTTCGTCGCCGACGACTTCATCGACTGGGCGCACCTCGCCGCTGGCGGCATGATCGCCGCGTTGCCCGGCATCCTGTTCGGGCTGTTCTTCCAGCGGTACATCGTCAGCGGGCTCACGCAGGGGGCGGTAAAAGAATGAATTCGAAACCGATGCACCTACGACACACGATCACCGGCGGTGGTATAGATGGCTGAAGTACGACTCGAGGACCTCGTCAAGCGGTTCGACGACATCGTCGCCGTCGACGGCGTCTCCCTCGAAATCCCCGACGAGAGCTTTACCGTCCTGGTGGGGCCCTCCGGCTGTGGCAAGACGACGACGCTACGGCTGATCGCCGGTCTCGAGCGAGCGAGCGAGGGAACGATCGAGATCGGTGACGAGGTCGTCAACGACCGTCGCGCGTACGAGCGCGACATCGCCATGGTGTTCCAGAACTACGCGCTCTATCCCCACAAGACAGTGCGCGGGAACATGCGATTCGGGCTGGAACAGCACGGCGTCGAGGAGGAGACGATCGACGAGCGCGTCCAGGAGACGGCGAATCTGCTTCAGATCGACGACCTGCTGGACCGCAAACCGGCGGAGCTCTCTGGCGGCCAGCAACAGCGCGTCGCCCTCGGCCGAGCGATCGTTCGCAAACCGGACGTCTTCCTGATGGACGAACCGCTCTCGAACCTCGATGCGAAGCTTCGCGTCCAGATGCGCGCGGAGTTGAACAAACTCCACGACACGCTCTCGACGACGACGGTGTACGTCACCCACGACCAGGTCGAAGCGATGACCCTCGGCGACCAGATCGCCGTCATGGACGGTGGCCAGATCCAGCAGGTCGGCCCGCCGACGTTCGTCTACTCCAACCCGCGGAACCTGTTCGTTGCGGACTTCCTTGGATCGCCGAGCATGAACTTCCTCGAGGGAACGGTCCACCGGAGCGAGGACGGCCTCGCGCTCGACCTCGGCCCCTTCCAGCACAGCGTGCCCGACGAGTATCAGTGGGCGCTCGAGGAGTCGATCGGTGACGAGGTCGTTCTCGGCGTCCGTCCCGAGGACGTGACGTTACGTCCCGACGGATTGCCAGCGACTGTCAACGTCGTCGAACCGCAGGGTGAGAAGACCGTCCTCGAACTCGGACTGGGCGACGGCAAAACGATGAAAGCGTCGGTCGAACCGGGCGGCCCGATAGAGGTCGACGATCGCGTCAGCGTCGAATTCGACCGCCGTTCGCTCCACTACTTCGACTCCGAATCCGGCGAGTCGCTCACGTTCGATTCCGAGACCAGACCCACGACGGAAGGTGGAGAGCAACTCGCGTGACGTCGATCGACACGGCTTCGGTAGCGGAGTTCGCCCCGCTGGCACTCGGCGTCGCGCTCGTCTTGGTCGCGACGTACAACTACCTGCAAGGGATCTACGGCGGCGCGATCGTATCGAGCGTCGGTGCCATCGTCACGTTCGTCCTCGCGATCCTCTCGAGCCGTCAAAGATGAGCAGAAACGAGCGAAAACACATAAGGTCCGGGCCGGAGAACACTCAACCAACGAGTACCGTTACCCCCGCCCGAATCATGCTGCCCAAACAACGGAAACGCGAAATCGTCAACGTCGTCTCCCAGGAGAACGGACAGACCGTTACCGAACTCGCCGAGGAACTCGGCGTCTCCGAGGCGACGATCCGTCGCGACCTGCAGGACCTCGAGTCCGACGGGCTGATCGAACGCTCTCACGGAGGCGCGCTTCCGATCACCAGCGTCGCCGAGGAACGTTCTTACAGCCAAAAACAGGTGCAGAACCTGGAGGCGAAACGCGCCATCGGGCGGCGTGCGGCCGAGGAGGTCCTCGAGGGGCAGGTCGTCTTCTTCGATTCCGGCACGACGACCATGGAAGTCGCGAAAGCCACGCCCGACGTCGCGTTTATCGCCGCGACGAACTCGCCGCTCATCGCGATGGAACTGGGCGAACACGGCGACGTGAAGCTGACCGGCGGCACGCTTCGCGAGCAGACCTGGGCGCTCGTCGGGCCCACCGGCGAGGAATTCCTCGAGCGGACGAACTTCGACGTCGTCTTCCTCGGAACGAACGCTATCCACCCCGAGTCGGGGCTGACGACGCCGAACGAGGACGAAGCGCGAATGAAGTCGTTGATGGTCGAGAAGGCCCAGCGGGTCGTCCTCGTCTCCGACGGGTCGAAACTCGGTCGGCGGAGTTTCGTCCACTTCGCTGACTACGCCTCGATCGACGCGTTCGTGACCGATGCGGTCCTCACCGACGCCCAGCGCGAGCCGTTCGAGGCCGCGGGCGTCGACGTCGTCGACGGGGTGGTCGAGTGATCCTCACCGTGACTCTCAATCCGGCCGTGGATCACACCATCACTGTCGAGGGAAAACTCGATTCCGACGCCGTCAAGCGTGCGAGTATGTCTCAGTACGATCCCGGCGGGAAGGGGATCAACGTCTCGAAGTACCTCTACGGACTCGGCATCGAGACGCTGGCGACCGGACTCACGGGCGGCTTTCTGGGGACGTACATCGAGGAGCAACTCGTCCGACAGAAAGTGCCGAACGATTTCGTCGAGATGGGCGGCTGTACCCGTCTCAACACGACGATTCTCACGGACGAGGAGGAGTACAAGATCAACCAATCGGGACACAACGTCAAGAAAGAAACCGTCCGCGAGGTCGTCGCGAAGGTCCGCGAGCACGACCCCGAGATGGTCGTCGTCGCGGGGAGCCTTCCACCGAACCTGGGCCCGGCGACGATCGATCGAATCGCTCGAGCGGGACCGTGGCAGACCGTCGTGGACGTCCAGGGCGACCTGCTGAAGGGACTTCGAAGCGAGTACTTCGTCTGTAAACCCAACCGCCGCGAACTCGGCACGGCGACGGGAATGCCCGTCCACACCGTCGAGGAGTGCGTGGAAGCGGCACAGGCGCTCCGCGACGAGGGATTCGAACACGTCGTTGCATCGCTGGGCGACGACGGCGCGCTGCTGGCCTCACCGGACGGGATCTATCGGGCAGAATCCCAGGACACCGACGTCGTCGACACCGTGGGCGCGGGCGACGCGCTGCTGGCGGGCGTCCTCTCGACGTTCGTCCGCGGGCAGTCCGGCACCGCCGCCCTCCGCATGGGCGTGACCGTCGCCGCGGAGGTCGTTTCGGTCCCGGGGACGACCGTCCCCGAGATGTCTGGTCTGCGCTCGGACTCGACCGACGTCCCGCTCTTTACAAGGTGATCCGCGCCGGAGGCGCACACGAACATGACCGTCACGACCGCCCTCTCAGACCATCTCGAGTCGGTTCGACGGAACGTCATGACCGGCGTGAGCTTCATGATCCCGTTCGTCACCATCGGCGGCGTCTTCTTCGCAGCGGCTCACATCGCCGGAGGAGCGGGGGCGCTCGAGCGACCGGGCACGCTCGCGTGGTTTCTCGCCGAGATCGGTCGTGCGGGGCTCGCGTTCGCGGTGCCGGTACTCGGCGCGTACGTGGCTTACGGAATCGCCGATCGACCAGCGCTCGCGCCGGGTTTCGTCCTGGCCGCACTCGTCCAGCAGGGTGCGGTCGTCGAGCAGGCGGGCCGTATCGTCGGAATCGAGACCGGCCAGGCGGGGGCGGGCTATCTGGGGGCGCTCGGGGTCGGACTGCTCGTCGGCGTCGTCGTCGCCGCCCTCGCTCGCCTCGACGTCCCGAAGGCCGTCGAACCGCTCGTCCCGGTTCTCCTGCTTCCCGTCCTGGTAACCTGTGTACTCGCGCCGGTCGTGCTCTTTTTGCTCGCGCCACCGCTCGCGCTCGCGATGGAGCGACTTACGGCCCTCGCCCGCGACGCGGCCGGTCTCGAAGCGCTCGCGCTGGGGGCCGTTCTGGGCGCGATGATGGCGATCGACAGCGGTGGCCCCGTCAACAAGATCGCGTACGTATTCGGCGTGACGCTGATTCCCGAGCAGATTTACGCGCCGATGGCGGCGGTGATGATCGCTGGCATGGTGCCGCCGCTCGGACTCGCGCTGTCCAACGTCGTCGCCCCGCAGAAGTATCCGTGGGGGCGCTACGAACGCGCTAGACCCGCGCTGGCGATGGGGCTGTCGTTCGTCACCGAGGGGGTGATCCCCTACGCGACCGACGACCCCGCCCGGGTCGTCCCTAGCACCGTGCTCGGAAGCGCGACCGCGGCCGCGACGGCGGTGTGGCTCGGCGTGGCGATGCCCGCGCCCCACGGCGGGGTTCTCGTCGTGCTTTTGGCCAATAGATGGCTCCAGTTCCTGGCGTGTCTCGCCGTCGGAACGGTCGTGACGGCCGTGGTCGTCACGGCCCTCAAACCCGACTACGAGGCCGTTTCGAGTGCGGCGAGATCGAGAGACAGGGGAAGAGTGACTGATTAAACCCCTCCCGGGTATACTACACGCATGGACGACATCGACGCCGTACTCACACCGGAGCTCATCGCGCTCCAGGAGCCACCCCCGGACGCGTACGGCTGCATCGAGTACCTGCTCGACCGCGCCGTCGAGGCCGGCCGCGTGACGGACCGCGACGTCGCACTCGAGGCCGTCCTCGCCCGCGAGGCCGAGACGAGCCCTGCAGTGGGAAAGGGCGTCGGCCTGTTCCACGCCAGGACCGAGGTCGTCAGGCGGGCGACGGTCGCGTTCACCCGCTCGAGCGAGGGGGTCCCTCTCGGCGATGCGGACGCCGAACCGGCGACGCTCCTGTTCATGCTGCTCGCTCCCACCGACGAGAGCGGGGCCGATGACCACCTCGCGACGCTCAGTTCGCTCTCGCGTGCGCTCGTACACGACGAGGTGCGCGAGCGCCTTCACGACGCCGAGTCGCCCGCGGAGGTCCGAAACGCGCTCACGGAGGTGATCACCTGATGGAACGGATCGTCACCGTGGCGCCCGAGGACGGACTCCACGCCCGCCCGGCCACGGCGTTCGTCCGGACCGCGAACGGGTTCGACGCCGACGTACGGGTCGGGCCGGCGAACGGCGACCTCGTCGAGGCGGAGAGCGTCCTCGCGGTGACGAGCCTCGGCGTTCCGAGCGGCCAGGCGGTTCGAATCGTCGCGGAGGGGGCCGACGCCGAGGCTGCCCTTGACGCCCTCCAGTCGGTGCTCTCGACGCCCGAAGCGAAGCGTTCGACCTGAACCCTGAGACTCCAACCATGCCCGAAGACGACCACCGCCGAACGATCGACGGGACGGGCGTTGCTCCCCTCGTCGGCGTCGGGACCGCGGTGTGGGCCCGTTCCGGTTCCGCCGCCGACCTCGAGGCACCGCCGGAGCCGGCGACGGTCGACCCGGCGGTGGAACGAGATCGGTTCGACGACGCCAGAGCGCGCGCTCGCGAGGAACTCGAGCGCGAACGCGAGCGAACGGCCGAACGGATTGGCGAGGCGGAAGCGGCGGTCTTCGACGCCCACCGGCAGTTCCTCGACGATCCGCAGATCACGGACGCCGTCGCGGACGCCATCGCGGATCGACTGCCCGCCGAACACGCGGTCCGTCGAGCGTTCGAGGGTCCGATCGACCAGTTCCAGGAGACGGACGGCGCAGTGGCCGAGCGGGCCGACGACCTCCGGGACGTTCGCGATCGATTGCTTCGGGTACTCGCTGACGACGATCGCGTCGACCTCGGTGCGTTGCTAGACGGGGCAGTGGTGCTCGCTCGACGACTCACGCCCAGCGACGCCGCACGGCTGGACCCCGACCGAGTGGCTGGATTCGCGACCGTCGAAGGCGGACGAACCGCTCATTCGGCGATATTCGCCCGATCGATCGGCATACCCGCCGTCGTCGACGTGGGCGAGGAACTGCGGTCGATCGAGGCCGGTGCGAACGTCCTCGTCGACGGCGACGCCGGATCGGTGACCGTCGATCCGACGGCCGAACAGCGAGCGCGCGCCGAGGGGGGAGGGGGCGTCGAGATTCGCGCGGCGCCGGTATCTACGGCCGACGGGGAACCGATCGCGGTCGACGCCAACGTCTGCACGCTCTCGGGCCTCGAGGCGGCGATCAACCGTGGCGCGGATGGAATCGGGCTCTTTCGAACCGAGTTCCTCTTTCTGGACCGACCGACGCCGCCGAACGAGGACGAACAGGTCGAGACCTACGCGGAGGTACTCGACGCGTTTCCCGAGGGCCGCGTCGTCGTCCGAACCCTCGACGCCGGGGGCGACAAACCGATTTTGTCCCCCGACCGCCCCGGTGCGGAGCACTCGTTCCTCGGCGAGCGCGGGATTCGTCGGTCACTCGGCCCGGACGCCGAACGATTCGAAACGCAACTGCGGGCCCTGCTCCGGGCGGAGGCCATCGGCGAGGGCTCGCTGTCGGTGTTGTTCCCGATGGTGTCGACGATCGGGGAACTCGAGGCGGCGATCGCGGCGGTCGAATCGGCGGCCGGGGCGCTCGCCGAGGAGGGCGTCGACTACGCGATGCCCGAACTGGGCGCGATGGTCGAGACGCCGAGTGCGGCGTTGCTCGCCGAGGCGTTCGCCGAACGCGTCGAGTTTCTCAGCATCGGGACTAACGACCTCACCCAGTACGTTATGGCCGCTGCTCGGGAGAACGATCGAGTCGCCCACCTCCACGATCCCTGCGAACCGGCGGTACTTCGGATCGTCGAGCGTGCGGTCCGGGCGGGTCACTCGGGTGGCGCTCGAATCGGGATGTGCGGCGAGATGGCCGCCGATCCGGAACTGACCGAACTCCTGATCGGACTCGGCCTCGACGAACTCAGCGTCACTCCCCTCTCGATTCCCGAGGTGAAGGCGAGCGTCACCGACGTCGACACGGACGAGGCCAGGTCGTTCGTCGAACGCGCGCTCGAGGCGACCACGAAACCTACGGTTCGTGACTACGTAGCGGACCGCTAGCCCATGAAGTTCGTCGCAGTCACCGCGTGCCCGACGGGGATCGCACACAGTCACATGGCCGCCGAGAACCTCGAGCGGGTCGCCGAGGCGAGCGGCCACGAGATCGACGTCGAGGTCCAGGGGGCCATGGGCACGGAGAACGAACTCTCGGGCGAGTTGATCGGGGCGGCCGACGCCGTCATCATCGCCGCCGCCACGTCGGTCGAACGCGACCGGTTCGACGGGAAACCGCTCGTGGCCGCGCCGGTGAGAGACGCGGTCGACGACGCTGAAGGGCTTCTCGGACGGGCGGTCGAGGTAGCGAAGAACGACGGAACCACGGGGGCCGACGACAGGCGCTCGGAACCCCCTCGTCCCGACCAGGGAGCCATCGAGAGGGGCGTTTCCGCGGGTCGAGACGACGAACGAGCGAACGGGTTGCTCGCCCGACTGAAGCGGTTCTTCTCGTAGTGCCGATCCGTCCGGCTAGGGCCGTTCCTCGAGTCCGTACCCCGCCGAGACGGCCTGCTCAAGGATCTCTTCGACGAACGGTTCCTTTCGGTCGGTGTACGCTGCCCGTTCATCTGAATAACGCCCCGCGAGCCGTCGCTTGAGCGTCTCGTACGCCTCGGCCGTGGATGGGTTCTCGCACAAAAAGTCCCGGAAGACCACCTGCTCGCGGTGACAGTCGCTCCCCCACGGCGCAACCGCCAGGTAGTGCGTCCGGTCGGTCTCCGTCCCCTTCGCGAAGAAGACGCGGTCGGGAACGCCGTCGTTCGGTCGCCGTTCGTATCCGAGGCGCTCGAGCGCCGGTTGCAGACCGGAAACGGTCTCCAAGTCCGCGACCAGGACGAGCAGATCCAGAATCGGCTTCGCGGCGAGTCCGCGGACGGCCGTCGAACCGACGTGCTCGTACCCGAGGACGCGGTCGTCGACCCCGTCACGTTCGAACGCCTGCTCGAGTCGCTCGAGTTCGGCCGCGGCCGCGTCGAGCCACCCCGGGTGGTGTGACACGAGGGCGACGGTCCCGCGTGCGAGGCCGAGTGGTGGACTGTCGTTCGGGGGGCAGTCGTTCGGGGGACTGGACTCCGGCATTCGTGCGAATCAGGCAATCTCGAGGTCGTCCCGATCCGCCCCCGCCAGTTCACAGAGGGCGGCGGCCTCGAGCAGGTGCAGTTCGCCGGGGATCACGAGCAGGTGGAGCGGGTCGCCGAACTCCCGCTCGGCGAGGTCGGTCATCGTCCCGGCCTCGATCAGGGGGTCGGGGCTGCCGGCTCGAGCGACGACGACGCCCACCAGGTCGGGGTACTTCTCGGCGAGCAACTCGGCGGCGACCTCGGCGGTCATGTACTCGCCGCGCTCGGCTTTGATGTCGAGGTAGACGACCGTGTGCAGGTTCGCCTCGCGGTTCGCCTCGATGGTCTCGGTGACGCTCGCTGGCAACCCGTCGGCGCCGTGGGCGTAGGGGAACGGGAGGGTCGTCGCCTTCCCGAACCGGTAGTTCTGGAGCCCGGTGAGCGAACTGGTTGCGGTCTGGGCGGTGATGCCGTGGATCACGCGGGTCTCGATTCCGCGTTCGTGAGCACGCAATCGGAGGTCGACGTGCGTGGTCGAGATCATGGTGTCCCCGGCCGTGAGGAAGACGACGTCTTCGGTCTCGGCGGCCTCGAGGATGTCGTCCGGATGTTGTTCGACCCCTGCCCGGTCACGGACCTCGACGTCGATGCCGTGGTGGTTCTCGAGCGACTCGACGGTAGTCCCGACGAGCTGGCTGGTGTAGAACTCGGCGTAGGAACGGTCGGCGTTCCGGAGGGCGTCCCGGCCCTCGACGGTGATCGACCGCTCGTCGTAGAGGCCGAGTCCGACGAACGTGAGCATACCGGGTCTTTTGGCGGCGGGTGGAATACGCTTTCGAGTCACGCCCGTTCTCGAGCGCTACAGCCATGCGTATCGAGCGGTGAGTCGACCGCTGAAACGGTCCGAACTACTAAGGTACGACCAGGAGATTTCGAATGTAGTTACTAGTATGGTCGAGATGGACGTGCAATTTCTGGGCGGTGTCGCTGTAACGGTCTTTCTGGCGCTATTGTTTTTCGCGGTCGTCGTCCTCTGGGACCTCTCGCTCGCCCTCCGTAGCGTCGGTGACAAAGTCGACAAACTCGAGGACACGCTGGACGATGGGTTGACCGACGTCGGGCACAACCTCGAGGGATTTTCCCACGGTTCCGGCGGTGGGACCCAGCTGCATCTGAGTAGCGGGACGATCAGTTCGGGGCGGACGCAGGGTCCGGCCCAGCAGGGACAGCAGCCTCACCAGCCCCAGCAGCCTCAGCAGGCGCCACACCAGACACCGGCGGGCCAGGCGCACGCACAACCCCAGCCCGCACACGAGGACCAGGCCGAACAGGCAGGACCGACGTCCGAGGTCGAACAGGCTCGAGCGGACGACTCTGCGGTGGACGACTCCGCGGCGATTGACGAGACGACGGACGACGAAACGGCTACCCAGTCGCCCGGACCCGAGGATGACGATGTAGGCGAGTCGAACGACGACGGTGCCAAGTCGTTCGAGTCGGAAGGCGAGGATAACGAGCAGAAGGATGCCGCGAGCGATGCCGACGGCGACGACGAACTCGACGACACCGAGGACGCGCAATCCGAATCCGACGACGCACTGCTCGCACGCAACCGCGGGAGGTTCATCACGTCCCCGGATCGAACGGCGTGGTACGCTACCCCGCTCGACCGGGATACGATCGCCGACGCCAGGTACCCCCAGATCGCCGGCGAACTCGAGAGCGCCCCGGAACCGGACGTCGAGGGCTCGAGTTCAGACAGCGAGGATGACGACTCGGGTTCGGACGACGGCGACGAGCAGAGGGCAACGGACGAAGGAGATGACGACGCGGAGACAGCGAACGATGACGAATCCACCGTCTACGCCGCCCCGCCAGCGAATAGTCCCGACTTTCCCGAAGCCGTCCGACAGTCGACGATGGACGGCTCCGACGGGGCCGGACTCGAGGCGTCCTCTGATGCCAACGGCGACGTCGAACCCGACCACCTCGACACGGCGACCGCCAGCGATTCTGACCCGACTCCAGAAACCGACGCCGATAGAGGCGAATTCACCTTCTCGGAAGGGGTCGCTGCAGATGCCGACGCCGTGGCCGAGACTGAACGAGACCCGTCCCTCGAGACGCCCGCTCCTCGAGAATCGGGCGATCTGGACGAAGCGAGCGACGACGGGAGTGTCGAGGTTGTGGATGATGGACCAGAGGACCTGGACGAATTGAACGGCGCGGACGAACCGGACGAAACAGACGATTCGGACGCACCGGACGACGCGGCCGCTGCATTCGATCCGTTCGATCCCGCCGACCACGTCGACACCGCCGAGGACGACATCGAGGAGATTCCGGTCGACCGCGCACTCGAGACGCTCAACGAGGAGAAACCGGACCTCTCGCTGAGCAGTCACGGCTTCGAGGTGTCCGCCGAGGAGACCGACGACGGGGCCGTGTTGACCTACACGTTCGACCCCAAAACGGTGTCCATCACGGGGTCGACGAAGCGCTTGCTCACCTATCAGCTCCAGAGCTTCGCGGACCAGGAGTCGACGCCGGACGGCGACGTGACGATCGACGGCCAGCAGATCGTCATCGACGTGCCGGACGCCGACGGCGCGGCAGTCCAGCGCTGGGGACAGGGGGCCGTCAGCATCATCGACCGAACGCTCTACCTGTCGGACAACGGCAACTGAGCGTTTTTTCTTTATTGCTCTCGAGTCGTTCCCTCGCTATCGCTCCCGCTCTATCACTCTCGAGTCGCGCCTTCGGTCGTCGCCCGCGAGACGAGAACTCGTCCCTCGACGCCCGTCCCCTCGAGTGCGTCCCTCGCCGCGGCGACGGCCTCGTCGGCGTGTCGGTCGTCGGTGACGCCGTAGACGGTCGGTCCCCAGGACGATTGTCCGACGCCGGTGACGACCGGACTCGAGGCCAGTGCGTCGACGAGTTCGCCCGCGGGCGGGCGAAAGACGCCGCCCTGGACGTCGGCGTACCAGGCACCGTTCTTGTGGCCGATGGTCGAGATCGCCTCGCCAAAGGCCTCGAGTCGGCCTTCCGCGGCCGCTGGGAGCAGTTTTCGCGTGAGGACGCCGGCGATGTCGTCGGCGATTCCCGGATCGGCGTGTTCGATGACCGAGCGGAGGCTGGCGTCCTCGTCCTCGCCGCAACGGCCGGGTTCGACGTCCGGGACGACGACCAGAAACCGCCAGGAGTCGGGGAGGTCGTGTCTGGCGACGACGGGCGGAACCGTCCAGTCGCCCTCGGCCGGCGGCTCGGTGGTGAACCGGCCCGTCGGGTGGCCCGCGTCGACGACGAACCCGCCGTCCTCGAACGTCGCGACGCCAATCCCGCTCCGCCCGGCCCGTCCGAGCGCCGGTGCCAGGTCGCGAATCGACGGCTCGAGGTCGTACGCTCCCGCCGTCGCTGCCAGGACGGCGAGGGCGAGTTGCGTCCCGCTCCCAAACCCGACGTGTCGCGGGAGCCGTTCCTCGAGGGCGAGGCGAACACCGGGAACGGCTAATCGCTCGACCGCCCGCCGGGCGTACTGCTCCGCGAGCGGGTCCTCGACGTGGACGGAATCCGCTGGTTCAGCCGCTACCGTCACGCGGGGCTCCTCGAGGCCGACTCCGATCCCGCCGTAGAGGCGTTCTCGGGCCAGCGAGAGGTTCTGGAATCCGAAGTGCAGGCGGGCACCCGCGCTGACGGTCACGCTCGACATTGCTGGCCCTATGAAACGCGCGGAAAAGGGGGTTGCGACGGTGGCAACGGTCGCCGATGATCCGCCTCCGTCGTTCCGAATCCATGACTGCGGTCTCGAGGGACGAATCACCTCGATTTTTGTCCTCGAAACGACAGTCCGGTGCATGGTCAGCGCCTCGGTCGTCGTGCCCGCGAAAGCCGAAGGAGTCCGACTCGAGGCGACGCTCGACTCGCTGTCAGCCCAGCGTTTCGACGGCGACCTCGAGGTGGTCGTCGTCGCGAACGGGGCGGAGACGATTGCCGTCGCTCGCGGGCACGCCGTCGTCGACCGCGTACTTCGCGACGAGTTCGGGAGCCGATCCGAGGAGTCCAGGAATGGGGCCGAAAAGACGGCCCCAGGGCCGGCCCACGCACGAAACCGCGGTGCGAGACGAGCGACCGGCGACGTGCTCTGTTTCACCGACGCAGACACCGTCGTTCCGCCGACGTGGGTACGCGACCACTGCCGTCACTACTCGGTAGCGACGAAATCCACCGTAGTGGGCGTCGGCGGACCGCTCGAGCCGCTCGAGCCCGGCCTTCGCCACCGTGTCTGCTTTCGGCTCCTCTCGGACTGGTGGTATCGACTCAGTTGGCCGCTTGGATTCGTCCAGCAGCCTGGGCCCAACTGTAGCGTGCGTCGGACGGCCTTCGAACGGGTAGGCGGCTTCGACGAGTCGCTCCCGTTTCTCGAGGACACAGATCTCTCCCTGCGCCTCCGTCGAGAGGGCGAGGTAGTCTACGACCGGGAGTGTGCGGTCAGGACGTCCGTCCGCCGACAGGAGCGGGAGGGGTACGGGCGTCTCTTCCTGACCTACGCTCGCGGTTATCTGGCGTATCTGCTACCCGGTCGGTCACCGTCAGCGACGTACTTCTAGCGCATGGCTCGTACTCTCGAGAGCGCGGAACGCTGACGTCGACCGTCTTGACCATCGGGTTGAGAAACGAAGGCCGGAACCCGTACCAACGGCAACGGGAATTCGAAGTGGTTCGAGTCCGGACACTCTCGACCATTACTCCCGTCACTCCCCGTTATGCTCGTCACTCTCGTCGAAGGTACAAAACAGGTCTGACGAGCGATCGATCGAGTCGCACGGATCGACTCTGAAGCGGAGGTCCGGTTCGAACGGGTGGCCGAATTCGAGACCGACGACGGCGCAGTTTCCGTCGACTTCGTCCGCGACGTCGACGGACTGCCACTTGCCCGCCGCTCGTGCTTCGACGGTGAACGACTTCGCCTCGGCCGACCATCGACACTCGACGCTCTCGTGACTGGCGAGCACGTACCCGTCTCCTCGTTCGGCCGCGTCGAGTTCTATCTCTGTTGTCAGAATCTCTGAATCCCCATCCAGGACGCGGGCCTCGAGCTGTTTCGGTTCCTCGGCGTGATTTATGCCGACGACCCCGGCCAGTTCGACGGTGTAATCGAAAACGGAAAGACAGCCGCTGAAGCCTGCTACCGCACCCGCTGCGGTTGCCGAGAGATATCGCCGACGCTTCATACGCCACAATATGGTCAGAATTATAAAACAATATCGAAACATCGCAGACGACGCGGTCGACAGTACCGGGATCGATTCGTTCTATCCGCAGCGAGTGGCGCGAGTGCCGTTCGAGGGCGCCGACTCAGAGGAACCGGAACGTCTCGAGGTTCTTCGGCGCGAACGTCCGCATGTTGAACTCGTGGTAGAGCGCCGAGGAGAGGTCCTGGACGGAGCGTTCGTCGCCGTGGACGCAGAGGACCTTCTCGGGCCGGGGGTTCATCGTCCGAACGAAGTTCTCGAGGCCGGCGCGGTCGGCGTGGCCGGAGAAGCCGTCGACCGTTTCGACGTCCATGTTGAGTTTGAGGGTGCCGCGACCGTTCCCGTTGCCGTTTCGGCCCCTGCTTCCCACTTCGCTCGTCGGAATCTCGTCCCAGCCGTTCTGGATGCGTCGGCCAAGCGTTCCCTGGGCCTGGTAGCCGACGAAGACGAGCGTCGAGTCGGGATCGGGACCGACGTGGGAGAGCCAGGACATGATCGGGCCGCCGGTGACCATCCCGGACGTCGAGAGGATGATGCAGGGACCGCCGTCGGCGACGTCCTGGCGTTCGTCTTCGCCGCCGTCGATGTGGTTGAACTCGTCGGCGAGGAACGGGTTCTCGTCCTCGTGGAAGATCCGATCCCGGAGGTCGTCGCGTAGGTACTCCGGATAGGTGGTGTGGATCGCCGTCGCCTCCCAGATCATCCCGTCCAGGTGGACCGGCATCGAAGGAATGTCGCCCTCGCGCATGGCCTCCTCGATGACGAGCATGATCTCCTGGGAGCGACCGACCGCGAACGCCGGGATGAGCACCTTGCCGCCGCGTTCGGCCGTCTCCCTGATCACCTTCTTGAGTTTCTCCTCGGAGTCGGCCTGGTCGGTCTGGTAGTCGTTTCGCCCGCCGTAGGTCGACTCGAGGACGAGCGTCTCCACGCGCGGGAAGTCGTTGGTCGCGCCGTTGAACAGGCGCGTGTCCTTGTAGTGGATGTCGCCGGAGAACGCGACGTTGTAGAGGCCGTCGCCGATGTGGAAGTGCGAGACGGCGGAGCCGAGAATGTGGCCCGCATTGTGGAAGGTGAGTTTGACGTCCGGCGCGATGTCCGTGACGTCGCCGTACTCGAGCGGAATCGTGTGCTTGATCGCCTCGCGGACCTGTTCGGACTCGTACGGTGGGGTTCGCCCCTCCTTGGCCGCAACGTCGAGGTAATCGAGTTGCAGGAGGCCCATGAGGTCGCGGCTCGGCTCAGTGCAGTAGATCGGACCGTCGTAGCCGTACTTGAACAGGAGCGGGAGCAGGGCGGAGTGGTCGAGGTGAGCGTGGGTGAGCACCACGGCGTCGATCGTCTGAGCGCCCGCACCGAGCGCTTCGGGGACGTGGAGATACGGCACCTCGCCTTCGGCGCCGGGTTTGTCGCCACAGTCGATCAGGATCCGGGTTTCGGGCGTCGAGAGAATGAACGAGGCGCGTCCAACCTCTCGACAGCACCCGAGAGTCGTGATGCGGACCCACTCGTCGTCGGACATCTCCTCGCGGTGGATTTGTCGACCGACGCGCTCTAAGATGTCCCGACGGTCGCTTCGCTCCTGTTTGAGGAAGTTGCGAACGTTCGAGACGGTCGAGGATTCGATCGGCGGTGTGCGGACGACTTCGGGCGTCCAGCCGACCTGTTTCGTGATCTCTCGAAGCGTCGAGCCGTGGCGACCGATCACCATACCGGGCTTGCCGGCCTCGATGACCACCTCGCCCGTGTCGGCGTGGAAGTCCAGATCCGTCACGCCCGCCTCCTCCGGGATCACGTCCATGATCTTCGCTCGAGCGGTGTCGGGCGGGGAGAGGACGTCCGGGTCGGGTCGGATCGTGATGCGCTTGCGAAGCTTGCTCGCGAGCTTTCGCACGAGGTCGCCCTGACGGGCGAATTTCTTCGGATCGCGCGTGTAGACCACCAGTTCGGGGCCTTCGTATTTCACCGAGGAGACCGAGATGTCGTTCGGTAACTCGCTCGTGATCTCTGCTTTCAAATCGTCGAGTTGCTGCTCTACAGTACTCATAGTCGCCAGAGGTGGCTTGCGTGAACTCGTCGCCGGGCAGGTGCCGTCACGGCGAGGACACGGGACCAGATGCGGGTGACCGGTCGATCGCTGTCTACCCACACGAATCGACGAGGCCGGTTCGAAGCCGTCGGGTGAACTGACCTCGTCGATTCCGGTTCAGGTTCGGGTACGAATGGTCCACCGTATCGGATCATCGTCTCGAGTGTCCGGTGTCGTGCTGTGACGAGCACGCTCCCAGGTCGGTTAGCCTGGTTCGTGCGGGAAGATTCCAGGAAGAACCCGCTTATCGGAGCCTATCCGGTGCGTAGTATAAAAGTCTTCGCAACCCGGGCGGTTCGACCCGTCGCCCCGACCGCCCGAACACCCACGACACTCGAGTCCGTAGGGTCGGTATGGACACGCTGACGTTGACACCGGAGCGCGTCGTCGCCGAGCGCGACTGGGTACGGGATCGCGCGGAGACCGTCGTCTCGCTCATCAACGCCGTTCGAGACGATTTTAGCGACCTCTTCGACACCGATGTCGAGCCCGTCACCGAGGCGCAGTACCTCGAGGCAGTCGACGACGTCTTCGCCGACGGCGACCTCGCGGTCAACGTTGCCGGCATGATCGCCGTCCTCAGGGAACTCGACGTCGAGGGCGACTACCCGGGATTCGTTCTCGACGAAATCGTCGGCCGAGAACTCGCGGGCGCGATCGCCGGAACACAACCGCTCCGGACACTCGGGGAGGCCACGTTCCACTACGCGGACGTCCACCACCACGGTGGCGACGAAAATGCGGGCGTCGACGACCTCGAGGCGGCGCTCGCGGCCGGCTTTCAGGAGCGACTACCGGGTTGGCCGTGGGTGGAGCGCGAGAGTCCGTTCAGCGTGCGATAGACGCGTATCGCTACGCTCGGTCTACGACGATAAACGCGTTCAGAACGCTATCAGGACGAGTTTTCGGACGAGTTCTCTTGTTGGTCCTGCTGATCTTGCTGACCCTGTTGACCTTGCTGTACCTGCTGGCTCTGCACCTCTGCGAACCGACCGCCAGGCAAGAGCGCGCTGACGGCATCGTCCTCGAGCGTGGCGACGAGCGGGCCGTCGTCGCCCTCGAGCAGGATCAGCCCGTACTCGCCGATGCTGCCGGCGACGGAGAGCCCCTCGGCGTCTGCGACGTACGATTCGAACTCGGTGACGGCTTCGATCGTGAGTTCCAGCTGTCGTTGTTGCAACTGGGCCTGGGCTTCCTGCTGGCTGATCTCGTCGTCCTGTATCTTCGTCCCGAGTTCCTGCCGGAGGGCGGCGAGTTCGGCCTGCCCCTCCTCGCTCGGTTCGACGACCGCGGCGATGCCGTCTTCTGGGTCGATCGTCGGCTCCTTGTTCGAGTACTCGGTGTCGTTCGAGTCGCCGGTGTCGTTCGTCTCGTTGCCGTCCGCCGGTGAGTCGTCCTGGGAGCGAAGCTGACTGCAACCGGCCAGCGAGGCGAGACCGGCTACGCCGGTCGCCTGGAGGACCCGTCGTCGATTGGGGGCAGCATCCATCGTGCCTTAGTTTCGAGGCCTGGCCGCCAATAAGCCTTGGCTATCGCGAGACGGAGCCCCGTTCCGGGCGGTTTTTACTCGTTCGAGTCCTGGATCGACACGTGCGCTCTCCCCCTCGAAAGCACCTGTCCGAGCCACCGACCTCGCCATGACGACCGACAGCGACCCCCACTCCGTGACGCGACGATCCCCCGTCACCAGCCTCGAGTCTCCCTCCCTCGCGACCGCTCGAGACGCCGTCCAGCGGGGCCTCGAGGACGACGCCCTCGTGACCGTCTTCGGGCGCTGTACGGTCGACTACGAGGGCCGGGCGGCCAGCCGACTCGAGGCCGGCGATCGTCACGTCATGCTCAAGCCCGATGGCGCCGCACTCGTTCATACCGCGGAGGGCCAGCAGCCGATCAACTGGCAGCCGCCGGGTTGTGAGCACGCCGTCCAGGTCGTAGACGACGCGCTCGTCCTCCACAGTACGCGCTCGACGCCCGCGGAGGAACTCGTCGTCACCGTCGAGGACGTCCTCCAGGTGTCGACGTTCGCGATGTCCGACCCCGACTCCGTCGCCGTGATCGGCACCGAGGCCGACCTCCGTGATCGCATCCTCGAGGATCCCGCCCTGCTCGAGCCCGGATTCACGCCGCTGGCGACCGAGCGCGAGACGCCCGCCGGGGCCGTGGACATCTACGGGGAAGACGACGCGGGACGCACGGTGGTCGTCGAACTCAAGCGGCGGCGCGTCGGCCCGGACGCCGTCGGACAGCTCCGCCGGTACGTCGACGCCCTCTCTCGCGACCTCCACACCGAGGCCGAGTTGCGGGGGATACTCGTCGCGCCCTCGGTAACCGGTCGGGCAGGGCGGCTCCTCGAGCAACACGGCCTCGAGTTCGTCGCGCTCGAGCCGACGGCGGACTGATTCGGTTACACCGATAGCGAATACCAGGTCACTGTTGCAACCCAGTCCCCAGAGACGGTTTTGTGTGAAAGACTTGCTCAGTAGCCCACTCGTCCGTCAATTCAGTTCTCACGGAATCCCGTAGTACTCGTCTTTTCGACGGCCTGAAATTCGGTTGACCCGCATTGACAACCGTTTCTCGCCCCGATCGGTTGTGCCGTGCCGTCAGGCCATTGCTTCGCAGCATAGGCAGATCCGCAATTGAGACACGTGACGGCTGTCCGTTTGCTCTTTCCATTGGGCATGAGTTATTCCTTCTTCGACAGGTAATGCCGTCAGTACTGCTTTTGGGTATACAATGTATTTTTAAACGGGTCGTCGGTTGGACTCCATCGTTTCGGGGAGGGTGCTCTCGAGGATGTGTTTCATCCCCCGGCGGAGCCGAGATGCGATGGCCTGCTGAGAGATGCCGAGTTCGTTACCGAGTTCTTCCATCGTCACTTCGCGCGGGGATTCGAAGTACCCACGCTCGTAGGCGAGTACCAGTGTGTCTTGTTGTTTGTCAGTGAGTGCTGACTCGGTTTCGGTTTCGACCGGCGTCAGGGCGTGCAGTTTCGTCAGCGTGACCGGGATGTCTAACTCTCGACAGCGAGATTGAAAGGTTGCAAGATCGCTTCGCGTGTCCCCGCGAATGTCGAACGTCCACTGCTGGTTCGTGCCGGTCGCTTTGATGAGCGGAACGCCGGTCTCGGTCAGCACGCTCAGCACGTCGTCGTACTCGAGCGACCACTCGACACGCAGGAGATACTCGCCATCGACGGAATCAACGAGCTGGATGTCCCTCACGCCCGAATGGGCATCAAACGCGGCCTCGATGTCCTCAACTTCCGTTCCTCGCACCCAGAAGTAGGGGATCACCACGTCCTGTGACGGAATCAGTCGCTCCAGTTCGACCGTCACGTCCGGGAGTTGTGCGAAGACGGTGCCGAGGGGAAACTGATCGGATGGAACGATATAGGTCGCCTCAGTCGCCATGACTCGGACGATGTCACACTGATTGTAAAACTCTTCCATGGAACAATGTGGAGGGGACGAAGGACTCCGTCAATCCGCTTCGATCGCTCTCGCCGTGCTAACTACGCGCCCTGAGTTCTGCACATACCAAATGAATTGCCTGGCTCCTTTCAAAAACGACATGAGCGACTCAAAGGGTGTATGCAGTACGGCCAGCCCATTTATTTCGCCGTTTCAGGAAGAGACCAATCACTACATACGAACGCTTACAGACCAAATCTCACGATAGCCGTACACGGTCGATTTCAGCAATATTCGAACTCATAACGTACTCTCTGATGCAGTCCTCGCAAACGAATGCCCAATAGATCTTCCCAGTCTCATATGTTACTTTAGTCACTTTCCCATCCTCACTTTGACAGTCGGTACATTCGATAGTTGCTTGAGGGGATAGAAACGGATACTCATGTTCTACAGAATAGTTCATGGTTTCACCACAGGCTACAGTAACTTATCCTTGGTGTGATTATCTGGGTTACAGGGCAGACTCTCTATTCTTCTGAACTGGCGTTACGTCTATTATCTGTACTGAGCGATCACCGTCTTCGCAGATTGAGCCAAATGTCGTGCATCATTCGTGCTCTGTATCTTGTAGAGACTCGACTAATTACCGAATCGTTGTCAGAAGCGTCGTGCAGTATACAGAGGGTCCATTCAGCACGACGACTTCGTTTGTTTCACGCCGAACCCGGTGAACCATCCACTCACAACACGTACGCACAAGCAGCAACCGGGACCTCACAGCAGGCAAACTGCCTTTCGACTTCAGCGGGGGACACGGAGAATCCTCGGTAATCCCCTCACTGTGTTGAAGACCTGGACTCGATGCTATATAAAGAAGTTGTATAACCAAAATGAAGTCTCACCTGGAGCGGTCACTTCAGAGTTAAGTACACCATGTTCACGGAAACCGACTCCTCGCCAATGATTCCCAGAAGAGATACGCTCCTCCTCGCGCTCGCCAATCGGCACTCTCGTTTTGTCATCGAGTACTTCAAAAATGCGTCCGAAGACCACGCCACCGTCGATGACCTTGCAATTGCGCTCGCCCGACGTGACCACGCAGACGAGACGCAGGTTGCAATCCGGCTCCACCACGCTGCACTCCCCAAACTGGACGACGCTGGACTCGTTGACTACAACAGGCGGACCAAAACGGTCCGATATCACGGTCACTCGCAACTCGAACAGATAGCGGGGCGCTTCTCCGAGTCCGGTTCCACCAACTGCCATGGAGGAGTGAGTAGCACATGACGCAAGACAAGCCCAGGCAAACGAGCCAGACACGGGAATGGTTCACCCCTGATCAGGATCGCTCGTTGACCGAAGCGGTGCTCGACGCCATCGAGGACTATAAGGGGGAAGACCTCTTGCGAGCGGATTTCGTCCTCTACGAAGACATAGACGCTGACGCGCTCAATTCCCTCTTTCGCCACGACGCACCGTCGAGAACGACCGTGACGTTCGGCACCGACGGGGTTAAGGTCGAACTCTGGGGGAATGGCGGGGTCGAGATTCGCGTCACGGGCCGATCAGTCGAATAAGTGGCCGAGGCTGGTCCAGAACGGGCTCTGGGGGCAGTGTCGGATAGACGGCCACTGCCGTGATTTTTGATCCGAGGGTGCAGAACATCTCAGTAGTTGTAATCGCAAAAATCAACACAGAATAACCCAGGTCGAGTAATTCATCACAAACGATCCGACGGAAGCATTACAATGCTACAGAATGACACGTATTGCCATGAATCAACCTCCGTCGTACTGCCCCTACTGCGGGTCGCCGGTCGAGGGCGTCGATTCGCCGATGCATTCGAGGGTCGAGACGCCGATGGTCTACCGCTGCGAGTCGTGCGACGACTACGTCTTCTACAACCCCACGCCGGGCGGGAGCGCCGTCGTCATCGACGGCGACGCCCTGCTCCTGGTCGAGGACTTTCGCGCCACCGGAGAGTGGAAACTGCCGTCCGGTCGAATCGAACTCGGCGAGTCGATGCGGGAGGGCGTTGCCCGCGAACTCGAGGAGGAAACCGGGCTCGTCGTCGACCCCGACGATCTAGTCTACGTCCACGACGAAGCGGGAGAGCCGGTTCCGGACCAGCACATGGTCAACGTCGAGTACGCCGTCCCCCGGTCGAAGACGAGCGGGACGCTCGAGGCCGGGTCGGACGCGACGGACGCCCGCTTTTTCACCCCTGACGAGTTCGAATCCTCGGCGTCCGTCCTCCGGGAGTCACACGTGGATCGGTTCGGTGACGAGAGTCTGCCCTGGCTTCTGCGGGAGGCCAGGTCGGCGCTCGAGCTGCAGTCGCATGCCTCCCGCTGACGGATCGAGATGTGGTTGAACGCTTCGCGCTAATTGGGTTCAGATGATGTCGGCGATTCGCCGCGGTTCGCCCTGCAGGTTCGGCTGTTCGGCCACCATCTGCAACACCTCGTGGTCGGTCACGTCGGGGTAGGGTTTCCCGACGGCTTCCTCGATGAGGGCGCGCTCGAGGCGAAACTTGGTTCCTTCGTAGACGACGTCGACGCCAGCATCGTCGAACGCGAGCGTGGTCATGCCGCCATCGAAGCGACGCGCGAGCAAAAAAGATGCGAACCGCGAATCACGGCCGAGGGCCGAGTACGCTGGTCCGCTTCTCGATATCGTTTCTTGAAACCGCGGATCGAGGCCCAACGTGGCCGGTTTCGACTCACTCGAGGGCTACCAGTCCCTCTATCGTTGGCACGAACAGCGTGCCGCCACCTATGGCGGGCGATTGGCCGACGACGGGCAATCCGATCGAGGCCGAGTCGAGACGTTCCCCACTCGTGGAAACGGCGACCACGCCTTCGTCGGTGGACACGTAAACGACGTTGCCGGCCGCGACGGGGGAGAACGACGGCGCATCGATCGCGAGCGTCCACGCGAGCGATCCGTCGTCGGTATCGACGGCGAACACGTAACTCCCGGTCTCGCTTCCGTTTTCGTTCGATCCATCGGCCGGGTCTCCGTAGCCCGTTACCACCGCGAGGCCGTCGACGATCACCGGGTATCCGTATATCGCGGCGAACGGCGGTAGCTGGTCGATTACTTTCTGGGGAGTGTTTGGCCCCACTGTCGGATCGTCATCGCTCTCGAGGCCTGACGGTTCGTACTGCCAGCGCTCTTCCCCGGTCTCCGGGTCGAACGAGACGAGCGGTGCGGTATCTCGCTGGAGCATCGCGTCGAGCGTCCCGCTCGCGTAGGCTGAGCCGCCGACGACCGTCGGCGACGAGAGAACGGTCGGCGAACCCGGCCTCAGGACGCGAGAGGCCGGGAGGTCGATTGGCGCTCGCCACCGTTCGGCGCCGTCCGACCGCGCTCGAGCGACGTACTCGCACTCGTCGGGATTGGCCCGCGAAAAGTACTGGATCGTGCCTTCGGTCGCGGTGAGCCCGGGTCGGGCCGCGTCGGGGTGGGCACATTCGACGGACCACAGTGACCGCCCGGTCTCGGCGTCGAATGCCCGGAGTTTTCCCCGACGATCTCCGCCGTCGCGGACGTAAATCGTGCCGTCGACTACGAGCGGGTGACCGGCGGTGGGGGACAGGCCGAACTCGAACCGATCCCATTGCTCGCCAGTCATCGGGTCGAACACGGCGATTCCGATGTCGCCCTCACTCGAGAAGGGTACGTACAGCGCGCTGCCGTCGATTGCCGGGGCGTGGCGGAAGTAACTGACCTCGTCTTCCTTTCCCGCTTCCTGCGACCAGGCGATCTCCCCGCCGCCTCGAGTTGCCGCGAGCAGGCGAATAGTGCCCTCACGATCGCCCGTTTCGGGATCGAAGTCGTACGCGACCGTCCAGACGACGTGTTCTACGGTCAGGATCGGTGAGGACGTGGCGATTGACCTCGGAGCGCTCGTCTCGCTCGGTGCGTCGATCCCCTCCAGATCGGCGACGAGGGCCGCTGTCGTCAGTTCCCAGGAGACCGAAACCGAATCGCCTGGGCCCGCCTCGCCGGGCCTGACGCCGGTCCTCGCCGCGTCGCCTCGAAACGTCGACCAACCGTCGGCGAACGTCGATGCGGCGTCGTCCAACGCGTTCGAGTTGGTCTCGGAGTTCCCGTCTTCTACTTCGCCTTCGCCGTCAGAACCAGCGTCCCGGCCGCTTTCGGGTCGAGCGTTGGTTTCTGCGCACCCGCCGAAAGCCGACAGGCCGGTCGCACCCGCTAGTGCCACGTACGAACGACGAGAAAGTGGCGTCTCCATGGCACGTACATTTCAGATTACGGGCAAAAATCTACTGGCCCGGTGACGAATCGAGGACTCGTCTGCCGCACGTCAGACGCTCGCGCGGGGTTTATTACCCGGGGGTCACATTTGCTCAGAGTGTGGCGTTCAGTAGCGATCCGCTCGACGAACTCGTCGTGCCGACTGGGACGGAAGCCGAGGAGCACGACCTCGTAACCGGCGGCGACGTACTCGTCGGCGGTCGGTCGACGGTCGAGTTCGGCGTTCGCGGACGAAACGTCCTCGCCGGCGAGGGTGCCGAGTTCGGCGGATCGATCGAAGCCGAGGGTGACTGTCGGCTCGACATGTGGTGTGAAGTGGCCGACAACGTCCTCGTCGGCGAGGACGCCTACCTCGGTGAACGCGTCCACGTCGGCGGCGAACTCAAGGTCGCGGGCGACCTCGACATCGGCGACGACGTCGACATCGAGGAGGGCTTCGAGGCCAACGGCTGGATCGTTATCCGCAACCCGATGCCGACGATCATCTTCCTGTTCATGTACCTCAAACACCTCCTCCTGATCGGCGAGGAGGACGCCGCCCAGCAACTCATCTCCGAGGTCGTCGACGACGACGCCGAACCCGAAACCGAGCCGCTCGTCATCCCGCGGAACGCGACCGTCAGCGACGACGCCTGGCGGGTCTCGACGCCAGCCCGGATCGGCGACGACTGTCGACTTCACGGGAACGTCCGCGCGGAGACGATTTCCGTTGGTACTGACGGCAACGTCTTCGGCAGCCTCCGGGCTCGAGGCGACATCGCGGTCGGCGAGGGAACCCGTATTCACGGCGACGTGACGACGCGAGACGGCGCCGTCGCGCTCGGTCCCAACGTTCGCGTGCTGGGTGACGTCTCCTGTTCGGACCTCGAACTCGGTCCCGGCGCGGAGGTCGACGGTTCGATTCGGGCCAGCGGCGAGATCACGATGCGGACGACGGAGCGCGACCTCGAGTAGCGCGCTCAAGTGGCATCGATGGCTCGCGAATCCCGGTCTGGCGACCGTCGTGTGATCGTTCTGACGACCATAGTGTGACGCCTCGAGCGCGTGCTACCGCCGCGTCCGTCGGAAAAAACGGCTCGTGGGTCGAAAAAAACCGCCACGTCAGCGGATTTCACCACCATTCTTAATAACACCTGTTGTGATGGAACGTACTAGGCATGATACGAACAAACATACCACGTGAGTGGAGGCGAGTATGCGATCGGTAGTGCTGACGAAAGGCGTCCCGGACTTCTCGGAGGGGGCCGTCTCCTTCGACGAGGACGGCCACCTCGAGCGGGGGAAGACGCCGACAGTGATGAACCCGAACGACTACTTCGCGCTCCAGGCCGCCCTGCAGACGAAAGTTCGACACGGCGGCCACGTCACCGGGATGAGTATGGGGCCGCCGAGTTACGCGAGCGTCCTGGAGGAAGCGATGGGGTCGGTGTACGCCGACGACAGCATCCTGCTCTCGGATCGCGAACTCGCGGCGTCGGACACGTGGGCGACCGCGATCACGCTCTCGGCGGGGATCGAGAAGTACCAGGAGGCGATCGCGGACGTCGACCTGGTGTTCGCGGGCTTCAAGACGGCCGACGGGGAGACGGGTCACACCGGTCCACAGACGACCTGGTGTCTCGACTGGCCGATCGTCACGCACGTCCTGGCGCTGGACATCGACCCCGACGAGGGAATGCTGCGAGCGAAGCGTCTCGTCGAGGGCGACGTCGACGAGATCGAGACGGTCGAGGCGCCCCTGCCGTGTGTCGTCATCGCCGATCCGGAGTTCGAGCCGACCTACCGGAAGGCAGCCCACCGCCTCGAGCACAAGCGACTCCGCGCCGAGACCCAGGAGCGGGTGGCCGATCACGAGGAGGAACTGACGACCTGGAACCACCAGGATCTCAACCTCGATCCGGACTACATCGGGCTGGACGGCTCGCCCACCATCGTCTCCTCGGTCGACCCGATTCCGAAAGCACCCTCCGAGCGGGAGGCCACGATGGTCGATCCGGGCGACGACGACGGGATGGGACAGGTTCTCGAAGAACTGCAGCCGTTTGCGACGGGTGACTGATCATGACACTGGATCCGGACGAGCACACGGTAGACGAACTACGCGACGAACTGGACGCGGTCGACGACCTCGAGACGGTCCAGTCGGTCCTCGAGGCCGAACAGACCGGGCAGAACCGGAAGACGGCCCGCGAAGTGATCGAGCGACGGCTCGAGGTACTCGGCGAGGACGCCGGGACCGAAACCGACGACGAGACCGAGGGCGAGTACGAGGAGACGCGGGAGGATGTTGGCGAGGACGCCGAAGGCGAGGAAGTAGAGACCGAGTCGGATTCTGAGGAGACGACTGAGGCCGTGGACGAAGCGGATGCCGAGGAGGAAGCCGACGAAGCAGAAGAATCGGAAGACGAAGAGGAAGAAGACGACGGACTCTCCCACCCAACCCGAGACAAAAAGCACGTCCGCGCGCTCCAGGGCGGCACCTACCGCGACATGTGGGTGTTCTGTGAGACCCAGCAGGGCGAACTGCTCGACGTCTCGAAGGAGATGCTCGGGAAAGCCCGCGAACTGATGGACGACTACGCCGAGGAGTACGAGGAAGAGAACGTCGTCGCCTTCCTCATGGGCGACGACTGTCGGGACCTGGCCGAGGAGACCATCGCCTACGGGGCCGACGTCGCCGTCTACTACGAGGACGACCGCCTCGAGCGGTTCCTGCACACGCCCTTCACCCGGATCACAGCGCACATGGCCCGTGGGCAGGGGAGCGAGGAGAGCACCGACTGGCGCGACTACGACGAACCGCGCTACGCTCTCTACCCGGCGACGAACAACGGGCGGGACCTCTCGGCGCTCGTCCAGGGCGAACTCGACTCGGGGCTGGCCTCGGACTGTTCGGACCTCTTCATCGAACCCGAGAAGATTTCGAACCCGGTCAAGACCGGCGAGCCCGGCGTCAAGAAGACGTTCGAGCGCGTGCTCCACATGAAGCGCCCGGACTTCTCGGGCTTCGAGTACTCGACCATCCTCTGTCTGGACAACCCCGACCGGGACTTCCACCCGCAAGGTGCGTCCGTGATTCCGGGGACGTTCGACGTCCCCGAGCCCGACTACGACCGCGATGGGCTCGTCGTCGAACACGAGATGGACCTCGAGGACGAGTGGTTCAGCGTCGAGATTACCGAACACGACACGCTCGAGGGTGGCGTCGACCTCACGGGTCACGAGGTCGTCGTCTGTCTCGGACGCGGTATCAGCGACGACCCAACTCTCGGGATGGAACTCGGCCTCGAGTTGGCCGACGCCTTCGAGGACGCCGCCCTTGGAATCACCCGGGGCATCGTCACTTCGTCCTACCAGTTCGAGGGCCACGTCGAGCAGTACTCGAAGGAAGAGCGTCAGATCGGCGAGACGGGGCAGGTCGTCGCACCGCCGCTGTACATCGCCGCTGGCGTCTCCGGAGCGGTCCAGCACAAGGTCGGCATGGACGAGTCGGACACCATTGTCGCCATCAACACCGATCCGGAGGCGACGATCAGGGACTTCAGCGACTACTTCATCGAGGGCGACCTCTTCGACGTGCTGCCGCGGCTCACCGAGGCGGTGAAGTCCGGGGAGTTACCCATGGAGGCCGCTGCCGACGGAGGTGAAAGCAAATGACAGAGAGCGACTACGAACACTACGAAGCCGTCGTCGTCGGCTGTGGCCCCGGCGGGGCGGCCGCGGCGGCGCGACTGGCTCAGCACGGCATCGAAACGCTCGTCCTGGAGCGGGGAGTCGAGGCTGGCTCGAAGAACGTCTCGGGCGGTCTCATCTACGCCGAGGAGTCCGCGCCGTACACGATCGACGACTTCTTCCCGAACTTCCGGGAGGAAGCGTCCGAACGGCCGATCACCGACTACGAGATCCACAACATCGCCGGCCGGAAGGTCAAGTCCTACGACCTGACCGACCTCCACGAGCACGACACCGAGTGGTGTGACGCCGTCCTCCGACGTCGAATGGACGGCTGGCTCGAGGACCGGGTCCACGAACTGACGAGCGAAACCGGGGGCGGGTTGTTGACCGACGTACGCGTCAACGGCCTCCTGCGGGAAAACGGCGAGATCGTGGGCGTCACCTGCGACGAACTCGATCCCATCACGGCTGACTTCATCGTCGCCGCCGACGGGGTCAACTCCGAACTGGCACGCGACGCTGGCCTGATGGACTGGGAGGAGTCCGACGAGTGGTTCCAGGGCGTCAAGGCGGTCGTCGAGATGGACCCCGAAGTCATCAACGACCGCTTCGACATCGAGGAGGGCGAGGGCGTCGCCCACCTCTTCTCGGGCGACCTCTTCGACGACGTCCGCGGCGGCGGCTTCCTCTACACTAACGAGGACACCCTCTCGATCGGGACCGTCTTCCACCTGGACAGCCTCGTGGCCGAGCAGGCGGAGCCGCACGAATTGCTCGACGCCCTGCTCACGCACCCACTGCTCGCCCAGTGGCTCGACGAGGAGTACGTCGAACTCGAGTACGGCGCGAAACTCGTCCCCGACTCGAAGAAGGTTGCCAACCGCGAGCCCTACAGCGACCGCCTCGTGCTCGTCGGCGACGCGGGCGGCCAGATGCAGGCCCAGGGGCCGATCATCAAGGGGATGAACCACGCGGTGACCGCGGGTGCGCTCGCGGCGGACGCCCACGCGGTCACCCGCGGAAACGCCGACGCCGAGTCGGCCGGGCGACGGTACACCACGATGCTCGAGCAGTCGGGCACGATGGGCAAACTCCGTCCGCGACGCTACGAGATGACGAGCCCCGTCGGCGAGCACGGCCTCGTGACGCGGGCGATCGAAGGCGTCCTCGACTCGCCGGTCGGCTCTGCCGCCGTCGGGAATCGACTCTCGAATCGGCTACTCGAGAGGGCGTACAACTCCCCGACCCTCGTCGGGATGCTCCCCGACACGGAGACGGGCTACACCACCCTGCCGTCGATCATCGGGGAAAAGCAGGGGCGGACGATCCACTGGGACAATGAGGTCGAACCGCCGACGCTGGAAGAGCGCATCGGCGATCTGACCTACGACACTGACGTCGGCAATCCACACATCCGCTTGCGCGACAACTCTGTCGAGGCGAGCGGCGCCGCCGTCTACGCCTGCCCGGTCAGCGCCGAGGACTTCGGCGGGGGCTGTTACCGCTCGGAAACCGTCAAAACCAACGGCGGCGAGGAGACGGTCGTCAGTCTCGACACCCAACCCTGTGTCGAGTGTGGCACCTGTGCCATCGTCGCCGACACCGAGTGGGAACACCCCCGCGGCGGGAAGGGCGTCGAGTTCCGGCAGGGGTAGCTAAATGAGCCGGTACGGTCCCCGGATCGCCGCCCTCGAGCGCCGGGCCGAGCGCGACCGCGAGGCGTTCGATCCGGCGGCTGCCACGGTCTCAGACGGACGGCAGTACCTTCGGGACGGGGCCGGACAGGCGATCTGGCTCTACGTCGAGGCGCGAACGGGTGGCCGAATGGTCCCGTTTTCGGAACCGGAGTTGGCTGCCCTGCGGACGTCGATGAACGGCTGGCTCGAGCTATACGCCCGCTGTCACGGCGTCGAACTCGAGGCCGAGTTCACCGTTCGCGAAGCCGCAGAAGTGTTGCTCGAGACGCGAAATGTTTTCGATACGGCACAGTTGTTGACGCGGGTTCCAGAGCGGTAAGGGCGCCACCGCTCGAATCGAGCGTGAAGCCACCTGTAGCGGAGTCAGGAGGCCGACCCACGCTCCACTATCGGGTCTGGGATCGTTGGAAACGGACAACTGCCAGAGATGCGGTTCGCTCCCCGTCCGTTACGGCGATTGGGTGACGACCGTCGCCGATTCAGCCGTCTCCTCGAGCACGCGGTGGGCGTAAAACGCCACGGAGAAGTCCTGCGGGGAAGGAATCGAACACGCTAGCCAGCCGACGAGGACGGCGGCGACGGCCGGATGCGAACTTGGAAACGCGGTTGCGAGGACCAGCGCGGGCACCGCGAGCACGAATGGGATCATTGCCGCGGTCCGAAGCTGCCAGGGGGGTTCGTCCCCGGTCGGCCGCGGGTGCACGGCCGCCCAGGGACAGCTCGCCAGGGCGGCGAGGACGCCGTCGCGTCGGTCGGGAAAGTACACGACGTCGTAGTCGATGCCGGCGAGTCGAAGCACCAGGGCGTGGGCCCACTCGTGGGCGACCAGGCCGAGCAGTACCGTTATCGGGAGGGCGATTACAGCAACCAGTAGATCGATTCCGTTCATTCGTCGTTTGCGCTCGTATCGGTCTCTCACGAACGGGTTATCAATCCGTCGGTTCGACCAACTGGCGCACTCGAGGATTCGAGTCGGGGGAGAAACCGTTCGGGGTGTATAGTTTGTGCTTTGAAGTAGGCGCCCACCCGACGGCGCGGTCACTGTGAACAACGGTTAAGTATACTGGTGCGTTATAGCATGCCATGACGTTCGCCGAAGAGATCGAATTCGGGCACGAGGACCGCAAACGAATCTACGAGTACGTCGAACGCCACGGGGCGGTCGACCCCGACGACGCTCAGGAGCGCCTCCGGATCGATCCCGGCGGTTTCCGCCACCACGTCGCCATCCTCAAACGCGACGGCCGGCTCGAGGACCGCAACGGTCGCCTGCAGGTAGCGATCGATGCGGGTGCCGAAGAGGAGTACCAGAGCGACGACCTCGAGTTCCACATTCGCCCGGCCCGCCAGGACGACCTCGCGGGAATCGTCGGCGCGATTCGGCAGGTCGCCGAGGAGCGAACCTACATCGTCGCCGAGAGCGTCGCCGACGAGGTCGACCACCAGAACGCCTTGCTCCGGCACAACGAACTCGAGTCCAGGATGTTCTTCGTCGCGACCGTCGGCGACGAGGTCGTTGGCTGGGTCCACCTCCACGCGCCCGAACTCGAGAAACTGAGCCACACGGCCGAACTCACGGTCGGCGTCATCGAGGAGTATCGCGGGAACGGGATCGGCTCACACCTCCTCTCGCGCGGGCTCGAGTGGGCCGGCAGCAATGCCTACGAGAAAGTGTACAACAGCGTCCCCTCGAGCAACGAGGACGCCATCGCCTTCCTCGAGAGACACGGCTGGGAGGTCGAAGCGATTCGCGAGGATCACTACAAGCTCGAGGGCGAGTACGTCGACGAAGTGATGATGGCCCTCGAACTGTAACGCCGCTTTCGTTTGGACGGCTCGAGCGAACTCCGAGAACCGAAAGACAGTTTTCCCGATCCCGGCAACGGACGGTATGCTCTCGATAGCGCTTGCCGGGAAGCCCAACGCCGGCAAGTCCACGTTCTACACTGCGGCGACGATGGCCGGCGTCGACGTCGCGAACTACCCGTTCACCACGATCGACGCCAACCGCGGGGTCAGCTACGTCCGCACCGAGTGCCCCTGTCTCGAGCGCGAGGAACGTTGCGGGAACGAGAACTGCCACGACGGCAAGCGCTATGTCCCGATCGAACTGCTGGACGTCGCAGGACTCGTACCCGGCGCCCATGAGGGGAAGGGACTTGGCAACCAGTTCCTCGACGAACTCACCAACGCGGACGTGATCGTCAACGTGATCGACGCCTCCGGCGGGACCAACGAGAAGGGCGAACCCGTCGACATCGGGAGCCACGACCCGCTCGAGGACATCGACTTCGTCGAGACGGAGATGGACATGTGGCTCGCCGGCATCGTCGAGCGCAACTGGGAGGGCGTCGAGCGCAAGTCTCGCTCGCCCGACTTCGACCTCGACGAGGTGCTGGGGGACATGATGTCGGGCTTCGGCGCCTCACCCACCGACATCGCCCGGATTCTGCGCGAACTCGAGTACCCCGCTGACCCGATCCAGTGGACCGACGACGACCACGAGGCGCTGGCGACCGAGATCCGCCAGCGGACCAAGCCGATCGTCGTCGCGGCGAACAAGATCGACGTCGCGCCCGAGGAGAACGTCGACCGGCTACTCGACCTCGACAAACCCGTGATTCCGACGTCGGCCGAGGGCGAGCGAGCCCTCCGGAACGCCGCCGAGGGCGGACTGATCGACTACGACCCGGGCGACGCCGACTTCGAGATCACCGGCGACGTCAGCGACGCCCAGCGCGAGGCCCTCGAGGGGCTCCAGGAGACGATGGCCCGCTGGGACGGCACCGGCGTCCAGGGCGCGCTGGACTACGCGGTCTACGAGTTGCTCGCACACCTCACCGCCTACCCCGTCCAGGACGCGGCGAAGTGGTCCGACGGGAGCGGGAACGTGCTCCCCGACGCCTTCCTCCTGGCGCAGGGGTCGACGCCGGTCGATCTGGCGTACGCCGTCCACTCGGACATCGGCGACGGCTACCTCCACGCGGTCGACGCTCGCAGCTCGAGGGAGATCAGCGACAGCTACGAACTCGAGGAGGGCGACGTGATCAAGATCGTCTCGACGGCGTCCTGACCGGTCGACGACGTGACCCGTAGAAAACCCTGAGACGCACGTTATACGCGCTCGAGTCCTATATCGTGTGGTGAGCTAGCTATGAACACTGCAGCAGAGAACAAGGAGATCGTTCGCCGGTACTACGAAATAGCTTTCAACGAGGGTCGAACCGACCTGCTCGAGGAGCTAATTGCCGAGAACGTCGTCAACCACGACCCGGTCTCGGACGAGACGCTCACGCCCGAGCAGGCAAGGGGGTTCGAGGGATTCGTCCGCCACGTCGAGGCCGCTCACGAGGCGTTCGATGGCGCGACGGTGACGATCGAGGACATGGTCGCCGAGGGCGACACGGTCGCCGTTCGATTCACGTTTGCGGGCACGCACGAGGGGCGGTTCGCCGGATTCGACCCCACGGGCGAGCGGCTCGAGGGATCGAACATGGTCTTCATGCGACTCGAGGACGGGATGATCGTCGAGCGCTGGGAGGAGTCGGACAGCCTGGATGCCCTTCGACAACTCGGCATCGTCTCCTCGCCAGAGGATCTCGAGCCGACGCCGGTGTGAGTGTCCCAACGTTCGATTTTTGCGCGTCTCGGGTCAGGTAGTGCTCGAGTGTGTACCCGTCCCTCAGTTCTGTTTCACCAGTACGGGCTGCTGAGCCACCGATCCGACCGCGCGCCCAGGACGAACAACGCGAAGACGAACGCGAAAGCGACGACGAGGGCGCCAGCCGTCGGCAGCAGGTACTCGGTGTACGATTGGACGACGTAGGTGTCAACGACGGTCCAGAGGGCGGCCGCAACCAGGCCGGCGGTCACGAGCGGAACTCCGAGACCGGAGACGACGCGATGCATGCCCGACACGACGCTCGAGAGCCGTATATAGGTTGAGGCTTCGACGGCTTCAAGGCCGCGGCGGCCCCCGTTTCGGGTATGATCGTCGTCGTTCCCGTCGACCCGCCCCACGAGGCGCTGGCTCCCGACTCGCTGCTCGAGCACGACTCGTTCGCGTCCGCAGACTGGCCAGAGTACTACCGGGCGATGGTCGCCGACGTCGTGGACGCCGTCGCCTCGAGCGGTGGCGACCTGCTGATCAACTACCGCGACGAGGAGACTCTGCCCGACGACATGGCCGTCGACGACCCCGAGGCGGCCGTTCGGGCGATGGTACTCGAGGCTCTCGGGGATCTCGAGAGCCTCGACGGTGACGCCGGAGACGCTGACGGCGCCGAAGCCGTCCGATTCGAGCGCCAGGTTGGTTCGAATCGGGCCGCTCGCGTCGGCAACACGGTAACGCACCTCCTCGAGCGCGAGGAAGTCCAGAGCGTCGGGGTGCTCGAGCCGACGGCACCCCTCGTCGGGCGGACGGAGATCGACGGCGTGGCGATGTCGCTGCGTCGCAACGAGGTCGTCCTCGGCCCCTCCCAGGGCGGGGACGTGTACCTGGCGGCGTTCACGGAACCGATCAACTTCACGGACGCCTTCGCGGAGCCGGCGGTGTCGACGCTGACGACTCGAGCGAACGACGCCGACCTGGGGGTCGGATTCGCGCCGCGGGTGCCGACGGTGACGGATCCTCGGGGACTCGTCGGGACGGCTGCCGAGGCTCGAGCCCGCCGGCTGGCGGGGCGAGTCGCGCCGGAGCGGATCCTTTCGGTCCTCGAGACCGACAACGCTTTTTGATTCGGTCGGAAAGGACGACGTGCGGCTCGAGGTGAGGTGGCAGAGCGGCCCAACGCGCCTGCCTTGAAAGCAGGTGGCGCAAGCCTCATGGGTTCAAATCCCATCCTCACCGTTTTCCTTTGAACAACCGACGAGCGTAGCGAGGAGGGCCGCAAATAGGAAAACACGAACGTTGGGATTTGAATCAGGGAGGTCGCGCACAGCGAGCATCGTGAGCGAGCGCTCGCTCGATATTACTACAAATGGTATAGTGTGACCAACTCGAGGATTGCTGTCGACTGCCGAAACCAGCGAATCGTCCACGTGCGCCACGGCGATCACCCACCTTTTTCTCGGTCTCGAGCCTCGAGACGCGTATGACCGGGACAGACACTGACACGGACGCCATTCGACTCGAGCACGACGACGGAATCGCGACGATCACCGTCGACAGACCGGAGCGTCACAACGCGATGGACGCGACGGTCGCCCGAACGCTCGCCGAGACGGTGACACAGGCAGCGGAAGACGACGCGGTCCGGTGTCTCGTGCTCACCGGTACCGGTGCCGTATTCAACACGGGAGCGGACCTCTCGACGTTCGAGGGCGACGAGACGGACGCCGAGCGCCTCGAGGCCATCGCGACGCCCCTTCACGAAACCGTCTCGACGCTCGTCTCGGCGCCGAAACCGGTCGTGACGGGCGTCAACGGCGTCGTCGCCGGCGGCGGACTCGGACTCGCCCTCGCGGGTGACGTCGTCCTCGCCGCCGGGGACGCCCGGTTCGAGTACGCCTACCCGAAGATCGGCCTCTCGGGCGACGGCGGGGCGACGTGGTTCTTGCCGCGACTCGTCGGTCGGCGGACGGCCCAGCGGATCGCGTTCCTGGATGAGCCAATCGACGCCGAGGAGGCCGTCGAACTGGGACTGGCGACCGAAGCCGTCGCCTCCGAGCAGTTCGACGACCGCCTCGAGGCCGTCGCCTCGGAACTCGCGAGCGGTCCGACGAAGGCCTACGCGGAGATCAAGCGCCTGTTTTCGGCCTCCTCGACGAACGGGCTGGAGGCCCACCTCGAGGAGGAACAGGAACGAATTACCGACCTGGCGTCGACGGCCGACTACGCGGCGGGCTTGCGCGGGTTTCTCGAGAAGGAGTCGCCGACGTTCAGGGGAGAGTGATCGAGGTAGCCCAGACCGACCACAGGTTCAAGAGGAATCGACGTGAGGGTAGCGATATGACCGAGACGGACAGCGGTTGGAGCGGCGAGGACCTCTCGATACTTGTCCTCTGCAAGGGAACGCACGGAACCCCCATCAGAGAGTACGCGAACGCGCTACGAGAACGCGTGTCGAACCCGGACGTCGAGATTACCGTCGCCAGCACGCCAGCCGAAGAACGGGAGGCGATCCGGAATGCCGAGATCGTCACCGGGATGACGATCGACGAGTCGCTGCTCGAGCACGCCGAGAACCTAGAGTTGTTCGCCTGTGCCTACGCGGGCACCGGCCACCTGCCCCTCGAGACCCTCGAGGAGATGGGCGTTACGGTGACGAACGCGTCGGGTGTCCACGGCCCCAACATCGGCGAACACGTTCTAGGGGCGATCCTCTGGTTCACCCGCCGGTTCCACGTTGCGTCCCGCCGTCAGCGCCGCCGGGAGTGGCGCCACTACCAGGCCCACGAGTTGCAGGGCTCGACGGTGACGGTCGTCGGCCTCGGTGCGATCGGTCGATCCGTCTGTGAGCGACTCGAGCCGTTCGGCGTCGACATCCAGGGCGTCCGCTACACGCCGAAGAAGGACGGCCCGGCGGACGAAATTTACGGCTTCGACGCGGACGATTTCCACGACGCGCTCTCTCGAACCGACTACCTCGTGTTGGCGTGTCCGCTCACCGACGAGACCCGGGGGCTGGTCGACGCGGCGGCGTTCGACACCCTCCCGCCGAACGCGGTCGTGATCAACGTCGCCCGCGGCCCGGTCATCGACACCGACGCGCTCGTCTCGGCGCTCCGGCGCAACGGCATCCGCGGGGCCTCGCTGGACGTCACGGATCCCGAACCCCTGCCGGAAGATCACCCGCTGTGGACGCTCGAGAACGTCCAGATCACCCCACACAACTCGGGGCACACGCCGAAGTACTACGACCGCCTGGCGGACATCGTCGCCGGGAACGTCGAACGCGTGCTCGAGTCAGGGTCGTACGAGGGGCTCGAGAACCAGGTGCTGCCCCGGTCGTAGCCGAACGGTCGGAACCGGGACGTCGGTGTCGACCGCAGCGACAACCCTTTTCGGCTCGCTGGCCGAAAGGCCGCTATGACCGTCACCTTCGACTCGCTTTGCATCGACTGGCTCGGCTACGCGACCGTCCGCCTCGAGGGCGAGACCGGCACCGTCGTCTACCTCGACCCCGGCCGGTACGGCGTGCTGGACGACCTCGAGCCGCAGGACGGCGACCTGGTTCTCGTGAGCCACGACCATCACTACGACCCCGACGGCATCCGGCGCGTCGCGCACGAGGACGCCATCGTCGTGGTTCACGAGGCCGTCGACGCCGACGAGATCGACCGGGTCGACGAACAACCCGAGGCCCTCCCCTACGAGGCCGAACGAGTCCGGGAGGACGAGTCGTTCGTCCTCGGCCCGCTCGACCTCTTCACGACGCCCGCGTACAACGAGCCGAACGGTCCGTACACCCGCGACGATGGCTCGCCCTACCACCCCGAGGGCGAGGGCTGTGGCTTCGGCGTGACGATCGACGGCATCTGTGCGTTCTGGCCGGGCGACACCGACGTCCTCTCGGTCCACGAGCGACTGGACGTCGACCTCTTGCTCCCGCCGATCGGCGGCAGTTACACGATGGATCGCCACGACGTCGCCGACCTCGCCGAGACGATCCGTCCCGACCTCGTCCTCCCGATCCACTACGACACGTTCGAGGCGCTCGAGACCGACGCCGACGCGTTCGTGCTCGACGTGGCGAGGCGAGGCGTCCCGGTCGTCCTGGACGAGTGATCGTCCCGTCCGCGTGACCGTCAGCATAACATGTGGTCCCCACAACAATTACGTCCCGCGACCCGTACTCACCGGTGATGGACGGACCTCGAGCCTCGAGTCGGTTCTGTGAATCCTGCGGGAGTCGCCTCTCCAGGCAAGCGAACTTCTGTGGCCAGTGCGGGACGGCTGTCGACGGCGACGTCGGCGATTCCAGCCGGGATCAAGCCACCTCGAGCGGAGCCGTGACCGAACTGCTGCAGTGGGCCGTACGCTCCCGGGGGTCGTCAGGCCTGCAGTCAACTGCGAGCCCGGCGCAGCGAGCGCGACTCCGCCGCCGGGTCCGACGACACGTCGAAGACGGCTGGCGAGTCGAGGACCGAACGGACGACAGCGCGACCCTCGTGCGACGGAGCCTCGGCTCCACGCGAACCCACCTGCTGATCGCAGCGATCACGGTCTGGTGGACGATGGGACTCGCGAACGCAATCTACGCGGCGATCTGTTACTTCGACCGAACAGAGCGGACAGTCCTCCACGCCGACGATTCGCCGTCGGTGGATTCGCCCGCTCGTGAGCGAGCGAGTCCGTCCGCTCGAGCGGGAAACGAACCGACACGACGCTCGAGGTGGCTCTCGACGTTCGTGTCACTCGCCCTCCTGGCACTCGGGCTCTGGATCGTCGCCTCGAGCGCGAGTCTCGGCGGGTTCCTGGTCGGCGCGCTCGCTCTCGGTACTGGAATCGTCGTTTCGCCGCCAGCCAGGAGCCGTCTCGAGCGTCGAAAACCGATCACGACGAACGGTCGAACGAGGTCGATCGAGGAGCGGAGCGTCCACGCCCCCGAAAAACGCTGCACGGGCTGTCTCGAGCCGGTCGTCAACGGCGTCGAACGAACCTACCGGCAAGAACTGGTCGTCGCCGGCGTTCCGATCGTCACGACGAACGCGGGCTCGAACTGCTACTGCGACCGCTGTGCCTACGCCGATCCCTCCGCCGGTTCGATCCGTGACGCGCTCGAGATGGACGACGGATTCGAAGCGAACGACGAACTGGCGACCGAAGCGACGGAACCGGACGCAGAAATGAAAACGTCCTGATAATCAGATGACGCCCATTTCCTCGAGTCGCTCCGGCAGGTACGTGTCCGTCACGAAGTCTAGGCCGCGCGAGGCGAGCGCCTGCTGCTCGGCCTTCTTCCCGATCTCGAGTTGCAGTTCGATCTGTTCTTTCCAGTAGTCGGTCTGGAACCGGGGATCGGTGAGTTCGTTCTCGAGGGCGTTGACGTCCGAGTCCGAGAGCGGGTCGGTCGGGAGGTCGTACTCGACGATATCGGCGGGCTGGATGCCGATGAACTGCGCTTCGGGCGTCGCCAGGTACTCAGAGAGGTGGGCGGACTTGATCGAGCCGTAGGCGACCGAGCCGAAGATGCGGTACGACCACGGGTCGCCGTCGGTAAAGACCGTCACCGGAAGCTCGAGTTCGTCGTGGAGCCGTTTGGTGATTCGACGGGTCGCTCGAGCGGGCTGACCCTTGAGGTGGACGATGAGCGCGCCGTACTCGTCGTCGAAGCCGTTCTCGACGAGTCGGTCGCGCATTCCGCCGGTCTCCACGCAGAGTATGAACTCGGCATCGCTGTCGAGGAACTCGATCGTGTCGGGGTTGTTTGGAATCTGGTAACCGCCCTCGCCGACGTCCTCCTGGCAGTGGATGTCGCGCTCGCCCCGGCGGGTCTGCTCGCGCAGGTACAGCGGCCCCATGATCGTCGCTCCCGACTCCTCGGGGCGCATGTGGAAGTCCTCGCGGGTGACCGCGCTCACGATTTCGAGGTCCTCGACGAGCTGGTTGGACTCGTCCTGGTCGTTGAACTGGGCCTCCTCGTTGTCCCAGCTTTCCGAGAGGTAGTAGAGTTCACGCAGGGTCGAGGAGCGATCCTCCTCGAGCTGATTTGCCAGGAACTCGATGGTGTAGATAGCCTTGAGGAGCTTCCGGGCACCGCGAACGGAGTTGGCGCTCCGGGTCGACGTTCGGTCGCCGTAGACCCAGACGTTGGCCTCCTCGTCGAGTTCGATGTTGCTCTTCGATCGGGTCGGGACCTCCATGTGGGGAATTTCGCCCAGTTCGAACTGGTCGTAGAACTGGGCGGCGAGGTCGATCAACTGTGCTCTGGCCTGTGATTCGTCCGTGCTCATGATGTGATCGTCAGTTTTTCCGCGTCGACGCCCTTGACGTCGATGTCGAACGTCGCCTCGCTCGACACGTCGTATTCGAGAGTCGCCTCCTCGCCACCGGGGACGTCCGCTTCCCAGGAGACGAACCACTCACCGTCCATCTCGACAGCCGAGGCGCCGTCGGAGAGGTTCCGCGGTTCGGCGGAGACGATGTCGGTTATCTCGAGGGTCTCGCTCGTGCTCGAGTGGTTCTCGACGACGAGTTTGACCGTCGATGTGTCGCCATCATCGCCACCGTCGCCGTCACCGTCCTCGAGGTGACGCTCGACCAGGACGTTGTTCATGATCCGTGCCACGGCGTCGTCGATGTCGGGCTGGTCGCGCCCCGTCACTTCGGCGACCTTCTCGGCCATCTCCGGGAGGATCTTGCCGAGGACGTTCTGTTTCTGTTGACGCTTTTGCATCGAGCGCCGTTTGTTGAGGTAGCGCTTGAGTTCGCGAGCGGCCTCGCGGATGGCGAGTTCGATCTCGTCTTCGATCTCGGGGACGTTCGCGATGGCGTCCTTGGACTCGCTCGTGAACGGCACGTTCGTCGAGGCAACGTGGACCATGATCACGGCGGGTCCGGTCGGTATCCCGGAGCCTCCGGGCTGGTCGAGGCCGTAGTTGCGCCAACCGATGCTCTTGACGACGTCGGTGGTCGCACAGGCGCCGCGCTGGTAGACCAGTGGCACCCGGTTCGCGAACCGCAGGACGTCGGCGGTGCCCTCGGCCGGGAGGTCGCCGCCGTAAGCGATGCCGGCCTCGACGATGAACGGGTCACCGCCGGAGACGCCCGCGTCGCGAGTCGCCGCCGCGTAGAAGTCCGCGTCGAACTCCTTTTTCAGCCCGGCTTCGACCAGATCTGCCGTGATCGGCGAGAGACACCGCGTCGGTGGGGCCATGATGTTCGTCGCGCGCATCCCCTCGACGAGGTCGCTGGCGGCGTCCCGGTCGCTCGCGAGTTCGCGAACGAGCGGCGTGTCGTCCGGGACGGTCACCATCACGTCCCAGATTCCTTCGACGACGTTCTCGCGGGCAGTCTCGCCGAACGCCACGTCGTCGTACTCCTCGGTCAGGTCCGCGGCCCGGTCGACGGCGGACTCGAGGGCCTTCCGGGTGAGCCGATGGCGGTCGTCCTCGAGGTCCTCGAACGTGCCGGCCAGGCGGACGGCGAAGGCGTGGACGACTTCGTCGTCCTTCCGGGTGCTCGTGGCGTCGTCGCTGAGTTCGTAGAGGTCGGCGACGATGCGGGAGACGTCTTCCGGGGTCGTGGCGTCTGCGCCTTCTTGCTCGTCCTGATCGTCCTCCTCGTCCGCCTCGTCGTGCCCGACGAGGGCGGCCCACGCCGATTCGAGTGCCTTCTCGCGAACCGTCGATCCGAACGTCGTGCCGTACTCGTCACCGACTTCGTCGGCGATCTCCTCGACGACCGTCGACAGTTCGTGGTGGGCGATGCGGTCCCGACTCGAGACGGCGTCGGCGATTCCCTCGGCGAAGTCGGTCGTTGCCTTCGCCCCCTTGTTCGCCGTGGAGTTCTCGACGGCCGCGGCGACGTCGGCGGCTTCGTGGCTCGCAGGCGGCTTCCAGGCCATCTCGCGGCCGAAGTGGCGGTCGCGAAACTCGTCGATGATCGAATCGGCCGTCTTTTTGCCGACGCGGGTGAACTCCTCCTGGAGGAACCCCGAGACGGAGTGGGAGCCGGTCGCAGCGAGCATCTTGATTACCGTTCCCAGTTCGACTCCGTGGGGGTGGGGACGAATCTCCTCGGTCTCCTTGGGAAGCTGGTCTGTCGCCCGCTCGAACTTGAAGTGGGCCGTGGGCTCGCGCAACTCGAGGCGGGCGTGAGGATTGACGACCGCGGTGTGCTTGATGTAGTCGTGGAGCTGGGCGCGAGCGCGCATGTTGGCCTCCATTTCGAGTTCGATCCGGGTGCCGTGGGGGCGATCCCAGGTGGTCGTCTCTGCGACGCTGATCTCGGGTTCGTTCTCGTCGGTGTCGACGATCAACTCGAAGTACTCGGCCTCGCTCGAGCCCTGGGTTCGGCTGGTGATCTTCGCGGGTTTACCACTCGTGAGCTGGGAGTAGAGCACTGCCGCGGAGATACCGATTCCCTGCTGACCGCGCGATTGTTCGCGGGCGTGGAAACGAGAGCCGTAGAGGAGTTTCCCGAAGACCTTCGGGAGCGATTCTTTCGTGATTCCCGGTCCGTTGTCCTCGACGATCAGGCGATAGTAGTCGTCGGCTTCCTGGATCTCGACGTAAATATCGGGGAGAATGCTGGACTCTTCGGCGGCGTCGAGAGCGTTGTCGACGGCCTCCTTCACGGCCGTGACGAGCCCGCGAGCACCGCTGTCGAAGCCCAGCATGTGCTTGTTCTTTTCGAAGAACTCGGCGATGGAGATCGCTCGCTGGTTGTCAGCGAGTTCCTCGGCGATCCCCGGCTCGTCGCCGAGTGTCGACTGTAGCGACGTCATCGTCGTCCTGTTGTAGCGGCGGGGGTAAAAGGTGTGCGTTACCGTAGTGAAAGTGATCGACGCTCCAGGCGGCCGCTACTCGTTCGTTCCACGCGTTCCGTTCGCTCCGTCTCTGCGCGCTCGAGGCGAGGAAAGCCTACGTGCCACGACCAGTTTGAGACGCTGAGTAACCGATCGCTCGAGGGACATGTGACAGCCGACCGAAAATCGCGCGCTCGCGCGCGTACGTGACTTTTATTACCCCCCGACCACTACCCGCAATCAGGTTTTGTATGTCTCAAGATAGCGAGTACGGCGCCGGACAAATCCAGGTCTTAGAGGGCCTGGAAGCGGTCCAAAAGCGACCGGCGATGTACATCGGTTCGACGGATACGCGGGGACTCCACCACCTCGTCTACGAGGTCGTGGACAACTCCATCGACGAGGCGCTGGCCGGCCACTGCGACGACATCACCGTGACCATCCACGAGGACGGCGCGGTGAGCGTCGCCGACGACGGCCGCGGCATCCCCGTCGACACCCACGAGGAGTACGACCGCCCGGCCCTCGAGGTCATTCTCACCGTCCTCCACGCCGGTGGAAAGTTCGACAACAAGTCCTACCAGGTCTCCGGGGGGCTCCACGGCGTCGGCGTTTCCGTCGTCAACGCCCTCTCAGGACGCTTCGAGGTGACCGTCAAGCGCGACGGCGGCGTCTTCACCCACGCGTTCGAGAACGGCGAGCCACAGGGAGACATGGAGCGAGTACGCGACCTCGAGCCCGACGAGGAGACAGGTACCCAGATCACCTTCTGGCCCGACCGCGACATCTTCGAGACGACCGAGTTCTCCTTCTCGACACTCTCGAACCGGCTTCGCGAACTCGCGTTCCTCAACTCCGGCGTTCGGATCACGCTCCGTGACGAGCGCGAGACGGACGACGAGGGTCAGCCGGTCGAGGACACCTACGTCTACGACGGCGGGATTCGCGAGTTCGTCGAGTACCTCAACGAGACGCGCTCTTCCCTCCACGACGACGTCATCTACTTCGAGGACGACGCCCAGAACATCCAGGTTGAGGTGGCGATGCAGGCCACCGAAGAGCTCCAGGGCTCGATTCACGCCTTCGCCAACAACATCAACACGCGCGAGGGCGGGACCCACCTGACGGGCTTCAAGACCGCCCTCACCCGCGTGGTCAACGACTACGGGGGCGAGAACGACCTGCTCTCGGACCTCGAGGAGAACCTCCGTGGCGACGACATCCGCGAGGGGCTCACCGCGGTCATCTCGATCAAACACCCCGATCCGCAGTTCGAGGGGCAGACGAAGACGAAACTCGGCAACTCGGAGGTGCGCGGCATCGTCGAGAGCGCGATGCACGACGGTCTCTCTACCTACTTCGAGGAACACCCCGACACCGCCCAGGCCATCGTGATGAAGGCCGTCGAGGCCGCGAAGGCCCGCAAGGCCGCGAAGAAGGCAGAAGAGCTCACGCGGCGAAAATCGGCACTCGCGTCGACTTCCCTCCCCGGCAAACTCGCGGACTGTCAGACCAAAGATCCCGACGAGGCCGAACTGTTCATCGCGGAGGGTGACTCCGCGGGCGGCAGCGCGAAACAGGCCCGCAATCCGGAGTTCCAGGCCGTCCTCCCCATCAAGGGGAAGATCCTCAACGTCGAGAAGCACCGATTGGATCGTATCCTCGAGAACGACGAGATCCGGAACATGATCACCGCCATCGGCGCGGGGATCGGCGAGGAGTTCGACATCGACAACATCCGGTACAAGAAGATCATCATGGCGACCGACGCCGACGTCGACGGGGCCCACATCCGGACCCTGCTGTTGACGTTCTTCTACCGGCACATGCGTCCGCTGCTCGAGGGCGGCTACGTCTACGCGACCCAGCCGCCGCTGTACCGCATCCGGTATCGCGGGAAGACTTACGACGCGATGACCGACGCCGAGCGCGACGAGATCGTCGAGGACAAGTGCAACGGCAACCCAACGCAGGTCCAGCGCTTCAAGGGACTTGGCGAGATGAACCCCGAACAGCTCTGGAGTACGACGATGAATCCGGACAACCGCATCCTCAAGCAGATCGCAGTCGAGGACGCAGCAGCGGCCGACCGCATGTTCTCGGTGCTGATGGGTGATGCCGTCGAGCCGCGAAAGCAGTTCATCAAGGACCACGCCCCCGAGGCAGAGTGGATCGACATCTGATAGCGCCATGTACGCAGCCACACACCGACTGACGACGATGCAGTCACGACACGAATCGACACGGCGACGAGACCACCGACGAACGGAGGTGTCCCTCGAGCGATGAGTTCCGAAGTACCAGACCCGACGGACATCGACGCGGCCTCGGTCGAACCGGTCCGCATCGAAGACGAGATGGAGCAGAGTTACATCGACTACGCGATGAGCGTCATCGCCGGGCGCGCCCTCCCCCGGGTCGAGGACGGCCTCAAACCCGTCCACCGGCGCATCCTCTACGCGATGCACGAGATGGGCGTCACGAGTCGCTCGAGTCACCGCAAGTCCTCCTCGATCGTCGGGGAGACGATGGGTGACTTCCATCCTCACGGCGACCAGGCAATCTACGACACCCTGGTCCGGATGGCCCAGGACTTCTCGATGCGCTATCCGCTCGTGGACGGCCAGGGGAACTTCGGCTCGATGGACGGCGACCCGCCCGCGGCCCAGCGGTACACGGAGGCCCGCATGGCCGCCATCGCCGAGGAGTTGCTCGAGGACATCGACAAGGATACGGTCGACTTCTCCTCGAACTACGACGACCGCCTCCAGGAGCCGGACGTCCTGCCAGCGGCGTTCCCGAACCTCCTCGTGAACGGCTCCTCGGGCATCGCCGTCGGGATGTCGACGAACATTCCGCCGCACAATTTAGGGGAGGTGATCGACGCGACGGTCGAACTCATCGACAATCCCGACGCGACCGTCGAGGACCTGATGGAACACGTCAAGGGGCCCGACTTCCCGACGGGAGCCAACATCGTCGGCCGCGACGCCATCTACTCGGCGTACAAGACCGGCCGCGGGCGCATCCGTGTTCGCGCCGAGTTCGAGGTCGAAGAGTGGAAGCGTGATCGCGAGCGCATCGTCGTCACCGAAGTGCCCTACCAGGCGAACAAGGCCCGCCTGGTCGAGCGCATCGCCGAGGACGTCACCGAGGGCGCCCTCGAGGGCATCTCGGACCTGCGCGACGAGTCCGACCGCGACGGCGTCCGCATCGTGGTCGAACTCAAGCGCGGCGCGAACACGGACGTCGTCAAGAACCGACTGCTCGAGAACCACTTAGAGCGAACCTTCGGCGTCATCAACCTCGCGCTGGTCGACGGCCAGCCGAAGGTGCTCACGCTCAGGGAAACGCTCCAGGAGTACATCTCCCACCGCAAGGAGGTCGTCCGCCGGCGCAGCGAGTACGACCTCGAGGAGGCGGAAGACCGCGCCCATATCCTCGAGGGTCGGCTGAAGGCGCTCGAGAACATCGACGACGTGGTCGACCTTATCCAGGACTCCGAGGACCGCGACGAGGCGCGAGCGGGTCTCGAGGCCACCTTCGACTTCTCCGAATCGCAGGCCGAGCACATCGTTCGGATGCAACTCGGGAGCCTCACCTCGATGGAGTCGGCCGAAATCGAGGACGAGTACGAGGAGGTTACGGCGGAAATCGAACGCCTCGAGGCCATCCTCGGGAGCGAGTCGGCGCTGTACGAAGTCATCAAAGAGGAGTTGCTCGAGATCAAAGACGAGTACGCCGACGACCGGCGGACCTCGATCATCGAGGACATGGGGACGGTTACTCACGAGGACCTGATCCCCCAGGAGGACGTCTTCGTCGTCATGACCGAGGACGACTACGTCAAGCGGATGCCGATCGAGAACTTCGAGGCCCAGGGTCGGGGCGGCAAGGGGATCATCGGCGCGGACATCAAGGACGAGGACCGCGTGACGACGGTCTTCCGGGCGAACACCCACGACTACCTGCTGTGCTTCACGAACCACGGCCAGGTCTACCGGCTCAAGACTTACGAGATCCCGGAGATGAGCCGGACGGCACGAGGGAAATCCGCCGTCAACATCCTCGACCTCGATCCGGGCGAGGACATCACGGCCATCGTCGACACCGACGCCTTCGGTGACGGCGAATGCGTGACGATGGTAACGAAACACGGGTACGTCAAACGGACGTCGGGCGAGGAATTCGACAACATCCTCTCGACGGGTATCATCGCCGCCAGCCTCGAGGAGGGCGACGAACTCGTCGACGTGGACGTCACCGACGGGTCGAAGGACCTGGTCATCGCGACCGAACAGGGGATGACGATTCGCTTCGACGAGGACGAGGTCCGAGCCATGGGCCGGAACGCCCGCGGGGTCAACGGAATCAAACTCGAGGACGGCGACGCTGTCGCGGGACTGGTCTCGACCGACGAGGGCGACGAGCGGGCGCTGTTGACGGTGACCGAGAACGGCTACGGCAAGCGGACGGTACTCTCGGCCTACCGGACCCAGTCGCGGTACGGGAAGGGATTGATCGACATCAAGACCAACGAGCGCAACGGCCCGGTGACGGCGGTGAAGGCGGTCACGGAAGACAACGAACTCGTGTTGATGAGCGAGCGCGGCCAGATCATGCGCACGCGGGCGAGCGAGATTTCGACGGTCGGTCGGAACACGATGGGCGTGACGGTGATGGACGTCGAGGCGGGCGACGCGGTCGCCAGCGTGGACGTGATTCCGGCGGAACTCGGTGTGGACGCCGAGGAGATGGAGGCCGACGACGTAGACGTTGCTGACGAGACGGATATCGACGAGGCGGCCGTCGACACAGATTCGACGACCGACGAATAACCGGCCTCTCGTTTTCCTTCGCCGACCTCGAGAGACCGCTTTCGGAGAGAACCTGGCTCGGCCAGTTTCGAGAATCTGTCCTGAAACCCACAAGCCCAAACATCGAACGTGCTATCGACGGCTCGAGCCGAGGAATTCAGGGTCCAATCGAGGTTCAGCGGACGTATTCGTCACTCTGTCGAGGTAGTGTGGGCGCACACTATACTTTATGAGTGGCGGCATCGTACTTTCGGACATGAGCAGTGAGCGTGTCGACTCCGAGAGCAAGGTGTCGGGGAATCAGGCGAACATTCCCGCTCGCATCCGTCGGGAACTCGACATCGACGACGGCGACAGACTCCGCTGGCACGTCGAGGACGACGGGACGCTCCGAGTGCAGGTCGTCCAGCAGCGCACCGGGACGTTCAGCGACTTCGACGGTTACGACGGCGATCAGGCGACGGAGGCCGAGAGCCAACACGACGCGTGGGGCGTCGACCTCGAGTAGCTGAGATAGATGCCACGCGCACTCGTCGATACGACCGTGCTCTTTGCGGCGGCGTATCGCCGTGACAGTGCACACGACGACGCCCTCCCTATCCTCAGGCGAATCGACGCCGCTGCTCTCCCGGAGGCGGTAATTCTCGACTACGTCCTCGTGGAGACGCTAAACGGGTTGACGACGCACGCGGGTCACGACGCCGCTGTCGATTTTTTGGATCGGGTGGAAGAGAATACGCAATTTCACATCGATTCCCTGACGGCGGACGAATTTGCCGCGGCAAAAGCCCTCTTCCGGCAGCACGAGTGCTTCTCGTTCGTCGATGCCGCGATCGTCGCGTACATGCAAGCGGAGGGGCTCGGGTATCTTTACGCGTTCGACGACGATTTCGACGCTGCAGATGACGTCTATCGACTCGACGTCGCAACGAGCCCGTATCACCCAGAGTGACCGAGGCGCGCCCCGAATTCAGCACAACTCGACGATCACCAGCTGAAGTTGCTGCTCGATCGATGCTCACGTCGACGCGCAATTCGCACACGTAGTGAGCCGCACACACAGCGAGATGCACACACAGTAAGCGTGTATTCCCCGCACACCGCTTCTAAACCAGGGGTTTCAATGAACGCCAGGGTAGATCCCTTGAGTAACCTCGCCCTCCCCAGCCGATTGCGGTGCTCGCTTCGCTGCGCTCCTCACCCCTCGCGCGAATTGGACAGCGACCCTCGCGGTGCTCGGGCCGCTCGACAGCGCGCGCCGCGGTGGTTCGTCGGCTCTACCCGGTCGCTCGCTCGGCTACCCGGCCACCCGGCCCGTCGGTCTCGGTTCCCGGATCCGCTCACCGCCTGGTGAGGAGGCGCTGGTAGCTCGCTTTCGCCACACTCCAGGCGGGGTACAGCGTCGTGTACACCGGATCGGGCGCGTTGCGGGCCCCCGCCCGGAGCACGCGATGGCGCAGCGGCGACCCCGAGTTGTCGACGATCTCGGAGAGGTCGGCGGACTCGAGCCAGGCGAAGAACGCGCGTTCGGCCGCCGTTCTCGGCTCGGTCTCGCGAACTCGGTCACGGATGTCTTCCCACATGTAGCGCTCGTCCTGGCCCAGAATCCAGCGGCCGCCCTCGAGCCCTCGTCGAAGGTCGTGGTACCGGTCGTCGGTGAACGGGTAGCCGTGTTCGGTCGGTTCGAGGCCGGCCAGTCGGAGGCCGACGGCCGTCCGGTAGCACTTCTCACAGACCCCGCAGTTGCCGTCCATGCGGTCGTTACAGGTCTGAAGCTCGAGGTCTGGTGCGTCGCTCTCGACGTACGCGGCGAGCACGTCGAGGCGCTCCTGGCGGGTCAGGTCGTAGGCGTCGTGGTGACATCGGGTGCCGTCCCAGCGGACGTTGTCGTCGATGTCGGGGTGAGATCCCCACTCGAGGTCGATCCCGTCCCAGTGGGTGGCGGCCATGTAGAGGTCCTCGATGCCGCGGGCGGCGGCCAGTGGGGCACAGAGCCCCAGCAGACCGAGGCCGTGGCCGACGGAGCTGTACCAGCCACCGTCGACGTAGCGTTTGTAGTGAGCGAGCAACATCGGGTGATCGAGGAAGGAGAGCATGTTGGCCTCGACGAAGGCGGTCTCGAGGCCGCGGTCGGCGGCGAAGTCGGTCACCCGGTCGACCAGGTGGTTCCACTGCTCGTCGGCCGAACGGTTGGGCGTAATCGTCCACCCGCGGATACTGATCAGCGTGGGTTCCTCCTCGCGGTGGCGAACGTACGAGCACGTGGAGTCGACGCCGCCGGTGAAGAGAAGGCCGCTCTCGCTGCTGTTGTTGCCGTCGCCGGTACCGCCGCTGTCACCATTGCCGACAGCGCCACCGCCCGCGACCGAACCGGAAGAGCCAACGTCGACGACCTTGCGGGCGTAGAGGTCGCCACCCTCGAGGAAGTCGTACATCTCGAGCATGGCCGCCTGGACGTCCTCGAGCGCCGAGACGAACTTCGTGTCGACGGTATCGACGTAGACGTCTGCGCCAGCGGCCCAGGCGACCGGACACACCTGGGCCAGCGCCGGGACGACGAGCAGCGAGTCGGGGACCGACTCGAGGTCGACGTCGTAGGTGACCTCGAGCGGGTCGCCGGTGAAGAACCGGGCGAGGTCGCTCGAGGGGCGAACGGTCGTTCGAAGGGTGCGTCCATCCGTCGTCGGGGTGTCGATGTGTATCGATGCCATGGTCGAGAGCGGGGTCGCCACCAGTTGCAGCTCGAGGGTGACGACCGGTCGTCCCGTGACCACCACCGAGGACGGTAAAAACAGGCACAATCGTTGATGCGTCGTGCGTTGTAGAAATCACCGCCTAGAGATCGGTAGGCGGCCGTATCCGCGGTCTATAGGCGGCCATATCACCGTCCATAGACGGCCGTATCTACCGTCCGCCCGAGCACTCGTCTGTCTCCCTCCGACTCTGCTTGATTCGCTCTACTCCGGTTTCCGCGGCGCGATCCGTCGCTTCGAGCGTCGTCCATCGCCTCGAACGGGATCCATTCGTGTGAAAGCGGGACCGATATCGGCGGTCGGCGTGCGCGAATCGGTCGCTCTCCGGGGCGACGCCCTGGCGTTTCAAAACCGCGAACGTGTCGCGAGGGGGTAGGCGGAGGATAACAAACCCCTCTCTTCTCGAGGCATTTCACCAATGCGAACTGTCACGCCAGCCACCGTCGACGGTCGCCTCGCACGGGTGAGTCGATGACGCAGAGACGAACCCTGCTGGATCTCGTCCTCGCGGTCGGGTTTCTCGCCGTGGCGACCGCTATCGCCGTCGCGCATCGGTCCCCACCTTCGGGGTACGAATCGTCGATTTACACGGGCACGCCGACGCTCACCTGGGTCGCGTTCGGCCTCGCGCTGGCCGTCGCGGTCGGGGTGACTATCGGCACTCGAGGGTGGTACCAGGCCGGCGCCATCGCCCTCGGCGGGCTCGCGGTGACGAGCATCGTCAGCCTGCCGGTGATCCGCAACTACCACTTCCAGGGGATGGGCGACTCGCTCACCCACCTGGGGTGGGTCCGGGACTTCGTCCAGGGGACGATGCAGCCCCACGAACTGTTCTACCCCGGGCTCCACGCCGTTGCGACGACCCTCCACCTCGGCGGCGGTGTCTCGATGGAGCGGGCGCTCCTGATCGCCGTCGTCCTCCTGTTCGTCCCGTTCGTCGTCTTCGTCCCGCTCATCGCACGCGACATCTCGGGAACGGGCGCCGCTGCCGGATTCGCCGCCATCGCCTCCTGGATGGTGCTCCCCATCAACAACGTAGCGACGCACATGGGACCGCACACGAACTCCAACGCGCTGTTCGTCGTCCCCGTCGCCCTCTTCGCGACCGTCGCGCTCGTGAGCCGCCGGTCGGACCTCGAGCGCCTCCCGTTCGGCATCTCGCCGTTCACCGTCTGCCTGTTCCTGGCCGGGATCGGCCTCCTGCTGGTTCACCCCCAGCAGATGATCAACGTGGTCGTCTTCCTCGGGGCGCTCGCCGGGGTGCAGTACCTTGCGAAGCGCCGGTACGACGACCACCCGATGGTGCACCACCCGTCGCTGTTCGCGCCGGCGGTCATGCTCGGCGTCCTGTTCGTGGTCTGGGCGGCCGCGAACGCGCGGTTCCGACGCGCCTTCTCGGGGCTCGTCTACGGCCTGTTCAGCCGCGACATCGGGACTGGCTCGACCGTCGGCCAACGAAGCGGCTCGCTGACGGAACTGGGCGGCAGCTTACTCGAACTGTTTGCGATCATGTTCCTCGTCGCCGCGGTGCTCGGGGCGATCGCGGCGCTGTTCGTCCTCGCGACGTGGCTCGGGCGGACGAGCCTCGACCCCGACGGCCGCTCGTACGTCACCTACTTCGCGCTCGCGCTGGTGCCCCTCGGCGGCATGTTCGTCGTCTACTTCCTCGGGACGCCGACGATGGCGTTTCGACAGGTCGGGTTCATCTACGTCGTCCTGACGATTCTCTCGGGAATCGCCCTCGCGCACCTCTTCGGTTGGCTGACCGGACCGTTGACGACTCCGGGGGCGAACGCGCTCGCCGCCGTCTTCGTCGCGGCCTGTCTCGTCCTGACGCTCGTGACGCTGTTCACGTCGCCGCTGATCTACCAGCCGACCCAGCACGTCACCGAACAGCAACAGTTCGGCTACGACACCGCCCTCGAGCACCGGGCCGACGAGCGGTTGTACGCCGGATTCGGCTACGGAATCAACCGCTACGGCGACGCCCACTACGGCACCGAGGCCGGGAGCGAGATCAACTACGACGGCGGCGCCAGCGGGGCGGTCCTCGTCGAGGAGTTCGAGGACGGCAACTACCGGGAGGCCTACCACGGCGCGGACTACTACTTCACCGTAAGTGCCTACGATAAAGCGAGGGAACTCGAGGTGTACGACGAACTCCACCACTCCGAGGAAGCCCTGGAAGGAATCGAGCGCGAGCCCTACGCGGATCGATTGGTCTCGAGCGAGGAGTTCACGATGTATTCGGTGGAGGGGACGCCCTCCTAGTAAGACGGCGGAACTCGAACTCGGCGTCAGTTATCGACGCCCGCTCCCGTCGGCGCGTCCGGCAGTTCCTGCTTCTCGACGTCGATCCCCAGTTCCTCGAGGGCGGCCTCCATGTGTCGCTCCTCGGCGAAGTCCGAGCCGTCCTCCTCGCGGAGCCGCTGGGTCGTCGCGAGCACCTCGGCACGGCGGTCGTCGGGAATCGAGAACTTGTCCGTGGCAAGTTCGATGGTCAGGCCGTTGTTGTCCCTGGTATAGAGGGAGTGGAAGATGCCCCGATCGAACTCGTTGTAGCCGTAGCCGGCCTCCTCGAGGGCTTCCCGGGTGTCGACGAAGCGCTCGGGATCGATGCTGAACGCGAGGTGGTGGACCGAACCGATCTGGTGGCGAAGCGGGGACGGGTTCGACTGGCGGTCGTCGCTCACGAAGAACGTGATGATCCGGCCGTCCCCGGTGTCGAAGAAGAGGTGCGTCGATGTCGGGTCGTCGAGGTTCGGTTGTTTCAGGACGAGGGGCATCCCCAGCACGTCTCGGTAGTAGGCGATGGTGTCCTCGGCGTTCGAACCGATCAGCGTGATGTGGTCGGTGCCGGTGGTCTGAATGGGGCTGTCGGGTCGGTCGGCGGTAATCTCGAAGTCGTCGCTCATACCTTCTCGTAGACGCCGGACGTACATACATTTCCGCTAACGTCGGTGTCACCTGGATCCAAATCGCGACTCGAGTACGCCGTCGCTCATCGTCGTTACCGCTCGAGAGGACGCCACCGCCAGGCCACAGCACCGCCACGACCACGACACACACGGCCGGGAACGGCGCTCGAGCGCGGCGTACGCAGCGAGAGCGCCGTGACCCGGGGGAGGGCAGGTCCTCGTCGGGACGACGCGGTCACGCGGCGCTTCGGTTGTGAACCACTCAATCGTCCTCGAAACCGGGACCCAACTCGACGTCGACCCACTTAACGCGTGCATCTGGCCACCCTCGAACCTACCCAAACACGCTCACAAGCGACCCTCAGATGTCACTTGAGTCCGCCGCCGCGCGCACCGACTGGGACGGCACCGTCCCCAACGCCTTCGACCTGCGGGTCGTCGCCCTCGTCCTCGTGGCCTCCGGCCTCGCGGCCTCCGCGAACCTCACCGCGGGCGGCCTCGAGTTCGCCCTCGTCGCCTTCGGAACGCTGGTCGCCGCCGGTATCGCCGCTCACTGGCTCGGCCAGCGTCGCGTCCGTCGCGTGACCGAATCGCTCGTCGAGGAGTGGGTCGCCGCCGGCGGGAGCGTCGAGTCGGTCACCCGCTCGGCCTCCTGGCTGCGAACCGAGTGGATCGTGCGGACGAGCGAGGGGCCGGTCACCGTCGGCGGCCTGGCGCTGGTCCCGATCTCGCGGGTGTCGGTCACCTGGCGCGGAATGGGAGAGTCACACTCCGCGACGGCGGCGAGCGCCGACCTCGAGTCGCTGGCCGCGGAGTGGTACGCGGAGATTTTCGATTCGCGGCAAGAACGGGACTCGAGCACCGGCCGATCGACATCGATGTAGCAGCCAATTTTGGCCGAATAACCCCGTCACGGCCGAGAACGACTTCCTCCATCAGTCGAAGACCACGACCAGTTCCCCCGTCTCGAGGGGATCCGGGGCGTTCGCCTCGTACTCGTAGGGTTCGAGTCTCTGTGCATCGTCGAACTCGGCTCTGGCCGCACCGGTCTCGTCCACGGCGTAGACGACGCCCGTGTACGCAATACCTGCGGCCGAAACGCTGCCATCCTCGTGGAGAATCGACGAGGCGCCGCGCGCTCTGAGGAGAAAGACGGTCGTGACGTCGTCGTCCCGGTCGAACGTTTTCCGCCGACGCACGTCGTACTGGACGCCGAGGACGTGATTTGACCGCGAACTCGAGCGACAGAGAACGGAGCGGTTCACGTACGTGTGCTCGAAATCGTCGACGAACTGGACGACGTCGTCCTCGGTGAATTCCGTCGGTGCGTCAGGGTATGGGATCGTCGCCGCGGTTTCGAACGCTCGCGTCTCGCCACTGTTGTACTCGACAGGGATCGTTTCGGCATCTCGTTCGCATTCAGGCCGCGTTGGCCCGTCGTCGAAATGGGCGAGAACCGTGCCATCGACCGCCTTATCGCTGTCCTCGCCGGTTGTCTCGCTCGTGGTATCGGTCTCGTTCGGAGAACCTGTTTCGTCCGGCGTCCGGTTTTCGTCCGCTCCTCGAGAACTGTCTGCGAGACAGCCGGCGAACGCCGTCGTCGTACCGAGAGCAGCTAGGAGCGTCCTGCGTTTCATCGATCGACGATTCACGCTGACCGCGTATAATTGTCAGGTAACGTGAAACGGCTCTTTGAGCCATGGAACTGAGATCGCGATTCGTCTCGAGCACGTTCGTGGTCTCGGCACGTTTGCGGCCTCGAGGTGGTGTATACTTCCACAACAGGTAACTGCTCGAGGGGTGACTAGTGACCTACCGCGCATGACCGCCAACCGACCCGAATCCGGGGAACTCTCAAAGAGCATTACCGGCGACTCCGGCGTGACCTCGATGACCGAGATCGCCAGCCCGCGAGGATCGCCCGGGGTCGAGTCGCCCGTGATCCAGTCGCGCGACCTCGACGTCTTCTACGGCGACACCCAGGCGCTCGACGGCATCACGATGGACATTCCCGAACGACGGGTGACGGCGCTCATCGGCCCCTCGGGCTGTGGGAAGTCGACGTTCTTGCGATCGATCAACCGCATGAACGACCTCATTGACGTTGCTCGCGTCGAGGGCGACCTGTTCTTCCACGGCAAGAACGTCTACGACGACGACGTCGACCCCGTCGCCCTCCGCCGGAAGATCGGCATGATCTTCCAGCAACCGAACCCCTTCCCGAAGAGCATCTTCGACAACGTCGCCTACGGACTCCGGGTCCAGGGCAAGGACGACGACCTCGAGGAGCAGGTTCGCACCGCCCTCGAGCGCGCTGCGTTGCTCGAGGAGGTCGAGGATCAACTGGACTCGAGCGGCCTGGACCTTTCGGGTGGCCAGCAACAGCGCCTGTGCATCGCTCGTGCCATTGCTACCGATCCGGAGGTCATCCTGATGGACGAGCCAGCGTCGGCGCTCGACCCTGTCGCCACCTCGAAAATCGAGGATCTGGTCGAGACCCTGGCCGAGGAGTACACAGTCGTGATCGTCACCCACAACATGCAGCAGGCGGCCCGAATTTCGGACAAGACCGCCGTGTTTCTCACCGGTGGGGAACTCGTGGAGTTCGACGATACGACGAAGATTTTCGAAAACCCCGAGAGCCAGCGCGTCGAGGACTACATCACCGGAAAATTCGGGTGACTCGAGGTCGAGACCGAGACCGAGGACGCTCGATTGATTCTCGCGTTCTGTGGCCCTCGAGCGACGACCCGGAGCGAACGGTTCGGTGTGCTCGGTTACTCGAGTCGAGCAGATTGGTGCAATCGGGTATTCGAGGCGGGCGGTTCGGTGTGCCCGATCACTCCAGATAGCCCAACCCCCGGAGCTGTTCGGCGATCTCCTCGAACTCGGCCTCCGTGAGCTGACCGGACTTCTGGTGCTGGATCACGATACTCCGCAGGAGAAACCGGGTGAGGTCGCTCGTACTCTGAAAGCTCGTGCCCTCGATAGTCTCCTCGACGCGCGCCGCGAGATCCTTCGGGATCGAGACCGTCGTGTATTCGGTCATCTCATGTCGAAACTGGGCGACGGACCGGCGTAAAGATTCCCACTGCAGGCGAAAATCCGTGAGCGCTCGAGCCGTCTCGAGAGCGTAGCCATTTTCGGTCCCGAGGTGGTATGGTACCCCATGGGAGTCCGGCCACCATCGAACGGACCCGACGACGAGCCGACGAGCATCGAATTTGGCATCGCCGCCGTCGACGCCCGCCTCAAACGAGGTGACCTCTCGTTTCCCGCCTCGAGAGCGGACGTCTCGGCCGCACTCGGCGACGCCAACATCCCCTACGACGCGCACGGGAATACGGTCGGACTCGAAACGGCGCTCGAGCACGTCGACCGGGAGCGATTCGAGAGCCGGCAGGAGTTGCTCAACGCCTTACATCCCGTCTTCGAGGAGTATCGCAAGAACCACTCGGGCGGCTTTCTCCGGCAGGTCCGGACGCTGCTTCCGTTCTGATCGGTTTGGTTCGACGCCCCCCTTTGACCGTATCAGTTCAACGTCCCTTCTGACCGTGTCAATTCGACGTCCATCCTGGTCAGTCCTCGACTCACCTCGAGAACCCCGGAACCAGTTCTATTGATCGTCTCGATCCCGGCGGCTCTCGAGGCGAACCTGCTCGAGGCGTCGGCGCTGTTCGCGGTGGAGAGTGACGATCATATCCGAGAGGACGCCGAACATGAGCAACTGAACGCCGAGCAAGATGGCAGCCGCGGAGACGACGGCGAGGATTTCGTGGCCGGAACTGTACTGGATCCAGCGCCAGAGGACGTAGCCCGCGAGGGCGATTCCCGAGATGACCGACGCGGCGCCGACGCTCCCGAAGTAAAACAGCGGATTGTTCGTCTTCGCCAGCGAGTACAGCGTCAGGATGATCGTCCCGCCGTCCCAGACGGGGTGGAGGTTCGTCTCTGACTCGTCGGGGCGGGCCCGGTAACTCACCGGGACGACGGCCGTCTCGACGCCGTGGCGGACGCACTCGACGGCGAGTTCCGTCTCGATGGTGAACCCGTCGGAATCGAGGAGGAGTCGCTCGAACGAGTCGCGAGTAAACGCGCGATAGCCCGAGAGGATGTCCTCATAGTGGGCCCCGTGGATGAACCCGAACGCGCCGTTGATCATCCGGTTGCCGACTCCGTTGAGGCGCTTCATCGCGTCGTCATCCATGTTCGCGAAGCGGTTGCCGATGACGTGTTCGTAGCCCCGTGTCAGCGGCTCGAGCATCGTCTCGGCGTCGGCCGGGTCGTAGGTGCCGTCGCCGTCGAGCATGAGGACGTAGCGCGCGTCGATGTACTCGACGGCTTCGCGGACGGCCTGCCCCTTTCCGGAGCCGGACTGGGTCAGCACGCGAGCGCCGTGCTCGCGGGCGATGTCGCGCGTGCCGTCGCTCGAGTCGCCGTCGACGACGAGGACGTTCTCGTAGCCGCGTTCGCGAAACTGATCGACGATTCCTCCGATCGTTGCGGCCTCCTCGAGCGTGGGGAGTAGAATACAGACCTGTTCGGGCGAGAGGGGGTGATCGATGGTTGACGAGCGAGATTCCTCGTCGGCGTCGCTAGTCGCGTTCGCATCGCCGTCCGCGTCAGCGTTTTCATCCGCGAGTGATGATGATGCGTCGCCGTCGGATGCGGCGGACTCGATCCCTGCGTGCTCGTCCATTGGAATGCACTCGACGCCCGGATTGGAAAAACGTACTGGTGTATTCGGTGACTATTCGCATTTCCGATGGAAGTAATGCCCCCCTGACGACTCGCCACTCACCAGGTGAGCCCCTCGTAGACCTCGAGATCCGCTTCCGCGTCGGAGACGTCGATGCGACGCCCGTCGACGAGTACTCGCCTGGCCATCCCCTCGAGCGCCCCCGCGAGGTCGTCGAACTCGGGCCAGTCGGTCGCGACGACGGCCCCGTCGGCGCCCTCGAGTGCGTCCGCGGCGCTCGCGGCGTACTCGAGGCCGTCGCGGTCGGCGTACGCGGGGTACGCCGTTCGAAGATTGTCCGTGGCGACCGGATCGTACCCGACGACGGTCGCGCCTCGCTCGAGGAGGGCGTCGATGACCTCGAGCGCGCGGGACTTCCGGACGTCGTCGGTCCCGGGTTTGAACGCCAGGCCGAGGACAGCGATCCGGGCGCCCTCGAGGTCGACGTGGTTCGATAACAGGTCCACGAGCCGACGGGGCTGCCCGTCGTTGACGCGGACGACGGCGTCCAGGAGCTCGGGATCGTAGCCTTGCTCTCGCGCGCCCGCCCGGAGGGCGTTGACGTCTTTGGGGAAACACGAGCCGCCCCAGCCGAGTCCCGAGCGCATGAACCGCTCGGAGATGCGGTCGTCGAGTCCAACGGCATCGAGCACCTCGTAGGCGTCGACGCCGTAGGCCTTGGCGACGTTCCCGAGTTCGTTCACCAGCGAGACCTTCGAGGCGAGGAAGGCGTTGTTGGCGTACTTGATCAACTCGGCCTCGCGGACGCCGGTCTCGACGAAGTCCGCCCCGCGTTCGCGCATGGGAGCGTAGAGTTCCCGCAGGGTGTCGGCTGCCGCCGGGTCGGTCGCCCCCACGACGACCTTCTCGGGCTCGAGGAAGTCCTGGACGGCGGTGCCCATCCGGAGGAACTCGGGGTTCATCGCCAGCTCGAGGCCCTCGCCCACAGGTCGTCCGCTCGCCTCGCTGACGATCGGGCCGACGACGTCCTCGGTCGTCCCCGGCAAAACGGTGCTCTTGACGACGACGAGGTGGTCGCCGTCCTTCTCGGCGAGGGCGGCCCCGAGCGACTTCGAGGCCGCGCGCATCGCCGTCAGGTCGAGGCTTCCGTCGTCGTGCTGGGGCGTCGGCAGACAGAGAAAAGTGAGGTCGGTCTCCCGGACGGCACCGTAGTCGGTGGTCGCCCGCAACCGCTCGCCCGCGGTCTCGGCGATTCGTTCCGCGAGGCCCGCTTCGTGGATGGGTGCCTCGCCGGCGTTGATCGCGTCGACCGTGTCCTGGTCGATCTCGACGTTCGTGACGTCGTGACCGAGGTCCGCGAGACAGGCCGCGATCGTCGTGCCGACGTAGCCGCTGCCGACGATGGAGACGTTCATGCAGTGCTCAAGGCACCCGATGGGGTAGTGATTTTTGGGTTCGTCGCCCGAGCCCTCCTCGAGGGAACCACCAACACGGATGGCCCTTCGGCACGTATCGGACCCTATGGCGACGGACGATTCCTCCCACCCGCTGCTCGCAGCGATTTACGATCCGGCGACCGCACTCGCCGAACGAACCCTGCTTCGTCCCCACCGCGAGTACCTGGTCGACGGCCTCGAGGGCCGGGTGCTCGACGTCGGCGCGGGAACGGGCGCCCTCTTTCCGTACTTCGCCCAGGTGCCCGACGGAGACGTGACGTTCCACGCCATCGAACCCGACCCACACATGCGCCGCCAGGCCGCGTCGACGGCCACCGACCTGGGCCTCGCGGTCGACCTGCGAGACGCCCGGGCCGAGTCGCTTCCCTACCCGGACGAGTCCTTCGACGTCGTCGTCGCCTCGCTGGTCTTCTGTACGATTCCGGGCACCGAGACCGCCCTCGAGGAAGTCGAGCGCGTCCTCCGTTCCGGCGGCGAGTTTCGCTTTCTCGAGCACGTTCGAGACGACGGCTGGCGCGAGCGGGTCCAGTCGCTGGTCGAACCGCTCTGGAAACGGGCTGCCGGCGGCTGTCATCTGACTCGACAAACTGCGTCGCTGTTCGCAGCAGACCGAGCCTTCGACGTACTCGAACTCGAGCGGGTGAACCTCGGGGTGACGCCGGTGCGGCCGTTCGTTCGGGGGCGGATGCGAAAACGGGTGTGATCGTCGTTCGATCGTCGCGATTCGGACGAACGCTACTCGAGCGTTGCGACCAGCAAGAACGTCTCCGGACGGACCGCCACGTGCTCGAGGGCGAAGCCTGCGGCCTCGAGGGCTTCGGTCGCCTCGTCGGCGCTGTATCGCTCGTCGGTCGGCGGGCCGTCCTCGCCGGTGCCGCTCGCAGCCCAGTCGACGATGGCGAGTCGTCCACCCGGCGCCAGGACGCGTCGGACCTCCTCGAGGGCCGCCTCGCTCGCGAACTCGTGGTAGGTCATCGTCGAGAACGCGGCGTCGACGTCCCCGTCCTCGAACGGGAGGTCGCTCACGTCCGTCGTGACGAGGTCGACGTTCTCGGGGACGCCCTTCTCGCGGTAGTAGTCGTGCATCGCCTCCTGGAGGTCGACGGCGTACACCGTCTCGACGTGGGGGGCCACGTCGTCGGTGAAAAACCCCGTCCCGCTCCCGAGGTCGGCCACGGTGTCGGTTTCTGCGGGGTCGAGCGCCCAGCACAACTCCTCCCTCGAGCAGAATCGGTACCGGCGCTCGGCGCGCTCGAGTTTATCCGCCCGAGAGGCGTCGAAAGTGTGGTGTCCCATGGGATTAGAGGTTCGCGAAGGCGTCGTCGACCAGTTCGCTAGTCGTGGCCACGATGTCGGCCATCGCGTCGTCGTCCGGAGCCATTCCGACGAGTCGAGCGATGCGCATGATGCTCACGTGGTAGACGCGCTGAGTGCCGGGCGACTCCTCCCAGATGACGACGTTACACGGGAAAATCGCGCCGATTTTGTTGTCCGAAACTTCGAGCGCCTCGTCCGCGATGGCCGGGTTGCAGGCCCCGAGGACGTAGTAGGGTTCCCGGTCGGCGTCGACTTTCTCGTTGAGTAACTCCGAGGGGGAAAACTCGACGGGGACGCCGAAGCCGGCGTCGGTGAACACCCCGCGCACGTGCTCGATCGCGTCCTCGTGGTCCATCTCGAGGGTGGTCTGTTTCGCGCCGATGTCGTCGGGGTCGATCTCGGCCGGGTCGATAGGGAGCGTCATTCGTGTGAAGTAGTGGGTCCGGCGAGAAAAGTTCTTTCGACGGCGGTTCGGAACGTGTCTCGCTCGACTTCGGCGTTCGGGTGAATACGGGGACGTACGAACCTGACTCGCCGGGATCAAGCCGATAGTCGAACGAATGCCCGGATCGAACGAACGCTCCCCAATCGAGGCCCTCTTCGATCGCCGGTCGCTCTTGCAGTATTCGAGAACGACTCCGTCGCCGTCGGCCCGATTCCCTCGCTGAGGCGTCGTCCTCGATTTCCGGCCTCCAGCGTCGGTCGAGCCGGAATTGTGCAATCTATACACAAATCTTTTAACGGCTCGGCCGCTACCTACGAGCGATACTGATGCCTAACTCGATGGCCGAGCAACTCCAGCAAGACATGGTCTGTGAGGGCCTCCTCGAGTGTTTTCACGGCCTCAAACAACTCGACAGAGCGTGTTTCGAGGTGCTGGTGGAAGCCGAGGAACCGCTCACAGTAGACGAAATCGCGGCGGCGGTCGACCGCGAGCGGTCGACGGCTTACCGATCCGTCCAGCGCCTGCTCCAGACGGGCTTCATCCAGAAAGAACAGGTCAATTACGACCAGGGCGGCTACTATCACGTCTACTCGCCGACCGATCCGTCGAAGATCGCCGGCGACATGCAGCGCCTGCTCAACGACTGGTACGCGAAGATGGGTCAGCTGATCCAGGAGTTCGAGGACAAGTACGAGCAGGCCGAGGCGACGGCCCCCGCCGAAGGATAGTCGACCGTTCGTAGTCAGCTAGCTCGAGCAGTTCTCCCACTTTTGTCGGTTCGAGACGTCACTCTCGAGCGAGTCGGGACCGATACCAAACCGCAACCGACGCGATGCTCGGTCCACCGAGAAACTAGATTGCCTCATGACATCTTGTCGATTTCGCCACACCGGCAGTCGTGTCGGTGCTCGCTCAATCGGGGGTGTTCGGTTCGCCTGACGGTGTGGCTGACCGGTCGATCGAACTCGGTTGCCCGCCGTCTCCGCTGATCGTGGCCACGTCGACCGATCCGTCGGCGGAGACGGTGACTCGATAGCCGGTGAACGTAAACGTGAGTTCGTCGGCCGCCCGGTCCTCGGCTGCCGCCTCGCTCGAGAACAGCCTGTCGAGGCTATCCGGATCGATCGCGTGATACAGCGGTTCCAGATCGATCGGATCGATCCCCTCCTTCCTGGCGACCGCGTTCACGACACGATGGCTGACAGACGGTGAATTCTGGTGGTCAATTGTCATTCTAACAGATACGCACTCCTGGTTTTACCGATACTTGCAAGACTGTTCCCCACACTGTCTCCTGTACGCCTCGCAGCGGGTGCTGTAGACCGTTCGATAGTGTACATAATACCACTCCCTTCGCCGATTTATCCTTGGTGAGGCGAGCGGATAGGTCTGTTGTGGTAGCACGCACGGCGTTTATAACGGGTCCCGTCTCACCACCACGAAGGGAGCCGTGAACAATCGTTCACTTTTCGCGCACGAGTGTGTTGGCGAGGAGGTTTCGCTGGCCGCGCCGGAGCCGAGCGGACAGCGCGTTTCGCGAGATGTCGAGTTCGGTCGCGAGGTCCGTCAGCGTTCGATCGCGGGGGACGTCGAAGTATCCGGCGTGATAGGCTGCCTCGAGTGCTTCCTGTTGCTCGGCTGTGACGCCGTACTCCGCCTGTTCTTCCGGGTTTTCGGGCCGGTACACGCGCTGGGGTTCGAACGAAAAGCCGTGTTCGACGCAGTACTCGTGAAAGTCAGAGAGGGATTGCTCGCCGGGAAAGAGAATCTTCACCTCCCATCGGTGTGCTTCGTTGCTCACCGCCTCGAGCACGGTCGCCCTCGCGTCCGAGACGGCCGTGATGAGATTTGGCACGTCCATCTCCCAGGTCACCCGGTAAAATCGTTCCTCCGTGCCGTCATCGTTCGACCGCTCGTCTTGCTCCTCGAGCATGAGGACCTCCCGAACCATGTCGTCGTCCCGGAGTTGTTTCTCGAAGGCGTCGAACCCCTCGCCGGAGGCCCAGAGGTAGGGCGTGACGGTGGACTTCCCGCCCACGACGCGCTTGATCTCGATGTGCATGTCCGGCGACGCCGTCAACGTATCCGCGAGGACGAACTCGTCGGCCGGGATCGTGAGTTCCGTCAAGACGCTCATCGTAGTCGTCGTTCGACGAGCACGACCGTAAAACGGAGACCACTGATTTGGTAGTAGCGACATCGAGAATCGGCGTTTTCTCGGCACATTCTGGGTAAATGAACGTCTCGCGTCGTCGTACTCGAGGAGGATAGCGTCGCTGAGAACGCAGCGATCAGGCCGCGCAGTTGTTCGGCCCCATCTCGAGTTCAGTCGCCTCCTGCTCGTCCTCGAGCGTCTCCTGCCCGGTGTTAATTTCGATGACGCGCTCGTAGTTCGCTGGCTTCTCGGGCGTGTTGTCGACGAGGCGGCTCACGAACGCCTCCTTCTCGAGGCCCAGGAGCTCGAGTTCGTCTCGAAGCGTCCCGAGTCGGGCCTCGATCGCGTCGCCCGGCGAGCCCACCTCGTAGACGCCGTCCGCCGAGACCGAGATGTGGCCGGGCAGGACGCGCGTGTCCTCGGGAAACTCGAGGAGCGTCTTGTGGAGGGAATCGTAGAGCAACTCGGCGCCGTCAGCGGCGTCCTCGTCGCCGAACTGGAGTTCCGTCCGTCCGACGGATTCGACGAACAGCGTGTCCCCCGTCAGGACGGCCTCGCCGTCGACGCGGTAGTTCATCATCTCCGTCGTATGCCCTGGCGTGTGAAGCGCTTCGAATTCCACGCCGCCGACGTCGATCGTCTCCCCGTCGGCTAGCGGTTCGTAGTCGTACTCGACGCCGCGTTCGCTCGCACGTTCCCCGAGGTGGTAGGGGACGCCGAGTTCGTCGGCGAGCGTCCGGCCGCCCGAGACGTGGTCGGCGTGAACGTGCGTGTCCAGGACGCGCTCGATCGTGAGGCCGGCCTCTTCGGTAACCACCTTGAACCGGTCCGTCTGGCGGGTGGGATCGACGACGGCGGCTCGTCCCGACGCGCTCGAGCCGACGACGTACCCGAGACAGCCCTTCGCTCGCCGCTGTACCTGGACGATCACGAGATCCTCGCGTTCGGTGTCGATGGGGACGACCTCGTACACTTTGCTCCAGTCTTCCATCCCACCTTTCACGACGCTGACGTCATCGTACCCGATGGTCTCGAGTTCGAAACTGAACGACGTCGAGGTGAGCCCTTTCCCGCAGATTGCGACGATGGATCCGGCGTCGTCGCTGTTACCGATGTGGTTTCGTTGTTGCTCTGTGAGGTCGTCGTTCGGCCCGAAGGGAACGTTCTTCGTGCCTCGAATGTGCCACCCCTCGTAACTGTCCTCCGGGCGCGTATCGATGAGCGTGAACGACTCGCCCTCGTCAATCATATCGGCGAGTCGTTCGGCGGTGATCTGGCGTACCATGGGTGCCTCCGTACACTGTTACTGCGAGCAGGACGCGCAAATGCATCTCCCTTGCAAGATCATCGGGCTCGAGCCTACCGTTACGGCCGCGAGGCCGCGGAATTGGCACTCGAGCCCGGTTTCGATCCTCCCGCGGTACAGCGAGCAGAAAGAATATGTCGCCGAACTGTAACTACCAGGTATGGTCAATCCGATACCGGGAACGGTCGTCATCGCGGTCGGACTCGCCGGGGCGCTCTGGCCCGACAAACTCGCCCGGTTCGAAGAACAGTTGGACTCCATCGGCAGCAAACGATCCTGATTCAGTGTGGAGCCGGTTGACTGGAAAGTCGCGGTCACTCGCGCGATGGGCGTCGCCGTGGCGCTCTTTAGCCTGCTGATCTTCTTCGACATCTGATTTCGGGAACGGGGCGCTTAAGGAGGATACGGTTGCACACTCCCCTATGGTCATGAAAGAATCCGAGAGCGAACTCGAGGCCGGCGACCCCGCGCCGACGTTCGAACTCGAGGGCGTCGACGGCGAGACCTACACGCTGGAGTCCTTCGCCGATGCCAAAGCCCTGCTGGTCGTCTTCACCTGCAACCACTGTCCGTACGCGAAGGCGAAGATCGACCTGCTCAACGACATCGCCGCCGAGTACGACGACGTGGCGGTCGTCGGAATCAACTCGAACGATTCCGAGGAGTATCCCGAGGACTCCTTCGACCGGATGCAGGAACTCGTCGAGGACGGAACGATCGCCTACGACGCCTACCTCCGGGATCGGACCCAGGCCGTCGCGAAGGCCTACGGTGCCGTCTGTACGCCCGATCCGTTCCTCTTCGAACGCGACGGCGACGAGTTCAGGCTGGTCTACCAGGGTCGACTCGACGACGCACCGAACCCCGACGACGAGCCCAGTCGCTACCACATTCGGAAGGCGATCAACGACGTCCTCGCCGGCGAATCGGTCGACCTCGAGTGGCAGCCCTCCCGGGGTTGCTCGATCAAGTGGACCGACGACTGATCGGGTCTCGAGCCATTTCCCGTCACCATCGCTACCGACGTTGAAACTGCCGGCCGCGCTCCTTATATCGTTGCACCCATAGGCGCCGTTCGTATGGTCGCCGCTGTCCGCCCGCTCCAGGCGCTTCGCCCGGAGCCGCTTCCCTCCATTCAGGAGACGTACCTCTCGACGCTCGAGGCGCAACTACTGGCGACCGTCGTCATCGTACTCGGGGTCGTTCTCGGGTTCTGGCTCGCCCGATTGGGCCACCCCTCCCTTCGACGCCGCTACGGCGTCCAGGTCGCCGAAGCGACGACCGTCGCGGCGATGGGCGTGCTCGTCGCCGGTTCCGTCTACGCGCTCAGCGTCGTCTGGCACGTCACCTACGTGCTGGCGTACACGCTCGAGACGGCCCAGGTCAATCGATTCACGGCTGCCCAGCAACTCGTTACCGCGGCGCTGGTGGCCGTCGCGTACCTGGCGATCCGGTTCGTCAACCGCTCGATCGACAAACTCAGTGAGACCGACGCGATCACGACCCACCAGCGCGAAGTCGCCTACCACGTCACCGACGTCGCGATCGTTCTCGGGACCGCCTCGCTCATCCTCACTATCTGGGGCGTAGACCTCACCAACATCTTCATCGGGGCCGGCGCGGTCACCGCGATCGTCGCGCTCACCGCCCGGCAAACGCTCGCCGCGATGCTCGCCGGGTTCATCCTGCTCTTCTCGCGGCCGTTTCGCGTCGGCGACTGGATCGAGGTCAACGACACGACCGGGATCGTCACCGACGTGACCATCTTCAACACGAAAATACAGACGTTCACCGAGAAACACGTCCTCGTACCGAACGACGAGATCACCGACAGCCAGCTTGTCAACTACTCCGAAAACGACCAGCTCCGCGTCGACGTCGAGATCGGCGTCGACTACGACACCGACCTCGAGCGGGCGCGGGCGGTCGTCGTCAACGCCGTCGAGGACCTCGAGGAAATCCGAACGAGTCCGGATCCGCAGGTCGTCGCCAGGCGGTTCGGCGATTCGGCGATCGTCCTCGAACTCCAGGTCTGGATCGGCGACCCGACGAAGCGTCGCCAGCTCGATGCCCAGACTGCGGCGATCGAGGCGGTGACGGAGCGATTCGAGCGGGAAGGGATCGAGATTCCCTTCCCCCAGCGAGTCCACGCCCCGCGAGGCGACGACGGGTTCCCGATTACCGAGGGCTCACGGGAAGGACTCGAGGTCGGTCAGCCGACCGATTGAATTCTCGACCGTGATCACTTGCCGACGGCTCGCCGGTACTGCACCGGCCACTCGGGCCCCTCGAGCCCCAGGTCGTCGGCCCACCGGAGCGGGAAGTACGGATCCCGCAGGAACTCGCGAGCGACGAGCACCAGGTCAGCGCGTTCGTTTCGCACGAGGGCGTCGGCCTGCTCGGCTCGCGTGATGCCGCCGACCGTGCCCACGGCGACCTCGTCGCCGACGGCCTCGTCGATCCCCTCCGCCAGGGGCACCTGGTAGTTCGGTCCCGACGGTCCCTGCTGGTCGGGGTGAACGCCGCCGGAGCTGACGTCGATCAGGTCGACGCCGAGGTCCACCAGGTCGGCAGCGAGGCGCTTCGACTGCCCGAGGTCCCAGGACTCCCGGTCGGGGAGCCAGTCGGTGCCAGAGATGCGGACGAATACGGGAAGGTCGTCGGGCCACACCTCCCGCACCGCCGCTGTCGCTTCCCGGACGATCCGGGTCCGGTTCTCGAAGCTGCCGCCGTAGTCGTCCTCGCGGCGGTTTGTCACCGGCGAGAGGAACTGGTGGAGCAGGTAGCCGTGGGCGGCGTGGACCTCCGCGACCTTGAAGCCGGCCGCGAGCGACCGTTTCGCGCTCTCGCGGAAGGCGTCGATCACGCCCTCGATGTCCCCCGTGGTGGCCCGGCGCATTTCTTCGGGTTCGTGCTCGAATGGGTACGCTTCGGGCGAGGGCGACAGGACCTCCCAGCCGCCGTTTGCGAGCGAAACGGGGACGTTCCCCTCCCAGGGCTGGTTCTTGCTGGCCTTGTGGCCGGCGTGGGCGAGCTGGACCGCCGGCACCGACCCCTGCGATTTCAGGAACGCGGTGACTGGCTCGAGCGCTTCGGCGTGGGCGTCGCTCCAGATGCCCAGGTCGTGCGTCGAGATGCGTCCGCGTTCCTCGACGGCCGTCGCCTCGGCCATCACCAGCCCCGCCCCGCCGACGGCCCGGCTGCCGAGGTGGACGCGGTGCCACTCCCGCGCCAGGCCGTCGTTCGGCGAGGAGTACTGGCACATCGGCGAGACGGCGATGCGGTTGGGGATCTCGAGATCGCGAAGCCGCAGTGGCGAGAACAGGTTCGTCATCGAGCGAAGAGACGAGTTCGATGCGGAAAACCGGCCCGACAAGCGACGTCCTTGCCGCAATCGAGGATTCGCGTTCGATTCGACTCGAGTTTGCCGTCGGTTCACTCGAGGGGAGCGTCGTTCGAAACGAAATGCACCATATTACTATATTTTTTGTACTATTGGTACGCGTGGAACGCGAGACGCGAACTGTTCCTCCCAACAGTAATACGGTTCGCCCGAGCACGACGCGTATGGACTGGAATCACCGCGACGCCTTCGGAACCGAACGCCCAATCTGCGGAATGATCCACCTCCCAGCGCTCCCTGGATCGCCGGGCTACGGAGGAAGCCGCGAGGCGATCCGAACTCGCGCGCTCGAGGACGCGGCCGCGCTCGAGGCCGGCGGCGTCGACGGCATCGTCGTCGAGAACTTCGGCGACTCGCCGTTCTATCCCGACGAGGTGCCGACCCACACCGTCGCCGAAATGGCGGCACTCGTGACGACGATTACGAGCGCGGTCGACGTTCCGGTCGGCGTCAACGTCCTGCGAAACGACGCCGAGGCCGCCCTCTCGGTCGCCGCGGCAGCGGGGGCCTCGTTCGTCCGGGTCAACGTCCACGTCGGCGCCGCGACGACGGACCAGGGCATCGTCGAGGGGAGAGCGCACGAGACGGTCCGGCTCCGCGATCGCCTTGAGGCCGACGTGGCCATCCTTGCAGACGTGGACGTCAAGCACGCAACGCCCCTCGGGGAGGCGGGGCTGGCACAGACCGCCCTCGAGACGGCGGTCCGTGGACGGGCCGACGGGCTAATCGTCTCTGGGGCTGGCACCGGACAGACGACGTCGCTCGAGGATCTCGAGCGAGTGGTCGAAGCGGTATCGACGGTCGACCGCGAGGTGGCGGTCCCAGTGCCGGTGTTCGTCGGCAGCGGCGTCACGCCCGAATCGATCGACGACGCCTTTGCGGTCGGCGCGGACGGGGCGATCGTCGGGACGACGCTGAAAGAAGGCGGGGAGACGACGAATCCCGTTTCACGGGAACGAGTCGAGGCGTTGATGGAGGCGGCTCGAACGGCGGAGACGTAGCGTTCGCTCTTTAGCGATCCACGTCCCCTCGAGCGTCGACCGGTTCGGAACCGTCGGTCCTACCGGATTGCGAGCCCTCGCCCGAATCGAGCGCCAGCAACGTCGAGACCCGTGCGTTCTCCTTGATCCGAATACCCCCCGCCGGGATCGAGAGCGGGAGCAACGGGAGGTGCGTGAAGACGTAGACGGTCGGGTGAGATCCCCCTCGAGCCAGCAACTCGTGACGCGGCTGGAGGACCAGCGGTCCGTCGTCTTCGGCACCCGTCAGGAACTCGTTGTACTGGATGACGTACTGGCCGCCCTCGAGGGTCCACCACTCGTACTCGTCGTCCGGGTTTCGCGGCTCCGTACCGACCGGCTCGAGGTCGGCGTCCTCGAGTTCGTCGCCCCCGAAGTCCAGGCGACCGGGTCCGGCGACCTCGTAGACGGCGGCCACCGTGAGGTCGACGCCGTGGTCGTGGACCTGTTCGGGCTCGTACACCAGGTTGTCGACGAACGGTAAGACGTCGTGCTCGACGGACATGCTGGTCGAGGCAACGGTCCCGGAGGTGAAAAAGCGTGGTGTCTCGAGGCGCCCGCTGGTACTCGAGCCGCGGTACCGACCTCGTCGCTCAGCGATCAGTAGACGTACTCGTCCTCGCTCAACTGGACGTACTTCCCGTTCCGGTACTTGAATTTCCGTCTCCTGTAGGCCATCAGGATCTTTGCGCCGCCGACGCCCGACGTGAGCCGTTTCTCCAGGATGGGGCCGTCGCCGCTGCTCGAGCCCTGCATCCCGCTGATGACGTCGAACGCCCAGTCCCAGTCGTCCGGCTCGTAGTCCTTGACGATGTCCGCGAAGGCGACGTTCCGGAGGATCTCGTCGCCGATCGCTCGCTTCCAGACCTCGTTGTAGTGCTCGAGACCGTCCGTCGCCGCCAGTCGTCCAGCGATCTTGCCCGTGCGAACGGCGACGTGGTAGCCGCCCTCGTGGAACGCCGAGGTCGTCCCCATCGCGCCGCCCGCGACGGCGATGTTCGCGCCCACCGGCGACTCGATCGGTCGCGTCGACGAGATGGGGTAGGTCTCGGTCCCCTTCGACTTCCCGCGATCTTCGACGATCGGGATGTCTTCCTCGACGTCGTACTCGTCGCCGTACTCGAGTTCGAGCAGGCGACGGATGTACTCTGCGCCGTTCGGAATGCCGTCGTCGCTCGGTTTCAGGAGCTTGTACGACTCGGGGTGGGCGACATCCTCGAGGTCCATCCCGATGGGCATCGTCAGGCCGACGCGGGCGACGGTGCCGTCGTTGGCGAAGATCCACGGGTACGCGGTCTCGCCGGGCATGTAGCCCCACCAGAACTTGAGGGTGTCCTCGAACTCGGCGAACAGCTCCTCGGGGAACTCGCGGTACTGCTGGTAGGCGATGTGGTTCGCCGTCGGGGGCGAGAGGTGGTCGGAGACGCTCTTGCCCACCAGAAATTGATCCAGCGCGTTCAGCGTGATCCGGCGCTGTGGCCCGTCGGCGAGGACGACGTGGCTCGCCTCGAGTTCGCCGCCGTTCGACAGCGTCAGGGTGTGGACCGGCTCGCCCGAGAGGTCGCTCTCGAGGTTCTTGACGCCCGTCCCGACGCGCATGTCGGCCCCCGCGTCCGCGGCGCGTTCGTGAAGCCAGTCGTCCATTCGCGCGCGGTGGAAGGTGTAGCCGAACTTCGGATACCGGGCCTCCATGCCCGTCGTCTCGAGGCGGATCTTCGTCGTGGGTCCGACGAACTCCGTGCCTTCGAGTTCCCGGAGGATCACCTCGTCGGGGATCTCCTCGTAGTCGAAGTCCATGATGTCGATCCAGTAGTCGAGCATCCCCGCGGCGTCGGTCGAGTCCGGACCGAGGCCCTCTCGATCCTCTCGAGGGACGCCCTGTTCGAACAGGACCGTCTCGGCGCCGTGGGCGGCGGCCCGTTCGGCCGCCGACGCACCCGCGGGCCCACCGCCGACGATCGCAACGTCAACGCGTTCCATACAGCGTGGGGACTCAGCGACCCCTATTAAAGTGCCTGAAAGTCGCTGCGACGAGAACGGACTCGCGACGCTGGGTCTCCGTCACACGGATGCATTATGCTCGGGGATCGGGCGGCACAAGACAAACGTAGCCTCGAGCCGTACGCCGCTTATGAGCGACACACCGACAGAGACGGCGGACGCCGACGCGACCGACCGATCCTCCGAGCGCCCCGTTTCCCTCGAGAGCGAGGTCGACCTCGAGGCGTTCGTCGCCGACCACGACCGCGCGCTCGTCGAGTTCTACACCGCCGGGTGTTCGATGTGCGACGCGATGGTCCCCGTCCTGGGGGGCGTCGCTCGAGCGACCGACGTCGCCATCGGCACGATCAATCCGCGGGACGACCCGCCACTGATCGAGCGATTCGACGTCCGGAGCGTGCCGTTGCTGGTCGCGTTCGTCGACGGCGAACCCGTCGCCTGCCGCGCGGATGGCTTTATCCCCACCGAGGAGGTCATCGCGTGGCTCGAGCCGGAGACCGATCAGTAGCGTTTCGTTGGCCGTACAGGGAGGGTGGGTGGTCGTGCGCCGATTCCGATCGACCGATCGATTCAGCTCTGTGGCAGACTATCGGCCGATAGGACAATACTATAGAATTAATAGCTAAAGGACAAATGCTCGATTCCCCCCAGGGATTCGTCGATCAACCACTTACCGAACGACGGTTACCGGCATCGGGGCTCGGCGAACCACCTTCTCGGCCACGCTCCCAAGCAGCACGCGCGAGACCCCCTGTCGACCGTGACTGCCGACGATGATGTGGTCGACAGCGTTGTCCTCGGCGAACTCGACGATCTCTCGAGCGGGGTCGCCGACGGCGGTCTCGATCCGGAATTCGACGTCTTCCTCGTCGAGTAACAGTCGGAGTTCCTCGGAGACCTCCGGCGCCTCCTCGTCCGCTTCGAACTGTTCTTTGAGGAGGTTGTAGCCGGCGCTCGTGAAGCCGTCGGCGAGTTCGACGATGCGCAAGAGGATAATCTCCTCGTCGGCATGTTTGCGAACCGCGTGTTCGACCGCCTCCTGTGCGGGGTCCGAGCCGTCGTAGGCGACGAGAATTGCCATACGTGCACTCGACGGCGAGCGCTAATAAATGTCAGTACGGCACGCGCTCGAGGACCGATACTTTCCCCGGCGGAGGACTGAGTCAGCCGGCTCTGTTGACGTCTCAGCGGATTACAGGTCGATAGATGCCACTATTTCGTGTTCTTTTCCATCGGCCGGTGGCCGGGTGATTGTGATATTATCGACCGTAAAATCCCACTCGAAATCGCGCTCCAGCAGGAACGCAACGATGTCGCAGGTCCGCTCGTCATCGATGCCGAGTGCCAGGCCCACGTGTGGAAACCATCTATGCGGTTCGTAAAATGGCACTGGTGCCGTTCCCGAATCCTCAACCGCCCGTACGACGTCAGCGTGGAGTGCCGTGAGCTAGGGGGATTTAGCGACCGGAAGCCAGACGTGATTTCCGGGGAAGATGCCAATACCATCTGTATGAACAGAAAACGGAGCGTGTTCTCCAGCAGTCTCCTCAATGGCGGATTCAACGGTTGCAATATCGACCTCATCGTTCAGGGCGTACAGGGTGAAGTGCGGAAATGGGTTGATATACCGGTCGATACCGAACTCATCCACTAACTCGTCCCATATCGATTCGACGGTGCTGAAATACGGGTCAGGAAGCGTGGGTCCGATAATGGTAGTCACAATTCAAAACTTTCAGCCATCTATAAGAATATTCTCCTGATAATCCGAGAAGCAATTCACACGCCTACTTCACGGCCGTTTCAGTGCCGAGAACGTCGAACTAACGGGATTTCGACAGGGCCGCTCTAGAACCGCTTGCTCACGTACGGCCCGTCCTGGTGGTACCCCAGTTTGTTCCGGTAGTACTCCCGCGCGCCGATGCCCGAGATGACGCTGATCTTGTCATAACCCGCGTCGGCCGCCAGTTCCTCGGCGCGGGTCATCAGCCTGCGGCCGTAGCCCTGATGTTGATGCTGGTCACCCTCGCTCGTATCGCCTACCGACACTTCACTGCCGTAGACGTGCAGTTCGCGCACGAGGGCCGCGTTCTCGAGTTCCGGTCTCACGGGATCGTTGGGGAACCGGAGCCGGCAAAAGCCGATCAGGAGGTTCTGCTGGAAGTCCTCGATCGAAATGAAGTGCTCGGTGCCGCCACAGACCTCGTAGGTCATGACGTCGAGATCGATCTCCTCGGGTTCCTCGTCGTTCATACCCACTTCCCGGCAGCGGATACAGTCGCAGGTCCAGCCGTGCTCGGCCATCCGCTGGCGAGCCAGCTGACGGAGGTTCGACTTCCAGACCCCGGCGTCGATGAAGTCCGCCGGGATGTCCCGCTGGACGCGCTGGAGGCGGGTGTACCGGGGGATCATATCCTTAATCTCCGCGACCAGGTCGGCAGCCTCCTCGTTAGTCAGCGGCTCGTACTCGTCGTTGTACCACCAGTCGTACGTCGCCGTCCCGCGCACCACGAGCGTCGGGTAGATCTTGAGGTAGTCCGGGCGCCACTGGGTGGATTCGAACAGTTCCCGAAAGTCCTCGAGGCACATCTCTTTGCTCATCCCTGGCTGGCCCGGCATCATGTGAAAGCCGACCTTGAACGCCGAGTCCCGGAGCCGTCGGTTGGCATCGATGGAATCCTGGGTGCCGTGGCCGCGGTGCATCTCGCGGTTGATCCGCTCGAAGGTGGTCTGGACGCCGACCTCGACCTTCGTCCCCCCGAGATCGAGCATCCGATCGATCTGCTCGGGGTCACACCAGTCGGGCTTGGTCTCGAAGGTCGTCCCGATGTTGCGGACGTCGTTGGTCTCGTTCTCGGCGATCACGTCCTCGAGGTAGCGGAACTCGTAGTCCTCGCTGTTCTGTGCAAAACTCTCGCCCTCGGCCGGTTCCGGATCCTTCTCGACGTCGTAGTCGTTCATCGCCTCGAGGGCGCGCTTGACGAACCACTCCTGATAGTCGTGGCTCCGGGCGGTCATCGTTCCGCCCATCAGGATGAGTTCGACCTTGTCGACGGGGTGACCGATCTCGCGCAACTGCTCGAGGCGCAGGGTCACCTGGCCGTAGGGGTCGTAGTCGTTCTGGACGCCGCGGGCGGCGGCGGGTTCCTGGCCGGTGTAGCTCTGGGAACTCGAGAACTCCGAGTCCGGGCCGCCCGGACAGTAGAGGCACTTCCCGTGGGGGCAGCGCTCGGGACTGGTCATGATCGCGACGGGGGAGACGCCCGAGGCGGTGCGGACGGGCTTGCGACGGAGGAGGCCCTCGAGGTCCTCGCGGCGCTCGCTTGGGGCGAAGTCGAGGAGTTCGGAGTTCTTCGGCACCTTCGGCGAGGAGTGGTCCGAACAGACCTCGAGTTTGGCCTTCTCGACCTCCTCGCGTTCGATGTCGCCCTCAAGCAGGCGCTCGACGAGTGCCTCGCAGGCGCGCTCGAACGCGTCGGTGTCGGTCGGATCGGGCGTCTCGGTACTCACTGGTAGGTACTGGTGCCCGTTCGTGAATAAGCGTGTCGGACTCTCGAGGGCCGGGACTCGAGGCCGAAAACCCACGGGCCGAAACCCGAAAGGTAATCGTTTAAGGACGGCCTCGTCCTATCGTCGGCGTATCAGATGTCACCCGACCTGCCGGTCGTTCTCGCGGCCGTTTTTCTCCCCTTTCTGGCTGCCGGGTTCGCCCCGCTATTGGTTCGTTTCCTCGGCGACGAAACGGGTTACGTCGGCGCCCTCGTCGCCCTCTGTTCGTTCGGACTGCTCGCCACCCAGTACGAGACGGCGACGACCGATCCGGGGACGGTCGAGCTATCCTGGATACCTTCCCTCGAGATCGCGCTTCGATTCACCGTCGACGGCTGGGGGTTGCTGTTCGCCCTCCTCGCGAGCGGCATCGGCGTGCTCGTCTTCTCTTATTCGCCGGCGTACGTTCGCGGGTCGGACGGGCTGAGCCGATACTACGGGGCGTTGCTCGCGTTCATGGGCTCGATCATCGGCGTCGCGCTGGCGGCCGACCTGATCGCGATCTTCGTCTTCTGGGAACTCACGAGCGTCTGGTCGTTCCTCCTCATCGGCTACTACACGTCGGACCCGGGTTCGACGCGGGCCGCCCGCATGGCCATGATCGTCACCGCTGGCGGCGGCCTGTTCTTGCTAGTCGGCCTCCTCCTCCTCTCGCTGGTCGCCGGTGACGTCATCGGCTCGACCGCCGCGTTCGACCTCGCGGCGATGCTCGAGAACCCCGACGCGATGGAGGCGGGCCTCCGCGAACGAGGGCTGTTCCTCCCGGCCCTCGGCCTGATCGCCGTCGGCGCGGCCACGAAGTCCGCGCAGGTCCCGCTGCACTTCTGGCTGCCGAACGCGATGGCCGCGCCGACGCCAGTCTCCGCGTTCTTGCACTCCGCGACGATGGTCAAAGTCGGCGTCTACTTCGTCGGCCGGGTTCGACCGATCTTCGTCGGCTCCGAGTGGCTCCTCCTGTTCGTGACCCTCGGTCTGACGACGATGGTCGTCTGTGCGATTCTGGCGTTGGCGTCGACGGACATCAAGGAACTGCTCGCGTACTCGACGGCCAGCCACCTCGGGCTGATGATCGCCGGCTTCGGTGTCCCGTCGTATCTGGGGGCCGAAACCGGGGTCTTTCACCTGCTCAACCACGCGCTGTTCAAGGCCGCCCTCTTCCTGATCGCCGGCATCGTCGCCCACCAGATGGGGACCAGGCACCTCTCGGAACTCGGAGGGCTCCGTCACCACCTGCCGATCACGGCCGGAATGACGACCATCGTCGCCCTCTCGATGGCCGGCATCCCGCCGTTCAACGGCTTCTACTCGAAGGAACTGCTCTTCGAGGCGGTCCTCGAGGTCGGCACCTATCACGACGTCGGCGTCCTCGAGTGGGTCTACCCGGTGGTCGCCGTCTTCGGGAGCGTGATCACCGTCCTCTACTCGCTGCGGTTCCTGTCGATCTTCTTCGGTGATCGCATCTCCACGCCCGAGCACGCGGGTCGACCGGCGATCCCGCTGCTCGCTTCGCCGGCCGTCCTGACGCTACTCGCCGTCGTCGTCAGCGTCGATCCCGACCTCGCCGTCCAGGCGATTGTCCAGGCGGGCTTCGACGCGACGGCGACCGATCCCCACGAGATGCACGTCGGACTTCCCACGTCCCTCAACCTTCCCGTCGGCATGAGTGCGGTGACGATCGCCCTCGGCATCGGCCTGTTCCCCTTCGTCGACCGCCTCCATCGCGGAGCGGCCGGACTCGTCGGCCGAACGCGCGCTATCAACCCGTCGCGCTGGTACGACGGCACCGTCGACGGCCTCGAGGTCCTGGCCGACCGGCTCGACGCGACGGTTCACGACGGCCTCCTCCGGACGTACGCGACCTGGACGCTGCTCGGCATCTGCGCGCTCGTCCTCGGCGGCTTCGGCGCGACCGGCGCGATCACGCCGTTCGAACTCGGGACGGACGTCCGCCTCGAGGTCGCCCTGATCCTGCTCGTCGCAGTGCTGGCCAGCGTCGCGGTCGCCGTCGCCCGCAGCCACGTCTCAGGGGTACTGACGCTCTCGATCCTCGGGTTCATGCTGGCGATTTTCTACATCCTGGCGAGCGCGCCCGACCTTGCGTTGACCCAGCTAGTCGTCGAGACGCTGGTGCTCGTGCTCTTCTTGCTCGTCATCGAGGAGGTTCCCGAGTTCGTCGAGACGGGCCGTTCGTTGGTTGGGGAGATCCGGGACATCGTCCTCTCGGCGGTCGTCGGCGTCACCGCCTTCGTCACGGTGCTCGTGACGACCGGCGCCCGTCCGGACGGCGCGACCGACGTCGCCGAGTACTACGTCGAGTGGGCCGTAGAGGGGGGTGGCGGGACGAACATCGTCAACGTTACCCTCGTCGACTTCCGGGGGTTCGACACGCTCGGCGAACTCGTCGTGGTCGCGCTCGCGGCCATCTCGATTTCGACCCTGATCACGATGCGCTCGAACACCGAACGGACGGGCGACCGGGCGAAGCGGGCGCGACTCGAGGCGGACGACTATCCGGACGATGCCGATGTCCTCGAGCGCGGGATGGGGGGTGAGGCGCAGGGGTTCTACACGACGACTGGTGAGACGGATGTGGACGGGGATACGGACGAAGAAACTGGTGACACAGGGACGGATACGGACACGGACACAGACACAGATGACTCGAGAGGTGCCGACCGATGACCACCGTAATCATGCGGACCACCGCCCGCGTCGTCGTCCCCATCATCCTGGTCGTCGCCGCCTCGCTGTTCGTCGAGGGCCACAACCTCCCCGGCGGCGGCTTCATCGGCGGCGTCCTCGCGGCCACCGCCTTCGTCGTCATCTACCTCGCGTTCGACCTCGACTTCCTCGAGCGCGGCGTCCTCGGACGCGATGTCGAACCCGGCGGGCCACCCTCCCGGGATCGCGTCGTCCTCGCCTACCGTCGACTGTTTGAGTACGGGCTGGCTATCGCCGTCATCAGTGCCCTGGTCCCCATGGCCCTCGGCTACCCGTTCCTCAGCCAGACGTTCCGCGAGTTCGAGGGGGTCCCGATCTACCACCACGTCGAGATCGCCAGCGCGCTGGCGTTCGACTTCGGGGTCATGTGCGTCGTACTCGGTGGCCTCCTGACGATCCTCTCGGTGGTGGGTGACGAATGACCGCTATCGTCGTCGCGACCGTCGTCGGCGCGCTGTGTGCCATCGGGACGTACCTGCTGCTCCAGCAGGACCTCGTGCGCGTCGTCTGGGGGCTGTCGCTGCTCAGCCAGGCGGCGAACGTCTACCTGCTGGCAATGGGGAATATACTCCCTGCTGGCCCCGACGCAGTCCCCGTCCTGGCGGGCCACGGCGAGCCGCCGTCGGGCGTGACCGATCCGCTGGTCCAGGCGCTCGTGTTGACGGCCATCGTCATCGGCTTCGGGATGACGGCGTTCGCCCTGTTCCTCTCGTATCGGGTCTACCAGGAACACGGGACGCTCGCGCTGGCCGAGTTGGCCGAAGCGGACGAGGCGGGTGATCGACGATGATCGCGCCGTGGATCCCGATCCCGGCGGCAACAGGAACCGACGCGGCCTCCACCCTCGTCGTCGCTCCGCTCCTGATCGCCCTCGTGACCGCCGTCGCCAGCCTGCTCTCCGGCCGCCAGCACCGCGGCCGGATCGGTGTCAGCGTCCTCGGTGCGGTCGCGTACCTGCTCGCCGTGGTGGCGATTGACTGGTACCTCGTACTCGCGCCCGACGCCCCGGGGATCGCGACCTACCAGGTCGGCGGCTGGGCCGCCCCCTTCGGGATTACGCTGGTCGTCGACGGTCTTTCGGCGTTCATGCTGACGATGGTCGCCGTGATCGGGATGGCCTCGCTGCTCTCCTCGATCCGGGTGTTGCCCGACCTCGACCGCCACCGGTACTACTTCCCGCTGTTTCACTTCCTGATGGTGGGCGTGACCGGGGCCTTCCTCACGGGCGACCTGTTCAACCTGTTCGTCTGGTTCGAGGTGATGCTCATGGCCAGCTACCTCTTCGTCGCCTACGACGGCGGCCCCCTCCAGACCCGGGCGGCGTTCTGGTACGTCAGCCTCAACCTCGTCGCGAGCGCCGTCTTCCTGCTCGGCGTCGGCGGGCTCTACGCCACGACGGGGTCGCTCAACATGGCCGACCTCTCGAGGCGCCTCGCGGAGCCGGCGGCCTACGGCATTGACCCCGTGCCGGTCGTCGGCCTCTTCGGCCTCCTGCTCGCGGTCTTCGCCATCAAGGCGGGACTCGTCCCCTTCCAGTTCTGGATTCCGTCGGCGTACCAGGCCGCGCCGCCACAGATCGCCGCCCTCCTCGCCGGGGCGACGAAGAAGGTCGGCATCTACGCGATCATCCGGCTCTCGTTCACCGTTGTCGGCGACGCACCGGTCGACGTCTCCCTCGCGGTACCGTTCACGGGCCTCGAGCTTGCCGGCGACTCGCCACTCGTCTTCGTCGGCGCGGCGCTGTTCGCCATGGCTGTCGCGAGCATCTTCGTCGGCGGACTCGGCGCCGTCGGCGGCCGCTCCATCGAGTCGGTGCTGGCGTACTCGAGCATCGGCCAGGTCGGGTTCATCGCGCTCCCCGTCGCCATCGCGGCGGCGGTCCCGGAGCTCCGAACGCTCGGCATCGTCGCCGCACTCGTATACGCGCTCAACCACACCCTGGCGAAGGGGCTGCTCTTTCTCGCGGTCGGGGCGGTCCGGACCGCGACGGGAACGAGCCGCCTCGCCGACCTGGGCGGTCTGGCCGGGCGCAGTCCGTCGATTGCGGTGCCGTTCTTCGTCGGCTCGCTCGCACTCGTTGGCATCCCGCCGCTGTCGGGCTTCTTCGGGAAGTTCCTCGTCTTCGACGTCGCCGCGCGCACGGCCTCGAGCGCGCTCGTGGTCGTAGTCGTCGCCGGATCAGTGTTGTCGCTCGTGTACGCGACGCGCCTGTGGACGCGGAGCTTCTGGGGCCCGCCGTCCACGGCGGTCGAGACGGCGGTGACCGATCACGTACAGGCGGCCGTCCTCCTCGCGCTCGCCCTCGCGATCGTCGGCGTTGGCGTCGGCTTCGAGCCAGTCTACGCCTTCGCCGAGGCCGGGGCTGAGGCCGCGCTGGACGCCGACACCTACGTCGAGGCCGTCGATCCGGCTGACGAGGTCCCGACGGGATCCGGGGGTGACCACTGATGCGGACCAGAACCTGGCCCCTCGCCGGCGTCGTCTTTGCACTCCTGTGGGTGTTCGTCCGCGGCGTCACCCTGACGCCATCTGCCGTCCTCGGACAGCTGCTCCTGGGACTCGCCGTCGGCTTTCCCGTCGCGTTCGTCTTCCGTCGGCTCTACGACGAGTGGGTCGACGTCCCGCGGAGCGTTCGCGCGATTCCGTCCGCCCTCTCGTACCTCGGGATCTTCACTTGGGAGATCCTGCGGGCGAACGTCGACGTCACGAAGCGCGTCCTCTCGCCCTCGATGCCGATCGAACCGGAGGTGTTCCTGTTCCCCCTGCGCGTCGAGACCGACCTCGCGATCACGACCATCGCCAACAGCGTCTCAATCACGCCGGGGACCGTCACGCTCGACTACGACGGCGAGACGAACGCGCTCTACATCCACGCGGTCGACGGCCGCGACCCGGAGGCGATCGCCAGAACGATCAGGACGTGGGAGGAGTACGCACTCGTGATCTTCGACGAGCGAGCGAGTCCCGAGGATCCGACGCGGGACATCGTCGTCTCCGGCGGTACTCGGGCGAGCACGCCGACCCCGCCCGACGAACGCGCCGACGAGACCTCGGCGGTGAACCAGCTGCCAGCGGACGAGCTGGCCGACGAACTCGAGGCTGCCGACAGAGCCGGGCGAGAGAACGAAGACGGAGGCGAGAACCGTGACTGACCCCACCCTTCTCGAGGTGCTCTCGGCCACGCAGCCGAGCGCTCCGCCGGCCGTCCTCGAGACGACTATCCGTGCGGCGCTGGTGATCGCGGGTATTCTGTGCGTACTCGCGAGCTATCGCGTCATCCGCGGGCCGACGGAACCGGACCGCGTCATCGGACTCGACGCCATCGCGACGAACGTGGTAGCCATCGCCGTCCTCGTGGCCCTGTTGACCGACCGCGGGCTGTTCATCACCGTGAGCCTCGTCCTGGCGATCATCGGCTTCATCGCGACCGTGGCGGTCGCGAAGTTCCTCACCGAAGGGGAGGTGATCGAGTGATCCGAACGACCCTCGTGATCGGCCTGGTCGTCGTCGGGACGTTCTTCCTGACCGTCGGCACCATCGGGCTCCTGCGACTACCAAACGTCTACAACCGGATGCACGCGACGAGCAAGCCGACGACCCTCGGAACCGCCTCGATGTTCCTCGCCGGGTTCGTCCACTTCGGCCCCGGTGCCGAAGGACTGACCGCGCTCGTCGGCATCCTCTTCCTGTTCCTGACGATTCCGACGGGCTCGCACATGATCGCCCGCGCCGCCGAGCGCATTGGGATTCCCTTCGTCGAGGGGGTCACCTGGCCCGATCCCGACGCGCTCGAGCGACCGCCCGAACGGACCGGCGACGAACGAGCACCCGATCCTGGCGACTCGAGGCGATACGAAACGGGCGCGAACCGATCGGGAGAGCCTGGCGAGGCCGAGGACTGACCCCGCACCGATTCTCGTCGTATGAGCAACTACTCACGTTCGTTCTCGTGATCGCGTTCGCGATTGGTCGATCTCTCCCGTTCGCCCGGTTCCGACCCCTCGTCCGTCGTTCCGTCGCGTGTGCGCCTCCAGACCTCGGCGTCCTCGAGCGTCTCGACCTCGAGCAAGCGCTCGAGTTTGTGTTCGAACTGCTCGTCGGTCAACTTGCCGGCAGCGTACCGGGTGCGAAGCGTCACGAGCGCGTCGGCCCGGTCTTCTGACGACGGGGCTCGAGATGCGGGTTGTCGTTGGTTTGGTTCGTGTGTGGCGGTTGTGGCGGTTGTGGCGGTTGTGCTAGTTTCGTTCGTTTCGCCCGGGACGTTCGACCAGCCCGCATCGTCAGCTTCGACAGATTCGTCGGTTTCGTCCGCTTCGTCCTCATCGTCGTCGAACAGTATCGACACCGCGGGAACGATCCCGACGTACCCGACGATGAGCACGGCGAGCCACAGGTCGCCGCCGATATCCCCGACGAGCAACCCGAGCCAGAGACCAGTGACGAGCGTCGACGCGATTCCGGTCGCGTTCGCTCGAAATCGCGCCCACAGATCCTCGTCCATGTACATGCCTGCGTCCCCTCAGTAAAAAGACGTTTCTCTCGATAGGGGTTCGTGTCCGTTCGGTTCGGTGAACTGTACTATCTCGTTGCGCACCCCCTCGTCAGGCGTTCACTGCTATATCTGGCACCTACTCGGTAGTGGCTGGTACCGGAATGGACAACGAAAACGTCGCACCCTCACCTGGCTCCGAATCGACCCAGATGTCGCCGCCGTGGCGTTCGACGATTCGCTTACAGAGTGCGAGTCCGATACCCGTACCGGCGTATTCTTCCTGCGTGTGAAGTCGCTGGAATACCTCGAAAATTCGATCCTGGTTCTCTGGGTCGATTCCGATCCCCTCGTCACGGACCGACACGACCCACTCGTCACCGTCTCGTGTGGCCGAGACGTGGACGCGTGGCGGATCGTCACCGCTGTATTCGATAGCGTTATCGAGCAAATTCTGGAATAACTGGCGAAGCTGGCTCGCGTCACCTGCGACCTCCGGGAGGTCGTCAATCGTGATATCGGCGTCGTGTTCCTCGATCTGGAACTGGAGATCAGCCAACACGTCCTCGAGAACTGTGTCCAGTTCTACCGGTTCAAACGCATCGCCCTCCGTCTGGATACGAGAGTACTCCAGTAAGTCCTGGATCATCGACCGCATCCGGTCAGCACCATCCACCGCGAACTCGATGAATTCCTCACCGTCCTCGTCGAGCTCATCGGCATATCGATTCTCGATCAACTGGAGATAACTCGAGACCATCCGTAACGGCTCCTGAAGGTCGTGAGAAACCGCGTACGCGAACTGCTCGAGGCGCTCGTTCGACTCCTGAAGTTTGCGTTCGTACGTCTTTCGTTCAGTAATGTCACGAGCCACTCCGACCACCCGAGTCGAACCGTCATCATCCTGTACAGGGTATCCAGGCGCTTCGATCCACCGTACGTCTCCGTCTCGAATAATCCGAATCTCCTCGTGCTTTGGCTCACCTGTTTCGAGGGCCTTCTCGATACCCTGTTGTGCTCGTTGTCGATCGTCCGGATGAATCACGTCGACGAACTCCTCCCACGTTTCGACTGTCGTCCCATAGAGCGATTCTGCAGAGGGATAGAACGACGCTTCGTCGTCCTCGACGTCCCAGTCCCAGACGACCGAATCGGTGGCATTGAGAGCGAACTCCATCCGGTCCCGGATGCGCTGGAGCTCCCACTCTCGTTCTTTTCGCTTGGTGATGTCCTGGAGTGCGCCACGGAGCAAGACGACTTCTCCGTCATCGACGTCGGGGTCGCCCTTGACGTGAAGCCAACGGACCTCACCATCGGGTGTTCTGAACCGAACCTCCACGTCGAACGACTCGCCGGAGTCGAGGGCCTCCTCGACAGCGTGCTCGATGATCGATCGATCCTCTTCGTGGTACACGTCGAGGGCTTCGTCCAGCGGTGGTTCGTCGTCGTCGGGTATCGTCAGAATCTCGAAGAGGTGGTCGGTCCAGAACACCTCTCGGGTGTCGGTGTCGATCTCCCAGCCGCCGACGTCCGCGATGCGTTCGGCCTTCTCCAGGAGTTCGCGCGTCAGTTCGAGCTCTCTTTCGCGCTCCTTCCGCTCGGTGATATCCCGGAAATACACGGAGAGACCCGACTCGGAGGGGTATACCCGGATCATCGCCCAGATTCCCAGTGGGTCGGAGTACCGCTCGAAGCTCATCGGTTCCTGGGTGACCATCGTCGTTTCGAACTTCTCGAAGAGCGAGTCGGATTCGTCGACGTCGAGCACCTCCCAGGGTTTTCGCCCGAGAAGTTCCCGTTCCGACGTGTCGAAAAACGCCTCGGCGCGCTCGTTTACGTATTCGAACTGGAACTCGTCGTCGAGCGCGTAGAACGCGTCGTCAATTCGCTCGAAGACGTCGTCGAGTTCTCGCTTAAATTCGTCTCGCTGCCGTTCGAGCCGTTCAGCTTGCTCCTCTAGCTGCTGTTCGTACTCGCGCCGCTCGGTCATGTCACGCGTGACCTTGGTAAATCCTCGAAGGGTGCCCTCGTTGTCGCGGATAGCAGTGATCGTGACGTTTGCCCAGAACCTCGAGCCATCCTTGCGGACCCGCCACCCCTCGTCCTCGATACGACCTTCTGTCGCTGCGGTTTCGAGGTTGTGATCGGGCACCTCGTCGGCGATATCGGCCTCGGTATAGAACGTCGAGAAGTGTTCGCCAGTGATTTCCGCTTCGGAATAGCCCTTGATCTGCTCGGCTCCCTCGTTCCAGGTGACAACCGACCCCTCGGGATCGAGCATGAAAATCGCGTAATCTTTGACCGCACTCACGAGGGCGCTGAACTGCGCTTCGCCCTGGTGCGGGTCGTCAGCGAGATTGTTCGCAGCCTTCCACCAGATCCTGCTCGAGTCACCTCCCTGTTTGGTCTGAATCTCGCCCCGTTCGGCGAGGGCCTCCAGGCAGTGACGGACGGTTTGATGGGGACACTCGAGTGCCTCGGCGACTTCCTCGGTGAACACTGGCGTCGATGGCTGATCGGTTCGACTGAAGAACTCCTGGACGTCCGCGATCGTACGTTCCGGTGGTGGTCCAGGCGAAACCATTGCTTCCGGATATCGCCGTGACCCTAAAAGTTTGCTGTTCTAGGTGTCGTTTCTGACAGATCGCCTCTCTCTACGCACACGACGTGGACTGTTTTTCGCCTCTCGCCTTCCCCGTCGAAAGGCCAGGACGAAGGGATTGCTCGAGTCCAATCCCTGTTTTAGCGGAGTTCACCCCACATGCCCACGAGGTCACCGTCGACGTAGCGGCGCTGCTCGAACCCTAAGGCATTACAGATCAGCGTGTAGCCCATGAACGAGAGGGTGTAGTCGGCCATGCCGAACGGGTGGAGTTCCCGCTGGTTCGCTGGTGGCAAGAGCGAGCCGATAACGTTGATCTCAGCGGAACCCGCCGAGAGGGTCCCCGCTCCGACCTCGCCGGGGACGTATATCTGTTCCCAGTTCCCGTCTTCGTCCTGTTCCCAGTACGTCTCTTGGCCGAGTTCTCCGGCAACAGAGCCACCGGCGGCTTCGAAGGCAGCAGTATCGACGGTCCAGGCGGGCGAGTCGTCGCCCGTCGTATACCCGAGCTGGGATACTTTCCAGATCTCCTGTTGAATGGGCCTGACGTCCGTCAACAGCGCGTGCTCGAGGTTCCGACTTCCGGGATTCGGGATGTCCATCGTCTCGTAAGCGATGTCGTCCGCATCGAGTTCCGCGGCGTCACCGACCTCGATTCGGCGAGGAGGTCACCCCTCGCACTTCCGTCTGAACCACCTCGATAGGTTGTCGAGTCTCAGCACGATCCAGGATGCGTGTGTCAGGACTCCTCGACGTACTGGTGAACATCGAAATCGTTCGGGCGTTCGGAACTCACGCCGTGAAGCAGGGGTTCGAAATCACCGCTCTCGTTCGGATTTTCCAGGACGTCCTCCATCATCGCGTCTTCGACGTCGTGTAGCGGATGTGTCGAGGCACGTCGAGCGTCGATGAGCTGGTCCATCGAGTCCGCCTCGAGATACCAGACGAAGTAGTCGCCGTCTGAAGCGTGCTCGATGAACAACGATATCGTGTAGAGACTCTCCGCTGACCAGATGTCCTGGACGCCCTGACTGTCGGCTTCGGCTTCCTCGCCCATCTTTGCCATCCACTCGCGGAGGCGTTCGGTTTTGCCGGGGCGAATCTTCTGTTTTCGGATGAAGATTTCTGCCATCGGGGACAAATTTGATCGGCGAGATGATAGTTTTTCTGGGGCGAGACGTACTCTCGAGATTCTGTGCGGCCGTTCGAATAGATCTCTCTCCCAAGGATTTCAACGGGACCGCTCGTGTCTGTATCCGTATTCGTTATTGGTACCGCTCAAGCCAAACGAGACGGGAGAAACCGACTTACGCGAGCGTCTCGCCGAGCGCCTCGAGCGCCGCCTCGCGAACGGCCTCGCGTTCGCCAGAAAGGAACTCGACGTAGCCGTCGCGCCCGCCGACGACGGTGATTCCAGCGTCGGGGACGGTGGTCTCGAGTGTCGAACCGAGTTCGCGGACGTCGATGTCGTCGTCCGAGCGCACGTAGAGTTCGTCCTGGCCGACGCCGAGGGTGACCGACTCCTCGCCGCGTCGGTGGAGTTCGTCGAGCAACAGCGTCGTCGTCGGGAAGTCGAAGCGGTGGATGAACGCCGCGGTGTCGATCACGGCGACCGAACGGCCATCGACGTCGCGAACCTCGAGGTTCTCCCGGGCCGTCTCGAGTTCCGTCTCGAGTTTGGCCCGGAACTGGGCGGCGACGTGCGCCGCGAGGTCGCCGTCACCGGCGCCGTCGAATAACAAGTCGGCGACGAGTTCGCGCTTGTCCTTGTAGGACTGGTAGTACGCCTCGAGGGCGACGGCCTCCCGTCGCTCGGCGCAGGCGTCGGCGTCGTAGCCGGCGTTTTCCGCAAGGTCGGCGTAGGCTTCCGGAACGTCGCCCCAGAAACTCACGGCGGGCAGGTGCTCCAGGTCGGCGCGCACGTCGTCGTTGACGTGGGCGGCGACGTTCGCGGCGAGCGTGCTCGTGGTGATCGCCGAGCGGTCACTACTGGCGTCTTCGTCGGCGAGTGACGGCGAGACTACGACGTCAACGGCGTCGGCGACCGCCGCGTCGGCGCGACTGTCGTCGATCACGAGTCGGTCGGCACCGTAGATGTCGAGCAGTTCGAAGCCGTCAAGCGAGTCGGTCGTCGACCCGGCGTCGACGAGCACGATCAACGGCAACTGCTCGCCGTGGCGGTCGCGGGCCTCGAGCATCGAGGTCACGTCGCCCGTGGCGGCGTCCATGTCGTAGACGTGGCCGTCGAGCGGTCGGCGCTCGACGTAGTGGTAGACGGCGTCGTCGCGGGTGTGTTTCTCCTCGATCAGCGGCAGGATGGCGCGCTCGAGGGCGGCGCCGGCGACGTAGCCGTCGGCGGTCGCGCTGTGGCGGACGACGATGGGTCGTGCCTCGACGACCGCACGGCGGATGGCCGTCGCGGCGTCGACGATCTCGTCCTCGACCGTCTCGACGACCGGGTCGTCGACGAGCGGAGCGACGATGGTCGGACGCGCCTGCTGGTCGATGGCCTCCTCGAGTCGGTCGGTGACGGTCTCGCGGTCCTCGCCCTCGAGGACCTCGAGCGTCTCCGTTTCGATCTGGAGGTCGCCGTAGTGGCGCTCGACCTCGCCCTCGAGGGTGACGACGTCGCCGATTTCGACGGTGGGGTAGGCGCGAACGCCGGCCTCTTCGAAGGCAGCGGACTCGACGGTGCCGGTCTCGTCGCTGAGTTCGAAGACCGTCGGGCCGCTGGTCTGGCGGACGCCCGTGATCTCGCCCTCGAGTCGGACGATGGAGCCGACCTGGTTCTCGATCGCGTCGATCGTGGTCCGGTTGAGCGGGGTCGAGGGCGTCGCTTCCTCGGTTGCGGTCGCTGCGTGGGCGCTCGAGTCGGAACCTGAACTCGAACTCGATTTTGAATCCGAACCACGACCAGCATCGTCGCTCGAGGTCGAGGTCGATGCAGCGGCAGATGCCGATGTCGATTGCTCGTCGGCACTCGACGTCGTCTCGGTGATGACATCAGCGTCAGCCGACACGTCGGCAGTACCGCTCGGTCGCGTCTCGTTCGATTCGTCAGAAGACTCGCCACCGTCGTCGGCTCGTTCGTCCGGCAGGACGTCGCCGTCGGGGGTCTGGATGACCTTCCCGCGGAACTCGCGGTCGTCCTGGCGGATCGACCAGCCGAGGTCGATGTTGCCGTTGTCTCTGACGTCCAATACTTGTACGTAGACCGGATCGCCGGGCTCGAGATCAAGACTCTCGAGGCGACGATCCAGCTCGCTTCGGTGGAGCAAACCCGTGACGTGGTCTCCGATGTCGACGAAGAGACCGAAGTCAGCGTAGCCGTCGACCGAACCCCGGTAGTACCGGGAGGTGACGAGCTCCGACGCGGAGGTGCCTTCGAATTCGAAGGCGACGTCCTCCTCGTGGAACTCGCACACGTGGTCTTCGACGGGTTTGCCACAGATGATACAGGTACCCATCTACTTCACACAAGCAGGTTCGTCCTAAAACGGTTGTCGAAATCCACTCGCGTCGTGACGGCACGGTTCGTCCGCCGAAATCGATAGCCGTGGGCGCGATCACTCCTCGAAGACCGGTGATTCCGCCTCGAGCGCCTCGAGGTCGTCGGCGATCGCGCGAGCGTCCTCGGGGAAGAGCGCGGCCTGGAGTTCGTTCCCGTCGTCGTCCTCGAAGACGAGTTTGACGCGTTTGTCGCCGAACTCGCGGGCCTCCGCGCTGTAGACGTCGAACAGTTTCGCGGTCGCGGACTTGTTCGTCGGGCCGACGTTCTTCACCGAGCCGTCCTTGAGTTCGATCATGAAGTCCTCGAGCGAGAGGGTGAGCATACGCCCTATCCTCGGGGCGACCGCCGTAAAGATTGATGGTTCCGGGTGGTACTCGTCCGGTGCACGTCCGGGGCTCGACTGCCCGTCGGCTGACCAGTCTCGTCGATAAAAGACACGGCATCGCCGTGTTTTGCTCCCGGTTCGCGCGAACCGGCAGTCCCCGTCTCCCTGATCGGTTTGACCGCGTGGTGTGTCAGCAGTGCGGTCACCGACTATCGGCCCCATCGTCACATAAACATTGGTGATCGTACGCATTCACGGTCGACGAGTAGAGCCAGCCGGCACACGGTCGCGCCCACCTTTATGCCGATAACGCGAGTAGGTCGACCCGCAATGGAGCTCACCTGGCACGGCCACTCGACGTGGCACGTCACCGTCGGCAGTACCGACCTGCTGATCGACCCGTTCTTCGACAACCCGAACACGGACCTCGAGGCCGACGACCTCGAGACGCCGGACTACGTGTTGCTCACGCACGGCCACGCCGACCACATCGCTGACGCCGGCGCCTTTTCGGATGCTACGCTCGTGGCGACCCCGGAACTCGTCTCCTACTGCCAGGACGAGTTCGGCTTCGAGGACGCCGTCGGCGGCATGGGCATGAACATCGGCGGGACCGTCGAGTGCGGTGACGCCTTCGTCACGATGCACCGCGCCGACCACACCAACGGCATCATGACCGAGTACGACGTCGACGCCGGGATGCCAACCGGGTTCGTCGTCTCGGACACGAAGCCGACCCAGGTCGCGGACGAGGAGTCGACGACGTTCTACCACGCCGGCGACACCGGCCTCATGACCGAGATGCGGGAGGTCATCGGCCCGTACCTCGAGCCCGACGCCGCGGCGCTGCCCATCGGCGATCACTTCACGATGGGGCCGTGGCAGGCCGCCATCGCGGTCGACTGGCTCGACGTCGACTACGCCCTGCCACAGCACTACGATACGTTCCCGCCCATCGAGCAGGACCCCGACGACTTCGCTCGCGAGGTGAAAGCGACGGGGAGCAGTGCGGAGGTCGTCGCTCTCGAGGGCGACGAGACGTTCGACCTGTAAGGACAAGCTACCGAACCGATGATCGACGATCTCGCTGCGTTCGTGGCCGACGATCTCTGGCTGCTCGTCGCCATCGTGACCTTCGCCCTCGCCGGCTTGGCGGGCGTCGCAGGTCTCGGAGGACTGGCCGGAGCCATCACGATCGTCGGCTGGTTTCTCCTCACGCCGGTGTTCCTGTTCTGGGACGAGGAACTGGCAGCGATCGTTTTCGAGTCCGACGAACCCGCCCGCGGGGGCGACGAGCGAGCGCGCCAACGAGAGTACGATCCGCTCGAGAGACTCAAGGATCGCTACGCCCGCGGCGAGATCGACGACGCGGAGTTCGAACGACGGCTCGATCGCCTCGTGGAAGCCGACGACACGATCGAGCGCGTCGACCGAGGCCGCGCCGCCGGAAGAGACGACCCGGACCGTCCCGACGAGTTCGATGCGGAACCGGCCCTCGATCGGGAGTAACTGACTTCGAGGACTCCATCCGAGAGAACAACGTTTACGCCGCGGGGGCACGATTGTCGACGTGCAATGACGAAAGAAGTGACCACCATCTCCGAGGAGGGATTCAGTGCGACGAACGAGGTCCGCGACTTCAGCGTCGACATCGACGCCACCGGCGAGGAGGCCCCGGACACGCTCGAGAGCCTGCTCGCGGCCTACGGCTCCTGTTACGTCCCCGCCCTGCGCGTCGGCGGTCAGCAGCGCGGCGTCGAGGAGCTAGGGAAAATCGAGATCGACGTCTCCGGGGACCTGAACGACGACGACAAACTCGAGTCGACGGCGTTCGACATTCGCGTCGAAGCGGACGTCGACGACGAGACGGGCCAGAAGATCATCGACCGCGCGTTCGAACTCTGCAAGGTTCACGACGCGCTGAAGGACAGCCTCCACGCCGAAACGTCGTTCCAGGGCGACGCGTTCTAAGCGCGACGACCACAGATCGACGGTTCGACGTTTTCACGGCCCCGCTGGTACTGTTTTTCGCCGTTCTGGAACGGGTCGTCGTCCCACTCAGTCCGACGGGGTCGGTTCACGGCTATCGAGAACCCGTACTCGAGTTGCCCAGAGCAGGGTCGATTCTCGAGCCGATCAGAGCAGGGTCGATTCCGCGAGGTTCCCGACGACCGGGATTCGAGTGCGCTTGCCCTGGAACGCAGTCACGACCAGGTACAGCCAGACCAGGAAGAGCGCGAACCAGACGAACAGCGAGACGATTGAGAGCCCGGCCCCGACGAGCCACCCGATCAGGAAGACGTCGCCGAGGACGACCGAAACCGTCACCCCGACGATCGTCAGACCTGCGTACAGGGCAATCGCGCCGACGCAGAGAGCGATGCACTGGGCGGCGTGGAACCTGGCGAACTCGTTTTCGTCCTCGAGCAGGTAGACGAGTAGCCCGCCGACGAGGGTAAAGTACGACAGCGCTCCGAGGACGTTCTCGTCTGGCCCGAGGCTCGTTTCCTGGGTTCGTTCGTCGGCGATCGTCGTCTCCGCGACGTCCGTCACGTCAGGTGCGGGAGTGTCGTTTGACATGTGCGTACGTCCTCCACCACGTCGACCCTGATATCCTCATCTCGTGAAATTTGTTCACGGTGTGACGCGCTCGCGCAAGTCTGGAACCCGATCGTGGCCGACCGCAGGTAACTTACCCCATCGGCGTCCATCACGGAGTATGCAGATCAAGAGTCGCGAGCCCCTCGAGGGCGGACGCGAGCGGGTGACGGTCGTCCCCGAGAGCGTCGACGACCTCTGGCACCTCCAGTACGTCCTCGAGCCGGGCGACCGCGTCGCCGGCGACACCACCCGGCGGATCCAGCGGGACGACGAGCAGATGCGCGACACGGGCGGCGAGCGCGAACACATGTGGGTCGCCATCGCCGTCGACGACGTCGAGTTCCACAAGTTCGCCAACCGCCTCCGGGTCGGCGGCGAAATCGTCGCCTGCTCCCGTGAGGACCAGCTGGGCTTTCACCACACGCTGAACGTCGAGGCCCGCGACGAACTTTCGATCGACAAGCGGTTCAAACCCGACCAGGACGAGCGACTCGAGGAGGCCGCCGAGGCCACCGAGAACCCCGACGTCGCCATCGCGACCGTCGAGGAGGGCGAGGCCCACGTTCACACGGTCGCCCAGTACGGGACTGAGGAGCGGGCATCCATTACGGGCCCGACGGGGAAAGGCGAGTACGCCCGCGACCGCTCGGAACTGTTCGCCGAACTCGGCACCATCCTCTCGCGACTCGAGGTCGACGCGATCATCCTCGCAGGGCCCGGCTTCACGAAACAGGACGCGCTGAAACACCTCGAGCGCAATCACCCCGAGGTTGCCGAACAAATAACGATGGTCGACACCGCGGGCGTCGGCGACCGCGGCGTCCACGAGGTGCTCAAACGCGGCGCCGTCGCGGACGTCCAGGAGGAGACGCGGATCGAATCGGAGGCCGCCTACATCGACGAACTCACGAAGCGAATTGCCGAGGGAGCGAAAGCGGCCTACGGCCCCGAGGCGGTCGCCCAGGCCGCCGAGTACGGCGCCATCGAGCGACTGCTCGTCCTGGACGAGAAGCTTCGCAAAGAACGCGGCCCCGATGGCGACTGGGCGATAAACGTCGACGACGTCGTCCGGACGGCCGAACAGAAAGGCGGCGACGTGACGGTCTTCTCGAGCGAGTTCCCGCCGGGCGAACAGCTCTCGAATCTCGGTGGCATCGCAGCGTTGTTGCGGTATCGACTCGAGTAAGCTGTCTTGGCCTCGCGCCAGCCAGCTACTCCGCCCGTCCGCGCGCTTCGCTATTGGCCTCGATCAACTGGATCAACACCGAGGCGAACAGCGAGTTGGCGCTCCAGATGGCGGTTTCGCTCCCGTCGTCGTCGACGACGCTGAGCAGAATCGTCTGGTCGTCGACGATCAGGATCCGTCCCGAACGGTCGTCGGCCTGGCGATGTTCCGGGGACTCGAACACCGCGATGCCCTCGAGCCGTCCGAACCGCGACCGGACTTCGGGTTCGGCGCTCACGGCCGTCACCTCGAGCCCCTCCTCGGCGCTGCTCTCGAGCAGTTGCTCGATCTCGTCGGTGACGAGCGGCGGAAGTCGCGCGCCGAATATGATTCGGTCTTCGGCGCGCGAGCAGAGATCGACCACGCGGTCGTCGATGCGCGCTCGGCCGCGAACCGTCCAGATGTCCTCCTGTTCTTCCTCGCCTCCGGGTTCTTCCCGGACGCGCTCGACGTAGTCGAAGGCGCGCTCCTGTTCTGACTCGAAGCGCGAGCGGAGGATCGAGCGCGCTTCCTCGAGGTTCACCGGTCGATACCGGATGGGACTGGATTGTTGCATCTCGAGGAGTCCGCGGTCGGCGAGGCTCTCGGCCACGCTGTAGACCTGTGATCGAGGGACGTCGGCGACGCTCGCGACGTCTCGAGCGGTGCCCGAGCCGAGTTGCTGGAGCGCGATGAACACCCGGGCTTCGTAGCTCGTGAGTCCGAGTCGTTCGAAGGACTCGATGGCGTCGTTCTCGGTCGGCGCGCTCACTCGTCGTCACCTCCGGTGGTCGCGTCGCCGGCCTCGCGGCCGCCGTCGCTGGCCGGCGTCGGCCGATCGGTCGACCAGTCGGCGCTCGACAGGTCGGGTCCGAGGTAGCGCGTCCAGAGCACCAGGAGCGTCGGGAGGACGATGACGCTCGCGAGGAACGCGTAGATGATCGTCAGCCCGGTGATGATCCCGAACTGGCGCAGGACCGGCAAGATGGCGAACGCGAGGACGCCGAACCCGCCGACGGTCGTCGCGGCGCTGCCCAGGAGGGCGCCGCCGGTGCCGGTCACGGTGGTTTCCATAGCCGTCCAGACGTTCCCGTGGCGCTCGAGTTCGAGCATGTACCGGGAGCTGACGTGGATGCTGTAGGCGATGCCGAGCCCGATCGTGAGGCTGGTGATCATCCCCGTGAGGACGTTGAACGACATCCCCAGCAGGTACATCGAGCCGAGGATCCAGCTCACGGCGAGCGCGACCGGCAGCAGCGTCACGACGCCCAGCGTCGCGCCCTTCCCCGTCAGCCAGTACGCGATCGAGAGGAAGACCACGACTGCGACGAGCGTGATCAGCAGGCTCTCCAGGACGGTCTGCATCAGGTCGTTCTCGACGACGTGGTTGACGACCGGGTCGCCGGTAGCGGTCGCCTCCCAGCGCGGGTCGGTGCCGCCGTCGTCGATGTCGTCGGCGATGGCGCGCATCTCCGCGGTGACGTCCGCGAGGTCGGCGTTCCCCTGGACCGCGATGGACAACTGGACTGCCTCGTACTCGCCGTCGTCGGTCCGGTAGACGTACTGGGAAGCCGACGGTTCGACCTCGAGCAAGTGGTCGTAGACGCCCTCGAGGTTCTCGGTCGGTACCGAGTCGGGCCCGCCGCCGGCGGCGGTGAACGTCTCGTTGAACGACTCGTTCTCGGCCGCCACGTCGCGCATGGTCGACAGCGGTCCGGAGACGTCGGCCTCGCCGTTCGGCAGGACGTAGACGACGTCGTCGTTCGCGGCGGCAGCGGATTCGGCCGCGTCCAGGCGCTCGAGCGTCTCCGGATCGGTCACGTCGCCCTCGACGAGAACCTGGGCGCGGACGTCCTGGCGCTGGAAGTGATCGTTAACGTAGTCCAGGTTGGACTTGGCGGTGTACTCGCCGGGACTCAACGGCCCCAGGTTCTCGGTCCAGGCGGGCGGACTCTCCGCGAGGAAGTCCTCCTCGCTGAAGGAGGTGTTGACCTGGCTCGCGCCGTAGACCCCGCCTGCGGTAAACAGGAGGGCCACGACGAGGATCACGAGGGGTGCTTTACGCGCGGCCGTGGATCCGAGGGTGAGTGCGTCGCTGAACCGGCCGCTCCCCGTTCCGAACGCCCGTTTCCGCCGGTCGAATCCGCGGGACTCGAGCAGGCCGTCGAGCTCGACTTTTGCGGCCGGGATAAGAACGCCGAAGATCGCCAGCGCCGCGACGATGCCGAACGAACTGACGATGCCGAAGTCGCGGATGGGTGCGATGGGGCTGATGAGGTTCGAGAGGAACCCGATGACCGTCGTCGCGGTCACCCAGACAAGGGCGACGCCGACGCCGGCCAGCGCGATGCGCATCGATCCGCGGACTTCGTCGGTCGTTCCCGCCTCCTCGCGTTGCTCCCGGTGGCGCATGAAGACGTGGATGGCGTAGTCGATTGACAGCCCGATCAAGAGGACCGGAACGGCGACGAACATCTGGTTGAACGCGATGTCGGCCCAGCCCATGAAGCCGAACGTCCAGACCAGCACCAGCAGGATGCCGAAGACCCCCAGCGCGATGTCGATCAGGTCGCGGTAGGCGATGGCGAGCGCCGCGACGACGAACAGCAGTGCCAACGGACCGACGATGGCCAGGCTGTCGCCCATCGATCGATCGATCTCGTCCGTGATGACGCCCGCACCGAATACGAGGTACTCCTCTCCGCCGTCGTCCTCGCTCGCGAGCGTCTGCATGTCGAGCTGGGCGTCGAGCGCGGGTCCACCGCCACCGCCCATTTCGGCCATGCCGCCACCCTCGGAGTTCTGGGTGACGAACAGCATTCGCGCCTCGGCGGACGTCTCGCCCGGCTCGTACTCCGCGGGCATGAACGCGAGCGCGGCGGTGTCCTCGCCGTCGTCGGACAGGACGTCTGAAATGAGCTCCTCGTACTCGTCGTCGTCGAGCCCCTCGAGGGCCTCGATCTGTTCCTCGAGCGACGGCTGGTCGGCGGTCCGGAGGGACTCCTGGTCCGCCTGGAGCGCCTCGCTATCTTCCTCGAGTTGCGCCCACTCGTCGGCGAGCACGCCGGCGGTGCCCTGCTCGAACAGTCCCTCGCGTTGCTCGGCGAGTTCGGCGGACTGGGTCTCGTAGGCTTCGTCGCTCATCTCGTCAGCCTCGTACTGGCGCTCGAGCTGGGCCTCCTGGTTGACGACAGCACGGAGGTCCTTGACCGTTACCTCGAAGGTCGCTGCCTGCTCAGACTCGAGGTCCGCAGTCGCTTCGTCGATGGTTTCCTCGAGTTGGGTTTCGATTGCGGCCGATTCCTCCTCGTACGTTCCCTCGTCGATCTCGCCGTTTTCGTAAGAGGTGTTGAGGGCGGCGTACTCGCGCTCGAGGGCGACGACGGTCACCAGCGACTCGTTGAGTCGGTCGGTCGTCTCGTTGAGCCGTTCGGTTCGATTCTCGAGTTCGGCGCCGCGTTCCTGGAGGTCGGCGGCTTCCTGGCCCCGAATGTGGGTGATCGCGGCGATGTTCTCGACGCCGGTGATGGCGTTTTCGTCGGCGAGGGTCGCGTTGATCGACTCGTTCTCGCGAAGCGACTGCTGGAAGCGAAGCGAGTCGATTAGTGACTCCTGGGACAGGACGTTCTCGCCGTTACCACGGACGATCACCTGGACGGTCGTCGTGTTCTCGGCGCCCTCGACGGTGAAGTTCTCGGCGATGTACTCAGAGGCCGCGACTTCCGGCGACTCGCTCTCGAACTGCCCGAGTGAGGAGTCGTCGTCGACCATCGGCGCGCCGGCGCCCACCACGAGCGTGAGCACGAGCATGATCGCGAGCGCTGCCTTGCTGTGGCTCGTGATCGTTCCGGCGATACGATCGGCGAGACTCATCTCGAGCCTCCGTTCTCGTCTCGAACTGCTGGGGGTACCATTCTGTTGTTACGATCCTACTAAATCAGCGCATAAATACTCGTTGTTATGATTATACTAACAGAATCAGTGGCTGACAGGCCATTGGAGGTCAGGTGACTCGCGTGGCGACGCAGCTCACTCGCGATCGTCGTCTCGAGTCGGCCGCGACCACAGCGACTTCCTCGAGGGGGCGACCGCGAGCGACGGAACGCGATAGGGTTTCGGGGCCAGATACCGCGTCCAGGTTGCGAGTAGCGTCGGCAGGACGAGGATGGTCGCGAGGAAGGCGTACCCGATCGTTAGCGCCGTTACTAGGCCGAATTGCCGGAGCAACGGGACGAGAGCGAAGACGAGAACGCCGAAGCCACAGCCGGTCGTCGCGACGCTCCCGGCCAGCGCGCCACCGGTCGTCGACAGTGTCCGCTCGAGGACATCCCATGCGGTTTCGCCGGCCTCGACCGCCTCGAGTTCGTGCGTGTACCGGGTCGTGACGTGGACGCTGTAGTCGATGCCGAGGCCGATCGTCAGACTCGCCACCATGCCGGTCAGGACGTTGAACGGGAGGCCGAGGAGGGCCATCGTCCCCAGCGTGGCGCCGAGTGCGACGAGGACCGGGATCGCGGCCACGAGTCCCAGCGTTGCCCCGCGGCCCGTGACTCGGTAGCCGACGGCGAGCAGCGCGACGATCGCCCCGAGCGCGACCGCGAGTGCGCCGACGACGCTCTCGAAGAGGGTTCGTTCGAGCGCGTAGGTGGTGAGTGGCCCGCCGGTCGCGACGGCGTAGCCGGAGTCGCCGTCGCCCTCGAGTACCGCGGCGACCGCCCGCATCTCTGTGGCCGTCTCGTCGCTCTCGGCGCTGGTCTGCACCCCGACGACAAGTCGAACCGCCTCGTACTCGCCGGACTCGCTACGGTAGACGAGATCGCTCGCCGAGTCGGGGTTGTACTCGAAGAGGCCGTCGTAGAGCCCCAGGTGGTTCTGGTCGGGTACGCGGTTTCCGGTCCGATCGGCCAGCGAGAACGTCGCATTGAAGGATTCGCTCTCGTCTGCCGTCGCCCGCATCACCGACAGGGGCGAACGCACGTCGGGTTCGCCGTCCGGGAGCACGTACACCACCTCGCTCGCCTCTGCACGCGCCGTCGCGTCCTCGACTCGCTGGAGGGTGTCACCCGCCGTGACGTTGCCACGCAACAGGATCTGCACCTGTCCGCCCTCGCGCTGGTAGCGCTCCTCGAGCACGTCGAGCGACGACTGCATCCGGTACTCGCCGGGGGAGAGGGGGCCGAGCTGACCTGTCCACGACGGAGGGGCGCCTGACAGGAACGAGCGTTCGTCGAACGTGGTGTCGACGTGGGTCGCCCCGTAGGCGCCGCCCGCGGTCACCAGCAGGGCACAGACGAGGACGACGAGCGGCGCTTTCCGGGCGGCGATCGCACCGACGGCGAGCATTCGGGCGACGCGGTCTTCCCCGCCGATCGCTCGCCGACGCCGGTCGAAGTCCCGCGCCTCGAGGGCCGCGTCGAGTTCGACCTTCGCGGCCGGAACCGCGGCCCCGAAGACGACGAGCGCGGAGCCGATGCCGAAGGCGCTCACGGCCCCGAACTCCCTGATTGGGTCGATCGGACTGACGACGTTTGCGAGGAAGCCGATAGCCGTCGTCGCGGTGACCAGCACGAACGCCGTTGCGAGCCCCGCGAGCGCGCCGGCCATCGACGTTCGAACGTCGTCTTCACCCGCTCGTTCCTCGCGGTGGCGCATCACGACGTGGATGGCGTAGTCGATCGAGAGCCCGATCAGTAGAACGGGCACGGCCACGAACACCTGCGTGAACGCAACGCCAGCCCACCCGGCCATCCCGAGCGTCCAGACGAGCACCGTCGCCGTGCCCGCGACGCCCAGTGCGATGTCGAGAACGTCGCGGTAGGCGATGGCGAGCGCTACAATCACGAAGAGCAGCGCAAGCGGGCCGACGATTACCAGACTGTCGGCCACCGCGCGGTCCACTTCGTCGGCCACCAGCCCCATCCCGAAGACCATGTCGTCCTCGCTGCGCTCGAGCACGCGCTCCTCGAGGGCGAGCTGGCTCTCGACGATGTCGGGACCGATTTCGCCGGGCGGTCCCGACCCGCGGTCGAGCGACTGTGTCACGAGCAACAGTCGCTCCTCGGATTCCAGCGAACCCGGTTCGTACGACGACGGGAGGAGGCGAAGCGCCGCGGCACTTCCCGGGCCGTCCTCGGCCAGCACCAGGGTGACCGCCCGGTCGAACCGGTCGTCGTCGGCGCGCTCGAGGGCCGAAATTTGCTCCTCGAGTGGCGGTCGGTCGAGGCGCTCGACCCCGTCGCGCTCGGCCTCGAGTTCCCTCGCTTCCTGCTGGAGAGACTGGAGTTCGTCGCCGAACAGCCAGCGCGAACCGTCGACGACGGCCTGCTCGCGGTCGTCCACGAGTACCTCCATGCGAGCCTCGTACTCCCGGTCTGTGACGGTACCCGCGGCCCGCTGGCGCTCCAGGTCGGCCATCTCGGACTCTATTGCCCGAATGGTCGCGGCCGCCCGCTCGAACCTTGCTGCTCGCTCGCTCTCGAGGTCGGCCGTCGCGTTCGAAACCGTCGCGTCCAGGTCGGCCTCGATGGCGGCTGCCCGCCTGTCGTACTCCTCGTCGCTCACCTCCCCGGCCGCGTAGGAGTCGTTCAGGGCCTCGTAGTCGGCCTGGAGCGAGCCCACCCGCTCGAGTGCCGACGCGAGGCCGTCGATCCGTTCCTCGAGGTGGCTCACCCGGGTTTCGAGGTCGTCGGCGCGATCATCGAGTTCGTCTGCCTGTTCCAGCCTGATGATCGCCGTAGCGACGACGTTCTCGACGCCGATCGTCGAGTCGTTTTCGACCAGCGTCGGTCCGATTGCCTCGTCCTGGCGGAGCGACTGCTGGAACCGGAGGCCCTCGAGCAGCGACTCGCGCTCGAGGGCGTTCTCGTCGGTGACGACGACGTGAACGGTCGTCGTGTTCTCACCCCGTTCTTCGAAGCGACGATCGGCGTACTCGAGCGCCTCGCTCTCGGGGGTGTCGGTCCGGAACTGCTCGAGGGTGGTGTCGGTCTCGAGGGCGGGAATCCCCGCGCCGAAGAGTAGCGTTGCGAGGAGACAGCCGACCAGCACGAACCGTGCGTGGGTCGTGATCGCCTCGACCAGTCGGGAGCGTCGCCTCACGCGACCACCTGCCGACCGTGCGACCCGACTCGCTGCATTCGATGAGCCGTTGACAGGCCGCGAGTATATAACTTGATGACGGCGCGTCTCGAGCAGATGCTGGTTGGGCCGGACGCGGGACGGCTACTCGACCGAAACCGTCTGGAGGTCCTCGGCAAATCGCACATCGCCGTCGTAGTGACGGGCAATCGACTCGCGCATCTCCGTGTGACGCCCGTCCGTGTGGGGGTAGAGGTGACTCAGGTAGACGCGACCGATTTCGTGCCCCTCGAGGACCTGCCCGAGTTCGCTCGGCGTGGGATGGTTCGAGACGTCGACGTCGTCAGGGAACGAACAGTCGTGGATCAGGATCGCCGAGCCGTCGGCGAAGTTCGCCAACCCCGCGAACGCCTCCGTGTCGCCACTGAAGGTGACGTAATCGCCGAAGCGGTAGGCCAGACACGGCAGCGAGTGACGCGTCTCGTAGGCCTCGACGTCGAAGTCCGCCACCGTGAACGAGCCTGGAACGACCTCCCTGACCCGCAACTCGAGTCTGTCCTGCATGTACTCGTGAACCTCGAGCAAGCCGTCGACGAGCGCCTTCGTTCCCTGCGGACCGACGACCTCGAGGTGTTCCTCGCCGGCGAGCCACCGGGCTTTCATCAGCGGGAGCAGGTCGGAGACGTGATCCAGGTGGTGGTGGGTCAGGAGAACGCTCGAGATTGCCTCGAAGCCGACGCCCGACTGTTGGAGGCGCTGGAGGACGCCGGCGCCGCAGTCGACGAGGACGGTCCGTCCCTCGCTCTGGACGAGCAACCCGGTCTGGAACCGTTCACCGGTCGGGATCGCGCTGCCGGTGCCGAGAAACGTGACGCGCATACTCGTAGATGTGGCCGGATCACGGATATATGTTCGTGGCTGACGGCTCGAGGCCATGCCGTCGTTCGGTCGATCGGGCCGAAACGATGTGTGCCGACCGTCCTATCAAAAGTGATAGGTGAAACCATCGATTTATATAATGTGATTTACGTATCGGGTAACGTACAAATGAGTCCCGGTGAGTCCACCCCGCCGGATCCGGCGTTAGCGGTCGGGGAAGCGTCAGCGACAGCCGGGCGTCGTTCGGGTGACTCTCCACCGTCGCTTCCGCCCGACGACCGGTATCACATCTTACAGACGCGTCGTCGTCGCGATACGCTCCGGTACCTTCGTCGGCGCGACGAACCCGTAGACGTCCGAGACCTTGCCGAGTGGGTCGCTGCACGCGAACAGGAGACGACGCCGGAGAGACTGACCTCCCGCCAGCGCCAGCGGGTCTACATCTCGCTCTACCAGACGCACCTGCCCAAACTCGACGAGTACGGTGTCGTGCGCTATCACAAGGACCGCGGGGCCGTCACCCCGCTGACGCTCGTCGAGCACTTCGACGAGTATCTCACCCCGTCCAAGGCCGGGGACGGAGTCGAGGAGGAGGGCGAGGACAGAGTCGCTCGAGCGTGGTGGCGACCGTACCTCGCCCTCTCCGGTCTCGGCGTCGCACTGGTCGGTCTGGCGGCGGGCGGCACTCTCCCGTTCCCCGCGCTCGCCGCCGCGGGTCTCGTCGTCTCCTCGTTCGCGATGCTGTCGATTTTCCACGCGCTGGTGGCGACGGGGCGGACGAACGGACTCGACCTCGAGGCGATCCAAACCCGAATCAGGCGGTGACGGCGGTAGTATGATCGGTCGCCGACCCTAATCGCGCTGCAACGTGGGCGACTCGACTTCGTTGAACCCCTCGAGCGGAGATCGGTTTCAGTATGACTGCTGAATACAGAGCGCGAATGTTGCACTGCATATTGGAGGCTTTTAACGAAGCTATCGACGGCAAATGCAGACACTACGGCTACTACGTTGGCGTACCAGGCCTTTGCTCCTGCTACACCGCCGCCGATTGCCGCGCCGCAGTGCCCACACGCAATCAGGTAGAATCGTTTCGACGCCGCGAAAAACCCAGTAGTAGCGTCCATTTCTACGAACTCAACATCTTCCTTCTCCGAGAGCGTTACCTCACAGTCAGGGCAGTGTACCATGCTCTCTCTTTTTGATAAGAAATAATAAGTTTTGTCCACAACTCTTTCGTTTGAACTCTACGGACATGCTGACTACCTCCTCTAAATCGGTCACGCCACTCCTGACAGAAGCTGAGTAGTTCAAACAACCCGTGCTGAACTCAGAGCGCGAATGTTGCACTCAATTCGGTTCGGTTTGCGTAGGGTGGTGAACGTTCAGTACAGACTGGGCCCGCCCCGTCCAGTCAAAGTACGCATCTCTCACAGGTGTACCTACAACCCCTCTTTTAGTTACCCAAATAACTATTTCCGAGGGGCCTCAATAATTCAACAAATGAGACGACGACGGTATCTACTTGGATTGCTCACGGCACCAGCTGCTGGCGTAGCGGGGTGTCTTTCACGTGGTTCAACGCCGGATAATGGATCTGATTTGACCCCCGAGGATAACCGAGACGTCGAGACGGTTGCCACGGAGACGTTCGACGACGATTTCACCCCAATCTGTGCCGAAGGTGAATTGCTCGAATCGGATATTGAGGGATTATACGCGGAACTCGTGACCGATCACGAATTTTTCAGAGACACCGAGAGCGGTCGATACGGCGTTCGTGGTCGAATTGCGGCGAGGGAAGATGGGAGTTTCCCAGAGGTCCAAGCAGAATTTTCCGACGAGTCGCATGCAAAGGATACAGGATTCAGCGTTGCTGAGGACGAGACGTATTTGTTCACGGTGGTGACTTCTGAAGGCGATCCCAACGCGATAGATGGGTATTCGCTCACCGTCGAAGAAGGCGGGGTCGACGACATCGGGACTGTCCCTGAGGAGTACGCAACGATTGATGGGGAGTGGGGCCAGATTGGAACGTACGATGACGTTTCGGTGTATGGATACGCTGGGACAGTTACCAATGATCACACGAAGGATGTCAGGCTATACCCACACCTGAAGGCGTACCTCGATGAGGTGACAGTGGCATACGCTGGCAAAAGTACTGAATTTTTTGTCGATCTCGCTCCGGGAGACACGCAAACAGTCTACTTCCCCTATCCACGATGCGATCCCGCGAAAATTGACCACGTTGAGGGGTGGCTCGAGTGGGGCACGATGAATAACCCGTAGCTCGCTTCGCGGAAGAAACGAAGAATCTCTCTTGAAGCCAGCAACTCCAATCAGTCTCTCGCAATAGTGTTGATCACTGGCCATAATTCAAAGCCAGATATAATTGGGTGACACAACCAGTAAGCACCCGTATGTAGTGGTTGGTTCCGGACTGAGTGTGTGAAATAAACAGTGCTACCGTGCTGCATCCATTCTCTATATTCAGCACGCGATTCCTATCAACTACGAAGGTATTCAACAGAGCCAGCGACTCAGTAGATGAGTTCGTCGTCGTTCTCGACCATGTACAGCGTCCGGGCGGCGATGTTGACCGCGTGGTCGCCCACCCGTTCCAGGTCTCGAATCGTCAACAGGAGTCGAGAGACGTCCTGGAGGAGGCTTTCGACCTCGTCGGGGGCGTCGAGTTCCCGCTCGATGAGATCGCGAACGACGATTTCGCTCGCCCGTTCGGCGAAGTGGTCGAGGTCGTCGTCCCGAACCGCGAGTTCCCGACAGGCGTCGACGTCCTCCTCGTCGTAGGCTTGCAATGCATCGTCGATCATCTCGAGGGTCAAATCACCCATCGCCTGCACGTCGACGTCGGGAAAGAGGTCCTGTTCCGCGTCGATGGTGTACTCTCCGAGGTTGACCGCCAGGTCGCCGATCCGCTCGAGGTCGGTAATGACCTTGAACGACGAGGCGATGAACCGCAGATCGCTGGCGACTGGCTGCTGGAGCGCTAGGAGGTCGATACACTGTTGCTCGAGGTCGAGGTACATCCGGTTAATCTCGCCGTCGCCGGTGATGACCTCGTTGGCGAGGTCCTCGTCCTTTTGTTCGAGCGCGTCGAGACCCATTCGGAGGCGTTCCATGACGACCTCGCCCATGTAACAGATGTCCGATCGAAGTTCCAGAAGCTGTTCCTGGTAGGAGGTTCTGGCCATGCACGAATCACCACGGCCGGCGTCCAAATACCTTACGTACGGGTGAGTTGCCGCCGCGTCGTCGGTCCGTGCTCGAGCGCGTCGGTCACGCCCGACCGACCCCTCGTTTGCTACGGCAGAAACGATTATACACCCTATATGAGATCGTTGTACTGGCGGAAAATCGCCGCTACGACCCGTTTTACGGGTTTCAGTCTCGAGGCATGTCAATCACAGTGTATCGACGTATAGTGACCGCATAGTTCCGTGAACGATGGGCGCCGTTGATAGTGGGATCCGTGGTCTGTCGACGTACCGACCCGCCTCGACCAATGAGCGTTACAGATACCGAACACACTAGCGACGAATCGACGCAGAGTACACTGGTCAGCGACCTCCCGCCGAGTGCCAAACTGGTTTACAAGGTGCTCGAGTACGAGGGCGCGATGACCCAGGAAGAGATTGCGACGGAGTCTCGGTTGTGCGCGCGGACCGTCCGCTACGCGCTCACGAAACTCGAGAACGTCGACTGTGTCGACAGCCGCCCGTCGCTGCGAGACGCGCGCCGGTCGATCTACACGGTCGACGGCGAATTGTAACGGCCGATTCGGCCGTTCTTCGGTCGGGGGTGGCCCGCCCCGTAACCCTGTCACACCATCGCACCACCACTATCGGGCCACCCATTCTTCGATCGCTCACCTGGTGAGCCGTCGGTTTGTCTCTCGAGTAGTGTCCCGCCGGCATGTCCATTGTGTAGTGACCTGCCGGTACGCCCCTCGAGTAGTAGCTCGCTTGTATGCACTTCGCGCATCGACCGATTCCTCACGTATCGATCGTTTCATCGCCCGTCCACTGCTCTCGTCTCACTTTCGCTTCCGATACCTGTCGATCAGCACATCGAGTCCGAACGCCCCGGACGTGACCGTGTAGTGAGTCTCGAGACGCGGATTGAACTTCGCTTTGTAGCGGTTGATGCTCGGCACGCCCGCTCCGACCAGGTCGTAGCGCTCGAGGCCGGCCTCGAGGCCGTCGCGCATGACCTGCCAGTCGAGCAGATCGTTGACCGGCAGGTCGACGTCCGCGTCCGGTTTCACTCCGCCCTGCCAGCGATACCGCGTCGAGTCCGACTCGAGCACCAGGATGCCGCCCTGGACGTCACCGTTCACGCGACAGACGTACGGCCGGACCGACCCCCGGGGGAGTTCCTCGTAGAGCGACCGAACGAACCCCGCTGAGAGGTGAAACGACTGCCCCTGGCTCGCGTAGCGCGACCGAACCTGCTCGACGATTCGGTCGATGTCGTCGATCGAACCCTCCTCGATCACGTACACGCCCTCGAAGTCGTCGGCGCTTCGCACGTTGGATCTGGCGTCGCTGCTGAAGGTGTCGAGCAAGTGCTCGAGGTCGTCCCCGAGGTCGACGACGTAGGTGTACTTCGGGTCGACCTCGTAGCCGTTCCAGACGAAGGGGCGAACGTCGCCGATACGAACCGACTCGAATTTGGCGTACATCGGCGAAAGGTGCTCGTCGATCCACTCGAGGCTCTCCTCCAGAAACGTCTTCATCCGCCGGTCGGCCTTGCGCCGTTTCAGCTTCTCGAAATTGCACGTGACCGGTCCGAGATAGCAGCTCCAGGAGTACGGCGCCGGCGAGAACGCGCCCGTGACCGGCCCCTTCCTGAACTCGAACACGGGAAAGAGGCCGACGACCTCCTGACCCTTGAATCCGACTAGCGAGTGGACCGTCGTGTTCGTGTCCTCCGCCTGCAGCGCGAGCGACTCGGCCCGGTAGAACGGGTGCGTCCGATCCGCGCGCTCGACGTACCGGTTCCACTCGTCGGCGTCTTCGCGGACGTCCAATCGCTCGATTTCGATGCCCATGGTCAGAGGTACCCCAGGTCGGTCAGTCGGTCCTCGACGGTCGCGTCGTCGGTGGCCCTGATTCCGTCCGGTTCGTAGCTCGGGTACGCGGTGCGTTCGCTCGCCTCGACCACCGGGAGGACCTCGCCGTCCATCGCCGCGTCGACGTTCACATCGAAGAACGAGCAGATCGTCGGTGCGACGTCGAAGATCGTCGCGTCCGAGAACGAGGCGCCCTCGTCGAAGTCCGCCCCGGCCGCGGCGATCACGCCCGTTCGCTTGTGGTTCCAGGACTCCCAGGGTTCGGCAAAGTGCTCGCCTTCGAGCCCCTCGACGACCGCGTTGTCGAAGCCCGCCGGAACCGTCACGATGTCGGGTGCGCGCTCGAGTTCGGGTCCGTCGAAAACCGCTTCCCGTGGCTCGACAGCCTCGAACATCGGCTCGCCATCGGGCGTCTCGACGGCGCGGAGGTCCTCGATCAGGGACTGCCGGTAGGCGTCGTACTCCTCGGTCGACACCTGGCCATTGGGCTCCCGTCCCTCGACGTTGATCCTGACGCCGAGTTCGCTCTTCGAGCGGAGGTACGCCCGCGAGTTCGGGAAGTCGACCTGCTCGCTCGCCGACCGGATCACGTCGTTCGGGATACGTTCCCCGACGAACTCCTTCAGTCCGACGCGATCGAGTGCGTTCGCGACGCGTTGGGTAGTGACCCCAGCCCGGGCAGCCAGGTTCATCGCTCGCTCGAGCGTGCTCCGGTCGTGGGTGCCTGCCGACTCGCCCTCGAGTAAGTCGTTCTGCCAGGCCCGCGACCAGGTGGGCATCCCCTCGCCGCCGCTCCTGGCGACCACGTCCCCGCGGTCTCGGAGGAACTCGTTGATGCGGAACTCCCAGCCCTCGACTCGTCCCATGCCGTGGTCGCTGACGACGAGGACGTTGTCCGGTTCGAACTCGAGGATGATCCGGGCGAGCTGATCGTCGACGGCCCGGTAGACCGCCTCGACGGCTCGCTTCTCGCCCGGGCGCTCGTGAAACACGGAGTCGGTCTGCTGGAACTGGAGGAAGGCGAACGCGGGTTCGAATCGCTCGAGGAGGTACCGAAAGGCCCGGCCCCGCCCCGCGATCGTCCGCTCGTAGCTCTCGATCGACGTCCCGGGTTCGGGGCCGCTCTGAGGATAGACCCGGTACTCGCCGCACTCGGCTTCGATCTCCTCGAGGATTCCCTCGGGATGACACGGTGGATCTTCCGGCGCGGTCATTCCCGGAATCAGCGCACCATCGAACTCCCGCGTCGGGTGGGTCACGGGCACGTTGACGACGACGCTCGAGAGGCCGTGGTCGCTCAGCAGTTCCCAGACCGGCCGGGCGCGAACGTGCGAGGCGTTGACCACGTCCCAGTCGTACCCCTCGAATCGGAGGAAGTCGTAGACGCCGTGTTTGCCCGGGTTCTGTCCCGTGTAGAGGCTGGGCCAGGCGCTCGCCGTCCACGGCGGCAATTGTGACTCGAGCGGGCCGCAGGCCCCGACCTCGAACAGGCGACGAAGCGTCGGCGTCGTTCCCGCCTCGAACAGTGGCTCGAGCACCGGAAAACAGGCGGCGTCGAGCCCTACGACGAGCAGTTGTGGTCCGTCGTCATCCATACTCGAGTGTTGGTCGTCGGCGCCATTGTTATGCGATTGTATTGGCCGTGTACGTCGAAACTTCCCCTGGTCGGCAGACGATACAGCTGGCTTCTGGGAGGCTGTAAGCCGACGTTGAATGACCGAATCGATCCGTATCGTCCGCATCACTAAGCCGGTGGCTGTCCATGGTTTCACCGATGATGGCAGGGCGGGTGACAGGACGGAAATCGATCGACGGCAAGCGGGCGTGGGCGAAGCAATGATCGGGGGAACGCCGTCGGTACTCGCGTCGATACGCGACGGCGGACGCCCTCTCCTCGAGCGGGCGTTCATCGCGCCGACTCGATTTCGAGCCACGGGTGCGCTCGCGGACGACACCCCTCTGGCGTCTCATCCGAATCGCCCGACCGTCGCAGCCTACCTCGAGGGACGTGCCGACGAAATGGCGTACTACGGCTCGAGCAAGGCGGCGCTCCGCGACGGCCTCGCGACGCTCCTGGCGATGGACGGGGAGGCGGCGACGAACGTCGCCCTCCCCGCGTACCTCCCCGACGCCGTCGTCGAGCCGATTCGCGAACTCGGCCTCGAGCCCCGGCACTACGCCATCACCGAGTCGCTCGCGCCAAACCAGCGGGACCTGGAGTCCCGCATCGACGACCGGACGCTCGCCGTCGTCTCCGTGAACTACTTCGGGTTCCCCCAACGGGGGTTCGACGTGATCGAGTCGCTGGTCGACGAGTACGACTGCTCCCACGTCGAGGACAACGCACACGGCCCGCTCAGCCTCGAGCGTGGTCGATTGCTCGGAACGCGAGGCGACATCGGCGTGACCAGCCTGTGGAAACTGCTGGCAATCCCGAACGGAGCGGCACTCTACCTCTCGGATCCGGACGTTTCGGCGCGATTCGAGCCGTCCACCCTGGCCGGCGTCGACGGTCGCGTTCGACGGTCGGACCTCGCGTTCGTCTGTAAATCGCTCGCGACCGACGCCTTTGCTCGACGTCCGTCGCTCGAGGACGCTGCCACCAGGGTCTCGAGGACCAATCGTGGCGGCGAGGAGATTCCCGATTCGAATAGCCGATACGAGGCGTCGAAGCGGCGTCTGTCGCGGCTCTCTGCGTCGGTACTCTCGGGAACGGACCCCTACGAGCTCCGCTCGCGTCGACGGGAGAACTACCGCGCCTGGTCCGCGTTGTTCGCGAACCGTCCCGACGTCGACCCTCTCTTCGAGACGCCCCCGCCGGGGGTCTGCCCCCAGGTCTTTCCCGTCCGAACCGATCGGCCCGAACGGCTCCGTCGCCTGCTCGAGTCCCACGGTGTCCACGGCGTGCACACCTGGCCGCGGCTCTCGCGGTCGGTGCTCAAGAATCCCGCCTACGAGACGGCCCACCGGCTCTCCGAGACGGTCGTCCTCCTGCCGGTTCACCAGCACGTCGATCCGGACGCGATTCGTGCGGTCGAACGGGCTATCGAGCGCCGCCTCGAGCCCGGGTGACGAGCGTTCGATTCTCGCCTCACGACGCGCCAGGACGGATGTTCTGGTAGCCGCGCTACATCATTTACTATAAAATTTGTAGCATTAGCTTCGGGCTCGAGGTGCGAATCCTCCTGGAAAGCGCCTCGAGTCGCGAGCGGTCGTCCGACACAGTCAATACTGTCTCGCCCGTGGCCACTCGTAGTGAGTCGATTCCAGACGCTCGTCGTGGACCCCTTCCTCGTGATGAACGCGATCGGACTGGTCGCGTTCGCTCTGGTCGGATCCGCCAAAGCGATTCGGGCGAAGTTCGACCTCTTCGGCGTCACCGTCGTCGGCCTCGTGACCACGTTCGCCGGCGGTGCGACGCGCGACGTGCTGGTCGGCCGCGTCCCGCTCGCCCTGCAGAACGTGGGGGAGGTCGCCCTCGGACTCCTCGGCGTCTGCCTGGCGGTCGTCCTCTACACCTGGCTCGAGGCGCCCGACGACCGACCGATCACGCTGTACGCCGACGCGGTCGGCCTCGCGGCGTTCGCCACGGCGGGAGCGATCGTCGCCACCGAAATCGGGTTGCCGGCGTTCGGCGTCGTCGCCATCGCCACGATCAACGCCGTGGGTGGTGGCGCGGTCGCCGACCTGTTGCTGGATCGGTCCCCGTTCATCCTCTTCGAGGACTTCTACGCCAGTTGCGCCGTCCTCGGTGGGAGCGCCTACTGGCTCTTCACGGCGCTCGCCGCCGACGCGACCCTGGCGGCTGCAGCCTGTGCGACCGTCACTGTCGGGACCCGGGTACTCGCTCTCTCGCGGGGTTGGACCGTGCCGACGGCCCAGCGACTCGAGGCCGTCGCCGGCGATTAGGGATTCCGTCCCTCCTCGAGGGCCTCGACGCGCGCCTCGAGTTCGCGGATCCGTTCGCCGTGCGTTCGCCTCGACGCGAGGAGACTGTACAGCGCCGCAATGAAAGCGAGTGGTACGACCAGCGTGAGCACGAGTGCGATCAGTAGTTCGGGGCCTCCCGGCGCACCTGGTATGAAGAGTGGGACCATACGCTCGATCACTGGATTTAGTGTTAAATAAGTAATGACTATCGGGCTCTCGATCCCCGGTTCCCCTCACGAGCATCCCTTCGTGGGACTCGACGCCGATAGCGCCACCGCTCACCGGCTCGAACTCGCGGAAAACACGATCGAAACGCGACCTTACACCAGGCTCTCGAAGTCCTCGAGCGCGTAGCTTGGCTCTGCACCGCGGCGGTCGAGGGTCTCGTTGGCCAGTAGCCAGTAGACGACCGACAGCGCCTTGCGCCCCTTGTTGTTCGTCGGGACGACGAGGTCGACGTTGCTCGTCTGGTTGTTCGAGTCACACATCGCGATGACCGGAATGCCCACCGTTATGGCCTCCTTGACGGCCTGGGCGTCGCCGATCGGGTCGGTGACGACCACGACGTCCGGCTCGATGTAGCCGTCGTACTTCGGATTCGTGAGCGTCCCCGGGATGAACCGCCCGGTGCGGGCGCGTGCCCCCACGGCCTCGGCGAACTTCTCGGCGGGGAAGCGACCGTACTGGCGACTCGAGGTCACCAGAATCTGTTCGGGCGCGTAGTTCGCGAGGAAGTCCGCGGCCGTGCGGATGCGGCCGTCGGTCTTCGAGACGTCCAGCACGTAGAGTCCGTCGGTCCGGACGCGGTGGATGAACCGCTCCATGTCCTGGGTCTTCTGCTGGGTCCCGATGTGGACCCCGGCGCCGAGGTAGTCCTCGACGGGGATGAGGAGGTCGGCCTCCTCGTCGCTCATGACGTCGTCGTCGAGCGTGGGTCCGGCTGGCTCCGCTTCTTCCTGTTCGTCCGCGGCCTCAGCGGCCTCGGCGTTCTGTTCGTCTACTGGCTCGACGTCCTCGTCGGTGGATTCGGCGGCGGGGCCGGCCCCTTCGGCTGGCTCCTCGTCGATCTCCGCCTCGGCGGCGTCGAGTCCGTCCTGTTGTGCGTTGTCCTCAGTCATGTCGCATCGTCTGCAATTCGGATGAGTTCGTTGAGTTTGGCGGTTCGCTCGCCGCCGACGGCGCCCGTCTTGATGAACGGGACGTCCGTCGCCACGGCGAGGTGTGCGATGGTCGTGTCCTCGGTCTCGCCCGACCGGTGGGAGACGATCGATTCGTAGCCGTTCGCGCGGGCGAGTTCGATCGCGTCGAAGGCATCGGTGAGCGTTCCGATCTGGTTGGGTTTGATCAGGATGCTGTTTGCCGCACCCTGTTCGATCCCCTCGGCCAGTCGCTCGGTGTTGGTGACGAACAGGTCGTCGCCACAGACGAGCGTCCGGTCGCCCACCTCCTCGGTGAGGTCGGCGAAGCCCTCGTAGTCGTTCTCGTCGAGGGGGTCCTCGACGTAGACGAGGTCGTACTCGTCGACGAGGTCCGCGACGTAGGCGATCTGTTCGTCGGTGTCTCGAGTCGTGTCGCTGTACTCGTAGACGCCGGCGTCGTCGTCGTACATCTCGGCAGCGGCCACGTCCAGGCCGAACCGAATCTCGAAGCCGACCTCGTCCTCGATGGTCGAGACCGCTTCGTCGACGATGTCGAAGGCCTCGTCGTCGTCGATAGACGGCGCCCACGCGCCCTCGTCGCCCTTGCCGGCGGGGACGTCGCGCTCGTGGAGCAGTTCCGAGACCTCGGCGTGGACCGCCGCGTTCGCGAAGACGGCCTCGGCGACGCTCGGGGCGCCGACCGGTGCCGAGAGGAACTCCTGGATGTCCGTCGCGTCGGCGGCGTGTTCGCCACCGCCGACGACGTTTCCGAGCGGAACCGGGAAGTTGTCGCCGCGGAAGGTACCGCCCAGATGCTGGAACAGCGGCGCACCGAGTACGTCGGCGCCGGCCTTGGCGGCGGCCATCGAGATGGCGACCGCGCTGTTGGCGCCGATTTCCGAGAAGTCGTCGGTACCGTCGGCCGCCCGAAGGATGCCGTCGACCTCGCGCTGGTTGCCGGCGAAGGCCTCACCGACGAGACGCGGGACGGCGGTTTCGCGAGCGGCGGCGATGGCCTCGCCGGCCGGTCGCTCGATCGCTTCGTACTCGCCAGTGCTGGCTCCCGAGGGGGCCGCGGCGCGGCCGAATCCGCCACTCTCGGTGAGGACGTCGGCCTCGACCGTCGGGTTCCCCCGCGAGTCCAGCACTTCCCGGAGCCGAACGTCGGTGATGCGCGTCATTTCCCTCCTCGATGAACGGTGAAGGGCAGGACACCGGCATCGTACTCCTCGGCCGCGATCAGGATCGGTTCGGACTGATCCGTGTCGATCAATACTGGTGCCCCGTAGGACACCTGCAGCGCTCGAGCGCCGAGGATGCGCGCTTTCTCGTATCGATTGTGGCGTTGTTGCATCATTGGTAGGGTGAGACGACGTCGACGAGGTCGGTGTGACTGACGAGCATGCGTCGGCAACAGAAGCGGTCGACGCCGAGGTCGTCGAGGACCTCCTGTGGGTCCTCGCCGCCCTCGTTCGCTCGCTCGTCGAACGCTTCCCAGTGTTCGCCGACGACGTTACCGCACGTGAAACACCGGACCGGTACCATCATATCTTGATCACCTCAGCGGTAGGACTTCTGGTAGCGGGCCCGTGCGCCGGGGCCGCCCCACTTCTTGGGTTCGGACTGTCGAACGTCGTTGACCAGCAGCGAGCGGTCGAACTCCATGTACGCGTCGCGGAGTTCGGCGTCGTTGGTGTGCTGGACGATGCCGCGAGCGATGGCGGTGCGGACGGCGTTGGCCTGGCCGCTGACGCCGCCACCCTCGACGTGGACTTCGACGTCGATGCCGTCGCGGAGGTCGTCGCCCGCGATGCGGAACGGCTCGAGCATCTTCAGTCGGGACATCTCGGGTTCGACCAGCTCGACCGGCTGGGAGTTGATTCGGACGCGACCCTCGCCCTCGCGCACCGTGGCGCGGGCGACGGCCGTCTTCTTCTTTCCACTCGTGTTCGTTACCATGTGACGTTAGCACCTAACTGTTCGGAGACTTCGTGCAGGTGGACGAAGCGGATGTTCGAGAGTCGGTCCAGCGACGTGCCCTCCAGGACCTCGGCCTCGTAGTCGTCGTCGCCCTCGTAGGGGTTGCCGACGTAGACGCGGACGTTCGAGAGCGCCTCGCGGCCGCGGGGCTTCTTCGCGGGAAGCATGCCGCGAACGGCGCGCTTCAGGATGGCGTCCGGACGACGCGGGTAGTACGGCCCACTGTCGGAGCCCAGCTGCTGGCGCGTCCGGTAAGTCTCGAACACGTCGTTCTTGTCGCCGGTGATCACGGCGTCTTCGGCGTTGACGATGGCGACGCGTTCGCCGTCGAGGGCGCGCTGGGCGACCTCACTGGCCACGCGGCCGAGGATACAGTCGCGAGCGTCGACGACGACGTCGGCGTCGTATTCGGCGACGCTCATCAGGCGATCACCCGGACGTTCGACCCGTCGGGGTTCTCCTCGAGCAGCTGCTCGAGCGAGACCGACTGGCCGACCTGTTCGATCTTCGTCTCGGCCGACGACGAGAAGTCGACGGCGGCGACGGTAACGTTCTTTTGTAGTGCGCCGGACCCCAGCACCTTGCCGGGGACGACGACGGTCTCTTCCTCGCGTGCGTACCGCTCGATCCGCCCCAGGTTGACTTCCGCGTGGTTGCGGCGGGGCTTCTCGAGACGGTCCGCGATGTCTCGCCAGACGGCCGCGTCCCGCTGTCGGGACGTCGACTTCAACTCGGCGATGAGATCGGTGAGTCGCGGATTGGTCTTTGTACTCATTGATTTCCTCCAGATTCGGTCTGCGTCGCGATTGCAGGTGCAGTCGAAGTCGCAGCCGCAATCGCGGTCGTAATCGTAGTCGTAGTCGCAATCGTCGAGACGCCGACGAACGCTCGAGGCCCGGCCGAAGCCGTTCCTCGAGCAGTCGACGTCCGATTTCGATCGGAGAAGTGATGCAGGGAGCAGGATTTGAACCTGCGGACTCCTACGAGACAGCGCCCTGAACGCTGCGCCGTTGGCCTGACTTGGCTATCCCTGCTCGCACTCCTCCGTACCCGTCGCCCCGTAAAACCCCTTTCGATTTGGGAGTCCGATCGGCTGCCAGTTTCGCCGCTCGCGGCCTCGGCGGCCGTTGGCGGCGAATCGGCGTCAGTGTGAACGGGGGTGGAACGTCGGGTCATTGGTTGTTCGTGTGTCGTTCGTTGTTCGGGGGACGCTTACAGCTGAACGGCTTCCTCGAGTTCGGCAGCGCGCCGATCGATCGAATCGACCGCGCGCGTGACGAGTTCCTCGACGCTGAACGAGCCGTCGGTCTCGACGTGGAAGACGAACGCGCCGGGCACGTCCTCGACGCGCACTTGCTTGCCGGGGTAGCGCTCGGAGAGGTCGTGGCCGAACTCGCTCGTGGGAACGAGCTCGCCGTCCTCTTCGATCACGCCGCGGACGATCTGGGTCTCCTCGTCTTCGAACTCGGAGAGGTCGTCCTCGACGGTCACGCGCTGTAAGTGGCGGTAGCCGACGGCCACGCCGCCCTGGTGTTTGGCGTGGTCCTTGCCGCGGTCGATCACGGCATCGGCCTCGGCCTCGAGGCGCTGTCCGTCCTTGAGATCGATGATCGGGACGTTCTCGTCGGCGGGTCGAACGAGGTCGTCGCTCGTGACCAGATCGCCCGAGTAGGCGGTCGCCGGTCCTTCGACGTCGATCGAGAGGGTGACGGTGTCGTCCTCGACGAACTCGCCTTCCGGGGGCGTCGTCAGCGGGACGAGCCCCAGTCGAAGCGCGAGTTGCTCGTCGAACATCACCGACGAGTTCTCGATGAAGCGAACCTCGTCGATCGCCATCGTGGGTACGTCCGCGATCATCGCCCGGCGGATGCCGTTGGCGAACGCGGGCGTGAGGCCGCGGACGAGAAAGCGCGCGCTCCGGTCGTCGCGTTCGACGAACTCGACGTCGTACGCTTCAGTCATGATCTAGTAGCCGCCCTTGCCTTTGGGTGCGCGCGATCCGTCGTGGGGGATCGGCGTGACGTCTTCGATGCGGCCGATCTCGAGACCTGCACGGGCGAGCGCGCGAATCGTCGCCTGCGCGCCGGGTCCGGGCGACTTCTGTAAGTTGCCACCGGGACCGCGAACGCGGACGTGGAGGCCGGTGATGCCGGCCGCCTTGATCTCGTCGGCGATGGACTCGGCCATCTGCATGGCCGCGTACGGCGACGCCTCGTCGCGGTTCTGCTTGACCGCCGTCCCGCCGGAGGACTTCGCGATCGTCTCCGCACCCGTGAGGTCGGTCACGGTCATGACGGTGTTGTTGAACGATGCGTGTACGTGGGCAATGCCCCATTTGTCGTCGTCTGCCATGTTATTGACCCTCCGCTCGTGCCGGGTGGAGTTCGTCCGCGATCGGACTGTTCTCGTCGAAGTCGACCAGGTCCTCCTCGTCGACGTCGACGACGTACGACGGGATTCGCTGGCGCTGACCGTCGAGGACGATGTGGCCGTGGGTGATGAACTGGCGCGCCTGCTGTGGCGTCTGGGCCAGTCCCTTGCGGTAGGCGACCGTCTGGAGACGGCGCTCGAGGACGTCCTCGATCTCGAGGCTCAGGACGGCGCCGAGTTCGTCACCTTCGTTGAGGATCCCGACGCGCTTGAGGCGTCCGAGGAACTCCTCGGTCCGGTTGATGACGGTCGCTTCGTCCTGTGGCTGGGCGAGCAGGTCGCGAGCTTCGCGTCGGTACGAGCGAAGTTCGGACTGGGCTCGCCAGAGCTCTTCTTTGTTCTTCAGGCCGTAGCGGTCGAGCAGCGCGTGCTCGCTCGAGATACGCTCGCCCTGGTAGGGGTGATTCGGCGTCTCGTACTGCTTGGTGTTGGATCCCAGCGGCATTATTCGTCATCCTCCGCTTCCGCTGCGGCTTCCTCGGCCTGTTCTTCGCGGATCTCCTCGACGTTGACGCCGATGGTCCCTTCCGTTCGGCCTGTGGACTTCGTCCGCTGGCCGCGGACCTTCTGGCCGCGCTTGTGACGGACTCCCCGGTAGGAGTCGATCATCTTCATGCGGTTGATGTCGTGTTGACGGGTCAACTGGAGATCGTTCCCGATCTCGTGGGTCGATTCGCCGGTGTAGAAGTCCTTCTGGCGGTTGGTGAGCCACTCCGGGACGTCCTCGGCGTAGTTCTCTACGTGCGTGACGACTTCGTCGATCGTCTCTTGATCGAGGGCACCGAACGTCGCCGTACGGTCGACGCCGGCTTCCTCCGCGATGATCCGGGCGGCACGTCGGCCGATCCCGTTCATCTCGGCGAGCGAGCGTTCGACGGACTTCGTGCCGTCGAGGTCGGTCTGCCCGATCCGGACGAAGTACTGAAGCTCGTCTTCCTCCTGTTCTTGCGGTTCTTCCTCACTCATGTGTTGTAGGTCGTCTGTGGTTCGTTGATCGGCTCTCGCCGGCGACGGGTCACGGGTTGTATGCTTGGGTCCCGTGACTCGTGACCGGCTGCGAGTGGGTGATCGACGTCGTGGCGGGGATTTGAACCCCGGAGGCTTGACGCCACATGGTTAGCAACCATGCGCCTTGGGCCGCTTGGCTACCACGACACCGTGGTCATTGTCGCCCTCGCGGACTCGGGGCCGACCCCCTACATTCGTATTGCACCCGTCACTTCCCGTGGCCAGTACTTAAGGGCAACGAAAGGCCGTGATTCGTCGCTCTCGAGTCACGTGCTACCACCTCGAAATGCTACGACTTATTAGGAACTAGGAACAACGCACTGACAATCGGTGCCTTCCAAAGAAACGCTCCTCCGACTGGTGGTTGCCCTCCTCGTGATCGTCGCGATCGGCCTCGTCGCCGCGACTATCACTACGCCCACCGATCCCGGGAGCGACGGCGTCGGCACCGGCGAAGGCGTCGGCGAAGGGCCGGGCGAAGGAGAAGGTGAGCCGTACGCCGATTCGGGTGCGGGCGTATGGGGCTCGACACCGGTATTTCTCCAGTATCTCGTGTACGCGTTACTAATCATCATGGCGCTCGTGGTAGTCTGGTACCTGATCAACTACCGGCGCGAGCTCGTCAAAATGGGAGCCGCCGCGGTGCTCGCGGCGCTCGTCATTTTCGCGCTCGTCTACCTCATCCTCGAACTCGGCGCGCCGCCGGAGTTCCCGGACGAGAACGGGACGGTCGATCCGCCAAACAATAGCTCAGGCGGTGGCGGCAGCCCCGGGAGCGACGCCCAGAGTACGGACACCTCGTTCGATTTCGGTCCGCTCCTGGGTGCGCTCGCCGTCATCGCGACGATCTTCGTCGGGGGCCTCGTCGCGAGCAAGCGGTCCTCGTCCGCGGACGACGCTGCGGCACTCGAGGAGGCGGCGGACGGCCAAAACCCCGAACAGGCGGCGGTCGCGGCCGCCGCCGGTCGCGCCGCGGATCGAATCGCCGACGAGTCCTCGACGGGCGTCGACAACGAGATCTACAACGCCTGGCTCGAGATGACCGACCTCCTCAAGGTCGACCGTCCCGAGTCGACGACGCCTCGCGAGTTCGCGGCCGTCGCGGTCGACGCGGGCCTCGAGCGCGACCACGTCGAGGAACTCACGGACCTGTTCGAGGCCGTTCGCTATGGCCACGAGGACACGACCGACGAACGCGAGGAACGGGCGGTCTCGATCCTGCGAGCGATCGAGTCGACGTACGGCGAAACGGACGCCGCCAGCCGAGACGAGCGGGGTGACGACCGATGACCCGCCGTCTGCCGCTCGTCGTCGGCGTTTTCGTGTTTCTCGCGGGCGTTCTCGTTCTCGTCGGTGCGACCAACTTCAACGCCGGACAGAGTCTGATCGGTCTGATAGGTGTGGTGGCGATTCTGGTCGCGATCAGCGGATTCAGCCGTCGCCGCACCGAGCGCGACCTGACGAAGACGACGGATCCCGAACACCGGACGACTGTCCCCGTTCCTGGACGAACGCTCTCGAGCGCCATCGCCCAGTTTCGAACCGACTCCTACGGATTCGTCTCCGGCTCGAGACGCATCGTCGACGGACTCCGGGAGGCCGCGATGGCGGTTCTCACGCGGTTCGATGGGCTTTCGACGGACGAAGCGCGCGACCGCGTCGAATCGGGTACCTGGACGGCCGACGAACGCGTCGCTGCATTTCTCTCGCCGGACCTCGACCTCCCGGAGACGTCCCTCCGGAATCGGGTCGTGGCTGCACTCGACCGCGAGACGACGTTCCGTCAGAACGTCCGGCGAACGGCGGCCTCGATCGCGGCGATCGGCTACGGTGGTCTCGGCGATCAGGTATTGCCCGACTCGATCCCGCAGTACGACCCGGAAGAACTGGAGGACGTCACCCCACGGACGACCCAGGATTCGTTCACCGGCCGGGTCGAACGGTCGGTTCGCGAGACGGGGTACTGGACGGGCGTCGGCGGCCTCGCGCTCTTCGCCGTCGGCGCTGGTGCCGTCGCCCAGTCACCGGGCGCCGTCCTCGCTGGCGTCGTCGGGGTTGGCTACGCCGGCTTCGCCCACCTGCGGGCCGCCCCGGACCCCGACCTCACCCTCGAGCGCACGCTCAGTGCCGACCACCCTGATCCCGGCGAGGAGGTGACGGTAACGGTGACGATCACCAACGACTCGGGCGGATTCGTCCCGGACCTCCGGTTCGTCGACGGGATTCCCGCGGGGCTCGCACTCGAGTCGGGTTCGGCACGGCTCGGGACGTCGCTTCGCCCCCACGACTCGGTGACCCTCGAGTACACCGTCACGGCCCGCCGCGGCAGACACGCGTTCGACCCGGCACTCGCGCTCACGCGCGACCTCTCGCGCTCGAGTGAACGCGAATCGTATCTCACGACCGAGACGGAGACGGCCATCGTCGCCGAACCGACGCTCCAGCCGCTCACGACCGCGGTCCCGCTCAGACCCGCCGCCGCGGCGTTTTCCGGTCAGCTGACGACCGCCGACTCGGGGGAGGGAATGCAGTTTCACTCGGTTCGCGAGTACCGGCGCAACGACCCGCTCAACCGGATCGACTGGAATCGTCACGCCCGGTCGGGCGAACTCGCGACTCTCGAGTTCCACGAGGAGCGGGCCGCTCGCGTCCTCGTGTTGATCGACGCACGGAAGGCTTCTTACCTGGCACACCAACCCGACGCCGCTCACGCCATCGATCGCTCCGTCGAAGCGGCCGGTCGGATCGCCGCGTCGTTGCTCGACACCGGCGATACGGTCGGGCTGGCCGCGCTCGGCCCCGTCAACCGGGAAGCCAACCAGCGGCTCAACTTGCGTGAGACGTGCTGGATCGCCCCCTCGTCGGGACAACACCACCGAATTCGACTCAGCGAGGCGCTCGCGTCCCACGAACAGTTCTCGACGGAGCCGCCCCGCGATGAGACCCAGTGGCGACCCCAACTGCGGATGATCCGTCGTCGCCTCGCCGCCGAGACCCAGATCGTCTTCCTCAGTCCCCTGTGCGACGCCGCCGCGGCCCGGATCGTCCGCCGTCTTGACGCCAGGGGCCACGCGCTCACCGTCATCAGTCCGAACCCGACGGCCGAACGGACGACCAGCCAGCAACTTGCCCGCGTCGCCCGCCGCATCAGGCGGTTCGACCTCCAGCGCGCCGGCGTCCCCGTGATCGACTGGGAGCCATCGGAGACGATCGACGAGGCGGTCGCTCGAGCGAACGCGGGTGGTCGCCGATGAACGAACTGACCAGGCGACCGACGCGGATCGCGAGCCTCGGAGCGGCTCTCGCCGCGGTGATCGTCGTCGGAGCGACCGTCGTCGGGTCGCCAGCCGGCGCGGTTCTCGCTGTCGTCGGAACCGCCTCGCTCGCCGCAGGTCTGGTGTGGGGGATCACCGACGCGACCGACGCCGGCGCCGGGTTGCTGTTCGTTGCCGTCGTCGTCAGCGGGTTGCAGGGGATGCCCCCCGAAGTGACGGTCGTCGGTGCTATCGCCGCCCTCGTCGCCCTCGATCTCGGCCGGAGCGCCGTCGAACTCGGCGAGCAACTCGGCCGCGAAACCGACACTCGCCGCCTCGAGGGCGTCCACGTCGTCTCGAGTCTCTCGGTCGGGCTGGTCGCGGCGACCCTCGGGTACGGCGTGTACGTCTTCGGCGGCGGCGGACAGCCCGCCGGAGGCGTCGTGTTGCTGTTGCTCGCCGTCGTCTTTCTCGTGGCCGCGCTCAAGTAGCGTTCGCCCTCGTGGCTGCGACAGGACACCAAATAACGTTCTTCCGTGAGTCGTGAATCAGGCGCCGATGTCGATGTACTCGTCGTTGAGTTCCCACTCTCCACTTGCGTTCCGGACCATGTACTCGCCGTAGTAGGGGACGCGATTGGCCACGACCTCGCGGAACGCCTCACGAATCTCGGGTCTGGTCATCTCGCCCATCGGACGCAGGTCGTCGTTGCGGTTGAGACAGCCCTTGAGGTACCCCTCGTGGGTGACGCGAACGCGGTGGCAGTTCGCACAGAACGTCGGGTTCTCGACGGGGTCGACGATCTCGACCATCCCGCGACCGTCTCCGTCCTCCTGGCCGATCCAGTAGCGCTTCCGGTCGTGCATCTCGCGGTGTTCGATTGCCTCGGCCTGCTCGGCCAGCCAGTCATGGACGCGCTCGATCTCGACGTGCCACTCGGGCTTGCCGGTCAACTCCGGCATGTACTCGATTAACTGGAGCTGGAGGCCGTCGTTTTCGGCCACGTGCTCGACCATCTGCGGGACGTACCCCGCGGTGTGTTCGAACACGACCATGTTGAGTTTGACGGGGTCGAGTCCGGCCTCGAGCGCCGCTTCGACGCCCTCGATCACCCGGTCGTAGGCCCCGCTCTTCGTCACCGCGGCGAACGCCTCCGGATCGAGGGCGTCCTGGGAGACGTTCACTCGCTCGAGTCCGGCGTCGACGAGCGCTTCGCCGCGGTCGGGCAGGAAGGTACCGTTAGTCGTCAGCGAGACGGCCATCGAGTCGGGCGTCCGCTCGATAATCTCCTCGAGGTCGTCACGCAACATCGGCTCGCCGCCGGTGAACTTGACGGCCTCGACGTCGAACTCGGCGGCGACCTCGAGAAAGCGGACGACGTCGTCGGTCCCCATCTCGTTTTCTTGCGGGTCCATCGGTCCCCGCGTGTCCCCCAGTCCTTCGTTGTGACAGTAGATGCAGTCGAAGTTACACCGATCGGTGAGCGAGATACGTACCCCGGAAACCTCGCGCCCGAAGTCGTCGGTGAGCATGCGACTGTCTTACGCACGAAACCGCTTAAACTCGAGGGTACATTCGGACGAGAGGTAACCGTTTGTGCTTACTTTTTAGGCACGTGCGTAGCTTTCCTCCAGGGGTATGCGGGCAACTACCATCGACGAGGCAACCGATTCCTCGAAGGTCGGTGTGGTAATATTTACTCCGTTCTGGGCTGTCACGGCCGGGCACTTTATTACGAGGACCGACGAGGGGTTCCTATGGGACGTTCTCCTCCGGCAGCGCTCGATCAGTACGACCCGGGCTCGAGCGTACTGGTCGTCAGCCCCTCCATGGACGCGTCCGACATCGTCACCACCGTCGAGGGCATTCGTTCTCCCGATCCGACCGGCGAGACCGACGACGAGCGGCCGACGGTCGTCGTCTCGCGCGTCCACACGGCCGAAGCCATCCTGGACGCCTGGCGGTCGCGCATCGGCAACTTTCCGAGCCAGTTCAGCATCGTCTCCATCGGCGAGGTCACCCGCTCGGTAGCCGCCGGCGCCAGTTCCGTGGAACTCCCCCAGGCGCACATCCTCACTGTCGGTACCGAGGACGTCACCGGCATCGGCATCGCGATCGGCGACGCACTCTCGCGGTGGGACGAGGGCGAGGGTGAAACCGAGGCCGAGATCAAAGCTGAAGATGGAGATGGACACTCGAACTCGAATCCAAACCAGCACCCCATCCTCTGGTTCGAATCACTCACGCCGCTCCTCGAGCGCAAGGGTCTCGAGATGACCTTCCGATTCCTGCACGTGACCCTCGAGGAGATTCGTCGGGCCGACGCTGTCGCGTACGTCCACGTCGACTCGTCGGTCCACGACAGGGAGACGATCATGACACTTACGCATCTCTTCGACGACGTCGTCGAACTCGAGCCGTGAGTATGAGTTCGACGCTCTGCGACTACCGCTCGAGTTTGGCCCTGTGTACGACGGCGTGAAACCTGCTACTACCGAAAAAACCCTTCTGAGGCGAAGCAACGGCAGGTATCGACGATCAGAAAGCGTCGGCAAGAGTCGGACGCAACGGGACGCGACGATTCCTGACGACGGCTCTCCGCCTCAGGACTCGATCGGTGGGTGCTGTACCGACTCGATCCAGAAATCCTCGACCGCTCGCACCATCGAATCGAACTCGTCCGGCGAATCGGGTTTGGTCAGGTAGGCGTTGGCGGCCCGTTCGTACGATTTGATGATGTCCTCTCTGGCCGTCGAACTCGAGAGGACCAACACCGGCGGGGACGGATGATCGAAGTCGTCTTTGAGCATCTCGAGAATCGAAAATCCGTCGAGCCGAGGGAGGTTCAGGTCTAGCAAGATCAGATCGGGAAAGGGCCGTTCGTCGTCCTGTTGGCACTCGTGTAAGAATCGGACGGCTTCCTCGCCGTCCGTCGCAATCTGAAAGCGCACCTCGTTCAGAGCCGATTTGAACGCCTCCTCGGTGAGCCGAATGTCACCTGGGTTGTCCTCGATGAGGAGAATATCGACGGGCTCCGTTGGTCTGAACGTCTGCACACACGTCCTTTCTTCCAGACCTGCCTAAAGGTGGTCCCTAAGCATGTGGGGTAAGCACCGATACGCGTCGATTTCGTGTGGAAGAACCACAAGCGACGACGTACGCTCGTGACGGCTCACGCGATTCCGACGCGAACCGTGCCCCCGTCCGGATCGATGGTCTCGAACCCGTTCTCACGCTCCGTTACGGAGACGTTGGTGGCGTCCAGCCGGTCACGGATCGTCTCGAGTGCCGCCGCGCTCGGAACGAGGAGTTCGAACCACGCCAGCCCGCGGCCGTCCACCGGTCGTGGCTGTGATCGACCGGCCCACGCGTTCACGCCCAGGTGGTGATGGTAGCCGCCCGCCGAGACGAACAGGGCTCTGTCGAGTTCGGTCTGTACTTCGAATCCCAGCATATCGACGTAGAACTCTCGAGCGGCCTCGAGCGAGGTCGTTTCGAGGTGGACGTGGCCGACCGTCGTCCCGTCGGGAACGGTCGTCGCTCCGTCCGATTCGGCGGCGACGGCCTCGAGATCCAGCGGAATTGTGCCGATCCGAACCGTTCCGTCGTCGCGGCGCGGCCACGCTGATCGCGGTCGATCGCAGTAGATCTCGACGCCGTTGCCGTCGGGATCGTCGAGGTACAGCGCCTCGCTGACGTAGTGGTCGGAGGCCCCGTTCAGCGTCCAGCTGTCGCGAATCCGCTCGAGGGCAGCCCCGAGCGCGGCTCTCGAGGTGACCTCGAAAGCGTTGTGGAACAGCCCCGCCTGGCTCCGATTACGTGGAGGGGCATCGGCGTCTCGGCGAAGCTCGAGCAACGGTTCCGTCTCGGTGCCGAGCGTCGCTGCCGTCTCGCTGTTCGCTCGGACGACGAGCCCGACGACGTCCCGATAGAACTCGATCGATTCCTCGAGGTTCGCGACGGTCAGCGCGGTGCGGCCGATGCGCGTCGAATCCGGGAGGTGGTCAGTCATGCGATTCGTGATCCTCGTCGGCGGCGGGCGGTGTTCGTCGGTCGTCGATCCGGCTGGTGGCTGTCACGATGTTCTGTTAGATATTCGGGCGTGAGTCCGATATACTTTCGCGAACACCGGTTTCACCTGGTTACGTCTATGTCATCCGGCGGTTGCTCGAGGGAGTGCGTCCTCCTGGTTTGTCCGGTTCACCAATTCGTTCAGGAAGCGGCAACCGTCCGAGAGGCGGCAACCGTATAGAAGAGACAACCGTCTGGCGGCGGAAACTCTGCGAACCGCGACCACGGACCACGAACCACGAGCACGCACTGTGAACCGCAACTGCGCCGATCCATCGACCCCGACCCATCCCCGATGGATCAGCCCGGTCACGTGAGCCGACTCGAGGCGAGTTCCGCACCCTCGACGAGCGACTCGAGCTTCTTCCAGACGAGGTCCGGGTAGACGAGATTCGCAGTCATCACCGTCTCGAAGCCACAGTCGCAACCGGCGACTATTCGCGACGGATCACCGACGCTCTCGGCGAATCGCTCGAGTCGGTCCGCGACGACCTCGGGGTGCTCGACGACGTTCGTCTTCACGTCGATCACGCCGGGGACGAGCGTCCAGTCGTCGGGGAGCGGGTGTTCCGCGATGGTTCGATACTCGTGGTTGTGCCGGGGATTCGCGCCTTCGACGACCAGCCCCGAAACGTCGGCCTCATAGAATTTGTCGATGACGTCGCCAAGCGCCACGTCGTGGTGGTGGGGACCCGGATAGTTCCCCCAGCAGGCGTGGAGTCGAACGCGGTCGGACGGGACGTCGCCGAGCGCGACGTTGATCGCCTCCACGTAGGTTTCGACCTGGTCGCGGAACTCGTCGGTCGAGGCGTCCTTGTAGGTGATCGTGAACCCGGCGAGCAGTTCCGGCGCGTCGATCTGTAACTGGGCACCGCTATCGACGATGATCTCGTACTCGGTCCGGAGCGACTCTGCGAGGTCGAAGATGTACGCCTCGTTCGAGTCGTGATACGTCGAGTCGGTGAACCGGAGGACGGCCCCCGGCGACGGTGCAGTGTGGAATCGATCGCTGAAGGAAACGCCCGTCTCCTCGACCGCCTCGTCGAAGCGAGTCAGGTCTCGCTCGAGGGCCTCCTCCCCGACGTACTCGATGGGACCCGTCGCGATCGGTCCGCCGATGTTGTCGATGTCACCCAGCGCGTGTTCGGCGAACTCGGGATACTCCTCGAGGTCGGCCGGTAGGTCGCGCTCGGCGAACCGATCCGAGTACCCGGAGAGGCGGTTCGTCACGTCGACGGAGTACGCGAGTCGACTCTGTTCGCCGTCGTTCGCGACGTCGATCCCCGCTTCGGCCTGTTTCCGGACCACGTCGCGGACCGCCTCGCCGACGGCGGTCTCGAACGCCTCTGAACGTGAATCGTCATTGCGACGCAACACTTCGCGGAGGGCGTCCGACCGGGGAAGGCTCCCGACGTGCGTCGTCTGGATGGAGAGATCACTGGACATCTACGTTCACTCGTGTCACGTGAACGTGGTCGAGCCACGTTTATATTCTCTTCTCCGCTGCTTCGACCGTCACGCGGGGGGTACGGGCGGCCATCGACATCCACGTCGACGTCGATTTCGATCACGGCCAGCCCCCATCGCCGTCGATAGTCCACTCGATATATTTCGGTAAACGCGCTGTTTTGCTCGTTCTGGAGGCGAGAAGTGTTGCAATACGATCGGCGGAAGGATCGACCGGGTAGTCGGCCACGACGGAGCGGATCCGACGGCGTCGTCGAGTAACTCCACGTTACGTCTGCGTCACCCTGTGCTCGTCGTCCACTTTAGGGACAACAGCCAATTGAGCGAGAAAACGAGGGGAACGGTTGGTGGCGTTTATTCATTCGTCTCTCGCCGTCTCGAGCGTTATGAGCGAACAGCCAGGCGACGACGAGCGAACCACTCGTCCGTACGAATCCGCAGGGACCGGGAACTCTCGCTGGTGGCCGACCACGCGGCGACGACTGCTCCAGGCGACCGCCGCTGCGGGCGGCCTCGCCGCAATCGGTAACTCGACGCTCGCCCAGGAGAGCGAGACGATCGAACTCGGGGGCGAGACCAGCGGATGGCAAGGAGTCGCTCCGGGCGAAATCGAAGGCGAAACCAACCCCACGCTGGAACTCGAGGAGGGAACGACGTACGAACTCACGTGGGAGAATCTCGACGGCCAGGCGCACAACATCGCCATCGTCGACGGCGACGGCGAGGAACTCGAGGGCACCGAACTCCTGGCCGAGGAAGGGGAGACCCAGACGCTCGAGTTCGAGGCGACGAGCGAGATGGCGGAGTACTACTGCGAACCGCACGCGGGGACGATGCGTGGGGAGGTCTCGGTCGGCGGTGAGTCCGACGACGAAACCGGTGACGAGTCGGAAGACGGCGAAGTGCCGGCGTTCTTCGACCCGGGGGCCGAAATCGGGCTCCAGTCGGTCGCGGAGGGGATGACGGCGCCGACCGACTTTGCCGTGATCGGTGGGGGTCAGGACCAGGACCAGGACCAGTACCTCGTCGCCGATCAAACGGGCGAACTCTGGCTCGTCGACGGCGACGGACGGCGAGAGGAACCGTTCCTCGACGTGAGCGACCGGCTGGTCGAACTCGGGACGTTCGAAGGATCGTACGCCGATCCGAACCAGGACTACGACGAACGGGGCCTCCTCGGCGTGGAGGTCCATCCGAACTTCGCCGAGAACTGTCGCTTCTTCGTTCACTATAGCGCGCCGCCGAACGACGAGACGCCCGATGGCTGGAGCCACGTCGAAGTCGTCTCGGAGTTCCACGCGTCGGGCGACCGGAGTGAAGCCGACCCGGATTCGGAGACCGTCCTCCTGGAGTTCCAGAAACCGCAGTACAACCACGACGCGGGCCCGATGGCCTTCGGACCCGACGGCTACCTGTGCGTCCCGATGGGCGACGGCGGCGGCGCAAACGACGACATGGAGGGCCACCTCGAGGACTGGTACGACGAGAACGCGGGCGGAAACGGACAGAACGTTACCGATACCCTCCTCGGCGGCATCCATCGGATCGACGTCGACGCGGAGGGCGACGAGCCCTACGCCGTCCCGGACGACAACCCCCTGGTCGACGTGGACGATGCCATCGACGAGTACTACGCGTGGGGGTTCCGGAACCCATTCGGCATCTCGTTCGACAGCGACGGGCGGCTGTTCGTTTCCGACGCCGGACAGGACCTCTACGAGGAGGCGAACCTCGTCGAGGCCGGCGGCAACTACGGCTGGAACGTCAAGGAGGGGACCCACTGCTTCAGTACGGATAGCCCGAGCGATCCGCCCGCAGACTGTCCGGACGCCGCTCCCGACGAACCGCCGTACAACGGCCAGGAACTGCAGGATCCGATCGTCGAGTACCCCCACGTGTACGAGGGTGAGACAGTCGGGATCACGATCATCGGCGGCCACGTGTACGAGGCCGACCAGCTCGAGGAGTTACAGGGCAAGTACGTCTTCGGCGACTGGACGGCCGATCCGGCGCGCCAGGCGCCGGCGGGTCGACTCCTCGCGGCGTCAGAGCCTACCGATGACGATTCGGACGACGACGGAGGTTCGGGCGACGACGAGACGACGGATACCAACTCGAGCGACGATGCTGACGGCGGGGAGGAGGACGTCGAAGCCGTCCCCCGCGACGAACTCTGGGAGATGGAAGAACTCCAGGTCTCGGGGACCGAAGACGGTTCGTTCCCCTACTTCGTTCGGCAGTTCGGCCAGGATGGCGACGGCAACGTCTACGTCCTCGCGAACCGGGAGGGTGTTCCGTCGGGCGACACGGGAGTCGTCATGAAGATCGTCCCACCGGGTGAGGGAGACGATATCTCGGTACCCGAGGACGGGACTGACGAACAGGAGGCGGACGAGGAGGCGACCGAGGACACCCAGGACGAGCCTATCGACGAGGACGAAGACGAGGGCGACGGTGCTGACGGCAACGAAACTGACGACGAAACGAACGGGAACGAAACCGACGACGAGACGTAGCCAGGATGCTCAGGGGGTGAAGACTGGCCGCACGCACCCGTCTTTCTTGTGCTTGAACAGTTCGTACCCGCGAGGTGCATCCTCGAGGGAGAGTTCGTGCGTCGCCAGATACGACGGGTCCATCTCGCCCTCGGCAGCGTGCTCGAGCAGCCGTGGGACGTAGCGTTGGCCGTGCTGCTGGGCGGTTCGGACGGTGAGCCCCTTGTTCATGACGATTCCCAGGGGGAACTTGTCCATCAGTCCGTAGACGCCGAGAATCGAGAGGGTGCCGCCCTTCCGACAGGCGACGATGGCCTGTCGGAGCGCCTCCCCGCGGTCGGTGTGGAGTTTGAGTCGTTGCTTGAGCCGGTCGTAGGCGTGAACGACGCCCGTGCCGTGGGCCTCCATCCCGACGGCGTCGATACAGGCGTCGGGGCCGCGACCGCCGGTTCGAGCGTCGAGTTCGTCGACGACGCTGTCGACGGCGGTGTAGTCGACGGTCTCGGCGCCGGCCTCCGTTCGCGCGAGCTGTAGCCGTTCGGGAAAGCGATCGATCCCGATCACGCGTTCGGCGCCCATGAGTTTCGCGCTCTGCTGGGCCATCAGCCCGACGCCGCCGCAGCCCCACACGGCGACCGTGTCCCCGTCTTCGATCCCACAGAAGTCGGCGCCCATGTAGCCGGTCGCCCACGCGTCGGAGGCGAACAGCGCCTGCTCGTCGTCCAGTTCGTCGGGAACGTGAAAGCAGTTTTCGTCGGCGTGCGGGACGCGAACGTACTCGGCGTGGGAGCCGGCGTACCCACCGAAGGCGTGGGTGTATCCGTAGATGCCGGCGGTTACGTCACCCAGGATCGGTTCCTGTAGTTCCGGGTTCGGGTTCGTGTTGTCACACAGCGACCAGAGATCGTCCGCGCAGTACCCGCAGTTCCCGCAGCCGATGAACGACGGGACGACGACCCGGTCGCCTCGCTCGAGGTCCGACACGCTCGGCCCGACCTCCGCCACCTCACCCATGAATTCGTGGCCGATGACGTCTCCCTCGCGCATCGTCGGCAGGTAGCCGTCGATGAAGTGCAGGTCCGAGCCACAGGCCGTCGTCTTCGTCACCCGGAGCACGACGTCTCGCGGGTTGACGATCTCGGGCTCCGGAACGTCGTTCACCTGGAGGTCGTTGACGTCGTGCCAACAGAGTGCTCTCATACCAGATCACCGTAGCCTCGCGCGGAGGGATTTCGCTCGAGCGTGGGGATCTCACCCGTCTCGACGAGGGCCTTAAATCGCCGAAGAGTCTTCGTCACGAGCGTGGCGGGAACGATCCCGCTGCGGTTCACCGCTGCGTCACCGAGCGCCCCGCCGGGCGGGTCGAAATTCAGATCGAGCGTGACGACCGTTCCGCGGTCCGCGGGCGCGGGCCGGAACCGAACGGTTCCCCAGCTCGGGATCGCCGCGTCGTCGTGCGACTCCCAGCCGATAAACGTACCGGGCTCCGATTCGACGACCTCCGTCTTCCAGGTCCATTGCCGGTCGAACGGGCCGGCGATTCGCCACGTCCAGACGTCCGGATCGTCCGCGGTGACGTCGACGACTGACCCGAGAACCCTCGTCACGGTGTTGGGATCGCGCCACCGCTCGAAGAGTTCCTCCGGCGATCGGTCGATCGTGATCGATCGTTCCACCGCCGGGGCCGCGCCGGAGAACCGCGCGTCGGGTCTCCGATCGCCGTCCGGTTCCGACTCGAGCAGTTCCGACTCGAGAGCGGTTCCTCTCCCGTCGCGCGCCGCGAGACCCCGATAACAGAGCAGGGCGCCGACGCCCGCGGCTATCGCTCCGCCGAGCGAACGCTTTCTCACCCCGATCACCAGGAGCGCGCCGCCGGCGACGATGCTCGCGAGGCGCGCCCAGAAGGGTCGATCGATTGCGGTCGAACCGGTCTTCGCGGATCGGTGTTCGACGGTTCCAGATTGCGTCATCGAAATCCCTCTACCTGTACTCGCGACGATTGTCCCCATCGATCAACGGGTTGAAAGTGCAGCCACCGCGCCCGCGGCATCGTTTCTCGTGGACCCGTCACCTGTCGACGCTCCCGAGCACGATGTCGAGGCTGCCCAGCGTGGCGATCATGTCCGCGACGTACTCCCCTTCGGCCATCTCCGGTAACGCGGAGAGGTTGTGGAAACACGGGCTCCGGATCTTGAACCGGGCCGGCGAGTTCGAGCCGTCCGACCGGACGTAGACGCCGAGTTCGCCCGTGGCGCTCTCGACCGCCCGGTAAGTCTCCGTGTCCGCCGGCGGTTTGAGCGTCCGGGGGACGTTGCTCTGTACAGTTCGCTCGTCCTCGGGCCAGTCCTCGATCAGGTCCAGACACTGTTCGACGATCTTGGCGCTCTCCTCGACCTCGTCCAAGCGTACGAGCACGCGCGAAAAGTTGTCACAGCCGTCCTCGGTGACGACGTCCCACTCCAGTTCCGGGTAGTAGCCGTACGGGTCGTCCCGCCGGAGGTCGTAGTCGACGCCCGACCCCCTCGCGACGGGTCCGGTGCAGCCGTAGTCCTTCGCCACCTCCGGCTCGAGGATGCCGGTGTCGACGGTCCGGATCTGGTAGACCTCGTTGCTCGTGAGGAGGGCGCCGTACTCGTTCATCTTCCGCGGGAGTCCGTCGAGGAAGGTCCGCGTCTTCTCGATGAAATCCTCGCGAGGTTCGGGCAGATCCCAGGCGACTCCACCCAGGCGGAAGTAGTAGAACATCATCCGCTGGCCTGTGAGGTCCTCGAGGATGTCCTGGACGACCTCTCGGTCGCGGAACGCGTACTGGAAGATGGCCGTGAAGTCGCCGTACACGTCGAGGGCGAACGTGCCGACGGCGAGGAAGTGACCCAGCATCCGACCGAGTTCGGTCGTCATTGTCCGCAACACCTGCGCGTACTCGGGGACCTCGAGGTCCGCGAGATCCTCGATGGCGCGGGCGACGGCCCACTCGTTGGGGAGGTTCGACGTGTAGTGCCACCGGTTCGAGTACGGGATGATCTGGTAGCGGTAGGTGCCCTGCTGGCACATCTGCTCCTCGCAGCGGTGGAGGTAGCCGATGTCGGGATCGACGCCGACGACTGACTCCCCGTCGAGGACGGTTTCCAGGTGGAGGACGCCGTGGGTGGCCGGGTGATGGGGCCCGACGTTCAGGAACATCGTGTCAGTGTCCGCGTCGTGATGGTCGGGCTGGAGCGGGTTGGCGTGCGCCGCCAGGTCGACGACCTGGGGCTTGTTCTGGTCGTAGTCCAGCGAAAGCGGGTGCCCCTGCCACGTCTCGGGCAGGAGTATTCGCCGGAGGTCGGGGTGGTCGTCATACCGGATGCCGACCAGGTCGAACGCCTCGCGTTCGTGCCAGTCCGCGGTGCGGAAGACGGGTTCGGCGCTCTGACAGACCGGTTCATCCTTCGGGAGGGGAACCACCAATGTCACCTCGTGCGTCCGCCGGTCGTACTTCGTCAGGTGGATGTTCGACTCGTAGCGGTCCTCGTATTCCTGGGGCGTGATCAACGAGAGGTGATCGAACCCCGCCTCCTCGCGTAAGGTCGTGAGTGCCTCCTGAACCTGATCGGGGCGAATCACGAACGCGGGCGCGTTCTTGTGGTCGTCTCGGCCGATGGTGTACTCCTCGAGTAACTCGGCGACCCGGTTCTCGTCGACGAGGTCTCTTCTGACGTGGTCGAAATCGGGCGGGATCCGTCCCCGCTGGTGTGTCGATTGGTCGTTCATGGAATCCCCCGCTGGGCACGTCTCGGCGCTCGACGACGCGCGTACACGTCGCACCCCTGCTACGCAAAAGAAGCTTTTCGGCGACGGAGACGACCGTCACGACGAGCCGAGAGACCGTCGATGGTGACTGTTTCCCACGGTGGCTCGAGGCTCGCCCATCGGTGACGGGTCGACAGGTAACGGCGAACCTCGTCCCTGGAGCGCGAGGTGGTTCTGGTCGCTGCCGTTGCCACTCGAGTCGATGGAAAATCTACGACTGCTGATTTTCCGGCCAGCCGGCATCCATGCCCGCACCGAGGATAATTCCGAGAGCGATCCCGATGGCCAACTCGTCCATCGCGACGCCGATGGCGACGCCGAGTACGAGCCCAATCGACATCCCCGTCCCGGGCGCTCGTCCGGATCCATCCTCTTCGTCTCTGGTAGTCATAAGGACGTACTCGCCGCAGTCGGAGATAATCCTATCGCTGAACGTACCGAAAGCGGTCATGTGAGTTGAGCCTCTATTGGTCGCGGCGACGCCTGATACGCCGACGAGTTTCAGGACCCGACGGCGTGTCGAAGCACACGCGAGCGCCCCGTAGCCGTCGTGATCAAACGTCCTCCGCAACGACGGTTACGTCTCGATCGGTGCCACCGAGCAGAATCCACTCGCGGTCGGTGAGTGTCTCGTCGCTGCCTGTGTCACGCGAGACGGCGATCGGTCCGAACGTGTACTCACCGCTGTCGAGCAGGTCGTCGGGAGCCTCCGCGAAGTGCGTGAGGTTCTCGGAGACCGATTGGGCGTCCTCGAGGCCGAAGTAGACGTGCGTGCCACCGTTCGACGCCGGCGTCGTCGCCTCGACGTCGCCGTACTCCTCGTGGGCAGTCCAGCCTTCCGGCACCGTGTCGCGGACCAGAACCGGTTCGGTGGCCTCGACGTCCAGTTCGGTGCGATTCGTTTGTCCGCCGGTGAACACCGAGCCCGAATCCTCGCGCTCACCGGCGACCGCGAACGGCGGGCCCTGCTCGCGGTCGCCGACCGTCCGGACGACCTCGCCGTCCACGAACCGTCGCTGCTCCATGCCGAGCGCGTTGACGAGGACGGTGAACCCGAAATACGAGAGGACGTAGTTCTTCAGCCCGAAGGGGTGCAGTTCCTGCTGACTGGCCGGGGGAAACAGTCCGCCGATCGCGTGGATACCACGCCACTCCTCGCTGTCGGTGAAGATCGACCCGCCGCTCACCAGGTCGTCGGTCGTCCCGGCGACGGTTCCGCCGGACGTCTCGAAGGCATCCGCGTCGAGCAGCGTCATCGGCGCGTCGTTCGCGTACGGGTAGCCGAGCGGTGCCACCTTCCACGTCATCCGCTGGATCGGGCGGGTATCGGTGAGCAGCGGGTGTTCCTCGTCTTTCTCCTCGAGGTGACTGACGCCGAACGTCTCGTCGACGATGTCACCCTCGCCGACGCCGGGTGCGGTCTCCAGGTCTGCGAGCAGATGGAGGCCAGTGTCGGTCACCACGAGGTTGCCGCCCGACTCGACGAAGTCGTCGATCGCCGCGGCGTAGCCCTCGGGGTCGTCGCCGCGGTCGTCGTGGACGACGACGAGGTGATCGGCATCGACCCCCGCTTCGACCACCTCTTCGGGGGTGAGTGCGATCGTGGTGAGGAGTTCGTTCTCAGCCTCGAAGTCGTCAAAGAACGCCAGCGGCGTCACCTCGTACTCCTGCTGTTCGAAGCCGAGCGCGTCTCGAGGGTCCGGGTTGTCGGCCTCCGACTGCAGCGTCCCGACGTGAGCGTGGAGTTCCGTCGCCTCCTCGGTCATCAGGCTCTCGACATCGAGTGTCCACTCACCACCCGCCGGCTCTTTCACGACCATCGGCGGGATGTGGTGATGTCGATCGCCGTTGAACGTCGAGGGGCGGTACGAGCAGACCTCGTTCCTGTTCGGATCGCGGAGCACGACATCGACGAGGCCGTACGGCGCGTGCGCGTGTACTGACAGCGTGTGCAGGTCGTCGGCGACGTCGAACGTCAGCGTCTCGGTGGATTCGGCGTCGACGATGAGTTCGTGCTCGGTGCTGGCGAGTTCGGTTTCGCCGCTATCGGTATCGTCATCCTGCAGGAACGAGAGGTCGTCCGACGAGCGCGTGAGTTCGTCGGTCGTCACGTAGGCGATCTCCGTGGGTTCGCCGTCGCGGGTGACGACCTCGGAGTCGACGTCGCGGAGCGCGTAGTCGGTCATCGTCTTCATTGCCGCAATGTAGCCCGTCACCCACTTGTCGGCTAACTCGGGATTGTACACGTTCCCCCCGATCATGTGGCTGTAGGCCATCTCGAACGCCATCGTTGTCACGTCGAGGCCGCCCAGATCCTCGCTGGCGCCCATGAAGCCGATGAGCCCGCCGGTGATCGTGTAGCCGATCGTGTCCCAGATGGTCGAGTAGTCGTAGGCCGTCTCGGGCAGCGTGGGCATGAGGACTTCGGGGTTGAATTTGCCGGTGGCCTCCTCCTGGACCTCGGCGAGCGTTTCCCAGTCGTCCATCGCCTCCTCGAGGTTCGTCTCCAGGGTCCGGTTCATCTCGTAGAGGTCGTGGAACTCGTCCTGGGTGTACTCGATCTGGTTGATGAGTCCCAGGATGAAATCCGAGTTCCAGAACATCGCGTGGAGGTCAGCGCCGTGAGTGAGGTTTTCGTACCCACGGAAGTGCTCGACGACGCCCATCGCGTCGGGCACTTTGTCGACGATGTCGTGTGGATTGTCCTCTGCCCAGCGGCCCTCGTCCGGCTCTCCAGGATGGTGGACCGGATCGATCCACCCGATGGTGGGGTACTGCCGGTTCGTGTCGTACACCTCGGCGTTCCCCCGCTCGTGGAGTGGCGCCGCGGGAAGGCGCGGATGGGTCGCACCAGATCCCCCGGTCTGCCAGCCGCTATCGTACTGCGGGCTGCGGGCCACCCAGCCGTCGGGATTACACGAAAGGATGATCAACACGCAGTCGTCAAGCAGTCGCTCGAACTCCTGCTCGCGTCCCGTGAGCACTCGTTCGATGAAGCGATAACACGCCTCGGGGCCGGCGCGCTCGAGGCCGTGCATCGAGGCCTCGAACATCACCTTCTGACGGTTCTCGAACTCCTCAGTCCCACGAATTTCGTCGATGTCGTTCGTGATTTCGGCGACGTGGAGATCTTTCGGATCGTACCGGTCGGTGAGTCGGTTGTGGTGGCCGGGACTCGTCCCGAACTCGACGTCGTGCGGGTTCTCCGCGTCCGCGAGAGCGTAGAAGTTGAGCCTATCTGCGTGCTCGGACTCGAGGTACTCCATCCCGCTGATCATCTGCTCGTAGTCGATGAAGTCGACGGCGCGGTGGGGTGCCGGGAAGACGCCGAGGGGATAGTACCCCAGTCGCCAGAAGGGGTTCGACCCGGGCGTGTAACTCAACTCCTCGGCGGTTGGAATCTCGAGTACCTCCTCGACCTCCGCTGTCGTGAGTTGCGCGTAGGCTGCGGGTGGCTCCTCGAGAATCCAGTCGTCGTCGAGCTCGACCTCGAGGTCGAGTCCGAGCAGGTCGTCGATCCCCGACTCCTCCTCGAACTGGATCAGCGTCGCGACGGCGTAGTCGTCGGGTGTGTGATTGACGACGTACTCGTACTCGTCGGTCATCGCCGAGTCTTCGAGGTCAGCGATAGCGTTGCCAGGTAAGGCCAGGACGCCACCTAGTGCAGCAGAGAGCCGTACGAAGTCGCGTCGGTTGATCGGTACGGTATCGAAGGTCGCCTCGGCTTCGTGCGTGTCGTCCGCGCCGTGTTCGTGTTCCATCATAGTTCGTGTGCAGGGTGGTCCAGCGGACCTATCGCGGTCAACAATAATCATGATAAAAATGGTATTGACAAACTCATCCAGGGGTCTTCTCGAAGTCCGGATACCGATTGAATCAGCCGTCGAGACGGCTACACTTCGTAGACGATTTCGCGACTTCAGCCTCGAGTCGCGACTCGGACTCGTCCGATCGGTGATTCGACCAGTCTTCGAATATTACGGACTCGACGGTGGGATCGAGTTCGTTGACGACTGTCCGGCCGTCGCGCTCGCGAACGACGAAGCCGGCGTCTTCGAGCATCGAGAGGTGGTGTGAAACCGTACTCGAGTCGCACTCGAGTGCGGTAGCGAGGCAAGCGTTGTGCGTCGGACCCAATGTCGCCAGTGCCTCTAGCACCCGTCGCTTTGCCGGTTCGAAGAGGACGCTTCGCAACTCGACGTCGTCCTGACTGAACGGAAAATATCGTCGTTTCCCACAGACAGTGACTGATTGGATCACGTTCTCGTCTTCGAGAACGCGGACGTGATAGCGAACGGTCGAGAGTGCGATGCCGCTTTCCTCGCTCACGGCGGAGAGACAGAGACCGGGTTCGGTCTCGACGGTCTCGTAAATCGTCCGCCGTCGTTCGTTTTCGAGCGGACACGAATCGCCAGATGGCTCATTTTTGGAAACCGCCATCGTCACACTCGTCGTTGAAAGAACCGACATCTTGACGGACAGTCCATTACCACTACCAATCTCCTCCTCTCATCGACGACGTCGACTGCGCTCGAGCGAACCCGTTACGATTGGGTATCGGCTTCGTTCTACGAGCCGGTTCCCACCACCGCCGTTGTCCCAGTTCAAATGTGTCATCCATTCCGTGAAATCGAACTGCTCTGGTTTCGCGTGCCATTCAGTCCCATGAATATCACGATCTGGTATAAATCAATGTTGCCGATATATTTTGGATTGGGTGTCTATCTCGGACATATGTGAAAATGTATGTAAAATATTACCGATATGTGTGGGAATATGCCAGGAAAACACCGGATCGAGATCGAGGCTGAGGACGACCTGGACGACCTCCGCGAACGCGCCCTCGAACGCCGCGCCAGGTGGGCCTGATGAACGCCCGTCCGTGGGCCAGGTGCGCGGCGTGCGGCGGCGCCGTTCGGTTCGTCCGCGCGGACGGCCTCAATGCCGACCGCGTGCTTGAGCACTTCCGGTGCGACGACCGGAACCTGCCGAGCGGGCGGCCACCTGGTGCGCGATCGCCGGTCTGACGCCGTTGAGGCGCTCCAGGGACCCGTCTTCGAAGGACGAACCGCGGGGTATCGCGCTCATGAGCGCCTCGTCGACGTGTTTTGAGTGTGGGCGGGCGCTATCGCTGGTCCCCGAGGACGAAATCGCCCGTGCCCGGGAGTCGCTAGGATTCGGCCAGGCGAACGACCGACTTCGTGAGTTCTGCGGGGTCCGGTGCCGGGCGCGGTGGCGCCACGTCGATCCCGTCCTTAAGGAGACGCGCCAAACGCGGCTTGAGGCGTCGACCGCTGGTGGAATTGGTCTTGAGGCGCCAGGGGCGATCATATATGGACGGTGAGGTCGCCCCAATCAGGAACCGGTCACGCTCGTCATGCTTGAATGGAGCTGTTCGTCTATATCGCTGGTACAACCCGAAAATACCCCCTCATGGAGGGTATCTGTGGAATTTCAGACCGGTAGTGAGGGGAATCGGTCTCGGAGAGAAAGGGCGATACTGGGGCTCCCTCTCAGAGGCTGAACCCCGAATGTGGGGAGCTATGATAGGCCAAAGTGGCGTGTACAAGGATACGAAGTGATTTCTCATAGAGATTAGCAACGCAACTCATGGGTTGGGTCATTTCCTTCTATTATTCGACAGATAAGGTCTGCTGAATACACAGCGCGGATGTGGCACGAGCTGAGGGCCGATCCACGGAGGGTGCTGATCGATCAGTCCAAGTGAAGAACTCATCACGGTAGTGGCCGTCTATCCGACACAGCCCCCAGAGCCCGTTCTGGACCAGCCTCGGCCACTTATTCGACTGATCGGCCCGTGACGCGAATCTCGACCCCACCACCCCCCCAGAGTTCGACCTTAACCCCGTCGGTGCCGAACGTCACGGTCGTTCTCGACGGTGCGTCGTGGCGAAAGAGGGAATTGAGCGCGTCAGCGTCTATGTCTTCGTAGAGGACGAAATCCGCTCGCAAGAGGTCTTCCCCCTTATAGTCCTCGATGGCGTCGAGCACCGCTTCGGTCAACGAGCGATCCTGATCAGGGGTGAACCATTCCCGTGTCTGGCTCGTTTGCCTGGGCTTGTCTTGCGTCATGTGCTACTCACTCCTCCATGGCAGTTGGTGGAACCGGACTCGGAGAAGCGCCCCGCTATCTGTTCGAGTTGCGAGTGACCGTGATATCGGACCGTTTTGGTCCGCCTGTTGTAGTCAACGAGTCCAGCGTCGTCCAGTTTGGGGAGTGCAGCGTGGTGGAGCCGGATTGCAACCTGCGTCTCGTCTGCGTGGTCACGTCGGGCGAGCGCAATTGCAAGGTCATCGACGGTGGCGTGGTCTTCGGACGCATTTTTGAAGTACTCGATGACAAAACGAGAGTGCCGATTGGCGAGCGCGAGGAGGAGCGTATCTCTTCTGGGAATCATTGGCGAGGAGTCGGTTTCCGTGAACATGGTGTACTTAACTCTGAAGAGACCGCTCCACGTGAGATTTCATTTTGGTTATACAACTTCCTTTTATAGCTTCAGGCACAGGCCTCCAGCGCAGAGAGGGATTTGTCGAGGGTCTCCGCGTCCCTCGCCGGCGTCGAGAGGTACTTGACTGCTGTGAGATCCCGATTACTGCTTGTACGGACGTGTAGTGGGCGGGTGGTTCTCCGGGTTCGGTGTGAAACAAACGAAGCCGCCGCGCTGAACTCATCCTCTGTATCTCGCACGCTATCCTGATATAATTCGAGTTGTTCGGTCTACTCTGCTGAACACAAAGCGCGTAGTCAGCAGATTGAGCGCGCACAAAGCGGATTGACGGAGTCCTTCGTCCCCTCCACATTGTTCCATGGAAGAGTTTTACAATCAGTGCACCATCGTTCGAGTCATGGCGACTGAGGCGACCTATATCGTTCCATCCGATCAGTTCCCCCTCGGCACCGTCTTCGCACAACTCCCGGACGTGACGGTCGAACTGGAGCGACTGATCCCGTCACAGGACGTGGTGATCCCCTACTTCTGGGTTCGAGGAACGGAAGTTGAGGACATCGAGGCCGCGTTTGATGCCCACCCGGGCGTGAGGGACATCCAGCTCGTCGATTCCGTCGATGGCGAGTATCTCCTGCGGGTTGAGTGGTCGATCGAGTACGACGACGTGCTGAGCGTGCTGACTGAGACCGGCGTTCCGCTCATCAAAGCGACCGGCACGAGCCGTCGGTGGACGTTCGACATTCGCGGAGACACTCGAAGCGATCTTGCAACCTTTCAATCTCGCTGTCGAGAGTTAGACATCCCGGTCACGCTGACAGAACTACACGCATTGACACCGGTTGAGACCGAAACCGAGGCAGCACTCACTGACAAGCAACAAGACACACTGGTACTCGCCCACGAGCGTGGGTACTTCGAATCCCCGCGCGAAGTGACGATGGAAGAACTCGGCGACGAACTCGGCATCTCTCAGCAGGCCATCGCATCTCGGCTCCGCCGGGGGATAAAGCACATCCTCGAGAGTACCCTCCCCAAAACAGCGGAGTCGGATCAATAGCTTGCTTAAATACCCATTGGATACCCAAAAGAAGCGCTGACAGTATTACTCGCTGAAGGGATAGTTATGCCTAATGGAAAGAGCAAACGGACAGCCGTTACATGTCTCAATTGCGGAGCTGCCTATGCAGCGGAGCAATGGCCTGACGGCACGGCACAACCGATCGGGGCGAGAAACGGATGCCAATGCGGGTCAACCGAATTTCAGGCCGTCGAAAAGACGAGTAATACGGGTTTCCGTAACGACTGAGTTGACAAACGAGTGGGCTACTGAGCAGACCGAGGAAATACGCCACACTATCGTGGTGAACTTATTCTCTGTATCTTGCACGGCTCTCTTGACAGCGATTCGGTAGCTCGCTACACCTCTGCAAGATACAAAGCGCGTATTCATCAGACCAGTATCTACAACGAGTGAGTTCGGCAAAGGGCGAGAACTGGACTTTCTCGATTGACCTCAGCAGCAGCCTTCTCGCTCGCAATCTCTATCGGGGTATTGGTTTTGTGAGAAATGGCAATGATGGGCTTACCGTGGATATCTGAATTCTGACCAGGCTTGCCAGCCTGCTATTACATCTGACGGGGGTATCACAGGAACACGAACACCGGGTAGGAGGCGGCAACTGCCAGCGAGGGGGTCAAAACCCACATCGTAGCGATACGTTTTGCCGCCGCTGGATTAAAGAGACTTTTCTCGTCGAGATCAGCTGGTCCCTCTGCACTAATATTCGGTACATCTGGGATCTCCTCCGGCCTCTCTGGCGGTTCTTCGTGTCTGGCAATATCTCCAATAGTCGGACCAACGGGTACGTCTTCGGCGCGTGAGGTAACTAACGCACCTGTCGCCATCTCAAAATCCGAACGCTCGGGCGTCGGCGTCACTAACTTTGGAAGTGTCGCTGCCCGACTTGCCCGGCCCCACCCGAGCCCAATGATGGTCGCTGTTGTACTGACAGCGAGACTTGCAGGGATCCCAAAATAAGAGAGGATTGTGATGACTGTCCCACCGACTGTGGAGACAATCAGCGAAGCGAGAATCGGTAGCTCTGTGATTTCATCTCCAACTGTCTCCAGCGTACGACGAGCGATAGTGAAACTACCCAAACCGAAGGCAAACACCGCGAGCAAAACCCCCTGATTGACGGTAAGTGATCCCCCTTCGCCAACGAGGGGAGCCACAGCGTTCGCGGCGTTCGACGCCCCTGCCGAGAATGCCATATAGCAGGCAATGACGACTACCAAGAGTGATCCGACGATGTCTTGCGGAGATGCGTTCGGATTGACATACGGGCGTGGAATCACCTTCGAGCGGTCAAGCTGAACGAGCTGGAGGGTGAACGTCGTAAACGCGACGTAGCGGTCAAGATACGGGTAGATGTAGCGCCCAACTCCGATCCCGATACCAAAGCACAAGAGCGGGGCGACGATCCACGCCGAAATAATAACGAACATAAGCGCCTGATTGAGCGTACCCGACGCGAGTCCCAGTCCGACGATGGCTCCAACGGCTGTCATTGAGGTCGACGCTGGAACGCCGTAGAGATTCGAGATAAGTAGTGACGCACCGGTGAAAAACAGGACGACCACGCTTGCAACAGGCGTGAACTGGGTTGCTGGGACGATACTGCTGCTCATTGTGGCAATGACGTTTCGACCAACGGTCCACGCACCAAGGAAGCCGAACACGAGGAACAGGGCCGCCGCGGTCGTCTTCCGAACGAGGCGTGAACCGACCGCCGGACCGAACGCTACGCCCGTCGACGACCCACCGATATTGAACCCGACAAATACGGCGACAACAACACCGACGATAGTCAGCAGTGAGACCATCTTCCCGTGTGTGATAATGTCACTCGCCTCCCCGAATATAATTTCCGGATTGAGTTTCCTTGGAAAGCCCCGCAGATATTGATTGTTATGGCCTTGTTGAAACCCTCAAGCAGTGATAGGCTTCAGCGGCCGTATTGAATACTTAGCGCGAATGTCGCACGAAGTGGGAGCCAATCTGGATGGGGGTGATCGATCAGTACAGAGAACGGATTTATCGGTCTGTTTCTTTCCAATCGCCCGGGTCCCCTTCACGGAATTCACCCTTGGCATGGCGCTCGTGGGGCCAGAAGGTGACACCCAGCAGTACGACGTAGAACACACCCACAACGACAACCACAGCAATCCCGGGGATACGGGCGATTCCAGCGGTTGTCAGCCAGTCCTGGCGCGGCGCGAACGCTGTAATCCTGAAGACCCACGCGACCAATAGGACACTGAGCAGAGCAAGGTACACACGCCGGAGTCGGTTTGCGAGTGCTTCGTAGAACGAGACTTTCAGCGTCGGCCGGCGATAGTCCCTGCTCAGTTCCGCTCGCCAGTCGTGGCTTTCAGTACCCTGGGACGGATCGAGGGCGTTTGCGAACAGGTTCTCCTGAATGACTCGAGTGCGAGAGCGAAAGACATCGTAGTCCCGGTACCGCCGTGCTTCGATGCCCAGAAAGACGGTGACGACAACGATACCGATCAGCACGATATAGTGTGGGTTATCGGTACTCGAAAACGCCCACGTCAAGATTGCTGCCATCAGCGTTACCGCCCACGTCGTCGTCTCGTCGAGGCGCTGGCGCCACGTCCCCACTCGGTCGATCTCTCCGCGGTAGGCGTGGGCCATCACCGAACCGAGTCCCGTGCTGTCGTCAACCATTTTGCGGCCGACCTCCCGTTGGTCTGGTGCTGTTGGGTCGAACTCGTCTCTACTCGAATCGGTCATAGAGGAGAGACATCTCCTCGTTCCATAAGCAGCTATGGTGATGGCGTAATCTGAGTGCCATGTACTGAGTCGGTTACGTCGTTTCTGACAAGAACCGGGTAGTTCATGTAGTGTGTGCTGAACTCAGAGCGCGAATGTCACACGAAATTTGGCCTGATTTGTGAAGGTGGTGATCACTCAGTACAGTTGATTGGCTAATCGTTATTCCACTAACCGTTGTGTACCATGCCGTGCTACTTTCCTCGTTGTGGTCCATATTCTGAGCCAGACAATGGCAATTGATCCGCCTACCTCCGAAACAGAGTTCGCACAAGTACTCGGCACCCCTACAAAGCGCATACCAGAACGGGGTAGAAGTCGCTGATGGCGGCTACGAACTAATCCATCATGATGACTCCCACGCCAAGTATAACCGAGTCTAACCCTACTCTGAGATGTGGATACTATGACATCGACTGAGTCGGTTCAGAGGCAATACGATTGGTCGGATATGGTTCCGAGTATGGCCGTCATCGATGCGCTTGCATCCTTAGAAGACGTACGGCCAGTTAATCTCTCAGATGAAGTGGACGGGACCCTATGTGATTTTGTTGATCCGGAAGCGCTTGATGCTCTCGTCACCGACAAGGGCACAACCTCGATTTCGTTCACGATCGCCGAGTATGAGGTGCACATCGACGGAGACAAGTTGCAAGTCTATTGCGAGTGAGAGGTCTACTGGTAATCCCAGCGGTCAGTTCGCAGTCACATGTATCGGTTGGTTTCGGCCTGAACGTGTGGAATAAACGAGAGGACCGTGCTGAACTCATCCTCTAAGTCTTGCACGCCGATTTCAACATATCTGTAATCTGCAACACTGGAAAGCATGAGAATATACGCTAATCCTATCAGTAGCACCAACTGGAATCTCCAAATCCAATTTAAAGAGTAGAGGTTACTATTGGATTCGTTGACGTGGATCCTTGAGAAGGTGGATTTCGAGTAGGGTGTTGCACCCTTTGTATGTATGCGCTGGCTGGGATTTGAACCCAGGTTGTGACCATGGCAAGGTCACGTGATACCACTACACTACCAGCGCCCTGTTGCACTCTCACCTATACCGGCAAGGGTGTATAAGGGTTGCGAATCGGGAGGGGTGTGGGCTACGACTGCACGCCTCACACCGCGGGCCCGGCCGGCGGTTTATCGACTCGATAAATGCCTCGAGACCGGGAACTCGGTGACGACTTACTCGATCTCGAGCGACCAGTCGCCGTCGGCCTCGACGTCGATCCAGCAGACGTTGGCGGCGGCGTACGACCGGGATCCTTCGAACTCCCCGCTCTGGTTGACCAGCTGTTCCCAGCTACCGTCGGCTCCCCAGCCGTCCACGATGAACGTCCCATCCCCGCTGTGAGTGACCTCGAGGCTGAGGTCGTCTTCGGTCCACAGCGGGCCAACGAACGACGGCCCCGACCCGGACGCCGAGGTTGGGACGTCCGTCAGGCCATCGGCGTGAACTTCGGGCTGGTCGAGACCGATCTCCCACTCGCCGTCGGCTTCGACGTCGAGTTCGTAAGAGCCCTCGCCGACGATCATCATCGACTCGCCGTCCGCGCCGTCGGCGGTCTGTACCAGCAGGTCGTCAGCGAGGTCGTCGTCGCTCGACTGGAGCGTGGCGACGAACTCGCCGTCGGCCGAGAAGTCTCCAACGAGGATTCCCTCGGAGAGGTCGAACGAGTCCGACGTCGTCGAGCCGTCGCCGTCGAACGAGAGCGAACGGCCGTTCTCGAAGATCGTTCCCTCCGGTCGTTCGGCGGTTTCGTCCTCTTCGCCATCGTCGCCGTCGCCACCGCCACCGAGGTTATCGTCGACCACGTCCGACAGCGTCACGACGTCGAGACCGCGCTGTTCGATGTGGTCGAGCAGGTGCTCGAGGTCGTCGATGGACATGCTGTTCGACGTCGACTCGCCCTCGACGATCCGCGGAATGCGAAGGATGGAGAGCTGGTTCCACTGGTCGACGTTGTTGATGTGACGGCGGACGCCCTCGTGAAGGGCCGGCCCCCAGATCTGAGGGAGAGTGTGAATGGAGGTCGGATTGCCGCTGGTCGGTCCGCCGCCGAACAGCAGCCCCGAGTCGTAGTGCTCGCGGAGTGCCTCGTGGGTCTCCTGGGTCATCTGATCGTCCGGGACGACGAAGTGCCGGGCGCCCTTTTCGAAGCCACGCTCTTCGAGCGCGGTTCGAGTGGCTTCGAGGACGCGCTCCTGGCGCTCGATGGGCATCTCCGGTAGCGCACCCTGACTCACGGGATAGGCACAGACGTCCCAGCCCTGATCCTGCAGTTCCTCGAGTTGCTCGAGCGACATCTGGCTGCGCCCGCCGATCTGTTCGGGATCGACGGCGACCGCTGCAGACCAGCCGCGCTCCTCGAGCATCGGCGCGGCGATTTCGTACTGGGTACGGTGGCCGCCGTAAAACGCCAGGAGTGCCTTGCCGTTGTCGACGCCCTGCGTCCTCCGGAGGTCGTCGACCACGAGTCGCGTGGGTCCGTCCTCGGGGCCGTACCCGATGATGTTTATCCGGCTGACGTTCGGAAGGTCGGGTTCGCCGTACTTCTGGCCGTATCCGAAGTCGATGCGGAGCCAGCCTTCGTACCCGCCAGGGACCACGCGGATGCTCTTCAGTCGGTTTCCACGGCTGCCGCTGGTTTCGACCTCGAGGGCGACCCGGTTAGCCGACTCCACCTTGACCGCCAGCGAGACGTCGTATCCGTCGAGGTCGAGCCGATCAGGGAAAGCCGTCGTGGCGATGACCTGACTCGAGTCACTCTCGAGGACCGCCGCCTGCGATCCGGTTCTGGCTTCGTCGGGTGCGGCCTCGATCGTCCCCTCGGTCGTCCGCCAGTGCTCGAGGTTCTCGAAGGTGTCGATGGGTTCGCCGGTGTCGGTCGCGGGCCACGCGATGTTACCACCGTCGTCGTCGCCGTTCCCGGTTCGATCGCTGTCGCCGTTTCCGTTGCCGTTTCCGTTGCCCGACGTTCCGTTGCCGTTTCCGTCCCTCGGGTCGCCGCCGGGAATCATGTCCAGACAGCCAGCGAGCGATGCCGAGCCTGCGCCCAGTGCAGCCAACAGTTTGCGTCGAGATGACGGTTGCATTGGGCCACCGTCTGGGGCCGGGTGACTTCTTAATGGAGGATATAATGAAAAAAAGCCAACCGTTTCACGGATACGGACCAACCTTTCTCTCTCGCTAAGCGCGCCGAACCCGGTAGCGATTGCCGCGTTCTTGGGACCATTTTGTGTTCCCGAGTGTCACGAATTTGGCCCTGCGAACCCCTCACAGCCGGGAATCGAATCCGCTACCCTTTTAAGACACTGTCCGTAACACATCGCTACAGTCTAGTGACGAGGCGCCGAAGTCGCGGTATGACCGTCAGCGTGCTCGTGCCGTCGTCACTCAGCCGGGAAGCCGAGGACAAACGCGAGGCCACTCGCAAACTCGGATACGTCGCCCGTGCGGCGACCATCTTCCGGGCCGATCGCCTGATCGTCTACCCCGATCCAGGGGGCGACGACGGGCGATTTGGCGACGGGTTCGTCGAAACCGTCTTGCGGTACGCCGCGACGCCCCCGTACCTCCGAAAGGAGGCCTGGGGCAAGCGGGACGAACTGGAGGCCGTGGGCGTCTTACCGCCGCTCCGTGCCCCGTCACAGACCGGCTCCGAATCGAACGGTTCGGGGTCGACAAGACAAGGAATCGTGACCGAGGTCGGACCTGAAGGGCGCGTCCGGGTCAATTGCGGACTGCAACACCCGATCTCCCTCAACACGCCTCCCGGAATGGAGGTCGGTGAGGGAGAGCGCGTGACCGTCAGGATCTCTTCGCGACGACCGGTCCGGGCGAAACTCGTCGACGAACCCTCACCGGGGTTCGCCGTCGAGCGGACGGACCTCCCGGCAGCACTCGGCCGTGAGGACGCCGGCGTTCGCATCGCGGCCTCCCGATACGGTGAACCGCTCACCGTGGGACGCCTCGAGACGCTGGCCGGACGCGTCGAACGGGACGGGATGACCGTCGCCTTCGGCGCACCCGAGAGAGGGTTGCCGGACATCCTCGGTATCGACCAGGGAGCCGTCGAGGCCGCCTACGCCGATACCGAGGACGACGCAAACGTCGAACCCAGCGATCTGCGCACGGAAACGGGGTTCGACCTCTGGCTCAATACGGTTCCGAACCAGGGGAGCGCGGTCGTGCGAACGGAGGAGGCTCTGTTCGCCACCCTCGCACCCCTCTCACTGAGAGCGTGATAGAATGCCACAACCAAACGCACCACGCAAAGGCTCACTCGGGTTCGGCCCACGAAAGCGGGCGACCAGCGAGGTCCCACGCTTTTCCTCGTGGCCGGACGACGACGGACAGCCAACGCTCCAGGGCTTCGCGGGCTACAAGGCCGGCATGACCCACGTGGTTATGGTCGACGACACCGCTAACTCGCCGACCGAGGGAATGGAACAGACCGTTCCCGTGACCATCGTGGAGACGCCGCCGATGCGCGCCGTCGCCCTGCGTGCGTACGAGAACACACCGTATGGACAGCAACCGATTACCGAGGTCTGGACCACCGAGTTCGTCGACGAACTCGAGCGCGTCCTCGACGTCCCCGGCGACGAGTACGACGCCGAGGCCGCCGAAGACGAGTTCCGCGAGGAGCTCGAGGCCGGTCGGGTCGACGACGTTCGCGTCATCACCCACACCGTCCCCGGTTCGATCCCCTCGGTTCCCAAGAAGAAACCCGACGTCATGGAGACGCGCGTCGGCGGCGGCTCCGTCGAGGAGCGCGTCGACTTCGCGCTCGAGACGATCGCCGAGGGCGGCGAGCACGTCATGAACGACGTGTTCCGCGCCGGCGAGTACGTCGACGCCAGCGGCGTCACCAAGGGGAAAGGTACCCAGGGTCCCGTCAAGCGATGGGGCGTCCAGAAGCGCAAGGGCAAACACGCCCGGCAGGGATGGCGCCGCCGCATCGGGAACCTCGGTCCCTGGAACCCGAGCCGCGTCCGCTCGACGGTCCCCCAGCAGGGTCAGACCGGGTACCACCAGCGGACCGAGCTCAACAAGCGCCTCGTCGACATCGGCGACGGCGACGACGCGACGGTCGACGGCGGCTTCGTCAACTACGGCGAGGTCGACGGCCCGCACGCGTTGATCAAGGGCTCGCTCCCCGGGCCGAACAAGCGCCTCGTGCGCTTCCGCCCGGCGATTCGACCCGGAGACCAGCCGCGTCTCGATCCCGAGGTGCGCTACGTCTCCACCGCATCCAACCAGGGGTGAACTAGCAACACATGAACGCAACAGTACGAGACCTGGACGGCGCAGACGCGGGGGAGGTCGAGCTCCCGGCGGTCTTCGAGACGGAGTACCGCCCGGACCTGATCGCCCGCGCGGTCCGCGTCGCACAGGCAAACCGAAAACAGGCCTACGGTGCCGACGAGTTCGCCGGGATGCGTACCCCCGCCGAATCGTTCGGTAGCGGTCGCGGGATGGCCCACGTACCCCGGCAGAACGGACGCGCTCGCCGCGTTCCGCAGGCCGTAAAGGGACGACGGGCCCACCCGCCGAAGGCCGAGAAGGACCAGGGCGAATCGATCAACAAGAAAGAACGCAAACTCGCGACCCGAAGCGCCATCGCCGCGACGGCCGACGCCGACATCGTCGCCGAGCGCGGTCACGCCTTCGACGACGACGCCGACCTGCCGCTGGTCGTCAGCGACGACTTCGAGGAGCTCGTGAAGACGAAAGAGGTCGTCTCCTTCCTCGAGGCCGCCGGGGTCAACGCGGACATTCAGCGCGCCGACGACGGACGCAGCGTCCGCTCGGGGCAGGGCAAACTCCGCGGTCGAAAGCACAAAGAGCCCAAGTCGATCCTCTTCGTGACCTCGAGCGACACCGGTCCATCGCGCGCCGCCCGCAATCTCGCGGGTGCCGACGTGGCGACCGCTGCCGAGGTCAACGCCGAGGACCTCGCACCGGGCACCCAGGCCGGTCGACTGACCGTCTGGACCGAGAGCGCCCTCGAGGAGGTGGCTGACCGATGAGTTCGATCATCGAGTACCCGCTCGTCACCGAGAAGGCCATGAACGACATGGACTTCGAGAACAAGCTCCAGTTCCTCGTGCACGTCGACGCCTCGAAACCCGAGATCCGGGACGCCATCGAGGAGCGCTTCGACGTCGAGGTCGCGAACGTGAACACACAGATCACCATGGACGGCACGAAGAAGGCAACGGTGACGCTGGGCGAGGACGACGACGCCCAGGAAGTCGCCTCACGAATCGGGGTGTTCTGAGCATGGGACGACGAATCTTCGGTCAGCGTCGAGGGCGCGGATCGCCGACGTTCCGCGCGCCGTCGCACCGATACAAGGCAAATCTCGAGCACAAGACGCTCGAGGACACCGACGTGGTATCGGGCGAGGTCGTCAGCATCGAGCACGACCCGGCCCGCTCGGCACCGATCGCGGCCGTCGAGTTCGACGACGGTGAACAGCGCCTGATCCTCGTTCCCGAGGGCGTCGCCGTCGGCGAGGAGATCCAGGTCGGCGTCAGCGCCGAGATCAAGCCCGGGAACACGCTCCCGCTCGCGGAGATTCCCGAGGGGGTCCCGGTCTGTAACGTCGAGGCCAAGCCGGGCGACGGCGGCAAGTTCGCCCGCGCCTCCGGCGTCAACGCGGACCTCATCACCCACGACCGCAAGGCTGCGGTCGTCCAGCTGCCAAGTGGCGAAGTCAAGCGGCTCGATCCACAGTGTCGCGCCACCATCGGCGTCGTCGCCGGTGGCGGCCGCACGGAGAAGCCGTTCGTCAAGGCAGGCAAGAAGTACCACAAGATGCGCGCCCGCGGGATCAAGTGGCCGCGCGTCCGCGGGGTCGCCATGAACGCCGTCGACCACCCCTTCGGTGGCGGCGGTCGTCAGCACCCCGGTCGCCCCAAATCCGTCTCGAAGAACGCACCGCCGGGACGGAAAGTCGGTGACATCGCCTCCCGGCGAACCGGTCGAGGTGGAAACAAATGAGTTCGGAATACCGTACCGGCCGCGAGGGTGAGGAGTTCACCTACCGCGGTCACACGCTCGAGGAGCTCCAGGAGATGGAGCTCGAGGAAGTCGCTGACGTGCTTCCGGCACGCCAGCGACGGAGTATCGTGCGCGGGCTCTCGGTCGAGCAGGAGAAGCTGCTCGAGAAGGCCCGCGAGAAAGACGAACAGGAGACGGCCAACTCGCCGATCCGGACGCACCTGCGCAACATGCCGGTGCTTCCGGAGTTCGTCGGGCTGACCTTCGCCGTCTACACCGGACAGAGCTTCGAGCGCGTTCGGATCGAGCCCGAGATGATCGGCCACTACCTCGGTGAGTTCCAGCTCACCCGATCGTCCGTCACGCACGGACAGGCCGGTATCGGCGCGACCCGATCGTCGAAGTTCGTCCCACTGAAGTGATCATCGCATGGGAATCAACTACTCAGTCGACGCCGACCCGGACACCACCGCGAAAGCGATGCTCCGGGAGCGTCACATGAGCCACAAGCACAGCAAGGAGATCGCCCGCGAGATCAAGGGTCGAACGGTCGACGACGCCGTCGAATACCTCGAGGCGGTCGTCGAGGGCGAGCGCTCGGTTCCGTTCCGGTCGCACAACTCCGGCGTCGGCCACCGCTCGGACATCGACGGCTGGGACGCCGGTCGCTACCCCGAGAAGGCCAGCAAGGCGTTCCTCGAACTGCTCGAGAACGTGGCGGCCAACGCCGACCACCAGGGCTTCGACGGTGGGTCGATGGAGATCGCTCACTGTGCCGCCCACAAGGTCGGCGAGTCCGTCGGACGCAAACCGCGTGCGATGGGCCGGGCCTCCGCCTGGAACACCCCGCAGGTCGACGTCGAAATCGTCGTCGCGGACGCGGACGCAGAAGGTGACGACTAATGGCAGACGAACACGAATTCATCGAGAACGGCCTGCAGCGGTCCCAGATCGACGAGTTCTTCGAGGAAGAACTCGGCCGCGCGGGCTACGGTGGCATGGACGTCGCCAAGACGCCGATGGGAACTCAGATCGTCCTCAAGGCCGAGAAGCCGGGGATGGTCATCGGCAAGGGCGGCGAGAACATCCGGAAGGTCACGACGGCTCTCGAGGAGAAGTTCAACCTCGAGGACCCTCAGATCGACGTCCAGGAGGTCGACGAACCCGACCTCAACGCGCGGATCGTCGCGGACCGACTGGCCAACGCCTTAGAGCGTGGCTGGTACTTCCGGAAGGCCGGTCACACGACGATCGACCGGATCATGGACGCTGGCGCCCTCGGTGCCGAAATCGTCCTCGCCGGAAAGGTCACTGGCGCGCGCTCGCGCGTCGAGAAGTTCAACCGTGGCTACATCAAGCACAACGGCGAACCCGCCGAGGAGATCGTCGACACCGGCCAGGGCGTCGCGGTGATGAAGCTCGGTACGATCGGCGTGACGGTCAAGATCATCCCGCCGGGAGCCGAACTTCCCGACGACTTCCGCATCCACGACGACCTCGATCCCGAGGAAGTCGTCCCCGATGCCGTCGAGGCCAACGAGGCCGAGGGCGTCGAGGAGTTGCTCGAGGGTGAGCCCGAGGAAGATGAGGCCGAGGCCGACGAAGGCGAAACGGAAGCCGAAGGTGGCGAACCGGCACCCGCCGACGAGGCCGAGATCGACGAAGAGGTCGTCGAGGAGGTTCTCGAGGAAGAAGTCGTCGACGAAGAAGAGACCGACGCCGGGGAATCCGAGGCAGCGGTCGGTTCCGAAGACGCCGAGGACGTCGAGGAGGAACTCGACGAACTCGACGAGGAGATCGAGGCGGAAGCCGAGGACCTCGTCGCGGAGATGGAAGCCGAGGACGAGGGCGACGAAGCCGAAGCCGAAGACGACGAAGCAGACGAGGGAGGTGACGCCTGATGGCAATCCTCCACAACGAGGAGATCCGCGACATGACGCCCGCCGAACGGCAGTCCGAACTCGAGGACCTCGAGACGGAACTGCTGAACGCCAACGCTGTCCTCGCCGCCGGTGGAGCCCCGGAGAACCCGGGCGAAATCGGCGAGCTCAAGCGGACCATCGCGCGGGTCAAGACGATCCAGCGTGAAGAGGGCGACCTCGACGACACCGACGAGGAATAATCGATACACGATGGCACTGACACCCGAAACGCTCCCACGACACGAACTCAACGGCCTACCGGTCCGGGTCGTCGATAGCGACGACGCCGGCCGCGTGGGTATCGAGGGACGAGTTGTCCTCGAGACGACGAAGACCCTTTCTATAGAGATTCGCGAGAACGGGACGTCCCGGGTGCTCACCGTGCCGAAATCGGGCTCGGTATTCGAATTCGCGATCACAGATGAAGCCGCCGGAGACGAGAAGTCTCCGGGGACTGCGTCCAAACTGGCCGATACACAACCTGCCGATTCTCCGGCAGACTGCGCCGAGGGTGACAGCGTCGGCGATCGTGCCAGCGGGCACGCTGCTGGCGAGGACGTAGCCTACGTTACGGTCGATGGATCGCGACTGCTCTCACGACCCGCCCGACGCACCGAAACGAAAGGTGACTCACCATGGCAATAGGACTAGATGTTGAAACGCCTCCGGAACCCGAAAACCCGGAGGAGTACGACTACGAGAAGTGTCCGTTCTACGGCGACCTGCCGGTCCGAGGTCAGATCCTCGTCGGCACCGTCGTCTCGACGGACATGGACAAGACCGTAGTCGTCGAGCGAGAGTACGACGTGACGGTTCCGAAGTACGACCGTCAAATGAAACGTCGCTCGCGCATTCCGGCACACGTGCCGGGCGTGCTCGAGTCGCTCTCGGTCGGCGATACGGTCAAGATCGCAGAGACCCGACCACTGTCGAAGACGAAATCGCACGTGGTCGTCGAAGTAACCCAGGAAGCGACCGCCGTCGACGTCGCCGAACTGACGCTGGAAGAGGAACACGATCCTCAGCTGTCGGCCGAAGACTTGGCCGGCGGTTCCGGCGACGAGGACGAAGCCAACGAAGGTGATGCCTGATGGAGGCGATGAAAGCCGACGTCACGCAGGGCCTGAAGAAGGGCTCGCTCGTGACCTGCGCCGACAACTCTGGCGCACGCGAGTTGAAGATCATCAGCGTCGCGGGCTACCACGGCACCAAGAACCGCCAGCCGAAGGCGGGTCTCGGTGACAAAGTCACGGTCTCCGTGACGAAGGGGACGCCCGAGATGCGACGCCAGGTCCTCGAGGCCGTCGTCGTTCGCCAGCGGAAGTCGATCCGCCGGCCGGACGGGACGCGTCTGAAGTTCGAGGACAACGCCGCCGTCATCGTCGACGAGAACGAGGAGCCGCGAGGCACCGAGATCAAGGGGCCCATCGCCCGCGAGGTCGCGGAGCGCTTCGGCGCAATCGCCAGCACGGCGACGATGATCGTATAGGATAGACTATGAGTAAACAACCACGCAAACAACGAACCCAGACTGAGCAGGCGCCGCTTCACCAGAAGCACAAGCAGGTTCACGCCACGCTCTCCGACGATCTCCGCGAGGAGTACGACGTGCGTCGCACCCGCGTCAACGCGGGCGACCGCGTCGAGGTCATGCGCGGCGACTTCGCCGGCGACGAAGGCGAGGTCCTGCGCGTCGACCTCGACGAGGCCGTGATCCACGTCGAGGACGTGACGGTCGAGACGGCAGACGGCGAGGAAGTCGCCCGACCGCTCGACGCGTCGAACGTCCGAATCGTGGAGCTCGACCTATCGGACGAGCGCCGCGAGACGCGCCTGGAAGGTGATAGCGAATGAGCAACCATCAGAAACGACTCTCGGTACCGAAATCGTGGCCGGTCGAGCGCAAGACCGACGTCTTTACCGTCAAAGCGCGTGCTGGCCCCCACGGCGAAGCCGGCGTTCCGCTGGTCATCATCCTTCGGGACGTCCTCGGCTACGTCGACTCGAAGAAGGAGGCCCGCTACGCCCTCTCTCAGGACGCGATCCTGGTCAACGGCGAGCCGATCAACGACGAGAAGCGTCCCATCGGGATGTTCGACATCGTCGGCTTCCCCGGACGCGAGGAGTACTACCGCGTCTTCCCCGACGAGGGCGGCCGCCTCTCGCTGACCGAAATCGACGCCGATGCCGCAGACAGCCGTCTCGGTAAGGTCGTCGGCAAACAGCAGGTCAAAGGCGGCGAGACCCAGCTCTCGCTCCACGACGGCACGAACGTCGTCGTCGCGGACGAGTACAGCACGAACGACTCGGTCGTCGTCGACAACGAGGACAAGTCAGTCGTCGCGCACTTCCCCTACGAGGAGGGTGCGCTGGTCACCGCCGTCAGCGGCAACCACGGCGGGAAGATCGGCGAACTCGTCGACATCGACGTGACCCTCGGCAGCGGCTCGAACATCGTCACGGTCGAAACCGACGACGGCGAGTTCGAGACCGTCGAGGAGTACGTGTTCGTCATCGACGAGAACTTCGTCGGCGACGACTCGTCGGAGACGGCGAGCGGAGGTGACGACGAATGAGCGAAAGTGAAGCCGGTGAGGCCGACTTCCACGAGATGCGCGAACCCCGCGTCGAGAAAGTCGTCGTCCACATGGGCGTCGGCCGCGGCGGCCGCGACCTCGGACGCGCCGAGGACATCATCGAGGAGATCACCGGCCAACAGAGCGTCCGCACGCAGGCGAAGGCGACCGAACCCGAGTTCGGCATCCGCCAGGGCGACCCGATCGGCACGAAGGTCACCCTCCGCGGTGACGACGCCGAGGACTTCCTCGAGACGGCGCTGCCGCTCGCGGACCTCTCGGCGTCGCAGTTCGACCAGACCGGGAACTTCAGCTTCGGCGTCGCCGAACACACCGAGTTCCCGAGCCAGGAGTACGACCCGAACGTCGGGATTTACGGCCTGGACGTGACGGTCAACCTGGTCCGACCGGGCTATCGCGTCACGAAGCGAGCCAAAGCGACCCAGGCGATCCCGTCGCGACACCGGCTGACACCCGAGGACGCCATCGCGTACCTCGAGTCGAGTTACGACGTGGACGTGGAGGTGCCAGACGATGAGTGAGAGCGAAACCGAGACTGAGAACGAACAGACGGGCGAGCACGCCGCCAAGCGCACGGGGCAGGAAGCGGCCTGCCAGCGCTGTGGTCGCAAGCAGGGGCTGGTCGGCAAGTACGACATCAACCTGTGCCGGCAGTGCTTCCGCGAGATCGCCCGCGACATGGGATTCAAGAAGTACAAATGACCGGGAACGATCCACTCAGTAACGCGCTGTCGGGCATCGACAATGCCGAGAGCGTCGGACACCTGAGCCACGAGGTAGAACCCGCCTCCAACGTCATCGGCAGCGTCCTCGAGGTCTTCTACGACCGCGGGTACATCGACGGCTTCGAGTTCGTCGACGACGGCAAAGCCGGGACGTTCGAGGTCGAACTGAAAGGAGCGATCAACAAATGCGGCCCCGTCAAGCCCCGATATTCCGTCAAGGCCGACGAATTCGAGAAGTGGGAGAAGCGATTCCTCCCGGCTCGAGACTTCGGCGCGCTCGTCGTGACGACGAGTGAAGGAATCATGAGCCACTACGAGGCTCGAGAGCAGGGCATCGGTGGCCAGGTGATCGCGTACGTCTACTAACAATGCGAACCGAACTGGACATCCCAGACGACGTAACCGCCGAGGTCGATCACCTCGACGTGACGATCGAGGGCCCGGAAGGCAGCGTTACCCGCCGCCTCTGGTACCCGGACGTCACCGTCGACGTCGACGACGACCGCGTGGTCATCGAGAGCGAGACGGAGAACGCGAAAACGAACGCGACCGTCGGTACCTTCGAGAGCCACATCCGAAACGCCTTCCACGGCGTGACCGAGGGATGGGAGTACGAGATGGAAGTCTTCTACTCTCACTTCCCGATGCAGGTCCGCGTCGAAGGCGAGGAGGTCGTCATCGAGAACTTCCTCGGCGAGAAAGCACCGCGACGAACGACCATCCACGGCGACACCGAGGTGAACGTCGACGGCGAAGCGCTGACGCTCTCCGGCCCGAACAAGGAGCACGTCGGTCAGACCGCCGCCGACATCGAACAGCTGACCAAGGTGAAAGGCAAGGACACCCGCGTCTTCCAGGACGGGGTCTACATCACCCAGAAGCCACAGAAAGGAGGTGCCTGATAGATGGCTGACGACGACCAACCACAGGAACTCGAAGACATCAGCGGCGTCGGTGAGAGCAAGGCCGACGCACTCCGCGAGGCCGGGTTCGAGTCCATCGAGGACGTCAAAGAGGCCGACCAGGACGAACTGGCCGAGGCCGAGGGCATCGGTAACGCGCTCGCTGCGCGTATCAAAGCCGACGTCGGCGACCTCGAGGTCACGGAAGAGACCGAGGCCGAGATCGAAGACGAGGCCGCCGAGGAAGAAGAAGAGACCGAAGACGTCGAAACCGAACTGCAGCCCCGCGGGCTGACCGAGAAGACGCCCGACCTCGACGACGAGGAGGCGCGCTTGCTCGGACGGCGCCACGCCGAGGGCAAGCCGCAGTTCAAGCGACAGGACTACCACAAGAAAAAGCGCACGCCGGAATCCTGGCGTCGCCCCCGTGGTGGCCTCTCCAAGCAGCGTCGCGGTATCAAAGGCAAGGGCCCGAAGGTCCAGGCCGGCTACCGCACGCCCGAGGCTATTCGCGGCAAACACCCGAGTGGCTTCGAGGAAGTCTACGTCGAGAACACGGACGACCTCGAGGGTGTCGACGGCGACACCCAGGCCGTTCGTATCGCCAGCTCCGTCGGCGCTCGCAAGCGCGAGCGAATCGAGGAGCAGGCCGAGGACGCGGAAATCCGCGTTCTGAACCCGACCTACGTCGAAGTCGAGGTGGACGAATGACTGACCTGAGTTCACAGAAGCGACTCGCAGCGGACGTCCTCGACGTCGGGCAGAACCGTGTCTGGTTCGACCCCGAGGCCCAGGGCGACATCGCGTCGGCGATCACGCGTGAGGAGATTCGCGAACTGATCGACGACGGAACGATCCGGGCGAAAGACGCCCGCGGGAACTCCCGTGGTCGTGCCCGTAAACGCAACGAGAAGCGCTCCTACGGCCACAAGAAGGGGCCTGGCAAGCGCCGCGGCAAGAAGGGCGCCCGCCAGAACCAGAAAGAGGAGTGGACGAACAAGATTCGCGCACAGCGCCGGAAGCTTCGCGAACTCCGCGACCAGGGCGAAATCACGCCCACGCAGTACCGCCGGCTCTATCGGAAGGCAGCCGGCGGGGAGTTCCGCAGCGTCCGGTACCTGTTGAACTACATCGACAACGAATACGGTGACCAATAATGGCGACAGGACCACGATACAAGGTACCGATGCGGCGTCGCCGTGAGGTCCGGACAGACTACCATCAGAGGTTGCGCCTGCTGAAATCGGGGAAACCCCGCCTCGTTGCTCGCGTGAGCAACAAGCACGCCACGGCGCAGCTGATCACCCCCGGCCCTGACGGTGACGACACGCTCGCCAGTGCTCACTCGAGCGACCTCGAGGAGTACGGCTGGGACGCGCCGACGAGTAACCTCTCGGCTGCGTACCTGACCGGCCTGCTGGCCGGGAAGCGAGCGGTAGACGCCGGCGTCGACGAGGCCGTCCTCGATATCGGCCTCAACAAGGCGACGCCCGGAAACAAAGTGTTCGCGATCCAGGAGGGCGCGATCGACGCGGGGCTCGAGATTCCCCACAACGACAGCGTCCTCGCCGACTGGTCGCGTACTCGCGGTGAGCACATCGCCGAGTACGCCGAACAGCTCGACGAGCCGCTTTACAGCGGCGACTTCGACGCGACGGACCTTCCCGAACACTTCGACGACGTACGAGAGGCGATCTTAGAATGAGTGCAAACGACTACGACGACGGGTGGCAGCCCGTAACCCGACTCGGGAAGCTCGTTCAGGAGGGCGAAATCGACACGATGGAGGACGCCCTCAACTCTGGACTTCCCCTCAAAGAGCCCGAACTCGTCGACCAGCTCCTCCCCGGACTGGACGACGAGGTGCTGGACATCAACATGGTCCAGCGGATGACCGACTCCGGCCGCCGGGTGAAGTTCCGGTGTGTCGTCGCCGTCGGCAACCGCGACGGCTTCGTCGGCTACGCCGAGGGTCGCGAGGACCAGGTCGGCGCCGCCATCCAGAAGGCGATCGGTATCGCGAAGCTGAACCTCATCCAGGTGCCCCGCGGCTCCGGGTCGTGGGAGGACCGTTCGGACCGGCCTCACTCGCTGACCCGACGGACGACCGGCAAGGCCGGCTCCGTCGAGGTCGAACTCATCCCGGCCCCCGAGGGGCTGGGCCTGGCCGCGAGCGACACCGTGCGCGCGGTGCTCGAACTCGCCGGCATCGAAAACGCCTGGACGAAGAGCCACGGCAACACCCGAACGACGGTGAACCTGGCGAAAGCGACCTACAACGCACTCGAGAACGCCTCGCAGTCGCGCATCCCACGAGAGGTGGCCGAACGATGACGGCGAAAGCAATCGTCCAGATTCGCGGCGAGGTCAACCGCCAGCAGGCTGTCGACGACACGCTGTCGATGCTGAACCTGCACAAGGTCAACCACCTCACCATCGTCCCCGACTCCGACACCTACCGCGGGATGATCACCAAAGTCCACGACTTCGTGGCCTACGGCGAACCCGACGCCGAGGTGCTCGAGACGGTGCTCGCGAAGCGAGCGGAACCGCTTGAGGGCCGCCAGTGCGACGTCGACGAGGACTGGATCGCCGAGCACACCGAGTTCGACGACTTCGCCGCCCTCGCCGAGGCGCTCCTCGCAGAGGAGACGACGCTTCGCGAGCAGGGGCTGTCGCCGACGCTGCGACTGCACCCGCCACGCGGTGGCCACGAGGGCGTCAAACACCCAACCGGAAACGGCGGGCAACTCGGAAAGCATACAACCGAGGAGATTAACGCCCTGCTAACGGCGATGCGATAACCATGACGAGCAAGAAACGACGTCAGCGCGGCTCGCGAACCCACGGCGGCGGTACGCACAAGAACCGCCGCGGGGCCGGCCACCGAGGTGGCCGCGGCAAAGCCGGGCGTGACAAACACGAGTTCCACAACTACGAATCGAGAGAGAAACACGGCTTCAAGCGACCGCAGGGCGCCCAGCCCACCGTCGCCGAGATCGACGTCCAGAAACTCGACGAGGACGCGATCCTCTACGTCGCCGACGATCAGGCTGAAGAGACCGGCGACGGCTACGCCATCGACGCCCGCGACGTCGTCGAGGACGGCTACGAGGCCGACGTCGTCAAGGTCCTCGGCAGCGGCCAGGTCCGGAACGCACTCGAGATCACTGCGGACGGCTTCACCGAGACGGCCCGCGAGAAACTCGAGGACGCCGGTGGTGAAGCGATCGTCTCCGAGCGTGCACAGCAGGCTGCGGAGGCGGACGCTGACGACGCAGACGACGCTGACGAAGCCGACGAGGCGACCGAGGACTAACCATGGGATGGAAGGAAGCCGCCGAACCGGTCTTGACGCGGATGCCCACCGTCCGCCGCCCGGAGGGGCACGTCCCCTTCAAGCGAAAGCTGGGGTGGACGGCGGGAATCCTCGTGCTGTACTTCTTCCTGACGAACATCGCGGTTTTGGGGATCAGTACCCAGGGTGGTGAGGACCTGTTCGGCCAGTTCCGGGCGATCCTCGCCGGTGCACACGGCTCGCTCCTGCAGGTCGGTATCGGCCCGATCGTCACCGCCAGCATCGTGTTGCAGTTGCTCGGTGGGGCGAATCTGCTCGGGCTCGACACCGACGACCCGCGCGATCAGGTCCTCTACCAGGGCCTGCAGAAGCTGCTCGTCGTCGTGATGACGGCGCTGACGGCCCTGCCGATGGTGTTCGCCGGCAGCTTCCTTCCGGCAGCGAACGTCATCCAGCTCGGCGGCCTCACGCTCACCGGGGCGGAGGTGCAGACGCTGATGTTCATACAGATCTTCATCGGCGGGATCCTCATCCTCTACATGGACGAGGTCGTCAGCAAGTGGGGCGTCGGCAGCGGTGTCGGCCTGTTCATCATCGCCGGGGTCAGCCAGCGACTCGTCTCGGGATTCCTCTCGCTTTCCGACGAGGGATTCTTCTACAGCTGGTACCAGATCCTGTTCACCGACGAGATTGCGGTCAACTCCTGGCTCAGTAGCGAGGGCTTCAATACGCTGTTCATCGCCGACAACGGCGGACAACTGCTGGCGCTCGCGACGACGCTGTTGATCTTCGGGATCGTCGTCTACGCGGAATCCGTCCGCGTCGAGATTCCGCTGAGCCACGCCCGCGTAAAGGGTGCTCGCGGACGCTTCCCCGTGAAGCTCATCTACGCGAGCGTCCTGCCGATGATCCTCGTTCGCGCCGTGCAGGCGAACATCCAGTTCCTCGGCCAGATCATCCATAGTCAGTGGTCGATGCCCGGATGGCTCGGCGTCTACACCAACGGACAGCCGGTCGGCGGGTTCTTCTACTACTTCGCGCCGATCTACTCGCCGAACGACTGGATGTGGTGGACGGGACAGACCCCCGCACCGATCGACCCCTGGCAGATCATGGTGCGGATCGGCATCGACCTGACGTTCATGGTCGTTGGCGGTGCCATCTTCGCCATCTTCTGGGTCGAGACGACGGACATGGGGCCGAAGGCGACGGCTCGACAGATCCAGAACTCCGGGATGCAGATCCCTGGCTTCCGCCAGAACGCGGGCGTCGTCGAGAAGGTCATGGAGCGGTACATTCCGCAGGTGACCGTCATCGGCGGCGCGCTCGTCGGGTTGCTCGCCGTCTGGGCGAACATGCTCGGTACCATCGGTGCCGTCTCCGGAACCGGCCTGCTGCTCGCGGTCTCGATCACGTACAAACTGTACGAGGAGATCGCCGAGGAGCAGTTGATGGAGATGCATCCGATGATGCGCCAGATGTTCGGCGGCGAGTAGCCGCGCCTTTCACTTTTCCTGCCGTACTCATCGTTCTCGAGCGACGCATCTATCGGGGCCGCGGCGCCCGACGGGCTTTTTCGAGTCTCGAGCGAACCGTCCGAAGCACAACTGCAGGATATATATGGGCGAAGGGACAAGCCTCTGCTAAGAGCTGGTTCGATGTCAGAGATATACCTGATAAGCACACTCCTGATGGGATTAATCGTGCTCGGCGCGGCGGCGATCATCACCCGAATGGGTCAGCGGGCGACGCCGAGCGGGCAGGCGGGAACGCGCAGCGGGTACGCCGAGTGGTCACCGCGAACGGCTACCGAAGACAGCCGTCTCGTCGGCCTCGCGAAGACGCCCGCGGTCTGGGCGCTCGGCTTCGTCGGCACCGCCGTTGCCCTCCTGGCCGGCGCCGTGCTGGTCGTCAGTGAAGGTGAGTACGTCGACTCGGCGCTGGTCGAACCGATCGTCTTCGCCGTCGGCGGCGCCGCCCTGATCGGCTACGTCTTCTTCGGTGCGTACTTCGCCGCTCGAGATCGGTTCGGAAACACGGCCATGGGCGTTGCCTTCGCGACGCTCACCCTGGGCGTCCTGGGATTGCTCGCGGTTGCGGTCCTCCTCCTGATGGGATAGGCCTGACGTCTTTTCAGTACTTCAGTACGTTTTCTCGACTGGCCGGATTGATCGCTCGAGCGAGTGGGGACGCTTCTATCGTTCTCGAGTGTTATCCATGCCAGCGCAGTCTGCTGGGGGCACGTCCGTACGATGACTGCCTCGTGGATGTGGGTTCATCGGAGACGTCTGTACGTCGGTTGTGGACTCAGACGATCGCTCGAGTCCACGACCCGAGAGCGATACGTCTGTGACGTCGGCACCCGGTGTGGCTCGCCGTGACGACATCTCAGTCGGTGACTCGAGTGTCGTGACGTCACGACGTTCGCGAGACTGAGAGCGGGAGAAATGAGATACGAGAAAGAGCGGCACAGGCGAGAAAACGGAAGAGACCGTGCGAACCGCCGCGGCCTTCGACCGCTACTGGATCGAGAAGCCGGCGGCGACCGCCAGCAGGAAGACCATGAAGACGGCGCTGAGCATCACGTAGGTGATCGAGCGGGGTTCGTCTACGAGATGCTGAAACCAGCCAGCGATGAGCAGGGACTTGATGAGGGCGAGGAAGAGCGTCGCCCCCACGGCGAACTCGTAGGTGAAGGGGAGTTCGAAGAACACGAACTTTGCCGTCCCTAACGACAGCAACAGGACGTAGATGAGGGTGTAGGTTCGTACACTCGACATTGGTGAGACTTCGGAGAGACGCACACTTATACCTTCCTCATGCGGCTTCCACGGGTGACTGTTCGCGTTTGGGACCGGTCGCGTTTCGCGTGCTCAACTGGTTGTGTTGCACGGCCGAGAACGGTCGTGTTGCACGGTCGAAACTGACCGAACTGTACGATCGGCGAAGGTCGCTCTGCATGGTCGACACTGGCCGCCCAGTTTCGTCGACACGGGCCACTCGAGCCGACGATTGCAATATCGGCGACGAGCGTCCGGACTACGGGGCCCGGACCCGACTCGACAACGACACCATCATGCCCGTCCGGGCCCTCGAGTCGACCAATGACTGGGCGATCGGTCGCCGCTCGCCGAATGGGAATCGTCGCGGGGCTGGCCTTGCTCGCCGTCGCGGTCGCAACGGGCGTCGTCTCCGCGAGCAACATCGCCTCCGGATTGACCCAGAGCCGCGGCGACGTGAGCGTGCCGACGTGGCTCTACCTCGCGACCGGCGCGGGCGTCGTCGGCGTCTCCGCGCTGTTGACGATGCTGGTCACCGATCGGGAGTTCCTCGCACACGCCCACGATCAGCACGTGGGCCTCTCGAACCGGACGCTCGCTCGCGCCGCCTCGATCATCGGCGGGACGATCGGCGTGGGCGTCCTCCTCGGAATGGTCGTCGTGGGGATCGTCGGTCCGCAGGGAATCGGCCTGACCAGCGCTACAGTGCTCCTCTCGTTCGTCGTCGTTCGCGCCATCCTGACGACGGTGGCCTACACGGTGGGCGATCCGTGGCCCACCCTCAATCCCTGGCGACGGATCGCGAGCGCCCTCCCGACGCTCGACCGCACGTACCCGTCCTCGCTCGGCTCCTGGCCGGCCGTCGGCGCGCTCCTGGTGTTCGTCTGGCTCGAGGTCGTCGCCCCCGTCATCTCGAGTCCGCGGCTCCTGGCGGTGATCATCCTCGTCTACTCGGTGCTGACGGTGGCCGGCGCGGTCGCGTTCGGGTCGTCGACCTGGTTCGAGCGGGGCGACCCGCTGTCGGTCTGGTTTCGCCTCTACGGGTCGGTCGCTCCGATCCAGCGAACCGACGACGGCCTCTCGCTGCGCTGGCCGGGCGCCCGGTTGAGCGACGACGACGTGGTGACGGACCTCTCGGTAGTCGGGTTCGTGCTCGTGTTAGTCTGGGAACTCACGTTCAGCGGCTTCATCGTCACCCCACCGGGTGTCGCAGCGATCGAAGCGCTGGTTTGGATCGGTCTGCCACCACAGCTGGTCTACCTCCTGTTGCTGGTCGGAGGGTACGCACTCTGCTGGTGGGTCTACTGGGTCGCGGCTGGACTGACCCGCTCGAGAGCGGAGACGTACCTCTCCCGGCGATACCTCGCGATCAGGTACGCGCCGCCGCTGCTGGCGATCGCCGCCGGCTACCACTTCGCCCACTACATCGGCTTCTCCATCTCGCTGTGGCCGGCCCTGCTCGAGGCGCTGAGCGCACCCCTGAACCCGGGGGCGAACCCGACCCAGCTGGCGCTCACGTCCTGGTTCGGCTACGTCGAGATAGCTGGCATCCTGGTCGGGCACGTGCTCGCCGTGTGGATAGCCCACGCGGTCTCGATCGAGCTGTTCCCCGGGAAGCTTCAGGCGATTCGGAGCCAGTATCCGTTCATCGTCGTCATGATCGTCTTCACGATGATCAGCTTGTACCTGGTCTCGTTGCCCACGTTGAGCGCGCCGTTCGTTCCCGCTTAGGTGGGGACTCGAGGTTCGTAGCTGTTTTCGCCCTCGTCCTAACTCGAGCAACCCGACGCGCTTGCTATTGCTTCTACTCTCGTCTCACTCGAGCAGCCCCCTGTTCTGGAGAACCGGCAGACACTTTTTCGACCGCGCCCTACTCGGGAGTAGATGCACGCGGAGCCCGTCACCGAACCCGAATACGACGTGCCCGATGAGGGGCCGGCACTGACCTGTCCCTACTGTTCTCGCCCGCTCCAGACCGAGGAACTCCTCACGTACCACGTGGGTCTGGCTCACGACGACGTCTGCAGCGACGACGAGCACGAGGCGTTCGAGGAGGCCCGCGAGGACGAGGAGTTCGACCTGTTCACCTTCCACGCGAAGGCGGCCGTCTCGGTGTTTCTGGTCTACTTCATGTTCGTGTTCCTCTACGGGCTCGTCTGGTCGGGCTGACGCGATAGGCCTCGAGTTCGCCCCGCTCGAGCCCAGCTCCCGAGCCCATCCGCCAAAACCGGCGCGCGCCGCCCGCACCTATTTTGGGCTCTGCGTCGTGCAGCCGTCCATGGCGGACCACCACGGCTCGACCGATCGGACGGTGGCCATCACCGGCGCCTCCGGACAAGTCGGTCGACAGGCGATCGAGGCCCTGTCGGCGTACGACTGTCGACTCTTCAGCCACAGCGGACACGAGGACATCGACAGCGAGACGCTCGAGATTGCCGACCTCGACGCCTTCTCGAACGCGCTCGAGGGCGCGGACGTGCTGATCCACCTCGCCGCGAACCCCTCCCCCAGGGCCGAGTGGGACGACCTCGAGGGGCCGAATATCGATGGCGCGTACAACGCGTTCGAGGCCGCCCTCGAGAACGACCTCGAGCAAGTGATCTTCGCGAGTTCGAACCACGCCGTCAACGGCGAGAACGTCGTGGACCCGACGAGGGTCGAGACCACCGGAGGCGATCCACGCGTCGTCCGCCCCGACGACCCGCCCAGCCCCGACAGTTACTACGGCGTGACGAAGGTCTTCGGGGAGGCGATGGGGGAGTACTACGCCCGCAGACACGGCCTCGAGGTCGTGAACCTGCGGATCGGCTGGCTCCTCGACGAGGACGAGTTGCGCAAGACCTGCGACGAACGCGACGGCTCCGGCGAGCGCTACGCCCGCGCGATGTGGCTCAGCCCCGCCGACTGCCGGCGCCTGCTCGAGGCAACGGTTTCGGCCTCGCTCTCGACCCACGCGGTCACCGCCCACGGCGTCTCGAACAACGCCGATCGCTTCCTGTCGCTGGCTGAGACGATGCACGAACTCGAGTATCGGCCCCGCGACGACTCGAGCGTCGTGCTCGACGAGTAATCGCGCAGACGGTCGATACCGAAAATCGGTTAGATCGCTGGACCGAGACGGATCGAACCGTCGAACGGTTCGATCGTCGAAGGCGGCGTTACACTTGTGTCTCGTAGGACTCGAGCATCGTCAGCAGTTCCTGATCCAGGTCGTCGGTGGCGTTCCGAATCCGATTCGTTTCGGTGTCGCGGACGACCATCCCGCACGCTTCCAGTTTCGGGAGGTGGACGTGATGGAGCGCCGTTCGGACGCGTTGTCTGTGCTCGCTGTCTGCTCGATCCGTATTCCGTAGCGCTTCGGCAACCCGGTCCGCAAGCGCGTCCATCTCCATCGCCTCTTCGTCGGCGAGCTCTAACGTTCGAAGAATAACTCGACGCTGTTCGCTGGCAATTGCCAGGAGAACCTCGTCGGGAGGACTTGGTTCGCTGCTCACCGGTGAACTGGTTCTCGTCGCCTCTCCCCCTACCCCCAATCCTTCCGCGCTCGACTTGCTCGACTGGCGATCCATATCCACACATTACCGGGTGAGAAGTGTGAGGATTCGCCATGATGTACGAGGGAACCCGATCTCACGTGTCATCCTCGGAGGGGATGAGCGTGTACGTGACGAGCGCCCCGATCGCTCGGCGGAGTCGTTCCGTGACGGCCTGATCGGAAATCTCGAGTTCGTCGGCGAGTTCCTTGGTCGTACAGCCTCTCGGGATGTCGTAGTACCCCATCTCCACGGCCAGCGTGATCGCTTCTCGCTGGGGACTGGTCAGGCCGTGCCACGGACCGGCGTCCGGTTCTGTCGGATTGTACACGCGAGCCACTTCCAGCGAGATCTGTGCGTCCTCACAGCTGGTCGTGAACTCGCTGAGGGCCGTGTGATCGGGGAATCGCAGTTCGAAGGCCCACGATTCGGGTGTCCCGGTGGCACTCAAGAGCTGGCCCTCGGTTTCTCTGATTCCCCGAAAGAGGTGGTCCTGGTTCGCGTCCCAGTCGAGCGTGAAGAGCGTTCGGTCCTTGAAGACGTCGACCTCCGATGCGTCGTTGACGGTCGGGTGGCGTTTGACGGCGTCGACGAACGAGGTTCTCGTCGAGTTGTGGATCCAGAAGAGGGGAACGGTGGCCTCACCGATCGGCACGAGGTTCTCGAGTTCGATGGACGTAATCCCCTCGATGTGCAGAATCCGCCCGAGTTCGAAGTCGGCGGATGGGATTCGGAATTCTGCGATCACGCTCATGACTCGCTCTCGTCACCATGGTTGGCCATGCCGGTACAAAACTAGGTGGCATGGTACACCATGCTTTACCAAGATTGGAACCAGGCAACCGTTTCCCCGCCTCAAAATTCACTGCTCGAAGCATCATGTCGTGCTCACACTGCCATTACCTGGCACACCGCGTCTCCAAACTGCCATTACCCGAGTCGCTGCGTCGTTCTCGAATCGCCATTGTCGGACTGCTGCGTCGTGGCTTGATACATCACCCACACCGGTTATTCACCGTCCCGACGAACTGGGAGTATGGCTACCGTGCTAGAATTTACGAGTCCAGCAGAGGAGTTTCCGCTGGGAACGATCTTCGAAAACTTGCCGGGGGTCACGGTCGAACTCGAGCGACTCATCCCGCACGAGACCCTGATCATCCCCTACTTCTGGATCCGTGGCGCGGAGGCCGAGGATATTGAAGCCGCCTTCGAGGCTCACGCTGGCATAGTCAGCGTCGACCTCGTCGACAGCGTCGACAGCGAGTTTCTCATGCGGGCGGAGTGGGAGGAGTCGTACTTCGGTATCCTGAGCGCGCTTGCCAAGACCAACGTCGCCGTCCTCTCCGGGATCGGGACGAGAGACGGGTGGCGTTTCGAGGTTCGAGGCGAAAGTCGCGGCGCGATCAGCGAGTTCCGAACCAGTTGCCAGGAACACGACATCTCCATCGAAATCACTGCCGTGCACGCGCTACTCCCGATACAGGGCGACGGGTACGAGTTGACTGACCCACAGCGAGAGGCACTGGTGCTGGCGTACGAGCGGGGTTACTTCGATTCGCCGCGCGAGGCGTCGCTCGAGGACGTTGCCGACGAACTCGGCATCACCCAGCAGTCGCTTTCGTCCCGACTCAGACGCGGCCATCGCCGTCTCATCGGCGCAACGCTCGCTAATCCGTAGACATGGGCGGAATGCTCGGTAGACCGGTATTAGTATCTTCTGTATAATCAGTGCCGCTCTTCACCCGACTCAGGCCGCTAGGGTGACGTAGTATGATTGATACACAGGCCGGTGTCGAGTTGGCGTCGATGGCGTTTCATCCGGAGTCGGAAACGTACAGAGCCGAGTACGACCAGACTTCAGTCTCTGCGAGCATGGCCGTCGTGGCGGTGCTCTCGGAGGTGATGGATGTCGATCCAGTCGAACTGGAACCGCTTCACGCGTCCGTTAACACTGGTGCGCTCGACAATCTCGCCCGCGTTCGAGACGGAACGGGGGAGGGGGTTTCGATCACGTTTCGGGTAGCGACGTACGCGATAACCGTCTCCAACGACGGTACGGTCGCGCTCACTTTGCGAGAGCGGACGGGAACGGACGGCGTGGCCGAGGGAGTGTCTCCCGTATGACCTCCGAAGAAGCCTCACTCGCGACTCGAGCGGAACTCAATACCGAATTGCAGTCGCTCCTTCGTCGAGCGTCCGGTAACGGTGTCGACGTCGAAGGTGGGTGGGAGTGTCGGAACGGTCCCGAGCATCCAGACTGGGACGTGATCGTCACGGAAGTGCGAAAGAACGGCGAGTCGGAGTGAACGAGTGCGTCGGCGAACGCGATTTCTGCGGACGATGATCTTTTCGCCGAACGATGTTCAGCCCCGGTAGCAACGAAGGGAGTGCAGGCGTCCGATCTCGGCTCGATTACGTTTCGCGCTGGACTCGATGGACGAACTCCTCGAGTTCGTCTTCGATGAGCGTCGAAACGCGTTCTCCGTATCGCCAGAGTGCCGCGTTGAGTCGCTCTTCGATCTCGTCGTCGATATCGTCTCCATCTCGGAGGACGGAATCTTCGGTTATCTGTGGGTGATAGACACAGACGACACCGAGCGGGACGTCAGAGCCCATGTCACCGGCGGTGTGAATCCCGTACTGATCGGTTCCCCAGACGCCGTCTCCACCCTGTCGCTCGAGTGCCGAGTCGAGCGCATCGAGGAGCTGTACGTCCTCGGCCGTGAGAATCGGGTCGTCACCTTCGAACAGTTCGCTGTACGCCTCCGTTCGGGCACGGTTCGTCCATTGCTCCAGGTGAGACCGTGCGCGTACGATCAGTTGCCGTTCGTCCGGACGCTCAATCATGGCCTAGTGACGACTGCCAGGTCAATCAACGTTTGCGTCGACGGTCTGTGAGTTCGCTGGCGACGGTGGCGTGACAGCCATTCATGGGGCGTCCATTAACGTGCCGTCCACAGCGTTATCACGATCACGACTGTATGTCACTATATGGCAGACACGAAACGGAGTCGAGAGAAGCAGGCTCGGGACGAGGAGAACCGACAGCGAGAACGGGAACTCTCGGAAGCGCGCGACCGTGGCGACGAGGCCGAACCACCGGATGAGTGGGACGAAACCGACGAGGAAGGCCCGACGGGCGACGATTACGACTCGCCTCGAGAGTGCCACCGCCGCGACTGTACCGAACCGGCGACGTTCGTCGTCGTCGAACGCTATCAGGAAGAGACCGGACACGGTGCCGTCGAGGCGAAGGCGTTCCTGTGTCGCGCCCACACCGACGAAGAGAGTCCCGCTAATCTCGACGGTGCGTACGACGACTACCTGTTTCGCGTCGAGATGCTTTCGGAGGCAGGAACAGAGACAGACACCGCGACGACGGAGTGATTGGCGCCTCGATTTGCATTTGCAGTCGAACGCTCGAAGCCCGTTGCCCGATCGCTCGAGGCCGTTCCCCGGCCGCTCGAGGCTGCCTCCAACCGCTCGAGACCGCTCTCCCAACCACTCGGCGAGTCCGATGGCCTACCGGTACGATAGCTCGAGATCGAGCGCCCGCTCGAGCACCCCCTCGTCGTACAGGTCGTCCGTCTGTTCGGGACGGGTACGGTGGATCGCTCGAACCGTCTCGACGGTGTTCCGGAAGTTCTTGAACGTCGCCTCGTCGACCATCTGGCCGTCGATCGTCACCGCACCCGTTCCCTCGACCTTCGCGGCGTTGAACCGCTCGATCTTGTCCACGTCGCGCTCGAGTTCTGCCGGCGTGGGCGTGTGGATCCGGTTGGCCTGGATCGTCTGTTTGGGGTACAGCGACCAGGAGCCGTCGAGACCGATCCGCGCCTCACGCTCGACCTGGTCGGCGTAGCCGTCGGCGTTGTAGACGGTTACGCCCGCGCGTTCGGCGAAGAGGTCGTCGAACGGGCCGCCGATCGCCAGCAGGTCGTTCGCGCTCGCCTCGTTCGAGAGCGCCTCGAGCAAGCCGTCCCAGCGCGGGCGGCCGTCGCCGAGGTCGCGTCCGCCGAGTTCGGCGGTGTAGTCGACGGGGCCGAAGACGAGGGAGGTGAGGCGCTCGCCGCCGGTATCGGTCCCCAGCCGAGCGATTTCGCGCAGATCCGACCGGGCGCGTGCCGTTTCGACGATGATCGAGAGCCCAATCGATCCCTCGGGGTGGCCGTGATCGGCTTCCGCTCTGGCCACCGCCTCGAGGGCGCGCTCGACGTCTCCCTGTCGGCCGACCTTGGGGACCACGACGCCGTCGATTTCCTCGCCTACGTCGCGGACGAGCGTGTCTATTTCCTCGCGGCCCCTGGCACGCAACGTTTCGTCGTCGTAGCTCCACTGGACGCGCGGCCAGATCTCCCCGGGAAATTCGAAGTCGGGGAGCAACTCGCAGACGTTCTCGAGCCCCTCGGCTTTCATGTCCGGGGCAGTGCCGTCCTCGAGGTCGGGGACGAGCCAGTCGGGGGCCTGGAAGCCCTCGGCGGTGAGGCCGGATCTGAGGTACTTCGCCGTGTCGTCTTTCGGGACGGCGGCCGGTGCGGTCTGGAAGGTGCGGCAGGTTCGGTCGGTCATGTGGTATGTAGGTCGTGTTCGTGTCGTGATGAAAACGATTCAGTCGTCTCGAGTCAGCACTTCGGCGGTTCGAATCCCGGAGTACACCGGCTCGTCGTGCTGGTTGAACGCCACGTGCTGGAAGCGGACGGTCCCCGCCCGCTCGTTCGCGGTCGTCGTCTCGCGACTCGTCTCGAGGACGCGCGTGAAGCAGTAGACGGTGTCGCCGGGGGTGACGAACGCGTGGAAGCGTTCGTCCTCGAAGCCGACTTCGCGGTGGGTTCGCTCGTCCGAGCGAGCGTGGCCCAGCGCCGTCGAGCGCGTCACGTCGCCGTAGGCGACGATCCCACCCGAGGGAGCGTCGGCCATCGCGTCGGCGTTGTGGTGCTGTTTCGCCGTGTTGAGCGTCGCCAGCGGCAGGGTCGCGACGGTCACGTCGTCCATGGTGCGCCCGCGTTCGTGCCGGTAGGCGACGACGGCGTCCCGGTTCTCGGCCGTCTCGAGAGTAGCCTCGAAGTCCTCGAACGCGTCGCCTGCGGGGGTCACGAACGTCTCGGGGAGTGCACTCGCGGGACGTTCGGTATCTGACGGGCGGCCACCGCCGTCGGCCTCGGCGCCGCTCCCGTCCGTCTCGAGTCGCTCGCGTCGCGGAATCATGTTGGTCCGCTCGTAGGCACAGAGCGTTTTGCCCGTCCCGGCGTCGTACCCGCGGGTCGCCCAGGTGACGATGCCGTAGTCGGGCCTCGAGTTCGACCCCTTCGTAGTCAGGACTTCGCTCTCGACGCGCAGGTCGGTCCCCGGAGTGACGACGTCGGCCGGAAAGCGGACGTTCGTCCGGCCAAGGAAGTAGCCACCTTTCTCGCTCAGGTCCTCGACGGTGCAGCCGAGGGTGGCCGCCAGCAGGTAGTCCGGGTGGATCGGCGGTTCGTCGTACCCGCGATCGCTGGTGACGTCCGCGCGCCAGTACACGGGGTCGTGGTTCAGCGTCTGGCTCGTCCACAATTCGTTCCCCCAGCGAGTCAGCCGGAGTCCGGGTTCGTGTTGGATTACGTCTCCCTCTGCGAAGTCCTCGAAGTGGTGTCCTTTCTCGCGGGTGTCCGCTCGCTCGAGCGCGCTAGTGAAGGTGTCGGGGTCGGTCCACTCGAGGTCGTTCCTGACACTCGAGTCGCTCTCGTCTCGCGAACCGTCCGCGTTGGCGTCAGTCATCGGCAGTCACCTCCTCCGGTTCGCTCGAGGCGGTCGGTGCGTGCCCGCGGCGGGCGAGCGTCCGGCGCATCTCGTTCTCGACGATCATGTAGCCCTCGTCGAACCCCATGCCGGGCTTGGCCAGCACCTGGGCGGCGTCCGTCGCGAGCGCGACGTGCGCACAGGCACGTGCGGAGATGTCCGTCTCGTTGCAGGTGCCCCCGAGGTACGCGCGCGTGTCGGTCCCCTCGCAGTAGCGGACGGCCTCGCCGCTCCGGTGAACCCCGCCGAGGTCCGGCGTCTTCACCTGCACGAGGTCGGCGGCCCCGGCGTCGACGAAGGCCTGGACGTCCTCGAGGGTGTTACACCACTCGTCGGCCACGATGTCGACCTCCACGCCTGCCGACGAGAGCCCGTCGCGCAGTTCGGCCATCGCGTGAATCTGATCCTCGCGCGTGCCGACGTCCATTGGTCCCTCGATCTGGAGCGGAATCGGGTCAGCGGCGGCCTCGAGGTCGGCGAAGTACTCGAGAATTTCGTCGTCGTCGAACGGCGCGCCGAATAGCTCGCCGATCGTGCCGTAGACGTCGACGTGGAAGCGCGGTTCGTAGCCCTCGGGACCCAGTTTGCCAGCACGCTCGCGGAGCCACTCGAGGTAGGCGAGCAGGTTCTCGCCCTCGGGGCCGAGCTTCGAGGGGCTATTGAACAGCCCGTGGGGGAGAACGGGAACGCCCTTGAGCAGCATCTTCTCGGCGTTTCGTCGACGGTCGTCGCCGGACTGGCCGAAGACGGGGACCGGCTCGGTCGCCGGTTCCGTCCCGAGCACGTCTGCGAGCACGTCGGTCATAGTTCTCACGCGCGTGCGCGCGGCTGCGGCGAGGAGGGCCTGGGAGACGCCGTAGCGGACGGCAGTGTGCAGTTGGGAGCCGTCCTGGCGAAGCCCCTCGAGCACGGCCGCGTTCTCGCCGAAGTCTCTCGGGTCGCGGCCGACGAGCGCGTCGGCGACCGCCCCCTCGACCAGGGGGGCGTATTCGGCGGCGCGAAAGAGCGGGTCGCGCCCGCCCGCCCCGGAGTACTGGACGGCCGCGCAGTCGCCACGAACGACCGTTCCGTCGCTCAACTCGAGGTCGACGAGCAGGGCTTCGCCCGCCTGACGGACCGACTCGAAGCCGTCGGTGAGCGGTTCGCCCGCGTAGGCGAAGCCATCCTCGCGGGCGCCGCGCTTGATGGCCAGCTGGTCGTCGGTGTAGAAGCCGGAGACCCCGAGAGTTGCTCGGATTGATTCAATCTGCACGGGTGTCACCCCCGTTCGGCCGGCCGATGAGGCGGCCGTCGCTGATCGCGTCGACGTCGTCGGCGACCATGCGAAACGACTGCTGGCGGCCCTCGGTTTCGGCCCGCTGGGCGAGGCGTGCGGCGTGGGTTTCCTTGACCTCGTCGCTCATCGCGAGGTCGCCGAACTCGAGGATGCGGACGCGGCCGTCGTCGTCGCGGGCCGGGAGGACGGCTCCGCGGGCGCTGTCGCTCGGGGCGAAGGGAACGTCCATCGCGCCCAAGTCGAACGCCCGGATCGTTCCGCGGGCGACGTCACCGTCGCCGTGCTCGAGGACTGACTCGAGGAGACAGCGGGTTTCACGCTCGATCAGATCCTGTTCCTCGTCGATGCCGTCGATGTCGATGTCCTGTTCGAGTGCCATGTCGATGATCTGTCTCGTGGTTCGGAGGCCGGCCGCGTTCGCCTCCTTCGTCGGAACGCCCTGGAACTCCTGGGGTGATTTCGTGATGACCTTGTCGGGGCGGGCGATGGCCGCGGTCATGCCGCCGAGGCCGATGACGCCGTTCGCCCGCGCCTCGTCGGGCGGGAACCCGCCCATCCACTCGTGGAAGACGGTGGTGACGCACACCTCGTCGGGGAGGTACTCCTCGCCGAGGGATCGGAGTGCGCGGAGTGCGGCCACGTCCTGGACGACGTTCCCGACCTGGCCGTAGCCGAGGGTTAGCGAGCGCACGCCCTGTGTGGCAGCGAGCAGCCCCTCGAGCACCATCACCGCGATGGCGATGCTCGGCGGGACGAGCGTTCCCGTGAGCGGGCCGAACGGCTCGCGGTTGATTCGGACGCCGCGTTCGGTGTAGGCACCCGCCAACCGGTCGACGAACTGCCAGTGTTCGATGGTCGTCGCCAGGTCGTGGCGCTTCGTGTAGGGGATGTTGTAGGAGATCGGGCCACCCTCGAAGCTCTGGAACCCGCCCGCGAAGGTGATCGCGGCCAGCAGACGGGCGTCGGGGGTCCCGTGGCGGACCTCGATCGGTGCGTCGACGGCCTCGATCAGGTCGCGACAGCCGTCGACGCCGTGGTTGACCGCCGGGAAGCCGTTGAGGGTGTCCTCGCCCGACTCGCGGGCGGCCTCGAGTCCCTCCTGGGCCTTTCCGTACTCGTTGTCGCGCGTGTAGGAGTCGATGGTCGTCGGCAGGAGGTCCGCCTCGCCCTCCGAGTGAAGGTACTCGAGTAGGCCGATCTGGTCCTCGAGGCGCGGAACGCCCGCCCTCGGTTGCAAGAGCGGGTGGGTGGCCGACTCAAGTACGTCCGCGAAGCGCTTCGTGGACGGCAGCGACTCGTGGAACTCGACGGCTTCGTCGAAGTCGACGGCCTCGCCAGTGGGCCAGTTCTCGCGGAGGGCCGCGTCGATGCGTTGCAACTCCTCGGCCGGAATGCGCTCGTCGCGTATCATCTACGAGGTGACGGTGGCCCGGTCTCGTTCTTGCTCCGTGGCCGTGAGCTGGAGGTCGCGCTTCAGGGCCGTGATTGCCTCTTCGGGCTGAGTCTCGGCGTCGAAGACGCGATCGAATCCCAGTTCGTGGAAGGTCTCGCGAGTCCGCTCGAAGTCGTCCTGGCCGACGGCGAGGTTGCCGCCGATGTAGGTCACCGCGTCGACTTCGTGGGCCTCGAGCGTCTCCTCGAACCCCTGGCAGTCCTGTTCGGCGTGGCCGTAGAGCGAGGAGACCAGTACGGCCTCGGCGTCGTGCTCGCTGGCGGCGTCGGCGAACTCCTCTTGGGAGGTCTGGACGCCGAGGTTGATGACTTCGAAGCCTGCTGCAGCGAACGCCTGCTCGAGGATCGTGATGCCGACGACGTGGGCGTCGGACCCGATGACCCCGAGAACGACCGTGCGGGACATTGTGTGCACAACCATGATAGACCTGTGTTTAAAGTTAATGGTCGATCATGATAATACACCTAATACACCTTAACACCCCTCCTGTGGGACCCTATGACACCATCATGATTTATAGTAAAGGTTTTTACCTCCATTACGTGAGGTGAGGGCATGGGAGCGCTCTCCTCGCTTCGCGTGCTGGATCTGACGCAGGTGCTCGCCGGACCGTACTGTACGATGTTGCTCGCGGACATGGGCGCGGACGTCGTCAAAATCGAACGGCCGGGTGGGGACCTCATCCGACCAAACCCACCGTTCGTCGAAAGCGCCCAGGATGAGGCCTACGGCGGCTACTTCCAGAGCGTCAATCGCGGAAAGCGCAGCCTCGAACTCGATCTCGGGGCCGAGCGTGACCGCGAGGCGTTCCTCTCGCTCGTCGAGGAGGCCGACGTGGTCGTCGAGAACTACCGCGCGGGCACGATGGAGCGGTTCGACCTGGGTTACGAGACGCTCGCCGAGCGCAATTCGGAACTGATCTACTCCTCGATTCGGGGCTTCGGCGACCCGCGGACAGGCGAGACGCATCGGCAGGGCCAGCCGTCGTTCGACCTCGTCGCGCAGGCGCTGGGCGGCGTCATGGAGATCACCGGCCAGGAGGACGGCCCGCCGACGAAGGTTGGCCCCGGCATTGGCGACCTGTTCACGGCGACGCTGAACTGCGTCGGTATCCTCGCGGCGCTGCACCACCGCGAGCGAACCGGCGAGGGCCAGTACGTCGATACCGCAATGTACGACGCGATGATCAGCATGACCGAACGGGCGATCTACCAACACTCCTACACCGGCGAGGCGCCGACGCGTCAGGGGAACTCCCATCCGACCCTCTTTCCGTACGACGCCTTCGAGGCTGCCGACGGCCACGTCGTGATCGCCGCGTTCGGCTCGAACCACTGGAACGCCCTCTGTGAGACGATGGACCGTCCGGACCTCGCCGCCGAGTACCCGGACGCCTCGAGTCGGCTCGGTAGTCGAGAAACGCTTCGGGCGGCCATCCTCGAGTGGACGCGCGAGCGCACGTGTGACGAGATCTGCGACGCGCTCGAGGGCCGGGTCCCCGTCGCGCCCGTCCAGAACACAGCAGACATCTTCGACGACTCGCACGTGCACGCGCGCGAGATGCTTGTTCCGGTGGCCCAGCCCGGAGCCGACCGCGAAGTCGAAATCGCGGGCAGTCCGATAAAGATGAGCGAGACGCCCCCACGACCGCGTGGGCGCGCGCCGCTGCTCGACGAACACCGCGAGGAGGTACTCAGGGACGCGGTTCGAACGGCGGAATCCGACTGAGTCCGCGACAGCGGAGAGTAACCCTTTTGCGCCCCCCGGGCACACGCTCTGGTATGGACTGGCCACACGACCCCGACGGGGAGGAGGGCAGCGAAGGGATGCGCAAGTTCGACATGGCGATCATCGCCAAAAAGGTCGACGAGGACGAGGACTTCCCGCTCGAGCGCGACGCGTTCGTCGAGGCCCACGGCGACGAACCCATCCGTATCAATCACCAGTCGGTCGTCGCGCTCGCGGACATCTTCGAGTACGTCGACGAGTCGGAATTCGAGACGATTACGGACATGCACAAAGCGGTCGGCGCGGCCATGCGCGAGGGGAATTTCTGGGACTACCATCCGGTTGGCGCGAGCCCCGAGACGAAGTCGGCCTGATCGACGCGTCGTTTCGATCGACCGTCGGTGCGCCGTTCACGTTCTCGTTTTCGTTCTTGTCCCTTCTCGTTTCAGGTCTCAGTACAAATCGACTCGAGTCGCCTGACCAGTGACCGTTCCTCGGGCGCGGTCCGTGTGGTCGAGTAGACCCCCGATCGAGTTGCCTCTGATCTCTCATCACGAATCTGGATTACGTATCGCTTATACGATATCGTTCGAAACGGACGAGTACCGTGACGAACACGCAGGTAACGCTCTTTCAGATCGACAACTACGGACCGTGGACCGTGACGCCGGAACCGCGACGGGAAGCCGACCTCCAGACGCTCCAGTCGCGACTGTACGCCGACCTCTCGCAGTACATCGGCGCCCGCGACGGCTACGTCTTCTTCACGCGATTCGACAACATGATCGCCGTCACGAACGGCCTCGACGTCGAGGACCACGCGTTGATCCAGGAGTCCGTCGGCAACCGCTATCCGGTCACCCTGAGCCTCGGCGTCGCGACGGGGACGACCCCGGTGCAGGCGCTCTCGGACGCGACGAGCCTCATCCAGGACGCCGGCAGCGCCCAGGACGAGCATCGCCGCGAGATCCTCGAGGGCCGAACCATCGACGACGCTCACCGAACCGACGGGGACGTCCAGATCGCCCACTTCGACGTGATCGACGCGACGGGGCAGTACACCGACGAACTCAACGCCTTCGATAGCTTCATCGAGATCGAACAGGGCTACGCCGCGCTCATGCGCCACATGCGCCGCGCCCACGGCAGCCTCTCGTTTTTCGTCGGTGGCGACAACGTCATCGTCGTCTGCCCCGACCTTGAGCGAGCGGACTACCTCGAGGCCATCGAACACGTCGAGTCGGCGGTCGACGTGACCATGCAGGTCGGCGTCGGCACGGGAGCCAGCGCTCACGATGCGGGATACGCGGCGAAACACGCCCTTGAGCACTGTCGGGCGAACGGGACGCGCGTGGAGTTCTGAATCGCCGCCGGGCCGTTCGGGGAGGACAGAAATCGGAACTTCAGTGTGTGACCGTATATACGTGTCGGAGGTACCTTTTAGGTCGTTTGGGCTGTGTATTTGGCTATGGAATCGGATCTGTCGGTCAGGGATACCCTGACGACTGAATACGTCGGTGTAAGTGAATCCGACACCGTGCTCGGTGCGGTGCAGTTGATGCGCGAAGAGCGCGCCGGCTGCGTGCTCGTCGTTCGTGGATCCGAGGCCGTCGGAATCATGACCGAGTGGGACGTCCTGGGCGTCGTCGAAGACGAGGATGACCCGGGTAAGATGACCGTCGGCGAGGTCATGTCGTCGCCGGTGCTCACGATCGAGACCGACCGCTCGCTGACCGATGCCGCCGACACGATGGCGAGTCAGAACATTCGCAACCTCGCAGTGGAGGAAAACGGCGAACTCGTCGGGGTGCTGACCCAGCGCGACGTCATCGCCGTCGCGGGATCGTTCCAGGGCGCGACGAGTCAGCCGGCCGCCGAAGGGGTCGGCGTCACGAACGAGGGCACCACGACCCTCTCGGACGAGTACGCGACCAACGGTGGCGAGGAGTTCAGCACGCAAGGCGTCTGTGAGGCGTGTGGGACGCTCACCGACTCGCTCCAGGAGGCCAACGGCCAGTTGGTCTGCGTGGACTGTCGGCAGGTGTGACGTGCCCGCCGAGCTGTGTGGCCGGCCGATACGGCCCGTGGCTCGTTCACCCGGACATCTCGAGCGGCGAGGCCGGTACCTCGAGCGGCGATGTCCGTGTCTCTCCCGATGGCGCTCGGTCCTCGAGCGGCGGCACCCATCGTTCGAGCAGCGATACCCGCTTCTTGAGCCGCCAGTGCTAGCAAACCCACCTCGAGCGCCACCCACCCGCGAATGACGGTCGGTGACGATATCGACCTCGTGATCGAACTGGCAACGAGTGACGACCTCGAGGCCGTCACGGAGTGCTGGGTCCGCCTCGCGACCGATCAGCGCCGACACGGATCCGTCGTTCGCTCGGAGGCCAACCGGGAGACGATGCGGGCAACCCTCGGTGCCCACCAGGTCGACGACGGATTGCTGGTCGCCCGTGACGGGACCCGAATCATCGGATTCGCGTCCTTCTCGGTCGAACACGGCGCGCTCGAGTTGGCGTGTACGCGCGGTTTCCTCTCGAACCTCTACGTCGACCCCGACTACCGTGGCCAGGGAATCGGGTCGGCGTTACTCGAACACGTCGAGGCCAGCCTCGCCGACCGCGGCGTCGATCGGCTGATTCTCGAGGCAATGGCCGACAACGAGGCGGCCAGGCGCTTCTACCGCGAGGCGGGGTACGAACCGTTCAGGGTCGGGCTCGAGCGCGAACTCGATCGGCCGGCCGAAAACGATACACACTCAAAGGACGAGTGATAACTCACAGACCGCGCCAGGGGAGCATGGGTGGTACATGCACTCGACTTGTAATCGAGAGTTCACGGGTTCAAATCCCGTCCCTGGCTCCTTCTTGCGATCGTCGGCTCCGACGTCGAGCGGCGCGGACGATTGCCTCGATTCGGCGTCGCGCTGTACACGCTGACCCGGAGCGACTCGCCCGCAGTCCAGAAACACTCCGTCTTCACCTGCTGTCGAACTGTCGCTGTGAGTGTCACTTACTCACGTGGTTGATGGCGAGAAACCCGGTAAAAATTGTAACCAACTGTGACGTTCGGTCAATTGACCGACTGTTTCATAGAATCCAGACGTTCAATACGTGATTACACTCTCGAGTTCGCCACTGAGCTCGTTCAGACTACGCTGACAGTACTAATTTTATAATCAAATTAGGTCCCAAATTGAAAAATAATGGCCATACTAGGTCATTGATGGATAGAAATGTGCAGCAAGAGGGGCTTGAGGCCACAGGTTTTATATCCAACCGTGTAAAGCATCCGCCAATGCTACTGTCAGCCGACCGATCGAGCATGAAAGAAGGAGTTCCTCTTAGTTTCCGTATCGTCGAAGCCGTTGCCAGAGAAGAGGGTGTCGACCCAGTCGAAATCGAACCTCCCGAGTACGACGCGCTCTACGACGTTCTCAATCCAGAAGCGCTCGACTCCCTGTTTGCGCCACGCGAGGATGGCACCCCACGGAGCCCCGGCGAAGTAACGTTCACGTTCTGTGGCTACGAGATGGTCGTCGAGAGCGACGGCGAAGTCACTATTCTCGATTGACTCGTTCGCGTTTACGGTCGTCTTGCCCACACACCGCACAGCACTGCCCAGAGCGACGTAGTGTCGTCCGCATCGAACATGGCGCAAACGGCTACTCGAGTCTACGTCCGCAGACTGGTTCGAAGATTGACTCGTGGAGGCGTTCGGCCACCGTCTCCATCAGCGGCTCGAGGTTCGCGGTGTCGGCCCGATTGTACTGAACGAGCGTCTCGAGGGCGTCCTCGTCGCCACGTTCGTACTGGTGCCAGAGGCGAACCGCGTCGCGGCCGCTGATGTCCGGCTGGTCGCGGTCGATGCCCAGGTCCCGTTCGATCCGTTTGAGCCCGCCCGTCAGGTCGAGTTTCCGACAGGGATACATGAGGTCGATGTGGGGCACCGAGGCATCGACGTCGAACGCCGTCTCGAGGAAGGGGACGTCGAAGCGCTGCCCGTTGAACGTCACGAGCGCCGCGGCGTCGTCGAACTCGGTCTGGAGGCGGTCTCGCGTGAGGTCCTGGCCGTTGACGTACGTCCGGGTTTCACCCCGGCGGTGGACGCTCACCGTTGTGACGTCGTGATGGCTGGCATTGAGGCCCGTCGTCTCGATGTCGAGGTAGCAGACGTCGTCGCGAACGTTTTCGAAGAATCGCCAGCGACTCGCCGCCGGGAGCGCCTCGGCGAACGGCGAGACGTCACCGGCCTCGAGGTGGCGTCGGCCGTCGTCGATAAAGGTCTCGATGCGGTCGGCGACGGTCGAGCCGACGACGCTGCCGTCGAACTCGTCCCAGTGGGTGATGCCGTGTTCCCAGAGGCGACGCTCGGTGGTCTCGCCCACGCCGCGAACGGGGAGAAAGCTGTTCTCGATTTGCACGTCCGATGAGGGGCGTTCAGGTCGCAAAAACGTGTGGGTTCGACCGGACACGAAACGAACGGTCCGTCGTCTTTGCTATATTTTCTATACGTATGGTCGAGGTAGACTCGAGGCGCCCTCGGCGTTCGACTCGCCATTACTGGCTCGAACGGTATCGAAACCCCCCCCCCCCGTTGTACCCTGCGGTCGATTTCGATTGGCTAGCGGTCGGCTCGTGAGAATCCGAACCCCCTCCCCCGAAACCTAGTAATAGTACAGCTCGACGGTGTGACCGCAGTTGTGACACGTCGTCTCCGTACCGCTGAGACGGTGTTCCTCGTCGCTCGCCTCGAGGTCGTGTCCGGGTTTCCTGATCCCCGGTCCGCCGGGGACGGCCGCGCGAACGGACTCGCTACAGGCGGGACAGCCGACCGTTACTCGGGGGCGTTCAGATTGTGACATACCTGCCACGTACCGTATCGGTCGTTTTTGTTATACGAGTCATAAGCCCGGTCAGCGGCCGCCTAGCCGGGATCTAACTCGCTGAAACCGTTCGGAAGCGTGCCTCACCGATCGAACGAAACGGGCTCGAAGTCGAAGAACGCGGTCTCGTACCCGTCGTGTCGAGCGACCTGTGGCGCGGTGTCGACCGAGACGGTCACGTGGTCGGCCGCGGTCACGTCGTCGGTCGCCAGCCCGTAATGGTGACCGAACTCGTGATCGAGCGTTTCGACCAGCGGCTCCTCGAGCAGCGTCTCGCCGTCGGCCTCGAGGGTGACCGACAGCGACGTGAAGGGGAGCGGCACGTCGTTGTACGGCGTGCGCGGGAAGACGGCGAGGTACGTGTCTGCGTCCGCGTCGGCAGACAGCCGCTCGAGGTCGGTCTCGATGGCCGTAATGGCCGCGTCGCCGCTCCGTTCGGTGCCGAAGCGGGTTCCGGGGAGGTCCGAGACGGCGGGTCCGGTGAACGCGGGTGCGGCGCCGTTTCCGTGTTCGTCGTTGCCCGACCCGGTTTCGTCGTGCTCGCCCTCGTGCCCGCCTCCGCCCCCGTGGCTCATCACCCCGAGTGCCCCCCGCGTCCCCTGTTCGTCCTCGGGAACCGAGATCAGTTCGAGGTCGCGCACGTCAGCGCGGGCGTACTCGAACGGAATCTCGACCGTCTCGGGCGACTCGAGTCGTCCCTCGAGGTCGCCGGTTCGGCGGGTCGTGATCGGGCCGACCTGGATGCGGGCCGTGTACGATCCCTCCTCGGGGAGGGTGACGTTGTCGCCGTAGTGAAATCCCATTCGCTGGGCGAGCATCGACCAGGGGGCGTCGCCGTGGACGAGGTCGCCGTCGGCGTCGACGATCTCGAGGCCCAGGTCGGCGGGGAGGACGACGCCGGTCGCGTCGTCCCAGACGGTCATCATCAGGTGGTGCGTGTCCTCTGTCTGGACGTCGACGCGCTCGCGCTCGCCGGAGACGAGCCAGAACCGGTGGGGAAAGGTGTAGGTGAGCGAGACGGCGTAGTCGCCCGCCGTCGCCTGACCGTACGTGGCCATCTCCTCCTCGCCGGCCGGCACGTAGACGGCGTCGGGACGATCCTCGAGCAGCGGCGGGGTGTTCCAGGCCGACTGTTCCTCGAAGCCGAGGCGCTCGAGGCAGCCAGCGAGTCCGAGCGAACCGGCGATGGCGGCGTAGCGGAGCGCGTCTCGCCGAGAGGCGGTCATACTCGAACCGAGGGTCGAGGCGCCAAAACCGCTGTCGGTTCGCCGATCGCCGAACCAACGAGCCTTTGATCGACCGGTGCCAGGATTCGAGTATGGACAGACGGACGTATCTCGGCGGTCTCTCGACGGCGGGTCTCGCCGGGGTTGCGGGGTGTCTCGGCTCGGTCGAAGGCGTGCTGGGTGGCGAGGATTCCGACGACGACGTGAACGAGTATTGGGGCGACGGGCAGACCGTCCTCGAGGCGCCGGCCGAATCTCAGGGCGACCCCGTTTACCCGATTTACGGCCAGGAGATGCCGTCGTTTTCCTTCCCGGACCCACTAACCGGCGAAACCGTCTCCTCGAGCGACCTCGAGGGCGAAAAATCCTATCTGCTGACGTTCTTCTTCACGTCGTGTCCAGACGGGGTCTGCCCGGCCCTGCTGTTGCGCCTACGGCGGGCGCAGGCCGACGCTATGGAACGCGACTACGTCGACGATCTGGACCTGCTGGCACTCACGTTCGATCCCGAGCGTGACACCCCCGAAGTGCTCGAGGAGTACGCCGGTCAGCAGGGGGTCGATCTCGAGGTCGGCAACTGGCACTTCCTTCGGCCCGAGGACAACGAGACGGCGAAGACGACGATCGACGAGACGTTCGGGATGAAGATCGAGCGGGTGGACGACGCCGAGGAGGGTAGTGACGGTGACGGTGACGCCAGCGACGAAGGCGAAAGCGGAGGCGACGAGAATCACGGGAACGACCACGGAAACGAAACCGAAGCCGAAAACGACAGCGAGGATGGCGGCAATGATACCAGCGGCCACGACCACGGCGAGTACACGTTCACCCACATCGCCCTGACTTTCCTCGTCAACGAACACGGCGTCGTCGAGCGCGCGTACCGGAACGGCGCCTCGGTCGACACCTCGAAGGTCCTCGAGGACGTACGCACGGTCGTTGGACAGTAACATGCGCAGGCGCGACCTCCTCGCAGGGCTCGGCAGTCTCGGCGTCCTCGCTACGGGCGGCGTGGTCGCCACGACCGACGTCTCGAGCCTGCAGTCTCGCATCCGGCGTCGCTTCGGCGACGAGGCCGACCAACTCGAGATCGAGACGGTCGACACCCAGGGGAGCGAGGCCGGGACCATCGCCCTCCCGTCGCTCGAGCAGCCGACGTTCATCGACTTCTTTGGAACGTGGTGTGCGCCCTGCATCAAGCAGATGCCTGCCCTCGTCGAGGCCCACGAACAGCTGGGCGACGAGGTACTGTTCGTCTCGGTGACCAACGAGAACGTCGGGTCGTCGACCGGGGCCTCGATCACGGAGGCGGAACTCGCCGACTGGTGGGCCGAACACGACGGCAACTGGACGGTCGGCGTCGATCGCACCGTCGAACTCGCCGAGCGCTACGGACTCCAGGGCTACCCGTACGCAGTCGCCGTCGACGAGTACGGCTTCGTGCAGTGGTCCGAGGACGGCATCAAGTCGGTCGACGAACTGATCGCTGGCATCGAACGCGCGCTCTGATCGATGGTCGATCTCGCCTTCGTGTCGACGGTCGCGTTCGCAGTCGGAGCCGGTATCGCGACGTTCTTCTCCCCGTGTGCGTACCCGTTGCTCCCGGGGTACGTCGGCTACTACGCGAGCCGAACCGAGGACGCAGAGCCAACGCTCGGGGGTTCGCTCGCTCGCGGTGTCGTCGCCGGTGCTGGCGTCATTGCCACGTTTCTCGTCCTCCTCGGGGCGACGTTCGTGGTCGGCCACGAGACGCTCTCGAACATTACCCTGTTCGAACCGATCGTCGGCGCGTTGTTGATCGTGTTCGGACTTCTGGTCGTCGCCGGACGAGCCCCCTCGCTGTCTTTCGCGCTCCCGAAACGGCGCTCGAGCGTCCTCGGGTTCGGCGTCTTCGGCGCCGGGTACGCGCTCGCGGCGGCCGGCTGCGTCGCGCCGCTGTTCCTCGGCGTCCTGACCAGCGCGCTCTCGTTACCGGCGGGCGCTGGCGCGCTCGTCCTCATCGCGTACGTGGGGAGCGTCACCGGACTCATGATCTCGCTCACCGTCGCGACGGGGATGGGACTCGTCGCCGGGGCGGGGTGGATCGCAGCGCACACGGGAACGATCGAACGCCTCGCTGGCGCCGTCATGATCGTCGCCGGACTCGGGCAACTCTACCTCGCGATCGTGATCCTCGAGGTGCTGTGAGCGGTTTCGGAACCGTCGCCGTGAACGCAATCGCTCGCTACCGGTCGATACGGTGGGGCTACTTAATCGTCTCAGGACGGTCGTGTTCGACAGTGACTGACGAGACCGGGCGGCCAGACGACTCGCAGACGCCACCGCGTCGGAGGTGACTCCGGTGAGCGAGCGCGCCGGCCTCGAGTCTCGCGGTACGCCGCCAGTCCTCGTGATCGACCCGGCCGATAGCGTCGGCGAGACGGCGCGAACGCTCGAGGACGCCCTCGGCGTGGAGGCCGTTCATCGGGTGACCGACCTCGGGACGGCCCTCGAGTACCTCGAGATGGCGCAGGCGGGCTGTCTGGTGTACCCGTTCGACCTCCCACCGGCCGATCTGGAACGCGTTCGCGAGCGCGCCGACTGCCCGTTCCTGGCGGTCGCCGCTGGCGCTGACGCCGAGGCAGCGCTCGAGGCCGGGGCGACGGACGTGCTCGATCCGGACGCTTCGCGAGCGGAGGTTCGCGCACGCGTGGAAACAATACTCAAAGCGTCGTCACCGCCCGCCGTCGACCAGACCTGGACGGCACTCGAACGGGCCGCCCTCGAGAACGGACCCGGGACGGCTCTCGTCGTCGACTCGACGGATACCGTGGAGTCGGCCCTCCCCTCCGTCGAGGCCGTGATGGGGTACACGCCGGGCGAACTCGTCGGCCGACCCGTCGCGGATGTCGTCCACGACGACGACCGACAATCGATCCGGCGCGCGCTCGAGGTGGCACGAACCTCGTCGGCGGACGAGGCGGGGGACGAGACGGCGGACGAGGGGGGAGTCGAGGCGGGGGGCGCCCCGACTGGGCCGCGAATCGTTCAGCTTCGCCATGTCGATGGCACGTGGCGAACGCACGTCGCGACGGTGAGAGGCGCCGACCCGGTACCCGACGACGGCCTCGTTCTGACCGTCGGCCCCACGCCAGAACCCGACTCGAGCGACGTCGAAGCCTGGGTCGGCGCGCTCGAGCGCCCGGCGTTCGCCGTCGACGAGGCGTGGCGGATCGTCGCGGCGTCCGACGAAGCCAGCGTCCTCTTCGTCGACGGTCCCACGGCCCGGACCCCGATCCAGGAGGCGCTGCCGGCGGACCGTCACGAGGCGATTCTCGCCCGTCTTCGGGAGGCTCGAGAGAGTGGGTCGTCGGTTCGGTTTCGGACGTCGCTCTCCTTCGACGGGGAGGGGTCGCCGGACGAGGAAGGCTCGACGCTCGAGTGGGTGGCCGCGCCCACGGACTCGGGCATGCTGGCCATCGCCGTGGGTGCGTCGACCGATCGCGACGAGGCGTCACCGAAGGACGAGGCGGGTCCGGCCGTCGAGACGGCACGGGCGCTCGAGGCGGTGACGGCGGCGCTCCGAATCGGCGTCGTCGTCTTCGACCGGGAGACGGAGCGAACGCTCGAGGCGAACCCGGTCGCACGGGAGCTGCTGGGTGCGACGGACGTGCTCGCCGGCGCGCTCGACTCGCTGGTTGACGAGCGAACGATGGACAGAATCCGACATCGAGCGGGCGACTCGACGGTACGGCGCGCGGACACCTTCGAGGCGACCGTCCGAACGGGAGACGGCGACCGAACCGTCTCGTCGACCGTCGTATCGCTGTCTCGAGACCGGGCGGCGCTCTGCATGCTCGGCGACCGGCCGCCGTCGGCGGACGTCGCCATAGTCTCCGCTCTCTTCCAGGCGAGTCGCACGATCCGGTCGGCGAGGTCGCCGTCGGTAGTGAGCCAGCACCTCGCCGACGGCATCCTCGCGCTCACCCCGTCGTCGGTCGCCTGCTGTTACCTGCTCGATGGTGAACGACTCTATCCGGCGGCCGTCGCGCCGACCGACGCCGATCCGGCGATACACTTCCCGACCCTCGACTGTGCGGACGTCCCGGCGCTGGACCCGCGGCAGCTGTCGGGACCGTCGCTCGGCCGTCTCGAGTCCGGGGCGTTCGACCCGCTGCTGGCAACGGGTGCGGTGGCGACCGATCAGGTGTTCGTCGCCCCGGTCGGCGACCGCGGAGTCGTCGTCGTGACGGGACTCGGCCTGCGAACGCTCGATTCGATGGACGTCGAGGCGACCGGCTGGGTGACGGCTCTGGCCGCGACCGAACTCGAGGCGATGGATCGCCGGCGCGCGCTCGAGGCGCTGGAGGAGACGGTCGACCGCCTCGAAGCGGACCGCGACCGACTGGGCGAGCTCGAGGCGGTCGTGCAGGGGCTCGAGTCCACGCTGGCCGATACCTCGGACCGTCGGGCCACTGAGTCGATACTCTGTACCGACCTGGCGGCGCTCGAGTGGATCGACGGCGCCTGGTTCGGTGACGTCGATCCGGCCGCCGAGACCGTCACCGAGCAAGCGAGCGCTGGGTCGTTGACCGCGAGTTCGCCGATCGGAAGCGACGGCTTCGCGGAAGACGGCGACTCGCTTTCGGCGGCAATCGAGTCTGGATCGGTGAGCCACGTCCCCGCCGCCGACCGGAACACGCCGGGGACGGTGGGACGAACCGACCGTCGTGGCCGATTCGACCGCCCCGACGACCAAGTCGGGGACGTCGTCTTCCTTCCATTGTCGTTCGACGACCGGCGATACGGCGTGCTGGCGCTCTCCGTCCCGGCAGCCGCCGTGACGTCCGACTTGCTCGAGCGACTCGAGACCCTCCGAACGCACCTCTCGCTCGCCTTCGCCGTCGGCGAGTACCGACGGTTCCTGAGCGCCGAGGACCGACTCGAACTCACGTTCGCGCTTCCGTCGGTCGACGACGGGGCGGACCGTCTTCGAACTGCGCCGGAGGAGCCGGCAGAAGGGCTCTCCTCGGATGAGGGTGGTGGTAGTGGTGACCCCCTCGTCGCCCTCGCCACACGCTGTCGGTGCCGGATCGACCTGCTGGCGCTCTCGGAGGGGGTGAGCGGGACGTCAGTCGTGTGCTCGATTGCAAACGACGACCTCGAGGCGTCGGCCGTTCGCTCGAATGCTGACGGGATCGAGGGCCTCGAGGCACTCGACGTTTCGAGCGAACGAGGCGCCCGTCTCCACGTCGAGGTTCGACTCGCTGGCGAGACGCTCGCCGGACTGGTAGGCGCACACGGGGGAGACCTCCGAACGATAGACGGGCGCGAGCGGCGACCGGCGTTCGTCGTGGACCTCGCACCCGGAACCAGCATCCGGTCGTTCGTCGACCGACTCGAACGCTGGGAATCGGGCGTCGAACTCCGTTCGAAACGCGTCGTCTCGTCCGGGGACCGTCCGGCGAGTTCGTTCGAGGACCGCGTCAGCAATCAGTTGACCGAGCGCCAGCTCGAGACGCTCAGGCTCGCTTACTACTCGGGTTACTTCGAGTCCCCGCGCGAGCACACCGGCGGCGAGGTCGCCGATCTGCTCGACGTCTCTCAGCCGACGTTCACGCGACACTTGCGCATCGCCGAACGAAAAGTGTACGAACTTCTGTTCGAGGCGGGGTGGCTCGAGCGACCACCGGACTGACTCGCCGTTCCGGACCCTCATCTCGTCGCTGGAACGCACGTCGCGGCCGGAAATTCCGAATTACTCACCACGTCGTGACTATCACTGAAGTCGATGAATGAATCAGTTTAGCGCCTCGTTAACCGTCCGTTTCGCCATTTAGCGTCTACCACCAAGTGACTCGGGGCGAAATGCACGCTTGATGTACTTGTCTGCGATAAGCGGCGATTACCCGACTCTCGTTCCGTGCGGGGTGGTCCGTCGATGAGCACTAACCCCCTCGACGCCGATTCGGTTCCGCTTCGATCTCAGGCCGACGGCGGAATTGTCGCCGAACTCGAACTCGATCACGACGCGTTGATTCTTCGACCGACGCTTCAACGACTCTCCAGCGGTCGCGTCGACCTCGAGTACTCGAGCGAACTCGAGGACGGCACTACGGTGATCTTCTTCGTCGCCGAGGCCGCTCCTTTCGACGAGCTCGAATCTGCGCTCGCGCGCGATACCACGGTCTCGAATCCGACGCTAGTAGAACGATACCCGCGAAAACGGGTGTATCGAGCCACGGTTACCGACCGCGCCGTTCGATTCACGAGCCAGGTCGTCGAAGCCGGCGGCCGCGTCCTCGACCTCTCGAGCGGACAGACCGGCTGGGTGCTTCGAACGCGCTTTCCCGACCGCGATAGCTTACTGGCGTTCAACCAGTCGTGTCGCCGACGAGGAATCTCGTTTCACGTCAACCACTTGCGCCTGGCGGAAGCGAACGAGACGACCGCGATTGGACTAACCGAGAAACAGGAAGAACTTCTGAGCGTCGCCTACGAGGAGGGGTACTTCGACGTTCCTCGTGGCATCTCACAGGACGAACTCGCCGAGACGCTGGGGATCTCGAAATCCGCCGTCTCCCAGCGGCTCCGCCGGGCGGTGACCGAGCTGTGTGAGTCGTCGCTCTAGGGCTCGATCCGAGCCGCTCGAGTCACGATTATAGACTGTGTTATAGACGCTGTTTTCGATCGTGTAATCAGTTCAAAACTGTTTCCGGAAACGCGATGGGTGAACATACCGATGGAAAGGACCGTCTGCGCGGGCGGAATTCTCTCCCATCTCGTGAAATAATTCCATCTGCGTCGAAAGACGGCAATTTCGACGGGCTCGAGGCCGGTTCGCGACGTATCAGCCGGTGGAGAGAGTACGTGGTGACTATCGACTGCGTTAGTGGATCTATAGTAATGGGTCGAGCGCCGCTCTGTAGTGCTATGACAGTGCATCGTTTGACGGTCCGAGCGACCCGTGGCGGCTCCCCCCGAAACCGCTTCGCATCTCTCCCTCGCACCCGGCAGACTCCCGCGGTCGACGTCGCGATCAACGAGGTGAGCCACTGATGTGTGGCATCATCGGACGCGTGGGCACCGACCAGGCGATCGATACCCTGCTGACCGGGCTCGAGAACCTCGAGTATCGCGGCTACGACTCCGCGGGCGTCGCCGTCCAGAACGGCTCCGGAATCAAAGTCCAGAAGCGCTCCGGGAAGGTCGACGATCTGAAGCGCACGATCGACAGCGACAATCTCCACGGCGAGGTCGGCATCGGCCACACCCGCTGGTCCACCCACGGGCCGCCGACTGACGAAAACGCCCATCCTCACACCGATTCGACCCAGGACGTCGCCGTCGTCCACAACGGTATCATCGAGAACTACGCCGAACTGAAAGCCGACCTCGTAGCCGCGGGCCACGAGTTCACCAGCGACACCGACACCGAGGTCATCCCGCACCTCATCCAGTCGTACTTCGACGAGGGCGCCTCCGCCGAGGCGGCGTTCCGACAGGCCATCGACGACCTCGAGGGCAGCTACGCGGTGGCCGCGATGGTCGCCGACGATCACGTCATCTATGCCGCTCGACAGGGCTCGCCGCTGGTCGTCGGCCTCGACGAGGAGGGCTACTTCCTCGCCAGCGACGTCCCCGCGTTCCTCGAGTACACCGACAGCGTCGTCTACCTCGAAGACGGCGACGTGATCGTCGTCCGTCCCGACGGCATCGAGTTCACGGACCTCGAGGGCAACGCCATCGAACGTGAGGCCGAGACGGTGAACTGGGACCCCGAACAGGCCGGCAAGGGCGAGTACGACCACTTCATGCTCAAGGAAATTTACGAGCAGGGCACCTCGCTCAGCCAGGCCATCGAGGGCCGGATCGATCACGAGGCCGGCGACGTCGCCCTCGAGTCGTTCCCCCCGGGAACGTTCGAGGGAATCGAGCGCGTGCAGTTCGTCGCCTGCGGTACGTCCTATCACGCCGCCCTCTACGGATCGATCGCGATGAACTGCGCCGGCGTCCAGACGAGCGCCCACCTCGCCAACGAGTACGGGGTAAGTGCTCCTCCCGTGGACGAGGACACGCTCGTGATCGCCGTCACTCAGAGCGGTGAGACCGCAGACACCCTCTCGGCGATGCGCCAGGCGGCGGCCGACGGCGCCCGACTGCTGACGGTGACGAACGTGGTCGGCTCGACGGCCGCGCGACTGGCCGACGACACCCTGCTCATCCGCGCCGGCCCCGAAATCGGCGTCGCCGCGACGAAGACGTTCTCCTCGCAGGCCGTCATGCTCCTGTTGCTCGCCCAGCGGGTGACCGGCGACGTCGTCGGCGAGCAGCGAGCGAACCTGGAGTCGCTGCTCGAGGACATCTCGGCGCTCCCGGAGACGATCGAGTCGGTCCTCGAGGACGACGATTCGAGGGACCTCGCCGAGCAGTACCTCGACAGCCAGTCGTTCTTCTTCATCGGTCGCGGCCTCGGATTCCCGGTCGCGCTCGAGGGCGCGCTGAAGTTCAAGGAGATTACCTACGAGCACGCCGAGGGGTTCGCTTCGGGCGAACTGAAACACGGCCCGCTGGCGCTCGTCACCCCCGAAACGCCGGTGTTCGCGATCTTCACCGGCGAGGAGGACGAGAAAGTACTGAACAACGCCGAGGAAGCCCAGACGCGGGGCGCACCGGTGATCGCGGTGTGTCCCGAGGGCCATCGTGCGTTGAACATCGCGGACGCCCACCTCGAGATTCCGGACGTCGATCCGGACCTGGCGGGCCTGCTCGCGAACGTCCAGCTCCAGCTGGTGTCCTACCACGCGGCGAACGCGCTGGGACGACCGATCGACAAGCCCCGGAATCTGGCGAAGAGCGTCACGGTCGAATAATCGGGCATCAATTCGGGTGACCGCCTCGAGGTGACGAGGCCGCCGTTTCCGGTCACGTGATCCCGACTATCGAGACGCTGCCGTGGTGCCGGACGGTTTTCATCGGTTCGATTCCCAATACTATACAATCAATAGTCAGAACGCGGTCTCGTTACAGGTGGTCGAGTGACTCTCTTGGTCTCGGGTGACGCGCCGATTAGCACCGAATGCGTCGCTCTCGAGGCGAGCCAGCGAGTACCGTCAGCGAAAACACTCAGTCGATGTGCCCTTCGCGGCGCAGCTGGTCGGCGTCCTGGCCGGTGTAGCGCCACTCGATCGTCGCCTTCTCGTCCTGCCAGTCCCAGGGTTCGGCGACGACGATGTCGTCCTCGTTGATCCAGGTCCGGTACTTCATGCGGCCGGGGATACGGCCGAGACGGCTCTTGCCGTCCTCACACTGGAGTCGGACGTGGTTGCCGCCGAGGTGTTCGGTGACAACGGCGAACACTTCGTCGTCGTTGGGCATCCGCAAATTGCGTCGTTGGTGTTCTTCGCTCACACCATCACTACGAACTCCAGCGGTATAACGTATCGGTGGCTCGTGGTATCATATAACGAGACACTCGAGGGAGGAAACACAGAGACGCACCCGTCGGTTGGCGTCGGACTCGAGATGCGTCGAGAACTGTCCGTGAGTATCGGTCCTGGTCGACTGCCGCCTGCTGGCTATCGGTCCCGGTCGACGGTCTCTCCCGGATAACTTGTCGCCCCCGAAGAGAGTTTCAATCCCGGCGTCAGGCTGGTGTTGATGCCCGTCTTGACCTCGTCGCCCGCGACGACGCCGAACTTCCGGCGACCGGTCGAGACGCGCTCACCCTTTACGGTGAACCGGACGTCCTCGCCGTCGTGGCGCAGGTTCGCGACGTTCGTCCCGGCGCCGAAGTTCACGTTCTCCCCGAGGACGCTGTCGCCCACGTACGAGAGGTGGCCCACGGTCGCTCCCGCCGAGAGGACGCTGTTTTTCACCTCGACGGCGTGGCCGACTTTCGCGCCCTCGCCAACGAGGGTCGAGCCGCGAACGTAGGCGTTCGGACCCACGGTCGCCCCCTCCCGGATCAGCGCCGGTCCTTCGATTACGACGCCGGCACGGACCTCTGCGCCCTCCTCGACCACGACGGTTCCCTCGAGTGTGGCGTCCTCGCTCACGTCGCCGTCGATTCGGGAATCGAGTTCGCCGAGTTTCCACTCGTTGGCCTCGAGCAACTCCCACGGGCGACCCACGTCGAGCCAGCGGTCGACGACCACGGGCGTGACGTCGAACTCGTCGATGACCGTCGCGAGCACGTCCGTGATCTCGTACTCGCCGCGCTCGCTCTCGGGAACCTCGAGCCACGCTTTCGCCTCGGCGGGGAAGGCGTAAGCCCCGGCGTTGGCGAGGTTGGTGGGCGGGTTCTCCGGCTTTTCGACGATGTCCGTGACGCTTTCGTCGTCGGTGCTGAGCACGCCGTAGTGTTGCGGTTCCTCGACTTCGATCGCACAGACGGCAGGACAGCGAGTGAAGAGTTCGTCGATGGCCGCCTGATCGTAGAGGTTGTCGCCGTTGAGAACGGCGAAGGGGCCCTCGAGGTGCTCGCGCGCCGCGTTGACGGCGTGGGCGGTTCCCTCCTGGGACTCCTGGACGGCGTAGCGGATCGGTGTCGAACGGTACTCTGTGCCGAAGTGCGAGCGAACCGCATCGGCCTCGTACCCGATTACCAGAACGATTTCGTCGGCTCCGGCGTCGATGGCGGTGTCGACGGTGTGGCCGAGCAGCGGGCGGTCGGCAACCGGGAGCATCGGTTTCGGCAACTCGCCCGAGAGCGGACGAATCCGGGTCCCCTCCCCAGCAGCGAGAATCACGGCTTTCATCAGTACCTACGGGTTATACGAATTCACGGATAACTATACGGGTTATGGGATGAGAAGGTGCAAAACCTCGCCGTTCACGGTGGGGATACGCGCCGTCACTGGATGACACTACCCACCGATGACTGCACGGCTGGATATTCCACGTACCAACCCAAACATTCACAATAAAAGGCACCATAACTGGTTATGGAGACGTTTCACGAATGTACGTCCACCGCACATATCGGGCGAAAATCCGCAACCACTCACCAGTGGAGCGGATGCTCGACCTGCACGCATGGAGTGCATCGAAACTGTGGAACGTTGCGAACCATCACTCCCGGCAAGTGTGGGAGGAAACTGGCGAGATTCCCGACGATTCGGACTTGAAGCGCGAGTTGAAAGGTCACACCAAATACAAGGGACTGCACAGCCAGTCCAGTCAGCGCGTTCTGGAGGAACTCGCTGAAGCCTTCAACTCGTGGTATGGCAAACGCAAGAACGACTCTCGTGCGAATCCGCCCGGCTACCGCAAGAAAAACTACTACGACGACAACGGCAACCGCGTCCACGAAGAACACCCGCGTTCCACCGTGACGTGGAAGCAGAAAGGCATCCGTCACGACTCGAAACACAATCGCGTCCGCCTCTCGAAGGGCGCGAACCACAAAGACCACCCGCGAGACTGGGACTACATCCTCGTCGAGTACGAGACTCGTCCCGAGGTCACGGTTGAAAACCTGCAACAAGTCAGGGCCGTCTACAGCAAGTCGAAACAGCGGTGGGAACTCCACCTTGTCTGCAAACACGAAGTGGAGACACCCGACGCACCCGGCACCGAGACGGCGGGCATCGACCTCGGCATCTGCAACTTCGCCGCCGTCGCATACAGCACCGAGGAATCCGACCTCTATCCCGGCAACCGCTTGAAGCAAGACGGGTACTACTTCCCGAAAGAAATCGCCAAGTGCGACGACTCGGGCGGTAAAGAAGCTACTCGTCTGCACGCGAAGTGGTCGGAGCGCCGCACCCACTTCTTCCACAGTCTCGCCAAACACATCGTCGAACGGTGTATTGAGAGAGGAGTGGGGCGCATCAACATCGGTAAGCTCAACGGTATTCGAGAGGACGAGAACGGTGAGTCGAAAAGCTGGGGTCGGCACGGCAACCTTGACTTGCACGGGTGGGCGTTCGACCGCTTCACGAAGATACTCACTTACAAAGCGAAAGTCGAGGGCATCGAGGTCGTAGAAGTATCCGAACGCGACACGAGCAAGACGTGTTGCGTATGCGGTAGGAAAGTCGATAGTCAGCGCGTTGAACGCGGCCTGTACGTGTGCGACGAACACGATGATGCGTTCAACGCCGACGTGAACGGGGCGGAGAATATCCGTCTCGACATTAATCAAAGTAACTCCGAGTCTTCGGCCAGTTTGGACGAGGATAGGAGTACCGGCTGGTTGGCACAGCCCGGAGTCTACCTTCACGACTTGACACGCGGATTCTTACCGCGTGACCAAGTGGTAGACTGCAAACCATAATATCCCAACGCTCGGGAATCCTCGCCCTTCAGGGCGGGGAGGATGTCAAACGATCACCCGATGGGAACGTGACCGACTCTCGAGGACGTCGTTCAGCGAGGGAGACGCGACGGCGTTTCGTCGACCACACCGGTTCGGCGTTGAGATCGGGCCACTACCCGAGCGAGCACGGTCGGGTGAACGATTCGCATTCGTCTTCCCGAGTGTTGCAACTGACCGTATCGGGTTCGTTCGCGTTCGTTCCCCTCGAAAACGGCAGGGACCACTCGGCCGACTGGCGACCGTCTATCCCGCGACTAATTTCGTATTACGTGCAAATAACGATCCATTACACGCTTACCGTCGGCTGATTGTCCGGATTTCGGGACACTGTCCCATTCGAGACTTGCACGGCGATTTGAAACGCTTGCAGCCGATTTCATTCGTTAGGCGACCTATAGTAAATACCCTAACGTCGAAAGAGGCTGTTGATGTCGACTGAACCAACGCAGTGGACCCCGATGGCGTCTCGAGAGGCGGCGACCACGACTACACCTGAGTGCCTGAACTGTGGCAACCGGGTGACCCGGCAGTTCGCCCGCGTGTTCGGCGACAATCGAGACGACGTCCACGCGTGCCCGGACTGTTCGACCTACCGCGAGATGAAGACGGCCGATTTCATCCCCGAAGATCGACGCTGACCGCCCGTCGTGGTTCGTAAACCCCTACCTGATCACTCGGCCCCCACGCTCCGCGGCTCGAACACCAAAATCGCCTCGTCCGGGAATTGCCTGTCACCCGGCATCGAGGCGCTTTATTCGACGCGATCGCGCGCCGCCGCCACGACCAGCGGCAGCGTGATGGTCGCGTCGGCGTACACCGACACATTTTGAGCCTCCGGCTCGAGTTTCCCCCACGACCGGGCCTCGTCGAGGGTCGCCCCCGAGAGGCCGCCGGTCTGGGGCGGGTCCATCGTCAACTGGACGGCGTAGTCGTAGGCTCGTGGAGTGACCAACATCGTCTGGAGCGTGAAGTTCTTCGGCACCCCGCCGCCGACGACGAACGCGCCGGCCTCGTCCGCCTCGAACGCCAGGTCGGTCAGGCCGGTCATGTCCCCCAGTGCGTCGAGTGAGAAGGCGGTCGTCTGGGAATACATCCAGGCCTGGAGTCCCAGCACCGAATCCTGGACCGCGGGACAGTAGATCGGCACGTCGTTCTCGTAGGCCGCCGCCGCGAGACCGGGATCCTCGTCGATGCCGTTTCGTTCGTTCACGTCCGCGTTCGCCCGTCCGAGTTCGCGGGTCAGCCGTTCGATCGAGACCGACCCCTCGTCTTCGCACTCGGACTCGAGGACGGGGAACACCTCCTCCCGGAGGTGGTTCTCGAACTCGGCGAAGTGTTCCTGGGGGAGGTAGACGTTGTAGATTCGGTCGACGCCCTCCTCGCGAAGCGATTCGTCGTGTTCGCGTTCGGTCTTGCCCTCGGCGTGGACGGCGCCGTGGTGGTGTTTCCCGCCGATGGCCTCGATCGAGTCGTGAGTGAGGTTCGCCCCGGTCGTCACCAGGACGTCGATGTACCCGTCGCGAACGAGATCGGAGACGATCTTGCGCATCCCCGTCGGCACCATCGCGCCCGCGAGGCCGAAGAAGACGGTGACGTCGTCGTCGAACATGGCGCTCGTGACGTCGATCGCCTCGTGGAGGTTCGCCGCGCCGACGCCCGCGCGTCCGTACTGGGTCGCGAGATCGTCGACGGACATCCCGGAACGGACTTCGGCGTGGCCGACGGGGTCGTGGGCGAACGTCTCTCGCTCGGGTTCGTGATGATCGGCATCGTGTTCCGAATCGTGACCGTCGTTGTCGTGACCGTGATCGTGATCGGGGTCGTGGGCCTCGTCGCCAGTCATACTCGAGCGTGAGGGTGCCAGTCGTTTCAACGCCGCGATTTCCGGCACGACAGGTTCGTCGAATCGCACCGGCGTTCTCGATGATTCTGCCAATTGGTCTCGAGCGGTTCAGTCCGAACTGAAAGCCTACGGCTCGAGGCTCGTGGCTCACGCGTCGCATCGGCGGCGAAAAAATAACAGGTGCAGGGGAACTGTCGGCGTTCGCGTCAGGTCAGTCGTCGTACTCCTCACACAGCGTGTCGGTGTCGGCGTCGGCCTCGTCGATCTTCTTGTTGTTGAAGTAGAGGTTGACCATCGCCTTCCCTTTCTTGTCGAGGTCGACCCAGAAGTAGTGGGTCTCGCCGACGTCGAGTTTGATCGTGTCGGCCTCTTTAGTGTAGGCGCTCTTCCAGGTCACCCGGACCTTGTAGTCGTAGCAGTTGTGGATGGCGAACCTGGCCTTCCCCGGCTTCTTGCCCTTTCCGGGCTGGTAACAGAGCCCGTCGAGGTCGATGGCCTCTTTGGGGTTCTCGGGGCCACAGACCTTCTCGGCGACCTCGTCGGTGTCGAGTTCCTCGCCGAGGTACGAGAGGGTCACGTCGTCGTCATCGTCGTCGACGTCGACCCAGACGTCCAGCGAGTCCATCGCGGGGACGTAACCGGAGCCGTCGTAGTCGCAGTCGTCGTCATCGTCATCGTCATCGTCGTCGACCGACCAGGACACGGGCACCGTCTGCTGGTTGTAGTTGAACACGCGGAAGCGTGCGCGGCCGTTCTCGTGGCAGACCGCCCGGAACCGGATCTTGTGCGGGTTCGGCGTGCAGCGTTCGTCGGTGTTGGCGTCGGCCTCGTCGACCTGCTCGTCGTCGTAGAGTAGTTTGACGTGTGCCTTCCCCTTCTTGTCGAGGTCGGCCCAGAAGCATCGCGTGCCGCGTGCGGGCACTTCCAGGAGTCCCGCCTGGTGCATGTAGGTACTGCGCCAGACGACCTTGACGTCCTCGTAGAACTGGTTGTGGACGCAGAACTTCGCCATCCCGGGGAAGTGGTCGCCCTTCTTCTTTTTCTTCCCTTTCGAGCCGTCGTCGACGTCTCCGATCGTGAACGCGCTCACCGACGACTCCTCGTCGTTCAGCGTGAACCGCGCGGTGTAAACGCCCGCCTCGGCCGGGTTCTTGACGTCGTCGAGGCAGACCCGGATCTCGTCGCCCTCCTCGAGGTCGTAATCACCGCCGAAGGTGAGCGTGAGCGTCTGGCCATCGTCGTCATCGTCGACCTCGTCCAGGTCGTCGGTCACGTCGTCACCATTCAGCTCGACCGATACGTCATCGTCGTCGACGTTCGAGACGTCGATGCCGCTTCCACAGAAGTCGGCCTCGATCTCGTTCAGCGAGTTCCCGTCGGCGTCGTCACCGACCGTGAGCGTGAAGCAGTACGTCGCCTCGTCGCAGGTCCCGTCGGGGTCGACCGTGACGTCGTTCTCGCCGTTGTAGACGCGTTCATCGATGTAACACGCGGCCTCGAGGTCGATCGCTTCTTTGGGGTCTTCGGGCGCACACACCTTCTGGTCGTTGGCGTGCTTGACGTCGATCTGTTCGCCGTCGTAGAAGAGCCTGACCGTGGCGTCACCGTGGTCGGCGTTGACCCAGAAGTACGCCGAGTCCTTGCCGGACACTTTGAGCGAGCCGGACTGGTCGGTTCCGTAGACGTCCCAGGTGACTTTCACCGTCTTCTTGTTGTGGTTGTCGACGCGGAACTTCGATCGGTCTTCCTCGTAGCAGCTGGCCACGAGCCTGATGTTGTCGGCCATCCCCTCGCCTGCGCTCACGGTCCCGGTAGCGAAGCCGGTGCCACCGAGGAGCGCGCCGGAGGCGGCGATTCGTTTGAGGCTGTCTCGTCTCGTGATGGATCGTTCGTCTGTCATCGTAGTCTCCCGGGGGATCGCCCCCAGAGTGAGTACACCTCCACGAGATGGACAGTTTGTAATCGATGAACTACCGGTTTTCACGAGCATCCTTCGGCGCGAATCGTCTCGCACGCGAGAATGCCACCGTCGCTGAACGAACGAGGGTGTGAGAATCGCTCGAGTAACAGGTCCCAAACTCGATTCCATCACTGATTAGACGAGTGACAGGACACGTATCCGGCCAGCCGACCCGTCGATTCGTTCCCCGAGTAGAGACCCCCTTCGCCGGAAACGGACCGCCGTTTGAGGGAGTAGGAGGCGATTAGCGGGCTCGAGAACGGCCCATGTGGAGTCGTTGCCTCTCCTCGATGTGTTCGCGCGCCCCAGGGTAGCGACGGCGGAACGAACCGAAATTCGATGCAATGGTTGGCGAGCTAATTGGTCGACGCGGGCGCGGCTCGTCGCCGGATCACCTGCTCACAGCCCCGTCGGCGCCTCCAGGAACGTCGTCTCGAGGCCCCACTCCTCGACCATCCCCTGCAACGACCGGACGCCGAACGTCTCGGTGGCGTAGTGGCCCGCCAGGACGACGTGCACTCCCGCCTCCTTCGCCTCGTGGTAGACCTGCTGTTTGCCCTCGCCGGTGACGAGTGCGTCTGCGCCGGCGTCGACGGCCTCCTCGAGCCAGTCGACGCCGGATCCGGTGACGATGGCGACGTTCTCGATCTCGTCGGGACCGGAATCGAGGAGTTGGACCGGCTGGCCGCCAGTGTCGAGCGTGGACTCGAGCGTCTCCTGGAGTTCCTCGGGTGCGTACGACTCGGCCGTGCGCCCTCGCTGGCCGATGTACTCCGGCCCGTACGCGCCGAACGGTCGGCGCTCCTCGAGGTCGAGCACGTCGGCCACTCCGGCGGCGTTGCCCAGTTCCTGGTGGCCATCCAGCGGGAGGTGGGAGACGTAGAGCGCCAGGTCGTGTTCGATCAGGGGCTCGAGGCGGTCGTAGGTCCGTCCGGTGACGCGCTCGAACCCGCCCCAGGAGAGACCGTGATGGGTGACGAGTACGTCCGCGCCTGCGTCCGCGGCGGCGTCGATCGTCTCTCGAGCGGCGTCGACGGCGAACGCCGCGTGCTCGACCATCTTTTCGTCGGGGCCGACCTGGAGGCCGTTCGCGCTGGCGTCCAGGTCGGCGAAGTCCGCGGTTCTGAGTTCCGCGTCGAAGCGGTCGACGAGCGTGGTGAGGTCCATGCTCGAGGGTTCGTCGGGAGGGGTGTTGAGTCGGACGGTTCGGACTCGACGTCGATCAACGCTCGACGCATCTCGGGATAGCGGGAGGAACGTGACGATACTCAAAGGAACAACACGATCAGGGTGGCGAGTATCGCGAGAACGAGTATCCCCACGCCGATTCGTACCGGCGTGAAAGCGCTGTCCTCGTTCGCAGGTTGGACCGCTGTCTCACGAAACTCCGGCCCGAGGGTGTGAACTTGGTCCAGGTTCGGGCAGCTGTGGTTCTCGGAAAGACGGTGTTCGCGACAGTAGTATTCGCCACAGTAGTTGCAATCGTTCGGAAGATCCAGCGGTTCGTGGCACACGTGACAGCGGGACATCTGTACTAGCGCTAGCTCTCGATTAGGACGTGATAACGTTTCCCACGTTCGAGTTACTGGATGAAGAGTTCTATTCGACCATCGCTTCGGCTCGAGCCTACCGGTACTGATTCAATCGCGCTTTCAGCCGCTTCGCCGCCTGGCCCGCGACGTCGGCGAACTTCTCACCTGCCTCCTCGCCCGCGAAGATGATCCCGCGCGAGGAGTTCACGAGGCCGACCCCGTTCGCCAGGCCGAACTCGACGGCCGCCTCGGCGTCCCCGCCCTGGGCGCCGACTCCGGGGACCAGGAACGGCAGGTCGGGCACCTGCTCGCGCAGGTCCTCGAGTTCCTCGGGCTTCGTCGCACCCACGACCAGCCCCACGTTGTCGTTCTCGTTCCAGAGGTCCGCGAGGGCCGCGACGCGTTCGTACAGTGGTTCGCCGGTCTCGAGTTCGAGGTCCTGCAGGTCGGCCCCGCCGGGGTTCGACGTGCGACAGAGGACGAAGACGCCCGCTTCTTCGTTCGCCAGGAACGGCTGGAGGGAGTCCCGGCCCATGTAGGGGTTGACGGTGATGGCGTCTGCTTTCTCGAGCAATTGTGCATATTGTCGCGTCGTGTTCCCGATGTCTGCCCGCTTGGCGTCGAGCAGCACGGGAACGCCCTTCCCGTGGGCGTAGGCGATGGTCTCCTCGAGGGCTCGCCAGCCGTCGGGGTCCTCGTAGAACGCGGCGTTGGGTTTGAACACCGCGGCGTGCTCGTGCGTGGCGTCGATAATCCGGCGGTTGAACGCCCACCGCGGGAGGTCGTGGTCCCGCAGGTGCTCGGGAATGCGCTTCGGGTCCGGGTCGAGACCGACGCTGACGACGCTGTCGACCGTCACGATGCGGTCGTGCAACCGATCGAAGAAGTTCATGGCCTCAAGTGCTCGAGGCAGGGACGAAAACGTTGCTATTGTGGACGTCCGGACGGAGTGATGGTCGCTGGTTCGAACGACCGGTCGGGGTGGAAGGGATTCGACACCTGATACGGTCGCTTCGCCCTCTGGGTTGCGCCTCGAGAAGGGGATCTGGCGCCCATCTCCAGTTACATGTGTTATCCAGCACAATCTCGGATGCGTTCGAGCGCGCCAAAATAAACGCTCGAGGCGGCGCTCGCCGCAGAGAGCGCGGACAGTCGTCACCGCGCAGCCAACGCGTGTCGCTCTCGGGCCGCCAGTGCCCCGTCGTGGATCGCACGACGGTGATCGTTCCAGGTTACGTACTTCGAGATCGGCGTCGCCCCGACTGGGACGGTCGATCGGTGCTGTGCTTTCGGGTGCTCCATAGCACAGATACCTATGTCATGTGTGAGCATAAGACAGTCGTCGGCTGCCCGTCGACACAATCGTTCGCTGGCACGAGCGAGACCCTGTTCGCGGACGGCTCTCTTCAATCCTCCTCGGTTCGGCGCCTGTCAGTCCTCGCGCTCGAGAGCGAACGCCTCGAGGCCGTTTTATCGGCCGGATTCCTCCATCGAACGTTCGCCGAAACCACGGAACCGATGTGTCGTGTGCGAGCCGTCTACCGCTCGAGTACTTCCACCAGGTTCCCTTCCGGATCGCGCAGAAAGAGGATCGAGGTACCGCTCTCGGTGGTCCGGGGTTCGCTCAGCGTCTCCACCTCGGCGGGCAGGGACGCGAAGAACGCCTCGAGGTCGGCCACCTGGAAACCGACGTGGGTCGCTCCCGACTGATTCAGCTCGGGTTTCGACTTGGCCGTTCCCGTCGGCGCGTACTCGACGAGTTCGAGGCGAACGTCACCAGTCTCGAGGTGGACGAACCTGCCTGCGGCGTCGGGGACGTCCACGGCCTCAGCGAACGCTTCTCCCGAAACGGAGAATCGATCGAGCACGTCGAACCCGAGGACGTCTCGGTAGAAGGGAAGGACGGATTCGAGGTCAGAGACGGTGATCCCGACGTGATGTGCGCGTGGCGTCGTCATCGCCTCGACTTCGTGGGGGCGGCGTCAAAAGCGCGTCGACCGCCTCGCGGATCACGACCGCCAGTACGCCGCCGTCAGCAACACCAGTACGGGGAAGATCTCGAGACGACCGATCCACATGTAGAGGATCATCAGGAGCCGCGAGGTGACCGGGAACTCGCCGTAGCCGCCCATTGGACCGATGATTCCGAACCCGGGGCCGATGTTGCCCAGGGTGGCGATCGAGGCCGTGACCAGTTCGATGCTCTCGAGTTCAAGGCCGACGCGGGCGGCGTCGGCGGCCAACAGCAGAACTCCGAGGAAGAACAGGCAAAAGTACAGCAACGTGAACGCGTAGATGCCCCGAATCGCCTCCTCGTCGAGGGTTTTTCCGTTCATGCGAACCGGACGGACGGCCTCGGGGTGGACGGTCGTAAACAGTTCCCGCCGCAGGGATTTGAGGATGACGAGCCACCGGAGTACTTTGATTCCCCCGCCGGTCGACCCGGTGCTCCCCCCGATGAACATTGCAAAGAGCATCACGGCCTTCGCAGTGCCGCCCCACTGGTCGAAGTCGACGTTCGCAAAGCCGGTCGAGTTGGTCAGCGAGGCAATCTGGAAGGTCGCGTACCGCAACGAGGGCTCGAGGCGACCGCCGATCTGGCCGACCTCGTCGGTGCTCACGGTGGCGTCGAAGAAGAGGACGGCCGTGAGCACGACCGAGAGCGTGGTGACGGCCCCGAGGTAGAGTCGGAACTCGTTGTCCCGGAACAGGGCTCGCGTGTCCCCCGAGACGAGGTGCCACCAGAGGACGAAGTTGACCCCGGCGATGAACATGAACGGCACGATGAGCCACTGGACGGCTGGCGAGAACGCCTCGATGCTCCTGGCTTCGGGCGAAAACCCGCCGGTCGGCATCGTCGAGAGACCGTGAGCGATCGAGTTGTACAGATCCATCTCCGGTGCAAATCCAGCGAGGTGAAGGCCGTACAGCAGCGTCATCAGAAGGAGGGTGAAGCCGATGTAGGCGAACCAGAGCACCCGCGCCGTCTCCGCAATGTGTGGTGTCAGTTTCGACACGCCGGGCCCTGGGCTCTCGGCTTCCATCAACTGCGCGCCACCGACGGACATCTGGGAGAGGATCGCCACCGCGAGGACGATGATCCCCATCCCGCCGACCCACTGGGTGAGCTGGCGCCACAACAACATCGCCCTCGAGTGGGTGTCGAAGGAGATGTCGCCCATCACCGTCGCGCCGGTCGTCGTGAAGCCGCTCATGCTCTCGAAGAGGGCGTTCGTCGGATGGGCAACGGTTCCGTTCCCGGCGAGAAGGTAGGGAAGCGCGCCGAAGATTGCGGCGAAAAGCCACGTCAGCGCGACGACCATGAACGCCTCTCGAGCGCCGGGGTCCGGATCCGTGTCGAGTTGTCGGAGCACGAGGCCGAACCCGACGGTGACGCTCATCGAGATGACGAACACCCAGAGATCCTCGCCGCCGTATGCGAGCGCCGTCACGATCGGGAGGACGAAAGCGAGCGAGAGAAATGCGAGTATCGTCCCGACGAGGCTCAGCCCGGCCCGCCAGTCGACGCGGAGATGGGAGTCGACGTGGAGATGGGAGTTCATCAGATCGCCTCGAGCACCTGATCTAGAACCGTCGCATCGACGAACAGCACGATGTGATCGCCGGACCTGAGCGTCGTGTCTCCACGCGGGGTCACGAGGTTGCCGCCGCGGGAGATGGCGCCGATGACGACGCCCTCGGGGAGGTCGGCGACCGAGTCCATGATTGTTCGTTCGGCCAGGGCGCTGTCGGCACCGACCTCGATCTCGATGACCTCGGCGCGGTCGTGCTCGAGCATGGCCACCTTCTCTGCACGGTTCGATCGCGTGAAGCGGACGATCTCTTCGGCGGTCTCCTCGCGGGGGTTGATCGCCACGTCGACGCCCACGGTCTCGAACAGTTCGGCGTACTCGAGGTTCTCGATGACGGCGACGGTGCGGTCGACGCCGAGCCGTCGAGCGAGCAGGGAGACGAGCAGGTTGCGCTCGTCACTGCCGAGGGCGGAGACGACGATGTCAGCCTCGTCTATGTGCTCCCGCTCGAGGAACTCGGTGTCGGTGGCGTCGCTCTGCATGACGAGCGTGTTCGGGAGAGCTTCGGCGACCTCGCGGGCGCGGTCGGGATCTCGCTCGATGAGACGGGGTTCGTAGCCGTGTTCTTCGAATTCACGGGCGGTCTGGTAGCCGATCTCGCTGGCGCCAACGATGACGACCTCCTCCTGTTCGGTTTCCGGGAGACAGACGAGGTCGTCGGCGAAGGTCGAGACGGAGTCGGGACTCCCGATGACGACGACCCGGTCGTTCGGTTCGATCACCGTCTCTCCGCGAGCGACGATCATGTCCCCGTTTCTGAAGATTCCCGCGAACGTCAACGAGTCGTACCGGTCGGCGTCCTGGACGCTCTGGTTGGCGATCGGGCTCTCGGGGCTGATCTCGAACTCGGCCATCCGCACGAGGCCGCCGGCGAACATGTCGACGTCCTGAGCGCCGGGGAGGCCGGAGATGCGGAAGATCGCCTGGGCCGTGAGCAGGTCGGTACAGACCATGAAGTCGACGCCGAAAGCGCCCTCCGACCCCTCCCACGTCTCGAGCAGCGTCCGTCGTCGCACGCGGGCGATGGTGAACGCGTCGGTCAGCGTCTTGGCCGCGCCGCAGATGACGAGGTTCACCTCGTCGTCGTCCGTACAGGCGATGACGAGGCCGGCTTCCTCGACGTTCGCCTCGTGAAGCGTCGTGATCTCGGTCCCGTCGCCCTCGATGGCGAGCACGTCGAGCGAGTAGGTGAGGTCCTCGACGATGTCAGAATCCTGATCGACAATCACGACGTCGTGGGTCTCCTCGAGATTTTTGGCGATCGATCGACCGACTTCGCCGGCACCGACGATGACTACGTGCACGATGCCACCCGTGAAGGCTCGTTCATTGAGGTGGTGTTTTGTTGGTACCGAAATAGACGTTACGACGTAGTACGACAGGCTGACTGACTGGTTAGTATGCACGAGCCCACAATCTGGACGTCGCTGACGACGCCGAGAGAGCGAAGCCCTGATATCACCCGTGTGAATACGTGGTGGTAGCAGCCGTATTCTTCCAACTAATGTTCATACTCGCTCACCCATCTTCCGACCGTACCGACGGACGAACGCCACGAAATTACCACGGAACGCCGCGCTCGAGCCACACTCTCGCCCGCGACGAGGTCCCTCGAGGTGACCCGACGTGAGCGGCGATGAGGAACTCGCGAAGGACCTCGGGCCCCTCGCGGCGCTGACGATTGGGATCGGGACGATGATCGGGGCGGGTATCTTCGTCCTGCCGGGGACCGCCGTCTTCCGGGCGGGACCGTTCGCCGCGGCAACCTTCGTCCTCGGCGGGGTGATCGCCCTGTTTACGGCGCTCTCCGCCTCGGAACTGGGGACGGCGATGCCGAAATCCGGCGGGGCGTACTTCTACGTCAACCGGGCGCTCGGCCCGCTGTTCGGCTCGATCACCGGATGGGCCAACTGGATCGGCCTCGCGTTCGCCTCCGCCTTCTACATGTACGGCCTCGGCGAGTACGTCAACGACCTGGTCGGCCTCGGCGCGCTCGCACTCGGGCCGCTGACACTCGGCCCCGCCCAGATGATCGGCCTGGTGGGGGCGCTCTTCTTCATCGCCGTCAACTACATCGGCGCGAAGGAGACCGGGACGCTTCAGATCGTCATCGTGCTCTTACTCGTGGGGATTCTGGCGCTGTTCTCGGTCGTCGGTCTGCTCAATGCTGACCTGAACTCACTCGCCGGATCCGCGCAGCCGGGTATGGCCGCTGAAATCCTTCCCGTCACGGGGATCATCTTCGTCTCCTACCTCGGCTTCGTCCAGATTACCTCCGTCGCCGAGGAGATCAAGGACCCCGGCCGCAACCTGCCGCGCGCGGTGATCGGGTCAGTGGTCATCGTCACGACCATCTACGCGTTCTTCCTCGTGGTCCTGCTCGCGGCCGTGCCGAACGAACTCGTCGCCCAGAACAATACAGCCGTCGTCGACGCCGCCCGCCTTCTGTTCGGGAAGTACGACCTCCTCGGCTACAGCCTCGGCGCCTTTGGCGCTGGCCTCCTGCTCTTCGGCGGACTGCTCGCGACGGCCTCCTCGGCGAACGCTTCGATCCTGTCGTCCTCGCGGATCAACTTCGCGATGGGACGGGAGAAGATCGTCACCCCGAAACTCAACGAGATCCACCCCCGCTTCGGAACGCCGTACAAGTCCATCGCCGTCACGGGCGGGCTGATCCTCTTCTTCCTGATCGTGGGCGACCTCGCGTTGCTCTCGACGGCCGGATCGGTCCTGCACCTGATCGTCTACGGGCTGTTGAACATCGCGTTGATCGTCATGCGCGAGGCCGAACCCGAGGGTTACGACCCGGACTTCGAGGTGCCGCTGTATCCCATCGTCCCGATCATCGGGACGCTCTCCTCGTTCGCCCTCATCGTCTACATCGAACCCCGCGTGATCTATCTCTCGCTGGGGCTGGTCGCCTTCGCGGCGCTGTGGTATCTCTTCTACGCCCGACGGCACGTCGAAGCGGCTGGCGTCCTCGACGCCTGGATCCTCGACCGCTCGGAACAGCTCCCGGACGTCGCCGTCTCCGCCGCGACCTCCGTCGCTCCCGAACAGAGCGATTACCGGGTCATGGTGCCGCTGGCCAACCCCGAACACGAGAAGGACCTGATCTCCCTTGGATCGGCCGTCGCCAACCACCACGACGGTACCGTCGTCGCCGTCAACATCGTCGACGTCCCGAGACAGACCGCTCTCGAGGCCGCGCGCGAACAGAAAGCACACGAGACCGCCCACGACTTGCTCGAGCAAGCCCAGGCCGACGCCCAGACCTACGGTGCTGATATCGAGACGCACATCGTCCTCTCGCACGACCCGTTCGAGGAGATTTTCGGGGCGGCGAAACGCTACGGTGCCGACGTGACGGTGATGGGCTGGGGTCCCGAATCCCACGGTGCCCCGGGCCGGGCCGAAACCACCATCGACGAACTCGCTCACTCGCTCCCGTGTGACTTCCTCGTCTTCCGCGACCGCGGGTTCGATCCGTCCCGCGTCCTGCTCCCGACCGCTGGAGGTCCCGATTCCGACCTTGCCGCTGCCGTGGCGAAGACCCTCCAGTCGCAGTACGACGCCGACGTCACGCTGTTGCACGTCACCGATCACGGCGATCGCGAGCGCGGCGAGGCGTTCCTCGCGTCCTGGGCAGCCGACCACGACCTCGAGGACGCGAGGCTCCGCGTCGAGACCGGCGACGTGCAGTCGCGGATCGCGGAGGCGGCCGAGGGCGCGACCTTGCTCCTGATCGGTGCCACCGAGAAGGGCGTCCTCTCGCGCCTCGTTCGCGGGTCGCTCGTGCTCGACGTTCTGGACGAGGTCGATTGCTCCGTGCTGCTCGCAGAGAAACGCCACACGCGGAGCCTTCGCGATCGGCTCTTCGGCAGCGGAGCCGGCGACAGCGACCTCGAGGAGGACGACACGGGCGTCGAACCCGAGCCGACGACGCCCGACGTCGACGAGAGTAATACCGAAACCACCTCTCAGTAAACGGCGGCGAACAGAGTCACTATCGATTCGCCAATACCTCGTCCCAAGATTCAGGATTCGAAAATACAAGCGAGGGTTTTATCATGTATCGATAAATACCCTCGAATATGATACCATCGGATAGTCGCTGTACACTGCTCTGGAAGAACGCTCTCGAATCCACCGGAGGCGGCTTCGGATGAGCGAGGGGCCGTTTCGGCGCGTTCTGGTGCCGATTGCGAACGAAGAGGACGCCCGAGTAACGGGCAAGGCCGTCGCCGGTCGGTTCGACGACGCCACCCTGATCCCGATCTACGTCGTCGAAAAAGCTGGCGGTGCTCCCGACGCTGCAGGCGTCGAACAGCGAGAGGAGTTCGCCGAAACCCTCTTCAAGATCTTCGAGGCGGTCATCGACGATCCCACGCTCGCTGTCGAACCCACCCTCGGATACGGGCCCGACGTCGCGGCGACGATTCTCGAGGTCGCCGACGACGAACGCGCCGACGCGATCGTCTTCGTCCCGCGCAGCGAGAGTCGGTGGCGACAGCTGCTAACGGGGGACGTTGCACGAAAATTGATCAATCGAACCGATCGACCGGTCCTGATCCTTCCGGGTGACCGAGATGAGTGACGAGGAACTCGCCAAGGACCTCGGCTTGATTCCCGCAATGACCATCGGCATCGGGACGATGATCGGGGCGGGCATCTTCGTCCTTCCCGGTGAGGCCGCCCAGGGAACCGGCCCGATCGTGGTCATTTCGTTTCTCGTCGGCGGGGTCATCGCCATGGTCAACGCCCTGTCGGTCTCGGAACTCGGAACGGCGATGCCGAAAGCCGGCGGTGCCTACTACTACGTCAACCGCGCGCTCGGCCCCTTGTTCGGCTCGATATCTGGACTGGGCGATTGGCTCGGGCTCGCGTTCGCCTCGGCCTTTTACACCATCGGATTCGGCCGCTACCTGGGCGAACTCCTCGAGTTACCCTCGATCCTGTTTCTCAGTAACGTGCAGGTAGGGGCGATCCTCGCCGGGGCGGCCTTCGTCGGCGTCAACTACATCGGCGCGAAGGAGACCGGCGGCGTCCAGACGATCATCGTCACCATTTTACTCGTGATCCTGGGAATCTTCGCGGTCGCAGGCTGGTTCGCCTTCGACTGGGCGACGGTCTCCGGAAGCGGCGGCTATACGCCGTTCGGAACCGCTGAACTCCTGCCGGCGACCGGCCTCGTCTTCGTCTCCTTCCTGGGTTACGCCAAGATCGCCACCGTCGGCGAGGAGATGAAGAACCCGGGACGGAATCTCCCAATCGCCATCGTCGGCAGCGTCGCCATCGTCACGGTACTGTACGGCATTCTCGTGACGATCATGCTCGGCGTCGTCCCGTGGCCGGATCTCGACCTCGAGGCGCCAGTCGCCCAGGCGACCGAAGTGGCGTTTCCCGGCAACTTCGCAGGTGCGGCCGCGGTGATCATGGCCCTCGGTGCGCTGCTGGCGACGGCTTCGTCGGCCAACGCCTCGATTCTGGCGTCGGCCCGGATCAACTTCGCGATGGGTCGGGACAAGATCGTCAACGACTGGCTCAACGAAATCCATCCGCGATTCGCGACACCCTACCGATCGATCGTCGTTACCGGCGGGCTGATCATCGTCTTCATCGTCGTCATGGGCGGAGACGTCAAGGTGCTCTCGGAAGCGGCGAGCGTCCTCCACCTGATCGTCTACGCCCTGATGAACGCCGCGCTGATCGTCTTCCGCGAAACCGACCACCCCGACTACGATCCAGACTTCACGGTTCCGCTGTACCCGATCGTACCGATTCTCGGATTCGTCCTGTCGCTGGGACTCATCTACTTCATGGACCTCACCTCCCAGATCCTGGCAGTGGTGTTCGTCGCCGGCGCCATTCTCTGGTACGTTCTCTACGCACGCTACCGCACGCCAATCCAGGGCGTTCTCGGCGAGTACGTCCGCGACCGGTCCGAAGAAATGCCCGACATCGCGGTTTCAGCCGCCGAGGCTGCCTCCCCCGACGCGACCGCCCCCTACAACGTGATGGTCCCCGTCTCGAACCCCCGGACCGAGGACGAACTGGTCGCCCTCGGCTGTACGATGGCCGACCAGAACGACGGCGTCGTTCACGCCGTTCACGTCGTCGAGGTCCCCGACCAGACGTCCCTCGAGTACGTGGCCAATCAGCTCGAGACGGTCGACGGCGAGTCGAGTCGGCTCCTCAAGAACGCCCGGAGGGTCGCCGCGGAGTACGACGTCGAGATCGAAACCCACACCGTGGTCTCTCACCGATCGCTCGAGGAGGTCGTCGACTCCGCTAAACGGCTGAACGCCGACACGGTCGTCATGGGCTGGAGCCCGAACCGACCGTGGACCAGCGGGCGGACCAGCGCCGGCCTCGAGGACCTCACGATGAACCTCCCCTGTGACTTCCTGGTGTTCAAAGACCGCGGGTTCGACCCCTCACGCGTGCTCGTGCCGACGGCTGGCGGGCCGGATTCGGACCTCAGCGCCGAGGCTGCCAAGGCGCTTCGAGACGTCCACGGCGCCGACGTGTCGATCTTGCACGTCGTCGACGAGGACACCGACCGGGCGAAAGGAACGGCGTTCCTCGGCACCTGGGCCGACGACCACGGGCTCGGCAACGCGACCCTCCTCGTAGAAACAGACGGCAACGTCGAGGGAGCCATCGAGCGCGCCGCGAACGATCACACGATGGTGGTCCTCGGCGCGACCAGAAAGGGGCTACTCTCCCGGCTCGTGGGCGGCTCGCTCGTGTTCGACGTCGTCGATGAGGTCGACTGTTCGGTCCTGCTCGCGGAGCGTCCGGCCAAACGGTCGCTCCGCGAACGGCTCTTCGGCCGTCCAGGAGGCGAAGCGTCGACAGAAACAGAAGAAGAAGCCGAGACAAGAACGAAATCCGGCTCCTGATCAGCGGTCGACGATCTTCTCGAGCCTCGCTCGGTGATGTGCTCGAGTCTCGCGACACAGAACGGGCCGGTCTCACGGTCTGACACCCGCGGGAACAGTCGCGGAACGACGCGTTTGCAGGTACGACTCCTGATTAGTCCAACGTGTCCAACCTGGCTCACCTGGCCCGATTGACGCCTCTTTCGCCCCCACGAAACGGTCGCTTCCCTCAGTGCGAACGGCGCAATCGGATGCTCTCGAAGCGGTGATCCGAAACCTTCGACCGCAAGCAGTCAGGAAAAAGCACTTGAAGTAGAACAACGCGTATGAGAAACGGAACGAACACATCTCACTCGCCCGCCGATAGCGGCCTCGAGCGCGGCCGAACGTACACGCACGCACGGCAGGGGCGCGTCGAAGTTACGGGTCTCTGGCAGGGAACCCGGTGGGTCGACGCGGTGGACCAGCCAAACGAGGGGGAAATGGTCGTCGTCCGCTACTTACCCCCCGACGGAGAGAGTTGGAGGGACGAACGCTCCGCGCTCCTGAACAATTTTCTCGCGGCGCTCGAGTGAGCCCGTGGCCTTCGATGCTGCACTCTCGACGCCGCACTCTCGACGCTTTCCCCTCGAAACCGAACGCTCGACGCCCTGCCCCTGACACCGTACCCCCAACGTCACGATCGAATCCCGCTGAAACCCACCCGTATCGGACGACGAAACCCAGTATCGTTATCACCGTCGCTGACACAGGTCGAGTCGTTCGATGAGGATCCGAGTCGACTGGCGCTCGAGCTGTAGCGTGACGGGGACCGTTCTCTTCTGGCTCGCTGTCCCACTAGCCGCGCCGCTCGCGCTCGCGGCCCTCGACGGCGACGAGACGATTCCGTTCGTCGTCGCCATCGCCTGCACCGTCGCCGTCGGCACGCTGCTCGAGCGCCTGACCGACGAGCGCGACCTCGGTCAGCGCGAGGCGTTCCTGATGGTCGCGCTGACGTGGTTCGGAGTCGCGCTGATCGGCGCGATTCCGTTCGTCCTGCTGGGATTGGGTGCTGACCCCGCCTCCGCCTTTTCTGGCCGACTCGAGGGACCGGTCAACGCGATGTTCGAGAGCATGAGCGGCCTGACCACGACGGGCGCGACGGTGATGAGCGGCTGGGACTTCACGAACCAGCCGCGCTCGATCCTGCTCTGGCGACAGATCCAGCAGTGGCTCGGCGGGTTGGGCATTCTGATCGTCGCCATCGGCCTGCTCTCGAACCTGATGGTCGGGGGTGCACAGCTGATGGAGACCGAGACCCAGACCCAGACGGTCACGAAGCTCACCCCGGAAATCGAGAGCACGGCACGGCTCATCTGGGGACTCTACGTCGGGCTGACGGTTGCGGCGGCGGCGATTTTCTACGCGTTTCATCTCCTCGGTCTGGCGCCGGAGATGGACCTCTTCAACGCGATTTCTCACGCGCTGACGAGCGTCTCGACGGCTGGCTTCTCGCCCGAACCGGATAGCATCGGGGCGTTCACGCCGATCGTGCAGTGGACGATGATCCCGATCATGATCGTCGGCGCGACGAACTTCGTGTTGCTCTACGCGGTCGCCCGCGGGTCGTACACACGGCCGCTCGAGTCCGAGGAGTTTCGCTTCTACATCGGCGTCATCGCCGTCTTCGGAGCGCTCGTCTCGCTCCTTATCGGCCTCGCCGGGGACACAGTAGGCGTCGAGGCGACGCTCAGACACGGCCTGTTCAACGTCGTCTCGATGGTGACGACGACGGGGTACGCCTCGGTAAACTTCGACCTCTGGAATCCCGGCGCGAAACACATCCTCTTTCTGGGGATGTTCGTCGGCGGCATGGCCGGCAGTACGACCTGCTCGATCAAGTCCCTGCGCTGGCTCGTGATCCTGAAAGGATTGGCTCGCAACCTCTTTCTCTCCATCCACCCGCGAGCGGTCAGACCCGTCCGACTCGGCGATACCGTCGTCGACGAGGACACGATCAACGACATCTTCGCCTACGTGATGCTCGCGATCATCATTTTCTTCCTGTTGACCATCTTCATCGTTGTCGACGCGGCGCGCGACGGGATCACCGTCTCGGAATTCGAGGCCCTCGGCGCGGCCGCCTCCATCTTCCTCAACATCGGGCCCGCGTTCGGCCTGGCTGGTCCGTTCGAAAACTACGCCGGTTTTCCGCTGTTCACGCGCTTCGTCATGATCTTCATGATGTGGATAGGTCGCATCGAGATTATCCCCGTTCTCGTCCTCTTACTCCCGGCGTACTGGCGCTCGTAGACTCGAGGGCGAGCGCCCGAGGTATCTTGCCCCTCGAGGACGAATCGAGCCTATGGTTCGACTCGCACTCATCGCCCACGACGAGAAGAAGGACGACCTCATCGCCTTCGCTCGCGAGTACGAGGACGTGCTCGCCGACTACGACCTCATCGCGACGGGAACGACCGGCAAACGCCTCCTCGAGGCGACCGACCTCGAGATCGAACGGAAGGAGTCGGGACCGCTCGGCGGCGACCTGATGATCGGCAGCGAGGTGGCCCAGGACCTTCTCGACGGGATCGTCTTCCTGCGCGATCCGCTCACGGCCCAACCGCACGAACCCGACATCTCGGCACTCTTGCGGATCTGTGACGTCCACGACACCGCCCTGGCGACGAATCTCGCGAGTGCCCGATACCTGCTCGAGGGAATCGACGACGTATCATAAGTTACTGTACTATTTCACTAATATGTCGACAAACATATACTCATACTCTCGATTTTATCGCCCCTCCGCTTCGACGATACAAGGGTCGACCATATAGCCGTTATAGAGCTAATTACGGCAGAATCTGAACTTCATCGACCTTGTACGCTGGCCGTACGGGATCCCCGACGTCGAAGACTGCTGCTGGCCTTTTTCAGAAGTATACGCCGTCAAAGCCGATTCCTCTCGATCGACGTCACCGGCGCCAATTTCCGTTCTCGATACAGAAATACCATACTTTGGTCAATTATTTAATTCCGATAAATGACCAATCCAGGCCGAACGCGCCGTATTACGTTAGTAACTGACACACTATTACATAGCTATGCTCGTAATCTATACTAATTCATCACGCTTTCAGCGCGAACGCCCGGTCGGCTAGTCGCGAACTGGCGGACGGGCCACCGGCCAGCGAGAACGGACTCACTCGAGGGGTGTTCCATCGACGAACAATCGACAGCCAGCGTCCCGTTCGCCGGCGTACCCCTCGTAGTACTCAATCAGCTGGAAGAGGACGCCCGTGGGATTCGCCGGGGAGACGAACGCCTCGCCCCAAGTCTCGAACTCGTTGTAGTCGATGACCGACACCTCGGCCGCCTCCAGTGCCTCGACTGCGGCCTCGAGATCGGCCACCTCGAGGGTGACGTGGTGGAGGCCGGGGCCGTGTTCCTTGAGGTAGTCGGTCAGGAAGGACTCCGACCCCGGTCGCGGGGCGATGAGTTCGAGTCGGGAGGCGCCGCCGAGCACGTAGGTCGCCCAGGTGAATGACCCGTACTTGCTCGGCTCCTCGTGAATCTTCTCACAGCCGAGGGCGAACAGGAGCGGTTCGGCCTCCGGAATGGATTCGACGGCGATTCCGGTGTGATCGACGCGCATCGGCGGCAGGTCGTCCCCGTCCATACGTCGGAACGTCTCTCGAGAACGATAATCGTTTGGGATGTCGCCGTCGCGCTCCCTGCGGCGTCGAGTCCGGATCCCAAGCCGGGCCACCGTCTTCCGGGCGGGGCTCTCACTCGAGTCGTCTTCGCCGCGCTGGGAGCCGTGCGACGCAACTGAGACCCCCCTCCGAGCACGCCCTGAGGCGTGCCGTTACAGCAACCTATAACACGCTTCCGTCCGTCGGTTTTCGTGCATGAGCTACACGGGTCCAATGGACCTCTACATCGACGGCGAATGGGCCGACGGCGAAGACAGCGGGCAGATCGAGACGGTCGACCCCGCGAACGAGACGACCTACGCGACGGTCGCGGCGGCTGGCGAAGCAGACGTCGACGCCGCCGTGTCGGCGGCCGACGCCGCGCTCGAGCGCGGAAGCGAGTGGGCTTCGCTCGACCCCGCCGAGCGGGCGGCGTACTTGCAGGCATTCGCGGACCAGCTCGAGGACTGGAAGGACGAAATCGCGCTCGTCGAATCCCACGACAACGGCAAGACGCAGTTCGAGGCGACCCTCGAGGTCGGGATGGTCATCGACACGTTCCGGTACTACGCCGGCTGGGCGGACAAGCTCGCGGGCGATCAGATTCCCGTCCCCGGTGACCGCCTCGATTACACCATCCGAGAGCCCGTCGGCGTGACGGGCCACATCGTCCCGTGGAACTACCCGTTCCAGCTAGCGGGACGCAGTCTCGCCCCGGCACTCGCCTGTGGCAACACCGCCGTGGTCAAGCCCTCGAGCCAGACGCCCCTCTCCGCGCTGTACTACGCGAAGGCCGCCGAAGAAGTCGGGCTTCCCGACGGCGTGCTCAACGTCGTTCCCGGCCGTGGAAGCGTCGCCGGGGCGGCGCTGGCCGAACACGAGGGCGTCGACCACGTGGCCTTCACTGGCAGCACGGAAATCGGCAAGCGCGTGATGGGCCAGGCCGCCGACAGCGTCACCGGTGTTACGCTCGAACTCGGCGGGAAAGGACCAAACATTATCTTCCCCGACGCGGACCTCGAGGCCGCATCGAAGGGCGTCCACTACGGCATCTTCATGAACGCTGGGCAGATGTGCTGGGCTGGCTCCCGACTCGTCGTCCACGAGGACGTCCACGACGAGGTCGTCGAGAGCGTCGTCGCCGGCGCCGAGAACACGCCGCTCGGGAACGGCATCGACGACGACGCGCGAATGGGCCCGCTCGTCAGCGAGAGTCACCGTGACGAGGTCGCCGACTACGTCGAAACCGGCCTCGAGGAGGGCGCGACCGTCGCGACCGGCGGCGAGGTCCCTGACCGGGAGGGCTACTTCCTCGAGCCGACCGTGTTGACTGACGTGACCAACGACATGACCGTTGCCCGCGAGGAGATTTTCGGACCAGTGCTCTCGGTCATCGAGGTTGAGAGCGAGGAGGAGGCGCTCGAGGTCGCCAACGACTCGCCCTACGGCCTGCTCGCCGGCGTCTGGACAAACGACCTCTCGCGGGCCCACCGCTTCGCCCGCGACCTCGAGTACGGGATGGTGAGCGTCAACGAGTATCCCGTCACCTTCCCACAGACGCCGTTCGGCGGGGTCAAAGAGAGCGGCGAGGGCCGCGAGCAGGGCGCCGAAGCCATCGGCGAGTACACGCAGGCGAAGAACGTGAACATCAACTTCGAGTAGCAGGGCGAACGGCCGCGGTCGTCGCCCGGCGCCGATTCAGTCGGTTTGGTGCTATCCGAATCAGCGGTGGTCGTACACCCGCTTGACCTTCCCAACCTCGGTTCGTTCGATCGAGCCGTACTCCACGAGGTCTAGCGTGTCGGGAGTCAACGAGAGCGTGCTCGAGATCGCCTCGAGCAACCGTTCTCGGAGCGCTTCTTCGTCCCCATCGAACCCACGCTCGAGTTCCACCGTCAACTCGAGTCGGTCGAGCGCGCCCTCGCGATACAGGTCGATCCGGTACTGGGGCGCCATGGCGTCGAACTCGAGGATCACGGCCTCGAGTTGGCTGGGATAGAGGTTGACGCCACGGACGATTAGCAGGTCGTCGGCGCGGCCGGTGACGCCGTCCATTCGGATCGTGGTTCGACCGCAGTCACAGGGCGCTTCGATCAGGGTGGTCATGTCGCCGGTCCGGTATCGAAGCACGGGCAGGGCCTCCTTCGTGAGCGAGGTGAGCACGAGTTCGCCCTCCTCGCCAGGCGGCAATGGGTCGCCGGAGTCGGGATCGACCACCTCGGGGTAGAAGTGGTCGGTCTGGATGTGCAGCCCGTCCTGGGCGTGAGCGCACTCGACGGCGACGCCGGGCCCAATCAGCTCCGAGAGGCCGTAGTTCTCGATCCCCGTGACGCCGAGCCGGTCCTCGATGGCCTCTCGCATCGGCTCGGTGCAGGGCTCGGCGCCGTAGAGGACGACCGACAGCGGGAGTTCCCGCGGATCGATACCCATCTCCTCGGCCCGTTCCGCGAAGTACAGCGCGTAGGAGGGCGTACAACAGAGCGCGTCGCTCTCGAGGTCCGCGGCGAGTTCGACCTGGCGCTGGGTGTTGCCGCTGCTCGCCGGAATCACCGTCGCCCCGAGCGACTCCGCTCCGGCGTGAAAGCCGAGGCCGCCGGTGAAGAGCCCGTAGCCGTAGGCGTTCTGGACCGTATCGCCTGCGTCTAGGTTGGCGGCCCACATCGCTCGTTCCATCACCTCGTTCCAGAGCTCGAGGTCGCCCGCGGTGTAGGCGACGATCTTCGGCTTTCCGGTGGTCCCCGAGGAGGCGTGGATGCGGACGACGTCTTCGTCGTCGACGGCGAACAGGCCGTCGGGGTAGGTGTCTCGAAAGTCGGCTTTCGTCGTGAACGGCAGTTTGGTGACGTCCTCGAGCGTCTCGATGTCGTCGGCCGTGACGCCAGCTGCTGTGAGCCGCTCCTCGTAAAATGGGACGTTTTCGCAAACGCGTTCGACGGTCTCACGGAGCCGCTTTGTCTGCTGTTCCCGGCGTTCCTCCCGCGGGAGCCGTTCGTCGGATGCGACCATGCTGTCTCGAGGGGACGAAGGGGAGGCCTATAGTTCTTGGCGCCCCGGGGGGTCGCCGCACGCGGGTGGTTTGTGCGTCGGCGAGCGTTACGATTCCCGCGCGACCCGCTACTCTGCCGCTCTGCGACTCCATCACTCGAGTCCTCGTCGCTCAGTCGACCGTCTCCGTTACTCGAACTTCTCGAACGGCTGCTGGCACTCGTTGCAGTAGTGCATCGAGCGACACAGCGACGGGCCTTTCGGATGCTCGCGGACGGTGTCCGTCGACTCGCAGTACGGACACTCCGCTCCCGACGCCTCGCCGCTCGTCATCACGGATGGATCTGTCTCGCGCATATTAGACGCTCAACCCGAACTCTCGCAGGTCGGATCGGCCCTGTTCGGTCACCATCTCGATGGTCCAGCCGGGACTCCAGACGAGGCGGAGGTCGACCGACTCGACGCCGTCGACGTCCGCGACGGTCTCTCGGATCTCGTCCTGGAGCATGTCCCGTGCGGGACAGCCAGAGTACGTCAGCGTCATGTCGACGGTCGCGTGGCCGTCCTCGACTACGAGCCCGTAGATCAGGCCGAGGTCGACGATGCTGACCGGCATCTCGGGATCCTCGACCCCGTAGAGGGCGTCCCAGACGGCGGCTTCGACGCCCGTCGCGCCCTCGCCGGTCGCCGGGAGGTCCTCGACGGCCTCGCCGGATCGGTAGTCGGTGTACGAACACGGGGTCGCCTCGTTCTCAGCGTCCAGGTCCGGGTCGAACCCGGTTTCGAGGCCGTCGTCGGTTCCGTCGACTCCCTCGGTCGGTGGGTCGGCCTCGAGCGTGGCATCGGCGTCAACGTCGACATCGGATGGTGTGTTACGGTTCATTGTGGTTGGTAGCAGTGGGTACGGGACGGGTGCCTGGAGGCGTTACTCCGGTTTCTCCATGATCTTCGTCGCCCCCGAGCGACCCAGTTCGCGGTAGGTGCTGGTGAACTCCTCGCGGAGGTCCGCCCAGACGTCGGTGTGGTCGCCGTCGCGTCCGCGCGGAACGTCCGGGTCGAGGTCGAGGACATCGTCTTCGCCGATCGGCACGTCGAGTCCCAGTCCCTCGAGGAACGGCACGACCTCGCTCGCCCAGTCGGTGGCCAGCTCCTCGAGCGTGGCGTCGCGGAAGCCGGCCTCCTCGATTGTCGCCTCGGTTTCGTCGTCGACGGGGGCGAACAGGGTCAGTGCGTACGGGAACAGCCGGTCGACGGCCTGCTGGAGGCGTTCTCGGCCGCCGTCGTCTGCGTCGTCGTCAGCAAGCCGTTCCATCCAGTTCTGGGCGTGTTCCAGGTGGTAGCGCTCCTCGGCCTGAATCTTGCCGACGCGGTCGGCGAGTTTCGGGTACGCCGAGTCCTCGAGCGCCTCGAGGCGGCGCTTCTCCGCCACGTCGTAGAGGTAGTGACGGACGATGGCGTCGGCCCAGTCGCCCCCGGGGAACGGCCGTTCGACGAGGGTGCTGTGGCGCCAGGCGTCAGCCTCGCGCTCGTAGATGAGTTCGTGCTCCTCGTAGCCCAGGTCCTCGAGCACGTCGTACCAGAGGCGGGCGTGGCCCAGTTCGTCCTGGGCGTTGTTCGACAGCGCGAGGTCGGACTCGAGGGTTGGCGAGCGGACCTGCCACTCGGTGTAGCGCTCGGCGAGGACGAACTCGTCGTCCGCCAACCGGAGCAACAGCGCCTCGAGCGCGTCTCGTTCGTCGGCCGAGAGGTCGTCGGTCGTGACGGGTTCAGCACTCGCCATCAGTCGTCACCCTGCGCTTTCGAGCGCTGTCGTTCGGCGGCTTCCTGTTCCTTGTCCGATTCGATGACCTCGGCGGCGTGATCGACGTCGGACTTGTAGGTCGGCCCCCAGCGGTAGCTCTTGTCGGTCGTGCCGCCGAAGGAGGTCTCGTCGGCGTCGATTTCCGCGACCTCTTCCTTCGGGACGACCCAGAGGCTGTTGGTCGCCTTGCGCCGTCCGTGCTGGATGGCTGCAAACTGCCTGGCCATCTCGCGGTCGGGCGCGTGGACGTTGCCACAGTGGGTGTGGTATCCACCTTGCTCTTCCTGTCGGAATACTTCCCAGATCATGGTCAGTCAGCCGCCTGTGGTTTCGGGCTGCCGGTCGGTCGGTTCTCCCACTCGAGGCTATCGCGGACCCACTGGACGGCGTCCTGGGCCTGCTTACGGCCGTTGATCTGGCCGAGACCGGGCTCGTAGTCGTTCTTCGCGATCTGGAAGAACTCGTCCCAGTCCAGGTCGTCCTCGACGACCTCGTAGCCGTTGTCGGTTTCGCGGATACGTGGCTCGTCGGGAATTTCGAGCCCGTAGCGCTCGGCCTTCGGGATGTACTCCCGGAGGAACATCGAGCGCAGGTCGTCATTGGACTGCGCTTTGAGCCCCACCGCGGCGGAGAAGTCGTGGTGGGTGCTCTTGTCGTTGGTCGGCCCGAAGAACTGGATGATCCGGGGCCACCAGGTCTCGAAGGCCTCCTGGGTCATCTCCTGTTCTTTCTTCGAGCCGGTCATCAGCTCCGCGAGGATGCTCTCGCCGTGTTTGACGTGGAACCCCTCCTCGAAGCACACCTTGTCCATGGCGTGGGCGTAGGGCTCCCAGCTGGTGCGTCGCAGCGTCGCCTGGCGGCGCATCGCAGCGCCGTCGACGAAGAAGGCGATCATCGGCGTCTCGACCCAGCTGTCCATCGGGTAGTGGAAGCAGTTGAGGAACTTCCCCTTCCCGTTGGCCAGGTCGTCGAGCATCTCCTCGCGCGTCTTCACGCCCAGCGACTCCGCCGCACGGTAGAGCAACTGCCCGTGGCCGATCTCGTCCTGCACCTTCGCCGAGAAGGCCAGTTTGCGGTCGATACTCGGTGCCTGTCGAATGAACGGCCGCTCGAGGTATGCCCCCATGATCTCGCTGTTGGCGTGGAACTCGATCATCCGGGTGGCAGCCTCCCGGTACTCGAGGGGCATGTCGTCCGCGGGGCTAAACTCCCGCGGCCCGGCCCGTTCTTTGACGGTGTCGATGTCCATCGTTCATTATACTACACGTCGTTTCGACCCTTAGCAGTTGACCGCCACATGACGGGGTTTTAAATACTCTCGCGCGTATTTTTCTGCATGATCGAGGAGTGTCTCGCCGTCGAATTCCGGGTGCAGCACGACGATTGCCCGCTCGCCGAGGCGACGAAGTCGGTCGACCTCGAGGTCCACGCCCAGGCGCCACAGCTGCGGGCCGACGGCTACGATCTGCTGCAGTTTAGCTCGCCGCGAAACGACCACTTCGTCGAGACGCTCGACGCCGACGACCGCATCCGCTACCTCCACGTCACCGAGGTCGACGGGCGGTACCGATTCCGGTGTCTCTCGAAGCAGCCCTGCGTGGTCCACGACCTGATCAACGGCGGCCTGATCGTCGAGACGCTCCGCTACCGCAACGGTGCCGCCACGGTCTTCGGGGCCGTCGTCGGTCGGGACGTGCTCAAGAACGTGATGGAGACCGCGGGCGACACCGTCGGCGTGCGCCTCGAGCGCGTCTATCCCATGGAGTCGGAGGCCCAGGAGGCGCCGAGCCAGCAGTGGGACCTGACGCCCGCCCAGGAGGAGTGTCTCCGGGTGGCCATGGAGCTGGGATACTTCGAGATCCCGCGGGGGACGAGTTCGGAGGCGGTGGCGACGGAACTGGGGATCAGCAAGTCGGCGTTCCTCGAGCGGCTGCGCCGGGCGGAAGAGGCGCTGTTTCGACAGATTTTCGCGTGAGGTGGTTCGTCGCTCGTTGTGCTCGTCGTCAGAGTCGTGTTCGGCACCTCGAGGCGGGTCTCGAGACACGCTTCGACGAGGACCGGTTTTAGATCGACTCGATCGATCACCCGAGAATGTACACGCGACCGCGGAACGTCGCAATCCGATCGCCGGCCTCGTCGGTAACGATTACCTCGTACTCCGCGGTGCGACCGGTGACGTGGGTCTCCTCCGCTGTCGCCGTCAGGACGTCGCCCACGTCCACCGCCTCGAGGTAGGAGATGTTCGTCTCGAGGGCCACGGCGGTATCCCCGTGCGAGTTAGAGGCGGCCGCGAACGCCGCGTCGGCCAGTGAGTAGACCGCCCCGCCGTGGGGCGTCCCGTGGAAGTTCGTCAGGTCCTCGGTGACCTCGAGTTCGGTCCGGGCGAGGCCGGGTTCGAAGTCGACGAGGTCGATGCCGAGGGTGGCACAGTAGGGATCGCTCTCGATGTGCTCGCGCAGCGCGTCGGTGTCTGCCATACCCACAGCCAGTGTGGTCGGGTGGCAAGAAACTACTGGTGGGGGCAACCGAACGTCGGGAGGGACGTCGGCTCGAGCGATACGGGAGACGAGGCACGGATCGACCGGTGATCGATCACGAGAACCACAGACACGACGAAGGTCGGCCACGAACACGGCGACAAATACGACGAAAGCCCTCTCGGCGCGAGCGTCGTTCGCCCTTTCAGTCCGCCAGGACGGACGCCAGCTATTCCCCGAGTCGCACGGCCCGCTATCGCGGGCACGTGCTTCCGGCCACCGTACGTTCTGGTCCATGGCCGCATTGCCGGACTGGCGCGACTCCCTCTCGACTAGCTCCCCGGTTCGGGCTGGTCGCTCGAGTCTTCAGTCACTCTCTGGTTAAAACTATAGATTCTATACCTAATACTATAGACTCTATACCAATGCTCGTGAATCGACGCTCGAGAACACGTTGAGAACCGGTCTTCGAAATCGCGCTCCGTTCACCGAGAACTGGCTTCAGCGGTGGTCGTAGACGCGCTTGACCTTCCCGACTTCCGTCCGCTCGATGCCACCGGGCTCCTCGATCGTGAGGGTATCGGGGGTGAACGAGAGTACGTTCTGGAGGCGGGTGAGTACCCGGTCGCGCAGTTCCTCGCGGTCGCCCTCGAAGTCGTGCTCGCACTCGATGGTGATCTCGAGGGTGTCCAGGTTGTTCACTCTGTCCAGGTCGATCCGGTAGTGAGGCGCCACCTCGTCGAACTCGAGGACGACGTCCTCGACCTCGCTCGGGTAGAAGTTGACCCCACGGATGATCACGAGGTCGTCGGAGCGACCGGTGACGTTGTCCATGCGGATCGTGGTGCGTCCGCACTCACACTCCCCGCTCGAGAGCGTCGTCAGGTCGCCGGTCCGATACCGGAGGACGGGAAGGGCCTCCTTCGAGAGCGTCGTGAGGACGAGTTCGCCCTCTTCTCCTTCCGGCAGGGGTTCGCCGGTCTCGGGATCGACGACCTCGGGGTAGAACCGGTCCTCGTGGATGTGCAGTCCCTCCTGGGCCTCCACGCACTCGATGGAGACGCCGGGACCGACGATTTCGGAGAGGCCGTAAATGTCGATTCCCTTGACGCCGAGGCGTTCCTCGATGGCCTCGCGCATCGGGTCCGTGCAGGGTTCGGCACCGAAGATGACCACCCGCAGCGGGAGGTCCTTGAGGTCGACGCCCATGTCTGCCGCGGTCTCGGCGAGGTACAGCGCGTACGACGGGGTGCAGGCGATGGCGTCGCTCCCGAGGTCCTGGAGCATCTCGACCTGGCGCTGGGTGTTGCCGCCGCCGATCGGAATTACGGTCGCGCCCAGTTCCTCGACGCCGTAGTGGAGCCCGAGACCGCCTGTGAAGAGCCCGTAGCCATAGGCGTTCTGAACCGTATCGCCCGCGCCGAGGCCGGCGGCCTCGAGACACCGGGCGACGGCGTCGCTCCAGACGTCTACGTCGTTTTGTGTGTAGGAGACGATCTTCGGCTTTCCGGTGGTTCCCGAGGAGGCGTGGATCCGGACGATGTCCTCGTTGTCGACGGCGAACAGGCCGTCGGGGTACTCGTCGCGGAAGTCCTCCTTCGTCGTGAAGGGGAGTTTCGTGATGTCGTCGACCGTCTCGATGTCGTCGGGGGTGAGTCCGGCGTCCTCGAGCGCGTTCCGGTAGAAGTCGACGTTCTCGTAGGCGTTTCGCACCGTTTCCTGTAAGCGTTCGTTCTGGCACTCCCGGAGTTCGTTCCGCGGAGCGGTCTCTATTGCCTGGTAGGCCATCTCATCTCCCTCTCTGGAGTGGGGCACCAAAAATTATGTGGTAGGCACAAACCACCCACGGCGTCGGGGAACGCAACGTCCGTCGATGGTGACAGCGACTCGACTCGAGCGACAACTGCCAGGGTCCGAAGCTATATACCCGCCACCTGACAAGGACCGGGTATGCGGGACGTCTACGTCATCGGTGCTGGACAGACCGCCTTCGGTTCGTTCCCGGAGCGAGGCTACCGGGACCTGTTCGCGGAGGCGTACGCGGCCGCCAGAGATCGGGTCGACCACGGCCTGGACACGGACGACGTCGACGAGGCGGTCGTCGCCACCCTCGGCGTCGGCGGCCGCCAGATCGGCCTCTCGGGGCCGGCCGTCACGGAACACGTCGGCCTCCACAACGTGCCCTGCTCGCGGATCGAGAACGCCTGCGGCGCCGGCGGCTTCGCCGTCCGCCAGGGCGTCCAGGCGATCAGGAGCGGCATGGCCGACGTCGTCCTCGCGGGCGGCTTCGAGGTCATGACCGACATGTCCGGCGACACCACGAAGTACTGGCTCGGCGTCTCCGGAGAGACCGAGTGGGAACGCCTCACCGGCACCACTTTCTCCGGTGTGTACGCCCAGATGGCCAGCGCCTACCTGGACGCCTACGACGCGACCCCCGAGGACCTCTCGCGAGTCGCCGTCAAGAACCACGCCAACGGCGCGAAGAATCCGAAGGCCCACCTCGACTTCGAGTGCTCGCTCGAGGACGTCGTCGCGGCGCCGGCGGTCGCCGACCCCCTCAATCTCTACCACTGCTGTCCGACCTCCGACGGCGCCGCCGCGGTCCTCCTCGCCAGCGAGGACGTCGTGGCCGAGTACACCGACGAGCGCGTTCGCGTCGCGGGCGTCGGTGCGGCCAGCGAGCGGGTCGGCCTCGCGGAACGCGACAGCTACACGAGCATCTCGGCCTCCCAGGAAGCCGGCAGACGAGCCTACGAGCGCGCGGGAATCGGCCCCGACGACCTCGACTTCGCCGAGGTCCACGACTGCTTCGCCATCGCGGAACTCATCGCCTACGAGGACCTGGGCTTCTGCGAACCCGGGGAGGCGCCGCGACTCCTCCGCGAGGGCGTCACCGACCCGGACGGCGACCTCCCGGTCAACACCTCCGGCGGCCTCAAGTCGAAAGGTCACCCCATCGGTGCGACCGGCACCGGGCAGGTCGTCGAGGTCTTCGATCAACTGACCGGAAACGCGGGCGACCGCCAACTCGAGGACCCACGCTACGGGCTCACCCACAACGTGGGCGGGAGCGGTGGCGCGACGGCGGTCCACGTCTTCGAGCGGGAGGTGGCGCGATGACCGCCTCTCGAGCGAGCGGCGAGGCGCCCGGCCCGAGCGAGGCGACAAAGCTTGGTATCGCGGGCGTCGGCGCGTACGCCCCCGACTACCGGCTCACTGCGGAGGCCATCACGGAGGCCTGGGGGCAGTTCCAGGGCGCCGGCATCTCCGAGACCGCCGTCCCCGCTGGCGACGAAGATACGCTGACAATGGCCTACGAGGCCGCCCAACGGGCGCTCGAGGCCGCAGACGTCGACCCCGGAACCATTACGCACCTCCTCCTCGGGACGACCACGCCACCGTACGAAGAGGAGGCGCTGGGGCCGCGCCTGACCAGCTTCCTCGGACTTGCCTCGTCGCTCGAGAGCCGCCAGTTCACCGGGAGCACCCGCGTCGGCGCAGACGCACTCCGGACGGGCCTCGAAACCGCGACCGACGGCGCCGTCCTGGTCGTCGCCAGTGACGCCCCACGTGGCGCCCCCTCGGACGAACACGAGCACGCGGGTGGAGCGGGCGCCGCCGCGCTCGTCTTGACGCCCAACGGCCCCGGGAGAGTCACTGACGCCGGAGAGTACGTCGACGCCGTCCCCGGAATCAGGTATCGAGAGGCGGGTTCGAGGGAAACGACCGGCCTCGACATTACGCAGTACGACCGGGACGCCTACACCGACGCCGTCGCGTCGGCCGTCGAGGGGCTCGAGTCCTCCCTCCAGGACGTCGACGCCGTCTGCCTCCAGTCGCCGAACGGCAAACTGCCATACCGTGCGGCGAGCGCGCTGGGGGGCGACGCCGAACGGATCCAGGCGGGGACGACCGTCCACGACATCGGGGACACCGGCGCCGCGAGCACCCTCCTCGGGCTCGCGAAGGCGCTCGAGGCCGGCCACCGCTCGCTCGGCCTGGTCGCGTACGGGTCGGGCGGCGGCGCGATCGCGATGCGCCTCGAGGTGGGCGGAGGCGACGCGGACGGTGGCGACGAGACCGACGCGGGCGGTGACTCCAACTCGAGCGACAGCGTCCCCGTCGAAACCGCACTCGAGGGCAATCGAACGCTCTCCTACGGCGAGTACCTCCGCATCCGCGGCGACGTGACGCCCGGCGAACCCGACGGCGGCGGCGCCTACGTCAGCGTCCCCAGCTGGAAACGGACGATGGCCCAGCGCCACCGCCTGGTCGCGGGCCGGTGTCGGGAGTGCGGGCGGCTCGCGTTCCCGCCTTCCGGCGCGTGTCGGGAGTGCGGAACGCTCGACGAGTACGACGACGTCGAACTCCCCGGGACGGGAACCGTCGAAGCCGCGACCGTGATCGGCCAGGGTGGCGCCCCACCGGAGTTCGTCGAGCAGCAGGCCCGCGAAGGGGCGTTCGTCAGCGCCGTCGTGGCCCTCGACGGCCCCGAACCCGACGACGAGCCCGTCTCGACCCCCACGCAGGTGCTGACGCCCGACACGGCGTCCGTGTCGGTCGGCGACAGCGTCGACGCGACGGTCCGGCGGATCTACACCCAAGAGGGCGTGACCCGGTACGGATTCAAGATGCAGTTGCTCGAGTCCTGATCCTCGACTCCTGAGCGCCCGAGTTCTGAGCACTCGAGTCCTGATCGCTCGAACTGGATTTTCGTCTCGACAAAATAGCGCGCTCGAGCTGGCTCACTCCCGCTCGAAGACGACGGCGACGCCCTGGCCGAACCCGACGCACATGGTCGCGAGACCGTAGCGGCCGTCGCGGCGAGCCAGTTCGTGGAGCAGGGTCGTCGTAATGCGGGCGCCGGAGCAGCCCAGCGGGTGGCCGAGCGCGATGGCGCCGCCGTTGACGTTCAGCTCGTCGTCGTTGAACCCGAGTTCGTCGGCGCAGTAGAGGCTCTGGGAGGCGAACGCCTCGTTGAGTTCCACGAGGTCGAGGTCCGAAACCGAGAGGTCGGCGGCCTCGAGCGCCTGCCTGGTGGCGGGAATCGGCCCCGTCCCCATCACGGTCGGATCGACCCCGGCGACGCCGCGGGCGCCGACGCTGGCCATAATCTCGAGACCGCCTTCCTCGGCGTACTCGCGACTCGTGACGAGCAGCCCTGCGGCGCCGTCGGTCAGCGGGGAGGCGTTGCCGGGCGTTACGGTCGCCGCGTCGTCGTCCGCGAACACGGTGGGGAGGCCGGCGAGGGTCTCGAGGTCGGTGTCAGGGCGGGGGCCCTCATCCGTATCAACTGTCCTGTCAGGCGCTTCGACCGGAACGACCTCGTCGTCGAACCGACCCTCGTCCCACGCCTCGAGCGCGCGTTCGTGCGAGCGAAGAGCGAATTCGTCTTGGGCTTCCCGCGAAATGTCGTACCGCCTGGCGACCCGTTCGGCGGTCGCACCCATCGGCAGGTCGTCGGTTTCGTAACGCTCCTCGATGCCGGGGTGGAGCCAACTCGAGAACGGGATCCGGCTCATGTGCTCGACGCCAGCGACGGGGTAGACGTCGCCGTCGCCCGTCTCGACGGCCCGGACGGCGTCGACGAGCGTCGTCAGCGATGAGCCACAGAGCCGAGTCGTCGTGGCTCCAGGGACGGTCTCCGGGAAGCCACCGGCGAGTAGCGACTGGCGGGCCAGGTTCCGCCCCTGTTCGTTCTCCTGGTTGGCACAGCCGAGTCGGAAGTCGTCCCACTCCTTGGCGGGGACGCCCGTGCGTTCGACCAGCGCCTCGAGGACGGTTACGACGAGGTCCTCGGGGTAGGTCTCGGCGAGTCCGCCGTTCTTGCGTCCCTGCGGCGTCCGTACGGCATCGACGATAACGGCCTCTGCGTCGGCGTCTGTCATCACGAGGGTGGTCGGACGGTCGGGGGTTAAGCGTTTGGCTCCCTGCAGTGGTCGTCGGTCTTGTGGGGTCGGGGCGGCGGCGAACGACCCGACGCGCAGGGTTGTTCGCCAGGCCGAACGTATCGCCCGAACGGAAACGGCTTTCACACAGCCCCGAAAACCCCGACACATGCGAGTCGCAGTACTCGGCGCCGGCACCATGGGCCACGGCATCGCCCAGGTGACGGCCATGGCGGGCCACGACGTGACCGTGCGAGACATCGAAACCGAATACGTCGAGAACGGCCTCGAGTCCATCGAGGCCAACCTCGAGGGCGGCATCGAACGCGACAAGGTCACCCGCGAGGAGGCCGACGCCGCGCTCGAGCGCCTCTCGGGAACGACGGATCTCGCGAACGCCGTCGAGGGCGCGGACCTCGTGATCGAGGCCGTCCCGGAGGACATCGACCTCAAGACGGGAACGCTCGAGGACGTGGAGGAACTCGTCGACGACGAGACGATCATCGCGACGAACACCTCGTCGCTGTCGATCACGGAGATCGCGAGCGCGGCCGAACGCGACGGACGGGTGATCGGCCTGCACTTCTTCAACCCGGTCCACATCATGGGGCTGGTCGAGATCGTCGTCGCCGAACAGACTGACGACGACACCGTCGCGTTCGCCCACGACTTCGTCGACGATATCGGCAAGACGCCGGTCGAAGTGACCGACTCACCCGGCTTCGCCTCCTCGAGACTCGGCGTCGCCCTCGGCGTCGAGGCGATCCGGATGGTCCAGGAAGGGGTCGCCGACCCGCGGGACGTCGACGCCGCGATGGAACTCGGCTACAACCACCCGATGGGACCCATCGAACTCGGCGACGTGGTCGGCCTCGACGTTCGCCTGGACATCCTCGAGTACCTGCGCGAGGAACTCGGCGAACGGTTCAGGCCGCCCCAGGCGCTCAAGCGGAAGGTACGTGCCGGCAAGTTAGGCAAGAAGACCGGCGAGGGGTTCTACGTCTGGGAGGACGGCGAGATCGTTGGCGTCAGCGGCGAGTACGAGGGTGACGGCGGCGAAGACGGTGACAACCGCGGAGGGGCGAACTGATGCTCCCCGACGAACCCATCGACGGCGTCGAGGACGTCGACGCCGCGGCCGAGGACTGCGACCTGGTCCACGCGAGCGTCGGCGACCACGTGCCCGGCGTCGCGACCGTCACGATCGATCGCCCGGACGCCCGAAACGCGCTCAACGCGCAGGTTCGGCGCGAGTTGAAGGAAATCGCGGCCGCCATCGTCGAGAGTGACGTCCGCGTCGTCGTCCTCACGGGTGCCGACGAGGCCAAGGCGTTTGTCGCCGGCGCCGACGTCGGCGAGTTCCGCGATCGGAGCGCCCTCGAGCAGCGTGAAATCTCGAAGCGCCCCCGCGTCTACGAGGTCATCGACGACATGCCCCAGCCGGTGATCGGCCGGCTCAACGGCCACGCGCTGGGCGGTGGCTGCGAACTCGCCCAGGCCTGTGACGTGCGAATCGCCCACGAGCGGGCGAAGATCGGCCAGCCGGAGATCAACCTCGGGATCATGCCCGGCGGTGGCGGCACCCAGCGCCTCCCCCGTCTCGTCGGGGAGGGCCAGGCGATGCGCCTGATCCTCTCGGGCGACCTGATCGACGCCGCAGAGGCGCTCGAGATCGGTCTCGTCGATGTCGTCTGTGGAGACGCCGAGGAACTGGACGAGGAGGTTTACGGCCTCGCGGAGTCGATGGCCGAGCAGAGCCCCGTCGCCCTCGAACTGGCCAAGACCGCCGTCAAGGCGGCTTCCCGGACCGACCTCGAGCAGGGCATCGAGTACGAGGCCGAACTGTTCGCTCAGCTGTTCGGAACCGCGGATAAGAACGAGGGGATCGACGCGTTCTTCGAGGATCGAGAGCCGGAGTGGACGGGAGAGTAGCCCGAGTTTCTGGGTCTTTTGCGGACGCTGTTCCGCCCGTCTACGGATCTCGCTCGAGTCGTCGTACCAGCCGACTGTACGTGTACAGAAAATCGCGCCGATGGTCGGCTCGAGCGCCGTTCAGGCGGGCGTCTCCCGCTCGGCCGGCGGCAGTCGGACGGCGTCGACGATGGGTTCGTCGAACGAGAGGCGCATGGCCAGGTCGCCGCCGCTTCGACCGGTGATCCGAAACCCCAGTTTCCGGTAGACGTGTACGGCTCGCTCGTTGGCCGCGTCCACGTCGAGCGTGAGCGCCTCGTGGCCGTTCTCGGCGGCCGTGGCGATCGTGTGCCGGCAGAGTTCGCTCCCGACGCCGCCGTCGTGGTAGTCGGGGTCGACGAAGATCACGAACTCGGGTTCCGCGCTCGAGTTTGCCGCGTAGGCCGCGTGGCCGACGACGCGCGTCCCGTCTCGAGCGACGAGATTGGTGCCCGTCTCGAGCAACGCGTCGAGCCAGGTATCGATTCGCTCGAGACGAATCGGCGGCAGTCCCATCGACCGGTGTGCGTCGGGGTAGTCCGCGTACATGGCTCGGAGGCCCTCGCGGTGGCGGTCGCTCGCTGGTTCGACGAGGAGCGCTCGTCCGTGTTTGTCGATGAAGCGTGGGCACCGGGGCGGACAGCCAGCGGTCCCCTCACACGCTGACGGGTTCCAGGCGGCGCAGGTATCGGTCGACATTATCGTTCTTGTCAGTAGATACGGATGCCAGCACCATCACGTTCTCCCCGAACATGCGTGGGTAGTTTTTGAGCTACTCACGACTGAAGTCGTGGGATTCAGCGTGGACTCCCGTTCTGGCCGATTCCTCGGCAGGAGAATAGCCTCCATTCACGTTCATTATCCCGCTGTTCAAGCGCACGCCCAAGGATGCGCCTCCGCCAGACCCAGTTTGGTTCCGACGGAGATACCGTAAGCCGATGTTCTTCGCGGCGTTGTAATCTGCGTGATTCTCGTACCCGCACTTCAGACACTCGAACTCCTCGCCGTTGCGGTTGTCAGGGTGCGTGAACCCACAGTGCGAGCAACGGCGTGACATGTTCTCGGGGTCAACCTGCTCAACTGTGATGCCGTGTTCCTCGGCTTTGTACTCGACATACTCGTACAGACGGTTGAACGCCCACTTGTGTCCCCACGACGCGCCAGTTCGCTCACGGATGTCGGTCAAGTCCTCGAACGCGATGACCGTACACCCGTTCTCACGAGCATCAGCGACGAGTTCGTTGCTGATACGGTGAAGCATTAGCTTGAACCGATCTTCTTCCTTCCGTCCGACTGACTGGATGTTCTCGTGTGCCCAGCGCGTTCCGCATTGTTGGAGTGAGCCACGACGTTTCTCGTACTCGCGCCGCCAGTGGTCGAACTCGTCGCCCGTCCAGAACGTGCCCGTCGATGTGACGGCGAGGTTGTTCACGCCGAGGTCAACCCCGAGAACCGTTCCGTTCTCAGGTGTTGCCTTCTCCGACGTGTCAGACTCCACATCCTTCTTGCAGTGGACGTGAAGCACCCAGTAGCCGTTGTGGTAGTGTAGTTCCGCACCCGTGATTTCGTATTCGTGTGAAAATAGGTACTCCGAGTGCGGCGTGTCACTATCCTCGCCGGGCAGTACGTAGTCGGCTTCGATGCGACCATCTGTGGTGGCGAGAGATACGTAATCGTCGTGGAATGTGGCGGTTCGGTGGTCGTAGACGACGTGTGGGCTGGTGAACGTCGGCTTCGAAGCTTTCTTGCCGTTTTTCCAGCGTGCGACGACGCTTTTGCAAGCTTCAGCGGCCTTGTTCCGAGCGGCTTGCACCAACCCACCGTTGAACCCGTCCGTTTTCTCGCGTACGTCGTCGTAGGTTTCGTCGTCTAGCGTGGTTTTGCTGGTGGTGACGTAGTCACCTTTGAAAGCGTGGTCTACGACGTGCTGTGCCGACCAGAGGAACGTGTCTACGGTGTCTTCGAGGAGTGCGGCGCCGTCGCTGTCCACGTCGAGTGCAACGGGGACGGTACGCCGCACCTCCATATCTTATATGTAGCACTGGTATTTCTTAAACGCTGGGGAGTCGGCCTGCCACTGTAGCGTGGTTTGGTTCAGCAGTGACGGATTCATCCCACGGCTAAAGCAGTGGTTTTTCTCCTGAATTTTGTATAACTCTCGAGGGGCGAACGCCGCCTCGAGCGAGTGTCTCGAACGTGCGGCGAGTCCTGATCCTGCGCTCACTCTGGCGAAACGGTCGTCACTGGTCGCTCACTGCTGCGGACGACGGCGAGACGGTCGTCACCGGTCGCTCGCTACTGAGGATTACCGCCTGGGTGACGCTCCCGAAGAGCACCTTCCCGGTGGGCGTCCGCTTGCGGCCGGAGAGACAGATCATGTCGGCCTCGAGGTCGGCCGCCGCCTCGACGAGTTCGCTCGCCGGGTCCCCACTCGACTCGAAGTACTCGTACTCGACGTCGTGGTCCTCGAGGACGTCGATGGCGCGTCGGACGGAATCGAGTTGCTGGATCGACGCCCCCTCCGGGTTCTCCTGGAAGACGTGGGTCAGGATTGCGGTCACGTCCGTACTCGCTGCGGGCAGCGAGGCGATCATTCGAGCCTGGGCCTGTGCTCGTTCGACGTTCGTGTCCAGACCGACCAGTATTCGGTACATGCGCGTCGATTGTGGTGGAATCGTCATAATCTCTCGGGTCCAGGGGTCATTCGAGGCGATTTGGGTGTGCTGCTCGAGGGGCCGTCGGTCGGGACATATGACGGGAGGAAAATCTATTTATCCGCTCTATTGGAACAGTCGTATCATGGCATACAGCTACGAGCCTCACTACTTCGAGGACTTCGAAGTGGGACAGACCTTCGAGAGCGTCGGCCGAACCGTGACCGAGTCCGACTTCGTCCTCCACTCGATGTTCACCGGCGACTGGACCGAGCTCCACACGAACAAACACTTCGCGGAGGAGGGTCACTTCGACGGGCGGGTCGCTCACGGCCCGATGACGTTCACACTGGCGACCGGGTTCGTCTACCGCTGTGGGATCGTCGAGCGAACGGTCTACGCCTTCCTCGGGATGAACTACATGAACATCCCCAATCCGGTCTACATGGACGACACCATCGAACTCGACATGGAGGTCACCGAGAAGCGCGAACTCTCGAGCAAGGACGACGCGGGCCTGGTGACGATCGATACCACCATGACGAACCAGGAGGACGACGTGGTGTTCGAGGGCGACATGAAGTTCCTCATCAAGATGCAGGAGTAATATTTCAACGTCGTTCGGGGTGAACCGTTCGTCTTCGGTCGATTTTCCGACAGTCGAACTACTTCTGGGACATATATAACCCGTTCATCTACGGGTGAATATTTATACAACATCCGCGATAGATGGACTTGTGACTCGAGATACCATGAGACAGGGGAACAGGCGGCAGTTTTTGAGGGGTGCAGTCGCTGGCGGGGCAGCCGGGCTGACCGGACTCGCCGGGTGTATTCAATCGTCAGGTGACGGCAATGGCGACGGGAACGGGAATGGAAACGGCAACGGCAACGGTAACGGAAACGGCAACGGCGGCGCGAGCGGAACCGTTCCACTTGCCGTCCTCGAGCCGTTCACGGGGCCATTCAGCGCGCTGGCCGAAGAACGCCACCGAGGAACGGAACTGGCCATCCAGCAGATAAACGAGAGCGACGAGTACGAGTTCGAATTCGAATACGAGGAGTACGACACCCAGCTCGACTCCGAGTCCGCGATCCAGGAGGCGAACAATGCCGTCCAGTCCCAGGGCGCGGAGTTCTTCACCGGGTGCATCTCGAGTTCGGTCGCCCTGGCGATGAACGAGTTCGCCCTGAACAACGAGGTGCTGTACACGCCGGGGGCGGCCGACGTCTCCATCACCGGGGAGAACTGCAACGAGTGGGTGTTCCGGTTCGAGACGAGCACTGCCCAGATCGCGGAAGTCATGTCGCGGTGGATGGCCGAGGAAATGGGCGACCAGCTGTTCTACCACATAGCCGACTACGCCTACGGCAACTCCGTCCACAACGAGATCAGTACGCGGATGGAGAACCTCAGCGATGGGTACGAGGAAATCGGCATCACCCGCTCGGACCCCGGTTCGACGGACTTCGCCTCGTTCATCACGCAGATTTCGGACGCCAGCGACGAGGCGGATGCGCTCGTCGTTGGGATGACCGGCGCGGACCTGGCGACGTTCCTCACGCAGGCGAAAGATCGAGGGCTCCACGACGACATTCCGATCGTGACGACGACCGGATCGTTCCGGGCCGTGATGTCCGGTGCGGGCGAGGGTGCCTACGGCATCTACAGCGGGACCCGGTACGTTCCGACGATCGAGACCGGCGACAACCAGACGTTTGTCAGCGACTACCAGGACGCTTACGACGGCGACCTCCCGGACAACTTTTCGCGCGTCGGCTACGAATCGATCCGAATGGTCGCGAACGGTATTCGGGAGGCCGGTTCGACCGACCCTGCTGACGTCAAGGACACCCTGCCTGGTATGGAACACGAGACGATTTTCGGTCCCGTCGAATTCCGGGAGTGCGATCACCAGGCGACGAACCCGGTCTGGATGGCCGAATGCGTCGAACCCGAGGAGGGGGACATCGCGGACGTGAACCTCCTCGAAGGGTGGGAACTCGACGGCGAGGAAGCTGCCCCCGACTGTGAATCGACGGGTTGTTCACTCTGACCGGAGAGCACTAGTTGAATGATATCTTCACACATCCTTCTGGAGGGGGCCACGACCGGAGTCTTTTCTTTCGTCTCCTTGCAGGGACTGCTGGACGGGCTCACGGTCGGCCTCATATACGTCCTGCTAGCGGCCGGGCTTTCCGTGATCTTTGGGGTCATGCACGTTATCAACTTCGCCCACGGCGAACTCTTTACGCTCGGTGCGTACTTCGCGCTCGCGTTAATTGCACCCCTCGGTGGCGGTTACGCGTTCTTCGCCGCCCTGTTGATTGCACCGCTTCTCGTCGGGGTCGTCGGCGTGGCGATCGAACGATTCACCGTCCGACCGCTGTACGGTCGAAATCCCCTCTATCACATCTTGCTCACGTTCGGACTGGTGCTCGTCATCAACGACCTGATCTATCTGGTGTGGGGGACGGGGAACCGCTCGTTCAATCGCCCCGGGATTATCCGTGGCACCTTCGAGCTGTTCGGGTTTAGTTTTAGCTCGTACAACCTGTTCATCATCGTCTTCGGGACTCTCGTCGCCCTCGCCGTCTGGGCGGCGCTCGAGCACACGCGGTACGGGCTCATTATTCGCGCCGGGTCACAGGACCGCCAGATGGTCCGGAATCTGGGTATCGATATCGACCGATACTACTCGCTGGTGTTCGGTGCTGGCGCCGCCCTCGCGGCGATTGCAGGGATCATCGTTGGCGGAACCCAGCAAGTGAGCCCCAGCATGGGGATGTCGTTCATCATCCCAGCGTTCGTCATCGTCGTCCTCGGCGGTCTCGGAAGTTTCAAGGGTGCGGTCGTCGGGGGGCTTCTCGTCGGGGTTCTCCAGGAGACGATTATTCGACCCAACGTCCCCGCGCTCGAGGGGACCGTGATCTTCCTACTGATGATCGCGATTTTGTTGGTTCGCCCACAGGGGCTGTTCGGAACCGAAGCTCCGGAGGACGAAAGCGGGACGTTACTGGCCGGAACCGACGGTGGCTTTCTGGATCAGGACACGCGACTGAAACTCGGGTTCGTGATGGTGGTCTTGCTGGTGTTGATTCCGTTCGGAAGCGGCTGGCTCTACTCGGGGTACGCAGTCACGCTCGTGACCCGGATGCTCCTGTGGGGACTGTTCGCGCTGTCGCTCGATTTCGTCATGGGGTACACCGGCCTCGTTTCGCTCGGCCACGTCCTCTTCTGGGGGCTTGGCGCATACACGGCCGCGATCACGCTGATCAACGTGAGCGAGTCCGCGTTCGTCGCAATCGCGCTGGCTATCGCGCTCTCTGCGGTGGCCGCGTGGATTGTCGGGGTTCTCTCCATTCGGGTCGCCGGCGTCTACTTCGCGATGATTACGCTCGCGTTCGCGGAATTGTTCTACAACGCGATCTATTCGATGGATACAATTTCGCTCTTCGGTCTCATCGAGGAGCGGCCGTTTACCGGCGGTTCGGACGGGCTCTTTGGCTTCGGCGCGTACTACGGTGTCGGAGGCGCCGGCATCGAACTCAACGAAATCGAGGTCGTCCTCGGTCCGGTCGTCCTCGGTGGCTCAGCCCTGTTCTACTACGTCGTACTGGCCGCCCTCGTCGCTTCGTTCTTCCTCACCCGACGAATTCTCAACTCGCCGTTCGGCGCGGTCATGAAAGCGATCCGTGAGAACGAACAACGGGCGACGTTCCTCGGCTACGACACGACCGTCTACAAGCGCCGTGCGTTCGTCATCAGCGGGGCAGTTGCCGGACTCGCCGGCAGTCTGTCAGCGCTCAACACGGGACTCGTTACGCCCTCGGCCGTCGAGTGGATCAAATCGGGCGAGGTTATCGTTATGGTCGTCCTTGGGGGCATGGGGACGCTGTACGGGCCGATTCTGGGCTCGTTCGTCTTCTTCGGCCTCGAGAACGTGCTGACCGACTTCACCGGCTACTGGCGACTGGTACTCGGTGTCATCTTCATCCTGTTCGTCATCTTCCTTCCGCGGGGACTGGTCTCGATCCCGGGACTACTACGACCACTCCTCTCGGGTGGGCCCGGCTCGAAACCAACGCCGGACGACACAACTCCCGGAGGTGACGACTGATGGCGACCGAACCGCTTCCGAGCAACGCAGACCCTATCCTCCGCACCGAGGGACTGGTCAAACGCTTCGGCGAGTTCACGGCGACGGATCACGTCGACCTCGAGCTCGAGCACGGCGAGTTCCGGAGCCTGATCGGGCCGAACGGGGCCGGCAAGACGACCCTGTTCAACCTCATCTCCGGGGCACTTCCGGTCACGGAAGGGGAGATATACTTCGCCGGACGCGACGACGAGGAACCGACTGCCATCACGTCGCTCTCGCCGGCCGAGCGCGTCCGCCGCGGCATCGGCCGATCGTTCCAGATATCGAATATATTTGGTGGCTTATCAGTTAGAGAAAACGTTAGGCTGGCAGTCCAGTCGGTAAACCGAGAGGAAATTGGGCTGCTCGAGTCGCTGTTTCGACCGACCGACCGCTACGACGAGATCACCGCCGAAACCGAGCACATTCTCGAGCGCGTCGGCCTCGAGTCGGTCGCGGACGTCACCGCTAACGCGCTTGCGTACGGCGATCGCCGTCGTCTCGAGATCGGCGTCGTTCTGGCGACCGATCCCGAACTGGTCTTGCTCGACGAGCCGACCGCCGGAATGAGCGTAGAGGAGACGCGAGAGACGATCGATCTGATCCAGGACGTCCTGGTAGATCAGACATTATTACTCATCGAACACGACATCGAACTCGTCATGGAACTTTCCGATCGAATCAGCGTGTTGAATCGCGGTGAACTCCTCGCGGAGGGAACGCCGGATCAGATCGCCAGTAACCAGGCCGTCCAGGACGCCTATCTCGGAGGGACGCTCGATGAGTGATCGCGTCCCACTTCTGGAACTCGAGGACGTCGACGCGGGCTACGGCGAGACGCGAGTCCTGCACGACCTGTCGCTCGCGATCGACGAGGGTGAAATCGTCTCGTTGATCGGGCGCAACGGCGCCGGTAAGACGACGACGCTCCGGTCGATTATGGGAATTATCACGCCTACGTCGGGAACGATCGCCTATCGCGGCGAGGATATCTCCCAGCTCGACGCCACGGCGACCGCCAAGCGGGGACTCTCGCTCGTCCCCGAGGAGCGCCAGATCTTCCCCGAGTTGACCGTCCGGGAGAACCTCGAACTCGCTTCCTACGGCGGGGCTGACGAGGTCGATTCGCTGTCGGTCGACGAGGCGCTCGAGACGTTCGAGAACCTCGCTGAACGCCACGAAAACGCCGGGTCGTCGCTTTCGGGCGGCGAACAGCAGATGCTCGCCATCGCCCGGGCGCTCGTCGCGGGGGCCGACCTCATCCTGCTCGACGAACCGACCGAGGGGCTCGCTCCCTACATCGTGCAGGACGTCATGGACATCATCGAGGACCTCAACGACCGGGGGATCACGGTTCTCCTCATCGAACAGAACGTCCACGTCGGCCTCGCCCTCGCGGACCGGAACTACGTCATCAACCAGGGCGAGATCGTCTGGGAGGGGACCTCGGCGGAACTCGAGGCCGACGAGGAGGTACTCGATCGGTTCCTCGGCGTCACCGCCTGAGAACCGTCTCCCCCGTGCGGGATATTTGGCTCGAGTCGCCGCTGGCCGGCGAGTCACGACCTCCCGCTCACGGCGTCCAACTTACGACGAATCCGTCACCGCTCGCATGACGGGGTTCGCCGTGATTCCGTGGACGACGATCGAGACGAGGACGACGGCCCCGACGAGCGCCCAGAGCAGATCGGCGTCGGAGAAGGCGGCCTCGTTGAGGCCGTGAGCGAGATAGTAGAACGAACCGATTCCTCGGATACCGAAGAACGCGATGGCGCCGCGTTCGGCCCACCCCGTACTCGAGCCGAGGAAGCCGACGAGACCGGCCAGCGGACGCACGAGGAAGACGATGACGACGGCAGCGATCGCCGCCTCGAGCGTCAGCGGCGCCAGTAGTCCCCCGGCAATCGCCCCGCCGAAGAAGACCATGATGACCCCCATGGAGACCTGTTCGGCGAGTTCGCTGATCTGGTGGAGCGCGTCGTTGTACTCGTGCGACCGTTCGGAACTGCGGATCGTCACTGCGGCGACGAAGACGGCGATGAAGCCGTAGCCGCCGACGAGTTCGGTAATCCCGTAGACGAGGAGTGTCCCGGCGACGGCCTCGAGCCCCTGGACGGACCTGGCGATCTGTGTGTTCGGTTCGGTGCCGAAGATGAGTCTGGCGCTGATCCAGCCGAGGATGACGCCGGCGAGGGTCCCGACGACGACCCGGTAGCCGACGTCGACCAGCAGCCACTCCCCCATCCAGTTACCCGGGGCGATGCCGACGAGGGCCATGGCGACGGCGAGGTTCGTGAACGGGAAGGCGAAGCCGTCGTTGAGTCCGGCCTCGGAGGAGAGCGCGAACCTGACCTCGTCATCGTACTCCCCCTCGCCGATCACGTCCTCTTCGGATCCGTCTCCGGGGTCTTCAACCTGAACTTCGGAGGCGAGCACGGGATCGGTCGGAGCGATACACGCCCCCAGGAGAATCGCCGTCGGGACGACGAGGCCGACCAGCCACCAGCCAACCAGCGCCGCACCGGCGATCGATAACGGCATTGCGATCAGCAGCAATCGCCAGGTCGACGACCAGGCACGCAGCCCTGGCGCCCGGTCGAGTTTCAGTCCGACGCCCATCAGCGCGATGATGACCCCGAACTCTGCCAGTCGTTCGACGACGTGGCCCTGCTCGAGCGGATCGGGGGCAGGGAGCCCGAACGGTAATCCGAACGCGAGAAACCCTAGGACCACGAAGAAAATGGGCAGAGAGATCGCTCTGTCGGCGACGTATCGGGGGAGCACGGCGATGCCGAACAGCGTCACACCGACGACGACGAAGCCGATGTCGTACAACTCGAGTACCACACCGATACTATCCATCAACGATCGGATAAGACCGGACCCGTCAGTTGCAGGCACAGCGTCGTTTACCGTGGTCGTCGTTCGTTCGCTATGGACCGACGGTTCGGAGGGGCGTCGAGTGTGTCGGAGTCGAGCGAATCGGGGCGGATTGAGTCAGAGTCGAGTGCGTCGGATCGAATCTCGAGACGCACCGCGCTCGGCATCCTCGGCGTCGGCGTTACCGCGTCGCTCGCGGGCTGTACCCAGGACGTAGGTGAGGAACTCCCACCGAATAAGTCCTGGCCGATCGCCGAACTCGTTCCCGACCTGCCGATAACGAAACGGACGGACGTGTTCGCGGCGGGAGTAGAGTCGGTAGACGACGAAATCACCGACGAGGACGCGTTCGCAGAGACGCTCGAGTCCGAGGGACTCGAAGTCGAGTCCCTCGAGCGCGAGCGGGACGTGCTGACCCTCGAGTACATCAACCGGGAGCGGTACGAAACGGGGACGATCCACGAACTCGGACCGATCGTCGGAGCCTACGCGGCCCTGGTCGACGCCGGCTACGACGCCGTCGCCCTCGCGATCACGATTCTCGACGACGCGCCCGAATCCTACGGCTCGGCGACGGTCGAGAGCGCGTGGGCCGAACGCTACGTGAGCGGCGACCTGACGGCCGCCGAGTACGGCGAACTGGTGGCAGGGACGATCGATTCGCGGCGCCACCCGCCGTTCGTCGGCGTCTCTCCGGAGGAGTAGCGTGATCGAGTAACCCGCGCCGGTCGTCTCGGTAGCCTCGTCCAGGACGACACTCGAGTTGGTGCCGATAGTCCGTCCTCTAGGTTTCCGCCGATAGCCTACCGATTCCCGCGGCGTTTATTACGTTCCCTTCCCGTCTTCGGGGTATGACCATCTACGAGAGCGACCTTCCCGGCGTCGGCAAGAAGTACGAGGTGGAACTCGAGGACGGGGAGCGCCTCGTCATCGTCACCCACAACACGGGCAAACGGGAGATCTACAAGAAAGTCGAAGAGGGCGCCGACAGCGAGAAGGTGTTCGAAATGTCCGATCGGCTCGCCCGCAAGGTGGGAACGATCCTCGAGGGGGCGTACTTCCAGCCCGTTCAATCGGAGCGCGTCGAGACCATGCTCACCGGCGAGACGTTCATCGAGTGGTACAACCTGGACCCGGCCTCGGAACTCGTCGGTCAGACCATCGCCGAGGCACAGATCCGCGAGCGGACCGGCGTCTCGATCGTCGCGATCCAGCGTGGTGAGGAGGTTCTCGCCGCACCGGGCCCGGAGACGACGTTCGCGGCCGACGACACGCTCGTCGTCGTCGGCGACCGGGACGACTGTCGGGACTTCGAGTCACTCGTTGGAGGCGACGGCGGAAGGTGATCCCCGTGCAGCCACCACTGGAGGTGTCCGAGAGTGGCAGCTGAAACCCACCTCGTCGACGTCGGCGCGCTCTTCGCCGTCGCCGCCGTCGCTGGCCTGCTCGCCTCGCGCATCGACCAGTCGGTGATCCCGTTTTACATCATCGCCGGGATGCTTTCGGGCCCGTACGTGCTCGGAACGGTCGACCTTCCGGCCCTCCTGGGGACCGGCGTTCTCCCACACGGGGAGGCCCTGGCGCTCGACGGCCAGTCGGAGTTCATCCACCTGGGCGCCGAACTCGGGATCGTCTTCCTGTTGTTCTTCCTCGGCCTCGAGTTCAACCTCGAGCGACTGCTGGCGTCCAGACACGACATCGGGAGGGCCGGGAGCGTCGACCTGGCCATCAACTTCGGCGCCGGACTGGTCCTCGGGTTCGTCCTCTTCGAATCCCTCCTCGCGGCCCTGCTCGTCGCGGGCATCGTCTACATCTCCTCGAGTGCGATCATCACCAAGTCCCTGATCGACCTCGGCTGGATCGCCAACGACGAGGCGAACCCGCTGCTCGGCACGCTCGTCTACGAGGACCTCTTCATCGCGATCTATCTCGCGGTCGTCTCCGCGCTCGTCCTGGGCGGCGGCGACGTTGGCGAGGCGCTCGGCTCGATCGGGGTCGCGATCGGGTTCATCCTCGCGCTCTTGATACTCGTCCAGTTCGGCACCGCCTGGTTCCAGCGGAGCCTCGAGACCGACTCGAACGAGTTCCTCGTCCTCCGCACGCTGGGAATCCTCGTCCTGATTGCAGGCGCCGCGCTCGCCCTGGGTGTGAGCGAAGCCGTCGCCGCCTTCTTCGTCGGGATGGCCTTTTCGGCGACCGACCACGTCCACGACCTCGAACAACTGCTCGAGCCCGTCCGGGACGTCTTCGCCGCCATCTTCTTCTTCTGGATCGGCCTCGAGACGAACCCGCAGCTGTTCGCCGGCGTCGCCGGGTTGATCGCCGTCGCGGTGATCGCCACGACGCCGACGAAACTGCTGAGTGGCTACCTCGGTGGTCGAATCTACGACCTCGACGAACGACGATCCCTGCGGGTCGGCCTCGGCATGACGACTCGCGGTGAGTTCTCCCTGATCATTGCGAGCATCGCCCTGGCCGGTGCTGGCGGGGCGCTTTCGGACTCGATTGCGACCGACATCTACGCGTTCGCCGTCGGCTACGTCCTCGTCATGAGTATCCTCGGGACGACCCTCATGCAGTACGCCGACCGTGTCGAAGCGGTGCTCGTGCCGCGCCTCGAGGCGCGCAGCGGGGCGGTCTCGAGCGGCGATTGATCGATCGATTCGACCGTCGAGTTTCTTCGTCCGAAACGAACTCACAGCAGACGTCGGTACGACTCGCGCCAGAGTTCAACAGACAACTTCAAACCCCTCGAGCCCCCTCCATCCCCCATGCTCGAGGCAGTCGTCTTCGACCTAGATTACACGCTGGCGGTCCCCGACCGGGACCGGGAGACGTTGCTCACCGAGGCGACGGCCGCGGCCGGCGCGCCGCCGCTCTCGCGCGAGTCGTACCTCGAGGCCCACCGGAACAACCTCACGCGCGAGAGCCGCGAGCCAATCTTCGCGGACCTGCTCGCCGACCACGACACGAGTGCCGAACCCGGCGCCATCGCCACGGCCTACCGGGAGTCGATCGCCGACGCCCTCACGCCGCTGGCGGGCGTCGAAACCATGCTCGAGGACCTCCGGTCGACCTACCGCGTGGGACTCCTGACGAACGGGCCCGTCCGGGCCCAGCGGGACAAACTCGAGACGCTCGGTTGGGAAGGCCGGTTCGACGCGGCGCTGGTGACTGGCGAGCTCGAGGCGGGCAAGCCCGATCGGCGGGCGTTCGAGGCAATTCTGGGGGAGCTGGCTGTCGAACCCGAGCGAGCCGTGTACGTCGGCGACGAGCGCGAGGCGGACGTGGAGGGGGCAACTCGAGCCGGAATGCGGGCGATCCAGGTGCTCCGATCGGACACCGAACCCGACTCGCGGGCGGTCGCTCACGTCGACCAGTCTGCCATCACACGCGAACTGCCTGCTGTTCTCGCGTCGCTGTAACCACTCGCATCGGCACGTGGTCGCTAGAGTCGCGTGCGGTCCTGGCCCGTCACCGATACATTGGGGCCACCCCCACGGTGATATCGCGCATACCGGTTCCGGGCTACTAACCGCATGCTCACCCCGACATGGAGTAAATGTGGACGTAGCAGCTCTTGATTCCAGAGTAACCGCTAAACTGAAAGCGAAAGGTAGGGGTCTCAGTGAATATGCTCCCTAACGAACGAAGGAGTTCACAGAGGGGACGATCGCTTTACCATCGTATTGGCCGGAACACTTGATGGTCATAACCACGACAACTGTCCGGAAGATGTGTGTAGAAGCGGTCTATGGACGAACCTAGGAAGAGATCCTAAAGAAGGCGGTTATCGCTCGAGATGGCGTCCAGGACAGAGGGAGGCATGAGCAGGACAAAGAGAGTGACCCGGAAAAGAGGGAGAAATCACGCTCTCAAAAATTCATAATCGGTTACTGTCTTGCGTTTTCGGGGTTAGCGGTCACCAGGAAGAGAAACGCTACGAAGAGGGCCCCAAGCCAGTCTCACCAAATCGAATTCGCTGGTTTAGAGCCTTCTCTGGAGGGGATCTCACTCACCCACTCGAGTCGAACGTGTGGCCGACCAGTACACGACTCGAAAGTTCATAATCGGTTCCCTGCTATCGGTTTTGGGGTACTAGATAGCACTGGAATTACCGGAGAGACTGAGACACTTTCCGAGAAGGCAAACACACGCGAGAGCACGTCTCGAACCGGATATGAACGTTTAACGACTCGAGTCCTGCATCTGCTCAGCGAGCGCCGATCACGAAACGGACCTCGCTCACCCATTAGTCTCGGCAATCACCAAAACATACGCGAAGGCTCCTTAATCGCCTCGAGGGGGCTCTTACTCGATGATTGGGTCACAGGTCATGCTCTCGAGGGAGGCCCTTATCGTGCAATCCTTCCTAGACTATCTTCATAATCGGCCCTCGAAACAGAGACCAGACCTACTCTTCCGGACAGAGAACCCGATTATGAGGTATCTGATACGCGATTAGTACGTTTTGTTGTAAATCGACCAGATGCCGTGCCACCTTCGCGCTCTCAATTCGCACGACAACCGAAATGTATCGCCATAGATGGATCTCACGAGGCACAGTTCGCATCGTCTTTCCGCGACGAGGAACTGGACGCAAATAATCGAAAATAGCCACATTAATAGTTCCATTCGTGCAATTCTTGCACAATGGTACACGGGAAGATGGCTGCGTCCGGCCACGAACAGGTAACGCACTTCGTCGACGACGAAACCGGCCTGGAGGCGATCGTCGCCATCCACGACACGACGCTCGGCCCCTCTCTCGGCGGCACTCGGCTACTCCCCTACGAGGGCCACGACGCCGCCCTGCGCGACGTCATGCGCCTCTCGCGCGCGATGACCTACAAGGCGGCCGCCGCCGACCTCGACTTAGGCGGCGGGAAGGCCGTCATCCGCGCCGATCCGTCCGAGAAGACCGAGGACCTGATGGCGGCCTACGGACGGATGATCGACCGACTCGGCGGCTACTACATCACCTCCGTTGACGTCAACACCGGCGTCGCGGACATGGACGTGATCGCGGGCGAAACCGACCACGTCGTCGGTACGAGCGCAGGACTCGGAGATCCCTCGCCGATCACGTCCCGCGGCGTCTTCGAGGGACTGCGAGCCTGCGTCGAGGCCACCTACGGGACGCCGGACGTGGACGGCCTCTCCGTCGTCGTCCAGGGCGTCGGGAAAGTCGGCAGCGGCCTCGCCGAACTCCTCGACGAGCACGGCGCCGAGGTCGCGGTGAGCGACATCGACGAGGAAGCGACCGCCGCACTCGCCCGCGAGTACGGCTTCGAGACCGTCGCCCCTTCGGCCGTCTACGAACAGCCCTGTGACGTCTTCGCCCCCTGTGCGATCGGCGGCGTCGTCAACGACGAGACGATTCCCCAACTCGAGTGCGACATCGTTGCCGGTGGGGCGAACAACATCCTCGACGAGCGGGCCCACGCGCAGGCGCTCCGGAATCGGGACATTCTCTACGCGCCCGATTACGTGCTCAACGCGGGCGGTCTGATCACCGTCGCCGCTGAACATACCGGTGACACGAGAGAACAGGCGCTCGCCGACGCGATGGCCATCGGCGACCGGACCCGGACGCTCATCGAGCGCGCCGAGGCCGACGACGTAACCGTCCTCGAGGCCGCGGATCGGTACGCGCTCGAGCGGATCGAGGCGGCCGAGGTCGAGGCGGCGTCTCCGTCGTCCAGGTAATGCCTGAGCCGGACCGACCCGATCTCTCTTGGACCGAGTCCCTCCCGCGTCCCGGAGTTCACCGGCCACCGGTGTCCCGAGCCGCGGCCTGCACGACGGTCACGCCGCGTTTGACCGTCGCGGCGCGCTCGAGAAAGACGAGCGTCTTCGCCGGCGTCGTCGCCTTCGGGCGCGTTCGCAAGTCGGCCTCCCCGGCGGCGTCGACGGCCGCTTCTCGTCCCTGGTCGAACTCGAGGTGGGCCCGATCCGGGTGAACGAAGACGCGAGCGAGGCGCTCCAGCGGGTCGCCGTCCTCGTCCACGAAGGAAATATCGAACGCGCGAGCCCCGCCGACTGCCGGTTCGACGTTGCGGTCGGCGTTCGTCACCGCGAGTGACGCGAGTTCGTCGTCTGCCCGCCCGTCGATTTCGGAGGCGAGCAACTCGGCGATCCGCCGGCCGTCGGTAATCCGATCCTCGACCATACGCGCCGTTGTCCCCGGGCAGGCTAACCGTCTTCGATCAACGCCGAGCGGGCTGTAGGGGCGAGTTCGCCGACGTCGATCCCCTCACCGCTGGCGTAGACGACCGCAGCGGCCTCAATCGTGATCGCGTACTCCTGCTGGAGCGAGTTGATCGCGCCGACGGCCTCGTGCTTTTCGACGCCCGAGGCGACCAGCGCGTCCAGCACGCGCTCGAACGTCGAGCGCTCTCTGAGGAGGTCGTCGCCGGGGACGAAGTCGTCGTCGATGGTCACGCTCGAGGGATCGAACGTCGCCACCAGTTCGGGACCATCGCGCTCGAGGACGCCCTCCTGGGTCGCGACGTCGATGAGTCGCTGTGACTGGTCGGGTGAGAACCAGTCGCGATCGAGCGACAGCGCAACGACGAACTCGTTTTCGCGCAGTCGGTTCGTTCCGTGTTGTTTGAAGGGCGCGGCGACCGCGACGCGAAGGCTCATCGAGAACGACTCTCGCGACGGGGTGAATAACGTTGACGATTCAGGTTACCCTCAGTCCGACGCTCGCCTACCCTGATTCCGATTGGCTCGAGACGGCGGTGGAACTTGCGTCGACGTCACCTCGGGCGGGTCGGGAAGCACGCAGCGATCGAGTTCACGGTTGACGTGAGCGTACTCCTCGGGGGCGTTCGCGAGGGGATGTGCGGGGTTCTGGCTGCTGTCGATGCGAGCGGCCCGGACCTCGCCGAAGCGGTTGAGTCTGGCAATGATCCCGCGCCAGTGGTGAGTCGTCGCCGCCGGGACAGTGTACGGACGCGGCGGTTTGCGGTCGGGGTGTCCGGCGGCCAGGATCGCGGCGTTGACGTTGCTCGCGAGTTCGTCGTGATCGACGAGGATGCCGACGCGGGCGTCGACCGGCGCCCTGGCTGCGAGGACGTCGAGACCGAGGTGGAGTGCCCGGTACTCCGCGACGTTGTTGTCCGGCGGCACGTCGGTGGTCGCGATGCGACCGACGCGCGTGCCGTCGCGCGTTTCGATGACGGCCCCGAGGCCGCCACCCGCCCGTCGGAAGGACCCGTCGGTGGCGACGTAGAAGTCACGATGATGGGTTGACGGGGGGTGGGCGATGTGCGGTGTCGGCGACTCGTCGAACAGATCCCGAAGTGCGGGGCGGCCGTGAGCGGCCATATGCCGCTGTAGGACAGTCAAGTACTTAACAACTAGGCCGTCTCTCACCGAGCGTTAGTCGATCGGTTCCACCAATGTGCTGGTCGATCGAATCCAACAACGTATAAATAGGATGATTGTACATGTATGCGTATGCAGGGTGCTGACAAATTCACCACGAACCGCCGGAACGTCCTCCGATACACAGCCGGTGCGACCACGCTTGGACTCGCATCGATCGCCGGTTGTATCGGTGATGATCCGGACGATGGTAACGGCGGCAACGGGAACGGCAACGATAGTAACGGTAACGGCAACGGCAATGGAGGCGGTAGCCTCGACGAGATCACGCTGACGCTGACGCAGTTCCCGGACACCCAGGACCCGCTCGATCACATCACCGGGGACTACTTCAACGTCTACGACCACATCTACGAGCCGGTCTTCGACTTCCAACCCGGCGAGGGTATCCTCCCGCGCATCGCCGAGGAGTGGGAAGCACAGGGCGACGGCACGACCGAGGTCTCCCTCAGAGACGACGTGGTCTTCCACAACGGCGACGACCTCACCGCCGAGGACATCGCCTGGACGATCAACCGAACGATCGACCCCGATATGGGAGTCCAGAGTCCGATCGGCACGTACGGTCTCGGCTCCATCGAGGGCGCCGAAGCCGTCGACGAGACGACCCTCTCGATCAGCTACGGCGCGTCGGCCGGCCTCGCGGAGTTCGAGTTCGGGAACTACGCGCGAGCGATGAACAAGCAGTGGGCGGTCGACAACTTCGATGCCGAGAACGAAGCGATCGCCGGCGCTGATCCCGAAGCGTTCAACGGGACGGGACCGTACCAGGTCGTCGAGTACACCTCCGGTGAAGAAATCGTCGTCGAGGCGTTCGACGACTACTGGGGCGACCAGCCGCCGTTCAGCCGGGTCACGTTCAACGCCTCTGGCGAGTCGAGCAGCCGCGTCGCTGCACTCGAGACCGGCGAGAGCGACGTGACGATGAACATCCTCCCCGAGGACGTCCAGACCGTCCAGGACGCCGACGGCATCGACATCCGGAACGTCACGAGCTTCCGGAACATCTTCTGCCCGATGAAGAACACGGTGGAACCGTTCGACAGCCAGGAGTTCCGCCAGGCGATGAACTACGCCGTCGACAACGAGGCGATCGTCAGCGAGATCCTCAGCGGATTCGGCGAACCACGAGGACAGCCGGTCGCACCCGGTATCAACGGCTTCAACGACGAACTCGGACCGTACGAGCACGACCCCGGACGTGCCGAGAGCCTCGTCGAAGACAGCGGCTACGGCGACGTCGAGATCACGCTCACCGCCCCGCAGGGTCGCTACCTCAACGACGCCGCGATCGGCGAGCGCGTCGCCGACATGATCAACCAGCTCGACAACGTGAGTTGTGAGGCCGAAATCGTCGAGTTCGGGACGGTATCCGACGCCAACCAGGCCGGCGTCGACCCCAACGAGTTCGACATCCCGTTCTACATGATCGGCTGGGGGACCATCACGGGCGACACCGACTACGGCGTGCAGGGATTCTTCACGATTCCCGACAACCCGTCGCGAACCTTCGACGACGAGGAACTCAGCGACGCGATCCTCGAGACCCAACAGATCGACGACCCCGAGGAACGGACCGCGGCGCTCCAGGAGGTCAACGCGATGGCGCGTGAGAAGGCGCCGTTCGTCTTCCTGCACACCCAGGAGAGCATCTACGGGGCGAACAGCAACATCCAGTGGGAGCCCCGCGAGGACGAGACCATCTACATCTGGGAGATGGAGAACTAAGTCGGCCCTCAGCACCATCGAATAGAAACGCCATCTGACTTTTGTAGCGCCGAACGATCGGGTCCAGTAGTGACATCTCGGGCTCCCGTTCGGGTCCCGAAACCGCCAGAATCGGTCGGGGACCGACAGTATAATTAATGTTCGTGGATTCCTTCGATACATTCCGATGGCACTGAGGAAATTTCTGGTTAGACGAATACTGCAGGGCGTATTCGTCCTCTGGGGCGTGGTGACGGTCCTGTTCGGCCTCCGGGCCGTTTCACCGGGTGATCCGGCGACGCTGATACTCGGGCAGGGGGCGAACCGGGAGCTCGTCGAACGGGTCAGAGAAGAGGAGGGGCTCAACGATCCCATTTACGTACAGTACTTCGATTACGTCGAGGGGCTGCTCAGGGGAGACCTCGGCTATTCCTGGCAGTCGAGCCGGGACGTTTCGGCGATGGTCATCGAGCGAATTCCGGCGACGGTCGAACTCACGGTCGCCGCGACGATCGTGGCGATCGTCATCGCAATTCCCCTCGGAGTCGTCTCCGCGACGCGCCGGAACGAGCCCTCCGATTACGGCGCGACGCTGTTTTCACTCCTCGGAATCAGTACGCCGAACTTCTGGCTCGGGCTGATGTTGATCCTCGTGATGAGCGTCTGGTTCGGTATCCCGTATCCGGACGTCGCCACCGATACCTTCTCTATCGGAATCGTCCACATCCCGTATCCCACCTACATCGGCTTCGACTTCTACGGGTTCCCGACGGGGAGGCGTGGCGTGAGCTTCGCCGACGCAGTTCGGGCGATCGTCTTCGACCAGTCGATCAACGAGATGGGAACCTGGTTACACTACATCACCCTTCCGGCGATCACCCTCGGGACGTACTTTACCGCGCTTATCACCCGGCTCACCCGGAGCGGCATGATCGACGAACTCGGGAAGCCATACGTGACGGCGACGAAGGCGAAAGGGTTGCCGAACCCACTCATCCGATACAAGCACGTCCTTCGTAACACGATGATTCCGATTATCACGGTTCTGGGCCTTCAGATGGGGTCACTGATCGGCGGGTCGGTTATCACCGAAACCGTGTTCAACTGGCCGGGTCTCGGCCTCCGTCTGGTCGATGCGCTGAACGCTCGAGACTGGCCACTGATGCAGGGGATTATCCTCTTCATCGCCATCTCGTTCATCGTCATCAACATCGCTGTCGACGCGCTGTACACGTCGCTCAATCCGCAGGTGAACAACGAATGATCTCCAACCGAATTACGTCGAATCTCAAGCAGACGTTCGTCGAGAGTCTCCTGCCCAAAATCGGACTGGTTCTCCTGGTCGCAATCATCCTGATGGCGATTTTCGCGCCATTGCTGGCCACCCACGACCCGACCAGGACGGGGTACTACGCCGAGAGCGGCTCGCCGTACCCACCGCTGGGCCACTCCTACGAGACGCAGGTCGCCCAGGAGGGCGAAATCGGTGATGTCTCCGTCGAACCCACGAGCGAACACATCCTGGGAACCAACAACGTCGGACAGGACGTCTTCTCGCGGTTCGTCTACGGCGCTCGCGTTTCGCTGCTGGTCGCCTTGTTGGGAACCGCACTGGCCATGGTCGTCGGGGTTCCAGTCGGGCTCATCGCCGGCTACTACGGGGGCCGCGTCGACGACGGACTGATGCGGGTCGCCGACACGATGTTGGCGTTCCCCTCGCTCATCCTCGCGATGGCGCTGGTCGGCGTCTTCGGCTCCTCACCGATCTACGTCCCCGACCCGATCGTCGTGGCGGGACTCGCCGACGGCATGCCCGAATCGATACCCATTCCCGGTTCGGTGACGGTCGTGGCCGGTCTCGTCATCTGGGTCTGGTTCGCGCGAGTCGCTCGCGGAGAGGCCCTGTCGCTACGGAATCAGGAGTACGTTAAGGCGAGCAAGAGCTACGGGATGTCGAGTAGATCGATCCTCACCAAGCACATCCTCCCGAACAGCCTGACGCCCATCATCGTCCTCGCGACGATTCAGGTCGCCGTGGTGATTCTCCTCGAGGCGTCGCTGGCGTACCTCGGGTTCTCCGGCACGACACTGTCGTGGGGGTACGAAATCGAGCGTGGGCAGGACCTCCTCCGGACGCGCCCGTGGATCGCGATGATTCCTGGAATCGGCATCATGCTCACGGTGATTGCGGTCAACCTGCTCGGCGACTGGTTCCGCGATGCGCTCGACCCGAACATCGAAGGAAGCGAACGAGGTGCCTAACATGAGCGACGACATTCTCCGTATCAGCAACCTATCGACCCAGTTTTTCACCAGTGAGGGACAGGTAAACGCTGTCGACGACTTCGACCTGACGATCGAACGCGGCGAGGTCTTCGGTATCGTCGGCGAAAGCGGGAGCGGAAAGAGCGTGACGGCGCTTTCGATCATGGACTTGGTCGAATCGCCAGGGGAGGTGACGAGCGGGTCGATCGAGTACCGAAATCCGACGTTCGCCGACGCGATGCGAGAATCCCATCCGGCGGCCGTCGAGGGAGAGATGGTCGACCTGCTCGCGATTCCCGAGGAGGCTCGTCGCTCGCTCAGGGGCACCTCCTTCAGCATGATCTTTCAGGATCCCGAGAGCAGTTTCAACCCCAGTCTGACGGTCGGCGAACAGATCGCCGAAGCCGTCGAGGTCCAGCAACGGGCGACCCCGAACCCGCGTTCCGGCGAGGCTCGAACGCGGGGGCCGGAGTACTCCCTGAGATCGTACGTCATGTCGATGGCACTCCCCTCGAAACGCTACGTGAGCGAGGAGAGTAAGGCGAAAGCGATCGAATTGCTCAAGACCGTGGGGATTCCGGACCCGGCCCAGCGCGCCGACGAGTACCCCCACGAGTACTCCGGCGGCATGCTCCAGCGGGCGATGATCGCTCAGGCGCTTGCCGGCGAACCGGACATCCTGATCGCCGACGAACCGACGACCGCGCTCGACGTGACGATCCAGGCCCAGATCCTCGACCTCCTGGACGACCTCCAGGAGGAGTCGGGCATGACCATCCTGCTGATCACGCACAACCTCGGCGTCGTCGCCCGAATGTGTGATCGCGTCGGCGTGATGTACGCTGGGGAGATCGTCGAACGCGGCACTCTCGAGGACGTCTTCGACCGGTCGGTCCACCCGTACACGGAGGGACTGCTCGGGAGCGTTCCCGATCTCGAGGGAACCGCCGAGCGGTTGCGATCGATCCCGGGGAACGTCCCGAGCCTCCTCGATCACGAGATGCCCGACCGGTGTTACTTCGCTGATCGGTGCCCGAAGGCGATGGATGAGTGCCTGAAGAAGCCGCCGGCGTACGCGGCCGAGGGAAGTGCAAACCACACAACGAAGTGTTATCTCGCGGAGATGGAGTACGACCCGAATCAGGCGCTCGAAAACGATGCTCTCGAGCGGGAGGCGACGGCGACGACCGACGGAGGTGAGTCACAATGAGCCTCGATACCGGAAGTGACCAGCCGCTGGTGCGCGTCGAGGGACTCCGCAAGTACTTCTACGAGCAAGATTCGTACATCGACCGGTTGTTTGGGCAGGAGCCCGTCGCCGTCCGTGCGGTCGACGACGTAGACTTCGAGGTGCACCGCGGCGAGACGCTCGGTCTCGTCGGCGAATCTGGCTGCGGGAAATCGACGACGGGAGAGACGCTGTTACACCTGCAAGAACCCACCGACGGCGTCGTCCAGTTCGAGGGCCAGAACGTCTTCGAACTCGAGGGCGACCGTCGCAACGAGTTCCGGCGGAACGCACAGGTCGTCTTCCAGGATCCGTTCTCGAGCCTCGATCCGCGAATGACGATCGGAAAGACGATCCAGCAGCCACTCGCGGTCCACGACGTCGGCACTGCCGAGGAACGCCGCGATCGGGCCCAGGAATTGCTCGAGCGCGTCGGCCTGTCGGCCGACCAGATCGATCGCTATCCACACGAGTTTTCGGGCGGCCAGCGCCAGCGGATCGGCATCGCGCGGGCGCTCGCCCTCGAACCCGAGTTCATCGTCCTCGACGAACCGACGAGCGCACTCGACGTGAGCGTCCAGGCACAGGTCCTCAATCTGCTCGAGGACCTCCAGGAGGAGTTCGACCTCACGTACCTGCTCATCAGCCACGACCTCTCGGTCATCCGCCACATCTGTGATCGGGTTGCCGTCATGTACCTGGGCGAAATCGTCGAAACCGGCCCGGTCGAGGAAATTTTCGGCGCGCCGAAGCACCCCTACACGCGGGCACTGCTCGAGAGCGTCCCGCGGGCGTCGACCGACGAGCGCGATCGCGACCGCGAAACGCTATCCGGTGACGTCCCCTCGCCGCGGGACCCGCCGAGTGGCTGCCGGTTCCGGACGCGGTGCCCGAAGGTGATTCCGCCCGAAGACGTCGCTATCGAGCAAGACGCCTACCGGGAGATCATGACCCTCAGAGAACTGGTCGAACGGGAGAATATCAGTCTCGAGGTCGCCAGCGACCACGCCGTGATGACCGACGAGGGAATCGACGTCGACCCGGCCGATACGGACGCCTTCGTCGCGGACCTGAAGGCCCACGTTCTCGACACGCAGCTGCCGCCGAAACACGATGCGGTAGTCGAGGATGCGCTGGCGCCACTCGCCAACGGGGACTGGGACGAATCCGCGACGCGGTTGCGCGACGCCTACGAGAGCGTCTGCGAACTCGAGAACCCGGAGTTGGGGAACGACGCTCACCCCGTCGCCTGTCACCTCTACATCGACGAGCGCTGACGTTCGACGAATCTGGATTTTCCTGGGAAATGGCGGATTACTCCCTCGAGCGCCCCGTTTCGGACGCGATGCTTTTGCGCGTTTCTCGCGTATCGGTGCTATGGCGAGCAAAGCACCGATCTACTGCGAACTGTGTAAGGAGACGATCGACACCGACGAGAGCCTCGAACACCACCTGTTGAACGAACACCGACCGCCCGAACTGGCCGAGCGGCTCGCGTCCCAGTGGGAATCTGAAGAACTGGGCGATCCTTCCTGACGGATTTGTGTGCTGTGTACTGTGAGCCGTTTGCTGTGTGCTGTGTGCTGTGAACCGTGTGCTAAGCGACGTGATCCGTAGAGGCCACTCGAGAAGCGGCTTTTGAGCCTGGCAACCACACTGAACGCAGGGGTGACCTCGATAACCGGACTCCGGCCGCTGTCTCGTGCACTTCGCGAATGGATCGGTTCGGCTGCGTCGCCGACCGACCGGCGTTCGTACCGTTTACGAGCATCGGTTCTCGAGCCGTGGATCGATATCGGCGATTACACCGTTTTCTGACGACAGTAACGGCGATTACGGCTTCGCAATCGATGTTACTGGCAGACCCGAGATTTGTAATCGAAATTATCGGCGTGTTCGGTTTAGATAACAAAGTAGGGTATCCTCGAGAGGATGTGTTGGCGGGCTATCCGCCGGATGAAACAAATGTCAGGAAAGGACCGTTTTGTCGTAGCTTTCGTCGCGTTATTCGTGGCGACCGGCATGATCTTTGCCGGGAGCGCAGTGGCGCTAGGGGCGACATCGGCATCAGATGCATCGAATTGTGAACAGGCGGAAGTAACGATCGTCAATGGGGCGCAAGATAGCTATCAGGAAGCCGACGGCGACGAGAATTACCAGGACCAGGTCGCCACGGTAGACGGCGAGTTGCTACAGAGTCAACTCGCGACCGGCGACGACAACTGCCAGGAGGCGACCCAGGTGCTCTACTACCAGCAGAGCCAGGAGCAGTGGGCGTTGTTCGGTGACGACAACGAGCAGGTGGAGGACCAGGGTATCCTCGTTTTCTACACACAGAATCAGTCCGCCGAGGGTGACGACAACGATCAGAGCGCCGAACAGCACGGAGACATCCAGCAGGACCAGATCCAGTACGTCATCCTGGGTGTCGACAACGACCAGCTGAGCGCCCAGGAGGCGGCGCAGGTGCTCGTCCAATCGCAGTCCGTCGAGGGTGACGACAACGACCAGAGCGCCGAACAGAACGACAACAACATCAGCCAGTTCCAGATCCAGCTTTCAATTGCTGGGAACGACAACGCGCAAGGCGCGAGTCAGACTGGCGTGCAGGTGCTCGAGCAATCCCAGACGGCCGAGGGTGACGACAACGACCAGAGCGCCGAGCAAAACGACAACGACATCGGCCAACAGTCGGTTCAGTTGGTGATCTTCGGCAACGACAACGAGCAAAATACTACTCAGGCTGCCGAGCAACTCTTCAGCCAGGAGCAGTCCGCCGAGGGTGACGATAACGACCAGAGCGCCGAGCAAAACGACAACGACATCGACCAGCAGTCGGTTCAGCTCGTGCTCTTTGGCGACAACAACGATCAGGACGCCAGCCAGAGTGCGAGCCAGTCGTTGAGTCAGGAACAGAGCGCAGAGGGTGACGATAACGACCAGAGCGCCGAGCAAAACGACAACGACATCGACCAACGGTCGGTTCAGCTCGTGCTCTTCGGCGACGACAACGAGCAATCGTCCGACCAGGACGGTGAACAAAGCAGTAGCCAGGAGCAGACGGCAGAGGGTGACGACAACGAGCAGGAAGCCGAGAGCGAGCAGGAGATCGATCAGGACGCCGAGCAGAAGGCGAGCGGCTACGAGAACGAACAAGCGTCCGAGCAAGAAGCCGACCAGGAGGTCGAGCAGGAACAGGAAGTAGAGGACGGTGACGACAACGAGCAAGAAGCCGAAGCTGAACAAGAGTCAGATCAGGAGACCGACCAGCAGACGAACGGCGACTACAACGACCAGGAAGCTGAACAGGAGGCTGAACAAGAAGCTGAGCAAGAACAAGAAGTCGAGGACGGCGACGACAACGAGCAAGAAGCCGAAAGCGAGCAAGAATCTGAACAAGAAGTCGAACAGGACGCCGACGGCGTCAAGAACGACCAGGAAGCCGAACAGGAATCCGAACAGGAGGTCGAACAGGAGCAGGAAGTCGAGGACGGTGACGACAACGAGCAAGAAGCCGAAAGCGAACAGGAATCCGAGCAGGAAACTGAGCAGGACGCTGACGGTGCCCTGAACGACCAGGAGGCCGAACAGGAGACTGAACAAGAAGCCGAGCAAGAGCAGGAAGTCGAAGACGGCGACGACAACGACCAGGAAGCCGAAAGCGAACAGGAAACCGAGCAAGAGGTCGACCAGGACGCTGACGGCGCCCTGAACGACCAGGAGGCCGAACAGGAAGCCGAGCAGGAGGCCGAATCTGAGCAGGAAGTCGAGGATGGTAACGACAACGAGCAAGAAGCCGAATCTGAGCAGGAAACTGAGCAGGAGGCCGAACAGGACGCTAGTGGTCTCGACAACGAGCAGGAAGCCGAGCAGGAAGCCGAGCAAGAAGTCGAACAGGAGCAGGATGTCGAGGACGGTGACGACAACGAGCAAGAAGCCGAGGCTGAGCAAAAGACGGAACAGGATACCGAACAGGACGCCGACGGCGCCCTGAACGACCAGGAGGCCGAACAAGAAGCCGAGCAGGAGGGCGAACAGGATCAGGAAGTTGAAGACGGCAACGACAACGAGCAGGAGGCCGAAAGCGAACAAGAGACCGAACAGGAGGTCGAACAAGACACCGACGGTCTCGCTAACGAACAGGAGGCCGAGCAGGAAGCTGAACAAGAAGCCGAGCAAGAGCAGGAAGTCGAGGACGGCGACGACAACGAGCAAGAAGCCGAAAGCGAGCAAGAATCTGAACAAGAAGTCGACCAGGACGCCGACGGCGTCAAGAACGACCAGGAAGCCGAACAGGAATCCGAACAGGAGGCCGAGCAGGAACAGGAAGTCGAGAACGGTAACGACAACGAGCAGGAGGCGGAAACCGAACAGGAGACCGAGCAAGAAGTCGATCAGGACTCGAGTGGTGTCGCCAACGACCAGGAGGCTGAACAGGAAGCTGAACAGGAGGCCGAACAGGAACAAGAAGTCGAAGACGGCAACGAGAACGATCAGGAAGCTGACCAGGAGAGCGACGTCGAACAAGAGACCGACCAGGAGGCGACCGGAACCTCGAACGACCAGAACGTCGAGCAGGACGCCGAAACCGACCAGAACCAGGAGCAGACCGTCGAGAACGGCGACGACAACGAGCAGACTGCCGAGCAGGACGCCGAGGTCGAACAAAACGCCGACCAGGAGGCCACTGGCGACGATAACGACCAGTCCATCGAACAGGACGCGGACGTGAACCAGGACCAGGAACAGACTATCGAGGACGGCGACGGCAACGAACAGACCGCCGAGCAGGACGCCTCGATCGAACAGAACGCCGAACAGGACTCGGACGGCACTGACACGGTGACCCAGACCGACGAGACCGAGGTCGACCAGACGCAAACCCAGCACGCGTCTGGCGACGACAACACGCAGTCCCAGTCCCAGTCGACCACTATCACGACCAGCCAGAGCGCCGCGTAATCGCCTTCAGCTGGTATGTTTTTTTGAAGCCGTGCGACCCGGACTCGAGTACACACGTAGAAACGCAGCTTCGTTGTTTCGTCAGCTTCGCCGTTTCGTCGGCTTCGTCGAACGTCTCGAGCGAGTCAGGCGAGTTGAGCGAGTCGACCGTCAAATGTCTCGAACGTCTCGAACGAGGGTCGACCGAGAGTCGTGCGAAAATTGCCCCGCATCAATCCAGGTTATTCGAGCCAATCGGCCAGACCAGTTCGTCTGGCTGCTCGGTCCTGGAGGCGTTCGGGGCTCATCACTGACGAAATTTGTGACGAAATGGTGAGAAACGGCACGGACTTCGATTCGTTCGACGTCTGTCCACGCCTAGTGCTGTTTCCCGTTGGTCCGACTCGCCGTTCGTTATCTACGGGTGATCGGCCTTCTTTTGTTTCTTGTAATCCGGCATGCACTCGCTCTCGTCCTCATCTTCGTTTTCGTCTTCGTCGCCATCACTTTCGTCGTCCCCGTCGCTATCGTCTTCGTTTTGGTTGTCGTCGTTTTCGTCCTCGTCATCGCCGTCGTCACTTTCGTCTCCGTCACTCGTGCTCGTGTGTTCCTCCTGCGTGCTAATCTGTACGCTCTCCTGGATCACGTAGATCGCACTCTCGTCCGCCTCGACGGCGATATCGACGTCCTGGTCGTTCAGCTGAGAACTCTCCTGTATCACGTCAGCCGTCGCATCCGGACCTGCCGCGGCGGCCATCGCTTCTTGCTCGCTGACCTGGACGTTGATCTGGGCGACGACGACCGCCGCCTCCGAGGCGGTAACGTTCACCGAGGCGAACTGCATCGCACGCTGGTCGTTCTCCTGGTGGACGACCGCCGACGCGTTCTCGCCGGCCGCCGCCGCGTAGCCGGTCTGGTCGTTCTCCTGGACGTTCAGTTGTACGACCAGGACTGCTGCCCGCTCGGCATCGACCGTGACCGTCGCGTTTTGGTTCGTCGTCTGACTGTTCTCTTGATAGACCTCCGCGCGACTGTTGGGTCCAGTCGCCGTCGACTCGCCGTCCTGTTCGGTCCGGTCGCGTGTGACTTGCTCCACCGTCACGACCGTCCCGTGATCGGTCGTGATCGTCGCTTCACCGTCGTCGACGGCGAGCGTTTCGCCGTTCGCAGTCGACGCCGTCACGTCGTTCGTGAAGTCCGCGAGCGTCGCCCCATCGGTGTCGTCCGCCGACTCCAGCAGCGTTCCCCAGACGAGTTCGGCATCCTCGTCTTCCAGGGCATGTACCTGCGTGTTCTCTTCCCCGTCGACTGCACTCGATTCGATGACGACCGCCTCGAGTTCGTCGGTGTCGAACTCGGCGAGTGCCTCCTCGACCGACATCGTTCCGTCTTCGGTCACGACCGTGGCCGAGTCGGTGCCGTTCCCGGCGTTCGTGTGCGACTGATCGGGTTCGAACGTCGTCGCCTCGAGTGGCGTCTGGGTCGCTTCCGTGACGGTACCTGTCGCTGCCAGCGATGCGCCTGCTGGGACTGCCATGCCGATCACGACTATGACAACCGCGAGCAGTGTGATCGGGATGGGAGTGTGTTTTTGCATGATAATACCGATTCTGACGACGGTAACAGTGTGTTTTAATAATGACTTCCCAACCATTCGTAGGGTGGTTCAACGGGCCTGCTGGGGCAAATTCGGGAGACCGTCAGCAGGCAGAGTCGTCGGAAGCAGCGAATATCGAGCACGTACCGCAAACGTCGCTCGAGAGAGGAGGCCATTCCCGAGGTGTACGGACTGAATACCGATCGGTACGTCCAATTACGGACCGGAGCCGGCGCGAACGAACGGAGTTAAAAGGGGGTTACGGGCCGGCTGTCGGAATCGTCACCAGGAGAGGTGTCCATACGGATACCACCACGTTCGGTAAGCCTCGAGTACGAGGGACGTAATGTGGCCTTTCGATGAGATGATTCGTTCTCTCCCGGTGAGCGAATCGATCACAGCGCGACCCGGAACCCTCGCGGTTCGCGTATGGAAACCACTCTTGATATATCGGTGCCACGAATATTTCGGCGGCGAAATGGCACGTATCGACGACCAACACGCACGATGACGAGTAATCGCGTACGGAAATTTCGACATGTGACGGTTCACGGACGATATAAGTCTAATTGTCAGCCTATAACGAGGTTCTCCCTTTAAGAGATCGGTCGTCGATGAGTCGAGTGACTGCCGTACGCATGAACGGGAATAGCCAACTGCTCGAGGATCTCTCTGAAGACATCCGGGAGATGACGAGGAATATCCGGAGACGATACGTCCTGTATTGCCTGTCAGAGCGGGACGGACCGGTGGACCTCTTCGACCTCGTCGAACGCGTCGCGAGTTGGGAATCCGGGTGCGAACCCGATCAGCTCGACAGACGAACCATCAAGTCGGTCTACAGCTCGCTCTATCAATCGCACCTCCCGTTGCTCGAGGAGCGAAACCTCGTCTCGTTCGACCGGCAACGAAAGATGGTCTCGCCGACGGATCGAACGGAACGCGTCACGATCGAATTTCGGACGGACCCATCTCCTCTCGACCGACAGTCGATGGCCACGATCGTCGGGGTCTCTATCGCAGCCGCGTCGGTGAGCCTCTGGGGAGGACAGTTCTTCCCGACTGCGATCAGTGGTCTCGTGGGAATCACCCTGCTCGCGGTCGTGCTCGTCTCGAGCTATGCCGCGTATCGATCCGCTCGACAATCGACGACGTCGATTGCGCCGGATTTCACGCTCACGGTCGACGACACGCGTCGCTAATCGAGTCGCAGTCGCTCCCTTCTACTCGAGAACAGTGAAGATTGTGTAGACTCGAGTTCCGAATTGCCCGTCGGTGACGTTTCGGATACCGAAGCTCGAAATGAGACGGCGGACCAACGGATTCGTCCAGCGCGAACGACCGAGGCCGCTACTGAGGCCAACGGAACGGTAGCCTTGAGCCTACAGTTCGTCAAGGTTCCAGTGACGATAGTGGCGATAGTAGTGATAGTGGCAATAGTGGCGAGAACACATCGAGAACGGACGACTCCCCGCACCGCTCAAAAATCGTCCACTCTCGCATCCTTTTGGCCGTCCGGTTCGTAATCGGGTATCGAGGAGGGCAGATCGGAGTCGTTGAACGCGTCGAACTCGTCGATGCCTTCGATCAGGACGTTCTCCGTTGCCGCCCCGTCTACTCGTTGTGCCACCAGTCCGCTGTGGACAGCCTGCAGTTCTTCGACGGATAGTCCAATCTCCAGAAACTCGAGGATCACCTGATCGAGTTCGTCCTGCGCACCGTCGACACCACGCACCAGCTTCTCCCCGGCCGCCGCAATCCGCACCCGTTGTGACTCGGACATCAATTCCGGGCTCGGAACCGGAACCGACGAAACTTCGTACGTGAGTAACTGAAGCGCCCCTCCGCCCTCGTGTCGGCCCCACAGCTCGAGCAGTACCTTGTACACCGTCGAGTGGAGAACGGAGGGGAGCACGTCGTGGTACGCGGTTATATCGACGCACTGAATCGCGTTCGTTGGCGCGTACCCACCGGCGTTGTCGACCGTGAACACCCGTTCGTTGTAGAACACCGGATGTAAGACGTCCGGGACGAGCAGGTCTCCCAGGTTGAACCAGGGCGTGTGCTGGGACACGGTTCGTCCATCGGGGACGCCCGCTTCTTCCCCGTACTCGAGGTAGCTGACCGTCGACTCGTACCCGTCGTTGCGCAATTCCTCCTTTACGTCTTCTGCTCGCTCGCTCGTCGAGCCCAGTCCGTCCTGCCGTGACTCGACGGCATCGACGTACGCGCCGAAATCGAGAAGGTACTGATCCGTATCCGCCACGCGATACGACTCCAGCGCTCGAATCGATCGAATCGCTGGCTGCAAGAATCGTTCGTCGATCCCCCACTGTGTGACGTCCTGCTCGTCGAGTAAGAAAAAGTCGTTGTTGCCCGTCTTGTTGCCGAACGCCACGTCTGCATACGTATCCAGCCGTCGCATCTTGTCACTGTGTACGAGCGGAATAAACGGGCTCGGACCGTACAGGTAGTGACCGAGCTTTCGTCCACCCTGTCTCTCCAGGCGAGCCTGGGGGAGACTAACGACTCGGTACGCTTCGGTCGTCTTGATTCCAAACGCCTTCCCGTCGGGAATCGACCGTCGAGCGCCCGCAATCGACGACAGTTCCTTTGGCGACAGCGACTCTTTCACCCTGATGAGGTCCATAACCGTCTCTCGGCGCTCCGCTTCGTCGGTACATCGTTCAGCGAACAACACTACCGTATCGACGAGCGCAGTGAACGCTCTGTCGGAGAACCCGACGATGGCGTGGACTTTCGTTTGATCGTACAGGAACTCTTGAAACGACTCGCCGTATTTCGTCGTCAGCCACTTCGTGGGGACGATGAATCCGAGGCGCCCCCCGTCTCGGAGGAACTGCAACGCGTGGGAGACGAAGTAGACGTACGCGTCGGATCTAGTCGAAAGTTTGTTTTGTCCGCTCGCGTATCGACTCGAGTTCTCCGCGCCGTACTTTCTCAGGTGAGAACGGAAGTGGTCCCTGTCGGGAGACAGGTTCTCCTGGCGGATGTACGGCGGGTTCGCGACTACTGCGTCGTATCTCATCGGTTCGTTTCCCGTCTCGTCTCCCTCCGATAGCCGACTATCCCTGGGAGACACGTTGAAGAAGGAGTCGTTGATCGTGTGTAACCGGCTGGTTCGCTCCTGGACGGTTCGTGACGCGAGATTGAGCGCCGTGAGGTGTAACGGGAATCGATTGACGTCAATTGCGGTGACGTTGCCGAGGATTTCCTGGTGTGTTGCGGTGGGTGCAAGTTCCTGCATTCGGTGGTACGCTTTTACCGGGAACGTACCGCTTCCGGACGCCGGATCGAGGACTCGAGGGACGCCATTTCCCTGCGGTTGCAGTGCCCAGTTACAAATCGCTTCGGCGATAGCTGGATGGGTGTAAAACTGCCCGAAGGACTTTCGCTCGAGTTCCGGGATCAGTTCCTCGTACAGTTCTCCGACCAGGTCTTCGTCGACGGTAGAGAGGTTCTTCGCTTCGATGCTTCCGTGCAACGCACGAACGGCCGACCGCGTTTTCGAGTTGTGTGGGTACGCGGCGAACAACGACGTGTCGTCGTCGAGCACCGATTCGAGGCCCACTTCCGCCTGGAGATCTTCGAACAGCCGCGCTATTCCGGTTTCACCATCGGCCGTTGAGGCGTCTTCGACGAGGGACACGAGCGGATTCCCGCTCTTCGTCTCTCTCGGTTCGGACGGCTGTTCTCGAACGACCTCGGAGAACAGGACGTGACTGGCCACCAGGTACGCGTACTGTTTGGCGGCGAGGGAGAACTGTTCGGACTCCTCGAGTGACGCGTAGTCGTTCTCTCGAACCCACTCGTCGAACGTTTCGGCAAAATCGGGGTCGGTTTCGTACGTTTCTCGGGCGAGGGTTCGAAACGTCGGCCAGCTCGCGTCGTGAAACGAGCGAAGTGGACCGACGATTCGGTCGCGTGCGCTCTGCCGGGGAAGTTCATCGTGAGTCGTGAGGGACTGAACCGCGTGGAGGATCGTCGAGAGCCGGTCGTTTGCCGACGGACCGTCGAAGTCGACGTCACGGAAATCGAGGTAGTAGTACGGAATCTCCGAAATCCCACACTGGTCGGTGTTGTGAAACAGGAAGAAGTCACGGGAGTTGCACGTCGCGAAGTGCTCGACACCTGCCGCGTCGGCATCGTCTCGAGCCTGTGTAATTACGTCGACGTCGAGGGGATTGACGCAATCGCGCTCGACTTCGATAACCAGGCTCTCGATAACTTCGGATTCGACGACAATGTTTCCCAGTCCCCGTTCGGTCCCCTCCTCAAGGCGAACGGAATCGACCGACGTTCGTTCGCGGTCGACGTAGTCCCGCAATCGCGTACAGAGAAGACGGTGGAACTCCGGTTCGGATGGAGTGCCCGGCATAGTTTGGACTCAGACGGGTCCGTATTGATTCTATTGATCAGTCGGTCACTCGAGTACCGCTCGGTGAACGGACGCGTGACGGTGGTAAGGGCTCGAGGGCGACCAGTGTCTGCAGCTAGTTGTGGCTGTGGACCATCACGTGGCAACCACCGTTATCCGTGTCCGGCCGCTACAGTCGAGTATGTCCCCCTCCGCTGAACCCCCCGAGCAATCGACGCCACGAAAGTCGATGCTCATTTGTTTCACGTGCGGTCACGAAAGCCCCCTCGAAGCGGACTGGATCCGCCGAGTGCACGACGACGCCACCGACATCGAGTGTCCGACGTGTGGAACGACGATCACCTCTCGCCCGACCAGTGCCGATTCGGTCACGGAGAGCAAGGGCGGCCTTTGCTACCGTCCAGGCGATTGAGTCGTCGACGTGCCGTTCTCGGACGGCTGTTCGGCGTCGACCAGAACTGCTCGTGGAGTGGTCGGGTTCGCTCGTGCCAGTTCACTTCTTAGCGATGGCCCTCCGACCATCTCACCGACACCCATGTCTCCCTATCCGACTGGATTAGACTAACTCGACGCAATAGTGTGGTGAATTACCGATCCTCGGCGACTCGAGTGTTCGTCTCACGTCGCCGTTTCCGGCTTGCACAGCACGTGCAGGGGAAGGGTGGGTGGGGGGGGGTGGTCACTCGACGGGGCGTCACGATGAGGGCTCGTCCGTCGATGATGGTGCCTCTGCCAGGCACCCCCTGAACCATAAGATATTCAATGGGTAGTGATTGTATTTATCCATGGACGAGGGAATTTCACGCCGAAGGGTTATCTGCCTGAGTAGCGCCACACTTTTCGCCAGTCTCAGCGGTTGCAGCTCTCTGGCAGAGCAGGACGAAACTGGGCGGTTTACACTGTGTACCCTCGAGATCCACAACAGAGATCAGCACTCGAATCACACGATCGAAATTCACGTCCAGGCCGATGGTGAGACGGTTCATCAGGGCACCTACGACTTGCCGAGCGCCAATGGCGACGTCGTTTCCGACGAGGAGTTGAATCCTCGCGATTGGTTCGACGGGACGGTAGAAACCCTCACCCTGGAGGGCCAGGTTGACGATCGAGAGCGCGTCGGCCCTCGAGAGGTGACGGCCTCACAGGTTAGTGAACAAACCGAGGTCCTCTATCTCATCGAAGAAGATGGCACGCTCGACATAAGCACCATGGTAGCGGGCAATGCATGTACTCGTGATGAGCAGTAAGCTCACGCTGTGAGCGGTGTACTCCCGAGACTGCCGGTTTGAACCCGGAGGAAGACGGTCGCTCGCTTCGCTCGTGCTGTGATTTCCAGGGCTTCAAATCCTGCCTCGACATATTCTCTCGCTTGAAAATTCGTTCGCTCCGATGGATTCGCCGGGATTGCGAAAATCCGACGGGTTTGCGATGTTGGGGAGTCAACGACTCGACGGGCATTTCGTGTCCCCGTACTCGAGATTGAGCCTCCCGTGTCGCCGCGCGGCCTCGATACACTTCACTGGGTCGGGTACACCGCCCTCGTCGATTCACGTTCGCAAGCGCGAGCGCGGGAGATCCAGTGCCGAGGCGGTCGCTCCCGATTTGACGTCGTGTCTCGAGGCGTATCACGTCGCTTTTCGGTACTGCTCGACGATCTCGACGGCGTCCTCGTAGGCCCCATCGTCGAAGGTTCGCGCCAGATCCTTCTCGGTCACGAACACGCTGTCACTCATTGATCGAGTGATGAATGGTAGTGTGTAATAGGATTCGGGTTTCGACACCACAGCGGAAAAACGCCAGACGTGAACGTTTCAAGGGGGTGCTGTAGGCCTTCCACGAGTCGCTGATTATCAATTCTGAAACCGTCTCAGTTACCTTGAATCTCGTTTATTCATACCTAGCCACAGGGTTTATTATACAGCCGTTAAGTGAGACTATCAGCACAGGTGCGACGCGAAGAACTGACGGTGTGGGAAGGTGAGTACCCCCAACCCCATCCGCCGACTGACTCGACACCGGGTCAGTCAATAAAGTTTCTGACCGTTCACATCTGCTGTGCGAAATAGAACAACGATAATCATGGACCTGAAGAAATACAGAAGCAAGCTGATCGGAAACGAATCGGAACGGGCCGTCTCTCCTGTCATCGGAGTTATACTCATGGTTGCGATTACGGTTATTCTCGCAGCTGTGATCGCGGCGTTCGTGCTTGACCTTGGTTCCAATACAGGACAAGCCAGCGTTAATGCAGTCGTCGATATCGAAGGAGATGATACTGATACTATCACAATCAGTATTACTGAAATGGGCGACGCTGATGGTGTTGCAGTTGTTGATGAGAATGGCGATGTTCAAGGGACTCTGTCTGGAACTGGCGCGTCCGCAACTTGGAGTGCAACATCTGATTTGGGCTTGTCAAGTGGACAATCCAAAGACTTCACAGTTCAGGCGTACGAAGGTGAAGGCTTAGCTAATGATAGCCCCATTGACAATCAAGCAGAACGGAATACCGTGATTAACGACTTCACGGCGACTGCCTAATTACGTCTCGATCGATATCGTCTATTTCTCGGACAGTTCTTCTTAATAGGATTACACAGCCAGAGCGAGCAAACGCTAATGCCATTCAAGATGATTGTCTATTTGTCGTTACGATAACCCGGTTTGAGGCCCAGCCTCGGCAGATAGACCCTGAACTGATTAACCATGACAGAATACTTACTGAAAGTGGCAGATGAGCATCGGACGATCCTTTTTATAGGATGACGCCTTGTTAATCGTAGCGCTAACCCGTTTTGAAGTGGAGTTCCGGGACGCTGATCCGATATTAGCAGAAAAAGCGTGGGTGTTGGCTGAGAAGTTCGCTTCCAAATATGAGATCGACCCAGTAGATGCTGCAACGCAACTCGAGTGGCCGTCCGATAAGGAGTAGATCTCGGACGAGAACCGGCCCGATCGGGCCGCCCATCGCACCAAAACACTCACTATACCCCGGGTTGCCGTCCGCCTTACTCGTAACCCGGATATGAATCTCCAGCAACATCGCAATCGCGACGACATGAACGTCTGGCTCAGCCAGGCCGAAGTTGCACAGCTCCTCAAGGCCGCCACCGACACCCAGCAGCACCTCGCCTATTCTCTGGGCGCGCGTTGTGGGCTCCGGTCGCACGAAATTCTCGATGTCTCGCCCGAGGACGTCGTCGACACTGACGCCGGAACGGTACTCCGTGTCTGGCACGGAAAAGGCGACAAGTTCCGTGAGACACCCGTTCCGCGGGATCTGGCGACGACGATCCGAACCGTGGCCGACGTTCGCGACGCCTCGAGCGAGAAACCGTTACTCGAGATCTCGACGACGCGCTCACTTCGGCGCTGGCTCAGCGGGACTGCTCGCGAGCTCTACCAGGTGACCGGCGACGACGGCTGGCTGTATCTCGGGATGCACGATCTCCGACGAACGTGGGCGACCGCGCTCGCCGCTGCTGACGTCGATCCGCTCCTAGTGATCGACTGGGGCGGGTGGAACGACCTCGAGACGTTCCTCGAGCACTATCGCGGAACGTATTCGCCGGAAGCTCAGCAGCGAGAACGCAAAAAAGTCGACTGGCTTTGATCGGAGTTTGATTGGACTCCGTTATCGTCCTTTACCGCGCCCGCCACTAGGTGCAACTTCGTACGTACCGGCGACCGTGATAACGTCGCCAGCTTCGTTCTTCCCGTTATCTAAATCCTCGTTGAATTCGAACTCCACCTCAAATTCGTATATTCCGGGTGATTTTGGCGGTGTCGTGTAGCGCCAGTACGTCGTCCAACCGTCCTCATCCTCGTTGATATCTCCTCGATATGAGTCGAAATCGTCTATGGGTTCTCCATCGATCCACGCTCGAATATCATATTTCCCGAGGAAGTCCTCGAGTTCCCCCTTAGTCGGTGAAATCCATCCAATTCGATGAGTGATCCAGTCACCGGTCGACACCTCCTGGGGCTCTGGAGTCGGAAACGGATGGATGGATGTGCTCGAGACGTTCTCGTTCGGTGGAAGTCGTCGATCGGACTCTGCAGCGGCCAGGCCCGAAGCGGCTATCGTACTACCGAGCGCTACCGATCCTGCGTTCACAAGGAGTTGTCTGCGACGCATAGTAGGAAATTTGACCTAATCATCTAATATATTCCGGTCAGGAAATATAATTGATGATGAAAATATAACGCCGTTACCTTTCGCTAAAAGTAATCTCGACCAATTCGACGGTCCATTTCCCTTCGTCGACGTGACGAATATGCGCGTGGTGTTCGCCTTCGACTTCGCCGTTTTCGTCGAGAATTCCCTCGAGGCGGAGGTCGTCTTTCGGGAGCGTAACACCGGCTGAGTTCTGGTCGAGCTGGCGTAATTTGTTCAGTGCCATATCCGGCGGGCAACCCGCCTTGGTATAAAGGTTGCTGACAGTCTGTTTTGCCGATAAATACCCGAGGCGTCGCCTATGAAATACGGAGTTTTTCGACCCGTTGGGGCGCCGCTACGGAGGTATGGCACTTAGCCTACCGCAGAACATGGTTCCCGGCGCGGTTCGCCGGGAGGACGGAATCGACCTGATTGACAGCGTGCTCGCGCCGCTGTTCGTGCTCGCGTCGGTCTCGATGGTCGGCGTGGTCTCGATCGCGCTGAACGCGCCGTTCAACGTCGGGATGGACGCGGCGCTCTACGCTGCCCACGGCACCGAGATCACCTACGCGTTCATCGTCTCAATGCTGACGCTCGTGACCGCCTGGGTCACGAACGGCCAGACGACGCTCGAGGACTACACCGACGTCGAGACGGTGACACTCCTGTTGGCGTTCATCCTCAACATCCTGTCGGCACTCGTACCCGCTGTTTCGTACGCCGTCGACTCGATGTGGTATCTCGGCTGGTTCATTGTCCTGCTGAACACCGCTGCGTTCTACCTGATCGCATACAAGTAACCTCGAGGCTCAATTCATGCAACTCACGAAATTCACCGGTACGAAAGCGGAGTGGTACGATTCGACGATCACCGGCTACATCATCACGGCCTCGGAGCTCTCGGTTGCGCTTACTGGGGTGATGGCTGCGGGGGTGATATAAGTGCGGCCCACGCCCACGGCTGGCCGCCTGGCCGCCGTTGCCGTCATCGTGTTCGCGCTCGGTGCCGGCCTCCTGGTCGGCCTTTGCGCCGCGGACACGAGCGAGCTTGTTCACTCGACATCGGACACCTCCTGCTCCGGCGTCGGCACGTGGCGAACGTGACCGTCGACGAACTCCACCTCGAGGCCAATCCCGCCGTCGATCATGCCCCGGCTGTAGTGATAGATAAAGAGCTCGAGAATCAGAATCTATTTTACCCAGTTGGTGTTTGATAATTGTTATGAGTGCGACAGAACGACGGCTTCGGAACCTCCTGTTGATGGCGCTCGCAATACAGTGTTCGATCTTCGGAATAATCTCCTCCGAATTGACACTCTTGTATCTCAGCCTGGGGATTACGACACTTGCAATTGGTAACGAGGCGTTCTGGGTGTTCGAAATTGACAAAGCGATAGATCGGTAGCGCACACTGGCGAGAAGCTGGGGCTCACCCTCCAGACGATCAGTACCGCTCAAGCAGTGAGCGCTTATTTTTACGCGGACTAAGGTCCGTGGCGACCGGGAACGAGCTCGGGCTCGGGAATAGTGATGATGAGGTGGGCGCGGTCGCGAGCGAGTCGCCACCCCTCCTCGGTTCGCTCGACGACCCCCAGCGCCTCTTGATCTTGGAGCGTGAGCTCGACCAGGTCGATCGGCATCCCGGTGACGTCGACGATCTCCCACTTCGTGAGCGGTCCATTGGCGAGGATGTGTTCGTCGAAGCGGCCCATGTGACCGAGGGCCACACCAACCGAGAAATAGGTGAGCCGTCCGGGGCGAAAGTGGTCGATACCACGAGATCACTTCAGGCCCTTCCGGAGTGAACTACTCGTACAGCCAGCTCAGGAGGTAGACGACCAGGCCGAATGCGGCCAGGAAAGCCAGGTCAGTGAAAAGCTGCATCCAGACGAAGCGACCGGAAATGATGGCACCGATAGTCAGGTGCGCCACTACCAGAATTAGGAAGATGAAAATCGCGGCCAGAGTGATCTGGACCAGGAGGACCAGCCCGAGCACGGACTCCTCGTAGCCTCCAGCACCGAATCGAAGTCGTGGTTCGGACTTGCTCACAGCTGTACTTGGCGGCTCTCCCATCAAATATTTAAGGGTTGTTGCGATCGTGCGTCAAACAGGTAGCAAAACGGTATCGGAGCCTCGCCTCCTAACGAACTCCTCGTTTGGCAGGCGCTTCCAGAGGAGTGAGACATCGGGAAAAGGAATCCGCCCAGGCAGGCCGTTCGAAGTTCACGCCGGCTGCTCCGGGCGGAATTACTCGTACAATTTGCCGAGGAGGTACACGGCTGCGGCCATCGCGAGGATCACCGGTATCCAGTGACCGAGGTACAGCACTGATCGCTCGGAGAAGATGGAGTTGGCAGTGATAAGTGTCCAGATCAGCATGGTGGGGATCAGGCAGATCCCGATCAGGCCCCGGAGTACAATAATTGCGTTGACCAAGGATCCTTCGTAGCTTCCAGCATCGAACCGGAGTTCTGGATCTGGCGGGTCTATGCGATCTCGATCTGACTGGGCCATAGCTCTACTATTCAATCAACTTGTAGGAGTAATAAGTGTTGTCGAAGATTTGAGATAAACATGTAGGAAAACGACATCGGATTACCACCTCCTATCGACTGGTTTCAGACGAACCCTTGTGGGGTTGAAGCCAGGGATTGGCTTCTGAGGGACACAAATAGAGCCGCTGTGGGGAGTTCCTTGTTTATATTCAGCACGGAACTTCTATCACCTTCTGGGAGGTTCAACAGAGCCTAATCAACAGTTTGCTACTGACTTCTGAGCCGTAGAGCCCGGTCAAAACAGCGATTTCAGGCGATCAAGCAGGGTGCGGTTCTCCTCATCAACCGTCTTATCCGCACGCTCAGTAGCCGCCTGTTCGGTTGCGGCCTTCTGGTGATTACGATCGAGGCTATCCAAGCGCGAAAGCGCCTGCTCAATATCGAACTCGTCTGTCCGCAGTTCGTGTTGGTGGCTCCCTGGCTCAGACGTCTCGACGGGCCGCATCACGCTTTCCCCGCACTGCGGACAGTAACGTGGGTTCTGCAACGTCACTTCCCCACAGTTCCGGCATTGGAACCGAAGCGTGTCAGCCATCAACCGGGACTGGTCACTGGTGTAACATAGTTCTCGCGGCCTGATTATCAGCCGCAGCTGTTGGCAGGTGCGCGATGTGCAAGGATCGGTCTCAGTGGACCTGTTTTCACCAGTGAGAATTGGCGTGGGAGAAATGTATACGGGGATAACGTTTACTGGCTGGGCGTCGGTCCACTGGATACAATCGCATGACGGCTGCGACGGGTCACCCGAGACGGGGTCAAATCGAAGCGTTAGCGGTTGCCGGAAAACGGGTTGGACTCGGGGCTCTGGAGCGTGTGAGTATGATAAAAGGCCGACGTGGGCTATCGATTAGGCTCCGCGTCGTCGCGTCATGGACTCGCCGGGATTTGAACCCGGGGCCTCTTCCTTGCGAAGGAAGCGATCTGCCACTGATCTACGAGCCCTCGAGGAATTCTATCCATGGTTCGTACTTGTAGCTTGTGTTTCGGGGTGGGTTCGACATGAAGTGGCGTGCTCGTTCGAGTCCCTGGCTCGCTTCTCACGCCATCGCTCGAGTTCGTTCGGCGGCCCGCGAGACCTCGAGGACGCCCAGACGACCGGTCACGAGCCCCAGCAGGAACCCGGTGAAGTGGGCCACGAGTGCGATGCCTGGGGCACCGGTGGCGACCGTGATCACGGCCGCCAGGACGACGAACGCCAGTAGCGTCGCCCAGAGCGGAATCTCGACGCGGGCGGCTACACTGTCGGAGACGCGGTTACCGGCGATCAGGTAGCCCATGAGCGCGAAGACGGCGCCACTGGCGCCGAGGACGGACGTGGCCGGCCCAATTGCACTCGTCACGAGGATCTGTGAGATCCCGGCGATCGCACCGGTCAGCACGAAGAACGTGTGAAATCGAAGCCGGGTCGTCGCACGAGCGATGGGCCAACCGAAGACGATCAGCCCGATGCTGTTCGAGACGAGGTGACCTACGCCGCCGTGGGCGTAGACGCTCGTGAGAATCGTCCACGGGTTGGACTCGAGCGGCGGTGCGAGGACGAAGAGGCCGGCCATCAGACCGAGGCTGAACATCGCTGCGATCACCTGCAGGACGAACACGATCGCGAACAAACCGAGCGTCTCGAGAATCGGGCTCGCGGAGTCAGACGCCATATTAGGTGTTCGTCGATCGGACACAAAAGTATGTACCGCGAATGTGCGTCGTCGGGTTCGGGGGCGGCAGGGGTCGCATTGAGTCTCGAGCCTGCCCTCCCAGTGCAGCCGCTCGAGCGTCGAATAAACGAGTGAAAACGAATCTCGTGACCGTGATCGTGACTCGAGAAACCGCCTCAGTCCTCGAGGACGATCTCGATCGAGACGTCGTTCGGCACCTGGATGCGCATGAGCTGTCGGAGTGCGCGTTCGTCGGCGTCCAGATCGATCAGGCGCTTGTGGACGCGCATCTCCCAGTGCTCCCACGTAGCGGTGCCTTCGCCGTCAGGCGACTTTCGCGTTGGCACCTCGAGCGTCTTCGTTGGCAGCGGGATCGGCCCGCTGAGGTTGACGCCGGTGTTGTTCGCAATCTCGCGGACGTCTGCACAGATGTTGTCCAGATCGTTCGGGTTGGTGCCCGCGAGTCGAACGCGTGCTTGCTGCATTTATTTCTCGTTGACGCTCAGGACCTTGCCGGCGGCGATGGTCTGACCCATGTCGCGGATGGCGAAGCTCCCGAGTTCGGGGATCTCGCTTGCCGGCTCGATGCTGAGGGGCTTCTGCGGTCGGATCGTGACGACCGCGGCGTCGCCCGACTGGATGAAGTCGGGGTTCTCCTCGCTGACCTCGCCGCTCGAGGGGTCCATCTTCTTGTCGATGGACTCGATCGTACAGGCGACCTGGCTGGTGTGTGCGTGGAAAACCGGGGTGTATCCCGCGGTGATCACGCTGGGGTGCTGCATGACGATGATCTGCGCCTGGAAGGTCTCGGCGACGCTCGGCGGGTCGTCGGCGGGGCCACAGACGTCACCGCGACGGATGTCGTCCTTGCCGATGCCGCGGACGTTGAATCCGACGTTGTCACCGGGGCCGGCCGAGGGGACTTCCTCGTGGTGCATCTCGATCGTCTTCACTTCGCCGCCCACGTCGCTGGGCTGGAAGGAGACGTTGTCGCCGACGTTCATCGTCCCGGTCTCGAGGCGTCCGACAGGGACGGTCCCGATACCGGAGATGGTGTAGACGTCCTGGATGGGGAGACGCAGCGGTGCGTCCGAGGGCTCGTCGGTCTCGGGCAGGTCGTTGAGGGACTCGAGAAGGGTACGGCCGTCGTACCAGGGCGTGTTGTCGGAGGACTCGGCGATGTTGTCGCCCTCGAAGGCCGAGATCGGGATGAACGAGTCGTCCGAGACCTGGAACTGGACCTGGTTGAGGAGCTTGTTGACCTCGTCGACGACTTCCTTGTAGGAGTCTTCGGAGTAGTCGACGACGTCCATCTTGTTGATGCCGATGATGAGCTCGTTGATACCGAGCGTGCGGGCCAGGAAGACGTGCTCCTGGGTCTGGGGCGCGACACCGTCGTCGGCGGCGACGACGAGGACGGCGTTGTCGGCCTGGGAGGCGCCCGTGATCATGTTCTTGACGAAGTCGCGGTGACCAGGACAGTCGACGATGGTGAAGTAGTACTTGTCCGTGTCGAACTCCTGGTGGGCGATGTCGATGGTGACACCACGCTCTCGCTCCTCAGCGAGGTTGTCCATGACGTAGGCGAACTCGAAGCCGCCCTTGCCCTTCTCTTCGGCTTCCTGTCGGTGCTGCTCGATGACGTGCTCGGGTACGCTTCCCGTCTCGAACAGGAGGCGTCCGACCAGCGTACTCTTTCCGTGGTCGACGTGGCCGATGATGGCCAGGTTCTGGTGCGGTTTGTCGCTCATTGTTGTAGCTCACGCGCAAAGGCGCTTATATCGGTCTCTTTTGGCCGATGCGGTTAAAACCATTTCGAAAGCGTATTCGTGTGACCCCGTCGCTTGCTTGCGGTTTGTGAGTAGTGCGCACGCACTGACGGTGTTCGTTGCTGATCGGTGGGTCGCTCACTCGAGCCCGGCGCCAGTGTGACAAACCACGGGGCGACGGCACGCGGGTCCTGGGGCGTGCTCGAGTCCTCAGAGTTACCCCGCCTCCCCTCAGAGTCGCCCCACGTCCGAGAGCACCGCCGTCGCCGTCTCCGGTCCGCCCGCGCCGCGGCCGCTCGAGTAGAGATCGCCCGCGTGGCGCGTCTGGATCTGGACGATGTTTCGCGTGCCGGAGACGGCCATCGCGCCGTTTTCGGGGACGAGTCGCGGGCCAACGCGCACCCCCTCCCGGGTCGCCTCCCCGACGAGGCGAATCGTTCGGCCGTCCTCGGCCGCGAGTTCGAGCGCGCTCGGCGGAACGTCCTGGATGCCGGTCACGTCGGCATCCTCGAGGGAGAATCCGCCGTCAGCGAGGACGTTCGCCAGGATGACGCACTTGAGCGCGGCGTCGGTGCCGTCGACGTCGAACGTCGGGTCCGCTTCGGCCACGCCCAGATCCTGGGCCTCCGCGAGGACGTGCTCGTACTCGAGACCCTCCGCGGCCATCCGCGTCAGAATGAAGTTCGCCGTGCCGTTGAGCACGCCGCGAACCGTGGTGACGGCCTGGGGCGTGCAATCCTCGATGGTCGAGAGCACCGGAATCGCGCCGCCGACGGCGGCCTCGAACCGAACCGACCCCGCGCTTTCGCGATCGAGCGCGCGAACGTCCTCGTAGCGCTCGGCGACCGGCCCCTTGTTCGCGAGGACGACGTGTCTGTCGTCGGCCAGCGCTCGCTCGACGTGCGAGAAGCCGGGTTCGGCGTCGCTGAGGGTCGTCGGGGTCGCCTCAACCAGGACGTCGTAGTCGGTCTCGAAGACCTGATCTGGGTCGCTCGAGCCGAGGGGTTCGTCGCTCGCCGCTCGTTCGAGTGTCGACTCGACGTCGAGTTCCCCGCCAGCGGGGGCGACAGCGGCCCGACTCGAGTTCGCCAAGGCGACGACCTCGTGGCCGTACTCGCCGGCGAGTTCCGCGACCGACCCGCCGACGGCCCCGGCGCCGAGAATCGCGAGGCGCATCAGATCTCACCTCCCGACAGCGGCTCGATCAGGCCGAGTCCCTTCTCGTCGGCGAGTGAGCGGAGGCCCTCCAGGACGGTCTCGCGTCGACCCGTGTCCACGGCGAGGCGAAGTCGCGCGCTCGAGACCGCGTCGGTTCCGTCGGGGGCGTTCAGCGAGAGATCGAGAACGCCGGCGTGGGCGTCGCCTTCGATCCGCGAGAGCGAATCCGAGAGGTCGGTCTCGACGAGGTGGCCGACGAGCACCACGGTCAGTTCTTCGCCGTAGCGCTCGGGTCCGGCCTGGATGACGTTGATGCCGGCGTCGCGTAACCCGTCGACGACGTCGTCGAACCGGGCCGGGACGCACTCGAGGTCGACCTCGACGGGGATGTGACCTCGCGGGGTGATGTTTCCGCGCTCGTGGTGGATGCTCAGGAGGTTGCCGCCGTGTTCGCTGATCGGCGCTAGCGCCCGGAGGAGTTCGCCTGGTTCGTCGACCAGCTCGAGGCGGACGGTGTAGGCCTGTCGGCCACCGTCGGTCTCCGGAGAGTTGTCTTCGCCGTCAGTCCCGGCGTTAGTGTCGCCGTCAGCCCCAGCATCGTCGTCGGCCGCGGTCCCTGTTGTCGACGACCCGGAAGCGTACTCGTCACTCATCGACGATCCCTCCTGACGGTCGTCCACGCGTCGTCATGGCTCCATCTGCGTAACGGGCATAAAAAAGCGTATAGGCGCCGCCAAAACTGACCGGCGGTGTCAGCAGGTGCCACGGTCAGGCTTTAAAAGTGGTCCTTCCCCGGGTTCGAGGACCCCCAGTCCCCGCGTCCGCCCTCGGTTCGGTCGATGCCCATGATCGACTCGGCCTGGTCGGGTCCGCCGAGGCTCTCGCGTGGGTCGGGAACCCGGACGGTGATGTCGGTAATCTCGGGCCAGGTCAGCAACTCGGCCTCGATGTTGCTGGTCGTGATGTCCGCGACCTCACAGCCGGTACAGCCGCCGCCGAGTTCGATGATCACCTCGCCGGTCTCCGGATCGGCTTCGCGGACGGCGCTCGTCCCGCCGTGCATCTTGATGATCGGCATCTCGCGGGTGAGCCACTGCTCGACGCGCGCTTTCAGTGGCTCGTCGTCGGCGTCGGTCATTGGGCGTTCTAGGAAGCCGACCGCCGAAAGGGTTTGGTTTACCGGCGACGACGCCAGGCCTCGAGCGCGAGGGTCCCGCCGACGACTCCCGCTGCGCCCGCGGCGGTGAATCCGGGGGTCGAATCCGATTCGGATTCCTCGGCCCCGGCGTCTGCGTCGGCCGTCTCGTTGTCACCAGGGTCGCTTTCGTTTTCGTCGTTGCCCGTGTCGGTTTCATTTCCGTCGTTACCCGCGTCGGTTTCGTTTCCGTCGGCATCTTCACTGGGATCGCCCGTGTCGCCCTCGAAAGACGGCGGATCGGCCTGTTCGCCGGCCTCGCTCGCGAAGACGTACAGCGCGCCCTCAGTTTCGGCGTTGGGGAGGATTGGCGTACTGCTGGCGACGAACGTCGCCGACGGCTCGAGTACCCGGGCCGTCCAGAAGGCGGCAACGGACGGGTCTCGCCAGGCGGCAATCTCCTCGGGCTCCTCGAGCGTCGAGAGGTCGTGGAGCTTTACGCCGCCACGGTACCACGAGGAGTAGAGGTGGCCGTCGTGAAGTTCGAAGTTGTGCGAGGTCGTCCACTGGCCGGCCTCATAAGCGCCGTTCGGCGTCTCCGGCGCGTCGATGGTCGCCGCGTGGACGGGGTTCTCGAGATCACTGACGTCGTAGAGGTCGATGCCGCCGTGTCGGTTGGCCTCGGGTGCGTCGGTCACCCAGGCCTCCCGGCCCACCGCGAGGATCGACCCGGTGTCGTCGAGCGCGCCGTAGTGGTCGTTGCCGGGGAGTCCGGTGTAGTAGTCCATCATCTCGGCGTCGCTGATCTCGAGTTGCTCCTCGAGGGACGTCTCCGACACGTGCGAAACGTACGTTGGCTCGCTCGGATCGCTCACGTCGACGAGGTAGGTGCCGGCGTTCCAGAAGGGGAGGACGGCGATCTCGTCGTGGACGGTTACGTCGTGAAGGTACCAGAGGAAGTGGTTGGTGACGTCGTCCCACCGCGGCTCGTGATCGAGCAGCGACCATTCGCCGAGGCGTTGGGGGTCGTCCCCGCTCAGGTCGTAGATTTCGACCGCGTTCGGCCGCCGATTCTGCCCCACCTCGTTGCGGGGGAGGTAGAGACGATCGCCGTCGAGAAAGCAGTTGTGGAGGTGATACCCCGTCTCGACGGGCTCGCCGATCAGCGTCGGGTTCGCGGGATCGCTCACGTCGTACTGGAGAAATCCGTGGAATATGTCGGGCTCGCCGGGATTTGCCGGCCCGGGGACGATCAGGCGGTCGCCGCTAACCTCGACGTCGAGGATCTCGGTGAACGAGCGGTCCTCGTTCTGGACGTCCTCGAGGAGGCCTCGTCTGTCGGCTAGCACCTGCGGATCGGCCGGATCGCTCACGTCGACGGTGGCGAAGCCGTCGACCGTCGCGAGGTAGGCCGTCTCCTGGTCGTCGCCGACGACGACCTCGCAGGCCCCGTCGACGGGGACCGATCCCAGGGGTTCGTAGGATTCCTGTGCCGCCGAGGCGATTGCGGATCCGCTCGAGAGGCCGAGACCGAGACCGAGGCCGACGCCGACGCCACAGCCACCAGCGACCGACCGAAGGAGGGCACGTCGTTGCATATTCTCAACACGAACCGGGGGTATAAAACGTTGTTCGATGTCGTTGGCGGTGCGACCCGCGCAGTCGACGCTGACGCCAGTACACGGCTACCCGCGCATTCGACGCCGGTCGCCGGTTCCCTCGGTCATCGCGCTCGCTAGCGCCCCCTCGAGGACGACGTCGTCTCCGTGATCGGTGACGGTGATCTCGGGGACGTTCGACATCACCATCTCGGGGACCCGTTTGCGGATGGGGTCGACCACGAGGTCCTCGTTGTGCAAGACGACGGCACCGCCGAGGGAGACGACCAGCGGTGCGTAAGAGTGAACGATGTTCGAAATGCCGATGACGTTCCAGTGGGCGACCTGCTCGATCGTGTGGTCGGCGAGTTGGTCCTCGCCGGCCAGATCGAAGACGTCCTTGGCCGTGAAGTCGGGGTCCTCGAGGGGCAGGCTGGTGTCGATCGAGGGGTCGTCCTCGGCCAGCAGGCGGGCGTACTCGGGGATGTTGTTCCCCGAACAGTACCCCTCCCAGTGGCCTTCCTTGCCACATCCACAGGTCAGTCGCCCGCGGGGGTCGACGACACAGTGGCCGACCTCGCCCGCGTTGCCGTCCCAGCCGGAGATGATCCGCCCGTCACAGCACACTCCAGCGCCGATCCCCGAGGAGACCGTGACGTACACCATGTCGTCGGGATTCCGGTCGGAGTGGAATCGTTCGCCGATGACGCCTGCGTTGGTGTCGTTGTGGAGGTAGACCTCCTCGGAGTCGACGAGCACCGAAATTGGGCCCGTTAGCGGGATTCGATCGACCGTCTCCGGAAAGTTTGCGGGATCGATCACCGCTCCCTCGGCGAGGTCGAACGGACCGATCGAGCCGATGCCGACGGCCTCGACCCGAGCCGGTTCAACCCCGGCGTCCGCGCAGGCTTCCCGAAGCGTCGCGAGAACTTTCTCGGTCACGTCGATCCCGGTCGGGCCTCGAGGCGTCCCGTTCTTGCTCGAGCCGATGGTTCGACCCTCGCCGTCGCCGACGACCGCACGAACGTTGGTCGCGCCGAGGTCGACGCCCGCGTAGTAGACCATTCCTATCCGTGCAACCGACGCCCCCACACTTAACTACACACATCCTTACTCGAGAGCGAGTACACCACCCAATGCACGTGTCAACACGCGTCTCGAGTCGACCAGCCGAACTAACGAGAGGGTAAATTCATCAACGTGTCGGGAGAAAGGTCGTACTCGAGTCACTTGTCGTGTCAATCCTGGTGTAAACGACCACGGGTCGGGTGACCCGTGGCTTTTCTAGTTCCCTCAGCCTACGCCGATAGCACTCCACGCGAAGCGATTTCGCGGGATGAGGATGGGCGGTTTACAGAGCGCCCCGACCCAGACAGGCTCACCTTCCGAACAATCGGTTGGGTTTTGCGAGTCCGGTAATTAACCGATTCAACGTCTACGCCAGCGTGTTTCGCCCACGTTCGCCACGCCACATTCACGCTCGCGTTTCGGTCAGCGTGATCTTGCTGAACCGCACACTCATCGTTAGTGCAGCGGAACCGCCGACCTTGGCGGTAGCCACGGTGTCCACAGCACGAACACGACTTCGAGTTGTACGGCGACTCAACCGTCTCACACGGAACCTGATTCCACGTTGCCTTGTATCGAACCTGTTTCTCGAACTTATGGAACGGGAGTTTATGCAGACGCCGGTTCATGTACGTGCCGTACTTGATGGCGTCTCGAATCCCACTCAAGTCCTCGAACACAATAACAGGGTTCGAGAATTGTTGGGCGAACTCGACCACGACTCGGGACATCCGGTGAAGAATCCACTCAGTGTAGCGTTCTTCTTTCTCCCCGAGTTGGTGGTGGATAGAGTGTTGGCCGTGTTCTTGACAGCGTTTGGCGATGGTGTGGTAGCGTTGGCGCTCGGCTTTCACCGAGCCGTAGTCAAGCACGAGTGTTCCGAGCGTGTCCATCGTCTCACGATTAAGAGCGGTGAGAGAGATGTTGCGCTCGTTAATATCGACGCCGACGAGTGTGTCAGCGTCTTCAGGTTCAGGCACTTCGACTTCTGTTTTGACCGTGACGTGTAGGTAGTACACGCCATCTCGGTACAGAAGTTCGGCCTGTCCCAACGACCACTCATCTTCGGTCAAGGCTGACTCGATGAGGTTGATGTCTTCCGGTCGCCCTCGAAGGTGTCCTTTCACCTTCTTGTACGGCTTTGGACTTACACGGAACCGAATACGGTTGTCCTCGTCGTCGTAGGTGAGTCGGTAGCCTTCGGTGTGCGCCATAACGAGCGGATAGGCTCCTTTCTTGTCCGTGGCTGGTGGCGACGGTTTCCCGACGTTGGTGTCGTTTTGGTCGTACCACCAGTTGAGGAGTTCTTTGTAGGAGTCCCACGCTTGCAGGGCTTTCCCGACGACCGCACACTTGTTGTTCCGAAGGAAGTCATCGCGGTCAACTTCGTTCTGAATCTCAGTGCGGTTGTAGCCTTGTTGTTTGAGTCGGAGTGTGTCGTTGGAGATGTCTCGTGCGGTGAATCGGGCATCTTTGAGCCACGACCGCTCACCAGACTCTATGCAGAGCCGAGTGCGTGCGGTCTTCGTAACTTCTTCGATACCCATACCTTGACTATCGAATCAAATGATAATAAAAGAAGGGTTTAGGATGGGAGACTACAGGAGTCATGCACATTCGATTGGTTCGTGTAAATATCATTTCGTGTGGTATCCGAAGTATCGGCATGAGGTGTTGGAGTAGTTCGAGGCGAACTTGCGGAGTTGTTTCAAGGAACTGCTGAACGGTTCGGTCACGAGATCGTGTCGATGGAGATTGCTACTGACCACGTTCACTTGTTCGTGGAGGCTGACCCGAAATGGAGTCCTGCCGAGATTGCCAAGCAATTCAAGGGCTACTGGGGCCGAACGATTCTGAAACGCCATCCAGAAATCAAACAGCGGTATTTCTGGGGAAGTGGGTTGTGGAAGGATGGATACTGCGTTGGGACGACTGGTGTTGTTTCCGAGGACGTGGTTCGTCGGTACATCGAGGAGACGGAACACTAGGCGAGTGTACGCGATTCACCTACGGGTCAGGTGACCCGTGGAACTCTTGCTGTTTCCTTTAGACTTCGTTCGTCCCAGCTGGACGAAAAATCCGGCACCGTCGGATCACTCACTGGTTGACGACTTCGATTGTCACCGATGCCACGAGTGGACGACGCGCTACTCAGCGCAAGGGTCGGTAGAAAGCGACATCAGCGTGTCCCATAGTGGTTGGGCCATAACGGGACACGCCAGTTGTCCATAGCGAGTGTGCCCTCAAGTAGTTTGTGTGATTATCTGAGTGAACAGTGTCTCCTCGCTCGATCCGCCGGAACGGATCTAGTCCGAGCGCGGTCTACGACACGAATCCTTTTCCGTCACCGCCGCCAACCGCACACGTTCGGAAAACCGGACTCGTGGTTGGGCCATGACACAGGAAGAACGCATCTCAGAGGCGATTAGTCTGCTGCAGGAACTCGGACTCAAGGAGTACGAAGCGCGCTGTTTTCTGGCGCTCACACAGCTGTCCACCGGCACGGCGAAAGAGATCCACGAGATCTCCGAGGTGCCTCGGACGCGGGTGTACGATGCAATCGGTGTACTCGAGTCACAGGGACTGGTCGAAGTACAGCACGCGAGCCCACAGCGGTTTCGAGCCGTGGGGATCGCCGAGGCGACGCGGACGCTCCGCCGGAAGTACGACGCCCGTATCGAATCGCTCGAAACGTCTCTCCAGACGATCGAACGCCGAAAACTCGAGGAGGAGGACACCCAGCTCCAGGAAGTGTGGTCGCTGATGGGAAACGAGGCGATCGAGTCGCGGACGCTCGACCTCATCGATGGGGCGGAATCAGAAATCGCACTGCTCGTCGTCGACGAGGAACTGCTGTCGGAGACGCTGTTCGAGCGTCTCGAGGCGGCACGCGAACGAGAACTCTCGATTCTTCTCGGCGGGCAAACGGAGTCGATCACCGCGCAACTCGGGACGGGACTCCCCAACGTCCGCACGTTCGAGACCGACCTGGATTGGCTCACCGGACCGGCGGTCGCCCACGAGGTCGCGATCAGCCGGATCCTGCTCGTCGATCGCGAGACGCTGCTGATCGGATCGTACTATCCAGACGCCGACGACGGGAAAACGAAAGAGCAGGCGGTGTTCGCGCGCGGTCTCGAGAACGGAATCGTGGTGCTGTTGCGTCGACTGGTATCGGCGGGGTTGCCCCCTTCGAACGATCCGGGAAACGCGTAGCCAGACGACCGAAGTAGTCGGCGATGCTTTCCGTTCGTGATCCAAGAGCAATTCCTGACCACTCGATGTACAGAGCTACGGTGACGAGGGATCGCTCGGTTCTGAGACGATCAGTTCGTCACCGTCGAATCGGACCTGGTAGCGGTCGATCGAAATGGTAACGCCGATCGATTCCGATTTCTGCTCTCGGACGAGGATATCGAGTGCCTCCGGGTCGGCGTGATCGTAAAGCGTCGTCTCGAACACGGTCAGCAATTCGGCTGGGTCGACGCTCTCGACGGTCGCGAGGGCGTCGATTACGGCGAAACTCGGCGCCGTGGCCGACCAGTCGTACGTCTTCCGGAGGTGAACGGCAGCCGATTCTGACGACTGCGCATCCCCCTCTCGATCACTACTGACCATTGCTCGTCCAACGCGGCCAAACAGCATTAAACTGGTGTGATGATGTGAGTGAATTATTGGACAGGGTCACGCCGATCGAGTGTCGTTGAGTCGCCAAGTGAAGATGGCTCGCAGGACGACGACGAGACTGTTGCGGTCGCCAGCGCCCCAGATCGCCGTCTCCCCAATCTCGTCGGCGCCGCTAGCCCCGTTCACGAGCGCGCTGACGAGCGCCGTCTCTTCGTCGGTGATCAACAGGCTCCCGGCGGGCGTATCCTGCCACTCCCAGAGGGTTTCGAACAGCTCGATCGACGGCACCTCCTCCCGAACGCGATCTTCGACCGCCTCCGAGATGCCCGCCAGATAGATCTCGACCCCTCGGTCGGCAGCAGCCTGCAGCGCGTCGAGATGGGCATCGGTGAGTAACTCGTCGACGGTCATGTAGACGATCTGCTCGTCTGCCTCGGCGATGAACTCGTCGATGCGGGAGGACACCGCTTCTCGACCGGTGACCGTCCAGACGCCGAACTGCTCGCGTTGTGGCTGGGCGGGGCCGATTTCCTCCAGACACTCCGAGAGTTCGGTAATCGTGGTTTCGCGTTTGGTGTTGAGCGTACGGACGATGGTCTCCTTCGAGATTATGGTGAATTTCCGCGGCGTCGTGTGCTGGATGTCGACGAACCCCAGTTCGTGGAGTTGATCCGCCGCTTCGTACACCCGCGTTCGGGGAACGCCGTTGATACGAGTGATGTCCTGTGCGGTACCCGTCCCGAGCTGCAGGAGGTTGATGAGCGTCTGGGCTTCGTACTGGGACAACCCGAGCTCCTGTAACCGGTCGAGTGCCTCGGCTTCGGCCTGCTCCTCGTCGAACGCTACCATAGTTGATCCGTCAATGGAGAGCGCAAAAAGCCTACCTCACGGTGGCACGCTCGAGTCGGCCTCGAGTCACGCTGAGAGAAGACTACTCGAGTTCAGTGGTGACGAACTGGTGCAGTTTTTCGACGCGGTCGTTCGGATGATAACGAACCGTTTCCGTTCGGTCGTCGTACTCGACGAGGCCGGCCTCTTCCAGTTTCGGGAGATGGTTGTGATACAGATCGAGAAGAAGTCGTTCGGAACTCATCGTTTCAACTGAGTCTGGGGGAGGGTTCTCCGGCGACAGGTCCTCGGCGAGCAGATCCACCGCCACGGCGTTCTGCTCGCTTTCGATCAACTGCGTGAGAACCGATCGACGTCGTTGGTTGGCGACGAGGTGTAGCGCCGTTTCGGTCGATATGTTGTAGATGGTCTGACTCATTGTGTTCCTAATTCAATCTTATGACGGTCGCCACGGGGATTAACCCCACAGTTCACTCGCATCCTCACACTCCAGGTGCTGACAGATCACGATTGGGCAGGGTGTTCTACACCTGCACTCTCGAAAAGAGAGGTCGGTCCGAGAGATATTCCCCCTACCGAAGATATTCGCTACTCGACCTCGAGTTCGATCGCCGCTCCCTGACGCAACCACCTTTTAACTCGCTCGGCTCGCGCCTCGCTCGCAAAAGCTGGACCAAAAAACCCAGTTCAGGCTCTACTCGACCTCGAGTTCGATCGCCGCTCCCTGGCCAAATCCAACGCAGAGCGTCGCCAACCCGCGGCCGCCCCCTCGCTCGAGCAACTCGTGGACCAGCGCGACGGGCAATCGGGCGCCTGAGGCGCCGAGCGGGTGGCCGATCGCGATGGCGCCGCCGTTGACGTTGAACTGCTCGTTGTCGATGCCGAGTTCGTCCCGGCTGTAGACGGTCTGGCTCGCGAACGCCTCGTTGAGTTCCACCAGGTCGTAGTCATCGATGTCCCGGCCGGTGCGCTCGAGCAGCCCTCGGGTAGCGGGGACCGGACCGATGCCCATCACGGTGGGGTCGACGCCGGCGACGTTGTTCGAACCGACCGTCGCCATGATCTCGAGGTCGTGTTCCTCGGCGAAGGCCTCGCTCGTGACCATCACGCCCGCCGCTCCGTCAGAGATCTGGGAGGCGTTTCCGGGCGTCACGGTTCCGTTGCCCTTGAAGACCGTCGGGAGGCCCGACAGGGTCTCGAGGTCGGTGTCGGGGCGGATGCCCTCGTCTTTCGTCACGGTGCCGTCCTCGGTCTCGATGGGAACGATCTGATCCTCGAATCGGCCCTCCTCGGTCGCAGCGTGGGCGCGCTGGTGACTCTGGAGGGCGTACTCGTCCTGGGTCTCGCGGTCGACGTCGTAGCGTTCGGCGACCTTCTCGGCGGTCATCCCCATCTGGAGTTCGCCGACGTTGTACTCGGTCGCGAGCTAGGGGTGGAGCGTCGTGTAGCTGTCGCCCATCGACACCTTCGACATGTTCTCGACGCCGCCGGCGATGATGCACTCGCGCTGGCCGGCGCGGATGGCGTCGGAGGCGGAGATGATCGCCTGCATCGAGGAGGCACACCAGCGGTTGATCGTCGTCGCCGGCACGGACTCGCCGAGATCCGAGAGCAACGCGATGACGCGGGCGATGTTGTTGTCCTGTTCGTCGCGCTGCTGGGCACAGCCCCACATCAGATCGTCGACGTCCTCGCCCGAAAGGCCGGTCTCGGCGAGCATGTCGTCGATCAGCGGAATGGAGAGATCCTCGCTGCGAACGTCGGCGAACACGCCGCCGTCTTTCCCTTGGGGGGTCCGAACAGCCTGGACGATCACTGGCGTCTGTGTCATACTGACACGGACGTCCCTCACGAACTTAAATGGCCGTAGAACTCGCGGAGACGCGTACAAAGTTTACGAATCAAAGCAGTAAACTGTCGTCCGACTCGAGACAGGTGCTTTGAATCGCTCACGGTGAAAGAGCGATTTTACCTTACCTTAGTATATTGAGGTATGGGGACGAATCACTAGCCGATGGGATTCGATCGACAGGTGCTGGCAGTCGCCCTCGTCGCCCTGCTCGTGGGCTCGAGCGTGGGATTCGCCTTCGCCGGCGAACTCGGTGGGACGAGACCGGCGGCAGCCGACACCAACGAACCGGAGAATCGACAGCTATCGAACGACACTCCTCAGCCGACTATCGAGCAGTTCGACTCCGAGGCGGCGTTCGCCGACTACCTGCGAGCGTCGAACGAGGGTTCCGGGTCCTTCGGCTTCGGAATGGGGCGGCCGGTCGAGACCGCCGAGGAGGAAGCCACCGACGACGCGGCGGACGGAGACGGCGCGAGCGGTAACGGCGGGAACGGCAACGGGAACGACGCGGCCAGGAGCGGCGACTCCTCGGGTGCCGACGAGCGCCGCTACGCCGAGACCAACGTCCAGGAGGTGATGCTGGACGAGCCCGACATCCTAAAGACCGACGGCCAGACCGTCTACTACGGCGACCGGCGCTTCCACGGCGGAAGCGCAACCCATGTCATCGACGCCTCGACGCCGAACGACCCGACAGCGCTGAGTGAGATTCCACGCTCGGGCGAGATGCTCTTGACTGACGACGACGTTCTGGTGCAGTTCGACCGCAATCGCCTGCGTGGCTACGACGTCTCGAGTCCCGAAGACCCTGAAGAGGCCTGGTCGGCGGACTTCGAGGGTCACCTCGAGACGGCCCGCCTCTACGACGGTGACGTCTACCTCGTTGTGGCCGACCGCGTCTCGCCGGCCGAACCCTGTCCGGTCGAACCGCTCGGCGACGACGGCCCCGCGGTCGACTGCACGGACGTCCACTACCCGAGCGATCAGAACGGCGCCGACACGGTGTACACGACGCTGCGCCTGGACCCCTCGAGCGGCGAGGTCACGGACTCGGTGAGTTTCCTCGGCTCGTCGTACACGACCGCGACCTACGTCTCCGAAAACGGCGTCTACCTGACGTACGTTGACTCGCCGTCCCACGCCGACGTCCGCCTCGAGTTCCTCCTGACGACCGGTGAGGCGTACCTCGACGACCGGACGCTTGAGCGACTCGAGCGCCTGCAGGGCTACGACCTGTCCGAACGCGCGACCATGACCGAGATCGAGGCCATCCTCGCCGACTGGCGGGCCGGACTCGACGACGACGAGCGACGAACGAAAGAGCGCGAACTCCGCGACGCCTGGGAGGAGTACGTCGAGGAGAACAAGCGAGCGTTCGACCGGACGGGGATCGTCAAGGTCGGATTCGGTGGCGACCTCTCCGTCGACGCCGGCGGCGCCGTCCCCGGCACGCCGCTGAATCAGTGGTCGATGGACGAACACGACGGCCACCTGCGCATCGCGACGACGATCAACGCCCCGGGCGCCGAGTGGGAGAACGACCTCTACGTGCTCGACTCCAACCTCGAGGTGACCGGCTCGGTCACCGGCATGGGCGTCGACGAGCGGGTCTACTCCGTGCGCTACGAGGGCGACAAGGCCTACGTCGTCACGTTCCGTCAGATCGATCCGTTCCACGTCATCGACGTCTCCGACCACGAGAACCCGGTGCTCGAGGGTGAACTCAAGCTTCCGGGCTACTCCGACTACCTCCATCCGCTGGGCGAGGAGCGCATCCTCGGCATCGGGCAGGAAGACGGGAAGGTCAAGGCCGTGATCTTCGACGCGAGCGACCCCGAGAACCCGGTGATCGAGGATGACGAGATCCTCGAGGATCGCTGGTCGGCTGTCAGCGAGAGCCACAACGCCTTCCTGCTCGACGAGCGCCACGGCGTGTTCTTCCTGCCGGGCAGCGAGGGCGGCCACGTCTACGCCTACGAGGACGGTCTCGAGCGCGTCACGACCGTCGACACCGACGGTCCGGCGTTCCGGGCGACGTACATCGGCGACTCGCTGTACGTCTTCGGCGAGGACGAACTGGTCGTCGTCGACCAGACGACCTGGGAGGAAGTGAAGCGCCTCGACCTGTAGCGCGCGAGGACAACCCTTATTTCGAGCGTCTGGGAATGACGTCGCATGGACGACACCGGCGAGCAGGACACCGGATCGCGGGCCGACGACCGCGACCGGATGACGGATCGCGACGGCGATAGCGACGCCGAGTCGGACGGCGTGGACGACGCCTCCGACCCCGGTACCTCCTCGAGGACGACACCCGGGTCAGACGGAGAAGGAACGGACACGGCCGTCGAGGGCGAACGCGTACGCGAACACGAGTCTCGAGGTTCCGAGGGCGGATTGGGGCGAACCACAGCAGGTGAACCTGAGGAACGGGACGACGAATCTGAGGGCCGTGACGTCGAAGGCGAGAGACGAGATGTCGAAGCCGAGGCACGAGACGACGAACCCGAAAGTCTGGACGACGAATCCGAACGGGACACAGCTCGCTCGAGCGAGGACCGCGACGAGACGGCGACGCCCGAACCGCCGATGCCCGGCGTCCCCGATCCCGACGCCGTCGACGAGGACGACGAGATCCCGGCCGACGTCCAGAAGTACGCTCGTTTCCAGAAGATGGACGGCGCCCAGTACGACCGGGTCAACGAGTTCCTGCGCGACCGAACGTACGTCACTGCCCGCGAGTGGGCCATCGCCCGACTCTGTTCGGACTTTCGGACCGAGACGGGCGTCGAGATGACCAAAATAGGCGAGAACCTGCCCGAACTCGTGCCGTTCATGACCGACACCTACACCCCGCAGGCGGTCAACCAGGCGCGGTCGTCCTTCGAAGAGAAAGTTCGAAAGTCGGGCGCGACCTTCCTCTACGGCGCGATGTGTGACTTCTTCACCGCGGAGGAACTCGACGACGTGATGTACGAGGCCACCGAGGTCGCGAAGTTCCTCCTCGAGGTCGAGGGCGTTGACCTCTCCGTCGAGGACGAACTCGAGGCCGAAGAGCGCATCTCGAGCGTGATGCGCGAGGTTCGCGAGGCGAGCAAGGAACTCCGGGAGGAGGAAACGTAGGCGACCTACAGGCCGGCTGTGAAACGACTTCTCGACGAATCTCCTCGACGCGCTGCGGTCGGAAATCGGCCGCTCAGCAATTAGGCCAGGTGAAAGAGGTTACGAAGCGTTCCGTCGTGGTCGCGTTCGGTACCGGGCGGAGGCCCAGCGGCTGTGCGATCCCCCTCGAGTACGGTGAACTCGCTCGAGCCACACGAGCAGCCGTTTCGCTGCCCGATCGGGCTGACGGTTCCATCGGGGTTCACGTGGGAGGCGTACACGTTCCCGCAATTGGTGCACTGTGCGATGACCTCGGAGAGTTCGTTTCGGTCGGTCATGACACGCACACCTACCACGGCCGTAACACAGAGTCTTTTGACAAACTCATCAAAACGTGCCACTCGAGCGCCTGGGGACAGGGAGACCGTAGGATCAACAGAGAACACGATGACGCTCCGTCGATGGCTCGAGGGACGGCGTCGAAACGGGGGCCTTCATTCGGAGCCGCCCTCGGCCCGCACTGATTGTTCCTTTTCATTGTACGACGGACGCTTTCGCCGTTCGTGGCGTTCAGCGTACGTGCCGACGAGAATATCGAGCGCTGTTCGTAACGGAAAACGGGGCGAGATCGCGTTCGCCCCCAATGATCGCCGTACTGGACCGGGTGTTCACTTTCACGTAATCGAGCCGTTTCGGGGAGAAATTTGGTTCAATTGCCCCGCCAAAACCAGACTCCTATTGCTGGTTCGGATTGGTCCAGTGGCGCTGGACGACGGCATGAGCGGTTTACGCTGCAATTTAACGGCGGGTTGAGCACACTACCGAACACGCTCCGTGGGACCGTATCTACCAGGACACCTCGAGCGAGCCCCCGGTTTCGGACAGAGGAATCATTACCCCTCTCTGTCCGTCCGTTTCAGGTGGAAATGCGTCCGTTACGGTGGCGGCCGTCGGCTCGGTGAAGAAATCAACAGTTACAGATCGAATTCGATAGACGAGAGAAGCGCCGCTACAGCTATTTTTGAGTCCGCACGAGGTATTATTCCCGACTGTTTGCGAAAAGAAGTGAAACGAACGAACTTACTTATACGAAACCTTGGCCAAACAATCGACCGCCCAACCTGGGCTGAGAGACATGAGAGAAGAACGAGACCCAGACGACGGAAGACGGTCATTCATGAAGAAGAGCGCGTTAGCAACAACCGCCCTGGCTGTCGGTGCCGGTGCCAGCACGAACGTGGCGGCTCAGGAAGACGAGGAGGACGGTGAAGGACTCCAAGAAGGAGAAGTCGTTATCCACGGTCGCGATTACTTCCCGGACTCCGATTTCACGGTCCTCGCCGAGTTGGACTCGGGATCTCGAGACACCCTCGTCGAGGCACTCGGCGACGAGTTCGACGACGATTGGGACGTGTACATTATTCAGGTCGACATCGGTACGGGTGGCCCGTTAGGGCACCTCTTCGTCGACGAAGACGAGGCGCAAGTCAGCGAAGGTGATACGGCAACGATGTCGTCTGACACCGTGTCGTACCGCAATCCGGAGTTGAACCTGCTCGAGCTCGATATCGGCGCCGCCAGTGGTGGAGGTGCTGCAGGAGGCGCCGAGGACGAGGAGGAAGAGGAGAACGGAGCCGGAAACGGCGGCGGCGCTGGGAACGAAACCGAAGATGATGCCGGAAACGGCGGCGGCGGCGGCGGTAACTGACGCGACTACTCTCGTCTCGGATTTTTTCGAAACTCGAGGATCAGGCGATGCTGTGAGCGGCCCGAAACGGGAGCCGTGGACAGATACTGTACGAGCTCGCCCTCTTCACACTCGAGGAACGACACGTCTTTCCCACCGTGGGCGACACTGTGGTGTATGAGCACCGAGCCAAAGCAGGAACTCACCAGCGTCGACCTCGCGGCGCTCGTCGGTGAACTCGGATCCTACGAGGGGGCTAAAGTCGACAAGGCCTACCTCTACGGCGACGACCTCGTTCGCCTCAAGATGCGTGACTTCGACCGCGGCCGGGTCGAACTCATGCTCGAGGTCGGCGACCGCAAACGCGTCCACACCGTCTCGCCAGAGCGGGTGCCGGATGCGCCAGGGCGCCCGCCGCAGTTCGCGATGATGCTCCGCAACCGCCTCTCGGGGGCGGATTTCGTCGGCGTCGAGCAGTACGAATTTGACCGCATCCTCGAGTTCGTCTTCGACCGCGAGGACGGCGTGACGCGGATCATCGTCGAACTGTTCGGCCAGGGCAACGTCGCCGTCACCGACTGCGAGTACGAGGTGATCGACTCCCTCGAGACCGTTCGGCTGAAGTCCAGGACGGTCGTCCCGGGCTCGCGATACGAGTTCCCGGAGTCTCGCGTCAATCCACTTACCGTCTCGCGGGAGGCGTTCAATCAGCAGATGGACGACTCCGACACGGACGTCGTCCGGACGCTCGCGACCCAGCTCAATTTCGGCGGCCTCTACGCCGAGGAATTGTGTACCCGCGCGGGCGTCGAGAAGACCCTCGACATCGAGGACGCGAGCGAGGACGAGTACGAGCGGATCTACCAGGCCATCGAGCGACTGGCACTCGACCTGCGAAACGCTACTCTCGAGCCGCGGGTGTATCTCGAGGGCGGCGGGAATGACGGTAACGACGAGAACGGCGACAGCGGCAGCGACGGGAACAGCGACGACGTGAATGCGGAACGCGAAGACGAGATGAACGACGCCCACGTCGTCGACGTCACCCCGTTCCCGCTCGAGGAGCACGAAGACCTCGCCAGCGAATCCCACGAGACGTTCAACGGCGCCCTCGAGGAGTACTTCTTCCGGCTGGACCTGGACGCAGACGAGCCGGATCCGCGCGACCAGCGCCCGGATTTCGAGGAACAGATCGCCAAGCACCAGCGGATCATCGACCAGCAGGAGGGCGCAATACAGGGCTTCGACGAGCAAGCCGAGGCCGAGCGCGAGAAGGCCGAGCTGCTGTACGCCCACTACGGCACGGTCGACGACCTCCTGTCGACCGTTCGCTCGGCCCGCGAGGAGAGCGTTCCCTGGGGCGAGATCGCCGGCCGACTCGACGAGGCGAAAGAGCAGGGGATGGACGCCGCCCAGCCGTTCGTCGACGTCAATGGGAAAGAAGGGACGGTGACGATCCGCCTCGAGGACGAGCCGATCTCGCTCCTCGTCGAGGACGGGGTCGAGAAGAACGCGGACCGGCTCTACACGGAGGCAAAGCGCATCGCCGAGAAGAAGGAGGGTGCCCTGGCGGCGATCGAGGACACGCGCGAGGAACTCGCAGAGATCGAGCGTCGGCGCGACGAGTGGGAAGCCGATGGCGGCGACGAAGAAACCGACGAGGAGGACGACGACGAACGCGACTGGCTCGCCGAACCCTCCGTCCCGATTCGCCAGAACGAGCAGTGGTACGAGCGGTTCCGGTGGTTCCGGACCAGCGACGACTACCTCGTGATCGGGGGTCGGAACGCCGACCAGAACGAGGAACTCGTCAAGAAGTACCTCGAGCGCGGCGACCGCGTGTTACACACGCAGGCTCACGGGGGGCCGGTCACGGTCCTGAAGGCCACCGACCCCAGCGAGGCGTCCTCGGGCGACATCGAGATTCCCGACTCGAGCGTCGAGGAGGCGGCCCAGTTCGCGGTTTCGTACTCGTCGGTCTGGAAGGACGGCCGGTACGCAGGCGACGTCTACGTCGTCGACTCCGACCAGGTGTCGAAGACGCCCGAGAGCGGCGAGTACCTCGAGAAGGGCGGATTCGCGATTCGCGGCGACCGGACCTACCTGGACGACACGCCGGTGGGCGTCGCGGTGGGCATCCAGTGTGAGCCGTACACGCGAGTCGTCGGTGGGCCACCGTCGGCGATCGAGGGCCAGGCGGTGACGACGATCGAGGTCGAACCTGGCCGGTTCGCTCAGGCCGACGCCGCAAAGCGAATCTACCGCGAACTCCGCGAGCGCTTTGCGGACGAATCGTTCGTCAGAAAGATTGCGAGCCCTGACCAGATCGCGCACTTCCTGCCGCCGGGTGGGAGTCGGCTGCTCGAGGAGTAGCGTTCGACGTGCGGTCCCGTTCGTGGGCTCAGAAGAGGTACCTCGACTTTGACCGAGAGCTCGAGGGTCGTCCGTCGTCCGACGTCCGTCGTCCGTACCCGACTACGCCTCGCTGTGGTGTGACTGGCTGCCGCAAGCGGTGGAGGAGTCACACTCGGGACGCGGGGTGAGTTGGACCGACTCGGGCCCGTCGAGGTGCACCGTGTACCGGCCGTACTCGAACGAGATGGAGGTGGAATCGTTCGTCGATCGAAGAACGTCCTCGAGTGCACCGACGTCGATTGCGACGTGGAGCGGTGGGTCGACGTCGAGCGGGTCGATCCCCTCTCGCGTGGCGATGGCTTCGATGATCCGGTAGCCGATATCGTGGTCCTCCTGCATATTTGTGGTGGCTACAACCGACGATAAATATCCCAGTGATTGTGTGGTGATAGGAGTCTGACGTTCGTCATGCTCCTGCCAGACCCGCTGGATCGAGCGTGTGCCACAGCGGACGGAGCCGAACACGTACGATTCGTCCTCGAAATCCGGCACCACTTGACCGAGTGGGGTGACTTATGCACGCTCGAGCCAAGTGGCGACCATGAGCAGCGACGACGCGTTCGACCACGGAAAAGACGAGCGGTTGACCAGCCGCGACGTGACCGAGGGGGCCGACCGGGCGCCCCACCGGGCGATGTTCCGGGCGATGGGATTCGACGACGAGGATTTCGGCTCGCCGATGATCGGGGTGGCGAACCCCGCCGCGGACATCACGCCCTGTAACGTCCACCTCGACGACGTGGCCGACTCGGCGCTCGAGGGCGTCGACGAGGCCGGCGGGATGCCCATCGAGTTCGGCACGATCACCATTTCCGACGCCATCTCGATGGGAACCGAGGGGATGAAAGCTTCGCTCATCTCGCGGGAACTCATCGCCGACAGCGTCGAACTCGTCAGCTTCGGCGAGCGGATGGACGGCCTCGTCACCGTCGCCGGCTGCGACAAGAACCTCCCCGGGATGATGATGGCCGCGATCCGCACCGATCTCCCCTCCGTCTTTCTCTATGGGGGCTCGATCATGCCCGGCCAGCACGAGGGCCGGGACGTGACCATCGTCCAGGTTTTCGAAGGCGTTGGCGCGTACGGAACCGGGGAGATGGACGAGGAGGAACTCGACGACCTCGAGCGTCACGCCTGTCCCGGCGCCGGCTCCTGTGGCGGGATGTTCACGGCGAACACGATGGCCTCGATTTCGGAAGCGCTCGGGCTGGCTCCCCTGGGAAGTGCCTCGCCACCAGCCGAGGACGAAGCGCGCTACGAGGTCGCCAGACGCGCGGGCGAACTCGCCCTCGAGTGCATCGAGGAAGATCGGCGCCCCTCGGACATCGTCACGCGCGAGTCCTTCGAGAATGCCATCGCCCTCCAGACCGCCATCGGGGGGTCGACCAACGGCGTCCTCCACCTCCTCGCGCTCGCCCGCGAGGCCGACGTCGACCTCGAGATCGGCGACTTCGACGAGATCTCGCGGCGGACGCCAAAGATTGCCGACCTCCAACCGGGCGGCACGCGCGTGATGAACGACCTCCACGAACTCGGGGGCGTCCCGGTCGTCCTCCGCCGACTGCTCGAGGCGGACCTGCTCCACGGCGACGCGATGACCGTCACCGGCCGAACGATCGCCGAGGAACTCGCTCACCTCGAGGAAACTGGTGACCTGCCGGCGAACGACGCCGACCTCGAGGCGGACTTCCTCTACACCGTCGAGAACCCGAAGGAGGAAGAGGGCGCGATCAAGGTCCTCGAGGGCAATCTCGCCCCCGACGGTGCCGTGTTGAAGGTGACCGGGGACGACGCCTTCCACCACGAGGGGCCGGCCCGGATCTTCGAGCACGAGGAAGACGCCATGGCCTACGTCCAGGAGGGCCACATCGAGAGCGGCGACGTGATCGTCATCCGCAACGAGGGCCCGCGCGGCGGTCCCGGCATGCGCGAGATGCTCGGCGTCACCGCGGCCGTCGTCGGCGCGGGTCACGAAGACGACGTCGCGCTCATCACCGACGGCCGGTTCTCCGGGGGCACCAGGGGCCCGATGATCGGCCACGTCGCCCCGGAAGCCTTCGTCGGTGGGCCCATCGGCCTGCTCGAGGACGGGGACGTCGTCACGGTCGACATCCCCGACCGGACACTCGAGGTCGACCTCGACGACGCGGAACTCGAGGACCGACGCGAGGCGTGGGACCGTCCCGATCCGGTCTACGACGGGGGCGTTCTGGCGAAGTACTGTCGGGATTTCGACTCGGCGTCGAACGGCGCCGTGACGAATCCGCGGCTCACTCGAGACTGAGCGAGTGCGGGCGGCGTTCTATCACTGACGGGCGTCCGTTTCGCCGCACTAGCTGTTCGCACAGACGCCATGCGACTTTCGACCCTCGACCCTCGACCCCACCATCGTATCAGAAAACCGTGGCGAATATTGAAATTCCTCGGTGTCGTCTTCAAAACCGGGGTGATCGCCTTGCGCGAGCACAATCGCGTCATGGCCGTGTGCGAACGCTGCGAATCGGTATACGCAGCGAAAAAGCTCCAGAGCGGTCGTATCCGCCCGATCGGAACGCACTCCTGTCGGTGTGGATCCGAACACTTCCGAGCGATCAGGTGAACTGATTCGCCACAACCATCGCGAACGCCCCTTTCACGTCGTGACGGCGCACTCGACCAGTCGCCGGTCTGGCGTGTGACGATATTACTCCAGTCGAATATGCGACGGATGCTGTCCACCCTCGAGCATACAGTGTGTGGCCGATATCGACCCCTGTCTCGACCATCGTAGGTGAATCGATAGCGTTGATACGTCGATACAACCGGCACAGACAGTTGTGTTGGGGAGTTGTTATTACATCTTTATTGACTCCAAATTAGTTCGAATGTACTTTTATATACGATGGTGACCGTCATTGCCTTACTTAATTTGCTATTCACTTAACATATGGATGTTACGACCGAAACGTTCATCATTGGGTGAGTGTCACGTGAAAACGGATGTCACGGGACACGCACCCAGTTGACAGACGAACAGTGTTGAAAGCAGTGGGCGGCACGCTCGCGACCGCCGGGGTCTCCGGGCTGGCAGCGGCCGACCCGGACGACGTCGTCGAGGTCAACGTCGGCTTCTCGAACGGCCGCGGTCGAACCGCGGCGCTCGAGGCGGCCTCGGACACGGTTCGCGAGTTCGCGTTCGACGCGGTGACGATTCGGGTACCAAAACGCGCCGTCTCCGGACTACAGAACAACCCCAACGTACGATACGTCGAGGAGAACGGCGAGATGCACGCGCTCGCCCAATCCACTCCGTGGGGGATCGACCGCGTGGATGCGAACGTCGCGCACGACAACGGCGAGACCGGCGCCGGGGCCGACGTCGCGATCCTCGACACCGGAATCGACTCCGATCACCCCGACCTACAGGCCAATCTGGGCGACGGCCGGGCGTTCGTGAGATGTAGAGGCGGACAGTGTACCGAAGACTGGGACGACGACAACGACCACGGAACCCACTGTGCGGGGACCGCCGACGCCGTCGACAACAACGAAGGCGTCGTCGGCGTCTCCACCGAGGCGACGCTGCACGCGGTCAAAGTCCTCGACAAGCGCGGCAGCGGATCGTTCTCCGATATCGCGGCCGGTGTCGAGTACGTCGCCGACCAGGGCTGGGACGTCGCTAGCCTCAGCCTCGGCGCGAGTTCCGGCTCCCAGACCCTCAGGGACGCGGGCCAGTACGCGTACAACAACGGCGTGTTGCTCGTCGCCGCCGCGGGTAATTCCGGCCCGTGTTCTGACTGCGTCGGCTACCCGGCCGCCTATCCGGAGTTCATCGCCGTCAGCGCGACCAGCGAGGACGACTCGCTGGCCAGTTTCTCCTCGACCGGTTCCGAGGTCGAGATCGCTGCCCCCGGCGAGGACGTCAACTCGACGGTTCCCGGTGGCGGGTACGACACGTTCTCCGGAACCTCGATGGCCTGCCCGCACGTTGCCGGCGCGGGCGGCCAGTTGATGGCCAACGGCTACACGAACACCGAAGCCCGTCAGCAATTGAAAGACACGGCCGAGGACATCGGGCTCTCAGACAACGAGCAAGGAAGCGGTCTGCTCGACGTCGCCGCGGCGCTCGGTCTCTCGAGCTGAACGGACCGGTCCCCGTTTCGTCGTCGCTCGGTACGCGACTCGTTATCAGTGAGACGACGAGGACGGAGTGATAGTCAACTCGAGGGCGTAAACGGGTGAACGAATCCGGAATGGAGTTAGACGTAGTTCTTTTCGCGGTCAGTCGTCGTCTTCAGCCATCACCCGGTCGGGAATCGTCTCCCGTCCTGGCGTGTCGAGTCAGCTACGGAACAATAGCGATTAACAAAAGTTCTGTGTCGCATATACTTCTCCGTCATCGCTAATGTGTAGACCAAGCCCCTGCCGGTGCCACTCTGTTCGGAGAATATTCTCACGGTGCCCTGGTGAATTCATCCATTCTTTCACAAGATGTTTTGCTAGTTCCTCTTCATCCGTGATTCGAACTGTGCTTCCCTTGTAGGACGCTCTAACTCGTTCATGAACGAACGTTTGCGCGATGTTCTCGCCTCCAGCGTCACATTGATATCCATAATCACGATACCGACCCATGACGTCCTGCCCATTTGGATCCACGTGATCGAAATAGTCTCGAGTATCCATGTCCTTGCTGTGCTTGGAAGCTATAATAGCGAGATCGTCATCATAGGCCAATGAATCAGCACCATGCTCTGTTCGCACCTGATTAATCTCCTCGTGAAAGATACGTTCGACTTCTGCTTCATCAAACGATTGGTCGTCATGGAGATCATTTGCCAGCCCCTCTAAATGGTCAGTCTCGTCGTTCAGGTAAACGAAGCCTCCCGCGACACCTGCCACAAGTAGTAAAGCCAGAATTGGCGTTGAGTACATTCGAATGAAACGGCCAACGCCTTTGATAACCCTGATCGGTAATCCGAGAATCAACATTAGCACCCCTATGATCAAAAAGACAGGAAAGAAAACTACATTCATCGTTTCATCTATAATTCTTGAGAATAGGGACTGTTGACTGTGATTCAAGTCCGGTTCTGCAGTCTCTTTTGAAAGTGACCCATTGACCTTCGTGCCCGGGCTCGGGTTCATATTCTTCACTTCCCGACGGCAGGTCAAGCAAAGGTCGTTTTCGGGAGTAGTATACGCTGAACAGCGGTCACATTGCTTTCGTTCCGATGTGTCCGATTTCCTTAATTTATCGAGAAATCCTTCATCTTGTGATTGATTCCAATTCCGGAATTCTGGACCTAGCGTTTTTGCATTATGTCTGCTTGGGCACCTGTGGTTCTCAGGGAGTCGGTGTTTAGAGCAGTGAGTTTTCCCACAGTAGTTGCACGTATAAGGCATATTGGCCCCCTCGCCGCAAACTGAACAATTCGCCATTTGAGTGAGTCACAGACCTCACTACAATTATATAAAATTTCCTGACGTCTTCTCCTTTGTGATTCAAACCCTCCTAAGTAGCCTTGCTAATCCATGTTAGCGAGGAACCAGTCCATCAATGTTGTAGTATATACTCAACCACAGAATTCCGGTCTATCGTTGCGCTCCGCCACGCCCATGATGTGTTGAATACGGTCGGCGTAGCTCTCGATGCCGTACTCGGCGCTCTCGACGAGCGCACGGATCTCCTCGCGATACATCCTGGCCCGATACGAGACCTTTGCATGTTCGATCTCGGCTCAATGCATAGTCCTGGCGCTCACGGATTTGTTCGCGTCAGAATATGGGACCGCCGAGATTGAGCAAACTCGAAGAGTTTGCGATGTACGGCGGTCTCACGATTGAGTGAGCATCGCGAATGAATGAGTGGGACCGCCGAGAGTCGAACTCGGGTCCTACGGACCCCATCCGCAGAGGATACCACTACCCCACGGTCCCGCATCTCGAACGATGCGCGTGTGTCGTTTAAGGGTATCGCTTCGGGGGCGGGGTGTGACTCCTTCGCCCGCTTCCGCCGACCCGCCGACCTCACCTAGACTCCCGACCAGGAGCGCTACCGACGGGGGGAACGTTTTTCTCGTCGGGGTTCAACCTCCGCACATGAGCGATTTCGACCTCGACCTGCGAACCGTCGAGGAACACATCGACGACGAACTCGAGCTCGAGGGGAGCATCCTGCTGGACGTCCTCGACGGCTCGAAAGACCCCGAAGAGTGGCTCGAGGCCGTCAACGCGGGCAACGTCCTGGTACTGAACGTCAACGGCGACGTCAACGAACTGGCGGCGGGCTTCGCTCGAGACATCAAGGAAGCGGGCGGCACGTTAGTCCACTTTCGGGGCTTCTTGATCGTCGCGCCCCCGGGCGTCGACGTGGACACGAGCCGCCTCTGAGCGAGTTTCGCTTTTCAATCCTCGAACACCGTCAGGTGGTGGCCGTCGGGGTCGCGCCCAACGAGTCGCGAGTCGGATCGCTCGAGCGAGCAAACCCACTCCTCGAGCACGGCTTCGACGGCGTCCAGGTCGTCCGTCTCGAATCCCAGGTCGACGTGGACGCCACCTCTGGCGTCGGCCAACCCTAGTTGCGGTTCCCAGAGTTCGAGGGCAACGAGGCCGTTCATCCGAACGCGACGGCGATCCGAGCCGCGGTCGACGGTCTCGAACCCCAGACGTCCGTAGCGGTCCTCTGCGTCCTCGAGCGACGCGACCTCGAGGACGACCTCGAACACGCCGTCGATGCCCGGCCCCGGAACGTCGCCCTGGCCCAGTTCCACGCAGTTGCCGTCGGGGTCGTAGAGGTAGAGCGAGCGAGCGTCACCGAAGGTGTGTTCCTGGAGGTCGTGTTCGTCCTCGAGTGCGTCCCACCAGTCGTCGTACTCGGCGGCCGGGATCGAGCAGGCGAAGTGGGTGTGGAGCCCGCCGCGCGGGAGTCCCGTCGGTCGCCGGAGGATCAGGTCCGTGCCACCGGCGTCGAACGCGACCGCTCGTCCGTCGTCGTCGCTTCGCGCCTCGTTCACGTGCCGAGCGAGGGGGCGATCCACGACCGACAACTCGAGGGTCTCCTCGTAGAATCGGCGTGCGGGTACGAGGAACTCGACTTCCAGCCCCAGCCAGGCCAGCCTGGTCAGCATGCGTCCGAGTACGCCGGATGGCCTCAAAGTCCCATCGCTGCCTCGAGTATCTGTTCTTCGGTCGACCTGTTCGTTCGCCTGTATGACGTTTATATTCGTCGCGTTCGAAGGGCTACGCATGAGCTTTCGTGTCGACGAGAGTGAGACGGCCCTCCAGGAGATCGACCGATTCGACGGCGGCGTCGGCTGGATTGCCCATCCAGAGGAGGCGATGAAGCGGGCCAGCCACGCCCTCGAAATCGACGGCGAGGTCTGGGTGTTCGACCCCGTCGACGCCGATGGGGTCGACGAATTACTCGCGTCGCTCGGCGAGGTGGCCGGCGTCGTCGTCATGCTCGACCGGCACAAGCGCGACGCGGGAGCGATCGCCAAACGCCACGACGCCGCGGTCTACCTGCCCGAGTGGTTCGACGGCGTGAGTGAGGAGGTCGGCGCGCCGGTCGTCAGGTTCGGCGACGAACTTGCGGACACGGGCCTCGAGTCGTTCGTGCTGAAGGACGGGCGATTCTGGCAGGAGGTCGGGCTGTACGATCCAGTCCGTGGAACGCTGATCGTCCCCGAATCGCTCGGGACCGTGGCGTACTTCCTGGCGGGCGACGAACCGCTCGGCGTCCATCCGATGCGCCGTCTGTCGCCGCCGCGTGGGACGCTCGGCGGCTACCGGCCCGAACGCATTCTGGTCGGCCACGGCGAGGGTATCCACGACGACGCGGCTCGGATTCTGTCGGAGACCCTCGATACGTCGCGGCGGCGGACCCCCAGAGTGTACGCCGGGGCGGTTCGGCAGTTCCTGCCGTTTTGACCCTGTGGCCCAAACTATGGCCGCGAGCCAACCCATGACGGGAACAGGTCTTTGTAGCCTCCGGGCCGAACTCAGGTCGTAACAGTGGTCTACATCACCCGCGGGCTGGTCGACGTCTTGCTCGAGTTGGCGGCCGACGCCGAGCCGTCGCGCCTGACGACGGGCCTCTCCGTCTCGGAGTCGTCGATGCTCGAGGGCGTCGATGCCGGTGTGCTCCCCGCGGAGACGCCGGTGTTCACAGACTTCTTCCTGCCCGACCCCGGCAACGCGGTCAACGCCGTCTTCGGCGTCAACCTGTCGACGCCGGCCAGGGAGACCCAGGGCCGATTCGTCTCCCACCCGACCGGCGAACTGCTGGTCACGCGGCGGGACGACCTCGCGGAGGTCGTCTTCGTGGCCGTTCCGCCGTGGGAACCGACCCCCGAGTCGTTCGCCGCCTTCGATCGGGCCGGCGAGCGACTGTTGCTCGAGGTCGTCGACGCGGAGCCGCCGGTGGAGTCCCTCGAGTAGTCTGGCTCGACGTTTTCGGGGACTCGTCGGCGAACTCGCCGTGGACTAATCCGTCGAACCGTCACTCGGGAAACAGCTCCTTACGCCGCTCGATCGCGTCTATCGCGTCGACGTCGCCGGACTCGAGATTGAGTCCGGCTGCGTCGAGATTGGCCTCGAGGTGCTCGCGGCTGCTGGCTTTCGGAATTGCGTGGACGCCGTCGTGAGTGAGGACCCACGCGAGTGCCACCGCCTCGGGCGTCGTTTCGTGCTTCTCGGCGACCGTCACGATGGGCTCGAGGTCGCGCACCCGACCGCCGGCGAGCGGCGAGTAGGCGACGACGGGGTATTCGTAGCGACGAGCGTGCTCGAGCAGGCCCGGAGATCGAAAGAGCGGGTGGAACTCGACCTGGTGGGCAGCGATCGGGGCCACGAGGATCGATCGGGCGGTCTCGAGTTCCTCGCGTGTGAAGTTGCTCAGGCCGACGTGTTCGATCCAGCCGCGCTCGCGGAGGCTGTCGAACGCAGGGAGCGTCGCCTCGGGGTCGTAGGTCTCGATCGGGCGGTGGACGTACAGGAGATCGATCGTCTCCACCCCCAGGCGCTCGCGGCTCGCGTCGGTGCTGTCGATCACGTCGTCGGGGGCGAGGCTGTCGGCCCAGACTTTGGTGGCGACGGTGAGCTCGTCTCGCGGGACGTCGCTCCGGGCGATTCCCTCACCGACGACGGCCTCGTTGCCGTAGATATGTGCGGTGTCGAGGTGACGGTAGCCGACCTCGAGGGCGGTCGCGATCACGTCCGGGTCCTCGATGCCCATCGTGCCGAGGCCGATCGGTGGCAGGTCCATACGTCGACTATCGGTCGGCGGTATTTCGGTGTCCCGGTCGGCTATCCGGGTCTCGCGCTGCGTCCCTTTCGAGCCGCCCGAGACCACCGTCTTCTTAACCGTGCGTTTCGATCCTCGAGTAATGAGTATCCCCTCCTTCGTCATCGGGATCGCCGGGGGAACGGGCGCCGGGAAGACGTCCGTCGCCCGCGACGTCGCCGAGGCGGTCGGCGAAGCCGTCACTCGAATCCCCGTCGACAACTACTACGAGGACCTCTCGCATCTCGAGTACGAGGAACGGACCGAGGTCAACTACGACCACCCCTCGGCCTTCGAGTGGGAACTCCTGCGCGAGCACCTCGACACGCTCTCGATGGGGCAATCGATCGAGATGCCCCAGTACGACTTCGAGCGCCACAACCGAATGGACGAGACGGTCACCGTCGAGCCCACGGACGTCATCGTCGTCGAGGGGATCCTCGCGCTGTACGACGACGTGATCCTCGCGATGCTCGACCTCTGCGTCTACGTCATGACCGACGCGGACGTCCGCATCCTCCGGCGGATCCAGCGGGACGTGATCGACCGCGGCCGGGACCTGGAGGGCGTCATCGACCAGTACCTCGAGACGGTCAAGCCGATGCACGAGCGGTTCGTCGCGCCGACGAAGAAGCACGCGGACGTCATCATCCCCGAGGGGGTCAACCGGATGGCGATCGACCTGCTCACGGAGAAGATCGAGTCGGAGCTCTCCGAGGAGTTCGAGCCGCGAGAGCCGCTCGAGACGCTGGATAACGACTGAGCCGCCGTTATCCTCTTTTCTCGTTCCAGCCGCGACGACTCGAGCCCGATCAGTCGTCGGTCAGCGCTCCACCCTCGCTGACCGCGGTCAGTCGTCGGCCGGCGCCCTACCCTCGCCGACCGGTTCGACCTCAGCCGCGGCCGCCTTGTACTCCGGAATCTTCGCCAGCGGATCCAACACGTCGTTCGTCAGCGTGTTCGCTCGGGCGTCCGAAAAGTGCGGGGTGGTCCACACGACGCCCTCCTTGATGTCCTCAGTGACGTTCGCCTCGAGGACGATCTCGCCGCGACGGGATCGGAGCACGACGTACTCCCCGTCCTCGATTCCCCGGTTCGCGGCGTCGGCGGGGTGGACGTCGACGAAGTTTTCGGGAGTCTTCCGGCGAAGCGTCGGCGACCGGGTGCTCATCGTCCCCGTGTTGTAGTGTTCCTCGAGGCGGGCGGTCGTGAGCACGAGCGGGAACTCGTCGTCCGGAACCTCGTCAGGTGCCTGATGGCGAACGCCGCGGACGACGCCGAGGCCGTCCTCGGTATCGAACGAATCGGCGTAGAGGTACTGGTCGCCCTCGTCGCCCGGTTCGTAACAGGGCCACTGGATGCCCTCGCGGCCGATGCGGTCGTAGGTCATGCCGTGGTAAATCGGACACACCTCCCGGAGTTCCTCGAAGACGGCTTCGGGGCCGTCGAAGTCGAATCCCGAACCAAAGAGTCGGGTACCGACGTCACAGAGGATGTCCAGGTCGTGGCGGGTGTTTCCGGGGACGTTGGTCACCTTTCGCATCCGCTGGACGCGTCGGTCGGTGTTGGTGACCGTGCCGCCACGTTCGGCCCAGGACGTGGCGGGCAGTATCACGTCCGCGAATTCCGCCGTGTCGGTCATGAAGATGTCCTGGACGACGAGGAACTCGAGGTCGGCTATGCGTTTTTCGACCTCGAGGGCGTCGGGTTCGCTCATCACCGGGTTCTCGCCCATGACGTAGAGTCCGTGGACCGAGTCGCCGATGGCGTTCGAGACCTCGACGTTCGTCAGCCCCGGTTCGGGTGGAATCTCGAAACCCCAGACCGATTCGACCGCCTCCCGGGCTTCGTCGTCGTCGACGTTCTGGTAGCCGGGGAGGACGTTCGGCATCGCGCCCACGTCGCAGGTGCCCTGGACGTTGTTCTGGCCGCGAAGCGGGTTGACGCCCGTGCCGGGGCGCCCGACGTTGCCGGTGATCAGTGCGAGGTTGACCTCGTTTTGGACGTTGTCGACGCCGCAGGCGTGCTGGCTCATCCCCATGCCGGTGAAGATGGCGCTGTTTTCGGCCTCGGCGTAGATCCGGGCGGCCTCCTGGATGTCCTCGAGCGGAACGCCACAGGTGTCGGCGGCCGCCGCCGCGTCGAAGTCCGCGAGGGTCGCCTCGAGGTGGTCGAACCCTCGCGTTCGTTCCTTCACGAAGTCCTCGTCGTACAGCCCCTCCTCGAGAATCGTGTGCAGGACGACGTTCAACAGTGGGATGTCGGTACCGGGCTCGAGCTGGAGGTGAATGTCCGCGTCCCGGCTCGTCTTGTTGGCGTGTGGGTCGACCTGGATCAGCGTCGCCCCCTCGCGGACGGCCCGGCGGAAGTAGTTGCTGTGGGCGATGACGTGCTGTTCGGCGGGGTTCGCCCCCTGGACCCAGTAGACGTCGCCGTGGGTCTCGAGGTCGGCCATGCTGTTGGTCATCGCGCCGGCGCCCAGACTCTGGCGGAGCGTGTAGACGGTCGAGGCGTGACACATTCGGGTGCAGTTGTCGACGTTGTTCGTCCCGTAGCGTCGGGCGAGTTTCTGGAGCAGGTAGTTCTCCTCGTTCATCACCTTCGAGGAGCCGAAAAAGCCCACCGCGTCGGGGTCGTGTTCCTCGCTGATTCGCTCGAGTTCCGAGACGACCAGGTCCAGGGCCTCCTCCCAGGTCGCTTCGCGGAACTCGCCGTCTTCGCGAATTAGCGGCGTCTTCAATCGATCCTCGTGGTTGACCACCTGCGGCGAGGCCCCGCCCTTGATGCACAGTGCACCCTCGTTCACGGGCGCGTCGAACCACGGCTTCAGAGTGACGTCGCCCGCCTCCTCACCCTCCTGTAAGGTGAGCCCGCAGCCGACGCCGCAGTACGGACAGATCGTCTCGACGCCCTCGTTCTCGGAGCTCATACTGTCGATTGCTACCATTACACGTATCAGTCTTTGGGAGTCTCGAGCGGACAGTCACCGGACGGGATGGATCGCCGAGAATCGCCAAAACCGTTCGCTCGCTCCGGCAACGGTTTTTGTCGGTTCGGACCGTCGGTCGACTCGATGGACGGATCTGAAACTGGGGAACTCGAGCGAGCGGCCGCCGCCTACGAGGAATACGAGCCGTTCGCGACCGTCGAGGACGAGCGTCTCGAGACACTGCCCGCGGCGTTCGCCGACGGCTCGTTCCTCTGGAAAGACGTCGAGTGGGTCGTTCGCTGGTACTCCCGACGCACCCGCTCGAGCGAGCCACACCCGGCGGAGTCGGCGTTTCAAGAGAACGGGTGGGACGACCTCCAGACGGCTGTCGAGACGGCCGTCGATGCCGCGAGAGCGGACGGCGCGAAAGCGGCGCTCGAGTCGTTGACCGCGCTCGAGGGCGTCGACGTGCCCGCCGCCTCGGCGTTTCTGCACTACGCTGACCCCGAACGCTACCTCGTCGTCGACCGGCAGTTGTGGACCACGGTGGCCGAACGCGGCTCGCTCGAGACGCCGCCACCCGACCCGATCGACGTCGAGGATTACCGGCGCTACCTCGAGTGCTGTCGAAACCTCGCTCGCGACCACGATCTCGGACTGGTGTCGCTGTACCGGGCACTCTGGCGACTCGGAAGCGACGGACTGGCGTAACGAGTGCACCGTTCGAGCGGGGAGCCCGAGGCCTCGAGGGAAAACACCATACGTTTCGTGCCCGTCGTACGGGTATGTCGAACGACAGAACGACGGTCGGAGACGTCATGTCCAGTCCACTGGAAACGATTTCGAAGGACGCGACGGTGATGGACGCTGCCCAGCGAATGCGCGACGGGGACATCAGCGCCCTGGTCGTCCCGACCACGCCGCGAGCGATCATTAGCAGTACGGACGTACTCGAGGCAGTCGCGCAGGGACGGAACGTTGCGGAACTGACGGTGGCCGACGTGATGACGACCGACGTCGAGACGGCCACCCCGGATCTCTACATGGAGGAAGTCGCCGCGATGATGACGACGTACGGAATCAAGCACCTCCCGGTCGTCGACGGCGACTACGTCGGGATGGTCTCCTCGACCGACGTGACCGCTCACCTCTCCGAGTCTCCGCGTTGAAACTGGGCTGGATACCCTGCGTGAAACCGGAGCCAGAACTCATTCGAGGACGGTCACCAGCGGCTCCTCGCGGATCATGCTCGTGAGAACGACCGTAGAGACCCGACCCTCGCTCGCCTCGTCGTCCTCGATAATCGCCTCCCCGATGGCTCGAGCGGTCTCGAGGTTGCCGTCGTCGTCGACCATGTTCACGACCGGAACGAAGGCCGCACCCTCGGGAACCCGTTTCAGCCCGCCGTCGGGATGGGTGAGGACGGTCGCGACGTCCGTCGGCGTGATCGGTTCGCCAGCGCTACGGCCGGTTAGTTCGGCCACGCGCTCCGGTCGATGAACGGTCTCGGCGTCGAGGGGTCGCCCGACGGTGTGGCAGCTAGCGATGGCGAGAACGGTGTCTGCGACGGACGGGATCTGGGGTTCGCGTTCGTTCGGCGCCTTGAACAGCCGCGTCCGGGCGCCGTCGGCCTTGACGAGCACGTGGTCGACGCCGTCGACGTCGGCCATCGCGTCGATTTCATCCGGTTCGTAACCTCGATAGCGGTCGCTCCGGTCTCGCTCGGGGACCAGTCCGAGGGGCCAGACTGCTGATTCAGCTTCTTCTCGCAAGTGGTCCTCGAGTTCGCCCACGGGGTCGGGCGTGAGCACCACGTCGGCCACCCGCTCGTCGAAGATTGGAATGCGTACCGTCGCCGTCAGTACGGCGCGCCCGAGGCGGTCGGCGAGCGTGTAGAGCGTCGATTTCTTTCCGCCGGCGCCGACGACGGCCGTGACGCCGGTGTCGGCCTGGAGTGCCCGGACGAGCGCGTCTGTCATAACTGGAGAGTGGACGGATGCGGGCAAAAACCTAGGTAAATGCCGATCATCCGAGCCGCGTAGCGATCACCGGCCCGTGTACCAGTCACCCGAGCCAGGTCAACGCCGTCGCCGCCCAGGTGTAGCCCGTGCCGGCGGCGAGGAAGCAGACCAGGTCGCCTTCCTCGAGCAGCCCCGCCCGACGACCGTCCTCGAGGGCGAGCACCTGGTCGACGCTCTGGACGTGGCCGTAGGCGTCGAGGTAGACGCCGTCGGTCGCCGGATCGAGCCCCAGTTCCTCGAACAGCAGGTCGTGGAACGACCGCTTCATGTGGGTGACGGCGACGAAGTCGAGGTCGTCACGAGCGAACCCGGAACGTTCGAGCGCCGCGTCCGCCACCTCGAGGTAGTTCGGGAGCGAGACGGGTGCCAGCCGTTCTTTCATCCCGTCCGGGTCGGGTACGTCGAGGGTGTGTCGCCCCGCGGCGATGCTCTCCTCGCTGGCGGGCTCGAGCGAGCCGCCCGCGGGCATGATCACGTCCTTCGAGAACGAGCCGTCCGTGAGGGCGGCGCTCTCGTGGACCAGTGCCCGTGCTCGGGACCCGGGATCGGCCTCCAGGACCATCGCGCTGGCCCCGGAGCCGAAGTTGAACATGAACGAGGACTGTTCGTTCTCGTAGTCGACCAGGTCCTCCTCGCGGCTGCCGGCGACGAGCAGGGCGGTCTCGAGGTGGTCGACCTGCAGCTGGGCTCGTACCTGCCGGATCGCGATGGGCGCCCCGGCACAGAGGGTGTAGCTCTCGGTGGCGAACGCGTTCTCCGCGCCCAGCCGTTCGGCGACGTTGGCCGCGGCCGACCAGACGACGTGGTCCTTGAACTCGCTCCCGTGGTAGAGCACGAGGTCGACATCCTCGGGGTCGCGGTCGGCCATCTCGAGGGCGTCCTCCGCGGCAGCCACGCACATGTCCGTGACGTGGTCGTCGTCGGGCGGGCAGACGCGCTTCTCGCGGACGCCCATCTTCTCGACGACGACCGATTCTGGGATCCCGCTCTGGGCAGCGATCTCCTCGCCGGTGACGACCTCGTCGGGGAGGTAGCGGCCGTATCCGGTGAGGCCGACGGTCGTCATCGCGGGTCACCTCGCGTGGGGGAACGGTCGACTCTAGCGCGAGGTCGATCGGAAATCGGGTGGTCGCGATACCGTCGTGGCCTGGTGAAACGTGGAGTCATCGTCGGTAGCGCTCGAGGTGGGCCGGCAGTCGGTTCGCGACGGTCCCACCGAGTCGGTCGCGGATCGACCCGAGCAAGCCGTTGGGGACGAACAGCACGAACAGGACGAAGACGATTCCCAGGTACAGCGGCGCGCGTCCGTCGATCACCGTGTTGATCACGTCGAGGAACGTCACGCCGGCGACGTCCGCGTTCAGGACGCTCTCGGGAAGCCCGCCCCGGAGGTACGGTGCGAGTCCGCTCTGCTGGGAGGAGAGCACGTCCTCGAGCCACTCGAAGGTAAACGCGCCGAAGAGCGGCCCGGCGAGCGTCCCGATGCCGCCGATGATCGTCACGATGAGCGCGTCGGCCGTGACGAGGAAGTAGAACGTCGTGTCGGGGGCGGCGCTGCTCCGGTAGGCCGCGAACAGCGCGCCCGCGATGGCAGCGAAGAAGGCGCTCATGCCGAAGGCGGCCATCTTGTACCAGAAGACGTTGTAGCCGACGGCGCGGGCGCGTTCCTCGTTCTCCCGGATAGCGATCATCACGCGACCGAACGGGGAGTGGACGATCCGCTGCATCGCGAAGTACGAGAGGACGACGATGATCCCGATGGCGTAGTAGGAGGTCATCGTCGCCGAGACGTCGATGCCGGTTCCGAGGACGTTCTCGAAGCTGTCACCAGCGAGCCGTCCGAGCGCGATCGACAGGGAGTCGACGTAGGGGACGCCCACCTCCGGGGTCGGCCCGGCGAGGTTCGGTCCCTGCTGTGGGTTCGAGCCGACGTAGTCCCAGTTGCGCACAAGCTGGTAGAGCACCTGGGCGAACCCGAGGGTGAGCATGGCGAAGTACACCCCCGACAGTCGGAACGAGACCGCGCCGATCAGCAGCGCGAGGACAACGGCGAGCAGGGCGCCCAGCAGCATCGTCACCATGAACGGCGTGCTGTCGGGGAGCCCCGGCACTTTCCCGTTGGCCACGAGGACGATGAAGTACGCCCCGATGCCGTAGAACGCGGCGTGGCCGAACGAGAGGTAACCCGTGTAGCCGCTGACGAAGTCGAAACTCATCGCGAACAACCCCAGGAACAGCATCGCGATCAGGAACGTCGTCGCCGGGAGGAACGCGTCGAAGAACGCGCCCGGATCGATGATCCCGACGCCGACGTCAAGCGCCGGAAATCCGGTCAACGGTCCGTAGACGATGGGGTACACCGCGAAGAACGCGATAACGGCGACGTGGGCCAGGTGATCGCGAAGGTACTGGCGGGGCCAGTCGCTACCGGCGCGACTGTCACCTCGAGGCGGTGTATCGCGCTTTCGATCTGCTCCCTCGTCGTGCTCCTCGATGGCCTCGGTCTCGAGGTCGGACGAGGAGCTAATGGCCGCCCACCTCCTCGACGCCGTACAGTCCCTGCGGGCGGATCACGAGCGCGATCACGAGTAACGTGAACAGCGTGACTTCGGAGAGGCCCGGGAAGGGCACGGTTCCGGAGGTGAATAACCACGTCGTCAGCGAGTCGGCCAGCCCGACGATCAGCGCGGCGACGACCGTCCCCTTGAACGACCCCAGTCCGCCGATGACGACGACGACGAACGCGTATAGCAGGACCTCGAGGTTGAGCAACACGCTCGGGCCGGCGGTCGGGTCCCACATGAGGAAGACGCCGCCGACGGCCGCGAGGCCGGTCCCGAGGCCGAAGACGATAGTGAACGCCCGGCGGACGTCGATCCCGAGGGCCTCGACCATCTCCGAGTCCTCGCTGCCGGCCCGGATGTAGAGGCCGTACAGCGTCCGGGTCAGGAACGCCCAGACGACGACGGCCAGGATCGCGCCGGCGACGATGGCGAACAGGTAGAATCCGCGGATACGGGCGCCAAAGAGCGTCAGTAGGATCTCCGACGGCGCGTCGAGGGCCGACGGAATCGTCGCCTGCGCCCCGGACCACTTCGGCTCGGGCTGGATACCGCGAGCGGTGGCGACGATTCTGGCTACCTCCTCGAGGATGAGCCCCACGCCGAAGGTCAGTAGGATCTGGTACATCGGCGTGCGGTCGTAGATCGGGCGAACGAGGCCAACCTCGAGGGCGGCGCCGACGGCTGTCAACAGCGCGAAGACGATGGCCACGACGACGACGAAGAAGAAGATCCGAGTCGCCGCGCCCGCGCTCGAGGCGACGAGCAGGACCATCAGAACGCCGCCGACGTAGGAGCCGACCATCGCGAACGCGCCGTGGGCGAAGTTGAGCACGCCCATCAGTCCGAACACGAGGGTGAGGCCGATAGCGATGATGAAGTAGATCGACGCCTTGCCGAGACCCTCGATGAGGATGCGAGCGACGGTGTCGAGCCCCTCGAGCGGGGCGACAGCGGCAACAGAGGCGACCGTTCCGAGCCACTCGAGCGCGAACGAGGGCTCGAGGAGTCCGAGGACGCTGGGGCCGGTTCCGGTCTCGAGCAGTCCGACGACACCGGGACCGAACCCGACCTCGAGCATCGCCAGGAGCGAGACGAACAGCGCGTTCGTGCCGAGCGGGAGGGACGAGAACGAACCAATCGTGCCGAACGTACTGATCATGCCGAGAGATACCTCCGTATCTGTTCGTCGTCGGCGGTGACGCCCTCCGTCGAACCCGACTCGACGACCGTACCGTGATCGAGCAGGTAGAAGCGATCGGCGAGGTCCATCGCCAGCGGGAAGTTCTGCTCGACCAGCACCATCGTGGTGTCCGCGGAGACGTCGCGCAGGGCCTCGACGACCTGGTCGACGATCAGCGGGGCTAACCCCTCACTCGGCTCGTCGACCAGGAGGAGATCGTTTCCGCCGACGATGCCCCTGGCGATGGCCAGCATCTGCTGTTGCCCGCCGCTCAGGTTCCGGGCTTCCTTCTCGCGGAAGCGCTCGAGGTCCGGGAACAGGTCGAACATCTCGTCTCGCAGCACGTCGAAGTCGCCCTCCGGGCCGACAGCGACCCGCAGGTTCTCCTCGACGCTGAGGTAGCCGAACATCCGTCGCTCCTCGGGTACCCAGCCGATGCCGCGGGAGGCGACCTCGTGCGTCGGGAGGTCGGTGACGTCCTCGCCCGCGTAGCGAACCGTTCCCTCTCGCGGCGGCGTCAACTGGAGGATCGTCCGCAGAGTCGTCGTCTTCCCGACGCCGTTGCGGCCGATCAGAGCGACGACCTCGCCCTCTTCGACGTGGAGGTCCACGCCCTGGAGGATGTGGCTCTCGCCGTAGTACGTGTGGACGCCTTCGAGCTCGAGCAGGCTCACGACGCCACCCCCGTCGACGACCCGGTCCCGTCGTCGGTTCGGGAGGATCCGGCGTCGCTACCACTGTCACTGCCGCCGTCACCGTCGCCGTCGCCGTCGTAGCCCCCCAGATACGCCCGCTGGACGGCCTCGCTCTCGCGAACCGTCTCGGGCTCGCCGTCGGCGATCAACTCGCCGCGGTTGAGCACTGCGATGCGATCGCTGATCCCCATGACGACGTCCATGTTGTGCTCGATTAGCATGACCGCGTGATCGGCGGCGACGTCCTCGATAATCGCCGTGACCTGGTCGACATCTTCGCTCGAGACGCCCGCGGTCGGTTCGTCGAGCAACAGCACGTCCGGGTCGCCGGCCAGTGCGATGCCAATCTCGAGGTTGCGCTTCTCGCCGTGGCTCAGGTTCTGGGCGGTCCGGTCGGCTTCCGCAGCGAGGCCAACCCGCTCGAGGATGGCCTCGGCTTCGGCGTAGTGGTCGTCGAAGGCGCCGACGTTGCGCCAGAACCGCCAGGAGTCGTTGCCGCGGTGGGCCTGGACGGCCACGCGGACGTTCTCGAGGACCGAAACGGTCGGGAAGACGTTCGTGATCTGGTAGGACCGGTGCAGGCCGAGTAGCGCCGTCTCGTGGGGCGGGGCGTCGGTGATGTCGACCCACTGTCTGGACTCGTCACTGGTTGTTGCGGTCGACCCGGTGTCGATTGCAGTCGATTCAGCGGCGGCGGCGCGACGAGCGCCGTCGCTACCGCTCGGGGCGAACTCGACCGTCCCCTGCGTCGGCTCGAGCACGCCCGTCAGCAGGTTGAAAAACGTCGTCTTCCCGGCCCCGTTCGGACCGATCACCGAGCAGAGTTCGCCGGCCTCGAGGCTGAAGTCAACGCCGTCGACGGCGGTGATGCCGCCGAACTCCTTCGTCAAATTGGTCGTCCGGAGCACCATGACGATCAGTTCAGCGAACAGCTAGCCTCGTCGGCCGGGATCATGACCTCGTCGGCCGGGATGGTCTCGACCGGCTCGCCCGGCATCACGGCGGCGTCCCAGTACTCGGAGACGTCGTCGCTGGTCGGGACCGGCCAGGCGACAGTCATCGCCGAGGCGGCCTGGTTGTTGTGCTCCTGGAAGGTGTACGCGCCCTCGCCCTTCGGCGTGTCCGTCACCGTCATGCCGCGCATCGCGTCGGCGATGTCGCCGCTGTCGACCGATCCGGTCTCGTCGATAGCCTGGACGAGCGCCGAGCCGCTGACGAAGGTGCCCGCGCTGAACAGGTCGGGCATGAGGCCGTACGCCTCGGTGTGCATATCGATGAAAGCGTCGTTGATCTCGTTGTCGTACTGGTTCCAGTGGTAGCGGGTCGTGAACGGTCCGAGCCCGGACGCCTGGATGTCCTCGGCCGTGAAGTCCTCGCCGAGGGTCGCCTCGACGGCTTGACCCGTGATCTGGGTCGTTACGAGCTCCGCAAACCCGCCGAAGGCCTGGATCTCGTCGTACGCCATCGCCGTTGGGAGAAACTCTGGCAGCGTGATAAAGGTGAACCCGCCGACGACGCCGTCTGCGCCCTGGTCGAGGGCTTCGTCGAACAGTCCCTCGAACTCGCTGTACCCCGGCTCGACGAACCGCGGCTCGAGTACCTCGACGCCCTCGCTCTCGAGCACTTCGGTGTAGTTGTTCGCGACGCCTTCGCCGAAGGCACCCTCTGCGGCGAAGATGGCGACCGTCGAGACGTCACCCTGTTGGGCGACGTATCGACCGCCCGCGCGGGCGTCCATCCCCGTGTGTTCGCTCGCCCGGAAGAGCAACTCGTGACAGTGCTCGCTCGAGGCGGTGATGTCCGCGTCCGCGGACGGTCCCGCGATGTACGGAATCCCGGCCTCGTCGAGGATGTTCGCCGAGAGCCGGCGCGCGGAGTCGGAACTCGAGGCGCCAAAGAGGAGGTCGACCTCCTCGTCTAGCACGAGGCTTTCGGCGGCCTCCTGTGCCGTGTCCGGGACGAATCCGGTGTCCTCGACGATGAACTCGAAGGTTGGGCCGTCGTCGGGGTCGAGGGTGTGAGTTCCCGTCGTCATTTCGGTGACGGGGTCGATGTCGTACTTGTAGGCGATGCCCGAGTAGAAGCCCATGAGGCTGATCTGGCCGTAGTACTCGAGGTCGCCGGAGACAGGTTGTAAGGCGCCGATGCGGATCGTCTCGTCGGAGACCTGCTGGCTGCCGTTCCCGTCGCCGTTGCCATTGCCGTTCCCGTCGCTATCGCCGTTTCCACCATTACCGCCGTTGCCACCGTTCCCGCCGTTGCCGTTTCCGTTCTCGTCCGCGATACACCCTGCCAGTCCGGCCGATCCGAGCGCGGCGAGCGCACCCGTTCGCCGGAGCACGTCCCGCCGGTTGGTACCTCGTGCCATACTAGCTCACTAGATGGATTCCCCCTCCTAAGCAGGGACGGTTGATATACGAACCTCGAGGCGTCGACGGTCGTCTCGAACGTGTGTATTCGCTATAGAATGTGTACTAAAACAATATAATAGATATAGTGGTATCGGCTGTTTACCCGTGGCCAGCACCCCCACGTCACACAGCTTTTCGAGGTTGACGGCCTCGGAGTGGTCCGCAAAGTCGAAAGTGCCGAACGGTTGGCCGCCTCGAGCGGCGGCGCGTCTCGCCAATTCGGTCTCCAGGCCTCGGTCCCAATCCCTGGCGACTCGAGCACGTTCGGAACTCGAGGCAGGCCCTCGGAGGCAGTTCAGCCGAAAACAGGTACCGGCTCGTCGACCTCGAGCACGTCCGAGAACACGACGGTGTCGCCGATCTCGGCGTCACAGTCGCCCTCGAGACGGGCGGTCACGCGGGCGGTGCCCTCGGTGCCGAGGTCGATTACCGCGACGCGGTAGCTGCCCTCGAAGGCTGCCGGGGCGACGGCGATGGTCGTTACGGTATACACCGTTCCCTCCGTCGGCAGTTCGACCGTCTCGATCTCGCGGGAGCCACACTCGTTGCAGGCGGCCTTCGGCGCCGCCGTCTCGTTGCCGCAGGCGCCACAGCGCTGGCCCAGGAGCCGACCGTCGCGGAGCGCCTCGGTCCACTCGGCGTGGGTCAGGGGGTTGGGGAGTGCGTCGCTCATGCGTCCACCTCCAGGATGGAGACAATCGTGGTTCCGGCGTCGCCACCCAGGTTGTGTGCGAGCCCGCGACGGGCGCCCTCGACCTGGCGCTCGCCGGCCTCCCCGCGGAGGTGTTCGGTGAGTTCGACCAGCTGTGCGACCCCGGTGGCGCCGATGGGGTGGCCTTTCGCTTTGAGGCCGCCGCTCGGGTTGACTGGGATGCGACCGCCGAGCGCGGTTTCCCCGTCCGCGGCGGCCGGGCCGCCCTCGCCGTCCTCGAAGAAGCCGAGCGCCTCGATGGCCAGCACCTCCGCGCCGGTAAAGCAGTCGTGGAGTTCGACCACGTCGACGTCGTCGGGGCCGACGCCGGCCTGTTCGTAGGCCTGGCTCGCGGCATCTCGAGCCGACTGCGTCGCCGTGAAGTCGGCTTTGTCCGCGAGCGGAATCGTGTCCGTGGCGTGGCCGACACCGGAGACGGCGACGGACTCGCTCGAGAGGTCGGCCGCTGCCTCCTCGTTGGCGACGACGACCGCCGCTGCGCCGTCGGAGAACGGACAGCAGTCGAACAGGTGGAACGGCGAGGCGACGATCGGGCTCTCGAGGACCTCCTCAACCGTCGTCTCCGAGCCGAACTGCGCGCGCGGGTTGTAGGTTCCATGGTGGTGGTTCTTGACCGCGACGGCGGCGAGGTCCTCCTCGGTTGTCCCGTACTCGTGCATGTGCCGCGTCGTCAGCAGGCCGAAGACGCCGGGGAAGGAGAGTCCGGTCGGCTGTTCGTACTGGCGGTGAGAGGCGGAGGCGAAGACGGACGTCATTTCGGGCGTGTCGAGGCCCGTCGTCGGGGTGCAGCGTTCGACGCCGCCGACGAGGACGACGTCGTGCTGGCCGGCCTCGACCGCGCGGACGGCGTGTTTGAACGCGTTCGAGGAGGTCGCACAGGCGTCCTCGTAGCGCTGGCAGGGGATGCCCGCCAGGCCGATGTGACTCGCCAGCGTCGGCGCGAGGTGGGTGTCCCGCTCGGTTTGCCCGCCCATGGCGTTCCCGAGGTAGAACGACTCGATGGCGGGCGCGTCGACACCCGCGTCGTCCATCGCGTCGAACGCCGCGCTCGAGAAGAGTTCCGGAAGCGGCCGGTCGTGGACGCCGAAGTTGGTCATGCCAACCCCGACGATACGTGCCTGGTGCATACGCGAACGGAAGTGGTCCGTGTTCAAAAACAATGTGGAATTCCCGTCTCGTCGTCGGATCCGCGAGCGCCGCTACTCGAGGTCCTCGAGGGCGTCGACGACCCGTCGGAGGACCTTTCGCTCCGCGCGGCGGACGTTCTTCGAGACGGCCGTGTCGGAGACGTCGAACTCGTTGGCGAGCATCTGCAGAGTCGCTCCCCGGGGCTGGTCGAAGTAGCCCTTCTCTGCCGCGACCGTGAGCGTCTGGCGCTCGACGTCCGAGAGCGACCGACAGCCCTCGATCAGGTTACTCGCCGCGTCGGCGTTGTCGAGCACGTCGAAGAGGTCGGGCAGGTCGAGGGCGTCCTCGGTGAGGACGTCGAACTCGTTGTTGCGCTCGAGGTCGGCGAGGGCGTCGTCGGCCGTCCGGGACTCGTCGAAGCCGACCTCCCAGCGCTCGCTACCGTCCTCGATGTGGAACGGGCCGGTGATGTAGCCGCCGTTGTCTCGGATGACGCGCATCGCGTTCGTCTCGTCGATGACGGTTCGCAGGAGCGCCGTCCCCTCGTGTTTCTTGAAGAGCGTGCACTCGTACATGTTGTCGTGGGCCTGCAGCGTCGACAGGCCGGACTCGAGCGTCGACCGGTCCTCACCTTCGACCATCATCCGCGTCTCGAGTTCGCGTCGCTGGCCGTCGAACTCCCACTGAACGGCGGTGAACGACACGTCGTGATCGTCGGTCGTGTCGATGAACGGGCAGTCGTACTGCTCCATGTCCAGGGTGAGGTCGATCATTGACACGTATTGTTAGTTGAACGCCATAACCTTACCCGTCGATTTCGGGACGGAGAGCGGGTGAACAAAGCGCGAGTCACGGTTCGACCTCCGCTCCGTCGTCGGTCTCGTTGCGATTCTCGTCGCCTCTCGTTCCCTCGCTTCGATCCCCGGCGCCCTCGGCGCCCTCGTTCCGCCTCCCCTCGTCCTCGTCGCCCCCGAATCGATCCTCGAGCGCCGTCCGATCGATCTTCGACGGGCCGCTCATCGGCATCTCGTCGACGAACGCGAGGTACTTGGGAATCTTGAACCGCGCGAGTTTCCCCGAGAGGAACACCTCGAGGTCCTCCAGCGCCAGCGCGTCCCCGGGGGTGGCCGCGTTTGTCCGAGCTTCGTCGGTCAGTTCGACAACGGCCTTCCCGACCGTCCCCCACTGATCGTCGGGGACGCCGACGACGATCGCTTCCGCTACCGCGTCGTGATCGGCGATTACGTCCTCGACCTCGGGCGGGTAGACGTTCTCGCCCCCGCTGATGAACATGTTCTTCTTCCGGCCCTCGATGTGGTAGAATCCATCTTCGTCGACTCGGGCGAGGTCGCCGGTGGATACCCACCGGTCCCGGTCGGCCTCGTTCCCGAACGTCTCCCTGGTCGCCTCGGGGTTGCGCCAGTAGCCCGCCGACCCGTGCGGACCGCGCAACTCGAGTTCGCTGATCTCTCCGGTCTCGACCTCGCGTCCGTTTTCGTCGACGATCCGGGCGTCGGCGTGGAGGACCGGTTTGCCCACGCTCGCGACCTTCCCGGGGTCGTACTCGTCGGGCATCGCGAAGTTATTCGGGCCGATTTCGGTGAGGCCGTATCCCTGAGACATGTCGACGCCGCGGTCGCGCCATGCCTGCACGATGGCGTCTCTGCAGGGGCCACCGCCGCTCTTGACGAACCGCAGGCTCGAGAGGTCAGTCTGCCCCCAGTCGTCGTGGGTCGCCATCGACCGCAACACGGCGGGGACGGCCACGAGAACCGTCGCCTCGTGGGTTTCGACCTGCTCGAGGACGCGCCGGGGATCGACCTCGCGGTCGATGACCAGCGTGCCGCCCATGTGCATCAGCGGCAGAGTGATGACGTTCCAGCCACCAGTGTGGAAGTTCGGGAACACCATCGGCGTCACGTCGTCTGGCCGGAGCCCCCACGCAGTGATCGTGTTCGTGGAGTTCCAGTACAGCGAGCCGTGCGTGACCGTCGTCTCCTTCGGCGTCCCCGTCGATCCGCCGGTGTGGAGCAGGAGGTGCGGATCCGAGAGGGCTCGGTCGCGGCTCTCAACGGGGCCGTCGTCCGTCGGTAGCCTGTCGCGATAGACGTCCCACCCGCCGGCCGGTTCGTCGGTCTCGATCTCGAGCACCGCTGGATCCACGCTCGAGCGAGCCATCGCGTGCTCGAGGCGCTCGACGAACGGCGACTCGATGACGAGCAGGTTCGGGTCGACGAGTTCCAGCAGTTCGGCCAGTTCCGGCGGTGCGAGTCGGTAGGACAGCGGTGCGAGTACGCCACCGGTTTTGCCAGTCCCGAAGAACAGGTCGAAGACCTCGAGGCGATTTCGAGAGACGAGGGCGACCCGGGATCCCTCGCACACGTCGTAATCCTCGAGCAGCCGAGCCGTGCGATTCGCCCGCGATTCGAGGTCCGCGTACGTTGCTCGCGTGTCGTCGGTAGCGTCGACGATCGCCGTCCGGTCGGGCGAGAGCGACGCCCGCCTGGCGGTCCAGTCGCCGACCCAGCCGTAGTCGTCGTCGCTCCAGTTCACTCGCGATCACCGGCTTCGAGTGCGGTTTCTCCTTCAAGCTTGCCTCCCGTTTTGAGACTTGTCCTGATCGGGTTCGCCTCGAGGAAGTCGACCACCCGGTCGTTCACCCAGTCGGACCGCTCAACGAAGAAGAGGTGATGACCGCCGTCACAGACCTCGAGTCGGGCCTGCGGGATCAGGTTCTCGAGCAGACGGCCGTTCTCGACGGGGACGACCCGGTCGTCACTCCCGTGGAGGATCACTACTGGGACCTCGAGCGCCGACACCTCGTCCGCCGCGTCGAACTCGGCCACGCCCGCCGCCTGGGCCTTCCTGGCCGCGTCGCTCGCGTCGCTCTCGAGGCGCCAGTCGATAATGTCCTCGACTACGTTGGGATTTTCCTCGAAGAACGTCTCCGAAACTGCGGGGGCCATTCGATGACGAATCCGCTCGCGCTCGTCGACATCGTCGGGAACGGCGAACATCGCCGCCTGCGTCTCCTCGGGCACCGGAACTGCCTCCGGGCCGCCGGGGGTGGTACAGAGCAAAGAGAGGGTTACCGCGCGGTCGTACTCGAGGGCGTAGCGCTGGGCGATCATCCCGCCCATGCTCGCCCCGACCAGGTGGGCGCGGTCGACGCCCGCGTCCGCGAGCACGGCCTCAAGGTCGTCCGCCATCTCTTCGATCGTGTACGGTCCCTCGGGGGCGTCGGAGTCGCCCGTTCCCCGGTTATCCCACAGGATCGTCCGATACTCGTCGGCCAGTGCGTCGCGCTGCCAGCGCCACATCCACCGGCCGTAGCCGAGTCCCTCGACGAAGACGACGGGTTCCCCGTCCGGGTCGCCGCCAACCTCGTAGGCGAGTTCCACGTCGCCGTTGGTCGCTCGAGTCATGCTAGCCTAGTTTCCCTCCGCGCTCAAGTACACCGACGTTCGAGTATCAACCCGCGACTACACGCGGGTCGCGACGAAAGAACAGGTATGTCGACTGCCAGTCCCGGTGACCGAAGCGAGGTCAGCCAGCGAATCACGACCGACCACATCGAGCGCTTCGCCGATCTCACCGGCGACGAGAACCCGCTTCACCTCGACCCCGAGTACGCCGCAGAGGGCCTCTTCGACGGCCCCGTCGCCCACGGCATGCTCGTGGCGGGTCTCATTTCGAGTGCCCTCGCCTCCCTCCCTGGCGAAGTCGTCTACCTCTCCCAGGACCTCTCGTTCGAGGCGCCAGTCTATCCCGGCCAGACCGTCACCGCGACGGCCGAAGTGCTCGAGGACCTGGGCGACGATCGCTACCGCGTCGAGACGATCGCCCGCGTCGAGGACGACGTGGTCGTCTCGGGCGAAGCCACGGTACTCTCACTCGCTCACGAGGGGTGACTGGCGTTCATAGCCCGTTCGCGGTTTGATAGGGAGACGCTTTGAGGACTACACGAGCACGCGCTCGAGCGAGACCACGGTTCCCGAGTCGGCCCCGTGATCGCCGACGAGCCGACCTAGACAGACTGCCGCACCATTGGGTGTATAACAGGCCACGAGCGGGGCACCACCGCCTCGGTTCGCGGCATCTGCGGCGCCGTCGTCGACCTCGAGTACTCCGGGCGCGTACACCGGCGCCCCGGTGGCGACCGACTCGGCGGCACTGGGGGCAATGGTGACTCGAGGGACGTCCGCGAGAATACGCTCGGCCGGTTCGACCACGTCCAGGAGCGGGTCGGGATCGTCGTCCTCGAGCCAGAACGCGAGCGCGTCGAGGAAGTCCCGGGCCGAGTGAAGCGTTCGGTCGTCGAACGGCGTCGTCGCCGTCCGACGAAGGTGGCCCATGTGCCCGCCCGTCCCTAGCGCGAGACCGAGGTCGTGACAGAGTTTGCGGACGTAGGTGCCGCTCTCACAACGGATTCGCAGGAGGACCTGCCGGTCGCTCGTTTCGAGCACCTCGAGATCGTAAATCTCGCGCACGCGAACCCGCCGCGAGACGGCGCTCTTTCGCGGCGGCTTTTGGTAGATCGGCCCCTCGAACTCTTCGACGACGGACTCGGCGTCGTGGGGGACCGGGGCGTGACACTCGAGGACGGCCACGTACTCCTTGTGGCCCTCGAGGAACACCGGCGCCAGCCGGGTCGCGTGGCCGAGCATGATCGGCAGACAGCCCGTGACCTTCGGGTCGAGCGTGCCAGCGTGGGATGCCCGATCGATTGGCTCTGCGTCGGCCGCTTCGAGGGTCTCGGCGACGGCGTCGCGCAGCCAGCCGCTGACCTGGTGGGAGGACGGCCCCGGCGGCTTGTCGAGATTGACGACGCCGAACTGAAGGAGCGCCGCTGGCGACCGTTCCTCGGGGGGACCGCGACGGATCATCAGAACTCGTAGTCGACGTCGACGGGCGTTTTCCCCTCGTCGGCGGCCGGATCGTACGCCTCGACGGCCGTCACGAGCGTGTCGGCGACGGCCTCGGGGCTCCAGCGCGCGGTGCTTATCGAGAGGTCGTAGATGCTCAGGTCGCCGAACTCGATCCCGTAGTACTTGCGGTATCGTCCAACCTCGCTGGCTTCCCGTGCGCGCGTCTCTTCCGTCGCCCGTTCCGGGGATTTGTCCTCGCGGTCGGCGATCCGCTCTCCCCTGATCGCCAGCGGCGCGTCGAGCCAGAACTTGAGGTCGGCCTGTTCGGCTGCCAGCCAGCCGGCTAGTCGCGACTCGAGGACGACGTCGTCGCGCTCGACGGCGATCTCGCGCAGTCGTCGGTCGAGGTCGCGGTCGATTTCGTCGTTCTCCTCGGCGAGTTTGTTGAACTCGAGGGGGGTGTAGCCGCGTTCGTCCGCGAGTTGACGGAAGATATCGCCACCGCTGACGTGCTCGAGGCCGAACTCTTCGGCCAGTAACGCCGCATTCGTCGTCTTTCCTCCGCCCGGCGGTCCGGAGACGGTCAGCAACATACTCGAAGTGCGCGGGGCCACCTCAAAGGGGTTTTGAATCGCTCGAGGCGGGCCGAGGCAAACCGGGAGCCTGTGACCGGTGTCGAACCGTGAAAACCGACTCGCTCAACTCGTGTCGGGGGACATGTCGATGTTGAGCGCCTTGCGCAACAGCTGGACGAAACCCATCGAGCACAGGAAGTACCAGACGATCCACGCGCGCATGGGGCCGATGACGCCCTCCTGCCACTCGACTTCGCCGACCATCGGCATGACCACGGTTTGCTCGATGGTCTGGGGGCCGGTGCCGTGGATCCGGTAGTACATCCACAGGAACAGCGGAATCGTAAAGAGCATGATCCAGACCATCGGTCGGAACTGCTCTTTGAACATCCCGAGGTTGTCGGCCATCGCTTCCATCTGCTCTTCTTGTACCTGCTGGAGCTCGTTGTCGAGTTTCTCGATCTCGGCTTCGCTCGCGCCCCGCTTCTCGGCTTCTTTCTTGCGATCCTGGACCTCGGAGCGCTTGTCCTGCATGGCCTTCATGCGCTCTTGGTACTTCCCCATCCGCTCCATGTTCATCAGGTTCGCCTGCAGGAGCGTCGAGTACAGACCCGTCATGATCGCGATGGCGAGGATCACGGTGTAAAAGGGCATGCTCGTCGCCAGGGGCCCGAGGGCGACGTCGAGTACGCTGCCGACGGTGTCCCTGACGGAGGTGATCCAGTAGCCGAACATGAACAACAGCGCGGTCACCCCCGCAATCTTGTCCCACTGCGACCACTTCGATTCTTCGGCGTCGATCTCGGGCAGGTCCTCGGAGAGGCCGCCGTCCTCGCCGTCGCCGTCGAGGGCGTCGTCGAACGCCGACCGATCGGCGATCTCGAACCCGTCCTGGCCGTCGACGAGGATCCCCTTCTCGATGAGTCGGCCCCACTGGCCACTCGACAGGTCGTCGCGGACGTCCGCCCACTCGACCTCGCCGCCGTTCTCGTCGGCCTTCCGGCGGATCGCCTCGAGGGCCTCCTCGAACGACGAGTCCTCGCGGACGAGGGCGCCTATTTTCTCCGCTGTGCGCGTCATCTGTTTTGGGCTAGGTCACCTTCGGTATACAAGTGTTTATCTTCGGTGGCGAGGCGGTCGTGGACGATAGGTCTCGGTTCGCTCGAGCGCTGCCGACCCACGGGCGATGAGACGTTTGTCGATGTATCGATGAGCAGCGCCTGCACCGCTTCAACGTCTCCTATCCACCCACGGGGGAGTTTCAAGCCGTCCTATCCGATCCGAAGGCAGTGGTCGAGACAACGGCCTGTCTGCCGATTTCGGGAACCTGGACTCTCGGGAGGGGGTATCCACCGGCAATATCTGGTGGTTTTTTATAATGTGTCTTTCTTGAATACAGAAATATGATTGGTGCATATATGGCTGGTGGGACAGCCGACCGGGGAGACGCCCCACTCGTTGGCATCGTTTTGCTATTTGGGATGGTATTCGTCGGGGCCGCGTTGGTTGCGGTGACCGGAATGGTCGCTATAGACACGCTTGAGGGGGATCTCGACGACGAGCGAACCGAACAGACGTTCGCCACGTTCGACCACGAACTGACGACGTTGCTGCACTCGAGTTCGGATTCGGCGGCGGTCACGATTCCCGGTGGGGAGGACGGGACCTACCGGCTGACCGATTCCGGAACAGCGTCGCTGACGGCGGCCAATCGATTCCAACAGTCGTGCACGGTGCTCGACGACGTCACGCTCGGCACGCTCGAGTACGAATCCGATGGGAAGCGACTCGCCAAACAGGCGGGAGGAACCTGGAGACACACCGACGACGGAACCGTGATACAGTCGAAACCAGACCTTCGGTACGTCGCCGACAGTCGCGGGACGCAGTACCTCGAGTTCTCCGTCTCGGATCTTCAGGGGGACGTCGGAGTCGGTGAGCACTCGATGACGGCGACGCGGAGCAAAACGGGGACGAGCGACTGTGTATCTGATCTGGGATTCGTCAGGTACGTCCACCTCGAGATCACGGACGAGACCTACCACGACGGCTGGTACGACTTCCTGAGCGAGGAGTTCGAAGCGACCGACGTGGAAGATGCCGCAGTCGAGGACTGCTCGCTCGAGAACGCGGGCGACGAGAACGTCATCTGTCACGACGAATCGACGGGGACGGTGTCAGTTCTCGCCACGGTCGACGTCGATCGGCCCATCGACGACTATCTCGGCGTCGATCCCACGATTTACGGCGGCCTCTACGTGTCGGACGAGACGGTCCAGTTAGGGACCCACGAATCTCTCACCGTCGACTCCTACGATGGACGCGTAGCATCGTACGCCGATTCGGGTAACGTAACTGACGACCTCTTCGTTGCGAATGTCGATAAGCTCTGGGTACAACAGGCCGAAATTACCGGGTTTCCGGTGGTGAACGGCGACATCCAGATCCAGCCCGAGGCGGACGTCTCACCGGCCGCGTTGTACGTCGGGGAGGATCGCTCACCGGCGAGCGTCGACGTTCCGACCGCGAAGTTGGCGGACGGGTTCGATTCCATCGAACCGATCGACGACGAGATTACGCGCACGACGACGCTGCTCGAAAACGAGACGAAACTCGAGGGGGACACAGACGATGATATCGACGCCGGAGCGTACTCCGTCGATGGCGATTTCACTCGTGAAGGCATCGAATTCGACACGACCAGTGGCGACGTCTACGTCGCTGTCGACGGCGATGTCTCTCTCGAGGACGTCACCGTTGTCGGCCCGGGACAGGTCAGTATCTATGCCGGCGGTTCTGCAATCAATCTCGAGTCCGTGACGGTCCCGGACGACCGGGCGTCACAGCTCTGGGTGTACGGGACGAGTGAAACCGACGTCGCTGTCGCAGGCACGGTCCAGGGCGTCGTCTACGCGCCAGGTGCGGGTTCCCTCGAGGTTGAACACGGGACCGACATCTACGGCGCCATCGTGACCGGGACGTTCGAAGGGATCGGCGAACCGGGGAACGCCGACGGCGGTTCCGACCTCGAGGTACACTTCGATCGATCACTTCGTACCGACGTCCCGATTCCAGAGGAGAACCGGACGCTCGAGTTCGAAAACGTGACGACTAGGAACCCGATCGACGTCGGGTTCGTCCTGGATCGATCGGGCTCGATGGGGCCGCATACGGTGTGGGAGGTGTACGGTGGAGGATCATGGCAGGAGCCGGTTCACACTGGCGAAATCGTCGTCGGGAGTCCGGTGAAGGTCAAACGGGCGGATGGAGGAGTTGAGCAGTTCTCTTGGTACGAACGGACGACAGTCGAGGAGGGAGACACGATCCGGTCCGTCGAGTCCCCCAACCAGGCGTGGGTTGGACACGATCATCCAGGATACGACCCCGACGGCCTTCGTGTCGACGCTACGCAATCGTTCATCGGTGAACTGAATGCATCAGACGCGCTGGAACCCCACCGACGTGATCGAGCAGCCGTAATCGAGTTCAACAGCGGTTCCCACCAAGTTCACGGCCTGTCAACTGACCTCGAGGCAGTCAACGACAGCGTCGAAAACAACATCGGTGGCGGCACCAATATGGCTGCCGGACTCGAGGCCGGCGTCAACGAACTCGAGGCTAACCCGCGAGATGCCGACCGCATCCTCGTCTTGTTGAGTGATGGTTTTAATGACCCTTCCGAACACGACGACGATACGCTCGAGGCGGCCGAAAACGCCGCCAATACGGGCATTTCGATTTACTCAATCGGGCTTGGAGATGGGGCAGACGAAGAATTATTGAAAGAGGTTGCCCAGACGACTGGCGGAGAGTATAGACACGCCAACAATGCGGACGACCTCGAAGACGTCTTCGATGGGATCGCGGAGGAAGTCGTCCAGGCCGATACGAGATTCGAGGTCCACGCCGACTACTCCGCCGTCGGCGGATCGAACGACTACGCCATCGCCGTCGATCACTGGAACGTTGAGATTGCAGAAGACTAGCAACTGACCGCTCGAGTCGACCGCCGTTATGCGTTCGCTTCGATCGTCGCCTTCACGCCCTCCCACACCTCGTCGGGCGCCTGCTCGCCGTCGACGCGCTCGAGCGACCCCTCTTTTTCATAATACTCGAGCACGGGCTCGGTGTTCTCTTGATACACCCGAAGCCGCTCGCGAACCGTCTCCTCGGTGTCGTCCTCGCGCTGCTCGAGTCGCTCCTCGACCTCCGGATCCTCCGGCGGGTTGTACTCCACGTGGTAGATGTCGCCCGTCTCAGGATCCATCCGGCGGCCCGTCAGCCGGTGAACGAGTTCCTCCTCGCTCACGTCGAGCGCCAGAACGACGTCCAGGTCGGTCATGTCCTCGAGTGCTTCGACCTGCTCGAGGTTGCGTGGGTAGCCGTCGAGGATGAATCCGTCGGCCGACGAGAGCGCCTCGTCGACGATGGCGTTGACGACCTCGTCGGGAACGAGTTCGCCCTGGTCCATGTACTCGGCCGGGGTATCGTACTCGAGGTCGAGGTGGGAGATGTCCATCTGCTTGTTCGACCGAAGGGCGTCGCCCGTGGTGATGTGTTCGACGTCGAAGTGCTCCACGATCTTTGCGCTCTGGGTCCCTTTCCCCGCCCCGGGGGCACCGAGGATGAGAATCCGTGGCTGTGCCATACCCCGTCCTTCTGCCCCAGCGCATAAAGGCTTAAAGAATGGCGCACAATCGTCCGGGTATGACGCGATTTTCGGCTGCCGACCCGCAGGAACGGCGACGCCTGATCGTCGACGCCATCGTCGCCCACCGCGAGCGGGCAAGTCCGTTCCTGACGATCGAAGTGGACGAAGCCGTCCTCGAGCGCGAGGACGCCCCGGATCCCGACCTGGGCGTGCCCTGGATCCAGTTCGCCGATGGAGTCGTGAGCCTCGACTGCACGGACGGCGAACTCGAGCGGTTGAAAACCCTCCTCTCTGAGTACCCGGCGTTCAAAATCGACGATTTGACGCGGCCGGACGACGCCGACGGAACGAATGTACGCGTGAGCGCGAAGGCCGACCCCAACCGGATCGCCCAGTTCTGCGAGCACGTTTTGCGTGCGGTCTTCGAGTGTCCAGAGGATGCGACGATCTGGATCGCCGCCGTGTGACGAACGCGGCGCTCGAGGGCGAGTGATCGGGTGCTGAGGCAACTCCGAGCGTCCTGGAATTAGGAAATCGTCAGGGAGCCGTCACCGTCTCCGTTCTCGTCGGCTCCTTCCTCCCACTCGAGTTCGAACTCGACGCTGAACTCGGCTGGACCGCCCGACTGCGAGGTTTCCCGCTCGGCCTTGACCTCGAACGTCGGCCGTCCCGGTGGTTGCATCGTGACCGAGTTGCCCCCGCTCTCGAGGACGAGGTCGTCACCGCTTTCCAGGCGATCGGCGACAGCTCGGAGGTAATCGGCGATTTCGTCCCTCGTCAGCGATTGCTCGAACGAAAAGAGCACTTCTTCTGGCATACACTTCCTTGGGTGCCTGGGGGTATAAATCGCACGTAGCAACTGGGTGTGCCTTCGTCTCTATTGGCCGACGTCCGATAATCGGGCATTGCTCGAGCACACCCGAACATGTTTCCGCCAACGATCATCTACGGCGACAGTGTCCGTCCGCAAGAACGATAGACAGAAGGTACCCGAGTCAATCGGTCTACGCAAGGGCACATGGGGGTTCCCAGGAGACTCTGCAGGCGGCCACAACGTGTCCCGCTGTCGTCGGACTACGGTCGCTGTCGGGCGTTTCCAAATAGATAAGTGCACGCGGCAATGAGCCCCCACTAAGAGACCCGTATAATTGAGGTGAACACAATCTCCACTCCACTCCAGACGCAGATGACGCGTGTCGACATCTTCCAGGAGCTCTTCCTCGTGTTCCTGGGATTAGGGACGATCGTCGGCATCATCGTCGTAGCGTACGTCCTGTACAATGCGTACAAATACCGTGACGACGGAGAGCGCCACCCGGACGAGGACCTGCCGACGCTCGGAGAACTTCCGACTGGCGGAGCCGGCGGGAAGAAACTCTTCGTGTCGTTCTTCCTGAGCGCGCTCATCGTCATCTCGCTCACGCTCTGGTCGTACGGCATGCTGATCGACGTCGAAAGCGGACCTGAGAGCCCCGGCGAGGACGCCCTCGAGGTCGACGTAGAGGGCCAGACCTTTAGCTGGTCGTTCTACTACGAGAACGGCGTCGAATCGAACGGCGAACTCGTCGTTCCCGCGGATACACCAGTCTGGGTCGATGTGACGTCAGTAGACGTGTGGCACTCGTTCGGCATCTCTTCACAACGGGTGAAGGCCGACGCAATTCCGGGCGAGATCGACCAGACGTGGTTCCAGGCCGACGAAGAGGGTGAGTACCTGATCGAGTGCTTCGAACTCTGCGGACCCGGCCACTCCAATATGAAGGGGACCCTCAACGTCACGAGCCAGGAAACGTACGACCAGTGGGTCCAGGATCAACTCACGCTCACGCTGACGCTCGAGGACGGCGAGGGTGAGACGGTAAACGACACCGAAAACGTCGAGGTCACGGTGCAGGACCCCGACGGCGAAACGGTCGGAACCTACACTGGCGAGGACTTCGACGACGAGGGCGCCCTCGAAATCGGCGTCGAACAGGGTGACACCTACACCGTGATCGTCGAGTCGACCGACGGCTCCTTCGAGACCACGGAGGACGACTTCGAAATCGTCGACGGGCCCGAAGAATCGCTCCAGCTCGGCGGGTCCGACGGTGGCAACGGCGGGGACGAATCCAGCAGTGACGGAGATGAAAATGGAAACGGAAATGGAAACGAAACCGACGACAGCGGAGGTGAGAACTGATGTCCGATGACTTCCCCCCGATGACGTCCGTCAAGCGGTGGCTGGTCACGACGAACCACAAAGACGTCGGGATTCTCTACATGGCGACGGCCCTGTTCTTCTTGCTCTTCGGAGGGTTGATGGCGCTCCTGTTCCGAGCCCACCTCTGGCAGAGCGGCGGTGCCGGTCTCCTCTCCGACAGTTCCTACAACCAGGCGGTGACCGCACACGGACTGTTGATGGTGTTCTGGTTCCTCTCGCCCATCGCCTCGGGCTTTGCGAACTACTTCGTCCCGCTTCAGATCGGGGCAAAAGACCTCGCGTTCCCCCGTTTGAACGCCCTGAGCTATTGGTTCTACCTGTTCTCGGGTGCGATGTTCATGATCTCGTTCTTCCAGGGCGGGACGTTCGAGGGCGGCTGGACGATGTACGCGCCGCTGAACGTGCCGACGTACACCCCCGCCGTGGAGGCAACCACCGGCGGAACGGCGACGATTCTCGCGCTGATGCTGTTCGTGATGTCGATCACGCTGGGGACGGTCAACTTCCTCACGACGATCCACCGCTCGCGCGCGGAAGGCCTCGGCCTGTGGAACATGCCGTTGTTCACCTGGTCGTGGCTCCTGACCGTCTGGATGATGCTGTTCGCGTTCGCGGCCCTGCTCGCCGCGTTGCTGTTGCTCGGGATCGATCGCATCTTCCTGACCCAGTACTTCGCGACGGACCAGGGCTCGAGTCTACTCTGGGCCCACGTCTTCTGGTTCTTCGGCCACCCCGAGGTGTACATCGTCTTCTTCCCCGCACTGGGGATCATGTTCGAGACCTTCCAGACCTTCTGTGGTCGGCGTCTCGTGGGCCGGAAGTGGGTCATCATCGCGATGGTCCTCGTCGCGGTGCAGTCCTTCCTGGTCTGGATGCACCACATGTTCCTGACGACGATCAACCTCGAGATCAAGACGCTGTTCATGGCCACGACCATCGGGATCTCGCTGCCGTTCGACCTGATGGTCTTCGCGCTCATCTACACGATGGTCAAGGGCCGGGTGCGGTTCACCACGCCGTTCCTGTTTAGCCTGGGTGCGCTCTTGCTGTTCATCCTCGGCGGCATTACCGGGGTGTTCCTCGGGGCCGTCGTACTCGACTACGAGTTCCGTGGCACCTACTGGGTCGTCGCTCACTTCCACTACGTGATGGTCTCGGGCGTGACCGCGCTGGTCGCCGGTATCTACTACTGGTGGCCGAAGATCAGCGGGAAGATGTACAACGAGACCCTCGGAAAGATCCACTTCGCGATCTACTTCTTCGGGTTCAACCTGCTCTACTTCCCGATGTTCCTCGCCTGGGAGACCCCACGACGCGTCTTCCACTTCGGTGAGGGGCTGGAGATCTACCACCAGCTCGCGACGATCGGCGCGTTCATCTTCGGCGCGTCGTTCCTGCTCATGTTCTACATCCTGGGAAAGAGCCTGGTCTCCGGTCCGGACGCGCCGGACAACCCGTGGGAGTTCTCCCGCACGGCCGAGTGGGCGATTCCGTCCCCGCCGCCGCTCGAGAACTGGTCCGGCCGACCGAGTTACGCGAGCGGACGGCTTGAGTTCGTCGACGACTCGAGCGCCGCGACTGACGGCGGGACCGTCGCCGTCCCCGAGTCGGGTCAGGGTCACGCGACGCCGGCAACGACCCAGCACGCTCACGAGGAAGAACACGCCGACCACGCCAGCATCTGGCCGTTCGGCGTCGGACTCTCGCTGGCCGTCTTCTTCCTCGGACTGGCGGGGTTGACGCCGTACGTCGCCGAATTCGCTGCAGCGAACGGGGCCGACGTCTCCGCTCAGGAGCCAAGCATGCTCTCTCCGGCGCTGATCGTACTCGGCGTGGGGATGCTCGGCTACACACTCTGGAACTTCGGCATTGAGCAGTTCAACGCCCCGGTGATGAACGTCGCCGAGCGCTGGCCGTTCGAGGGCGTCAACAACACGAAACTCGGCGTCTGGTTCTTCCTGGCGTCGGACGTGGTCGTCTTCGGAGCGGCCATCAGCGCGTTCGTGTTCATGCGCATCCACATGGGGTGGTCTGCCTGGGAGTTCGACTCGATCCCCATGGCCGGACTCGTCAACACCTACATCCTACTGACCTCGAGTTTCACGGTCATCCTGGCGCTGGTGATGGCCGAACGCGGGAACAAAAAGGGGCTGCTCGCGACGATGAGCGCGACGGTCCTGCTCGGGTTGACGTTCATGGGTGTCAAGGGCTGGGAGTGGGCCCACAAGTTCGCGGAGGACCACTACTGGTTCAGCAGCCTCGAGTACTCGATCTACTACGTCACGACGGGCCTGCACGCCCTGCACGTGATCCTGGGGCTGCTCGTCGCCGGCTTTATGATCTACCGCGTGGCCACGGTCGACGCCTATCTCGAGGATCACCGGCCAGTCGAGTACTTCGGGCTCTACTGGCACTTCGTCGACATCGTCTGGGTGTTCCTGTTCCCGCTGTTCTACCTGATGTAGGCGGCGGGCGGGAGCCCCGACTGTTCTGTTTTCGCGTTCCAGACTGTTTTCGAGAGTCCGCTTCAGTTTCGTCTCTAGTTATTCTCGAGCGGAGCGTTCCACAGTCGGCCCGAGCGAAGCCGTCTCGAGAGACTCTGTGACGTGACTCGAGAGGTTGGACCGTCTGGTCTTTGCTACCGTCGTCGATCGTGAGTCCCTACTCGGGTCGCGGCGTGGGTAACGCCCGGTGCCGGCGCGGCGGAACCAGGTAGTTCGCTCGCCGCCGAACGGTCATGTACTGGAGGATGCCATTGTTCGTCCGCGCGCCGATCGCCGACTGCTCGGCGACGTCGGTCCCGTTCATCGCTTCGCGCGTCTTCACGAAGTCCTCGATGCGACGCTGGTGGGAGAGAAAGTGCAGGCTCGCCTCGTCGTCGTCCGTCGAGTTGAAGTCCCGGCGAAGGATGATCGGCTCGTCGTTCTCGCGGGCGCGGGCGGACTTCTGAGAGTGGCCCACGGTCCCGTACTCGCGGGCGTCCTCGAGTGTGTGCGCCGGGCACTCGCCCAGCTGGCTCGAGTCCCCGAGGTTGTCGCCCGTGCCCTCGATTTTCCCCTTCTCAGCGTGGGCCGGGCAGAACATCTTTCGTTCGCGGATCGTTCGGCTGTCCTGTTCGTACCACTGGTCGAGCGAGAGGCGAATGCGAGAGAGGTGCGTCGTGGTGCCCTCGGCGAACGGCCCCTCCTGGATCGTCACGCGGTCCTCGGAGGCCTGGTTCTTCTTGAACCCGGATTTGAAGCCCATGAACATTGGAGCGTCCTCGGACACGGGTTCGCTGCCGGGAATCCCGCGAACGCCGTCCTGGTTTTCGGCGGGTAATCCGGCGCCCGTGAACCCGGTTCGTCGTTCCTCGACCTCGAGAATGCCCTCGAGCGTGGCCTCGACGTCGACGCCGTTGATCGACTCGAGTTCGCCGGTGAGCGCTTCCTCGGCGCTCAACACGACCGACCCGCGGTCACTGGCGAGGTGGACCATGGCGTCGTAGCTGTCGAACTCGGGCGTCTCGATGGGTGCGAGCGCCCTCGGCTCGGGGAGGTCGACGTGCTCTGGCAGGGCCTCGTCGAACCGGTCGAAGTAGGCGGGGCCGTAGCCGACGGTGAACAGCAAGCCCTCGTTGCTCCGGGCGTACGCTCGCTCGAGGGTTTCGAACGCCGTCTCGACCTGCTCGCGCTCTTCGTCGGTCGGGCCGTCGCCGACGTACGAGAAGTGGAGGGCGACGTGGTGTTCGGGGACGAGCGGGTTGCCGTGCTCGTCGGTCCGCTGGGCGGCCGTCCAGGCGTGCTGGCGCTCGGGGAGGTCCTCGAGGCCGCCGGCATCGACGCCTCGAGGCGGAGCGTCCGCATCCCCACTCTCTCGATCCAGGCAGGCGGAGAGGGCGCTCGCGCCGCCGATGGCGACGGCGCTGCGGACGAAGGATCGGCGCGAAATGGTGCGCGACGAACGCGTCATATTCGGCTCTCGGGACTGCGCGGTAATGGGGGTTGTGGTGGGTCGCGTGACCGACAGGTGCTTTGCCATTCGCCACGTTCGCTGTTACCATGGAACAACTCGAGGTGTTCGAGACGATCGACGCCCCACCGGAGACCGTCTGGCAGGTCCTCCTCGAGTTCGACGCCTATCCCGAGTGGAACCCGTTTCTCCGCTCCGTCGAGGGACTCCCCGTCGAAGGGGAGCGGCTGACGATCCGCGTCCGGTTGCCGGGTGGCCGGACCAGAACGATTCGAACGACGGTGCTCATCGTCGAGACGAACCGTCGGATCGTCTGGCTCGGCCGGCTGGGAGTCCCGTTCGCCTTCGATGGCTACCACGAGTTCCACCTCGAACCGATCGATGGCGGGCGACGAACGCGGCTGCTCCAGCGGGAGACGTTTCGAGGAGCGCTGGTACCGGTACTATTCCACCGACGTCGAATCGAACGGGGCTTTCGCGCGATGAACCGGGCGCTCAGGAATCGAGCGGAGCGCCGGGTTCGGGCGACCGCCTGAAGGTTGCTTCGAGGGGATCGACGCGCCGAAATCGAAACCTGGTGACGGGTCAGGACGACGGCTCGAGCCCCGACAGTGCCTTCAGGGACGTGATCTCGTGGGTAGGCTCGCCGTCGTAGCCGAACTCGGTGAACGCGTAGTCCTCGCGGTGGGATCGGCGGATGAACGCCGAGTCGATCTCGAGGGCCTCTGCGACCGCGACGTCGACCCAGCTGTCACCGACGTACAGTGGGTTCGCACACGCCAGGTCGTCGATCGCTCGCTCGAGGTAGTACGGCGTGGGCTTCTTCCGTCTGATGCCGTCGACGGTCGGCTCGCGACCGTAGTACGGGTCGAACGCCTTGAGTTCGAAGTGATCGACGATGTTCTCGATGGTCTCGTGCTGGTTGTTGCTCACGATGGCCATCGGGGCGTCGAGCGTCTCGAGCGTCGACACGTCGTCGTAGAGCGTTTTGTTCCCATTCAGGAGTTCCTCGTGCTGGACCTCGATCGCCGCCCGTTCGCGGGCTGCCCAGAGTGACTCCGGCTCGAGGTCGTACCGATCGGTGACGGCTTCGAGTTCGTCGATCGTCGGGGAGATCAGGGTCTCGAGGTCGTCCTGGGCGGGGTCGTCGATGCCGTGGCGTTTGAACGCGATGGTCATCGCTCGCGTGAGCGCTTCGTAGCTGGTCGGGGTCGTCAACACGCCGTCGTTGTCGAAGACGACTGCGTCGTATGCCATTCAGCGGAGATAGGGGGCGAGAGGGTTTTGGCCTTACGCCCGGTGGGCTGTGGGATCGGCAAATCGTCGGCTCGTGAGATCGCTGGACCGTCGATTGGCTGGGTCGTTGGGTCGTCGGGTCGGCGGGCTGTTGGATCGGCGGGCCGTCCACTCTTCGAGTCGTCGATCACCCGCTGACGACCCGCGAGTTCAAGTACCAGTCCGCGGCCAGAAGGGGGTGATGCACTCCCGTTCGCGTATCCGAGTCGTCCGTCGGGTCGCTGCTCGTTCCTGTCGACGGCCGATCCAGCGGCACCGACCGAGGTGGCACGATGGGGCATAGAGCGCTCGTCGCCTACCGTCGCCCCGACCGACTCTACGACCTCCGGTACAGTCACTGGGGCGGCGACGAACTCAGCGTCCTCGAGTCCCTCTCCGTCGACGCGCCGTTCGCAGGCGGGCGAATCGACTCCGACCTCCTCGCCGACTCCGTCGCCCTGGACAGCGTCCTCACCGACTACCTCGATCCCTGCGGGTACGAGGCACTGATTCTGGTCTCACCCGAGTACGAGATTCGCGCCTACCGCGTCTGCTGGCTCGAGTGGGGCGACGGCCGCGAGCAGGGACGGGGCGCGCTCGTCGCCGTCGAACCGGGCGAGCGCGACCTCGCCGTCCGGACCTGGTTTCGCGCCACGAAGACCGTCCTCGCCGACGTCATCGAGATGGGTGTCCTCTCGCGGCGGGCCGCCCAGTCGTACCTCGAGGCCAGGATTGCCGAGGACGAGAACGGCTACTTCTATACGTACGGAGACGCCGCCGATGTCGATGTGGACGACGGACCGCCGGATGCGTTCGACGCGTTTCTCGGGAGCGAGGGGCTCGAGTGAGTGTCTCGAGCGAACGACTCGGGACGTGCGAACCGCACAACTCGAAAAACTGAGTGCGATTTACGCCTCGACGTAGTCGAACCACTCCTCGTACTCGTCGGTCCGGCGCTCGACGACGTCGAAGAACGTCTGCTGGATCTCCTCGGTGATCGGCCCGCGGGTCCCCTCGCCAATCGTGACGTTGTCGACGCGCTTGATCGGGGTCACTTCCGCGGCGGAGCCAGTGAAGAAGAGTTCGTCGGCCGTGTTGAGTTCGCCTCGCGAGATGGAGACGGTGTCGTGGACGGTGTAGCCCAGGTCGCGGGCGATCTGGATGACCGCGTTGCGGGTGATGCCGTCGAGGATCGACTCGGAGAGGCCGGGCGTGAAGATCTCGCCGTCGCGCACGAGGAAGATGTTCTCGCCGGGGCCCTCCGCGACGTTGCCCTCCTTGTTGAGGACGATGGCCTCGGCGAACCCGTTTCGGCGGGCCTCCTCGCCGGCCAGCAGGCTGTTGACGTACAATCCCGTCGTCTTGGCGTTCGTCGGAATCTGGCTCGAGGCGTGCTTTCGCCAGGAGGAGACTTTCACATCGATGCCGTTCTCGATGGCGTCCTCGCCGAGGTAGGCGCCCCAGGGCCAGGCGGCGATGGTCGTCTTCGTCGGACAGTCCCCAGGGCTGACGCCGAGACTCTCGTAGCCGTAGTAGACGAGCGGACGGATGTAACACGACGAGAGGTCCTGGCGGCGGATGAGTTCCTTCGTGGCTTCCGTCAGTTCCTCGTGGGAGTGACCGATTTCCATCTCGTAGGGCTTGCAGGACTGGAAGAGGCGGTCGACGTGTTCCTCCCAGCGAAAGAGTGCGGGCCCGTTCTCGGTGTCGTAACAGCGCGCCCCCTCGAAGACGCCGGTCCCATAGTGGAGTCCGTGCGTGAGGACGTGGGTCTGTGCGTCCTCCCAGTCGACGAACTCGCCGTCCATCCAGATCGTGTCGACGTCCATCTCGTCAAATCCCATACCCAGGGGGACGAAGCCCTTCGTAATGAACGTTGGCGATTGCTCCTGCGTCGGCCTCGAGCGTGAGTCGATTGCACTCGAGTAACTCACACGTGTGACGGCCAGCCGAGCGTCTCCCTCGCCGCCTCCGCCACCGTTTTGACCCTCTCGAGCGAGCGTCCGGTATGGACACCGCACTCGTCATCGGCGGCACCCGATTTATTGGCCGCCACCTCGTCACCAACCTCCTCGCACACGACTACGACGTCACCCTCTTCAACCGCGGGAATCACGACGACCCCTTCGCCGAGGACGACTGGGTCGACCACGTCCAGGGCGACCGGACGAACGATTCGGCACTTGAGGCCGCCGCGGCCGACGTCGAACCGGACGCCGTCTTCGACTGTGTGGCCTACTACCCGCGGGACGTACGCGCGGCGACCGAAATCTTCGCCGACGTCGACGCCTACGTCTACATCTCGAGCGGGGACGCCTACGGCCGCGAGGAAATTCCCAAGCGGGAGGACGAGACGCCGATGCGACCCTGCAGCCCCGACCAGGCGACCGACGAGTCGGACGACACGTATGGCAACCGGAAGGCCGAGGGTGACCGCGCGGTCGTCGCCGCGGCCGACCGCGGGGTCAATGCCATGTCCGTCCGGCCTTGCATCGTGTACGGCCCCCACGACTACACCGAGCGGATGGACTTCTGGCTCGACCGCGTCCTGGAGTGCGACCGCGTGATCGTCCCCGGCGACGGCACCAACGTCTGGCACCGCGCCTACGTCGAGGACGTCGCTAGCGCCCTCCGGACCGTCGCCGAGCGTGGTGAGCTGGGCGAGTTCTACAACGTCGGCGACCGCCGGATCGTCACGCTCGAGGAGATGGTCGACTTGATCGCCGACACCGCAGGCAGGGACGTCGAGGTCGTCCACGCCGGCCCGCGCGAACTCGAGGCCGGCGGCCTCTCGACGGACGACTACGTCCTCTACCGCGACTACCCACACGTCCTCTCGACCGCGAAACTCGCCGAGCTCGGCTGGGAGTCGACCCCGCTCGAGGAGGCGATGGCGAAGACGCTCGAGGAACACGAGGCGAGCGACCGGGACGGGAGCGAGTACGATCCGGGGAGGGACGCCGAAGAACGGGTTCTTGGGATTCTCGATACGCTCTGAGACGTTCGGTTCGGATTCAGCTCTGTATGCGCCGCCTCGAGCGAGACGTACCTTCTTCACTCGTGGTACCGTGTAACGAGGTGCCAGATGGACGATCACAGAGACGCCGACGGTGAGGGAACCGACGGCAGCCACGACCACGGTCACGGCCACGACCACGACCACGACGTGGCCGAGGATCGGGAAACCAACGCCGACGGTCGGTCGGAGCCCCGCGTGGAACAGTCCGTGCTCGAGGAGACGGCCGAAGACGTCGCCGAGGCGAGACGGGAGGTTGACGAGCGGCATGAACGCGGGGCAGGACACGGCGGCCACGACGGCCACGGAGGCGACGGCCACGACCACGGTGATATGCACGAGGGCCACGAGCAGATGTTCCGCCGCCGATTCTTCGTCTCGACAATCCTCTCGATCCCCGTTCTCCTGTACAGCGAGATGCTACAGGAGTGGCTCGGATTTTCGGTCCCGGCGTTCCCCGGCAGCGAGTGGATCAGCCCGGTCTTCGCGGTGATCGTCTTCGCCTACGGTGGCGTTCCCTTCCTGCGAATGGCCGTCCCCGAACTCGAGGACCGATCGCCAGGGATGATGACGCTCATCTCGATGGCGATCACCGTCGCGTTCGTCTACAGCCTGGCGAGCGTCGTCTTCCCCACCCAGTCGGCGTTCTTCTGGGAGCTGGTGACGCTGATCGACATCATGTTGCTCGGTCACTGGATCGAGATGCGGTCGGTCCGACGGGCCTCGAGCGCGCTCGACGAGTTGGCGAAACTCCTCCCGGATACCGCAGAACGCATAACCGGGGGCGGTGAAACTGAAGAGGTCCCCGTCAGCGACCTGTCGGAGGGCGACCTCGTACTCGTCCGCCCCGGGGCGAACGTTCCCGCCGACGGCGTCGTCGAGGAGGGCGACTCGGACGTGAACGAGTCGATGATCACTGGCGAGTCGAAACCCGTTTCGAAGGACCCGAGCGACGAGGTGATCGGCGGCACAATCAACGGCGACGGGAGCCTCCGCGTTCGGATCAGCGCGACGGGCGAGGAGACGACGCTGGCGGGGATCATGCGTCTCGTGGAGGAAGCCCAGCAGAGCGAGTCCCGAACGCAGATGCTCGCCGACAGGGCAGCGGGCTGGTTGTTCTACGTCGCTCTCGCTTCAGCCGCAGTGACCGCCGTCGCCTGGACCGCTGCCATCCAGTTCAACGCCACGGTCATCGAGCGCGTGGTGACCGTCCTGGTGATCGCCTGTCCGCACGCTCTCGGGCTCGCCATTCCACTCGTCGTCGCGATCAACACGTCCCTCGCTGCGCGCAACGGGATGTTAATCCGGGACCGGATCGCCATGGAACGGGCGCGGGATCTGGATACGATCGTCTTCGACAAAACCGGGACGCTCACAGCGGGCGAACAGGGCGTCGTCGACGTCGCGACAGTCGACCGCGTGGACGAGGATGAGGCGTTCGCGCTGGCCGCCGCCGTCGAGAGCGATTCAGAGCACATGATCGCCCAGGCGATGCGCGAGGCCGCGGCCGACCGCGGTCTGAAGCCGCCGAACGTCTCGGACTTCGAGGCGCTCAAGGGCCGTGGGGTGCGGGCGACCGTCGACGGCGACGTGATCTCCGTCGGCGGTCCAAACCTCCTCTCTCATCTCGAGGCCGAGGTTCCTCCGGAACTGGCGGCGTTCGCAGAACGGTCCGGAGAAAACGCACGAACGGTCGTCTACCTCGTTCGCGAGGGCGAGCGTGACGGCGACTCGAGCGCCCAGGCGAACACAGAGGCAGGTGCCGATCAGGAGGCAGGTATCGACCAGGCGAGGCCGATCGCTGCCTTCGCCCTCGCGGACGTGATCCGCGAGGAGAGTTACCGGGTCGTCGACGCGCTCCACGACCTCGGCATCGAGGTGGCGATGCTGACCGGCGACAGCGAAGACGTCGCCGCGGCCGTCGCAGACGAACTCGGCATCGAGACGGTCTTCGCCGAGGTGCTGCCCGAGGACAAAGACGAGAAGGTGACCGAACTGCAGGACCAAGACAACCTGGTGGCGATGGTCGGCGACGGCGTCAACGACGCCCCAGCACTGACCCGCGCCGACGTCGGGATCGCGATCGGATCGGGAACCGACGTCGCCGTCCAGTCGGCGGACATCGTTCTCGTGCAGAACAACCCGATGGACGTGGCCCGGCTCGTCAAACTGAGCCGCGCGAGTTACCGGAAGATGCAGGAGAACCTCGTCTGGGCGGCGGGCTACAACGTCTTCGCGATTCCGCTCGCGGCCGGCGTTCTCGCGCCGATTGGGATCCTTCTCTCCCCTGCCATCGGCGCCCTGCTCATGTCACTCAGCACCGTGATCGTCGCGATTAACGCACAATTACTTCGACGAGTGGATCTTTCGATTCCGCAGTTATCCGGTTTGTCCCCGCCGCAAAAAGCACAACCCGCGAGATGAGTCTAGCCGGTCTCGTCCGACGTACCATCGAGAGACGATTCGAACGCTCTCCTCGAGGTCCCTCGCCTCGAGAGGCTAGCACCGCTCGATCGACGGGAACGCCTTTATATCGTTCCCCGCCTCCTCTCACCTATGTTCGAGAAGTCGACGTGGATCCGCCTCCCGCGGAACGTCGTCGTCGGCCACGACGTCCTCGCCGAGACCGTGAGCGTCGTCGACGACCTTCACCTCGAGGGGCGGCCGCTGCTCGTCACGAGCCCAACGCCGCGGAAACTCGCGGCCGAACCGATCGCCGCCGACTTCGAGGAGCGCGGTATCGAACCCGCCATCGTCACCGTCGAGGAGGCGAGTTTCGAGGCCGTAGAGTCGGTCATCGACGCTGCCGAGGAGGTGGATGCCTCGTACCTGATCGGCGTCGGCGGCGGGAAGGCCATCGACATCGCCAAGATGGCCACCGACCACCTCGACACCGGCTTCCTCTCGGTGCCGACGGCCGCGAGTCACGACGGCATCGTCAGCAACCGCGGTTCGGTCCCGGACGGGAACACGCGCCACAGCGTCGCCGCCGAACCGCCGCTCGCCGTGGTCGCCGACACCGGGATTCTGGCGAACGCACCCTGGGAACTGACGACCGCGGGCTGTGCCGACATCATCTCGAACTACACCGCGGTGATGGACTGGCGGCTAGCCCACCGACTCAAGAACGTCGAGTACTCCGAGTACGCGGCCGCCCTCGCGGAGATGACCGCCGAAATTCTCGTCGGCAACGCCGACATGATCCGCCCCGGCCTCGAGGAGTCCGCCTGGATCGTCACCAAGGCGCTCATGTCCTCGGGGGTGGCGATGTCCATCGCGAGTTCCTCCCGGCCGGCCAGCGGCGCCGAGCACCTCTTCTCTCACCAACTGGATCGTCTCGCGCCCGGCGCAGCCCTCCACGGCCACCAGGTCGGCGTCGGGTCGATCATGACGGCTTACCTGCACGAGGGCGAGTCGGGCATCTGGACGGAGATTCGAGACGCGCTGGCGAGCATCGACGCGCCGACCACGGCCGCCGATCTCGGCATCGACGACGAAACCGTGATCGAGGCGCTGACGACCTGCCACGCCATCCGCGACCGGTACACGATTCTGGGCGACGGGATGGACGAGCGGGCCGCTCGAGAGGTTGCGGTGAAGACGGGCGTTATCGGCTGAATTGATGTCGTCGGCTGAACGGGCGTCATCCGTCGACGCGAACCAGCCCAACGCCGGTGGCTGACACGTACGTCGCGCCGATTCCCCCGAGACCGACGTGCACCCAGTAGGTACACAGCCGGTAGAGCAGCGCAGCGGCCGTCGCGACGTCGCCCGAGACGGCGGTCGTCGCGACCAGTAGCCCGGCCAGAAACATCTCGACGCCGCCCATCCCGCCCGGAAGCGGAACCACCGCCGCCACCGTCGACAGCGGTACACAGAGGAGCGCGACCGCGAACGGGACGTCGACACCGAGGGCGATCAGCGAGAGGAACAGGGCGAGGGCGTTGAAGATCCAGCTCGCCAGAGCGACCGTCACCGCGCCCAGCAGGACCGACCGATCCGCCGCGATGTCGTCGATCGTCGAGAGGAACCCACGGACGCGAGTTCGAACGGCGGCGCGCTCGATGCCGGGCACTCTGGCCAGCGCCCCCTCGAGCCGAGCGGTAATCTCGAACAGGATGGTCCGCGCGACGCCGTCGCGTGTGACGGAGACGGCCGAGGCGGCGACGAGAACGGCTGCGAACAGTGCCCCCAGGAGGCCGGTCCTGAGACGGTTCGACGGGAGCGACCCGGCGGTCACGCTCGAGGCGACGTCGACGGAACCGTTCGCAGCGACCCCGATGAGTCCAACAATGGCCACGACGACGGACGTGAGGAAGACGAGTACCTCGGCCACGCTGACGACGGCGGCGTTGTCCTCGAACGGTGAATCGGACGATCCCGCGAGCAGGTACGCGGTCACGGCGACGCCGACGGACTGTCCCCACGGCACGACGCTCCGGGAGAAGTACCCCGCCAGGAACGCGCCGACGAAGTCGGTCCCATGGGCCGATCCCTCGATCGGATCGAGCAGTCGGTAGACGATTAGGGCGCGGAGCGCGAGCATTGTCGCTCCGGCGACCGCACCACCGGCGACGAGGATCGGATTGGCGCGACGGATACTCGAGACCACGGCCTCCCAGCCGGCACTGTAGACCAGTATTCCCGTGACCAGGAGTGCGACGGCGAAGCCGGCGACCACCCGTAATCGGCGCATCTGCCGGGAGCAACGACACTCGTTGACTTGAACGTACTGTCGGGGAACGGAACGTTCACCGTTCGGTATTCGGCGCGACCGTCTTCGTCGACGAATCGCGATCAGACGTGCTCTTCAAGGAACTCGGCGATCGCCGAGTAGGCCTCGATGCGGTTCTCGAGCTTGCTGAAGCCGTGACCCTCGTCCTCGAAGATAAGCTTGCGGACGGGGACGCCCTGCTCGCGGGCCTCCTCGACGATCTGTTCGGCCTCGCCGACGGGCACGCGGGGGTCGTTCGCGCCGTGGAGGACGAACAGCGGGGCCTCGATGGTATCGACGGTGTTGATCGGAGAGATCGACTCGAGGAACTTGCGATCCTCGGCCAGCGAGCCGTACTCGGCCTCGCGGAGTTTCCGGCGCCAGTCGCCCGTGTTCTCGAGGAAGGTCACGAAGTTGGCGATGCCGACGACGTCGACGCCGGCGGCCCAGAGCTCCGGATACTCGGTGAGCGAGGCCAGCACCATGAACCCGCCGTAGGAGCCGCCCATGGCGACGACGCGGTCGGGGTCGATCGCTTCGTGGCCGGCAAGCCACTCGACGCAGGCGGCGACGTCGGCGACGGAGTCCATCCGTTTTTCGACGTCGTCCAGGCTTGCGTACTCGCTCCCGTATCCCGAAGAGCCCCGGACGTTTGGTTCGAAGTAGGCGTACCCCCGGTTCAGGAAGTACTGCTTGACGCTCGAGAACGAGGGCCGGCGCTGGCTCTCGGGGCCGCCGTGGATGTCGACGATGACGGGGTAGCCGTCGTCGGCGGTTCCGTTCCCATCCCCAGCGCCCTCGAGCGCCCCCGCCGACCCCGCCGGGAGCGTCAGGAATCCGGGCACCTCGAGGCCATCGAAGCTCTCGACGTGAACGAGTTCCGAGGACCGGAAGGTCTTGGGCGGGATTCCTGCCGTGGGGGCGAGCGTCCACTGCTCGCTCTCGCCGGATTCGACGTCGACGACGAAGACGTTCGCGTTTACCGCATCGCCAGTCGTCGAGCAGGCGAAGACCTCGGCGTCCGGGCCGAAGCTCACGCCGCCCGAGAGCCCGCCCGGCAGGTCGGGTTCGGGGAACATCTCGAACGCCGCCGGATCGTCGCCCGTGAGTTCGCCCGCGGTGAGTTCGGTGTAGCCCTCGACGTTTCGCGAGTAGACGAATCGGCCGGTCTCGTCGTCCATGGCGAGGCCGTCGACGTTCCATCCATCTCCCTCGACCATCGTTTCGACCTCGATACCCTCGAGGTCGAGGTAGGCGAGCGCGAGCGTGTCGGTCTCCTCGTCGGTCACGAGGTAGAGTCCCTCGCCGTCGGGCGCCCAGGAGGCGCTCTGGTAGCGGACGTCGCCCTCGTGGGGCGTGAGGTGGGTCATCGTTCCGGTCTCGAGCTCGAGGCTGTAGAGGTCCTGGTCGAAGTTCGAGTAGGCTTGCGAGATCAGCAGACGGGAGTCGTCGGGGCTCCAGCCGCCGACGGTGAGCCAGCCGTCGCCCTCGGTGACGAGTTCGGCGTCGTCGCCGACGTCCGCTCGGCCCTGGACGTACACGTCGAAGACGCTCTCCTCGCGGCGGTTCGAGGTGAAGGCGAATTGTTCGCCGTCGTGGCTCCACCCGCCCCAGCGGTGTTTCGCCTCCGGCATCCCGGTCAGGTTCGCCACTTCGCCCGTCTCGGCGTCGAGTCGGTACAGTTGCGCGCGCTCGTTGCCGCCCTCGTCCATCCCGAACGCCAGTTCCGGGCGTTCGGGCGACCAGGAGGCGAACGTCACTCGCTCGTCGTAGAACGTTCGCTGTTCGGGCCACGTCTGTGCCTCCTCGAGCGTCCAGACCTGGGGCGTCCCGGTGGTGTTCATCAGAAACGCCAGTCGGTCGCCCGCCGGGCCGAGGGAGGCGCCGTAGGCGCTTCGAATGTTGAGATAGCGCTCGATGTCGTACGTTCCCATGGCTCACCAGTCTCGATTCGAAATGGTAACGGTTTCGACTCGGTCCCTCGAGTGCCGAAATGGATCCGCGTGCTCCGTCCCGTCCAATTCCGGCATTGTGTCCTCCACGAAACCGGTCAGTCGATGCTTTCCAGGAGAAGGGCCTTCGAACTGAGCCATCGACACTCGGTCCCAGCGGGATAAATTCTCATTACTGGGGTCACGACCGTTCACTCGCGGTTCCGGTGTTTCAGCGCTGAATGGGGAGAGGCGAACAGTGTTCTTCGATATGAGTGAAACGGTGAGGATAGAAACCGTTACTTGCATTCGAGATGCGGTGAGACGGTGACCGTCGCTGGCGGCGGTGTTCACCCGTTTATGTGAATCGACGAGGGTGTGAAATCGTCGGCCGGCGACGACGTCGTTCCCGACGAGCGGAGCCCGTCGCTCCGCGACCTACACGGCGGTTGCAGGGCTCGGGCCGTGAATTAACGGCTGAAACGGTCGCGGTCCCTTTTGAGAGCATGCGTCCATCCGATTTACGATGAGAGACAACGAGTTACTGCTCGGCTCGACCGATACGCCGTCGATCGGCTACGCCTACGACGACGGGACACAGCCGCCGGTCATCGGCGACGATCCGACGATCAGGGCGGGGACGATCGTCTACGACGACGTCGTGATCGGCGACCGATTCAGTACGGGTCACTTCGCACTGATTCGCGAGGGAACCCGAATCGGCGACGACGTGCTCGTCGGGACGAACGCGACCATAGACGGGACGTCGACCGTCGGTTCGAACGTGAGCATGCAGACCGGCGTCTACGTACCTGCAGAGACCACCATCGAGGATCACGTTTTTCTCGGTCCGAACGCCGTCTTGACGAACGATCCCTATCCACTCCGTCGGGAGGCCGACCTCGAGGGCCCGACCCTCGAGGCTAACGTCTCGATCGGGGCGAATGTGACCATCCTCCCCGGCGTGACCGTCGGGCGAGGCTCGTTCGTCGCCGCGGGTGCGGTCGTCTCGGCGGACATCCCCGAGGAGACGCTGGCTGTCGGCGTTCCGGCGAGACACGAACCGCTTCCGGCGGCGCTTCAAGGGGGGAACGCTGCATGATCGCCATCGTCGGGTTCGCCAGGGAGGTGAGCGTCGCGTATGCAAACTGAACGACGGATAGACGTCGGCGTAATCGGCGTCGGCTCGATGGGGAGACAGCACGCGCGAGTCTACGCGGGACTGTCAGAGGTGAATCTGGTCGGCGTCTTCGACGTCGACGACGAACGCGCCGCTCGCGTCGCCGACGAACACGGCGCGACCGCGATGGACCTGGAGTCGCTCCTCGCGTCGGTCGACGCCGCTTCGATTGCCGTCCCGACCGTGCATCACTACGACGTCGCCGTGCAGTGTCTGGAGGCGGGCGTCGCGATGCTCGTCGAGAAACCCCTCGTCACGAATCTCGAAGAGGGGCGACGGCTCCGTTCGAGAGCGAACCGCGCCGACGTGCCGGTACAGGTCGGTCACGTCGAGCGGTTCAACCCGGCCGTGGTGACGCTTCGTAAAATCGTCGAGGATCTCTCGATCATCAGTATACACGCAGAACGGCTCGGGCCACCACCGAACCGGCGAATCGACGACAGCGCCGTCCTCGACCTGATGATCCACGACATCGACGTCGTGCTCTCGTTGCTCGACGAGTCGCCGACGGGCGTCAAGAGCACCGGCGTAAACGACAATCGCCACGCATCGGCGCTGCTCGAGTTCGACTCCGGGATCATGGCGTCGCTCACCGCCAGCCGACTCACACAGCGAAAAGTGCGTCGACTCACCGTGACCGCCAGGGAGTGTCTCGTCGAACTCGATTACATCGCCCAGTCGATCGCGATTCACCGCAACTCGGTCCCCAAGTACGCCGAACGCGACGGCAACGTTCGATTCCAGCACGAAAGCGTCGTCGAACGGCCGCACGTGCCGAACGAGGAACCGCTACGGAACGAACTCGAGGCCTTCGTCCAGGCCGTCGCGTCGAACGAGACGCCGGCCGTGACCATCGACGATGGACTGGCTGCGCTCGAGTTGACCCACCAGATCGAAGCCCAGGCCATGGGCGACCGATCGGACCTCGGAGTGAGGGTGGCAGATGACTGATCGACGATCGATCGCCGAGGGCGACGGACTCGAGGTCGCCGATACTGACAGATCTGAGGCCGCCGATACCGACGGAGGGACGGTCGATGGGACCGATAGACTCGAGGTCACCGAGGCCGACGGCGGAACAGTCGACCGTGCAGACGACCGAGACTCGTCGACAGAGTCCACAGCGGCGAACACCCGACCGTACGGAACCGGCCGCTCGAGCGAACGACTGCGTCGCGCGTTCGTCTCGGGGTCGATCCCCGTCGCCGTCTACGGACTCGGAAAGATGGGACTCCCCCTCGCTGCAGTGTTCGCCGAGACGACCGGCACCGTCCTCGGCGTCGATATCGACCCCTACGTCGTGGCGACGATTCAGGCCGGAGACTGTCACGTCAAACGGGAACCCGGCCTGGACGAGCTGGTCGCCGAACGAGTGTCCACCGGTGCGCTCGAGGCGACGACGAACCCCCGCGAGGCTGCGAGGCGATGCTCGGTACACGTCGTCATCGTGCCGACGCCCATCACGGACGAGCGAGCGCCCGACCTCTCGATCCTCGACGCCGCGATCGAGGCGATCGGAACCGGACTGGACCCGGGCGACCTGGTACTCGTCGAGTGTACCGTTCCACCCCGGACGACCAGCGATCGGGTGCTTCCGGCGCTCGAGGCGGCGTCGGGACTCTCCCGCGGGACGTTCGGCGTGGCCTTTTGCCCCGAACGGACGTCGTCGGGACGGGCGCTCGAGGACATCCGCGGCGCGTACCCGAAGGTCGTCGGCGGCGTCGACGCGGAGAGCACCGCGTCCGCGCGAGCGATCTACGAGACCATCAACGACGAGGGCGTGATTGCGGTCTCCGACGCGACCACTGCCGAGTGCGTCAAGGTCTTCGAGGGACTGTACCGAGACGTCAACATCGCGCTCGCGAACGAACTCGCGACGTTCACCGACGAATTCGGCGTGAGCGTCAGGGAGGCGATCGACGTCGCGAACACCCAGCCCTTCTGTGACATCCACGAACCGGGACCCGGCGTCGGTGGCCACTGCATCCCGTTCTATCCGTACTTCGTGATCCACCCCTTCGAGACCGACGCCCCGCTGCTCGAGACCGCTCGCGCGGTCAACGACTCGATGCCGGCGTTCACGGTCGCAAAACTGCGCGACGGTCTCGAGGACGAGGGGACGGCGCTGTCGGACGCGACGGTACTGGTGCTCGGGCTCACGTATCGACCCAGCGTCGAAGAGATCAGGGCCTCGCCGTCGATCGACATCGCCGCCGAACTCTCCGCGGCCGGCGCGACGGTCTACGGCGTCGACCCGATGCTCGAGTCGGACGACCTCGAGGCATTTGACTTAGAAGGGGTGGAGCTCGAGGCGGCGTACGACCTCCCGATCGACGGCGTGATTCTGGTCACACCGCACGAGGAGTTCGACGAGATTCGGTGGGCTGACCTGGGAACGGACCGTGAAAACGAACTCAGTGATCGTAGAGACCACCGTCCGGTCGTCGTCGACGGTCGCGGAACCGTCGCTGGCCCGATCGATTCGCGGGTATACGAAATCGGTGGCGGGGTTCGCGAGGAGCGGGGGTGGGATTCGTGAGCAATACCGCGAACGCGAGCACTGCTTTCACTCCATCTGCCAACCGGATCTGCGTCGTCGGACTCGGCTACGTCGGACTCCCACTCGCTTGTGAGTTCGACAGCGTCGGGTACGACGTCCGCGGCTACGACGTCGATACGGACAAGATTCGAACGCTCGAACGCGGAATCGATCCGACGGGCGACGTTAGCGATCGATCGATCGCCGAGAGTTCGATACAGTTTACGACCGACCCGAGCGTGATATCGACGGCCGATTACGTCGTCGTCGCGGTGCCGACCCCGGTCGACGAACTCGAGAAACCGGACCTCAGCCTGGTCGAACGGGCGGGGGAGACGGTCGGCGAACACCTCACCGCGGGGACGACCGTCGTCCTCGAGTCGACGGTGTATCCGGGGGCGACTCGCGAGCTATTCGTTCCGGCGCTCGAGCGAGGCTCGAGTATGACGGCAGGCGAGGAATTCGGCGTCGGCTATTCGCCCGAACGAATCGTCCCGGGCGACGACGACCACGGTCTGCGCAACGTCGTCAAGATCGTGAGCGGATTGACCGAAGGGGCGCGGGCGAATCTCGTCGACCTCTACGGATCGATCGTCGACGCGGGCGTCCACGAGGCGCCGACGATCGAAACCGCCGAAGCCGCGAAGTGCGTCGAGAATACGCAGCGCGACGTCAACATCGCGCTGGTGAACGAACTCGCGGTGGCGTGTACGCACCTTGGGATCGACACACAGGCCGTGCTCGACGCGGCGAAGACGAAGTGGAACTTTCACGACTACCGACCCGGCCTCGTCGGCGGCCACTGTATTCCGGTCGATCCGTTCTACCTCGTCTACGAGAGCGAACGAAACGGGTTCAAGCTCGAACTCGTTCGATCCGCACGCGAGATCAACGATTACGTTCCAACCCACGTCGGAGAGATGACTGTAAAGACCCTGAACGACGCCGAGAACGTGCTCAAGCACAGTACCGTCTTGATCCTCGGACTGACGTACAAGCCGAACGTGGCGGATCTCAGATCGTCGATCGGCGGTGTGATTGACTACCTCCGAGAGTACGGCGTCTCCGTCGTCGGGTACGACCCGCACGCGGCCGACGCCGAGATCCGAGAGCGCTTCGGCATCGACGTCGTTCCCGAACCGTCCGGGGATGGATTCGATGCCATCGTGATCGGAACGCCCCACGACGCCTTCGGTGAACTCGACATCGGAGGGCTACTCGCCGAGATGAACGAGAACCCCGTCCTCGTCGACGTCGACGGGATGTTCGAGGACCGGGCGAGCGAACACGATTGTCGCTACTGGAGGTTGTAATGTACCGGGATCACTCCGTCGCCGCCGTCGTTCCGGCGTACAACGAGGAACGATTCATCGGCGACGTGGTCAGGGAGATGCCTTCGTTCGTCGACCGACTGTACGTCGTGAACGACTGTTCCACGGACGGCACGTGGGAGGCAATTCTCGAGGCAGCACAGTCGGACGCACGCCGCCGGATCGACCGGGAGGGGGCGGTTGCGGACCGGGTCGAACGAATTCGACCCGACGGTGGAGAGAACCCCGCGCTTGCAGCGAGAGCAACCGTTCACGAGCCGATCGGTCGCGTCGTCCCGATCGATCACCGTGAGAATCGCGGTGCCGGCGGCGCGATCAAGACCGGTTATCTGGCGGCGCGGGCCGGACGACTCGACATCGTCGTCACCGTCGACGGCGACGGTCAGATGGATCTCGACGCGATGCCGAAGCTCCTCGACCCGATCGTCGACGGAGTCGCGGACTACGCGAAGGGGAATCGACTGCTCGCACCCGATCACCAGCGATCGATGCCGCGGTTCCGACTGTTTGGCAACGCGCTCCTCTCATTGCTGACGAAAATCGCATCGGGATACTGGAAGCTGAGCGACCCCCAGAACGGTTACACCGCCATCTCGAGGGACGCACTGGAGGCGGTCGACCTCGAGTCGATGTACGAGTACTACGGCTATTGCAACGACCTCCTCGTGAAGCTGAACGCCAGAAGTACCCGTGTCGCCGACGTTTCGATTCCCGCGGTCTACGGCGACGAGAAGTCGAGCATCGTCTACTCGACGTACGTCCGGAACGTCTCGGGAATGCTCCTTCGAAACTTCCTCTGGCGGCTCGAAACTCGGTACCTTCGATTCGATTTCCACCCGGTCGTCCTATTCTACCTCTTCGGTGCGGGCACGTCCGCGCTCGGATCACTCGGCGTGCTCTGGTCGTTCCTCTCCCGTGGTCGATCCGGAGAATCGCTGTTCATTCGCATCCTCGCGAGCACTCAGCTGTTTCTCGTCGGCTGGCTGTTCCTGCTGTTCGCGATGGTGTTCGACATGCAGGAAAACGAAGACCGTGAGGTGGTGATCCACGAATGACGGCGACCGTCCTGTTCGACGTCGGCCATCCGGCACACGTTCACCTGTTCAAACACGCTATTCGAGAACTCGAGGAGCTCGGCCACGACACGCACGTGTTCTCCCGGGAAAAGGATCTCACGGTCACGCTCCTCGACCGGTACGGGATCGACCACACTCCACTCTCACAGAAGCGATCGAACGTGGCCGGACTGTTTCTCGAACTCATCGAGCGCGAGATTCGAACCCTCCGGGCTATGCGGCGAGTCGATCCGGACGTAGTCGTCAGTTCACCGATGCCGCCGGCTGCCCACGCCGCACGAGTTACCGGGACGCCGATGATCGTCTTCGACGACAGCGAGGTCGCCACGTTGCAGGCACGGCTGACGCATCCGTTTGCGACCAAGATCTGTACGCCGGTAAACTACGGTCGTGACCTCGGTGCGAAACAGGAGCGGTACGCGGGGTATCACGAGCTGGCGTACCTCCATCCGAATCGGTTCGAACCAGATCCCGACCGACTCAGGGCCGTCGGCGTTGATCCGCACGAGCACTACTCGGTCTGTCGATTCGTCTCCTGGAGCGCCAACCACGACACCGGCAACCGCGGGTTCTCCCCCGAGGGAAAACGCGAACTGCTTTCGATCCTCTCCGAGGAGGGACGGACGTACGTCACCAGCGAGGATCCGCTTTCGCCGGAATTCGAGCCCTATCGTCTCCCTGTCCCGCCGGAATTGATTCACGACCTGCTCTACTACGCCGATCTCTACGTCGGCGACTCCCAGACGATGGCGACGGAGGCGGCCATCCTGGGGACGCCGGCGATTCGATCGAACTCGTTCGTCGGTGACGGCGACATGAGCAACTTCGTGGAACTCGAGTCCACGTACGGCCTCCTCTCCTCTCTATCCGACGAACGGGAGACGCTGGCGCTCGCTCGCGACCTCTCGACCGATCCCGACGCCAAGGCGCGTTGGAGGCAAAAACGACGGCGACTCCTCGACGACAAGATCGACGTCACTGCCTATCTCCTCGATACCATCCTCGAGACGGCAGGCGAACCGCGTCGGAAACCCGGCCTCGAGACGGAGGCTGGTCGATGAAGGTACTCACCGTCGTCGGCGCTCGTCCGCAGTTCGTGAAGGCGTCGGCTGTTTCGCGTGCGCTGAACGCGTCGGGCCACGACGAGAAACTCGTCCACACCGGTCAACACTACGACGAAGAACTCTCGGACGTCTTCTTCGAGGAACTCGAGATTCCCGACCCCGCCTACGAACTTGGAGTCGGTTCGGCGTCTCACGGCGCGCAGACGGCCGCGATGATCGACGGCATCGAACCAGTCGTCGCAGAGGTCGAACCGGACGTAATCGTCCTCTATGGTGACACGAACTCGACGCTCGCCGGAGCGATCGTCGGTTCGAAGGTTGACGCGACGGTCGCTCACGTCGAGGCCGGTCTGCGGAGTTTCACCGACATGCCCGAGGAAGTGAACCGACGACTGACGGATCACGCGGCAGACCTGCTGTTCGCGCCAACGGCCGGAGCGGTTGCAAATCTCGCCGCTGAAGGCCTCGAAGAGGGCGTCTACCGGAGCGGCGACGTTATGTACGACGTGCTCTTGCGGGTCGTCAACCGCTCTACTGGACGATCGACGATCCTCGAGCGACTCGAGGTGATGCCTGGAAACTACGTCCTGGCGACCGTCCACCGCGAGCGAAACACGGACGATCCGGTCCGGCTGCGATCGATCGTCGACGCTCTCTCGACATCGTCGCTGCCGGTCATATTCCCGGCACACCCCCGAACGATCGACCGACTCGAGCGCAACGATCTCCTCGAGCGAGCGAGACGCGAACTGCACCTCACCGAGCCGGTTGGATACCTCGATTTCATCCGGTTACTCGACGAGGCCGATCGCGTCGTCACCGACTCGGGCGGGGTCCAGAAGGAGGCGTTCTTCCTCGATACTCCCTGTATCACACTTCGTGAGGAGACCGAGTGGGCTGAGACGGTCGAGTGCGGCTGGAACGAACTCGTCGGCACGGATCGACGAGCGATCGAGCGTGCCCTGGTACGGGAACGCTCGCTTGAGGACAAGCCGTCGCCGTACGGCGACGGGCGAGCGGCCAAATCCATCGTCGAGGTGCTCGAGCGTGCTCGATGACCACGCGTTCGCGGTCTGTCTCACCCACGACGTCGACCGTCCGTACAAAACGTACCAGGCGCCGTATTACGCTCTCGTGAACCGCGACCCGTCGCAACTGCGGTCGCTGCTCTCGAGGGGTCGACCGTACTGGCAGTTCGAGGAGATCATGGCCCTCGAGGACGATCTCGGCGTCAGGTCGACGTTCTTCTTTCTGAACGAGCAGAACCTGTTCCGCGATAAATCGCCGCGAGAGTGGCTGCGACCGGCGAACTGGAAACACTTCGTGGGTCGATACGAGATCACGGATCCGGCTATCGCCGACGTTATTCGCGAACTCGATGCCGGCGGGTGGGAAGTCGGATTACACGGTTCATACGAGTCTCCCGACGATCCGGTTCGGTTGAGAGAGGAGAAGTCGCAGTTGGAACGAATCCTGGGTCACGAAATCACCGGTGGGAGGCAGCACTATCTCCGACTGACCCGGCCGGACACGTGGGAGATTCACCGGGAACTCGGGTTACGGTACGACGCCAGTCTCGGTTCGACAGACGAGGTCGGCTTTCGCCACGGGTACGGTCTTTTGCGCCCCTTCGACGACGAGTTCGCGGTCTTCCCGCTCACCGCGATGGAAGTCGCGCTCCTGGGGCCGGAAACGGACCTCGAGTCGGCCCGGGAACGAGGCTACGAACTGCTCCGTGAGGCCGAGCGAAACGACGCCGTCGCCACGCTGCTGTGGCACCCGAGATTTTTCAACGAGGACGAATTCGGCGGGTATCGCCAGTTGTACGTCGACCTCGTCGAGTACGCCCAGGAACGCAACGCCTGGGTCGGCTCCTGTACGGAGTTTCTCCGGCGCGTCGACGAATCGAACGAATTGGAACGAAAGCCAGTTCGAGAGCGCCCGTAGCCTCCCAAATGGGACGCACGAAAGACAAACATTTACCTTGAAACCATCGATCTGGCTGGGCTCTACGTAATCTCTCTGACCTGAACGTTCCCGGGTGCGATCGTACCCGTCGATCTCGAGGGAGCGATATACGAACTCGCCGAAATCGAACGACGACGCTCGAAACGAAGGTTACTGCCGGTGACTGCGGAGGTCGTCGGGATCGCTACCGATCCACGGTGAGCCGTTCCGACCGGCATCGGCCGTGATACCGACCAAATTCGATGTTCCGGATGGTCGTCTCCTAGAGGTCGTCGACGGCGACTTCCTCGCCGTTCCATTCGAGCCAGAAGGCGGGGTCGGCGTCGGAATCGGCGTTCTCGGCCTCGAAGGTGACGATGTCACCCTCGACGGCGAAGCCGTCTCCCCAGCCGTTGCCCGTCAAACCCTCGACCTCGTAGTACCCGGTCTCGTAGTAGGTGATGGTATCGTTGTCGTTCGCCGAGACAGGGTTTCCGGAGGGCGACGTCTCGAGGTCGGCGACGGTGACGGGACCGTTGGCGACGAATCGATAGCGCACCCGATCTGCTCCCGGTTCGGTCAGGATTGCGAACTCGGCCGGTTCTGGATCGGTGTCTTCGCTCCCACCGGTTAGATCGGCGACGGTGACTTCTTCGCCGTTCCACTCGAGCCAGAAGGCGGGGTCGGCGTCGGAATCGGCGTTCTCGGCTTCGAAGGTGACGATGTCACCCTCGAGGACGAAGCCGTCACCCCAGCCGTTGCCCGTCAAACCCTCGACCTCGTAGGTGCCATCCTCGCGCTCGGTGATCGTGTCGTTGCCGTTCGCCGAGACGGAATTGCCGGAGGGCGAGGTGCCGAGGTCGGCGGTCGAGACGGGGCCGTCGGCGACGAACCGGTAACGGACGCGGTCGGCACCGGGTTCCGTCAGGATCGCCAGTTCGTTCTCGCTCTTGGAATCGTCTTCTGTTCCTTCTTCATCGTCACCGACCAGGTCGGCGACGGCGACTTCTTCGCCGTTCCACTCGAGCCAGAAGGCGGGGTCGGCATCGGAATCGGCGTTTTCGGCCTCGAAAGCGACAATTTCGCCGTCTATGGCGAAACCATCGCCCCAGCCGTTGCCCGTCAATCCCTCAACCCTGTAGGTGCCGTCCTCGCGCTCAGTGATCGTGTCGTTGCCGTTTGCCGAGACGGAATTGCCAGAGGGCGAGGTGCCAAGGTCGGCAGTCGAGACGGGGCCGTCGGCGACGAACCGGTAACTGACGCGATCGGCACCGGCTTCTGTCAGGATTGCCAGTTCGTTTTGGTCCCCGGTATCGTCTGTCTCCTCCCCTTCGTCTCCACCGTCACCGCTCTCTCCACCGTCGTAGTTCAGCCAGTCTTCGCGGGTTCCGTTGACCAGCATCACGTGGTCGTCGAAATAAATCGTGTGCGGATCGTTGTCCTGGTAGAGGTCGTACCCGAGTGGTCCCGCGTATTCGATCCCGTTTCCGTCGGCGGACCGCCACGCGAGGTTCTCCCGCTCGTAGGCGAGTTCGTCGTTCACCCACGCACGGAAGACGCCGTCGTTGTTCATCGACCCGCTCGAAGTGTACGTATTCAGCTTCTGGTAGGTTTCGACCTTCACCCACTCGTTCATCGGCATCTGGACCCGGTTGCCGTACTCGATGTACGGGGTCGTGCTGTCGGTGAGTCGCGCGTCGTAAGAGTAGACGAAGAACGTGTACGTGTCGGGGTGGTCGTGGTTCTCCCGACGGGTGAAACCGACCCGGACCGACCATCCGTCTTCGCCCGTGAACGGCGGTGGCGTGGCGAAGTTCCCGCTGTCCTGGTCTTGCTCGCTCCGTAACCCGGCCCAGAAGATCCGCATCGTGTTGTTCTCCGAGAGCCACATCCCGTTCGGGTGGACGTAGAACCGCTGGTACAGCTCGTCGACGTCCGCCCCGTAATGGTCGTCGAACGGGTACACCGTGTTCGCGCTCATCTGGTCGCCGTCGAGGTAGTGTGCGCAACTCGTCTCTCCCGTTCGAGAGGTGCTCGACGTGATGTCGGGGCTCGTACTCGAGCGCTGGTTCCACACGTCGTAGACGTCACCCAGGCCGTTGTACGATGACGACGGATCGTAGTACTGGTCGTAATCGATCTCGATCAGATCCTGGTCGTGAGAATCGGCCGCGGCGGTGCCCGAACTCAGGAGTGCCCCACCGGCGATCGCGGTCGAACCGAGTACCTTGAGATACGTTCTCCGTTCGATGTCGTTCGCCGTCCCGTTCTCTTTGCCGTTTTCCAGTGTGCTATCGATTGCTCGTTTCGAGCGCTCACGTGCCATGCAACTTGACTAGCCAACTATGCTGACCTCAACGCTCTCATGAACATATCGGAACTTTATACGTCGATGAGTTACTGTCAGGTTGTCTGTAGTGTCCTCGTCCAACCACGGAAAACGATACCCGTACTCGAGATACACGAACCGATTAAAGGGGGTATTCAGTACCGTTAGACTCGATTCACGGATCAGATAGTAGTAATCGCCTGCGGATCAGAGCGGTCGCTCGAGTGAAAAGATCGACACGTATACGCCCGTTCGCCAGTTCTCATCGGCGCGCAATCGAATCGAACGCCGCCTGTGGACGTCAGGACTTCGTAGGCGACACGATATTTTCGGGAATTCCGCCGACGACGATGTGATGATCGTCGAAGTAAACGGTCTCACCGTTCTGATTTGACCCCCACCAGTAGCCGTAGGGGCCGGCCTCCTCGATACCCTGTCCTGGAACGCTGGTCCAGCGGTAGTCGGTTCGCTCGAACGCCAGTTCGCCGTTCACCCAGACGCGGATTTCGCCGTCGGCGTTCGCCTGACCGCCCTCTACCGTATTCAGTACCTGGTGACACCGGATGTCGTTCCACTCGTTCATTCGAACGTCCGTCTCGGTGACGTTCAATTCGGGGACCGGGTTTACCTGATCCATGTGGTAGACGTAGACGAAGAGCGGGTACTCGTCGGGATGGTTGTGAGATCCACGTCGGGCGTACCCCAGTCGGACCGACCACCCGTCCTTGCCGTTCGGGATATCTTCCTGGCTCGTCCCACCCGACGACGTCGGTCCGTTCCGAAGTCCTGCCCAGAAGAACCGGAAGGTCCCCCTGTCCGCCAGTGTCATCCCGTTCGGGTGGAATCGAAATCGCTGGTACGTCTCGTCTACGACGCCGCCGTGATTGGCGTCGAACGAGTAGACCGTATTGGCAGTCATCTGGTTCCCCTGGAAGTGGTGTGCGAGACACCGGTCCCCGGTTCCTGGCTGATCGACCGCAATCTCCGGATCGGCTCCCGAGCGGTGATTCCACACGCGGTAGACGTCTTCCAGACCGTTGTACCTCGACGAGGCATCGTAGCTCTCGCCGTAATCGATGTCGATGAACTCGAGGTCGGTCGCCTCTGAACCGTCCACCTCCCCTCGAACTGCGCTCGAGAACAACGCTCCCGTCGCCGTTGCCCCGAGCAGTGAGAGATACGAGCGTCGGCCGAGCGTGCCCCGTTTCGTTCGCCGCGTATCGCCACGGGGCTCGTCGCCGGAAACATCAGATTGCTTGCCTCGCATACAAAAACGATGAAGTAACCTCCGGTTATCAACCTTGTCGTGTGAAAATCGTACATTTATCTCATAAATAAGGACAAGAACTTCTATTTCGAAAGACATTCGAGCTCAGAGACTATACTGGCAGTCCGAAGAGGTGAACCGACCGATCTGGCCTTCGGAGCGGACCCTGGAAGAGCGACGTTCGCGTATTCGGTTCGTGATCGTGACGGTTTTGCTTGTTGCTACGCCGGTCAATCACGCAGTCAGTGAAGCGACTCGAACGGGAAAACAGGCGTTACCGAACGCAATGATCGAGTACCACCGGTTGGCTTTTCACGGAGGGTGGTGGTTACGAACCCTATGTGTGCCGATCCGACGGTCCTCCTCCTCGATGGGGATTACCCGACCGCGCTGACCGTCGCGAAGGAACTCTCCGAGGATCTCAGTGTGACGATCGTCGGCGTCGGAACGACCCGATACAGCCGACTGCTCCGGTCGAGATACTGCGACGAGAGAATCATCGCCCCTCCACCGGAGAGCGAGGGATACGCCGACGCCCTCGAGTCGGCGGTTCAGACCTATCGCCCGGACTTCGTCTTGCCGGTCGGGTACCAATCAACGGTTGCAATCGACCGACTTCGGTCGACCCTTCCTTCCTCTGTTTCCACCTCTCTCCCCTCGAGCGAGTCGCTCCGTACCGGTGCCGACAAGTCCGCCGTCCTCGACCGTGCGGCCCGTCTCGGGATCGACGTTCCGGCGGAGTACTCGAGCGTCGTCGAGCGAATCGACGCGAACGGGCGGCCGAGGGGTGCACTCGACCAACTAAACTTTCCCGTCTTTCTCAAGGCCAGACACGAATCCGGCGGTGGCGAGACGACGGCTCGAGTCGACGACCCTGCTCGCTTTTGGCGGACTTACGACCGCATTGCGGCGGTCGCTCCGGGCGGGGACGTACTCGTCCAGGAGCTAATCGAGGGGACGGGGTCGACCTACGGAGTCGGCGTTCTCTGTTCGGACAACGATGTCGTGCTCAGGTTCAGTCACGAGGAACTTCGGTCCGTTCCTCGATGGGGTGGAAGTGGGACGCATCTTCGAACCTACCGAAACCCCTCTCTCGAGGCGCAGGCGACGGACTTGTTACAGGATCTGGGGTGGCACGGAATCGCACTCGTCGAGTTCAAGCGCCGTCCCAATGGGTCGTTCGTGCTCATGGAGGTGAACCCGAAGTTCTGGGCGTCGTACGCGCTGGCTAGCGAACGTGGCTACCGATTCGCCTCGACAATGGTCGCATCCGCTCTCGACCTGGACGTCGATCTCCCCGTCAGGACTATCGGAACGGTCGACGAGATGGTATTCCCGCTTCGGGAACTCCAGTACTGCGTTCGGCAACCGACCCGGAACGAAATCTCGACCGCTCTCAGGACGGTACTGACCCCAGGGGCGAAGTGGAGTCTCGACTGGACCGATCCCGTCGCCTGGCTGATGCCACCTGTCGCCGCGATGGAACGAGTCCCCGACGTAGAGGCTCGACTCGAGGCCGCTGTCGAGTCCGTAACTGGCCGTCGATCGCGGAACGCAGGGGAGGATCGACGATGACAGGCTTCGGTGGGACATGGACCGACGATGACGGGTCTCAGCGAGCCGATCGTGGACCCTGCACTGGCCGCTCCAACGAGGACGTCAGCCGGGTCGCACGTCTCGAGCGTGCCTCTATCGGGGTAATCGTCCGGAACTGGAAGCGGTTTTCGAACGTGCCTCGAGAAGAATCCCCCAGCCAACGATCGCTGAGAGGCGGCCAGGAGGAGCGTGATGATACATGAGGACGATGTTCGACCACGCCTACCTCGTATCGAAGGTTCTTCTGATTCCCCTCGCCGTCCTGGGCGTCGCTGGTCCATTCGTCGTCGGTCGTGTGAACCTCTCGATCTTGGGACTCTACCTGGCTCTGCCGATGACGCTGGCCGTCGTCGTACTGTGGCGCGGAGGGAAGCGTCACTACCGAGAGCCGGTCGAATGGATCGCCGTCGACTGGCGAGTGTTCTCCATCGGTTTTCACCTCGCCGTCTCGAGCCTCGTCGTCTCGCTTGCGATTTACGACGTCCGTCCTCTCGCGTTCTTCGTCGGACTCGCCGTCCTGTACGGACTGATCATCGTGTTGATCTGGTTGCCCAGCCTCGGTTCCGGTCGCACGCCGATCTGTCTGTACCACATGGTCGTCGCCTTCGCGCTCACCGTGTTCAGCGTGACGTTGAAGTACGACTTTTTTATCGGGAACACGGATTTGATCGTCCACGTCTCGCTGATCGATTCGCTCGTCGAAAGCGGTGCGCCAGTGTCGTTGGAACTGTACGAACCGTTCCAGCTGTGGCACGTGTACGCGGCGACGACGCACCAGTTGTTGGGCGGTTACCTGACGACCCACCGAACGGTGTACGTGCTCAGCGGGGTACTGTTTGGTGCCGGCATCCTCGCAGCGTACGGATTCGGACGGCGGGTCACGCTGAACGAACGAGTAGCGCTCCTGACCGCGCTGTTCACGATATTCCATCCGTTTTACACCTTCTACGGAATGTACTCGATTCCACGGAGCGTCACCTCGATCGTCTTTCTCGCGCTCCTCGTCACCCTTCTCGGCCGGACGGCCCCCGGCATGCGCCTCGCTGGCCTGGTGTTTCTCGTCGCGATCGTCGTCTACCACCCCGTCTCTATCCCGTTCGTGTTCATCATCATGACCATCGTCTACGCGGTCGAACGAATCGTCAGGCGCTCGTCTGCGGTCGGGGCCCAACCGCCGACCGTCGACTCCTTCACGATGGTAACCACGGGGCTGGTGACGCTCACCTACTGGCTGTACGCGGCCGAACCCCTGGTCGAAACGATTATCGGAGCACTGACGAGCGCCGCGTCGGGTTCTCGAACCGAACCGCCACCGCAGGGGGTCGTCGCCAGCCCGTGGGCGGAGGTCGCAAACTACGTCCCGTACTCGTTTTTCATCTTCTTCATGCTCCTCGGCGCTTTGCTGTGGCTCCGGGACGACACGCGCGAGTGGATCGCCACCGGCGTCATCGGCATTTCCGCGCTGCTACTCGTGCCCCTCTCCGTCCCGGGGCCCACACTCCTCCTCGAGGGCCTCGCCGGGATCAACATTAATCGGTTCGTCCACTACACGTACATGCTCTTCGCGCTGACGGGGGCCATCGGCGCGTATCGGCTGTTCTCTCGAGGCGGATTCAAATACTTCGTCGTTCTCGTGCTTGTGCTATCGCTCTTCGGCTTCACCGCGGTCTCGAACGACTTTGTCGCGAGGGACAACCCCGCCGTCGAACGGCCGTTCTATACCTACTACCTGACCGAGCAGGAACGCCAGTCGTACGAGGATATCGACGCGATGTACGACGGGCTGATCGAAACCGATAGGCCGTCGTGTCGATACGTGGGCGAAATGCTCGACGCCGAGTGCGTCGTGGTCGACGCCGGTGCGGAGAACGCGATGTTCGAGGAAGCAGAGAGCGTACTGTTACGAGACGGCGAACTCGAGCGCCGTCCGTTGCAGTTCACGGCGTACGTCGACGACGAGATACCGGTCGAGAACCTGGGTGAGCGTAACCGCGTGTACGACTCCGGTTCAGTCACGTTCTACCGGTAGTGCGGCTCTCTCGTCTCGTAGAGGGCTAAAGCGCCTCCTTCTTGCCTCGAGGCACGACGACGCTGGCCGCTCACTCGACCATCCAGGAGTACCAGTCCCCGTTTCGATAGATTGAGAGTCGCTCCTCGCCTGAATCCGCGTCCGTCCAGGCGACGACGGTGCCCTCACGCCCGTGTTCGTGCCAGTCGCCATCGTCGGCCGGATTCGACGATCCGTTGTCACCGAGTCCATTGACGACCGTTCGAACGTCCGTCGAAATCTCCCCCTGGACGTTGTCGACGGCAACGTCCGGGACGTCGACCTCCAGTACGACATCTTGGCGGTCGGTCTCGAGGGTGACGTCACGGACGACCCCACCCCTGCCCGATTCGAAACGAATCGGGCGCACGGACTCGTATCGACCGCCGATCACGCGACAGTTCTGCGCGCCCCCATTGAACCGTACCGGAATCACGTCGCCGGTGAGCGTACAGGAGCAGTCGAGAAACGCCGTTTCATCCCTGGCGACGATGATCGCGTCCTCCGTAGCACTGGAGTCCTTCTCGCCGAAGAACGTACAGTCTCGAAACGTTACCAGGCCGTCGCCGCCTTCGCCGTTCTCGTTGACGACCGCGATCCGTCGGTCCGCGTCCGATCCCAACCGGGAGCCGGTTATCGTCACCGACCTGCCGGAAGACGCGACCTCGAGTACCGACCGCGACCCCTCGGCGTCGTTGTACCCGTAGCAGTTCTCGAGACGGCAGTCACCGTCTCGAAGCCAGTAGCCGCGGGCGTCGGACAACTCGGAATCGCGAACCCAGACGGCGCTGTCGCGAACGACACCACCGATTCGAATGTTCGAGATGTCGTTGTCGATAGCTGTACAGTTCTCGACGACGACCGACCCGTTCGAACAGTAGAATCCGTTGTCGGCGCAGTTTCGGGCCAGGCTGTGCGTGATCGTTGCGACCGCGTTGTCGGTCGCCTCGACGTACACGCCGGCACCTGGCCCTCCGTTGACGACGCAATCGTAGATCTGTCCGCGACAGTCTTCCATCCCGATCAGTTCGATCATGCGACGCCCGCTCGTCGGCCTGCCCACCGTCATGATATGCTCGAAAATCACGTCTCCGGTCGCGTACGAGACGACGGCCGAGCCTGCGACGCCGTCCTCGTCCTCGACGTTCCGGAAATCGAACTCGAAGCCGCCGATGTATACGTTGTGTCCACTGTACGACCGGGACGGACCAAGCGCGAACACCTTGGAATCGTAGACACCAGCCCCTTCGAACGTCGAGGACGGTTCGATCGTTGCGTTGTAGCCGAGCAACCCGAAGTCTCGAAACGAGTCGTGCTCGAATCCAGCGTCCATCCGGTACGTCCCGGGTGGAAAGAGTACGAGGAGTTCGTCGCCGCCTTCCTCGGCGAGAATTTCCTCCAGAACTGGCGTGACGTCGTCTTCGCCGGTTGGGTCCGCTCCATAGTTGACTACGTCGACGTGTCGCCAGTGATCCGCGAGCGTCGCCTCGGTGGCGTCGGGAGCCGGTACGTTCCCGTCCTCGTCTATATCTGCACCCTGGCTGGACAACATGTAGCCAGTGATTGTCGGTGGGAGGCCACCAACTGCCGTCAGGTACTTCCGGCGGTCCATACGTGGCGAGAGACCACGTGTGGAGGGATACCAATTTCTCAGAAGCATGCCTATATGAACAGTTCAATTTGATATTTCGCCTAAGTATCCGTCGCTGGCAGCATTCTCTGGCAAGAGTGCCAGCTGGATTTACGAACGGACGAACGGCAAGTGGCCGCCACCTGAACCAGGGCTACGGGGATAGAGACACGCCTCCGACGCTGGAGTAATATCGCGTTCCAGTCCCGTACCAGTAGGATAACAAAGGCCATCTCGGACGCACGTACCGACAGTTCGGCCAGTGACGTCCGGTCTCGAGGAACCTAGAGATGAGTATCAGAATATCGGTATTGAACCCCGCCGATCGAGAATCGTGGAACGAATACGTCGACCGGTCGCCGCAAGGATCGGTCTTCCATCGGTACGACGCGCTCAGAACACAGGCGACGTACTCGAACGCCAGACTGTACCCGCTCGTCGGATACAAGGGCCAGGAACCGGTCGGGATCTTTCCCATCTTCGAGAGCCACAAGGGTCCGGTTACGTTCGCGTTCTCCCCACCGCACGGGTTACACGTCCCTATTCTCGGGCCTGCATTGCTCAACATGGGTCAACTCAAGCAACGCAAACGAGAGAAGCGACACAGTCGGTTCATCGACGGGTGTCTCGAGTGGATCGACCGCGAACTCGAGCCCAGGTACACCTCGATTCGAACGTCCTGGCGGTACGACGACGTCCGACCGTTCAAGTGGAACGAGTTCGACGTCCACCCGAGTTACACCTACGTCGTCGACCTCGAGACCGACGAGGAGACATTGATCCGTCGATTCAGTCGAACGACGCGTCGAACCATCCGAAACCATCTCGACGACGAGTACACCGTGGCAGTCGGCGGCGTCGACGAGGCCAGGTGGATCATGGAGCAGGTGGTCAGCCGATTCGAAGAGCAAGGGAAGGCCGCGACGATGTCGCCGTCGTTCGTAGCCGAACTCTACGAACGGCTTCCCGACGGTGTCGTGAATCCGTACGTGCTTTCCGTCGACGGAGACCCCGTCACCGGTACGATTCTCCTCGTGGACGGGGAGACGGCTCACCGATGGCAAGGTGGAACGAAGCCCGGGACGTCTCTTCCAGCGAACGAACTCCTTGAGTGGCGGATGCTCACCGATGCGATGGAACGAGGCGTCCGCGATTACGAACTCGTCGACGCTAACATCCCACGAATTAACGGGTGGAAGTCGAAGTACAATCCGAACGTCCGGACGTACTATACGATGTACCGATCCGGTCGGGGAATGGCCGCCGCCGTTCAGCTGTATCTCAGGCTTCGGGATCGAAACGAACTCGTCACGAAACTCGCACCAGGCTGAGAAAACGGTTCTCGAGTGAGCCGCTCAATTCGAGCCGCAAATTGATTTGAGTCGTTCGGAAGCCGAACGTAGCCTCCAGCGGTCGGATGTACGACGCGTCGGCCTATTCGCGTCATTCGTGGCGGGTCGGAATCCGCTCGATCAGTTCGAGCAACTGACGTTCGACCGTTTTCGGCAGCGCAGTCGCGCTAGCAATCTCCTCGAGGTCGTCACTCGTGATCGCGCCGGTCATGATTGAGGCGACGGCGAACACGACCGCACCGAACGGCGGGACGATCACGAGCGAGAGGATCGACGAGTCGATCGCCCACGAAACGAGAAAGATCGACGTTGCCGACACAGTGATCGTGACGAACGTAGCCCCCCAGCGGATGCCCGCGAGCGGTCGGTACCCCATCCGTCGAGCGATGGCCGTCTGGAACACGACGAGGCTTCCGTAGCCGATCGACGTCGCGACGGCGGCTCCGATCATTCCGTAGCCCGGAATCAACAGTAGGTTTAACAGTACGTTGATCAGCGAGCTGGCGCCCGTCGCGACGAGGAGCGGACGAAGCGATCGCCTGGCCTGGTTGATGGCGAGTGACGGTCTCGCGACCGCGAACCCGAGCACGCCCGGGAGCAGCAACAACAGGGGCGTGACCGCCGGTCGAAACGACTCACCTAAGTAGAGCGGAACGAAGTCAGCTGCCAGCGCAGCGAGGCCGAGTACCAGCAACGTCGTAAACAGGAACACGTACCGCGTAACGATTTGTGATTGTTGCTCGATAGCGTCGATGTCCCCACGCTCCCAGAGGTGCGAGACACGCTGTAAGAGCGCGTACTGAACGGCGATCGGTGCGAACCACAAGACTTCAGCGATCACCAGCGCGCCTTTGTAGTATCCCACGAATTCGTCGGACAACCAGACCTGGAGCAAGAGCACGTCGACGTGGTACAGGGACGTCAAAAAGAGGAAGAAACCGATCGTGCTCGCGGTGTAGGTGAGAATCTGTCGTTTCGGAAGGTCCACACCGCTCGAGAAGAAGGCCTGGCGAACGGGCAACAGACGGCTGACGATTGCCAATCCGAACACGATGGTGAACGCACTGGAGACGATGGATCCGAGCAATACGCCCTCGACGCCGTATCCAAGGTAGACGAACGTGATCGCGAACGCGACGAATAGCGTCTCCTTGACTACTTTTAGCGGTTCCGAGCGAGACTCCAGTTGGAGTCCCATGAGCGTCCACAGGACGTGCGTCGCCAGCTGGTTGAAAACGAGGTACGCGGCAAGCACGTAGAAGAGTGACGTAAACGCCGGTCCGAACGTGGATGCTGCGAGACCCGTGTACGCCGCCAGAGAGAATAGCGTAGCGGCGAGGAGCCCGATGACGAACACCGCTCTGAACACGTACCCGAAGATGGCGGCTTGCCACGCCGCGTCCGACCGCTCGGAGATGTACTTTCGTACCGTATCGCCCGTTCCTGAGACCAGAACGATTCCGACGACGGAGTAGACGGATAGGACGAGCGCGTACCGACCGTACTCGACCGGTCCGAGGAGCCGAACGAGAACTGGTGTGAACCCCACTCCGAGGAGTAAGATGTACGCCTTCGAAACGATGATCGAGACGACCGCGGATGAAAATGAATTGCGCATGGTTCAGACTAGAGCGTGCGTTTGCCCCGGTGACTGCATGCTACTCGGAAGTTTGATCACGAGAAAACCCGACCAACGACTCTCGATTTAATTTCTGCCGTTCTCTCTTGCACGGACCCAGGGGTAATCGATGTCGAGGACGTAACCCATCGGTGAGCGACGCGTCCGCCGTTCAGCGCCGCCAGGGCGACCTGTGGATAGCCCCGCTCCCACGTAAGACTGGGGGCCGCGTGGGTAGCGAAGCGTTCCTTGAATCGAAACAGTCCGTTTCGAAAGTCGGGCTCCGTTCCACGGAAGTTGTACGTCTCGTAGCCATTGTCGATGGCCCACTTAATGGCGTGTTCGTGGATCAACTCCGATGCGTTGTACTCGAAATGATCCTCCGTAACGCCCGAACAGAGATAGTGAAGCATCGACCGTTCGTCGTCCAGCACGAACAGCATCAGTCCGCGTCGTTCTCCGTCGACGTGGAGCGAGAATATCTTGATCCGTTCGGGGAGGTTGCGAAGTTCGAGAAAGAACGCTCGAGTCAATCGGGTGCCACCGACACGTTCCGCGACATCGGTATAATTCGAGTGCATCTCGCTGAGGACTGCTCTGGTCAGTTCTTCCTCGACGACCTCCCCGTCGTGATCGTGTCCTCGCCTGATCGCTCGTCGCCTCGAGCTATCCATCTCGGCGAGGAGGGCGTCCCAGTCGCGCGACGTATCGAGGAACATGTCACAGTTAGTAATTCGCAGGTTGTACCCGTGTTCCAGGAAGCTATCGTGGTATCGAACGTAGGACGAATCGACGTTACTGATCTGGTGAAATCGAACCGACCCATCACTGAGGCGGGCCGTCGATTCGAGTATTAGATCGAGCGCGGTTTCCTCGTCGCCCATGGCGATTGGACCACCCGAGCCGGGTCTAATACTGTTGAGGCGTCGAACCGGGGTCGACCCAATCGAACTGACGAAGTTTGGAGAAATCGCGATGGGGTTGCCCTTCTTTTCGACGAGTAGATGACGTGGCTCGAGCGGTTGACCCCGTTCGACTGCCCGGAGCCAGCCGTAACGATGGAAGACGCTTCCCAGATCGGCCTGCTCGACGACGTGGTTCCACTGGTTTCTATTGGCCTGTTCGATGCTATCGTGACGCGTTACAGTGAGGGACATAGGGCTTCGTTACGGTCGATTAACGGCCCACAGGGAAGCAGAAATAACTTCGTCCGAATCCTCAGAGTAGTGTGACGTTTTCGACCGTGGCTCGAGGATGAATCGATTCCTGCGACGGCGAAACCCCCATCGATCCTCTCGAGTCGAACCGAGTAGTACTCGTCTGCCCCAATGTCGTTGGTCTTCGTTTCGACGGTTTCGTTAACACTCGACCGATGACGTCGGTCGCAATATCGGACCACCGCTATCAGGTTGAGATAGACGTCTTGCATCGCATATAATTAGATATATAAAATTCCTGACTACCGAAGAGGTCGGTATACCGTTTCAGATACACTGTGAACGGCATCGATTCGGGTGACAGACGGGTCCACATCCGTTCTCCAGCCAGTACTCGATCACTAATTCAGGTCACGAATCGACGAGCGAGGATACGGCTCACAGACGGTGGGGCGAACGTATTCCAACCGTGGATTACTCGAGAAGCGCCACGAATACGGTCGCTATAGTTTTTACCGTGTTGCTCGTTCGATCCATCCACTAATGAGACCGCACCGAATGCGGTTCGTCCTCGTTCAGTGTTCGTGGTTGCTGGGAACGGTACTCGTGCTCTCGATGACCGGATTCTTTACTTACGGCCTGTTTATTCTGTTCTCCGCACTCGGCGTCGCCATCTTGACGAACCTGCTCACCATGTCACACGTGCAGCCACGATGGGTCGATCGACCACGAATCCTCACCAAGGTCTTGCTGGCGGGCGCCGCAGCGGTGCTCTGCTACCGTTTCGTCAGCCTGTTCGTCCTGTCGCCATAGCCAGTGCTCCGTCACGCGTTAATCGATGAGACGAACCGGACACGAATATCGGTTCGTCTCACCACTTCAGGTTCGACACGACACCAGTTCACCGGTGGCAGCCGGGATATCAGCGACAGCCTTCGCTTCGAACGACGCCTACCGATACTCGAGGACCCACGTTCCGTCGTCGGATAGCGCAGTAGCCTCGAACGAGATCCGGCGGTCGAGACCGACTGCGAGACCCACTGCGAGGAAGGAGGCGACCGGATGGTCGAACTGATCCGGGGGGCCGAAGACGTTCCCCGAAATGGTAATCGTGACGACCCCCTCGTCCGGTCGCACGGTCGCGTCGGCGTCCGTGACGAACTCGAAACGGTGTTTGAGCGAATCGGTCAACTGTTCGGTCAGCAGTTCCGGAGAGCTCGCAACTGGTTCGTCCAGTTCCCGCTCGAACTCCCGGAACAGCGTTTCCCCAGTCGGTTCGAGGACGAGTCCACGTTCCTCCGAGTCGACGATAGAGAATCCAGCCGCGTCTTGGACGCCGCCGTCGACGGCGGCCGGGACGAATAGCCGAGCCCCGGATTCGGCGCCGTCCGGGTTCGGCACGTAAATTCGCTCGGTACTCGAACCGAACGTCGTCGTGATCGCCTCGAGGTTAGTCGCACACGTCTCGTACACTTCGGCCCCATCTCTGGCCTCGATCGACCGCGTCCCCGTCACTCCGTACGTTAGAATACTGGCGAACAACCCGATCCCGCCGAGCGAGAAGAGGACTTCACGACCCGCCGATACGACGAACCCAACAGCGAAACAGAACACGCCGATGGCGACGAATCCCGCTATCGTGAGTCGCTCTCGCGTCGTTCGAGCGCCGGTGGGGAACTGTACCGTCCGATCACGAACGACGGAGGTTCTGGCACCGTCGGCTGGGGCAGTTCCTCCTTCGAAAGCCCGCTTTTCACCACCCTGGTCGAACGCAGCGGACGACGCATCCGGCGTACTATCGTACTCTTCCGGGCTCATGTGGGAGTACTCAAATGAGACGGCGGTTCGTTCGAATGGGAGGTCACGTCGACGCACGACCGTGCCATCTGAAGCCAGCGAGGGACGGACAGGCGTCGTGGGCACGAACCAGCTTCGTCCCGCCACCGAGGGACGTGCGAGTAATCGTGGCCGTCTGTGGGGGTCGTCACAGTGTCTCTTCTCAAACTACCGAGGACCACTGCTTTAAATTGCTGGTCGTCAATCACGGTTTACCTGCCGTGAAAGGGTCTAAACGGCCGATTTCTTGCAGTGGGGCCGCGGCCATATCGCGCATCACGACAGCGTTTGGTGGTTCAACTATCATTGGACCCAGACAGTCCGGACAACCGTCCATCCGATTTTAATCGCGGTTCGTGAAAGAGACAGAGAGGATGATTCGTTCGCTCGTTCGACCGCACGATCGTCGACTGCCAGCGGACCTGACGGTAGTCCTCGCTCTCACGGCCCTGACGAACGTCGTCGTGTTTGCCCCGGTGATACGGGAAACGCCCCTTCGCGTTCCGTTCGGTCTCGTCTTCGTCCTCGTCGCTCCAGGATACGCGCTGATTGCTCTCGTGTTCCCGGAGCGCGGGCCAGTAGACCGGTTCGACGATGCCGGAAGCGGGGTTCAGTCGCCGACGACCATTCTCGAACGTCCCCGGTCGTGGTGGGGAACGATCGACGGCCCGGAACGCATCGCGTTTTCGATCGCTTCGAGTGCCATTATCGTTCCGGTGATCGGTTTCATCCTGATCACTGCGCAGGGGACGTTCCGATTTGGACCGACGTTCGTCGCCGTCTCGGCCGTTACCGTCGCCCTCACGGCCGGCGCAATCTGGAGACGCCTTGCGCTCCCGCCGACCGATCGGTTTCGAGTTCCATATGACGAGTGGATGGACACTCTTCGCACGTCGGTGTTCGATCCCGACTCTCGCGGTTCAGCGATCCTGAACGTCGCACTGGTCTGTACGATACTGCTCGTGATCGCGAGCGTTGGATACGCCGCCACGGCACTCCCACAGGACGACGAGTACTCCACGATATACGTTCTCTCCGAGGATGATGCCGATTCGGTACTCGAGATCCCACCGGGAGAGAGCCAGGAGGTCGTCGTGGGGGTCGACAACCACGAACGACGCACGACGACGTACACGGTCGTCGTCGTCGAACAGGAGATGGACGTCTCGGAAAACGAAACCCGCGTCGTCGACCAGCGCGAGCTCGAGCGGTTCGAGGCGACGACCGATCACGGCGAAACGTGGCGTCTCGCTCACGACGTCGAGCCGACTGCGAACGGCGAGGTGCGCATCGTCTGGTTGCTGTACGTCGACGACGTTCCCGCGGAGCCGTCGATCGAGTCTGCACCATACCGGGTGCACCTGTGGGTTGAGGAAGCCGATTTGTGAGTATTCGTGATGGAGAAACGGCGAACCCGTTGCCCACTTCGACTCCTCTCTACCTGCTTCGACTCATTCCTGCCCTACTTCGGCCCCCTACCCGATCCTGTTCTGGAGAACCCGCCGAAGTTCGCGCGAAAACGGAACAGGATCGTCGAGTCGAAAGACGTCGAAGTGAGGCGTCCGGATGCACGACTCGAGAAGGTCTTGTGCCGTGTCCAGGACCGGGGGCCGGTCGACGAGTATCGGCTCGTCTCGTCGAAGACTAAGCAGGTAGTTTGCTTCGCCATAGAGGTAGTGACTTCTGACGCCACGTTCGTACTTCGCGTCGATCGACGAGCCACGGCCGAGCGCCTGCAGCCAGTAGTACGCCGGGAAGTCGGCGCCCGCCCGGACCGCACAGGGGAGCGATTGCCAGAACCGCGGGTTGATCTCGAGCAGTTTGTACTCGCCGGTGGTGGTGTCCTTCGCGTACTCGATGCACGCGATGCCGTGCCAGTCGAGACTATCCAGTAGCGCCCGGCCGACCGCCTCCAGTTTCGGATCGCGTATGGATTCCCGATAGACGCCGCCACCGCCGGTGTAGGACGTCCCGCGGATCTGTCGGTGCTGGAACGTCGCAACCGCCTCGCCCTGATCGTACAGCGCGCCGAACACGTACTGGTCGTCGTGTCGAATGTACTCTTGGACGATCGGTTCGTGTCGCATACCGGAGCGAATCGTCGCTTTGTCGGGTTCGTCTCCCGGTTTGACGTAGACCACGTCTTTTTCGACCGCGGACGTATCCGAGGCGAGCGACGGCGTGAGTTCCGACGTGAGAAGATTGTACCGGGATTTGATGACGGACGCGACGTCCCACCGGTCGACCTCGTCGAGACATCGCGTTTCGGGAACCGGAAGGCCGGCCTCGCGAGCAGCGTCGAAGAGTTTCGTCCGGTCGTTGACGACCTCGAGCGCCTCGGTCGGCGGCGCGATCACTGACGCGTATCGTTCGAACTCGTCCCGGTAGGTCGCGAACACGTACGGATCGGCCGGGCGGAGAGGGAGGATCGTTCGGACGTCCGGTCGAGCGGCGATTCCCTTCAGTGCGTCTTTGTACGCGACGAGGTCGTCGTCGGGGGAACAGATCTGGATCTGTTCGTCACAGAATCGCGATCCGCCAGCAGGGACATTTTCGTGTTCCGAGGCGACGATCGTGTGAACGCCGCGCTCGGCGAGCGAGCGAACGCACGTGTAGCAGGCGGGGTTGAATTTCGCGGGGAGCAAGACCGCTCCCTGGCCGGACGCGTCGGTGACCATCGAGACGAACGAGAGGGTGCAACGGTATTAACGGCGACAACTGTTCGTCTACGTAATTACGTGTTTCTGTCGTCTCTCGCAGGCGTGGTCGGACGTTGCATTCCGTCTCGATGGCGAACGAGGGAGTGCCGTCGACGCGTTCAGTAGTGGTCTGGTTTCGCCGCGGGAGGTGATAAACCGTCTCTCTCACTTCACCGCAAGATCGCGAGAACCACCTCTCTCGTTTCGTCGCGGGAGGTAACGGAACCCCTCGAGCGACGGCGGCATTCCAAATGCCCTATATTTTTACCCCCTCGCTGGCATCTACAGCGTAGATGCGAATCGCGTTCGTCTCCTTCGAAACCGCCCACCACCGAGAGACGGAGACGAACGAACGGTTCCGGACCGTTCTCGACCTCCTCACCGACCGCGGCCACGACATCCACGTCTGCTGTGCCCAGTTCTGGCCCGGTGAGCCGTCCACGCTCGAGCGAGACGAGATCACGTACCACGGCGTCTCGACCGGCCTCGAGGCGCGCCAGTCGTTCCTGCTTCGCCTCCCGTTCGTCCTCCGGTCGATCGGCCCGGACGTGATTCACGCGAGTGCCGATCCCGCGGGCCAGGTGCGGGCGGCCAACTGGGGGGCGACGCTGGCTCGAGCCCCGCTAGTCCTCGAGTGGTACGGCGCGGGAATCGGCGTCGACGGTGCCGTTGGCATCCCGGACGACCGCGGCCATCGCTACGCGGCCCGGAACGCCGACCGCATCGTCACGCCGTCGCGGATGGTCCGGACCTGGGTCAGAGAGCGAGGCGCTTCGGGTGAACGCGTCGACGTCGTCCCGAACCCGATCGACCTCGAACGGATCGAGGCGACGCCGCCGGGCGACCGAGTCGACGTGGTCTACGCCCGGCGACTCGACGAGGGGGCGAACCTCGAGAGCCTGCTTCTGGGGCTCGCGGAACTCCGGGACCGCAACTGGCACACGCTCGTCCTCGGGGACGGCCCGCAGCGAGGGATGTACGAACAACTCGCGCGGGACCTGCGGATCGACGACCGGGTGACCTTCGCCGGGGAGACGAGTCGGGACGAGCGCATCGCGGCCTACCGGAGTGCGCACGTCTTCGCCCAGACGGCCACCGAGTGCGTCTTCCCGACCGAGTTCGCCTGGGCGCTCGGCGCGGGCTGTGTCGGCATCGTCGAGTACCACGCCGACTCCGCGGCCCACGAACTCGTCGAGGGCTGGGAACGGGGCTTCCGGACCACGAGCGAACAGGAACTCGCCGACGCTATCCTCGAGGCCGGCGACCTCGAGCACCGGACCTACGACGAGTCGTTCGCGAACCTGGATCGGGAGGCGGTGCTGGAGACGTACCTCGAGACCTATCGGGAGCTCCAGGACGCACGCGGGCTGCTCTAGCGCTGACCGCCCGTCGAGGCCCTTTTCCAACTCGATGCCCTGTAGCCGATAATGAATGAGCAAGCCGAGGATGTCGATGCGGGATTCTGCGACGGCGAAGACGGCTCCGAGGCCCGCCAGCGCTGTCGATCGCTGGTGAACGCGATTGACGACGGGATCACGGTCGTCGACGCCGACGGCGAGGTGACGTTCGCGAACGAACGTGCCGGGGACCTCCTCGAGCGGTCCCGAGACGCCCTCGTCTTCGCCGACGATGCTCGCTGGAATTTCGTCGACGAGGCCGGCGAACGGCTCGAGCCAGGTGACTCCCCGTTCGATCGCGTTTGCGCTCGACAGACCCCGATCTCCGATCAGATTGTCGGTCTCCGTCGCCCCTCCGGAGCGTGCACGTGGCTGTCGGTCGACGGCGCGCCACAGTGGAACGAGAACGACGAGTTCGACGGCGCTGTCTTCGTGTTCGAGGACGTCACCGACCAACACAACGCGGAGAGCGAAGTCGAGGAAATCCTCGGACGGGTAACCGACGCGTTCTACGCCCTCGACGAGGACTTCCGGTTCACCCACGTCAACAACCGGGCCGAAGAGTTGCTCCAGGCGACCGAGGACGAACTGCTCGGCGAAGTGCTGTGGGAACTGTATCCGGAGGCTGCCGAAATCGACGATGTGTGGAACGCCTTCCAGGCGGCGATGGAAACCCAGGAACCCCAGGGGTACGAACTCTACTTCGATCCCCTGGAATTCTGGGTCGAAGCGACCATCTATCCCTCCGAGACCGGCGTGTCGGTGTACTTCCGGGACGTCACCGAGCGCAAGGAGCGCGAGCAGTATCTGGAGGCTGCCAAGACGCAACTTGAGGCCGCGACGGAAGCCGGCGCCGTCGGCACCTGGGAGTGGTACGTCCCCGAGGATTCGTTCGTCACCGGTGCCTCATTCGCTCGAACGTTCGGCGTCGATCCGGAAGCCGCTCGCGAGGGCGTCCCGCTCGACCAGGTGCTGTCGTCGATCCACGAAGACGACCGCGACCGCGTCGCCGCGGAAATCGAGAACGCCGTCGAGCACTGCGAGTCGTACGAGGCGGAGTACCGCGTCTGGGACGCCGACGACGAACTTCGGTGGGTCGTCGCCCGCGGCCACGTCGAGTGCGACGAAGACGGTAACGCCGAGCGGTTCCCCGGCGCACTCACCGATATCACGGAACGCAAGCGAGCCGAACTCCAGGTCGAAAAACAGTCGAGAGAGCTCGAGACGCTGTTTCAGGTCCTGCCCGTTGGTGCCGTAGTCGCGAACGCAGACGGATCGCTGCGCAGGGCGAACGACACGGCCAGGGACATCTGGGGCGGCGACGTCTTCGATGCCGAATCCGTCGAGGAGTACGAGAAGTACACTGCGGTGTGGTCGGACTCGGGTGAGCCAGTCGGGCCCGAAGACTGGACGATGTACCAGGTGCTCCAGGGCGAGGAAGTCACGGAACCGAACATCTACGAAATCGACGCGTTCGACGGCGAGCATCGAATCATCATGGAACACGGCAAGCCGGTACGAGACGAGTACGGGAACGTGAGCCGCGCTGTCGTGACGCTCACCGACATCACCGAGCGTCGGGCATACCAGCGAAAACTCAAGGAGTCGAACGAGCGCCTCGAGCAGTTCGCCTACGCGGCCAGCCACGACCTCCAGGAACCCCTTCGCATGGTCACGAGCTATCTCCAGTTGCTCGAGAACCGGTACGGCGACGCCTTCGATGAGGACGGCGAAGAGTTTCTCGAATTCGCCGTCGACGGCGCCGAACGAATGCGAGAGATGATCGACGGTCTCCTCGAGTACTCGCGCGTCGATACGCGCGGCGATCCGTTCGAACCGGTCGACCTGAACGGCGTCCTCGAAGATGTCCAGGAAGACCTCACGGTGCGGATCGAGGAGAGCAACGCCGTGATCGTGACCGACGACCTGCCTCGTGTGAACGGCGACGCCAGCCAGTTGCGACAGCTGTTCCAGAACCTCCTGTCGAACGCGATCGAGTACCGGGGTGACGAGCCACCGCAGATCGACGTCACTGCCGAGCAGGCGGGCGAGCACTGGGTGCTTACGGTTCGCGACGAGGGGGTCGGGATCGATCGGGAGGATGCAGAGCGCATTTTCGAGGTGTTCCAGCGGCTGCACACGCACGAAGAACATCCGGGAACCGGTATCGGTCTCGCGCTGTGCGAGCGCATCGTCGAACGCCACGGTGGCGAGATCTGGGTCGAGTCCGAACCTAACGAGGGAGCGACGTTCTCGTTTACGCTTCCCGCGGTTCGTGCGGAGTGAGCGCTGGGTGAATCGATTCCAGACCCGATTCAGGTATCCGTTCTAACCCTGATTCAGTTTCCGGTCCCAGTTCTAATTCCACCCGGTTCCACGATCAGGGCTCGCCACTCGAGACGCCGTCGCCACGAGTCGCCAGCGCCGTCTTCATCGCGGCGACGTTCTCCGGGACGTCGTGGACGCGGACGACGTTTGCGCCGCGGTCGACCGCGAGGGCCGTCGCCGCGATCGTCGGCTCGAGTCGCTCGCCGTGGGCGCGACCGACGCGCTCGAACATCGACTTGTGTGAGTGACCGACAAGAACGGGGCAGCCGAAGGTGCGAAACTCCTCGAGTCGGTCCAGGAGTTCGAAGCTCTCCTCGGGCGTCTTCGCGAAGCCGAGTCCGGGATCGATGAGGATCTGGTCGCGCTCGAGGCCGGCTTTCTCCGCCAGCAACACGCGCTCGGTGAGTTGCTCGATGACGTCCTCGACGACGTCGTCGTACTGGACGTCGCGATTCGGGACGACCGGCGCGTCGATGCTGTGCATGAGGACGACGGGGGCGTCGTACTCGGCGGCGACGAAACGCATCTCGGGGTCAGCCAGCCCGGAGACGTCGTTCACGACGTCCGCGCCGGCCTCGAGGGCGGCCTCCGCCACGGCGGCCCGTCGGGTGTCGACCGAGAGCAGGGCGTCTATGCCTTCGTTCCCGTTCCCGTCCCCCTCTCCGCCCCCACCCTCGTCCACGTCCCCGCCCGCGGCCAACCGCTCGATCACGGGCACGACGCGCTCGATCTCGTCGTCGATCGAGACGGGGTCGGCGCCGGGGCGGGTCGACTCCCCGCCTACGTCGACGATTTCGGCGCCGGCGTCGACCATGCGCTCCGCACGGGCGAGGGCGTCCTCGAGGGCGTCGTACCGGCCGCCATCGTGGAAGCTGTCGGGGGTCACGTTCAGGATGCCCATGATGCAGGGGCCGGACTCCCAGGGGTAGTCTGTCCTCGCGTCAGTCGCTGCGTCGGTCCCTGCGTCCGTCTCCGCGTCCGCGGGGGCGTCCAGCCCGAGGGCCGTCCGCAGATCGTGGGCGATCGACGCCAGGCCGTCCGATCGGTTGGCGAGCGTCTCAGTCAGCCGTTCGTACTGGGCGAGCGTCCCCATCAGGACGGCCTCGACCGGATCGTCCCCGGACCGGACGCGCGAGAGCGAACACTCCCCGCCCACTCCCACGAGTTCCCGTTCGATCGTGGTCGCCCCGTCGCGGGGCAGGGCCATCGTGACGACGCGGTGGACGCCGCTCTCGGTCACGTCGGTGATCGTCGCCGCGTCGACGTCCGCGTGCTCGAGCACGCCACGGGCGTCGTCCCGGTCCCGGACCCGTTTCGGGACGGCCGTTCGCGTCCACCGACGACGGGCCTCGGCGATGGCGAACAGCGACCCGGTGACGAGCACGCAGTCGTCGGGTTCTGCCGCCTCGAGCGCCGCGTTCAGGGCGTCCGGGACCCCCGATACGGTGTCGACCGACGGGGTGCCGGCGTTCGCGAAGACCCGCGCGAGCACGTCGGCGTCCTCGGCGCGCTCGAGGCTCGGTTCGCAGGCGGTGACCCGGTCGGGAGTCGGTAGCGCCGCGGCCATCTCGCGGTGATCCTTGTCGTGCATCGCGCCGACGACGAGGTGGAGGTCGTCGTATTCGAACGAGGCGAGGGTCTCGGCGAGTCGCTCGCAGGCCCCCGGGTTGTGCGCGCCGTCGAGGACGACCAGGGGATCGGTTCCCATGACCTCGAATCGGCCCGGCCAGTGGGCGTTTCGGAGGCCGCGCTCGAGGTCGCGCGTCGAGACGTCGGCGACCTGCCGGGCCAGCGTCGCGGCGATGCCGGCGTTTTCGGCCTGGTGGGCGCCCAGTACCGGGAGGCGGGCGTCGACAGTCCATCCGTCACCGTCGATGGAGACGGCGGCCTCGGCGTGGTTCGTTCGGCCTCCGTAGCGAACGGTGACGTCGGGTCCGTCGGCTGGTTCGCTCTTATCCTCGAGAGCGCCGCCTTCGACAGTTCCCACCGTCACGACGCTGCCGGCGACCGACCGAATCGTCTCGAGGGCCGTCCCGGTCGTCGCCGTGACCAGCGGCGCGTCCGAGGGGGCGACCTGGGCCTTGTCCGCAGCGATCTCCTCGATCGTGTCGCCGATGATCCCCGTGTGCTCGAGGCTAACGCTCGTGACCGCGCTGGCGACTGGGTCGACCACGCTGGTAGCGTCGTAGCGGCCACCGATACCGACCTCGAGGACGGCGACGTCGACGTCTTTCCGACCGAAGTGCCAGCATGCGAGGGTCGTCATCGCCTCGAAGAACGTCGGCGAGGCGCCCTCGGCGGCCTGGGCGGTCAGGTACTCGCCGGTGCGCTCGCCGAACTCTCGAACGGCAGCCTTCGGGATTTTCCGTCCGTCGACGCGAACCCGCTCGCGGAGGTCCTCGAGGTGCGGTGACGTAAAGAGCCCGACCGTGAGCCCCGCCTCCCGGAGGATCGACTCGAGCATCCGCGCCGTACTGCCCTTTCCGTTCGACCCGGCGATTTGTACGAACGAGACGCCCTCGTGTGGGTCCCCGAGGTGCTCGAGGAACGCCCGGGTCGACTCCGTACCCGGACTGGGACGGAATCGCCGCAGGCCGACGAGGAGGTCCGCCGCCTCGTGGTATTCCATACGCGTCACTCAGAGCGCGGCCGCTTTAGGGTGTCGGACCTCGGTGAGCGGAGACTCGAGAGGTGGTGCGTATCGAAACCCGTGGTGGCGCGATCAGTGGTGGCGCGATCAGTGGTGGCGCGATCAGTGGTGGCGCGATCAGTGGTGGCGCGCGTAGATGTCGTATTCGAAGCGATAGCTCCGCACCGGTTTCGGTACTACTCTTTTTATAGCTTTGATCCTCTCGACTGCCACGCGCGGTTCATCTTCGATACCGCGTGTCGAACCAACGTCAGACGCCGCCGTGACCGTTCGGCGGCCGCAACACCATGCCGTCGAGCATCGCCACGAGACCCACCAGACTGGCCATCACGAGCGCGGACTCGAGTGCGATGTCGGCCACCAGACTCGCCACAGCAGTGGCCAGGAAGGCGAGCGGGATAATCGCAAGATGCAGGTCGTAGCGGTCGAAGTCGATCACGAGGTCGAATCGGGGATTAGTCGGCGTATCGATACCTCTCGTCGTCATTGCAATCACCGGTAGGCGGTACGGGGTCGCTCGCCAAATTTGTTTTGATACTCCTGGCGATTACCGTGAACCTGCCGTAGTAGTGGTGACGGCTCGTCGAACGCGACGAGACGTGAGATGCCCTTCGAGAGCCGTCGCTCGGCTCTCTCGCACGCTCGTCGTCGCTGCTAAATGGGGCGAGCGATACGGTAATAATCCGGCGAGCGTCTGTATCGCTATGGGAATCGAAACGGACGGTGATGAGTCGAAACTGGGCGTGGGAATTGCGGTCGGCGTCGGAATGGGGGTATCCATTGGCGTGGCGATGGACAATATCGGTGCGGGAATCGCCATCGGCGTCGGAATCGGCGTTGCGCTCGGAGTCGCGTGGAGCGAGGTCGAAGACTAGTCGACGAACGGCCGTCCGCGTGCACAGGCAATCGCGACCACGAGGGAGTGCGTTCTGTACGTTATTCCGTCCGGGAAGACCCTCTGTTCTGACTCTCGAGAATCGCTCGAGCGTCCGCCTCGATGCGGTCCGTCACGGCGCGTTCGCTTCCGTCGGGCACCTCGAGGTGCTCGAAGTCGTTCATGATGCGGACCATCGCGACCAGTTCGTAGAGCGGTTCGGGGGTCGAAACCGCGTCCGCTCGATCCGGATTCGCCGTCCGGTACCCCGACAGCATCGCCTCGCGGACGAGGGGTCGCCGATCCGACACGCCGGGCAGCCCCGCCAGGAAGGCCCCGCTGTAGAGGTAGGCGGCGAACTCGAAATCGAACGCCGCCGGCACGGCGAGGGTGTAGCCCCAGTCGAGCATCGCGGTGACCTCGCCCGTCTCGGAGTCGACGAGGAGGTTGTGCAATCCGTGATCGTTGCGCCCCATCACGGGATCGAACGGTCCTTCCACCTCTAACGCGTCGATTCTCGCCTCGAGCCACCGGCGTAGCTCAGCGGTGAGCGCCGAAAACCTCGAATCCGCATGGCGCTCGAGTTCGCGGTCGACGTACGCCCGCAGGAACGTCGGCCAGGTCTCCCGCGGATCGCCGACCGTCAGAGTCGACGGCTCGCGATCGGGTCGCCCGCCGACTAGGTCGGGCCCGTCGCGCCGGACGTGGCCGAACTGCTCGACCGCCGGCACCGCGTGTAACTCGGCCAGGTACTCGCCGGTTTCCCGCGCGAGTCGCGAGAGAGCGCCGTCGTCGAGGTGGCACACGTCTTCGTAGGGGAGCGCCTCACCGGGCAGCGCCTCCATCAGGTAACACGGTGCGGGGAGCGTCTCGTGGTCGTCCACGACGCCGAGTACTTCGGGGACCGGGATCGTCGTGTGGGCATCGAGAACGGCCTGGACGCGTGCCTCGTCGGGGATTCCCCACGTTTTCCCGTCGGGAGAACACTTCAAGAACAGACTTCGTGATCCATCGCTACCGTCGACCTCGAGCCGGTAGACCGAACAGAAGCCGCGTTCGACGGCGGTTGCGTCTCGAACCTCGAGCGCCGGGTCGATCGACTGGACAATCGTGTCGACGGCTGACGCCGACAGCGCTCGGGCCTCGGGAACGTCGTCCATAGCCCGGATACCGAATCGTCCGACAGAATTCTTTCGGTGGTATGTGACCTCTTAGCAGTACCCCCCCTTACTAAGGCAAGGCCGGCCCGATCAGCCGCCCCAGTTCGCCGCCCGCTGTGGCCGGTCGGTCACGGCCGCAACGTCGAGATCGCCGTCGAATCCCTCGAGCGCCTCGAAGTACGCGCGAGCGCTGGCCTCCGTCGAGAGGTACGGGACGTCCTCCTCGACGGCCATCTCGAGGGCGTCGCGGTCGTCGCTGACGACGAAGTCGACCTCGCCCTTCATGATCGCGGCGGGGACGTCCTCGAACTCGGCGACGTCGAAGAACTGCTCGAAGCCGTCGACCGCGAGGTCGATCACGGCAGTTCCCTCGCTGACGGCGTTGCCGGCAGCCTGTTGCCCCTTCCAGTAGGCCGTCGCGAAGTCGCTCGCGGTGCCCATCACTTCGCCGGTCGACTTCATCTCCGGGCCGAGGCGCGGGTCGCTTCCCGGCAGGCGGTCGAACGGCAGGACGACCTCCTTGATCGAGGTGTGCTCGGGAATCCGCTCGTCGATGCCCTGCTCCGCGAGCGTCTCGCTGGCCATCACCTTCGCGGCGAGTTTGGCGATTGGGACGCCGGTCGCCTTCGAGACGAACGGCACCGTACGGGAAGAGCGGGGGTTGGCCTCGAGGACGTACACCTCGGTCGGCTCGTCCGTCCCGACGCCGGTGACCGCCAGCTGAACGTTCAGCAGACCGACGGTCTCGAGCGCGGTCGCGATCTCCTCGGTGACCTCGCGGACGCGGGCCATCGTCTCGTCGTCGAGCGAGCGCGGCGGGATCGCACACGCGGAGTCCCCGGAGTGGACGCCGGCGCTCTCGACGTGTTCCATGACGCCGCCGACGAGCACGTCCTCGCCGTCCGAAACGGCGTCGACGTCGAGTTCGACCGCGTCCTCGAGGAACTGGTCGATGAGGATCGGCTTATCGGGGCTCACCCGGACGGCCTCCTCGATGTAGGTCTCGAGTTCGTCGTCGCTGTGGACGACCTGCATCGCGCGGCCGCCGAGGACGTAGGACGGACGGACGAGGACCGGGTAGCCCAGGTTCTGGGCTAGATCGAATGCCTCGTCGCGGCTGTAGGCGGCGCCACCCTCGGGCTGGGCGATACCCAACTCGTCCATGAGTTGGTTGAACCGGTCGCGGTCTTCCGCGAGGTCCATCGCTTCGACGCTGGTGCCCATGACGGTACAATCGAGGCCGCGGCGCTCGAGTTCGGCCTCGAGCGGTTCCCCGATGTCGACGGAGGTCTGCCCGCCGAACTGGACCATGACGCCGTCGGCGCCGGTCGTCTCGACGACGTCGGCGACCTCCTCGGCGGTGATCGGCTCGAAGAACAGGCCGTCGCTGGTGTCGTAGTCCGTCGAGACGGTCTCGGGATTGTTGTTGACGACGTGAGCGTCGATGCCCAGTTCCCGCAGGGCGCGCACCGCGTGGACGGCGCAGTAGTCGAACTCGACGCCCTGCCCGATACGGATCGGGCCGCCGCCGACGACGACGACGCTCTCGACGTCGGTGTCGACCTGAACTTCGTCGTGGGCGATAGGGGAGGAACCCGACTCGAGGGCGTCCCGCGCCGAGTAGTAGTACGGCGTCGAGGCAGCGAACTCGCCGGCGCAGGTGTCGACCTGCTTGAAGGTGCGCTCGGGAGCGGCGGACTCGACCGCGCCTACCTCGGCACCCGCGCGGGCCGCGACTTGCTGGTTCGTGAAGCCGAGTTCGGCGGCCTCGGTGAAGTCGCCCTCGGAAGCGGCGACCGACGCCTCGGCGATGTTCTCGAAGCGCTCGACGTACCACTCGTAGATGCCCGTCAGGTCGCAGACGTCCTCGACGGTGTAGCCACGTTCGAACGCCTCGAAGATGGCGTAGGGGCGATCGGGCGTCGGGGTCTCGAGGTAGTTGGCCTCGAGTTCCTCGTCGGAAACGTCGGCCCAGTCGACGGCGGGGTCGTACTCCGAGGAGCGGAGCGCCTTGAGGAGCGATTCCTCGAACGTGCGTCCGATGGCCATCGCCTCACCGGTCGACTTCATCGCCGTACCGAGTTCGAAGTCGACATCGTCGAACTTGTCCTTGGGCCAGCGGGGGACCTTGGTAACCACGTAGTCGATGGCCGGCTCGAACGCCGCGGTCGTCTGGCCGGTGATCTCGTTTTCGATCTCGTGGAGCCGTTTCCCGAGAGCGACTTTCGCGGTCACGCGGGCGATGGGGTAGCCCGTCGCCTTCGAGGCGAGCGCCGACGAGCGAGAGACGCGGGGGTTGACCTCGACGACCCGGTACTCGCCGCCTGGCGTACCGTCGTCGTGCCAGGCGAACTGGATGTTACACCCGCCCTGGATGCCGAGTTCGCGGATGACGTCGAGCGCCGCGGTGCGCATCTCCTGGTGACCGTCGTCGGGGATGACCTGCGAGGGGGTGACGACCGTCGACTCGCCGGTGTGGATGCCCATCGGGTCGAGGTTCTCCATGTTGCAGATGATGATACACGAGTCGTCGGCGTCGCGCATCACCTCGTACTCGAGTTCGACCCAGCCGGCGATCGATTCCGTGATGAGGACCTCGTTGTTCCGCGAGAGGCGAAGTCCTTTCCGCACGCGAGCGAGGAGTTCGTCCATCTCTTCGACGACGCCCGATCCGGAGCCGCCTAGCGTGTAGGTCGTCCGGGCGATGACCGGGAGGCCGCCGACGGCGTCGACGGCGTCCTCGACGCGTTCGCGAAGGTCCTCGTCCGTGATCTCGGTGACCGACTCGCCCGAATCCAGCGAGATGGTCGTCGACTGCGGCACTGGCTGGCCGATGTTCTCCATACGCTGGCGGAAGAGGTCGCGGTCCTCCGTGGCGTAGATGGTGTCGAGCGGTGTGCCCATGATCTCGACGTCGTACTCCTCGAGGACGCCCTCCTCGGCGAGTTCGGCCGTGACGTTCAGTCCCGTCTGGCCGCCGAGCCCGGCGATGACGCCGTCCGGGCGCTCTTTCCGGATGATTTCAGCGATGGCGTCGGTCGTGATCGGCTCGAGGTAGACCCGGTCGGCCATCTCCGGGTCGGTCATGATCGTCGCCGGGTTCGAGTTGACGAGCACGACGCGCGCGCCTTCCTCCTGGAGGGCCCGGCAGGCCTGCGCGCCTGAGTAGTCGAATTCGGCGGCCTGACCGATCTGAATCGGCCCGCTGCCGATGAGCAGGATCGTGCGTCCGTCGTCCCCGGTGTCGTGGTCGGTACTCATTCGTTGTCCGTCCGAAGTGTGTACATCGTAATAAGCGCCACGAAATAGTGCGATTCTCGAAATAGAATTTCGAATTTCGTACGGTCGGCTCGGGACACCCCGTCGCCGAGAACGATCCGACGGCCGAACTCCTTATGGTAGTACCCAGTCATCTATTGCTAACTACATGTCTGGTGGTGGTAGTGGTGAACGACGGGCATTCGATGGTGGGTCGCTCGTCTACGTCGACCCGACCGACCGAGCGCCGCGAGTCGTCGACGCCCTCGAGTCGTCGTGTCCAGGGCTGTCCGTTCACAGGGTCGAGACGGCTGTAGACGCAGTTCGAACACTCGGCAATCGGTCTGTCGACGGTGTGGTGGCCGTCGACCGGTTCCCCGATTCCGACGGTCTCGAGCTCGTCGAAACGATCCGGCGAACCTATCCAGCCCTTCCGATAGTACTGTACGCCCGTCACGGCTCCGAGGAACTGGCGAGTCGCGCGATTGACGCGGACGTGACGTCGTACGTCCCCATCGACCGCGATAAACCCGAGGACGCTCTCGAACGCCTATGTGAGCGGGTCGAGCGCGTACTGACCTCGAGCGACGACGGCCGCTTCCGCCGGGTCGACGCGATGCACGACGTCGCCCTCGAGTTCGAGGCCTGCCGTGACCCCGAAACCGTCTACCGACTCGCGGTCGAGGCGATGATTCACGTCCTCGAGAGCGACGACAGCGCGCTGTACGTCGAGGAAGACGGCGTGTTGCGCCCGGCGGCCGCCGAGGGCACCATCGTCGCCGAACTCACCGAGGCGTTCGAACCCGACCAGGGGGTCGTCGGCCGGACGTTCCAGTCCGGCGAATCCTCTCTCGACCTCGACATCGGCTCCGACGACGATGCCGATCCCGTTGACGACGAACTTCGCTCCGGGCTCAGCGTCCCCGTCGGGGCCTTCGGTGTGCTCCAGGCCACCTCGCGCGACCCGGCGGCGTTCACCGAGCGCGACCGAACGCTGGCGGAACTGCTCGCGGCACACGTCTCCGCGGCAATCTCGCGCATTCGATCGGAACAGGCCGTCCGTCGCGAACGCGATCGATTCGGCGCGCTGTTTGAGAACGTCCCCGACGGCGTCGTCGTCGTTAGCGATCCGGGATTGGACCGGATCGTCGCCGCCAACCCCGGCTTCGAGCGCCTGTTCGGGTACGAGGCGGACGAGATCGAAGGCGAGATCCTCCGTGAGTCGCTGCTCCCGGCGGGTGAGGACGCCGTCCCAATCTACGACGCGGTCGGCCTGGATGAAGTCGTCACCGAGGAGGTCACGCGACTCACGGTCGACGGTCCCCGGGAGTTCCTCCTCAGGGGGTTCGCCGTCGAACTCGACGGCACCGTCTACGAGTACATCATCTACACCGACGTCACCGAACGGAAACGGCGTGAACGGAAACTCGAGGAGTACCGGACGCTCGTCGAGACGGTGGGCGACCCGATGTACGTCCTCGACGCGGACGGGACCGTGGCGGTGGCAAACGACGCGATGGCCGAGGCGGTCGGCCGATCCCGGCAATCGGTCATCGGCGCTCACGCTCGCTCGTTCATGCCAGAAGCGGCACTCGAACGGGGAATCCGTGAGATTCGGGCGATCCTCGAGGAAGACCGGCAGTGGGGAACGTTCGAATTCGAGTATGCCGACGCCGACGGTCAGAACCACGTTGCCGAAGCGAACATCGCTCCGGTGATCGACGACGACGAACTCGCCGGAACCGTCGGTGTCATCCGGGATATCGGCGAGCGAAAGGAACGCGAACAACGGATCCGCGCGCTTCACGACGGCACCCGACGGCTGATGGCCGCCGAGAACGCCACAGAGGTTGCAACCGTCGGCTGTGCGCTCGCGACCGACATCCTCGAGTATCCGCTCACCGGCATCCATCGGTACGATCCGGAGGTCGACGCCCTCGTTCCGGAGGCGATATCGGACGACGTCGTCAGCCTCCTCGGCGAGCCGCCCTCCATCGAACGTGATGGTGGACTGGCCTGGACGGCGTTCGAATCGGGCGAACCGATGGCTCACGACGATATTCGGGACGAAAGTGGCGTTCGAAATCCCGAGACGCCGATCCGAAGTGAGGCTCACCTCCCCCTGGGGGAGTACGGCGTTCTCCTCGTCTCCTCGACCGAACGAAACGCCTTCGACGAGGAATCGCTCGCGCTCGCGAACATCCTCGCTGCGAACGTCGAAGCCGCCCTCGAACGCGCCGAACGAGAGAGCGAACTCGAGCACCAGCGACGAGAACTCGAGCGCCAGAACGAACGCTTAGAGGAGTTCGCGGGAACGGTCTCACACGACCTCAGAAACCCGTTGACACTCGCGACCGGCCACGTCGAGATGCTCGCCGCCAAACGAGACGAGGGACACCGAGACCACCTCGACGAAGTGCAGTGGGCGCTCGAGCGGATGGACGACATCATCGACGACGTGCTCGTGCTCGCTCGCAGCGGGCGACAACTCACCGACACCGAATCGATTTCCCTCGAGACGGTGGTTCGTCGGGCCGGTCGAACGGTCGATCCAGCGCTCGACATCGACGTCGACGGCTCGCTTCCGGCCGTGACGGGCGAGGAGACGCGACTGCTCGCGCTGTTCGAGAACCTCTTTCGGAACGCCCTCGAGCACGTCGGGTCCGACGTACACGTCACGATCGGAGCGAGCGAAGACGGCTTCTACGTGGCCGACGACGGGCCGGGGATCCCGCCGGACGAACGGGAGGCGGTCCTCGAGTCCGGTTACACGACCCACCCGGAGGGAACGGGGTTCGGCCTGGCGATCGTGACGGAGGTCGTGGACGCTCACGGCTGGGAGGTGGCGGTGACGGAGAGCGAAGCCGGCGGCGCTCGATTCGACGTTTCGCTCGGAGAAGACGGGGGAGATGTCGATGGCGATGGCGACGGCAACAGGGATGACGAACGAGTGACGCAGATCGATACGGAGTAGGTCTCGTTTCGTCGAGACACGGTGACTCGAGCTGCTGACTCAATACACGTCGCCTCGAGCCACGGTGACTCGAGCGCGAGGGGCCGTAGGGCCGTTCACGGTGTTGTCGTGCTCTTGCTCACCTCTCTCCGCATTCGTACTCAGCTATCTCGTTCGGATGGGTCGCTCGCTGGCGGGGCCACCCCGAGACGGCCTTCGACGAACGCGGCCACGTCGGCCGCGAACGACTCGACCTCGTGCCAGTCCGTGAACTCGACGTCCCCGGACTCGTCCGCCGGCGGCACGTCGGGAATCGTCCGCCCCGCAATCTGTTTCATCAGTAGTCGTTTGAGGAAGCCGTACTCCGAGTACCGGAGCGCGCCGCCGAAGAGGCCGACTCGATCCGGATGCCATCCGGTAGTTTCGACGAATTCGTCGACGTATCCCGCCGCCTGCGTCCGTCCCTCCTCGGTTGCAGACGAGAGCGACACCTGGAAGAACTCGGTCGGCTTCGCCGCAAGCGCCTCACTCATCGACCGAACGAACTCGGTGACCGGTTCCTGGTGTTTCCCGGCGTGGATCGATGCCCCAACGAGCACCGCATCGAAGCCCTCTATCTCGAGCTCGTGCGCGGTCTCGGCTGCGTCGACGACCGTCGTCTCGTGGCCGCGTTCGGCGATCTTCTCGCCAATCCGCCTCGCGACGGTCGCCGTCTGTCCTTCACCGGTTCCGTACAGTATCAGAAACGAGGCCACGGTAGGTCACCGTTCCTGGTACGCGTTCGACGTCAATAAAACGGTGGCTCGGACATGGAACGACGAAACGACGAAACGTATCGGCGAAAACAAACGCTGACCTCGCACACGAACGCCGGTCACACCGGCGCGTCGTACTCGCTCTCGAAGTCCCGCACGTCACGGTACTGATCGACGAACGACTCGACGTCGAACTCGAGCATCTGCGTCTCGAACTCGGTGATCGCGTCGCCGTCATCGGCGTGGCTGATCGCGTGTTCCATCAACTCGACGATCAGTTCCACGACGACGACGTGGAGCCGTCGGGCCTCGAAGTCGGTCACCCACAGGAGCGTGTACCCCACGGCGCCGTCCTCTGATGCGTCGTGGACGACCACCTCCTCGGGGAACTCCTCCATGACGATACCGAGCAGGTGGGGCGTGCCGAACTCGTCGAAGTCGTCGGCCGTGTCGACGGTCTCCTGGAGGACCGCGACGAGCGACTCGGGGACGAACCGCGAGGGCGGGTGGACGTCCGTGACCACGGCGTGGCGATCGCCACACGAACAGCTGTACTCGCGCATGCCGAGGTCAATCTCGTGCGGGTCGAGCGACTCTCCGCAGGGTAGCTCGAGGCGGTTGGTGTCGTCGCCCGGGACGCGAGGCGCGGGGTCGGCCATCGCCGGGGTTTGGGCCGGTGTCGTGATAAGGACGACGACTCGAGACGGCCGCGCGTCGAGCCTACGGGAGAAGTTCGTCGTCGATACCCGCCCACTTTTCGTCCTCTTCGGTCCGACGGGCCTCGAGCTGGTCGAACCCGCTCGCGAGCAGGGCCAGCGCGAAGAGCCAGGCCAGCGAGCCGAACGCGACGTTGGCGAGTTCACCCGCGACGGGCGCCGACTCGAGGGCGGCGAGGGCGACGGCGCCCAGTGAACTCACGGTGAGGAAGCTCAGGACGATGACGACGAGGAGGACGAAGACGCGAAGCCAGGAGCCGCGGGTCAGCTCGATGCTCCGGCGGGCCGCATCGATCGGTCCGACTCGCTCGATTGCGAGGTACGGGTGGGTAAACGCGAGGGCCGTGGCGGCGACGAGTCCGGGAAGGACGAACAGTGCGAGGCCGAGTCCCACCAGCAGCGACCCGCCGAACGCGGCGACGACTGTCGAGAGCGTCGTTCGACCGAGTTCGTCGTTCCACCGGGGCGCATCGTTCGACGGTGACTCGAGCGGCGATTCATCCTCGACGGGTTCACCATCGACGTCGTCGGTGTCGTCCCGCCTCCGCGTGCGTGCCGCCCGCTCGGAGAGGACGCGGAACGCCACCACCGAGAGCGCGACGAACGCCACCAGCATGGCGAGCCAGAGCGCGGTCGCCACCCCGACCGAGAGCTCGACCGCGAGGGGCAACTCGTCGGGGAGCGTTTCGAACCCCGGGACGAACAGCTCTTCTTCCTCGATAAACGCCCGCTGGGCCTCGAGCTGGCTCTGGAGGCCGACCAGCATCAGTGCCTGGACGGCGACCAGCCCGCCCAGCACCGTCAGAGCGCGGCGGTCGCTGATGCGCTCGAACGCCTCGTCGATGGCCGTCAGTACCGAGAGCTGGGCCATTTCAGGGCCAGTCGTCGCGAATCGCCTCGTCCGGATCGTCGGCTTCCTCCGGCTCGGTCGACAGCGTCCAATCGGCCGCCTCCGCGGCGTCTTCGACGTGGAGGAACTCCCAGCCGACCTCGTCGGCGAGGGCCTCGTCGTCGTCGCCGACGCCGACGAAGACGTGTCGATCCGTATCGAACTGGCGTTTGACGCTCTCGAGGCTCTCGGCCTTGCCGCGTGGGCCAGAGAAGAAGTCCTGTCGGACCCGGTTCTTCCGGGTGAAGTTCGTCACCACGTACGTCGGCTCCTCGGAGACGACGCCGACGTAGGAACTCCAGCCCCGAGCGTCGTCGAAGACGGCCTCCGGCGAGGCGAGCGCCTGCAGGGCCTCGAGTTCGAACGCGAGCGTCATGTCGCTTCCGCCGTTCATGTCGCCTAGATTGCGTCGCACCCCGGAAAACCGCTTCGATACGCCCGGCGACAGGCCGACGGCACACCACCCAGAGGCGGATTGTCGACCTGCCCGCAGGAGGGGGTGATTCGAAATCCACTCCCGGTAACCTGGAACGACCTGGGCTCAGTCGTAACTCACGCAGAAGTAGTCGGTGTGAATAATCACGTCGCCATCGGCCAGTTCCATGTCCTCGCGGACGGCAGTCGAGCCGGCTTCCACGACCTCGAGGAACCGGGTTAGTGCCTCCTCACTCAGCTGATCAACGTGGCGAACTCGCGACGATGCCGGGATCGATTCGGTTCGCCGGACGGTCAACTGCCGCTGGAGGGGTTCAGTGTCACTGGAGGACATGTTCCAAGATACCAATTGACACGGGCGGTCATAAACGTTCGGTTCCAGGAAGAATCGCGCGGAACAATATGTTCGCCTACTAACGACTCGTTCCGTCCGTCCATGGTGCGTCGTTCCGTGAACTGAATTTTGCACCAATCCTTCCCGCCACTGTCCAGCAACTGTTATCGAGGCACCTCCTCGAGCGTGAACTGGTTCGAGCGACGTCGAAATCGACTCTCGAGAAATCAACTGGCTTGTGCGCTCGCTGTCGCCGTGGTCGCTCGCGGAAACTGGAGTCGAACGATGCTCCCTCGAGGCTCGTTCTCGGCGAACTCGACGTCTCCACCGGATCGAGCAACGATCCAGTTCACGAGCCACAACCCGAGTCCGCTGGCGTGCTCCAGCGACGTCTCCCGTCCGGCAGTCAGCACCTCTTGTTCGACCGCCGGGATGCCCGGCCCGTCGTCGGCGATGACCACGTCGACGGTCGTCTCCGTCCGGTCGAGGGTGACCTCGATCGACGGGTTCGACCGATCGCTGTGCTCGACCGCGTTCTTGAGGACGTTGTCGATCGCCGACGGGTACAGAGGATTAACAAGGGCGAGCGCCGCTTCGTCGACGTCGACGTCGATGCCGACAGTAACGGTCGCATCGTCGTAACTCCGCTGTAGCCGCTCGGTCGCCGCATCGACTGCAGCCGCCATGTCGACCGTCTGATGGTCCGACTTCCCGTGTAACACCATATCGACTTCCCGCGCCAGTTCGCTGAGGTCGGCGAGGGCCGTTGCGTTCTCCTCGATCGTTTCGAGGTACGATTCGCCGCCGGCATCGATGTGATCCGCGAGCAGATCCGCGTAGCCCGTGATGATGTTCACGTTGTTTTTGACGTCGTGTCGAAGCACGCGATTGAGCACCTGGAGTCGCTGTTCGTAGATTCGCTCGTCGGTGACGTCCGTCGAGGTCACGACGAACTCGCCGGCACCGTCGAACAGCGGTTCGGTCGTCGTCTTGAACACGTTCCAGGTACCGTCGGCGTGTGTCACCCGATGTTCGATCGAATCGGTACCGGGTCGCTCTCGAGACTGTGTCCGCAACTCGAGTAGGTCTGCTCGATCGTCCGGATGGACGTACTCGAGGAGCGAATTTCCGACGAGTTGTGCCGGCTCGTAGCCCAACACCCGCGTGATGGACGGACTCACGTATCGGAACGTCCACTCTTCGTCGACGGTCGCGACCACGTTCGGTGACTTTTCGATCATGCTCTGGTACCGTCGCTCGAGCGTTTCCTCGTCGGTCACGTCCTCGAACAGCAGGACTGTCGCAACGGTTCCTCCTGACGTCACGTCCAGCGCAGATACCTCGAGTCGTTTCGTTTCCTCGCTCGTTTCGACCGTGACACGCTCGTTGTCAGCATCATTGTCGACGACCGAGACGACCTCTGGATACGCTTCGAACGCCTCTGGGAGCGAGATTCCGAGTATTCGATCGTCGAACAGCGACCGCGCGGGGTCGTTGGCGTCGATAACGGTACCTCCGTCCGAGAGGACGACCACGCCGTCCGCCAGGTTCTCGAACACCACGTCTCGGGCGACCGGCGAGATTTCGAACAGCCGGTGGCTGAACAACGCCCAGGCGACGAGGGGCGTCGTGAGCAGGAACGCGAGCGGCGTGAGATCGAAAAACAGTGGCGTGATCCACCCGGTCATGCCGACGAGGGTGGCGACGGCCGGTATGAGTCCCGCGACCAACAGGAGTATCGCCTGCCGACGGACTGGCCCGGCCTGGCGTCTCATCGTTCGCCAGAGCAGCACGTAGGTCACGCCGTTGATCGCGTAGGAGTACGCCTGCACGAACAGGAAGAACGCCCCTGGCGTAAACGTGAGCACGTAGAGCCCGTCGACGTATTCGACGGCCGGCTCGAGATACAAAAACTGGTCTGCCCTGCCACCCCACACGAGCAGGAGCGTCGCGGTCGGTAGCGCGGCGAGCAGGGCGAGCCGCTTCCCACGAGCCCACCGCTCCCGTCCCGTGTAGACGAGAACGAAGAGCGGCCACGAGACCATCATCAGGGCGACGCCGGTCCAGACGAATCGATTCCAGGCCAATTTGGCCGACACCGTCGTCGCCGAGACCTGGAGCGCGTAAGTCAGCGACCACCACACGGTCGCAGTGGAGATTCCGAAAAAGGCCACGACGACGGCGTCGTCTCGTCGGTAGTAGTTCCGGAAGACGTACACTGCGAACGCGAACGAGACGAGTGCGGTAACACCGAGAAGCGCCGTCCACAGTGATACGTGCCATTCCATGAGTTGTCTTTCACTGCTTCTGGCGCGAGTCTCTACGCATTCTTCTGTGAGTTCGGACGTTATCCGTGTTGTGGCTCCGCTCGAGCCATTAGTTCGACAATTGATGCGTTAACAGAATTCCATTTGATGCTCGATTGCAGGTGGGCTAAAGCGCATCGAACGAGTGGAATCCGTTGTTTATCTCGATCATTGGTCTGGAACCAACCGATGTGGGAGACGCCCCACACGAGCGTAGAAAATTCTATGACTCCCGAACGGGAAGCCGTCGTATGAAGCCGAAGACGAGGCGGAAACTGCTTTTTCTTGGAGTCCTCCTTGTCCTCATCAGTCCACTATTCTTCTGGTCGACGTGTAGTGATGTGGGATACGGGCCCGACGGGCCGCCGGGTGGCTACGAACTCGAGGGAGTTACTGGCCTGACAGTCACCTATACGCCTGACGGCGGGGTCAATACGTGCACCGCTGGGCTAGGGCCAGTGTATCTCCCGATCGGAGTCGTTATGATACTAACTACATTCGTCCGTTAACTGATCGCTCTGTACTGTGCAATCACCACTTCTGGTTGGTTGACTTGCATCTCGTGAAACAGTTGCGCCGTTCTATCTTGCAGTACCTCGACAAACTACTGAGTTGTTGTCAGAGGTGTAGCGGGAGATACAGAGGATTGATTCGTCGCAACGAGATGCTGTTGGCAATCGTTGCCCGAACCGGTCAAGGAGGGTGAATTCGACATGTGAAACAGTTGTAAATAGAATAACTCAGTCATAATACCTGGATAGTAAAGGGACTCATTGATGGTGGAAGGGGTATGCACGATGTGCATCGCCGTTCGGTCCTTGCAGCAGGTGCAGCGCTTTCGACCGGGATTGGACTCGCCTCGAGTGGGGTCGGCGCATCCGACGTCGATGGGGACCTCCCCGATCCGTCGCTGGTCCCCAACCCGGAGATGGACGAAGACTGGGCGTCGCACCGTGGTGACGCCGGCCACGCCAGGTTCATCGAGGACGGGTACGAGTTCGACGGCGACTCGCTCGAGATCGCCTGGTCCGTTGACCGGACGGACCCCATCGAACTCGGTGACTACACCGTGTACACGACGGCAGTCGCCGACGACACCGTGTATACGACGACGACGGACGGGGTCATCGCCCTCGACGCGGCAGATGGCTCGCTCCTCTGGGAGAACACCGACGTCGACGCGCACAGTCCCGCGGTAGTCGGCGAGACGGTGTATCTCAACGGTGGCGAGATTGTAGCGCTCGATCGAGACGATGGCAGCGTCCGCTGGGAGAGTACGCTCGGTGCCGAGGAGTGGACGGGCAACCACACAGTAGCGTACGACAGCGTCTTCGCCGTCGTCGACGGCACCCTGTACGCGCTCGAGGCCGACGACGGGTCGGTCCGATGGAAAAAAGACACGGCCGTCGTCGAGTCGAGCGACGGTGAAGAAAAGGAGTCCGGATTTGTCACCGGGACCGCCGCAGCGAACGGCCTCGTGTACGCTGGTACGGAGAACGGCACTCTCGCGTTCGATCACACGACCGGAGAGACCGTCTGGCAGAACTGGCGAGGGTACTACAACTACAACTCAGGACACGATATCTACGCGACTGAGACGGCGGTTCTCGTCGAGTTGCCGGGGGAGGAAAACCCGCTTTACGATGCCCAAACTGGCGAGTTGCTGAACCATGTCCCGTCGCATACCGGACGGGCACTCAGCAACGAATCCGCGATCGGAGGAAACGATCAGGGTTACGGCAGTTACTCGGCCCACGACGACGAGTACAAGGACTGGAGCATCGACGTCACGTACACCTACGGGGAGGCCGTTATCAGTGGCGAGACCGTCTACGTCTACTTCGAGGTGGACGGCCACAACCACGGAGACCGGGATTACGATCAGAAACTCGTCGCGCTCGACAAAAACGACGGGAGCGAGAAGTGGACGCTCTCGAAAGACGACGCACCGGTCGGACACATTCGGGCGATCAGCGGCGAGACGATATACGTCGAACACGAAGAGGAACTCTTCGCGCTTCGGGAACAGACGGACGACGAAGATGACTCCGCTGACGAGGGAGACGGAACTGACGACGATGGGCAAGATGGCGCGGACGACGGCGACAGCACCGACGACACCGGTGACGAGGAGACGTCGGACGAAGATGAGGAGTCCGGCGGCGGCGACAGCTGCGAAGTTCCCGGCGACGAAAACGACGACGGCGAGGATACGACCGACTCCGACGGGAACGGATCCGACGACGATGACGAGACCACGACCGACTCCGACGACGGAGACGACGGGGCTACCGAGGCCGAAGAACGCACCTCCCAGACCGACGCGGACGAGTCACCCGGCTTCACGACCGGCGCAGGGATCGTCAGCGGCCTCCTCGGCCTCGAGTGGCTGCGCCGGCAGTCGAATACGGACGAACCGGACGAGTAACAGAGGTTGTCGGGTGCGGTGAATCGCGACGAGAGTCGGTAGAACCCGACGACCTCGCTAACCTGACACCCGCATGCGTGCTATCCGGTAGTTTCGCCAGACGCAGGCAGCTGTCAATCCAGAAGTGATCTCGTTCATACGGATCGAGTGATTCAGATACCCGCTCCTCGAGCATTTGTCGTTGTAACATTTGCGCTGTGAGTTCAGCACAACTGCTACAACGTATCACCGCACGAGGACGTCGACAATAACTATACCTGCGGTGTGTCGATGAACGAGCGACAGGCCCTCAGCGACGACTGCCCGACTATTGATCTTGACTCGGCGCGAGTTCGTCGAGGTCGACTTGCTTCTCGAGGAGGACCTCGGCCTGGTCGGCGACGATACGCTGCTGGCGCATGAGCTGTTTGAGCTTGCTCTGGGCGGAGAGGTCGCCGATGAGGACGCCGCCGACGACCTTGCCGTCCTTGAACGCGATACGGCGCCACTCGGTGTCTGAGTAGCGGCGTTCGGCGTGTTCGTCGCCCAGGGTGGGGTGACCGAAGGAGAGGAACGGGAAGTCGAAGTGGGTAATCGAGTACGAGGAGACCCACTCGAAGGGCTCGGCCTCGTCGTCGGCGGCCATGTTGATGCCCGCGACTCGACCCTGCTCTTTGGCCGAGCCCCACGAGCCGTTCTGGGCCTGCTCGCCCAGGAGAACGTCGTAGAACTGCGTCAGGTCGCCCGCCGCGTAGACGTCCTCGAGGTTCGTCTGCATGTACTCGTCGACGACGATGCCGTTGTCCTGCTCGAGGTCGGTGTCGTGGAGGAACTCGGTGTTGAACGTCAGGCCGATCGCGACGCCGGCGAAGTCACACGGGTAGCGGTTGCCGTCGCCGCCGATGGCGGCCTCGACGCGGCCGTCCTCGTCGACTTCGAACTCGCTGACGCCGCTGTCGAAGATCGGCTCGACGCCTACGTTTCGCATCCCCTCGTGCATGATCTCGGCGCCGTCGGCCGAGAGCGCGTAGCGCCACCAGCGGTCCCCGCGCATCAGGAACTTGCCGTCGACGCCCTGGGAACCACAGACTGCCGCGAAGTCGATGCCCAACAATCCGGCCCCGACGATGACGGCGTCGTCGGCCGCTTCAGCGCTCTCGCGGATCTTTCGGGCGTCCTGGAACGTCCAGAAGTGGTGGACGCCCTCGGCGTCGCTGTTTTCGACCGGCAACTGCGTGGGCGTTCCGCCCGTCGCGATCAGCAGTTTGTCGTAGGGAACGTCGTCTTTTTCGTGGGTGCGGACGATCTTCTCGTCGGTGTCGATCGTCGTCACGTGCGTGTTGAGCGAGAGGTCGATGTCGCGCTCGTCGTACCAGTCCTCGTCGTGGATCGAGATGGGTGCCTCGGGCAGTTTGCCCTTGGCGTGTTCTTTAATCAGGATGCGATTGTACAGCGGTTCGCCCTCATCGGTGATGACGGTGATCGACGACTCCGGATCCTCCTCCCGGAGTGTCTCCGCGGCCGAACTGCCGGAGATCCCGTCCCCGATGATAACGTACTCGGTCATGTCGGGAAATTTCGTAACGGGGGTTAAAGTCGGTTGCTATCTGGACTACCCTCGAGGTCGAGGCGCCATCGTCGAGTAGCCTCGCCGCGGGCGTCGCTCGTTCGTCATCAAGGAATCGATCATACTATACTGTCTATAGCTAGACAATCCGTCCACTCCACATTGCTCATTAGGCTCGAGTCCGTCCGCTCGAGTATGAAACTCCGCCAGAACGCCCGTCACTTCGCCTCCCGAAAGGCCCTCGAGACCCCAGTCGTTCGTTCGGTGGCCATTTCGGGTCTCGTTCGCCTGCACACGAAGATCTTCCTGGGCAAGGCCGATCCGGCCCGTGCCGACGAACGCAAGGCCCATCTCGACGGCCTCTTCGAGGCGACGATGGACAGCTACCTCGAGGCCCTGCGCGCCGGGTACTCCGAGGCCGAGGCCCGCGAGATCACGCACATCCAGGCGAACTTCGACTTCTACAACCACGGCTGGACCGAGATGATGGAGTTCCCCGCCGACGAACTCGAGGACCACTACGACCGCTACCACGACTTCTTCGCGACCTGGGGGATCACGATCGATCGACCCCTGGGCGAGTTCAGGCCCGACGGTGGGCTTCCGGAGGCCCCGTCGACGCCCGAACGCCTCGAGAATCCCGAGCACCCCCACGCCGAGGGCGGGTTCGCCGACGACGTCTACGTGGAGAACGAGGACGGCGAGTTGGTCGTCGGCGGTCAGGACGACCCAGAGAACGTGGACGTCTCGAGAGCCGTCGGCGTGAACGACGAGTCGCTCGAGGAGGAATAACCGTTACGCCGTCCGAAATCGAATAGCCGGCGAGCTACCTCGCCCGTCGGAACGGACGATACCGAGGAAAGTGGTGCCGACGAATCGATTCCACGATCAACACCACCCCTCCGATCCCGAATGCCAGCGCGAGCAGTCCACTCGGACTGATCCAGTCGACGACCGTCTCTCGAGGAATGACGTGATACTGTCCGTCTCGAGAGACGACACGGCCGTCACCCCACGCGATGGCGACGTTCTCGTCGTCGTCGAATCGATATCGTTCACCCTCGACCGCGCCGTCGACGATCCGCCGGTGCTCGGTCGATAGTTCGTCGTACCGAGCGACTCCGTACCGATCTATCTCGTCTGAAACCTCACCGCCGTCCGTAGCGGTTTCCTCGAGGGCAATTTCGTACTCCACCGCAGCGAGTCCACTGAGTATAGCCGGGAAGAAGAGTGCGAAACCGAGAAAGAGCATGCCAAAGTGGAGCCACTCTCTTCGGATCATAGTATGGTTATATATCAAAAGTATAAGTAATTGGCTAAATGTGGGAATTATTAAACGTATTGCTGGGGAAGATACGCCAACGTCGACCCGTACGACAGTGTTCGTTGGCGGTGTCGTCTCCACCTCATCCGGTCGTCACGTCAGTTCTTCCCCGGCGCAGGCCACCGCGGATCGATCGGTTCCTCGATGCGCTCGAGGTCTCCCTCCGTCAACTCGACCCCGACGGCCCCGACGTTCTCCTCGAGGTGGTCGATCGACCGCGGGCCGACGATCGGCGCGTCGACGACGTCCTTGTGGAGGAGCCAGGCCAGTGATACCTGCGCGGCGGTCGCGCCCTGCTCTTGGGCGAGCTCCTCGATGACCTCGAGGACGGCCCAGTTCTCGTCGGTGAAGCGCCGTCTCGTGTACTCGTCGGTCGCGGCCCGCCCCTCGTCAGGATCGTCGTCCCGGTCGTACTTTCCGGTCAGGAAGCCGCCGGCCAGCGGCGACCAGGGGATGACGCCGACTCCCTCGCCCGCGCAGGCGGGAAGGAGGTTCGCCTCCTCGTGGCGATCCACGGCATTGTACTCCGGTTGCATGCAGACGAAGCGCTCGAGGTGCTCGACGTCGGCGGTGTACAGCGCCTTCGTGAACTGGTAGGCTGTCATCGTGCTCGCGCCGACGTAGCGAACGACCCCCTCGTCGATCAGGGCGTCGAGCGCGCGCAGGGTCTCCTCGATCGGCGTCTCCTCGTCCCACCGGTGAATCTGGTAGAGGTCGATGTAATCGGTCCCGAGGCGCTCGAGACTCGCTCGACACTGGTCGAAGATGTGCTTCCTCGAGAGGCCCTGCCGGTTCGGTCCGTCGCCCATGCGTCCGAACACCTTCGTGGCGATCGCGAGTTCGTCCCGGTCGTAGGGCTCGATCGCCCGGCCGACGATCTCCTCGCTCTCCCCGCGGGAGTAGACGTTGGCCGTGTCGAGGAAGTTGATCCCGAGATCCAGCGCGCGCTCGACGATCTCGATCGATTGTTCCTCGTCATCGATCATCCAGGGCTCGGCGCTCCCAAAGTTCATGCAGCCCAGACAGAGACAGGAGACCTCGAGTCCCGTCTCGCCCAGGGTCGTGTACTCCATCTCGTCGGCGTAGCCGATCGTCCGATCCGCCATACTCTGTCACACATCGGTACCCGACAAAAGGGTGCGGGTGGGGACAGCGTCTCGAGTTCTCGAGGTCAGCGAGCGCGGCCACCGAACGCCCCCGCCACTCTGCCGATTTCCGAGTCGCTAAGTACCCCGACGCCAGCCATTTGACCACCGTCTCGCATGTCTCTCGATTCGAACGACCGCTCGATCGCCGGTTTCACCATGGCGGGCCACGCCCTCGTCCACTGGTTCGAGACCTCGATACCGATCTTCCTCGTCGTCTGGCTCGCCGAATTCGACGTGAGTGTCACCCTCGTCGGGTTCGTCGTCGCGCTGGGGTACGCTCCCTTCGGTATCGGCGCACTTCCCGGCGGCGTCCTCGCCGACCGGTACGGTCCGAAGCGGCTCATCCTGCTCTGTCTGCTGGGGATGAGCCTCGCCTTCGTCACCCTCGCGGCGGCCTCCGTCCTCGAGTCTATCTACGCCGTGGCCGTCGGCCTCCTGCTGTGGGGTATCGCCGCCAGCGTCTACCACCCCGCCGGACTCGCGCTCATCAGCACGGGCGTCGAGGAGCGCGGCACCGTCTTCGCCTGGCACGGCATCGCCGGCAACTTCGGCATCGCCCTCGGGCCGTTCGTCGCCGCCACGCTGTTGATCGTCCTCGAGTGGCCCGTAGTCGCCGCCCTGCTGGCGATCCCCGGTTTCGTCGCCGTCGCTTACGGGCTCAGTGCGAACTTCGACGCGACCGCCGCAGTCGCGGACGACGTCGATGCCGGGCGGGACGAGGCGCTCTCGCTGCCGGAGTTTCTCGCCAACTCTCGGGCGCTCTTCGCCAGCGCCTTTGCCATCGTCTTCGTCCTCGTCACCTTCGAGGGCCTGTACTACCGCGGCGTGCTTACCTACCTGCCCGAGATCATGACCGGCCTGCCGGCGCTCGAGGGACTCGAACTGTTCCCGACGCTCGAGCGCTACGACATCGACCCTGGCTTCTACGTCTACGTCGGCCTGCTGGTCGTCGGCATGGCCGGCCAGTATACCGGCGGGAAGCTCACGGACCGCGTTCCAGCGGCTCGCGGGTTGGCCGCACTCTTCGCCGTCCTGGCCGCTCTCGCACTCGCGTTCGTCCCCATCGTCGACCGCGGCCTGGGCGCCCTGCTCGTCCTCTGTGGCGTCCTGGGCTTCGTCCTGTTCGCCATCCAGCCGTTCTACCAGAACGCCGTCGCCGTCTACACGCCCGCCGACAGCCGCGGCCTCTCCTACGGCTACACCTACCTCGGCGAGTTCGGATTTGGCGCGACCAGCATCGCCATCGGTGGATTTCTGCTCGGCGAGGCAGGCCTCGCGACCTTCTTCGTCGCGCTCGCTGGCTTCGCCCTCATCGGAGCCACTCTGTCGGCCGCGCTCGCACTCGGCCTCGACCGCCTGTTCGACCGGACGGACGCGGACTCGAGCGCCGACGCGAAGGCCTAGCGCGCTGCTTCGAACCGGTCAGTCGGCTTCTTCCTCCTGAGGGGCGGTTTCTCGATAACGGACCTCGCGGAACTCCGTCGACCCACACCGGCAGCCGTTCTTCGTTCCGATCGGTTGCAGTTGTCCGTCGGACCAGCTCGTGGCTGCATAGGCGGTCCCGCAGGCGGAACATGCGACGAGTGTACGCTCGCGTTTACCGGAGGGCATCGTACGTGTAGTCCAAGGAGAACGACCATCAGGATTGCTTCGCGTTATACAAAACCCTTTTAAGCGATCTATCGATCCGAGCGGCCTGTCTCGGAGAGCGTACTCCCCAGAATGTGTTTTATTCCGCGCCGAAGGCGAGAGGCGACGGCCTGCTGGGAGATGCCGAGTTCGTCGCCGACCTCCCCCATCGTCACCTCCCGGGGGGTCTCGAAGTAGCCGCGGTCGAAGGCGAGTACCAGCGCTTCCTGTTGGGGATCGGTGAGTGCCGCCTCGGTGTCCGTCTCGACCGGCGTCAACGCGTGGAGGCTCGTCAGCGTGACCGGTACGTCCAGCTCCCGACAGCGTTGCTGGAAGGCCGCGATGTCGCTTCGGTCGTCGCCGCGAACATCGAACGTCCACTCGTGGCTCGTGCCGACGGCTTCGATGAGCGGTATCTCCGTCTCTACGAGCGCGCTGAGTACGCCCGAATACTCGACCGCCCACTCGACGCGCAGCAGATACTCGTCCGCGACGGAGTCGACGAGATGGATGTCTCTGACGCCGGGGTGTTCGGTAAATGCCTCCTCGATGTCGTCGACGACGGTCCCTCGCACCCAGAAGTAGGGCACTACCACGTCCTGTGCGGGGATGATCCGCTCCAGGGAGACCGTCACGTCCGGTAGCTGCTCGAACACGGTCCCCAGCGGGAACTGACTCGAGGGGACGGTAAACGTCGCTTCGGTGGCCATCGTTGAGTCTATTTGTTGTCATCGACCTTCGATTTTGTGGAGCGGATCGAAGCGAGAGACGTAGTTCGTAAGGTCCATTATCGACAGGGAGCCTCATCCGACGAGGGTGGCCGTATCCGAACGGCCGAGATCAGGCCCGTCTACCTCGGGGTGAAACGAAGCCTCAGCCGCAGCGGACCACACCAGTTTTGTCCGCACAGTCGAACCCTCGAGCATGATCGAGGCGACGCTCTGTTTCGTCCTGGACGGCGACGAGGTACTCCTCATCGAGAAGCGACGTGGACTCGGCGAGGGGTGGTACAACGGACCCGGCGGCAAACTCGAGGACGGCGAGACGCCGCGTGAGTGCGCTGTTCGCGAGGTTCGCGAGGAGGTCGGCCTCGAGCTCCCCCTCGAGGCGCTCGAGCAGGCCGGCGAGCTCACGTTCACCCTCGACGGGGAGGTTCACACGGTCTGTCACGTGTTCCGAACGGAGACCTACGACGGCGAACCGGTGGCGACCGAGGAGGCCCACCCCGAGTGGGTTTCAGTCGAGGACGTGCCGTACGACAGCATGTGGGAGGACGATCACCTCTGGCTACCCGCGGTGCTCGAGGGCGATACCGTCGAGGGAACCTTCGCATTCGAGGGTGGACGACCACTCGACGAAGCCGAGTTCGTCGACTACGATCTCGAGCGCGGCGCGTCGCTCGAGGAGTGACCGCGTCGGCGCACACGATTCGGATTATTCGCTGACGTCCCGGTCGTCGGCACGGACCTCGACGACCACGCTGTTCGGTTCGTAGGCGTTCGCGGCGTACCCGCCCTCGTTCCAGGGATACTCGTCGGTCTCGAGGGCGTCGCGCCAGGCTTCCGGTCCGGAGATTCGCGCCGGCTGTCGTCGGCCCAGGTCGTCGGCGGCGCGCGACAGCAGGGTGTGGCTGCCCGGACCAGCGTCCCAGTCGTACCGGAAGAGTCGCCACGCGCCCGCGTAGTCGGGGCCGAACAGTTCTGCATCGTTCCAGGTCTCGCCGCCGTCCGTGGAGACCTCGACGCGGTCGACCGCGTCGTCGCCCGCCCAGGCGACGCCGCGCACCTCGACCGTCTCGTCCGGACGTACGCCGACGGGTGATTCCCCGGACGGGGCGCCGATCAGCGACATTACGTTCGCGTCGAACGTGTACGGGTGCTCGACAGCTCCCTCGAGCTGGGCCCACGTATCGTACGTGTCGACCGTCTCGTTCTCGTCCGGTTCGCTTCCCTGGGGATAGATGCGATAGGATTCCTGTTGCCAGTGGGCGTGTTCTCCGGGACGCTCGAGGCTCCCCTCGGTCACCATCGAGTCCATGACGCGGAGTTCCTCGACCCACTTGACGTTGTTGACGCCGTACCAGCCGGGAACGATCAGGCGAACGGGGTAGCCGTGTTCTCGCGGCAGCGGGTCGCCGTTCATCTCGTACGCCAGCAAGCAGTCGTCGAGGGCCTTCTCGAGCGGAATCGACCGAGCGAACACGTCGTCGCCGTCCGAGGGGTCGCCGCCGACCGTCGTGAGCCACTGCCCGTCGGCCGCTCTCACGCCGTGATCGCGGAGAATCGAACTCACTGGAGTCCCAGTCCAGAGGGAGGTGGCTGCAGCCTCGCAGTCCCACTGGACGCTGCCCGTCTCGGGTCGGTGCTGGCCGCGCCCGTTGCCGGCACACTCCATCGTGTGTGCGACCGCCACGCGCGGATACTCGTCTCGGATGTCGGCCATCGAAAGTTCCCCGTCGAGCCTCCCGGTGAGCGAGACGGTCCACGCGTCGGCGTCGGCGTCCGGAATGTCGTTCCGGTGGCAGACGAAGTGCTCCTCGATCGGCGTGAGCCAGTTCGCGAACGTGCGTCGGCTCGCGGCCCCGAGGACGGTGTACTTGTCGGCTTCGTCTCTCGTCTCCGCGACGCCGCCCGCCTTCTGCTCAACAATCGCGTCGATTTCGCTGTGACGGGCCTCTCGAGGGCGTTCCGTGGCCATAGGTGAGTGGCCCACAGGCAGCACAAAATAGCTATCACTCGCCATCCGAGGTTCACCGATTCGTCCTCTCGAATCGTCGGCTCATCGTCTCGAGTCGACGACCGCGTGCTGCTCAGGGAATCAGCACGACCTTCCCCACACTCTTTCGATCCTCGATGAACTGGTGGGCTTCGCTCGTGTCCTCGAGCGCGAACGTCTCCCCAACGATTACCTCGAGGTCTCCATCGGCCAACCCCCGGGTCAGGTCGGGAACCGCCCGCATGATCCGCTTCGGGTCGTGACGGGACGCCTGTCCGAGATGGAATCCAATGACTGACTTGTTCTCGAAGAGCAGGCGCCGGTTCTCGGCGCTCGCGGGCACGCCGCTCGCCACGCCGTAGGTGACCAGCCGACCGAAGTGCGCGAGGGCGTCGAGGCTCCGGTCGAACACGTCGTCGCCGACGCTCTCGAGGACGAGGTCGACGCCCTCGCCGTCGGTCGCCTCCTCGACGGGGTCGCGGAAGTCGACCTCCGTGTACTGGATCGGGTGGTCACAGCCCAGCTCGGCCGCCAGCTCGAGTTTCTCCTCGGTGCTCGCCGTGCCGAAGACTTCCGCGCCGGCTCGTGAAGCCAGCTGGACGGCCGCCGTGCCGACGCCGCCCGCCGCGGCCTGGATCAGGACGGACTCGCCCTCCTCGAGGCCGCCCCACTCGAACAGACAGGAGTGGGCGGTCAGGAACTGGACGGGGAAGCCGGCGGCTTCCTCGAAGCTCATCCCGTCGGGGATGGGCAGGAGCATCTGCGCGTTGGCGGTGGCGTACTCGGCGTATCCGCCCCCGCCGAGCATGCCGACCACGCGGTCGCCTTCCTCGAGGTCGACGCCTTCACCTGCGGCGTCGACGGTTCCGGCGGCTTCCATCCCGGGGACGTACGGCGGTTCCGGCCCACCCGGATACACGCCGCGTCGCTGCATGACGTCCGCGAAGTTGATCCCCGCGGCCTCGACAAAAATTCTGACTTCGCCCGGTCCTGGCTCAGGTCGTTTGCGATCCGCGGTCTGGAGGACACCACTGTCACCGTATTCGGTAACTTCGATGCTTCGCATACCCCGTCTTCGTGACGGATTTGTAAAAAGGCGAGAGAACCGGAAGAAACGGCCTCGCGGTTCCTCATCGCGACCCGGGCAGAGAGCGAGCGGGTCACCCGCCGGCGGAGAGCAGTTCCGGCAGGTCGGCGATCGAATCGAGGACGTGGTTCGGTTCGTACCGTGCACTCGAGAGGTCGGTCCTGTCGCTCGCCCCCGTGAGCACGAGCGCGGTCGCCATCCCCGATCGGGCCCCCATCTCGACGTCGGTCTCGAGGCGGTCGCCGACGAGCAGGCACCGTTCGGGGGTGCAGTCCATCCTCGCCATCGCGATCTCGACCGCTGTGGGCGACGGCTTTCCGAGCACGCGGTCGAGCGATCGACCGGTAACGCCCTCGATCGCGCCGATCATTCCGGCGGCGTCGGGAATCTCCCCGTCCTCGACCGGACACGTGCGGTCGGGATTGGTCGCGACGAACGGCGTCTCGTCGTCGAGGGCCTCGAGTGCCAGCCGGAGCGTCTCGTAGTCGAACGACCGGTCCATCGACGCGACGACGATCTCCGTCTGCCGGGGATCTTCCGTCACGGTGATGCCGGCGTCCTCGAGTTCGGCAACGAGCGGGCGCTCGCCGACGACCAGCGCTGGCCGACCTGGATGGTTCGCCCCGAGCCACTCAGCGGTGATGGCTGCCGAGTTGAGCACGTCATCGTCGTCGGTCGGAATACCGAACGCGGTCAGCCGGTCGGCGTACTCTGGCGGCCGCTTCGTGGGGTTGTTCGAGAGGAACAGGACGCTCGAACCGGATGCTCGAGCGCGCTCGATCGCGGCCGTCGCTCCAGGAATGAGTCGGTCACCCCGATAGACGGTTCCGTCGAGGTCGAAGATGATGCCGTCGTAGTGCATGCGGAGAGAAAAAGTGGGGTCAGCGCACCTTCGACCGAAGGTACGCCGAGATCAGCTCGCTCACGATGACGACCGCGAGGATGGCGATGAGAATCGTCAACACGCGGTGCCAGTCGAGAAAGTCGATGCTGTTCTGGAGTTCCATGCCGATGCCGCCCGCACCGACGAAGCCGATGATCGTGCTCGACCGGACGTTGATGTCCCAGCGGTAGACCGACACCCCGACGAACGCCGGCTTCACCTGCGGGACGATCCCATACAGCAACGTCTGCGTTCTGCTCGCGCCGGTCGCGCGAACGGCCTCGACCTGCGTCGGATTGATCTCCTCGATCTCCTCCGCGATGAGCTTCGCGACGAATCCGATCGACCGGAAGCCGACCGCCAGGACGCCGGCGAGCGCGCTCGTTCCGAACAGGATTACGAAGATGATCGCCCAGATGATGACGTTCACCGAGCGCGAGGCGACGATGAGGAACTTTCCGAGCAGGTAGGTCGCCCGGTTCGGCGTGGTGTTCTCCGCCCCGATAAACGCGACGGGGAGCGCTAGCAGGATCGCGAGGCCCGTCCCGAGAACGGCAATGTTGATGGTCTCGAGCAGCGGACCGACGATTTCGTTGGCGTACGCGGCGTCCGGCGGATACATTCGGTTGAGGAGGTCCCGAACGGACTCCGGGGCCGTCTCGAGGTACTCGTACCGGACGTTTAGTGCCCGCCAGGAGATCGCAACGACGACGAACGTGACGAGCAGACCGACGTACCGGACGAATCGCCGCTTCCGACCCCTGGTGTCCCACGCCGTCGAGGTATCGGACCCCATCGGTTGATCGGTCATTGTATCCGCCTCCGAATGTAGACGCTCATTGCCTCACCGACGAGGACGACTGCGATGATGGCCATGATGATCGCGATCGCGAAGTCGTACTCGTAGCGGTCGAAGGCGTTGAGCAGCGTCGTCCCGATGCCGCCCGCGCCGACGATGCCGATGATCGTACTCGCCCGAATGTTGATGTCCCAGCGGTAGATCCCCAGCCCCGCGATTCGGGGGATCACCTGGGGATAGACGCCGTACAGCAGGACTTGCAGCGGCGATCCACCGACCGCCCTGATGGCGTCGCGTTGTCCTTCGTCGATGTCCTCCAGGTCTTCGGCGAGCAACTTCGAGTAGAATCCCGGCGTGGCGAACACCAGCGCGATCACACCGGCGAGCGGGCCGATCCCGACGGCCATGACCGCGAGGATGCCGAGCACGAGCTCGTGGAGCGCCCGCGACACCGAGACGATTCCCCGCCCGACGTAGTAGACCGGTCGAGGAACGAGGTTCTCGGCGGCCATCACCGCGATCGGGATGCTGATGATGACGCCGACGAACGTGGCAACGATCGACATCGCCATGCTCTCTATCATTCCGCGGTAGATGAGCTCGCGCTTTCGTGGCCCGAAGTTCGGCGGGTACATCCCCTCGGCGAGACTCGTTGCAGCCTCGTAACCGGACACGAACCGATCGATGCCGATCCGCATCTCCCAGATACTCCAGAGAACGAATCCGGTGATAACCAGGTAGACGGCGTACTTCACCGCGGCGTTGTAGAACACCGTCGGCCGCTCCCACGTACCGGGGTAGCCTCCGTCGGTGCACAGGTCCTCGCTCGTGCGGTCCCCGTTTGTCCCGCTACTCATACGTCTCTGGTCGGGCTCTTGTCCGGCGCGTGCTCGTCAGTGATTGCGGACCCCGGTTCGCTCGAAATCTGACCGTCAGCATCGCGGTGGTCGTTATTCTCACCGCGGTAGATGACGTCGCGCGCGCCCTCGTCGACGGCTTCGGGACCGCCCTGGAAGACGATCTCGCCGTCGTGGAGGCCGACGACGCGGTCGGCGTACTCGAGCGCGAGTTCGACCTCGTGAATGTTGATGAGCACCGGAATCGACTCCTCTCGAGCGATCTCCGTCAGGAGGTCCATGACGGCTCGAGACGTGTCCGGATCGAGGCTCGACGTCGGTTCGTCCGCGAGCATGATCTTCGGGCGCTGGACGACCGCGCGGGCGATGCCGACGCGCTGTCGCTGGCCGCCCGAGAGCTCGTCCGCTCGCTTGTCCTCCATCCCGGCGAGACCGACCCGGTCGAGGGTTTCGTACGCGTGCTGTACGTCCTCCTCGGGGAAGTTCCGACGGAACGCGTTCCAGTTGCTGAGGTAGCCGAGCCGGCCGGAGAGGACGTTCTCCATGACGGTGAGGCGCTCGACGAGTCCGTACTCCTGGAAGATCATCCCGATGTCTCGGCGCGTTTCCCGCAGATCCCGCTTCGACAGCTCGGTCAACTCGGTGTCGTCGAGCCACACTTCCCCGTCGGTCGGCTCCGTCAGTCGATTGATACACCGGATGAGCGTACTCTTTCCGGCGCCGCTGGGGCCGATGATTGCGACGACTTCGTTCCCCGACACTTCCATCGAGGCGCTCTTCAGCGCGTGATCTCCGGTCGGATACGTCTTGTCCAGATCGACTACTTTGAGCATCGGGTATTATGCTTCGTCTTCCTCGTAATCGACGCCGTTGACCTGGTGGTTGACGAGGATGTCGTGATAGTGGGTCGCGTAATCGATCTCTACCCACGTCCCGCGCCCTTCGAACTCCTCGGCGATCTCCGTGTCCTGGTAGTCGTATTCGAGGAACGCCCGCTCGATACCCTCCTGGATGTCGGGGTGGAGGTTGTAACGGTAGCAGAATGAGGTCGTCGGGAACGGGGCGCTCGCCCAGATGCACTTGATCTCCGAAGCCTCGACGTCGCCACGCTCCGCGACGCGGGCGTAGCAGGTGCTACAGATCGGCGCGACGTCGTAGTCGCCGTGGTAGATGCCCGCGGCGCTGTTCTCGTGACTGCCGGAGAACTCGATCTCGTAGTCCTCGCCGGGGGTCACGCCAGCATCGGTGAAGAGCGCGTTCGGCGCGAGGTGACCCGAGTTCGACGACTGGCTGGTGTGAGCGACGCTCTTGCCGGCCAGGTCATCGAGTTCGGTGATTTCGTCGTTGTCGGCCTGCGTGATGACCCACAGCCGGTAGCCGAACTCCTCTTCGCCGACCTGAATGCTGAACGGGACGGCGCCCGAGTTGTTGACTGCGAACGGCGTCGACCCGGTGGAGAAACCGGCGACGTGCAGGCGCTCGTTGCGCATCGTCTCGATCTGGGCTGCGTAGGACTGGAGCGGGTTGTTGACGACTTCCTTGCCGGTCTCTTCCGCGATGTTCTCGAGCAGCGGGTCGAGTACGCCTTCGAAGACGGTCGGATCCTCTGTGGGAACCATCGCGAAGTCGAGCGTGTCGGGATCGATCCACTCGCTCTCGTCGTCTGGCGTTTCCCGTGGTGGACTGCCGTAGACGGGTTCGTCTCGCTCCTCGAAGTTGTCGAGCTCCTCGAGGGCCCCGGTTTCGAAGCTGTGCTCCATCAGCGTCGAAGTTAGCTGCGGGAATTCGGGGTCGAGCGGGTCGAATTCGGGGTAGTCGCCCTGGCTCGAGTCGTTTCCGTTTCCGTTTCCGTCGCCGTTGCCGTCGTCTTCGTCGCCATTTCCACTCAAGCAACCGGCGAGCGTTGCACCACAGCACGCACACGCCGCCCCTTTCAAAAATCGTCGCCGGGATTCATCGCTAGATGCCATAGTGGCAGTAAATATAATGGAACCTAATAAATATGCACCATCCTACGGTCCATTTTGTATGATCCAGTTTCCCTCGTACGGACACAATCTATACTAGCGTTAACTCAATTCTATTCCGAGTACAGAACATTCGTACACTCAGGGCGAATCGTCCCGTTGCTACTCTCACAGTCCTTTTCGTGATCGATAGTCACCCGTCACTCGTAAAGAAGTAGGCAGTAGCCGAAACACTTACTTGATGCAGGTTTTGTACTGATATCAATGGAGTTGTGGGAACGAGTCGACCGTCGGATATCTGACGATCGAAACCGGCTACTCGTCGACGAAGCCGCGCTGAATCCGGCGATCCACCCCGAGCAACCCACCGGTCACGGAGCGAGTGCAGAACGACTGCTCGACGTACTCGAGCCGGCGTTCGACGGGTCGCTCCCACCGTCCTGTCGGGTGTACGGACCACCGGGATCCGGCAAGTCAGTGCTCGTTTCGAGCCTGTTTCGCCTGCTTCGCGAGCGGTTCTCGCCCAGCGACGCGCCCATCGTCACCACCACCCGAACGGCTGTCGTCCCGCGCACGGAGTTCGTCTACGTCGACGCACGCGGGTCGAGTACGTTCGACGTCCTTCGAGACTTGCTCGATGCGCTTACCGTCGAACCGACGCCGAAGCGCGGAATCGGTTTCGACGAGCTCGAACGGCGGGTAGCGGACGCGATGACGACCGCGGAACGAACGGTTCTCGCTCTCGACCACGTCGACGAATCGCACGTGGAGGCGATTCGGAGCCGACTCCCCGCGAACGCGTCACTGGCGACGATCACGGTCGGTCGACGACCGCTAGAGGGCGTCGATAACACGGTTCGAGTTCCAGCCTACTCCACCGAAACGCTCCTCGACATTCTCTTCGCCCGGGCGTCGACTGCGCTCGCCTCCAACGGATTCGAGTACGCGCTTGTCCGCGAAATCGGGGACTGGGCGGCTGGCGACGCGACGAGAGCGCTCACTGCGCTGTACGCCGCCGCGATTTTCGCCGAACGAGACGGGGCGACGAGCGTCGGCACCGAACACGTCGACGAGGCGGTCGAAACCACGCCCGACCGGTGCGTCCACGTCGAGACGCTCACGTCGCTACACGATAGCAAGCGGATCGTCCTCGACCGGTTCGTCGAACTGGGCCTCACGAGTACGGGAATCGACGACACGGCCGTGACGCTCGCCGCAGACGTCGACCTCTCCGCGGAAACCGTCAAGCGACACCTCTACGAGCTGGCCCAGCGCGGCGTATTCGAGCGCGTTCGAACCGACGGCACTGGCGTCGGGCGGCCGTCGACCAGACTGGTCCCTCGGTTCTCACCGGTCGTGTACCGCCGCATTCGAGGCCGGGGTTGACGGTATACGTCCCGCCAACGCGTCATCGACGGCCGACACAGCCGTGATCCACGTCGATACGCGGCCGCCGGTCCCGTGTCACCCGACGCCGTACCTTCGCATCGTTTAAGAGCGCGCTGGCAGACTGTCGAGGTATGAGCGAAGAATCACAGGAACTCGGAATCACCGAGTCCAAGAATCATCGACCCGGCGAGTGGTACGCCGAGGTCGTACAGAAGGCCGGCCTGGCGGACTACGCCCCCATGGGCGGCTTCATCGTCATGAAACCCCGCGGGTACGCGCTGTGGGAGACCCTCCAGGACACCCTCGACGGCTGGTTCAAGGAGACTGGCGTCACGAACGCCTACTTCCCCCTGTTCATCCCCGAGAGCTACCTCGAGCGCGAGAAGGACATCGTCGAGGGATTCGACCCCGAGGTGGCGTGGGTCACCCACGGTGGGCACAACGAACTCGAGGAGCGCCTCGCCGTCCGCCCCACCAGCGAGTCGATCATCGCGCCGTTCATGGCCGAGTGGACCCGCAGCCACCGCGACCTCCCCATGCGGCTCAACCAGTGGTGCTCGGTCGTTCGGTGGGAGGCGACGGACACGAAGCCGTTCTTCCGCACGAAGGAGTTCCTCTGGCAGGAGGGCCACACTGCCCACGAGACCGACCAGGGAGCCTGGGAGGAGGTCTGGACCCGCCTCGAGCAGTACGAACGCGTCTACGAGGAACTGTTCGCCATCCCCGTCCTGAAGGGGAAGAAGCCCGAACACGACAAGTTCCCCGGCGCCGATACCACGACGACCGTCGAGTGTCTGATGCCCGACGGCAAGTCCGTCCAGGGCGGCACGAGCCACCACCTGGGCCAGAGCTTCGCGGAGGCGTTCGACATCACCTTCGCCGACGAGGACGAGAAGGAGCGGACCGCCTACACGACCTCGTGGGGGCTCTCCTGGCGCGCGCTCGGGGCGCTCATCATGACCCACTCCGACGATCAGGGACTCGTCTTGCCCCCCACCGTCGCGCCCACGCAGGTCGTCATCGTCCCCATCTGGCAGGAGGACACCGAGGAGCAGGTCCTGGGCTACGCGAACGAGGTCGCCGACGAACTCGAGGCCGCGGGCTTCCGCGTCGAACTCGACGACCGCGACGAGCGCAATCCCGGCTTCAAGTTCAACGAACACGAACTCGAAGGCGTTCCTCTCCGGATCGAGATCGGCCCCAACGAGGCCGACGACAGCGAGGTCACGCTGGTCCACCGCCCGGACAACGAGAAGACCGTCGCCGACCGCGAGGGCGTCGCCGACACCGTCGAGGAGCACCTCGACGCAATCTACGAGAAACTGTACGAGGCCGCCCGGAAGACCCTCGAGTCGAACGTGCGAACGGCCGACAGTCCCGAGGAGATCATGGGGACGATCGGGCGCCACGGCGGCTACGTGAAGGTCCCGTGGTGTGGCGACCAGGCCTGCGAGGAGGCCATCAAGGAGAAGGTCTCCGCGGAGATCGTCCTCCAGCCTCTCGCCGAGGAGAGCGCCGAGACCGACGGCGAGGCTGCCGCGCCCGAGGACGAAGACGCCAGTTGTACGGTCTGTGGCGAGCACGCCGACCAGCTGGCGTACTTCGCCAGAACCTACTGATCGAGCGGTCCTCTCCCCTGTTCGTCTCGGAACGTTCTTCCGGTGCCCGTGTGTTCGCGTAGCGGCGCCCTCGAGTCCTCGTCTCCGCGTGGACGGGTGGGCGTGAATATGGGTGTACGACCGTGAGCCAGCGAGTGTCTACAAGCGATAGAGAGCGAACGAGTGCAAAGGAGAGTGAGTGTGAGTGAATGAGTGACTCACCCGAACCTAATCGTTTAGCCCCATAGTGCATATGGCTCCGGCGATGACTATCTATCGTGGTGTGCATCCAGCGGATGGACACTACGTGCCTCTGACACTTTCTCTGGCGACGATTCTCACTGAGCGAGAGCGATGTGACCGCCGGCCGGCCGCGAACCGATTTACCGAGCGTTCAATGCCCCTCCTGCGCCCCTAGTACGCGCTTTCGTATTCTCGTACACCCTTACGGTTTTAATTCCCTAATATGGCATTATAATACCCTTAGTCATAATGGGGTATCCTCTTGTGGGTGTGGGTCACTCGAGTGTGTATGACACAGCCACACAGTGACTCGTCTCACGGCGAGCGGGGCCTCGCCAGCCCCGTAGACGAACGGTCGAACTGCGGTCTCGGCGTCGTTATGGACCTCGACGGCGGAGCGAGCCACGACGTCGTCGCCGACGGCCTCGAACTCCTCGTCAACCTCGAGCATCGGGGCACCACCGGCGCCGAAGCGAACACCGGCGACGGCGCGGGGATCGTGCTCCAGACGCCGGACGCCTTCTTCCGCGACGAACTCACAGTCGACCTGCCGCCGCAGTACGCCGCCGGATCGATCTTCCTCCCACAGGAAGACGCCGCCCGCGAGGCGCTCGTCGACCTCCTCGAGGACACCCTCTCCGAGTACGGACTCGAGACCCTCGCCTGGCGAGACGTACCGACGGAAAACGTCGGCCTCGGCGCGACGGCCCTCGAGTCCGAACCCGACGTCTGGCAGGTGTTCGTCTCGTCGACGGACGAACTGGCCGACGACGACTTCGACCGCCGTCTCTACGTTGCCCGGCGCGCGCTCGAGAACGCGGTCGAGGACGCCGACGTCGACGGGTCCGATCGATTCTACGTCTGCTCACTGGACTCGAAGACGCTCGTCTACAAGGGCCTCCTCAAGGGCGAGCAGGTCGCCGAGTACTACCCCGACCTCGCCGACGAGCGCCTCGAGTCGACGTTCGTGATGGTCCACGAGCGCTTCTCGACGAATACGCTCGGGGCGTGGCACCTCGCTCACCCCTACCGGAATGTCGTCCACAACGGCGAGTTCAACACCATCCAGGGCAACGTCAACTGGATGCGCGCCCGCGAGACGGACCTCGAGAGCGACGTTATAGCCGATCTCGAGGCCGTCAAACCCGTCATCAACGATCCCGACCAGTCCGACACTGCGAGCGTCGACAACGCGGTCGAACTACTGTTGCAGGACGGTCGTGACCTCCCGCACGTACTCCGCATGCTCGTCCCCGAGGCCTGGCGCGGCGACGACCAGATGGATCAGGCGCGCAAGGATTGGTACGACTTCCACGCCTCGCTCGTCGAGCCGTGGGACGGCCCCGCACTCGTCGCGGCGACCGACGGCGAACGCGTCGGCGCCGTTCTCGACCGGAACGGCCTGCGTCCCTGCCGGTACGACGTGACGACCGACAACCGCCTGATCGCCGCCAGCGAGGCCGGAGCGCTCGAGACCCCACCAGAGAAAATCGCCGAGCGCGGGCGGCTCCAGCCCGGCCAACTGTTCCTGGCCGACCCGAACGAGGGCCGGGTTATCCCTGACGAAGAGGTCTTCGACGGCCTCGTCGACGACCGCTACGGCGAGTGGCTCGCCCGCGAACAGGTTCGCGTCGAGGACCTCCTCGAGACGGCCGACCCGGAACCACGCCAGGCCGTCAACGGACTGCGTTCTCACCAGGCCGCGTTCGGCTACACCCACGACGAACTCGAGAATCTGATCGAGCCGATGATGCAGAAGGGCAAGGACCCCATCGGCTCGATGGGCGACGACACGCCGCTGTCGGTGCTCACCGAGTTCAACCGGCCGCTGTTCTCGTACTTCAAACAGCTGTTCGCGCAGGTCACGAACCCGCCGCTCGACTACATCCGCGAGGAGCAGGTCACCTCGCTCGAGTCCCGGCTGGGATTCCAGCGCAACCTGCTCTCGGAGTCGCCCGCCCACGCCCGCCAACTTGTCCTCGACTCGCCCGTCCTCACCGACGCCGAACTCGAGGCGATCCGCGATTGCGAGAAAAACGACGTCACGGCGGGAACGGTCGACGTCACCTACGAGCGCTCAGAAGCCGCCGACAAGCCCGATGGCGAGGCCCTCGAGGCGGCCATCGAGCGCGTTCGCGAGGACACCGTCGCGACAATCGAGGCTGGCAACGACGTCGTGATCCTCTCCGACCGTGACGTCGACGACGACCGCGTCGCGATCCCCAGCCTGCTCGCGATGGGCGCCGTTCACCACCACCTCGTGCGTAACGGCCTGCGCAACCACGCCGGGATCGTGCTCGAGTCGGCCGACCCGCGAACCGTCCATCACGTCGCGACGCTGGTCGGCTACGGCGCCGACGCAATCAACCCCTACCTCGCCTACCAGACCATCGAGGACCTCACGGCCGGCTCCGACGGCGCGGACACTGGCGTCGCCATCGACGCCTACGTCGGCGCGCTCGAGGATGGCCTCCTGAAGATCATGGCCAAGATGGGCATCTCGACGGTCGAGAGCTACCAGGGCGCCCAAATCTTCGAGGCCGTCGGCCTCGACTCGAGCCTGGCCGAGGAGTACTTCGAGGGGACCGAGAACCGCACCGAGGGGATCGGCCTCGCCGAAATCGAAGCAGATTTCCTGGAGCGCCACGAGGCCGCATTCGGCGACGAAGCGACCCTCGACCGCCAGGGCGAGTTCGAGCACCGCTCGGGCGGCATCCACCACCAGTGGAATCCCCAGAGCGTCGGGACGCTCCAGCAGGCCGTTCGATCCGGCGACTACGAGCGCTACCGGGAGTACGCCGAGGGGATCAACGACCAGTCCGCAGACCTGCGGACTCTTCGGGGCCTCCTCGAGTTCGATTCCGACCGCGAGTCGATCCCGCTCGAGGACGTCGAACCCGTCGCCGACATCGTCGGGCGGTTCTCGACGGCCGCGATGAGCCTCGGGAGCCTCTCGCCCGAAGCCCACGAGAACAATTCCGTCGCGATGAACCGCATCGGCGGGAAGAGCAACTCCGGCGAGGGCGGCGAACCGCCCGAACGCTTCGGCACCGAGCGCGAGTGTACCGTCAAGCAGGTCGCCTCGGGCCGCTTCGGCGTCACCAGCACGTACCTCTCGAGCGCGGACGAACTCCAGATCAAGATGGCGCAGGGGTCAAAGCCCGGCGAGGGCGGCCACCTGCCCGGTCAGAAGGTCAACGAGATGATCGCCCACGTGCGAAAATCGACGCCCGGCGTCGGTCTCATCTCACCGCCGCCGCTGCACGACATCTACTCGATCGAGGACCTGAAACAGCTGATCTTCGACCTGAAGGCGGCGAACGAGGACGCCGACATCAACGTCAAACTCGTCTCGGAGGCTGGTATTGGCACCATCGCCGCGGGCGTCGCGAAGGCCAACGCCGACGTGGTCCACATCTCGGGCCACTCCGGCGGCACCGGCGCCTCGCCTCGGACGTCGATCAAGCACGCGGGCCTGCCGTGGGAACTCGGGCTCGCCGAGGCGAACCAGATGCTGTGTGCCACCGGATTGCGAGACCGGATCCGCGTCTCGGCCGACGGCGGGATGAAGACCGGCCGCGACGTGGCCGTCGCCGCCCTGCTCGGCGCCGAGGAGTACGTCTTCGGCACCGCCTCTCTCGTCGCCGAGGGCTGCGTGATGGCTCGTCAGTGTCACAAGAACACCTGCCCGGTCGGCGTCGCCACCCAGCGCGAGGACCTCCGCAAGCGCTTCCCCGGCGAACCCGAGCACGTCATCAACTTCATGACGTTCATCGCCCAGGAACTGCGCGAGATTATGGCCGACCTGGGTTTCGAAACCGTCGAAGAGATGGTCGGGCGCGTGAAGGTCCTCTCCCAGCGCGAGGACGTCGACCACCCGAAGGCCCGAACCGTCGACCTCTCGGCCGTCCTGGCCGAACCCGAAGGCGACGTCCGGACCAAAATTCGGGAACAGGACCACGGCCTCGAGGATCACCTCGACCGAACCCTCATCGAGGAGGCCAGCGCGGCCCTCGAGGACCGGACTCCCCAGACCGTCGAAACCGAGATCAGGAACGTCGACCGCGCCGTCGGCACCATGCTCTCGAACCGGGTGTCGAGCCGCTACGGCGAACCCGGCCTCCCCGAGGATACCCTCACCGTCGACCTCGAGGGCACCGCCGGCCAGAGCTTCGGCGCGTTCCTGGCTCACGGCCTCTCGTTCCACCTCGAGGGGAGCGCGAACGACTACGTCGGCAAAGGCCTCTCGGGCGGGAAACTCACCGTTCGGACGCCCGAAACGGCCGCCTACGAGCCGACCGAGAACGTCGCCATCGGCAACGTCGCGCTCTATGGCGCGACCGGCGGCGAACTGTACGTCAACGGCGTCGCCGGCGAGCGCTTCGCCGTACGCAACTCCGGCGCCAAGGCCGTCGTCGAGGGCGTCGGCGACCACGGCTGTGAGTACATGACCGGTGGCGTCGTCGCCGTCCTCGGCGAGACCGGAACCAACTTCGCCGCGGGGATGTCCGGCGGCGTCGCGTACGTCTTCGACCCCGATGCGGCACTCGAGCACAAGGCCAACACCGGCATGGTCTCGCTCCACGAGGACCTCGACGAGGCCGACGAGGCCATGCTCGAGCGCCTGCTCGAGAACCACGTCGCCTACACCGGTTCCGAGCGCGGGCGGGACCTCCTGGCGAACTGGGAGCGCGCCCTCGAGTCGTTCGTGAAGGTCATGCCCGAAGCCTACCATCAGGCGATCACCGAGGACGGGCGGGACGACGTCCGCGCCGAGCTTCCCGAATCGCCCGCGGTAGGTTCCGAATCCGACTCGCCGGAGTTCGCCACGAGCGACGATTAAGAGGGGCGTGCGAATACTAGCACGACGGTCAGGTGGTGGATGGCTCCGACGATCGTTGCGGACGCTCGAATCGGCCACGCTCGAGGCAACGTGGTTTCGTGGAGGGTCGATCCGTTTTTACGTCATATTTCGTCTCGATACCACGCTACGTCACGTCTAGCGGGGGCCCGCACCCGAGGGACCGATGCGGACAGCTCCGACAGTGCGACCCCGGCGTCGTCTCGGCGTAGGTCGGTCGATCCAGCGCCTCGAGTCCGCGTCGAACCGCCCCCCAGTCGGGCGTCGCCGACGGCGAGTGGAGGGCGACCCGGGGGCCCTCGACAGGTCCCACGTACACGTAGCCGACGGCGTCGACGGGCTCGCCGAGCCGGCGTTCACAGGCGCGGGCGTACAGCGAAAGCTGGAGGGCCGCTTCGGGGTCGATCCGCTCGCTCGTCGCCTTGTAGTCGAGGACGACGAGTCGTCCGTCAGGTGCCCGCCGGACCGTATCCACGTAGCCGACGACCGAGCCGTCGACGCCGGGCACGTCGTCGGCCGCAAACGACAGTTCCGCGGCGAGTTCGTCCCACGCGTGAACCGGCGCCTCGAGGTCGGGTTCTCGAGCGTCGAAGTACCGATCGATACACCGGTGGACGGCCTTCTCGTATCCTCGTTGCCCGCGGGCCGTGAGCCGTCTGGTGGCCGCCCGACGCCACTCCCCGGGGCTCGAGTACTCCCGGTAGAACGCTTCCTCGGCCACGGCGTGAAAGACCGTGCCGACGAGTCGCGGGTTCGACTCGCGGCTCGTTCGACCGTTGCCCGGGGTCGAATCGACCCACTGTCGACCGTCGTCACCCGAGACCGGATCGTCGGGCGCCCCGACGACGTACTCGAGGTAATGCTTTCGCGGACACTCGTCGTGGGTTGCCAGCGCGCTGTAACTGTGCTCGAGTGCTTCGGGGAACCGTTCGCGTCCCGATTCCGAGAACGCGTCCGGGGCGAATCGCGAAGCCGCCGTATCCAGCGCTCCGACTCGTCGCCCCGCCGGCGCGTCGAGTTCGGGGACTGTGGGAGCGGCGTCCGCAGCCGGTAGCAGCGTTCGGTTCCGAAGCTGTCGCCCCAGTCGGTGGACGACGTCGAGCGCCTCGTCCGTCTCGAGCGTCCGGTGGCCGTCGGTATCGAGGTAGTCGATGGTGCCGGTGGCGTGCGTCGACGGTTCAGCGAGCGAGTCGGTGACGTTGACGACCGTTTCGGGGTACGTTTCCTGCACCCGGTCGAACGCCGTCACCAGTTCCGACCAGAGGTTCATCCGCTCGCCGGTAACCGACCACTCGATCGCGGAGGGGAGACACGCGTCGGCCATGGAGGCGGCGAGGTCGCCGTCTCCGCCCTCGTAGTCGTAGTTCGAGCCGAAGACGAGCAGGTGGTTTTCCGCCCTGGTGAGCGCGACGTGGAGAACGCGCCAGGATTCAGCCGTCGGCTCCGCGGCGAGATCCGCACACAGCGGCGAGTCGACGGCCGGGTCGAGCCTCGCGGCAAGCAGACGATACCGGGCCCCGTAGGCGTAGTCTCGCCGAACGCACCACTCCTCGTCCGAGAGGTACGGCGCGAGGACCGTGTCGAACTCGAGGCCCTTGGCCTGGTGCACCGTCATGACGTCAACGGCGTCCGCGGACGTGGTTCCCTGCTGGCGGTCGCGCGATCCGCCCGCCAACACCCGCTCGAGCGCGTCGACGAACCGGGTCGAGAGCGACTCGAGCACGTCGGTGCCGGTCCTGGCGTCGACGAACCGTTCGATCCGCTCGAACGTCTGGCGGTCGTCGGGACCCAGAAACCACTCGATGCACGTTCGCTCCCGGAACTGTCGGAGAAACGGCGCTATCGGGGAGGCGTCTTTCGCCGCCGCGAGCGCCTCGAGGTCGGCACGCGCCCGCTCGAGTCGATCCGGTTCGTCGAAGGGTTCGGCCTCGAGGTCGGCCTCGAACAGCGCGTCGTACAGCCGACGGTTGCGGCGGTGGAGGCGGGAGAGATCGGCTTCACACACTCGATATCGTGTGAGAAGCACTCGACGAAGGTGCGTGTCGGCGTCGTGATCGACCAGCACGCGGAGGTACGAGAGAACCGTCTGGGTGCCCTCCGACACGGACCCTGTCGCCGAACCCGACCGCTCGCAGGGAATCTGGCGCTGCTCGAGTTCTGCGGCGATATTCCGCGCCTGTGCGTTCGTCCGGACGATGACCGCGATGTCTTCGAGCGTTCGCTCCGGGACGGATCCACAGTCGCCGTTCAGGAGTCGTGAAATCGCCGTCCCGACCTGTTCGGGTGTCGACGACTCGAGTTCGTCGCTCTCGACTTTCAGCACCCGGTGGGGCGGGTTCGCCTCGTCGTACGCACCTCGGGTCCGCTCGTACTCGCGGAGCGTCTTCGAGGGCTGGGTGCCGTACGAACAGTGGTTCGTCAGGTCCAAGATTTCCTGTTTCGACCGAAAGTTCAACTCGAGTTCGACCGACTCGTGGTCGCCGTCGTTCGCACCGAGACGCTCGAGGCCCCTGGGGTCAGTCCCGCGCCAGCCGTAGATCGCCTGGTCCGTGTCCCCGATGGCGAGGAGGTCTGGTCGATCCGGGCCGCGCGTGAGTTCGGTGACGAGCGTCCACTGGGTCGCATCGGTGTCCTGGAACTCGTCGCAGTAGACGTGGCTCCACCGGCGGGTGATCTCCTCGGCGACGGCCTCGTCTTCCAGCAGGCGCGTCGCGGTCCGAACGAGTTCGTCGAAGTCGACCGCGCCGTCGGTCTCGAGCCTCGCCCGATAGTCGGCGTAGATTTCGGCGTAGTGGCCGGCCTGTCGGAGCACGGCCACGTAGTGCTCGAGTCGGCCGAACGGCGTCTGTTCGACCGTTTTCGCCCCGTCCCGCCAGAGTTCGTTGCCGAAGAGAACGGGCGGCAGGTGCTTCGTCGACGGGTCGTCGAGCGACATCGCTTCTCGCGTTCTCGTCACGCACGCCTGAAGCGTGCGGAGGTAGGCGTCGACCTCTCGAACCACCGGATCGTCGCGAAACGCCGCCGGACCTTCGGCGATCTTCTCTCGACAGAACGTCAACAGCGTGCCGTACTCGACGAGCGCCTCGCGAATTTCCCTCACGTGTTCGTCCCGGTTGAAGTACCGAATCGCCTCGTTGTCGAACGACAGCGATTCCGTCGCCTCGCCGCGGAGCCACAGGAGCAGTTCCTCGAGGAGGTCGAGCGTCCGTTCGTCGGGTAGGGCGTCGATGAGGGCGTCCGGGGCGATCTCCTCGCGACTCATCACCGAGACGAAGTGGTCGACCGATCCGGCGAGCGTCGACGGGGTGGCCGATTTCGTCGGCGCCACGTCGACGGCCGCAAAGTCGTACTCGTACTCGGCGAGGAGCCGGTTGAGTAGCCGTCGTCGCTTCCGCTCGGTGACGACCTCGAACGACGGGGAGAGCCCGAGATAGTAAGCGTACTCTCGAACCAACCGGTAGCAAAACGAGTGGTACGTGTGAACCTCGATCGCCGCCGCGACGGACGGCTCGAGTCGCTCGGTGATCGACGCTCGAATGCTCGCGGCCGCCTCGTTCGCGAACGTCACGACGAGCACGTCGGAGGGATCGACGGCACCGTCCTCGAGCGCCCGTTCGATCCGCGCCAGCATCGTGGTCGTCTTTCCGGTACCGGCGCCCGCGTCGACGGACGTGCACGCGGCCTCGCTCGCGATGACGGCGGGCTGATTTCCTTTCGGGGCTGGGCCCGGGGTCGACCTCGAGAGCCGGTGGTCATCCATCGAAGGCCACCTCGCTCGAGAGGTACTTCGTACAGCAGACGGCGTACGGACACGTCGGGCAGACGTTACGTTCGATCTGGTCCCACCGGGATTCGAAGGCTTCGTCGTCGACGCCGGCGATGGCGGCGGTCGCCACTTGTCGCAACCGATCGTCAACGGTCTGGTTTCGGTGTTCGTGTGTCATCCCGAACGTGTGGTGGTCCAGGTAAGGTTCGGTGAGGTCCACCGGCTCGACGCTCGTTTCGACGCGCTCGCGAAGTGGGTTGACGGTCAGCCGATCCCGATCGAGGACCGGGACCTGGACGTACCGACAGGTACGGGCGTCCGTGAGGGACAGGTGGTCACGAAGCGTCCGCAATCCATCGAGAGCGGCAGCCGTTTCGAGCAGGGTGGCGACCATTTCGGGGGCGAATTCGGCCCGGTCCGGATCGAAGTGTCCGGCGAACCGATCGGCGACGTCGCCGTCCCACGCGGCTCGATAGCGAAGTATCCCCAGGTGTGCGGCGGTCGGGACGAACCGAACCCCGACGAACGACGATCCCTCGAGGACGGCGTAATCGATCGGCACGTCGATCTGGAGAGGAGAGGCCTCGTCGTCATCAGCCGTCGGTCGAGTCGCCGTCACCGTCGATCGAATCGGCAGGTCCGGACCGACGAGTTCGCCGCCGACGCCGCTCGCCCTGGTGGCGTACAGGCACTCGGCGTGGTCGGTACCGATGGCCTCGACGTACGCCCGAATTGCCGCCTCGAGCACTCGACGCTCGTGTCGTCGCTGGGCGCGTGAGTGGACCCCCTCGCCGTAGTCCGCCCAGCGGTTGGCAAACCGGTCCAGGGCACGCGTCTCGAGCGTGTCGACGTCCCCCGCACGAAGGGCATCACAGATGGCCGTTCGGAGCAACTCGAGTCGGGCCGCCTGCGGATCGTCTTCGCCCGTGTGCAGGCCGTACTCGTGGGCGTATCGGTACCGTTGCGGACACCGGAGGTGGGTTCGCACGCCGTCGATCGAAATCGGTGGTGCCTCGGCGCGCGATGGCGGCGACGTCGTCGCGTCGGCCTCGGTGGGGTTCCTCGTCATCGACTCACCTCCCCCGCTGCGAACTCGAACTGCGTGTACACGGCGTCCCGGACCGTCTCGTCGACGTTTTCGTGCTCCAGGGCGAGGGCGAGCTCCTGGATTCGCTCCGCCGTGGCATCGAGGTCGACGGGTTCGCCAATCGACGCACGGCCCAGGAGTGTCTCGAGGTCGGTCCAGGGCACCTCGAGAGTGGCTTCGAGGGTTCGTTGCCGTCCGTAGCCGACGTGGTCTCGGTGTTTTACGTCGACAGGCTCGAGGTCTATCCCGGGCATAACTGTGAGTTCGCGAACGAATCGGGACTCGTCGTGGGTTCGTCGGAGGCCCTCGGTTTCGCGCTCGTACGAACAGCAGTAGAGCCGGGTCCGGGCTGTCCGAGAACCGAGAGCGAGACGTCGACGTGCCCGTTCGGCGTGGTACGTCTCGAAGCGGTCGGCGACGGCCGACCCGTCCGTGACCGTGGCGAACGTCTCCTCGAGCGTCGATGCGGAGGGGTCGGTCACGGCGGGAAAAGATGGCATCGAGCGCAGCCACGCCGTCGGAAACAACGGCGTTAGAAACTGCGTCCCGGGATAGGTGTCGTCGATCAGATCCAGCAAGAACACGACCTCCCGCGAGTCGTACGCCAGGTCGTCGATCGGACAGACGGTTACCCCACCGCCCGGCCCTCGCGTCTCGATGGCGTGGACGTGCGGGGCGTCGTACTCGATCGTTCGCTGGAGCATTCGTCGGAGGCCCTGCCAGTCGGGGGCGACGAGGTCCGTCCGCTCGACGAACCGGGCGATCTCGAGGACCCGGTGAATGCTCTGGAACTGCTCGCGGGCGTCGATCCACGGTTCGTCGCGGGCGATGCGCGCCTTCAGATTCGTTCGCTGGATCCACGACTCGAGTGCGGTCGTCACTGACTGCCCGTGGGCGGTTTCGACGTCACGCGGAGAAAATTCCTCGATGCGGGCTTCGAGTCTGGCGATGACGGGTTCGGTTATCTCGGTCGGGTCGTGTCCCTGCTCGAGAGTACAGTGCGCTTCGATGACGGCGTAGAGTTCGCTAACGGCGGGATCGTCCGCCAGGGAGGGCGTACCGATCGTAGCCGTGGGAACGCCCACGTCGCGAAGGAGTCGTCGTGTCCGGGGAACGCGTTCCGCTCGTGGGACGGCGACCGCGAACTCGTCGAACGACCAGTCGAATCGGTCGCGGAGCGACTGGATTTCGCTGGCGACCCACCGCACCTGCGCTCGAGCGGTTTCCGTTCGAAGTCGGTACGCTCGAGCGGTCGTGTGCTCGTCTTCGTTCTCCTCTTTTCGTTCGTTCTCCTCCTTTCGTTTGTCGTCCTCTCCGCGCTCGTTTTCGGCTTTATCGTCCTCCTTGCGTTCGTTCTCGTCCTCGACATCGGAACGCTGGCCGTAATCGTTCCCGCCATCCCTTCCTGTCGCCAGTGCTCGAGCGACCGCGTCGTGGGCCGGCCTCGATTCGGGTTGTCGCGTCGGCGGCCGGACCTCGAGGCCGTCCGCGATCGATTCGAGCGAACCGGGTTCGACCCGCGTTCGTTCGACGCTCGCGTGGCGCTGGCCGACGCAGACGAGTTCGGCCTCCCCGGTCAGCGCCGCGAGATAGCGCCTGTCGAGGCGGCGAAACTCCTCGAACTGCACGGCGAGAACGGCGTCGAACGAGTCCGTAATCCGCTCATGGAGGCCGTCAGCGTCGGCCTCGAGCAGGTCGACCACTCGTGGGATCACGTCTGCCCGCTCGACGAAGCCCCGAGAGTCGAGTTCGTCGTGGAACCGGTCGTTCATGGCGTAGAGGAAGGCGAGACAGGGGTGGATGGCGTCCCCGTCTCGATCCCCCGTGGCGTCGATCTGTTGCCGGGTCGCCTCGAGCAACAACCGTCCGACGTCGCGGGCGAAACTGTCGTGCTCGCTCGCGCGTTCGAGGTACGGCGGCACGTCGCGACTCGCGCCAGCGATGACAAGCGAGATGAGTTCGATCCGCTCTTCGTACTCGAGGCGTTCGAGTGTCGGGTCGTAGGTCTCGAGGACCTTCGAGGCGTGTTCGGGAAGTGATTCGACTCGCGGGCCGCTGACGGCGTTCTGGGTCGCGTTCGGGTCGTCTGTCGTCTCGGGAAGGACTCGCTCGAGGCGGTCGAGTCCCGCCGGGTGCCGCTTGAGGACGAGGACGTTTTTCGATCCGTGGGACTCGACGAGCGCGGCGTACTCGTCGGCAACGCGCTCGAGGAGGTCGTGACGGGGATACGGGAGGGCGACGAGCGTCCCCTCGAGCGTCGGGGACTCGGATGTCGGCATTGCGGTATGCCACGGAGTAGTGACTGTATAGTACTTAAACCTGTACCCGACCTGGCCGGTTACTGGCCGCTCTGGCTCACGACGCCTCGACCACCGTCAGATACGTCACGTACACGAGCGCGGCGGCAACGAGCGAGATCGCGACGACGGTGACGCCGACGAAGTTCTCGAGGAAGACCGCCGGATCGTCCATGATGTAGGCACCGCCCTCGACCGCGAGGACGAACAGGGCACCGTACAGGGCCGCGACCGCCATGGCGCGAGCGATGGCGACGACCAGCCCGGCTCGGCGGCTGTTGAGGAGTTCGACGACGAACAGCAGGGCAATCGCAAGCAGGTAAAACGGCTCGGGGAGGGCCTGTCCGAGTCCGTAGGGCCCTTGAATCGCGAGCCAGCCGTAGTACGCGAGCGCCAGCAGGACGCCAGCGACGAACGTCATCGCGACGCCGTATCCCGTCGTGTCGTCGACGCGTGGGCGCCTCGACTGTGTCGCGTCGTCGCTCGAGTCGGACGGTTCTGGTGCGGCCATCGTGTATCGTGGTACGTAGGACCGCGAGCGGGTTAGTTCTCGAGGGTACGTTCATCACATTTGATGCGCTGGAAAGTGGGGACAGGGGAGGGGCGTCACTGGGACTGACACGTCGATGACCTGCTGGCCGCGCTCGAGCGGGCCGGGGTGTCACCCCATGGCGTGAGAATATTTATAGCCGGACTTCAATACCACTACGTATGGACGACATTTTCGTTGCCAGATTGATGAGTTCGGATCTCGTAACGGTCGCACCCGACACCCTCGTCGAGGACGCCGGCCAGACGATACTCGAGAACGGCATTAGCTCACTCGTCGTCGTCGACGACGACGGTCGCCTCGAGGGAATCCTGACTACGACCGACTTCGTTACGATCGTCGCTGAGAGTTATCCGAAAGCGGAGACGACCGTCGAGCGCTACATGACGACCGACGTCGTGACCGTCTCACCTCAGCAGCCGATCACCGAGGTGGCGAATGTGATGCTCGAACACGGGGTTCACCACCTGCCGGTCGTCGACGAGGACGAGGGCGTCGTCGGCATCGTCACGACGACCGACCTGGCGGGGTATCTGACGACGATGCGGGCGTCGGTGTAGGTACTGAACTGGCCGATTTGGCCACACAGGGAACCGCGTTTTTACCAGTAATTTATAGCACGGCTTCTTTATTCAGTGTGAGATGTGAAACTCGCGTTCAGTACGGGGGAGAAGACTTATCACTTCAGTTGGGTGATTGGAAATAATGGCTGTGTTGACAGTAGCAACTCTTATTGCAAAGTATTCAGCAGGGGGAACGCTTGGTAGTCTATTTATCGCATATGGTCTAAGAGAGTTTCTGCGGGCAACTGGTGGTGGATTCTATTGTTGCCGTCACGGATTCTATCAAAGTCAAGGAATCATCCTTACATTCATCGGGTGGGCGATACTTTCCATTACAATCCTCAACTTGTATGGGTCGTTGAACGAACAGTAACACACGTAGTTGCCGAATCGCCTGTTTCAGTTTCATGCGCGCACCCGAATAACAGGAAACTGCGCTACTATCTACGGTTACGACTCGAGGAGATGGCGAGCGTCGAGTCCAAGAATCGATCGTCGAGACCCCGCAGTGGTCAGTCGTCCCAACACTGTCAGCGTCTTCGAGGAATAGAACACCGCGTAGACTACTCTGAACGTGCCGTTCGTCGCGCTCGCTCTGTCGTACCATGCATGGATTTGCTATACTAACATGGGGTTTATTCACGTCTCGAGGGGTCGAAACCGCTGGCTCCAGCGTTGAATCCGAAACTCGATATTCCGTACACTCGCGGAGTCAACTGGACGAGTCGAAAGAGAGCGTGGCTCCGATCCCGCGGATAGTACGGTGACGGACGTTCACTCGCGACGGGCACCGCTCACCTGATTCGAACCCGTCGCTCGTTCGATCTGACGTTCGAATAGAAAGAGCCAGTAGAGGGATTTGAACCCTCGACCTAATCCTTACGAAGGATTCGCTCTGCCAGCTGAGCTATACTGGCGCAGGTGTCTGCGTCCACTTCTACGTAGGACCGATAGCCGGCATAAGGATTGCGAATCGAGTCTGTTGCCCGAGTTGGATTCGATCTCACCTCGTCGAGCCGAGCTCGATCTCTCATCTCGAGTCAGGCTCGGGATCCGCTCACTGTGACCGGGTCTAGGCCATCGCCTCACCGCCGCTCGAGGCGCACGTCCAGGCAGACGTTGAGCTCGTGAGGGGCGTAGGATCGAACGACGCGCCGGGTCTCGACGGTCACCTCGTACTCGGGCTCGGCTGCCGCGCGAATCGCTCGCTCTCCCGGTCCGAAGGGGTCGTCCTCGTGCTGGATGTCGTAGTAGTGAATCACGCAGTCGTTACCGGCAATCGTCACCCCGGACTCGAGGAATGCGTCCGCGCTGTGAGGGAGGTTCATCACGATCCGGTCGGCCCAGTCCTCGTACTCGGGAGCGACCTCGCGGACGTCGGCGTCGATGGCCGTCACCCGATCCGCGACGCCGTTCCGGTCGGCGTTCTCCCGGAGGTACTCGATCGCGACCTCGTTGACGTCGACGCCGACGCACTCGGCGCCGCGTCTGGCAAACGGAATCACGAACGGGCCGACGCCGGCGAACATGTCGAAGACGCGCTCGCCCTCGCTCGCCTGCTCGACGACCCGGTGGCGTTCCGTGGCGAGACGCGGCGAGAAGTACACCGTCGCGAGGTCGAGTGCGAACTCACAGCCGTACTCCCGGTGGACGACGGTCGTCCCCTCGCCGGCGACCACGTCCCAGTCGCGTACGCGAGTCTCGCCCTTGATCTTCGAAGCCTTGTTCAGGACCGTCTCGAGCGGGAGGTCGGACGCGACGATCGCGTCGGCGATCTCCCGCGCCCGCTCCGGGTCGTCCTCCTCGAGGAGCGCGGTGTCCCCCAGCCGTTCGTAGGAGGGTTCGAAGCCGAGGAGATCCGCGGGCATCGTCTGTGTATCGCGAGCGGGTACGTCCCGACCGACGAGCGCGTAGTCGACCTCGAGATCCGAGAGCAGGGCGTCTACCGGGCGTTCGCTCGAGTCCGAACTCGATCCCGAATCGTCGAGCGGCACGTAGAGCCAGCCGTCCTCGACGGCGATCTCGAACTCGTCGGCGATCAGGTCCGCGTCGGCGAGCCGACTCCGAACGGTCTCGCCGTGCTCGGGGCGAACGCGGACACACGGCACGTCCATACCTCCCGTCGCTGCTCCGGCGTCCTAACGGTGACGTTTTGTCGCTCGCGCCGGAAGCCCGGCCCATGGCAGGTCGGACGGAACTCACGAGGCTCGAGACGGTCCAGGAATCCCGGTCGTGGCTGTTCACGGTTCGCGACCGCTACGGCGAAGCCGAGGAGGCGATCCTCGTCCCCTGCGAGGACGGCGTCGAGGGGTGGATCAACCGCTGTATGCACGAACCGCAGCGACTCGACGTCGGCCGCGGCGTCGCGATGCGCGACGATGAGATCATCTGCCCGCGACACGGCTCGATGTACGACGCCTGTTCGGGGGCGTGTGACAACGGCGAAGCCGCCGGCACGCGACTCGTCGGCATCGACGTGACCGCCGAGGACGGTCGGGTCTACCTGACGGATTCGATATATCACTTCGACCACGAGGGCGGCCTCGAGGACGACGGAGAGGCGGACGAAAACGGGAGCGACGAAGACGGCGACGACGGTCCGTCATCGACCTCGCACATCTCTTTTTGAGGGGAGTCAGCCGGCGGTGTTCGAGGCCTCTCGAGGCTTAGAAAGGCCTCGAGCGGAGTCGAGATAACTAAACCTCAAGAGCAATCGAGACGCCTGATATCGAGATCAGTCGAGATACCCGAGCACGTCGCTCCCCTCGAGATAGACGAAACCGTGGCGGTCGGCGTAGGCTCGCGCGTCCGCAGGCGCGAGCGCCTCGCCAGTCCGGTCGTCGAGCATCTCACAGACGACGACGGCGGGCGGCAGGTCGGCCTCGAGGGCCAGCGCGACGCCCAGTTCGGTGTGGCCCTCGCGTTGCTCGAGGAGGTCGGGGGCCGCCCGAAGCAGGTGGACGTGACCGGGGACGCGAAACTCCTCGGCGAAGTCGGTTTTGTCCGGATCAGCGGCGGCCTCGCCGAGCGACTGGATCGTCAGCGAACGGTCGTTGTCGGTGATCCCGGTGTAGGTGTCCCGGTGGTTGACCGTCACGGAGAACGACGAGCGCTCGTCGTAGCCCAGGTCGTGGCCGGCCGTTGCCGGATGGTCGACGGCGTCGTCGTAGAACGGGAGGTCGAACGCGTCGGCGACCGCGTCCTCGAACGCGACGCAGACGAGGCCGCCGGCGTCGTTGCGCAGGCGGGAGACGGCCTCGGGCGTGACGGCGTCGGCGTGGTAGATCAGGTCGGTCTCGCCTTCGCGGTCGGCCGCGTCGTGGACGAGGATCGGTTCGCCAGCCTGCAGGCGCTCGAGGGCCGATTCGACGCTCGCGGCAGTTGTCAGCGGTTCCTGGCGGGGGTTGGTGGTGTCTGATCCGTTCATGTTAGCGGTCTCCGACGGTGATCATCACGTGGTCGTCGTCCTCGAGGTCGAGTTCGTCGCGAAGTTTCGCGGGCGCGATCAACTCGAGTTGATCCTCGTCGTGGTGGGTTCGTTCGGGGGCGATCGCGTGGGCGGTCTCGTAGACGTCGCCGTCGGCCGTCTCGACGGTAGCGGGGTGACAGACCGCGGGGCCATAGGTGCGCTCGTCGTTCTCCCAGCCGTTGATCGGAATCGACTCGAGGGAGGCCATCGCCCGGCGCCGTCGCATGCTCTCGTCGTGGAGTTCGACGTTGAGCGTCCCGGGGAACGGCTCGTAGCCCAGGCGGTCGGAAAACTGGCGGCTGTAGCCGGGCAGCGAGATGTAGTGGCGGCCCTCGCCCATGCCGCTGGTGACGACGCCCTCGAGTTCGACCTCGGGGTCGGCCTCGAAGAGCCGTTTGTACTCCTCGTACTCGGTGCGAAGCGCGCCCTCGCCCGCGTCGGTGACGACGACCCACTGGCCGTCGGCGACGGTGTCGCGCTCGAGGTAGCCCGCGCTCTCGAGACGCTGGAGCCGCCGCGAGGCGGTCTGGTTCGACGCCTCGAGTCGATCCGCGAGGGCCGAACAGGAGATTTTGATGTCGCCCTCGAGACCCCCGTCGAGTGCGAGGAGTTTGAGCACGGCAAGTTCGTCGTGCCCGACGGTGGTCGATACGGTCTCGTGCATACGCGACGCTTCGCCCCTCCGTGGCATAAGCGTACCGAATGTGGCACGCATTCCAAAACTGTTATGGGGTTGTCGGCAGTTTATCGCTCCGACGGCCCGGAGTCCTTTCGAGAATGCGTTTTCGACTCCATCGGTATGTATCGATCGGTCCGTCCCAATTTCGATATCCACCCACGACACCGATTCGGAGACGTAGATCGTCCGGTTCGAGACGGCGGAGTCCCGTCACCGACAGGTGGTTCACCAATTGTGATAATTGCCGTCAAAGGGACCCCTTTTCACTCAACCGCTCGAGACAGGGTCGCGCTCCCAGAACTCACTGTCCTTCTTCAGCTTCGGGACCCACGTATCGTCAGTCTTCGAGAGCAGGGCGACCCGCGAGGCGGGAACCTCCTTCACCTCGGTGAACTCGGGCATGTGGGAGGCGACCTCGCGTGCGAACTCGGCGACGTCCTCGTGATCGGGCATTGAGGACCTGTCGAGTCGGCCGCGAGAGTGCCCGACGTGCATGTACGCTTTGAGTTCGACGAAGTCGGGGTCGGCCCGCTGGTAGAAGGCGGCGTACCAGTCCGGGTCGCGCATGTTCTCGCCGTCGATCAGCGTCGTCCGCAGGACGGTGCGCGTCTCGTCCTTCTTGGCGAGGACGTCCATCGTCTCGACGAGGCGCTCCCAGGCGTCGTCCTCCATGGCCTTGACGACCTGGTCGAACGTCCAACGCTCGGGGGCGTCGACGCTGACGTACAGCTGGGTTGGGTCGCACTCTCGCAGGACTTCGGGGCGGGTGCCGTTCGAGACGAGGAACGTCGTGACGTCTCGGTCATGGAACGCCTCGAGCAGTTCCGGGAGATAGGGATACAAGGAAGGCTCGCCGTCGAGGCTGATAGCGACGTGGCGGGGTTCCATGGCCTCTTCGAACACGGACCGGGGGACCTGGTCGTTGCCGCCGAAGCCCGAGAGGAGCTTCTTCTGGAGGCGGATGGAGGCGTCGACGACGGCCTCGGGGTCGTCCCACTCGACGCCCTCGAGTTCGTAGGCGTGGCCGTTGTGGTCGCGCCAGCAGAAGACGCAACGCTCGTTACAGCGGACGACGGGCGTCATCTGGATACAGCGGTGCGATTCGATGCCGTACCAGATGTTCTTGTAGCACTTGCCCTCGCCGCGGAGGGCGTTGGCGGTCCACCCACAGGTCTGGGCAGCGGTGTGGTTCTCGTGGTGGTAGTTCGGCGAGTCGACTTGCATCGGTCCGCCACCGTCGTCCCCGTCTACGTCTACGTCGCCGTCCTCCGACGACGCGTCGGCCCCGGAATCCGCGGCATTGCTCATGATGGAACGCGATTGGACGCCCGCGAGTAAAAGGCGTGTGGTGTCGTGCCAGCGGTTTCTACGAGCGGCGGTCGAGTCACTCGCTATGTCCACGTACCCGCTCGAGCACGCTCAGCGTCCCGTCGGCGTGAGCCGTCTCGAGCACCTCGTCGGCCGCTGCCTTCGCCGCGTCGTCCGCATTGGCGACGGCGAAACTTCGACCGACCGCTTCGAACGTCGAGACGTCGTTCTCGGAGTCACCGACGGCCACCGCGTCCTCGAGGGCGAAGCCGACGTGCTCGGCCAGGCGGGCGACGCCGCGGCCCTTGCTCGTCTCCGGATTGACGACGTGGTAGGCGTAGCTGGTGTCGAGGACCTCGAGGCCGTGCTCGGCGGCCAGTTCTCGGAGGGGTCCTTCGGGTTGCTCGCGATTGACAGCCACCTCGGTCTCGCGCCAGCGGTTGACCGTGTCCTCGGGCCCCCAGCCGAGGTCGTAGCCGGCCTCCTGGTAGGCCTCCGCGACGGCCTGGGCCGCGGCGCGGTCGGCGGTGTAGTGGACGGACTCGCCGGTGTAGACGACGCCGCCGTTCTCGGCGACAACGAGTTCGGGAAGCGCCGCGAAGTGACAGAGGGCGACAGGATACGGGAACGCTTTTCCGGTGGCGACGACGACCGGGGCGTCCCACTCGAGCAGCGGATCGAAGATGCGAGGGTCGATGCCCCACCCCTCCGGGCGGGTGAGCGTGCCGTCGATGTCGAGGACGAGCGGCGGGTCGGCGGTCATACCGAAAGGTGCTCGAGGCGAAGCCTAAAGGAGTCGGTCTTCGGTCGCACTTGTGCCCGCCGCGATCTGGGTACTGCGAGGGCCGAGGTAAAATCACTCCTCGAGTCGGGCGTGAGTGGGTCGAACTGAAGGTCGCTGCTGTGAGTAGAACCCAGAAGGGGTGGTGATCAGCGGTCAGGGCGTCGGGACCCAGACCGTCGTCGGGAAGATGCCGAGGAAGTACGCCACGGCGATCAGAATCGTCCCAAAGACGATGGCCGCCGCGGGCGGGTCCCAGTGGGTGTCGCCGTGGGCGTAGAACACCCGCTGGAACGCTTCCCCGAACAGCGCACAGATGATCCCGAAGACGGCGGCGACGATCAGGGCGACCTCATTGCTGGTCCCCGCGAGAACCGCGTCGCCGCTCGCGACGACCGCCAGCGCGGCCGTCGAGGACGGGAGCGTGATGTGGTGCGTGACCGGGATCTTCTCGACGCCGCAGTTGAGGAAGACGAGGGAGGCGGCGCTGATACCGAACGCCAGGAACGGGCTCTCGGTGACGAGCGCCGTGTACCCGCCCAGGAGGCCGCCAGCCAGGCCGATCATGGCGACGTGGTCCCACTTGTACTGGTGGGGGAGCCACGGTTCGACGGCGAGACGCGAACTCTGGGCGGCCGCCGCCTCCGTCTCTGCTCCTGCGTCCACCTCGCCGCCGTCGGTGATCGCCCGCGTCTCCTCGCGCTCGAACGGCGACATGTCGAAGTAGCCAGTGCCCCGGACTTTCCCGATGATGCTGTAGCCCAGGATTAGCCGGTGAAACAGCGCCGAGAGGACGACCCCCATCGCGATGGGATCCCAGGGCAACCCGAGCGTCGCCGAGGTCACCTGGAGGACGTACCCGAGGACGCCGAAGGCGCCGCCCACGGCGAGGACGTCGGGTTTCGTCCCGAGAGCGTAGGCGATGTTCTTCGCCTCGTGGAAGTCGAAGGCGGTGTCGATGTAGCCCCGGCGAGCGGCGTAGGCCGTCGCCGCAGCACCGCCAGCGAAACTGATTGCCGGAGAGAACGGCGGGCCGAACGCGACATCGCCAGTGATCGCCGCGGCATCCGGATTGACGAGCGTCGCCGACTCGCCCGCGATAACCATGAACCCGGTGAAGATGAACGCCGGAAGCGCGCCGAGGGCCGCCCCGAACGCACCGCCGCCGAACGCGGCGATGAGCATCTCGAGGTCGAGCAGCGCCTCCAGGAGCTCACCGAGAACCATGGTCAGTCGCCTCCGTCGGTGGCCCAGCCGAGCGAGCGCTCGACGGCGTCACTCCAGCGACTGTACATGCGATCGGCTTTCTCCGGATCCATCTCGGGAGTGAACTCGCGGTCGACCTGCCAGTTGTCGCGCAGCCCCTCGACGTCGCCCCAGTAGCCCACCGCCAGGCCGGCCGCGTAGGCCGACCCCAGGGCCGTCGTCTCGTCGACGACGGGACGAGAGATCTCCGAGCCGATGATGTCCGACTGGAGCTGGCAGAGGTAGTTGTTCTTGACCGCGCCGCCGTCGACCTTGAGATCCTGCATCTCGATGCCCGAGTCCGCCTCCATCGCCTCGGCGACGTCTCGCGTCTGGTAGGCGATGGACTCGAGGGTCGCACGGACGACGTGTTCCTTCCGGGTACCGCGGGTCATCCCGACAATGGTGCCGCGGGCGCGCTGGTCCCAGTGCGGGGCGCCTAGCCCCGTGAACGCGGGGACGAAGTAGACGCCGTCGGTCGAATCGACGCTCCTGGCCAGTTCCGCCGTCTCGGCCGGGTCGTCGATCAGCGTCATGTCCTCGAGCCACTCGATCGCCGCGCCGGTGATGAAGATGGCGCCCTCCAGAGCGTACTGGACGGGTTCGCCCGAGCGCTGGAAGCCAATTGTGGTGAGCAGGCCGTGTTCGGACTCGACGGCCTCCTCGCCGGTGTTCATGAGGAAGAACGAGCCCGTCCCGTAGGTGTTCTTGGCCTCGCCGGCGTCGAAACAGGTCTGGCCGAACAGCGCCGCCTGCTGGTCGCCGAGCGCGCCCGCGACTGGGACCTCGGCCTCGAGGAAGCCGTCCGGATCGGTCGTCCCGTAGGTGTCCTCGTCGCTCGAGGGGCGAACTTCCGGGAGCATCTCCCGGGACACGTCGAACTCCTCGAGCAACTCGTCGTCCCACTCGAGGTCGTGGATGTTGTAGAGCATCGTCCGCGAGGCGTTCGTGACTTCGGTGATGTGGTTGCCCGTGAGGTTGTAGATCAGCCAGGTGTCGATGGTCCCGAAGAGGACCTCGCCCTCGGCCGCGCGGTCCTGGATGTCCGATGGCCGGGTACGCTCCATCTTGATCGGGTCGGCGTTCTCGAGGAGCCACTCGGCTTTCGTCGCCGAGAAGTAGGCGTCGGCCTCGAGGCCGGTCTTCTCGCGAATCGTTCCGACCAGACCGTCTTCCTCGAGTTGCTCGACGCGACTTGTCGTCCGGCGGTCCTGCCAGACGAGCGCGTTGTGCACCGGTTTCCCGGATTCGGCGTCCCAGAGCAGCGTCGTCTCGCGCTGGTTGGTGACGCCGATGGCCTCGAGCTGGTCCGGGCTGATCCCGGCCTGGCCGAGTGCGCTCGTGATCACCGATTTGGTGTTCTCCCAGATCTCCATCGGGTCGTGTTCGACCCAGCCGGGTTCCGGGTAGATCTGTTCGTGTTTCTCGTACGCGTTGGCGACGACCTGGCCGCTGTGGTCGAACACCATGAATCGCGTGCCGGTCGTACCCTGGTCTACTGCGCCGACGTATGTGTCTGTCATTGGTGGTCACCCGTTGTGTCGCTCGGTTGCGAACATCTTTACCGACGATCCGGTATTACTGATAAACAACACCAACGATCGGTATAAACATTGCCCAATATGTAAGTCGGTATTTATGTATTTCTCGAGACAACCTCTGTGAACGAAACCATTACTGCCTAGGAATATCGAGTAGACGAATTTACAGGGGCGTTTCTCGCCTGTACTCGTTCGACCCACGAAAACTCCTGACACAACGACGAACTATCTGGAAAAACGGTGATTGTTATGGGTGTTGGCTGACCACCGATAAAATAATGGCGCGTCACCACGTCGTTGAGTCAACGGATGGCATACGATACGGAGGTACTCGTCGTCGGCGGCGGCTCCACCGGCTGTGGCATCGCCCGGGACCTGGCGATGCGCGGGCTCGAGGTGACGCTCGTCGAGCGGGGAAACCTCACACACGGGACGACCGGCCGGATGCACGGCCTCTTACACAGCGGGGGCCGCTACGCCGTGTCGGACCAGGCCAGCGCGAAGGAGTGCATCGAGGAGAACGAGGTCCTGCGCGACATCGCCGGCCACTGCGTCGAGATGACCGGCGGACTGTTCGTCCAGCGCCCGGAGGATCCGGACGACTACTTCCAGGAAAAGCTGCGTGGGTGCAAGGCGTGTGACATCCCCGCACGTGCCCTCTCGGGGCGGGAAGCCCGGGAGATCGAACCCTACCTCGCCAAAGACGTCGAGCGAGCGATTCAGGTGCCCGACGGTGCGATCGATCCCTTCAGACTCTGCGTGGCCAACGCTCTCGATGCCGAATTCCACGGGGCGCGCGTCGAAACCCACGCCGAAGTGATCGACCTCCTCCGCGAGGGCGACGACGTCTACGGCGTCGAGGTCCGCCACGACTCCGGCCCCGGAAAGCGGACCCACCGGTCGCCCGGCGCCACCGAGGAGATCACGGCTGAGTACGTCGTCAACGCGACCGGCGCGTGGGCCGGCCAGATCGGCGAGATGGCCGACCTCGAGGTCGCCGTCCGCCCCTCGAAGGGCGTCATGACCATCATGAACGTCCGCCAGGTCGACACGGTCATCAACCGCTGTCGACCGAAAGGCGACGCCGACATCGTCGTGCCCCACGAGACGACCGCCATCCTCGGCACCACCGACGAGGAAGTTGAGGACCCCGACGACTACCCTGAGGCTGGCTGGGAGGTCGACCTGATGATCGACACCCTCTCGGAACTGGTGCCGATCCTCTCGGAGGCCCGCACGATCCGCTCGTTCTGGGGGGTCCGCCCGCTGTACGAACCGCCAGGAACTGGGACGGTAGACCCCACGGACATCACCCGGGATTTCTTCCTGCTCGATCACGCCGAACGCGACGGCGTCTCGGGAATCACCAGCATCGTCGGCGGCAAGTTCACCACCTACCGGATGATGGCCGAGCAGATTTCCGATCACGTCTGCGAGAAACTCGGCCACCGGGCCACCTGCGAAACTGCAAGCGAACCACTTCCGGGAAGCGAGAACCTCGAGACCCTCGAGGACGCGATGGACGACTTCGGCCTGCGTTCGCCGATCGCGCGACGGAGCAAACAGCGCCTCGGGAGTCGCTCCCAGGAGGTGCTCGGAACCACCGATCCGAACCCGGTCGTCTGCACCTGCGAGGGCGTCACGCGCGCCGAAATACAGGACGCCATCGAGCAATCCGGCTCCGACCTGAACGCCGTGCGAATCCGGACCCGGGCGTCGATGGGCAACTGCCAGGGCGGCTTCTGCTGTCACGTCATGGCCAACGAACTCCACCCCGAGTACGACGAGCCGACGGCACGAGCCGCCTACGACGAACTCTTCCAGGAGCGCTGGAAGGGCGAGCGCCACGCGCTCTGGGGCGAACAGCTCTCCCAGGCGATGCTCACCTACGCGCTGCACGCGACGACGTTCAACGCCGACGGCGATCCGGCTCGAGCCGACGAGCCGGTCGACTTCGGGGCGTTCGACGGCGGACGGCCGGACTCGGCTCGGGAGGCGACCGGCGGCGTCGCGACCGACGGCGGTCCTCGAGACTCCCGACAGCGTGGCGAGGATCCGAAGGGAGGTGATCGTTGAAATGGCCATCACCGACGACGTGTTCGTCATCGGCGGCGGACTCGCCGGCGCCACGGCGGCGCTCGCCGCGGCCGAACGCGGCGTCCAGGTTCGCCTGCTCACCTACAAACAGAGCACGCTCCGACACGCCAGCGGGCTGATCGACGTGCTCGGCTACGCGCCTAATGGAAAGGGACCACTCGCCGACCCCTTCGACGCCCTCGAGTCGCTCCCGGAGGGCCACCCCTACGAACGCGTGGGTGGCGATTCGGTTCGCGAGGCGCTGCTCTTCTTCGACGCGATCGTCGGGGACGCCTACGTAGGCGAGCACACGGACGCAAACGCGCTCGTCCCAACCTCGAGCGGCGCGATCAAGCCCACGGCCCGCTACCCCGCCGGCGTCGCGCCCGGGCTCGCGAGCGATCCCAGCGACGCGCTGCTCGTCGGCTTCGAGACGCTCCCCGAGTTCGATGCCCCCCTCGCCGCAGCCCACCTGGAGGACACCGGCGCTCCGTTCGAGGCCCGCGGCGTCACCCTCTCGTTCCCGGGCATTCGGCGCGACGACGCCAAGGTGACCCGGTACGCGCACCTGCTCGACCGCGACGAGGCCGTCGACGTCGGCCGCGGCGAGACCTCCGCGCGGGCCGCGTTGGCCGCCATCGTCCGCGACCAGCTCGAGGGCGAGTCCCGCGTGGGGTTCCCGCCAATCCTGGGCGACGACAATCACGCGACCGTCCGCCGGGACCTCGAGGAGCGCCTCGGCGTCGACGTGTTCGAGGTGCCTTCGGGGCCACCGAGCCTGCCAGGAATGCGCCTCGAGGACCGCCTGTACGACGCGCTCGAGGACGCTGGCGTTCGCGTCACGACGGGCGTCCCGGTGGTCGACTACGAGGCGGCGGAGCGCAACCGTGGCTCGAGTTCGACGCGAATCGAACACGTCCTCGTCGACCGCAAGGGCCAGGACGTCCCCTACCGCGCCGACGAGTACGTCCTCGCCACCGGCGGCCTCGTCGGCAAGGGCGTTCGATCCGAACGCGAGCGGGTCTTCGAACCCATCTTCAACTGCCACGTCGAGGCGTCGCCGGACCGCTACGACTGGTTCGACGGCGACGCCTTCGGCGACCACCCGTTCGCTCGCTTCGGCGTGGCCATCGACCGCGAGTTGCGCCCGCTCGACGCCGCGGGCGACCTCGAGTTCGCGAACCTGCGGGCGGCGGGTGCCGTCCTCTCGGGGTACGACTTCGCCGCCGAAAAGTCCGGCAGCGGCGTCTCGCTCGCGACGGGGTTCGTCGCGGGCGACCGGGCTGGATCGGAGGTGCGCGGATGAACCGAGCGGTTCGTTCGCGTGCTGGCCCGGACGCACTGTACGGACCGTACGCAGCCTCGAGTGGCCCCTCGAGCAGTGTGTGCGATCAGTGGCGGCCGGATCGACGGGCGACCGAGAGCGAGACCGAGACTTGCGGTGGAGACGAGTTTCAGAGCCAGGCTCAGGCGCACATGCAGATTCAGAGACGGATCCAATTTCAAACCAATATGACGGTGATTCCATGAGCGACGCGACACGACCGACCGACGACCACGTCCCGGGCGACGACGAGTTCGACCCCATCGAGGTCTTTCCGGAAGCCGACGACATGGACCTCCGGCCGGGGGCGGACAACTGCTACAAGTGCTCGACCTGCGATACCAACTGCCCGGTCGCGGAAGTCGACGACGAGTTCCCCGGACCGAAGTTCCAGGGGCCGGAGCAGTGGCGGCTGAAACGCCAGTCCGACCACGACGTCGACGACTCGATCATGAAGTGTTCGAACTGCATGCGCTGTGACCACGCCTGTCCCTCGGAAGTGCCGCTTTCCCAGATGCACAACAGCGCTCGCGGGGAGTACGTCGAGGAGCGGATGAGCAAGCGTTCGCTCGAGTACTGGCGAAACCGTCTGCTCTCGAACTACCGGCTGATGGCCCACCTCGGGAGCAAGGTCCCCCGGCTGACGAACTTCGTAATGGGGCTCACGCTCACCAGTGTATTCAACGAGAAGGTCCTCGGCATCGCGGGCGAACGCGAGTTCCCCGAGTTCGCCACCGAAACTTTCCGGGAGTGGTGGCGAGCGCGGGGCGGTCACGAGGCCTCGAGAGAACGAGCACAGGCGGCTCGGGAGGAACGCGGCGAGTCCGGCGCCGAAAAGCGGGTCGCCTACTTCCACGGCTGCTACTCGAACTACAACACGCCCGAGGTCGGCAAGGCCCTCGTACGGGTGTACGAACACTTCGGCTACGAAGTCGTGGTGCCCGAGCAGCGCTGTTCGGGGACGCCGATGTTCGCGAACGGCATGCTCGACGACGCCCGCCGGGCCGCCGACACCAACGTCCCCGAACTCGCGGCCGCCATCGAGGACGGCGCCGACGTGATCGCTTCCTGCACCTCGTGTTCGATGTCGCTTCGCCAGGAGTACCCCGAACTGTTCGACATCGACGGCGTCGACGACGTCTCGAGTAACACCTGGGAGGGCCTGGAGTACCTCCGCGTCCACGAGGACCTCGAGGGCGAACTCGCGGGGACGCGCGCCGACGTGCCGAACCTGGCCTACCACACTCCCTGTCACGCCCGTAACCAGGGACTGGACGGACAGGCCATCGAGGTGCTGACGACCATCGACGGCGTCGAGGCCCAGGACGTGGGCGAGTCCTGTTCTGGAATTTCGGGCACCTACGGCTGGAAGGAAGAGCACTACGAGACCTCGATGCAGATCGGCGAGGAGATGTTCGAGCACATGGAACGCGCCGACGGCGACACCGGTCTCACCGAGTGTCCAACTTGTGCGATGCAGATGGAACACGGGACCGGATACGAGATCAAACACCCGCTCGAGGTGCTCGAGGCGGCGCTCGTTCCGGACTCTCCAAATGTCGCGCGTGCGACGACGGATGGCGGCGTCGACGAGGTGGGCGAGGCGGGCCGTCGAGACGAGGTGCGCGGATCGGACCGCGAAGACAGGACGGACGAAGCTGACCACGAAGACGGGACGGGCAGACCGGACCGCGAAGGCCAGGACGAGCCGTCCGGAGCGAACTGATGGATCTCGCGGAACGAATCGCCCGTCGGCGAACCGCCCAGCCGCATTCGGGGTTCGTCCTCGACCGGGAGGTGCTGAGCCCCACCGTCCACCGCAGTGAGCCCGTCGGCCGCGGTTCGACCCTCGAGGCGCTCCTCGACGCCGTCGAACCCGCCTTCAGCAACTTTCTGCCGAAACCGTTCGCGGTCGTCGGTCCTGCCGGGTCCGGAACGTCGGCCGTGATCACCGCGCTCTTCGCCGCACTGACGGCGGAGCTGGGCGATTCGACTCGAGCGATCGGGACGACGACGCGCGCCGGCAGCGACCGGCGGGCGATCCGGTTCGTCTACGTCGACGCCCGGCGGACGACCAGTGCGTTCGCCTTCTATCAGGCCGTCCTCTCGTCGCTCTCGACGGATTCCGTTCCGACCAGCGGCGTCGGGACGGACGACCTCCGCGACCGTCTCGCCGCGCGGCTGGCCCGGCCCGACCGCCGGGCAGTGATCGCCGTGGACCACCATGACGAACCGGAAACGATCGACGTGACGAGGGTTCGGGAGTTACTCGAGGCGGTCGACGAGAGCACCACGGTCGTCCCGGTCGGGCGGCGAGCGCCCACCGGGTGGGACGGGTCCGTCGTCGATGTCCCGGCCTACCGCCAGCACGAACTCGTCGACGTGGTGACCGAGCGAACTGCCGCGGGACTGGCCGCCGGCACACTCGACCACCAGACAGTCCGGTCGCTGGCGGAGTGGGCCGACGGCAACGCTCACGACGCGCTAGCGGCGGTGTTCGGCGCCGCGTACCTGGCGACGGAGGCGGGCGCCGAAGCGATCGACGACCGCCACCTCGAGGCCGCGAAGACGGACGTGCCGGGTGGCGGCGTCCACGTCGACCGGGCGCTGGCCCTGCCGGAATCGCGCCAGCGCGTGCTCGTCGCGCTGATCCAGGTGTGTGACGACGAAACCGACCGTCGGTCGATTCGCGCCCTCGCGGACGACATTGCCCGCTCGTCGTCGCTGACGAGCGGAACCGTCAAGCGGTTTCTGTACGAACTGGCCGACAGAGGGCTGCTCGAGCGGGTGTCGATCGACGAGGCGGTCGGGAGCGAGGGAGGGAGTGGTGGTCGCCGCCCGAGCACGCTCGAGCCGCGATTCCCGACGATCGCGTTTCAGGCGTTGACGACGGCCCAGGAGTAACCGAGCGCTCGAGCGGCTTTTAATATAATTCCTATAGTATTAGTGGATCAGTACTGGTTAGAGCCTCGGCGTTCTCCTCACTTTGACGGACGATGATTCGTCGCGATTCTGTCGACGCGCTACTCGAGCACCCGGCTTCGGATCCCCTTCGGAACGGCGTTCGCCACCATCGTGCGGTCGTAGCGGCCGGTTCGCAGGAGGCCGAGACAGAAGACGCCAGCGACGGCCGCGGCGATCCAGTTGCCGTAGAGGACATTGATCGATCCCCACAGGAGCACGAAACTCACCAGGTCGTCGAGGATGAACGGACACTCGTGGACGCGCTCGAGCAGCGCCTCGCGGTCGAAAGCGAGGTCGACGAGAACCACGGCGACGGTCCCTGAGAGGAGCCACCCGACGTAGTTCGAGAGCGGAACACCGTAGTAGACGCCCGTCTCGAACGCCCAGAAGCCGATGGAGACGGCGGCGGGGTCCAGCACGAGGTCGACGGCGACAACGGCGACGACGGCGGCCGGGAGCCGGACCAGCGGGTTCGTGGCCCGCTGGCCGAAGACGAGCACCGTGAGGAGGTAGGCGTTGAGTACGAGCGGAACGAAGAACAGCGGCAAGGCGAGTGGAATCTCCCCGAAGAGCATCGGTCCGAGCGAGATTGCGTACTCGAAGTCGCCGTAGGGCCAGTCGATACGCACGCCCAGCAGTTCGACGCCGTAGGTGTAGGCCGTGAGCAGGCCGAGCCAGCCGAGCGCCCGCCAGCCGATCCGGGGCAGGAGACCCACCACGAGGGGCGAGCGCATCACGAGCGTGCCGAAGAGGATCAACAGCGGGTTGTACGCGAACGGCTCCGGAATTACGCCTTCGGCGCTCCCGACGAGGCTAATTGCGCCCACCAGCGGGAAGATCACGGCGATAGTGAAGCGATTCTCCAGGACGAGCGTCTCGAGGCGACGCTGGATCCGTTCTCTGCCTGCCCGATTCGGAGCTGCCGCGGTCCCGCCGTCAGCCATAGAACACCCCCCAGAGCCCGCCCATCGTCAGCGCCATACCGACGACCGTGTTGATCGCCGGGAACCACCAGTAGGCCCGCGAGACGGCCACGCTCGAGGTCGCCACGCCCAGGACGAAGAACGGGTAGATGCCGAGCAGTAGTCCTAGACGGTAGTCGAGCGCCCCGAAGGCGAGGGCGGCGGCGAGCCAGCAGGCGGCGCAGTAGGCGTAGGTGCGCCGTTTTCCCAGCACGGTCGCGGTCGTCCGAATCCCAGCCCGGCGATCGGGTTCGATGTCGGGAACGGCCGAGAACGTGTGCATGCCCATCGCCCAGAGCCAGGCGCCGACGAGGGCCAGAATCGGCGGCTGGGAGCCAGAGATGGCAGCGTAGGCGGCCGCGCCGGGGGCGATGTAGAGGCCGTTCGAGACCGAATCGAGCAACGGTGTCGTCTTGAATCGAAGCGGCGGGGCGCTGTAGCCCGCACCCAGCACGAGGAAGACGGCGATCCAGGGCCACGACGGCGCCGGCAGCCACGGGAGCAGGACAAGCGGGACGAGTGCGCACGCGACGACGCCAACGGGAACGAATCGCTGCCCCTCGTAGCGCGCTTCGCGACCGTCCTTCTTCGGATTCTCGGCGTCAATTTCCCGGTCGTACACGTCGTTGATTCCGTACAGGAAGACGTTCGCCGGGACCAGGAAGTACGCGAACAGGACGAGCGCGGTGAGCGACAGCAGTTCCCCGACGCTCTCGGCGGCGTAGGCGATTCCCACCAGCACCGGCCCGGCGAGGTACAGCCAGAACCGTGGTCGAGACAGCGTCACCAGGTACGCGAGCGGGTCGAGGATCGGGCGCTCGCTCGAGGAGCGTCGGTTGGCGGTCACGGTGGCTCACCGGGGAACGATTCCCTCGCTGGCAACGGCGCCGTCACCGCCGAGTGACAGTGTCGGTTCACCATGGTTTGGCTTCGGACCTGTGTGTCGGTCGGTGCCATCGTGGTCACCTCGAGTCAGGTACCAGCGCCGTCTGTACCGAAATCCTCGAGCACCTTCTCGGCCGTGAGTTCGCCGCTGATGAGGCACATCGGGACGCCGATGCCGGGTGTGGTGTACGATCCGGTGAAGTAGAGGCCGTCGACTTCTTTCGAGCGGTGTGGTGGCCGAAAGAGGGACGTCTGTCGCAGGGTGTGGGCCATCCCCAGCGCAGTGCCCGCGAAGCTGTTGTACCGGTCGGCGAAATCCTCAATGGAGAACGTCTCCTCGAAGACGATTCGATCCCGGAGGTCGGTGCCCGTGTGTTCGGCGATGTCCGCAAGGACGAAGTCGCGGTACTCCTCCCGGATCTCGGGGGTATCCTCAAGTCCCGGCGCGACCGGGACGAGCACGAACAGGTTGCTGTGGCCCTCGGGGGCAACGGTGTCGTCGGTTTCGGAGGGGACACATAGGTAGTAAGCCGGGTCGTCTGGCCAGGCTGGCTCGTCGAAGATCTGTTCGAAGTGGTGCTCCCAGTTCGTCGGAAGCACGAGGGTGTGGTGAGCGAGGTCCGGCACGTCACCCTCCACACCGAGGTAGCACAAAAACGCGGAGGGGGCGTAGGTACGCGACGCCCAGTAGTCGGCGTCGTAGCCGCGCTTCTCGGGTGGGAGCAGGTCCTGCTCCGTGTGGGCGTAGTCGGCGTTGCTAACCACCAGATCCGTCTCAAGAGGTCCCTTTGGGGTCTCGACGCAGAACGCCCCCTCGCGGCCCTTAATCTCGGTCGCCGGCCGGTTCGTCTCGTAGGTGACGCCGAGTTCGCGCCCAAGGTCGGCGATTCCGTCGATGACCCCGCCGATGCCGTCCTCGGGGTACCAGACGCCGAGGTTGAAGTCGACGTGGCTCATCAAATTGTACAGCGCGGGGGTGTTCCGGGGCGACCCGCCGAGGAAGACGAGTGTGTACTGCATTATCTGCTGGAGCTTCGGGTGGTCGAAGTAGTTCTCGACGTGGCCCTGCATCGACCCCAGCAAAGAGAGGCCGCGGGCATGGCGGGCCACGTCGAGGTCCAGATAGTCGCGCAGGTGCTCGCGGTCCTCGTAGACGAAGTGTTCCATCCCGACCTCGTAGTTCTCCCTCGATTTCTCGAGGTAGCGTTCTAACGCCTCGCCGGCGCCATCTTCGTAGGATTCGAACACGGCTTTGGTCCGCTCGAGGTCGCGCGTGACGTCCACCCGGTCTCCGTCCTTGAAGAAGATCCGGTAGTGTGGATCGAGGTGGGTGAGGCTGTAGTAGTCGCTCGGCGAGCGGTCGAACGTCGCGAAAAACCGCTCGAACACGTCCGGCATGAGGTACCAGGAGGGCCCCATGTCGAAGCGAAAGCCGTCTTTCTCGAGGCGGCTGGCTCGACCGCCGAGTTGCTCGTTCTTCTCGATGACCTGCACATCGGCCCCGGCATTCGCGAGGTAGCACGCCGTCGACAGCCCGCCGATCCCGGCCCCGATTACGACGACCGACTCTCCCGCGAGCGAGTGCATGGTCCCAAAGTAGTGTTGGATCGGTGATAAACGTGTGCCTACCTACGTAGGTGTCGCTGTCGTAGGAGGTCTTTTTTCGCCGGTCGATGTGCTTGCGTAACTGGCTACGGCGAGTCGATACGCTCGAGTAACTGGCCGCCGTGGGTCGCGCATGGACGAACGGACGGTCGTCGTCACCGGCGGGACGCGCGGAATCGGTCGAGCAGTCGCCGCGGCCTTCGCGGCGGAGGCGTGGACGGTCGTCGTCGGGGCTCGAGACGCCGCCGAACTCGAAGAGGCGGTCGCGGACCTCGCCTCGGGGACCGACGGGGCCGTCACGGGTCTCCGGACCGACGTTCGCGACGAGTTCGACTGCGAGCGATTGATGGAGACCGCCTCGAGAGCCGGACCAGAGAGCGGGATCGACGTCGTCGTCGCCTGCGCCGGCGTCTATCACGGGAACGCAGGCGAGACGCCGATCGACGAGGAGTCTTACAGCCGGTTCGACGACCACTGGCGGACGAACGCGCGCGGCGTGTTCGCCACGATCACGGAAGCCCTGCCGCACTTGAGCGACGGCGGTCGCGTGCTTGTGCCGACGGGTTCGGTCGCTCGCGACGGGAAGCTGGGCTACGGCTCCTACGCCGTCTCGAAAGCGGGCGCCGAGGCGGTCGTTCGCGGGTTCGCTGCCGACACCGATACCGACACCGTCGTCGGCTGTCTCGATCCAGGCCAGGTCGGCACCAACCTAACAGGTGGCGAGGGACGGGACCCCGTATCGGTGGCCGAACTCTTCGTCTGGGCGGCGACCGAGTGCGACCCGGACGTGCTTGACGGCGAGGTCGTCGGCCTCGCCGACTGGAAACGAGCGACGAGGGATGAGACGACCAACGGAGTCGACAGGTAGGAAGCGACCGGCGGGTGGACGGATAGGGGCGACCCCGAGACCACAGGTGTTTACGATGCCACGCCGTACGCCCGGTATGACGAGACTGTCGGCGATCACCCGGTGGATCCGAGCGACCATCGATCGCCAGCGCGAGGCGCTCGCGGACGAGGGCACGCTCACCTACCTTCGCACCCGCCCGCAGGCCGCCCTCGGCGCCTTCGGCACCCTGTTACTCTCGATGGACTCGAGGCGAATGGACCCTGATGAGGTCCAGGAACGCTGGGCGGAGCGCTCGGGCGTCTACTCGCCGGAGTTCTACGCCGACATGGGGACGACCGGCGGCACGGAATCGATCCGTTCGGTGCTCGACGCGCGGGTCGACCGCGACGCGACGATCCTGGAGGTCGGCTGTAGCGCCGGTCGTCACCTCGAGCACCTCCGCGAGCACGGCTACGAGAACCTCCACGGGATCGACCTGAACGAGGACGCCAGCGACGTCATGGCTGAGCGCTATCCCGAGTTAGCCGAGGACGGAACCTTCTACTGGGAACCGCTCGAGGACGTCCTCCCGCGACTCGAGGACGGCCAGTTCGACGTCGTCTTCTCAGTAGAGGCCCTCCAGCACATCCACCCAGACAACGAGTGGGTTTTCGGCGAAATCGGCCGCGTGACCGACAACTTGCTGGTGACGAAGGAGAACGAGCCCGACGGCGACCAGTTGTTACGGACCACACAGGTCGAGGACTTTCCGCTCTATTTCAGGCAGTGGAAGCCGATCTTCACCGACCTGGGATTCACCCAGCTGGCCCGGACCGAGGACACCGTCGATACGCTCCGGGTGTTTTACCGGGAGGACTCGGCGCTCGCTCTCGAGGACGACGACCGTGTCGTGGACGAAGCCGGAAAGCGGAGCCCGGTCGAGAACTAAATCGAGTGTACTGTTCAAGCGAGCCGATGCGATCAGGGCGTCGAGCCGCCCGAACGGTCTGCCGACTCGAGTTCTAGCGTACGGACTCGAGTAACAGCTTCTGCTCGACGCGCTTGACCTCGTGTTGGACGTCGCGGACGGCGTCGATGTTCGCCGAAATCGAGCTGACGCCCTCGTTGACGAGGAACTGGACCATCTCGGGCTTCGAGCCCGCCTGGCCGCAGATGCTCGTGTCGATGTCGTGCTCGCGGCAGGTCTCGATCACGTCCCCGATCAGGCGGAGAACGGCCGGGTGAAGTTCGTCGAACCGGTCGGCGACGTTCTCGTTGTTCCGGTCGACCGCGAGGGTGTACTGGGTGAGGTCGTTCGTCCCGAAGGAGGCGAAGTCGATCCCGGTCTCGGCCATATCGCCAACTGAGAGCGCCGAGGCTGGCGTCTCGATCATCACGCCCCACTTGCGCTTCTCGGGGTCGATGCCGGCTTCCTGCATGAGCCGCTTGGCCTGGAAGACGTCCTCGGCGTCGTTGACCAGCGGGAACATGATCTCGACGTTGTCGTAGCCCATCTCGAACAGCCGGCGGAACGCCTCGAGTTCGTAGGCGAAGACGTCCGGGCGGTCGAGGCTGCGGCGGATGCCGCGGTAGCCGAGCATCGGGTTGTGCTCGGCGGGTTCGCCCTCGCCACCCTCGAGTTCGCGGAACTCGTCGGTCGGGGCGTCGAGGGTGCGGACGCGGACGGGGCGCGGGTAGAACTCGTCGGCGACCGTTCGGACGCCCTCGATGAGTTCGCCGACGTAGGCGTTCTCGCCGTTGTCCTCGATGTACTTCGCGGGCGTCTTGCCGAGCGAGAGGATCATGTGCTCGATGCGCAGCAGGCCGACGCCGTCGGCGCCGGTGGCGGCCGCCCGGTTGGCGGCCTCCGGGATCGAGACGTTGACCTTGACCTCCGTGGCCGTCATCGGCTTGACCGGCGACTGCGGCCGGACCTCCTCGACGGGTTCGCGGTCCGCATCGGGTTCGCTCGCCCCCTCGAGGACCGTTCCCTTGTCGCCGTCGAGGGTGACGATTTGTCCGTCCTCCAGGACGGTACTCGCGTTCTGGGTGCCGACGATCGCGGGGACGCCGAGTTCTCGCGAGACGATGGCGGCGTGGCTGGTCATGCCGCCCTCGTCGGTGACGATGCCGGAGGCGCGTTTCATCGCCGGCACCATGTCGGGCGTGGTCATCTCGGTGACGATGATGTCGCCCGATTCGACCTTGTCGAGTTCGTCGAGTTTACGGACGATCCGGACGGCGCCGCTGGCGGTGCCGGGGCTCGAGCCGAGGCCGTCGACGATGACCTCACCAGTTTTCGAGCCCGAGTCGCCGGATTCGCCGCCGGCGACCGATTGTGAGCCGCTGCCATCAGTGAGGCCGGTCGCCGCGTCCGCCTCGACTCCGGACTGGTCGAGCCCTGAGGTTTCGACGTCGGGTTCGAATCCACCATCGATGGTCGTGATCGGCCGTGACTGGAGCATGTAGATGTCGCCGTCGACCATCGCCCACTCGACGTCCTGGGGCGTGTCGTAGTGCGATTCGACGCGCTCGCCGAGTTCGACCAGTTGCTCGAGGTCGGTATCGGAGAGCACCCGCGCGTTCCGGCGGTCCTCGTCGACCTCGCGCTCGACGGTTTCCCCCGTCGCCTCGTCTTTGACGTGCATCACCTTCTTCTCGGCGACGGTGACGTCGATCGAGCCGTCCTCGCGGGAGACGACGTAGTTGTCCGGGGAGACGGCCCCGGAGACGACGGCCTCGCCCAGTCCCCAGGCGGCCTCGATGATCATGGTGGGGTCGCCGGTCGAGGGGTGGCTCGTGAACATGACGCCCGAGGTCTCGGCGTCGACCATCTGCTGGACGACGACGGCGATGTTGACGACGGAGTGGTCGAACCCCTGCTCCTGTCGGTAGTAGATTGCCCGCTGGGTGAACAGCGAGGCCCAGCACCGGCGGACGCGGTCGAGCAGGTCGTCCTCGGTGATGTTCAGGAACGTCTCCTGTTGGCCGGCGAAGGAGGCGTCCGGGAGGTCCTCGGCCGTCGCCGACGAGCGCACGGCGACGAAGGCTTCCTCGTCACCCCCAATCTCGCGGTAGGACTCGAGGATTTCCTCGCGAAGCTCGTCGGGGAACGGCGTCTCGAGGATGAGGTCCTGGGCGCCGTCGGCCGCGCTCGCGAGCGCGGCCGAGTCTTCGACGTCGACGTCGACGACCTCGAACAGTTCCTCGTCGATGCCGGCGTCCTCGATGAAGCGTCGATAGGTCCCGGCGGTGACGACGAACCCGGGTGGGACGGGCAACCCAGCATCCGTGAGTTCCCCGAGAGAGGCACCTTTGCCGCCGACAGTCTCGATGTCGTCGGCGCTGATCTCGTCCAGCCAGAGTACTGCCATCTGTGTCTTCGTGGACACCGCATCGAATAAAGAAGGTTGCGAACGATGCTTACAATTTCCAACTCGATATCGAATGAATTTCTCGGACAGCGTCGGATCTGGTTAGTCGGACGGAACCGTCCGTTCCTCCTCCGAATACCCGTATAGAGCGATATTCGTGAGTTCATAAGCGACCTTCATCGGTGAATAAACGCGCCCCGCTCCGGTGCAGTCCCGAAGTGACTATACCGCTCGAGTGAGATTCACTCGCGTATGGACCTTGCGAAGGTACTCACGCGGACGCTCCAGTATCGGGCTATCGTGACCGGCTCGCTGATCGGCGGGTTCGTACTCGTCGCGCTCGGCCTCATGGTCGGCCTGTCGGGGTCGATCGGCGCGTTGTTCTCGGATCCGACCAGTCCGGGGGAGGCGCTCGAGGTGACGAGTCCGGTAATAACCGTGATCCTCGTGCTCCTCGGGATCGCTATCTGGCAGTTCGGCCGAACGTTCGCGCTCCTGTACACCGTTCCGGTGGCCGCGGGCGAGGAAGCTGCCCGCCAGTTCGACCGGCAGACCCTCAAGAGCGACATCCTGCAGGGCCTCGACGGCCGACTGACGGACCTCGAGGAGGACGTCGCGGAGACCCGCCGGAGCGTCCAGGAACTCAAGCGCGAAGAACACGCCGCGAGTTTCGACGAAGGGACGGCGCTCAAGAGCGGCGCGGGCGACGAACCGTCGGCACTCGAGTCCGGTTCTTCGACTGGCGGCGCAGGGCGGCCGCTCAACCGCGAGGAATCTCGAACGAATCAGGGAACGACCTCGAGTTCTCGGTCCGAATCGGGTTCGTCGGCCGGCACGGGAGGGTCCGACTCGACCGGGTCGGGGTCGAGCCACTCGAGCGACCGTGAACGCGACGAGTCAGGGACAAATCAGGGGTCCGATCCGCTACCCTGAATCGTTCTCTCCTCACATCGTTCGTTCTAGTTTCTTCCGTACACTGGAACGGCGTCCCGTAGCGGCAGCTCCCGTGTACTTGACTGCGATCGATCTCGAGTGTCCCAACTCGACCCTCTAAAAGGTCCTGTAGAATGTTTAAATTTTACAGGAACCTGGGGGCGTGCTGAATACAGGGCGCGAATGCAGCATGGATCAACGATCACTCGGAAGACATTACAATCGCTTAGTGTAGAGAAACGAGATAACACACCGGCCACAGAATATCGAAAATTTGTCTGGATTGTGCGCTGAATATCAGGGACGGAATCACCGAATTGAACCTTTTGTTCGTGGCGCCGGCTCACTCGAGCACGAACCGCCAAATATCTGGAGCGGGGCGTCAACACTCAACTGGTTCGACCCATATCGTCGCAGGTTCTCCGTCGGGAACCCCGAGGAAGATCGCGTATGCTCGGGCGGGCTCATCGTCGCTCAGGTTATCAGCATTGTGGACCACTCCGGGATCGAACCATCCATCACCTGCCGAGTAGGTGCGAGGGACACAATCTCTCTCCCACGTGACTTCGACTTCACCTTCGAGCATGCTGACGAGCACCACTCCTGGGTGGTGGTGCCAGCCGGACGACCCGCCTGGCTCCCACCTGACATCGGCGACGATCATGGTTGACTCACTGTCCAGCGTTTGATGCGCACCGATGGGGACACCGGGGTCATCGTGATCTGTTTCAGCAAACGTGTGCGAGAACGTCGCCGCCAATTCGTCAGGAAAAGGGGCGTGCTCTGCGAGGATATCGACTTCGAAGCCGTCCGGTTCGTCAATGGCGCCGTCCTCACCGTTGGTGTCACTCTCGTTGTCTCCGTCATCAGCAGTTGACACAGGACCGCTCATGGCAAGTGCACCCGCTGTGACCGCGCTCGCTTTCAGGACTGTTCGGCGCAAGAGACCTTTAACTGGGTCTGTATTTTGGCTCATATTCTCTTTCCTCAATCCCCCAACTGTCGTTTTCAGTTAGAGCATTCAACGCAAACGTTAACATACCACATAATACTATCAATCAAACAATAACAAGGAACGTCATAGCTAACAACTCGTTTGAGGATACACCTGCTTAGTTCGCAGCCGTATGTCTCAGTTGGTTCCGAACTGACTGGGTGAAATAAATGGCGCTATTGTGCTGAATTCACCCTCTGTATCTAGCACACCACTTCTGATAGCAACTCGGTAGTTTGTTGAGTTTCTGCAAGAGAGAAGGTGCGAATGTAGCACGGACTGAAGCCGACTTTCAAGGAGTGGTGATTGCCCAATAGAGAGGGCTCCCCTATCGCTCTATCCAGAGGGGAAATTATTATACCTCATTGAACAATAATCGATCTATAGATGGTAAAGTACCTGGCTGCACTGGGGTTCGGATTTGTGAGAGAGTTGATTGGAGAGGGACGCAACAGCAGGTGGCAGCATTTCTTTTGGCGTTAATGGAGATAGCATATTGTTCGGTATTCCACACCTGTTCGGGTCAGTTTCTACCAGCCAATCACTAGGCAGAGCTGATTGACTCCTCTGATGTAGCGGCGACGTCGACGCTTGTCCACTCAAATCGCGCCCCACCCGACTCACTTTCAGTGAGGTCACACTCCCAGCCGTAGGCGTTGGTGATCTGAGCAACAAACGAGAGGCCAAACCCAATACCAACTTCACCAGTGGTGTATCCAGCATCGAAGACGGCGCCGCGGTCTTCCTCTGGGATTCCGCGGCCATTATCTTCAACGTAGAACCCTCCGTCAAGATCACCGATACGAACGGTCACACCCTCATGGTTATTCTCGATCGCATTTGAGAACAGATTCTCGAGTAAATGGTAGAGGTGAACCGGATCGACGTAGATTATCTGTTCGGTTTCGATCACAAGCCGTGCTTGTCCTGATACCAGCGCCGCCCACGCGTCTGTGGCCACGTCTGAAATCGCCACCACCTCTCCCTCCAGAGTTGCTTCATCTACCCGTGCAGTCAGTAGAAGAACACTGATGATCTCGTCGATACGGTTGTGCGCCTGCTCGACCTCGTCGAACGCCTCGTCGTTACCGTCCGCGAAATCATTGAGGCGTATCTGTGCGATTGCCAGCGGGTTTCGCAGTTCGTGTGCGAGCATTTTCGAGAATCCCTCAAGGCGCTCGTTCTGTTGTTGAAGCCGATGTTTGTGCTGTTTGACCTCACGGTTGTGCTGTTTGACCTCACGATTGTGCTGTTCTGCCTCACGAGCGCGGGTCGTAGTTTGAGCTTCGTTCATACCAATTGCGAAGCCACCGAGAATACCGATTGCCATCGTAATCGTAATCGACCAGAGCACCCCGTCAGTAGTCACACTGGGGTCAACGATACGCAAAGAGATGGCGACTGTCATCACTCCTACCGCGCCTAAACACCAGATTGCAATCTGTGAGTACGTCTCCGGGTGGACTCCGGAATGATGCAGCCGATACCCACCGTACAGAAGTACAATACCAGGGAGACCAATCTTGAAGAAATCGAGTACCGCGGGGGTGAGTGACGTCTCCTCGAGTGCACTAAAGAAAACTCTCCAGACAGCAATCGCGACAAACAGGCCTCCGACGGCAGAAATAATGCGTGGCCAGAGATTCCTGTACCCTTCATTATCTGTCGTATTGGCAGACATGGTTTTATAATGATAGATAGCCTCTGTCGCGAAGGGTAGATGACGCGCTTCCGTCTATATTCCCGAGAGATGTACCTCTAGTGACCTGTATGAGTCTCACCCCAAAAGCAATTTCCAGGCAGCAGACGCCTTGTGTTATGATGGCGTACCCGACATTTCCGACCATACTGTTTCACAGGAACGAACAGTGTTTGAATGTGACTTTTGCGTAGGTAACCAATTCATATACTCATTTGGCCGGGCTGACTAAGGTACTCCCAATCAGCCGTCTGGTACCTCGTTGCAATCTGGAGGCCAGCGCTTGTCGTGTAATCCCGAGTTCGTCAGCGACCATTGTTTGCGCTACTTCCCGTGGAGAGTCGTAGTACCCGCGTGCATATGCGAGCGTCAGCGCCTCTCGCTGGGCCTCAGTGAGATCATACTCTTGCCCTGATCGTAAGGGTGCAAGGGCATGAAGCTGGGTGAGTTTGATTGGAATCTCGTTACTGCGACAGTAAGACTGAAAGTTGGAGACAGCTTGTTGTTCGTCGCCACGTATTTCGAACGTCCATTTATCCTGCTTCCCAATGGCTGAGACCAGTATGACATTTGTTTCGAGGATCGCAGTTAAGACGCTCTCGTAGTCGAAGTCCCAGTCAATGCGGATAAGGGCTTCACCAGCAACGTCATCGATCACACGAAGATCGTGAACGCCAGGATGCTCGATTTCGCCAAGTTCACTCTCTGCAACGTCACTGTCCCTCACCCAGAAATACGGAACAACCGCCTTGTCCGTCGGGACAACACGGTCTAATTCGATTTGCGCATCTGGCAACTCCGAAAAAACGGCTGCAAGCGGGAATTCACCGTCTGTAGTAGCAAATGATGCTTCAATGGCCATACGCGAAATACTCGAGTTGGAATAAAGATCTATCGACCACAATGATCGATTCGCAGGTTCTATATCGAGTAATTCAGAAACAGCCGAGGGAAATAAAGAAAGTCATCATGTTGCATACCTTCTCTGAGCCGACCTCGGTCGCCGCTGGATTGGCGAGGACGAACGCAACACCTCGTTGCAGGTTGAGGGTCGGCCTCGCGCAGGCGAGTCACCGCACGGATACCGCTCCGCTCGTCGCCATGAACGCGGGCAACGATCACTACCTCGGGCTCTCCTGGTCCCCGAGCGGTTACATCGAGCGGACCGAAGTCTCCTTCCATGTTCCTGTGGAAATTATCCCGAACACGGGTTTGGCTCGTCTGCTGGCATATACCGGCCCGAACGGAGGGCACGTAGTTCAATCGCGTTCGCTCCGTAGGTTGGTCCCTCTCATCGAGTGTCTAATCAGCATTTACACGAACTCGATTTTACGTCACCAGCGCGAAACAAACGGTGCTGCCGTTCTAAACTCATCCTCTGTATGCAGCAGCCTCGAGCTGCCAGAAAAACGATAGTCTGCTGAGCTGGTGCTGCATACACAGCGCGAATGCAACACGAGATTCTGTTCAATCGGTAAAAGTGGGAGCCGCTCGGTACAGGAGGACAATATACCGAGACAGGTGTTAGCATGCCTAAACCCTGTCAGGAAACGCGTGTTGAATACGGATGACGAATTTCATCTCTTTCTGGCTGAATGCGCACGAAAAAAGACACCCGTACAAGGGTTTAACCGCATTCGAGGCTACAGACCTGTATATGAAAATAGCGGATATGACCGGAACTGCATTTTGGGGGAATGTAGATGCCGATCAAGCCCTCCAAAATTATCAAACCCTTGTTAAGACGGCAGATGCCGGGATCTATCAACTCGACTCCGATGGACGGTTCGTCGGGGTTAACGATGCTATTACTGAGATAACCGGTTACAGCCGCGAGGAACTCGTAGGCTCGCACGTTTCGCTTCTCCTCAAGGAGGCCGCGATCGAACGCGTTGAAGAGAACCTTCGCAACCGGCTCAAAAGCGGTGAAACCCCGGATAACCAACGAACGTTCGACCTGTTGATTGAAACTGCCGATGGCGAATCGAAACCCTGTGAAGTCCGACTGAGCCTTCTTACCGACGATGGTGACTTCTATGGAACGTTCGATATCGTTCACGAAACCTCCGAACAGAACCAGACGGAGCGGACACTTACCTTCCGTGAAAAACCGGAACAACGACTCGAAGAACAAGAGGCGACGTTACGCGAGATTCACGAGGTCATCTCTGATGGAGAGCGATCGTTCGAGGAGAAAGTCAATAGTTTGTTAGGTATCGGGCAGGACGTGATTGGAACGAAGTACGCTTCTCTGTCGCACGTCAACGGAGATGAGTACCGCTTCGAGGTCGTACGCGCACCAGACGGCACAATACAGGCAGGAGATGTCGTTCCGCGTTCGGCGACGGTGTGTGAACGAGTGACCCGCACTGGAGAGTCGCTCGTCCTCGAAGACGTCGCCGCCGACGCGCCGGCACTCGCTGACCGAGCAGAGAACGCTGAGTGGGGAATCGCGTGCTACCTCGCCGCGCCTGTCTTTAAGGACGGAGACCTGTACGGTACGTTCTGCTTCTACGATGACGATGTTCGCGAAGAACCGTTTTCCGACTGGGAAATCACGCTGGTAGACCTGCTAAGTCGGTTGGTCACCTCCGAAATCGAACGGAAAGAACAAGAGGAGGAACTCCGCGAGAGCGAGGAGAAATTCCGCCAGCTCGCCGATCACCTCACAGAAGTCGTCTATATCGAATCGGTCGATGGAGACGAGATACACTACGTTAACCCATCCTACGAAACCATCTGGGGCCAAAACCGTGAGCACCTCTACGAGAATCCAACAGCGTTCGTCGATGCGATCCATCCGGATGACCGAGACCGTGTTCGGAAGCTGGTCACCGAACAGACCGAGTACGAAACGGAATACCGGATCGTCCGCCCCGACGGCAGTGAACGGTGGATCCACGACCGGACAAACGCCGTTCACGACGAAGACGGAACGGTAGCACGAATCGTTGGGATCGCCTCCGACATCACCGAGCGGAAAGCGCGTGAGCAGTATCTGCACGACGCGAAGGAACAACTGGAAGCCGCAACCGAAGCCGGAGCGATTGCCACGTGGGAGTGGGACGTCCCCGAAAATCGGCTGCGCGCCGGTGCCTCGTTCGCCACGCTGTTCGGGATCGATCCTGATGACGCTCGTGATGGTATCCCGCCTGATAAGTACTTGACTTCGATCCACGAGAACGACCTCGAGCGTGTCGAACGAAAGGTTGGTACATCAATCGAGACCTGTGGCGAATTCGAAGCAGAGTTTCGCGTCTGGAACGCCGACGATGAACTTCGATGGGTAGTTGCCCGCGGTCACGTCGAGTGCGACGATGACGGGAACGCCCAGACGTTCCCCGGGGCACTGACCGACATCACGGAGCGAAAACGAGCCCAACTCAAACTCGAGGAGCGAACGAAGGAACTCGAAACGCTATTCGAAGTGCTACCCGTCGGTGTTGTAGTCGCGGATGAAGACGGGTCACTGTGTAGAGCGAACGACACTGCAAAGGAAATATGGGGCGGCAATGTCTTCGATGCGGAATCGGTGGATGAGTACGAAAAGTATTCCGCGGTGTGGGCAGGATCAGGCGACCCGGTCGACCCAGACGAGTGGACGATGTCCCAAGTGCTCCGCGGCGAAGAAGTCACTGAACCGAATATCTACGAAATCAGTACGTTCGACGATGAGCAGCGTATTATTATGGAGCATGGGATGCCAGTCGAGGACGAACACGGTGACGTGAGTCGCGCAGTCGTGACGCTTACTGACATCACGGAGCGCAAGAGGTATCAACGCAAACTCGAGGAGTCCAACGAACGTCTCGAACAGTTCGCGTACGCCGCCTCACACGACCTTCAAGAGCCGCTCCGGATGATTACCAGCTATCTCAACCTCATCGAGCGCCGATACGATGAGGAGTTGGGCGAGGATGGGCAGGAGTTCCTCGAATTCGCCGTCGACGGTGCCGAACGGATGCGTGAGATGATCGACGGCCTGCTCGAATACTCCCGCGTCGAAACGAGAGGCGAACCGTTCGGATCGGTTGCTCTCGAAGAGGTGCTTAAAGACGTTCGAATGAATCTTCAGCTCAAGATTGAGCAATCAGACGCAGAGATCACGGCGGAGTCGCTCCCGCACGTTCACGGAGACGGCGGCCAACTCCGGCAGGTGTTTCAGAATCTGTTGAGCAACGCCATCGAGTACAGCGGCGAGGAGCCGCCCCGTGTTCACATTTCGGCAGCACGCGAGGGATCGAAGTGGCGTATCTCGGTTCGCGATGAGGGAATCGGCATCGACCCCACCGATACCGACCGGGTCTTCGAGGTGTTCCAACGCCTCCATAGCCACGAGGAACACGATGGGACGGGGATCGGTCTCGCACTCTGTAAGCGCATCGTCGAGCGACACGGCGGTGAGATTCGGGTCGAGTCCGAGTCGGGTGAGGGAGCGACGTTTTCGTTCACGTTACCAGCTGCAGACGATCTACGTGAATGACGACCTCTACCGATTAACCACACATCCCTATTGACCGACTATCGACGCCTCCTGAATAAATATCTTGTATTCATTACGACCCACCGAACAGCGTCTTAGCTGACAGAAATCCCACTGATCAACTCGCCAGTTTATCGATCGGCTGATCCAGCGCAAATCACTCAGAACCATGAAGTCGTTCGCTGAATCTATCCTCTGTATTCAGCACGCGATTCGTATCAATCTCTAAGGGTTTCAACAGAGCCTCTCGAACCGACACTCAGGCCTCGAGTATGTCGTCCGCCTCCGCTTCGGGAACCTGTAACGAGCCGTCCAGGACTGTCACCGCCCGGCCGCCGACCTGCACCTGATCGTCGACGCGGACGCGAACGAGCCCCGGACGGTCGACGTAGTGGCCCTGCTCGAGACGCAGTTCCTCGGGGAAGTCGTCGAACGCACCGAAGTGCTCGAGGTAAGCGCCGCAGGCGCCGCTCGCGGTGCCGGTCACGGGATCCTCCGGGACGCCGGCCCCCGGGGCGAACGCTCGGCCGTGGAGGGTCGACTCGGCCTCGAGCGCGTCGAACGTGAACAGGTAGACGCCCGCAGCGTCGACCCGGTCGGCGAGCGCCGCCACGGCGTTCACGTCCGGGTCCGCCCCGCCCACGTCCGAGAGGTAGGTGATCGGGACCTGCAGAAACGGGAGGCCGGTCGAGGAGACCGCCAGCGGGAGGTCCGCGGCGACGCCCTCGAGCCCCGCCTGGTCGACGCCCAGCGCGTCGGCGACGTCCTCGTACTCGAGGTCGACCTCGCAAATCGTCGGGGCGTCCTGGGTCATCCAGACGGTGCCGTCGGCCTCGACGTCGATCTCGAGGACTCCCACGTTCGCCTCGAGGGTCGAGGTTCCGGGCTCAACGTCGCCGTGCTCGGCGAGCCAGGCGAAGCTGGCGATAGTCGCGTGCCCGCAGAGGTCGACCTCCTGGGTGGGGGTGAAGTAGTGGATTCGGCGGTCGGCGTCGTCGCTCTCGAGGAGGAACGCCGTCTCGCTGACGGCCATCTCGTTGGCGATGGCCTGCATCTGCGTCTCCGAGAGGTCGTTCGCGTCCGGGACGACGCCGGCGGGGTTTCCGGCTAGCGGTTCGTCGGTGAACGCGTCGACCTGCAGTATGCGTCTCGTCTCCATGCTGGCGGCGACGGCTGACAGCCAAATGAATCCACCGACGGACGGATCCAACGAAGAGGTGGACGTCATTGGTCGACCCTTCCGAAGAGGTGGACGCCATCGGTCGATGGCTCGATGGCGCTCGTGTCCGAAGGCGGTCGTATTCAGGGCGCTCATGTCCGAAAGCACGCACGTTAGCGCGAATCGGTGGTCGCGTCGACATTCGGATCGCGGTCTCTCTCGACGCTCGTCTCGTCGGTTACAACCTTACCCCCGTCGTGGACGCCAACTGGCGGCAGGTTGACTGAAGCGGCCGGCGAAGTCTCGAGATCCGTCCGTCCCGTCAGTCGACCCAGTTCTCCCTCCTCGCGGGTATCCTGGTCGATGCGCATCGAACAGAACTCGACACCGCACATCGAACAGAAGCGAGCCTCCTTGTAGTTGTCACCGGGGAGCGTCTGGTCGTGGAACGACCGGGCGCGCTCGGGGTCGAGGGCGAGGTCGAACTGGGTCGACCAGTCGAACGCGTACCGAGCCTCCGAGAGGGCGTCGTCCCAGTCTCGAGCCCCGGGGCGGCCGTTCGCGACGTCGGCGGCGTGGGCGGCGATCCGGTAGGCCGCGAGTCCGTCTCGAACATCGTCCTTCTCTGGCAGCCCGAGGTGTTCTTTGGGCGTGACGTAACAGAGCATCGCGGCCCCGGCTCTGGCCGCCATAGCCGCCCCGATGGCGCTCGTGATGTGGTCGTATCCCGGCGCGACGTCGGTGACCAGCGGCCCGAGGACGTAAAACGGCGCGCCATCGCAGACGTCCTGCTGACGCTCGACGTTTTCGGCGATTCGGTCCATCGGGACGTGGCCGGGCCCCTCGACCATAACCTGGACGCCCTGATCCCAGGCCCGCCGCGTCAGGTGTCCCAGCGTGTCGAGCTCGGCGTACTGCGCCTCATCGCAGGCGTCGGCCAGCGATCCCGGGCGGAGGCTGTCTCCGAGGCTGAACGTCACGTCGTACTCCTCAAAGATGGCACAGATGTCGTCGTAGACCTGATAGAGCGGATTCTGTTCCCCGTGGGCTTCCATCCACTTCGCGAGGATCGAGCCTCCTCGCGAGACGATTCCGGTCGTTCGCCCCTCCGTCAGCGGCAGGTGCTCGAGGAGGATTCCCGCGTGAATCGTCATGTAATCGACGCCCTGTCGAGCCTACTTTTCGATCACCTCGAGCAGCAGCTCGGTCGTCAGGTCTTCGGGCGAACCGGCGCGTTTGACCGCTTCGTACACGGGAACCGTCCCGATTGGGACGGGCGATTGCTCGACGTTGGCCGTTCGAATCCGATCGAGGTCGCTTCCCGTGCCGAGATCCATGACGGTATCGGCGCCGTAGTGCACTGCCGTGTGAAGCTTCTCGAGTTCGGTCTCGACGTCGCTCGTCGTCTCGCTGTTACCGATGTTGGCGTTGACCTTGGTCGCGAACGAGCGGCCGATGATCATCGGATCGAGCGCGTCGTGACCGACGTTCGCTGGGATAACGGCGCGTCCGTCGGCGACTGCCTTCCGAACGGTTTCCGGGTCGCGTTGTTCTCGCTCTGCGACTCGTGCCATCGCGTCGGTGACCGTCCCCGATCGGGCAGCCTGTAGTTGCGTCTCTGCCATCGACAACTTAGTGGTACCACTAGATTATAATTCTTCACATCCCAATCTACAGCAACGTACTTATCTGTCGGGCGAGTATGTACCACGATAACACATGTACGAGTGTATCCTCGTCCCGACCGACGGCTCGGTCGAGGGCGAGCGTGCAGTCGAGTACGCCATCGACCTCGCCCGGCTCCACGACGCGACGGTGCGCGCGATCTACGTGGTCAACGCGGCGAACTATGGCGGGCTGCCGATGGAGACCGCGTGGGACGGGATCACCGACGCACTCCGGGAGGAGGGGGAAGCGGCCGTCGAGCGCGTCGTCGAACTCGCACCCGACGACGTAACTGTCGAGACGCAGGTGCTCGAGGGCTCGCCCAGCCGGGTGATCGTCGCCGAGGCCCAACCCGAGAAGTGCGACCTCGTCGTCATGGGGACCCACGGACGCGGCGGCATCGACCGCCTCCTCCTGGGAAGCGTCACCGAACGCGTCGTCAGACGGGCTGGCGTCCCGGTCCTGACCGTTCGCGTCGACGGCGACCGCGACGACGAACTCGAGGGCGTACAGAACGCCCAGGCGACCGTCGAGTAGCCCGTTCGACGCCGATCACTCGACCGGGCGAAGGTGCTCGCAGTCGCCTGCCGTCACCGTCCGATCGCCCTCGTCGGTCGCAACCGTGAGCGCGCCGTGCTCGTCGACGTCGACGGCTCGACCGACGAGTTCGGTTCCGGCGACTTCGACCCGAACGCGCTGGCCGGGCGTCGCCGCGAGCTCGCGCCAGGCGGGGATCACCGCGTCCAGATCCGACCGGTACTCGTCGAAGGTCTCGAGCACTCGCTGGACGAAACGACGTCGATCGACGGCCCCCGCCTCGTCGCTGATGCTCGTCGCCCCCTCGGGCAGGTCGGCGACCTCGAGGTTGGCGTTGACGCCGATGCCGACGACGAGCCACGCGACGCGGTCTGTCTCGCCCTCCATCTCCGTCAGAATACCGGCTAGCTTGCGGTAATCGCCCCCGTCGCCGACCGGCACGATCACGTCGTTGGGCCACTTGATCGCCGCGTCGACGCCCGCCTCTCGAGCGGCCCGGGCCGTAGCGACCGCGGCTGCGAGGGTGTAGAGGGGCGCGCGAGCGGGCGGGATCTCTGGTCGACAGACGATACTGAGCCAGACGCCGCCCGCGGGGGCGTCCCAGGCGCGCTCGAGGCGGCCACGTCCCTCAGTCTGCTGATCGGCCACCACGACGACATTGGTCTCGCCGCGTCCCGCGAGTTCCCGTGCGCGATCGTTCGTGCTGGTGAGCGTCTCGTGATACTCGACCGCGAACGGTGCCTCGAGACCATACTCGATCGCCGGCCCGGAGTAGGCGTCGATCGAATCGCCGGCCAGGACGTAGCCCGATCCGGTGCTCTCGACGTCGAAGCCGGCGTCCCGGAGGGCCTCGACGTGTTTCCAGACGGCCGCGCGCGAGCACTCGAGGTCGGCGGCGAGGTCCGGCCCCGACACGGGGCCATCAGCCAGCGCCTCGAGGACGGCGCGTCGCGTGTCGTTCATGCGTGTGAGGCGGTTCGCGGGATACTTAATCGAGGTGGTCGCGGTTGGCGGCGGTTTGGTCGTGACGGTTCGTCCGGACGAGCGTAAAGGAGGATCAATAGGGAGTCTCGGAGGAGTTCACAGGTTCCTCACGGAGAACCGAAACACGTCACTGAAGAGTGGGTCTCGAGCGGTCCAGTTGACTACGAAAATCCCCTTGGACTCGCCTACACCATCGCGAGCACGGTTCCGCTGAGATACGTTCCCATGGCGACACCGATACCGGCCCCGAGCCCGGAGAGTGCGGCTGATCGCCACGACAGGTTCGTCACCCTGTAGAGGAACGCAGCGGCGGGAATCGAACAGAGCCCTGCAGCGAGCGGATCGGCAGGATGCCGAACAACCCCATCTCGAGAGCGACGACGAGGAGACCGATTCCGAGGAGGAATGCAGCGATGCGCCCCCACTGATACGTCGCTCGCTGCGCATCCATTGTATTTACTTCCGATATCCGAACACATATCTATTGTGATCGGTCGTGCCCCGCTCGTGAACGCCCGAGGATGCTCGTGGACCCGAGATTAGCTCGACGACTGATAGAATCGAATTCGCTAATTCGCCGATTCGCCACCGCCTGAAACCAGACACCGTCGAGACCAGTCTCCCATCGAGACTGATAAACGAACCGTATATTCACCCGTAACTGAATACGGCTGGTATCCCACTCTCGAGTCGACCACGATGGGAGGCGAGCGCGACGGGAACGATGACGTCGGCGGCGGTCGGTTCGGAACCGTGTACCTGGGATCGGACGGACGATTTTACACCAGCTGGGACGTCCTCGAGAAGCACCGCTCGGGCACGTGGGAGCCCTGTCTCCGCCACCGATCCGGTCGACGACTGGTCGCCGACGGTGACGCGCTCCTGTCGTTGACGCCGGTCGCCGCCAGCGACCTGCCCGACTGGCTCGAGATCAGGGTGGCGACGGGCCAGCGACGGGTGAAGACGCGAGCGATCGATACGCGACAGTGACAGTGGCAGCGGGATGTCGCGGGCGAGTGAACCTGCGCCGGTGTCACACACTTAATGGATGGCGATGTGAATACCAAGTTTCTAGATGGTTTCGTTCAACGCTCCGAGCGTGAAGCGTCGGTCGTTTCTCGCCGGGGTCGGATCACTGGGCACGCTGGGAACGCTCAGGTACGCCACGCGCGAGCCGGCGACCGAGATCGAGGTGCGGTTCTGGCTGACCGAGCAGGCCTCGACGTACGACATCGCCGACCTGCTCGCGGCCCACATCGAGGCCGCGCTCGAGTACGAGTTCTGGGACGTCGACGTCTCCTTCGGTGGCGTCGTTCCCGTCGATTCCGAGGACGGGGCCCGACCCGTCCGGTCGGGCCGGTGGCCCATGGCCGTCGGATCGGGGGCGACGGGGATCGGTTCGATCGACGCCGCGAAGGACGTCAACCTGCTGGTCACCGACGGGCCGATGCACACGTCACCGACAGGGTACGCGATTCCACACGTTGCCTCGGTCGGCGGGGCGCGTCACATCGCCGAACTCGAGCCACCGGATCAGGAGGCGGACGAACTCCCGTACTCGCGACCCAACCTCACCATCCAGGTCGTGATTCACGAGGTCGGCCACACGCTCGGGCTTCGCCACGAGCACGGGCGGACGTACGTCGCCAACCAAGCGACCGTGTCGACGCCGATGATGAGCGCCTACGCGTGGGATTCGTCGTTCGACTCCGCGGAGTCTCGGTGTGGTCAGGAGTACACCCCCCCGCCACACCCGGACCGAAAGCTCACTCACCGATTTTCGCTCTGTGCGGAGTCGACGTTACGCGAATACAAGGGTGGCGTTAATCTGCGGTAGTTACTGGGCGTCGATTGCCGAGTGTCCCTTAGACGCCGACTTCTGAGTGTCCGTAGAACAGCTATCTCCAGCCCTCACTCGAACCGCCCAGCCGTCGCGTCGACGAGCCAGTCCAGGAGGTGTGCTACGGCTCGAGGCGATCGAACCTGACACGAGGCGGCCGTCTCCGTCGCTCGTCCGACGGCCACCCCTAGCCCATTCGGGCCGAGGCGACGAAAGACCGTCTCGTCGGTCACGTCGTCGCCGACGTACAGGACGAACGGATCCCGCGCTCGCTTCGACCGAAGCAAGGAGACAGCGTCGCCTTTCGTCCAGGGAACGCGCGGGCCGAACTCGAGGATGGCCTTGCCGTGACTGCACTCCAGGTCGCCGTCTCCGACCCGGTCGACGACCGCTCGCGTCTCCTGTTCGACGACCGGGACCATCTCCCGCGATACGTGGCGGACGTGGACCGTTCCCGTGAGTCGTTTGTTCTCGACGCGACAGCCGGAGACGCCCTGGAGGCGGTCTTCGAGGACGTCACAGCACCGCTCGACCAGCCGGGATCGCTTCCGTGCGACGGGGTGGACGGCGACCGAGTCGTCCCGCGCGAGTTCGAGGCCGTGATTCCCGCCGTAGACCGACGGTCCGTCGACGCGCCGGGAGACGTCGGCGAGCGCGCGCCCGCTGACGATTGCTGTCGTCACGTCCTCGTGGGAGTCGAGGCGCTCGATGGCGCGTTCGGCCGCCGGAAGCGGTCGCGCCCGCTCGGGGTCGTCGACGATGGGGGCGAGCGTGCCGTCGAAGTCGAAACACGCCAGCAGTTCGTCGTGGCGATCGAGTCCGGTCGCGAGGCGTTCCTGCAGGTCTCGGGTCGTTCGTTGCTGAAGGGACATCGGGGACTCAGAGGGATCGTGACACGTCGTTCACTCGTCGGTCGGTTGCTGGAAATCGGGCTGCCTCGATGTGGGCGAACTGCTCGCTCATCCACCACTCGAGGTCGTGTTCGAAGACGTAGTTCCGCAGGGCGGCCATTCGGGTCGTGCGCTCGCTTTTCGGGGCTCCGAGCGCGTCGGCGATCGTTCGCGCGAACCGATCGACATCCGCTGGGTCGATCGTGAACGACGGATAGCCGAGTGCGTCGGCCGCTCCCGCGTGCTCGCTGAGAACGAGGGCGCCATCACCGTCGGTCGATGACGCGACGTACTCCTGGGCGACGAGATTCATGCCGTCGCGGACCGAACTGACGACGAGGAGGTCGGCCTCCCGATAGAGCGTGGTCAGGTCGGCGCGGTCGAGGAAGTCCTCCGTGTAGATGATCGGCTGCCAGTCGTCCGTACCGAAGCGCTCGTTGATCCGGTCGACGGTCGATCGAACTTGCCGTCCGAGTCGATCGTAACTCGGAATCTCCGTCCGACTCGGCGTCGCCTTCTGGAGGAACGTGAACGACTCGCGCCATTCGGGGTAGCCTTCGAAGAGACGCTCGAGGGCGGCCAGTCGCTCCGGGATTCCTTTGGTGTAGTCGAGTCGGTCGACGCCCAGGCCGACCGCACAGTCGTCGGGGATGGCGTACCGTTCGCGCAGGGAATCCCACCTGTCGTCTCCGATCTCTCGGGCCCGTTCCTCGTAGCTGCTCGCGTCGACGCCCATCGGCGTCGCGACGATTTGCGTCTCGTGGCCGTCGTACTGGACCGTACGTTCGCGGTAATCGACCGTCGCAGACGGGAGCGTCTCCTCGACGCACTCGAGGAAAGCCGTCCCGTAGCGCTCGACGTGGAAGCCGAACACGTCGGATCCGAGCAGCCCGACGAGGAGTTCGCGGGCGTTGGGACAGGCGGCGAACGACGACGGGTCCGGCCACGGAATGTGCCAGAACTGAGCGACCGTCGCACCCGCTGGTGCCTTCGCCTGGATCATCGACGGCGCGAGCCCGAGGTGGTAATCCTGGAGCCAGATCACGGACTCGTCGGTGGCCTCTTCGAGGACGGCGTCGGCGAACTGCCGGTTGACGTGACGATACCACTCGAGGTCGGTCGGTCGATACTCGAGCAGTTCGGTCATCCCGTGACAGAGCGGCCAGAGGACGCGGTTGCTGTAGCCCGTGTAGTAGCCCTCGACGGCCTCGTCCGAGAGCCAGACCCGCCGCAGCGTGTACTGATCATCGCTTCCGGGTGGGACGTCGACGCGGTCGTTTTCGTCGGTGACCGCGCGGTCGGCGCTGCCGTCGCCCCACGCGATCCAGGTGCCGCCAGTCGCTCGCATCACGGGGTCGAGTCCGGCGGTCAGGCCGCCGGTCGGTTCGTCGACGGTGACGTCACGCTCGCTCGAGTCGGTTTCGTTCCCGGCTCCGTCGCCGTTGCCGTTCTCGTCGCTATCGCCGTTCCCGGCTCCGTCGCCGTCGTCCCCGCGCGAGCTACCGTCGGCCCACTCGTGACGATACGGCTGCCGGTTCGAGACGACGAGTAGCGATTCCGGGGCGTCGAAATCGGCGCCACCGTCGGTCACGAGCCGTCTACCGTCGTCCCGTAAATCGTTCCCATGATTCGACTCCGCCACCGCTACTCGCTCCGTAGATCGCATCTATGAAATTTCCTCGTTTGCCCTACTGTTTCGTTCGCGGCCTGCAGTCACAGGCCATTGATATACACCACCCTAACCGGCTCGCTGCAGGGACATTCACGGGCGCTCGAGGGTGACGGCGACCGGGCGATCAAACCGTGAACCAGCGACTTGCGATCAGCGACCAGCGACCGACGACCGGCGCCTCGAGCAACGCTCAAGGGGCTCCCCCTGAATCGTCAGCCATGAACGAGCCGTTCGCCGAACGAGTACGGCAGTGCCAGCGAGGACTCACCGACCGTGGTGGCGCCGCACTGATCGCCTCGCCTGGGCCGGCACTCACCTACCTGACGGGCCTCGAGGAATCGCCGTCCGAACGCCACTTCCTGGCAGCCGTTCCCCGCGACGGGCCGCCGGTCGTGGTCGCGCCCGCGATGTACGAGGCGGATCTCGAGGCCGCGCCCATCGACCACGTCATGCTCTGGGACGACGGCGACGACCCCGTCGATGCGCTCTCGAGCGCGTTCGAAACCGCCGGTCTCGAGCCGGGATTCGGGGCCGGCGAGACGATTCTGCTCGACGACCGCCTCTGGACGACCTTCGCCCAGGACGTTCGCGGTCTGTTTCCCGACGCGACGTACGGCCTCGCGAGCGATGTGCTCGAGTCCCTTCGCCTGCGAAAGGATCGAACTGAACGGGCGACTCTCCGACGAGCAGGGGCCCTCGCCGACCGCGTCTCCACGACGCTCCGCGAGCGCGGCGAGGCGGTCGTCGGGCTGACCGAACGGGAACTCGCCGAGGAGATCGATCGATTGCTCGAGGCCGAGGGTGGTCGCGGCACCGCGTTCGACACCATCGTCGCCGCGGGCGAGAACGGGGCGCGCCCGCACCACCAGCCCGACGACCGCCCCATCGAAGCCAGCGATCCGGTCGTCCTCGACTTCGGCGCGTTCGTCGACGCGGACCTCGAGTCGGGGCAAGCCCGCTATCCTGGCGACCAGACCAGGACGATGGTCTTCGCCGGCGACCCGCCCGAGGGGTATCGGGAGGTACACGAGACCGTCGCCCGCGCCCAGCGGGCGGCCGTCGAGCACGTCGAACCCGGCGTCACGGCCGAGTCGGTCGACGCCGTCGCCCGCGAGATTATCGCCGACGCAGGCTACGGCGACGCCTTCGTTCACCGCACCGGCCACGGCGTCGGCCTCGAGGTCCACGAACCGCCCTACATCGTCGAGGGCAACGACCAGGCCCTCGAGCCGGGCATGGTCTTCAGCGTCGAGCCGGGAATCTACCTCGAGGGTGAGTTCGGGGTCCGACTCGAGGACCTTGTGATGGTCACCGAAGACGACTGCGAGCGGTTGAATACGACGCCGCTGGACTGGACGTGCGAAGGGACTCGCCGGTAGCGGAGTTGGCCTCGTCGAGCTGGATGCTGTTGTGTACCCTGGAAACGGTGGCGGAATGAGAACCACTGTGGTCCTGGGCCGTCAGAAGAGTGAACCCTGGTTCAGACTGGCTGGAGAACCGAAGGCTGTGCTGGTGATTGCTCGGAGGCGAGTGCGTCGACTTCCCGTTCGAGCCGGTGGGCGTACCGAAGTCGAAGTTGCCGTGCTTGCGCCCGAGACAGCCGAGGGCTGTCCTCGAACTCCGTCGAGAGCGGACGATAGGCGGAGGGGTCGAATCCCATCGTCTCGAGGTATCGCTCGACAGCAGGCGCCTCGAGCCCGTAATCGATGGCGTCGCTCACGTGCTGTTTCACTCGATCGAACTCGGGAATCGACACTGTCGACCCCGTAACGTCGCCCCGTCCACCGATCTCCACGCGTCTACGCTCGACGAGACTCAAGATGTCTCGAACGTCTTCGGCGAGTTGCAGGACCTGTCCAGGGAGTGCGACGTCCGGGGCCCGCCATTCGATCGTGTCGAATTCGTCGCGCAACCGAACCGGTGCCCAGATCGTATCCTCTGGCGTAAAGTGCTCGTCGAACGTCTCCTGGTCGAAGCCTTCGGCAACTGCCTGTTGGCGAAAGTCGTCGAACGTGGCGTCGATCCGGTCGTTCCACTCGTCTACGTCCTCTGCGTAGGGCCACAATCGGCCGAGCCGGGGATGGTCGCCGTAACACGTCCGCCGGTAGACGTGGGGGCGCGCACAGGCAGCCACGTTCTCTCCCTGGTGGTACGTGGAACTCCCAGCGAGCGCAAACGCCGGGTCCAGTGCGGTCAGGAGGTTCAACTGGTCGGCTTCGGCTCCCTCGATCTGATCGACGTGCAGGTGGGTGCCGGCACAGTAGGTGGCCTTTTCGAACGCTTCGCCGAGCACCTGACGCTGAATCCGCGTTCGAGGCGTATCGCTCGTGCCGAGAGAACCGGCGTTGAGCGGCGTACTGAGCGGGACGAGGTGACGTCCCTCTTCTCGCCCGACGTCGATCGCTTCCTGGAGTCTGGACGCGACCTCCTCCCGGAGTTCGGGGATGCCATCGCACGGATCGGTGACGACCTCGAGCATGGGGTCTGCGCTCTCGGCGTGAAGGTCGTCGATGCGGTCGAGCACCGGTGTTGCAGGTGCGAGTGCACCCGTATCGTCAACGGTCCAGTATTCGAGTTCGAGACTGAGTTGCATGGTGTTGGTGAGCTACTGCACGCTGAGTGGTTTCACATCACAGCGACGGCGGCACGGGATCGACCCCGGATATGGGGTCAGTCGTCGTTCGACCGTACAGAAACCAACCGAGTGAGCGGGAAGACCCCTCTCCCAAAGTGATTTGGGCAGCTGTGATACCGTCGTGAATACAGATACTTGGCGACTCGAACCTCAGGCCAGCTATCGGTCGTACGCGGTGCCACCGGCTATAGAGGGGAGTTCGAACAAATCTGTGTGTTACCTATCCTCTCTGACCAGGAGAACTGCAACGGCGTTCGAAATCGTTCCGTAGTCCAAATCGACAGTGACGCGGGTATTCTCTCAGCGGTTGCCAGGCGGGAATGCGCAATCTCGAGCCGGCGACGATCTGCTCCACGCTGACGCGCGTGGATACTCGAGCGTGTGGATACCGTTTACCGCCGACGAGCGTTCGAGCGCCAGAGCCCACTCACAACTCACAACTCGATCCGCTCGGCGCTCGCCGCCGCCGCTTCAGCACGTTCGAACAGGTCGTCTGGCTCGACCTCGAGCAACCGGTCGAGACGGGCGTTGGTCTCGGCGCGGTTCGGCGCGATCCGGTTACAGCCGGCGTTGATCGTCGAGTCGCGGTAGGTCCCGATCTCGCGGGCCTGCGCGACGATCTCCTGTTTGTCTCGCGTGAGAAGGGGCCGGTGGATCGGCAGTCGCGTCGCACGACTCGTGACGGCGACGTTCTGGGCCGTCTGGCTCGACTTCTGCCCGATAGCTTCGCCCGTGACGATTCCGCTCGCGTCGTGTTGTTCGGCAATCTGCTCCGCGATCCGGTAGAAGAATCGCCGCAGGGAGAGCATCCGCCCCTCCTCCATCGTCTCCGCGAGCAGGGAGACGGTCTCGCCGCCGGGCACGCGATAGACGCTCAGGTCGACGTTCGGCGCGTACCGCGAGAGCGATCGGACGGTCTCGATGGCCCGGGCCTCGTGGTCCGGGCCGCCGTAGTCACCGAGCGCGACGTAGACCGGGATCACCGGCGAGCCCCGGCGCATCATCTCGTAGGCCGCGACGGGGGAGTCGATGCCGCCGCTGACGAGCGCCACCATCGGCGCCTGCGATCGGAGGGGAAGTCCGCCTGGCCCCTCGAGACGGTCGAGGTAGACGTAGGCCGCCTCGTCGCGAACCTCGACGCCGAAGGTCAGGTCGGGCTCCTCGAGGTCGACCTCGGGATCGAACTCGTCCTCGACGGCCTCCCAGATGGCGGTCCCGCCCTGCCGGGCGACGTCCTCGCTCGTGAACGGGAGTCGCTTGTCGGCGCGGGTGGCGTCGACGGCGAAACTGCCGCCGTCGTAGCGGGCGTGGGCGGTCTTGGCGAGTGCGTCGCAAATCGTCTCGAGGTCGGCCTCGACCACGATTGCGGGGCTGGTCGAGACCACGCCGAAGACGTCGGCGGCGGCAGCGGCCGCGGCCTCCACGGCGTCCTCGGTGGTGTGGATCAGCGGGCGGTTCCAGTTGCCCTCCACGTCGCCGGCCACCGAGCGGTCCGCGAGGACGGCCTCGAGGTTCTCGAGCAGGAAGTCGAGCATGTACCGCTTGACGGTGTTGCTCTTCGTGTTGAGGTCCCCGTGTCGGACGAGGACGGTGTCGGCGCCGGGCGGGTGCATGGAGAGAGATAGATGGGCCGACGTATAAGGGGATTACGAGCGACGAAGCCGCGGTACCGGCGGGCGAGACGCTCGAGAACACGGCGCACATCGGGTCGGTAACACGGCTTTTATCCTCACTCGGCCCCTGCTAGAATCGATGACAGACGGGGACGTCGCCGCCTTCACTCACCTCGGCTCGAGCGTCCGGGAGGCCCTCTCCGAACGCGGGTTCGCGACGCCGACGGCGCCGCAGCGACTCGCGATTCCGCCGCTGGCCGCCGGCGAGCACACGCTCGTGATCGCCCCCACGGGGAGTGGCAAGACCGAGACGGCGATGCTTCCCGTCTTCGACGACCTCGTGGCCGACCCGCCCGACGGGTTCGGCGCACTCTACGTCACCCCGCTGCGGGCGCTCAACCGTGACATGCGCGAGCGCCTCGAGTGGTGGGGCGAGTACCTCGGCCTCGAGGTTGACGTCCGTCACGGCGACACCACCCAGTACCAGCGCGGCAAGCAGGCCGAGAATCCGCCCGACGTGCTCGTGACGACTCCCGAGCCGCTCCAGGCGATGCTCACCGGCGAGCGCCTCCGGGAGGGGCTCGAGGACGTCTCCCACGTCGTGATCGACGAGGTTCACGAACTCGCCGCCTCCAAGCGGGGCGCCCAGCTAGCGGTAGGGCTCGAGCGACTCCGCGAACTCTCGGGCTCGTTCCAGCGAATCGGGCTCTCCGCGACCGTCGGCGACCCCGACTCGGTGGGCCAGTTTCTCACGGGCGGCCGACCGTGTACGATTCGCGAAATCGACGTCGGGAGCCGGATCGACGTGCGGGTTCGCCAGCCCGAGATCACGGACGAGGATCAGCGACTCGCGGGCGAACTCGCCACCGACGCGACGACGGCCAGCCACGTCCGATTCATCCGAGACCTCGTTGCCGAAAACGAGTCCACGCTCATCTTCGTCAACACTCGCCAGACGGCCGAGGCGCTCGGCTCGCGGTTCACCCGCCTCGACCTGCCGATCGGGGTCCACCACGGATCGCTCTCGAAAGAGGCCCGCATCGACGTCGAGGACCGGTTCAAGGCCGGCGACCTCGACGCGTTGCTGTGTACCTCCTCGATGGAACTCGGGATCGACGTGGGCCGGATCGACCACGTGATCCAGTACCAGAGCCCGCGCCAGGTCTCGCGACTGCTTCAGCGGATCGGCCGCGCGGGCCACCGCCGCGACCAGGTCTCACGGGGGACCATCGTCACGACCCGCCCGGACGACACGCTCGAGGCGCTGGCCATCGCCCGGCGGGCGAGCGCGGGCGAGGTCGAACCGGCCGAGATCCACGACGGGAGCCTCGACGTGGTCGCCAACCAGATTCCGGGGATCGTCCAGTCGACCGGCTCGCGCCACATTTCGGAAATCCGTGACCTGTTCGCCCGCGCCTATCCGTTCCGCGACCTCGAGGAATCGGCCCTGCGGAGCGTCCTCTCGGAGCTTCACCGGAATCGCATCGTCTGGTTCGACGAGAGCAGCGAGCGAGTCGAGACCACCGGCGGCACCTGGCAGTACGTCTACGCCAACCTCTCGATGATCCCCGACGAGGCGACCTACGAGGTCCACGACATCGCCTCGAGCGGCCAGATCGGCACTCTCGACGAGCGATTCGTCACGACCTTCGGTCAGCCGGGGGCCGTCTTCATCCAGCGCGGGGAGATGTGGCGGATCGTTGAAATCGACGACGACGAGGAGCGAGTACGGGTCACCCCCATCGAAGATCCAGCAGGCGAGGTCCCGTCCTGGATTGGCCAGGAGATTCCCGTCCCCGAACCGGTCGCCCAGGAGGTCGGCGAAATTCGCGGTACCGTCGGCGCCCAACTCGAGACCGGCGCCGAGGACGACGCCGTCGCTCGCGACCTCGGCGGGCGCTACCCGGGCGACGATACGACGCTCCTTGGGGCCGTCTCCGGGCTTCGAAAACAGCTCGAGGGCGAGGCACCGATGCCGACTCACGACCGCATCGTGCTCGAGCGCCAGGGGCGGACGGTCGTCCTCAACGCCTGCTTCGGCCACCGGACGAACGAAACCCTCGGTCGCGTGCTCTCGGCCCTGCTCGGCCAGCAGTCCGGGTCGTCGATTGGCCTCGACACCGATCCCTACCGGATCGAACTCGAGGTGCCGACCGACGTGGCGACGAGCGACGTCGTGGCCGTCCTGACCGAGACGGACCCCGACCACGTCGGCACCATCGTCGAGCTGGGATTGAAGGGATCGGACGCCCTCGCCTACCGCCTCTCGCAGGTCTCGGCGAAGTTCGGCGCGCTCAAGCGCTGGCAGGGCTCCGGCCGCATGTCGAACGAGCGGTTGCTCAAGGCGCTCGAGGACACGCCGATGTACGCCGAGTCGATCCGCGAGGTGTTCCACGAGGACCTCGACGTGACGGGCGCGAGCCGCGTCCTCTCGCGGCTCCAGTCCGGCGAGATATCGCTCGAGACGGTTCGCGGCCGGACGGCCATCGGGAGCGCGGGCCGCTCCGGTGGCAAGGAACTGCTGGTACCCGAGAACGCCGATGCGAGCGTCATCCAGACCGTCAAGGAGCGCCTGCAAGACGACCGGGTGACCCTGCTGTGCACCCACTGTCGGGAGTGGTACTCGCGGACGAAAGTGAAGCGGGTCGCTGAGCAACCCGAGTGTCCGAATTGCGGTTCGACGCGTGTGGCGGCACTGAGTCCGTGGGCCGACGAGGTCCTCCAGGCCGTCCAGGCTGACTCGAAGGACGAGGAACAGGAGGAGCTGACCCGTCGCGCGGTTAAAAATGCGAATCTGGTCCAGAGTCACGGCAAGCGGGCCGTCGTCGCCATGTCCGCCCGCGGGGTCGGCCCGCACAACGCCGCCCAGATCATCAGTCGCTTACGCGAGAACGAGGCCGACTTCTACCGAGACATCCTCGAGAAGGAGCGCCAGTACGCCCGGACGAAGGCGTTCTGGGATTGACTGAGACTGAGCATGGGGCCAGGTTCGGGCGGGAATCGGTCCCACTCGAGCCGCGGTCGTAACGCCCAAGCGTTCACGCCGCGTTCGTCCGACTATGAAGTTCGCGCCGGGTGCGTGGCGCTACGCCATCGTTCCGCTGGTCGTGGCCCCGTTCGCCTACCTCATCAGCGTCGGCGTCGGCATCGCGACCCTCCTGCTCGGCGTCGGGACGCTCGCGTTCTTCCGCGATCCCGAGCGAACGCCGCCCCTATCTGGCGTCGTCGCGCCCGCCGACGGCAAGGTGTCCGTCATGCGGACCGAGGGTGACCGGTTTCGGCTGGGGACGTTCATGAACGTACACAACGTCCACGTCGTCCGTGCGCCGTTCGACGCCACGGTACGGGACGTGGAGCACTCGCCGGGCGGATTCAAACCCGCATTCTCGAAGGACTCCGACCGGAACGAGAAAGTTCACCTGCACCTTGAGCCCACAGAAGGGGCGTTCTCCGAGAATGACGACGAGACCCCCAACTCGAGCGCCGACGAAACCGAATCCCAGGAACGATCGACGGAAGCCGAGGTCACGTTCATCGCCGGCGCGTTCGCCCGCCGCATCCACCCCTACGTCGAGCCTGGCAACTCCCTTGAGCGCGGCCAGCGAATCGGCCACATCGCGTTCGGCAGTCGGGTCGACGTGGTGTTTCCCCCCTCAGTCGACCCCGAGGATCTGGTAGTCGAGCCGGGTCAGAAGATGACCGCCGGAGAGACGGTGATCCTCGAGACCGACGAAAATCTGCTGTCGGGCAACGACGGACTCGACGACGGTCGCTCGAGCCGCTGATCAGTTCCTGGCCGATGTGCGACCGGCCAACCGGCACCAGCCGTCAACCGGTCAGCCAGCACCAGTCGTCAATCGGCCAGCCAACACCAGCCGTTAGCGTTTGGCGTCCACCGCATCCCGGGCCGCCTCGAAGTGGCGCTGCTCGACGACAACGTCGTCGGCGTGGTCGTTCGCCTCTTCGGGACCGTACTTCGTAGCGACCTCGCGGATCGCCCGCATCGAGGCGTCCCGGACGAGCGCCTCGAGGTCGGCACCGGTGTAACCCTCGAGGTCGTCGGCGAGGGCATCGAGGTCGACGTCCTCCCCGAACGGCTTGCCGCGGCCGTGGACCTCGAGGATCTTGCGGCGGGCCTCGAGGTCGGGTTCGGGCACGAGGACGTGCGTGTCGAGGCGGCCTGGTCGGAGCAAGGCCGGGTCGAGGTGGTCCTTGCGGTTGGTCGCTGCCAGCACCACGAGATTCGGATTCTCCCGCATGCCGTCGAGTTCGGTCAGCAGTTGTGAGACGACGCGGTCGGTCACCTCGTGGCCGTCGTCGCGATTGGCCGCGATGGCGTCGATTTCGTCGAAGAAGACGATCGAGGGAGCCGACTGGCGGGCGCGCTCGAACACCTTGCGGATCGCTTTCTCGCTCTCCCCGACGTAGCGGTCGACGATCTCCGGGCCGTCGACGCGGACGAAGTTGACGTCGGTCTCGCCGGCGAGTGCCCGCGCGAGGAGTGTCTTCCCCGTCCCTGGCGGCCCGTAGAGCAGGACCCCCGAGGGCGGATCGGTGTTCGTTCGATCGAAGAGTCGCTCGTAGGTCAGCGGCCACTCGACGGACTCCCGGAGGACCTGTTTGGCGTCCTCGAGACCGCCGACGTCCGCGAAGTCGGTGTTGGGCGACTCGGCGACGTACTCGCGCATTGCAGAGGGTTCGACGGCCGCGAGCGCGGTGTCGAAGTCCGCCCGGGTAACCGTGGGATTCGCGCTCCAGGCCGCGCGATCGTCGGCGTCGGTGGGTCGGCGGCGGATGGCAGCCATCGCGGCCTCGGTGACGACGGAATCGAGGTCCGCGCCGACGAAGCCGTGGGTCCGACTCGCGATTTTGTCGACGTTGACGTCCTCGGCCAGGGGCATCCCGCGGGTGTGGACCTCGAGGATCTCGCGTCGACCGACCATGTCCGGGACGCCGATCTGGATCTCGCGGTCGAAGCGGCCGCCGCGCCGGAGCGCGGGATCGATGGAGTCGACCCGGTTCGTCGCCCCGATGACGATCACCTCGCCGCGGGCGTCGAGCCCGTCCATCAGGGTCAGCAACTGGCCGACGATCCGGTTCTCGGCGTCGCCGTCGTCGTCGCGCGTCCCCGCGATGGAGTCGATTTCGTCGAAGAAGATGATCGTCGGGGCGTTCTCGCGGGCCTCCTGGAAGGTCCGTCGAAGTTGCTCCTCGGACTCGCCCTTGTACTTCGACATGATCTCCGGCCCGGAGATGGTGACGAAGTTGGCCTCGACCTCGTTGGCCACTGCGCGGGCGATCAGCGTCTTCCCTGTGCCTGGCGGTCCGTACAGCAGGACGCCCGACGGCGGCTCGACCCCGAGGCGTTTGAACAACTCGGGTTCGGAGATTGGCAACTCGATCATCTCCCGGACCTGCTCGAGTTCCTCGTCGAGGCCGCCGATGTCCTCGTAGGTGACGCCCGATGGTCGATTCGGCTTGGCCGCCGTCCCTGCCGATCCGCGCCCGTCGTCGCCGTCTCGAGACGGCGTCGAACTCGGCGTATCGGCGCCGTCGGTATCGGTGTCGTCGAAGACTAGCACGGTCGTGGAGCCGGTGATCTGGACGTCGCCCGCGGGTTCGGTCTCGACGACGGTGAAGGGGTCGGCCGCGACGCCCTCGATCCGGATCTGTTCCCCGGCGCGAATCGGCCGGTTGCGCAGTTTCTGGTTGGCGACGCGCTCGGCCAGTCGCGACTCGGCGTCGCTCAGCGACGGCGGCGGCGAGAGCGTAACGGTTTCGGCCTCCCGGATGGACGAGCCGTCCGTCGCTCGCACCTCGACGGTGTCGCCCACGTTCACGCCAGCGTTCGCGCGGGTGTCGGCGTCGATCTGGACGACCTGCTCCGGGATCGCCGGATCCGCCGGCCACATCTTCGCGACGGTTCGCCCCTCGCCCTCGATGACGACGGTGTCGCCGCTCAACACGCCGAGCTTTCGCCGCGCGGTCTCTGGGATCCGTGCGACGCCGCGGCCGGCGTCGCGCTTCTCCGCCGCGCGCACGGTCAGCGTGACGCCGTCGTCAGTCTCGGTCATGACAGATCGTTGTGGGGGAGTCGCCTTGAGAATTTCCCACCAGCGGCGATGCGTTCGATGATCGACGGGGGAGTGTCCATCGATCGGCGTCGAGAGTGGAATCTCTCCAGACGCGGGGTGAATTACGCTGGAAGCGTCGACTGCGACCCGCTAGAATCCGCCACTTCCGCCGTTCGATTCCCGCGCCGTCGCCCGAAACGACAAGGTAGGCACCACCGATTGCTCGAGCGGAAGCCCGCCTCGTGGAGTCGATCTCAGCCTCGCCCTCGACGTTCGACCGACCCCGTGTCAGCGCCATAATTACAGCGCGAGCAACAGTTTCTCTACGTGAAACGTTCGGATAAACAACCGCATAGGAATAGGAGGAAGTCCGGTTTTCCCACCTATGTCGTCCTGGAAACGACGGTCCGTCTTGGCAACAGGTGCAGCACTCGCGACTGGTAGCGTCCTCGTCTCCGCCGGAGCAACTCAGGAGGTGGAGGACTCGCAACAATCGTTCGAAGAGCAAAGTGGCTGGTCCTCCCACCACGGAGGTGTCAAAAACTCGTCGGCTATCCCGCTCGATGGCTGGTTGCCCGCGCCGACGTCGGTCGCCTGGGAGTACGACTACACCGGAGACGTTGCCGTCGTCGATGGGGTCGTCTACCTTCGAACTGACGGGGAAGTACACTCACTCGAGGCCGAGGACGGCACGGTCCGGTGGGAGAGCGACGACGTCGGTGCCGCGGGGACGCCGGCGGTGGTCGACGACGCCGTCTACGTCGGCGGCGACGCAGTGACGGCGCTCGAGGCTCGGACGGGCGAGATTCGCTGGCGAGCGGAATTCGAGTCCGATAGCGAGGTTTCGGTTCCGGAGCCGGTCGTCGCATACGAGACAGTGTACGTCGTCGTCGACGGGACCCTGTACGCGCTCGACCGAACCGACGGCTCGGTCCGGTGGAAGCGAGAGTCCGTCAAACTCGAGACCCGCCATTGGGAGGAAAAAGAGGAGGAGGCGGTTCGGTTCACATCGACGCCGGTCGCCGCTGACGATAAATCGATCTACGCGGGCGTCGGCGATGCGGGCTTCGTCGCGCTCGATCCGGTTACGGGTGACGAGCAGTGGTCCTACCGGAAACTGTATCATGCCACGCATGTTGACTATCACGACCACCTCACCGTCGGGGCGGGACTCCTCTTCACGGGGCAGATCAGCGACGGCGAGGAATTCCCCGTCCTCGACGTGACGACCGGTGATCAAGTCGGCTACACGACGTACCGGTTCCCGCTAGCGGTGACAGAAACGGCAAAAGTCGCGGTGGGCAGAGCCGGCTTCGGAGCGTACCACTACGACACGGACTCCCGGTGGTCAATCGGCGGCTCGACGGACGCCTGGGGCCGACCAATCGTTGCCGGGAAAACCGTTGTCATTCCGCACCACTCGTATTCGAGGGAACAGCCAGAGCTGTACGGATTCGACCTCGAAAACGGGGACGAACTCTGGTCGTTTTCGCTCGCGAAACTCGGCGTCGAGGATTACAGGGGCGCAATGTGGCCGGCCATGTCGTGCGCCGCCAACGGGGACACTCTGTACGTCTCGACACCGGATAGGGTCGCGGCCCTTCGCTCGTCCGAAGACGGGGACGAGAACCCGAACGGCAATCCCCCACGTCTCTCGGTCCAGGCCCCGGAATCGATCGAATACCGGGAAGACGCCGAGCCCGCCGAAGACGGCGCGGACTTCGACGTCACCGTGACGAACCGACGCGACGAGACGACCTCGATCGAGGTCCGGCTCGAGATCGGTCCGTACAACGAGTCGATTTCCCTCGAATTGGACGGTGGCGAGACCGACGCCGTTCACTTCACCGTCACGAGCAGGGATCTCGGGGTTGGCGAACACGACTGGATCGTCTCCGCGAACGACGTGACCGAGACGGGGACACTGGTCGTCACCGAGCCGAAGGAGTGCTGAGCGTCAGGAGCGCGGTACGCGAGACGACTCGACGGCCACGAGACACCTACGCCTAAGCCTCGCCGGCGTGGAGGTGATGGCATGCGACCGGATCGAACCGCTGAACTCGCGCTCTTGCTCGAGGTCGCCGGCACGCCGAAGCCCGGGAACGTCGACCGACACCGCGACCTCGAGGACTTACGATTCGAACACTTCCTCGCAGGGGCCGTGGGAGCCCGCGACGGCCTCGAGATGGCAGCCGACGGCGCATCCGTCGGTCCGGCGTTCGAACGCGCGATCGAAGGCATGGCCGAACAGGAGGGCGGGAACACGCAGTTCGGCGCACTGCTGGTGCTCGTTCCGCTCGTTCGGGCTGCTCGAGACGGTGACGGCCTGACCAGATCCGCCGTCACGAGCGTCGTCGAGGGGACGACCGTCGCCGACGCGGCGGCGTTCTACCGCGCGTTCGATTACGTCGACGTCTTCGTCGGCGACCCGCCCGCGGACATGGAACCCCTCGACGTGCGCCGCGGGAGCGACGCGATTCCGGCCCTCGAGGAGCGCGGGCTGACGCTGTACGACGTGATGGACGGGAGCGTCCCCGGCGACGACGTCGCTCGCGAGTGGATCCGCGGGTTCGAGCGGTCGTTCGCCGCGGCCGACCGCCTCGAAGCGGCCGGGGGATCGATCCTCGAGCGCGCCGCCTCGGTCTTCCTCTCGTTGCTCGCAGAGCGTCCGGACACCCTCGTCGCCGCCCGCCACGACGAGGACGTCGCGGTCGAGGTGACCGACCGCGCTGCGATGCTCTACGAGCGGGACGCCCTCGAGACCGATCGACCGGCGGTCGAGACGTTCGCCGACGAGCTGGTCGACCGGGGGATCAACCCGGGAACGACGGCGGATCTCACCGCGGCCGGGCTATTCATCGCCCTCGAGCGCGAATCGGTCGAGATATGAGTGATTCCGGCCCGGACGGCGACGTTCGCTGGGTACTTGTACAATGCAGTAGGTGCAGTGGGAAGCCAGGTCTGCCATGTCCCGGAGCATCCACGAGCTGAAACAGTGCTTCAGGAATTTGTAAGGAACTAGCAGTCTTCATAGATCGCCAGGGCGTTGCCGATGTCTATTTCGAAGGTCATCCTCGAAGTATGGCAAAGTTGGGTATCTACTTCGTGTTCGAACTTATTATCTCCATGATAATCGAGTGTTAAAGATAATGTATATTGTCCTGGTTTCGCAATATCTTCACGATCTATAGTTTCTGAGGCAGGAACCTCAAATGAATCGTGGAAAATAGTATCTGATCCAGTTTCAACAGAGATGGAAACGGGTCTTTTAGATTCTGTAAGGTTTCGAACTGATAGGGAGAGATCATCCCGTGTTACCCACCAACCGATACCACCAATACTGACGAGTCCTGTCGTGGCTATACCAAAGGTTTTCAAGAATCCTCTTCTATCCATAGAAAATCTATATCCGAAGAGCATATATGATTATTGTAGGATTTACCTCCGTTACATTATTTCTCATAGCTACCATCCACACCATAATCGGTACTAACATCGGCGACCACGAGGACAATCCGGGAACGCCGGCCGATCTCACCGCGGCCGGGTTATTCATCGCCCTCGAGCACGAAACGGTCGAGATATGAGCGACCCGGGAACCGTCGACGACGGCGCGAACACCGTAGGGTGGCCACTCGAGTTACGCGGCGTCAGCGAAACCGTCGTCACCACGCTCGGGCCCAATGGGCTGTGGAACGTCGCCGCACTCGGCGTGTTCGCCGGCGACCCCGCCACCGCCAGAACGTGGGGCAACACGCGAACGCGCCGGAACTTCGAGCGGCGAGGCGAGGGCTACGTCCAGTTCACCCGCGACCCGGTCGACTTCGTCGACGCCGCGCTCTCGATCACCGAACGCGAGGACCCGATCCTCAAGTCCGCCGACGCCTGGGCTCGCGTCGCAGTCGAGCGAGTCGAGACCGGCACGGCCGACGGCACCGGCTGGGCGGAGTGGACGCTCGAGCCACGCGAGTCGGCCGTCGAACGCGAGTCCGTGACGCCGGTCCCAATCAATCGCGGCTTCGGCGCCGTGATCGAGGCGACCGTCGCGGCCTCCCGCCTCGGAGTCGAGGGCTACGACCGCGCGCGACTCGAGGGGCTGTTAGAGCACTGCTTCGAGGTTGTCGACCGGGCTGGCGGCACCAGAGAGCGAGCGGCGTTCGGGAATCTCGTGGCGTACAGCGAGTGGAACCCGTCGGCGCGAGCGCGAGACGAGAACGAATGGCTTTAGAAGGCGCTCACGGAATAACGGGTATGGCAATCAAGCCGGCCTACATCAAAAAGACGGGGAACATCCTCCTGGAGCAGTATCCGGAGGCGTTCACGACCGACTTCGAACAGAACAAAGACAGCGTCACGAAGCTGACGAACATCGAATCGAAGGGCGTTCGAAACCGAATCGCGGGCTACGTCACGCGAAAGAAAGGCGCCGCCATTTCGGCCTGAATTGGGGATTTTCTCGACTGCCACTGAATCGGTGAGTGACGACGCTGACGACCTTTGAGCCGGCGAGTCGACACGATAGCGACTCGAAACACTACGCGTTCGAGCCCACGCTCATCGATCCCGCTCGAGCGCCTCGTCCTCGAGCACGACGGGACAGTCGACGACGCGATAGGTGTCCATCGAAGGCATCTCGAGGATTTCCGTCCCCTCGTGGGTGCAGGCGACCGTGGGTGGGTCGGAAAAGTACTCACACTGGTGGCAGTAACTTCGCTTCGGAATAGTCCGATACTCCCGTTCGGTGGATGGTTCCGGCGACACCTCCGTGGACTCGTCCTCGAGTTCCGCCCAGAGGCGCTCGCGATCGATTTCGGCGACGTCTTCCCGATCGAACAGGTCGTCGATGGCCGGATCCCGCTTCGGCGATGACGTCGCCTGGTCGGAGACTCGTGCCGCGAGGTCGCCGAGGGGGTCCGTACGGTCGTCAGGTTTCTGGGAGGCTGACTCGAGTGCTGGCGGCGTCTCGTCAGTGGTGTCGGGTTCGAGCGCTCGTTCGTCGAACGCCACGGCTCTCGAGTCCTCGTCCGCTTCTGAGTTTTGGCCCGGTCTCGAGTTCGCGTCTGGGTCCGACGCGTCCAAGTTTGACGCGTCCGAGTTCGATGCAGAATCCGAATCTGGGTCCGAGTTCGTGTCTACGTCCACATCACCGTCGTCGAACTCCCGGCTCACATCGCCGCCGCCGTCGCTACGATCGTCACTCATTTGCCTTCCTCCTCGCTCGCGGTCGATTGGTCGTCGACCGCCGGTTCCGCGTCGGCCTCGACCGTCTCGAAGACCGACGCCGTCTCGTCGGTGTCGACCGCCGCGTGCGCTGCCGGTTCGAGGGCCGGCGGCTCGCCCGTCTCGAGCGTGTGCGACCCCAGGAACGAGCGCTTCTTCGAGACGTCCGCGAACTGCGTACCACAGTATGGGCAGGTCGGTTCGGTCAGGAGTCCCATCGAAACGGCCGTCGAACACGCCGCGCAGGTGGCCGTCTGAATCCCGAGCCGACTCGCCGCTCGCTGCAGTCGTTCGGCCTCCGAACGGCGACGCTCGCGAGCCGCGAGGGCGTCTCGCTGTTCGCGAAGGTCGAGCACCGCCGTCGCCAGCGTCGTCGACCGCCGCTCGAGTTCGTCGGTGGTCTCCAGAACGTGCTCGAGGACGTCCTCGAAGTTCTCGAAGCCCGAGTCGACCGCCTCCGAGAGGGCCTCGAGGTCGGCTTCCAGGCTCGAAAGCGCGTCGATCCGGTCCTCGAACGCCGACAGTCGCTCTGCCACGGTCTCGAGGTCCTCGTCGAGCGCTTCGACCGCCGAACGGTCGGCGTACTCGTCATGGTCGTGCTCCTCGGGGGCCTTCCCATCAGCCTCCTGCTTGACCTGGACGACGCGCTCACGAACGTCTTCGACGTGGTCGATGAACTCGGTTCGCTGCTCCTCGAGTGCGGATCGGAGCGTCTCGGAGTCGACGGGCTCGATCCGGTCTTCGTCAGGGCCTTCATCGTCGGGTCCCGCATCGTCGGTGGTGACCGCGTGCGTCGCCGACAGGAGCTGTCGACAGAACGCCGCTCGCGTCTCGCCGTGCCGGTCAGCCTCCTCGTCGATCCAATCGTCCACATCGGCTGGTAACGCGAACGAGACCGCCCCGTCCTCGTGGTTCTCGCTCGCCATGCGTACCCGATTCGACGGGCGCACTCTTAGGGGTTGTGTCGGTTTCAGCGCTCGATACGCGCAGGAGATTGGCTCTCAGCGTGGTATTCGGCTGACGGGTGTAGATGGGCGGATGGCGAGGGATGGAGGTGGGGGCGGTGAAGGGAGGAGATGGGGATATGAGGGCGGTGAAGGGGAGGGGTGGGAGGAGCCTACCGAATTTTTCGAACGTTACTGATGTCGAACCCGCTGTCGCGAATCTCGGTTTCGAACTGGACGATGTTCTCGTCCTCGAGCCGCGAGAGCACGCCTCGAAACTCCTCGACGACCAGCGTTCGATCCCGTTCGGAGCCTCCGCTCTCCCACTCGAAGTGTAGCGTCCCGTCGACGGCTTCCTTGAGCCGACCGAACGCCTGCCCGGTGAGCGTTTCGACATCGACGAGCAACAGGACGATGCCACCCCATCGGTACGCCGCTCGTTTGAGCCCCTTGAGCAGGATCGTCAGATCGCTCTGGGAGAACTGGTCGCTGGTGGCCGCGGCCGCCAGCAGGTCCGTTGCGGAGTCGATAACGACCAGATTCCCGGAAGCGTGTTCCGTGAGGTACTCGCCGAGCGCCTCGAGCACGTTCCGGCGGTTCGTCCCGTCGCCAAGGTTCGTGATGTCGGTTCGCGTGTCGCTGTACCAGTCGGTCGGTACCGGGGTCAACTGGAAGAACTCCTGGGAGAGGTCGACGAACGAGACGGCCGACGTCCCCGCCTCGACGAGGTCGTCGTCGAGGACGAACCGCATCTCGTCGACTATCGCGTCGCGTTCGCTCGTAAAGGAGACGTAATGAACGTTGTCGGGGAGCACGACGCCAGGCTCGAGGTCGCCGTAGTAGAACTCGAACTGGTCGCCGTCGGCTCTGGCGAGGCCGTTCATGGCCGTCGCCGTGTAACAGAACTCCCGGCCGCCGGCACCCGCCTCGGTCGCCAGCAAGACGACGCTTCCGCTCGGTGCGCCGCCGCCGATCATCGCGTCGAACCGCGAGATACCGAGTGGCATCCGCTGCATACGGTCAGCGTCGCAGGGGACTCGCTTACGTGTTGTGGCAGGCTCGAGGTCGTCCGGAGACAGCAGAGAGTCACGCAGTAACGGATGTACTCTCGACTCGAGTGAATCCTCGACTCGAGTGCGTGTCCTCGTCTCGAGTCGCCTCGGAGCCTAAAAACGAAACGACGAAACAACGAAACAACGAAACAACGAAATAATGAAAATCCGACCGACTCGCGCTCTAGAGGAAGCTCTCGATGTGATCGGCGACTTCCTCGGGCGTGTCGCCGACGGGGACGCCCGCGTCGTTGAGCGCGTCGATCTTGCTCTCTGCGGTGCCGGTACCCGAACCGGAGACGATGGCGCCCGCGTGGCCCATCCGCTTTCCTGGCGGGGCCGTTCGGCCGGCGATGAAGCCTGCGACGGGCGTCTCGACGTGCTCGTCGATGTACGCCGCGGCCTCCTCTTCGTCCTCGCCACCGATCTCGCCGCACATGACGATCGCCTTTGTCTCAGGATCGTTCTCGAACAGCTCGAGGGCGTCGACGAAGTCGGTGCCGATGATCGGGTCGCCGCCGATACCGACGGCGGTGGTCTGGCCGATCCCGCGCTGGGTGAGGCTGTCGACGACCTGGTAGGTCAGCGTGCCGGAGCGGGAGACGAGACCGACGTCACCCTCGGCGAAGATGTTGCCGGGAAGGATGCCGAGTTTGGACTCGCCGGGCGTGATCAGGCCGGGACAGTTCGGCCCGATGAGCCGCGTGTCGGTCTCGGTCAGGCGCTTGTTGACCTTCGCCATGTCCTGGGTCGGGACGCCCTCGGTGATCGCGACCGCGAGGTCGAGGTCCGTGTCCAGGGCCTCGAAGATGGCATCCGCGGCGAACGCAGGCGGGACGAAGATGACCGAGGCGTCGGCGTCTTCTTCCTCGACGGCCTCGTCGACCGTGTCGTAGACCGGGACGCCGTGGACCTCCTGGCCGCCCTTTCCGGGGACGGCGCCAGCGACCACGTTGGTCCCGTACTCGAGCATCTGACCGGCGTGGAACTTCCCTTCGCCGCCGGTGATTCCCTGTACAACCACGCGAGTGTCGTCGTCGACTAAGACGCTCATTGTTCTCCCTCCGCGTACTCGACGGCACGCTGAACCGCATCCTCGAGGGTCTGTTCGACCGTCACGAGGTCCTCGTTCAGAATCTCCATGCCTTCCTCCCAGTTCGTTCCGGCCAGCCGCACGACGACCGGCTTTGGAATCTCGTCGAACTGTCCGAGGGCCTCGTTGATCCCTTTGGCGACCTCGTCGCCGCGGGTGATGCCCCCGAAGATGTTGAACACGACCGAATCGACGTTCTCGTCGGAGAACACCATATCCAGCGCGTTGGCGATTCGCTCGGCCTTCGCGCCGCCACCGACGTCGAGGAAGTTCGCGGGCTTCCCCCCGTAGTGGTCCACGAGGTCCAGCGTCGTCATCACGAGACCGGCACCGTTGCCGATGATCCCGACGTTGCCCTCGAGGCGGACGTAGTCGAAGTCGTACTCGTCGGCCTTCTGCTCGAGTTCGTCGCCGCTCGCGGCTTCGTCTTCCATCTCCGCGAGCTCGGGCTGGCGGAACAGGGCGTCCTCGTCGATGTTCATCACGGCGTCGGCCGCGATGACCTCGCCGTCGCTGGTGACCATCAGCGGGTTGATCTCGGCGTCGGATCCGTCGCGGTCGTCCCAGAGGTCGTAGAGCGTCGTCAAGACGCCCGCCACGTCGAGGGCGAGGTCCGGATCGACGTCCGCGTCGTAGACGGCCTTGCGAGCCTGGTAGGGGTGCATGCCGAACGCGGGATCGACGTGTTCACGAGCGATCGCTTCGGGCGTCTCCTCGGCGACCTGCTCGATGTCGACGCCGCCTTTCGTCGAGACCATGGCGACGGGCTTGCCCTCCCCGCGATCCATCGTTACGCCGACGTACAGTTCGTTGACGAAGTCGACGGCTTCCTCGACCAGCACGCGGTCAACGTGGTAGCCCTTGAGGTCCATCCCGAGGATCGATTCGGCCGCGTCGCGGGCCTCGTCGGCGTCCTCGGCGAGTTTGATCCCGCCGGCCTTGCCGCGACCCCCGACCTGAACCTGTGCCTTGATCGCGACCGGATAGCCGATCTCGTCGGCGGCCGCCAGGACGCCGTCGACGTCCGACGCGAGCGTCGACGCTGGCGTCGGAACCCCGGCGTCAGCGAACACCTGCTTCGCCTGGTACTCGTGGAGTTTCATTGCGCACTCGAAAAGCAGTCGCGCCGTTGCTTAAATCATGGGAGTTTGCGTCGAGTCTCGAGTTTCGTGGCTCGAGTTGTCACACCTGGTTACCTGCGATGTGTGCAGCTATGATGGATACAAGGATGAGGTGAGTAATCCCGAAACGTTCCGTGAAACGGGTTTTATCGATGGTCGTTGTGGGATGATCGAGGGGATTACGGAATATCGTACTGCTCGAAAGCAATCGCTTCGTCCCTGACGGTCAGAAGCCACGCGACTCGATCGACTGGGTCGACGTTCTTGCTCATTCTCTCAGCCGCGCCAGCATACATCACAGGGACTCCTCGCCATTTCTTTGACCTGGCATCGTGATGATGTCCCGAAACAACGGAATCGAATTGACTCCCAAACCGACGTTGAATCTGATAGAGATCAACGCTTTTTCGACCGGGTCCAGAAAGCTGCTCGAGCGTCTGGTGGAGGATAAGAATAGAAACGGGTTCACTGACTGCGTTTGGAAACTCGAGAGTATGCCAGCGAAGCTTGCCTTCTGGATGGTGATCGATACCGAAAAGTCGGACCGTCGATTTGACCGATATTCCACTGGTGTCGATCCGTGAGACCTGCACGCTGTCTCTGCTTGCGAGCAATTCGTCGCCTGGTTCTGCCGAGTGATTACCGCGAACGTAGTAGAACGGGATCCCAGCTTCGGCCAGCGGGTCAAAGACGCGTTGCTCGACGGCCTTCGCTTGAACGGCAGTCGCCGTATCGTGGAAAATATCCCCAACGTGTACGACTGCATCGACGTCCTGTTCGATACCGTAGTCGACAGCCGCACTGAACGCCCCAATCGGATCGATCGTTTCACCAGTTCGTGGATGCGTGGTCCGACCGACGTGCGTATCCCCAATCACCAGAATTCCGGCGGTTCGTTCGATCGGACCAATCGAATCGATCTCCGTTCGTTTGCTCGGAGAGAGCTCGAGAGCGTATCCACCACCTCCAGCTTGAACTGCGCATCTGGAAATTCGATACCGGTGGTTTCGCTTCCAGTCAATCGAGATTTTCGCGCCTTCGTAGTCGACGAGCCGTAGTTCGTTTCCTCTACAGTCGACGAGGGCAACTTCCGCTCGCCGCGCGACTTCAGGGTCCCAACAGACTTCTGTAACGGTGAACACCATCGGGCCAGAAAGTCTATCACCAGGAGAGAGATTCTCGATCGTCGCCACCATAGATCACTGGTCTCCCAGACTCGGGTTCCCAGCAAAGGTGTGTCGGCCTCGATCCCCAGTCAGTGGGGAACAGGAGTGGTCACCACTCGAGGCGCGGGACAGGATTCGAACAACGCGAAGACGTGCTCACTTCGTTGCGCGCGACTTCTCTCGTTCGAATCCCTCGTCGCGATGCCTCTCCTCGCGGAGTGCTCGGAGAGGCATGCGCGGGACAGGATTCGAACCTGCGGACTCCTACGAGACAGCGTCCTAAGCGCTGCGCCGTTACCACTTGGCTACCCGCGCTCGAGTTCGAATACACGTCGAATCGGCTAAGAAAGTATCGGTCCGTCCTAGTGCGTCACCGGTTCCTCGGGCGACCAGTCCGGCGGCACGATGAACGTGATGTGCTCGGCGTCTCGCAACTGGTGGAGTTCGGCTGCCTGCTCGGCCAACGATCGGTCTCGATACGGCATCTCGAGCCCACAGCCAGTACAGACGAGTTTGCAAGTTGGTTCGTTCATGTGGTGACGCGTACCCCCCGCCGGGTGCGTGGTCCTTGCTTCGAATCCGAACCGCTTTAGTAAGAGTGACCTAGTGAAATCCCGGGCGAACGGCCAGTTAGCCTAGGGTTTCGTAGCTGGACGTTGTCTGGCGTAGCACGTTATTGCGATGAGAATCACGGCTGCCGCCACAGTCCTCGATAGGTGAACGATGGTGGGACGCGACGGGAGCGATCGCCAACCGTGTGTTTATGGTGCAACCATCCGTTGTAACGAGCATGTACAGCGCCAATACGCGCGTCGAACACGAACCGTGGCTCGAGGAACTCGAGCAGGCCGCGGATCGCCTCGAGCTGACGGGCGAGGCTCGCTCGACGGCCGCCGATCTCTTTCTCGCGAACGTCCCCGAGGCCGATCGATCGAAGCCGGCGGTGCTGGCCGCGAGTATCTACGCCGGGTCGCTCGTCGCGGGCGACGGCCGCACCCAGTGTGCCGTCGCCGAGGCTGCGGACGTCTCCCGCCTCTCCATCCAACAGCGCTGGAAGGACCTGCTGGCTGGCGCCGGACTCGAGCCGCCGAAGTGGTAGACCGATCGGTGATCGAGCGCAACGCGAGTGACTCACCTGGACCTGGAAGAACGCGCAGACGCGCCGAACCGCATCGTCAGCGCAGATCGCCACCGATCCGAGCGAATCAGCTGAGCGCCTGATTCCCTCGCGAACGCATCCTCTTCTATTCGCGATCCACCGTCGCCAGATAGTGAGGGCTTCATTCGGCGCACTGAGTAATGGTCGATACTCCCGATTCACGGGATCGTTCCAGCGGGAAAACACCGATGTCCTTCCGGTAGGCGGCCGCTACACTAGCGAAAGTGTTCCGTTTCCTGATGGTTTTCGAGACGTCGAGACGCGTTTTCGCCCGGTGCGCTCACCGAGTGTCGCCGACCGATTCGCGCTCGAGACGACCACGCCCACCGGCCTCGAACGCCGACGGCAAATGCGAGTAGCGAGGCGTTATTCGTCGTCCTCGCGGGCGAGACGCTTCGCTGCCAGTGCGGTTCCGCCGGCGACGCCTGCGGTGCCGACGACGGCGCCGAAACCGGGGAGTCCATCGTCTTCCGATCCGCCGTTTCCGCCGCTTCCGCTGTCGTCGCTCGAGCCGCCATTACTCTCGTCCGTACTTTCGTTTTCGTCGTTGCCGTTGCCGTCGGCGTCGCTACCATTGTTGTCTGCGCCATCGCCGTCGCTGCCGTCGTCGCCGTCGGCCCCTTCGCTGCCGCCGCTTCCATCGCTTCCATCGCTCCCGTCGCTCGAGGACCCGTCCCCGGCCTCGGGCAGGTCGACGTCACCGAGTACGACGAACGGAAGTTGCGGCACCGATCCGTCGGATTCCGAGAGCACTTCGACGCGGTCCACGCCCTCGGGGGTGACCATGTCCATCACGGCCGGATCGTTCTCGCCAGTGCCGCCGCCGATAACGTACTCGCCGGCCTCGGGGGCGATACCGCGAATCGCGCCGTCCCCGTAGCCGTCGAACGGGGCGACGAGTGCCGCGATACCGATCCCGCCGTCGACATCGACGTCCCAGCCGATGGCGTCGGCAGGAACGCGGACCGAGACCGTGCCCCCTTCCACGTTCGTCTCGACGTTCGACGACACGGAATCGCCCGCCGCCGACTCGACGCTCTTGACCGACTCGCCGTTGACGACGACGCGGTAGTGGTAGGGCGTCGCCATGTTGGCGTTCAGCCCGGTTCGACCCTCCGTGGTTCCCTCTACGTCGGCGTCGGGGTCGTGGACGTACACCTGGAAGAACTGGTGGGAGAAGCCGCGGGGGAGCCCCCAGGGGTTCTGGATCTCGCTGGCCATCGTGAACGCGAACTCGACGTGATCTCGCGAGGCCGAGACGGTCAGTTCGTCGATGTCCCAGGCACCCTCGTAGAAGTCGTCGCTCGTCGGGTACTCGTAGGTCCCCGGGCCGTAGGGCTCGCCGGTGGGTTCGTCGAACGTGGCGACCGGCTCGAGTGTGGTCACGAGCGGGATGTACTGCACTGTCGCTCGCGTCCCGTCGCTGTAGGCCAATCCACGGTACCAGTCGACGTCTGCCGGCGTCACCACGTCGATCGCGTTCGGCGCGGAGTCGTTCTGTGCGCCGCCGAAGGTCGTCTCGGTGGCCTCCGCCTCGGCCTGCATGACGTTCCCCGGCGCGTCCGGATCGTAGCCCAGCATCACCACCGCGACGTCCAGGTCGTCGAGGGGCGTCTCCAGCGCGGCCTTCGGCACGTCGACGAGAATCTCGTCGGCGGCCGGGTTCGCGGCGACGTCGCCCTCGGCGAGGAGCGTCCCGTCGGCGGCCTCGAGTCGCGTCCCGTGTTCGCCGTCGACGACGACCCGGTACTGGTGAGGGCGCTCGAGAGTCGCGTTGACGCCCTCACGCATCTCCGTCGTCCCGTCGTCGGAGCCGTCGCTGAGGTACAACTGGAGGTGCTGGGCGGAGAAGCCCCCGTCGTAGCCGTCGTAGTTCTCGAGGTCGCCGCCGACCGCCGCGCGGAACTGGTAGGTATCGCCGCCGTCGTGAACCGAGAACGCGGTCAGATCGAAGATGCCGTCGGTGAACCGGTCGTCGGTCGGGTACTGGTAGCGGCCGTTGCCGCCCTTGTCGGTTCCCGGGGTGACGGAGAGGTTCGCGATGCGGTCGCCCGCGGCGAAGAACGTCGGCGTCTCGAGGATCGCGACCTGGTCAACCTCGACAGCGCGTCGTTCGTCGTCGGCCTCGACCTCCAGATCCGCGCCGGAGACGACGTCGGTCACGTGCACGTCCGACCGCAGGTCGACGGTCGCTGCCCCTTCGGGGTCGAAGTTGACGATCACGACGACGCGCTCGGGCCCGTCGACGTCCTCGAGGTGGCTGGCGTCGCGGCCGAAGACGAGCACGCGGTCGTCGGATTCGTGCCACTCGCCGACGAGCTCGGCGTTGTTCTTCAGCACGTCGAGGTCGTGGTACGCACTGATGAGTGTCCGGTAGAACTCGAGGTGGTCCTCGTCGTACGCGTCCCAGTTCATGAACGCTCGCTGGCGACCGCCGGGGCGGACGTCGGCGCCACTGTTGACCGAGCCGTCGTCATTGTAGCCTCGAAGGTCGTCCTCGCCCATGTGTCGACCCTTGCCGAAGCGGCTGATCTGGCGCTCCTGGCCGTAGTAGACGAAGGGGACGCCGGGGAGGGTGACGCCGGCGGCCCAGCAGGCGCGCTGAAGGGCGGCGCCGCCCTCCCACTCGTCGTCGGAGGTCTCGTCGTGGTTCGGGTTCGCCTGGTCGATCACGGTCTGGTTGAGCAGGCGCAACTCGTCGTGGTTCTCGGTGGCGTTGAGCACGAGCGAGTGGTCCGGGATCCCCTCCGACGCTCGCGCCCGTACGTCGTCGTAGAGGTCGGTGGGCGAGGCCAGTCCGCCGGCAACGTCGTGGGTCGTCGTCGTGAACCCCTCGGTGTCGAAGTGCATGTCGAACTCGTTCTCCGAGAAGGCGGGATCCTTCGGGATCGTCTCGTCGAGCATGAGGAACTCGCTATCGTTCGACCGAACGACCTCGCGGACCGCCTTCCAGAAACTGTGGGGGACCCCCCAGGCAATGTCACAGCGGAAGCCGTCGACGCCGACCTCGCCCGACCAGAACTCGGCAACGGCGAGCATGTGCTCGCGGACCGCCACGTTGTCGTAGTTCCAGTTGGGCATGACCCGGAGGCCCCAGAAGCCGGTCGGACTGGGGGCCGGTTCCACCGTCTCGCCGTCGTGGGTGATCGGCGCCTCGAGGCGGTCCCACCAGTCGAAGTGTTTCGAGTCCTCGTTCCAGGCTTCCACGGGCGGGTACTCCCAGCTCGGTGCTGGCGGTTTGGATCCCTGCTCGGCGATGGTGTCCTGGAAGTAGTCGTGTCCCCGTCCGGCGTGGTTGCTCACGAGGTCGAAGACGACCTTGATGTCCTGCTCGTGGCAGGCGTCGACGAATGCCGCGTAGGCCTCGATGGGATTCATCCCGTCCGGGACGAGGTCCTCGGCGATTCCGAAGTAGTCGTTCGTGTCGTAGCCGTGCGGTCCGCCGCCGGGCGGCCCCTCCTGGAAGCCGGAATCGTTGTTGTTGCCGTACAGTTTGTCGACGCTCTCGGCCGGAACGACGGGCGTCAGCCAGACCGCGTCGACGCCCAGATCGGCGAGGTAATCGACGCCGTCGATCAGGTCCTCGAACGTCGTCGCGCCACGTTCGCCCGCCCACGAGCGCGGGAAGATCTGGTACATGACGCCCTCGGCCATCCACTCCGGCGGGCGGTTGGGCAGGTTGATCGCGCCGTCGGGTCCGAGTTCGATCGTATCGAGGGTGCTCAGGCTGTCGCCGTCGTAGGCGACCGCGTGGACGCGGGCAGGCTCGCCCTCGAGGGCCGACTCGGGTACGCGCCCGGTTAGTCCGTCGACCTGAATCGCGTCGGTAGCGAGCGCGTCGCGGTCGTCCGCGAGGAAGGCGACCTCGAGGTCGGCCCGCGTCGCCCGACTGTTCGGCGCGAGTCGCGCGTTCGTCTCGAGGACGTACTCGCCGTCCTCGTACCGTCCTTCGAGTTCGATCCGGGGCTGGCCGCCTGCTCCCCCCTCGGATTCGGGAAACGCGTGGATCGTCAGTTCATGAGTGCCGTCGGGCGCCTCGAGTTCGAGGACGTAGGTGCCGGGGACGTCGGCCTCGAACTCGGCGACGTTGTCCCGGCCCTCGTCGTACCTGGGTCGATCCAGGTCGAGTGACGACTGGTAGGTGAGCTCGACCTCGCTCCCCTCTGGACGCTGCGCGACGGACCAGGTGAAGTCCTCAGCTGTGTAGCCCTCCGGGTTCGGGCTGGCCTCGGGTACCCGCGGGGCGAGGTTGTCTCGCCCGCCAATCATCTCGGGGCCGACGAACGCCGAGTTCCACAGTTTCTCGCCGACCTGGACGAAGCGCGGGTGGCCGGGGTGGAAGGAGTCGATGCCGCTTGCCGTCACGCCCTCCGGGGCGCTCGCCGCGACCGAGCCGCTCAGTCCGGCCGTCAGTCCGTAGGCGCCGAGTCCCGCAACGCCGCCGAGGACGGTTCGTCTGTACAGCGATCTCGAGTCGTCGTCTCGTGAATTGTCGCTCATGGTTGGTGGATCGTCCGATGGTGTCCGCGAGCGCGAGTTCGGACCGCCGCTCGAGCGTGCGACTCGAGGCCGTGTGCCGTGTCATCGCGCCTGATGGCTGTTGCAAGTGGGGTGTAATTATTCCTCACACTTAGAGATATCTATTGGCGCTCCGACGAGATTAGGAAATCCGTACGTCGTCAGATAGCGGCGGTCGACCCGCTCGAGGGTTCGATCGAGTTACGGTTCTCGATCGATACTGACGGTGATAGCCAGACGCGCCGCTCGAAGACCTCGTTCGCATCCCGCAGAAAATCTGAACGGCGCTCAAGGTCGCGTCTCGGCGCCGAACGAAAACTGGCCGAATCCGCTCGGTACGTCGCGTTACTCTGGCCGAGAGGACTCCCGCCCCTCGCGGTCGGGCGTCAGGTTCCCGTGCTCGTCGATCTCGCCGTTGACGATGCGAGTACTCGAGATGATGTCGTCGTCCTCGGCCCGGACGTGGGGGACGACCACGAGTTCCAGCGGGTCGTGGCCGCGCTCGCGGCGCAGGTCGTTGATTTTCTTGCCACCATCGACCGTCTCGGGCGAGACGATCAGGTAGTCGAACTGGGCCTCTGTCGCGATTCCCGTCGGCTCGGTGAGCGTCCGGACCTCGAACTCGCGGTCGTGTTTCTCGGCGAGTGCCTCGAGTTCGGCCTCCAGGTCGCGCTTTCGCTCGTCGTAGGGGCGGACGTACCGGTCGACGTGTCGGGTCTTCGGTGCAAGTTCGTTGCTGGTCAGCCCGACGGTCACGTCCCCGAGTTCGAACGCCCGTTCGAAGAGCCGTCGATGGCCATCGTGAACGGGGTCGAAGGTCCCACCAAGCGCGACGTCCATACCCGTTGTCACTGGTGGGGTGCGTATAAAAGGGTCGAATCGTCGATTCCCGCTCTCGAGCGATATACGACGATCGTCGAACATCCGCTTCGCATCGTTTTTTGTACTGCACGTTCCTCTCCCCGATATGGGACTGGACGAAGACTCGCTGGAGTATCACCGGAGCGAGCCACCGGGCAAGATCGAAATTTCGACGACGAAGCCGACGAACACCCAGCGAGACCTCTCGCTGGCGTACTCGCCGGGCGTCGCCGCGCCGTGTATGGAGATACACGAGGACGAAACCGACGCCTACACCTACACAGCGAAGGGGAACCTCGTCGGCGTCGTCTCGAACGGCTCCGCCGTCCTCGGACTGGGCGACATCGGCGCGCAGGCCTCGAAACCCGTCATGGAAGGCAAGGGCGTCCTGTTCAAACGCTTCGCCGACATCGACGTCTTCGACATTGAACTCGACGAGGCCGACCCCCACAAATTCGTCGAGGCCGTCAAGATGATGGAACCGACCTTCGGTGGCGTCAACCTCGAGGACATCAAAGCCCCCGAGTGTTTCACCATCGAGGAGCGCCTCCGCGAGGAGATGGACGTCCCCGTCTTCCACGACGACCAACACGGGACGGCCATCATCTCCGGCGCCGCGCTCGTCAATGCCGCCGAAATCGCCGGCAAGGACCTCGAGGACCTGAAAATTGTCTTCTCGGGCGCCGGTGCGAGCGCGCTCTCGACGGCCCGGTTCTACGTCTCGCTGGGCGCGAAGCGAGAGAACATCCAGATGTGTGACTCCTCAGGGATCATCACGCAGGCGCGAGCCGACGCCGGCGACGTCAACGAGTACAAACGCGAGTTCGCCCGCGACGTCCCCGAGGGTGACCTGGCGGACGCGCTCGAGGGTGCGGACGTCTTCGTCGGCCTCTCGGTCGGCGGCATCGTCTCCCCGGAGATGGTGGCGTCGATGGGCGACAATCCGATCATCTTCGCGATGGCAAACCCGGACCCCGAAATCGGCTACCAGGAGGCCAAAGACGCCCGCGACGACGACGTCATCATGGCCACCGGCCGCTCGGACTACCCCAATCAGGTCAACAACGTCCTCGGGTTCCCGTTCATCTTCCGCGGCGCTCTCGACGTTCGCGCGACCGAGATCAACGAGGCGATGAAAGTCGCGGCAGCCGAGGCGCTCGCCGACCTCGCCCGCCAGGACGTACCCGACGCGGTCGTCAAGGCCTACGGCGACGAGGCGATCCAGTTCGGTCCCGACTACATTATCCCCAAGCCGGTCGATCCGCGGGTGCTGTTCCGCGTCGCCCCCGCGGTCGCCCAGGCGGCGATGGACTCCGGCGCGGCCCGGACCGAGATCGACGTCGAGGCCTACGAGGAGCAACTCGAGGCCCGCCTCGGGAAGTCCCGGGAGATGATGCGCGTCGTTCTCAACAAGGCCAAGAGCGACCCCAAACGCGTCGCGCTCGCGGAGGGCGAAGACGAGAAGATGATACGGGCAGCCTACCAGCTCCAGGAGCAGGGGATCGCCAACCCGGTCCTCATCGGCGAGGAGGACACGATCGCCCGGACGGCGGCGAATCTCGGCCTCGACTTCACGCCCACTGTTGCGGACCCGACCGCGGGCGCCTACGACGAGTACGCCGAACGGCTGTTCGACCTGCGCCAGCGCAAGGGGATCACGCGCTCGGAGGCGACCGAACTGATCCGCCGGGATACGAACTACTTCGGCAGCGTGATGGTCGAGGAGGGGGATGCTGACGCCCTGCTCACGGGACTGACCCACCACTATCCCTCGGCGCTTCGACCGCCGTTGCAGGTCATCGGCACTGCCGACGACGTCGACTACGCCGCCGGCGTCTACCTCATGACGTTCAAGAATCGGATCGTCTTCTGTGCGGACGCCACCGTGAACCAGGACCCCGACGAGGAGGTGCTGGCGGAGGTCACGAAACAGACCGCGAAACTCGCCCGCCGGTTCAACGTTGAGCCGCGGGCAGCCCTGCTCTCGTACTCCAACTTCGGGAGCGTCGACAACGAGGGGACGCGAAAGCCACGTCGCGCCGCCGCGATGCTCCAGGGCGACCCCGAGGTCGACTTCCCCGTCGACGGCGAGATGCAGGCTGACACGGCCGTCGTCGAGGACATCCTCACCGGTACCTACGAGTTCTCCGACCTGGACGCCCCGGCGAACGTGCTCGTCTTCCCGAACCTCGAGTCGGGCAATATCGGCTACAAACTCCTTCAGCGCCTCGGCGGTGCGGAGGCCATCGGCCCGATGCTCGTCGGGATGGACAAACCGGTTCACGTCCTCCAGCGGGGCGACGAGGTCAAAGACATCGTCAACCTGGCCGGAGTGGCGGTCGTCGACGCCCAGTCGGAGTAACGCGCGTACTGGTGTTCGGTAATTTCGATTTTTGACTTTCAACTCCCGATCGCCAACCGCCACGGTGCGACTCTCGGACGACTAGCCGCTCGAAGCCGGTGCCAGGTTCCAGGTGCCAGTGAGGAGTGAGAATGGCCACCTCGGGAGGGGGGAGGGTGGGAGAGGTGGCCAGATTCGATCGTCAACGGGTGAATTCCAAGCGGTCTGTGTCCTCTCGCGCTCGAGGTTTCAGACCAGGTTGAAAGTCACCGACAGACACAAAAAACGTTGACCTGTCGTATTCAAGTACGCGTTCAGACGGTGTCACGGCCTCGGTTTCAGCACGTAGAACCGATTCTCCGAGTTCGGCGCTCGATTCGGCAGTTCGCCGTCTTCCGACTAGGGGCCACACGTCGAGTAACGCCGTTCACCCTACGAAGGTCACCCAAACACGCGATCGACGTCGAGTCTCACGTAGTGCCAGAGCGTGCCCGTCAGACCGGTCGCTGCGATCCGTCGACCCGACGTCTCGACCAACACCCGCGGACAGTAGCCCGTCGGAAACGAGCGCGCGAGCGTCCGACTGAACGCCGTGTCCTCGTTGGCGACCGGTGGAAAGCCGCCGACTGCCTCGAATGCGTCGCGGTGGACGAACGTGTTGAACCCCGGCAGGACCGGCCGCTCGAGCCGCGGGAACACATAATTGATCGTCGCCTCCATGCACTTCGCCCGGAGTGGGCCGGTCACCCGACAGCGCGAGGAAGCCGCGGCCAGCCCCTCGGCCTCGACGAACCCGAGCATCCGGGTCAGGTACGAGGCGCGAACCTCGGTGTCGGCGTCGACGAAGGCCAGCCACTCGCCCTCGGCCTGGTGCGCACCACGGTTTCTCGCCGCCGCGATTCCGTCCGCCGGGCCGGAGACGACCGTCACGTCGTACTCGCAGGCGACGTCTCGAGTGGCGTCGCTCGAGTCGCCGTCGACGACGATCACCTCGTAGTCGTAGGCAGTGTCCAGGGCCTCGATGCTCGAGAGGGCCCCTCGAATGTACTCGGCCTCGTTTCGCGCGGGGACGACGAAGCTCACCAGGGGTCTGCTCGAGCGGTCGGCGCGTCTGGCGCGTTGGCCGTCAGTACGGTCGTCCGCGTCGGTACGTTCGGGCTCGTCACCGCCGTCTGCACGCATCTCGGTTCTTCGGTCGTCTATTGTGTCCAACCCCGTCGACCGCCGCCTCGAACGTCGCATCTACGACCCAGGTCTCGAGGCACTGACTTATACTGTCGGCTCTTCGTTCGACTGTCGGTTCAGGTCGTCGGCCAGATCGACGCTCGGGTCCTCTATCCAGGTCGACGTTCGGATCGAGAGACGGCGTCACGGTGTTCTTCGGTTGTGATCGGAGAGTGGTCAGGTAGTGATTGAGTAGTAATCGGATAGTGTACTGATAAGTGGCGCACAATATTTGCCGCGAGCCACTCTCGAGGGTCCCGAGAGCGCCGGTTTGCGCCCCTCGTGCGAAACGTTAAAACGTCAGTCTTGCGAGTTCACGGGTATGACTCGCAGATTCGACATGGATCGCCGTGCGTACCTCAAGACCGTCGGCGCGGTCGGTGCGACCGCCGGCGTCGCCGGTTGCCTTGGCGACGTCCTCGGTGGTGGCGACGAGGACGTGATCGTCCCTGGCACCGCATCTGGATTCGCACCGTTCGAGTTCATCAACGAGGACGACGAACTCGTCGGATTCGACATCGACCTCGCCGAGGAAACCATCGACCGGGCCGGCTACGAGGTCGGCGACTGGACCGACACCGAGTTCGACTCGCTGATTCCGTCGCTCACGGAGGGGAACATCGACTTCATCGCCGCCGGGATGACGATCAACGAGGAGCGCCAGGAAGCGATTGCGTTCTCGGACCCCTACTACGAGTCCGACCAGGCCGTGCTCGTCGCCGCCGGCAGTGACGTCGACGCGAGCGCGGTCGAAGACCTCGAGGGCCTTACCGTGGGCGCACAGGGCGGAACGACCGGTCTGGACGAAGCCGAGGCACTCGTCGAAGAGGGCATCCTCGAGGAAGACGATGTCCGCCAGTACGACAACTACCCGCTGGCAGTCGAGGACCTCGAGAACGGGAACGTCGACGCAATCATCATCGACATCCCCGTCGCACAGAACTTCGCGTCCGGGCGGGACGTCGAAGTCGCGTTCGAGATCGAGACCGGCGAGGTGTTCGGCTTCGGCATGCGTCAGGACGACGACCGCCTCGGCGACATTAACGACGCCCTCGAGGAGATTCGGAACGACGACACCTACGAGGAACTCATCGAAACCTGGTTCGAGTAACGAATCATGGACCCCGTCGTCTTGCAGGCGAGCGACTGGCAGTTCGTCGCCTCGAGCTGGGATTTTCTCCTCCTCGGCACGTTCGTCACGGTCTTGCTCACGATCACGAGCCTCACGCTCGGCTTCCTGTCGGGATTCCCGGCGGGCGCCGTAGAGGTATATGGCTCGGGCTGGCTTCGGGAGACGGTGAGCACCGTCGGCGTCGTCCTCCGTGGAACCCCCATCGTCGTCCTGATCGTCCTCTTTTACTTTGGGTTGCCGATCCCTCGACTCGGGACGATTCCGGGGCTCGACGTAGGACTGGAGGCGTTTATCGCCGCGACGCTCGCGCTCGGCCTTCGAAGCGGTGCCTACCAGGCGCAGGTGTTCAGAGGCGCCATCCAGTCGATCAGCGAAGGCCAGATGGAAGCTGCGCGGTCGGTCGGGATGACGAAAATAGGGGCGATTCGACACGTGATCTTCCCGCAGGCGGTCCGCCGATCGATCCCCGGCTTTCAGAACGAATTTACAATCGTCCTCAAGGACACGAGCGTCGCCTTCGCTATCGGGCTCGCGGAGTTGCTCACCCGAGCGGAGCAACTCTACCTTCGCCCCGGACGCGACACGGCCGTCATGGAGGTCATCATCGCCATCAGCCTGATCTACTTCGTGTTGACGTTCGTGACGAACCGCTCGCTCGACCACTTGCACGACCGCTACGCGATTCCCGGAGGAAACGACTGAGCCTATGAGTCTGTTACGCGTCGACCACGTCGACAAATCCTACGGCGACGAGGAGGTACTGCACGACGTCAGCTTCGAGATGGAGTCCCAGGACGTCGAAGTGATCGTCGGCCCCAGCGGGTCGGGGAAGTCGACCTTGCTCCGGTGTGTCAACCGACTCACCGAGATCGACGACGGCGCCATCTACCTCGACGACGTCGAAATCCACGACATCGACGAGAACGACCTCCGACGGCGCGTCGGCATGGTCTTCCAGGACTTCAGCCTCTTCGCCCACCGGACGGCGCGAGGCAACATCACCCTCGGGCTCGAGGAGGTCCTCGGCCTCTCGAGCGAGGAAGCCGACGCCAGAGCCATGGACTACCTCGAGCGCGTCGGACTCGAGCCCCAGGCGGACTCCTATCCCGCCGAACTCTCGGGCGGCCAGCAACAACGCGTCGGCATCGCTCGCGCGCTCGCGATGGACCCCGAACTCATCCTCTTCGACGAGCCGACCAGCGCGCTCGATCCCGAACTCATCGGCGAGGTGCTCGCGGTCATGAAAGACCTCGCCGACGAAGGGATGACCATGCTCTGTGTCACCCACGAGATGGGGTTCGCCCGCTCGGCCGCCACGACGCTGACGTTCCTGGACGAGGGACGGATCGTCGAGCGCGGCCCGCCCGAGGCGCTGTTTGACGACCCGGAACACGACCGCACTGCCGCCTTCCTCGGCGACCTCACCGTCCACCGATGAGCACGCTCGAGGAGGCTCGCGGCTCGGCAATCGACACCCTCCCCGGTCGGCGACGGCTCGTCGTCGGCGCCGTCGGGATCGTCTTCTGGACGTGGTTGCTCGCCCGCTGGGCCTACCACAACGCGTGGCTCGACAGCCTGTTCACCGCCGTCGGGTTCCCGGACCTAATCCGCTCGGAGCTGGGAGTCAGCCAGCGCGAGCCCTGGCTCCCCCTCGAGCCGTTCGAATCGTTCGACCTCGTGAGCCTTGCGATCGAGTCGGCGCCGTCGCTGGCGGCAGGTGCGTTCATCACCGTCTACCTGACGGTGCTCTCGATGCTCTTCGGCCTGGTGATCGCCGTCCCCCTCGCCGTCGCGCGAACGTACGGCGGCCCGATCCTCAGCCGGGTCTCGCTGGCCTACACCGAACTCATCCGCGGGACGCCCCTGCTCGCCCAGCTCTTCTTCCTTTACTTTGGGTCGCCGCTGGCGAGCGCATTCGACTCGATCGGCTTCGTCGGCCAGGGTGGGATTCCGCGGGCCGCCATCTTCGTCGCCATCGTCGGCTTCACGATCAACTCCTCGGCTTACCAGGCCGAGTACATCCGGGCGGCCCTGCAGTCGGTCGATCCCGGACAGCTCACGGCGGCCAGAGCCGTCGGCCTCTCCAGAACGGAGGGCATCCGCCACGTCGTCCTCCCGCAGGGGCTCCGGTTCGCGATCCCAGGCTGGACCAACGAGTTCATCTACCTCATCAAGTACTCCTCGCTGGCGGCGTTCATCACCGTCCCCGAACTGTTTCGCCAGGCCAGACACATCGGCTCGGATACGTTCCAGTTCACCAATATCTACATCGTCGTCGCGCTGTTTTACCTCGCGCTGGTGCTCACGACTTCGCTCGCGATGGCCCGCCTCGAGCGAACGGTTGCGATTCCAGGACTGGGGACGGCGTCCGAACGGAGCTGATGGAAACACGAACTGATTTTTGGGTAGCGGGCGTAGGCTCGAGTGGCCGATGACGACGTACTCGCTCCGAACCGGACTCGGCACCCGGTGATGACGAGCCCTATGAGTGCTGAGGCCACCGATTTCCTCGAGGTATTTGGCTATGCGGGCCCAACGTGGATAGAGACGAGTCGTCCGCATCGAAGGCAGATCGATTCCCTGGAATTTCGAAAGCAGTCCGCTCCACTCCCCGTTCGGACAGTCGATCGACTCAGAGCTTCTGGGCCTCGCGCGCCTGAGCGGACCGACGTTTGGCCTGCTCGAGGCGGCGTTCGGTCGCGCGGACCCGTGTCGGCGGAAGCGAATCGCTGGCCTCCACCAGCCGCGTCTCGACGGTTTCCAGGCGGGTCGCCACCGCGTCGAGACTCCGGTTCGCACCGCCCCGGTCGCCCGACTCGGCGCGCGTTGCGGCTCGGCGGGCGGCGTCCACGACGGCTTCGAGCGCCTGCGAGAGTCCCTGAATCGCGTTTTCTCGGCCCTGGTCGTCGGATGGGTCCGAGTCGTCGGTCGCCACACCGACACGGGTCTCCTCGGCGAGGTCCGCGAGGTAGGTTGCAAGGGGGGTCTTGCCCGTCCGCGGCTCGTCGATGTGCACTCGTTCCTCATCGCCGGGGTTGACGCGGAACGCGCCGACCTCGCCGTCGCTGTCGCGAATTTCGGTCGTGAACGCTCCGCCGCGGTGGACGTACACCGCGTCGGGGCCGGACAGCGGGGCGTCGTACAGCCGTCCGGCGAAGTCGTCCTCGACGGCGAGGGCGGTGAGGTTGCTGTCGGCGTCGTCAGGATCGATCTCGAGTTTCGTGGCGTTCTCGCGGGCCACGGTGGGGATTTCGCCGTTGACGCCGGCGACCGTTGTGTCGCCGTCGTCGGAGACTGTGATCGTCTCGCTGTGGGGAGCGACGCCAGCGCCGTTTATCGTCAGGGTGTGCTCGCCCTCGGGGACGTCCTGGAGGACGGCGATTCCCTGGAACGTCGGTACCGCTTTGGGGTCGCTCTGGAGCAGTGCGAGCATCTCGATCGACGAGGATTCGGTGGTCAGCCCTTCGTCTTCTGGGGCGTCGTCGGAAGCCACCACGTTCGTGATGCCGGCGACGATCTGGTTGACTGGCGAGGGGTCGCTGATAGCGTCGTATCGATCTGAAAGCGCCTGACGGTGTCTAATTTCGGTGATGTCGCTTGCTGGTTCGTCGTACCGGGCCCCTTTCCAGGGGACGCCGGTCGTCGTGAGGTGGCCGGCCATGGCGTCCTCCGCGAACTCCGGAATGGCGAACTCGAAGCTCAGTTGCGGCCCCGTAAATTCCTCGATGTGTTCGAGTTCGGCCGTCGGGACCAGTTCGTACGCTACGTCGGGGTCTGCCCCCTCACGTCCCCGGTACTCGAAACGGTAGCCCGACTCTCGGCCCGGAAGGTCTGTCGGCGGCGACTGGAGCGTGTCGAACGAGCGGACGGTTAACTCGTCGGGAACGAGATCCGAGGCGTCGACTGACGGAAGCCGCTCGTGTTCGTAGATCGGTTCGCCCTCGAGTTCGGGGACCGCAAATGGGAGCGCCAACCCCTCGTCGCGCGGGAGGCCGTAAGCCAGCGGAATTGCCGCGACGTCCTCGAGGCTCTCGACGACGCTATTGGTGATGTCGGCTACGTCGTCGTCTATGGGGAACCGCTGGAAGTGTTCGGCGTCGGCGTTGACCGAGAGGGCACTAGAGTGCGATCCGAGTTCCGAGAGGATCCGCGGTCGCTGTTCGGGGTCGGGGTCGAGGAACTCGTTGTTCGGCACCGATCGGGAGTGGGAACTGGCGACGTACAGTTGCGGTTCGTCGGTGTCGGTGTCGACGAACACCTGCAGGACCTCCCAGTCGTGCCAATGGAAGTTCGTAGTGAACTGATCGAAGACGGAGTAACACCAGAACTGCACGACTACCAGCGGCGAATCGTCGTACTCGACGGCGTGGTAGAACACCGTCGGTTCTGGCGGTTTTCGTCCGTCACCATCGTTCCGGCGCTTCACGTACCCGTCGAAGGCGTCGAATCCATTCACGACGAATTCGCCATCCCGCTCGCTCTCGTATCGTCGAGGATCTGTCGGGAACCACTGCTCTTGACGATCGAAGTACATCGTCGGTGCGAACCGTTCGGCGAGTGAGCGCGCCCGTTCGTCGTCGAGGTTCGAGGTTGCGTTATCGGCGCTCCGTTCGAGCAGCGAACAGCCCGCCAGTAACGCGGCCGCCCCGCTCGCAACTGTCCCGAGTACTGTCCGTCGGTCGATCGGCAGATCGGTGTCTTTGCTCATTCGTCATCAACTGTGCAGGTCCTGACGATGGCAGCCCTTCCACACGTATCGTCCGGCACGGCCGTACGGTTCCACATCGTCTAGGAACCACCGTGGCGGGAGTACGGATAGGCTTTCTGGAGTTACACAAAGCCGGACGTGACCCAATCTCGCATTGGTAGACTACTGTACGAGCGAACACTACAGAAACTGTAAACACAGTGGCTGTGGATAGTAGACCAGTCGTGAGTGCCGGCGCCATCGAATTACTAGTCCTACTTCTCGTCCTCCCAGGGAAATCGGCGCATTCGAATTCGGATGAGGAGGCTACGGTCGGTCGGGGAACAGTGCGAGGTGACTGATGATAAGCCGACTCTCCAGCCCACCCGCCAACGCGCCCGAGAGTACCCCGATGGTGCTGATGAACGCACCGGTCCGGACGAGATCGATGAAGCCCACGGTCGGCTCCTCGAGACTCGGCCAGTTGGACATCAAATTCGGCGGGAAGACGACCAGTTCGATGACGAGAATGATCGCCCACACGAGCCCGAATAAGCCGACCATCGCCAGCAAGAGGACGAAAAAGACCGTGACGTTGACTAAGGCCGTGTGTTCGGTGACGATCCGATGTCGCTTCCGCGGGAAGGAGAGGTTCTGGACGAACAGGAGGTAGAGCGTTGCCGTGAAGATACTGACGGCCGCGAACAGCGCTGCCGTCACGTTGGTCATGTGGAAGCCGACGTCCCAGGATTCGGCGCTGAAGACGATGACGAGCGTCGGTGTCAGCGCGGCCGTCGACAGCTTCGGTAGCGAGAGCGGCAACAACGGCGCCCGACTGTTACCGAGCGCCTGCAGGATTCGTCCGGGGTTTCGGACGGCACTGGCCGCGTGGAAGACGAGACGCGCTATTGGGCCGCGCGGGCGGGCCTCGGCCGCGGGGAGCTCCGCGGCGATCCGATGGAGATATCGCTCGACGTCCGCGTCGAACGGCGGCACGGCCCGTCGGTCCGGATCGAACTGGAACGGCTCCATGACGCCCCCGTCGGCGTCGCGGTGACGAGCACCCAGCATGTGTCCGACGAGGTGGACCACGAGCGTCGCCGTATTCCAGCGGACGGCGTCGTCCTCGAGCGAGCGTCGAGGTTCGTTGCGGGGCGCACTGCGGAGGTTGTTCGTCGAGACGACCGCGATGCGAGAGAGCGGCGACGCCAGTCCGGGGACGAACCGTTCCTTACTCGAGACGAGCGGAACGTCCGTCACGACGAGGATCAAGTCGTACGGCCCTTCGACCATCTGGTGTGTGGCGCGGTCGAGGAACTCCGAGGGCCGTCGCTTGTCGTGGTCTGCGAGCGGTACCGCGTCCTCGAGGTAGAACCGCCAGGTGACGTCCGTGACCGACGCGAGTTCGTCGACCGTATCTTCGGCAGCTTGCGTCGCAAACGACTGAAGCCGGCCGGGATCGGTTCCCGGCGCGTGAGCGACCAGCACCCCTACGTCGACCTGCAGCCCGGTCGACCCCTCGCACTCGGCCGCCACGAGCGTCGGACCGTCGCGGTCGCCCGATAGAGAACGACACATCGTCCGACGGTTCATCGTGGGGGGTCTTAACGGCTGGTGGCGACGTCCCGGTGTGAGTACCGTGGGACAGGCCGACCTAACCCTGCCAATTCGAAGCGTACTGCTAGCCCGGTACCGTCGCGTTCGATTCTGCCCGAATAACACCTGCCGAAGTGAGTACGGATGGATTCGACTGAGCGGTACGAGTACACCATCTCCGTTCGAGTGCCGAGGCCCCGTTTCTAATGTTTGATTCCTGTCTCCGTCTGTCTAGTGTGACCTCGTGCGTGCAGTAGGTGTATTGACCGTCGTACTTCTGGCGGAGTGCGGACACTGCGATTGACTTCAGCTTCCGATGTGTGTCCGATTCACCTCCGGGAACACCGTTACAGCCGCCTGCATTGCTGCCTGACAGATGGTAGAAGTGACGACCCGTCCCATTCTCGAACGGTCCTCGCGCCCGCATCTGCTCACAACAGGACGGGCAAATAACATCTTCTTCATCGCTCACCTCCTCAGGGATTACAGTCCGGTGGTCCTTCCGAGCAATGAACGGCATATAGTCGGGTAGAATCAGACTACTTCAGCTCTTTCCGGAACGGATTTTCCTTCGCTTCCTGAATATTCTCCTCTTGGACCATCTCATTTGCGCTCTTTTCACCGTGTTTTTTCACAGTCTCTGCTATCCGCTTCTTTGTTTGTCGGAACGTTTCATCAAGCCGCATCTTGGTTCGCTCGTACCCGCTCATATACCGCTCGCCTTTCTCCGTTTGGCGAATTTCGTGTGGTTCATTCTCTTCATCTACTTCGACATGTCCTAGGTCGATATACCGCTGCATCGCCTGAGACAGTCCCGGATCATACGGACCCCGTTCTTCCCTTACAAACGCCAACTCCGAGTCCTCAGCTTCCTCGTCAACGTAATTGTAGAGCAGTTTGTGATACTTAGCCCGGCCTTTGATTTCCCCGTCTGCTTCGTCTAATAGTAAGAGTCGCGGATGGTGAGCTTCGTCATCAGTCATCAGCAATCAACTCCTCCATATCGTCAAACGTGTACTGGACCTGAATTCGGTCTAGAGATTTGACTTGCTGCGGATTGAAGTGGGACTCCAGCTCCTCGTTTGAGGTCATGATGATAAACTGAATATCGGAATCGCGGATGTACTCGAGTGTTTCCTCTCGGATGTCTTCATCGATGTTTGCAAAGGGTTCGTCGAGAACAAGGATTTCCCAGTTGTGCCCGCCTTCTTCGGCTTCGGTTGCTTGCTCTGCTAGCGTATATGCAAACGACAAGTTCAGGAGCCAGATTTCCCCAGTACTTAGTTCATCATATTCCCGAGCACCTTCATTTCCTGGAAGAATAATTGTCCCATCGGATTCTATGTTAATTTCGACAGCCAACTCAGGAGCCATTTCCTGGTAGTTGTCTGACCATGCGTCTCGGAACGACTGTATAATCTCTTCAAAGCTCTCCTGAGAGAGTTCGTCTATACGGTCGTTTATAGCAGTAAGTTCATCATCCAGATCAGCAAGTGTAGCCTCGATCTCTACAACTTCCGCCTCAAGCCGGTCTTTGCGTTCTTGTAATTCCTCAATATGTTCTCGGTGTTGATCCAGTTCCTTTCGTGTTCGTTCTGCCACCGCATCAATGTCGTAGTCGTTGTCCTCAAGCGTATGTTGGGCGAGATCATTCAGGTCAGACAAATCCGGGACGGAATCCTGTAGTGACTCAATCTCGTTCTCAAGTTCGTCCTTCTCCTCTTGGAGTTCTTCGATTTTTGTTTCCAGCGCCTCGACATCGTCATCTGCGCGTTCAACTTTGGAGTTGAGGTGGCTTTTCAGTTCGTCCAAGTCACGCTTCCGACCACATTGCGGACAGCGGCCATTTTGGAGGCGTTGTTTTGCGGTTTCTTCGACGACGATCTGATCGCAAACGGCACAGGTCAATTCCTGGATCGCGTCGACAATGATGTTGTTGACCTGTTGTGTATAGCGCCGTGCTTCACGTAGCTGACGTTGTTTCTTCCGAAGTTCTTGTGCGACTCCCCGTTTCCTAGTGTTGAGGTCGCTCAGTTCCTCACGGATCTCCTCGTTATCCAAAAGCCGTTGTTTGATGATATCAATCCGTCCAGAGTTGATGAGCGATTGAAGATGCTTGATTTTCTCCAGTCGACGTTCATATTGGCCGACGTTGATATCGTCTAGGTCTTCTTTCCGTGGCTGGAGTTCTGTTCGCTGAATTCGTTCAATCTCATGCTCTAATTCTTCTCGTTGTTCTCGAAGTGCCACGATTTCATCCTGAAGGTCGGTATCCACGACACGCCGAATCACTGATAGACGGTCGTCTCCGGATAGCTGTGCAAGTGGTAACTCGTCCTTCTCGGAAAGGAGAAACTGAAGGGTGACGAGTTTCGCTGGACCAATCCTCTCTTCGATTTTCTGGTCTGCTTCCCCCTTTTCGTAGGTTTCGTCGCCGTGCGAGTATTTTCGACCTCCACCTCCGCGTTCGACGATATCATCATCGTCGAAGTGAAATCGAACTGTGCTTTTGCGCCCCGGTGAAACCCCAAAGGTCGCCTGTGGACCGTAGAGGCCGTATAGAAGCGCGTTGAATGTGAGGGTCTTGCCGGATCGATTGCCTCCCATAATAAGGAGGTCATCACCGGACACATCGTCCTTAGTGAACTCGGGGAATTCGTTTCGTGCGAACTGCTTGATGTGGAGTCTACTGATTTTCATATTTTGCTTTGTATGGTTCGGTAATGTCCCGTGCCAAGGTGTTCAGTTGCTCAATTGACCTGCGGCTCAGCCATTGCACTGCGAGGACTGCAATAACGAAGCCGACTATGGCTCCGACAAGGTTCTGGTTATAAAATCCGAGGAATGGTGCACTAATCGCGATGATGAGGCCCGTGAGGATAGTGATGTTATTTTGGTATGCCCGTCGGTCAAAGTCGTCGATGCTTAATTGGACGTTTTCATTCACTGCATGATAGAAGTGATCTTCACCCGTCAGCGTATGTACGTACTCCGTAGAACGGTAGAGTTCTCCTCCTGCCCAGAAATCAATAAGCTCGTTACTGTACCGCTCAACGAGGAACATGACGAGAATGGTCGGCAGTGCGGCGAAGGACTTGTATACATGATTGTCAGGGGCCATCATATGAATTGCCATAAGAGAATAGATGGTGAGAAAGAGAGCACCCCATCCGCTATCCCAGATCTTCGTTGGAATCTGCATATCTGGTAAGACAATCGGATGTTCTCATCAAGGTTACATAAAACATAGGGAATAAATGAAGATGAACTACAGTTGCGACTACAAGTCATTGGGTCCCTGATCGCCAGACGTATCGTCAATCAGTGTGTGAATCGTTTGGAGGCAGTACGAGCGAATGGGGGCAGCGGTGATCGCTGGCCAGTTTCTCGAGGAATCTGGGTCGTATAACGTAAAGTGGAACAAGCAATATTCGTATGATTACGGGGAGAAGCAAATCGACTTCTAGTTGTGAGCGAAGGCGACGAAGACGAAGTCACAACACTCGTTGAATGCAAACATCACGACAACAGAATCGAACAAGATGGAAGTGTGAACATAGGCCCCGGTCAGCTCCTCGCTGGACAGACGGACACGATTTGAGAGCGTTGCCGGCCAATCGTGGCCTATGGCCGCCGAAATCTCCGACCGGGTTCGAGAAATCGCCGAAATTCGCGGCCTTCCGGAGTCAGAAGTGTCGAGCGGGCACTCGAGCGCGGTCTCGAAGACCTGTGGGAGGACCTCGTACTCACGCAGTGCCTCGACGGAGAGCTCGACCGCGAGAAAGCCATCGAGCACGTCGGTCGGACGAAAGTCGAACGCGTCGAACGAGGGCGGAAAGCCGTCGAGGTGGATGTCGACTGGGGACTGAACGCGTGACGCCGCCGCGTCTCGGACTCAGTGACCGTCCGCGTGCGGTTCTTCGAGTACTAGGAAACGACGATATTGTTGCCTGCACGAGGTGTCGCTCTCGACGAGGACGTCGACTCAGCCATCAGAAATCCCTCACGAGTACGACGACTTCAGGGCTAGAATCCATCTAAACGGCGTGGAACTCCCGGCGAGCAGGTAACGTAGGCATGCCACTAACCGTGGCGATGATCTCGCCGTTGCCGGACTATCGATGGCGAGCCGTTCTATACGTCCGCTTTACATTCACAGTGAAGTGAACGATCAAACCGCGAGGCAACGATTCTATTTGATCAGGAGGCGTTTCCACCCTATGCGGCTCGTCCAGTTTCCTGTCCCGAGCGGTGAACGGGCCACTGTCATTTCGTTCCTCGACGACTCCGAACTCGACTACACACTCATCGAAGAAGTATCTAACCGCGAATACGAGGCGATGTTGCTCGTTCCGGTCTCGACAGATGCTACGGATCAGCTCATGGACGGCCTCCGGGACATAGGAATCCAAGAGCGGGGATTCGTCGCCGTTAGCGATCTCGAAACGCTCGTCTCACACCGGTACGAGACGAGCGATGAAACCACGGGTGTAGCAAAGGAGTCGACGGACAACGCGCGCATCGCTCACGAAGAGTTACTTTCTCAAGCCGAACAGATGGCGGAATCTGGTCCGAGTTATTTCACGTTGATCGCCCTTAGCGCGGTCGTCGCCACGGCGGGACTGTTGACCGACAGCGCGGCGGTTATCGTCGGTTCGATGGTAATCGCGCCCCTTCTCGGCCCCGCAATCGGTGCAAGTGTCGGCCGAATGATTCACGAGCCGGAGTTGTTCCGCGAAGGAGTGCGTGCACAGGTGCTCGGAGTCGTCCTCGCGGTCGTCAGTGCGCTCGTATTTTCGCTCGTGGTCCGCTATACGATCGGCGCGGGCATAGAGATTCAGACTCACCAACAAATCGCCCAGCGGACGAATCCGGGTGTGCTCTCAGTTGTAATCGCGATTGCCTCAGGTGTCGCAGGCGCACTGGCGTTCACCACAGGTGCGAGTGCCGTACTGGTCGGAGTGATGATCGCAGCTGCGCTCATCCCTCCGGCAGCTGCCGTCGGCATCGGGGTCGCCTTCGGGGACCCCGTGCTCGCGGCGAGCACTGCCATCCTCGTACTCGTGAACGTTCTCTGTATTAACCTCGCGGGCATGGCCGTCCTGTGGATGCGGGGCTATCGCCCCAAACGGTACCGGGAAGAGAAAATCGCACGCGGGCAGGCGATAAAACAGTTCGTCGTCCTCCTTGTCTGCGTGCTCCTCCTCTCGTCGTTCCTTGTCGGTACGACCCTCGACGCAACCCAGGATGCCGCTTTCGAGAACGACGTCGAACGCGTAATGGCGAACACCGACGCGACCGTTCTCTCACATTCGGTTTCGTACGAAACTAACCTTTTTTCGAGGACGCCGACCGGTGTAACCGTTACCGTTACCGGCGACACGTCGACGACTGCTGCGGCTCTCCAACAGGATATCCTCGAGGAAACCGGACACGAGGTCTCTGTCACTGTTTTCAGTGAAGAAGCGACGGTCGCCGAAAGCAACGAATCGAGCGAAACTCTCTCTGAATTCGGCATTGGTTACTAACCTTCTAAGTGAGACCTCGTTACGCTCGAGTGATCGGTCCCGACTCCTGCTGGATAACCGACCTGTTGTCGGACCCGGTTTCGACCGGCAGGACGCGACAGCGCCAGATACATACCTATATGGCTACCCTCTGCCATGGAAGCCGATAGAGTCGAAACGGCTCAGATATCATGAACGTCAACGAATTTGTCGATGCGAACGAACCCAGGGAGGGTGGCGAGACCTTTCAACTCGAGAGCGACAAACTGCTGGACATCGACCTCGACGGGTCGGTGATCGCGAAGGCCGGCTCGATGATCGCCTACAGCGGCGAGGTCTCGTTCAAAGGAAAGTCCTCCGCCGAGGGCGGCATCAAGGGATTCCTCAAGGAGAAAGCGACGAGCGAGGGAACTCCGGTGATGGAGGCGACCGGCACCGGCCACCTCTACCTCGCAGATCAAGAGAAGAAGATCCAGCTACTCGAACTCGAGGACGGCGAAGAGATTTCGGTCAACGGAGACGACGTGCTCGCGTTCGAATCGAGCGTGAACTACGAAATCCGGACCATCAAGAGCATCGCGGGCTTCTCGGCAGGTGGATTGACGAACGTCTCGCTCGTGGGGCCGGGGTGCGTCGCGATAACGACCCACGGGTCGCCGCTGGTACTACGGCCGCCGGTCCGGACCGACCCGAGCGCGACCGTCGCCTGGAGCGGCACGACGCCCGGGAGTCACGTCGACCGGACGCTCTCGAACATGATCGGCCAGTCTTCAGACGAGACCTACCAGCTCGAGTTCACGGGATCGGAGGGGTTCGTCGTCGTGCAGCCGTACGAGGAACACGGTTCACAGCAGTAGCAGGCCACAGTATCATCGCGGGGCGCACCGTAGGGTGGCCGGTACGCGTTTCAGTTGACGAGACACGAGAGTTGCACTATGAACCGACGAGTCCTCCTCGCTCTTTCGGCAGCGTTCGCACTGACGCTCCCCTGGGTCGTCGTGGGCGGAGCAACGACCATCCTTCCATGGCTCGCGCCCCGGCTGGGACTCGAGTACCAGGCACCGACCGTGCTCGCCACGCTCTCAACCCTCGAGACCGTGTTCGTGACGGGACTCGCCGTCCTCGGCTCGGCGTTCCTCCTCGCGTGGGCCGCCGAGACCGCCGAGAAGGACGTCCCGCAGGCGTTCGCGATTGCCGTTTTGGCCGTCCTGGCGGTGGCCCCCGAGTACGCCGTCGACGCGCTCTACGCGTGGAACGCGGGCGCATTCGCGGGAACCCCGCGGGGCGCCGAAGCCGGGAACCTCGCCGTCGCCAACATGACCGGCGCGAACCGCATCCTCATCGGTCTCGGCTGGGCCGGCGTCGCGCTCTTTACGATCTATCGGACTGGGGCGTCCGACGATCCAGCGGTGCGAAACCGACGCGGCATCCTCTCCGATTCGGTCGTTCTCGACCGCGAGATCGGCCTCGAGGTCGTTTTCCTCCTGCTGGCGACCCTGTGGGCGTTCCTCGTGCCGTTCAACGGCGGCATCGACATCTTCGACATGCTGGTCCTGGTCGGACTCTACGTCTGTTACATCGCGGTAATCATCCGCGGCGACGTCGAACCCGACATGGATCACGTCGGCGTTCCGGCGTACCTCCAGCAATTCCCGAAACGACTCCGGATAGCCACCGTGTTTGCGCTGTTCGCGTACTCCGGGACGATGATCTTTACGGCCGTCGAACCCTTCGCTCACGGTCTCGAGTTCCTGGGCGAGGGAATCGGCATCCCCGCGTTCTTCATGATCCAGTGGATCGCCCCGCTGGCTTCCGAGGCGCCGGAGCTCATCGTCGTCGTCTACCTGGTGAACAAGGCGCGATCGACGGCGGGGTTCAACGCCCTCATTTCCTCGAAGCTCAACCAGTGGACGCTGCTCATCGGGACGCTCGTGGTCGTCTACTCGATCGCGCTGGGGCGCTACGGCGTGCTCGCGTTTGACTTCAAACAGGAGGCCGAAATCTGGCTCACCGCCGCCCAGTCGTTCTTCGCCGTCTCGTTGCTAATCCGGTTCGAAATCTCCGTCACGGAGGCGCTGACGCTGCTCGTGTTGTTCCTCTCGCAGGTTCTGCTCGAGTTCATTATCATCCGAGACTTCGTGACGCTCCCCGTCTCGAGTATCGAACTTTTGCTGGCGTACTCCATCGTCTACATCGTTCTCGGGGTGACGTTGTTCGTCCAGCGTCGTCGAGAATTTTTGCTCCTCCTCCGTCGGACTGCGGGGACGATCGGCGAGGCGATGTCCCCCGGTGACGACCGCGCTCACGGCGCTGACGATTGAATCTGGCTCCATCGTTCGAAGCGTTATACTTCCTCCGCTCGTTTTCGACGAGCCGGGAGGCGTCACGTGTCTGGAGGTTCTTCTGTGCACTGGCTTTCAGCATTTCAGTTGCCTGTGCCTCGAGTCTCGAGTGCGAACTTTTCGAAAGTCCCGGGGTCGCTTCGTACTCGGAGAAGGGTCGATATCGGGGTTCCAATCGCCAGCTACCTGTCCGAGAATCGCGTCGCCCGGGCCCGTCCAGGGGAGCGCACTGCGATCAGTCAGCGGCGGAGCCGACGGCCCTCGGCTGGTCCGGCGCTCCCTCGAGCAGGTAGAGGTAGTCGTCCAGGTCGAGCGCGAACGAGTGTGGCTCTCGGAGGTCGATCCAGGAGTACTCGAACTCGAGGCCGACCTCCTCGCCCTCGCCGGTGACGACGTGGGTGAACTCGTCGGGCGCGTCGTGGACCGTCGCATGGAAGAAGTGTCTGACGTAGTACTTCGGTGGGGATTCGTACCGGTTCCAGACGTCGGTGGCGACGTGGCTGGTCGGGCCAACCGCGCTGAGGCCGCTCTCCTCGACGATTTCGCGAAAGACGGCCGCTCGAGGTGACTCGCCGGATTCGATCGTTCCCTTCGGAATCTGCAGTCCGTCGTGCTCGGGGCTCTCGAACGCCAGTAGCTCCGCTTCGTCTCGAGTGATGTACGCACACGATTTGTGCACGTACGTCGGTGATCGAGTGCCCATTCTATACCACTCAATCACGGTAATACATAAAAAGGTATCACCCAATGAGTCCTAGGATCATTAAAGGTCTCTTCCGACCGACGAGAGAGTCGAGACCGTCGTCCTCGAACGCACCTCGATTCGTCGGCGCGGGGATCCGATTCGCTTGGCTCGTTCGGCTTACTCGACTCGCGGCGCAGTTTCGTCGGTCCGTCCCGGAAGCTCGAGTTCGATCTCGAGTTCCGGGTCGCCCACCCCGTCGAAGTCGATCTCCAGCTCGATCGGTTCGCCGAACGCGAAGGGGAGTTCCCACTCCTCGCCGCTGATCGTGAGTTCGTTGCCCGCCTGGAGTTGTTCGCCCAGGGAGATCAGGAAGGCGCCGACCTCGTCCGCGTCGAGGCGGTACGCCTGTTCGAACTTCCGGCCGCTTCGGATCACCGTTCGTTCGGCGTCGGTTTCGTCTGACGACATGGTGATATCGATTCGGGTCGGATGCGGATAGGGGCGTCGCTCGAGCCAGCGTGACCGTCCAGTAGATTCATCCGGTCGCTCCGACACGAGTACGTATGGACGTCGACCGAGCGGAACTCCGGAAGGGGCTCACCGAGACCCGGCGGTTCCTGCTCGCCCACCACCTGCCCTCGGAACGACACCGGTGTTACTCGCCGGTCGTCTTCGGTCGCCGGGTGGACGTCTGTGCCCGGTGTCTGGGTATCTACCCGGGCATCGTCGCCGGATTTCTCGCGTATCTATTCGCTCCGTTGCCAGCGAACCCGACGCTTCTCGTGGCAATCTTGCCCGCACCCGCACTCCTCGACTGGTCGATGACGACCTTTCGAGAGACCCGCGGAACGAACGCCGTTCGAACGCTGACCGGCGCACTGCTCGGATTTGGCTACGGACTGGGTCTCTCGCTCCTGTTCCTCGAGTCGGTGCTGGCGGTCCTCGTCGTCGGTCTCATCTACGGGCTCCTCGCCGCCCTCTTGCTCTCGTACTCGCTTCGCCGATCCGACTGAACAGCACCTCTTGCACCTGGTTATTTACCTCGAGCGTGAGAAGTTTCGCTGACACCTGTCCATGAAACACTGCATCAACTGCGGCGACGAAATCCAGGATCAGGCATCGGTTTGCCCGAGTTGCGGAGTCAATCAATCGATTTCCCTCGAGGGAAGCCACGGGGAACGCGGCGCGAACGAGAAGTACTGCGTCGAGTGCGGGTCGCTCATCGCCAAGCAGGCGGAACTGTGTCCGGAGTGTGGCACTCGACAGCCCGCGTCGGGCGGTGGATCGGCCAATTCGGACAAGGTTGTCGCCGGTGTTCTCGCACTGTTTCTCGGCGGAATCGGTGCCCACAAGTTCTACCAGGGGAACATGAAACTCGGCGTACTGTATCTGTGTTTCTTCTGGACGTTTATTCCGGAGATCCTCGGAATAATCGAGGGCATCCTCATGCTGATAGCCGACGACGCCGAGTACGAGGAGAAGTGGGCCGACGGGAGTCTGCTGGGCCGATAACGGGTCCAATCGCTGTTCTTCTTGCGAGTACGTCCGCGCCTCGAGACCACCGGCACCCCCACCTTCGTTCATCATCTTCGCCCGCGTAACACCCATATGCTACCCTCGAGCGACGACGCGACCGACACCGGCGATACACGAGCACGAGACGGCGACGCAGCGATCGGAAGCGACCTCGAGCAGGACCGAACGACCATCAGTTCGGTGTTAGGAACACCTATCGTGGGGAAGTCTCCCGGGAAACGACCTGGCGCTCGCGCCTCGATCAGACGACGACCTGGAGCGTTACCATCATGACGGCCATCCTGACCTGGGCGTTCTCGAGTACGGACAACCCCCACTACATCATCCTGATCGCGGGCCTGGTGGTCACCACGTTCCTGTTCATCGAAGCCAGACGCTACCGGGATTACGACGTGTATCGCGCTCGCGTCCGCCTCATGCAACAGAATCTGCTGGCGGCGGCGCTCGATCCCGACGCGCCCGTCGATAACGCCGACTGGCGTGTCGAACTGAGCGACGACTACCGACGGCCGACGGTGAAAGTGTCGACGCTCGAGGCGCTCGCGAACCGACTCCGACGAATCTACCTGGCGCTGTTCACCGTACTGGTGCTGGCGTGGGCCTTTCGGATCACGGCGTTCGTCCCCAGCGACGCCTGGCTCGAGTCGGCGTCGATCGCCCTCGTTTCTGGCGAGGTGGTCGTCGCCGTGTGCGCCCTCTGGTACCTAGCCGCCGTCGCCATCGGCCTCTGGCCGCGCGAGCGGCAGGCGAAAGGGGAGTTTCGTGAGGGCGAGCACGGCGAGTGGAAGTCCGGGCAGTAGACGGCTTCACAATCCCAATGCCACTGAATCCGAGCGACGGTCACTCCGCCGTCTCGACTTCTCTCCGGCCAGTGACGCGGTCCGGCACGAGCCGAAAGTCGCGAAACGTCACGTCGTCGGGCGGCCGTTCGAAGACGTCGACGGCCGGAATTTGTACTGCCCACATCCCCTGAACCGCCGCCGATTCGTATGGCGCGTCCGAGATCTCCTCGAGCGATCCGGTCGCCACGACGCTGTGCCAGCCGTCGTCGGTCTCCGCGTAGACGACGAACGAGACCGGTCGGTCGAGGACCGCTGTCTTGCCGCCGCTGTGTCCCTCCGGGAACGATAGCCGGAAGTAGAAGTGGCCCTCGTCCGCGTAGTAGCCGTAGGAAACCGGAATCGAGAACGGCGGTTCCTCGGCGGTCGAGCCGAACGAGAGAACGCCGGTCCCGCCCCGGTCGAGAAACGAATCGAGGTCCTCGCCACCGAGTTGTACCCAGCGAAGCCCTTGTCCGTGCATGTCAACCGGTACGAGCGTCGGCCAAAAATAGACCGTTCACGAGCGCACGGACTGTCTCGAGAAACGGATCATTTCCGCCCGGGCGCTCCCGGCGCTCTTTGCTCGCCGACGCTCGAGTCCGGCACGTCAATAACGGTTTTCGCTTCCTCCCCATCTCGAGGATTCTCTCGTTTGCTTCGATGCACTGATTCACCCGGACCGCCAAGGGGAACTCGAGCCACGATGCCCGAGACATCCTCGCGCGCCGGCGTCATCATCGCGGGCGGATTTTCGACTCGCTTCCAGGACGGCGACAAGGCAGTCGCCGACCTCGACGGCACCCCGTTGATCGGTCACGTCGCCGACCGACTCGAGGACGTGACGGACGAACTCGTCGTCAACTGCCGCGCCGAGCAGGTCGACGTCCTCCGGGGCGCAGTCGAATCCGAGTCGCGGACGATCCAGGTGGCCGTCGACCAGACGCCCGACCGCGGCCCCCTCGCCGGGATCGCGACGGGTCTCGAGGCCGCGAGCGCTCCCGTCGCGGCGGTCGTGGCGTGTGACATGCCGTTCGTGGAACCGGCGTTGTTCGAGGCGCTGTTCGAGCGACTCGAGGGCGGTGACGCTCGCGATTCCGACGAACGGACGGCAGCCGTCGTTCCGAAACACCCGGACGGCTGGTTCCAGACGACCCACGCGGTCTACCGGGCGGAACCGATGGCCGACGCCTGTCGCGCGGCGCTCGAGGCCGACGAGGGCAAGATACTGGCCGCGCTCGACAGGCTCGAGTGGACCGTCTTCGAGCCGGCCGACTGGAAACGATACGCGACGCTCGACTCGTTCGACAGCATCGACACGCGAGCGGACCTCGAGGCGGCACGGGCGCGGTTCTGACCGGCAGAAAATCGGCCCTCGACCGATCAGGCTACGCGCGGCGACACGAGCAACACGTTCCCCTTCGCGCGGGCAACGATGTCCTCGGAGACGCTCCCGAGCAGGAGCCGTCGCAGGCGGCTGTGTCCGCGTGAGCCAACGAGGGTCGTCGTCGGCTCGTACTCGGACTCGACGTCGAGGATTTCGTCGGCCGGGTCGCCCTGCCGTATCTCGATCCGAGTGTCGATTCCCCACTCCTCGAGCTGGTCAGCGAGTTCCTCGAGTCGCTGGCGGGGATCCTCCCCCTCTGGTAGCCCGGGGTCTTTCGGCGTCTCGACGTGAACGAGGGTCGCCTCCTCGGTAGCGTGCCGGAGATACGAGAACGCGTCGAACGCGCGGTCGGCGTTCTCGGAGAAGTCCGTCGCGTAGAGCATCCGCTGGAACAGGTGTTTGCGGACGATTTCGGGTTCGTCGACGCCGCGCTCGATCCGGTTGACGAGCAACGGCGTCTCGCTCGTTCGCGCCAGGTTACGTGCGGTCGACCCGATCACCCGGTTCTCGAGCGGGCTCTTCCCGCGGGAGCCGACGATCGTCATGCTCGCACCGATCGTCTCCGCGATGCCCCTGATTCGTCGGTGGGGCGTTCCCCGGACGACGTGGCTCTCGACGTCGAAGCCGGCGCCCTCGATGACGTTTCGGTATCGCTCGAGTGCGCGCTCGCGCCGCCCCTCGAAGTCCATGCCGGGCATGCCCGCGTGCACGTTCAAGGGGATGACCGTCACCAGGTGAATCTCCTCGATGCCGATCCGGCCGAGGCACTCGAGGCAGGTCTCGGTCTCGATCGTGGCTTCACTGGCTGCGGACAGGTCGGTTGCGATGACGGCCTTCATAACGTCACTAGGGATCTCCAGGTTTAATATTGTTTCGTACACCCAATACCGTGTTGGGAATGTCTCGGGCATTGATCGCTCTATTCGACGTGTACAACTGGTCGCTCGGTGCAGTTGGGGAGGCGTACGAATTTGCCACCGTTCGTTCTCCGTGATCCGCACAGATGGCTCGAGTCCTCGATTCGCCGGTGCGATGGAGATCAGCCAGCGAACGGTTACAGCGAGCGCGTCGACAGGCGAGCGAAACAGGTGCATTTGACTAGATGCCCTCGTGACTGGTGACCACGCGTTGTCGTGGCTGGGAGTCGATCTGCGCGTGAGACGATAGGGCCCGTGCTCAACCCTCCCGGCGAAGGTCTTCGTATTCCTGTAACGTATTCGAATATCTCTGTTGGTTAGGCGTGGGATAGGTGACAGTAATATTGTGCACTAATCCCAAAAGCGTTATAGGCACTTCTGCAGTAGAAGGTAATGAGCAGAAAACCATGATCCGTACACAACCGGAACGCGCGAAGAACGGAGGTCGAGACGAATGATCGAGCTCGCCTCCCTGTCGGAACCAGTACAGGCAGGCGTCCTCGTGGGAGCCGTCCTCGTCGAGGCGATCGTCCTCTACGGAGGATACGGCTTGCTCGAGCGAGTCGGCGCACCGCCCCTGATCGCCACGATCGAGAACGTCTAACATGGAGGTATTCGGCATCGCGCTCACGATGCTCGTCCTGTTCGTGAGCTTCGGCTTCATGGTCGGCGTCCTGTTCGGCTTCTTCGGGATGGGCGGATCCTTCCTCGTGACGCCGGCGCTCCTGGTCATGGGCTACCCGGCCCGCGTCGCGGTCGGGAGCGGCATGGCGTTCGTCTTCGGGACCGCCGTCATCGCGACGATGAAACACCACGACCTCGGCCAGGTCGACTACAAACTCGGCGGGTTGATGATTGTCGGGACGACCGCCGGCATCGAAGTCGGGCGAATCGGGGTCTTCTACCTCGAGGAACTCGGCCTCGCCAGCGGCGTCATCGGCGTCACGTACGTCGTTCTGTTGGGCGCAATCGGTCTGTTCGTCACCCGGAACGCGCTGAAGAGTGACGGTACCGATAGCTCGAGCGGCCACCACGACGCCGCCGACGAGGAGATCGATCCGGACGCCATCCCAGACCTTGCGAAGAAGATCCAGTCCTACCACGTGCCCCCGATGATGACCATCGCCGGCGGAATCAAAGTCTCGCTGTGGATGGTCCTCGGCGTCGCGTTCGCCACGGGGCTGTTGTCGGGCTTCCTCGGCGTCGGTGGCGGGTTCATCCGCATGCCTGCCATGTTCTACCTGATCGGGGTCCCCGTTCCGGTGGCCGTCGGGACCGACCTGTTCGAAATCGTCTTCTCTGGTGGGATCGGGTCGTTCCTCTACGGCCTCGAGGGCGGCGTCGACCTCTCGATCGTCGCGCCGCTGCTGGCCGGGAGCGCGCTCGGCGCCCGCATCGGTTCGGCGGCGACCAGCATCGTCGACGAGGGCGACATCAAGATATACTTCGGGCTGATGCTCCTGGGTGGCTCGGTCGCCGTCGCGTTCCGCCAGGCCGGAGATTACCTCGGAATCGAGGTCCTGAGCACGATCAGTTTCGCGCTAATCTTGCTCTCGGCGTTCATGGTCAGTGGGGCCGTCATCTACAGCACCATCGCCACGATGCGCCAGAACGCTCGAATCGCTCGTTCGACGGCCGATTAGTCGAGCCTCGAACGCGTTCGGCAGATCTGTTTTCACCGTGACACGGTACTCGAGACCGTCAGCCAGTGGTCTCGAGCGACGCGACCGACAGTGATCGAATATCAATCACCAGTACGGACGGAGCGACTCGAGTTTGAGCCTGCGGGGACACTATATTGGATCGTCGGGTTCGTGCTCGGCAGCCATTCGGGATGCCTCGGTCGCGTAGCGTTCCCGCTGGTCGCGGTCGTCGACCGACCCGAGGTTGTCGGCGTCGACCTCGAGTGCGGCGGTCGTCTCTCGAGCGTCGGTGAAACTCGTGAGCGCCCGTTCCTTGCGGAAGTAGCGCTCGCCGTCGGGCGTCGCGTAGACGAGGATGATGAGGTTCTGTTCGTCGTCGGAGTACGTTCGCTCGACCAGCCAGACTCGAATGCCTTCTTGGTCCCCTTCGGACGCCATAACTGGATCCAGGACGCGGATTCCCAAAGCCGTTTGGCAGTCACGTGCTCCTTCGAGAGGGACCCACTCTCGTCTGCGCCGGGCGACGCTTGCATGACCATGTGTGGCGTTGATCCGGTTTGGTGTTGTTCGTTCTTGTGATGGCGCTACAACAGCTCCCGCGAGACGACGAGATGAAAGACTGCATCGACAACTGCCTCGAGGCCGCCCAGGTCTGTGAGTGGTGTGCGGACGAGTGTGCCGACCACGGCGAGGAGATGGCCGAGTGCATCCGGCTCTGTCGGGACGTCGCCGACCTGGCAACGTTGCACGCGCGATTCATGGCACGCGATTCGGATTACCACGGCGACCTCGCCTCCATCTGTGCGGACGCCTGCGAGGCCTGTGCCGAGGAGTGCGAACAGCACGACCACGACCACTGTCAGGCCTGTGCGGAGGTCCTTCCGAAGTGTGCCGAATCGTGTCGTGAAATGGCCAGCTAGCATGGCAGCACCCCCGCGATCCGAGAGGTGGCTCGGGCTCTCCGCGCGGTCGAAGCCGCTCGTCCAAGCCGGAGCCGCCCTCGGCGTCGGGCTAGGCGGTTTTTTCGACGGTATCGTCCTGCACCAGCTCCTGCAGTGGCACCACATGCTCTCGGCCCGGACGGACACGACCGACCTCGCCGCAATGCGGCTCAACGTCCTCGCTGACGGGCTCTTTCACGTGGCGACCTACGCGTTCACGATCGTCGGCATCGTGTTGATCGTCCGCGCGTGGCGTCATCCGTACGTCTCACCCTCGGGTCGAACGCTATTCGGCTCGGTCCTGATGGGCTGGGGAATCTTCAACCTGGTCGAGGGACTCGTCAATCACCACCTCCTCGAACTCCACCACGTCTGGCCCGACGGGCCGGCGAGCGTTCTGGTCTTCGACGTCGCGTTCTTGCTCTCGGGCATGCTCTTGCTCACGCTCGGGTACGGTATCGCTCGCTCGCACTCGGATGCAGCCGGCGGCGCTCGAGATGGAACCACCTGACTGCGAACAGACTGCTATTTCGATCCTGGAGAGAAATTTGGACTGGGCACAATCTCGAGGAGACGAACGCCGAACTGGCAGCGGAACCGGCAGCCCCCACGATCGAGGCCAACGATTAGGACCTTCGGCGAGTAGACGTACCTACCTTCATGGACTACGAGACCCTTCGCGCGGACATTCCAGCGCTCGAGCACGGCATCTACCTGAACACTGGCGCCGGCGGGCCCAGTCCCCGGCCCGTCGTCGAGACGATCGAGTCGTCCCTCGAGTCCCACGAGTACGACGCGCCGACCGGCGAAGGCATGTACGCCGCTGCCGTCTCGAGCCTCGACCGGGCGGAGGCGGCAGTGGCCGACCTCATCGGCGCTCACGAGACCGAAATCGCGCTCACCCAGAGCACGACCGACGGCATCAACCGCGTCGCCGGCGCGTTCGACTGGGACGAGAACGACGTCGTTGTCCGTACCGACCTCGAGCACCCGGCGGGTATCCTGCCGTGGCGACGACTTGAACGCACGCGCGGCACGGAGGTTCGCGTCCTCGAGACCACGGAAGGAAGACTGGACCTCGAGGCCGCGAAGGACGCACTCAAGGGAGCGACGCTGCTAGTCGTGAGTTCGATCACCTGGACACACGGAACGCGACTGCCGATCGAGGAACTCGTCGAACTGGCACACGACGCCGGCGCACGGGTGCTCGTCGACGCCGTGCAGTCGCCCGGACAGACAGCTGTCGACGTCACCGGCTGGGGAGCCGATTTCGTCGTCGGTGCCGGTCACAAGTGGCTGCTTGGCCCCTTCGGCGCCGGCTTCCTCTACGTCCGCGAGGGGGCCGAACGCGAGTGCGTGCCGGGTGCGATCGGCTACCGGAGCGTGACCGATGCCTCTGCGCACGACTACGAGTACGCGCCCGGCGCTGGCCGGTTCGAGGTCGGCACGACCAGCCCCGCCCTCTACGACGGCCTGGCGGCGGCAATCGACTATCACCAGGAACTCGGGACGGACGCGATCGAGTCCCGTATCGCCGACCTCACCGGGTATCTCAAGGATGGCCTCCCGGACTCCGCATTGCTCAGCCCTCGCGAGTTCGAGTCCGGGCTCGTCACGATTGATGTGCCCGATCCGGAGGCGACGGTGGACCGCCTCGCCGAGCAGGACATCACAGTTCGGTCGCTCTCGTACCCGGATGGCATGAGAGCGTCAGTTCACGCGTTCAATACGCGAGACGACCTGGACGCGTTGCTCGAGGCGTTGAAACGATAATTTCAGGAGTGAAAGAGAAGAATCGGAGCCGATCAGGCGCTGGGGTGAGAGAGCAACAGTTCGATCCCGCTGTCGGCTTCGACCGAGATCTGGACGTCGTCGACGCGGTGGCCGTACTCGCTCGTGTGCTTGCCCGAGCGGCGGATGCGAAGTTTCTCGTCGAGCATCCCCGCGTCGGTCAGCTTCTCGATTTTGCGGTAGGTCGATGAGAGGGGGACGTCACAGCGCTCGGAGAGTTCGGATGCGGTGAGATACGCGGCGTCTTCGTTGAGGGCCTCGAGGATGGTCCGGCAGTCGGCGTCGGTGAGCGCATCGAGAATGGTCTGGACGTCGTCGCCGGTCGTGATCGTCGTCTCGTCGCTTGGGGTGTCGTATCCGAAGGGGCTCGTCGTCGCGGTCAGTGACTGGCTCATACTTCTGTAGAGGAACCGATGGCCCTCGAGTGTACACCACCGATATCGTGGGTTATTTATATAGGGTGGCGAAAATAGCCGTTTCGGGGCCTGTGAACGCATCACACGGCCTCGAGTGGCTGTTGGAACGAGGGCGTCTCGCACACGGCTTGCGGGTCGTCTTCCGGTGGTCGTCATTATCATCGCCATCGCAGAACTCGAGTCCTGGACGTCCTCCACTCCGTCCATGTCGTCGAATCGCGACGAAGCCGGCATTCGTCAACAAAATTCGCCCATCGAGCGTCGGTCGTGAAAAGAGAAGAGAGAAACGGGCGTTCGACTCGTCGGTGACGGGCGGTAATTCAGGCGTCGTTTTCGGCCATCTCTTCGAAGTCCGCTCGAGAGACGGTGCTTCCACAGATCACACAGCCGTTCTCGACGAGGGCGTCCCGCATCGACGCGTTGACCGTGATGGTCTGGGCGCACTCGGGACAGACGAAGCGATAGTCCTCACTTGCACTCATTGCTACTAGGTCAGACACCCTCCAGTAATAAGTTGTCCACTCTCGTTCTGAGATGATGAGAATACCCCACGGGCGTCGAGTCTCGCCCTGCTGGGGCGATTCCTCTCTTCGGGAACGAACGACGGGGCGACGGCGTCGAGGACGTCGCTCGAGTGTCCAGGTCGGTCTGGACGCGTTCGCGCGTCCGCGCATCCGTATCGTGACCGCTGCGGGCCTCACTCGGCCCGCTCACCGACCGAAGGGAGGGTAAACGAGACCGTGGTTCCGTCACCGGGTTCGGACTCCGCCCAGACCTCGCCGCCGTGGCGTTCGACGATCCGCTCGCAGACGGCGAGTCCGATCCCGCTTCCCTCGTACTCCGTCCGACTATGCAGTCGAGTGAAGACATCGAAAATGTGCTCCGTCTCGTCGGGATCGATGCCGATCCCGTCGTCTCGGACCGAAACGACCCATCGGGAGCCGTTTCGTTCCGCCGAGACGTGGATCGACGGCGGCTCGTCGCCGCTGTACCGAATTGCGTTGCTCATCAGGTTCTGGAAGACCTGTCGCAACTGATCGTGGTCGCCCTCGACGGTCGCCTCGTGGAGTGATTCGGCCGTGATCGCCGCATCGCTCTGGGAAATCTGCACCTGGAGGTCCTCGCGAGCGTTCTCGAGGACGGCCTCGAGATCGACCGGCTCGAGCGGTTCGCCGCTCGTTTCCACCCGCGAGTACGCGAGCAACCCCTCGATCATTCCCCGCATGCGGTCGGCCCCGTCGATCGCAAATTCGAGGTACTCTTCCCCATCTTCGTCGAAGACGTCGCCGTATCGGCGCTCGATGAGCTGGAGGTAACTCGAGACCATTCGGAGCGGTTCCTGGAGGTCGTGGGAGGCGGCGTAGGCGAACTGCTCGAGGCGCTTGTTGGATTCTCGAAGACTGGCGACGGACTGCTCGAGTTCGTGCTGGTACTGGTGGCGTTCGATGGCCTCCGCGATGATGTTAGCGACGCTCTGGACGAACGTGACATCTTCGTCGCTGAAGACCTGTGGATCGGTGTCGTGAGCCCCCAGGATTCCCCACGGATTGTCATTCGGGCCGATGATGGTACTAATTCCGCTGCGAACGTCGTGGTTTCGGAGCAAATCCGGACCGGTAAATCGCGTTTCCGCCTCCAGGTCTTCGACGATGATGGGACGATCGTTTGCCAGCGTGTACGCCGCCTGCGAGTCGGCTTCGACGGCGGAAACCGTCGCCGCTCCGACGAGCCCGGGTTTCCAGCCGATCCCCTGGCGAAGGAGCAATTCGTCGGCCTGGGGATTCAGATCGAGCACTTTGCAGTATTCGATGTCGAGCGCAGCCGTCACCCGCTGGGTCGCTTCGCGCATGAGCTCGTCGAGGTCGTCCGTCTCGAGTGCGAGCTGGCCGAGGTCGGCGACGACCTGTTGCTGGCGAATCCGATCCGTGAGCTCCCGTTCGCGGTCTTTCCGCCCGGTGATGTCCTGGGACATGACCAGCACGGCGTACACGCGTCCGCCTTCGTCGGTCAACGGATGGGTACGGAACTCGAACACCTGTTCTGGCGTCTCCAGTTCGAAGACGGTCGATTCGCCCTCGAGCGTCGCGCGATAGTGCGGTTCGGCGACGTCCACGACCTCCGGCGGGAAGGCGTCCTGGACGCGTTTTCCCCGTAGTTCGGTCGGATCGTATCCGGTTTCCTCGAGGGCGTTCCCGGCGACGAGCGTGTGTCGTAACTCGGTGTCCAGCAGCGCGACGGCCCCGTTCGGAAAGTTCTCCGTCAACGTTCGGTAGCGCTGTTCGGACGCTGCGAGACGATCGAGCGTCTCTTCGAGTTCCGCCTGCGTGTCCTGGAGTTCCTGATTGCGCTGCTCGAGAACGTAAGTTCGCGATTTTGCGCGCGCATCGTACGCCCCTGCGCCGAAACCGGCGACGCCAGCGAGCGCAGTGAGGATGAGGAAGTTGTTCACCGGGTCCGATAACTGACCGGCGAGGTAAATGAAGAGGAGAATACTGACAACCACGCCAATCGCGCGGAGACACCAGCGGGCGATGGTCGCGAAGAACCTCGGCTGAATGTCGGTCTGGGGCAGCCCGTATCCCCCGTAGAGAAGCACGAGGCCGGAGCCGCTGACCAGAACGACGACGATTAGTACCGCCGAACTCGGCAGTACTTCGCCAGCCTGCGTGAGTGGCCAGATCACACCGATAGCGGCGTACAGACCCCCGAGTGTGAGGATCGCACGACGCCCACCGAACGTCGAGTGGAATCGGGCCAGGGGATTCATACAATTCCAGACGTAGAGCCAAATAAATAGTACTTCTGGATCCGACCGTCACTCAGACGGACGTATCGTCACCCGGTGTCGATCGTCGCTCGCCCCGCGGCTGCCGGAGCGTCTTTTGGAGGTGGGATGACGAATTGTCATCTCTACCCGACCGTGCGTATCATGCGCGATGGTGGCCTACCCCGCTGGAAGGCCCCGTACCACCACTGGGTATCACGCGGGATGAAATGGCCGTACACCGACACGCCGACCCGGAGTCCGCGGAACCCTATCTTCATTAGGCCGGCCTTCGAACACGACCCTAGACGATGTCGCCGGGAATTCGCGCGACGGTGAAAGTCGGGTCGCCTGAGGGCTGTCCAATCGCGGCCTTTTCACAGCGGACGGGGACGACGGTCGATCGAGTCTCGACGAGTGCCGCCAGCGAGGACAGCTCGAGTCACGGTGGGGGAAGCACCACGGAGTTCCTGGCTGCCACCGACGAGGAGATCGACGACGTCTCCGGACCGATCTTCTCCTACGGGTCGACCAACCTCTATCGCCACGCGCACGACGACTCGAGCTGTCCCTGCGCTTGCCTCGGCTCGTTCGGCTGTCCGGTCCACCGCTACGTCGCCGAGGACGGGGACCTCACGCTGGTCTTTCACGCCGAGGACTTCGACCAGCTCCAGGCGATCATGGCCGAGTTCCGCGAACGGTACCCCGACATCGATGTCCAGCGACTCCTCCAGCCGCCACTACGAGGATCGACCGAAGAGCAGGTGTTCGTCAACCGGGGGAAACTCACCGACCGCCAGCACGAGGTCCTGCAGGCTGCCTACGATGCCGGCTACTTCGAGCGCCCGAAAGGAGCCAACGCGACCGAAATCGCCGCCGAGCTCGACATTAGCCAGTCGACGTTCACTGAACACCTCGTCGCCGCCCAGCGAAAGCTCTTCGAGGACATCCTCGAGACCGACGCGTGATCGTCGGCGAGTGACAACGGAAATAGTTTAATGCCGCATCGGCTTTGACTCTGCATACGACGATGTCACTAGCCGAGGAAACCGAGATGACGGCGACGGAGATCGACGACTTCCTGAGTCGCCACGAGACTGGCGTCCTGGCACTCGCCAGCGACAACACGCCGTACGCGGTCCCGATCTCCTACGGATACGACGCCGACAGCCGATCGTTCTACATGCGACTGGTTTCGACGCCCGAAAGCGAGAAACGCGAGTTTCTCGACTCCTCTCCCCAGGTTCGTCTCGTCGTTTACAACGAACGAGATGGCGGTGAGACCTACCACAGCATCGTGGCCGTCGGTACGCTCGAGACGATCGACCCGGCCAACCTCACTGTCGAGGACGTCGAACAGTACGGAACGACGAAGCGACCGCTGTTCGAAATCTGGGGCGAGTCGAAGGCGAATCTCGACATCCAACTCTATCGGTTCGTACCCGACGACCTGAGCGGGCGCCGAACCGAAATCGATCGCGGGGACGCGTAGATTCTGTCGATTTTTCGGCGTGGATCAGGCTCTCGAGCGGTGGCAATCTGCGGTGAACGCGACAAACGTGGCGAACGCGCTAAAACGCGCCGAATACGTCGAAACGCGTCGAAACGCGCTAAAACGCCATCAGTGGACGAGAAAGTGTTCGCTGGAAACCCTCGTTCCGCAGACTGGACACCCGTATTCGACCGTCGCGTTGCGTACGTCGCCGTCCACGGGGCCTCGCTGGCCGCAGCCCGGACAGGTAAATTCGTAAGTTGTCATTGCAGTCGGTTGGGCACCTCTATCTAGACGAACACGGCGGCTCTCGATAGGGGTCTAGCCACACTATGTGGGGGTGTTTAAACGGGGTGTCGAAGCGCCCGACGAACGAGCAGCGAAACGCAGAGTCGCCACGGCAGGACGAAGGCCAGCCCGAAGACGACGTTGACGAGGACGAACTCGAGCGGGGCACCCCCGGGGAAGTATTCCGTCGCCCGAATCGCGGCACCGACGAGCGAAGCGCCGATCCAGCCGAGCGTGACGTACCGAAGGGTCTCGGAGGGGCTGGAAAGCGTGTCGAACCGGAACGTCCCGACGAGCGGACTCACGAACAGCCAGCCGACCAGAAACGGCACGGCGGTTCGAAGGGTGTGGATCGGGTACGCCCACGGTTCAACGGCGTGCGAGAGCAAGCCGACGCCGAAGAAGGCGAGGATGGCAATCCCGTCGCCGAGAGCGACGACGTTGGCGACGACGGCGATGCTCGAGTTGAGGGTGGCGAGTCGGATGCGTGTGGTTATCGCGTTCATGGTCGGAGACCGACGACGAGCGCTTCGGCGACGATGGCGAGCAGGACGACGCCGAGATAGGCGTTCGAGGCGTGGAAGGTTCGGAGCGTCGAACGGTCAGTTCTGCGGCGACACTGCACGACCGTCGTCCCGAGAAACAGCCCACCCGCGGTGATCGTCGAGAGGGTGAAGAGCCAGCCGAGTGGGGTCACGAGACCGAGCATGGTGGTCATCACCAGCGTTCCGCCGAGGGTCAGGAGGACCCGGCGACGGGCGGCCGAGACGCCCGAGACGACCGGAAACATCGGATAGCCGGCCCGCGCGTAGTCGTCGCGGTAGACGATCGCGAGGTTGTAGAAGTGTGCCGGCGTCCAGACGACGACGATCAGTGCGAGCACAATCGCCGGCAGTCCGACCGATCCCGTGACGGCGGCCCAGCCGATGACGGCCGGAAGCGCGCCCGACCCGCCGCCGATCGCGATGTTCCAAGTCGTATTCGGTTTGAGGACGACGGTGTAGAGCACGCTGTAGTAGACGATGGCCACCAACGTCAGCGCCGCGACGAGGAGGCTGACTAGCGTCACGAGCACGACCATCGAAAGGACGGCCAGCGAGAACGCAAAGAGGGTCGCGCGAGCGGCCGACACCTGATCGGTCGCCACGGGGCGGTCCGCCGTTCGCAACATCTGCTGATCGCGGTCGCGTTCGTAGGCGTGGTTGAACGCCCCGCTCGCTCCCGTGGCCAGCACCCCGCCGGCGAGCGTCGCCACGACGGTCACGCCGTCGGGCCACTGACCGGTCGTTGTCGCGAGCGCCATCCCCGCGAGCGCGAGCAGACACAGTAGCCACATCAGCCGTGGTTTCGTCAACTCGAGGTAGGATCGCCCCCTCGAACGGAGTCGGGCGCGCGTCGACCGTTCCGCGTTGGCTCGAGTCGGGTTCGATACCGGTTCACTCGCGAATGTAGACGACGGCTCGCTTGCGGCTACGGACGGCGGCTCACCTGTGGTTGCGGACGACAGCCCGCCTGCGGATGCGGACGGCTTGCTTTCGGTCGTGGACGACGGGGACGGCTCGCCGACAGCAGGTGTCGTCCGTTCGGTGGTTGACTCGCCCTCGAGCATCCAGCCGAGGGCAGCGAGCAGCGCGGTGAAAAGCACGGCAGCGATCGCGAGGTGGGCTCGTCCCGCGACGGGCTCCCCGGTAACGACGACGAGTCCACCGACACCGACCTGGATCACGAACAGGACCACGCCGCCGCTGATGGCGATGCGCGTCCGCCGACTGGCCTCCGTCTTCCAGGCGCCGAGTGTCGTCAGGGCGAGTAACAGGCCGACGAGCCCGGCGAGCAGTCGATGGCCGAGAACGGCAATCAGCGTGGGATCGATCGGTGACGCGATTCCGTCGGTACAGAGCGGCCACGTCCCGCAGGCGCTTCCGGCGTCGGTCGTCGCGAGCGCCGCCCCCGTCGCGAGCAGTGCGTAGGTTGCGAGCGTCGTTGTTGCGAGGAGGAGGACGAATCGACGTGTCGTAAACAGGGTCGTCATGAGTGAGTAGAGCGTGTTCGAACGGGCGGTTTCGGTCCCGCTCACAGGAAAGCGTTCGAAATGGTCGTACCCGACAATTCCCCCGAACATGTTTCGGCGGGTTCGAGCGACGAAGTGTCTCGAGGGAGGCGGGTGACAGTTCTGGCGTTCACTTCCACCGTTCAGATCCGACGATCGTCGATTTCGACGCCAGTTATCGGAGCGGTCAGGGGTTCGTCCCTCGAGCCCGAATCTACACCCTGGCTGGGTCAGACAGGACGGTACGTTTCGGCGAGCGTCAGCTCGTCAACTGTCGAGAGTCGTGGATGAGAATCGAGGCAGATCGGAGAGGAGACGAGTCGCGGAAAAGAAAGGTGAGTTCCACACACAGCGAGCCTACGGGTTCGGATTGAAGATGTCGGGTTCCGGTTCGCCTTCAACCTCGATGACGCCCAGCATCCCCCGCCGCGCGGCTCGAGTGAGCGCGTGGTCGACGAGCTTGATCGGACCGGGAACCGGGGTCTCCATCTCACCAGCCGCGACGGAGCCGGGGACGACCGGCGCGGTTTCGATGAACCGGCCCGGCTCGGAGACCAGGTCGCCCTCGCGGTAGTACGCATCGAAGACGTTCCCGATGGGGTGGAGGGCACTCGTCAGGTTCGGCCCGCCGTTGGCGAAGAACACGCGAACCCGTTCGCCCTTCTGGACGGTCACGGGGCCGTAGCCGTTCCCGGTAAACGCGTAGGCCTCGCCGTTGAGGGTGACGTAGGTCGGGTCCTCGGCTTTCATCTTGTCGAAGCTGAACGCGTGGTGGCCCTCCTCACCGGGGGCGCCCTTCGTGTACAGTTCGTTCTGTCCGAAGTACAGTTCGCGGTCGACCTCTGGGAGGCCGTCCTCGGGCTCGACGAGGATCGCGCCGTACATCCCGGCGCTGATGTGGTAGTCCATGTTCGGGACCGCACAGTGGTAGACGTGTACGCCGGGGTACATCGCCTTGAACTCGATTTCCGCACTCTCGCCCGGATTGATCGTCGTGTCCTCGGCGCCCCCACCAGGGCCGTAGACCGCGTGCAGGTCGATGTTGTGGGGCATCGAGTTCTCCTCACTGTTCGTGAGCGTGAGGTGGATCGTGTCGCCCTGGCGAACGCGAATCATCGGTCCCGGGATCTGGTCGTCGAACGTCATGTAGTCGAAAGTGACGCCCGGTTCGATCTCCGCGGTGACCTCCGTCGTCGTCATCGAGATTTCGTGGTGACGGGGCTCGTTCCAGTCGACCGGCCCCGGAATGTCCGTCGGATCGGCCGCGACGCGGTCGACGTCGACCGGTTTCGCACTCGCGAGCGACTCTTCCACGTCGCCCGCTGGTTCTTCGCTATTGCCATTTCCGTTGCCGTTTCCGTTCCCTTCGTCAGCGTTCCCGACACAGCCAGCGACCGCTACTGCACCAGCAACACCGAGCCCCTGTAAGAACCGCCGTCGTTTCGAATTCAGTTGGGTCATTGTCCTCACCTGGGAGTATGGCTTGACGTATGTTCAAGTATGAATATGATTCCCGGACAATGGAAATACACACGGAGGTGTTCGGACAGGAGTTTAAATATTTAAAAGACCCCCCGTTATGAGGGTGTCAACTTCAACCATCTCGTCCAGACGGGGTTCGAATCCGATGAAAGCGGAGTCGACATCCCGATTTCCGGTCACTTTCGCCAGATGACGGTCACGACTTCGGCGTCGATCTCGAGCGTCTCGTACGTGTAGCCCCGGTCCTCGAGTTTCGGATACAGGAACTGCGGAGCGCGATCGTTTCGCTGGATTAGTACCGTCTCCTCGGGCAGCTCCGCCAGTCGCTCGAGCGTGTTCGCGAGCGGAGCAGGCGGTCCCAGCGATCGAACGTCGAGCACGGTTCGCGGTCGGTCCTTGGGTGCTGTCGTTCGTTCGACGGCGGACTCGAGATCGTGGCCCTGGTCGTGAGTAGACATACGTCTACAAACGGGTTCGAGGCTCGTCTACTTGTTCGCGAATGCGTTCGGGTGAGGAGCGAGGCTGCTGATCGAGGGTGACAGGAGAGGATGACAACTCGGGGTGACAACTGAGTGCGACAGACGAAAACGTTCGCGCGAAGACGCGAACGGTGGAGATGAACGAGAGTGAGGGTACCAGTATCAGTTTCGAACGGTGCGTTACTCGGCTCGTTTGGGGAACTCCGCGACGAATTTCCCCGCCTCGGCCTGTTCGACGGCGTACCCGTCGACATCGAACTCGTCGACTTCCGCCTGGAACTCGTAGAACAGCGGCTTCGGTTCGTGATCGTTGATGATCGTCAGCGTTTCGCCCGCCTCGAGTTCGTCGAAGGCGTCGTGAATCGTCGGGTGGCGGTCGACCGGCGGGATCGATCTGACGTCGAGTGTCGTCATGCAGTCGTCGGTAGTGGTTCCACCGGTATCGGCGTTCCTCCGAATACGTTCGGGATAGTTTCAGGCAGGCGGTCGTCTCTCCTCACCGGATCGCGTGCTCACGTGCGTATCACACATAATTCAGGAAGCGTTCGGACGGTCGTCGTGTCGGATACGCGAGAACACTTATGCGGATTCGAACGGTACCGATACTCGATGTATCCGACCGATGCTGGCACACACGGATTCCTCACCGTCCAGGTCGCGGTCCTCCTTCACGTTGGACTCGCTCTCGGAACCACGGCCCTGCTTTGGTGGCTCGGACTGCCAGCACGGTTGGCTGTCCCCGCCTTCGTCGTCGCTGTCTTCCTTCTGCTGGTCCCCTTCTGGCCGGTCTATGCCGACTTCCATCCGACGTCCGGAGAACGCTAGCGCCGCTGTTCGCCGCCCTCGAGCGAAATCCAGCCGCGGTGGCGATTCGAGATGATAAACCCCACGGTCGTTCCCGACCGATCATATTCTGGGGTAGTAATTAGGGAGAACGGACCCGAACGTGTTCGTATGGCTCACGCGACGCTCACCGTCACGCTCCCGGAGAAGGTATGGGTGCAGGAGGTCTCGAGCGCCCACCCGGAGGCAACCTTCTACGTCGACGCCGCGGTTCCGGGCGCCGAATCGGGGTTCGCCCTGGTTCGAATCACCGGTCCCGACGTCCCGGCCGTCCTCGAGGACATGGAGGACCATCCACAACTCACCGAAATTTCGCTCATCCAGTGGAGCGAGAACGAGGCGACGGTCCACTTCGAGACCACGGCCCCGTTGTTGCTCTTCTCCTCGCGCGACTCCGGTATGCCGATCGAGCTCCCGGTCGAGATCCGACAGGGGAAAGCGACCCTCGAGGTCGCCGGCTCCCGGGACCGACTCTCCCAGCTGGCCGACCAGTTCTCCCGATTCGGTCTCGAGTACCGCATCGACAGCGTCCAGGAACGGCTCCACGACACGCAGTTACTGTCGGAGCGCCAGCACGAACTCGTCGTCGCCGCCGTCGAACACGGGTACTACGACACCCCGCGCCGGTGTTCGCTGACCGACCTCGCCGAGCGTCTCGGCATCGCGAAGTCGACCTGCAGCGAGACGCTTCACCGGGCCGAAGAAGCGATCATCAAGCAGTTCGTCGAGAATCTGGTCGACGTAGAACGACAGCCTCCGCTCGAGGAGGAACTGGTGTCCTGAGCGACCACACAGACGCAATTCTCTCGTTCTCGAGCAAACAGTACGTTTCTCCGAACATCATCGGGTGTGTTCCCGTGGTCTGGAAACCACCACTGAAATCCTATATCCGTCGTCCATACTTCTGCCAGAGGTATCATGACTGTACACGATAAACGGAAACGGCGATTTCTACGGGCCGTCGGGGGAGCGCTCGTCTTTGGCGGACTCGCCGGGTGTCTCGAGGACGAGGAAGCTAGCGGCGGGAACGGGGACAGTGATGAAAGTGAAAATGGCGGGAACGGCAACGGGAACGGGAACGGCGGCGGCGACTACGACTTCGACGGCTACCTCGACGACGCCAACAACTACGATGGCGTCGAAGACCACACCGGCGAGTCCGAGGTCACCGTCGACGTCGGTGCCGGCTCGGACGGCTTCGCGTACGGCCCCGCAGCCATCGTCGTCGACTCGGGAACGACCGTCGTCTGGGAGTGGACCGGCGCCGGCAGCCCACACGACGTAATCGCCGAGGACGAAAGTTTCGAGAGCGAGATGCTGAGCGACGAAGGCGAAACCTTCGAACACACCTTCGACGAGACGGGCACCTTCACCTACTACTGCTCGCCCCACGTCAGCATGGGCATGAAAGGCGCCGTCGTCGTCGAATAGCTCCAGCCATGATCGCACTATTCACGACGCTGACGCCGAGGTGGGCTCGCGTATGAGCGCCGACGAAGCCGAATCCGGCGACGCCACGGAGACGCTCGAGGCGCTCCACACCGAAGAATGGGAGGCGGAGATGCGCGAACTACTCGAGGACGGCGAGTACGACGCCGATCTCGGGCTGGCGATGGCCAAGGACGCCCAGCGCCTCGTCGCGGGCGAGTTGACCGAAGCCGAGTTCGCCGCGCGCTACCACGACGCGGTCGTCGAGGAGTTCGAGGTCGACGACACCGAATTGCCCGAGGAGCTGGCAGGGCTCGAAGACGTCGACGACGAGCGTTCGCTGGCCGACAGACTGGCTGCCCTCGAAGAGGACGGCGAGATGGACCGCCGCGAGGTGATGAAGAAGATGGGTGCCGCGGGACTCTTCCTCGGACTCGGCACCTGGGCCACGGTGGACAGCGCCGAGGGCGCAGACCCGGCCGCGGCCGCCGGCGAGGGCGAAGACGAGGGCACGCAGTACGGGATGGTCATCGACCTCGAGAAGTGCGACGGCTGTCTGGCCTGCGTGGTCGCCTGCAGCCAGGAGAACAATACCTCGATGGGGGCCAACTGGATGTACGTCTTCACCTACGAGGAGCCCGACCAGGACGGCCACAACTTCCTCGTGCGGACGTGCCAGCACTGTTCGGACGCCCCTTGCCAGAAGGTCTGTCCGACGACGGCCAGACACAAGCGGACCGAGGACGGCCTCGTCCTGACTGACTACGACGTCTGCATCGGTTGCCGGTACTGTCAGGTGGCCTGCCCCTACGGCGTGAACTACTTCCAGTGGGGCGAACCCGACACCCCGCAGTCGGAACTCGATCCGGAGCACGTCTACGACGGGCGCGATCGCCGGGTCGACAGCCGGCCGCCGAAGGGCGTCATGGGCAAGTGTACGATGTGCCCCTCCCGCCAGGACGGCAAGCGCGGCGAGGACAAGATCGGCACGACCGCCTGCGAGGACGCCTGTGCGATGGATGCCATCCACTTCGGGGACATGAACGACGAGGACAGCGACCCCAACCGCTACCTCGAGCAGGTCCGGGAGGAAACCCCCAACGACCGCGAGACGTTCCCCAACCGGACCGAGAACAAAGTCTCGACGTTCCGGCTGCTCGAGGAACTCGGCACCGACCCGAACGTCGTCTTCGTTGGGAACGAACCGGGCCCCGACGCGAAACAGGTCGAAGGGCCCGTGGCCTACGAGGACGTCGGACAACTCGACCGCCGGAAGGAAGTGCTCGACGACGGCACGTTCGCCGGAGGTGTCTCGCCGTGAGCACCCAACGTCCGAGCGAAGCGGACATCGTTCGGCCGATGCAGCGCACCTCGAAGGGATACTACGGCCTGCTCGCGGTCGTCTCCCTGGGAATCCTCGCGTTCCTGATCGGCTGGGGACTCCAGCTTCGAGACGGCCTCATCGTCACCAGTCTCGGGGACTGGGGCTCGAGCGGCGGCGTCACCTGGGGGCTGTACATCGGCGCGTTCATCTGGTGGGTCGGGATCGCCCACGGTGGGATCATCCTATCGGCAGCGGTCCGCCTCCTCGGGATGGACCGGTACAAGCCTGTCGCCCGACTCGCGGAGTTGCTGACGATTGCCGGCCTGACGGCGGCCGGATTGTACATCATCATCCACGTCGGCCGGCCGGACCGAATCGTCACGAGCATCCTGCTCAACTACCACGAGACGATCCACACCTCGCCGCTGGTCTGGGACGTGACCGTCATCACGCTCTACTTCGTGATGACCGCGACCTACCTCGCACTGACGATACGCTACGACGTGACGCGTCTTCGCGACGACCTCCCGGACCGACTCGAGCCGCTGTACCGGGCGCTGACGATCGGGTACACCGAAGAGGAAGACGAGGTCGTCGAACGGATGGTCTGGTGGCTCGCGCTGGGGATCATCATCCTCGCGCCGCTGTTGCTCCACGGGGGAGTGATCCCGTGGCTGTTCGCCCTGCTGTCGTCGATGCCGGGCTGGTCGGGCGCGATTCAGGGCCCCCAGTTCCTGACCATCGCGCTGACCTCGGCCATCAGCGGCGTCCTGATCGCCTCCTACGCGTTCCGACGGGCCTACGACTGGGACCACATCATCACCGACGACGTGTTCCGCGGGCTCTTGCTGTGGCTCGGCTTCTTCAGTCTGCTGTTCCTCTGGCTCCAGCTCCAGCAGGTCATCAACGGCGTCTTCGCGCCGCCGGTCGACGTCGACTACGCGATGCACGCCAAACTCGCTCAGCCGCTGTACTGGGTGTCGATGGGCCTCGTCTTCGGAACGATGGCGTACGTCTTCGCCCAGACGCTCCGCCCGTCGCTGTTCAGCCTCAAGCGCAGCATCGCTGCGGCGGTCGCGGTGCTCTGTGCGACGCTGGTCGAGAAGATCCTCTTCGTCGTCGAGGGGCTCATGCATCCGACGTTCAGCCTCTACAGCGGCGTCCCCGGATCGTACGTCCCGAGCCTCGTCGAGCTCTCCTCGCTGGTCGGGACCATCGCCATCGTCATCACGTTCTTCATGCTCGTCGCGAAGGTCATCCCGGTCGTCGAACTCCACGCGATCGAGGAACTGCGGGGTCACGACGACGAGGCCGAATCGACTCCGACGGCTGACTCCCCAATGGAGGTGAACGCGTAATGGAGTTCGGCCCCGGCACGTGGCTTATCTTTGGGATCATCCTGGTTCCGGTCTACGTCGTCCTCCTGGCGTGGTATCTCGGTGAGCCCCGCGACAGAAAGACGGCGACCCTCGGGGTTGTCTACCTCGTTGGACTGACCACGCTCCTGTGGACCGCTATGTTCATCAAGACGGTGATTCTCGACGTGATCTTCTTCTAATTTCATCGCCGCCCTTCGACCCGCGTATCGAGCGACGAACGACACCGACTACCGATTCAAACCAAACTGAACCTATGACCGTATCCGCATCCGACCTCCGTACCCAACTCGCAACCGTACAGGACCCCGAACTCGAGGACGACATCGTCTCGCTCGGCCTGGTCAACGACATCTCGATTGAGGACGACACCGCCCGGATTTCGCTGGCGTTCAACGCGCCCTACGCCCCCGCTGAGATGACGATGGGGAATCGCATCCGCGAGGTCGTCGCCGACCTCGACGCGGACCTCGAGGCCGACGTTCGCGCCAACGTGGGCACAGACCACGGCTTCGACGAGGAGATTCTCCCCCGAGTCAAGAACGTGATCGCCGTCTCGAGCGGCAAAGGCGGCGTCGGCAAGACGACCGTCGCCGCGAACCTCGCGGCCGGCCTCGAGAAGATGGGTGCGCGGGTCGGCATCCTCGACTCGGACATCCACGGCCCGAACGTCCCGCGCATCTTGCCGATCGAGGGCGAACCCGGAATTACCCCTGACGAGGAACTCGTCCCGCCCCGGTCGGACGGCGTCCGTGTCATCAGCATGGGCTTTCTCACGGAGAACGCGGACGACCCGGCTATCCTCCGGGGGCCGATGGTCAACAACATCATGACCCAGTTCCTCCAGGAAGTCGAGTGGGGCGTCCTCGACTACCTCATCGTCGACCTGCCGCCAGGAACTGGCGATGCTACGCTCAACCTCCTTCAGCTCATGCCCGTCGCGGGGGCCGTCATCGTCACGACGCCCCAGCAGATGGCCGTCGACGACACCCGGAAGGGGCTACGCATGTTCCAGGAACACGACGCGCCGATCCTGGGTATCGTCGAGAACATGTCGACCTTCCAGTGTCCAAACTGCGACGACCAGCACGACCTCTTCGGCCGCGACGGCGGCGACGGCATCAGCGCCGACTACGACGTCCCGCTGCTCGCGAAACTTCCCCTCAATCCCGAGTTCGGCGCCGAAGAGCGCGACGTCCCGCCGGTCAAGGACGACTCGAGCCCCGTCCAGGGGGCCCTCGAGGACCTCGTCGAAACCGTCGTCGACCGCATCGGAGAGGTGAACCGGGCTCGAGTCGCCGACGTAACGGCGAACGAGGTCGAAGAACCCGTTCCGTCCGCGGCCGGCCAGTAGCCGTTTCATTTCCCGTTTCCCGTCGATCGCTCGAGTTCTGCCGCCGTTTCGACGACAGCTATACTTTTTATAGTAATAACCTCGCCCGAATTCGTCACACCTCGAGACCGAGCGCCAGTCGACTTCGACACGGGTGAGCACCTTCGCGAGCACGTGGAGCGACGTCACCCGAAGCGGGACGTCAACTGGTGGGTCGTCGCGGAGGATCCCGCGAAGGAACTTCTGTTCTCGCGGGAGTAACCGCGTTATTCACGCCGGGAATTACGGTGAACGACACGAAACGATACTCGAACACAACGATGGAACTCGAGATCCAGACCACGGACCGACTCAACGTCGTCGACGTGACGTCGACCGTCGAAGACGCCCTTCCCGACGCCGTCGAGAGCGGCACGTGCACCGTCTTCGTCCCGCACACGACCGCCGGGGTGATCGTCAACGAAAACGAACGGCGACTCCTGGCCGACCTCGAGGACGCCCTCGAGCGACTACTCCCGCGCGGGGACGGCTACGATCACGATGCGATCGACGACAATGCGGACGCCCACCTTCGTGCGACGATCCTCGGGGAGAGCGTAACGGTGCCAATCGTCGACGGGGAACTCGCGCTCGGGACTTGGCAGTCGATCCTGTTCGTCGACTGTGACGGACCGCGAACCCGTCGCCTCCGCGTGACGGCGCTCTCGGCGTGATTGCGTATTCGCCCTCGACCGGGGAACGGCGAACGACATCCGCTACCGATCGGACCGGGAGACCTCTGCTGTCGACAGGTGGGTGTTTTATTCCCCTGGCAGTGGTCCACACACCCGACTCGAGCGCTCGACTTTCACGACTGTACCGACTCGAGGCCGAGAGCGTCGTCTTGCACGAGATGACGACGTCGGTCCGGGAAGCCGCTCGAGAACGCGAACCTGAGCCGCGACAGGAACGGAGATGAACATGCCACGACGCACGATTACGACCGCACTCGTCGCGATTCTCGCGGGGTGTTTCGGCGGGTTCGGCGGCCCCGGCGATTCCGGCGGTGGGAACAGCGACGACGACAACCCCGCTCTCTCGAGAGTGGACCAGCGGGGCGACCTCCGACTCACCAGCCCCGCCTTCGACGACGGCGAGCGCATCCCCGACGAGTACGGACGCGGCGACCGGGACGTCAATCCGCCACTCGAGATCGAGGGGGTACCGGACGAAGCTGACTCGCTCGTCCTGGTGGTCGACGATCCAGACGCCGTCGAACCGGCCGGGCGGATCTGGGTCCACTGGCTGGTGTGGAACGTGCCGCCGGAGATGACCACGATTCCGGAGGACTGGGACGCCGCAGGCGCCGTCGAGGGCGAGAACGACTTCGGCGGCGTCGGCTACGGCGGGCCGTCGCCACCGGACGCCGAGCACACCTATCGATTCAAAGCGTACGCCCTCGACGCCATGTTCGACCTCGAGGCGGGCTCCTCGGCCGACGAACTCGGCAGGGCGATAGACGGGCACGTGATCGCACAGACGCAGTTGACCGGGACGTATCCGCCGTAGTTCGGCTGGGCGGGTTCGAACGGGATTCGGCGGTTTATCCGTCGACGAAGTGCTCGAGGGCGTCACCGAAAGCGTGGTCGTTCCTCTGACAAACCCACAGTGGGCGCCCCTCCGGTCCACTGACCTCAATTGTCCGACCGACATCGAGGGGAACACTACTCCTGGATCCCGTAGCGAAGCTCGACGAGCCCGTTCTCGAGCGTCGTCGTTTCTTCCAGCTTCAACCGGTTTCTCGGTCCGTTCGTCCCGAACAGACGAATTCCGCCACCGAGCAGAATTGGGGCGATGGTCAGACGAAGTTGGTCTACCTGTCCCGCCTCGAGAAATGCCCGAGCGACCTGAGCGCCACCCACGAGCCAGATACTGGCGTACTGATCTCGGAGCCGCGGAGCGCGAGGTCCGCAACCGGTTCGTCGACGAACTCGACGGTATCGACAGAGTCCACGACCGGTTCGGTATCGTCGTGAGTTAACACGCACGTCGGCCGATCCTCGTATGGCCACGCGCCGAAGGACCGCACCTGTTCGTACGTATTCGCGCCCATCACGAGGGCGTCGATATCTGCGAAGAACGCGTCGTACCCGCCGTCACCCTGGCTCTCCCTCGTCGATTCAAACGCCTCGAGCCACTCGACGTCGCCGTCATCGTCGGCGATGAATCCGTCGACGCTGGTCGCGATGTAGAGGGTGATCGTTCCGGCGATCACGCTGCTCGTACGACTCCAGGGACGATCGTTCTTGGCCTCGAAGGGTGCGTCCCGTCGATAACGGCGGGCGCTAATCACTAATCGCTAGTCGACTCGAGGGGCCAGTACCAGCAACGCCACGCTGTCCTCGATGGCCTTCGGAGAGACGTACTGGTCGCCGTCGAAGCGGACGATATCGCCGGCCTCGAGTTCGTGTTCGTCCTCGTCGAGTGTGACGGTCAGGCGTCCCTCGAGCACGTAGAAGACGATCTGTCGGTCGGGGTGCTGGTGGGGTGCGATGGAATCGCCGGCGGAGAGCGTGAGCCTGATCGTCTGAGGTTCGCCCTCGAAGACGCGGGCGTGGGGCGCGCCCTCGAGGTCCTCGAGGACAGCGCGTTCGGTGGGTGCGGCGGAATCGGCGGTCGGTTCTGACATATAGTGGTATGCACGGATCCCGGGCCCATGGGGATTCGCCCGAATCGATTCGGTTTCCGGGCCTCGAGCGACGCGCTCACGTCCAAATCTCGAGCGACGACAGATCTCAAACGCCCCTGATCAGGTTGGTTACGCCGATCGTTTCCGCGATCACCCAGCCGACGAACACCAGATAGCTCACGAGCAGCAGGTACGCCTCCCGGGTGGTCAACGAGAGGTCGGTTCGCATGACCGCAAAGAGGACCACCGTGGCGAGGGTGAGCACGCCGAACATCGGGATGGCGACCGCGAAGTCCACCGCGGCCGTCCCGACGATCAACACGCCGATGGGGATCGCCACGAGCAGGTCGAACGTGTTCGAACCGAGGACGTTGCCGAGGCTCGTTTCCTCGTTTCCGCCTCGAGCCGACCGGATGCTCACCAGCATGTCAGGTAGGCTCGTCGCGCCCGCGATAATCGTGACGCCGGCGAGGAACTCCGGGATGCCGAACGTCGTGCTGAGCGATTCGACGCTACCTACCAGCTGGTGGACCGCTACGAGGATCAGGAGCAATCCACCAGCGAGTTTCGCCCACTCTCGAGCGAGGTCGATCGATGGCTTCGCCTCCGTGGCCTCGTAATCGCTGACGTCCTGCCACTGGATGAAGAGGTACAGGCCGTACAGCCCGATCGGGAGCATCGCCAGCGGACGGGTGATTTCGCCGCCGAGTCCCGAGCCGTTGGAGACGGGGTTGTAGATGACCGCCAGCGCGAACGTGATGATCAACCCCGAGACGGCGATCATGTAGAACTGGGCCTCCTTGTAGACGATGGCCCGGTTCGTCTCCATGGTTCCGTCTGAAAAGATGCCGGCGAGTGCGGGGATAACCAGGATGTTGAAGATCGCGGAGCCGACGATCGCGCCGACCCCCATGTCGAACGTTCCTCCGATCGCCGTGAACACGACGCTCGCGAGTTCCGGAAAACTCGAGCCGACGGCGACGACGATCGATCCCTGGACGACGGCCGGGAGTTCGTAGTACGTCGAGAGCGTATCAGCCGACCCCTCGAGCCAACCGCTCCCGATCCAGATCACGCCCGTGGCCACGAGGACGACGGCGACGTCGACCAGCGACCCGCCTGCGAGGACTCCTGGGAAGACCATTGGCGAACGTGTTGGGACGAAAGGGTATAAATCGGTCCGAAATGTCGACGCGCTCGATGGTCCCATGTGCCCGAAGCGCTCGATGCGCCAGATGCGCCAGATGTGCTCGACGCGAATATGTCCGGGACCACCCATAGGGTGCCGGAGCCCCTCTCGTTTGGTATGCGCGGCTTTCGATCCCCGTTCGGCGCGGACGACCTCTTCGACGGCTACGACGAGTACGTTCCGGAAAACGTGCCAAAGCCGGGGCCGTCCCTCGAGGAGCACGACATCTTGACCGGCGACGATCACCTCGCGTTTCATCGGCTCACGCGCGACTGCTTCGAGGAGCGGAAGGTCTACGACATGACCTTCAACTACAACCTCGCCAGGCTCAACCTGGACACCCGCCACCCGGGCGCCGGCTACCGGTACGCCCGGGACCGCGACGACCCCGCGGTCCTCCGGGCGGAGTTCACCCCGACGACGCCGTTTTGCCCGCAGACGCACACCCTCACGATCGGCTCGTTCCGGGCCTGGAACGGTCTCTCCGAGCGCCACGAGTACGACCTCGTTTCGGTTCGCGCGGCGCCGATGCACCACCAGAGCGAGGCGATCAACGCCCAGCTCGAGGAGGTCGAAGCCGCCTTCCTCGAGACGGGTGCGGTCGATCACGAGCCGAGTGGCGACATCGGGTCCAATCCGATGGAGCGCTCGATGGGCGCGACAGGGCCGAGCCGGGGCAGTTCAGACGCGCCGTTCTGACGTTCTGAGCGTCGCGTTTCTGGGTTGTGGTTTCTCGTTTCTCAGGAAGGGTGCTCTCGTTGCTCATCGCTCGCCGCTTTACCGCCAAAATACCCGTCAGCGAACGCCGACCGGAATATGTTCGGAACCATCTCGAGGTAGCTCGAGCCCCTTTCACTGACTATGAGCGCGATACCGGGATCGATCGACGCGGATCGAGGTCCGCCCATGACGATCCCTCTTCGACACTTCCTGGTTGGGACCGGGCTGTTGCTCGCCGGGGCCCTCGCGGGGGCCGTCCAGTCGTTCGGCGGAACCCTCGTTCCGGGGAATCTCGGGCTGGCGCACGTCCACCTCCTGCTGGTGGGCTGGGTCGCCGTGACGATTATGGGCGCGATGACCCAGTTCGTCCCGGTCTGGTCGGGCGTCGCCATCCACTCGAGGCGGCTGGCGAGCGCGCAACTGTGGCTGGTCGTCGCCGGCCTCCTCGCGTTCGCCGCCGCGCTTCTGGTGGGCGCGTACCGCTGGCTCCCGCTCGGCGGGTTCGTGATGCTCGCGGGGTTCTGGACGTTCGTCTACAACGTCGGGCGAACGCTCCGCCGGGCCAGGCCGTGGGACGTCACCGAGCGCCACTTCGCCATCGCACTGGGCTTCTTCGTGCTGTTGACGGGCCTGGGCGTGGTTCTCGCGGCCGGCCTAACGCGGCCGATTCTCGCAGATACCCCTGTGAGCCACGGATCGGTCCGGATGAGCCATGCGACCCTCGCTCTCTACGGGGCCGTCCTCACGACCGTCTACGGGGCGCTCTACCAGCTCGCTACGATGTTCACCCAGTCGAGTCTCCACGGAATCGACCTCCCGCTCCGTCAGCTCGAGTCGGTCGGCCATCCCGTAGGTGTCCTCGCGCTGGCCGGGGGTCGACTCTTCGACGTCGCGCCACTTGCCCGCGTGGGTGCGATCCTCGTCGTCGCGAGCGCCCTCGGAATGAGCGTGATCCTGGCCCGTCGGCTCCTCGAGGCACAGGTGCCCTGGACGCCGATGCTCAGTCGGTACGCCGTCCTCACCGCGGCGATGGGCGGGTGGGCGATCTGGACCGGCCCAGCCTTGTTGCGCGACCCGCTCGACCCGGCTACGCTCTTCGGCGCCCCCGGCGCCTTCTCGCTGTTGATCCTCGGCGTCGTCGGCTTCGTCGTCCTCGGGACGCTCTACCACGTGGTTCCGTTCATCGTCTGGGTCCACCGCTACAGCGACCGGCTCGGTCTCGAACCGGTGCCCATGATCGACGACCTCTACGACGACCGGGTGGCACGCGCTGACTTCGTCTGTTTCGTCCTCGGGGTGGGGTTGCTGGTCGTCAGCGACGCGTTCGCGCTCTCGAAAACGGTCTCGACCCTCGGCGGACTCTCGGTCACAGTTGGCGCCGCGCTCTTCCTGCTCAACGTGATCCTGATCCTCAGACGCCACAGTCCCCACTCGGTGACGGGCTTGCTGTTCGGCCGGTTCTCTAGCGAAGAACCAGGAAGCGAGCCGTCGCCCTCCCAGCCCCAGTCACAGTCCGGCGTCGACTCGCCTCCCAGGTGACCAAAAACAGAAATACGGCTCTGTTGAACCCCTCAGAGAGTGATAGGTTTGAACCACCGTGCTGCATAGAGAGAATGGATGCAGCACATCGAGCCCTTTTATTTCAACCACATTGAATGGAACTAACCGGTACAGATGGGTGCGAACTGAACATGCTCCCTAACGAATAGAGGAGTTCACAGAGGGATGAGCGCTTCTATGATCGTATTGCCCAGACTAGCTTGGTGATCATAACCGCGGTAGTGGTCCGGAAGAAGTGTGTAGAAGTGGTCTATGAACGAATCTAGGAAGAGATTTCTGAGTGGGGTTATCGCTCGAGATGGCTTCCAGGGCAGTGACAGACGTGAATAGGAGAAAGAGAGTGACCCGAAAAGTGGGGCAAATCACGCTCTCAAAAAATTCATAATCGGTTTCCCTCTTGCGTTTTCCGGGTTGGCGGTTACCAGGAAGAGAAACACTATGAAGAGAGCCTCAAGTCAATCTGACGAAATCGGATTCGGCGGTTTAGAGGCTTCTCCGGAGGGATCTCACTCACCCGCTCGAGTCGATCGTAGGCCCGGTCAGTACACGACTCGAAAGTTCAAAATCGGTTCCCTGCTATCGGTTTTGGGTTCTAGACAGCACCAGAATTTCCGAAGAGACTGAGACACTTTTCAAGAAGGTAAACACACCATAGAACGCGTCTCGAACCGGTTATGCACGTTTGACGCTTCGTGCCCTGCATCTACGTAGCGAGTACCGATCACGAAACGGACCTCACTCGACCATCAGTCTCAGAAATCACTGAAACATACGTGAATGGCCCCTAATCGCCTCGAGAATCCTCATACTCGACGATTGGGACACAAGCCTTGCTCTCGAGGAAGATCCTCATCGTGCAATCATTTCTAGACTATCTTCATAATCGGCCCTCGAACAGAGACCAAACCTACTCTTCCGGATGTAGAACCCGATTATGAGGTATCTGAAACGCGATTAGGACGTTTTGTTGTAATCCTCAGTAGATTATAAGAGTTGTCTGCTGAATATAGAGGTTGAGCATTGTTTAGACGCTCCTAAATAGGAGAGTCGAGCGTCATTTCGGGCGAGGTGAATCCGGTAGTCGGCATCCTACAGTACGGTTTCGCACTTTGAGCGCGAGGTGCGAGAGCTAGTCTCTGCTGCGTCTAAACAAGGCCCAAAGGTTGTATTCAGCAAAGCGGCATCTACGGATGATACCTTTATCGCTTGTTTTCACGTTAATCGGATGAATGAGCGAGAATCATACAAACGAAACGACCGGTACGCTTGTTGTTGGAACGTTCCTTACACTCGATGGCGTGATGCAGGCACCGGGTGGTCCTGACGAGGACCGTGACGGCGGTTTCGAACACGGCGGTTGGTCGGTCAACTACTGGGACGAGCAGATGGGCGAAGTCATAGATGGCCAGTTCGCCGAGGCCGATGCGCTGCTGCTCGGCAGAAAGACGTACGAGATCTTCGCCGCGCACTGGCCTCACGTCAATGCGGAGGACGATCCCATGGCGTCGAAACTGAACAGTATGCCCAAGTACGTCGCCTCCAGAACTCTCGATGCGGTGGAGTGGAACAATTCGACGCTCCTCTCGAGAGGCGTCGTGGAGGCCGTTGAGAATCTTAAGAAGGAGCGCGGGGATGTGATCATGACGCAGGGGAGCCACGACCTGATCCAGACATTGCTCGCACACGACCTCGTCGACGAGTTCTGGCTCTGGATCTTCCCCCTGGTCCTGGGAAACGGGAAGCGGTTGTTCGGGGACGGCACGATCCCCACGGCCCTCGAACTGGCGAATGCCGAGACGTCGAGCACGGGAGTCCACATGCTCCGATATGAGCGAGCGGGGGAGATTGAATACGGCTCGTTCGCGTTGGACGATGTGACGGAGTGAGTAGTGGTTCGTTCGTGGGTAAAGTTATACGCGGAGCAGGCGCAATACCACGTCGTTTACGGCGTGGATACGCGCCGTCGCGGGATGCCGTGAACCACCGATAACAGTACGGCTGGATATTCAACGCGTCACGGAATTGGGTAGTATTATATAATCTTGTCAACACTGGTTATGTATGGCGATAGAGGTCGTGGATAGAACACTCGTTGCTTCCATTCGGAACCAGCGAGAAGTTCAGTCCGACCTCGATGCGCTCGGATTCGCCGCCAGCAAACTCTGGAACGTCGGTCGCTGGACCTGCGACCGCGTGTGGAGTGAAACCGGCCTCATCCCCGAGGAAGGCGACCTCAAATCCTACCTCAAGACCCACGAACGCTACGCCGACTTGCATTCTCAATCGAGTCAGCGCGTTCTCGAAGAACTCGCTGAAGCGTTCGACGGCTGGTACGGAAAACGCCGAAACGGGGACTCGAAAGCGAATCCGCCCGGCTACCGCAAACACAACGACGAACACCCACGCTCGACGGTGACGTTCAAGCAGAACGGGTTCAAAGTCGATACCAAGTTCGGCAGGGTTCGCCTCTCGAAGGGCAAAAACCTCAAAGAACACTGGTCCGACTTCACCCTCTGCGATATTGAAACCCGCCCCGACGTGGACTTGGATGAGGTGCGGAGCATCCGGCAAGTCCGTGCCGTCTGGAACACGACGAGTGACGAGTGGGAACTCCACCTCGTCTGCAAACTCGCAGTCGAAGTTCTGGAAACGCCCGGCGAAAACACCGTGGGGATTGACCTCGGTGTGAAAAACTTCGCCGCCCTCGCGTACGAGGACGGCCACGCAGAGTTGTACCCGTTGAACTGCCTGAAACAGGACGACTACTATCACAGCAAGCACATTGCGCGCTGTGACGATTCGGCGTCCGAGCGAGCCACGCGATTGAACGCGAAGAAGTCTAGTCGGCGCATCCACTACTTCCACGCGCTCTCGAAGCACATCGTCGAACACTGTGTCGAAGAGAACGTTGGACTGATAGCCATCGGCGACCTCGGTGGCATTCGAGAAGGCGAGGATGGCGACGTGAAGGACTGGGGCAAACACGGCAACTTGGACCTGCACTCGTGGGCGTTCGACCGGTTCACGAAGATGCTCGAATACAAAGCCGAGGCCGAGGGTATCACGGTCAAGCGTGTGTCGGAGCGTAATACGTCGAAGTCGTGTTCGTGTTGTGGACGCAAGCGCAAGGCGAACCGCGTTGAACGCGGCCTGTACGTCTGCGATGAGTGTGGAATGGTGGCCAATGCGGACGTGAACGGCGCGGAGAACATTCGGCGGAAAGTAACTCCGAGTCTCGCCACGGATGGCGGCGATAGGAGTAACGGCTGGTTGGCACAGCCATCGACTTTCGTGTTCGATACAGAGAGTGGTTGCTTTGCACCGCGATAACACGTGGGCTCGTAAACCCTAATATCTCAACTGCGGTCGGGATTCCCGCGTCTTCAGGCGCGGGAGGATGTCAACAGATCTGAAGGGTCTCAACAGAACCAGAATACGAAATACGAACGTATTCGGACGAGCAATTTCCCGGTTAGACGCGTGAGTAGTGGTCGATGGACACCACAGCAAGTTCGAGCCGTGACCGATCGAGGGTAACGAAGGCCGACTCGAGGCGCGAGTGCCCAGATCCGGATTCGACGAACGTGCTCACCGCCACCTCCGGCTGGTACCTCCTCGGCGGCTACTGGCTCTCGAGTCGCGGAACCCGTCGCGTGCGAGCCGGCGAACTCGCCGTACGGCTGTCGGTCGCGCCGGCCAGCGTTACCGAAATGGTCGACGTACTCGCCGACGCCTCGCTCCTCGAAACGGAGCCCTACGCCGGGTTCGAACTGACCGACCGCGGAACGGCACACGCGGAGGCACTGGCGTGGCGTCAGTGCGTCGTCACCACCTTCTTCGACCGCACGCTCTCGTACGACATCGACGACGAAACCGCCTATCGGATCGGGTACGAACTCCCGGAACGAGGGCTCGTCCGCCTCGAGCGGCGTATCGACCGGACCCGCGAACGAACGTGTCGTCGTCTCGCCGACGACGGGACGTGCCTCGTTAGAACGTTCGGATAGCCCGCTGGACGTTCTCGAATCGTTGCCCACTGTTTTCCGTCGAATACTGCAGGAGACGAGCGTCGAGGGCGAAACTCGAGTCGCTCTCGAGGACGCTTCTCGAAATCGGTTCGCCGGGACGGGTGGGGTGGGTCTTTTACAGTATCGTCCCATGAGTACCACTATGCCAAGTGGGCTGGACCCGACTGAGGAGTACGATGGCTCCATCAGAGTCCGATTACTGGACGATACTGACGGCACTGACGAGATTATCTGTTCGTCGTACTACGAGGCGATCGACGTCGTGAAAGACCGCCAGTACGACGTCACTGCAGCGAAAATCATCGACCGCGACGACGAGGTCGTGTTCACCTCCGTCGATACACGTATCGAAGACTGGGCGGCCGAGTGGGAGCACGCGAAACGGAGCCTCTCCGTCACCGTCGAAGCGTACGATTGCCCCTACGAGAATGTCGCTTGCTTTGCTGACGATCTCTGTGTCCAGTGTAAGATGGACAAGGTGCAAGACGAGTACTGACGCGACCTGCTGCCCGGATCACTTCACCAGAGTACCGATACGGGAGCCCGACTCCTCCTCTCGATACGTCTCCGTGACTGATCTAGTTTTCCTCGAGCAACGCCTCGTCGCCGTGTGTCTCCCTGAGCTCTCGGAGAAACGCGCGCTGTTCGACCAGTCGGTCGGTCGGATCGGCGTACGTATCCTCGAATAATTCGTCGGGATCCCCCTCGTAAGACTCGGCTCGATCGATCATTGCCTGGATCATCTCGCCGATGGTCGACTCGAGCGCGTCGATGCGCTCGCCGTCGAGCAGCCCCTGTCCTCGAAGATACGCTTCGAACCGCCTGACAGGATCGCGTTCCTTCCAGCGTTCGACCTCCGCGTCGTCGCGGTAGACGGTCGGATCGTCCGCCGTCGTGTGCGCGCCGAAGCGGTACTGAACTGCCTCGATCATCGTGGGTCGAGGCTCGCCACCGGCGGGAATTGCCGCTCGATTGCGGACCGCCTCCGTCACGACGTACGTCGCGAGCGGATCCATTCCGTCGACCTGGATGCCGTCGAAGCCGTAGGCGCGAGCCTTCTCCGCGAACGTCTTCGACGGTGTCTGCTGTTCCCGCGGTGTGGAGATCGCCCACTGGTTGTTATTGCAGAAGAAGACGATCGGAACGTCGTAGACGCCCGCGAAGTTCGCAGCTTCGTGGAAATCCCCTTCAGACGTCGATCCTTCCCCGAAGTGAACGAGCGTCACGCGGTCGTCGCCGCGCAACTTCGCCGCCCACGCGTACCCGACCGCGTGTGGGAGGTGGCCACCGATCGAGATGTTGAGCGGCAAGACGTTGTCGTCGGAGAGCACCGCGTTCCCGACCTCGTGCCCCATCCAGTACAACAGGTACTCCCACGGGAAGCCCCTCGAAAGGACGGTCCCGTGCTCGCGGTACTGGTAGGAAATAGTGTCTTCCGTGGCCAGCGCATACGTCGACCCGATCTGTGCTCCCTCCTGCCCGGCAAGCGAAGCGTACGTCCCGACCCGACCCTGGCGCTGGAGACTGATCATCCGCTCGTCGAATCGCCGACACAGGCGCATATCCCGGTACATCGACACCAACGTCTCGTCGTCGAGGTCGGGTACGAGCTCTGGGGCGACGACGGTCCCGTCGGAATCGAGTACCGATACTCGATCGTCCGGCTCCCGGTCGAGTACGTCTCTGATCATAGAGAGGGGATCGGGCAGCGCCACGAAAAGCGTATTGTTGGATGTACTATTGGATCTTGGGAAAACACGTTGGTCTATACGACCCCATCGGCGCTACGGATGACAAACACCGGGATCGGAGACTTGTCGACGACCCGTTCGGAGACGCTCCCCATCGTAATCCGTTTCTCTCGAGGACTCTTCCCATGCGTGCCGATGACGATTAGATCGACGTCGTGAGTCTCGGCGTATTCGAGGATCGCTTTGGCCGGTGTGCCGCGCTCGACCGCCTCGACCCCCTCGAGTCCGGCGTCCGACGCTCGCTCGGTGACGTCGGCGACGGCCGACTCACTCTCACGTTCGAGTTGTGTCTTGATTTCCTCACGCGTCTCGCCCGTTGCTGCCTGGACGATTCGCGTGTCGATGACCGACAGTGCGTGGACTCTCGCATCGTTGTCTGCTGCGATCGGAAGGGCGTGCTCGAGTGTCTGATCGATCGTGGTGCTTCCGTCTGTCGGAATGAGGATCTCGTCGTACATTGTCGGTCTCTGTATCGATTGACACGCCCTGCAGTGAAAAAGACACGTTCCATCACTCGCTCGAGCGAGAGGGGCGTTTCGGTCACTGCAAACGTACCCGCCTCGTTTGGTGGGTATCGGTCTCTAGAATCCGTCCTCGAACACGAACGTTCCCTCTTGCTGTATTCGTTCACCATCGACTTCAATAACCGACTCCTCACTCATGTCGACAATCATGTCCATGTGGACGGCTGAATCGTTGCCCGTACGGTCCGGGCCAACGCTCTCGTCGATGGCACGACCCAGTGCCAGGTGAACGGTATTTCCCATCTTCTCGTCGAAGAGCATGTTATGGGTGAACTGATCGATATCGCGGTTCATACCGATGCCGAGTTCGCCGAGCCGCCGAGCGCCGTCGTCGGTCTCTAGTACGGCCTCCAACAGGTCCTGATTCTTCCCCGCACTGTAGTCCACTACCTCGCCCTTCGAAAAGACGAACTGGACGTCCGTGACTTCGCGCCCGTAGGCCATCAGCGGTTTGTCGAACAACACCTCGCCCTCGACCGAGTCTGGGTTTGGCGCCGTGAAGACTTCACCGCCAGGGAGGTTCTTCTCACCGAAGTCGTTGACCGGCACCATACCGTCGATCGACATGGTGATGTCCGTCGTGTCACCAGAGCGAATTCGTACCTCGTGTCCCTCCTCGAGCAACGCGACCAGATTCTCCTGGAACTCGCGTTGGTCTTCCCAGTCCTTGTTGACGGCATCGTACACGAAATCAGCGTAAGCCGCCGTACTCATCTCGGCGTCCTGTGCGTTCCCCGGTGCGGGGTGCTGGGTCGCAACCCACCGCTTGTCCGCCATTTCTTCCTGGAACGGCTTCATCAACGCTGAATAGGCGGTGGTCTTCTCCGGAAGGACGTCGCTGGTTTCGTTGGTATTCGACGCCGCACGGATAGCGATAGAGGCGTCGACGTTTTCGGCGAGGGCCATGTACGCAGCTGGCGGCCCGTCGTAGTCGTCGGGATCCATCGCCCGCATAAATGCACGCTGGGCTCGGCTACTCGGCCCGATGTAAATCGGTCGAGCACCGCGATCTCCGAGAAGTTCGTTCAGCGCGACAGCCAGGTTTTCAGCTTCAGACGGTGCCTTAATCAGTACCTCGTCTCCTGGCTTCGCAGCGATCGAGTGGTCGACGATGATACGCGCGTGTTCCACGACTCGTGGGTCCATGTCCGTCTGGTAACTGGGCAAGCGTCATCTTGATCGTTCCCAGAAGCACACTTCTGTAAGATGGCTGCAAGAAGTGGACGATGTCGGCCTACGCCTCTCCTGGCACTTCTGGTCTCTAGTCGCCGCTCCTGATGGCCACGTCCGTGATCGTGACGTCGTGGTCAACCGTGGCGACGAGTTCCGTCTCGCCTAGCGTAACGGACACACGGACGCTCGACGGATCGTCGTTTATCATCTCGATCGCCATGTCGTCATCCTCGTCGTAGTACCGCCAGGAAGGATCGTGCAACACGTCAACGCCGTGTTGTTCGAAGAACGAAATGGTAACCGGGTGGTATAGAACCGGGAGCGCGGGTGAAGCCCGTAATTCATCGTCGCAACGTTCGCACTCGAATACCGCTCTAGCGGGCCTCGGATTGACCGACGAAGCCCGTTCGAGGGCCGTATCGACTCGGCCACCGCAGTTCTCACAGAAGCCCTGAAGGAATTTCATCACCGTCGCCCGCATCCAGCGATCGAACGCAAACGGGAGATCCTGACGGGCGAATTGGTCGAGCGTGCCAGGTGGGAACGAGAATTCGTTGCGCCACTCGTCGCACTCCGGACAGTAGAGCAACGCTGTCTCGTTCCCATACTCTGCGACGAGGGCGGCGTGACCGCACATCGGGCACGGTCCGTCGAACTCGAACGGGGGAATCGATGCGTTTGCCGTGTACGACCCCGAGAGGATAGCACCGTACACCTGTTCACCGGCGAACGAGAGTCGGTAGCCGTCTTCGTCCTGGATCACGAAGTGGCCGACGAGTTTCTGAAGGTGATAGTTGAACTTCCCCGAGTCCCGTTCGCTCACAGCTGTCCGAAGGTCCGAAAACGATAGCGGCTCTCCGCCCTTCCCAAGTACCTGAACGATCTCCACGCGGAGGTCGTTCGAGAGCAGTCCGAACACCTCCTCTGGCGGCCGGTGTTCGACCGAAACTGCTTCGTCGTCGCTCATGGACGGTCTATGGCGAGATGGTGAGAAAGCTATTCCGCCAGCCGGCCAGGTGATCTCTGTCCGAGATTCGGTCTTTTCATACGATAGCACTCGATAACTGGATCGGATCTGTGCCGCGGTCTCGACGTTACTATCTACTATCGGAAGTTACCACAGATGGGTAGACCGAACTCGAGTATCCCGGCGTATTCCGTCGTTGACGGCCAGCTCTCCACTACATCTTCGAATTCGTCTTTCCTCAAGAACGATCGATCACCGACGATGGTTCCCGCCAATTCTTCGCTGACGTTCTCGAAGGTAGACCTGGTGTCCTCGTCGACGAAGGCAAGGTCCTTTTTCTCGCTCAGCAGTCTTTGCGGCTAGTAGCGGAATCGAGTAGGGTTTGAGAGGTCGGACTTCGGCTAGGGTTATTTTGCCGTGTACGCACGAGTAGATTCACGACGTCCACGAGAGCAATGCTCTCGTGTGGCTCAGCAGAACGAGTTGTGTAGTGAGGCCGACGAAGCCATCTCGAGCCGGTATTGATACTCTTCTGCCAATATATGGCGGAGCCGGTATTGATCTAATTTCTCAATATAACTGGGATCGAATCGGTTTCCTCGTGTCGTCAACTTTGATGATACGACAGCGACCTAGAACGGAGTTCCTGAGTCGGTCGACCGAGAAATTCGTTCCTTCTGAAGCCTTATTCTTGGTTGCCGGCTACGACAATCTCCCTCCTCTCAATAGGGCTGAGTTGAGCGGTCAACTCGGTTTGTCGACTCCACTCTAACCGAACCTTGTGTCGTCGAGTTTCGCGTTGTGTGCTTTCCCAGCGAGTGGAGAGAAGTCGAGAGTGTATCTGGAACTATAGTGGGTGTTTTCTACACTACTAAGGATGGTGTCGGTCAAACAAATCTCGAAATTGTCAGTTTTGGCGAGAGCTCCCGACTGTGACGCAGATCCTTACACGCTCGTGACTGTGATCGCGGTTCAGTCGCTCGTTGCGCCCCGAGAACCAGGGGCGAGGATGACTCGACCGAGTTCGTAACGGCCGTGGCTTTCCTGTCCGAAACGGCTACTCGATATCAATTATGGACTAGACGCTTTGAGGTCGCTAACAGCCCATTTCGTGAGACGAAGCGGAATCGAGTCACCCGAACGCGAAATCGAGAAATCCGTGGACCGATTCGGCGACCAGTGCCGGTTCGCGATTCGGATACGTCATCCGTACGAGTTCCCGCTCGCGAGAGAGCCCGAGTGCTTCGAGGGAGGTCGTGGTTGGACCCCGTTCCGGTGAATCGACGATTACCGCCTCACCAGCGAGGTCGGCCGAAACGGCCCGGAGTAGCGGACCGACCACGGATGGTTTGGCCGCTACGAGCGGCCCAATCTGCCAGTGGGTTCTCCCCGGCCGGATAACCGCGTAGCCCTCGATTCCGGTCGAGGTTCGCGAGTAGAACCCGCGAACCTCAGGCTCGGCGAACAGTTCCTCGAGTAGCGTGCTCCGGTCGACGCCGACGTGACGACAATCGAACTCGAGGATGGCGTCGACGTCTGGAGAGGTGAGGCGTTCGATGGTCTCCTTATCGTGTCTCGGTTCCTGTTCGTCCGCGAGGTCTTCGGGACGGGGAAGCGTCCCCTGCCAGCGGAACACGGGTTCGACGCGCTCGAACCCATAGTTTCGGTAGATCGGTTCTCCGAGGTGTGTCGCGTCGAGGCCGACGAGGCCGCCTCCGTTCTCGCGTGCGTACTCGAGTCCATGTTCGAAGATTCGACTCCCGAACCCCTGGCCCCTGTGGGCTTCGTCGACGAGCACCATCCCGATCCAGCTGACGTCAGCTCCGTCGCCGTCAGCACCGTAGGTAATCACGGTAGTCGTCGCGACGAGTTCGCCGTCGACGGTGCCGGCGAAACAGCCCGCTGGACAGCACGCGAATAGCCGCTCCCAGTCGGCGGGTAGCTGGTTCCAGCCAGCCTGCGTCGAGAGGGTCAGTGCGTCGTCGAGGTCGTCGGCCGAGAGTGGTCGTATCTCGAGCATTCGATGGGAATGGATGTTCCAGAACGAACATAGCTCTGGCGGTCCGGATGGAGAGACCGTGTCATGGGCTAGAGGAGAGACTGCACTGCCCAATTGCCACCCTTTCGACGATATCCAGACACGAGCACGTGCTCCTGTCGTGTCCGACGGCCTGCCGAACGACGTTTGTCTGTTTCGACCTGGTACAGCCCCGTTCGACGAATCAGCACGGGACCCCGTCCGAGACGTACGAAGTCCGTTTCGAGCGGCCCTAACGTCGGCGTGTTCCTTCGGCGGCGGCGTTCACGAAGACGAAAACACGTTCACAGCGAGGTAATGTTGATCTCGATGATGTTGACTGCCCGCCGAATCATGTCCGGTATTTCCGTCTCGAGGCGTTCCTCGTCCATCCGGCGCACTGGACCAATGATGCTGATCGCACCGTAGACCGTCCCGTCCTGGTCGCGGATCGGCGCACCGACGCCGACGAGTCCCTGGATCGTCTCGCCGTGGTTGTACGCGATCCCACTCTCACGAATCGTCTCGAGTTCCGTGCGCAACGCCTCCTCGTCGGTGATCGTGTTCGGGGTGAAGGCCTCGAACTCCATATCCTGGATGAGTCGGTCGCGCTCTTTCGCCGGCATGAACGCGAGCATCGCCTTTCCGACAGCGGTGTGGTAGAGGGCGTTTCGATAGCCGACGTAAATCTCGGTCTGGACGGCCTTCGCGCCCTGGGCCGTGTACAGACAGATTCCTTCGCCGTCTTCTTCGACGGTGAATAGCGCCATCTCTCCGGACTCTTCGGCGAGTGCGTCGACCTCTGTGGTCGCGATGTCGTAGATGTCGATACGGTTCTTCGCGTAGTGTGCGAGGTCAATGAACCGCAATCCCAGTTTGTACTCGCCGCTCTCGTTGACGACGTACCCACTTTCTTCGAGGGTCGCCAGGTGGCAGTGGGCGGTCCCCTTCGAGACGCCGATCTCCCTGGCGACCTCTGTGACGCGGGCCCCACCGGTGTCCCGGAGCATATCGACGATCGCGAGGGAACGCTGGACCGCTTGAACCGGGTTTTTTGCTTCGGCCATGCCTGGCTAATGGGCGTATGGAGGTGATAAATGTTTGGCTCTGCTAAACACACTCAAATGACATCTACTGGAACGCATTTGCTCTCGATATGCACTCCATGGACCCAATGCTACATAATGACACGGGGGACCACCGGTCCAGTTGGAGTCCGTATTGGTCTCGAACCGATGGGACGTATTTCGACGGTCCAAACGAGCGTACCAGCGTACGTCCGCGAACGCCTCGAGGAGGGAGAGACAATCGCGGATTCACCCTGTTTCCGACCGAAGCGGAAACGAGACGGATTGATTCGCCTGGCTACTGGCCGGTCAGATTCCCACTCACGAACTTGTCTTCGTCACTCGCGTTCCCGTGGAACGACACGTCGCCACAGACGTTGTTCTGTATCCACAGGCCCTCGATCTCCGCCTCCAGTTCATCGGCAAAGTCAATGTCTGTGTCGGCACCGCCGACGGTATTGCAGGCCGTTACCCACAGGTTGGAGACGATGCCATCGGCTCCGTGGTGACCGATGGGAGGCGCGTCCGCCCTGGCGTCGACGTCGGCGACGCGAACGTCGGAGACGTCGCCGCTCGTGGCGACGGACCGGCCCCGGCCGTGCAGCGTACCGGTCACCGACACGTTCCGTGAGTGTTCGATCGTCACGTCGTTGGCAGCGGTATCGTTGTCCAGGACATCGACCTCGAGGGTCACATTCTCGGCGTCTCCGACGTAGACCACGTCGTCCGTGAAACTTCCCGAAACGTCCCCGGACACGGAGACGTTCTCCGCTCCGGCGAGGTTGAGGGCAACGTCGTCGTTCCCGCCGCGACCGACGATGGAGACGCTTTCCAGTCTCGAGTTTCGAAGATTGCCGTTTACCACGTTCGCGCCGGTGCCGGCGAACGTCTCGAGTTCACACCCCTCAAGGGTGAGGTTCGATGCCTGGCCGTACGGGGTATTGATGGCGGCGGGGCGACCGACGACGGTCGTTCCGAACGCCTTCACGTGACTCTGGTTGGGCGACAGCGAGAGCCCGTATCCGGCGTGGTACTTGTCGTGGAGTATCTCCTCGGCACCTTCGATCCGACCGCCGTAGACCTCGTAGGCACCGTAGACCTGCTGCGTGGCGTTCGAGTGGAAGCAGATGCCGTGGAGGTACGCGTTCCTGATCCGCGGGTCGAAGATTCTGACCACGTTCGACCCAGCGTTGATGTCGATCCCGCGTCGGCAGGTGTCGATCGACGGGCGCACGACCGTCGGATCCGTACTGCCGCGAAATTGGAAGGGTTCCCAGTGGGAGGACGCTCGACCCTCGGGGAGGACCGGGTTCGTCGCCTCGCAGTCGACCATCACCGTTCGGAGCGAGTGGATGTCGACGAACGGGAACCCGACGTAGTTCTCGGCAGTGCAGTTGATGAACGTGCAGTCGCGTGCGTAGGCGCACATTAGGAAGCCCTCGGTCTCGTCCTCGCCGTCGCCGTCGGTCAGGTGCATGTCGACGAACCGGCCGCCGACGACCGAATCCAGCAGGAACACGCCGGCGTTACCCGCGCCGTGATCGTAGTTCAGGCCGCGGTCGAGATAGAGCGTCGAACCGTCGATCTCGCGGATGACTGCCCTCGTGGGGCAGGTCCCACGCCCGGCGGTACCGCCCCAGGACAGCGTCGGCGAGTTGTTGTATTTCGTCTCCGAGATCGTGACGTCGTCGCCGACGCTGAACGGCGAGACGTCCTCGACCTCGATCCGCTGATCGCCTTCGCTTACGTCGGTTGCATTGACCGTATCGCCGCCGAAGTCGCTGACGGCAGTCCAGTTACCGAACGAGAGGAAGTGTGCGTACGCTCCGTACCCGACGCCAGTGATTCGTAGTTTGGATCCCGTGCCGAGAACCGTCACGTAGTCTTCGAAGATTTCGTGTTGGCCGTCGAACCAGTACTCCCCATCGGTCATCACCAGGGTGTCGCCGTCGCTCAGATCGTCGATTGCCGCGTCGAGTGCGTCGTCCGACGGTTCCTCGCCCGTGGGATCCGCACCGTAGTCGTCAATGTCGATTACGTCAACCAGTGTACTGTCGGCGTTCAACACGCCCTCGTCGACGCTGAGGTTCTGTCCGGCAAAATCCGAAATCCGTTCTGACGTCGCCGCCATCTCGAGTCCGCCCAGAGCGAGCAAATCGTGGCCGTCGGCGTTTACGTCGCCCTCCCAGCGGGTCCACGGCTGTTTGCTTCGCTCCTGCGCACCGACCTGGCCACTCACCAACCCGAGGCCAGCCAACCCCAGTGCGCTCATCGCCGCTCGTCGGCTCAATGTACTACCAACCGTGCCGTTACGGTCGGATACGTCTGTCTCTCCCCGCTCGCTAGCATCAGTCATGATAGCCATTGACAACCACCGTACTGTGGTAATTAAATTTAACTTAGATTGATTGACAATGGTCCGTGAACGTTCGATTCAATCTACGCTCAGGAGAACGGTCACATGTTGATGTTGGGCGACCGATTCCGCTCGCGTGACCGACACCGTCAGTCGTCTGGCCCGAGGTTCAGCCGCGAGCACGTCGTCTCGATCGAACGTTCAGGACTGCACGCCTCGGTTCTCGAGCACACCGTCGACCGTCTCGTCGCCCGTAATCACGCATACTTATGTCTCTCCTGGCACTGCTCCCCGTATGGAAATCGAAGTCGTCCGTGCCGACCAGTACGTGCGCAACAACGACACCCGAATGCCGTTTCACTTTGGCAACGTCGTCGCGACCGAGGGAGCCCACCACTTTCTCGACCTCGAGATCGCGGTCGACGGCGAGCGGGCGACGGGCGTCTCGATGGTCGGAATCGCCCCGATGTGGTTTCTCAAGGACCCCGACCTCTCGCTGGTCGAACAGAACGAACGCCTGCTCGAGGTGTTCACCGCTGCCTGCGACCACGCCCGGGACCTCGAGCCTGCGCCAACCGTCTTCGACCTCTGGTACGACCTCTACGAGCGCCAGCGCCAGTGGGCTGCCGACACCGAGCACCCGCCGCTGCTCTGGGGTTACGGCGTGAGCATGGTCGAGCAGGCGCTCGTCGACGCCTTCTGTCGCCACCGACAGCTCACCTTCGCGGACGGCATTCGCAGCGGTGCCTTCGGGGTCGACCCCGGGCGAATCTACCCCGAACTCGAGGGCGAATCGCTCTCGGCGTACCTGCCCGAGAACCCGACTCGAGAAGCGGCCGTTCGACACACGGTCGGACTGGCGGATCCCCTCCGACGAGATGAAATCGACGCGACGAACCGGCTCGAGGATGGACTCCCGCAGGCGCTCGAGGAGTACGTCGAGCGCGACGGAATCACCCACTTCAAGATCAAGCTCTCGGCGGACGAAGCGCGCGACGCAGACAGATTGGCCCGCATCGGTGCGGTTCTCGAGGAGGGGGCACACGACACGTATCTCTGCACGCTCGACGCGAACGAGCAGTACGAGAGCGTCCGCGTCTTCAAAGAGCAGTGGGAACGCCACGCCGACGAGCCGGCCCTCGCTGCCGTCGTCGATCACGTCGCGTACGTCGAACAGCCACTCCCACGCGAGCAGGCGCTCACCGACGAGACACGCGAAGTCCTCTCCGAGTGGAGTGACAGCCCGCCGATCATCATCGACGAGTCCGACGACCGATTGGACAGTGCCGGTCGCGCCCTCGAGTGTGGGTACGCCGGAACGAGTCACAAAAACTGCAAAGGCGTCTTCAAGGGCGTCGTCAACGCCTGTCTCATCGAGAAACGCCGCCGCGAGACGGACGGCGACTACGTTATGAGCGGCGAGGACCTCACCACGATCGGTCCGGTCGAATTGCTCCACGACCTGGCGGTGATGGGGACGCTCGGACTGGATCACATCGAACGCAACGGCCACCACTACTATCGCGGCCTGAGCTTCCTCCCCGACGACCTCCAGGAGACGCTCCTCGAGGCCCACAGCGACCTCTACGAGCGTCACGAGGATGGATTCGCCGCGCTCGACGTCGCGGACGGTCACATGCAGTTCGGAAGCGTAATCGACGCGCCGTTCGGCCGGCGTTTCGAACTCGATCCGTCGCGGTTCACGCCGCTCGAGGCGTGGGAAATCGAGTCGATGTACGAGTAGGTACGGGCTCTCGAGGCGGATCGAACTGGGAATCGAATATCGCCGCGGCCACGAGAAGGAATCCCCTCCCTGTCGGCGGCCCCTCTCAGAATTCGCCGTCCCGGACGTGAAACTTCGTGGGTTTGCCGAGGGTAGGACCGTCCTGTTCGACCCACGAGGCGACGAGTTCGACGACGTCGTCGATCGCCATTCTCGGTTCTTCGAATAGCTCGTGACTCCGACTCGCGTCGTTGAGAAGCGCCGTCTCCTTCTCTTCGCCTTCGAACGTCACGTCGCAGCCGAACTCGTCGGCGAACTGTTCGGCGAGGTCGCGCACTGAGAGGACGTTCGGCCCGGTGACGTTCAGGATTTCTGCGGGGGAATCGGCCAGTTCCAGGGAGCGGAAACATGCCGAGTTGGCGTCACCCTGCCAGATGACGTTGACGTGGCCCATCTCGAGCGGAACCGGGTCTTCGGCGTACACTCGCTTCGCGAGGTCGAGCAAGACGCCGTAGCGTAGTTCGACGGCGTAGTTCAATCGCAATAGACACGTGGGCGTCCCATTTTCCTTCGAGAAGTGCTGAAAGACGCGTTCGCGACCCAGACACGACTGGGCGTACTCGCCCACCGGCCCCGTCTCGTCCGTCTCGACCGAGCCGCCGGAGTCGACCGGCACTGGCGGGTAGACGTTGCCGGTCGAGAGCGCGGTGATCCGCGAATCCGCGTACCGGCTCGCGACACGGCCGGGGAGGTAGGCGTTGATCGCCCAGGTTTTGGGCTCCTGGCCGGTCGTCCCGAACTTCATGCCGACCAGGTAGATGACGTTCTCGCAGTCCGGAAGCGACTCGAGCGCGCCCTCCTCGAGGAGGTCCGCCCGAATCGTCTCGGCGCCCCACGACTGGAGTCTCTCCTCGACAGCGGAATCGGAGTACCGCGAGACGGCGTATACGGTCGTGTCGGCGTTTGCTTCCTCGTTCGCGCGGAGGATCCGTCTGATGAGCGTCGGTCCCATTTTCCCGCCCGCACCGAGAACCATGACGTCGCCCTCGAGTTGCCGGGCGAATTCGACGTCCTCGGGGTAGGGCTCGGAGAGGAGATCATCTAGCTGTGCTTCGGTTGAGACTGCAGCGGGGGGTGTATTTCCTTCGCTCATAGCTGGGTATCGCGGGTTACCCTCGAATGGAAACGGCATTTCGATATAAAGGTACCGACGGCCCGACCGAGGTATAGCGACGAGTTCAATCGGACCGCCCGCCACCGATCAGTCGTCGGCCTGAGCGACCGTTTCCAGCAACTCCTCGTAGTTCTCCGCGACCTTGCGGTAGGCGTCCGCGTGTTGCTCTATTACCGCCGGTCGGTTCTGTTTGAACCACGGCACGGCGAAACAGCGTTCCTGAATTCCCTCGGCGACGGGGAGGTCACCTTCTGCTTCGCGAACGTCGCGGTGAGCGTGTGCGAGTCGAGTCGGTTTCCCGTGTCCGTAGACGTCGGCCTCGTTGAGGAGGGGATGGGTGTGAAGCGCGAAGTTACACCCGCCTCTGCAGACGGAGCCCTCGGCCGCGACCGCGTCGGCGAAGTCAGCGACCGGCAATCCGCCCAGTTCCTCGGGATCGTACAGCCCCTTCGGTGCGTACCAGCCGCCGGCGTTACTCCCCTCGTCGTCGGGTCGATGGGCGCGGATGCCTGGGACGTCCTCCAGCAAGTCCCAGAAGTAGTTCATCGCGTCCTGAATCTCCGCCATGCGTTCGTCGTAGTGTTTCAGTTGAACGCGTCCGACGGCGGCGCTGATCTGATGCATCCGGTGTTTGTGACCGCCGAACGGGAGGCCGGAGAATCGAACCAGGTCCTCTCGCTCGAGGGTTTCGGAGTGACGCGAGTAGTGACTGAAGGCGACCGCCCGTTCGTAGATTTCTCGGTCGTCAGTGACGAGCATTCCGGCCTCGCCCACAGCAAAGGACTTCCGACTCATCAGCGACATGGCGCCGACGTCGCCGATGCTCCCCAGCCTGCGGCCCCTGTACTCCCCGCCGTGGGCGTGAGAGACGTCCTCGATGACCGCGACGTCGTGTTCGCGAGCGATCTCCATGATTGGATCCATGTCGGCTGGATGCCCGTAGTTGTGGACGACGACGATGGCTTTCGTGTGCTCGCTGATTCGCTCTTCGACGCTCTCGGGGTCGATACACAGGGTATCGGGTTCGATGTCCGCGAACACCGGTGTCGCGCCCAGCGCCATACACGGCAATATGGCCGCCCAGTAGGTGACGCTGGGGCCGATGACTTCGTCGCCGACGCCGACACCGACGCCGTACATCGCCCCCAGGAGCGACGCCGTCCCGGAACTGTAGCCGAGGCCGTACTCCTGTCCCTGCCAGTCCGCGAATTCCGCTTCGAACTGTTTCGTGATCTCGGTGCCGGACATCAATCCTCGCCGGAGGACATCGAGGGTGGCCGCTTCGTCTTCGTCCGTGATGATCGGCCACGAGAATACGTCGTCGTCATCGACGGTGACCGCTTCGGGGCCGTCGTTTATCGCGAGGGCACGACTCATCGTTTCGTCGTCCTCCGCTCAGTTGGGTACGTCATGTGGGTTCACGAGTGACTAGTGGTTTTGATCACAATATAGATGACGGTCGTTGTACTCTACACCAACGACTTCGTCTCAGGTTCCTAGCGGCCGCGTTTGGGGCCACCAGCGGCCGCATTTCAGGTTGCTAGCAGCCGCTGCTAGCGGCCGCGCTTTTTATCCCAGCGAACGTCACCACGCGAGCGGCAGTTTCGTGGATCAGCGTCGGGTTTGGGATCGGACAGACCTCGAGCGAGCGGACGGCTCTCAGTTACCAGTGTCTCTCAGTTACCGGCGTTTTCGATATCGACCCACTCGCCCGTCTCCGCGGACTCGTAGGCGGCGTCGAGAACGCGGAGGACGACCATCGCGTCCTCGAGCGTGACCGGCGGATCGCGATTCCCGTCGCAGGCCTCGAAGAATTCCTCGACGAAGTCTTTGCCCCACGACCCGCCGTAGCCCGGCGCCGGATCGTACTCGTGGGTGATCGTCCGGTGGGGCGTGCTGGCCCACTCGCCGCTCGCGTCGTCGAGTTCGAGCGTCGTCTCCTCGTCGAACCCGAACTCCCGCCCCATCGGGTCCCAGCTACTCCGACCGTGAGTCCCGTAGAGGTCAATCTTCGTGTCGTAGAGGTCCTCGCCGAGGTAGTACCCACAGTGAAGCGTCCCGAGCACGCCGTCGGCCGTCTCGAGTTGCAACGTCGCCGCGTCCTCGACTTCGACCTCCGCGGTTCCGTCGACCATACACGCGTTGACGCGGGTGATCGGTTCCTCCAGGAGCAAGGTGAGTAACTGAAGCCAGTGGATGCCGAGCCACTGGAGGATGCCACCGCGGCTGGCGTCCTCGTCGAAGATGAAGTGGTCGGTGTCCCGGAACGACAGTTGCGAGGCGACGTATCGAACGTCGAACGCTCGCATGTCGCCGAAGAATCCCTCGTCGACGAGGGCCACGAGCTCCGTCGTGATCGGGTGTGATTGCCAGGGATAGGAGACGCAGACGGTCTCGTTGGCGGCTTCGACTCGCGAGAGTAGGGGCTCGAGTTCGGCGGCGGTTCGGGCAGCCGGCTTTTCCGTGTAGATGTCGACACCCGCGTCGAGAGCCTGTTCGATCGCTCCGGGGGTGTCCCTGTTCGGGAGCGTCAGGAAGACAGCGTCCGGCGATTCCGAACTCAGTAACTGCTCGAGGTCGTCGTACACGGGGACGTCGTCGAGGGTGGCGACAGTGGACGCCTCGAAGTCCGGATCTGGTTCACAGGCGCACGTAACGTTTACGGGGAGCGTCTCGAGCGTCTCGAGGTACGGTTCCGCGTGGTGGTGGTCGAGGCCGACGTAGCCGATCGTTCGATCGGTCACTGGCGTCCCTCCGGTACGACCGGGTTATTGGGCGTCTCGAGCGTCTCGAGCGTCACCATCCTCGTGGTCAGCGCAGAGGGCGCTGTGATTGGATCGGCTTGCTCGTAGCGGTCCGTGCTATCGAAGTCGCGATCGGGCGCGTAGTATTCGTTCAGGATGACGTCGAACGTCACGGCGAACCTGCCTCTGATTGAGATGGACGACTGGGCTGCATTGTTCTCCGCCTTCCGCTAAGGACCTCAGTATAATGTAATTTGTGGGTGCGTAAATTCCACATCAACATTGGTCATCGACGGAGGGGCTGTTCGAACATCGTTGCTGGCTCTCGTCTCAATTCGACGATGCAACGACGCGGTAACTGGTGTGTTTCCTATAGAATCAACGATGTGATAACCGGCGTATTTCTATGAAGTCGACGATAACAGGCGTATCTCCTGCCGAGACCGCAATCTCAACGGAGACTCGCCAATTTCTCCTCGAGGACGCTCCGTGCCGAACTGATCTCGCCGCCGACGAGGAGCACCTGATAGCCGCGGTCGACCGCCGCTTGCGCGGACGAGACCGTCGTCGCGACCCCGCCGACCGGTATCCCCGCGTCCGTCGCGGTCTCGACTACGTAATCGACCCGCTCGTCGAGTTCGGTCGGTGGATCGAGCCACGACCCGCCGAGGGATACCGAGAGGTCCGCGGGACCGACGAAGACGAAGTCGAGTGCTGGAACGGCGAGGATCGACTCGAGGTTCTCGATCGCCGTCTCGTTTTCGATCATCACGCCGATAGCCACCGAGTCGTCTTCGAGTTCGACCTGGTTCGGCGCGGAGTTCCCCCAGGTGCTGTTTCGACTGTTGCCAACGCCGCGGTCGCCGACGCCGCCGTCGTACCGATACCGGGTAGCTTCGACCGCTGCCCGCACCTCTGCCGCGGTCTCGACGCGGGGGATCAGGATCGACCTGACGCCGGCGTCGAGGACCTTCCGGATCAACGGCGGGTCGCCGGTCGGCAGTCTGACGAGGAGTTCGATCCCTGCGAGCTCCGCCGCGCGGGTGAGGTTCTCGAGAACGGTGCTGTCGTACGGGCTCGGACCCGCGTGCTCGAAGTCGAGCCACACGAAGTCGAGGCCGACGTCGCCGTAAACTTCGACGACCGACGGCGAGAACGTCGCACTTTCGGCGCCGAGAACCACGCTACCGGATTCGATTTCGTGCCGTATACTGTTCGTATGATCCATCCACCCGTTACGAGACGAACCACCGTAGTAAGTGTTTCTTCGGTCTTCGCCTCTCCCGACGAACGCAAGCGCTTATCGTATCGGGATTCGTGGCTCGAGGTATCGATGACAGCTGATCTCTGTAGTCGCTCGGCAACTGACCTCGCGGGTTCGATTCGACGAGGCGACCTGTCGCCGATCGACGTCGTCGAGGCCCACCTCGAGCGAATCGACGAACGAAACGATACGATCAACGCATTCCTCACCGTCTGTGACGACCGCGCCCGGGAGCAGGCCCGAGCCGCCCAGCGATCGATCAAAGATGGGGACCCGCTCGGTCCACTCCACGGCGTCCCCGTCGCGATCAAGGACCTCTACGACGTCGCCGGTGTTCGGACGACGTACGGGTCGCGCGTGTTCGAAGACAACGTTCCGAGCGAAAACTCGATCGTTGCCGAACGATTGCAGGCCGCCGGCGCGATCGTGATCGGCAAGACCAACACGCCGGAATTCGGGCGCAGCGGAACGACGGACAACCGGCTTCGCGGTCCGACGCCCACGCCGTTCGACCTCGAGCGGACCGCCGGCGGTTCCTCGGGCGGGAGCGCCGCGGCGGTCGCCGATGGACTGGTCCCGCTGGCTCACGGGACCGACGCGGGCGGTTCGGTTCGGATTCCAGCCTCGTTCTGTGGCGTCTTCGGGTTGAAACCGTCCTACGGCCGCGTTCCGATCGCGAGTCGACCGGACGCGTTCTACCATCACTCACCCACGTGTTGTGCCGGACCGATCACTCGGACCGCCGAGGACGCTTCGCTGATGCTGTCCGTAATGGCCGGGCCGCATCCGCGGGATCCGTTCAGCCTCCCCGACGACGGAACGGCGTACGTCGACGCGGTGACCGACGTGGTCGGCGACCTCCGGATTGGATACAGTCCCGACCTCGGTGTCTTTCCGGTCGCGAACGAGGTGCGCACCGTCGTCGACGATGCCGTCGACGCGTTCGAAGCGGCCACCGACGCCACGATCGAGCGGGTCGACGTCGACTACGGGCGCTCCCACGAGGAGATCCTGGAGACGATGTACACCGGCTGGTCGGCCGTCGGCCACGCGCTCCACAATATCCACGTAAAGCGCGAACACGGAATCGATCTCTACGAGGACCATCGAGACGAACTGTCCCAGTACAGTATCGACACGATCGAACGTGGGCTGGAGTATCCAGCGATCGACTACAAACTCGTCGACGTTGCTCGGACGGACGTCCTCGATGGACTGCAGGACGTCTTCACGGAGTACGATCTCTTACTCTCGCCTACGGTCGGCGTGCCGGCGTTCGACAAGACGACCGACGGCCCCCATTCGATCGACGGCGAACCGATCCCCTCGGGCGGGTGGCACCTGACGCTGCCCTACAACTTCACCGGCCACCCGGCGGCGTCGGTTCCGGCCGGCCTCACCGACGAGGGCCTCCCGGTCGGCCTCCAGATTGCAGGACGCCGCTTCCGCGACGATACCGTCCTCGCGGCGAGTGCGGCGTTCGAACGGATCGACGATCGACGGGTTCCGTTGCCAACTATCTGATCGGATGCGGTATGTGACGATGGCAGGACGCGACTGTCGGACGAGAACGGGGACGAATCGTGCCCGCGCTGGGCCGGTCGTTCCACGTTCCAGTACCTTTATCGCCCTCTCGAGCCTCGACTGAGGCGATGCGAAAGACGAGATTCATCGACGCTGCCGGACGAGTCGCGACCGGCGACTGGACGGCGGAGGGAATCGAAACGGACACCCGGCGCTACGATCCTTCCGAGGTCGAGGTACTTCCCCCGACGGAACCGACGAAGGTGATCGGCGTCGGACCGAACTACGAATCGAACGTCCTCGAGAAGGACGACGAACCGCCCAGAACACCGGGAGACCTGCTGTTGTTCGTCAAGCCGCCGAACACGCTGGTCGGTCACGGTGGCGTCTCGACGTTCGACGGCGAGGGTGAGTACTGTTTCGAACTAGAACTGGGGGTTGTCATCGGCGAGCAGTGTCGAAACGTCTCTCGAGACGAGGCGATGGACGTCGTCGCCGGGTTTACGTGTCTCAACGAGATTACGGACCTCTCGCCGCCGGAAAGCCGCTACGACCCGGCGAACCTCGTTCGTGCGAAGGCGATCGACGACTCCACACCGATCGGCCCCGTTCTCGCGAGTCCGGAGGACGTGCCGGACGATGCAACCATGGAACTGCGCGTCGACGGTGAGGTGAAGCAACGAACGAACCGATCGAACTGCGTGTTCTCGGAGGCGGCAGTAATCGAGGAAATCACGTCGTATCTCACGCTCGAACCAGGCGACGTAATCGCGACGGGGAGCGCCACCGGTGTCGCACCACTTTCCGACGGTGACCGGGTCGAAATCGAAATCGAGGGGATTGGAACGCTGGAACACACAGTTCGAATCGATCGCGAGTGAATCGAAGCGTGGGGGTAGATTCTCGTTTCGAATTACTAAATGTGGTGCATGTTACCGTGGCTCCCGACTTTCCTCGAACACGGGGCAATCAGTCTCCTATACGCTTATTCATACGAAATGGCCGTTTAGGAACTCCAAACCCCCTGTGACTCGTTGGCGTGGTACGTTATGCATTCTACGGTGGTACGATCTGTCCCACCACCAAAATATTACAGGCGTAGGTGTGTAATCCATGGGTGATGACCTCGAGTGATCTACCCCCGCTCTGTCGCGGTAACCGACCCGCCGTCTTCGACAATGATGGTTCACGTGGGTGTACAACACGCCATCGAGCCGACGGTCGAATCTGTTTCGAATCGCAAAACAACTCTATCTGTGCTGCCCAGTGGTCATCGACCGTTCGCAACAGTTATGCCCGAACCTCGAGAGGAACGGGGTATGAGCCTCACCCGGGAGGAGCTTCGTGGCGGATTCCGTGGCCTCGGCCTCGAGGCCGGCGACAGCCTGATCGTCCACAGTTCCCTGCGTCGTCTCGGCTGGGTCGACGGTGGTGCACGAACGGTCGTCGACGCACTCTGTGATACGGTAGGCGACGGAACCATACTGATGCCGACGTTCACCAGGTACGATCGGGCGTACGATCCGGAGACGTCCCCGTCGACCGTCGGTGCCATCACCGAAGCGTTCTGGAATCGACCGGAAGCAGTACGGAGCGCGCACCCGACGAAGTCCGTCGCCGCAATCGGTCCAGACGCCGAGTCGGTGGTCGCCAACCACGAACTCCGAAATTCGATCGGTCCTGGCAGTCCGATCCACCGGCTCATCAACGACAGAGACGGACAGATACTCCTCCTCGGCGTCGACCACACGACGAACTCGGCGCTTCACGTCGCCGAGCGACTGGCCAACCTGCCCTACCGCGACCAGATCGCCGAGACGACGATACGAGGGGAGGACGGATCGACCGAAACCGTCGAAGTGAACCAGGTGCATTGCTCCCACGGATTCGGCGTCGTCGGGAGTATCGCGACCCGACTGGGTCTCGAGAGAGAGGGGCGTGTCGGCGATGCGACCGCGCGCCTCGTCGACGGACGGAGGCTTCTCTCACTGGTCGTGGAGTTACTCAAGGAGCAGCCTGGGCTCCTCCTCTGTGACGTTCCCGACTGCGAACGGTGTGCGTACGCGCGGCGCCGCATCGCTGACCGGCAGTGACTGTATCGTCACCAGTCCACTCCATAATTTGGGGTCACGTCCCTGGATATCTGTGTGAACACACACCAAGGTACAGTTTTGTCAATCGAAACGCCGATCACAGAGACGGCGTTGCGATTCCGAGTTCTCGGTCACCGGTCGCCTCGAGCGATTGACGATGCGTTTCGCATGTCCCTTTCGGAGGTCACGATAACGGATCGGTCCAGCTGCTGTGTTCAGTCGAACCGGTGTATCGGCCCCTCGATCCACCCGTGCTTCGGTTCGTCCCACGAAACGTTTATTATAGCTCTGGCGTGTCAATGCTCAGTATGCGAGCCTGTATTGCGGGAGCGGGTTTCATGGCCCGAACCCACGCGGCGGAGTACGCCCAGATGGACGTCGAGGTCGTTGGCGTCGCCTCACCGAGCGGTCCCGACGAGTTCGTCGCGGAGTTCGGCTTCGAGGCCGAGATTTACACGGACGTCGCGACGATGCTCGAGGAGACAGACCCCGATTACGTCGACATCTGTACCCCGACACACACGCACGTCGAACTGGTGCGGACGGCCGCCGCGGCCGGCGTCGACGTCTTCCTCGAGAAACCGATCGCCAGGACGCTCCCGGAGGCGCACGAGATCGACGAGATTGTCGCCGACGCCGGGCTGACGTTCATGGTCGGTCACGTCGCCCGCTTCTTCCCGAACTACCGAAACGCTCGCGACCTCGAGATCGGAAACGAGGGCGTCGCTCGCGCACGGCGACTCTCGCCGTTTCCGGACTGGGGCTCTGATAACTGGTTTGCCGACCGCGAGAAGAGCGGTGGCATCTTCGTCGACCTGGCGATCCACGATCTCGACTATCTCCGGTGGTGCTGGGGCGACGTCGAGCGGGTGTTCGCCCGCCGCCACCGCGACGACGAGTCCGAACACGGGTTCGTCACCCTTCGCTTCGAGAGCGGCGCCGTCGGCTACGTCGAGTCCTCCTGGGCACAGCCCGACTCGAGGCCGTTTACCGTCGAACTCGAATTCGCCGGCGACGACGGCCTGGTCGAGTTCTCGAGCGCCGAGGAGTCGGCCTACGCCGAGTGGACCGACGGCGACGCGACCGTCGAGAGCCCGCTCGCGAAGAACGGCTATCGGCGGGAACTCGAGCACTTCGTCTCCTGTCTCGACGACGGTTCGGACCCCGAGGCCGGCGCTTCGGAGGGGATCGAGGCGCTTCGCCTCGCGCTCGCCGCCGAGCACTCGGCTGACCGCGGTGTCCCGGTCGCACCCGAGGAGGTGGCGAAATGAGCGACCCCATCGCGATGGGGATCCTGTCGACCGCCCACGTCCACACGGACGCCTACGCCGGTGAACTCGCCGACCGCGAGGATGTCGACTTCGTCGGCGTAACGGACAGAAATTCCGACCGCGGCCAGGAGACGGCCGAACGCCACGACACCGAGTACGTCGCCGACGCCGACGCGCTCCTCGAGCGAATCGACGCCACGGTGATCTGTGCGCCAAACGCCGACCACCGCGAGTGGTTCGAACGGGCGGCCGCCGCCGGCGTCCACGTCCTCTGTGAGAAGCCGCTCGCACCGACTCTCGAGGACGCACGGGCGATCGTCGACGTCTGGCAGGAGTCGGGAATCCGAGCCGGCATCACCATGCCGCTTCGCTTTTGCGGCCCCGCTCAGCGGGCGAAAGAGACCCTCGACGCCGGCGAGGTCGGTAACCTCCTCGCCATCTCCGGAACGAACCGCGGGCAGATGCCCGGAGGCTGGTTCGTCGATCCCGAGGCCGCCGGTGGCGGCGCCGTGATGGACCACTCGGTTCACATCGTCGACCTCGTCTATCACCTCACAGGTCAGGCGGTCGCGGAGGTGTACGCCGAGGTCGGCACGCGGTTTCACGACATCCCGGTCGACGACGTCAACGTCCTCTCGATGGAACTGGCGGACGGAACGCCGTTCTTCCTCGACGGGTCGTGGAGCAAGCCGGACGCCTGGCACACGTGGGGCGACGCGACCCTCGAACTGACCGGCACTGACGCCACGGTCGGCATCGACTACACGAATCAGTCGCTCGTCCACACCGTCGAGTCCGGTTCGAACGCAGGCGTTCACACGGCGTTCTACGGCACCAACGCGAACGCGGGCCTCATCGAGGACTTCGTGAGCAGTGTTCGGGCAGATCGAGAACCGGAGATCACCCCGGACGACGGCCTGTTGGCTGTCGGCGTCGTCGAAGCGGCCTACGAGTCAGCCGAGAGGGGTGAGCCAGTCGAGGTCGCGTTCGACTGACCCTCGACCCGTCGCGGGATTCAGTGTCACGTCCAGGTAGCCGTTCCGGGAGGTGTACGTTCGTCACGCCGTGGTCTCCGGTCTCGAGGCCGTGAGTCTGACTCACCCTCGGTCACCGCTCGGCGGACCGTCCCACTCCTCTCCGTTGTCTCGAGGCGCGTAGTCGAGCACCTCGCGGGCGTGGTCGATGTCGAACCACCGTCGGTCGTTGTCGCTGACGCCGTAGAAGACGTCGAATTCGACGCTGTCGTCCTGGAGCATTCGATCGATCATGTGCCCGCAGTCCCGACGGGAGAACCACGTCGCCTTCAACCGGGCGACCTGTCGATCGTACGTCTCGCTGTCGCGTTCCCAGCGCCCGTCGTCGACGCCGCGCTCCGCGGCGGCGTAGGGGTGGTCCTCCCCGGCCGGCCTGACGCTGGCTATCCGAAGCGCGTAGCACCGTTTCGGGTACGCCTTCGTCTCGACGAAAAAACGAGCATCGTGCTCGCCGAAGAGTTTCGAGACGCCGTAGGTCGAGTCCGGGCGGACGGGAGACCGGTGATCGACAGTCAGGTCGTATTCGGGTTCGTAAAGGTCCGGCGAGAACTCCCGCTCGTACATTCCGACGACGTGGTTCGTCGAGCCGAAGATCACCGATTCGACCTTGGTGTCGGCCGCTGCCCGGAGGACGTTTCTCGTCCCGCGGACGTTTACCCGAAGGATGTCCTCCCAGGACTCGTCGACGAATCCGGGTGCGTAGACGGCCATGTGAACGACGGCGTCGATGCCGTCGAACGCCGGTCGAAGCTGCTCGTAGTCGGCGACGTCCGCGACGACGGTCTCTCGATCCGGCTGCGACTCGATGTCCAGTTCCGTGAACGAATACTCGTCGCGATCGCCGAGCGCCTCGACGATCGCGGTTCCGACAATTCCGTTCGCCCCGGTGATCAGCACGTCCATGGTCGCCAATGTACGAGCGTCGATATAACGGTGGGGCTTCGTTCCCGCTTCCCCCGTTCTTCTCGTGCTCCCCGTTCTGGTTCACCGCTCTTCGCTCGAGCACTCGCAAGAAATCGCCATCGTGGTGTTCTCCGAACGCTAGTCGAGTCACCGCACGTTCGAAGAGGAAGCGTCCGGTACGGTTCGGTTACTCGGTGAGACGCACCGCCCGACCGCTCTCGCTGGACCGGTAGATCACGTCGATCACTCGCTGGACGACGAGCGCCTCCTCGACCGTCTCCGCAGGCGGATCGCGGGTGCCGGCGACCGCCTCGAGGAACGCCCGGTCCTCCGCGAGGTGCATGTCGTTGGCCTCGACGGAGAGGGTATCGACGTCGGCGTCGGCGTCGGCGCTCACGAACGCGAGGTCGGATTCGCTCACCTGGAACGACACGCCACCTTCGCTCCCTCGCACGACGCACGATCTCGAGGGGACGGCCGTGGCGTGCCAGGCCGTCTCGACGGAGATCGTCTGCCCGTCGGCACACCGGAGCAAGGCGGTCGCGGAGTCGTCGACGTCGTACTCGCCGAACTCGGAGCGTGCCCGTCCACTCACCTCGACGACGGTCGGGTAGTCGAGCAGGTACAGGGCGAGGTCGATGATGTGAACGCCCAGATCCATCAGCACGCCGCCGCCGGCCAGTCCCTCGTCGGTGAACCAGCCCCGCCCGCCGCCGGGGACGCCGCCTCGTCGGAGGTAGTCGACGCTCACGTGCGAGAGCGAGCCGAACGATCCCTCGTCCCGGAGCTCTATCGCTCGCTCCGTGAGACTCGAGAACCGCATCGTGAACCCGACCGTACAGAATCCGTCGGCCGCTCGGGCAGCCGCCGCGATCCGTTCGGCGCTCTCGACGGAGTGCGCCAGTGGCTTCTCGAGGAGGACGTCCACGCCTGCCTCGAGGGCATCGACCGCGATTTCCTCGTGGATGCGATTTGGAACGCCGACGATCACCGCGTCGACGCCGGACTCGAGCAGTTCGTGGTGATCGCGGTGGGCCGGGGCGTCGAATTCGTCCGTGAACGACGCCCGCGCGTCCTCGTCTAAGTCTGCGCCGACGAGTTCGGCGCCGAGGTCGTCGATTCGCGTCGCATGAATTCGTCCGATGGTTCCCAGCCCGACGATGCCGACGCGGACCGGAATGTCTTCAGTCATCGCCGAATCCATCACGCGGCCGGTATAAAAATGTGCCTCCAGTCGGCGTCAGTCTCGGTACTCGACCGCCACTGGTTCGCCGCGCTCGTCTGACTCGTAGGCTGCGAGCACGACGGCGGTTTCGCGAAGACCATCCTCGGCGGTGACCAGGGGCGGTCGGTCGTTCTCTACCGCGTCGACGAAATCCTGAAGCAACCCGTCGTCCGGGATCGAACCCCAGTAGACGCCGTCGATGCCTTCGCCCTCGCGGGTGCGCTTGAGCGTCTGGTCGAAGACGTCGATCGAGAGTTCGCCGTCGGTGCCGATCAGGTTCAGCGTCGCGTCGCCCCAGTAGTCCCAGTCGTCTGGCCGGTCCCAGGATCCGTCGAGGGTGAAGATGCTCCCGTCCGAGAGCGCCATCGAGAGCACGTTGATGTCCTCGACTTCGACGCCGTCGTGCATCGTCGAAAACTCCGCGTTGACCTCGACGACCTCCTCGCCGGTGATCCAGCGTACCAGGTCGACGATGTGGACGGTGTGGTCCATCGCCGCGCCGCCGCCAGCGTGTTCGGGACTGGCCGACCACCCCGTCAGGTGGCGGTCGCGCAGCCACGCCCGGTTCGTACCGACCGCGACCCGAAGGTCACCGATCTCGCCCGCCTCGTAGGCTTCCTTCGCCCGCTTCGCGGGAACGCTAAACGGCAACGGCATACAGACGCCCAACTGGACGCCCGCGTCGTCGCAGGCGTTGACGACCGCGCGGGCGTCCTCGAGGCTCGTCGCGAGCGGCTTCTCACAGAGGACGTGGACGCCGGCGGCGGCCGCCCGTTCGACCCACTGGCGCCGGGTCACGTTCGTCGAACAGACGATGGCCGCGTCCACCGATGAGAGCAACGCTGTAGGCTCGAGGAACTCGACGTCGAATCGATCCGCCGCCTCGCGACCGCGTTCGCCGTCGTCGTCGGTCACCCCGACGAACTCGACGTCCGTCCGGGCGTTCAGTCGAGACCCGAATCCGTTCGTGTGGACGTGCGCGGTCGACAGGATACCCATACGGAGCGTCATGCCGTCACCTCGTCGGGCGCGACGCGCCGTCCGGTGTTCGCGGACTCGATCGCCGCGAGCGCGATCCGGAGTGCTTCCAGTCCGTCGCTGCCCGTGATCGGCGGCTCCGAACCCGAGCGCACGCAGTCGACGAACGCCTCGAGTTCGAGTCGATAGGGGTCCTTCTCGAGTGGTTCGTCGATCGGGTCTCGCTGGGGCTCGCCGGAATCGGTCGTGCTGTAGACGTCTATCGGCGAAACCGCCTCGCTGTCGTACTCGAGCAGGCCCTCGTCGCCGGAGAGTTCGAACCGGGTGACGAACGGGAGGTCGGGGCGGTTAGGCCAGCGGGCGTCGACGTGGCCGACCGCGCCGCTTTCGAAGCGGAGCGTAGCGAGTGCGTACTCGTGGTCGTCCCACTGCTTGCGTCGAGCGAAGACGCGTTCGACCGGGCCGAGTGTCCACCGGAGGAAGTCGAAGTCGTGGATCGCCAGATCCAGGAGGACCCCGCCGCTTTTCTCGTCGTCCACGAACCAGGCGTTCTTCTCCGCGAACGGCGACTGGCGGAACAGACGGGCGTTTCCGGGGGTGCCGATGTCGCCCGCCTGGATTCGCTCTCGTGCTTTCGCGTACTCCGGGAAGAACCGGAGGGTGTGGCCCGGCATGAACGTCACGCCCGCCTCGGCGGCCGCGTCTACCATCGCCGTCGCGTCGGCCATCGTTCGCTCGATGGGCTTCTCACAGAGGACGTCCAGGCCATGGTCGACTGCGGGCACGACTAGCTCCCGGTGGGTGTGCGTCGGCGTGCAGACGTCGACTGCGTCGAGGGGTTCCGCGTCGTACATCTCGACGGCGTCGTCGTAGGGCGTCGCGCCGTCGGTGTACTCGGCGACGAACTCGTTCGGGCCGCTCGGCGACGCGACGGCCACGACGTCGACTCCATCCAGCTCGGCGTACCGCAGCGCATGGACGGTCGCCATGAAGCCGCGGCCCAGAATTCCGATCCGTACCATCACTCGAGGCGTACAGGGAGGGGCACGATAAGTATTGTGTCAATTGCTGACGCGGGTTGTGGTCTCGCACCGTCGCCTCTGTGCTCGTTTCCGTACATCGACTCGAGGCGAGAACACTCGCTTCGATCAGCACTCGAGCGCGTTCACAGTGCGTAACGCATCCGATTGCTTCTAATTACCCTATTTATTTCTTTTTCTATAAGAAACATCCTCCTGAGGAAATTTACTTATAACCCTCATGGGTGTTGCCAACAGTGCGAATGGCTACCAATAGACAAGATAGCGGATCCTCGGAGTCGACCGACCCGACAGGCGAAGCGGCGGATCGAGTACCAGCGGGCGAGCGAGAGGAGGGAACAGTCACTCGACGGGCGGCGATGGCGCTGGCGGGCGTCACCGGTGCGGGTCTGCTGGGCGGCGCTGTCGGGCAGGTCGGTGCTACCAGCAACCCACGACCTCGTCGATGGGAACAGGACGTCGATGCACAGGGACACACCCTGAGCGACCTCGGTGCCCTCGAGATGGCCGGGTCCGACCCCATCACCGACTTCGCAGGCGAGGATCTCACTATCGAGGATGGCGTGTTGCGTGCGACGAACGATAGAGACCTGATCAACAACGTCCGCTACGTCGACGTCGCGGAGGGGGCCGCTGCGGTCCAGGAGGCCGTCGACGCGGCCGACGCCGAGGGACACAACAAGGTCGTCGTCTACGGCGACGAGGGCGAGTGGAATCGAACGGTCTACCTCCCCAGCGAGTTCACCCTCGAGATTCTCGACGGCGTCACCATCACGTCCACGATGGACGAAAGCGACACGGAGGTGTTCCACGGGGGTGCCGCACTCATCACTAACGACGACCACGAGAACGGCAACCACGACATCACGGTCCGCGGTGGTCACATCGACTTCGAGGGTGTCGATTCCGACCAGAACGGCATCCGTTGGGGTCCCGTCTGGCTCCACACCGTCGACAACGCGCGGTTCGACTCGATCACCGTCGAGAACGTCGACTGGCGCTACGGTATCGTCTTCACCGACTGCACGCGCTCGAAGATCGTTGATTGCCTCGCGCGCAACACCGGTTATGACGGCATCACCCTCCGGGGTACCTGCGAACACGTCGACGTCGTCCGCTGTTCGACCTACGACAACGTGAACGGGCCGGGCATCCAGGCGGCCCCGAGCATCGGCGAGGGCGGTACCGGCGGTCATCACCTCACCTTCACCGACTGTCGAATGGACGAACACCTGGCGATCCACGGCGTGCGCGGTGGCATTACGGACGTCGCCATACAGGGCTGCTCGGTCCGTCGCATCGGTATCATCCAGGAGGTCGACGGGTTCCGAATCTCGGACTGCGACGTCGACACGATCGCGTTCTCGGCGTTCACCGGCGAGATCCGAAACGGCCGCGTCGACTCCTGTACGATGGCGCCCCGATACGCCGACCACGACGCCCAGATTCCGGCGGCGGTCGTCCTCTGGACGTGGGCGAACGATCTCATCGAAAACGTCAGTTTCAGCAACTGTACCGCGCGAAACCTCGACAAATTCGTCGAGTGCCGGATTCTCGACGAGACGTCCGTCGTCCGCCACATCGACTTCAGCAACTGCGCGTTCGACGTGGGAGACGGCGACGAACCGAGGGCGTTCATCGAGCACACCCGTGACGACGACTGGGTGGTCGACTCCGTAGGTGAACTCTCGAATGTCCGTATCCACGGCTGTAAAATCTGGAACACGGACTCGGTCATCCAGGGAGAGGTCGACGGCGTTCGGATACGGCTGTCGGAGTTCCACGGTGTGAACGAGGACGCCCTCGACGATGGTGATCTCACGAACCTTGAAACGCACCAGAACGACTGGTGGTGACGAGCGAGTCCTGCGAGAACGCGATCATACCGTGACTGCTCAAGGAGTCGGCCTTTGGGATGTTCGATAATCGAGATCGGTTGGATCGGCGAGGACCAGTCCGTTCCACTCGACGTCCCTGCCCGTTACCGCTCGTCCGGCGGCCCGACGCGTCGAGCGAGCGCCGTCGCCGTCGAGAGCACTCGATCCTCGACGCTGTGGTCGAACTTCGCGGGCAGTTCCGTCAGGTGAACGAACCGATCCGCCTCGTAGCCGCCGGCGAAGAGGTCGTCGACAGTCGGAATGTACGTCATGTAGTTGTTCGAGTACCCGGCAACCCACAGTGGACCGGGTAGCCGCTCTTTGAGCTTCAGCGAGTACCCGACCAGCACCTCGCCCGTCAGCGCCACCACCGTGAGGTCCCCGCCGAATCCGATGGCCTGGATCGGGTAGGGATGGGTGCGCGGCAACTCGCCGTGCTCGTCGAGTTCCGCGAGGAGGTGCTCGGCGTGACGCCGCTCGTAGCGCTCCTCGGACTCGAGTTGTGTCTCCAGTTCCTCCCTGGACGGCGGGTCTTCGAACTCGAGGTCGACTTCCTCTTTCACACACCGGAGTGGTCCGTGAACCTCACGGCGCTTTGCGACGAGCGCGCCGCGGACGGCCGTCGCGAGGGACTTGCCGTAGTGTTTCGTCAACTCGAGGTCGCGCTGGGGGTAGGCCTTCTGGTCGCCGCCACATCCCTGGACGAAGACGGCGGTGGCGTCGGGGTACTCCTCCTCGAGGTGTTCCATGGCGTACCCGGCCCAGTCACCGGCCCACTCCCGGATGAACAGGCTCGTCGGATGGCAGGCGTATCCGAATAAGATCCCCCGAAGCGTCTCGTCGTCCGGTGACTCGATCGCCAGCACCGGCACGTCGTGGTCGACCGGCCCGTCCGGGTACGGCTGAAAGCCGATCCCCTGCTCGAGTGGAATGCGTCGGTTCATCGCGATGCCACAGCGGGCGTGACTGTATGTGATCGAGGCGGGGGAGAGGTTCGCGAGTGCTTCGCCGACGAGTTCGATTAGCGTCTCCTCCAGGTACGCGGCGTAGGCTCGCGCTTGCGCACGCTCTTCGTCGTTCAACGAGAAGACCTCGGTCTTGCGCTCCCGGTAGATCGGGCCGCAGTGCGTGTGCGAAGCGTTCAACAGCAGGTTTGATGCCGGGAGGTCGTACTGGTCTTCACAGGCGTCAGTGACCGTCGCGTGCAGGGGCCGCGAGATTGCCAGGATCTCGACCCCGACGGCAACGAAGCGCGTCCCGTTCTCGTCCTCGAGGGCGATCGCCTTCGCGTGGAGGTCCTGCAGCGTTCCCTCGGAGGGTTCCTCGCGGGCACCGAAACCGGCCATTCGCATGGACTCCTCGGGCGTGATAACCTCGCTCGCGGTTCCTGCACGCCACTCGTGATCGTTGTCCGTCGTGCTCATGACACTACTCTGTTCGACCGGGGGCAAAAACGGTCCGGTTGTGGTGGGCATCGTCACTCGACGAAGCAGCCGAAAACGAGTGGGTCGTCCGCGAGAGCGGTGGCGACCGTGCTGTCCGTCGTCCGTGGCCAGTCGCCAGCGGCCCGTCGTGCCGTGGTACCCGCCTCGCTGGGACTACTATGCCTGCACCGTCGCGTACCAGTCCATCCAGGGCTGGTGGCGTTCGAATGCCGCACTCGCCGTGAGCACGGTTTCGTCGCCGAAGCGCGGGCCGATGAGTTGCATCCCGACCGGGAGTCCGTCCACCAGCCCCGCCGGAATCGACGCGGCGGGGTGACCGGTCATGTTGAACGGCCACGTCAACAGCCAGTCGGCCCGCGAATTGACCGGTTCACCGTCGACACGAACGTCGTCGAGCGAATTGCTTCGGATCGGTGGAATGGACGACGTCGGCGTCACGAGAAGGTCGTATCCCTCGTCTTCGAAGACGGTCTGCACGCCGTCGAACATCGCCGTCCGAACCTGGTTCATCCGGCCGATATCGACGGGGGAGTACCTCCGACCCGCCCGGATTCGATCGCGAAACTCCTCGGGAACGTCGTCGGCGTGTTCGCCGAGGAAGTCGATGCCGCTACGGTCCTCAATCGAGTCGGCAATCTTCGCGGTGAACGCCTGCATCAGTCCGAAACGGGTCCGGTCTCGGAGCGTCTCGAGGGTGTGGCCCATGTCGACGTCGACCTGGTCGACGGTCGCGCCCGCTCGCTCGAACGCGGAGAGTGCGTCTTCGATACAGGCCCGAACCGACTGCGAGACGGGGAACACCCCGAGGTCGGGGCTGTAAGCGATCGACCACTCGTCGATCGGTCGGTCGAGTGCGGAGACGTAATCGGCGTCATCCGCCGGCAAGGCGAACGGATCCTGGGCGTTCGGTCCTGCCGTGACCTCGAGGGCGATCGCGGCGTCTTTGACCGATCGCGTCAGAAAGCCCTTGCAGATGAACGGCGAGTGATACTGGAACGCGTTCGGACGTGCGGATTCCGGGATCCGTCCGAAGGACGGTTTCAATCCGTAGACGCCACACCACGCCGCCGGGATACGGACGGATCCTGCCGCGTCTCCGCCCTGGGCGAACGCGGTTTGTCCGTCAGCGACCGCTGCGGCGCTCCCGCCCGAGGAGCCACCGGCGTTTCGATCGAGATCGAACGGGGTCGCGGTCGGTCCGACGAGCAGATTGTCGGTGAGTGGTTTGTGACCGAACTCGGGCGTGTTGGTCTTGCCGATCACGATCGCCCCGGCGTCCTCGAGTCGGCGAACGAACTCGGCGGTGTGGGTCGCGACGTTGTCAGCGAAGGCTCGACAGCCGAACGTGTGTCGAATCCCCTCGCGGAAGGCCGTGAGATCCTTGAGTGCGACGGGTACCCCGTGGAGCGGACCGACCGACTCGCCGTCCTCGAGCGCCCGTTTCGCCTCTTGGGCCTGCTCGCGGGCGTGATCCGCCGCGACGGTGATGAAGGCGTTGACGTCGTCGTTGCGCGCGTCGATTCGCTCGAGGTGAGCGTCGACGGTCGCCGTTGGACTGACGGTTCCGTTGCGGATGCGTTCTGCGAGTTCCCACGCGGGATCGAAGCGACGATCACTGGCCATAGTCCGCTGAAGAAGGTCTCGGAGGGGGCAAAAGCGTGTTGGTGGCGTCGGCTTCGAGGAATCCACCGATTGTGGTTCCTCGACAGCCGAGTTCACGCCTCGAGGGCCAACACTCCTCAGGTCGACGGCATGTCCTCGGCGACCCAGTCGAAGACCGCCTCTCGACGGGCCCGTGGCGGCGGATCGCTGTGTCCGGCCGCACGGAGCCGGGCCTCGTGATAGTCGAAGCTGTTGATGTCGTAGGGTGTGCGTAGCTCGAGTGCGAGTTTCGTCGCCCCGAGTCCGAGTACTCCGGCCGCGGCACCGACCACGAACCCTCGACGTCCGTTGGGCAACCGTGAACCATTTTTCTCCACGAGTTGCTCGTCATGCTATTCGCTATCTATACTCACGTTGCTCGCCCGGCATGAGTTATAGTCTTCGCCCATTCGTCTTCGGAGCGTCCCGTCGCTTTTGGATATTGGTTCCCTGGATACCTGTCGCTGTCGTCGTCCGATCTCTATTCACGGGCTCGAACGATTCGAGTGATCTCTTTCGATCGATTTTCTGACCCCCTCCAGAACGATGTGGGTGATTGTCGCGAGCGAACGTGGTCGTACATCGAGGCGAAGGATCAGCTCGAGTCGAGCGTATCAATCGCCGACCGCGAACAGCGGATCGAATCAGGATTGCTTTCTGACCGCACCCGTTCGGCACCTCTCGTTCTTCTGTGACCGGCCTCTGACCGACCAGACCTCGGCTACCAGTCGTCTCTGGATTCGCCGCGGCTGGCGGTCGGAACTTGCACGAGATAGTTCCATAACGATTTGGGTAAGTAAAGAGGAACGGCCAGTAAATTCTAGAACCCGGCAAATTTCCCAGGCGAATCCACATACTTCGCGGGGAAAGATTTATCGTACCTGGGGCGAGTGTGGTTCCTATGCCAGACGGTGACAAACCTACAGTGGGCACGCGTAGCAACAGGAATCTGACCAGTCGGCGTCACGTTCTCGCCCTGACGGCGGGTGCGACGGCCGGTCTCGCCGGGTGTACGGGCGGCGACGGTGGTAACGGTGGCAACGGAGGCAACGGAGGCAACGGAGGCAACGGCGGCAACGGAGGAAATGGGGGCAACGGTGAGAACCGGACGCTGACCCGAATTGCCGGCAGTACGCTTCCCGACGAGTACAACTTCAACCCTCTCGGTGAAGAGTTCCCGTCCCGACTGGCCGATTTCACCAATGACCGGCAAACGATCGTCTACAACAACGGGAACGTCGAGACGCCGGCTCTCGAGTCCTGGAACTGGGACCTCGATAGCCTAGTACTCACGAAGACGCTTCGTGACGACCTCGCCTTCTGGAACGGCGACCAGTACACCGCAGAGGACCTGTACACGTGGGAAGAAGTGAATCGGCTGATGTCACCCGACGGAAGCCAGTACGAGAACATCGAACTGGTCGACGACCTGACGATCGAGTACACCTACAAGGAGCCCAAGAATCCTGCGCTCATCGAGACCACCGACCTGGGTGGCGTGAGCGGTAACCTTGACTCCCTCAATGCAGAGACGTGGCAACCCCACCTCGAGGCGCTGCAGGACGCGTCGACGGACGAGGAACGTGATGCGGCCGCAACTGAGGTTCTCGAAAAGAAAATCGATATCGACCAGTACATGAACGAAGGGCTCGGCACGGGGTCGTTCGAACTCGTCGACTGGTCCACACAGGGCGTTACGCTCGAACCCGTCGACCACCACCGCTGGTCCGAAGACATCCAGATCGAACAGTACGAGGAACTCGTCGCTGGGGGTGCCGCACAGGACGAGCTAATATCGAACGAAAAGGTCGACTTCGCGTCCGTCGCGATGGAACAGAAGTACAGGGAAGTACTCCCCGACCACTACCAGGACCTCGCGAAGTACGCCTCGAAGTTCATGTACTCGATGACGATCAACTGGAACCACACCGAGGCACTCCAGGACCGTGCCGTTCGTCGCGCGATAACGGCAGTCATCAACACGCAGGACGTCGTCACGAACTTCGAGACTGGACTGCCAATCGACGTCCACACGGGCATCGAACAGGAGTGGAACAATACGTACCTCGGCGACGACCTGGACAACTTCATCGACTACGCACCCCAGGCATCCGACCACGAACTTGCAGATCAGTTCCTCGAGGCCGGTGGCTACTCGCGCGAAGACGGGACGGTTTACAATCCGGACGGCGAAGAACTCGATCCGATCCTGATGCCCATCGGGACGGATTACTTCTTCAACGTCCCAGGACAGACCGTCCACGCCCAGCTCGAGGAGTACGGCTTCCCCGTCGTGTTCGAGGGCCAGGAGCAGAACCAGGTGACCGAGCGGTTCAACGAAACCATGGACTGGGGGCTCACGCCGTACAGCCACTACGCAGCGGACTACCAGCACCCGGTTGGGTTTTTCCGGTACAATCACTCGTTCGGGCTTCGCCTCGTGTCACAGATCGCAACTGGTGGAACCAGCGCTGCGAACGATACGATCCAGCAGTGGCTCGACGACGGCCGCACGCACTCGCCGTACAACGGGAAGCCGCTCGTTTGGGAAATCCCAACCGAAATCGGTCAACTCGACCTCTCCGGCGACACCGAGGAGATCAACCTGGTCGAAATTGTCGACGAGATCATGGTTACGGACGACGTCGAGTGGACCAACGAACAGATCAAAAAGCTGTGTTGGATGTGGAACTTCCACATGCCGGAAATCGACCTGCTCTACCGCCAATCCGGTCGCTGGGCCAACACGCGTGACTTCGACTGGTCGGTCGACGAGGAGTGGCGGCTCGAAACCAACAACGCGCTGTACCCCCTCATCAAGAACGGCACCGTTGGGTACCCATAACGAACCCGCACGGCCGCTCGGTGAGCGGAATTAGCACCGTCTTCTTTCTCTCCCTCTTTCCTCTTCTCTCACGACTTCTGTCCCACGAAAAGCTATACGTCGGCAAACAGGTTCCTAAAAGCTTATGTGAGAAAACCACCCTCCCTTTGGGTATGGAACGGCTGATGATCGAGTTCTCGGTACGTGACGAACCGAACGTCACTGTAAAGTCGACTGCTCCCGTACAGGTGACTCTCTGTGACCGTACGTGACGGAGTGACGACCTCGCCAAACTCCTGGGGGAGGGAGACACTGATCGAAGTCCGGAACGCATCCGTTACGTTCGACATGGAACGAGGGACGTCGAAAGTGATGGACGACGTGACGATGGATATCCATCGGAACGAAATTCTCGGGATCGTCGGCGAGAGTGGCAGCGGCAAATCCATGTTCGCATCGGCGCTCCTGGACGCAGTCGTCAATCCAGGGAGGTTGACCGGCGAGGTAATCTACCACCCTCCTGACGGCGATCCGTTCGACGTCCGGGACCTCGACGAAGAGGAGCTCCGAAAGTTCCGGTGGGAGGAAGTCTCGATGGTGTTTCAGGGGGCGATGGACTCGTTCAACCCGACGATGTCGATCGGCGGCCACTTCAAGGAGACGCTTCGGGCCCACAACCGCGACGTCGAGGAAGGAATGGCTTACGGCCGCGAGTTGCTCACGGACCTGTATCTCGATCCCGAGCGCGTTCTCGACTCGTATCCACACGAACTGAGTGGCGGTATGCAACAGCGCGCCCTGATCGCGCTCAGTCTGTTGCTCGAGCCCAGCGTCCTGGTGATGGACGAACCGACGGCGGCGCTCGACTTGCTGATGCAGCGTTCGATCACGAATCTGCTGGCGAAACTCCACGACGAGTACGAGATCACGATGATCTTCATCACGCACGATTTGCCGCTCGTCGCGGATCTGGCCGATCGCCTCGCCGTAATGTACGCGTTCCAGTTCGTGGAAGTGGGCCCGTGTTACGACATCCTGAAAGACGCCGCCCATCCCTACACTCGAGCACTGTTGAAGGCCGTCCCGAATCTGTCGTCTGCCCTGGAAGATATGCAACCAATCGAGGGTGACAGTCCAGACCCGGTCAACGTGCCGAAGGGGTGTTCCTATCACATTCGGTGTCCGCTGGCAGACGAGCAGTGTGTGGCGGTCGATCCGGAACTCGAGCCCGTGAGCGCCGACCACGAGGTCGCCTGTTACCACTGGGAGGACGCCCGAGAACAGCTCACCTATACACTGAGCGACCAGGAACAGGAGGTGACGTTCGATGAGCCGTAGTTCCGAACCGGTCGTCACGCTGGACGACGTCGGTGTCGAGTTTTCGGACAGGTCGTTGATGCAGACCCTTCGACGGAAGAAGGCAGAGGTCGTCAGGGCGGTCGATGGGGTTTCCCTCGACATCCACGAGAACGAGGTGATCGTTCTCGTCGGCGAGAGCGGGTGCGGAAAGACCACGCTGGGAAAGACGGCCGTCGGCCTGCAGCGACCCTCTGACGGTTCGGTACGGTACCGCGGACAGGATATCTGGGACGCCAAGGACGGAAGTGGTGACGTAGACATCCCGTTCGCGGACATCCGTCGGTCGCTCCAGATCATCCATCAGGATCCGGGGAGTTCACTGAACCCCAATCGAACCATCCTCAGCAGTCTGTCGGTGCCGCTGAAGAAGTGGTATCCAAACTTGAGCGTCGACGATCGAGAGGAACGGATCTACAAACTGCTCGATTACGTCGGGATGAAACCGGCGTCGTCGTACGCGTCGCGGTATCCCCACCAGCTAAGCGGTGGTGAACAACAACGGGTTGCACTGGGCCGTGCGCTCCTGATGAACCCGGACGTAATTCTGGCCGACGAGGCCGTCAGTGCCCTCGACGTCTCGTTGCGGATAGAGATGATGGACCTCATGCACGACCTGCAACGGGAGGTCAACACGTCCTATCTCTTCATTTCACACGACCTCGCCAACGCGTACTACTTCGCGGAGAAGGTCGGCGGCCGTATCGGGATCATGTACCTCGGAAACCTGGTCGAGATCGGTGACGCCGAGGAGATCATCCGAAATCCGAAACACCCCTACACGAAGATTCTTCGGTGGGCGACGCCGGTCATGGATCCGGACGCGGCGAAAGAAGGGGCGAAGGAACTTCCGATGCGAAAAATCGACATCCCGGACCCGAAACACCCACCGAGCGGGTGCCGGTTCCACACCCGGTGTCCGAAGGCTCGAGAGGTGTGTACGACCCAGGTTCCACAGTTGACGCCAGCCGACGAAAGCGGCCGTTCGGACGTCGCGTGCTTCCGGTCTGAGCGGAACCACGAATACTGGAACAGCGAACCGCTTCCGGAGTGAATCGCGACGACGAACTGGCCGTAGACGCTCATTGCTCGCTCTCGTCTTCTCCGGTGGGGTTACTGACGATACTCGATTCCGGAAACAGTCGACGAGAGGGGTACTCGTACGCTTCCGAGGGTCGACTGGTGAGTGAAAACAGGTAGACGCCATCGGTGTTACCCCTCAATTCAGGTTTGGAATCGCACTGAGGGCGTTCAGAGCTTACAGCGAAGAATCGAACCGGACTTGAAGCCGGTTTGACTCATCGGTCGACGCTCGGCGGAGCACTAATAGTCACGTCTCGTACAGATGACGATCGCGACTGACATGGCGACAGTGAGGACAGCGAGCGTTGCGAGGTTCAGGACGACGATGACATACGTCGCGCTCGCTGGTTCGACGACGGTGAGCGAAACTAGCGAGAACGCGATCAGGACCAGGGCCAGTGAGACGCCGAAGATCAGGTAGAGTTTGTACGTACAGACTTGCTTGCCCAGTTCCGCGGTGAACGATCGCCCCATTACGTAGAGTGTCACCGTCGATTCCCATATAACTGTTCGGGTGTCGGTGAAGTCAATGCAGTTGAAAACAATATCCCCCGTCGAGGGCGTCTCCTTGGCATGATAACACCTGACGCAAAGTTTAATATCGACTAGCGAAATGAGCCAGTATGAACTACTATGCCAGGAGAGTAGGGCAAGCAATTATTACGTTATTTTCTGTAATAACGATAACCTTTATTCTCTATCGTCTTATGCCGGGTGGTCCAATCGAGGTTATGCGAGACGAAATGATACAGACCTCCCTTCAACAGGGCCAGGACGTGAACATCGATCAGATCAACCGAATGATCGAATTGCGAACGAACATCGACCCAGAGCAACCAATTCTCGAAGCCTACGCCGAGTACATGGTCAACATCGTCGTCTACCAGGATTTCGGTGAATCCCTCTGGCGTGGCGAGCCAGTTTTCGATATTCTCTTTCGAGCGATGCCGTGGTCGATCTTCGTGAGTATCTACGGGCTCTTGATCGGATTTAGCGCGAACATCGTCCTGGGCGCGCTCATGGCCTACAAGGAGGGGTCCCGGTTCGACAACGTTGCATCTATCGGTGCGACGTTCCTCAATTCGGTTCCGTACTACGTTGGGGCGATCCTGATGCTCTCGTTTCTCGGCTTCAAGTTCGGCTGGTTCCCGACCAGAGGTCGATACGATCCCTCCACGACGGAGGGGTTCAACATCCCCTTCATGCTGAGCGTATTGCATCACTCTGCACTCCCCATCGCCTCGAGTATCATCGTCGGATTCGGCGGCTCCGCGCTGGCGATGCGGGGGAACTGTATCCGCGTCATGGGGGAGAACTACCTTCGAGTAGCCCGTCTCCGCGGGCTGAGTGACAATCGGATCGCGATCCGGTACGTCGGCAGAAACGCAATTTTGCCCCTGTACACGAGCTTCATGATTGGTATCGCCGCGATTTTCAGCAGTTCGATCATCATGGAACAGATCTATACGTATCCCGGAATCGGATGGTACACCTACGAAGCGCTTTCACAGCATGATTATCCGCTCTTGATGGGGCTGCTCATATTCTTCTCGACGATCACCATCACCGGAATCATGATCGCTGACCTGACGTACGGGTTGATCGATCCACGGGCCGGAACGAACGACAAAGAGTCATACTGAGCTGATTTCAAGATGAAACACAACGAACGAACGGCTGACGACGGGGCGAACGAAGCGAGGACTGACGGCGGGTCGACGCCGGACTTCCTGACCAACATGTCCCAGTCATCGATGTCGACGATGTCGAAACGCGAAAGGTACTCACGGGCGATCGACCGCTACTTCCTAACGCAGGCCCGAATCGCCTGGACCGACTGGCGAACCCGGTTTGGAATCGTCGTGCTGGGACTGTTCGTCTTCACCGGAACGGTGGGCGTTTACCTCGTCCCAGAACCGTCGATCAACGAGGCGGAGACGTACATGACCTGGTTCCAGTCGACGGAATACCCTCTTGGCACCGACAATATGGGTCGACCGATCCACAAACAGCTCGTCCACGCCACGCCTGCCGTGCTCAAAATGGGGCTCGCAGGGGCGATTTTCGCCGCAGGCGTCGCGGTCGTCGTCGGGACGGTCGCGGGATACAAGGGTGGGATCGTCGATTACGTCCTGATGCTCATCTCGGACATCCTCATGGTCATTCCCGGGCTTCCGCTAGTCGTCGTCCTGGCGGCCATCTACCAGCCGCGGGATCCATTCGCCGTCGGCGTGATCCTCGCGATCGACAGTTGGCCCGGACTAGCACGGACGATTCGATCGCAGGTTCTGACGCTTCGCGAGGCGTCATACGTCGAAGCCGTCCGCTCGATGGGCGTCTCGACGCGCTCGATCCTCCGAAACGACATTATCCCACAGCTCATGCCGTACGTACTGATCAACTCCGCACAGGCCGCTCGAGGCGTGATCTTCGCTTCCGTCGCGCTGTACTTCCTCGGGTTCCTTCCCTACTCGGAGACGAACTGGGGGACCATGATGAACGACGCGTACGCGACTGGAGGCGCCCTCTCGAACCCCGAGCGGGCCGCACACTGGTTGTACCCGCCGATGGCGGCACTCATACTGCTCTCGTTCGCACTGGTGTTGCTCTCGCAGGGACTGGACAAGGTGTTCAACCCCCGCCTCAGGGCTCGCCACTCCAAGACCGTCGACGATAGTGAGGACGTCACGAACCGAAACTGATCGGTTACTATACTCTTCGTTTTCGTCTTCCTTTTGGTCTTCCCCATCGTCTTCGTCTGCAGGTCCCAACCCTAATCACGGGCTCAAAACCGAGTCTTCCGCTCCGGCCACCTGTATTCCCTCGAGCGCACTCTGGGGAGGTGAAGGTTTATGCAGTTGTCCTCCGAAGGTCGGAGTAACTCACAATGTCCGCGAAGCTGTCCGAAGATTCACAGGGCGTATCGTCACGGATCGACCAGTCGGTCCAATCGTTGCTCGAGCAGCCACTGGCACTGAGTCTGCTGTTTGGCTTCGGTTTGCTCCTGGTCGGAGCGGTTCGAGGAGACGGTACCGTCGCCGGAATGCTCGGGATCTACGGTGCGACGGTCATTCTCGTTTCGGTGGGCCTCTACGTCGTTTTGGCCGTGATACGGCGCGGTCAGTGAGCCACAGACATTTCAACAGTCCATATTTCGAGGATTCTTCTCCCCAAACAAGATGTTCGACTGCATCGTCCGTCGAACAGTCACCGAGCGTATCGTAGGGGAAAGATAGCGAGACTACTACGACCAGTATACGCCCGACCACTCGACGGTAGGTCCCTTCAAAGTGATCGGTCTCTCTCGAGTGCAGCCGGAGAGAACGTGGCGAAAGTACGGTCGGGCGACCGTCAGTTGGTATCTCGGTCTTCGCGTGCCTGTTGTGGTCTCCACGCCGTTCCGGGCGTTCCGAGTTCTGCCGTGAAAACGAACTTTCCGAAGACGTTGTTGTACGCGGTGATCGAGGTATACTGGTCGGTCCACTGGCGGATCGCCGCGCCACCGTCACCAGTCCCTTCGTCCGCACTGAACGGCGGAGCGCGGTCGGTGAAGAACCAGTTGTTCCGGATCGTAGCTCGCTCCCGCGGCACGCCACGGATGACGATCGCCGGCTGTGGAGCGTCGGAGACAACGGCCTTCTCCGACAGGACGACGTTGTTCTCAATGTTCATGCGCACGCCCGCCTGTGGTTCGTCCATATCGTCGACCTCGCCTCCGTGGGCGTCGATCGGTGCCAACTGTGTCCGCGGGCCAAAGAGGTTGTTCCGGACCGTGTAGTTCATCGGCACGTCACCGCCCACGCCGGCGATGGAACGACGATTGTTATCGAAATAGTTGTACTCGATAAGCGGATCGCCGCCGTAGACGTTGATGCCGTACCCGAGTGATGGCGATGGATTGTCGACGAACTCGTTGTGGTGAATGTAGACCCCTTCACACTCGTACTCACCCCACATTCCGACCCGAATGCCGGCGTACGTGAACCCGGAGAACTGGCAGTTGTCCACCTCGACGTCGTCAGTGTCGTCGATCAGGAGTCCGTAGGTGATTCCGACGTCGTAGATACTGTCGATTCCCTTGTCCTCGTAGTCCCAGTGCTCGTGTTCGGGCCCGGACAGTCGAAGCCCGGTGAGTCGAACGTCGTCACCGCCAGTACTGATGAACGCATTAAACCCGTTCTCGTCCTGGGAGAGGAGCGCCCCTTCCGACCCGTCTTGCCCACGGTCGGACGCGAGCGTCACGCCGCCAGGGAGCGTGATAGAGACGCCGGTCATATCGATCTCGGCGTCTCCCTCGACCCAGATGATCTCTCCGGCAGTCGAATCGCCGGCTGCCGTCTCGAGTTCGTCCGCATCGGAAACGACGTATTCGGCCAGGTCTCGGGTGACTTTCCCGCCGTGAGGATACGCTTCAGCACCCTCGAACTCGTCGGGATCGTACGCCTCACCGCCGCCGAGTTCCGGGTTGAACGGCCGCCGGACGGTTTCGTCGTCGAGCTCGAGAATCTCGTCGGTCGACAGGCGAGCGAGGTCGCCCGCCGTTTGAATTCGATTGGTCGATTCGGATGGAGACTGGCTACTGATGTCAAGCGAGTCTGCACCGGTCTTCATCGAACCGGCCGCCAGGACACCGCTTGCGATTCCAACGGATGAAAGATACGATCGTCTGTTCATGTGAGTGCCACACACGATAATGTGACGCAGTGGCACATAACATTCACGTAAAAATTACGTTCGTTAGATGTTGAAATTATTAATCGCTACCTTCTCTGTGATGATACGTTGTTCGTCTCGAAAGTCAATGAGTTAATTCCCGAGATGAGAGTGTCCGGTTGCTCCGACCCGACCTTGTGAGGGGTAGCCTCCAAAGCCAGATTGCTTGGTTCGTGTGGGCACCTCGAATGCCGCGAGTGTCAACAATCGTTTGGAATTGCTAAACGCACGGCGTAGACGGCTTCTTCGATGGATGTGTGGCCGCTCGGAACCGTTTCCCCAGCCAGGGAGGCACATCATTGTACATATTTGTTTCGAATAATCAAACCTGTGGGATACGTCGGTTCTGGTTCGATTCCTTTTTATTTAATCGTCAGGATACCAACCACATCCGCTCCCTTCGTGTGACATACATAATGTTGTAAGCCCCGAGGTGGATGTAACTGAGTGTACCTGTGGAGCGACTGCTCGTCCGCCAGCAGGCCGGTCGATAGTCGACTATCGCCGCAGCAGTCCGGTTTCGGACGTTCGTTTGACCTACCCAAACGAATTGCTGCACGCAACGGATTCGTGTGCACCGTCTCGAGTCCTGCTCGGGTCTGTCTCGGTGGAACGAATGGTTTCTCTGACGAGGAAGGACCATTGCACGCTGGTCGATAGCAGTACGGCGTGTGCATCGACCGACGCTATTACCACACCACTAGAGGTCGATTCGGCCCCGTCGCCTGATCGAACTCGAGTCAATCAGTGGACCAACCGGCCCTCGTCAGACCAGGAACTAACTGGCGTAGTGGTCGTTTTCGGACGGTACCCCTCCGGGAGGACACGACTTCACAGACGGCAATCCGAATGCAATCGTCGGGTACATCGCTCGCCGTTTACTCGACCGAAACGATACGGCCCCGTCCTCGTCGGGTACCGTTCGTGGATATCTATCACCGAAATTGTGTTGTAGGCGTGGTGAGTAGGTGCTTCCGTGACTCCAGCTATCGAGGGGCCGCGGCTCATTCGGCCGGGCGAGTTCCGGGAGACGATGACGCTCACGGAACGATGTTTCGGCTTCGAACGCGGTGGTCTCGAACGGCGAATGCCCCACTGCTTCGATGAAACACGGCCGAACCGACACGCGGTCGTCACCTGCGACGGCGACATCGTGAGCCACGTGGCCTGTGTTCCGGCGGAACTTCGTGCCGGATCCGCGACCGTCGCGTGCTACGGCATCGCTGGCGTCGCGACGGACCCGGACCACCGCGGAAACGGGTACATGACCCAGCTCCTCGAGTTCTGGCTCGACCGCCTCGATTCACAGGACGTCCCCCTCGCGGAACTCGAGGGCGACCGACTCGGCTACGGGCGATTCGGCTGGGAGAACGCCGGCCGAGAGGACCGGTACCGGATCACGCGTCGATCGTTCACTGCTGATCCCGCCGGTTCCGCAGACATCCGCCAGTATCGACGTCGGACGGATCTCGAACTGATCACGGATATCCACGAGCGCGAACGGTACCGGATAACCCGCACCGACCGTGGATACGAGCGGTTGCTCGGCCAGCGCGACCTCGAGATACTCGTCTACGACGGAGATCGACCAGCGTACCTCGCCTATCGCGGGACCGACCCCGCGTCCGTCCTCGAATTCGGCGGCTCGCGCGAGGGCGTCACGACACTGTTCGGATCCGTCCTCGAGACGGAGGCCGAACTGGAGGTGTTCACCCATCCCCACCATCCGCTCGTCCCGTCGTTCTGTGACCTGGCAATCGACTGGGAGACGCGCCCGCATCGAAAACTGAATATCCTCGACCTGCTCGCGACGCTCGAGGCGTACGAACCGCTGCTCGCGGAGCGATGGGCGACCGTCGACGACGACTTCGGGTGTCCATCCGGGGCGGTGACGCTGGCCGTAGAGGGACTCGAGACGACAGACGCCGTGACGGTCGCCTACGACGCGACCGGCGTTCACGTCGAGCGAACGACGCGAGAGCCGGATGTCGTCCTGGACCGGCGGACGATGACCCGCCTCCTGTTTGGCTCGCCCGACGCGTGCTGGCCGATCAGGCGCTCGCGGCCGTTTCTGCGAGCGGTCCTCCCTCTGGAGTACTACTTCTGGCAGACCGAGACGATCTGAGTGGTCGGCGAGCACTCGAGTCACCGGGTCATCGAGCGGCCTTCGCCGTGATTGTCGAGCCGCCTACGCTACGATAAAAAACCGCTCACGCACTCGAGTTCTATCTCGATAACCGATTCAAAACGCTACACGTCGAACGAAAAACCCACACGTCGATCCGTCGATGGGCCTGTTCGCTCCGCTCAGGATCGAGGCGTCTCACCAACGATGGCCGGTTCGCCCGACTCGGCGGCGTCGATGACGGTCCAGTTGAGTGACAGCGTCCGAACAGCGTCCGCGTAATCTGAACGGACGTGTGCGGGGTCGTTTCGATCGACGGCCTCGAGGAAGTTTGTCACCTCCTGTCCGTATCGATCGGTCGGGAGTTCGAAGTGGACCGACTCCTCGCCGACCGTACCGGTGAGCTCCTGTGTCGTGTAATCCAAGTGTAAATGGACATCCTCGCCGACGATATTCAACTCGGCCGTCCACTCCGGCGACGTCACTGCCGAGGAGACGGTGCTGATGACGCCGTTCTCGTGTTCCAGTGTCGCCGTCGTGGCGTCCGGGTAGTCGATCTCCGGGGTTCCGATCCGATCCGTACTCGCAGCCGTTACGCGCTCGATGTCGCCGCCGAGATACCGAACCAGGTCGTAGATGTGAGTCGTCCGGGTGACGATTTCGCCACCGGAGAGTTCGAGTTCGTTCCCCCACGGACTCGCGAGCAGGCTGCTCCAGTAGCGGCCGGTGAGCATCGCAATCTCCCGGCCTTCGAGCAACTCGAGGGCCTTCTCCGTGATCTCGTCGTACCTGAAGACGTAGCCAGTTCCGGTAACGATCCCGGCGTCCTCGATCGCCGCCTGCGTCTCTCGCCCCTGTTCGGGTTTCAGGGCGACCGGCTTCTCGACGAAAACGGCGATTCCGTGTTCCGCGGCGAGGGTCACCTGGTCGTCGTACGCAAACGGGGGGATCGCAATGAACACCGCGTCGAGGGACTCCTCCTCGTAGAGGGTTTCGTGCTCGGTGTACACCGACGCGTTGCGAGGCTCTGCGGCTTCTCGAGCGGCGTCCTCGTCGATGTCACAGATTGCCGTGATGCTCGCGTCACTACTGGCGTCGACTTTCTCCATCAGCGTGGCGGCCATCTTGCCAGCTCCAATGAATCCTACGTCCATACGTCGTTCACCGAGGTAATCCTCTTGTAGGCTTCGATATCAGTACCCACAGTGACAGGATTCGGCGCGCCGGGACCGTAAGTTCGACGTTCGAATTGGGCGAGAGCGACAGTTCTCGAGGTGGCCGCGGTAACGTTCTCGAGGTGGTCGCTGCAGTGACTACTCCGCGAGCGCCCGCAACTCCGCCGTCGAGAGCGGTCGGTTGTAGAGTCGGACGTCCGTCGCGGTTCCGTCGTAGCCGTGATCGAAGAGGTACTCACCCTTCAATAGCGTCCAGCTGGCCCAGTCGGTCTCGAACTCGAGTGGTCCGTCGAAGCGACCCTCGTCGATCACCTCACCGTCAACGGCGAGTGCGAGGCGGTCCCGCCCGTCCCAGACGCCCGCTACGTGATGGGACTCGTTTGCCGCAACGTCTGTCCACGCGACTGTACACTCCTTTCTCGGGCCGCGCAGTGAGAATTCGATCGCCGATTTTCCCGTGAGACCAACTCCAAGCGTGACCGCACCGCCGAAGTTCGCGAGTACCTGCGGCCTCGTTACGTCTCGCGGTTCGATGCGCGCAGCGACGGAGATTCCGCCGGCGAACGTGGCGGCGTCGTAGCGGTCGAATCCGAGATCGACGCCGTGTGACCCATCGCCCTCGAGTTTCGACCCGATTAGCTGGTCGGCGGGCAGCCCGCGGAGGACGGTCTGTGCCGTGTCCATGTGTTTGTACGAGCCCGTCGTCCAGAGAACTGGCACCTCCTCGCCGGCGTTTCGCGGGACGACTGGTCTGATGGCACAGCCGACCGGCCGTTTCGTCATCGTCATCTCCGCCCACGTCTCACCACCGGTATCGGTCTCGAACCGCCGGAGTTCACACTGGTCGCCTCGAGAGACGCAGCCGTAGACGACGCTCGGATCGTCGCGATCGATCGAGAGCCCGCCGGAGTAGTGCAACTCGATCGGCCGTCTGGCGATGTAGCGGCCCGCGTCCGCGAGGTGGTGATCGCACCACTGGTCGCCGTCCCACCGCGCGTACCGGTATTCGTGAGCGAGCGTCGATGGAAACGTCGCGTACGCAACGACCGGGTTGCCATCGTCGTCGACCGCACTGTCCCAGACCCAGGCGTAATGGTTGCCCGCTGCGGTGGAGTCGTAGACGACCTCGAGGTCTGACTTCGTCATCGGTAGGTCGTCAGTGCCAGCGATTTGCGACCCGTCAGCGGCGTGGAAGCGTCCGTTGCGAAACTGGGCGTACATTACGTTCCACTTGGGGGCATCGCCACCGCGCTCGGCGTCGGTGAAGAAGAAGTGAATCGCGTCGTCTCCGCGAGCGGGAACGAAGTACATCGAGTAGTGGCCCTCCGGGGGGACGGCAATTCGCGTCTGGTCGCTCCAGGTCAGCCCGTCGTCTTCGGAAACCCGGTAGTAGAGGTTGCCGTCACCCATGTAGCCGTACTTGTCGTTCGTCACGTCGCGCGTGTATGTTCGATCCCGGTAGAACAGGTATAGCGTCTCCGGATCGTCGGGCGACCGAACCGGGTTCGGATACGTGACGCTTTCCTGTTCGATCTGCCGGGTCGGACCGAACGCCGACACGCTCTCGGGATCGCAGGAGACGGCGTAGTGCAGCGCGTCACCGTTGTGGCCTGCCCAGAACAGCAGAATCCGGCCGTCGTTACGGACGATAAGCGACGGGTTCGTGTGGTCGTCGTCGGAGAACGATTCGTCGACGACGGTCGTCGAAAACGACCGCGTCTCGTGGTCGTAGGCTGCGGCGACGATATCCCGCCCGGTCGGGCCGCCGAGGTAGCAGACGTACGTTCGCTCCCGATCACCGACGTGTCTAACCGCCCGCGGGTTCGTAAACCAGATCCAACGGGCGTCGATTCCGTAGTTACCGTGGTTGCCCTCGAGCGACCGGTCTCGAACGATACCGTCGGGCGATCGCTCGCCCGACCAGTGTCCGAGGAGCCCGCGCGAGAGCGAGGTCTCGTCTCTCATTTCACTTCTATGGAACTCACTCACGTAGTACGGGTTATACGTTTCCCCGTAACCGAAAACGCGTCTCGAGCGCGAACGAATCTTCATGGCCAGTGAGGACGAATCTCCTGGAACAGTGGGCCACGGAGACTATGTCACCTGTCGGTTGCACCGAGTCGACACTCGTACGCAGGAGTGGGGTGACCGGAAATATAATGGTCCAACACCCGAATGATACCGACAGCGATCATGGATTACGACGCACTGCGGGAGAACCTTCGATCAGTTGCCTTCACGATACCGACGCCGTTCAGCGAGGACGGTGAGGACGTCCTCGAGACACGGATTGCCGATAACGTACGGACGCTGTACAATGAGGGCGCTCGGGTCTTCATCCCCTGCGGGAACACGGGCGAGTACTACTCGCTGTCACAGACCGAACGAATCGACGTCGTCAGTGCGACGGTTGACGCGCTGCCTGACGACGCCACGGTCGTCGGCGGGGCCGGTGGCAGCACGAAGAACGCGACCGAACTCCTCGAGTACTACGCCGCCGCGGGGGCCGACGCCGCGATGATCATGTATCCGCGTCACACCTACGTTCATCGGAAGGGACTGATCGAGTACTACCGCACGCTCGCGGAGGCGACCGATCTCGGACTCGTCGTCTACAAGCGCGGTTCGCTGCTCGACGAGACGGTGCTCGAGGAACTCTCGACCATCGAGAACGTCGTCGCCGTCAAGTACGCCGTCAACGACGTCAAGGAGTTCTCCCGATTAGTCGAGACCGTCTCGGGTGAGGTGGAGTGGCTCAACGGTGTCGCCGAGCGCTACGCGCTCGCCTACGCGATTGAGGGTGCGAACGGCTTCACGACGGGAATCGGGAACTTCATCCCGCGCCCCGTCCTCGAGCTGTCGGATGCACTCACCGACCGCGACTGGGCGCGTGCGAAGGAGATCCGTGACGCTCTGCGGTCCTACGAGGACTTGCGCGAGGAGGCAGGCGGCGGCCCCGCGTTCGGATCCGCGAAGAACGTTCCCGTCGTCAAGTACGGTACGGACTTGCAGGGAATGCACGGCGGTACCATCCGCGAACCGCTCGTCGAACTCTCGGCCGAGGACCGTGGCCGCGTCGAGTCGTTCCTCGAGAACCTCGAGCGCGACGGACTCCTGTCCTGAACGGATGCAGGCGGGCTATCACTCGTCTCCCAGGGCGTCGAATCCGTCTCTAACGATACGTATTACTGTCCTCGGTTCGAGTCCCAGATATGACCGCCGAGTCGCTGCTGTTAGACGGTGGGACCGTCCACACCCTCGACGACGATCGGACGACGTCGAACGCCATCAGGTTTCGAAACGGCCGGGTCGACGCCCTGGGAGCCGAGGCTCGAGACGCATCGGATTCGAACGCCGACACCTTCGACCTCGACGGGTGTGTCGTTCTCCCCGGGTTCAACGACGCACACACCCACATTCCGTCGGTCGGAATGACGTTACACGAGACGGATCTCGAAGCGGTCGAACGTCGGTCGGACGCGCTCGGCCTCCTGGCGGAAAACGCTGCGGGCACCGACCCCGGCGACTGGGTGCTCGGCTTCGGATACGACGAGAGCACCTGGCCGGTCGGGGACCGCGAGTACCTCACGCGGGCCGATCTCGATGCTATCAGCAACGACCATCCGATCGCCGCTCAACGAGTTGATGGCCACACGATTTCGCTCAACACGGTTGGTCTGGAACGCGTCGACTTCAAGGGCGTCGAGAGCGACCTTCGACGGGACGCCGACGGCGACCTGACCGGCGTCGTCGTCGAGGACGCGGTGATCCGAGTCCAAGAGGCGACGTATCCGGACCGCGAGAAGGCGCGAACGATCCTAGACCTCGGCGTTCGACAGGCGAACGAACTCGGACTGACGTCGATCCAGGACATGGTCGGGATGACGACGCCACCCGGTGCGGGCGATTCGATTCACGCCGCCTTCCACGACGCGTGGCGCGAGAACGACCTCCCGATCCGCCTGGGCTACTACGTTCACGTCGACCACGTCGACGAACTTTCGACGCTGGAACTTGCCAGCGGCTTTGGCGACGACCGACTTCGGATACTCGGTCTGAAGGTGTTCGCGGACGGGTCAATCGGTTCTCGAACGGCGAAACTGACGGGCGAGTTCGCCGACGACCCCGGCAACGACGGTCAGTTCGTGATCGACCCGGACCACCTCGAATCGGCCTTCGCAACCGCCGCTCGAGCCAATCAACAGATCGCGACCCACGCAATCGGCGACGAAGCGATCGACGTCGTCCTCGACGCCTACGAGGGGGTTCTCGCCGACTACGACGTCTCAGACCCACGATTGCGGATCGAACACGTCGAACTCGCGACCGACGAACAGATCGAGCGGATGGCCGACCTTGACGTCGTCGCGAGTATGCAACCGAACTTCCTGCAGTGGTCCGCATCGGGCGGACTCTACGAGGCGCGCCTCGGCGAACGCTGGTTGCGCGAGAACAATCGCTTCCGGTCGATCCAGGATGCTGGCGTCTCGCTCGCGTTCGGCAGCGACAAGATGCCGTTTGGACCGCTGTACGGGATACACTGCGCGGTGAACGCACCCCACCCAACTCAGCGACTCTCCGTCGACGACGCGATTCGTGCGTACACCCGCGGTGGAGCCTACGCCGAGTTCGAAGAAGGCCGGAAGGGAACGCTCGAGCCAGGGATGCTTGCCGACGCGGTGATCCTCGACCGAGATCCGTACGAACATCCCCAGGAGATCGCTGATTTCGACGTCCTGGCGACAATAGTTGGTGGGGAATTCGTTTACAGGGCTGACGGACAGAACCGCCTCGAGCGATCGGGTGCGTAACGGCGGACTCGAGCATTGGACTCTCTGATGGGGTTCTGACATTCGAAGCGCCACGTATACTGATCTCCTAGAGAGCAACGATGACACAACGATCGTGATCATCAAACTCGAGACATTCTCGTTATCCTTGATATAGTTAACAGCCTGCAGTCATCTGTAAACAGTATCTGGTATTGGGTACGAGCGCAATACCATGGAGCCAGAGCTGATTCTAGATATCGAAGGAACTGACATCGAAGAATCGATCCAGACCCTGTTCCTTCCATCGGCCATCCGAAAATCCGGTCTCGACGATACCGTGATTCTGGAGGACGGCTACGAATATTGACTCTCCCACTTTCAACTCCGATTGAGAAATCACCTCGAGGACGGCGACTGAACCTGCTCGAAACCGGATGGGCAGTCGGGCGAGCGGTCACGAGTGTCTTGCACTAATAGTGAACTACCAACTTACACGAATACCGAACCAATAACTTGAATGATGTGATTCAACGTGAGGTGCTAAACGAGACAGTGGCTGTTCGGGAATCCGTAAGAGGGAGAACATCGTGATCAATTGAAGACTAGATAGCAATACCAACTCTACAACCTGCTCGCCTCTCAGACCTGCCTAACGAGTGCTCCGCCAAGCGTTGACCGATGAGACGAACCGGACACGGGGTATAGTTCGACTCATTACGTCTGGCTCGACAGAGCACCAGCCGCTGTAGACACACTCATCACGTAACTGAACTCGCTTCATCGGCACGATCTCCGACTGCTCAGAGAACGCGTAGCCGCTCAATTGAGTGCGGATGAAGCTCAAGCGTGTATTTTAGCATTCAACAACGACAGTGCAGATTCAATATAGCGACATATGATTCATTTGGGCCTGGGCGGTCATTCCTGTAAACGAAAGATATTGTTTCGGTAGGGTGCCTCGACAAGTTCCTCCCAGTTGTGAGTGTACCTGTCCATCACGTCGCCAACGTCGCCTCTGACGTACTTGACGACGTACGCATCCCCCAGACGGTTGCGCATTTCCGTGGTGAAGAAGTGACGGAAATAGTGCGGCGTGACGTTCTCTTCCGGCCCCGCACCTTCAGCGTACCATCCCCACCCTTCGGCTACCGAACGGACGTGAGATCGCACGGCGTCACTCGTCAACCGTTCGCCGTAATCCCTCGAGAGGCTCACGAACAACGGGTCGGCGTCCGAGATCGGGTCGGGCCGGACGGCCAACCACCGCACGAGTGCGTCCCGCAACTCCTCGTCGATCGGGATTCGGGTGTCTCGGTGGCGTTTGTTCCCGTCGACGCGCTTCTCGTCGTTCACGACGTCTCCAACGCCGACGGTGCTGCTCACGAATAGCGTATCCGGGTGGTCGCGGATCGCCGCTCGAACCGGCTTCGAACGATGGTCTCGAACGGCGGCGTGGTCGAGGTGGACGTCACGCAGGTCGAGGTTGCACGCTTCACCGGCCCGCATTCCGGTCTTCACCAGCAACGTTACGAGCGCTCGTCTGAGAGGATGTTCGATGTCATCGACGAACTCGCCCATCTGTTGGACGGTTACTTGGCGGCGCGTCGGCGAAGAATCGCCCTTCTCGCTCATCTCTTCCATGACGACCACCATGGGATTGGCGTCGAACGTGCCGACCTGGGCCATGTAGCCGTAAAATCGGTTGAGGTGGACAGCCTTCGTCCGGATCGAACCGGGAGCGTAGCCGTCGTCGCGCAATCCCTGGATCCATCGCAAGCAGTCGAGGCGGTCAGCGCTGTCGAGCGTTTCTTGCCCGAGGTGGTCGTCGAACTGCCGAAGCGTCGTCTCGTAATCGTTGACCGTCGTTTCCGACCGCCCGTACAGCTCCATCTCCTCGACGAACGTCGCGATCGGGTCCGTCGTAGCGTCGGCCGATGCTCGCGTGAGGTCTCTTCCTGCCATCTCGGTCACCGGCTAAGGACGAACCCGCCATCCTGGACGGAGTAATCGATGTCACCGGCGTCGTTCAGTCGCTCGAGTGCGGCCGTCGTGGATTGCTCGACCTCGCCGGTCAGTCCATCGACGATTTCGTCGGTTGGGAGAGAACCAGTCTGGCCGAGGTGGGTGAGGATACGCTGTTCGATCAGATCGTCTAGAGTGGTGTCTTCGTCCCCTGCACCCTGGGGGTCGAGGCCGAAATCCCGCCGTCCAGCGTTGATCATCGCACGGATGTACGCCGCTCGAGAGCCGAACCCCATCTGTTCGGCCTCCTCGTCGTATAGCTCGAGTTGGTACTCGGGGACGTCGACATTGAGGGATCGCTTGTTCTGCATCGTCTCACTGACCAGGACTCGTGACAGTCACTTAATGATGGTGGTTGAGGACAGCTTATGCGCCTAATCCGTCTAAAACCACCCAATATACCGGCAAGGTATGTGCTGATTGGTTCCTATTGGACAGTTTAGTGGAGTAAGATGATTTTTCAGTGGGTGAATTTGCGTCGTTCTGACGGCCGTCCAGTTCAGGAGGTAGTGTTGAGTACCCATCACGAGTATCGCTAATTCGCCGAGAAATGATTTCGCCTGGTTCCACTGACCTTAGAGCCCTCGAGTGCACAAAAGAGGACCAGACGGCGTGCAATTGGTATGCGCATTGTCTTTTACATACCTTGTTCACCTCTGCTTCTCCTCTACAACGGCGTGCAAGGTCCAGAGTCGGTATTCAACACGAGCCACTCAAGGACCATTCGATTGGCCAACAGCTTGCATCGAATTTGTTTTCGAAGAAGGCTCCTCGGCCGAAGACTCCAGAAACACTGAGAAAATTGTTAACGCAGTTCACGGCGTAACGTCCACTTGCGTTAGATATCGGGCATCGAGGAGCGCGAGGGTCCGAGTCGAGCGTACAGACGTGCGAGGGAGACTATGGCATCAGCATCGACAACCAGGGCAAACAAAGAGATCGTTCGTCGATTCGCGAACGAGTTCGTTAACGAGAGCAACTACGACACAGCCAGAGAGTTTCTGGACGCGGATATCGTCGATTACACTCCATTGGGCGAAACAACGGGCCGAGAGGCTGTCGTGGAAACCACGAAGGAACTACGGACGGCGTTTCCCGACTTCGTCGTCACTCCGGAAGAGACCGTCGCGGAAAAAGACACGGTCGTCGTCCGGATGACACAGCGGGGAACACACGAGGGAGTGTTCATGGGACACGAACCGACCGGGAACGCGTTCGAGATCGAGGCAATGGCGTTTTTGCGACTCGAAGACGGAAAGATAGCGGAGCGTCGAGTCAGGCCCGACGTACTCGGGATACTCCGACAGTTGGGGGTCACAACACTGCCAACCGCATAATCCGGGCTACCGTGACGCCCATTGTTTTTTCAGTTTTCTGGTTGTAGATCCGTGTTCAGGCCAACATACAGCCGTATCTAATCGATCCGCCGGGTTTCTTCATCTCGAGCTCACACGAAATTGCGTTCAGCCCGGTACACAGTTTTTCTCGACTGTATTCTGTACAGTTGGTTAGTAGATCGCCGCGACTGTCGACCAGTGATTCTCACCACCACGCCACCACCCAACAATCACGAATATTAGTTTTCAATTCCTGTATTATATTTACGAATACATAAATGCCTCTGGCCCGTAACTGGTGTATGAACTCGGCCAAATTCGACGACCCGCTCGATCAGTCCGATCCTCCGATGTATCTACCCGGAACGCCGACCGTCTCGTTCATCGAGTACGTCGAGTTGATCATCAGAACGCTGCGTCGGTGATTCGGTAGGATCGAGCTGCGGGCACGCACACTCTTTCCGCCTGGCCGTCATCAGGGGCTCACGTGAACGAGGTGTTCCTCTTTCTGGGCAAGTGTGCCCTTAAGGTCGTTGCTGACCGACCCAGGCAGCCGATCCTGGAGTTGCTCTGTACTGAGTTCCGCCCATCTCTGCCACACGACATACGTCGTCGATTAGCCGCTCCCAGGTGAACGTCACTTGATCGAGAGTCCCGTCTTCTGAAGTCTGAATTGAAAACTGTACACGAACGAGTACCGAAGCCGGCGAATTCCACGACCGGTAACGCTCGCGATGGAGAAGTGCTCGAGTTCGTTCGTCTGTGTGTACCCATTGGCACGAGACCCCTTCGTACTCATCGATGGCTCGAGGAATCACTCAATACGCAATCCCAGTCCTGCGGTGTTTTTTGACGTCAATCCCGATTACGTTTCTCGCTCGCCCTATCCAATGCTCGTTCGGCTTTGCAATCGGCTTCCTCGAAGGCCACGTCGTAATAACGACGAACGGTTCGTTGACGAACAACGCATGAATAGTCGAGTCGAACTGATTCACCAGTGTCTGGCTCGCTTCAATTGCTTCGACTACGCCATCGCTTCCGTCCGTCGGGGATAGAGTAGTTGACTACACGAGAGAGTACGCTCGTCCCGAATCATCGAGTAATCACGGGTGTCGTTGAAATCGACCCATAAACTACTAAATGCTATATCAATACGGTCGGTGGTTGCGAGAGCAGGTCGGTACAATCGAATCGCAATTCGGCTCAGCGATGGATGCACATTCGAATAGATGCTATATAAGCAATCACACGAACCACGTCTCTACTCCGGTTTGCCGAACGTGTAGAGGAACATAGGCGTCTGTCCGTCGGCACGCGGGGACAGAAATGACGTCACGCGATCGTCGTAGAACGTGAGCCCAGTTCCGCCGAGATGGCGATGTGCGTAAGTCGCCAGATAGCAACGCCCGGCGGTCACCGCCGCCTCGAGCTGTGCCAGTCGGTACCCCCGGTTCCCGAGTCGATTGACGACCGCCTTGAGGTCCGTCAGGAAGTACACGCAGGCCGCAGCTTCCCCGCCGAGGCGCTGATCGAGCGCGAGGTGGGCCGCCTCCTCGCGACACTCGCCATCGATCAGCCGCTCGAGTTCGCCCGCCTTGGGGTGGTAGTGGTATGCGCCGGGTGGGACGTCGTCGACGCCGTTGACGAGTACGTACGCGTCGACGAACTGGAGCGGCGAGGCGTCGGATTCGCGACCGTCGAGCGGAACGCCTCGTGTGGCCCGGTCGAGCACCGTCGAAAATTTCCGAAAGCTCACCGGTTCGCGCTCGTAGGCGCGACAAGAGCCCCGGCGACGGATCGTCGCGTGTAGCGGCCGCTTCGACTCCGTCTCGTAATCGACCGGGTCGAGTTCGATCCGGTCTCCATCACCGCCCTCTCGTTGTCCGACTGACTGCTCTCGTGCCGTAGAGCGCCACTCGCGGACGGCGTCTCCGCTCTCGAGCGTACTCGCCCGCCAGGCATCGTGGACGAGCGGGAACTCCTTCTCTTCAGGCGACAGCGCCGCAGTCGCCGGATCGATTGGTTCGACGGGGGGTGAGTCGGGCGCACGATTTCCGGCGCCGACGGGGACGAGTTCGAGCGGCGCTTCCCGTCGTGGGTCGACACCCAGCAGTTCGACGACGGGCTCGTCGGCAAACCCGAGGACGACCTCCGCGGGGAGGGAAAGCGATTCCGCGGTCGCCAGCAGGTTTGCGAGTACCGTTCCCGAATCCCAGAACGCGTGACGGTACGTCCGGTCGCGGTACTTCCAGGCGTTTCGCCACCAGGTCGACGTCGCGACGAACGTGACCGGCGCAGTCGCGACGCCGTCGTGATCGCTGGCGACCGCGAGCACGCCCCGGTAGTCCCCCTCGCGAAGCACGTCGAGCGACAGCGATCGGGGCTCGAAGTGGTAGACGCCGGCTTTCAGATCCGCGAGGTCGCCACAGACCGCATACAGGTCGACGTGATACAGCGCTCCGGTGCAGGCCGCGGCACGAAAGAGTAGCTCGCGGCCCTGACGGGTGACCTGCTTCGTGATTCCGGTCGAGAAGTACGACAGCGCCGTGAGCGCGTCCAGGTCGACGGCTCGCTCGTGCGAGAAATCGGCGTGGGTGGGCGTGATCGCTGACAGCGCAGGAATGCCGGTCACGCGAACGCGCTCTGATAGCGCTCGGCGCGGGAGGTCCTCGTAGTGCTTGAAGGGGCGAGGTTTGTTATCGAAATCGAGACGGTGGCTGCTCTCCCGAACGCTCCGCGGGGAGTGTTTGGTGCGCTCGTGGTACTCGATGGCGCTGACCATACTGGTTTCCTTCTACGGCAGTCCCAATCAATCCGGGGTTCGTTCCTGCCGTGGAGTTTCCAATTATTGTTACGTCGATCTGGCACCGGACCAGGGACGAAGGTGGCGGAAGCAACGATGGCGAATGCGGAAATAGTGACGAGAGCGGCGGCTTTCAGTCGTACTTTGGCAATCAATCCCGAAACTGGTCTGCGACACGGATCGAGATCCCGGCGTTATTCGCCACCGACGGAAAGCACAACCTTGCCGGTGAGGCCGCCCTCCTCGACCATCTCGTGGGCCTTCGCCACGTCCGACAGCGGCAAGACCGAATCGATCACAGGCTCGAGTCGCCCCTGCTCGACGAGTCGGCGCAATCCGTCGAGGGGACGTCGATCCCGCTCGAGGAACAGCATCTCCACGGTCAGGTTCTTCTGGTAGGCGGTGCCCCACTCACCTTCCGGCTCGAGGATCGTGACCAGCCGCCCGTGGGGCTTCGTGATGTCGGTGCTCTCGACCAGCGTCTCGCCACCGACGGTGTCGAAGACCAAGTCGACCGGTTCGTCGAACGACGACTCGATCACGTCGACGAAGTCCTCCGACTTGTAATCGATGGCGAGCGTCGCGCCGAGGTCTTCGGTCTGTTCGACGGTCGCGGGACTCGTCCTGGCAGCTACCCGTGCACCAGCGGCGTCGGCGATCTGCACGGCGTGGGAACCTACGCCGCCGGCGCCGTGGATCAGTACCGTCTCGCCGGCAGTTACGTCGCCACGTTCGACGATCGCCTCCCACGCGGTCCCGCCCGCGAGGGGGAGCGCCGCTGCCTCTTCGTGGGAGAGCGACTCGGGCTTTCGAGCGACGATCGACTCGTCGGCGACGTGATACTCGGCGTAACTGCCCTGTTCGCCGAAGATTTCGGGCGTGTAGAACACCTCGTCGCCCGCCTCGAAGTCGGTGACTTCGTCTCCGACCGTTTCGACCACGCCGGAGACGTCGTATCCGATGACGGTCGGCGGAGAGATCCCGGCCCAAGAACCCGCCTGCCGAATTTTGCAATCGACGGGATTGACCGACGAAGCGCGGACACGAACGAGGATCTCGGTCGGCCTCGGAGTCGGCCGATCGACCTCACGTTGTTCGAACACCTCGGTCCCGCCGAAGTCGGTGATAACCATCGCCTCCATGCGCGGCCGTACGATTAGCGGTGCCGTATACGTTGGCCCTGCTGGAACCACTTGCTCGTCGCCCGTCTGCGGACCGAGTCAATCGTCGCAGTCCACCAGTTCGGACAGTTTGCGCTTCCAATCTCTATCTGCGTGGGCGCTCATCTCTAACCAGACTGAGCCCCGCTAGAGGGGATCACCGAACGTTGCGTTTTGACCGCCTGGGACGATTACAAGTGAGTGGGAATCGCAACGAAATTGATACTAATCGCACCACCACGACAACCTGTCGCGCTATCTACCGTGCGCGACAGTATCGATCCGATCAGTACCCACCTAGTAGACCCTGACCTGGGATTGGTGACGGGTACCTTCCTCCCCGTCGCCAGTTCAGAGGGATTATCGTATCCAACCGGAGACCTCGAGTCCTGCCTTCCAGCCACACGTATTTTTGGCGTGAGTGGGCCGCCGGCGACTGCCGAGCGACTGCGAAAGCTCGTCGACGACGTCGTCTGTATCAAAACGCCAGCATCGTTCAGTGCAGGTGACCGGGTTTCTGCCACGTTCAGTCAGCTCTCCGGGACGGAGAATGACGTGTCTCAACAACCCGAGTTCGACGGGGCACACGTCAGTTGTCAGTCACACTCATCAGTCACCAGTCACCAGTCACCGCCTCTCGATCCGAGCAACCCGGGCATCACCGCTCGAGCGCTCGATGTGCACGTTGAACTGCTCGTGATCTGCCTCCGTCCGGACGATCCAGTAGCCGCCCTGTTCGTACGGTTCCTCGAGTACAGTCGCGTTCTCGTAGCCCTCTTGGCCAAGCACGTCTCGAGCCATTTCGATCGCGCGTTCGGCGGTTTCGACGCCGGCCTCCGCGGCCGTTCGCGTCACCAGCACCGACGCGTCCGCCCCACGCAGGACGCGCTCCGTGACGCTCCCGATCAGGAACCGATCGAGACCGCGTCGATCGTGTGTCCCCATCGCAATCAGGTCCGCACCGTGTTCGTCGGCGTACTCGAGAATGCACTGGTGTGGCGACCCTTCCTCGATGGCCGTGACGACGTCGACGCCCTCCGGCGCCCGGCGGGCCGCTTCCTCCGTCACGGTCTCGCCCTCGTCTCGAAACGCTTCGGACAGTTCCTCCTCAGATACTTCGAACGAGTAGTTTTGCTCCGCGTCGATGACGTAGAGCACGTGAACGGTCGCACCGAAGCGCTCGGCTATCTCGTAGGCCTGTCCCACGGCACTGTTTGCGGCGTCGCTTCCGTCGGTCGGCAGCAGAATCGTTTGGTACATATTCGACCGTCACCGGCCTCCCTCATTATATTCTTGGGCCGTTATTGTACCCTAGCCGAAGTGGAGAAGCGGTTCGATGATCCCGTCTTCTTCTCTCCATCAGCCGGAACGCTTCCTCGAGATCGTCGGAGTCGAACTCGTGGGTGGTCGTCGGCGTCGAATCGACCAGACCTGCCTCGAGGAACACTCGTTCGCTTGTAGTGCCCGTCAGGGATTCGAACCTTACTCTTGCCGTGAGAGCGTAATTCTCTCTGACGGATAGAACCCCAGCAGATGCCCTCCTGATCACCCGGGATCGGGTGAATATCGGCCGTGTACCGCCAACTGATGGGTGTGACATACTTAAAACAGCGTTACGTTGACCTCTAGGTAAGTCCATTCGACGGGATCACGCACTCGAGGTACGGTATAGTTGGGTGATAGGCGGTTCAGGTCTTTTACCGAGAGTCGACGAACGGAACCCACCGCCCCTGGAATGTCTGTTTCGTCGATGAGGCCCCGATCCCCGGTCGCCCAGACGTCGCGGACGGCAGCGACGGTGCACGCGAGACCGTGGGTGCGACGGGGTTCGAGGAGCTCTCTGCGGGTACCGGTTCGAACTGAGACGTCGAGACAAGGGTCGAGGGAACGCCGAGAAGGGGTCTTCACTCGTCACCAGGGAAGCAGCGACCGCAGCCCGCCTCCCATCATACCGCCGACGACGCCGTCGACGGCAGTCAGCAGCGAGAACGCGAGGATGATCAGTATGGTACTGGGCAGTCCGAAGCCCGTGAGTATCGGGCTGATGGGACCGAGCGAACTGAGCACTAGCAACGGTGGTTCGTTGTATAGCCCCATCATCGCCCCCATCAACCCCGTAATCGTCCCGGAGATGGCACCCACGATCGCGCTTGCGAGCACCGCGTGAAGGAGACCCGATGTAATTCGGCCGACGGCGTACGCCGCGACGAATCCGGCGACAGTCCCGCCGCCGATCCGGCCGAGCAGCGGCACCATCAACGCGTTGAGGTTGACGAGGGCCCCGACGACGACGGCCGCGATGATGATCCACTTGTCGAGCGCCTCGCTCGAGAACCCGGTCTCGGTGAAATCGTGTGACTCGTATTCGTGCATGTCGTCTCTGGTTGGTCGAACAAAGTTCGTATCAATCGTGCGAGGTTGTGCTACAGGCCCAGGTCACCGATGTCGTCGCTATCGTCCGTCTCGTTGTCGTCGGTATCGTTCGTCCCGTCGTCGTCAGCAGTTACGTTCAACGTTTCCGTAGTCCCGTCGAGCCCGTCGGTCGTATTTTCGACGGTTTCGTTGAGGGTCGTTTCAGTCTGGTTGATAGTTTCGCCAGTCGTTTTCGCGAAATGATCTTCGGTTTCCTCGACGGTTTCTTCGGTCTGGTTGGTGGTCTCTTCAACAGTTTCTTCGGTATGGGTTGCAGTTTCCTCGAGCGTCTCTTCGGTCTGATTGGTGGTGTCGTTTACCGTCTCTTCGGTGTGATTAACCGTTTCCTCGGTGGATTCGATTACCTGCTCGTCGGTGTTTTCTGGTTCCTCGGTCACCGTTTCGGTCAGATCGCTGGTGGTGTCCTCGGTGTGGTCGACAGTGTCATTGACCGTTTCCTCGGTGTGGTTTGTCGTTTCGTCGACGGTGTCTTTCGTATGCTCTACGGTCTCCTCAGTTGTTTCCTCGAGATGATCGACGGTGTCGTTGACCGTTTCTTCGGTGTGATCGGTGGTTTCGTTGATTGTGTCTTCGGTGTGGTCGACGGTATCGTTGACCACGTCCTCGGTATTGTCGATAGTGTCGTTGACAGTGTCCCCAGTATGATCGACGGTGTCGTTGACCACGTCTTCGGTATTGTCGACGGTGTCGTCGACCGTGTCCTCGGTGTGATCGGTAGTTTCGTTCACTAATTCGTCGTCGGCTGGCTCCTCAGTGACGCGCTCCGTGACGTTGTCCGTCACGTTACCGACATCCGTGATGGTCTCGTTGGCTCCATCAGTGATGTTATCGTTCGTACTCTCGTTGCCATCTTCCTCATTGACGTCGAAGCCGCCAACACCGGGGACCTCGTTATTCGGGCCGACTTCCACCTGGTAGCCGCTGACCGAGAGTCCGTGCATCGTGATGCCGTCAGCGTTGACGACGACGTTCGTCTGGTTGGTGTCGAAACACTCGCCCATCTCTGCAAGGCGGTTGAGTCCCTCGTTCTGACGGTCGGTGTGCAACACCAACGAGGCGTCCGGTTGGGTCTGCTCGAGTTCGACTCGCCTGTCGTCGTCGAGGTAGATGGTGATATTGTCGTAGTTCGCCTCCTGGACGAGCAACTGGTTGGTATCTGACGTGAGTTGCTGGGCACAGACGGTGCCGCCCTCGATCGCCCCGAACTCGACGGTGACGACGTCGCGCTCGGACGCTTGAGCGAGTGCTGGCATCGTCCCCACTCCGGCAGCGATGCTGCCGAGGACGACCAGCGCTGCGATGACGACTGTGCTCGTTCGGCTCATACGTCGGTCCAGCCCGTCCGTCGTTCGTGAGCAGATCGGTTCACTCGTCGACACCTCGCTGGGTGCGGAGGTCGGTATGACTGCGCAGTCGCGCGGTCGTCGTGCTGACGACTCGGCGGGTGCTCTTGCGCAGTCGGCCGACTGCTCTGTCGACGGTGCTCGGTCCCGACGCTTCCTCCTCCTCTTCCCTGGGTTGCCACGCGAGACAGAGGTTTCCGCCGAGGATTCCGAGCAACATTCCGACGAGCAATCCGCCGAGCGCACCGAACAGCGAAAAGATCGACAGGACGACCCCGACGACGCCGATGACGTCGGAGCTCCCGGGTCGATACAGCGCGAACACGCCCGTCACGAAGACGAACACGCCGAACATCGCGCCGATAGAGAGAAAGCCTGCCATTTCCCCGCCGATGAAGATGATGTCGGGGAGGATCTGCATCGGAACCCAGGTGATGATGATGCCGGCCAGACACAGCAGGATCGCGCCCAGGAACGGACGCTGCATCCGCCACTCGTTGAACCGTTCGCGTCGGCTCCTGGAGTCGGTTTCGGTGGTCATGGATGCTTAGCCCTCGTAGTAGACGTTCACGTCGAGTCCGGGGAGTGTAATCTCATCGGAGGCCAGGTACACCATGTCGATTTCCGCGTCTTCCTGGACCATCCCGGGACCTTCACCTTCGACGTTGGTTAGCAGTCCCTCTTCGGGATTGGAGTTGTCGCCGGCGGTCTGCTGGAACTGCTGGTTCGGATCGTCGCTCTGTTGGGCGTTGATGACCTGCCCGTTGAAGGTCGCCGACTCCGCACTCTGTCCGGACATCTTGAGATACTGTTCGTTCGCCGTGACGGTATCGTCGGTGGTGAACTCAATCATCATCGAACCGTCGAGTCCGGGAAGCGCATCGACCGGCTGTTCTCTCGTCAGCACGAGCCCGTCAATCTCCACGCCCCGCTGTTCGACGACGACGACCGGCGTCGTCCCCTCGTCGTTCTCGCCCGCGCCTGGATAGAGGAGGAACTCCTCGGATCTGATCTCGTCAGCTTCGACGGTAAATCCGCCGGCACCGGCGAGCGGTGCGGCGTAGGCCGTCCCCGACGAAAGTACGATGAGACCGACCAGCGCGACGACGAAAAACGATGCTCCGGTTCCCGTCAGTAGTCGTTTTTTATTGTACATCGTCTTCCTCGTTACTGAACGCGTTCCCTGCCCCCGTCGACTGCCGCAGGTGTGGCTGTACGACCTCGGTTCTGACTCGGTTGGTGGACTGCGTCATCAATCATGACACAAGAGCACGCTTCACACTATCACATATGACCTTTCCTCCTTGTATCCCGGGATCTTTATATACGGATCGAAAACATTCACTTTTTCTTATGCGATAGATGCCGACCAGACACCGTTTGATACGAGATACGGAACCCAACTGATCACCTTGCAGAGAGGGATTGGCAACGCCTCTCAGATGGCTATTTTATTCGCAAATGTCGTTTGGGGAATGTATTCTGCTGGACATTGAGCACCAATATAGCAGAATATCCGGGACGATTGGAAGGTGATCGTTGTTCGAGCGTACACATTGTACAGAAGAATTTTGCTCGGCTCTTCACGTGTCGTCCGTATGGGACGTCGTCGGTTCGTTGCGGCTGTTTGTTGTACGATCTGTGGAACGACTGCGGGCTGTCTCGCTGCAGACGAATCCGAGCCTGAACCAGAGATCGACTCTCTGGAACTCGAGAATCACCGACAAACGTTGATTTCAACACACCAGTAATCATCCATGTTTAATAGTATGAGAATCCACACTAATCCTATATAAATACGCTCGCAAACGCGGGAGAACGACTATCGGATCGAACCGTGCGTGTGAGAGCATGCACCTGAACTCGTTCGACGGCGAAATCGTCGACTTTTACAACGATACCGCGTGGGAGTACCGGTTTTTCTGGAGCGACGTCAACCTCCACTACGGCTTCTACGACGACGAGCACACGACCCACTCGGAAGCCATGGCCAACTCGAACAACGTCTACGCCGACAAACTCGAGGTCGACGAGACAGACACGGTTCTGGACGTCGGCACCGGGCGCGGCGGGTTCCCGGTACACGTCGCCGACGAGTATGGCGCCGAGGTCCACGGGATCGACCTCAGCCCGCTCCACGTCTCGGAGGCCAGAGCAAACGCGCGCGAACGCGGCGTCTCGGAGCGCGCTACGTTCAGCGTCGGCGACTACCACGAGATCCCGTACCCCGACGACACCTTCGATGCCGTCTCCGGGATCGAAACGGTGTGTCACTCCGAGCGGAAACACCGCGTTCTCGAGGAGATCCGTCGCGTCCTCAAACCGGGCGGCCGGCTCATGATCGCCGACGGATACATGAGCCGAACCGAACTGACACCTCCCGAAGCGGAGACATTACGAACGGTTCTCGACGGGTGGGCCGTTCCGGAACTCGCTCACATCAGCGAGTTTCGAGAGCGACTCGAGGAACTGGGGTTCACGGACGTCACGTTCGACGATCACTACGACCGGATCATCCCCTCGTCCCGTCGCCAGTGGTGGCTCTCGCTCGGCGTCACGCCCCTTCTCAAGGTTGCCTCGGCCCTCGGGATCAAAAACGACTCCTCGGTCGACCAGGGAATAACGCTCTACCACCAGCGCGAGATTATCGAGAGCGGAATCGCCGTTCACGGCGACTTCACCGCCGAACTCTCCGTATGACGCAGTAATTCGTGTGGCACGGAGTACCAGCAGTGATCGGACGACGGTCACAGTGATCGTTCCCCTTTCCCCCTCTACCGCGATCGGTTCGTCAACCGTGGTACCGGACGATTACCTGTAAATAGGCGAGAATGCCCCGTCCTCAAGGAGCGAACGGTGTGAGCGAGTAGGGCGGGGATGAATCGCCGCCCACGTTCCAAACGTTTAAGACTAGACATACCATAGTCAAAAACGGAACACGAGGGTTCACTCACAACATGTTCGAAGAGCCAAACGACCCGTTCTCCACGTCATACCGGTACGCTGCGTACCCTGACGAGGCGACGGCTCAAGAGGCTCGGCGACACTTCGACATCCACCGGCAAATCCGCAACCACGCCTTGTATGACAAGCGGCAAGCCGACCCGTGGAACGAACCCTCGGCGTACACCCAACACAAGCGACTCACCCAGTGGAAACAGGAGTGGCCAATCTACACGGAAGTCCACTCGAAAGCCGCCCAACGCACCATCACTCAACTCCACCGAGACCAAACCAGTATCGACGAGTTGACCGCGAAGGGCTACAACACTGGAACGTTGAACTGGAAATCGCCCGACGAAGTTAACAGCGTGACGTACAGTCAATCCGGCTTCGAACTCCGAAGAAAAAAGAGTGGCCGAACGTGCGTCTGGTTAAGCAAAATCGGCGAAATCCCCATCAACTACCACCGCGAAATCTCAGAAGACGTAGCCATCAAGGAAGTCTGCCTCAAACAAGAACCCACTGGCGACTGGTTCATCTCTCTCAGCACCGCCACACCGTGGGAGGAGATGCCCCAGAAACCCGCCGTCGAAGACATCGACTCCGAAGACATGGTGGGTATCGACCTCGGCGTCTTGTCGTTCGCCTATACGAGCGATGGAGTCGCGTACGGTCGCGTCGACCTCGACAAGGACTACGAGCGATTAGCCCGCGAGCAACGGAAGCTCGCCCGCAAGGAAGAAGGTTCGAACAACTACAAACAGCAACGCATCAAAGTCGCCCGAGTGAAGCGACGTATCCGACGCCGAGTGCTTGACTACCAGCGCAAACTCGCTCTCATCCTCGTCTCCGAGTACGACCTGATTTTCGTCGAGGATTTGAGCGTGAAAGAGATGCTGGAAGGCGACCAGAGCGCGAAGAACAAACAGGACGTGGCGTGGGCGCAGTTCCGTCGCGTGCTCACTCACGCGGCGAACAAACACGGTTCCCACGTCGTCGCAGTCGACGCTCGGGGTACGACGATTCAGTGTTCGGGCTGTGATACGAGCGTGTGGAAGCCCATCTGGGTGCGTGAACACTCGTGCCCGACGTGTGGGTTGGAGGTTGACCGCGACCAGAACGCCAGTTGGAACATCCTACAGGAGGGTGTGGAGTTGGTGAACGCTGGTGAGGCCGAGGCGGATACCGAGTCGTTTGGGTGTTTCGAAGCGGAGAATCTAGGCAATGGACTGGCCGAAGATACGCCTGCGAAGACTGCGACCGCTGCGCTTGCGAACAGTGGTTCCTTTGAACCACTTGTAGTAAGTGCAAGTCGCGTCGTCGAGTCAGGAAGTCCCGTTCGAGAGACGGGAAGCCCCACCCTCAACGAAGCCGCCCTTGTGGCGGCTAAGTAGGGTGGGGTAGTTCACGGTGAGAAGCGTTATCAAGAAGTACCCTCACAGTGAGGGGACCATCGTGAGATGAGATACGCAAAATGCATCATTATCTCCGATGACGAGGGGTTACATCCGGTCGATCAACGGATTGCCGACCACCCCGACGTCACGCGAGAACTCCTGCACAACGTCAACCTGCTCGCAGACGATACCATCGTGACCCTCTACGAACTCTCGGGTGATCGGGACGCCCTCGAGTCGATTCTGGACGAATCGTCGAAGGTCCTGAACTACCAGCTCTCGGGCGCCGGCGACGAGATCCACGCGTACATCCATGTCGACGCCGACGAGCGACTCGTGCAACTGTTGAGCGTGATTCGAACGTTCGAGTTCATCTTCGATACGCCGCTCGAGTACACGCGGCGGGGAGGCCTTCGCGTGACGGTGATCGGCGACGTGGGGAGCTTCCAGAAGGCCCTTCCGGACATTCCCGACGGGATCCGGCTCAAACTCCTCAAGACGGGCACCTACGAACCGAACACCGATCGCCTATTCTCACAGCTCACGGAGCGACAACAGGAGATCCTTCAGACTGCAGTCGACATGGGGTACTACGACGTTCCGCGGAACGCGACTCACGAGGCGATCGGGGAGGAACTGGACTGTGCCGGCGGAACGGTCGGCGGCCACCTCCGAAAGATCGAGGCGAAAATTCTCACGCAGATCATTCCTTGAGGTCGGCGACTCGACCGAGTGCGTGGAGACAGTGGTGTATCGAACGGCGGTGTGCAATCGGGTTCTGTTGAACCCCTCAACAGTTGATAGAACTGCATGCTGTGATTTGGTCAAAATTGAGAGATGTATTGCTCAAAAACACTGGAGGAGGTCGCCGTCTTCAACCGGGTCGGGGAGTGCCTCTGAATCGTCGGGAAGGTTTTCGAGGTCGTGGTAGTATTCTGCCTCTGCACGTACAACTCCGGTTTCGTCTATCCCATAGATTGCACCTTCACCGAAAGCATCGTAGTAGCCGCCAGTCCCAGACCCGGACTCTCTCCTGAAGGCAAATCCGAACGCAATATAGATGATAGTAATCTCGTCGTCTCCGTCGATGGTCGCAGTGTCGTGGGAAGTGAACGAAAACTCCACGACATTTTCTCTCCCGCGCTCCAATACGGCCCAGTTTTGCGTGTAGGCCAGTTCGTACTCGGACACATACGATTGGAGCGTTCTTGAATCGAAGTCCGATGGTGGGTCCAGGTACGACTCGACGCCGGCACTGTAAAATTCGTTAGTTTCGCCGTCTTCACCTTCTACCTCGAACGTCTCACATACATCTCCGGTAGGTTCCGGACGGTCGGCGTTCCCACAGTTGCGGCGGCCGGCAATCGAGTTCGAAGGAGGATTCTCCGCCCCGGTGGTGATGTCGGTAGTCCACGCCGCTTTTTGCGTACATCCCGGAACGTCGTCCTCGGTACTATTCTCATCCCGCAACTCGAGATTACCGATACAGCCACTCGTCCCGATGACACCCGCACTACCCACGACAAGGAGCTCGCGACGATTCATCCAGTTTCATCTACAAATATGAGCGACAGCGTAAATAGCTACTCCAGAGTCAAAGCACGATTTGTGCTACCAAGAGTCGGCCTTTCGCTCGAGCCACATTTGCGCCTGTATCAGCAGCGACTGAGATTTCCGCTCAAATTCTGTCAGGAACTGCGTGCTGCATACAGAGGATGGATGCAGCACAGCTATATTATTTGTTTCACGTCGAATTAGTAAACCATCCGTTCAGTAGACCTGCAGACTTCTCAAGAAATGCTCCTTTATTCTCTTTGCTAAATCTATTTTTTAATAATTAATTCTCCAGTTCCTTGAATAGTTACGGCGTGTCCATCAATCATTTGTTCAACAATTAGGTCGTCGTTAGTATTTTTCTCAAAGAGTCGGTCTACTGCTTCAAGATCAACCCAATTAAACAGAGGTTTTCGCTCCATTACTTCTGTTCCCTTTATTGTTCCTAGTGAATCTATAACTGCACAAGAAACGGATTTATATTCTGTATAATTGACCACAATTCCCTCATTTTCAACGTTATTTTGATATTCTATAAGCATGTTTGTTTAATTTAAATTACTTCTGTATCGGTTGGTAATATCCTCAATCTACTCTTTCTACACAATCATAACAGGCTATCTACAAAAGGTAGCACTTCAATTTGAAATGTGAGTTCAACAATGTCTTTATAATCCACTGGGAAATTCCCAGCCTGTACTGAGCGGATATCGGCTCTCGTAGATCGCCCTTCATCTCATGCCATTCGCGCCTTATATTCAGCATCGTCTAGGCGTTCTACCAGAATAGGATCATCTGCCTTCATATGCGATTATCGTCCAGAATTTCGACTACTGATCGAGGCGATGATAGTCCGATAGCCACGATAGAACGGCTGTACCGACGAACGCGTGATGAAAAGCGTCCGTTTGATAGGTCCATTTTTAACTACCACGCGACTACATCCGAACTGTAGATCCTCTTACCCTCGAATTTCAGCGTCTAAACACGGCCAGCGCCCTGTATTTAGACGGTCCACCAATCTGCGTCCCCACAGTCAGATGAACATCATTGGCCCGCATCTATGGTTACCATTGAGTGTTCCAAATGTGCCCCGAGAGGATTTCAATAATAGTGCGGGTTCTTAATTCCCTTAACTAATATATTATAAATACCGTCGGATCCATCAGGCTCCATGTTTTGACATCGTTGCATGATTACGAGTGACTGGGAATCGGAGCAGGATTGACAACCGGTGCGCCGAGATGATCATTCGTCGCGCAATCCGTTCGCGCGACAGACAGAGGCCCTCAATACCCATCTGCCACGCCTGCCGTGGGATCGGTGACGGGTACCCCTCTTCCCCGTCGCCAGTTCTTCTGCTAGGAAGTGTCTGTCGCAAAAACGACCCGTCTTTCCACACTAATTTGTACCGTCTCATGCTATTGTTCGGTGATGGAGCCATTCGAGATCAGTCTACGGATCGTGGCGGGGATCCTCCTCATCGGGCTGAACGCGTTTTTCGTCGCGATTGAGTTCGGTCTGACCCGCGCCCGGCAGTATCCCAAGGCAGAGTTCGATACCCCGTCACTCCGACTCGCGTGGGAAATGACCGACGATCTCGAATTCTACCTGACGACGTGTCAGATCTGGATTTCCGGAACCAGTATCGCGTTAGGGATCGTTGCCGAGCCCGGGTTGGCAGCGCTATTCGAGCCGCTCTTCGACAATACGGTGCTCGCCTCGATCGGAGCTGGCTCGTTACTCGGATTTTTTCTAATTAACCTCATCCACCTCACTCACGGGGAACAGACGCCCACGTATCTCGGCGTCGAACGTTCGAAGCAGGTCTGTCGTTACGGGGCGCGACCGCTGTACTGGTTCGCCAAGGTGCTTGCGCCGGCGATCTGGTTCGGTGACTGGATTGCGAAGCGGACCCTCGGACTGTTCGGTATCGAAATGACTGGAGCGTGGCGTGAAACTGAACAGGAAGTCATCGAGTCTCGCGCCGACCTTCGGAATCGACTCGGGTCAGTCCTCGAAGAAGGCGATCTATCGGACGAACGTCGCGAGGAAGTGATGAACGCATTCAACATCGGCGAGCAATCCATCAGTGAAGTGATGGTGCCGTCCGAGGAGATCGTCGCTGTATCGACCGAAGACGATTCCGAAGTGAACCTGCAGAAGATGGAAGACCGACCGCAAACCCGGTATCCGCTCGTCGGAGATGACCTGACCGATTTCCGTGGCATCGTCTACACTCCAGTCCTTCTCAGACATCGCGAGGAAGTGGCCGACGGTGACATTGACTTCGCCGAATTAGCAGCGCCGCCAATGACGCTCTCGCCCGACGCGGACGTCAGTGATGCGATCGATCAGTTCCAAACGGAACGTCAAGAACTCGCCCTCGTGATTGAAGACGGGGACGTCGTCGGGCTGGTCACCGTGACCGATCTGTTAGAGGCGATTATGGGCGACATCGAAGATCCGCTCGATCAAGAACACTTCGAAGCCACCGACGAGTGAGAGTGAGCCGTGGGGGAAGATTGCCTTCTGTTGTGGTCGAGTTTTATGGCCATAGATACTGTGATTGGAACCAATGTACGATACGATTCTAGTTCCGACGGACGGGAGTGAGTCGAGTGCTGCTGCCGAAGATCACGGTGTCAGTGTCGCTAAACCCCATGCAGCGACGGTCCACTTTCTACACGTGATAGACGCCGGGACGGAAATGGCCGCCTCCGGGAGTATTGCACCAGAGCTCACAGAGACGCTTGAACAAGAGGCAGACGAAATCCTCGAGACGGCATCAACGAAGGCTGACAATAGTGATGTGACATCCGAACAAGTCGTGCGCGAAGGCGTCCCTCACGAAGTGATCGCCGAGTACAGTACCGACAATGGGATCGATCTCATCGTCATGGGAGCGAGTGGCCGATCTGGAATCAAAGACCACCTGCTGGGAAGTTCGACGGATCGTGTCATCCGGTCGGTTGATACGTCTGTCCTCATCGCACGTCCCTAATAACCGATATTCTCAACGATCGATACGCTCCTATTTTCCTCAGCGTGGCTCCGCCTTTGACCAGCAGGGTGTTGTTAAGAAGTGAACGGCGTAATCGCTGCGATCTGTTGAGCGACCGTTGCGATACGAAGGACGAACGCTATCAAGATCGCAAGCGGTAGAAGTCCAATTAAGACGGTGAGGACACTCAGAATGACCACCCTCGGCATAGAGGGCGAAGACCCTGTATAGGTGGTAAGTTGGAAGAGAAGCGTGAGAGGGACCGAGACAGATAATAGGCTGATATAGAGGAGCGATCACGATAGTTTAGCAAGCTCTTCTTTCATAAAGATTGTCGTGAAGTATTGACGAGCAACGTTGAGGTTCTCCAGGTCCGACGCGACCTGGTCAAGCATCGTGTGGAGCTGTTCGCGGCTCTCTTCGCCGTATCTCGCCTGTAGCCGGTGGCACTGGTGGATGAAGTCTCCAAAGTCGACGCCGAGAATTGGAGCGATCACGTTTGACAAGGTATCAGAAGCCGGTTCCAACTGATCGCTAATCTGTTCGCACTGCTTTGGAAGATCTGTTACAAGCTCGTCCCTCCCTTCGTCGGGCGTTCCGGGAAGGACCGCTTCGAGTGAGAGGGCGTGCTGACGGGTCTGTTGGAGGAGTTGGTGAAGAAAGTCCGATGGGTCGGTTGGAATCGGCTGCTGGTCGAGCGCTGCCTGCCGATACTCCGCTGTTCGTTCGATTTCTTCTTTCAACGAATCGGGTGATTCCAGTTCTTGCGAGAGAATTACCTGGTTGATTGCCACTACGACAGTAATGAGCGTGATATTTCCCGTTACGAATGCACTCGCCATATACGTCAATGGAGTGACATTTCGAACACTGAATCGAGTAAGGTTTGGAACGAGTACTACCCCTAGCATGAGAAAAAGCATCCCGATGGCGACAAGATGGCGATGACCGGAGAGGAGAACCCATCTTTTGAATTGTGCTCTCATTTCCCCAACCCATGAACCACTAGTAGTGCAAAAAGACCATGGTGAACCCGGATGGCGTAAGCTATTGTGTCCGGCACAGTTACAGTACCCGACGAGTCCAACAGAGTGGGGGGTTGTCATCACGACTATTAAACAATTAGAATGCTGATCTACCTGATTAGTTCACTACCCTGGATACCGTTCTTCGTAACATATGCCTGGTTTCAATGAATGAAAACGCGAAGCATCTATAGCCAGTCGGCAATAAACGGAGACATCGGTCCCCGCATGATTACTGCTTTCGCAGCCTGGTTCCGCTCGCAGAGAGGGAACGATACTGAACGGACCGCGAACCTCACTCTTCAATTCGCTATCGTCGCTTCGCTCGTCGAAGGCGTTCGTCGGCGCGATCCGAGCGTAATCGTCAACAGCATCGTCTCGCTTCTGTTTGCAGCGATGCCAAGATATCTAGAGAACAGATACGGTGCCCGTTTCCACCCGTGGCAACGACTGTGGGTCTCGGCAGCTGCGTTGGTCCACACGCTGGGGATGCTGGGGCCGTACGATCGGATTTGGTGGTGGGATCACCTCGCTCATACGTTATCCGGTGTCGTTGTCGCAGGGGCCACAGATGTCGCGATTCGAGCGGAGGCCAAAGAGGATACTCAAGGGAAATTCTCGCCGAAATCAAGACCTGCGGTAATTACGGGGGTGACACTCGGGTTCGGAGTTTTCTGGGAGGCACTCGAATACGTCATCCATGCAATCGCCGATCAGCGAGGGTTCGAACCACTACTCGTCCACTACGGACGGTTAGACGCGATTGGAGACATCATCTTCGACCTATTAGGGGCGGGTCTCGTGGTCGTATTTGGTCGACAGAGGCTTTCCAATATCATTGCATCAATTTCGGACGAGGGCGACCAACGATGAGTAAATGTGACCACAAGAGAGAAACGGTGACTCGGGTCAAATGGATAACAGAGGGCTCGTCAATATCGTGAAAATCACCGCGAGGAACTCTACACCTTGCTAATACTGCCACCTCTCTTATAATCATCTGAATGCTAGCCAAAAGCATGGTTGAAGTAAACAAGGTAGAAACGGAGGACGACTATATTCACGTCCGGTTTAGAGATCCGGATCAATTCGACGAAATTCGGACACCCGATTGGGCCGAAGAGCCCGCTCAATCGGTCTCTGAGGGGAGTGAAGTACGAATGGGACAGAAAGAAGATAGTGACGACTGGAAGGTAGAGTCCGTTCTCATCAAAAAAAGTGTAGGAGAAGATAAGGCCAAAGACCAGGCACAAGATATCGTCGAAAAGATCGAGTCGTAAAGATTCCCTTGCCATCGCCACATCGGGAGGACCGCGAGACTCGCGACTACAGCAGCGAACGTGTCCTGGTCACTCAAGGTTTCAACCGGTCAGATTGTATCAGTTTATCAGATTACTCGAGACGGCCATACTCTGGACGTTCACCCCTCCGAGAACGCTGACGATTCGTCGTTTCCGTTCGACGACTCTGGCTGGAGCCGATCGATCGCCTGACCGTACAGTTTCGTGAACGGCGTAGCCGTAATTCCGTGAACGAGTATTGAACTCGCGATGACGAGACTGGCTACCTTCCAGATGATCGCGTTGCCCAGTATTCGGTGAGCAACCGTCGCGTAGAACAGCGCTGCGATCCCGATCGGGCCAAACCAGCCCGCGAATAGCGAGTCGCGACCACTGTCGATTGACCGCACTGCCTGCCAGAAGATCACCATCATCGGCAGGCGCCGTAGAAGCAAGATACCGGCCGTGAGAGCTACGCTGGCCCAGCCGAGCGAAACCCACTGCTCGACTGGGAGAACGATACCGAAAAACACGAAGATCGGGAACGTGAATAGACGAAGTACCGTCTCCTGAACTTTCTGCTCGTCGGCTTCGTCCGCGGCGTCAGCGAACTGGTTGAAGAGGAGCCCGGCCACGAACGCCGCGAGAATTCCGTCGCTGCCGAGCAACTTAACCCCGCCCAGGACAGCAAAGGTGAGCGCGATCGTGACGCTCAACAGCGACGTCTCCTCGAGAAACTCGTGTTCGTGGGATTTGCGTTCAATCCAGCCGGCGGCTGCGCCGACCGCCGCGCCGACGAGCACGGCAACGCCGACTTCCCACAGGAGCGTCGAGACCAACCAGTCCGTGATCGCCCGCTGCGGCGGATGCTGGAGTACCAAAATTGGAAGGAAGACGAGCGGATACGCGAGACCGTCGTTGGCTCCTGATTCGGCCGTGAGAAGGTTCCGGATCGACTCCGGAATATACTGTTCTGCGGTAGTACCGGTGACAATTGTCCCGGCGAGAACTGGATCTGTAGGCGTAACGATTGCTCCGATGAGCAACGCGATCCAGAGCGGCACATCCAGGAATGCATATACCAGTACGCCGCTCACAACCCACATTCCGATCATTCCCGGAACGAGAATCAACGCCATTGAACGCACGTGATCCCGGATGTACCGTTGCGGGAGTCGGAGTGCGGCGGCCATAACGGCGAGCCCTACCGTGAGACGTGCGAACTGTTCTATGATCGTGAACGGATCGCCCCAACTGGAAAGGTGAATCAACTCCAGTCCTAGAGGTCCAATCACGAGGCCGAGAAGCACTGCTACTATCGGCTCGGAGATGAAATACACTTTACTTCGCATCAGTCCAGCGGCGAGGCTCAACAACAGCGCCAGGCTACCGATCGTAACGAATGCGATGTTTAACTCTTCCATACGTGTCGCTTCTTCAAGTGGTGAGATCGTTATCGCGAGCTGGCAGCTTGGAAACGTATGTGTCGACTAGATGGACCTTGAGAGACGAAATAGTGATTTGGCCTGCAAACGCTGCAACACCATTTCAGTCCGGATAAAAGCTGATGCATGCACTCATTCCGCGTACCACGTAGCCTCAGCCGATGGGCAATGCCTTCTGGCTCAACCACAATCTTGAGCAGACCAAGGCTATCTCGTCGATTAGCAAGCTGCCGGAGCACCATCGTGTGTTCAACGTTACGAACAACCGCGATACAGCGGCGAAGGCGGCCGCCCAAAACGGTTCGTGGCTGCTCGGGTCTCTCCTTCGGCTGTGGATCGTCACCCTCGTCGTCAATCTCATTGGCGGGTTCCTCTTCGCATTCGCCTTTGCCGTCGATGGTGACCCTCCATCCGGCTCGGCACACGCACTGTCACGGACGGCCGAAGAGTTCGTCCATCGGCTGATGGGAGGAATGTTCGCGAGAGCCATTATCGGTGGTGTGCTCGTGAGCTTACTCTCGTTCCTCATATAGGCCGTTAACAGCGTTCGGAGCCGCATCGCACTGGTCTACCTGGTCGGGTTTCTGTTGGCCCTCAGGCCGTTCGACCCTGTCATCGTCACTGCAATCCACGCCTTTTTCGGGCTCCTCTTCGACGCCCCAATCGGTTACGGGAAGCTGGCCGAAACGATTGTCATCGCGACTGCAGGGAACTTTGTCGGTGAAATTGGCCTCGTTACGTTTACCCACGTCGCCTAGGCGGTGGGTACGGAGAAATGAACGCATTGGGGAACAAGAACCCGGCCGCATCCAGCCCAGAGTACTTGGGCACTCACTCCATCCGATTCTACAATGACCAATAGAGATGTGGATTCGACGGAGGAGACGACCGAGAACAGGCGGCGTCTCGTTCTCAATCCGACGAGCGGGGAGGGTGATCACGTTGAACAGGCCACTCGACTCGCCGCTGATCACGGATTTCAGACCGCCGAGACAGAACGCGCCAGCCATGCAGTCGACCTCACGATGCAGGCCGCGGCCGACAGTGTCGACCTCCTCGCAGTCTGCGGCGGTGATGGAACCGTCCACGAAGCCGTTCAGGGACTCGTCGCGGCCGACGCACTCGAGGACGTGACGCTTTGTATCATCCCTGCAGGAACCGCGAATATCACCGCGTCGGCGCTGGGGGTCGATAGCATACGCGACGGATTCGCGGCCGTAGAGCGGGGCAACACAGAGCGACTCGACCTGGGGACGGCCGACGGCGAGCCGTTCGTGATGTCGGCCATCGCAGGCCTCCCCGCTGCAGCGAGCACATCCGCCTCTGGAGACCTCAAACAGCGGATCGGCACGCTCGCGTTCATCGTCGAGGGGCTGCGGACCGCTCGGGAGTTCGATGGGCTGAAGGTGGCGGTCGGTGCCGTCGCCGGCGATGAGAAGTACGCGTGGCACGGAGAAGCGCTGTGTCTGCTGATCGGCACTCTCCGACACTTCACCGGGGAAAACGAGCCATCGAACGCCGAAGGTGGCCACTTCGAGGTGACGATCGTCGATCGAGTACCGCCGACGGATGCGATTACCGAGGCCGTCGAACGACGGCTCTTCAGTCGCGATACGCCCCACGTTACGACGATCGAAGCGTCCGAACTCGAAGTTGTCGCCCTCGAGGACGAGCCGGTTCGGTTCAGTCTTGACGGGGAACGCAGAGAGTACGAGAAGGTCGAGATCGGCGTTCTGCCACGGGCACTTCGCGTTTGCGTGGGAGCAGAATATGGTTCGCAAACGTGAGCGAGGGCTCTAACAATAGACGGTGGAAAACAGGGATTGAAATAGGCAACCTCTCAGTGAAGTTCTTGGACATACCGATCGCTACCTTTCACAATCGGCTCTCAGTCTGTGCCACATTTGCGCTCTGTATGCAGCACTCACTCAACCAACTACTCGAGTACTGTCAGAAACGACGTGACCAACTCAGAGAATGAGTTCAGTACAGCGACTTCGGTTGTTTCACGATGAAATCAGTGAACTATCCGCTCACTACACGTGTTGATCAAAAGCATTCGAGGAGGTCGCCGTCTTCGACTGGATCGGGCGTCTCTTTTATGACCTTTCTCTCATCGCCGAAATACCGTTCATGGAGGCGGACGACTCCGGTCTCATCGACCCCGTAGACTGCCTCGTCGCTGAAATTATCATCACCGACGAAATGCCCGTCGTGCGTTCTGTACTCTACGGGTGGAGCAAAACTGATTCCAATGACCGTGATCTCGTCGTAGAGCTCAAGAACTCGTGTCGGATCTCCCCAGTTGTCAAGGGTCTCTGCTCCAGCGCTAATTGCTCGTTTCCCGTACTCCGACACGGCCTTGTTTTGCTGGTAGGCGTCTTCGTACTCGTACACGTACTCTATCAGCGATTCTTCGTCGAACGTACTCGGTGGCTCCGGATACGGCTTGATACCCACGCTGTGTAACTCGTCGATTTCACCGTTCGGCTTCTCTAACTCGAACGTCTCACAAACATCCCCGGTGGGTTCGGGGCGATCCGCGTTCGCACAGTTGCGACGACCGGCGATCGAGTCTGGACCGGGAAACGGGCCGTTGGTATGGTCATCTACCCACTCCGCTTTCGACGTACAGCCCGGGACAACGTTCTCATCGGTGGAGTTTTTATCGTCCAAATTGGCTGAATTTTCACCCTGTGGATTGAGGTTGGCGATGCAGCCACCCGTCTCGAGGAGAACACTCACAGCACCCGCAACGAGAAGTTCCCGACGATTCATACTGTATTGTCTGTCAGTACAATAAGGTGTCTTAAATAGGTACTCCAACCTCAAAGAGTGATTTGAGCTACAACTATTCGATACCTATCTCACCTATACTGACCGATCATCAACTCTCGCTGATTGTCTCTCGTCTCGTGGCACATTCGCGCAGTCTATTCAGCAGACACTGGACGAGTTGCCGAATCGTTGTCAAGAGAAGCAATGCAAGATACTGAAGAGGTATTCAGCAGAGTCCAATAATCAGAGATACTGCTCGACGAACGCTCGATGCTCGTTTGCACGCTCATCACGCTTTTCTTCCGAAGCATCCTGATACCAGAGCGGAAGGCAGGCCATTGCCCCTAACCGGCACGCGAGTCGGTACACGTCCATCCGTTCAAGGATTGGTTCATCGAACGACCACTCAGTTCGTGTCTCAGTATAGGCGGCTCGGAACGTTTCGCGTAAGTGGCTGGTCTGCTGAGGACCATCCGCTTCTGGGCTCAGTAGATAGAACTCTGTCTGTGCGAGATTATTCGCTGGCTCAGCTGCCGAAAGGTTCGCCCAGTCGAGAACAGCCTGTGTTTCCCCCGCTTCCGGATTGATCAGTAGATTTCCAAATCGGTAATCCCAGTGGCAATAGGTCGGTTCACCGGGGGTCGGCAGTGCTGGTACCCTTGCTCGGAGATACTCCCGGACCTCTGGCACAAGGTCGTCAAAGCGTGTCGGGTCGTCCGCAAGTTCGGGATAGAACCCACCATTGGCGAGACTGTCGAGCGTCTCCTCACAGTCGGCTAAGACTTTATCACGAAAGTCGTCGGAGCGAGGGTACTTCTCTGTATCCAGTACGGTCAACTCACCGTTTTGAGCCCCGACCTTGCCTGCGGCAGGGAGCGGTCCGAGCTCATGGAGTTCCGCGAGATTTTGGCCTGCCTCTCGCAGAAGTGTCTCACGAACATCTATTGATAGCTCTTCGGCCTGCCCTTCATAGTTCTCACCTTCGATATATTCCATTAGATAGAACGGAGCCGGATACCTCTCGTGATCGTCACAGTAGCCAAATACTGCTGGTACAGGAATGTTGGTTTCTCGGTTCACGAGCATGAGCAACCGAGGTTCTGATCGTGCGATAATGGGATCGACAAAACCAGCTGTCGTCGCTTTAAGTACAACAGAACGTCTTTTCGGTGTCCGAACGTCAAGAATTGCGACGAGGTCAGTGCCGTGAGTGCTCCGTTTGATGGCGGCGACACGCCAGCGCGGTTTGAGTGCTTCAACCATTCCACGTACCTCCGAATCGGTAATTTGCTCGGAGCGGGGTTTGGGGGTCTCTATGGTCATATGGGGTACTCTCAACCAGATAGGTAGAAATGTTCCGATACCAACTTGTATGCCCCATTCGCGCCCTGTATTCAGCAGATCGTGAGCAAACTACCGAAGCGCTGTCAAAAGTGACGTGTTGAATACAGAGAATAGATGCAGTGAATCCGCTCTGTTTCTTCCATCCAGTTAGTTCTGAACCATCGGATCAGGTGACCTGCGCAAGGAACGCTATTAGAAGATAGGCGGGGGGTTTATGGACTCTGTTCGAATACTAAACACAATGTCTCTTCAGGAGGTTTTGGGACCGGACTCCCTCAATCAAATTGTCTACGTTATTCTTTTATGGGCTATCATCGTGTTCGCGTCTACTTTCATCTTCGACGAGCAAATTGTACGATTAGAAACGGTCATTGGAACGGTAATCCTCCTTGTATGGGTCGTGTGGGGCGTTTATTATCGCCTTGAGCAGGTACAACGGAAGCGATACCGGTGAAAAAGTAACCGTTGACCACACCTTATGGTCACCTCCACGAGCAAACTGTAGTGAGCGGTCACCAACTTTCAAATCCGGCGAGATCTCGTGACCCATTCGCGCTCTCTATTCAACAGACGAGATCAGACCTGGCGAATTTTTATCATGAACTGCCTGCTGGATATAGAGCATAGATGCAGCACAGCAGAGTCGTTTGTTTCACAATCTCAGGCCGGAACCAACTGATACACACAGATACGAACTGACCGCTGAGGTCTCCAATAGCCCTCTTACTCGTAATAGACTTGCAACTTGTCTCCGTCGATGTGTACCTCGTACTCAGTGATCATGAACGAAATCGAGATCGTGCTCTTGTCGGTAACAAGTGCATCAAGCGCTTCTGGGTCAACAAAATCACAGAGGGTACCGTCCACTTCGTCTGAGAGATTAACTGGCCGTGCGTCTTCCAGTGAAGCAAGCGCATTGATGACGGCCATGCTCGGGTCCACATCCGACCAATCATATCGCCTCTGAACCGACTCAGTCGCTGTCATAGTTCCACGTTCCAGAGTAGGACTGGACTCGGATATTTTTGGCGTGATGGATTTGCGCGTAGCTTCCTGTAGCAACTTCTGCACCGTTCCGGTATGCGCTTTGTAGGGGGGGGTGTTGAGCGCTTGTGCTAACTCTGCCTTGGAGGTAGGTGAATCAATTGCCATTATCTGTTTCACAATATCGGTGCAATAAACAGAGTGACACGGCATGGTACACAATGGTGAGTGAATACCGATCAGCCAATCAACTGTAATGATGCCCTGAAATTGCCGGGTTCACGTTTTATGCCCTCACACGAAACGGTCTCTACTACGGCCTGGAAGTGTAACGATATGAGTAACACTGGTAAGGGAGATACTCGGACGATAGCGCTCTGTACGACGTGCGGCTCAATGTACGCCGCACGCGAGAAACCCGATGGAACGGTCCTCCCAATCGGTAGGAACGGATGTTCGTGTGAGAATGCCGCGTTCAAAAAAATAGCTTTGGAGCTTGAAGCCGATGAAACTGGACCGGATAAGATACCTGATTGATCAAAGTCTTTCTTATACTGATCACTCCTCTTCGTAAGAGAGGGAGGCGTATTTAGGCAACTTCTTGACTCCACCGTTTCGGGAAGAGTCCTCCCGAGGATGTGTTTTATCCCCCGCCGGAGCCGAGATCCAACGGCTTGTTGAGAGATGCCGAGTTCGTCGCCGAGTTCTTCCATCTTGTGACTCTTCGGTTATGTTATCAACGTGGATACTTCCAATGCGAGTTCCCGTCTCTGAAGCGAAGGGGATCGAATCTAAACACCCCGTAGTAGAAATCACACCAACTGTGGCAAGCACGTGACGGCGAGAAACTGAGAGTGTATCCATACGAGAAGTAATTATCATCTATTTACATATATCTCCCCTGACGATATTTGTTGGACCTGAATCTTGCAGAGACTCGATGAATTGTCGATATAGTGTCAGACTCCGATTCCCTCAACAGGCTATTCGGCTTGATACGATTCCGAAACGGCGGGAAGTGCAAGCGAGAACGTCGCGCCCTCACCGGGTTCGGAGTCAACCCAGATCCGTCCCCCGTGACGTTCGACGATACGCTGACAGAGCGCGAGGCCGATACCCGTCCCCACGTATTCATCGCGACTATGCAGACGCTGAAATACCTCAAATATGCGCTCCTGATTGTCGGCCTCGATGCCAATTCCCTCGTCGCGCACCGAAATTATCCGCTCGTTTCCACGACAGTCGGCTTCGACGTAAATCCGAGGTGGCTCGTCGCCGCTGTATTCGATCGCGTTACTCAGGAGGTTCTGGAACAATTGCCGTAATTGGTTGACGTCGCCCTCGACACGGGGGAGGTCGTCGAGGTGTACTTCGGCATCACTCTCCTCAAGGTGAAACTGCAAGTCATGGAGAACATTGTCGAAGACGGCCTCGAGTTCGATCGCCTCGAACGAGTCGCCCTGCGTTTCAACACGAGAGTACTCGAGTAGACCGTCGATCATATTGCGCATTCGATCCGCGCCGTTGATGGCGAACGCCAGATATTCCTCACCATCCTCGTCAAGGTCGTCGCCGTAGCGCCGTTCGATCAACTGGAGATAGCTCGAGACCATTCGCAGGGGCTCCTGGAGGTCGTGGCTGGCCGCGTAGGCGAACTGCTCAAGCCGTTCATTCGAGACCTCGAGTTGCTCGATCGCTTCCTCGAGTTTCTGCTGGTACTCCAGGCGTTCAGTGATGTCCTGGGCCATCGTCATCCCAGCGAAGACGTCGCCGCGCTCGTCGGTAATTGGCACCGCGTGAAGGACCCACTCTCTACCCTCGTATTCGACTTCAACCGATTCTTCCTCGCCGTCGAGTGCAGCCTGGAACGCGGGCTCGAGGTCTGCTACGGTTTCGTCGGGCCAGACGTCGTGAAACGGGCGGCCTTCGAGATCATCGGGTTTGACGGGGATCCGATTGAACCCTTGTCCGGCTGCCAGCGTGTACTCAAGGTCGTGATCGAATAGCGTAACGAGACCGTTCGGGAAGTACTCGGCGAGGGTGCGGTACCGGCGTTCAGATTCCTCGAGATCGCGCTCGCGCTCCTTGCGCTCGGTGACGTCGCGAAAGTAGACTGAGATGCCAGTCTCGGACGGATACAGATTTGCTTCGATCCAGAAGTCGAACGTTTCGTAATAGAGTTCGTAGCTGGTCCCCTCCTGTGTTTCCAGAGCCGTATGGAATGCCTCCCAGACCTCGTCGATTTCGGCAGCGGAAGGAAAGACCTCCCCGAATGTCTTCCCAATGAGTTCGTCTTCGGAGTGTTGTAATAGCTCCTCGGCCCGCTCGTTGACGTGGGTGAATCGGAACTCTTCGTCGACTGCGTAGAACGCATCAGAAACCCGTCCGAAAATTTCGCCCAGTTCGGTCTCGAGTTCTCGTTCGCGCTCTTTGAGGGAGGTGACGTCTTCGCCGGTCGTAACGACTCGTTCGATTTCACCCGAATCCTCGAAGAACGGCGATGCGCTGACCGAAAGCCAGCGACGGTTGCCATTTGGCAGTTCGACTTGGAGTACCTCGTCGTGGACTGGTTCACCCGTCCGCAAGGTTCGCGCAAAGGGATGTTCATCCGTCGAGATTGGGTCACCGGATTCGTCGTAGACCGATCGCTTCGACGGATCATACGTCTCGGCCTCGTTCTCAGGGATATCGAGTAAGTCCTGAACGCGGTCGTTCATCCGCGTGACTTCGCCGTCTGCATTGATCACCATGATCCCGACGGGACTGGTTTCGAGAATTTGATCGATCAGGTCACGTTCGCGCTGGAGTTGCTGTTCACGTTCGTCGAGCGTCTGCTCTGTTCGTCTTCTGTCGGTAACATCACGGACGACGCCAACTGATCCCTGAAACGTGCCGTCTTCGATGAGCAGGCTCATCCGCAATTCGCAGTAGCGCGCCTCACCGGCAGCCGTTTCAGCCGTGATCTCGAAGGTTTCGTGTATGGAGCGACCGTTGGCGACGCACTCGGATATTTCTCGTTCGATTCGCCCAACATCGTCATCAGAGAGCAGAATCGAGGCGTGTTCGCCGAGGAGGTCGTCTCGTGCGTAGCCGCTAATCTCGACGATGATATCGTTGACTGCAACAAACCGACCAGCAGCATCAAGCTGGTAGATTCCGTCGTCGACAGTATTGACGAGCGTCCGGTAGCGTTGAATCGTCACAGAATTGTCGTCAGCATCGGCCCAGAACGCAGAATCTGTGGCGTCCGCTCGTTTACTCATGGTTTGATGGTAACCTCTTACACAAATAAATCCCGTGTTGGTTATGGGGGAGGGTACACAGGATGGATGAGTGGGTCCATTTGCTTCTCCCGCTCACTATCGCAGGTCCTCTTCTTGTTTTCGGATGAGGGGCAGAAGTCCTCGATAGTCCTGTGCAGACGACGAGATAGACGAAGTGGTTTTGATGAACCATCCTCTGTATTCAACGCACCCGTATTGGCAGATACTGGAGGAATCTCTGGTCAGTCTGTTCCACCGATCGCCCTCCCATCTGATTGGTCAACAACTTCTGATTCATTCGCGCCCTGTGTCATTGCAAAGACTCGACGAAATATCAAGACGCTGTCAGGATCGGTGTGCGAGATACAGAGGATGAGTTCAGCAATCCAGCTTCATTTGTTCCAGTCGAACTTCGTTGAATGTACTGATTAGCAGATTTTCAAACGTACCCACTGAGGTCTCTATCGTTTCTGGTGGTACTCGCTGTTTGACTCTGACTCCTTACGAATAGGACGGCATCCGAGCCTTCTCAATCCAAAACTCCCCCGTAGACTGAATTAGATCGACAAACGACCCAGGATTGGTAGGCTTCGTCAAGTAAGCGTTCGCGTGTTGTTCATAACTCAAAATAACATCATCACTACTTGCCGAACTGGTCAGCACAATCACTGGAAGTTGCCTCAGTTCAGAATCGCTTTTAATCTCCTCTAACACGTCAAATCCGTTTTTGCGGGGCAAATTCAGATCCAGCAATATCAAATCAGGGCATGGTGCTTCTTCGTCTTCCAAGAACTCAATTGCCTCAACCCCGTCCATGGCGACCTGGATGCTTACGTCAAATCCAGCATCTTGAAAGGCTATCTGAGTTAACTGAACGTCACCGGGGTTATCCTCTACAAGCAAAATAAAGGGAGTTGAATCGTTTTCAGTCACGTATATCAATGGGTTCCCATCTGTACTCGAAGTTGGCCGAATATTTGAATCCATCATTGTTAAATCTACCCGCCAATTACTTCGGTAGCTGATCGGAGAGATTGGCCCTCGACACAGCAACGACTTCTCTTCTACTGAGTAATCGCTACTCATTAGCTCGACGGACTGACGCCGACTTTATACCCTCCGCTTTTCTTGAGTTCTAAGAGGCTTTACCCAAAATAATTTGGCAGTTTCTTTTTTGTAGTCCCGTCAGAAGAAAGGCCATGGACCTGATCTTCACGGCATTGTCCGCTGGCCCGCGTCGCCGAATCCTGGCCGAATTGTACGACCAGCCAGCAGATGGCGTACAGGTCCCCGAGGCCATTCTCAATGACGGGGAGGAACGGAGAGATCTCGAAATCGCGTTGCACCACAAGCACCTCCCCCTGCTGGATGATTACGGCTTCATCGACTGGGACCCAGAGACGAGCAGAGTAATGAAGGGGCGTAGATTTGACGACCTCCAACCATTTCTTGAATCGCTCGACGACCAGGCCGACGAGGTATTCATTCCTTGCCCCAGAAAGGGCCAGTCGTAGGCGTACACCTGGAGTCACGATCTCCGAAGGGCGTCTTAGTAACGGATCACTGGCTCCAGGGGTGACGTCGTCGATCAGCAACCGTTCCCCCTGTAAATTGGCTTTGAAGCCGTGACACATTCGCGCTCTGTATTCAGCAAAGTCGCTAAAACCTATCACTGCTCGAGGGGTTCATCAAAGCCTGCGGTCGTGTGTCTTGCGAAAAAGACCCGCTGTCTCGAGACGAGCATGTCGGCGTCGGAGCGTAATCCAGGGCACAGAACGCGACGCCGGTCGATCAGAAACTGAAGAGGTCGATACCGCCGGTGACGCCGACGACCTGACCAGTGACGTAGTTCGCCTGCTCCGAACAGAGGTACGCGACCAGATTTGCGACGTCTTCCTCCCGGCCGAGCCGCCGCATCGGCGTCGCCTTGGCGATTCGGCCGAAGTGTTCGTCGACCTGTTCGAGCTGGTCGATCGGTAGATCCGCGAGCGCGCCGACGACGATACTCGGCGCGACGACGTTGCTCGTGATGCCGAGCTGAGCGCCCTCGAGTGCGAGCGTTTTTCCGAACCCGATCAGCGCCGCCTTCGTCGCGCTGTAGGACATCTGACCGAAGCCGCCCTGCCAGCCGGCCATCGACGACATGGTGACGATCCGGCCCCACTCGCGTTCTTTCATCTTCGGGTACACCGCCCGAGTGACGTTGTAGGTGCCCGTCAGGTTGACGGCCACGTCGCGGTCCCAGAGCTCGTCGTCGAAGTTCTCCATTTTGTCGCGGGCGTCGACCAGGCCGGCATTGTTGACCAGAACGTCGATACCGTCGACTTCTTCGTCGATGGCCGAAACAGTCTCCGCGACCGCATCCCGATCCGTCAGATCGCACGCGACGGCGTGTGCCGTCCCGCCCGCGTCTTCGACGTCGCTGACGACCGTCTCCGCGGCGTCGACGTCGACGTCCAGGGCGACGATTTCTGCGCCCTCTTCGGCGAGGACCTCGCAGTCGACGCTCCCGATACGACCACCCGCACCCGTGACGAGCGCAGTCTTGTCGTCCAGTCCGAAATCCATGCGTCAGTCGTGAACGGCGACGGAAAAGGAGATTGCTCGCCGGATCGCAGGGGGTTTATACTCCCTCGCTGGCACCGTCGACGATCCGCTAGCATCGTCGGCGAACGCGCTCTTCAACGCCCTCGGATACCAGTGAGTACGCTTTAGCGATTCAGTGGTGGTATTGTGAACAAATGCCAGACGACACGCTCTGGTCGAGCGAGTACGAACGGTTTGGAATCCCCGAGACCCTCGAGCCGTACCCGGACGATCCGGTCCACCAGCTTCTGTACGACGCCGCGGACGAACACCCCGATCAGGGGATCGTGCAATTCGGGCAGCGATTCACCTACCCCGACCTCAAAACGGACGTCGACCGGCTGGCAACCGCACTGCGCGAGCGCGGCGTGACGAAGGGCAGCCGGGTCGCGACGATCCTGCCGACCTCCGCACAGTTCGTCGTCGCCACGAACGCCATCTCGCGTGCCGGCGGCGTACACATCCCGAACGACTTCCTGGACGCCGAGGACGACCTGGTCTACCGACTCGAGCAGGGCGATCCGGAGGTACTGATCGGTCACGACGAACACCGGGAACTGATCCGCTCGCTTCAGGACGAGCTGGGCCTCGAGAACGTGATCCTGACCTCGCTCGAGGACTACTCGGACGATCCGCCGGCCGATCACGAGGAGATCGCCGGCGTCGAGTGGCTCCCGGACGTCGTCGAATCGGCGAACGCCGATCCGCCGGACGTCGCGTTCGACGTCGAGTCGGACGTCCACACGTTGTTGTTCACCGGCGGCACGACGGGACTGCCGAAGGGCTGTCGACTCACCCACCGGAACCTCACCGCGAACGCGCTCCAGGGCGTTGCCGCGCAGTCGCGGATGGCCCAGATGATGCGCGGGAGCGAGGCCGCGGTGATGGCGCTGCCGATGTACCACGCCTACGGTTACTCGATCACGAACAGCCTGCTCGAACTCGCACTCGACGTACTGATCGTGCCCGACGCGCGCGACACCGCGTACATGAGCGAACTGGTCAAGCGCCACGAACCGCTCATCATGCTCGGGGTGCCGACGCAGTTCATGGAGTTGGTCAACGAGACGTTCGAGTCGGACGTGATCGGGATCTCGGGTTCCGCTCCGCTTGCAAACGAGACGAAATCGGCGTTCGCGCGCGAGGCCGGCGGCGTCTCGCAGGGCTACGGTCTCTCGGAGATGTCGCCGATCACCCACTTCGACATTCACGGTCTCCACGACCTGCTGGGCGGCGGCGGAAGCGACGACGGACTGGACCATCCGACCATCGGGCTCCCGGTTCCCGACACGAACGTCAAACTTCGCGACGTCGACACCGGCGAGACCATTCCGCTCGAACGCGCCGCCGAGGAGGGGCTGGAGGGCGAGATGCTGGTCGACGGCCCGCAGCGAATGAAAGGCTACCTCGACGAGGAGAACGATCCCTTCGACGACGAGGGATACGTCGCGACCGGTGACGTCGCGAAAGTCGACTCCAGGGGTCGATTCTACGTCGTCGATCGCGTCAAGAACATGATCAACGTCTCCGGGCTGAAGGTGTACTCCGAGGAAGTCGACGAGTTCCTGTACGGACTCGACGGTGTCAAACGGCCCGCGACGATTGGCGTTCCCGATCCCGAGCGACCTGGCAGCGAGCGGGTCCGAATCTACATCGAGGAGGATCCGAACGCGGCCGTCGACCTCACCGAACGGGACGTGGTCGAGTACCTCGAGGGAAAGGTGCCGAAACAGGCGATTCCCTCGGAGGTCGTGTTCGTCGAGCGGGTTCCGCTGACCGATATCGGAAAGACCGACAAGAAGGCGCTCCAGGATGAAGCGACGCTCGACGTAAGCGTACACTGAACGACAGGACCGTCAGAAACCGAGCGATCGCACGCCTGCGGATCGAAGTTCTCCGGCCGAGTATGGACCACTCTCGTTGCAGGATGATAGACCAATCAGGCTTTATTGAAACCTTCAATTGGTGATAGGTTGTCGAAGCCGTGCTGAATACAGGGCGCGAATGCTGCACATCATCTGACCCGATCTACGAAAGGTGGTGACCGATCAGTTCAGGAAGTATACGCATAATTACCTCCAAAAAACATATAGTGGTAACACACTCATCACAAATGATAATGGCAATGATAACTCGTCGTCACCTCCTTGCTATTTGTGGGATTTCGGCGACAGCGGGTTGTATGGAACGTATCTCTGCTGACTCTGAGACTGGTATTCGGCTTGGCAGTATTCGGATAGCCAATACAACAGATGAAACACAGAAAGTCGATTTGTGGATTGAGAGAGACAACGAGTTTGTGTACCACGACAGCAATGAAATCGAGGCGAATAACGAGGTGTGGATCGAGCCAACGTGGTCGTCTAAGCCAGCAGAGTACGACTTCTATTATGTTATCAGTGGTGTAGACGAGTTGCAAGTCGCCAATCTCACTGAACTCCACGAGGAAGAGACAGAAGGAGACTGCCTCTTTGCAGATATATGGATTGTAGACGGGGTTGAGAATAGTACTGTGACAGCGAAGGATGTCGAAGAACAGGAGGCAGCCACCTGCAACTTCTAAGTCAACGGTCAGTACGCACGTGTAGTGAGCGGATGGTTCACCGATTTCGCTGTGATACAAACAACGTTCTCGTGCTGAACTCATCCTCTATATTCAGCAGACAACTCTTATAATCTACTGAGGATTACAACAAAACGTCCTAATCGCGTTTCAGATACCTCATAATCGGGTTCTACATCCGGAAGAGTAGGTTTGGTCTCTGTTCGAGGGCCGATTATGAAGATAGTCTAGGAAAGGTTTCACGATACCGGTCTCCCTCGAGAGCAAGGCTTGTGTCCCAATCGTCGAGTATGAGGATTCTCGAGGCGATTAGGGGCCATTCACGTATGTTTCAGTGATTTCTGAGACTGATGGTCGAGTGAGGTCCGTTTCGTGATCGGTACTCGCTACGTAGATGCAGGGCACGAAGCGTCAAACGTGCATAACCGGTTCGAGACGCGTTCTATGGTGTGTTTACCTTCTTGAAAAGTGTCTCAGTCTCTTCGGAAATTCTGGTGCTGTCTAGAACCCAAAACCGATAGCAGGGAACCGATTTTGAACTTTCGAGTCGTGTACTGACCGGGCCTACGATCGACTCGAGCGGGTGAGTGAGATCCCTCCGGAGAAGCCTCTAAACCGCCGAATCCGATTTCGTCAGATTGACTTGAGGCTCTCTTCATAGTGTTTCTCTTCCTGGTAACCGCCAACCCGGAAAACGCAAGAGGGAAACCGATTATGAATTTTTTGAGAGCGTGATTTGCCCCACTTTTCGGGTCACTCTCTTTCTCCTATTCACGTCTGTCACTGCCCTGGAAGCCATCTCGAGCGATAACCCCACTCAGAAATCTCTTCCTAGATTCGTTCATAGACCACTTCTACACACTTCTTCCGGACCACTACCGCGGTTATGATCACCAAGCTAGTCTGGGCAATACGATCATAGAAGCGCTCATCCCTCTGTGAACTCCTCTATTCGTTAGGGAGCATGTTCAGTTCGCACCCATCTGTACCGGTTAGTTCCATTCAATGTGGTTGAAATAAACGAGGTCGATGTTCTGCATCCATTCTCTAAATTCAGCACCCGATTCCTATCAACAGTTGAGGGTTTCAACAGAGCCGCCAATCAATATCTCGTCACTATTGAGATTGAGCATAAAGATCCGCGTATCCCATGGATCAGACTGTTCGAGGCGTGTCCACTACTCACTACCATCGGGATTCACCCCCGCACGGTGAACCCGGATCGATAGCTATGACGGACGACGAACTCATCAAAGACATCGAAGCATCGCTCGACAAATCCGACGACGAACTCGAGGACGACCTGCCGGACCTGCTCGGTCGGATGGAGGGCCAGACCGACGAGCTCGTCCGGGAGTACCCGGAGACGTTCGGTCGCGTGGTCAAGCGCATGGAGACGATGGACATCGCGTCGTTCGTCTCGGACAATCCCGAGACCGCAGACCAGTTCCAGGAACTGCTCTGGGCCGGGATGAACGTCCTCGTCGAGACCTCCTCCGAGGTGCAAGAGAACATCAACGAGGACATTACCGTCAACTTCGAGGCCGACGACTGTCCGATGGCGGGCCACCTCGAGGTCGACAGCGAGGAACAAACGATGCGGGGTGGTTCCGGGAAACTCGACGACCCAATGCTCGAAATCACCGGTCCCGCGGACACGCTGGTCGGACTCATCGTCGGCAGCGTCGACCCGATCCAGGGCTTCATGCAGCAGAAGTACGAGATGGACGGCCCCGTCCACAAGGGAACCCGCCTGGCACCGATCATGAACTCACTGTCCGAGCAGGTCCCTGCGGAGTAAGCGAATGCGCCTGACCGACGACCAGTTGGCGTTTCGCGACGACCTCCGGGAGTACCTCGAAGGCGAGATCGAGCCAATCGTCGACGAGAAGGACCGCAATGGACCGATGGGGCGCGACGATCTCGTCGGCTACCTGGACGACCTCCAGGAGCTCGGTATCGGCTTTACGCCTGACACCGTCCACCAGTACTTCGGCGACGTCTGGCGGTTCGTCATCGCGAGCGAGGAGATCAGTCGCGTCTGGCCGAGCCTGAACGTCGCCCTGCAGATGTCGTTCCCGGCGCTGTTCGTCCGCTTCGCCGCCGACGAGACCCAGCAGGCGATGCTCCCGAAATTCGAGGACAACCGGTGTATCGGCTGTCTCGCGGTGACCGAGCCCGAAGGCGGCTCCGATACGGCCCACCCGAACACCGTCGCCCGTAGGGACGGCGAGGAATTCGTCCTCAACGGCGAGAAGGTCTGGGTCGGCAACGCACAGATTGCCGACGTCGCGCTCGTCGTCGCCCACGACGCCTCCGAGGACGTCCAGGATATGTTTCTAGTCGACCGAGCGAACGCCGACTTCGAGACCGAGGAGATGAACAAATTGGGCTGGAAGGGCGTTCCGAACGGGCGCATGGTCTTCGAGGACGTCCGCGTTCCGGTCGAGAACCGATTCTCGACCATCTTCGGAGACGCCATCGCCGACGGACACGACATCTCCGAGATCGTGCCGTTTCCCGAGAGCGTCAGCCAGCTCTTCTTCGAGCACAAGCCGCTCAACGTCATGTTCTCGTTCATGCGAACGGGGATGGCGTTCATGGCCGTCGGAATAATGCAGGCGGCGTTCGACGACGCGCTTGCCTACGCCCAGGAGCGGGAAACCTTCGGGGAGCCGATCGCCGGCCACCAGCTGGTCCAGGAGAAGCTCTACGACGTCCGGGCGGCCATCGAGGCCTCGCGGGGCCTCTCTCGAAGCGCGGCTGAAGCGCTCGTCGACGGCGATCCCGACGCGCGACTGCTCTCGTCGCTCGCGAAGGGGTACGCCTGCGAGCGGTCGATCGAGGCGACCAGCGACGCGCTTCAGGTGCTCGGCGCCGCGGGGCTCGACCTCGAGAACCGCCTGGAGCGGTACTACCGCGACGCCCGCGTGATGACGATCCCCGACGGAACCACCGAGATCCAGAAGCTCATCGTCGGCAAGGAACTGACCGGCACGAGCGCGTACTGACGCGGTACGCTTGGGACTCGTTTTGCACTCCCACCGTCGGCCACTCATCTTCGGGCTCTCATCGTCGACCACTCGTCTCGAGACGGTGGTTTCGGCGGTCGTCGTTGCGAACGCTGACCCTGTTACGTATAAACCGCCGCGCATCCACGGAACAACATTGAGGCACGTTACCAGAGAACGGTACCGACAGACACCACGATGGCCGACACCAACGCAACTCCCGGAACCGACGCCAACTCGGGCGCCGATCCCGACGAGGTGGCGTCTCGAAGCGCGTTCGCGCCAGTCCTCGAGCGGGTCCGATCGCTCGAGGTCGACGCCAGAGAGATCGAAGCCGCGATCGCGGGCGGGATCGCCGGCGGATTCCAGGCGGCCCTGGTCCTGCAGTTGCACGACACCGACGCGATCCGGGAGATCGGGTCGATCTTCGGCGTGCCGACGCTGAACGGGGGGTGGCTCGCGATGTTCGCCCTTGGGGCCCTCTTCGCGCTGCCGTTTAGCCTGTTCGTCGCGAGCTCGATCGATTCGTTCGTCTCGAAGGTGATGATGCTCTCGAGTCGCAACGACTACCTCCGGAAGCTCCTCGTGCCGCTACTCAAGCGATCCGCGCTCACGACGACGACGCTCGGACTCGGCAACGGCTACGGGCTCGCCGTGGGCGTGCTCTTCTCGCTGTTCCTGATGCCGGCGTGGCAGACGGTCGTGATGGGCGTCCCAATGGCGATTCCCAATCTCACGGGTGACGGACTGTTCGGCGTGATCGCGTGGACGCTGTACGGCGGGACCCTCGGACTCGTGTACGGACTGATCATCGAACACTGAGTTCTGCCGTCCTCTCGAGCGATCGGAAACGGAAAACGCGAAACCGGGTCGCCGGCGGTTCGAACAGAGATGCGCTCCGAATGCGAGTTCAAAAGATGAACCGCGACTCGACGTCGGCGGAGATCTCCGCGAGATCGACCGCCGCCTCGGAGTACTGCAGGACCTTCTGCATGCTGCCGTCGATCTCGAACTCGCCCGCCATCAGCATGTTGATGACGTCGCCCTCGCCGCGAACCAGTTTCGCCCACGTGCCGTACTCGCCGATGAGCCGAAATCCGTACTCGCGGTCGTCGATGTCCAGAAGCGTATCCACCCCGTTGCACTTGCCGTCGTAGAGGTCGAGGTACGCGTAGATAATCCCGTCGTCGGCCATGTTCTCCTCAAGCTGGGTGATCAGATCGCTGACGATGTCCGGTAGTGCGCCCCGAAGCTCCGGCCACATTCGTTCGGGGAACTGTCCCATCGTCATTTCTTTGACCTCGGCAGTGAGACGCTCGTCGAGCGATCCGTTCCTGGACTCGACGCTCTCACGTACCTCCGCCGGTGCATCGTCGAGGATTGCCTCGAGTTGATCCTCCGAAAGCGTCGCGAACTCCGCCTCGGTCGCCTCAACGAGTTTCGACGGCAACTCCGCGACTGTGGTGGACTCGATCGGCACGTTTTCGATCTGGAAGACGAACGTTCCGTCGAAGTCGACGCCCCATCCGGCCGAGTGGTCAGCGTACGCGTCGCTGTCGTTGATGGCCGCGCGGTACTGCTCGAGCCACGGTTCGGTCGGGAAGTACTGTTCGATCGGTCGGTGTTGTTGCGTGCTCATGGTGGTTCTCGGGTCACAGCGACCCGATGTACAGCCATGCTCATTGTGAACGATTGTTGTGATTCCCCCGATTATCCGAGGGAGTTTATCAGCAGTACAGGAGAAAATCTCGAGCTTGATCCCAAAATAAATCCGACACAATCCATTAAGTGGCAGTGTCTAGTTAGGCCAGTTCGAGGAACGAGAAGGTCGTTGAGGTAGTTCGGAAAATGCTCGCAGACTTGCTTAGCGAGTCCTAGACCAGTCGGGAGAACGTCAGAGAGTGTCTTGAACATCTCGTACACTACTACAACACACAGCGACCATCAGTCACTCAGCGGACAGACGCCAGCGGAGGTGCTAAACTAGACAGTATCCTTTCTTGGTTCTACCGATGAACCATAGCTTCAAGCATGACAGGTTAGAACGAGCTACTAATGGACGAACCGACTGTCTTCGAACATGTCGTTGCCGACCTGTACGAGCGCGATTATCAGCCACTCGTCCACATTCCTGGGTCTCACCAGGAGACCTACGCAGGGGTCCTCGAGAAATGTGAACCGCACACGATCACGATCGGTGGTCGCTATCCGGACGTTATCGGGTTCACTAACGCTGATCGGGTCTTCGCAATCGAGGTCAAGGGCTCGACCAACATACTGCGAGGGATTGGCCAGGCGCTAACCTACCAGCAGGGCTCTCACATCTCGTATCTGGCCGCCGCTTCGGATGCCGTCGATCCACACACAGATATGCTGCGCTCGAAAGGTGTGGGCGTGATCAGCACCACAAATGACGGTACCACACACTGGGCAAACCCACCGGCCAGCGAAGCGCACGAACAGGTCGTCGACATCGAAGGCCAACTCTCCGTTCGCCTTCGCCGGAGCGACATTTCGGGCGACATCGCAATGTTGTCACTTGCCCAGCCACTGAACTACCTTGCTCCTGCCGTTGCAATCGCCACCAACGGACCGCTCGCAGATGACGAACTCGTCGATTTGCTTGAGGAGAAATACGGATTCAGAGCCGGTAAGTCAGCACTCTCTGGAGCCTCATCTCTTGGGTTAGTCGAACGCAAAAGCGATGATCGCTACCGATTGACTGATCAGGGCAACCTCGCTGTCGCGGTACTTCAGGGGGATCGAATCGCTGATCTGACGGATCTCGAAAGCGTGAAACACTCAGTACGTGGCTCGACTGTCGTCGATAGCCAGCGACCACTCGCAATCCTATTGCGCAACTGCTTCGAGCGCCATCCCGAGTTTCGGCTTCTCCTCGATGCGCTGCGGAAGGAAGGGCCTCGAGTTTACTTCCCAGATCTGCTTGAGCGATTGGTCCACGAGTATCCGAACGTCTTCCTCAGCACGTTCTGTACCCGGAGTGGTCGGACTCGGGCTCGGGAACTCATTGAGGCTGGGCGTACTGAGCGGATCTATACTGATGAAAGCGTGTGGAAAGACATTGTCCGGTCGAACGTGTTGTTCAACTTCGTCCAGCAGCTCAAGCACATCGGTATTCTGGCGCCAGAGACGCGGAGTCACAGTGGTGCGATGAGTGCGTACGATTCTGACGAGAAGCCGTGGATTCTAGCTGTAGAGTAAGCGGTTGATTGCATTTCAACGGCGGATATGGTGGTCAGGAGTTCTACAACAGATCACGACAGACGCTCAAAGCCATTGATTGTACCATCTGAGCCGCTCCCCGATCATCAACCCATCTAGTGGGAATCGGGTTTCGACATTGTGTTCCTCCAAGTGCGGAAGAAGTGAGTACGGTTCACCTTGTGATCCTCCCATCTAAAGGATAAATGTGAACAGCAGAATTGAATTACGTCGCAGTTAATAATTCGTGGAATGCTGTCCAGCAGATCGATCATGATGCTCCAATAGAGTTCGACGCACCGGTCGGTAACAATACTCGGAGGCCGCTCGGCTTCTAGAAGTTGATCACATGCAGGGTGTCCTTTGACGACGAACTCTCCGTTGACCATCACGTATTGAATTCCAACCGGGTAGACGTCCGGATCGACGAACGAGCCGCCCTGTGCGACGGTATCCGGATCGAAGACGGTGAGATCCGCCCAGACCCCTTCTTTCAGCACGCCGCGGTCTTCGAGATCCAGCCGCGCTGCCGGTTGCCCGGTCATCTTGTGGACCGCCGTCTCGAGCGAAATGATGCCGCGTTCGCGGACGTAGTGGCCGAGTACCCGAGGGAACGTTCCGTAACTTCGCGGGTGTGGCACGCCGTCGCCGAGGGGCCCGGTCGGTTTCATCGAGTTGCCGTCGCTTCCAATCATCGTGAGGTCGTGAGCCATGACCGCCTCGACGTCCGCATCGTCCATACAGAAGTGGATGTGTTTGGTCCGGCACCGGTCCGCTACGAGGAGGTCGATGACGATCTCCGCCTGTTCATCGGTGTCCGTCTCTCTCCGTCGAATCGGGAGACGGACAACGGTCGGTGCGGACAGCAGACGGCTGCGCCCGACGGTCCGCTCGCTCGTGGCGACCGGTGACTGACTGCGACCTCGAGTAGACGGTCCGCTGTGGTTCCAGTGACGGCGATGGCGACCGTGTACGCTCGTGCTCGAGTACCTTCCTCGAGTAAGGACAGTACGCGCGTCACGACTGAATTGTCGTCGCCACCCTTCGTTTCAAAGCGACGGGTATCGTCAGTCGCCGTCGCGGATAGGCGTGTCGGGAACGACCTCGGGATCCGGGACGACGCCGTGTCCGGGGCCGGAGAGTTCGTGCGTCGGCCCCGTCGGAACGTCGGTGATTCCCCGTTCGAACGAGTGGTTGCCGTCGAGGTCGACGTACGAAAAGTCTCCGAGGCCGGCGACCAGGTGCGCGCTGGCGTGGAGTCCGAGAGCGCTCTCGAGCATGCAGCCGATCATCACTTCGAGGTTCGCGCCGCGGGCGATTTCGGCGATGGCAGCGCCGCCGGTCAGCCCCGATTTCGCAGCCTTGATGTTGATGACGTCAGCGGCGTCTTCTGCCGCGATACGATGCGCGTCTGCGGGTGTGAAGACTGCTTCGTCGGCAGCGACTGGTATAGGGACAGTTTCGGTAACCCGTTTCAGCCCGCTGATGTCCTCTCGGTGGACGGGTTGCTCGAGGAGTTCGAGATCCAGACCTCTCGTCGCCGCTCTCTCGGCGAACTGAATCGCCTCCTTCGGCGACCACCCCTGATTCGCGTCGACCTTGATCTCCGCGTCGGGTGCGACGTCGCGGACGGCAGCGACGCGCTCGATGTCCGACTCGACGCTCCCGCCGACCTTGACCTTGATTTCGTCGAAGCCCGCCTCGAGCGCAGCCCTCGCTTCTTCGGCTGCGGTCTCCGGATCGACGATCGAGACCGTCAGATCGGTTCTGACGGGACGCGGACGGCCGCCGAAACACTCCGCGAGGGCGATACCCCGCTCCCGACAGTAGGCGTCGTATAGTGCCGTCTCGAGTGCCAGCCGCGAGGAGACGGCCTCCGGAAGCGCCGCATCGAGTTCGGCGACGAGTTTCCGACGATCCCGCAGGTCTCGTCCCTCGAGGACCGACGTTCCAGCGGTGGCGCACGCGACCGCGCTATCGGCGGTTTCGCCCGTGATCGATTCGAGCGGAGCGCCTTCTCCCCAGCCGACGGCTCCCGATTCGGTCTCGAGTTCGACGAGCACGTTCGTCGCCCGATGTTTCGATCCGAGTGAGATCTCGAAGCTATCCGTCAGCGGAAACTCGACAGCGTAGACGTCGACGCGGTCGACGATCACGGGTGGCCCTCCGAGAGCAATCGCCTCGCCCCCGTCATCGAGTCGTCGAGCGATTTGAGATACCGATCGGAGTCCGGATCGAGGCTGTTGATGGTTACCTCGTCGTCGCCGCCGTACGCATGGATGTACTCGGTCCCGCCGAGGCTGATCGCGACGTGTCCCGGGAAAAAGAGGAGGTCGCCGGGTGCGAGGTCGGCTCGATCGACGTCCACGCCCATCGTCTCCTGTTGGTCCGCATCTCGTGGAAGCGAGAGGCCGATGGTGGCGTAGGATACCCAGACCAGCCCGGAACAGTCGATTCCCTCAATCGTCAATCCGCCCCACTCGTAGGGCGTTTCGAGGAACTGCCGTGCGACGGCGACGACGTCGTCGCCCGTTCCTACCGGCGTCATTTCACCAACAGCGGAGGCCGGAAGCGTCATCCGAGCGCCAGTCCGGAACGAGACGGTAACGCGATCATCGTCTCGAGACTCGAGTCGGCAGTCAGTGCCGGCGGGAACGGTCCTCATCGAGGTATCAGACGTCTCGACCGGCGTGGCCGGGACAGCGGTGATCACCGCGTCTGCGACCCACTCGTCCTGTGCGGTCCCTCCGACGTCCGTCAGCGCAGTCGCGTCGACCCAGCCGAGGTAGTTGCCGGGCGTCCGTACCCGATGCCACCTATCACGCTCGTCGTACGCAGTCACGGCAGCCCCGTACAGTAGCTGCGTGACCTGTTCAGCATCGTCGTCCGGCGCGCCGAAGACGGGAAGCACGCGGCGATCGGTCGTTCGCGGCTCGGCGTGGTCTTCGAGTACGGAGAGATTATCGTGAATGTCGCGCGCACTCGTCCGGTCGACCGTCTCGAGGAGGCAACGACGGACCCTATCGGTCTGTACAGTTCCTGAGAGGACGACCGTTCCACGATCCCTCGTTGTGACGTCAACCTCGAAACAGGCGACGCGCTCGTCCGGGGCGTACACGGTCTTCGCTCGCTGAACGCCGAGGCGTTCACTGGAGGTCATCTGGCACCACCGATTTTGCGATGACGTCTTTCGCACGCTCTGGTCGGCGGATTACGTCTACATCCCCGTCTGACCGGACGAGCACCACCGGGGGCTTCGGTTGTGCGTTCGTATGTGAGGCGCTGCCGAGCGAGTACGCACCAATTCGGTCGATCGCGAGGTAGTCGCCGCGCTCGAGCGGCGGTAACGAAATGCCTTCTGCAATGACGTCGCCGGAGTAACAGAGCGGTCCGGCGACGTCGTACTGCTCGCTTCGCTCGCCGTCTTTGAGAGCATAGATCGGATACGGCCAGTACGACGACAACGCGTTCGTTCCGGCGTCGAGAACGGCGAAGTCCGTGTGTGGCGTCTCCTTGACGACGCCGACGGTCGACACCAGGGTACCGGCATTGCCGACGAGTCGCCGACCCGGCTCGAAAAACAGCGTGGGAAGCGACAACTCGAACTCGGCGGCGGTCTCGCGAACCGTCGTCGCGATCTCCGCGACGATCTCCTCGGTATCCGGAACCGGGTCATCGTACTGGATGGGGAAGCCGCCGCCGAGATCGAGGACGTCGATCAGGACGTCGAGCTCGTCCCGTATCTCCGCCGCGAACGCGAGCATTTCGCGGGCGGCAACGTTGTACGGTTCGATGCCACGGATTTGACTACCGATGTGGAGCTGGACGCCGGCAAGCTCGACTGCAGGGGACGATGCGGCACGTTCTGCGACCTCCATCGCCCGCCCGGAGTCGATATCGAGACCGAACTTGGTTTCCCGCGTCGCCGTCGCTACCTCGGGGTGCGTCGGCACCTCCATCGCGGGATTCCCGCGGATCAACACCTTCGGTCGCGTTTCCGTTTTCTCCGCCACGTCGAGTAACCGCTCTAGTTCAGTCGCGTTGTCGACGAGGAGGTACTCGACGCCGAGCGAAAGCGCTCGCTCGACGTCCTCGGGACGTCGATTCATTCCCGTCAGCAGTAACTCGCCGGGTTCGTAGCCGGCTTCGAGGGCTGCCGATAGTTCGCCGTAAGCATACGCCTCCGCGTGACAGCCCTCGTTCCGAAGCACTCTGAGAACCCCCGGATTGTAGTTCGATTTGACGGCAAAATGGATGACTGAGTCTGAATACTGTTCGTCGAGTGCGTTCCGCAGCGTTCGATAGTTCTCTCTGATATCGTCCTCGAAGAAGACGTATACCGGCGTCCCGTATGGAGAGAGTAGCTCGGATGCGATTTCGGTGAGCCGTTCCTTCCGGGCTCCTAATTCCATTACTCGCTATGTCACAGAGTACCGGGGAAAGTTTACACCCTCGCATGCTAGACGCTCGCGTTCGTTGGCGTTAACGGACCGCGAAATCACGAACCAGAAATTGCGTGTGGCTACGTCAGCGGTCCGAATCCGTCCGGTGACCGTCGATGGTTCGTGTTCTGTTCGTAGGCGTAGGCGAGCTCGAGTAACCGGGGTTCGGCGAATCGGCGACCCAGAAATTCCACGCCCACAGGGAGTCCGTCGTCGGTGAATCCGGCCGGAACGACGATCGAGGGGAGACCCGTGTTAGCGGCGAGTTCACACGACAGTTCCTCGAACGGCTGATGGTCCGGGATCCGTACTGGCGGGATCGTCGACGGCGGATACAACAGCGCGTCGAGGTCGTGTTCGGCCATCCGATCGAGTGTATCGGTCCTGAGTTCTCGCCGTCGCTCGAGCCGACGGAGGTACCCGGTATCCTGCTCCAGCGCCTCGGTATCGATAGCCAGCATGATTCCTTCCTCCAGTCGGGATTGAACTGGCGGCGCGATCACCTCCGCTTCGAGAATCTCCCCAATAGTTTCGTAGGGTGCGTCGTCCCCTAACCCTGCCAGGTAGCGATTGATGTCTCGTTTAAACTCGTAGCCGATGACCCGGGCGGAGGCGAGATAGTCCAAGTCGATGATTTCGACCGGGTCGACGACCGTCGCTCCGGCCGCCTCCAGGTCCTCGAGCGCGCGCTTGATCACGGAGGTCACCGCAGTCGCGGCGTCCCGAGAGGCGCTCTCTTCGTTCTGCAACCCGAACAACTCCCTTACGACGCCGATACGGGCACCCTCGAGACCACGTTCGTCGAGGTGGGAACCGTATCCCGTATCGGGGACATTGCCCACGCTCACTGCCGTGTCCGGATCGTCCGGATCATAGCCGGCCATCACGTCGAGCATCCGCGCAGCGTCGGCAACGGTTCGGGTGATGGGCCCCGCCGTGTCCTGCGTCTCGCTCAGCGGCACGATCCCGGTTTTGCTAACCAGTCCGCTGGTCGGTCGGAGTCCCACGAGGTTGTTGAACGCGGGTGGCGACCGAACGGACGAACACGTGTCAGTTCCCGTTCCGACCGTGCCGAGGTTTGCGGCGATCGCCGCCGCCGTTCCGCCGCTCGAGCCCGACGGACGCCGATCCAGCGCGTAGGCGTTTCGCGTTTCACCGCCAAGCGAACTGATCGTATCGACGCCGAAGGAAAACTCCTGTAAGTTCGCTTTGGCGAGGACGATCGCGCCCGCTTCTCGAAGCCGTTCGACGATGAACGCGTCCCGCAGCGGGACCGATTCAGCGAGGGCAACCGATCCGGCCGTCGTCGGCATGTCGTCCGTGTCGTGATTGTCCTTCAGAATGGTCGGGATGCCGTGGAGCGGGCCGACGAAACCGTCGGATTCGAATCGAGCGTCGAGCTGTCTCGCTCGTTCGGCGGCATTCGAATTGACCGTGAGAATCGCGTTCAGTTCGTCGTCGTACTGCTCTATTCGGTCGAGGTATCGTTCGACGATCGATTCGGCAGTGAGCAACTCCATCTCGATACCTTCGTGGAGTTCCTCGATCGTCGCCTCGACGACGTCAATATCCCCGTCAACGGGTGTCGAAGACATGTACTGTAAACTGGTACCGTCGCGATTACTAAATAGTCCACTGCACGTATATATCGTCTACAACCTCGTGTTCTGATGGCGTCTGCTGCCGACTACTGACGTAATCCAACCCAGTATACCAATATGTTAAACGATACGTTCGACCGTAAATTTTTATACGTAGCGTGGCAACAATAGGCACAATCTCCCTCCTATGAAAAAACGGATCGATTTGACGCTGTGGCACAAGCCGTGCTGGATGCTGTCGATAACTCGCGAGTATCCGTCGGCCACGCTCGTTATCACCGATATCTGTTCGGACGGGACCGACATTCTGGCGACGCTGGTCGTCACCGGTGAGGGCGACCTCGACCTGCAAGCAGTCGCAGAAACGGTTGCGACGTACCCGGCCGTTCGAGCGACGGACCTCCTCGAGACGGGCTCTTGCCACCTCCGCTTTCACGCGCGTTTCGATGCGACGAGTTCGGTCTACGACACGATCGTGGAATCGTCACTGACGCCCATCGGTGAAATTCGGATCACCGACGACACAGAGCACTGGACGTTGCTCGCCGACGGCGAGGCGATCAGTTCCGCTATCGCCGACCTGGAAGCGGTCGCTGACGTCGACGTTCGCCGCGTCGTCGACTACGAACCCGACGCATCAACGAATTATACCCTCATCGACGCACTCAGAGACGACCTCTCCGATCGGCAGATGACGTACCTCCTCTCGGCGGTCGAGGAAGGGTATTACGGCTGGCCACGCGACGTCGCTGCGAAGGATCTCGCCGAAAAACACGACGTCTCCGGTCCGACAGCACTTGAGCACCTTCGAAAAGGTGAAGCGATGATCCTCAAACGAGTACTCACCACTGTCAAAGAAGAGGAGCGGAACGAACTCTCGCTCCGCTAGGAGTGTGGTTACTCGCCGGACCGAGCCGTTCGGACCGTTTTGTATTGGTGAGTGTCGATGAACAAGCGATTGCAGCGGTTTTGTCGACCCCAGAGAACCCCGCTCGTATCTGAGATTGCGATCCGTTCCGCAGCTTCGAAGAGAAAATCCACACGCTTCAGAGTGAGAAGTACGTCAATCGAGGTCGGCCGCTTCGATAATCTCTCCGACCAGTTCGTCGATTCGTTCCGTGGCCGTCGCCTCGCACTCACCGGTGAGATTCGAGAGGAGACAGGAGAAGACTACCGCGGGCTTGCCGTCGTGGTCTTCGACATATCCCGAGAGCGTCCGAACGCCGGTCAACGTACCTGTTTTGGCTCTGACCGGAAGCGACACGTCCGTGAGTCGATTTTCGACCGTCCCTTCGGTGCCGGCAAGCGGGAGGGATTGACGGTACTGTTCGCCCCAGGGCTGTTCGAGACACCACTCGAGGACCGCGCTCACACTCGAGGCCGACAGCAGGTTGTACCGTGACAGGCCCGAGCCGTCGCAGAGTCGAGCGGCATCGCTACCATGATTCGTGAGAAACGCCTCCGCGTGTTCTCGCCAGGCGTCCCACGAGCCCTGCCCCTCCAGTTCCAGCGCGATCGTCCGCGCGAGCTGTTCGGCTACGAAGTTGTCCGAGGTGACGAGCATGTCACGTACGAGCGTCGAGAGCGGTGCCGACTCGACGGTCACACACGGGGCCCCGTCCGTCTCGACCGAGTCCTGTTCGATTCGTATCCAGCCATCGATATCGATCGACTTCGCCTCGAGCGCGTCTCGCAGAAGCGAGCTCGCGTGCATCATCGGATCGTCGACGGGACTGGCTTCGACAGCCGTCTCGCCCGGCGGGATCTCACCTTCGACTCGAATGACTTCGGAGGCACGTTTCTTGTACACCTCGAGTCGTTCGGTTGGTCCCGACTCGACGTCGGACTCGATTCGCACGATTTCGGACGTCGGCGACGCGTCGACCGTCACCGAATCGGTACGATGGCTGACTGTGATGTCGACCGTGTTTCGCTCGATCGCAAGCGGCGTGCTCTTGGCACCGTAAGCGAACTGTCCGTCGTCCCACGTCCAACCTGGACCGAGTGACTCTCGATCGAACGCCGAAGCGTCGACGACGATCTCACCGGCGATGGTCTCGATTCCCGCTGCAGCGACTCCGTCGGCGATCGTCATGAGGTCCGCCTGTGAGACGTCCGGTGCGCCTCGTGCGGTGAGGACGAGATCGCCGAAGAGGTGTCCGTCCCTGATCTCGCCGTCCGCATGGACCGTCGTCTCGAATCGGTAGGTGGGCCCCAATTCGGCGAACGCTCTCGCCGCCGTGACGAGTTTCGCGTTCGACGCCGGCAACTGCGGAACCGTCGGATTGATCGCGACTATCGGTTCGTTCGTACGCAGATCGGCGGCATACACGCTCGCACTTATTCGGTCCAGGTCTGGCAGCACCGATTCGACATGGGATCGCGTGTCGGTCTGCCCATCAAGACTCACGATCCTCACCTCGGTCGTCGAAGTTGATGTGGCACGCAGCGGCGCGGTCGGAATGCGTCGTGGGCTCGAGTGGCGGCGGATTCGACTGGCAGATCGATTCGTGGCCTTCGAGGACCTCCCTGGCGGATTCCCACTCACCCTCTAACGCGCGTTCACTAGCCTGCTTGGCGTCTTCGCGTGCCGTGGCCGGAACTCCGTCCGAATCGCCGAGGTACGCGTCGACGACATCGACCGCACCGTCAGCAGCGGTGTCAATCCCCCTGTTACGAACGTCGGACAGGAGATTCTCGTACGCTTCGTATCCGTCTGCGGTAAAGCCGTCCGGGAGGATGAACGATGGACAGCGAGTGTGGAATCGACAGCCTCGCGGGGGGTCCGAAGCACTCGGGACGGTTCCACCGAGCGTCGACTGAACGCCCGGCTGATCCGGGTCTGGGTTTGGGACTGAGCGCAAGAGCGATCTGGTGTACGGATGGTGCTGCTCTGTGAATAGCGCTTCCGTCGGGGACAGTTCGACGAACTCGCCGAGGTACATCACGGCGACCCGGTCTGCGATGTACCTGACGACGCTCAGGTCGTGCGAGATGAGGAGGTACGTGAGTCCGTACTCTTCTTGGAGATTGTCCATCAGATTGAGAATCTGTGCCTGGACGCTGACGTCCAGACCGCTGACCGGTTCGTCAGCGATCACGAGGTCGGGGTTGACCGCCAGTGCTCTCGCGAGGTTGATTCGCTGGCGTTGCCCGCCGGAAAACTCGTGTGGATACCGGTCGTAGTACTCTCGCTTGAGACCGACCTGGTTGAGTAACTCGAGCGAGCGCTCCTGGCGTTTCGATTTCTCCCACCCGGCGCCCTCGAGCGGATCTTCGATGATGCGTCCGACTTTCCGTCGACCGTTTAGGCTGGATTGTGGGTCCTGAAACACCATCTGCGTCCGTTTTCGGAACTCGGATTCGTCGATTTCGTCGGTCCGCTCGCCATCGAACCGAATCTTCCCCTCGGTCGGTTCCTCGAGGCCGACTATCGTCCGTGCCAGGGTGGACTTTCCACATCCGGACTCGCCGACCACACCGAGGGTCTCACCAGGTTCGACCGTGAAGTTCACTCCGTCGACGGCTTTCACGCTCGACTCGTCGAACCGAACGGGGAATCCGTTCGAGTCGCGGTCGAAACGAATCGACGCGAAGAGACCGGAGTGAACCGGAAAGTGTTTTTTCAGGTCTCGGACCTCGAGCAACGGTTCTCGGCCATCGACGCGATCGATTCGCTCGTCCGTACTCTCACGCTGTTTACTGGTGCTCATACGTACCTCCGGAGTGGTTCAGTCATCGGCAGTTTCTCCATCCATCGTCTCGGTACCCTGTTCGTGCAATGCGGGCTTCTTTCGTGTAACAGTCTCGTCGTAGAGAAGGCACGCGACCTCGTGGTGGCTGTCGTCGCCAACGTCGTAGGACGGCGGGATCGCTTTCGGACAGTCGTCGAATGCGACCGGACAGCGAGTGTGGAACCGACAGCCCGATGGTGGCGCCATTGCGCTCGGCATCGTTCCGGCGATCGGATTGATTTCGTCGAGCGTCTCGTCCGGCGTCACCACCGAGTTGAGCAAGGACTGCGTGTAGGGGTGTTTCGGGTTCCGGTACAGTTCCTCGTACGGTGCACGCTCGATCAGCTTGCCGAGGTACATCACGCCGACGCGGTCGCACACCTCTCGAACGACGCCCAGGTCGTGCGTAACGTAGACCATGCTCGTCTCGTACTTCTCCTGAATCTCGTCGAACAGCTCGAGGATACTCGCCTGAATCGTGACATCGAGTGCCGTGGTCGGCTCGTCGGCGATGATCAGCCGTGGGTCGCACGCGAGCGCCATCGCGATCATCGCTCGCTGTTGCATCCCGCCGGAATACTGGTGCGGATATTCGTCGACCCGCTGTTCGGGATCCGGAATACCGACGTCGTCGAGTAGTTCGATCGTTCGCTCCCTGGCCTCTGCTGGCGATCGGTCCGTGTTCTCGACGATGACTTCCTCGATCTGGTCTCCAACGGGAAAGACGGGGTTGAGCGCCGACATGGCATCCTGAAAGATTATCGAGATCTCGTTTCCTCGGATCTCCCGTCTGAGTTCGCGTTCGGAAAGATCGGTCAATTCACGACCGTCGAATCGGATGCTGCCGTCGACGATCCGGCCCGGATCGCGAATCAATCCCATGAGGCTCTTGACTGCGACACTTTTACCGGCCCCGCTCTCGCCGACGATTCCGAACGATTCGCCGGCGTCGACCTCGAAGGTGACACCGTCGACGGCCTGAACGATCCCGCCGGACGTGAAGAAGTACGTCCGCAGGTCCTCGACTTCGAGAAGACTCACTGGCGATCACCGCCGTCGTACACGCCCGACCCACCGTCCGTACTGGTCGGTGACCGACCGTCGCCCTCGAACTCGCCGAATCCATACTCACTGTTCGGCTCCGACGGGAACTCGTCGAGATCGAAGTCGTCGATCCCGACGTCTTCGACGGTCATCTTCGGGTCCATTACGTCTCGCAATCCATCGCCGAGCATGTTGAATCCCATGACTGTGAGGAAGATCATTAGACCGGGGAACAAGGCGACCCACCAGGCGACGAGCAGCGCCGTTCGACCGTCGGCGAGCATTCGACCCCAGTCGGCCGTTGGTGGCTGAACGCCGAATCCGAGGAATGACAGTGCGGCCGCCCCGATAATGATGGTACCCATCGAGAGCGTCGCCTGAACCACAACCGGGGCGAGCCCGTTCGGAACGATCTCTCGAAAGAGGATCGTTCGCCGTGGAAGCCCCGCGAGCTTCGCCGCTTCGACGTACTGTCGATCGCGCAAGGAGAGTACCTCCGAACGCATTACCCGTGCGTACGCCGGGATACCGACGATACCGTACGCGATGAAGAGGTTGTAGATGCTCGGCCCGAAAATCGCCATGAAGATCATCGCGAGGACGAGGCCGGGAATCGCGTACAGGACCTCGACTGATCGCATCAGGCCGTCGTCGACGTAGCCACCGAAGTACGCGGAGACCGAGCCGATAACGACTCCGCCGACGAAGCTGATTCCGACGGAAACGATACCTATCGTAAGCGCCGTTCTACTTCCGTAGATGAGACGCGACAAGACGTCGCGTCCGTACTGATCTGTTCCGAGCGGGTGCGCTGACGAGGGTTCCGCGTACCGCATGCTCTGATCCATCGCGTACGGGTCCGCGTGGATCCACGTGATGATAGCCCGGTCGAACAGGAAGCCATCGATGGCGGAGAATACCGCCATCAGGACGAGCACCCCGATGATGCTGAGTCCGACGATCGACGTCGGACTGTGCCTGAGTTTCAGGATCGTCGTGGCGTAACCGCTTTTCGTGTCGAGCTCTGCTCTCTCCTCACGCGTTCTCTCGTGACTCATCCGTCCTCACCCCGTAACGGAGTCGAGTGGTGACCGCTCGAAATCGTAATCGGTGTTGTGTCAATCATATTTGATCCGTGGATCGATGTACGCGTACGCGATGTCGGTAATCACGACGCCGATCAGGAATATCGTCGAGAAGAACAGCGTCACACCGACGGCGACGGAGTAATCGTGATCGATGAGCGAGTCGAAGAATAGCCGTCCGAGACCGGGAATGGCAAAGATTTCTTCGACGATGACGCTTCCGCCGAGCAACGTCGACAGTTGGAGACCGACGATCGTGATGAGCGGCAACAGCGCGTTTCGAAACGAGTGACGGACCAAGATCTTTCGCTCCCGAATTCCGTAGGCACGAGCCGTTTCGACGTAGTCCGTGCGGAGTTCCTCGATCATGCTCGAGCGAGTCATTCGCATGAGCAACGCGGTCTGCGCCGTCGCGAGCGTCATGACGGGCATGATAAGTAACGTCGCAGACTCGACCGGGTCGATGAACGGCGAGGTGTATCCGGATGCGGGAAGAAGTCCGAGGTGGTACGTCAACACGTATATAAGCATCAACGCCAGCCAGAAGTTTGGCGTCGAAATCCCGGCTAATCCGGCGAATCTCGACACGTGGTCGCCGGCTTCGTTGTGGCGGGCGGCGCCGTATATCCCGAGTCCGATGGCGACCGGTAGCGCCACGATGTACGACAGTCCCATGACGACGAGCGTCGGCTCCATGCGCTCCCAGATGAGATCGGATACCGGCCGGTTGTAGACGAACGATTGACCGAGATCACCCTGTGCGAGTCGCCAGATGTGCTCGAAGTACTGTTCGTAGAGCGGTCTGTCGAAGCCGTGGCTCTCGATCAGTTCGTCGGCCAACTCCTGTCCCGGCTCGGTTCCGAGGTACAGGCGAACGGGATCGCCCGGCAACGCGTGAATCATGACGAATGTCAGCGTTACAATTCCGAACAGGACGGGAACGAGTTGGACGAGCCGCCGGAGGGTATATCGAGATAATCCCATTATTACCTGGTTGGCATCCTCGTCTCGGCTCGGTTCAGTTGTCGACCGTGGCTTGCTGCCACTCGTTGAACGCTTCTTGTTCTCCGAACGGCGTCGGTTCGTACCCCTCGACGGACGAGTGCACGCCGGTCGCGCTCTCGGCGGAGTACACGCCGATAATGGGGTACAGTGGCATCAGGAGATCGACGGCCTCGACGTAGTAGTCGTAGCGTTCGTCCCTGTCAGTGGTCTCTCGAGCGGCACGGACGATTTCGTCCAGGCGTTCGAGATCCTCGAGGTGCTCGTCTTCTCCGCGTTTTCTCGCGCCCTCGTAGAGGTAGCCGATCGACGAGTGGCCGACGACGTCGTCGCTCATCCCGCCGTCGTCGTTCACGAGATCACGAAACATGTAGTAGTAGTACCCGTCAGGATCGTCGTCGCCACCCCAGCCGTACGTGGTGATATCGAAGTCGCCGGTATCGAGAGATTCGAGCCACTCGCCGTCGGAAACCTCGCTGACCGTCGCGCTAATACCGGCCTCTTCGAACTCGTTCTGGAGGACCGTCGCCCGTCCGGTCGTTGCCTCACCGGACATTGCGGTGATTTCGACGTCGAAATCGGTCCCGATCCCCGCTTCCTCGAACAATTCGAGGGCACGATCGTAATCCTGTTCGGGATAGTACTTCTCTTCCCACTCGTCGGCCGGGAAGTCCCACGCGTCGATGACGCCCTGGGGCATGTGCCCCCAGTTTCGACTACCGAGATCGCCCACGGCTCCCGTCATCAGGTCGTCGTAATCGATGAGATAGTGGAGCCCTTCGCGTGCCCTGACGTCCTCGAACGGTCCCTCGAGACAGTTGACGGTGAACCCCTGAAAGTCGAAGTTGTCGAGCTGATAGACGTCGATATCCTCGTCATTTTGCGCTTCGTCGAGCAATGTTTCCGTCACGCCGGACCGGTGGATACTGCCGTCCGCCAGTTCGACGTAGCCGACTTCCGTCTCCGGGATGATTCGGTACTCGAGCCCGTCGAGTTCGGGTTCGCCGAGGAAGTACTCGTCGTGGCTCACGAGTTCGACGCTGGCAGACGGTTCGTGATTCTCGAGTTTGAACGGACCGCTCCCGACCGGATTCTGTGCGAACTCCTCCTGGCCCATCTCTTCGGCGGCTTCTTTCGACACGATCGCCGCGTTCATTTCCGTAAGGGTTCGCTCCAGGAGTCCCGACGGATACTCGAGGTGGAGTGTTGCCTCGAACTCACCGGTCGCTTCGACTTCGTCGATGAACTCGACGTTCGAGAGGTTTGGCGAGTCGTTGTCCGGGTTTCGGACCCAATTGAGCGAGTACGCGACGTCTTCGGCGGTCAGCTGCGTGTCGTTGTGGAAGTAAACGTCGTCGCGGATGTTGGCGACGAACGTCGTTTCGTCGACCTCCTCGAGTTCGCCGTCTGCAAGGTGTGGGACCGTACCGTTTCCGTCCGGCTTCATCATGAGGAGCGAATCGAACATGTAGTGGGCAGCGGAACTGTACCACGCCATCTGATTCATCCGCGGATCGAAGGTCTCTACTTCGTCGGACGTGGCGATTCGGAAGGTCCCCCCGTCTCCGCTGTCGTCTGGATTCGCTCCGAGACATCCCGCGAAAAGCCCGGCGGTCCCGGCGGCCGCCATCGATTTAACGAACCTACGCCGATTCAGGTCTGAAGTAACGCGTTTCTTGTTCATTGCGAACAGTCCTCAGTGTGTTACCTTCTCTCTTCATTACAGGAAAATAGACACACCCTATCATGCTAGACCACTACTCGACCGGTTCGATCTCAGCCGTATTTCCACGTAGCATCCTCGAATTTGCTAATCGTCGACGAAACAACAAGCGTTCTCGCTGCTCGTTCGAGCGGCGTGCCGATGCCCCAAGAGCTACCACGGCTGACCTAACACGCTATCCATGGATATCGATCGAGCCGAACTAGACCGTCTCGTCGCTGCTCGTGGCGGGCCTGGACGAGAATATCACGTCGCTCGAACGTTCGAGGAACTGATCGAACCGTACGTCGACGAGGTTTCGTGGGACGCGATGGGGAACGTGGTCGCGACGAGTTACGGCGACGGAGACGACGAAGAGGTCATGCTCGCCGCTCACACCGACGAACTCGCGTTCCTGATCGACGCGATTTCCGACGATGGGTTCTGTTCGTTCTCGATGCTCGGCGGTCACTATCGAGGGTATTTGCTCGGTCAACAAGTGCGCGTCGGACCAGACGAAGTCCCGGGCGTCATCGGGGCCAAGCCGCGACACTTCATGGACGCCGAGGAGAAAAACGCTCTTCCAGAGACCCTTCACATCGATCTCGGCGCACGGAGTCGAGCGGAAGTCGCTGAATTGAACGTCGAACCCGGCGATCAGGCGACCTGGGACCGCGAACTGACGACTCTCGCCAACGGGCGAGTCACGGGTCGAGCGCTCGACGACCGAATCGCCCTCGCAATTTTAGTCGCTGTCGCGCGAACCGCCGAACCCGATAGAACGGTCCATTACGTCGCGACCGTCCAGGAGGAAGTCGGCCTGCGGGGCGCCCGTGCCGCGGTTCACGACGTCGATCCCGACGTCGCCGTCGCCCTCGAGATCTTTCCGACTGACGACTACCCGATCGACGGCGACCGATCGGTCGACGTCGAACTCGGAGCGGGTCCCGTCGTCGAATTTGGCGACGGGACCTCGGAGTACCTCTTCGGCGGCGTCCTCGTCGATAGACAGAGCCTCGAGTGGCTGAAACGGGCCGGCGAAACCGCCGATGTGTCTCTCCAACACGACCTCATGATCGGTGGAACTACCGACGCAACCGAGTTTCAAAGCGCCGGTCGCGGACGTCACGCCGGGGCAATTGCCGTTCCCTGTCGGTACACCCACTCACCAGTCGAACTGATCGACCTCGCTGACGCCGAGAAAACGGCCGCCATGCTCGTAGCCGCACTCGAGTCCCCGTTTCCGGAGCGAACTGACGTCCGTGGTCGACTGAACCGTTAACTCGTCCACCCTGGAAGACGATAGCGAATAGCGAGACGTCGGAGCGGAAAGAGCATTCTAGCTTCGGCAACGAATCTTCCGCAAACCCTGGGTTAGACGTTCATATTGATTGAGAATTCGAATATTATACGATCATGATACGCCTATGCAAAAGCGAATAGTGACAGTGCGGGAGTTATCCTATTCGATCTAATGCGTTCTGTCAATCTTCGACTGGAGCCTGATCGTACTTCATCGTCGTCTCCGGGCTCTTGTGTCGGAGCTGTGTCTGTGCGGCTGCCAGATCCTCTTCACGCGTCATATACGTCCCCGTCGAGTGGCGGATGGTGTACCAGCTCATCTTCCGGTTTTCGTAGTCAATGCCAGCGATCTCACACAGTTGGTGGAGGATGCGTCGAAGCGACGCGGATCCGTACGGGTTCCCCTCGCGTGTCAACCACAGCTCATCGCGTCCGTTGTACAGATCGTATGTTGCTCGTTGGTCGAGCCATCGCTCGAGCATACTGACAGAGCGCTTGCTGAGGCTGACGCGCCAGTTGTCTTCGTTCTTGGAGCTATCCTCGATCGGAATGCGCAAAATCCCGTTTTCCAGATCGACCCATCCGGCCACGGACCGCTCGACTTCAATGGGCCGTAACGCGGCGTCGAGGCTGACGCTGACAAGGCTGGGGATCTTCCAGCTATTCGCACGCTTCCAGTCGCGTTTCGTGATCTCCTCAACGGGTTTCTCGAACCGCTGGGCGAGATAGGCGTTAGTCTCGCTGCGTTCCCGTGGGCTGACGTTGTTGTAGGACGGGATGCTCCCGTACTCCAACGCCGCTTCGCGGATGAGTTTTCGCTCCTGTAGCGTGAGATAATCGCGCGGCGTTGTCGTCCCGTCGTTCGAACTGAACGTGATCGTGGGCTCCCATTCCTCGCCACCGCGCTCGTAGGCACGCCACTTGAACAGCATCCGCACGGCCTTCTGACACAGGTCGCGGTGGGTGTCGCTACACTCGGCGTAGGCCAGTTCCTGCATCCATGCATCCGCGTGGTCGTGCGTGACTGCCGTCGTGTACTGGCCATCGCAGTCCCAGACGAATCGGCAGAACTGGTCCATCCGGTAGATCCGGTTTTTGACCGTACTCTCTGCGTAGCCGTTCGCTTTCTCCGGCTCGATGCCGAACGTGAGCAGCCACTTGACCATCTCCTCTCGCTCGGTTCGGTAATCGATCAGTTGCCGTTCGCCGAGTCGGTCTTCGGTCGGGCCCGGAACGAGCGTGAACTCGCTTAGATCCATCGCTCTCCCTCCCGAACGAATCCTGCGAATCGGATTGCAGGGCAAATAGTCGGAATCGCTATACGGCGTCGGGGTAACCCGACCATCTCAATCGCATTGCCTTCGAGTTTCATGCTTACGTGAGGTTAGCACGGACTCGAAATCGGGAGACGGCGTCGGGAAAAGGATGCTCCGTCAGGGATTCGAACCCTGGTCATTGCCGTGAGAGGGCAATATGATTGGCCGGACTACACCAACGGAGCGGGTTTGCAATCTATGCTTGCCGAGAAGACTGTTTAAGGGTTGCGTTTCATCGGTACTGTGACCAGCCGTCGCATGCGCGGATCACTCCTCGAACGGCGATCTGGCCGCCTCCGGTTCGAATCCCTCGAGGCTGATGATGTTCTCCCGACCGACGCGAAGTTTGCTGATGGTACCGTCGGATTCCATCTCCGAGAGCAACATGCTCACCTTCGACTTCGACCAGCCGGTTTCGTCGACGATGTTGACCTGTTTCATTCGGCCACCTCGCTCTCGAATGAGTGAGATAACCCGATCCTCATCGCTGAGGAGTTCGTCGTCCGGTATCGGCTGGGCGGACGATTGGTCGGGTTCTCGAGTCGGCTCGGGGCGTGTATCCGGATCCGATTGGTCTGTCCTCGACAGGAGGCCGTACCGGGAGATACCGGCAGCGAGGAGACCGAACAAGATCGCACCGCCAGCGAGTGCCAGTGCGATGGTGGATATCGGGAGCGCCGACTCGTTTTCTGTGTCCCCGTCTGGTTCGACCGATCCACCCGCCGATTCGGTCTCGAAAATGACGCGTGGCTGACCGGCCAGGAACTGTTTTCGGCCGGTCCAGGTGACCGAATCACTGGCTTCGAGGGACGATGCACTGAGCTCGCCGGCCGGTTGGACGTCGGCGAACCGCAGGTCGTCACCTGTTTCGATGACGAGTGTCTGGTCGGAGGAGATGACGAAGTTCCCTTCGAACACGTCGCCAGCGACGACTTCGCCGTCGTTTACCTGCGCGAATCCGTTCCACGTGAACGACATCTCGACGACGCCTCTCGTATTGAACCGCTGTTCGATTCTGGCTGTTCGGTTGAAGTCGGTCGCCTTCATTTCGCGATCGGTCTCCTCTCGACCGATGGTGAGGAGGGCGTTTGCCTGGTCCTTGAAGTCCGTGTATCGTTCCGTCTCTTCGGACTCGAACTCTTCGGCGAACGTCTCGAATTCCGCCTCAGCCTCGTCGTCCTCGAGAATGCGTTCGTATCGGAACGTCCAGATGGCCGATCCGTCGTCGTTGACTGTGACGATGAACGTCGTCGTTTCGAAGCCCTGCTCCTGGAACGAGGCGGCGGTGTTCGCGAATCGATCCTCGCCAGCGCCGAACGCTGGCTGTCCGGTGTCCATACCCGGTTGCCGCTCTCGTTCGACCGCGGTGGTCGAATCGTCGGCGGCCACCAGCGTTCCGCCACCGATTGTGGCGACGAGGAGAGCGATCACGAGGATCCCTGTTCGAAGAGCCGACCCGTTCATTCGTCTCTCTTGTACGTGCTCTCAGTAAAAGACCTTGTGAATGTCGATTCCACTACGGTACGCACCCCAACCGCCTGAAATCACGTGTCGATACGCACAAAGTGGCCCGAGACGTACTTGCTGGCGATGATCGCAAATCTCGCTGCAGGCAAGCAGGTGTTCACGAGCAACGCCTTCCTGGTCACTGGCGATCGGACCGTCCTCGTGGATACGGGAGCGAACTTCGACGTCGTCGAGGCGATCCGCGAACACGTCGACGCGCTCGATGCCGTGGTGCTCACTCACACCCACCCCGATCACGTCGGTAATCTCGAGGCCGTCGCGACGGCCTTTGACGTCGACGTCTGGGGGTTCGACGTGTCGGCCGACGGCGTCGACCACGAACTCGCGGACGAGGCGACGGTCGTCCTCGGCGACGACGAGTACGTCGCGTTGCACACGCCTGGCCACAAGGACGATCACCTCTGTCTGTACGCACGCGAGACAGGCGTGCTGTTCGCTGGCGACCTTGTCTTCCAGAACGGCGCGTTCGGGCGAACCGACCTCCCGGAGGGTGATCGATCGACGCTCATCGACAGCATCGGTCGGCTACTCGAACGAATCGACCCCGGACTCGAGGCGCTTCACGTCGGTCACGGGCCGAGCGTCACCGACGGGCCGTACGAACACGTCGAACTGGCGAGTCGGATGGCCAGGCAGGCCTGACAGCGCTCGCTGGCCTCACTGGTCTCGCTGGTCTCCTCGATGTTCAGGATTTGAGGCCGTAGTAGCCCGGTTCGTCGTCGGTTCGCGGTTCGCCCACCACCAGGTCCTCTGCGTTGGTCATGATCCACGGAATCGCCCAGTCGAGGAGGATGTCCTCCGTCTCGCGGTCGATTTCCGCGTTCGGATCCAGCCCCTGCAAGAGCCGGGCAATTTCGTAGACGCTGTACATCTGGTCGTCCTCGAGGAGTTCCTCGGGCGTGTAGAAGTCACACGGCGGCAAGGTGTCGAATTCGTCCTTTGGAACGGGCATACCTCGACTAACGGGCCTCGCGGCTAAACGGTGTGGGTTTCGACGTTCGTCGCTCGAGGCGAGTCGCTCTAAGCGCGTCCCTTCACGCGCGTCGCTACTCGCTCGCTGTCGGTGCCAAAAAAGTGCGATGATGTACGGAGTCGTCGCTTACTCGAAGTGGTCGAGACACGTCTGGTACTCCTCGGCGACGGAGTCCCAGTTGACGACGTCGAAGAAGCTGTCGATGAAGCTTCCACGGTCCGGGCCGTAGTCGTAGTAGTACGAGTGTTCCCAGACGTCCAGCGCGAGGATGGGGTGAGCGCCCCAGAGCGCGTGGAGGTCATGCCGATCGACTTTGAGGTTGCGGAGCTGCTTCGCGACTGGGTCGTAGACCAGAAGCGCCCAGCCGCCGGCGGCGCCCGCAGCGGCCTTGAACTCGCCCTCCCAGGCCTCGTAGGAGCCGAAGTCCTCCTCGATGCGGTCGGCGAGGTCACCCTCGGGTTCGCCGCCGCCGTTCGGGGACATGTTCTCCCAGAACAGCGTGTGGAGGTAGTGTCCACAGCCGTTGTGCGTGACGTTCTCCAGCGCTGCCGGCGTCGAATCGAAGTCGCCGTCCTCGCGGTTCTGTGCCAGTTCCTCCTCGGCCGAGTTCAGGCCGTTGACGTACCCCTGATGGTGGGTGTCGTGGTGCCAGGTTACGACCTGTTCGGAGATGGATGGCTCGAGTGCGTCGTAGTCGTACGGCAGTGGTGGCAGTTCGTGGTCAGTCATTGGTGAACACCGGTTGGGCAATCGACCGCTGACCTGTTAAACATTGAGGAGGGAAACGCTATCACACCCCACAATCTATCGGCTTCGCTGACCGTCACCATCTCCGACGTATCGCCGTCGAGAGCGGAACTATTGAATCGACTCCTTGTGGTAGGCGTGCTCGAGCCACTCCTCGAGTGACGGCTGGGACCAGTACCTGACCGTCTGGCTCCGCGGGTCGTGGTCGATCACGCCAGCATCCTCGAGTTTTGGAAGGTGAACGTGTCTGAGTCCCGCGGTAATCTCGGACCGTCCGTCCGCCGAACAGTCGCTCCGGCCGTCGTTGGTATGTACGTAGTCGGCGATCTCGTCGACCGACGCGACGCCGTCCGATTGCTCGGACAGGTAATAGAGCGCCTGGCGACGACGACGGCTCGCGAGCAGTTCAAAAACCAGGTCCAGTGAGGGCGTCGTATAACATGCTCGAGCCGTGGATCCCTTCTCCCTGTTACTCATTTACAAACCACCTACCGTAACTTAACATTCGAAACCACCACCCACTTATACTGGTGGGTGCACATTAGATGTTACGTCTATCCGAATACGTACCTGTATTTCTTCTTACATTCGGTCGAGATAGCAAAAATTCGCTGGTCGTCGCGCGGGTCGTTCCGTTCGACGCTGGTCTACTCTCGGGCCAGATACCGGAGAGGGGTCCGATACCCGCCTCGAGTTATTCGTAGAGCCAGGACGCGTCGTGCTGGTCGTAGTCGATCAGTTCGTCCTCGTCGAAGTGGATCGCGATTTCGCGCTCGTTCGCGCCTTCGTCCTCGTGATCTGCCGCGTGAACGACGTTCCGACCGAGGTCCAGTGCGTAGTCGCCGCGGATGGTTCCGGGGGCAGCTTCGAGCGGATCGGTCGCGCCGATCATCTGTCGGACCTGACGCGTGGCGTCCTGGCCTTCCCAGACCATCGGGACGACGGGTCCCCCGGTGATGAACTCGATCAGACCGTCGAAGAACGGCTTGTCCTCGTGCTCGGCGTAGTGCTCTCTGGCCCGCTCTTCGGGCATGTTGATCACTTTGATGCCGACGAGTTTGAGGCCGCGGTCCTCGAGTCGAGAGACGACTTCGCCCACGAGTCCGCGGGCGAAGGCGTCGGGTTTGACCATGACGAAGGTGCGTTCGTGATCACTCACGCTTCTTCACCTTCTTCGGCTTCGGCTTCCCCCTCGGCCTCGGCCTCGGATTCGGATTCCTCTTCGGCCTCCTCGTCCGTTTCGGAGTCGTCCTCGGCTTCCGCCTCACCTTCGACGGTCTCCTCCTCCTCGGCTTCCGCTTCGTCGTCGGCGGGTTCGGTGTCCTCGTCAGCTCCGCCTTCGTCTTCGTCTTCGTCCTCCTCGACGAAATCCTCGTCTTCTTCGGCTTCAGCCTCCTGGTCCGGCTCCGTAGACTCGTCCACCGACGTGTCGACCTGAGTTGGACCCTTGCCGCGACGGCCTTCCTCGGTCCACTCGAGGTCGCGCGGTTCGCGACCGAGCTTGTAGTTTTTCTCCGCCTTCGAGTCGACGAAGTGGAGCACGGTACCGTCGGTGCGAACGTACATGATGCCCGTGCCGGGCTCGATCTCTTCGCCCGTGTAGTCGCAGGTTCGCTTCTCGACCATTATTGTCCTCCGATGGAGTCGGCCTCGCGGGCGGTCTCACGTAGCTGGAGGATGTCCCCCTCGCGGACCGGTCCGAGGCAGTTTCGGGTGATGATGCGTCCCTGGTTCTCGCCCTCCTTGATCCGGCACTTTACCTGCATGGCTTCGCCGTGCATGCCGGTCTTGCCGACGATCTCGATGACCTCGGCGGGCGTTGACCCGTTTTCTGCTTCTTCAGCACTCATCTGTGGTCACCTCAGTCGAGGTCCTCGACCTTTCCGGCGATGTCTTCGACGTCGCTCGACGCCTCGCCGGCGTCGACGATCGCCGCGGCCGCCGAGCCGACCTCGAGGCCGGCGGCGTGACCGACGTCGTCCTGGGTCTCGACGAAGACGACCGGGATGCCCTTCTCGTCGGCAAGTTCGGGGAGGTGCATCACGATCTCCTCTGGCGAGACGTCCTCGGCGACGTAGACGAGCTCGGCGTTGCCGCGCTCGATGGCCTTGGTCGTTTCGTTGGTTCCTTTCTTTACACTGCCTGTGTCTCGAGCGACCTCGAGCGCCTCGAGGGCGTCGTCGGCGAGGTCGGCTGGGATTTCTGTGGTTACGTAGACTGCCATTGGTTGTTCACCTCTCCTACGCGCGGGCTCGCACTCCCCTGCCGTCCGGGGCTGGGCCCGGGCCGGGTCGTCCGGCGAAAGTCCTGTGAGGCTAGGAGTATCATCAACCCCGCGTAGGGTGTACTTGCCAGTAACGGTGCCCCCCTTAAAAGCGTGTTCAAACGAACGGAGGCGTGGGAAACCGTTGCACGGGAGGAAGGCTGGCCGACGGCTCACGGTCGCCTTCGCGATCGACGACCACTCGTCAGGCGGGAACGTGAATGAGAGTCAGTCGACAGTAACTCGCGGGCGAGTGCCAGCCGACAGTAACTTACGACCACCTGTCCGATGAGCCCACATGAACGTCGCCGCGCACGCTCGAGCCCTCCGCGAGGAGGCCGCCTCGGTCGACGAGCGTCGCGGCCTGGTGCTCGCGGGCGACCGCGAGCGGGGGTACGAGATTCTGGCGACGGTCCTCGAGTCCCTCGACGTCCCGATTTCGCGGACGACGCTGGTCGGCCCCGAGGATCGGCTGCGCTGTGAACACCGGACCCAGTCCGAAGCCGGGGCGCTCCTGGGCACCACGCGGGACGTCGTGATCCTCGACGCTCACGACACCCTCGAGCCGAACTCGCTGGGGAAACTCGTGGGAACGATCGACGCCGGAGGACTCTTGATCCTGCTGACGCCACCGCTCGATGAGTGGCCCGATCGACGAGGTTCGTTCGAGCGATCGATGGCCGTTCCCCCGTTCGAACTCGAGGACGTGACCGGACGCTTTCGAGCGCGGCTCGTCGAGACACTTCGCGTCCACCGCGGGATCGCTATCGCGGACGTCGACGACGACCGCCTCGAGGATGACGGGCTGACGCACCCGGCTCCCCGTCTGGCTCGTCGCGGGGACCCCCTCCAGACGCGAGAAGTTCCCGATGTCCTCACCTTCGAAACGGATGCTGCAGACGGCGTCAAGGAGACTCGAGCGTTCCCTCGGGACGCATACGACGCCTGTTACACCGACGACCAGCGAACGGCGCTCGAGACCCTCGAGCGCCTTCGCTCTCCCGAGAACGCCGTCGTCCTCGAGGCCGACCGCGGCCGCGGCAAGTCGAGCGCGGTCGGGCTGGCAGCCGGCTGTTTCGCCGCCGCGGGCGATCACGTGCTGGTTACCGCGCCCGCCTGGGCAAACGCGGCCGAAGCCTTCGCCCGGGCGAGCGAGTTGCTCGCCGCCCGGGACGACCTCGAGAGCGACCCAGGGGCGACCAGTCAGGTACTGTGGACCGTCGACGGCGGAACCGTCGAGTATGCCCCGCCGCTCGAGGCCGTCTCCCGCATCGAAACCACCGACGTCGTACTGGTCGACGAGGCCGCCGCCCTCTCGGTGACGGTACTCGAGTCGCTGCTGGCCGCCGATCGAATCGCGTTCGCGACGACGATCCACGGCTACGAGGGGGCCGGACGCGGATTCTCCGTTCGCTTTCGAGATCGGCTCGAGGCGAGCGACCACGACGTCTTCGAGTACGCCCTGCAGGAGCCGATCCGGTACGCCGCCGGCGACCCGCTCGAGGTCTGGTCGTTTCGAGCGCTGTTGCTCGACGCCAGTCCACCGGTCGCCCCGTTGCTCGAGGAGGCGACCCCGGAGTCGGTCGAGTATCGCCGCCTCGAGCCCGATGCCCTCCTCGAAGACGAGTCGCTCCTCCGGGAGGTCGTCGGCCTGCTCGTGCTCGCCCACTACCGAACCGAGCCGAACGACCTCGCCCGACTGCTCGACGCGCCGAACCTCGAGACGCGGGCCTTGCTCCACGACGGTCACGTCGTCAGCGTTGCCCTGCTGGCACGGGAGGGGAATCTCTCGGCAGCGGATCGAGAACGGATGTACGAGGGCGGGCGCATCCGCGGGAACATGATCCCGGACATACTGACGAGTCACGTGCGCGACGAGTCGGCAGGCGAGTACGCCGGGGTTCGCGTGGTTCGGATCGCGACCCACCACGCGCGGCGCGAGCGGGGGCTCGGCTCACACCTCCTGGAGCGCATCCAGGAGGAGTTCGACGGGGCGGTCGACTGGCTCGGCACCGGCTTCGGTGCGACGCCCAACCTCGTCTCGTTCTGGCGGGCGAACGGCTACCGGACGGTCCACCTCTCGACGACTCGCAACGACACGAGCGGAGAGTACTCGGCAATCATGCTCTCACCGATGACCGGGGCGGGGGAGGCCCTGCTCGAGCGCCACGCGACTCGCTTCGCCAGGCGCTTGCCGAGAGTGCTCTCCGACACCCTGCACGACCTCGATCCTGACGTGGTTCGGGCCGTTACCAGATCGGTCGGGACCGAGTACGGGCTCCCGCTCGAGCTATCGCCCCACGAGTGGCGGATCGTCGCCGGCGCGGCGTACGGCCCTGGCCTCTACGACGTCGATCCCGGGCCGTTCAGGCGACTGGTCGCGAGGGCGCTGATCGAGCACCCGCCAGAACTCGAGGACGCGCTCACCACGCGTCAGGAACAGTTACTCGTCCGGCGCGTCCTCCAGGCTCACACCTGGGACGACGTGGCGGCAGACCTCGAGTTTCACTCCTCCCGTCAGTGCATGCGGGCGTTCGGGTCGGCGCTTCAGCCGCTGGTCGATCACTACGGCGCGGACGTCGCGCAGACAGTTCGCGACCGATTTCTCGAGGACGAACCACGCGAGTAACCCGGCGCCCCCATCCAGCAGTGAGAACTGGCCACAGTCGCTTCGGTCGATGCGGGATCCTACGCGCCGAGGAGTTCGTCAGCGGCCACTTTCCTGGACGTTCGACTCGTTGCCAGGACGAACGTCTCCACCCACGTGCTCTCACCAGGTTCGATTCGAAGCGCTGGGATATCCCCGAACACGTCGGCAAGGGCCGCTCGTGCCGCATCTGCCTCGAGAAGACGGAGAACCGTCTCCTCGAGCCGACATTCGGAAACGTCGCCCAGTTCCGCTACTCCCTCACCGTCCGGTGGGTGGACTTCGACGCGAAACTCCCACGGCGTCATCACGAACGTTCGTCGTTCGTTTCGACGGACCGACCAACCCCGAGATTCCGCGCGCTCAAGCGCCGCCTCGAAATCGGGCACGATCAGACCGAGGTGGTCGAAGTGCGGACGACGGCCGGGGGCGAGTGTAACGTTCACGCCGCCTCGCTGGTGGACCTGGAGTTTGAATCGAAACCCTTCGGGAATTTCGTCGGTCGGCCCGAGGGAAACGCCCTCGCCCCGGACGCTCCCGAATCGCTGATTGAGTGGGAGACCGGCCCGCTCGAGGCGGCTTTCGGCTTCGCCGACGGACGGAGTGTTGAAATGGAGGTGAAAGAGCGTCGATTGCGGCATATGCGAGAGGTAGGATGAGACCGTGATAACGCTGTGGGGTTCACCGAGTGACGAGGCCGACGCGGACGACAGCCCGGAGACAACTGACCCGAGTTCACCGCCGCCGATCGGCAATCGACTCCTCGCTCGTCTCGGCGGCCACGAGTTCGTAGAGGATCGCCCGCCCGCCGTCGTCCTTCGGGCGCAGGATTCGACCCAGGCGCTGGGTGAACTCCCGCTCGCTTCCGCTCCCCGAGAGCACGACTGCGACCGAGGCGTCGGGCACGTCGACCCCCTCGTCCAGGACGTTCGAGGTCACCACGCGGGAGTAGATCCCGTCGCGAAAGCGCTCGAGGATCTCGCGTCGCTCGGCGGTTCCCGTCTGGTGGGTGATCACCGGAATCAAAAATCGCTCGCCGACCTCGTAGGCGAGGTCGTTGTATGCCGTGAAGACGATCGTCCGCTCGCCGCGGTGCGTCTCGAGCACCTCGGCGAGGGCCTCGATCTTCCCCTCGGCGCCGAGCATAATCTCGCGGGCGCGCTGTCGGGCCAGGAGCGCCTCCCGCGCGGCCGGGTCGCTCCCCGAGCGCTTGACGAGTTCCTGGTAGTCCGAACCCGACTGCATCCGGATGTTCGAGCGCGCGAGGTAGTCGGTGAAGGTTCCCTGGTGGCGCTCGTAGGCCTCGCGCTCGCGCTCCGTGAGTTCGATCTCCCGGCGCTTGACGTCGTAGGGCGCCAGGTGTTCGCCCGCGAGGTCGTCGGGCGAGAGTCGGTGAACGACGGGACCGACGAGGTCTTCGATCACCTCGTGGGCGTCGTCGGGTCGCTCGAACGTCGCGGTCAGTCCCAGCCTGGCCGGTGCGGCCAGTAGCCGGGCAATCTGGCGGTAGCCCTCGCCGCCGAGGTGGTGGACCTCGTCGAAGACGACGAATCCAAACCGGTCCCCGACCGCGTCGGCTTTCAGGTACGCCGAGTCGTACGTCGAGACGGTCAGCGCCTCGAATTGCTGCTCGCCGCCGCCGAACCGGCCGACGGGGACGTCGAACTCCGCCTCGAGTTCCGTCGCCCATTGCTCGAGCAGGTCGATCGTCGGGACGACGACCAGCGTCGGGACCGCGAGGCGCTCGATGGCCTCGATGGCGATGACGGTCTTCCCGCTGCCGGTCGGCAACTCGAGGACGCCCGCGGGCGCCGGGTGGGACGGGCCACCGTCGGCGAAGGACAGGCCCTCCCAGCGGTCCGTCTCGAGCCAGCGCTCGAGGGCCGTCCGCTGGTAGGATCGAAGTTCGTACTCGGAGGCGAGGCCCTCAGGCATACTGGTAGTCGCCGCGAGGACCGCGTCCTCGACCGACTCGCCGCGTCGGGCGAGCGCCGCACGGAGCCAGGCGTAATTGACGGCTTCCGTACGAAGAGTGTCCGAACGCGGGTCGAACTCGAGTTCGACGGTGGCCAGTGAGGCGTCTTCGAGGAGCGCCTCGGCTCTGGCCTCGGGCGCCTCGATCCGGATCGTCCCGTCCTCGTACCGGAGACGGATCGACGACGGGGAGCGAGCGGGGGACATCGACTACCGACAGGTCGGGACGACGAGTACATAATTCCCGTGTTCGTTCACGACGGCTTCGGTGACTCGAGTCGTCGACCTCCAGTCCAGAGAGTGGAAACGAGAACGCATACCTCAACCCTTTTATTACCGCTGTGCCTTGTCTGGGACATGAGCGAAGACGAGGGCGCAACCCCCACAGCCCAGGGCGTGCCTGCGGAAGGCGACGCCGAACCGGGGACCGATACCGAAACCGATGGTGATGGTTCGGACGCCGACGCTGACAACGAGCGTCCGAAGGACCGTGACGAGAACGTCAAGGACTCGCCTGCCGGGGAGGACGAGAACGAGGGGGTGTCGGATTCGGCGGGGGATACTGGAGAACTCACAGAGGCTGCGGAACCCGCAGAATCGGCGGAGATGACTCCCGAAAACGGGGACGCAGTTCCACAGACTAGCGACGAGATCCGCGACCTGCTCGAGACGCTGCGGGGCTACGACGACGAAATCGCCCGCGACGTCACCTCCATCGTCGAGATGGCCCGCGACCTGAACGGGACCGTCACCGACCAGCGCGAGGAACTCGAGGACCTGAGCGAGCGCGTCGAGGCCCAGGCCGAAACCATCGGCGACCTCCAGGACCAACTCGAGGAGCGCGAGGAGGAACTCGCCGACCGCGAGGCAACGATCGAGGAGCACGAGCAACAGATCGAGGACCTCAAGGGCCACGTCAAACGGACCCAGGCGGACTTCCAGAACTACAAGAAACGGGCGAAAAAGCGCCAGGAACAGCTCAAAGAGCGCGCGACCGAGGACCTCGTCGGGCGACTCGTCGGCGTCCGCGACAACCTCAAGCGAGCACTTTCGGAGGAGAGCGGCGACGTCGAGACGCTGCGGGAGGGCGTCGAGATGACGCTTCGAGAGTTCGACCGCGTCCTGGCCGAGGAGAACGTCGAGGAGATCGATCCCGAACCGGGAACCGAGGTCGACCCCCAGCGTCACGAGGTCATGGTGCAAATCGACAGCGACCAGCCAGAGGGGACGATCGCCGAGGTGTTCACGCCCGGCTACGAGATGGGCGAGAAAGTGATCCAGAATGCCCAGGTGACGGTGAGCAACGGCGAACTCGAGAGTGAGGACCTCGAGGACGCAGGTGCTGATGCGGACGACGCAGATGCGGACGCCGACGACGATGGCAGTTCTGACGACGAATCCACCGGCAGCGACAGTGATGGCGGTGATGACACTGGCGGCAGTGACGGCAGCGACGCCGACGAAACCAGTGAGGAGGGAGAGCCAGCAATCGACGACGAATCGGGGGAAACTGACGCATCGTTGGACGAGGACGGCGACCTCGAGAACGATAGGAGCGACGTAGACGATGCGGGCAACGACGACGATGCAGGCGACGAGAACGACGATGGCGATACGGGCGATTCTGCAGACGAGACGCCCGACGAAACCGACGATGCGATCGAACTCGGCGGCGAAGTCGCCTCAGACGACGACCTCGACGACGCCGAGCAGTAACCCGTCCTTTGGTTCGACCGCGCCGACTCGAGAAAACGGACGGCCGACAAAACATTCACTACGATTGGTGTAAGGGCTCCTCTCGAGCGCGGTTTCGGGTGGGGTTTCAGAAGTCTTTTGACGGGCTAGAGGCAAGGTTCGCTACGACATGACCGAGGACTTGAACTGGGCTATCGGAGGCGAGGCCGGGGACGGCATCGACTCCACCGGGAAGATCTTCGCCCAGGCACTCTCCAGGGCCGGACGACACGTCTTTACGTCGAAGGATTTCGCATCGCGAATCCGGGGCGGCTACACCGCCTACAAGATACGCACCTCCACGGACCGCGTCCAGAGTGTCGTCGATCGGCTCGACATTCTCGTCGCGCTCACCCAGCGAACCATCGACGAGAACCTCGACGAACTCCACGAAGGAAGCGCCGTCATCTACGACGGCGAACGCTCCTGGGACGCCGAGATTCCGGACGAAATCACCGCCGTCGACGTACCGCTCAAATCGCTGGCCGAGGAGGCCGGCGGCGCGATCATGCTCAACGTCGTCGCCCTCGGGGCCGCCTGCGAACTCACGGGCTTCGACGTCGCCTACCTCGACGAGGCGCTCGAGAAGCGCTTCGGCGGGAAGGGATCGAAGATCGTCGACAACAACAAAGACGCCGCCCGCAAGGGACGGGACTACGTCCAGGAGAACTACGACCTGGATCTGGGCTACGCCCTCGAGACGACCGACGAGGATTACGTCCTGCTCAACGGCGACGAGGCCATCGGAATGGGCGCGCTCGCCGCCGGGTGTCGCTTCTACGCCGGCTACCCGATCACGCCCGCGACGAACGTGATGGAGTACCTGATCGGGCGAATCGAACAGTACGGTGGCCACGTCGTCCAGGCCGAGGACGAACTCTCGGCGATCAACATGGCCCTCGGCGCGGCCCGCGGCGGCGCCCGGTCGATGACCGCAACCTCCGGCCCCGGCATCGACCTGATGGCCGAGACGTTCGGCCTCGTGGCGACCAGCGAGACGCCGCTGGTCATCGTCGACGTGATGCGCTCGGGCCCCTCGACGGGGATGCCGACCAAGCAGGAACAGGGCGACCTCAACATGACCCTCTACGGCGGCCACGGCGAGATTCCGCGCTTCGTCGTCGCCCCGACGACCATCGACGAGTGCTTCTGGAAGACCGTCGAGGCGTTCAACTACGCCGAGAAGTACCAGACGCCCGTCTACGTCGTCGCCGACCTCGCGCTGGCGGTCACCGAACAGACGTTCTCCCCTGAGACGTTCGACATGGACGCCGTCGAAATCGACCGCGGAAACTTGCTCGAGGACGACCAGGTCGCCGAGTGGCTCGACGACCAGGGCCACTTCCGCGCCCACGCCGCCACCGAGGACGGCATCAGTCCGCGCGCGATTCCCGGGATGACCGACGGCGCGCACATGAGCACGGGTCTCGAGCACGACGAACTCGGGCGGCGAACCGAGGACACCGAGGTCCGCGTCGAGCAGGTCGACAAGCGCAATCGCAAGGTCGAGACCGCGAAGGCCGAAGAAGAGTGGGATTACCGCGAGTTCGGCGACGAAGACGCCGACGACCTCGTCGTCTCCTGGGGCTCCAACGAAGGCGCGCTCCGGGAAGCCGTCGCCCTGCTCGAGGACGAGGACGTCCCGGTCCGGGTCATCTCGGTTCCCTACCTCTTCCCGCGACCTGACCTCAACGAGGAGTTCGAGGCCGCCGACGACGTCATCGTCGTCGAGTGTAACGCGACCGGCCAGTTCGCCGACGTGCTCGAGCACGACACGCTCCAGCGGGTCAAACGCATCAACAAGTACACCGGCGTGCGGTTCAAGGCGGATGAACTCGCCGAGGAAATTACCGCGAAACTGAAAGAGGAGGTGCCAGCACAATGAGCTCTGAGGTACGATTCACCGACTTCAAATCCGACAAGCAACCGACCTGGTGTCCCGGCTGTGGCGACTTCGGGACGATGAACGGCATGATGAAGGCCCTCGCGAACACGGGTAACGATCCCGACAACACCTTCCTGGTAGCCGGCATCGGCTGTTCGGGAAAGATCGGGACCTACATGCACAGCTACGCCATCCACGGCGTCCACGGCCGGGCCCTGCCCGTCGCGACAGGCGTGAAGATGGCCCGCCCCGACATCGAGGTCATGGCCGCCGGCGGCGACGGCGACGGCTACTCGATTGGTGCCGGTCACTTCGTCCACGCCACCCGGCGAAACGTCGACATGACCTACGTCGTCATGGACAACCGCATCTACGGGTTGACGAAGGGACAGGCCTCGCCGACCTCACGCTCGGACTTCGAGACGTCGACGACGCCCGAAGGGTCCCAGCAGCCGCCAGTCAATCCCCTCGCGCTCGCGCTCGCCTCGGGAGCGACGTTCATCGCCCAGTCGTTCGCCTCGGACGCGATTCGCCACGCCGAGATCATCGAGGAGGCCATCGAACACGACGGCTTCGGCTTCGTCAACGTGTTCAGCCCCTGCGTGACGTTCAACGACGTCGACACCTACGACTACTTCCGGGACTCGCTCGTCGACCTGAAGGAGGAGGACCACGACCGTCACGATTACGAGGCGGCCAAGGGGGTCATCCTCGACGCCGATAAGGAGTACCAAGGTGTGATGTACCAGAACGAGAACTCGATTCCCTACCACGAGCGACACGGGGTCACCGAGAACATGGCGGAGATTCCGGATGGCGCGCCCGAGAACGCCATGGACCTCGTTCGCGAGTTCTACTGAGTATCGGGTACAGAGTACCGCCACGGCTCAATTTTCGTTTCGTACCGCGTTTCGGCCTGCCGTCGCTACTCGAGAGACGGTGCGGGAACGTCTCGAGACGTCGGGTGTTCGACGGACCGCATCAGGTCCTCGATGTAGACGCCTTCGTCGGGCAGTTGCGTCGGGAAGCCACCGATCAGCACGATCAGGTCGTCGTCGTGGGTGAATTTCGTGACCCAGAGGGTAATCTCGAGGTGTTCGTCTTCGAACTGAGCTTCGGAGGCGAACTCGTCGACGGTCCGGTTCGCGCCCAGAATACCGAGGGCAAACGACTCGCCCGTCGGTTGCGGGTCGGCGAGTCCGTCGAACTCGCTCTCGAGTTCGCCGCCGAGTTCCTCGAGCAGTTCGTCGGTATCCATGTCGGCGAGCGGGTTCATCGCCTTCCCTCCGACCGACATCTTCGGCATGGAAACGGCGGCGAAGACGGCGGCGTCCCGACTCTGCTCCTGGATCGTCACCTCGTTCGTGTACGCGACCGACCAGGCCGACGCGACGATTTCTCGGCCGGCGGCCTCCTCGGTCACGCGTTGCCAGCCCGATTGGTACTCGGCGTAGCCCGTCGACTCGAGCGTCGCCTCGGTGGGGAGCACCGGTTCGGCGGTGTACTCGAGTGGTTCGTTCCCCAGTAGAAAGTCGAGACAGCCGGCGGTCGCCGCGAGCACCCCGGTACCGGCGCCAGCCAGGACCGATCTCCGGTTGATCATTACCTGAAAAAGTCACAGCGGAGGTATATGCGTTCTGGCTACCAGTCGGAAAGGCGATAAATATCCGTGATCGACTCGAGGGAGCGTCGAGCGAACGTATCAACAGTTATCGGGGTGGGCCACGCGCGTTCTGGTATGACGGCATTTTCCAGCCGGGTGGAAGCGGTGTCGATCAGCGGAATCCGCAAAGTGTTCGAGGCAGCGGGCGAGGACGCGATCAACCTCGGCATCGGACAGCCGGACTTCCCGACCCCCGAGCACGCTCGTCGGGCGGCCGTCGACGCCATCGAAGCCGGGAAGGCCGACGCCTACACCTCCAACAAGGGAACCCTCGAGTTGCGCGAGGCCATCTCCGCGAAGTACGACCGCGACTACGGCCTCGGCGTCGACCCGGGCGACGCCATCGTCACTGCGGGCGGCAGCGAGGCGCTCCACCTCGCGCTCGAGGCTCACGTCGACCCCGGCCAGGAGGTCATCTTCCCGGACCCTGGATTCGTCGCCTACGACGCCCTGACCCGACTCGCGAGCGGAACGCCGAAGCCGGTCGACCTGCGCGAGGACCTCACGCTCGACCCCGCCGCCGTCGAGGACGCGATCACCGACGACACGGCCGCCTTCGTCGTCAACAGTCCCGGCAACCCGACGGGGGCCGTCCAGAGCGAAACCGATATGCGCGAGTTCGCCCGCATCGCCGACGAATACGACGTGCTCTGCATCTCCGACGAGGTCTACGAGCACATCGTCTTCGACGGCGAGCACCGCTCTCCGATGGAGTTCGCGAGCACCGACAACGTCGTCGTCGTCAGCGCGTGCTCGAAGACCTACTCGATGACCGGCTGGCGGCTGGGCTGGGTCGTCGGTTCGAACCGCCGGATCGAGCGCATGCTTCGGGTCCACCAGTACTGCCAGGCCTGCGCCTCCGCGCCCGCTCAGTACGCCGCCGAGGCCGCCCTCACGGGTCCCCAGGATCCCGTCGACGAGATGGTCGCGGCCTTCGAGGAGCGCCGCGATGTCGTCGTCGAGGGCCTCGAAGCGGCCGGACTCGAGGTCCCGACCCCGAACGGAGCGTTCTACGCGATGCCGAGGGTTCCCGAGGGCTGGTGTGACGAGGTGCTCTCCCGCGGCGTCGTCGTCGTCCCCGGTGACGCCTTCGGCGAAAACGGCGCGGGCTACGCCCGATTGTCCTACGCGACCAGCATGGACGAACTCGAGGAGGCTCTCGAGATCATCCAGGAAGCGACCGAAGCTGTGCGGTAAGCTCGGTACGTACAGCGGAACTAGCCCGGTAGTTGGCGGGGCACAATAGGTAGAATAGCCACAATAGGTGGGGTGGGTGAAATAAGCGAAATAGATCGGGAGGGCGGGCAGATCCCTTCGGCTGATAGATGACCTGACCAGCGTCAATACGTAACTATAGAATCAGTATCGAATTGATGCATTTTTTGAAGTAATGAGGCCAGTACGATGCAGTCGGTGATACTGTTCACCCTGAAGCATCACTCGAGCCACCCAGAATCGCCGTACAAAGTTCCCGGGCGGATTCGAGATGCATCTTCGCCCGCTCGTGTTCGGGCGAGTCCGCTTCCGCGAGCAAGTGTGCGATCTGTCGAACTCGCTTTCGAGCCGTCGCCTCGTCCAGGTCGTTCTCCGTGGCGTCGCGGGCCACAGCCTCGGCTTCGCCCAGCCAGCGGTTCGTCCGGCGATCTATCGGGAGTTCGGCCGTGGCCTCGAGGTGGTCGTGGAGGCGACGGAAGCGAGCCTCGAGGGAGTCCGGGTCAGTCATCGGTTCACGTACGAACGCCAGCAACGTGGCTGTTCTGGACCGTCGGTTCCCTGGTTGCTGGCTCGAACGCGGAGAAAAGTGATCGAGGCGGATCGGCTCTATATGCCTAGAGGCGTTCGACCGTTTTTAACGCGTTCGTCCGACCGGCCCCGAACTCGGGATCGCTTCGGCCGTCCGTTCCCTCGGCGCCCTGGGCGATCGCGTCCCAGACTCGCCGAGTGTTGCTGCCGGGCGCGAGTTCGCGCACGAGTCCGGCGAGGCCGGTGACCTGCGGGGCAGCCATGGAGGTGCCGGCGGCCCAGCCGTAGCCACCGGGAACGGTCGAGTACACGAGGTTTGTGGGGTACGGCCACTCGACCTCGTCAGGGTCTTCGCTGACGGTCTTCTCCTCGGTTTCGTACCCGCCGCCAGGCGCGCCGACGGCGATCTCGTTCGACCCGTAGTTCGAGTAGAACGCGCGCTCGTCGTTCGGCGCCGTCGCGCTCACCGAGAGCACTCCAGAGAGGCTATTGGGGAGCGTGAAGAGGCCGGCCTGCTGGAGGTTCGCGTCGGAGTTGCCCGCAGAGCCGACGAGTAAGGTTCCGGCGCTCGTGACCGACTGGGCGATCGGTTCCATGACTCGTCGATACTGGTCGGCGTTTGCCGCCGGCGGGATGGGCGACGTTCCGATGCTCATGTTTGCTGCGTCCGCCCCAACTCCGGCAGCGTACTCCATGCCAGCCAGGATGTCACCGAAGGTGGCCCCACCCTCGGTGCCGAAGACGCGAATCGAGACGATAGTCGCGTCGGGCGCAGTACCGAGCATACCGACGCTGCCGTTGGCGGCCGTCGTCCCGGCCACGTGCGTGCCGTGATACCCGACGTCGCCCGTGTGGTCGCCGACCTGCCCCTCGATGATCGACACGCTCCGTTCGGTGTCGACGGTGAGATCGGGATGCGTATCGTCGACGCCGGTGTCGATGATCGCGACGGTCCGCCCAGCGCCAGTCGCGTGTTCGTGGGCCTCCCTGACCTGTTGTACCTGTTTGTCCCAGAGGTACTGGTCGTAGACCTGATCGACCGCCGTGCTGTTTTCCGTGTCCGCCATTTTGACGAGGGCGGGCGTCTCGAGTTCGAACGCGAGGTCGCGCAGTGCGAACGAGACGCCGCTGACGGATTCGAGGTCGTCGGTCGCGTCTGCCGGCCCAGTCGCGAGGAGCACGCGGCCGTTCGCGAGCGTAGACCGAACGTCGAATCCGGCGGCCGAGACGGTATCGGCCGCATCACCCGTTGTCCTGGCGAGGTAGCGCGCCTGTCCGTCGCTCGCACTCGCGAGTCCGGTAAACGTCATCGTTGCGCCCAGTGCACCCAGTCCCTGCAAGAGTGATCGTCGTGTCGTCATTGTGTGTGAATGTCCCGTGAGAGGGATAGTATAACACAGGCCACTACCAGTATATATGTTATGTGCTTGCACACGAGATGAAAGCGACCGATAGCTATACTCCGGCGGCGTCGTCAGTCTCGTAACTTCGACAGGAATCGATCCGCTTCGCGACAGAGAGGGTAGCTACTCTGGATTGGACCGATGTCGCTACGGACGTGTCCAGCGGTCGTGTTCTCGCGATTCGAAACACCCCTCCGGTATTATGTTTCGGGCGAACGTCTGGGGAACTATGGCACTCGCCAGACGCGGGTCCGGACTCGGAGCGGGCGCTCGGGCGTACTGGTCACAGGTGCATCCGGTGTTCATGCTGCCGCCGCTCGCCGCGTCGCTATTCGGTGCGATCCTCGCGCGAGGGATCGATCCCGGCGTCGCGAGCGTACACGTCCTCGCGATGTTCGCGGCGGTCTACACGGCTCACCTCAAAGACGGCTACGTCGACTTCCACGTTCGGGGCGAGGACGACGACCACCCGCTCACCGTTGCTGGCTGTCGTGTCGGTCTCCTGGCGTCGTCGATCCTGTTCGCCGCGTGCTGTCTCTACCTGTTCGTCGTCGTAAACTGGGTCGCCGCAGCGCTCACCGTTCCGACGTGGCTCGTCGCCTACCACCACGCGCCGCAACTCGACACGAACCCGCTCACGGCGACGACCGGCTATCCGCTGGGAATCGCCCTGAGCGTTCTCGGCGGATACTACGCGCAGGCGACGGCGATCAGCCTCCTCGCGCTCGGCTTCGCGATCGTCTTTCTCGTCTTACTGTCGGGAATCAAGGTGATCGACGACACCACGGACTACGACTACGACCGCTCGATCCGCAAGCGAACCGTCGCCGTCGTCGTCGGCCCGGAGCGGGCCTACACCGTCGCCTACGGACTGATGGTCGCAGGACTGCTCGTCGTCACCGGCCTGGCCGTTGCCCGCGTGTTCCCTCCCTCGAGTGTCCTCGCCGTGCTCGCGTTCGGCGCGGTCGCCGTCGTCGCCCGACGCGCGGAGCCGAAACTGGCGACGATGCTCCTCATCCGGGGGTCGTACGTCTTTCTCGCCGTCCTGGTCGCCGCGGTCTGGTTCGAACCGCTCGAGACGTTGTTTAGATAATCGATTCCTCGACAGACGGACTGACGCTCCCCGTGTGAGCGTAGATGCCGACGACCAAGAGGAGTCCCGCGAGGAGGGCGATTCCTGCGCTGGCGGCGTACATCACCTCGAAACCGACGGTCCTCGCCAGCGGGAGGGACACCAGGGGACCGAGTCCACCGCCGACGTCGCCCAGCACGTTGTTCGTCCCCATCGCCCGCCCCATTCGGTCTTCGGGCGTGAGATCGGCGAGTAGTGCCGTTAACGGGCCGCCCACGCCCCCTTGTCCCGCGCCGATGAGGGCACAGCCGACGACCACGGCGACGAACGAGCCTGCGAGGGTCAACACCAGGAAGCCGACCGCGTTCAACACCAGGAACGACACGAGCACGGGTACTCGCGCACCGACGGTGTCGCTCGCGACGCCGCCCGAGATGGTGAAGATGGCACCCATGAGCACGGTGATCGCCATGAGCATCCCCGAGGTTCCCTGCTCCCCGAAGTTGACATCGAAACCCAGGAGTGTCGTCGAGATGGTGAGCGACTCGGCGCCGAGATAGAGCACCAGCGTCGAGAACAGGACACCCACGTAGGCGAAGTAGAGCCCGAAGTTCACGAAGCCGACCGTCAGCGCCGGCACCGTCACCTCGAGGTCGAGTGGACTCACCGACGAATCGTGTTCCTCGACGTGAGTCTCCGGAACCACGGCGTAGGCAATGATGCTCGCCAACCCGGCGAAGGCCGCCGCGAGGACGAACGCCGTCGAGTTTCCGTACACCTCGCTCGCGACCCCGCCGAGGACCAGTCCCGCCGGAAACCCGAACGTGATTCCTGCCCGGACGATGCCCATGCTCGTTCCCCGAGAATCGGCCTCGCTCACGTCCGCGGTGATGGTGTACGCCGTCGCGAACACGAGCGCGCTTCCGAGCCCCCAGAGAACCCTGGCGAGCAGGAACCAGCCCTCTGGGCTCGAGGAGACGACGCCTATCGCAGAACCGAGGAGCGTGTCGGGCCTCGAGGCGTATATCGCGAGCACGTAGCCGAAGGTGGCCACGCCCTCGATCGCCAGTCCGACGACGAACGGCGTGCGGGTGCCGATCCGGTCGATGAGCACGCCTGCGGGCGCGTTCGCCACTAGCCGCGTCCAGCGGTTCGCCGAGAGAATGAGTCCCACCATGACCGCCGAAATGCCGAGCACCTCGCCGAGGTTCGGCAAAATCGGGAAGACGACCCCGCCGCCGAAGCCGACGAAGAAGGTACTCGCGACGACGGCGAACACGACACGGCGGGGGCTGGGTTCGGCAGGGCTCGAGTCCGGCACGGCGAGACACTCGGTGTTTCGTTTCGAGACACGGTCGATGCCCGTTTGGTTCTTGCGAAGGCGGCACTCGAGGGGCGAACGGGAGTTCGACGACGCTGATGAAAAGTAGCCCTTTCGGATGCGTTCAGGCGCTTCCAGGCGCCTTCAGAACGTATCCAGCTCGCCGTCGATGACGCGCTGAGTGATGTCCGTCACGTTCGCGAGGCCGTCGTCGACGATGGCCTCAATTTCAGGGCGGACAGTCTCGAGGTCGACGTCGTCCTCGGTGACGACGTGAACGTCGGCGACGTGAGGTTCGTCGATCGGTCGCCCGATCTGGCTCAGGAGGCGAACCCGGAGGTCACGGATGCCGTCGACTTCGCTCACGACATTCTCGGCGATGTCCGTTGAGAGGAGGTTGTAGATCTTGCCAATGTGGTTGACCGGGTTCTTCCCGCTCGTGGCCTCCATCGACATCGACCGATTTGGGGTGATGAGGCCGTTCGCGCGGTTGCCGCGACCGACGGAGCCGTCGTCACCCTGTTCGGCGGAGGTACCGGTGACGGTCAGGTAGATCGACCCCGCCTCGACGGCGTCGGCGGTGTTGACGTAGACCGAGACGTCGCGGTCGGTGTACTCGCTCGCGACGTCGACGACGTACTCGCGAACCGACGCGACGGCGTCGACGTAGGCGTCCATGTCGGGCACGTGCTCGTCGATCATCGCCGCGGCGACGGTCACGTCGATGCTGTCGCCCTCGCGCTTGCCCATGATCTTCACGTCTGAGCCGAGGTAGGGGTTCTCGGCGGCGAACTCGCGGTTGAGTCGCTGCTCGGCGTTGTAGACGATTTCTTCGGTCTCCGACAGCGGCGCGTGACCGACGCCGAAGCTCGTGTCGTTGGCCATCGGTACCTGCACCTCGTCCTCGCCGAAGACGTCCTGCAAATCGCCGCTCCCCTCACCGAGTTTCACGTCGACGACGACGTCCTCGCCGAAGGTGAGTTTGGGGATCTCGGCCTCGAGGTACTCGCGGGCGGCCGTCAGCGCGATGCGCTCGGTGGGGATGGTCTGTCCATCGTAGTGTTTGGTCGCGCGACCGACGATCAGAATGTAGATGGGGTCGACGACTTCGCCGCCGCCGAAGGCGGGGGCGGCCTCGCCAGCGACCAGCTGGGTCTCGTCTGTGTTGAAGTGAAGCACCTTCCCGACCCGGTCGAGGTATTCGCGGGCGAGTGCGCTGCCGACGCTCTCGGCGATTCCGTCACAAATCGAGTCGGGGTGACCGATCCCCTTTCGCTCGACGATTTCGACTTCTTGGTCCTCGACTGCGTTTCGGTCGATCCGTTCGACCCTGATGTTCCGTTCGCTCATTACACGAGGTTGCGCTGGGACGGTTCTATAACTTGCGAAAACGTTGACGGACGGAAATATGCGGCGAGGTTATACACCGATGGCCGGGTCTGTGCATCGTTCGACTGTCGAATACTCGAGCGCTCACGTCCCACGGTGTACTGGTGCAAGACCTGTCGACGTCGGTGCTGTCTGCTCCTTTTGATGCCCAGTGCGACCGATATCGGAAGGAGAAACGGTTGTGAGTGCGACTCGTTGACCGAAACCGATTTACCAGTTAGTGTTGATTTGGTTCCATGTCCTCTATTCACAATCGACGGCGTATTCCTGCCCGATACGGCATCGTCCTCGGAGCGATTGTGTTGGTTAGTTTCGCCTACGCGGTGATCACTGCGAAGATTCTCCTCTGGGTATGGGGGCTCTTCGCGTTGCTCTCCCTCGGACTCTCCGTGTTCGTGGTCTACCTCTTCTATCGGCTGGTACGTGCTGTCGAACGGATCGCCTATGAACAGTGATCGAGGATCAGTTCGCTCGAGTCGCAGGTGTGCTGAAACGGAGAAATCACGACCGAAGCGACGATTCACCTGTCAGGAGTGCACTGGTGTATCCGTCGGTGTTTCGGAGGTCCTCGAGAGGAGACGGTGGCGATGGGGGTGTCGCAAGGGACTGAAGTGGTAATTCCCAGTGGCCAACATCACGCCACTTCCCGTTCTTGTATCCGACGTTGCGGTATACACCGATTTTTCGAATCCACGCGATTCGTGAAACGTGACGCTCCGAGGGTTCGGTAGTGCGATTACAGCGTACGCATTGCGCAATCCCTGTCGATCCAGGAGCGCGAAGAGCGAATCGTAGAGCGCGCTCGCAATTCCCTTCCGTCGCCAGGCCTCGTTCACGTACACGGAGACATCGACTGCCCACTGGTACGCTGGGCGTTCGTTGTGCGTGCTCGCGTACGCGTAACCCGTTATTTGGCCGTCGTACTCACACACCAGCCACGGAAGTCGTTCCACAGTATTTCGGATGCGTTGAGCCATCTCTTCGACGGTCGGGGGATGAGTTTCAAATGAAATGTGCGTCTGCTCGACGAACGGTGTATAAATCGCTGTAATAGCATCTGCATCTCCCTCCGTTGCCAGCCGAATTGTCTGTTCCATTTGCGGGAATACGGAACCACGCACCAAAAGTACCGGCCGGCGAGGTGATACATACACGAGTATCTCTTACGACCACCATCGTTGCCCCACCAAATTTGCGTGAACTGCATAGCAGTGATGACCGTATCCTATCGTGGAGCACCTCTGCTAGCGAGGTTCAGTAAAACCTGGCGCCGTCGAAACTCTCAATCAGTGATAGTTTAGTGGAGCTATGCTGAATAGAGAGAATGTATGGAGCAGAGCAAGATTTGTTCCTGAGATAACTCTCGATCGGTGCAAAAAAGTTCAACTCCTCTTACGTCCTCCTTACGAAAGCCATGGAACGATACGTCGATGGATTCGTCATCCCGATCCCGAACGAACAGCTCGATGCATACCGTGAAATGGCCAGCGAGGCCGGAAAGCTCTGGATCGAACACGGTGCTCTCGAGTATTTCGAAGGGGTCGGAGACGACATGGAGCCCGACATGGACGGCATGCCAATGGTGACCTTCCCACAACTCGCAGACACAGGGGACGACGAGACGGTCGTGTTTTCATTTATCGTCTTCGAGTCGCGGGACCACCGCGACGAAGTGAACGCGAAGGTGATGGAAGATCCTACAATGGACTCCGACAACTACGAAGAGGAGATGCCCTTCGATCCGGAGCGCATGGCGTACGGTGGCTTCCGTTCAATCGTCAGCTACGAGTAACCATCGTCGTGTATCGTACAGTCTTGACGAACCCCGAGATAGACTGGTTGTGGGTCGTACGCGCCACTTCGGATCTGATGAATCGCCTTCGCCGTCGAATAGTGGTTCCCGTCCACGACAATCGACGCTTCACCGGGATCAGGTTGAAAGAGTGTTAATCGTTCCTCGTGCGTCGTCGTTTCGAAGCTATCAGCGAGCCGCTTGATATGGGCTACGTCAATATCTTCGAACGTGTCCGGTAATTCCGACTCGATGATGCGCTTTGCGGCCCCTCGTATCGTATTATCCGGCGAGAGTTTTCGCCACGAGCTGTCTGCTGGTCCGTCAATTACTCTGAGACGTAGAAATTCCGTCTTATCCAGCTCCGCTGCATACCACGTGATATGATGTTGCCAAATGAATGCGGCCTGAAACGGGCACTGACAAAGTAGTTCCCCAACGAGCTCCCACTCCGCTTCCTTCCGCTCAAAGTTGAAGTCTCGATAGAGTTTTTTATTTTCACGACGGAGCCAATTCCGGGCCACTTCAGCCAGGGGAATTCCTGTTTGTCCCATTTAGCAGAGATGGACATCGAGAGCCAAATCATTGGCGCTGAAACTTCGATGGCAACGCTTTGCTTACTGCGCTTTTGTAGCTTCTTTTACCTTCCGTTCAAGAAGCTGCAGTAGCTCTGCGGTCGGCACTGCTTGATCGTACCTGATTTGGATGGTCTCTTTTCCAGTTTTGTACCCTTTTTCTTCAAGCACTTTGCGATCTTCACTCCGAAACGCATCTGCACCAATGCCAAAGGTAGCGTGGTTCTTGAATGCAGTAAACCCAACGTGAGTACCGTGAAATTCATAGAATGGCACGTTGTACTTTATCCCTTCTTCCGCTTCTGGAACGGTCGAATGGATAATCTCACGTAGTTCTTTGAGCGTTGAACTGGCTACTTCGTCCTGATTCGCAATGTATGATTCAACGTCTTGTGGTTTTGACATTCTACAGTCTCCGTAGGCTGAATAAGGATTACTGCTTTATGATTAAATCGGTGAATTCAGTTATGAGTTCGGCGATACGACGTCTGTCCTGGATCAGCGGCGTGAGAACTGATGTCAACCACGGGGCGCCGAAATAGCAATTCGACCCCAATTCTAGCGAATGACGGTCGTTCGACCTGAAGTACCACGTAGCGGGAGGGGTGAGATTCGGAATCCTAGAAGTATTGCTCGTGATCGTCCTTGTGACACTGTCAGCGGTCCGTATGCGTCGGATCTATCAGGACGGACTCCATGTGGCCGTCGTCGCCGTCCTCGAGGCGCTGGGTTCTCCACGAGCTTCGACGTTACCCCATCTGAATGGTGGCGGCATTATAATGATGGACCGTGTACGTTTGATATGCCTTCTGAACCTTCATTCAAGGTCACTAGCTCGACAGATGTCTCTCCCAGCGAGACGCTTGTCATAGGCGTATCCACAGTTGGACTAGCAGGACTCACCGCTGTGGACCATCTCATCAAGAATAACAATTCTACAGAGTTAGGTCACATCCTGACACGCAATGTCCCTGATATAACTCCCTTTGAAGAAGGAGAACCCCGCTTACCACTACGTCTCTACGACCTACCAGATCTTGATCTGTCGGTACTCGTTGGCGAACTGTTCATCCCTACCTGGGCAGTAGATTCGTTCGTTGAAGCCCTCCTGGAATGGACATCGTCGGCTGGGATCAGTGAGATCACTGTTCTTCACGGTGTTCCATTTCCACACGGCCCCGACGAACACGATGTATTCTATGTTGCGTCTACACCCTACCGAACAAAACAACTGGAAGATACTGAAATCAAACCACTCAAAGGAGGCTATCTCGATGGCATTGCCTCCGAGTTGATAACCTCAAACCTCATCGGTAAGGCACCACCAACTGGCGCCCTTATCACCCCGACTCATCCGCCAGGGCCCGATTTCGATTCTGCCTTACTCTTCCTCGAAGCGCTTCAGCGCATCTATGAGTTTACGATCGATGAAGAAGAACTCCGTCACCGCGCTGACGAGGTCAAACAGTACTATCAGGAACTCGCCAACCAGATGGAACGCTTTGGAAGCGGTGAACGGCCCTCAGGAGGCTATGACTTCCCTGAGGATCGCATGTTTATGTGAAGTAGAAACTATCGTCCACAAGGGCCACGGAGGTCAGTCCTCAGTCCGGTGCGAACGAGGACATCGTCTGCGTACCCGAGGATGGTCTGGGCGATGGATTGCGATGTCGGTCGAGAGTTGGAAGCTGGTTACTGACTGTTAATGGACCGCTCCGCGTTCTGTTGACGCTCGTTTCGGAAGGTCGCTATTAGTGAAAGGGTTCGAAGACCTCGTGAAGGTCTTCCTTGGGGATGTACTCGAGCGCCGTTTCGAGTTTCATCTCGACGACCATCCATGACCGGCTTTTGAAAGAACGACCTCGGGTCTCGAGTGTTAGCCGGCTGCTGGTTCGGGTGACGATTCCGGCCCAGTCTCGACTTTAGGTTTCTCGATGTCTTCGAGCTCGGCACCGGCGGTAGCCTGCTCGAGCTTCGCGATTTCCCTCGTGTAGTGCAGGAAGGTATCGATGGACGCAATGACGACTCTGGCCTCGATGGTGTTAATTCGAGACCGACAATGGAGATCCGCGCCCAGACGTCGATGACTACGCCCTTGTCGAGGATGCGATCGAGAACTCCCGCCAGACTCGAAGAGTCTGGTCGTCGCTGAGGAGACGTCATTGTGATCCCTATCTGGAAGTGGAGCAAGGGGTTCGCTTCACTATTCTGTCTGCGTTGGCAACCCACCACCTGAAAACGGCAGTCAGGAGGTATTCGTGGATGCAAAACGGCCATTTGAAGGTAGTAGGTCTGTCTCATCCCCAAATTTCGAGGAGGGGATAGTTTGGACCGACCACCTATTGCCGAGTACGTGCTTTGTATCTTGCAGAGTTGTAGCGAACTATCGATTCCTGCGGCAGTCTGTTACACAGAACTCCTGTACTGAGCAACCACTGCCCTCGCAAGTCGAGTTATATTTCGTGCGACATTCGCGCTATCTATCTTGGAAAGATTCGGTGAACTACCGAGACGCTGTCAGAAGTGGTGTACAAGATGCAGAGGATGAGTGTAGCACAGCATCGTCGTTTATTTCACACAGCCTCAATAGACTGACTGATCAACAGTCGGTGCGCTACTCCGATGATGGTCCGCTCACTTCGAAGACAACCAGTTCGTTACCCTCGAACAGCAGTTGATACCGATCGATAGTAACGGTAACGGTGGCAGACCCCAATTTCCCGTCTCGAACAAGTGTATCGAGCGCTTCCGGGTCGACATAATCGTGTAGAGTGGCCTCGAAAATCGTTGTGAGTTCAGTTGGGTCAACGTTCTCGAGGTGGGCGAGTGCCTCAATCGCGGCTATACTTGGTGCCGTGGCCAACCAGTCGTACGTTCTTCGCAGGTGGATGGTGGTCGAATCAGACGATGACTCGTCCCCCGGTCGGTCTTCCGCGCTCATTACAAGACCCATGCTATGGATTAGCATAAAGAGCTATGATTTTCTGAGTGAACGTCGGAGTATCCTCACTCCGATCGGTCGGTGTCGGGTTGCCACGTAAAGATGGCGCGAAAAATGACCACGAGGCTATTTCGTTCGCCGGCGCCCCAGATCGCCGTTTCCTCAACCTCACTGTCGTCCGTGCTGCCCATTCATGAGCACACCCACGAGCGCCGTCTCTTCGTCGGTGATCAACAGGCTCCCAGCGGGCGTTTCATCCCACTCTCAGAGAGTTTCGAACAGCTCGATCGACGGCACCTCCTCCCGAACGCGCCCCTCGACCGCCTCCGAGATGCCCGCCAGATAGATCTCGACTCCTCGGCCGGCGGCCTCCCGTAGCGCCTCGAGGTGGTCATCTGTGAGCAACTCGTCGACGGTCAAGTAGACAATCTGCTCGCCGACCTCGGCAACGAACTCGTCAATGCGGGACGAAACTGCCTCTCGACCGGTGACCGTCCAGACGCCGTATCGCGGCGTCGTGTGCTGAATGTCGACGAACCCCAGTTCGTGCAGTCGATCCGCTGCTTCGTACACGTGAGTCCGGGGCACGTTGTTGATGCGAGGGAAGATCTCCCGTACACAATGCCGGTCGAAATGATATCAATCCGCCTTTGAGTGACAGGCTACCGATGATGCTCCCGGTCAGTCCCTCCGTGGGTGAGAGTTACCGTGTGCTACACTCACGCTGAGTATTCAGCACACCGTTTCTATCACATTCTGAGGATTTCAACAGAGTCTAAAATCTCTAATGAGAGTATTACTCTCGAGCAGCCGACCCCGGTCACGACGAACGGGCGCTGATCGCTCGTTCCCACTGCCAGGTCTTCGGGGCTCCAGAAGACCTATTGCCGGGGCGTCGATCCATCAACGCATGCCGGGTGCACGCATCACGAGCGACGAACGGGTGACGCTTCGGACGGTGGAACGCGAGGACGTCCCGTTTCTCCAGCGGGCGTTCGCCAACCCCGAGATCCGGTATCCGATCGGCAACCCCCTCTGGAATCAGGAGCAAGTCGAAATCCCCACCGACGACGAAGACAGCGACCAGTTTCTCGTCTGCCTCGACGACGGGCAGCCGGGTCAACCAGACGAGGACGACGTGGAGCGACTCGGCGTCGTCTACGTCGGCGACGCCCACTACCGACGACCGGAACTGGGCTACTGGCTCGCGCCAGCGTACCACGGCCAGGGGTATGGCTCCGAGGCCGTCTCGCTCGTCGTTGACTACGTCTTTCGGGTCTACGATCACCCTGCCGTCGGCGCCGGTGTCTTCGACTTCAACGACGCCTCTCGAGGGCTGCTTGAGTCCCTCGGCTTCGAGGAGGAAGGGCGGATCCGCCGTGATCGGTTTATCGACGGCGCGTACCGCGACATGATTCAGTACGGCCTTCTCCGCGAGGCGTGGCGAGAGCGGTAGTTCGGCGTCGTCAGTGAGCGACGGTGGGAACGCTCGCCTCGTTCGAGTCCTTGCGCGTGTGCTCCGCTTGTGTGTCCCCTGAGAGCTGTGAACTTATACCACTCGAGGGCGTACTTGTGCCCGGTGATCCCGATGGGCAAAGACATCCTCATGATCGTCGGCGACTTCGGCGAAGACCTCGAGATAATGGTCCCGTTCCAGGCGTTGCAGATGGTCGGCCACGACGTCGACGCCGTGTGTCCGGACAAGGAAGCGGGCGAGACGGTCAAGACGGCGATTCACGACTTTCGCGGGGATCAGACGTACCTCGAGGAGCGCGGCCACGACTTCGAGTTGAACGCGACGATGGACGAGATCGACCCCGCCGACTACGACGCGCTGTGCGTCCCCGGCGGTCGTGCGCCGGAGTACCTCCGGACCTACGACGAGGTCATCGACGCCGTCCAGCACTTCTTCGAGGAAGACAAACCCGTGGCGACGCTGTGTCACGGTCCGCAGATTCTCGCCGCGGCGGACGTCCTCGAGGGCTACGAGATGACGTCGTACCCGGCAGTCCGCGCGGAGTGTGAGGCCGCTGGCTGTTCGTGGGTCGACGGCGTCGTTCGCGACGGCAACCTCGTCACTGGCCAGGCCTGGCCCGACCACGCCGAGTGGCTCGCGGAGTTCCTCGACCTGCTCGGAACGGACATCAGTCACGCCGAGGCTGCGACGGCCGACTGAATCGCCTGTTTCACAACCCGTCCCGCACCACCCGCTGAACCGCCTTTTCGCAATCCGTTCTCCGCTCTTCCACCCCGCTCAACCCTCCAGCACGAGCTCCAGATACGACGTCCGAAGTTGCGTCGCGGGATCGAGGTCGAGGCGCTCGAGGATGGTTGCCGCTCCCTCGCGGACTTCCTCGATCTCGACTTCGGTCTCGGCGTCGGCCTCCACCTCGACGAACTCACCGGCCCCCTCGACCGCGTCGAGCGTGACGGTGTACCCCTCGAGCGAGTAGCGCTCACGGCGTTTTTCGACCGTCGCGACGGGCTCGAAGCCGAGTTTCGTGAGCGCGGCGTCCATGGTCTCGCCGTCGCCGACGGCCGTCTCGTGTTCGGCGCGGGTCTTCGAGTCGTCCTCTAGCAGCGGCCCCTTGTAGGTCACTCGAGCCTCGTGGTCGACGTCGTTCAGGGCGATGGCGGTGCCGGCGTCAGCGTCGGCGTCCGAGTCGTCCACCGCTTCTCGCCGAATGCGCAGTGCTTCGTCGGACTCGGCGAACGACCGGTGGGGGGCGTCGTAGTAGGTGTCCGCCTGGACGACCGTCGCCTCGCGCGTCGCGCCGAGGGACTCGAGACGTGCCCGGACCGCCTCGAGGGTCGCGGGAACCTCGACCTTGAGTTCGACTTCGTACATACGTCGCTCGAGGGACGGGAGCCATAGGAACGTGTCGTTCCGCGGCTGACTCTCGCTCTCGGTCACGAACTCGGTGCTCGAGTGGGGAAGAGAGAGAAACGAGCGGAAACCGAACGCTCGAACGAAAACGTCGGTCTTAAATGCGGACGGCTGATGGTACCACGTATGACCGAGGAAGAGGAGGCCGAGACATCGGCCGATGACGTCGAAACGGAAGCTGAAGACACCGAAGCCGAGGAGAGCGAGGCCGAGGCCGAGACCGAGAGCGGGTTCCAGCCCGGCGACTTCGTGAAGATTGCCTACACCGCCCGCACCGTCGAGGGCGACCAGCTCGTCGACACGACCGACGCCGAGGTTGCCGAAGAGGAGGGCGTCGACGCCCAGGACCGAGAGTTCGCCCCGCGAACGATTGTCCTCGGAGAGGGCCACATCTTCGACGCCGTCGAGGACGCCATCATCGGCAGCGAGGCCGGCGAGGAGGGCGAGGTCACCATCCCCGCCGAGGAAGCCTTCGGCGAGTACGACAACGACGCCCTCGAGACGATCAGCGCGGACAAGATCGACGAGGACGACCGCTACCCCGGCGCGCACGTCCACGTCGACGGCCGCCACGGCTACATCAGCACCATCGTCGGCGGGCGCGCCCGCGTCGACTTCAACCACCCCCTCGCCGGCGAGGACGTCGAGTACGAGTACGAGGTCGTCGAGGAAGTCGACGACCGCGAGGAGCAGGCCGCCGGCCTCTTCGGAATGTACCTCGAGACCGAGCCCGACCTCTGGATCGAAACCGACGAGGTCGAAGAGGAGGTTCCCGTCGAGCCTGACGAAGGCGACGAGGAAGACGAAGACACCGAACCCGAGTTCGAGACTGAAGTCGTCGAGAAGGAGACCCTCTACGTCGAGTCCACGCCCCAAATGGCGATGAACCAGCAGTGGATGTTCCAGAAGCAACAGATCGCCCAGGACGTCATGGACAAGGTCGGCGTCGACCGCGTCATCGTCCAGGAAGTCATCGAGGGCATGGGCGGCATGATGGGCGGTATGGGTGGCATGATGGGTGGCATGGGCGGCGGTGGCGAAGCCGACCTTGAGGCCGCGCTCGAGGACGCTGACGTCGACGCCGACGAGATCGTCGAGGAACTCGAAGCCGAAGCCGACGACGAGTAAACCCAGTTTTTCGATTCTTTCGCGTCCACAGCAGCGATGGCTGTGGCTCGCGATTTCTCGAGGAGACGCATGTATCGGCCCGAGGAGACGTACTGGTCGGCCGATACTATGATAGTCGTCCACTTTTTTGTAGACGACAATGTGGCACGTCCCCCGAACACGTTCGGTAGCCGACGGGCGCCACGTCGTGATGACAATCGGCGCCGCATACGTTGCGTCGTCCGTCCTGCCCGCCATTTTTCCCGGGAGCGAGGAGTTACCACGGGGCGCCCTCCTGATCGTCGTCGTCCTGACGGCCGGACCAGGGCTGGTTCTGCTCTACGGCGGCTATCGACTGCCACGTTCGGCGGTTCACGCGGCGCTCTACGGCCGGATCGCCGGCTGGTGTCTCGGCGCGGTCGGGGTCATGGCAACCATCTTCGCCCTCTCGAGTCTCGTCAGTGACCTGGCGAGCGTCGTCCCGAATGTGTTGATCCTCACTGCGTTGAGCGCCCTCGCCGGTTTCGGAATGGGCGTCTACGACGCTCAGGCGCGGACGCGGGCACGGGAGGCCGAGCAACGGAGCCAGGAACTCGCCTACCAGAACAATCGACTGGAGAGCTTCGCGGGCATGCTTGCCCACGAACTGCGGAACCCGCTGACGATTGCCAAAGGCTACCACGAGCAGTCGCGCCCGCAGGACGAGGACGCCGCCAGACAGGCGTCACTCGCCCACGAGCGCATCGAGGAGATGATCGACATCCTCCTCGTTATCGTCGGTGAATCGCCCATCCACGTCGACGAGGAGCGGGTCGACCTCGCGGCCGTGGCCGAGCAGGCGTGGGAAGCCACCGAGAAAACGGCGACGGCCACGCTCGTCCTCGACACCGATCGATCGATCCACGGTGACGCGATGCACCTGCATCACCTGCTGGCGAACCTCTTTCAGAACAGTCTGGAGCACGCTCGCGAGGACGTGACCGTTCGCGTCGGCGACCTCGAGGACGGTTTCTTCGTCGAGGACGACGGCCCCGGCATCCCGCCGGAGACGCACAGCCAGGTCGTCGAGCCAGGGTTTACGACGAGCTCGCGCGGGACCGGGCTTGGCCTGACGCTCGTCACCCAGTTAGCCGCGATCTACGACTGGGACTGGGCGCTCGCCGAGAGTTGAGACGGCGGCGCGCGATTCGAGTTCACCGAGGTCGGTCTCGAGTAGCCCGTTACCGAGACTCGAGTAGCCCGTTACCGAGACTCGAGTAGCCCGTTACCGAGAGCTGAATCGCACGCTGTCGAGGCTCGAGCAGCCGACTACAGAGACTCGAGCGGCCCGCTTTCGAGACCTGAACCGTCCGTAACAGCATCCATCGTCACGCGATGTCCCGACTCGTGTCAATCTCGACCCGTTCGGAGAGCTGGAGCTTGATGATTTCGGGAGAGGCACCGCCACCCCGGAACTTCGGAATCGCCAGGTGGTTCTCGATTTCCGTCCCCTCGAGGGAGGTCCGCAGGTCGAAGACCGCGTCGGCGACGTGTTCGGTGGTCGGCCGATTGTCGGGCGGGTTGGGTCGCTTGAGACAGTGGAGGACGGCGATCGAGCCCGTCTCAAGCATGTGTGACTTGAGCTCGTTGAGAAACTCGAGGTAGTCCTCGCCGTCGGCGCGCTCCAGGACGTCCATCGTGTCGATGATGAGGTTGGCACCGTCGGGCAGGGCGCTGATGAGGCGGGTCGCTTCCTCGAGGGGGTCGGAATCGGTGACTCGGCGAACGGTGGGGCTGCCGACGCGGCTCATCGAGGATTCGATGGCGTGGCGGACGGTGTCGTCGGTTCGCTCGGTCGTCAGGTACAGGGTGCCGCGAGCGGCCGTCAGTTCGTACAGGAGCAGTTCCGACTGGCTGGCGGGACTCGCGGTGTAGGCGACGACACAACCCGGGGGCAGTCCGCCGTCTAACTTCCGATCCAGCACGTCGATACCCGTTTCCAGCCGACCAACCATGCGATTGTGACCACTTGACCCAGCGCCCGCATAACTCTTTGGCCCGAATCGCCGTCCACTCGGGCGGTTCCGGGCGATTCTTCGTTACGGCGTTGTATTAGCTGCCACCCGAAGCCGAATAATCGGCGGACGCACGTCAGACGGCCCAAAACGTTTATTCGGCCGCGAACTGCTTGTAAGAGACAATGGTCGAACTAGGCGACGTATTCGGGGATCTCTTTTCGGACGTCGATGCAGTCGCACTCTTTGCCCCCAGCGGGTCGTACTACGACCGCCTGGCGGCCGTCGACGACCTGGAGGTGATCGTCGTCGGGACCGAAAACACCGTCAGCGCCGAGACATTCGTCGAACTGCCCCTCGAGTTCCAGGACGTCTCCGAGCGGATCCGGTTCGGACTCGAAGGCGGCCTGGAACAGGGTATCATCGAGGACGGCGACGAACTGGCCTGCGCGACGAGCGTCTTCGGCGACGGCATCGACACCGTCTCGCGAGTCCGGGCGAACATCGACAACCAGTCGGGTATCTACAACCTCTTCGCGAAATCGCGGGCCGACCCCGACGTCATCAAGGCCGTCCTCGAACTGGCGGTCGAACTCGGGAAGAAGGGCCAGAAGGGCAAACCCGTCGGCGCGCTGTTCATCGTCGGCGACGCCGGCAAAGTGATGAACAAGTCCCGGCCACTCTCGTACAACCCCTTCGAGAAGTCTCACGTCCACGTCGGCGATCCGATCGTGAACGTCATGCTCAAGGAGTTCTCGCGACTCGACGGCGCGTTCGTCATCTCGGACTCGGGGAAACTCGTCTCGGCCTACCGCTACCTCGAGCCCTCGGCGGAGGGCGTGGACATCCCGAAGGGGCTAGGCGCCCGGCACATGGCCGGCGGGGCGATCACGCGAGATACGAACGCGATCGCGATGGTCCTCTCCGAGAGCGACGGGATGGTGCGCGCGTTCAAAGCCGGCGAGATTATTCTGGAGGTCGACCCGGAGGAGTACTGACATGGAGATACAGACGCTCGTCGACGAACCCGTCGTGATAGCGATGGCCGTGCTGGTCCTCGGTCTCGTCGTCGGATACGTCGTCGGTCGACTAAACGAAGAACTTCTGCGGGCGGCAGAGGTTCCGGAGGCGGTCGAGGGAACGCCGTTCGAGCGAACCGCCCAGTCGCTCGGTACCTCGACGGTCAAGATCGTCGCTCGACTCAGTTCCTGGTTCATCTACGGCATCGCGCTGTTGACGGCGATTCACATCGCCCAGCTCCTGCCGACGGAGGCGTTCTGGCAGACCATATGGACGTTCGTTCCGCAGGTGTTCGTCGCGGTCCTCGTCGTCCTCGTCGGGTTCGTCGTGGCAGACAAGGCCGAACTGGCCGTCAGCGAGTACCTTCGGGGGGTCAAACTCCCCGAGGTCTCGATCATCCCCAGAGTCGTCAAGTACTCCGTCCTCTTCGTCGCCTTTCTCATCGCGCTCGCCCAGGTCAACGTGGCGGTCCTGCCACTGTTGATCCTCCTGACCGTCTACACCACCGGCCTCGTCCTGATCGGCGCGTTCGCGTTCAAGGACTTCCTCGTCTCGAGTGCGGTCGGCATCTACCTGCTGCTCAACCAGCCCTACGGGATCGGCGATCGCGTCGAGATCGGCGACCACACGGGGATTGTCCAGGAGGTCGACCTCTTCGTGACGAAGATCGAGTCCGACTCGAGAGAACACGTCATCCCGAATCGCGTGGTCTTCGAGGATGGGTTCGTCCGGATCCGGGACTGACGGCTCAATTGCGCTTTCGGCGCGACTCGAGCACTCGATACCCGACGGTCAGGTACCCGACGAGCGTCACGACGAACAGTTCGCCGGAACTCGCGATCGGGAAGATCCGCTCGACGTCTTCGGGTTCTGGGTCCGATCCGCGCGTCGGGTCGAAGCCCGTCGAGTAGTGCGTGTCAGCCGTCGTGCCGCGGGCGGTCGACTCCGAGACCGTGGTTCCGGTTTCACTGGACTCGAGTTCGACGAACGTCTGGACGAACCCGCGCTGGTCGGTGACCAGGAGTTTGCCCGAGAGGTCGAAGAACCGGTCGTGGACGGGCCAGAAGAGGTTGACGCCGTTGTAGAACGCGTCGAGCAGGACGTGCGCGAACAGGACCGCAATCAGGGTTACCCAGCCGATCCGGTAGCCGTAGGCGCCCCACCGCGAGCGGACGACCGATTTCTCGCGTCGCCAGTCCCAGTACAGGACGAGTGCGGGAAGGAGGACGATCCAGAGGTTGTGGAAGGCAGCGCGGTGGGTTCCGGGAACGACGATGCCGAGCAGCGTATCGAGGTCGAGGAGGGCGGTCACGGCCATGACGAACAGGATCGCTCGCGTGTCGAAGCGATCGGCGAGGAGGGCGACCCCGACCAGGCCCGCCAGCCCGACGTGTACGACGGTCGACGGCATGCCCCCATCTCAGAGCCTCGGACCTTGAGTGTTCGCCTCGTCGGTCGAATGCCGGTAGCTACTTGCCACGCCCGTGAGAGCCAGAGGTATGGGCGGACGTGGACGTGGACGTGGACGCGGGCCAAAGCGGGAACTGGCGGAGAAGATCGCAGGAGAGATCACGCTGAGCAACGACCCGGGCGCAACGCTTCGAAAGTGGCGAACGGACTTCGACGTCTCCCAGACCGATCTCGCGAGCGAACTCGACGTCTCCTCGTCGGTGATCTCGGACTACGAGAGCGGCCGTCGAGAGAGTCCCGGAATTGGGGTCGTCCGCCGACTCGTCGAGGGACTCCTCGAGATCGACGAACGCCGCGGCGGCGATCGAATTCGACAGTACGGCCGCGTGCTCTCGGCGGGCTTCGACAGCGACGTCATCTACGACCTGCGCGAGTACGCGACGACGTATCCGCTCGCACACCTCTACGAGACGATCGAGGCGACCGAAATCGCCCCGGGTCACTCCGACCGGATCAGCGGTCACACAGTCATCAACAGCATCGAGGCGATCACCCGCCTCTCGAGTGAGGAGTTCTTTCGCCTCTACGGGCAGAGCACCAACCGGGCGCTGGTGTTCACCGGCGTCACGCGCGGCGAGTCGCCGCTGGTCGCCCTTCGCGTCGTCAACCCGACCCCCAATGCCGTGGTCCTCCACGGACTCGAGCCCGACGACCTCTGGGAGCACGCCGCCGACCTGGCGCGAATCGATGGTTACGCGCTGTCGACGTCGACGCTGCCGCTCGAGGAGTTGCTGGAGCGGCTGGCCGGACTCGAGTGAGGTGTGGCCTGCTGAATGCTACTGCCGAAGGATGAACGTTGAGCGTTTCTGTTGAACGCTTCCGCTGAAGGGTTAACGCTGAGCGCTTCTGTTGAGCGCAACTGCTGCAGGGTGAACGTCGAGCGCTCAGGCGACCTGTTCTTCGTACTCCTCGGCAGTGAGCAGGTCCTCGAGTTCGCTCTCGTCATCGGGGTCGACCGCGAGCATCCAGCCCTCGTCGAAGGGGTCTTCGTTGACGAGTTCAGGAGCGTCGAACAAATCCTCGTTGACGGCCGTGACCGTGCCGCTGACCGGCGCGTACAGATCGGAGACTGCCTTGATCGACTCGACGACGCCGAAGCTCTCTCCCGCCGTGACGTCCTCACCCTCGTCGGGCAGTTCCACGAATACCACGTCGCCGAGTTCGTCCTGCGCGAAGTCGGTGATACCGATTCTGACGCCGTCATCTGTCTCGAGTGCCCACTCGTGTGATTCCTGGTACCGTCGGTCGTCTGGGATATCGAAGCTCATTATACTGTATCGACGAAGGGAGGCGTTTCAATCTTTGCCTTTTTGGGCCGGCCGCGGACGTCGACGCGGATCTTCGTCCCGGCATCGGCGTACTCGACGGGCACGTAGCCCAGGCCGATGGCCGCCTCGAGCGTCGGACTCATCGTCCCGCTCGTAACCGTCCCGATGACTTCGCCGTCGGTGGTCGTGATGTCGTAGCCGTGGCGAGCGATCCCGCGGTCGACGAGTCGGAAGCCGACGAGTTTCTCCTCGACGCCCTCTTCTTTCGCGCGCTCGAGGGCGTCCCGGCCGACGAATTCGGTGTCGAGTTTGACCGTGAAACCGATGCTACACTCGTAGGGAGTGCGCGGGTTCGTCTCGCGGTCGAAGTCCTGCCCGGCCAGGACGAACCCGGCCTCGAGGCGGAGGGTATCCCTCGCGCCCAGACCGCAGGGCTGACAGTCGAAGGCCGACCAGACGGATTCCGCGTCGTCCCATGGGGCGATGACCTCGAGGCCGTCCTCGCCGGTGTAACCGGTGCGGGCGACCCAGCACTTGGACTCGGACTCCGTCCCCTCGACCGTCGTGTACGTCGCCTCGAACCGACTGAGGTCGCTCACCCGGTCGGGGTCGGCGACGACGTCGAACACCAGTTCGCGGGCGTCCGGCCCCTGGATCGCGAACATCGCGTACTCGTGCGTCTGGTTCTCGATGGACGCCTCGAGTCCCCACTCGTCGCGGTGGGTTCGCCAGCGCTCGGTCATGGCCTCGTCGTTGCCGGCGTTCGGAATGAACAGGAAGACGTGGTCGTCACCCTCGTCCGGGAGTCGGTAGACCACTGTGTCGTCGATGATCACGCCGTCCTCGTCGGTGATCGTCGCGTACTGGGAGTCACCGACGTCGAGGGCGGTCACGTCGTTCGACGTGAGTCGTTGCATCAACGCCCGGGCGTCTGGGCCGCTGACCTCGATCTCGCCCATGTGAGAGACGTCGAACTTGCCGACGGATTCGCGGACCACCCGGTGTTCCTCCTGGATCGAGTCGAACTCGACTGGCATCTCCCAGCCGCCAAATTCGGTGACTTTCGCTCCCCGCTCGTCGTGGACCCCACGCAACGGCGGCATCTGCAGCGACATACTCGTCACGTCACCCGCGGGTAAGTAATGTTTTTACATTCAGCCAGTGCTCGAGGGCCCAGTCCTCTCAAAAAAGTGGGTGTACGGGTGGGTGCCTGCCGTGATGGCGAGGGTGATTGGCTGGCGTTACTTGCCGAGTTCTTCGATGGAGAGGGTGTAGTACCCGCTGCCGCTGTAGGAGTCGACGAGGAGGCCGAGTTCCTCGTCACCGGAGAGCGATACGGTGATCTTCTCGTTGCTGTCGGCGCTGATCGAGCGCTCGTCGTAGTCCCAGGTCGACGGTGTGCGTCCGTCGAGGGTCAGGTAGAGGTCGAAGTCGGCGTCGGACGGGCCGGAGAGGGTCACTGTCGCGCTACACGGGTTCGCCGTCTGGAGCGAGTACGTGTAGGAGTGACTGGATCCGCTGTAGAGGTAGTCCTCGGCCGAGGCCGTCTCGACGACGTCACCGCACTCGCCATCGCCTGGATCATCGGGGTCGTCGGGGTCGTCCGGATCATCGGTCCCGCCCTCGACGATGTTCAGGGCGTCGACGCGACCGGCGCCCTGCTCGTCCGACGAGAGACCGATGTCGACGGCCGAGTCCTCGAGGCGCCCCCAGAGGTCGGCCACCGTATCGTCGGGATACGCGGCCTTTCCGAGGGCGGCGACGCCTGCCGCGGCTGGACAGGCCATCGACGTCCCGGAGAGTTCCTCGTAGGAATCCCCGGGAACGGTCGAGAGGACGTTGGCGCCGGGGGCGGCGACGTTGATCTCTGGTCCCACGTTCGAGAAGTCCGCGAGGTCTTCGTTCTCGTCGACCGCCGACACCGCCATGCAGTTTTCATACGCGGCGGGGTAGGAAACCGAACTCCCGTAGTCGTTACCCGCAGCGGCGATGGGGAGTGAGCCGTTGTCGTAGGCGTAGTCGATGGCGTTGCGCATCGTGCTGTTCGAGCCGCCGCCACCGAGGGACAGGTTGATGATATCCGCGCCCTGGTCGGCAGCCCACTGGATAGCATCCGCGATGTCTGAAAGCGACCCACCGCCATCCGCGCCGAGTGCGCGACCGGAGAGGATTCGGGAGTTCGACATGCCGGCGATCCCCGTTCCGTTATCCGTCGTCGCCGCAGCGATTCCGGCGACGTGGGTTCCATGGTTTTCGTCGTTGTTTACTGGAGCGGGATCCTCGTCATCGTCGACGAAGTCGTACCCTTCGTTGCCCTCGAACCGGTCGGCGAGATCGGGGTGGCTGTAATCGACGCCCTGGTCGACGACCGCGACCGTCACGTCCATCGAGCCCAGCGTCGTATCCCACGCCTGGTCGGCGCGAACCTGCTGGGGAGCGTACTGCTGGCCGTAGTTCGGGTCGTTCGGCTCGAGCTGGGTGTAGTACGTCGCGTTTCGCTCCGCGTACTCCACTTCCGGTCGTCGCTCGAGCTGGTCGATGATCGAGTCCATCGTGCCGACTCGATCCTCGTCGACCTCGAGCGCCATGTAGCCGAGCGTCTCGTTCTCGTGAACGACGGCGGCGTGGTCGGGTGTGTTCGCTTCGACTTTGGCTCGCGCAGTGGCCAGTCCCACCGTGTTCGATTTTCCGACGAGAATTTCGTTCTCCTTCGGGCCGGGGGTACGTCCGGGGGTAGCGGCGGTGATCCCACCAAGACCCATGAATGCACCGAGGGCGCCGGCTGCTTTCAGTACGGAACGGCGATCGTAACCTGGACTGCCATGTTCTGGCATGGTGTGGCTATGCGTACCGCAATCTATAATTAAATAGTTGTGAAACCCAGCGGAATTTACTGTCAGTAGATCAATTGATTTGAGAGTTCGGGGTTGGGAAAGTAAATAATGGCACGAATATTGATCAAATCGTGCTTGAAATATACCTCGAGAGGGGAAAACAACGAAGTATAAGTTTATTAAAATAATCTATTACCAGGGTACGATAGTTGGCTGGACACACCAATTTTCGACTGGCGGGTGGCGGTGACGCTAGTACTGTAACGAGGAATAGCTCCGCATCTCGAGTTTCTTCGCTACACCTATTGTACCGCACTGGCTACCGTGACCGTGAGTATGTTCGAGTCCGTGCGCGAGTGGGTGTCAGCCGACCAATCGAAACCATCGGGAGTCGGCCTCTTCGTCGACGGACCGAACGTTTTCCGCGAGGAGTTCGACGTCGACCTCGACGACCTTCGAACCGCCGTCTCCGACCAGGGGCGAACCGCGATTCGTCGGCTCTATCTAGACGAACACGCCACGCCAGGGCTGATTCAGGCGGCCGAAGCTCGAGGCTTCGAGGTGGTCATCACCAGCGGCGACGTAGACGTCAAACTCGCCGTCGACGCCACGGCCAGCGTCGTCGAGGACCGAATCGACGTCCTCGCCATCGCCTCGCGCGACACGGACTTCAAACCCGTTCTCGAGTACGCCGGCGCGAGAGGCGTGGAGACAGTCGCCATCGCACCCGGTTCGTACGGACGGTCGGACGCCCTCCAGAACGCCGCCGACACGGCGCTGACGCTCGAGGACTGACTCGAGGCGACAAGACCCATCGGTTCGAGCGGCGAGACGTTCACGAGCCATTGTTTCGATCGTCGAGTGGGTCGCCTCGAAGCCGATGCCTTTTCCGCCACCGCTCACCCAAGGTCGATTCATGAACGATCACGAGACGCCAATCCTCGACGATCACCTCCACCTCGACCCGGATCACGGCCGCGGTCTCGAGGCAGTCGACGACTTCGCACGCATGGGCGGGACACACCTTTTAGTCGTCAACAAACCCTCCTGGCACCTCGGCGTCGAAGCCAACGCAGGCGAGGACTTCCGACCGGTCTTCGAGCGAACCCTCGAGATCGTTTCCGAAGCGAGTAGCCGACTCGAGGGCCGCGCCTGGCCCATCCTGGGCGTCCATCCGGGGCTGGTCTCGCGATTGGTCGACGAACGCGGAAAGACCCCCGACGATGCCGAATCCATCATGCGGGCCGGCCTCGAGGTCGCCGCCGAGTACGTCGACGCGGGCGACGCGCGGGGGCTGAAATCGGGACGCCCACACTACGACGTGGACGACGAGGTCTGGGCTGCGTCGAACAACGTTATGCGCCACGCGTTCGAACTCGGCGCCGACCTCGAGTGTGCCGTCCAGCTCCACACCGAAGCCACTGAGGACCTGACGACGGTCGCCGAGTGGGCCGAGGACGCCGGCTTGCCGGCACACCGGGTCGTCAAACATTACGCCAGTGGCCGCCTCGTGGGCGTCACCCCCAGCGTGATGAGCGAGAAGGATCGCCTCGAGACCGCTGCGGAGGCCGGCGATCCGTTCCTCATGGAGACCGACTTCGTCGACGACCCCGATCGACCAGGAGCCGTCCTCGGTCCGAAGACGGTCCCGCGACGGGTCAGCTGGCTCCTCGAGGAAGGCCACGAGGACGCGGTCAGGAACGCCCACGTCGAGACGCCGCAACTGGTGTACGGAATCGACACGGAAGCGACGCTCGGGGAGTCCGAAGCGACGCTCGAGGACTGATCGCCGACGGATTTCGCCGCTGGTCGAGAAAGCGAAGAGTAGAGAAAGGCATTTCAAGCGGCCGGTGTAGGTGAGAGTATGAGCAATTCCCCGACCGAGTTCTATTCGGCCGAACGCTGGCAGAACTGGATCGACCGCATCGACGACGAAGAGATCGATCCGGAGGACGAATCCTCCGCCCGCCTCCTCCTGAACCTCCAGGACGACACGGCCATCGCCATCGCCAAAATCGTTGCGGCGTACGACGACGGCGAACTCGAGCAGGAGCAGGCCCTCGAGGAGATCGCCGACGTCCGCGAGATCGTCCTCTCGGAGGTCGACATCGACGACGAGGAGACCCGGATGCTGGTCGACGGCGTCCAGACGAGCCTGGTCTGCGTCTTCATCGCCGCCGAGGAGTACGTCGCCAGCGGCCCGGCCGAGGAGGCGAGCGTCAACGACTACATCGGCGCGGCCGCGGACGCCGAAGCCGAGGAGGATCTGGACGCCGCGCTCGGGTACGCGGCCCAGGCGGGGACGCTCATCATCGACGGCGAGGAACTCGACATGACGATTGCGGAGCAACTCGAGTACGGCCTCGTGACGGAGTGGGTCAACGGCCTGGACAGCCTCCAGAGTGCGATGAGCGATCCGGAAGTTGTCGAGGAAGACGAGTAATCGACGAGACGAGCGGCGAATAGACTGCTTTTCGGGGCTCACGCTGCGGTTTAGTGGGGCCAATAAGCGTATACGTCATCGGGACTATCACTGCGTATGATAGGCCGAGGTGAGGAGCGTGCCGTGTCCACGGTGATCGGAGCGGTCCTCATGCTCGGCATTCTGGTGTCGGCGCTCGCGCTGTACCAGGTGAACGTAGTTCCCGACGAGAATCGGGCAGTGGAGTACGAGCATCAGCAGGCCGTGCAGGGACAGTTACTGGACGTACGAAACGGCCTCGTCAACGCGCCCGACCGTCGCGTCGGTTCGTACTCGGTTTCGCTCGGGACGACGTATCCGCCGCGGAGTTTTACGGTGAATCCGCCCCCCTCGTCGGGGTCGTTGAAACTGGTGGAGGCGAACGAGTCGATACGGCTCGAGAACGTGACGGTCGGGGACGAGGACGCACGAGATTACTGGAATACGACGGAACTGGCGTTCGAGACGGGGGGTCTCGTTTTTCAACCGAATTATAACGAACACCAAAATGCGCCAACGGTCGTCTACGGTAATTCGGTTCTGTACAACGTTCAGGACGGGAATCAAGCTACGCTGACGGGGCAGCGACTGATCGACGGGAACACGATTCGACTGGTGACGCTTGCCGGGAACTATTCTTCGAGTCGGTCCGGGACAGTCGCGGTCGACTTCGAGACGGTGAGTGCCTCCGAGAACTCGGTTGCGATCGAGTCAGACGGGAACGTAACCCTCGAGATACCGACAACGCTGAGCGTCGAGAAGTGGGAACGGTTACTCGAGGACGAACCTCGAGTCGTCTCCGTCGACGGAGGCCCCGGAACTGTGACGATCACGCTCAAGGATGACGATTACCAATTGCAGGTCGCGAAAGTCGGTCTCGGGAGTGGCGCCGAATCGAAGGCGGACGGTCCCGCCTATCTTACGGTCGTCAACGAGCCCCGGGACGTTCGCACTGGTGAAACGACGCGGATGACCGTCGAAGTCCGGGATCGGTACAACAACCCGGTTTCAAACGTGCGGGTGAACGCCACCGACGACGGTTCGAACGCTATTTCTCCGGAGAACAAATCGACCGGACCGGACGGCCAGGTGACGGTTTCGTACAAGGCTAACGAGGACGACGGAGGAGAGACGATTACGCTAGGCGCTAGCTTCACGGTCGACGAAGCCCCACCAGAACTGGACGGAGAGCAACCTGAAAACGTGACTCAAGAGGTGTTCGTCTCTGATTCGTCGAACGCTGGTGGGGTACGCGGAACCGTCGATATCCAGGACGAGATCCGAGAAGACGACGACGAGTTCGAGGTCACCACCTCCGACTTCGACAATCTCGATTCCACGACGGGCGGTTACCTCGTCGTTGAGAACGAATCGCACGAAGTCACTTTCGACACGGTGGGCGAGGATATCGTCACCGTCACTGGGCTCGAGTTTTCTCGAGGTGACGTACTGACGGCGACGCTCTACGAAACCGATACCAGATCGAACGAACTCGACAGCGACACGACCAAGGTAATCGGCGCAGATGAGCCGTTCTTCTCGGTCGAGATTACGAACACAAACGACCCGGTCACCGAGGGCGATACCCTGAGCCTCAATGCGACAGTTGAGAACACGGGCGAAAATACAGATACCCAGGATATTGTGCTGGGTATTGGTGGCGAAACGTATACGCAAGCCGTCTCGGACGTGGAACTCGAGGGTGGAGAACCGCAGACAGTCAGTTTCGAATGGGACACACAAACGGGCGATGCCGGTGAGTATACGGCCACGGTCTCGAGCGAAGATAAAAGTGTAAGTAGACCTGTTACAATTGAACCGCCACGTTTCGAATCCGTTGATGCAGAGGTAACAAGGGAGAACGATCAGAACGGTGTTAAACAAATTCGTTTCGATTATCAACTCACGGGAGAGACTCGGGTTGAGTTCGAGATTCTCGATGAAGATGGGAACCCCGTCGGGAGCGAGTATGAGTCCGTCACCACGTCTGGATCCATTTCCGTAGATGTTATGGATGGTTCGTCTTCTGGTGGGAAACGGGAGCCACGACCGGTTACGGTTGAATCGAAAATACTTCAGACCAGTGAGGCCTGCACATATAGAATCGAAGAAGGCGCTGGTGATGGACCGTTCTCGCTGTGTGAGTAAACTCCTCACCGTTATCGTGGTTAGTACCTCGAATTGGCGTTGGAAACTCAACATCTATGGGGGTTCTATAGAGGAACTATAAGACATCCAAGTGGAACGAGTCAACAACGTCAATCGTCGAAACCACGAACGACAATATCATGTATCCTCACCTGTAGCGTTCTCCTATGACATCCGTCGGTATCGACGCCGTCGAAATTTGGACGGGCAACCTCAAACTCGACTTGCCCGGCACCTTCGCCCCACAGAAGGGCGAGGACCCCGAAAAGTACACCAAAGGGCTGGGACTCAACGCCTCCTCGTTCCCCGACAGCTACGAGGACATCGTCACTATGGGCGCCAACGCCGCCTACCGCCTCATGGACCGCAAAGGCCTCGAGCCCGACGACATCGGCCGGATCGACGTCGCTACCGAGAGCGCATTCGACAACTCCAAGCCGGTTTCGACGTACGTCGCAGGCTGCCTCGAGCAGGTGTTCGAGGGCGACTTCCATCACGCGAACAAGGGCGAGCGGAAGTTCGCCTGCATCGCCGGCACCCAGAGCCTCGACGACGCGTACAACTGGATCCGTGCGGATCGACACCGCGGCCGCTCGGCCATCGTCATCGCCACCGACACCGCCCTGTACGCCCGCGGCGACGCTGGCGAGGCGACCCAGGGTGCGGGCGCGGTCGCCATGCTCATCAGCGAGGACCCCAACCTGGTCGAGCTCTCGGCCGAACAGGGATTCGGGTCGGCCGATGAGACCGACTTCCTCAAACCCAACCAGCAGTTCCCGAGCGTCGACGGCAAGCGTTCGGTCCAGGTCTACCTCGCCCGCATGCGCGAGGCACTGATCGACTACCAGCGCGAGGCCGGCGAGATTACGGTCGGCGACTTCCAGTACGCGCCGTTCCACACGCCGTTCCCGGGCATGGTCCGGAAGGCCGCCCTGCTGGCGTACCGCCACATCACCCGCGACACCGAAATCGAGGAGGAACTGGCCGAGGAGATCGGTCGCCAGCCCCGCGAGGAGGCCTTCGAGGACGAGGAGGCGTTCACCGACGCGATCCGGGAGTACATGGACGGGCTGAAGCGCACCGAGCGCTACCAGGAGTGGTACGCCGAGACGATCGACCCCACTCTGACGATCGCTCGAGACGTCGGCAACTGGTACACCGGCTCGGTCCACGTCGCCCGCGCGAGCGCGCTGAAACACGCCGCGGAGAACGACCGCGACATGGTCGGCGAGCAGCTCCTGGTCGGTTCCTACGGCAGCGGCGCCCAGGCCGAAATCCACACCGAGACCGTCAAGGAAAACTGGCTCGAGGAGATCGAAGCGCTGAACGTCGACGAGCAACTCGAGTCGCGCTACGACATCGACTGGGACGATTACGAGGAGATCCACGACGCGCACAACCACGAGATGGACGTCGACATCGAACCGCTGACGACCCCGGAAGGCGAGTTCGCGTTCGACGGCTGGGGCCGGATGGGCGAGCGGAAGTATCGGTACGTCGAGTGACTCGGCGCGAAACTCGAGCGGACGGCGGGAAAGAGATGCGTTGATAACCCCGTGCTCCGAACCCGCACGTAACGTGTCTGGGACCGAACCCTGCGGCCGGCAAGCAGTGGGGACGACCGACTTTTCAATCACCGGAGACACACCTGCGCTACCATGAACGGAACACGCACCACGGGGAGTCCGTACGCTCCTCACACGGACGACGACACGGCGGCGATGCTCGAGGCGGTAGGCGCCGACTCCGTCGACGACCTGTTCGACATTCCGTCGGCGGTATGGTTTGACGACGAGTTCGAGATTGACGCGCGAACCGAACGCGAGGCGCGCCAGCTGGTCCGCCAGACGCTCGAGCGAAATGACGACCTGGTCGAGTTGCTGGGACGGGGCCACTACGGCTACTACGTGCCGTCGCTAGTCGATCACCTCGCGGACCGATCGGAGTTTCTGACGTCCTACACCCAGTATCAACCCGAGGTCTCCCAGGGCTTCCTGCAGGCGCTGTTCGAGTATCAGTCCCTGCTGGTCGAACTCACCGGACTCACGATTGCGAACTGTTCGATGTACGACGCGGCGACGGCTCTGGGGGAGGCGGCGACGCTCGCCGACCGCGTTCGAGACACCTCGGGCCGTCGCGTGCTCGTTCCGGACCTCCTGCTCGAGGGACGCCGGAGCACCCTCGAGAACTACGTCGCCGGCACGGACCTCGAGGTCGAGACGTACCCGACCGACGACAGCACCGTGGACGTCGAGGCTCTCACGGATACCATCGACGACGACGTCGTCCTGTGCTACGTCGAGAACCCCACTGTTCGCGGCACGATCGAGGAACACCTCGCGGAGATCGGCGACCTCGCCCACGAGCACGACGCGCTGTACGTGCTGGGTTCGGATCCCGTCGCGCTCTCACTGCTCCAGCGGCCAGCGGACGTGGGCGCTGACGTCGTCGTCGGCGACGCGAGCGTCCTCGGGCTGCCGACGAGTTATGGCATGGGCCTGGGACTGTTCGCGACCCGGGAGAGCTACCTCCGGCAGGTGCCCGGTCGCCTGGTCGGCGTGAGCGAGGACGCGACCGACCGGCGAGCGTTCACGCTCACCCTCCAGACCCGCGAGCAGCACATCCGTCGTGAGCGAGCGACGAGCAACATCTGTACGAACCAGGCTTGGGTCGCGCTCCGGACCGCGATGCACGCCGCCTCGCTCGGTCCCTCTGGACTGGTCGACCTCGCAAAACGCGACGTAACGCGAGCCGAGGAGCTCGCCGAACGAATCGACGACCTCGTCGGGGCCAGAGCGCCCGTTCATGACCGCCACCACCTCCGCGAATTCGTCGTCCACGTGGACCAGCCTGCTCGAGCGATCGCGGACGACCTCGAGGAGCGCGGGTTCGCGGTTCACGTCGTCGACGAACACGAACTGCAGGTCTGCGTCGCGGGCGTCTCGGACGAACAGATCGAGGCGTTCGTCGAGGCGTTCGCGGAGGTGCTTCGATGAGCGGTCAGGGACGGAAACGAGAGCTCGAGCAGGGGGAGAGACGGAGCCGACGGTACGACCAGGCCCGATACGTCAGCAACGGCCACTACGAACCGCTCCTCTCGGAGAAAGACAGCACTCGCGTCGACGTCAGCGACGACTCGCCGCTGCCAGACGGTCTGACCCGCGATTCCCTCGAGTTGCCCGAACTCTCCGAACCGGAACTCGCGCGTCACTACACGCGTCTCTCCCAGATGATCTACGGGATCGACAGCGGGCCGTACCCGCTGGGGTCGTGTACGATGAAGTACAACCCGAAGTTCACGGAGGACGTCGCCGCCCTCGACACTGCAGCGGTCCACCCCGACCGTTCTGCGGGGTCGATCCAGGGCACGCTCGAGTTGTGCTACCGACTTCAGGACTACCTCGCGCGAATCGGCGGGATGGACGCCGTGACGCTCCAGCCGCCGGCCGGCGCCGCGGGCGAGTTCGTCGGCATTCGAGTCGCCAGCGCCTACCACGAGCACAACGGGGACGACCAGCGAGACGAGGTGATCGTCCCTGAGAGCGCCCACGGGACGAACTTCGCGACGGCGGCACTGGGCGGGTACGACGTCGTCACCCTCCCGAGCGACGACGGCGGCCGCGTCGACCTCGAGGCCCTCGAGGCCGCCCTCTCCGAGCGGACGGCGGCGCTCATGCTGACGAACCCGAACACCCTCGGGTTATTCGAGCGCAACATAACCGAAATCGCCGAGATGGTCCACGACGTCGGCGGTCTGCTGTATTACGACGGCGCGAACCTCAACGCCCTCCTCGGTCGAGCCCGTCCGGGAGACATGGGATTCGACGTGATGCACTACAACGTCCACAAGACGTTCGCGACGCCCCACGGTGGCGGCGGCCCAGGTGCCGGGCCGGTCGGCGTCGTCGACGAGCTGGCGCCGTTCCTGCCCGAGCCTCGGGTTCGCGAGCGTAACGTCGAGGGTGAGGAAGAGGGCGAGACCGAGTACGAACTGTTCGCCCCCGACCACTCGATCGGCCACGTCCACGGCTTTCAGGGCAACTGGCTCGTCCTGGTCAAGGCGTTCGCCTACATCGCCCGACTCGGCGACGAGGGACTGCTCGATGCGAGCGCGAAGGCCGTCCTCAACGCGAACTACCTCGCCAGTCAGATCGACTACGACGTTCCCTACGGCCCGTTCCACCACGAGTTCGTCGCCAGCGCGGGCGACCAGGACGCGGCCGACGTCGCCAGACGAATGCTCGACTTCGGCGTCCACCCGCCGACGACGAAGTGGCCCGAGATCGTCCCGCAGGCGCTGATGACCGAACCGACCGAAGTCGAGAGCAAAGAAACGCTCGACACCCTCGCCGAGGCGTTCCAGCAGGCGTCGGCCTCGAGCGACGACGAACTCGAGGCTGCGCCCAACCGAACCGCCGTGGGCCGGATCGATCAGACGAGCGCGGCGAGAAACCCGCGGCTCTCCTGGCAGGCGCTCGAGAATGCAGATTCGGGCGAGGACTCAGCCTAACGTCTGCAGAACTTTTCGCTGGGCCGCCGCGAGGTGTTCGCCGAACGTCGAGCGCGTGATTCCAAGCGCATTGGCGACGTCCCCCGCGTTCGACGTCCGCGGATACTCGAAGTACCCCATCTCGTGAGCCGTCTCGAGCACTTCCCGTTGTCGGGCGGTCAGGGAGTCGACTTCCAGGACGAGCGGTCCGTCGCCGTCACCGTCGCCCCCCGAACGGAGCAGTCGTCGAACGCGGACGTCCCCGAATCGGTCCTGGAGGTCCGACATGAGTTCCGAGAACCCAGTCTGATCGTCGACGTAGCAGGTGACCAGCAGCGACCCGTTCTCCGCACTGATATCCGAAACCGGCCAGCCGAGTTCCTCGATACGGTCACAGACGCACGGCGACGCTGCCGAGCGAGTGAATCGATAAACTGCGTGCGAATCGAGGTCGAATATTCGGTCGGCGTCTTCGACTGCATCGTACGTCTCGAGGTCGACCGCAGCGTCGCTCGCGATGGTGAACTCCTCGTCGACGTGCGGTCCCATGTTTCGTCCGGATGCCCGCGTCACGGTCTCGACGGGGGAACCAGTCGTCTCGGAGGCCGCAGCGACCGGACAGGTCGACGGCGTCCGGACGTCGATCTCGACGCGAATCGTCTCGTTCAAAGTGTTCATAGGTACCCGTCGTACTGCGGGTCGAAGGACTTCAGTACGAACACGTTCGGTGATTCCCGTTCCTCGAGTCCCTCTACCTCCCCGTCTCTTGGACCCTCCTTATTCCTCCCTCCCCGTTCGATCGCCGGACCCGCTCAATCGGCGTCAGTCGGCCTCGAGGGTGGCGAGGGTGCACTCGTCGGGTCGTTCCACGGCAGCGGGCCGTCGTAATCCGCGGGAACGTACGGACACAGCGGGTCGCTCTCGAGTGGATCGCCGGTGTAGGCGTAGGCTCGAGAGCGACTCCCGCCGCAGACCGTTCGGAACTCACAGGTCCCGCACTTTCCGCGAATTCGGCCGCGATCACGGAGGGATCGAAACAGCGCCGAGTCGCGATAGATGGCAGTAATCGGTTCCTCGCGGACGTTGCCCGCAGAGGCCGGGAGGAAGCCGGACGGGAAGACCTCGCCGACGTGGCTGACGAACGCGAAGCCGTCGCCGGCGACGATTCCGCTTCGGCGTCGGAGGCCGTCAGCGTCGACCGTTCTGTCGTCCGATTCCCGTCGCTCTTGCAGACGGATGCGTCGGTACTGTGGCGCCTCGGTGGTCTTGACCCCGAACGGTTCGCTGTCGCTGACCTCGCCAAGCCACGACATGACTGCGTCGGCCTCTTCGGGGGAGATTGGCTCGAGGATTCGCCCGCGTCCGACGGGGACGAGGAAGAAGACGCTCCACATGACGACGCCGAGGTTGGCGAGCAGGTCCCTGATCGCTGGGAGTTCGTCGACCGTCTGCCGGCAGACGGTGGTGTTGATCTGGACGGGAACGCCGGCCGCGCGGGCGTCCTTCATCGCCCGAATCGTTTCTTCGAAGCTTCCGGCTTCGCCCCGGAAAGCGTCGTGGCTCTCGGGGGCCGCGCCGTCGAGACTGAGCGCCATCCGTCGGAGCCCCGCCTCGGAGAGCGCGTCGATGCGGTCTCTCGTGACCGACCGGGTTCCGCTCGGCGTGATCGTCATCCGCAGGCCGAGGTCGGTGCCGTACTCGATCAGTTCCGGGACGTCGTCACGGACCAGCGGGTCGCCACCAGATAGCACCACGAGCTGACCGTCTCCGAAGTCGCTCGCGTCCTCGAGCAGTCGCTTCCCGTCGGCGGTCGATAACTCGTCGGGGTGGCGCTCCGGTTGGGCGTCGGCCCGGCAGTGGGTGCACGCGAGTGCGCAGGCCTGGGTTACCTCCCAGATCAGCACGAACGGGCGTTTCGACGTGTCGATCGATCGGCGACCGGGTGGCGCTGGCATGGATACTCACCCGCCGTTGGCGACGCCGCCTACAAAGGGTCGGTTCTCGTTCTCGGGATCCGGGAACGCCGCCCGAAGACGTTCGCAACGAGGGATATACCTCCGAGAACCCAACCGCGAACGAACACGATGGTCGAATCTGTACGTCGCGAGCGAGTGGCGGGGGATCGCCGCGGAACGCCGCTCCCACAGTGGGAGGTCTTCCTTCGGGAGGACCGAGACAAGCGCCTTCATCACGTCGGCAGCGTTTCGGCGACGAGCGTCGAGGAGGCCGTCGACAACGCCTCCCGGCTCTTCGGTCGGTACGCCGCGGACCTCTGGGTGTGCCCGGCCGAGGCGGTCGAGCGGTACTCGACGCGCCCGCTGTCCACTGCCTCCGACTCGCCGGACGAGGCGCCGGGCCAGGAGGTTTCGCCCGAACCTCGCGTTTCCGAGGAAAGTGACGGAGTCCCGCGGGTGAACGACTCGTGATCTCGATCAGCAAGCTCCTCTGTGACCTCGACGCCGAGGGCGACGGACTACGCTACGACGCTGCTGAGAGCTCAAGTAAGCCTCAGATCACGACCGGAAAGCAGCGCCGCCCGGTCGTCGTCTGGAATACGACCCGTCGGTGTAACCTCCACTGCGCGCACTGTTACGCGGCGGCCGAAACCGAGCCTGCAGCGGGCGAGTTTAGCACAACTGAAGCCCGACGTTTCCTCGAGCAGCTGGCAGATTACGGTGTCCCCGTGGTCCTCTTCTCCGGCGGGGAACCACTCGTCAGGCAGGATCTCCCCGAACTCGTCGAGCACGCCGCAGACCTCGGACTCCGGCCCGTTCTCTCGACGAACGGGACGCTCATCACGCCGGAGAAAGCGGCTCGACTCGAGTCGGCCGGGCTACAGTACGCCGGCATCTCCGTCGACGGACTCCCAGAGCGCAACGACGCGTTCCGGGGAAAGGAGGGGGCCTTCGACGCTGCCGTCCGAGGAATCGAGGCCTGCCAGTCGGCCGGGCTCAAGACCGGACTGCGGTACACGATCACCGAGGCAAACGCCGCCGACCTCGAGGGAGTCGTCGACCTGCTGACCGACGTGGGGGTCGATCGATTCTGCTTCTATCACCTCGATTACGGTGGGCGCGGCGCCGATATCACCGACATCGACCTCAGCCCCGAAGCGACCCGTGACGCGGTGAGGCGACTCTGCGATCTGACGCTCGAGTACCACGACCGCGGCGAGGAGATCGAGACCCTGCTGGTCGGCAACTACGTCGACGCGCCCTTCCTCGTCGAGTACGCCGCCGACCGCTTTGGCCCCGAAAAAGCCGAAACCGTCTACCGCCATCTCGATCGAAACGGAGGCGATCCGACGGGTGAGCGCATCGCGGACGTCGACTACGAGGGCAACGTTCACCTGACCCAGTTCTGGCAGGGCTACAGCCTGGGTAACGTTCGCGACCGACCGTTCGGCGACATCTGGGACGACGAGACGAATCCGTTGCTCGCCGATCTTCGAGTGCGCGAGGACCACCTCACCGGCCGATGTTCGACGTGCCAGTATCGGTCGATCTGTCGCGGTGGGTCTCGGTTGCGGGCGCTCTCGAGTGAGTCCCTCTTCGGACCCGATCCGCAGTGTTATCTCACAGAAACCGAGCGTCACGGCGAGTTGCCGGTCGCTCGTTGATAGCCATATTAGATGCTCGCCAGGAGCATGTGGGCCTCGAGGCGAGCCTCGGGCACAGACCAGTCGCGTTACTCGTAGGGGGTGAACGACCCGTTGATGTCCCACTCGTGAATACAGTGGGGGTGACCGCGGTCGCTATCGAGTGCGTGTTGCCAGGCGGACTGGGCGTCGTCCCAGCGTTCCGTCCGGCCACAGCGTTCGCATACCCGCATCGTTGGTTTCTGCATCTGGACGCTCATTGTCAACGGTGAGAACGCTGTACATATAACAGTAGCTGTGACCGGCAAGTGCTGCCCACCCCCTTCGCTCGAGTTCCGTCCTCACACCAGGCAGTCGAGGTCAGTCCTTCTCGCTCGAGACCACTTTGAGAAGGCACTGAGCGGTCAGTACACCGCGTCGACGATCTCCTGATCGAGTCGCTCGAACGACTCGAGGTACTCGCGTCGTTCCTCGCGCAGGGTCTCGAGTTCGCCATCGTAATCGTCGACATACTCGGCGACGCGGAACGCCTCGATGTCCATCCCGGGTACGTTCGCGGGAACTTTGAGGCCGAGTTGCTCGTCCCGGGTCCACTCGACGGTTCCCCGCGCGAGTTCGGTCAGGATCGTCACGGACTCGGTGACGCCGACGTCCTTCGAGTTCGCGTCCGAATCGGGGTAGCCGACTGTGCCCGTGTTCACGACGTAGCACTCGAGGCCGAGCGAGGCGACCAGCTCTCGCAGCCGGTTCCCCTCCTCGCCTTCCGGACCGATAATGAACGGATTCGTCCCCACGACCCGGATGCGCTCGCCAGCCCGGTCGGGGTCACCGGCGCTCGTCTCGATCGATTCGCCCAGCATGAACGCGACCGCCGCCTGCTCGTCGTCGAGTCTGGCGACCGGCGGCATGAGCGGGTTCCGGGTGATGAAAAAGAGCTGGTCGACGTCCTCGAGGTCGATGTCCTCGCTGGCGCTGGGCAGTTTCGAGCGCCGGATGACGGCACGACCGTTCTTCGTGTATCGGTCGTCGTCGAAGTCGACCGTCCCGTCTTCGTCGACGACGACGTTCTCGAACGAGGCCGATTCGTCGGTGACCGCGGCGTGTATTCCTGGTTGTTCGTCGGCGTCCAGGCCGTACGTTTTCACGTAGAGGCCGCCGCCCTCGCTGCCGGCGACCGAGCCGTCCGGCAGGAGCGCACACACGTCGTCCTGGACCATGACCGCCTCCTCGGGGGCCTCGAGCCAGCAGCCGTGGGCCGTGAGCGTCGATTTTCCGGTCGCGGAGAGCCCCATGAAGAGCTGACCGACGGTCTCGAGGTCAGGGACGGTTCCGTCCGCGGTTTCGTCATCGCGTTCGCTGTGGGCATCGGGTTCGTCACGGGCCTGGGCTTCGTCGCGAGCGTCAGCCGCTCGAGCCACGCGAACGCGCTTGCTGCCGGCGTGCAGGCCGAGGCCGCCGAGTCGTTTCGCTCGATGCATGAACAGCCGGAGGAACGATTTCTTCGCTTCGCCGGTGTAGTCGCTGCCGACGACGGCGGTAAACCCGTCGTCAGGGAGGATTCGGATCGCCGTCTCCGATGCGTCCGGAACCTGTACCGTGACGAAGTCTGGGTCCCGTCCGTCGGTCGGGTCGAACAGCATCGCCCATCCGTGAGCGATTCGCGCGTACTCGGCCGGGACGTACAGGCGGCAGCAAAACGTCGTTTCCGGGTGCGTGCCGACGAGTCGGTCGACACAGAGCATCGCGCGGTTCTCGACGGGCTCGGTCGCCCGGTCGATGACGGCGTAATCCGCCTCGCCGAAGTCGTCGTCGACGGCGTTTTTCGTCCGGTCGGCGCTCCTGGACCGGAACTCGCTCACGTAGGACGCGGAGCCGAACTCGGTCGTCGTCTCGTCGGCGGCAGCGAGTTCGCGGAGCCCGGCGATCAGGTCGTCGTCGGTGCGGTGGGTGGGCGGCTCCTCGACCGTCGTCGAGCCCACCGGGCCGTAGTACTGGACGTTCAGGGCACGCTTCGGATCGGCCAGGGACTCGCGGACGTGACGCGGCTGCGTCCCGGTTTCGGACATACTAGGAAGAACCATCACTCTGATACATAAATCCGGAGGATTTGCCAGCCGGTATGCCTCTCATTTCCACGACCCGTTTCAGTACCCCGATTTTTCGCTCGCTGGTCCCGATTATCTGGCCCATAATCTACCGGAATCCACTGTTCGATATGTGATATATTCTCTAAATTTACTCGAGGTCGAAACAATGTATCATCCACGGCTGAGCGGCCCGGACCGACAGAGCAAAGGTCGAACCCGAAGACGCCACGCATGGAACATGATCACGTTCGTCAACTTGCTGGTACGCGACGACGACCTCAGTCACGAGGAGTTCTGTGAGCGCTGGCTGGGCGACCACACCGACCTCGCGTCTGACCTCCCCGGCCTCGAGCGGTACGTCACGTCGACGCCGACCGATCCCTCGAAGTCGGCCTACGACGGTATCGTTCGGCTGACGTTCGCCGACGGCGCGGCGATGGCCGCCGCGTTCGAGTCCGAGGTGGGCCAGGAGGTGCAGGCCGACGCGGCGACGTTCGCCGACATGGAGGCGAGCGAGACGATGGTCGTCGAGGAGACTGTCCACGTCGCCGAGACGGCGCTCCCCTCGGAGGACGACTGAGTCGACCACCATGGACGACACGCACTCCACGCAGACGACCGCCGACCGCGTCGTCGACACGCTCGAGGCGCTCGACGTCGAGTACGTCTTCGGCTACCCCGGCGGGCGCCTCATCGAGGTGTTCGAGACGATCGGCCACCGTGACACCGACGTGACGGTCGTCCGCCCGCGTGACGAGCGCGAGGCGAGCGTCATGGCCGAGGCCTACGGCCGAATGACTGGCTCTCCTGCCGTCCTGGCTGGACAGGGACCCTGGATCGGCAGCCTCGGTGCTATCGGCCAGATGGAGTCCCGTCTCGGCTCTTCGCCGATGGTCGTGCTCACCGAGGCCTCCGAGCGCGGCGACTACTCCACGCTCGCGCCCTACCAGCAGTCCAGGGGCGACTACGGCGGCCTCTCGCTGCCGAAGATTCTCGACGGCGTGACCAAGGAGTGGTGGTTCCCGCGCACGCCGCCGGAAACCGTCCGCACGGTCCAGCTCGCGTTCAAGCACGCGACCGCCGGTCGGAACGGTCCCTGTGCCGTCATCTTCGACGGCTCGGCGATTACGGACGACCTACCGGGGGACGTGACGCCCGGCCTCTGGGACGACGAGATGCAGGTCAGAAACTGGGACTCGAGACCGACGGACCGCGACGTCGCGGCCGCGGCGGACGCGCTCGAGAACGCCGACCGTCCCGTCATTCTGGCCGGTAACGGCGTTCACGCGAGCGCTGGAGGCGACAAAGCCGACGAATCCGACGCCTACGACCGACTCGAGGCCGTGGCCGACGCCTACGACGCTATAGTCGCTACCTCCTATTTAGGTAAGTCGACGATCCCCGAAACCCACGAGCGCGCGGCGGGCGTCATCGGTTCCTTCGGTCACGAGGGGGCGAACCGTGTCGTCAGCGAGGCGGACGTCCTGGTCGTCGTCGGCTGTCGGATGAACCCGATGGACACAAACTGGCAGGCCGAGTCGTTCATCCGGCCGGACGAACAGACGATCATCCACGCCGACGTCGACTCGCGAAACGCCGGTTGGGTCTACCCGGCCGACGTCGGCCTGATCGGCGACGCCGGCGAAACGCTCGGCGCGCTGCTCGAGGCGAGCGAGGGCCGCGACGCCGAAAACGACTGGGCGCTCGAGCGAGCGGCCGAGGCGCGTGAGGACTTCCACGTGGCCGCCTGCGAGGCCGAGAGCACCCCCATCAAACCCCAGCGAGTGTGCAAGGCCATCGAGGCGGTCGTCGACGAGAACACCGTCGTCACGGCGGACTCCGGGAACAACCGCTTCTGGCTCCTCAACTACCTCCAGACCGAGACGACGGGAAGCTACTACGGGAGCGGCGGCGTCGGCGCGATGGGCTGGGCGGCGCCCGCTGCCGTCACCGGCTCCCTCCTCGGGAAGGACGCCATCTGCGTCGCCGGGGACGGCGGCTTCGCCATGACAATGACGGCCCTCGAGACCGCCGTGGACTGCGACGTCGCGCCGACGTTCGTCGTCCTCAACGACACCTCGCTCGGCATGGTTCGCCAGATGGACGACGCCATTCCCGGCGCGCACTTCCACGACACGGACTTCGTCGGCGTGGCGAAGGCCCTGGGCGGCGACGGCGTCCGGGTTACCGACCCTGCGAACCTCGAGGATGCCATTGCAGACGCGAAGGCTGCGTCGGTGCCGACGGTCGTCGACGTCCGGATCGACCCCGACGAGGAGATGGCCGACCAGCTCTCCTCGTCGTTTTACGACGAGGTCGGCGGCCTCCACGAATAGTTCGTCGGAACGACAGCTGTACGAATGTATTTATCCGATGATCACTACTCCTCGGTGATGGCACACCTCGAGCGGCTCTTTGTCTACCCGATCAAGTCACTCGATCCCGTTTCCGTGGATGCGGCCCAGGTTGGCGAAAGCGGAGCGTTCGAGTGGGATCGGCGGTACGCGATCGTCGACGAGTCCGATGCGTACGTCAACGGAAAACGCGAGCGGGCAGTCCACCGGTTGCACACCGAGTACGACCTCGAGCGGAAGACGGTCACGATCGGCGAACGAGGTGGAAAGACGCGAACCTACCACCTCGACGTCGACCGGGATTCCCTCGAGTCGTGGCTCACGGACTTCTTCGGCTACCGCGTCCAGGTCGTCTGTGACGACGAAGGCGGGTTCCCGGACGACACCGACGCCTCCGGGCCGACGGTTATTAGCACGGGGACGCTCGAAGCCGTCGCCGACTGGTACGAGGGCATCGACGTCGACGAGATGCGCCGGCGTCTGCGGGCGAACCTCGAGGTCAACGCCGACGAGGCGTTCTGGGAAGATCGACTGTACGACCGGCCGGGTCGAGCGGTCGCGTTCGAACTCGGCGACGCGACGCTTCTGGGAGTCAACCCCTGCCAGCGCTGCGTCGTGCCGACGCGTGATCCGGACACGGGCGAGGACACCCCCGGCTTCCGGGAGACGTTCGTCGAACGCCGGGAGGCGACGCTCCCGACGTGGGCCGGGTCGGACTGGTTCGACCACTACTTCCGACTCATGGTCAACACGAGGGTTCCCGACGACCAGTGGGAGACCACTCTCTCGGTCGGCGACGACGTACGCCTCGGCGAGTCGACTCGAGTCGCCAGTTCGTAACCGCCCCCCAGATCTCGGGGTTCTTTCGTCCAATACAGGGCGGTACGTCAGCTCTCGGGTGTTCGCAACACGGCCTCGAGCCACGGCGCCATGTCAGAACGCTTTTGCCGTCCACGATGGAGATTCGTGATAATGTCTGCGGACACAGTACTCGTCACGGGTGGCACGGGATTCATCGGTTCGTACGTCGTCGAGGACCTGGTCGAAGCGGGTCACGACGTCGTCGCGTTCGACCTCTCGACCGATCCGCGGATCCTCGAGAAACTCGACGTCGCTGACGACGTCGAGATCCGCCGCGGGGACGTCTCCGAGGTGACCGACGTCATCGGCGCCGTTCGCGAAACCGGTGCGACGCACATCGTCCACCTCGCCGCGCTGCTGACGACCACGGCGCGTGAGAACCCGCGCGCGGCGATGAACGTCAACATCGAGGGGACGAACAACGTCTTCGAAGCCGCTCGAATCCTCGACGACCAGGTCGAGCGCGTCGCCTGGGCATCTTCGGCCGCGGTGTTCGCGCCGCCGACGAACTACACGGAAAACGACGGCTGGGTCACCGAGGACGACCTCGTCTACCCCGACACGCTCTACGGGGCGACCAAGGAGTACAACGAACACCAGGCGCGGGTCTACTACGAGGACCACGGCGTCTCCCACGTCGCGCTCCGCCCGACGGTCGCCTACGGCCCCTACCGCGAGACCGGGGGCTCCGCGTTCCTGGCGAACATCATCGAAAAGCCCGCCCTCGGCGAGCCGTTCGCCGTCGAGTACGGCGACCAGGTGATCGACTGGCAGTACGTCCGGGACATCGCCCAGGCGTTCCGCAAGGCGACGTTCGCCCCTGACGAGCGGCTCTCCCGTCGCGTCTACAACGTTCGCGGGACCGTTGCGACCATCCGCGAGGCCGCCGAGACGGTCGAATCCATCGTCCCCGGTGCCGACCTCGAGGTGTCCGACGAGGGCGAACTCCCGTGGACCCAGAAGCTCGACATGACCGCCGCGAAGGATGACCTGGGATACGACCCCGAGTACGACCTCGAGACCGGGTTCCGGGAGTACATCGACGTGTTGCGGGCCGAAAACGGGCTCGAACCCCTCTGATCGGACGACAGCGAGCGACGGCCGATCCGCGTTTCGCGACGCGCTGATTTTCAATTCTGGTATTTTGAGCCAAAAGGCAAAGAGGCCACCCCGTCATCCGGTCGCATGGCTATCGGTCTCGATATCGGAACGGGGGCCCTCCGGTCGGCGAGAAACGACGGCTCGGAGACGGTCGTCACGAGTCAACCGGCCGCGGTGTTCCCGCTCGAGGATGGCGTGGACGGCACGGACGCACTGGATGAAGAACAATCAGAACTGTCGTTCGAACACGACGGTACGACGTACCTCGTTGGGACGGCGGCCCGTTCGGTTGCCCGAGCAAACGGCACCGAACCGGTCCCGTTGTTCACAAACGGAACGCTCGAGTACGAGTGGTGTGGCCGCGCCCTCGAGACGCTCGTGGCTGCCGTTCTGGACGGATCGGACGCGGAGGAGTGCTGGTACACGACGCCGGGAACGCTCGTCGAGACCGACGGAACCGCGGCCGAGGTGCGAGAGACGGTCGCGACCGCCGTCGCCGAGTGCGTCGACGAAGCGACGCCGATCGGCAAGGGCTTCGCCGTCGTCTACGATCAACTCGGCGAGGACAACTACACGGGGCTGGGCGTCTGCATCGAGTCCCAGACGACGAGTGTCGGCCTGTCGTACTACGGCGTCCCAGTGCTCACCTGCTCGCTCGCACGGGGGAGCGACTGGCTCGTCGAGCGCGCCGTCGCCCAGACCGATCACGCCCCCGACCAGATCGCTTCGATCCTCGAGGGCTTCACGCTCGATCCGAGTGCGGCGACCGGCGACGTCGAGAACGCCCTCGCACGGGCCCACGACGAACTGGTGGCCGACCTGATCGACCTGATACGCGCTCGAGCTGGCGACGCCGACTTCCAGCGAGGACTCAGCGTCCCCGTCGCCGTCGCCGGGGACGAGGCGGTCGTTGGAATCGAGTTCCTCCTCGGCGGCCGGTTCGACGCCGCGTCGCTCCCGTTCTCGATTCGCGGCGTTCGCCTCGCCGAGAATCCCGCCGAGAGCCCGGTTCGAGGCGCGCTCGAGGCCGCCAGAGACGGCGTCGTCGCTTACGAAGGAGTCCTCTGGGGTCACGGTCACCACTCCGAACAGTCGAACGCGGCAGTCGACGCCGCCTCGTCGCCCTCGCCTGATGCGGAGGCGGGAGGAGGTGCGAGCGCGTCGTCCGGTGGAGCCGGTGCCGGTGCCGATACCGATACTACGCTCTCGTTCGACGACGCGGCCAGCCAGACCGAGCGCGCTCGAAGTGACGACGCCATCACACAACTGTTCGAGCGCCTGGGCTCGAGAGACAACGAGATCGATGCAGTGATTGGAGATCTCGAGGCCCTCGAGTCGACGGTCTCGTCGGTGGACTCGTCGATCGCCGAGATCGACGAGACCGTCGAGGCAGTCACGACCGACGTCGAGTCGCTCGCCGACGGCCTCGAGGACGTCGCCGACGCCAGCGCGAAGGCCGAGGACGTCGACGCGCTCGAGACCCGCCTCGAGGACGTTTCAGGTGACCTCGAATCGACGACCGAGGCGGTGGAGTCGGCCAGCTCGACGATCCAGGCACTCGCCGACGACCTCGAATCCGTCGAATCGGCGCTCGACGCTCGTGCGACGCAGGCGTCGCTGGCGGCCGTCGAGGACGACGTGGAATCGACGCTGGAAGCGGTTCGACGACTCGAGCAAACCGTCGAATCGATCGTCGAGACGGCAGACGACCTCGAAGCTGACCTCTCGGCGCTCGAGTCCGACACCGACGAGCGGTTCTCGGACGCGGCCCAGAATCGCGACGGACTCGCCGACAGCGTGTCGTCCCTCGAGGCGGAGCTCTCAGCACTCGAAGAGACGGTCCCCTCGGGCGACGCGTTGGACGCCGTCCGATCGGACCTCGACGAAGCGGTCCAGAAGGTCGACGCTACCACCGCGGCGGTCGAGTCAGTATCGTCGGATCTCGAGCACGTTACCGAGACGGTCGACGCCGCCGAGACCACGCTGGAGGGCCACGAGACGGCGATTCACGATGTGGAGGCGGCCGTCGACGAACAGGTGGCGTCCGTTCGCGAGAACGGAGCCGTTCTCGAGGACCACGCGGCAGAACTCGAGTCCCTGTCCGGCGACTTCGAGACCATCGGTGACACCGTCGCCGCCCACGAGAACGAGCTGTCGAGCCTCGACGACGCAGTCTCCGCGCTCGAGACCGACGCGTCCGAACGCGACGATCGGATCGAGTCGACCGACGAGCGCGTGGCGGCTGCACTCGAGCGCGTCGAATCGATCGAGTCGTCGCTCGAGGAACGAACGACCGCACTCGCAGAGCGCCTTGCGGACGTCGAACCGGCGGTCGATTCGGGCGCCACGGTGACCGAACAGATCGATGTACTGGCCGACGAACGAGAGGGCCAGTTGGACCGATTCGAGGCCATCGAAAACCAGCAGTCGATCCAGGACGACCGCCTCGAGACGCTCGCGTCGGCGGTCGACGACCTCGACGTGCAGTCCGAGGAATCGAAACCGACCGAGAACGCCGACCTCGTTCGGATCGTAGCCGTTGGTGGCGGTAGCGCCGGCGTCGTCGCCGGCGGAACGGTGGCGATGTCGGGTGCGACGCCAGTGGGCCTGGCGGCCGTCGTCATCGGACTCGCTGCGCTCGCGTTCGCGTTCGTGGCGGGCGAGCGGATCTGAATTCCTTTTGTCGGTCGCTTCCCACGGACCTGATTCCACGTACTGATCGACGACGCGCCTCTTTTGCTGCGCCGGACTCCGCCGCCGGAATCAGAGGCATACGCCTGCTCGAGAACTGCCGCGCCGAGCGGGGAATCGCTCTCCTCGCGCCGACGACCCAAAATCGCCACGAGAAACGGCGACGAGGATAACGTTTATCCCGCTCATGCCCGATGTTTACACTAGTCATGGCCGAGGAACCAGATACCGACGAGGGAATCGAACTCGAGGCACGGTTGGCCGAGGGGGAGACCTACGAGCCGCCGGCGTCGTTCGTCGACCAGGCGAACGTGAACGACCCCGAGATTTACGAGGAGTTCGAGGAGAACTGGCCGGAGTGCTGGGAGCGCGCTGCAGACATGCTCTCCTGGAATCAGGAGTACGACACCGTACTTGAAGACGACGACGCGCCGTTCTATCGGTGGTTCACCAGCGGCGAACTCAACGCGTCGTACAACTGCCTCGACCGCCACGTCGAAGACGGCGCGAAGAATCGGGCGGCGATCAAGTGGGAGGGCGAGTTGGGCGAGACGCGCACCTACACCTACAGCGACCTGCTGTACGAGGTCGAGGCGTTTGCGGCCAGCCTTCGAGAACTCGGCGTCGAGGAGGACGATGTCGTCACGCTCTACCTGCCGATGATCCCCGAGTTGCCCATCGCGATGCTCGCGTGTGCCCGCATCGGGGCGCCGCACTCGGTGGTGTTCGCTGGCTTCTCCGCCGATGCCCTCGCGACGCGGATGAACGCCGCCGACAGCGAGTACCTCGTCACCTGCGACGGCTACTACCGTCGCGGCGATCCGCTGAACCACAAGGAGAAGGCGGACAAGGGGCTTCGCGGCGTCGATCACGACGTCGAGACAGTGGTTGTCGACCGTCTCGGCGACGAACTGAACCACTTCCTCGGTGCCAGCGCCCACGATTACGAGGAACTGGTCGACGCACACGAGGGCGAGAGCGTCGAGCCGGTCTCTCGAGACGCCGAGGACATGCTGTTCCTGATGTACACCTCGGGCACCACTGGCCAGCCCAAAGGGGTGAAACACACCACGGGGGGCTATCTGTCGTACGCTGCCTGGACCTCTCACGCCGTGTTGGACGTCAAGCCCGAGGACACCTACTGGTGTGCGGCCGACATCGGCTGGATCACCGGCCACTCCTACATCGTGTATGGGCCCCTGGCACTGGGCACGACGACGATGATGTACGAGGGGACGCCCGACTACCCCGAGAAAGATCGGCTGTGGGACCTCGTCGAGAAGAACGACGTCGACATCTTCTACACCGCGCCCACCGCCATCCGGGCGTTCATGAAGTGGGGCAAACAGTACCCCGATCAGCACGACCTCTCGAGTCTGCGCCTGCTCGGGACCGTGGGCGAGCCGATCAACCCCCGCGCCTGGCAGTGGTACTACGACCACATCGGCGACGGCGAGTGTCCCATCGTCGACACCTGGTGGCAAACGGAGACCGGCGGCATGATGATCACCACACTCCCCGGCGTCGGCGAGATGAAACCCGGGTCGGCCGGACCACCCTTGCCCGGTATCGACGCCCGAATCGTCGACGCCAGCGGCGACCAGGTCGAGGCTGGCAACGCCGGCTATCTCACCGTCAATAACCCCTGGCCAGGGATGCTCCGAACACTCTATCGCAATGACGAGCGCTTCCTCTCCGAGTACTGGCAGGAGTACTCCGACGAAGAGAGCGACGAGTGGGTGTACTTCCCCGAAGACGGCGCGAAAATCGACGAGGACGGCTACATCACCATCCTCGGGCGCGTCGACGACGTCATCAACGTCTCCGGACACCGCCTGGGGACGATGGAAATCGAGAGCGCCATCGTCGGCGTCGAGGGCGTCGCCGAAGCTGCCGTCGTCGGTGGCGACCACGACATCAAAGGCGAAGCCGTCTACGCCTACGTCATCCTCGAGGACGATGCCGACGCGACCGACTCGATGCGCGACCGAATCGTCGAGGGGGTAGAGGACGCCATCGGGCCCATCGCTCGACCCGAAGAGGTCATCGTCACGCCCGAACTCCCCAAAACCCGTTCGGGCAAGATCATGCGTCGCCTGCTCGAGGACATCGCCTCGGGCAACGAACTCGGCAACACCTCGACGCTCCGGAATCCGGAGGTCGTCGAGGATATCGCTGCCCAGGTTGGGGACGACTGAGGAGCAGTCGGGAACAGGACCTAGTAAACAGGTTTATTATTTATCCGCCTGAACGTCAGGGTGCTATGGCAGACGAAGCAGAACTCCGCGAGCAGTTCACCGAGGCGTTCGAAGGCGCAGACTACCCCATCTCGAGTCCAATGGACCTCGTACCCGCCCTGCCGAACGGGCCGGGAACGAAGTTCGAGTCCGGTGACTTCTCGATGACGGCGATGGAACTGAACACGAAGCTCTCGGGCGGTGACTTCCCCTACGAGAACGTCGACTCGTTCGTCGACGACGTTATGGAGCAACTCAAGGAAAAGGACGAAATCTAAACAGTCGGGCAACGTCAATATCGAGCGTTCGACGACAGAACAGTCGCTCGAGCGGGTGCTGACGTGCTAAAATCTTCCGTTCACTGCGTATGAAAGCTGGCGATGTCCTCGTTTCCGCAGGACGGACACGTACTCGACGGCGAGTCGACGCCGGTTCCACACCGCCGACACTCGTAAATCGTTTCGCGTTCCGACTCGGTGAACAGCAGCGATTTGACGGTCTCTATCATCCCATCCCCACTTACAGATGAGGCGGACCCGGTATAAGTGAGTGCGATCGTTTGTGCCGCTTGAAACGAATATGCAACTGGATAAAACGCAAGACTGCGGCGGCTTCGAATAGTTGCAGTGTGACCGGGCGGAAATCAGCGGTAGCGAACCATTTATCCACCCGGGTTGCCAACGGACTAACAAGAACGAGGGACTCGAGATAGTACAGTCGATACGGATGGTTCGCTCACGCGTCCATGCTACCACTGAAAAGTCGACGCTGTTCCTCGAGAACCCCGCCCACCCTCTTCGACGGTCGCATATCGTCTGATATCGTATCCGGCTACCGTCACTGGAGGAGGCGTACGCACCGAGCGGTTACCGCTGCAGGCCCAACGGCCGTGATCCGACTATGTCGACCAGCCCCGATTCACACGCAGTCCTCATCGCCTCATCGACGGACGCCGAGGCGCTCGTCGAAGAACTCGCCGACGGTCTCGACCGTCCGGTTCGAACCGTTGCCTCGAGCGAGGCGTGTCGTCGGCTCCTCGAGGACGGCGCCGAGCAGTTTCCGGTGGTCGTCGTCTTCGCTCGCGACGAGTCGTGGGTTCGGTCGATGCTCGAGTCACTGACGGACGGATTTGACCGTCGACGAACGATCGTCGTCTCGCCAGAAGGATCCGACCAGATCGCGACCGCCGCGATCCGGGGCGGTGCCGACGATTACGTTCCCACGACGTCACTCGGGGCGATCGACGACCGGGTAGAGACCCACTGGGAGCGCGCTCTCGAAGACACCGGCTCGCCCCGTCCCGTCACGACGGCTGCCGAGTTGCTCGCGACGACGTTGCCCGATGAGGTCTTCGTGATCGGAGCGGACGGAACCTACCTCGACGCGAACGTCCGACCCGATGCAGCCGACCTCTACACAATCGCTTCGACAGAGTTCGTCGGACAGACGTTGTGGGACGCGTTTCCGGACCCGCAGGCGAATCGCTTACACGAGGCGGTCACGGCAGCTCTCGAGAACGACGCCATCGAACACGTCGAGTACGAGACGAACACAACTGAAGGCGTGCGGCTGTACGAGGCGCGTGTCGCCCCGATCGACCTGCGCTCGGCCGATCAGCGAGCCGTGATCTGGCTGGCGCGCGACGTCACCGAACGGGCGAATAGGGAGGAAGCGCTTCGACAGCGCCGGGATCAACTCGAGTTGCTCAACCGGATCAACGCCGTCGTCCGGCGTATCATCGAGACGCTCGTCGAAGCGCCGACGCAGTCAGCCGTCGAGGACGCCGTCTGCGAACAGCTCGTCGCCTCCGATCTCTACTGCGGGGCGTGGATCTCTCGACCCTCCGGGAACGACGACGTGGTCTACCAGACGGGGTGTGGCGACGTCGAGTCCTATCTCGAGCGAATCCAGGAGATTGACCTCGACGCAGATCCCGACCGGCCTATCGTCCGTGCGATGCGGGAGAGCTCGATTCAGTCGAGCAACAACCTGTCAGAACGTTCGAGCCTACCCAATCCTCTCAAAGAGGCTGCCCGCGAACACGGCATCGAATCGGCCCTGGCGGTCCCGCTCGCCCACGGTGACAGCGTGTACGGCGTACTGACCGTACTGGCTCGTCGAGCGGACGCGTTCGGCGAGCGCGAAGAGGACGCCTTTCGGCTCCTCGGCGAGACGATCGGCTTCGCCATCAATGCGATCAAGAACCGCCGGCTGCTGTTCGCCGATTCCGTGACGGTCCTCGAGTTCCGGATCGAGGGCGGCGACTCGTTCTCGTTCGACCTCTCAACCCAGTACGACTGCACGTGTACCCTCGAGTGGTCGGGAGCGACGGCCGCCGGTCGAACCTACCAGTACGTGACGGTCGAGGGACTCGACGGGACGACGGTGCACGACGAGGCGACCGCCCATCCCACTGTCGAGGAGTGTCGGCTCATCCACGACGGCGACGACCAGGCAACGATCGAGATCCGACTCTCGGAATCCGCGGTTCGAACGCTCACCGGATACGGGGCAACGGTGCGCGACGTCATCGTTGAGGACGGCGTCGGGCACCTGACGGCCGAGGTCTCCCGGGAGACCGATACGCGCGAGATGGTCGAGGCGATGAAGCGGATCTACACACAGACCGAACTCGTCTCCAAACGCGAGGCCGACCGGCCGGTGATGACCGCCCGCGACCGACGCAATCGAATCGCCGACCGGCTCACGGATCGCCAGCTCACAGCGCTTCGACTGGGATACTACGGCGGCTACTTCGACTGGCCGCGCGGAAGTACAGGCGAAGAGATCGCCGAATCGATGGGAATCGCCGCGCCGACGATGCACCAGCACCTCCGGCGGGGCTTACAGGAAATTCTCCGGGACTTCTTCGACGAAGACGGGACCGACTAGGCGGAGCGACCGACCTCGAGCACCGGAACCACCACGGAATCGATTCCCCCGGAGGCGATGGCGTCGGCGACCGCGTCGAGTTCGTCGTCCAGGACGCGGTCGTCCTTGAGCGGCGGGACGAACTGCCCGACGTGCTCGTAGAGCGCTCCAGTTCCGCTCCCGAGGGCGGCGGCCGTCGCCGCTCGATCGGCCGTCGGCGCGAGGACGTCGACGTCCTCGGCGTTGCCGACGTAGTCGGCCGCCTGCGTCGCACAGACCGCCTCGGTCGCCACGATCCGACGGACGTTCTCGAGCACGCGCCGGGCGTTCAGCGCCGACTGCGAACTCATGCTGACGTGATCCTCCTGGCCGCCGCTGACCGGCGTGTTGTCGCTCGAGGCCGCGCCAATCGATCGGCACTCGTTGAGGAGGGCGGCAGCGGTGTACTGGGCGATCATGTAGCCCGACTGCAGGCCGCTCTCGGGGGCGAGAAACGGCGGCAGGTGATCCTCCTGGAGGTTCGGATTGAGGATACGATCGATCCGGCGTTCGGCGATCGCTCCCAGGTCGGTCAGTGCGAGGCGGGCGTACTCGAGGCGAAGGGCGAGTGGTTGGCCGTGGAAGTTTCCCCCGGAGATGACGGCCGCGCGGTCGGTTCCGGAGGCGCGGTCGTCCGCGTCTGCGGCCGAGAAGACGAGCGGGTTGTCGGTCGCGCTGTTGAGTTCGACCGTCACGGCCTCCCGGAGGTGGGCGATCGCGTCGCGGACGGCCCCGTGGACCTGCGGGAGACACCGCAGGGAGTAGGCGTCCTGAACGCGGTCGCAGTTTCGGTGTGCCTCGACGACGTCGCTGTCGGCCGTCAGCGCGCGAACCGCCGCGGCGCTTCGTTGCTGGCCTGCGTGGGGCCGTACGTCGTGAATGGCCGCGTCGGACGTGGCCGTCGTCCCCAGCGTCACCTCGGTCGTGAGCGCGCCCGCGGCGTCTGCAGCCCGGAGCAGCCGTTCGCCGTCGACGACGACCATTGCGGCCAGTCCGACCGTCAGCTGGGTGCCGTTGATCAACGCGAGCCCCTCCTTCGGCGCGAGCGACAGGGGCTCGAGCCCGACCGCCTCGAGGGCCACGTCGCCGTCGACGCGCATCGGCCCCCCGTCGTCCTGGAGGATCGCCTCGCCCTCGCCGATGAGGACCAGCGAGAGATGAGCGAGCGGGGCGAGGTCGCCACTGGCGCCGAGGCTCCCGCGAGAGCGGACGACCGGCTGGACGTCCTCGTTGAGCAGCGCCACGAGGTGATCGACCACGACCTCGCGCACGCCCGAGTAGCCCGCGACTAACGCGTTGACCCGCGAGACCATCATCGCCCGGACCTCCTCGCGGGTACACTCTCGACCCGCGCCGGCGGCGTGGCTCCGCAGGAGGTTGGTCTGGAGGCGTTCGATCTGGTCCGGCGGGATCCGCTCGTCGACCAGCTCGCCGAATCCCGTGTTGAGGCCGTAGACGGGCTCGCCACTCTCGATCACGTCCTCGACGCGCTCGCGGGAGACGCGAACGCGCTCGCGGGCGTCCGCCGTGATCGTCACGGGGGCAGCGTCTCGAGCAACGGCGACGACGTCCTCGGGGGTGAGCGATCGGCCGTCGAGTTCGACGGGGGCGCTGTCAACGTCAGTCATGCTGGCCTCCGTCCCGCCGTCCTCCGTTCGTTCGTGGACCACCTGCACACGAGCGCACAACCGTCCTTTCCGTCCGCCGTAAACGGTCGACCACATGCCAAAGACCGCGATCATCGTTCTCGCTGGCACCGAAGCACCGTCCGACCTCGGTCGCGTCGTCAACGCCCTCCAGACCGCCAAGGAGTTCGACGACCACGGCGACGAGATTGAACTCATCTTCGACGGCGCCGGAACCCAGTGGGTTCCCGAACTCGCCGACGAGGACCACGATTATCACGCCCTCTACGACGCCGTCGAGCACCACGCGCAGGTCTGCTCGTACTGCGCCGACGCATACGACGTCGACGACGAGGTCGAGGACGAACCCGTCGAGGCGGTCGCGGAGTTCGAGGGACATCCGAGCGTCCGGTCCCTCGTCGCCGACGGCTACGAAATCATCACCTATTGATTCGAACGGGTCCTCCCCGTTCGTGCAACCGCACTCGAGCGCAGCGACGCTCACGACGAACGCACCTCCTCGAGCGCCGTGCCGTTGTCCACGACGACCTGCCCTCGCTTCAGCACCGTCTCCACCGCCGTCGTGTCGAACCGGTAGGCGAGGTGGGCGTAGCGCGGCGCCTCGAGCACGAGTGCGTCCGCCGGAGCGCCGACCGCCAGGGTGCCCGTCCCGTCCGTCACGCCGACCGCTCTGGCCGCGTTCCTGGTCGCACCCAGCAGTGCCTCTGCGGGCGTCATGCCCATCTCGACGCACGCGAGCGTCTGGACGAACTCCATGCTCCGTGAGTGGCAGTTCGGGTTGAAGTCGGTCGCGATTGCCACCGGAGCGCCGGCCTCGACCATCGCCTCGGCGTCGGCGTAGGCCTCCCCCAGCCCGAACGCGGTGCCGGGGAGAAGGACGGGAACCGTTCCGGCCTCGACGAGCGCGTCCACGTCCTCGCGGGTTGCATAGAGCAGGTGGTCCGCGCTCGCGGCCCCGAGGTCGGCCGCGAGTTGCGTCCCGCCCAGGTGGGACAGTTCCTCGGCGTGGACCTTCGGCTCGAGGCCGTGTTCGAGACCGGCCTCGAGCACCCGCCGCGACTGCTTGACGGAGAACGCGCCTTCCTCGCAGAAGACGTCGCAGAAACGGGCGATTCCCTGTTCGGCCACTGCGGGTAGTTGGTCGTCGACGACGGATTCGACGTAGTCGTCGGCGTCGGCGCCCTCCGGAACCGCGTGGGCGCCGAGGTAGGTCGGCACGAGGTCGACGGAGTGGCGCTCGTTCGCGGCGTCGATGGCCTCGAGCATTCGCAACTCGGTCTCGGTCTCGAGTCCGTAACCGGACTTGACCTCGACGGTCGTCGACCCGTGGGCGAGCATGACGTCGAGGTGGTCGAGCAAGTTCTCGACGAGGCGTTCGAGGCTCGCCTCGCGCGTTGCTCGTACGGTTCGGAGGATGCCGCCGCCCTGCGCGAGCAGCTCCTGGTAGCTCGTCCCCTCGAGTTTGGCCTCGAACTCGTCGGAGCGGTCCCCGGCGAAGACCGCGTGGGTGTGTGGGTCGACGAATCCGGGAACGACGGCCCGGCCGCTCGCGTCGACGGCCGTGTCGGCGTTCTCTGGTGGGTGTTCTCGAACGATGTCGTCCGTGGGACCGACGGCGATGACCTCGCCGTCGACAGCGACGAACGCGCCGTTCTCGACGGTCTCGAGGGTCGATCCGTCGTCCGCGCTTCCGTTCCGGTTTCCATTTCCGTCCTGGCTCGCGGCTTCGTCCGCTGTCGGGCCGACCACCAGTTCGCTCGCGCCGTATACGACAGTGGTGTGGCCCTCGGACTCGAGATCTCCCGTATCGCGACTCACGCCGACCACCCCGCGAGCACGTGGGCGACGGCTCGAGCCGCCGCATCGCTCGTCATCCCCCCGCGGTCGAGCGGCGGCGCACACTCGACCACCTCAAACCCGGCGACGCGCTCGTCGGCCGCGATTCGTCGGAGGAGCGCGTACAGTTCGGTCGTCGTCAACCCGCCCGGCGTGGGCGCGCTCACGCCAGGTGCGAACGCCGCGTCGAGCACGTCCACGTCCAGGCTGAGGAGGATCCGATCGACGCCGGTCATCGCCTCGAGCGCTCGGTCCGACGCAGCCTCAAGGTCCTGGCGAACGGTTTCTGCGGTGACGACCGTTCCACCTTGCTCCTCGACGTACTCAGCATACGCGCTCGAGGTCTCGAAGTGACGCGCGCCGACGACGGCGAAGGCGTCTAGGCCGCGCTCGTGAAGTTGATAGTAGGGTGTGCCGCTCGAGGGGCCGTCGATCGGCTCCCGGCAGTCGAGGTGGGCGTCGAGGCTGACGACGCCGACGGAGCCGTCGGCGAGCAAGGGCGAGACGTTCGCCACGGTCAGGGAGTTGTCGCCGCCGAGGAAGACGGGGCGAGCGCCGATCTCGTAGACGGCCTTGGCGGCCGTTTCGGTTCGGTCCTGGACGGTCGAAACGTCGGTGTCGGGGAGTTCGAAATCGCCGAGGTCACCGATTGGGGCGACTGAGCCGTTCGAGCCGATTGGGGCAACTGAACCCACCTCGAAGTGGTGGGTCTTCACGCCGGCCATCGACTCCCGTATCGCACGCGGCCCCTCCCGGGCGCCGCGACGACCGATGACGGCAACGTCGGAGGGCTCCCCGACCAGCACGGCGTCGTACTCGTCGGCGTTCTCGAGGCCAATCGCCTCGACTACGTCGCCGAACGTCTCGTCGTTGGGATCGCTCGAGGGGCTCTCCCACTCAGTGACTCGAGTAAAGGCTGTCACCGCTCGTCACCACCCATCGGGATCGTGACGTCCGACTCGCGGGCTTCATCGAGCGCCTCGTCGTAGCCGGCGTCAGCGTGGCGCACGACGCCCATACCGGGATCGGTGGTGAAGACACGGCGGGCCTTCTCCGCGGCGAGGTCGCTCCCGTCGAGGACGACGTGGTTGTTCGCGTGGAGGGCGTTCCCGATGCCGACGCCGCCGCCGTCGTGGACGCTGACGATGTCGGCGCCCGCGGCGCAGTTCAGGAGGGCGTTGAGGATCGGCCAGTCGGCGACCGCGTCGGTCCCGTCGGCCATCGCCTCGGTCTCTCGGTTCGGGCTGGCGACCGAGCCGGCGTCGAGGTGATCGCGCGTGACGACGATCGGGGCCGAAATTTCGCCGTCGGCGACGAGGTCGTTGATCCGAAGGGCGAACCGCGCGCGTTCGGTGAGGCCATCCTCGTCGCGGCTGAACCCGAGCCAGCAGACCCGCGAGGGCAGCCCCTGGAACTCGACGTGCTCCTGGGCGAGGTCGATCCAGCGGGCGAGGTGTTCCTTCTCGGGGAACAGTTCGCGGACAGCATCGTCGGTACGGTGGATGTCCGCGGGGTCGCCCGAGAGTGCCGCCCAGCGGAAGGGCCCTTTCCCCTCGCAGAACAGCGGCCTGACGTAGGCGGGGACGAAGCCGGGGAAGTCGAACGGCTGCCGGTCGCTCGAGTCGGTGCCCGAGAGGGGCCACGGTCTTTCGCTCTCGTCGCCGTTGCCTGCGCCACCACCGCCGTTCGCGCCACGCCGATAGTCCTGGACCTGCCCTCGAATGTTGTTCCCGTACTCGAATGCGATGGCCCCCCGCTCCTGTAACTCGAGGATGCCGTCGACGTGGCGCTCCATCGTCGCGAGGCTCTCCTCGACGTACGTCTCGGGGTCTCGCTCCCGCAGGGCGTCGGCCTCCTCGACCGAGTAGCCAGCGGGGTAGTATCCCTCGAGTTCGTCGTGAGCGCTCGTCTGGTCGGTGATCACGTCCGGGACGAAGCCGCGCTTGAGCATCGACTCGAGCATGTCGGCGGCGTTCAGGTGGACGGCGACGCTGTAGGCCTCGCCGGCCTCTGCCGCTTCGTCGGCCCGTTCGATGGCCGTCTCGAGGTCGGGGGCACGCTCCTGACAGTAGCCCGTCTCGAGGCGGCGCTCGATCCGACGCTCGTCGACGTCGGCGGCGATGCAGACGCCGTGGTTCATCGTCACGGCCAGCGGCTGGGCGCCGCCCATGCCGCCGAGACCGGCGGTGACGACGATCCGCCTCTCGAGGCCCTCGCTTTCGGGGAAGTGCTGGCGGCCGAGTTCGGCCAGGGTCTCGTAGGTGCCCTGGATGATCCCCTGAGTCCCGATGTAGGCCCACGAGCCGGCGGTCATCTGCCCGTACATAATTTTTCCGCGAGCCTCGAGTTCGTGGAAGTGCTCCCAGTCGTCCCACTTGCCGACCAGGTTCGAGTTCGCGATGAGCACCCGCGGGGCACGCTCGTGGGTCGTGAACCGACCAACGGGTTTGCCGCTCTGGACGAGCAGGGTCTCGTCGTCGCCGAGGTCGCGCAACTGGTCACAGATCGCGTCGTAGGCGTCCCACGACCGGGCCGCTCGGCCGGTGCCGCCGTAGACGACGAGCGACTCCGCGTCCTCGGCCACCTCGGGGTCGAGGTTGTTGTTCAGCATGCGGAACGCCGCTTCCTGGCGCCAGCCGCGACACTCGAGATCGATGCCGGTCGGAGCACCTCGATAGGATCGCCACTGCTCACTCGGGTCGCCGATGCCGTCCCACTCGGTCGACGTGTCCTGGTCACGCTCGATGTTCGAAGACGAGTCTGCCATACGTACGCACACGGTCCGGGCCGGCAAGTGTTTCGAGTAGCCATACGCCGGGTATTATATATGTAGCCAGCCTCGGGCTGACCGTGCACGAAGCGACGTTCCGCCTCGCCGGGTCCGGATCCTACGACGAGATCACGGCCGCGTTCGACGCCCGGCTCTCCCTGTGGTGTAACGACCACAGCGACCTGTTGCTCCTCGAGTGCGAGACCGGTCGTCTCGAGGCAGTCCTCGAGGCCGTCGACGAGTTCGCCGGGATCGACGACGCCATCGTCGACGGAGACGAGGCCGTGGCCGTCACCGGGAACTGCGTCAAGGCGCTCGAGACCGCGGTCGTCGACGCCGTCCTGGACGACCACGGCTGCCTCCTGTTGCCGCCGATTCGATACGCCGACGGAGCGCGGTCGATTCGCCTCCTGGCGCTAGAGTCCGCCCACCTCACCCGCTGTTATCACGACCTGCTCAAGGACTTCGACGTGACCGTCGAGTCGAAGCGGGACCTCTCCTTCGACAGTCTCGACCGCAACCGGACGCCGGACGGGATTGGCGAGCCGTTGCCGGCGCTCTCGCGAAGACAGCGCCAGGTGTTCGCCGCAGCCTACGAGCGCGGGTACTACGAGATTCCTCGGGAGACGTCGATGGCGGCCATTGCCGAGTCGGTAGGCATCGATCGGCGTACCGCCGACGAACACCGTCGGCAGGCCGAGCGGAAAATTCTGGAATCGGTCGCCGAGCGGTACCTCGAGTAGCCCGTTTTGTCCATCGGTTCGCTCCTCGAGCGGCGATTATCTACTTCACACACGATCATCGCCGCCGACGGCTACGTTGTCGCTAGATTCCAGGTGTCGGTATCGGTTAAACTATAAAATGTATAGCTATAACGTGCGCCATCGCTGTTGTCCGACTACTGGTGACCGACCACCACTGTCCTACCGTCAGTTACCGACCACCAGTTTCCGGCCACCGAAGGCCGACACACCGCGGACCTCGTTTCGAACGCGAGTATCTCGCTCGAGCCGATCAAGCACGGTAGCCGTACCCTATCGATCAGGACTGCTCGAACGTGATCGGACGCCCCTCCTCGCCCGACCGGTAGATCGAATCGATGACCCGCTGCACCGCGAGCGCCTCCTCGACGCTCGCGGCGACGTCGTCGTCCCGGCCTTCGACCGTCGCCAGGAAGGCCCGCTGTTCGTCCGAGTGCGCGTCGTTCGCCGCCGGCTCGAGCGTCGAGTCCACGAAGTGGTTCGGCCCGTCCGGACTCGCGGAGTGGATCGTCACCTGGTCTTCCAGAAGGTCGAATCGGGCGGCAGCCTCGGTCCCCTGGACGACGAACTCGTGGGTCGGCGGGCGGTTCGTCGCCCAGGCGACCTCGAGCGAGATGGTCCGGTCGTCCGCACAGCGGACGAACGCGCTGGCGGAGTCGTCCACGTCGAACCCCTCCGGCCCGGCGTCGTCCCCCCACATCTCGAGGTAGGCGTACTCCTCGCGGGAGCCGAACTCGCTTCTCGTGACCCCCGAGACGTCGCTGACGACGGGATGGTCGAGCAGGTAGAGCGCGAGGTCGATGGCGTGGACGCCGAGGTCGATCAGCGCGCCGCCACCGGCGATGTCTCGACGGGTGAACCAGGAGCCGCGGCCGGGAACGCCTCGTCGGCGGACGTAGTTCGCCTCGACGTGGGTTATCTCGCCCATGTCGCCGCGTTCGATCCGGTCGGCGACGAGCCGAACGGCGTTTCGAAACCGGTTGTGGAAGCCGACCGTACAGGTGCCTGCGCTCTCGCTCGCCGCCGCGGCGATGCGCTCGGCACTCTCGAGGGAGTGCGCCAGCGGCTTCTCGAGCAGGACGTGCAGGTCGTGCTCGAACGCGTCGACCGCGTACTCCTCGTGGAACCGATTGGGTGTGGTGATCACGACTACGTCGACCGCGTCGTAGAGCGCGTGGTGATCGTCGTATGCGTCAACGCCGTAACGTTGGGCGAACCGGTCGCGCGCCTGCGTCGAGACGTCCATACCGCCGACGAGGTTGGCGCCGAGTTCCTGGAGGCGGTCGGCGTGGTACTGGCCGATGTTGCCGCAGCCGACGATTCCGGCTCGGATAGGTGTCTCGTCGGTCATCGATTCAGTACAGTTGCTCCTCGCGCTCGGTTCGTTCGCGTTCCTGCTCTCGACGCTGTTCGCGTTTGGCGCGTCCGCGGCGGTACTGCGCGATGCCCGGAAGAATCCTGTTCTTGACGTCGAGGGCAAACGAAACGATCCCGTAGATCCAGAAGAAAAACAGGATTGTCAGCCCACTGTAGTAGACCACCGGAATCAGGCTACTCACGTCGACCACCCGATTCGGAGTCGGCTCGAGCGACGTCGGCAGCCCCCGGCCCGGCCCCGGCTTCGGATTCTGCTTCGGTCCCGGCTCCGGACGTGGCGTGAGCCAGCGACTCGATCCCGTGAGCGATCGCGTTCCCCGTCCCGGTATCGAACAGGTGCACCTTCGACCGGTCGAGCACCACCGAAATCGACTGATCTTCGTCGATGTCCGTGTCCGGATCGACGCTCATCAGGAGCTGGTTCGAGGCCGCCGACGCCTCGTCGCTCGTCATCATCTCGGTGCCCGCGTCGTCGAGCGACAGGTAGACGAAGATCTGATCGCCCATCGGCTCGAGGACGTCCGTCCGGGCCTCGACGACCTCGGAGGCGCTGGTCGCCGAGTCGGCGTTCTCGGTCAGGTAGATGTCTTCGGGCCGGACTCCCATCGTGATCGCCTCGCCCGACGGGACGTCGATCGCGCTGGCGTCGAACTCGAGGTCGAAGTGGTCGGTCGAGAGTCCCCCGGCGGTGATCTCTCCTTCGACGAAGTTCATCGACGGCGAGCCGATGAAGCCAGCGACGAACCGGTTGGCAGGTTCGTTGTAACAGACCAGCGGCGGATCGATCTGCTGGAGTTCGCCTGCGTTGATGACAGCAATGCGGTCGGACATGGTCATCGCCTCGGCCTGGTCGTGGGTGACGTAGATGATCGTCGTCTCGAGCTGTTTGTGCAACCGTTGTAACTCGGTCCGCATGTGGACTCTGAGCTTGGCGTCGAGATTCGCCAGCGGTTCGTCCATCAGGAAGACGTCCGGTTCGCGGACGATCGCCCGTGCGATCGCTACCCGCTGTTGCTGTCCGCCCGAGAGCTCGTTGGGTTCGCGCTCGAGCATGCCCTCGAGCTGGACGATGTCGGCGGCCTGGTCGACCCGGCGGTCGATCTCGTCCTTGTCGTACTTCCGGAGTCGAAGGCCGAACGAGATGTTCTCGTAGACGTTCATGTGCGGGAACAGCGCGATGTTCTGGAAGACCATCGACACCCCGCGATCCTTCGGTGGGAGTTTCGTGACGTCCCGGTCCCCGATGTGAATCGTCCCCTCCGTGGGCTTCGTGAGGCCGGCGATGGTCTCCATCGTCGTCGACTTCCCACAGCCCGAGGGGCCGACGAGGCAGACGAACTCCCCGTCTTTGATCTCGAGGTTCATGTCGTCGACCGCGGTGACGTCTTCGTAGCGTTTCGTGACGTGTTCGAGTGTTACGCGTGCCATTGGTGGTGAATTGTGGTAGTGGTGGTCATTCCTTGAGCGCGCCGGCGGTCAGTCCGCTGACGATGCGTTCCTGGGCGACGATAACGAGGACGACGACGGGGAGGACCCCGACGATGCTCGCGGCCGCCATCAGGTTGAAGTCGGTCGTGTACTGGGTCTGGTAGCTCAGGATGCCGCCGACCAGCGGCGACCAGTTCTGGGGCTGGTTCTCCAGCGCCATGATCGAACTGAAGAAGTACTCGTTGTAGACCGAGATGAACGTCAACACGGCCGCGGTCGCGATTCCGGGGGCCGACAGCGGCATGATCACCCTGAACAGCGCCCCCAGCCGGGTCGTCCCCTCGACGCGCGCGGCATCCTCGAGCCCGTCGGGAATCTGGGCGTAGAACGTCGTCAGGATGAAAATCGCCAGCGGCAAGAACAGCGCGCTGAACGGCATGATCATCGACCCCGGCGTGTTCACGAGTCGGGGCGACTGGAACAGTTCGACGCCCAGGAACGGGATCACGACCGCGTTCCCGAGGAAGGCGTCGAACAGCGGGATCAGGAACGCTGCCGGCGGGAAGTACGAGATCACCAGCACCGCGAGCATGAGCGCCCCGCGGCCGGGGAACTCGAGACGCCCGAAGACGTAGCCAGCGAGCGTCGCGACGGCGAGGACGATGATCGTGGTCGTCGTCGCCAGCACGAAGCTATTGAAGACGAAGAGATGGAAGGGAACCTCCTGGAACACTTCGACGAACGCGGTGACGTTGAACCCCTGCGGGTGCGGGAACTCGAGCCCGATCACTGGCAGTGACCAGTCGCCCGTGAGGATCTGGCTGTTCGGCGTCAGCGCGAGCACGAGCAGCCAATAGAACGGGAACAGCGTCGTCACGAGGAAGAACGCGCAGGCAGTCCAGAACAGCGCCCGGTAGAGGCGTTGGCGCTTTTCTTCCTCCTCGAGGACACCGCGCGTCCAGCGACCGAGTGGCCCCTGCTTGCGTTCGCGGCCGTCGGCAGCGTCCGTCGCGTCTGGTTCCACTTCCGGTTCCGTCGTGGATGGCGTCGCCATGTCAGATCCCACCCTCCTTGTACTGCTGGTAGATGACGCCGATTACGGCCACGCCGATGATGCCAGCGGTCACGAACGCGACCGCGGAGGCGAGCCCCCGACTCGAGTAGAACGTCTCGACGACCATGCACGACAGCGAGGGGACGGTCGTACAGCTCGAGACGGAGTCGATCAGCCCGTAGACGCGCATGGCGTCGATCGTCCGGAAGAGGACGGCGATGCCGAGCGCCGGGAGGACGAGTGGGAACGTGATGAGCTTGAACTGCTGCCACCGCGTGGCGCCCGACACCTTCGCGACGTCGTAGAGGCTCCGATCGATGCTCTGGAGTCCGGCGAGGATGAGCAAGGCCATGAACGCCGTCGTCTTCCAGATGTCGGCCACGGTGACGATCAGGAACGCACTCGGAGGATCGTTGAGCGTGTTCGTCGGGGCGACGATGCCGACCGACGAGAGGTACTGGGTCAGGAACCCGGTGCTCGGGTGGAACATCAGGTAGAAGATCATCCCCTGGATGACGAGCGGAATCGCCCACGGGATGATGATCGCCGCGCGGACCCACCGACGGCCCCGGAAGTCCTTGTCCAGGACGAGCGCCTGGCCGAATCCGATGATCGTCTCGAAGAAGACGCTGATAACCGCGAAGAGGACTGTCACGACGAGCGTGCTGCGCGCCCAGCCCTCGACGTGAACGAACGGGAAGTTCCCGCTCGTGGTTACATCGGGGAGGAAGGTAACCGAACCGGGGAGACGCGGGTTCGCGTCGCCGCTGAACAGGTCGACGTAGTGCTGGAGGCCGACGAACTCCTGCTCCGAATTGCCCAGAATGCCCGTGTACATCGACAGCTCGAACGTTCGCAACAGCGGGTAGAGCGCGATCGTCCCGAGCAGGACGAATACGGGGGTCAACAGGAGGTACGCGAACGCGGTCTCCCCGAGGTTCTCGAGCCACCGCGTAGCCGCGACGAACGGTCCCGATCGCCGCGATTCTCGAGCGGTCCCGGCCGCCTCTCCTTCGGTGCTCATTGTGAGGATTCGATGTCCTCGATGGAGGTCTGGAGTTCGGCGGCGGCCTCCTCGGGGCTCTTCTGGCCAGCGACGGCCTGGTTAGCCTGTTCCGCGATCGCGTTTGCCTGGGAAGGCCACTCCGTGGTGACCGGTCGGGGCATCGCTCCCTCGCCAGCGACCTGAAGCGTGTTCATGTAGTTGGCCACGACGCCGACGGCGTCGGGGTCGGTCGCCTCCTCGGAGTCGAAGAGTTCCGGTTTCGGCGGTAGCCACGCGATGGCCTCGAGCATGCCGAGATTGAAGTCGTCCTCGGTCATGGCAGTGAGTACCTCCACCGCCTCTTCCTTTTTCTCGGTATTGGGGTTCATGCAGATGTGCCACCCGCCCTGTGCAGAGGTCGAGCCACCGGTTCCCGGGTGGGCGCCTTCGCCATCTTCGACGGCGTAAGGGATCGGCATCACGCCGAGGTCGTCCTGGTCCTCGAAGTCGTAGTCCCCGCTGAGCGTTTCGACGATCGAGTACGGCCAGTTGCGGTGGAACGCGGCTTGCCCCTCCGTGAACGGCGAGAGTGCCGGGTTCTCCGTCCACTGGGTAATGTCTGGCGACGCGACCCCGGTCGGGTAGTCGTCGAGTGTGTACTCGTCTTCCTCCTGAGCGGCGAGCGTGTACACCATGCTGAGGGCCTCGATGAACTCCGGTTCGTCGATGGTGACCGGGCGGTCGCCGACCGGGCCGCCCAGGTTCTCCTCGCCGCCGAAGTACGCGCCGCCGAAGGACGTCATGACCTCGTTGAGCGTACAGCAGGCGGTCCCCTCGTAGATGTCCCACTGGGTCGAGAAGCCGAACTCGGCGTTCGACGCCTCGGTGACCTCCTGGGCCGTCTCGGCCCACTCCTGCCAGGTCATCGGCTCGGTCTCCCATTGTTCGAAGTCGTCGTCGGAGTAGCCGGCTTCACGCGCGTACTCCTTGTTGTACAGCATGACCGCGTAGTCCGGGAACAGCGGGATTCCGTAGAGGTCGCCACTCTCGGTATCGCGGACGGTGTTGGTGAACGCCTCGAAGTAGTCGCTGTCGATCCGGTCAAGGGTGTCGTCGTCGAGTTCCTCCGAGAGGTTGGCGATGTAGCCCTGTTCGATGAATACGTTCGCCCACCCCGTGTCCATCATGAACAGGTCGGGGCTGGACTCCTCGGCCTCGAGCAACGAAATGTACTTATCTCGCTGCGCGCCGGAGTCGTCCTCCTGGGAACTGAAGTCGATTTCGACATCGTCGCTCAGCCCGTTTTCGTGGAGCAGGTCCGGCAGGTTGTCCTCGATGTCCGAGATGGTCGTCGATCCCATCGCGATCGTGATGGTGTCCCCGGAGCCGCCATCGCTTTCGTCGCCGTAGATACACCCTGCGAGACTCACCGCGGCCCCGCTCGCCCCCGCTGCTTTCACGAACGTCCGACGCGAGACGCTCGAGTCGATTCCGTCGCTCCCCTGTGAGTTTCTCTCACTCATAGAAGGAGATAACAATGTCGTTCGTATTTATAACTACTGGATCAGGTACAACAGGTGTTGTAAATGAAGCGAAGACAGTCGTCGAGCGGTACGAGTGCTGGAGAAGACATCGTTTGCGGCACACTCACCGGCCCGAGGCGGCGGGTTCGACGCGACGACGTTACTCGACAATAGCACCCGAACGTAGTAACTATTCGTGAAAAGGTAATACTTCATATATTCATCAGGCACTCGAGTCGACCGTGATACGAGTCGCCTCGAGGTCCTCGAGCATCGCGCCCCAGCCACCGACGGTAACGGGTCCGTCCTCGGTCTCGAGGGTGATCGACGCCTCGCCCGCGAGTTGTGCCAGCGGGGCCGGGTGATCGGCTTCCGTCGTGACACCCGCGTAGGTGGCGTCCGTCACCGTCCCGGACCGGGTGACCTCCAGTCCCGAACCGGTCTCGATTCCCTCGACCGTCGCCTCGATCGCCACCCCGTCCTCGAGCAGGGGGATGACGTCACGCAGGCAGTGCCGGAGGTCGACGTAGGTGACGGGGAACTCGTCGTTCCGGGCCGAGTAGATCGTCTCGTGGACCTCCCAGAGGCTGGTCAGGAAGTACCAGTGGAAGACGAAGGTGTGCGTCCGGTCGTTGACGATGACGCCGTACTCGTTCGTCGAGTACCCGTGCGGGGAGAAACACGTCCAGGACCGATCGACGAGCGCGACGAACGGCGAGGGGATCGGTCGACGCCGGGCCTCCGTACAGGTTCGCGCCAGCGACTCCATCGACGGGAGGTCCATCTCGGCGTCGACCGACGGGAACAGACACACCTTCACGTCGGCGCCCCGTTCGAGTGCCGCCGCGAGTGCGTCCTCGAGTTCGTGGTACTGCTCGACCGTCAGGCCGACTTGCACCTGCGTCGTCGCCTCCCGGATCAACTCCTCGGCCTGTGTCAGCACCGTGTCGAGTCGCTTGACGATGCTGACTTTGTGGTCCTCGATATCGGGCCGGTTCCAGCGCTCTTCAATCTCCGTGGCGGCCGTCTCGAAGCGACTCGCCCGCGAGCGAAGGTCGGCGAGGACCTCATCCGGGTCGTGGGCGCGGGCGTGCAAGCTGTCCTGTTCGTAGGTTTCGATGTATCCGTCGTCCTCGAGTCCGCGCAGGACGTCGTAGATTCGCGGATCGGGGACGGAGCTGGCGTGGGCGATGTCGGTTGCCGACGCAGCGCCCAGTTCGAGCAGCGTCACGAAGGCGTCGGCCTGGTACGGCGAGAGGCCCGCGTCCTCGAGCGTCGCGATCAGTTCGTCACCGTCCATGTCGAACCACCAGCCCGCTTGACTGTGGAGGGCGCACGTTCATTCCAGTCGACGTATAACACCCGTTGTAAAAAGCCTGTCTCCAGCGCCACACTCAAGCCGTCCCACCAGAAATTGCCCCGCATGGCTTCGCTTCTCGAGCGCGTTCGACGCCCGGAGTACACCGGGGAGAATCGCTGCTGGCCGTGTACGGTGACCAACGTCGTGCTGCTCGTCGTGGCGGTCGGCGTCCTCGCTCTCAGGGGGCGGCGACGGACCGCGGTGGTGGTCGCGACTGCTGGCGTCGCCGGGATCGGCCTCCGGGGCTACCTCGTTCCGTACACGCCGCACTTGGCACCGAAGCTCTTCGCCAGGCTACCGGTCGATCCGTTCGGCCACGAGCATCGGGGCTCGACGACCGGATCGCTGGCCGACGCTGGCGGGCTCGGAACAGTCGAGGAATCTGGATCGACGACGAGTTCGACCGTGACCGCGGATGCGGCTGCGAACGCGAACGCGGGCACGGGCTCGGGCGATGACACCCCACCGGACGGGGAAGCGGTCCTCACCACGTTGCTCGAGGCCGGCGTCGTCGACGTCGAGGCCGAGGACGTGGTGCTCGACCCAGACTTCCGCGAGGACTGGCGTCGCGAGATGGCGTCGCTTCGTCACCTCGACCTCAAGGCGCTGGCCGACGTGGCCGACGAGGTGACGCCGTCCACGGTAGAGACGCGCACTCGCCGGCAGTGGGGGCGCCCCGTCGTCATCCTCGACCCGGCCGCTGGCGCGCCCGTGACGCTCCACCAGGGAGTCGCCGTCGCCGAACTCGCCGCGGCCCGCGCGCTCGAGGAACGAGTCGACGACGCGGTCGCTCGCGCCGCGGGGCGCCCCCTGCGGTCGCTCCTCGAGGAATGTCCGCTCTGTGGCGGCAAGGTGACGATCACGCGTGCGAGTTGCTGTGGCGAAGCGACCCCGGTCGGCAAGACGCCACAGGAAAAACTCGTCTGTCCGTCCTGTAACGTCCGCTTTTTCACCTACGAGTGAGCGGCCGAGTCGGGTACTCGCCCCGCAACTGAAAGGGACGGTTCCTACCCGGCATCCCCGTACGCCTCGCGCATCTTCCCCTCGAGTAACCCGTCCGGATCGAGGACGATGGTCACGAGTACGAACGGCTCGCTCACGTCGAGCACCCAGACCGAAAACGGCGCCTCGGTCGACTCGGCGGCGCGATCGAGCAAGGGCTCGAGGGGCTTCTCGCCGTCGCGAAACTCGGCGTAGAGGTCGCGCTGACCCGGCTGATCCGCGAAGGTGTAGACCACGCCGTTCGGGCGACCGTCGGTGTCGTGAATCACGCGGGCGTTCATCGCCTCGCCCGCTCGTCGGGCCTCCTCGAAACAGTGCTGGGCGGCCTGGAAGACGGGGGCGTCCGTCCGACGGAAGCGAAACCGGGTCGGCTCGAGAACCGTCCAGGAAGCGAGTCGAGGTTCGCCGTCGTCCCACTCGAGCGTCGCCTCGATCCGGTTACCGTGTTCGAGACCGGGGCCGTTTCGATCCGCGTCGTCGCCCGAATCGGGGTCGCCGTCCAGGTCGGGTCGCTCGACGTACGTCGGATCGGCCGTGTCGACCTCGAGGAGGAGCCACTCGTCCGCGGTTCGCCCCGGGAGGACGCGGGCCGTGGTCTCCGTGGTCTGGTTCATACGCGACACTCGCGGCTGTGGGGCGAAATAGGCTCCGTCTCGAGTGTGGAAAGCCATTCTCGGCGGGCCTCGGTCGGGCCGCTGACGCATCGTTTTTGCCCCTCGAGCCGATACCTCTGGTATGCAGTTCTGCGACAACTGCGGTTCGATGATGAAAGCCGATGGGGACCACATGGTCTGTACCAACGACGACTGCGGCGCGTCGACGGCTCGAGACCGGGAACAAGAAGCCTCGTTCGTCACGACCGAGTCCCAGACGTTCGACGACGTGATCGAGTCCGACGAGGAGGCGAACTTCGAGGGCAAGCCAATCGCGACGGACGTCCGCTGTGACGAGTGTGGCACTGAGGAGGCCTGGTACACGATCAAGCAGACGGCCTCGGCCGACGAGCCGCCGACGCGGTTCTTCAAGTGTACCGAGTGTGGGTACCGCTGGCGGGAGTACAATTGAGGGTCGAACTCGTCTCGAAAACGCTTCGCTAACGGGCTCGAAACCCTCACGAAAGACGATTCACGTGGCAAACTTTCGCGCTGTACGGAGTTTTTAGCAATAGGGCGCGTAGAGTGTTGGTATGCGACTGCACAACAGGGAAGTCCGACAGGACGTTCGCGAACTCGGGGCCCTCCTGGGTGACGTCCTCGAGGACCAGACGTCGCGTCGTGCGTTCGACACCGTCGAATCCTGTCGAACGGCCGCCATCGACTACCGTGCGGGAGACATCGAGTCACGAGAGCCACTGGCCACCGAACTCGAGGGGCTGTCGCCACACCAGCAACGCGTGGTCGCCCGTGCGTTCACGACGTACTTCGAACTGATCAACCTCGCCGAGGAGCGCGAGCGCGTCCGGTCGATTCGACAGGACTCCCAGGACGGAACGCTCGACGACAGTCTCGAGACGGCCGCCGAGGAGCTGTCCGAAGCGGATCTAGAGACCGTCTCGGGCATCCTCGACGACGTGCTCATCGAACCGACGTTCACGGCCCACCCGACGGAAGCGCGCCGAAAGACCGTCAAGTCGAAGCTCCGGACGGTGGCGACCCACCTCGAGACGCTCGACGAGCGGCTGCTGACCGACAAGGAGCGCGAGCAGGTCTGGCGGGACGTCGACGCCGAGGTGACGAGCCTCTGGCAGACCCCACAGGTCCGCAAGCGCCAGCCCGAACCAGAGGACGAGGCCCGGAACGTCCAGTGGTACCTCGAAAACACGCTCTTCGACGTCGTCGGCGAGGTGTACGACGAACTGGCCGACGCGCTGGACGACGAACTCGACGGGGCCATCGATGTCCCCAAACTCTTCGAGTTCCGCTCGTGGGCCGGGAGTGACCGCGACGGCAACCCCTACGTCACGCCCGAGGTCACGGCCAACACCCTCGAACGGCAACGCGAGGTCGTGATCGACCGCTATCGCGAGCAACTCAAGCGGCTCTCGGGCGTGCTCAGTCAGGACGGGAGTCGGATCACCACCGGCAACACGTTCGACGCCTCGCTCGAGGCCGACCGGGAGCGACTGCCGGGAAGCGCCAAGACGGCGAAGGAACGCTACCCGGGCGAACCCTACCGCCAGAAGCTCAAACTGATGCGCGAGCGCCTCGAACGCGTCGGCGACGTTCGCCCCGGTGGCTACGACGACGCCGACGAACTCGTCGAGGACCTCGAGATCATCGCCGACAGCCTCCGGGAGAACAGCGGGGAAACCGTGGTCGAGGCTCACGTCGACCCCCTGCGTAGACAGGTCGCCACCTTCGGCCTCTCGCTCGCCAGCCTCGACCTGCGCGATCACCGCCAGAACCACACGGACGCCATCGACGAGGTGCTCTCGCGGGAAGGCATCGAGTACAAGACCCTCTCGGAGGACGAGCGCGTCGAGTTGCTCACCGACGCCGTCCTCCAGGACGAGACAATCGTCGACCTCTCCCGGACGGAGGACCTCTCGGACACCTCGAGTCGGGTCGTCACCCTCTTCGACAGCCTCGCCGACTGGCAGGCCGAGTACGGCAACGAGGCCATCGACACCTACTGCATCTCGATGAACAACGAGCCGTCCCACGTCCTCGAGGTGCTGTTCCTGGCCGACCAGGCCGGTATCGTCTCCCTGCCGGAACACTGCGGCATCGACATCGTCCCGCTGCTCGAGACGGAGTACGCCCTCTCGGGCGCTCGCCGCATCATGGGGACGCTGTTCGACAACGAAGCCTACGCGCAGGTGCTCGAGGCCCGCGGGCGGACTCAGGAGATCATGCTGGGATACTCCGACTCGAACAAAGAGAACGGGTTCCTGGCGGCGAACTGGTCGCTGTACAAGAACCAGCGCCGACTCGGTCAGATCTGTGACGACTACGACGTGACGATGCGCCTGTTCCACGGCCGCGGGGGGTCCATCTCCCGCGGCGGGGGCCCGATGGGAGAGGCCCTGCTGGCCCTGCCGAATAGCACCGTCACCGGCCAGGTCAAGTTCACCGAGCAGGGGGAGGCCATCGCCGAGAAGTACGGCAACCCCCGTATCGCCGAGCGTAACATCGAGCAGATGCTCAACGCCCAGTTGCGGGCGCGAAAGCAGGCGATCGAGCAACCTGAGGAGCGCATCGAGGATGAGTGGATCGAGGCGATGGACGCCATGGCCGACGCGGCCCGCCAGGAGTACCGCGACCTGCTCGAGACCGACGGCTTCGTCCAGTACTTCGAGCAGGCGACGCCCATCACCGTCATCGAGGACCTCGACCTGGGCTCGCGGCCGGCCTCCCGGAGCGGCGAGCGGACGGTCGAGGATCTGCGGGCGATCCCGTGGGTCTTCTCCTGGACGCAGGCGCGGTGCATCCTGCCGGGCTGGTACGCCGTCGCCGACGGCATCGACGCCTACCTGGAGAACGACGGCGATGTCGAGACCCTGCAGACGATGTACGAGGAGTGGCCGTTCTTCCGCACGACCCTCGACAACGCCGCGCTCTCGCTCTCGCGAACGGAGCTCGAGATCGCCGAGCAGTACGCCGACCTGGCGACCGAGGACCTGCGGGAGCGGTTCTTCCCGCGGGTGTCCGAGGAGTACGACCGCGCGGTCGACCTGGTCAAGACGATCGGCCAGCGTGAAACGCTCCACACGCGCGACTGGATGGGCGAGAACCTCGAGCGACGGAACCCCTACGTCGATCCGCTCAACTTCCTCCAGACGCACCTGCTGGGGCGAACCCACCGAACCGACGTCGAAGAGAGAACGCTCAGGCTGACGGTCAAGGGGATCGCCGCCGGGATGAAAAATACAGGGTAACGGCCCCTGGCGTCGCGTTTCCGAGCATAGTCTTATTACCTCAGCGCGCCTATATCAAGTGAGTCAGCCGTCGTCGTACCCGATTCCTTCGTAGAGATCAGTGCGTGATTCGAGTTGACACAGAGATGATATAGATGCCCACGTTCGAGCACACGATCGAAATCGAAGCGCCCGTAGACCGCGTCTTTCAGTTCGGGATCGACCCCGAGAACTGGCGACGAACCATGCCCAGCCTGACCGATGTCGAGATCGTCGAGGAGACCGATGACGGTCTTCGGATGAACGCCACCTACAGGCTGCTCGGCACCTCGATGGACGGTAAAATGGAGATGCGAATCGCCGAACCGAACCAACACACGATCACCACGTTCGAGAGCCCCGGTATGACCGGGGAGCTACACTACTACTACGCAGAGACCGATTCCGGGACGAAGGTCGTCCAGCGGGCCGATTACGAGTTCGGCGACTCGCTGTTCGAGCGCGTGCTCGAACCCGTCGCGAAGCGGTACAACGAGCGCCAGTTCAAACACTCGCTCCGGACGTCCAAAGAGCTCGTCGAAGCTGAGAGTGCGCCAGAGATGGAAGCCTGAGCCGACGCCATTCACGTCTTTTTTGGCAATATCGAGAACCGCGACGGGGAGGTGTCGAGACGCTGCAATAGCTTACGATAGCGTTCCCCACGCGGTGAGGTCGTCCGATGTCTCGCAATACCGTTCTCTCGAATCTCGAGTTCGTCGTTTCCGTCACTCGAGCGTCGGCACCGGTACCGAATCGAGGACCGCGTCGACGATCTGGGACTTCGAGACCTCGTTGACCGTCGCGTCGGGCGTGAGCACGAGGCGGTGGGCCATCACCGGGTGGGCGACGCGCTTGATGTCGTCCGGGGTGACGTACTCCCGCCCCGCAATGGTCGCGTAGGCGCGAGCGGCCTCGAACAGGCGCTGGGTCCCACGAGGAGAGACGCCGACCTCGACCCGGCCGTCGGTCCGGGTCTGTCGGGCGAGGGCGACGACGTACTCGAGGAGGTCCTCGTCCACCGTCACGGTCTCGGGGACCTGCCGGAGGGCGGTGACGTGTTCGGGTTCGAACACCGTCTCGACGCTCGGGCTCATCTCGTCGCGGCTCGCTCGCCGCTGGAGGAGTTCGATCTCTCCACCTTCGTCGGGATACCCCATCGAGGTCTTCACGAGGAAGCGATCGACCTGCGCCTCGGGGAGCGGGAACGTCCCCTCCTGCTCGACGGGGTTCTGGGTCGCGATGACGAAGAACGGCTGTGGCAGCTGGCGGGTCTCGCCGTCGGTCGTCACCTGCCCTTCCTCCATCGCCTCGAGCAGCGCGGCCTGGGTTTTCGGCGGCGCACGGTTGATCTCGTCGGCGAGGACGATGTTCGCGAAGATGGGACCTTCGTTGAACTCGAACTCCCGGTCCTGCTCGTTGAAGACGTGGGTGCCGGTCACGTCGGATGGGAGGAGGTCCGGGGTGAACTGGATGCGCGAGAACGACAGTCCGAGGGCGGTCGCGACGCTGCGGGCTGTGAGGGTCTTCCCCGTGCCGGGGACGTCCTCGAGCAGGACGTGCCCGCGTCCGACGACGCCGAGGAGGACGGTCTCGAGAAATTCACGGTCGCAGATGACGGCCTCGCCAATCGCGTCGAGTACCGTGTTGCACTCTTCGCTGGCCTGAGTGACGTCCATGGCGTCGGACTCGAGGTGGTCGCCCATATTTCTTCTGTTATTGTCACGTTCGAGGTAGTGGTGAGCAGGTCGCGCTCGAGTAGCGGGTGACGGCTCCAGACAGCGGTCTCGATGCTGGTTCCGGTCCTGAACTCGGGCCGGTCGCGACCGTGGTAACCGACCCCGCGGCTGCGAGAAACCGAAACGGCTAAAATCACCACCCGGCTACGTACGAGTGAGCCGAGATAGCCTAGCCCGGCCAAGGCGGCAGATTCGAAATCTGCTGTCCCCACGGACACGGGAGTTCAAATCTCCCTCTCGGCGTTTTCACGGTCCAACTTGTGAGCGTAGCGAGCGTCCGGATCGTGAAAACCAGACCATGGAGATTTGAATCAGAGGGAAAACCGAACGCAGTGAGGGACGACCGTGGTCCAAATCGCCCACTTGCGTTCTTCCGCGAACAATATCGCGCACAGTGATTGTTGGGACCGCTCTCGACGACGCCGGCCTCAAACGTTGCTACGTTTTCTATATCCACGTACGTCGAAACTCATAATTCTGCACAACCATACGAGGATTGCTACTACCGTGCTCTGAGGCAATCTCGTCGACACCTTCTCCGCAAAGCCTCCTCCGCCGGACACCTATCCTCCACGTCTATGGTATTCGGCCATCTCACTCGTCCCTTTCGTTCGCAAGTTCATGCTGGACGACGAGAACGGGGCCGAGAAACCGGTCGGCAACCTGGTCGGCCGGCATACCGAACACGTACGTTACGAGCGACGGATCCGTCTCACCCATCACGACGGCATCGAACGCTTCAGATGCGTCGACGATCGCATCGAGAGGCTTCTGATCTCGCTCGACTCGTGTCTCGATCTTCGACTCGTCGACACCGAGCTCTCCCAGTCGATCGACCATCCCATCGAGAAGTGTCCCAATGTCCTCGTCCGTTTCCTTCGTCTCGACGACGTGGTACAGCGTTATCGAGGTGTCCATCGCACCGAACACGCCGGCGACGACGCGGGCGAGACGGTCGATTCCCACGGCCCCGCGGACGGCGACGAGCACATCGTCAACCGTCCCGGTGGCGTTCGGGACGAGAACTGCCATGCAGTCGTGCTCGTGAATCGTGCGGTCGATCGTCTTCTGTCCGTCGTGCGTGAAGACGAGTCGCCGTTCGACGGTCGCTCCCGCCTCCTCGAAGATCGCCTCGTATTCGTCGAGACGGGCCGTGGCTCGCTCCTCGAACTGCATCTGTGCCTGTCCCGGTGCGGTCTGTTCGGGAACGACGTGATATCCCAGCAAGACGACGTGGGCGTTCGCGAGGAGACCGGGAACCCCCTCCGGAACCGACTCTCCTTCGAGTACGCGAATCGGAACGAGTATCGATGGTCGGTCCGTCATTTCAGATCTCCCCCTTGAGTATGACGTCTCCAGCGTAATAACGATACCACAGGTACGACACGACCATGACTACGATGCCGATGGCGATCGACGCAGGTTGCATGAAGGCGATCAGACCGAAGCTAGCGAGCGCACCGACGCCAGGCAACACTGGATACCCCGGGACACGGTAACTGGGCGAGTACCACTCGGGATTCCGGCGTCGCAACACGATCAGCCCGACACACATTAGACCGTACATGATCAGGTGGAGAAACGACGCGACCTCCGCGAGCAATTCGACCTGTCCGGTCGCCACGAGCGCGAGAATCGGGCCACCGGCAGCCAGCAGCGCGACGTGTGGAGTCCCATACCGGAGGTTGACTTCGCTCGCTTTTCGGGGTAGCAAGGCATCCCGACTCAATGCGTACACTGCCCGGGAGGCGCTCAGAATCGACGCGTTTGCACTCGAGAACGTTGCCAACAACCCGGCACCCAGGATAGCGACCGCGCCGGGCAGTCCGAGGAACTCACGGGCCACTTCGACCATCGCCGTCTCACCGAACTGACCGAGCCGGTCCGCTCCGAACGCGCTGGTCGCGACGAAAATCGTCACGACGTAGAACACGGTGACGACGAGCACCGACCCGACCATCGCCAGCGGCAGATTCCGCCCCGGCCGCTTGATCTCACCCGCAACGGTTGCAACCTGGGCGAACCCCAGATACGATGTGAACACGAGCGCGGCCGTCGTCAACACCGGGAAGTAGCCTCTCGAGAAGAATTGCTCCGGGACGCTGGTCCGACCAAAGACCCCGAAAGCGTCGAGGACGCCATACGAGAGAAATCCCGTGAGGACGACGAGGAGAATCCCGACGACAATATTCTGCAGCTTGGCTGTGTTTTCTGTGCCACCAATACTCAACGCCGTCAGCGCTGCGCCGAACAGTAATCCAATCCCGATAACGGGGCTGAACGGGAGCCCGACGCCGAGTTCAGCGAACACGGCGCTCGCGTAGTGACCGAGGCCGACGAGATAGAACGCGGAGGCAAACATTAACCCCAACCAGAGTCCGAGACCTACGATTGCACCGTAGGCGGTACCCATCCCTCGCGAGATGAAGTAGTATCCGCCCCCGCTACGGGGCATGGCTGTGGCGAGTTCGGACGTCGGAAGCGCCACGAACAACGCGATCAACCCGCCGATACCAAACGAGACGGTGGCAGCGAGCCCCGCGTTGCTCGCCGCTAATCCGGGGAACACGAAAATCCCCGCTCCGATCATCGTCCCGATTCCGATTGCCAGGCCGCTGACCAATCCAATCGTTCGCTCGAGTTCGACATCGTCGTCGTGGACCGTCGTGTCGTCGGTGACCGCTTCTGGCTCCGCCGCAGGCTCCTCACCGGCGACGTTCTGCCCCGCCGTCTCGACGTCGACGGGCTCTTTGACCATAGCGACGCTATTTTCAACAGTAAAATAAAACCGGCGATGGACCGGGTTGGATGACGTCGACCGCGGGTGCAACGGCTACGGTCGTCGGGGAGAATCACGATGTGAACGGCGAAAGCCGTGCGTACCGCGTAGTGATACTTGCATCCGCGAGCGGAAACCGACAAACAGGAAATGGAACTCGACGCTGTTCGAATACCCTGCTCGACGACGCCAGCCTCAAAGTTCACTATACACCCTATACTATTATACTTAGATAATTATAGTATTGAGTATGAGCGTCGGTACTCGAGCACACCGCTCGAGTCCAATTCCGATCGTTCGACGGTAGGATCTCGACGATACGAAGGAGATCAGCAGGGCGTTCGCCTCCGCGTTCGAGCACGTCACTGAGCACGAAACCATCAAGAATTGTGCGTACTAAGCGGGACCTTGAAGTACGCCTCGAGGCCATACTCGAGTATGAACCGTCGTCAGCGGACGATCACCGCCGTCCTGTGGATCAGCGTCGCGGGCGTGATGGCGATTACACTCGAGCCGTCGGTTCCCACGGATCTTGCGGAGGCCGCCCGCGTGTTCGTCGTCGTCCTGGCGCTCGGCCTCGCGGGCGTGTACCTCTTCGACCCCTGGGGGCTGATCAGCCGAACGCACCAGGTCGGGAAATCGGGTGAGCCTTAGCCCCTCACGACTATCGGCGGGTATGGACACGACCGTCGAGCCGACGATCCGACCGTACGATCCGGCGACCGATGCAGACGGCCTCTGGGCGCTCAAACGGGCGTTCGAACTGGGACTTGGCGAGGGAACGGGCGACGACGGCAAGTCAGAACGGTACGAATCGAAGCTCACCGACGCCTACCGCGAAGGCTACCTCGAGTGGGTCGAACGCTGCCTGGACGAGGAACCAGAGGCAGTGACGGTCGCCGTCGAGCCGGAATCGTCAGGGGACGAGAAAGCGGGGTCGTCGACACTCGTCGGCTACGTATTCGTCCTCCCGGAGTCGCTCGCGTACATCTGGGACGCGGCCATTCTCAACGAAATCTACGTCGCTCCCGACGCGCGCGGGACCGGCGTTGCCGACGCGTTGATGGAGCGAGCGCTCGCGGTCGCCCGCGGCCAGGACCTGCCACTCGACCGACTCGTGCTAGACGTCGACCGCGAAAACGACCGGGCGCAGGCGTTCTACGAGCGCCACGAGTTCGCCAACTGGGGCGAGATGGTCGCTCGAAAGCTTGGAGAATAACGGCGGTCACGGAGTTCGAACGCCACTGCGAGCGCGGAGCCGAACGACGGTGACGGCCCCGAGCGCACCGAAGACGATCGGATAGCCGATCCCGGCGACGAGTATCGACTCGAGCGGCGACGGTCGGATCACCGAACCCTCGATCACGACCGTCGAGACGAGGACGGCGACGATCGTGACGGCGAGGTAGCCGATGGCGACCATCGCGCCGTCGATCGCGGCTTCGGTGATCGACTCGAGGCGCTCGAACTGGTCGTATGCGCAGTACGCGCCGGCCAACGCGATGACGAGCGGCGGCACCAGCAAGAGGAGCCACTCGGCGCCGCTCCCGTTCAGGACGACGTTCTGTTCCGGCGGCAAGAGTCTGAAGAGCCCGCGCCGCGGCACCTCGGTCGCCACCCCGTGGGCGTTGAGGTAGGTCCAGGCGACCAGTTCAGCGGTGAGCGTCTCGCCCGCGGCGGACTCGAGAACGTCGGTCCGGAGATCGACGCGAATCGACTCGCGAGCCAATCCGTAGGTGACCGCGTAGCCGGCGAGCCAGGCGAGTGCGCCAGCGACCACGCCCAGAAACAACGGACGGAGGTCCCCCGCGGCATCCGGTTCGTCCGCACTCGTTCCAGTCCCGGCGCTGGCCTCGTCGTTATCGCCCGACGCCTCGACGCCCGAGTCCGGTATCGCGTTCGTCATCTCGAGTACCCTGATGCGTATTGTCTGTGGGAGCGACCTAAAGCTTCCTTCGTCCTTCATCGACCATCTCGGTCGTCCTGGTTGGTGCCTTCGACGTCGCTCACTCGGTTTTCGTCACTCACTCGAGCAACGACGTTCACTCGAGTACCACCTCACTCGCGAACCGTATACGCCGTCTCGGGCCGATTCGTCTCCCACGCCTCGGCGGTGATTGTGTACCGGTGCAGGTCGCGGATCTCGCCATCGAGTGGCACCCAGTTTCGCAACACGCTGTCGTACGTCCCCCCGTAGCGCTCGACGTACTTCTCGATCGCCCGCTTCGACTTTGCGTTGCCCTTCAGGTAGCCCACCGAGACCACCTCGAGGTCGAGGCGGTCGAACGCGATGGCCATGGTCGCCGCGGCGCGCTCGCTCGAGTAGCCGCGGCCCCAGAACGGTTTGCGAAGCCAGAGGCCGAGTCGGGCGGTGCGCTTCTCCCAGAGCGGGATGAGGCTGGCGACGCCGGCGAACGTTCCGATGGATTCGCCCTCGAGCGGATAGATCGTCCAGTTCGCTCGCGTGGCGTCGTCCCACCGCTTCTCGGACTCGAGGAGGTACTTGCGGGCGTCGTTCGCCGTCTCGTGGACGTCGGTCGTGAGGTGCGTGGCGACCGCCCCGAAGTCAGTGGCCGAGTTCGTGTACTCGTACAGCTCGAGGGGCGTGATCGTCTCGGTCGTCAACGGCTCGAACCGAAGCCGATCGGTTTCGAACGTCTCGGGGAACATTCGGCGAGACGTTCCGCGACGAGGACCGTCACTCTTTGGGCGCCGTGTGAGTGTGTAACGTTCCTGGGCAGGGCTTGCACGTTCCAGCGGACAGGCCCGTGCGTTCCAGTAGGCAGGGCTCCTACTCCAAGTCGTTCGCGGGTAATCGACGACGGAGCCACTCGAGGACGAGTCCTCCGCTAACGAGTTCGGTACCGACGGTGAACCCGGGTGCGCCGTCTCCCTCGTCGTTAGACGAGCCGTTCTCGATGTCCGTCTTTTGGTGGGTATCGTCGAATGCGGCGCCGTCGGTGTCGTCCTCGCGCGTCCCATCGTCGGTTTCGGTAGCGTTCGACGAATGGTCGGCGTCCGTAGTGTCGATGTCGCCGCTTTCGTCCGACGCGACACCCTCGTTCGGCCTCGATTCGTGTTCATCGTCGGTGTCGCTCGCCTCGTCGCCGTCCATAGTGTCGACACCGGCCGCGTCGTCTTCGTCCCCGCCGAATTGGTCCGCGCCGACCTCCGTCGCTGGCTCGAGCGCGACGAGGCTCCCGTGCCCCGAGAAGTACACCGTTCCGTCACCGATTGCGTACGTGAGATCGGGCCACCTCGCCTCGTGAGGGTCCTCGAGTCCGACGGCTGCTAACGGAAACGACCACTGCTCGAGGCCGGTTTCGATGTCGACTCCGAAGATGGCGGGGTCCCCGTCGGCAGGGTGGTACGGAACGACGACCGTGCGGCCACCGATTGACGGTCGTCCCCACGCATCCATCGACCCGCCGACGGTCCAGCTGTGGTCGGTCTCGTAGTTGTACGCGTAGACGCCGTGTCGCTCGGCACTGACTCTGACGGTGTCAGTCGCCGCGAGTGGGAACCGCAACTCGACTCGCTCGAGGACCGCTCCGTCGTTGGCATCGAGGACCAGGCACACTTCTTCCTCCCCCTCGTCGCTGTCACCGTCGACGCCCTCGTCGTCACCGTCGTCGACGTCACCATCGCCGCCGTCGCCGAGCCACGCCACGTAGAGGCGGTCTTCAGTCGCCACGATTGAGGGAAGTCCCTCGCCTCTCGAGGGAGTCTCCTCCTGGACGACCCACACCGGCTCCCCCGACTCGGCGTCGAGCGCGACGAAACCGGCGTCGCCAACGGCGGCATACACGAGGTCGTTCGCGACGGCGACTGGAATCGAAACGAACGACGCAACGTCGGCATCCTGTCGCTCGAGGTCGACCCCACTCCGTCGCCACTGGGGACTCCCGTCGTCGGCGTCGAGCGAGCGAAGAGCGCCGTCGACAACCACGTAGATCGATCCGTCGACGACGGTCGGACTTGGGATCTGGCCGTTCGTCCCGAACGACGTCGACCAGACGGTATCGCCGCTGTCGGCATCGAGCGCCGTCACTCGGTCGCCGGCGACGTAGACGGTGTCGTCGACGACGGCGGGGGTTCCGTCGGCGCCGACGTCCTCTCGTACCCACTGGATGGACCCATCGCTGGCGGAGAGGGCGTGGACACCAGCCCCCGTCCGGAGGTAGACCGTGCCATCGGCGACGACGACGTCGCCATCCTGCTCGTATTCCCAGGCGACCGTCTCGGGCGCTGGAAACCGACTCGAGCCCGAGAGGGCGGCGGTGTTTCCAGGGGTGCCGTGGTAGGACGTCCAGTGATCGGCGTCCGCAGGCGTCACCGCCATCGGGACCGTCGACTTCACATGGGCCCCGCCGCTCGTTTTAGCCGCACCGAGGAAACTGCCGATGACGAGCGAGGCACCGAGAGCCATCACGGTCCGCCTGGGCCAGAGGGACATAGTACCCTCGGCACCACCGGACCTCTTGCTTATTCTGCGTGTAAGTTCAGTTTCGGCGATGAAACGATGGTAATCGCTCCCTAGAGCACTCGAGAGACTGTTTCCTGCACCAACCAGACGATTGTCCGAGATTCGGAGCGTTCGCCGGTCGAGGTGCCGTAACGTGCGGTTTCGAGCGGGCGAGAACTCGGTTCGACAGTCGCATCACCTGCAAATGTCGCCATCCGTCCGAACAGGCGTCGCCTCGAGTCTCGAGTGCCGTGGGTAGAGAGAAGGTGACGTCTCGCCTCGGCTGGAGACGGTCGTCGAGGGTGACGCTCCGCAACCACTAAACGCGACTCGTCCCTACCTCCGACAATGAGCGACTGGACGGAAACGTACCGCCCGACGACGCTGTCGGAGGTACGTGGAAACGACAAGGCCCGCAACAAACTCGAGGAGTGGGCGAAGACGTGGGACGAGCACCGAAAGCCCGTCATCGTCCACGGCAGTCCGGGTATCGGGAAGACCTCGGCCGCCCACGCGCTGGCCAACGACATGGGCTGGCCGGTGATGGAACTCAACGCCAGCGATGACCGCCAGGCCGACGTGATCAAGCGCGTCGCCGGCGAGGCCTCGAAGAGCGGCACGCTGACCGGCGGCAGCGGCGGTCGCCGCCTCGTCATCCTCGACGAGGCTGACAACTTCCACGGCAACGCCGACTACGGCGGTTCTCGAGAGGTCACGCGGGTAGTCAAGTCGGCCAGCCAGCCGATCGTCCTCGTGGCAAACGAGTTCTACGACATGAGCAACTCGCTGCGAAACTACTGTCAGACCATCGAGTTCCGCGACGTCTCGGCGCGCTCGATCGTCCCCGTCCTCCGGGACATCTGTCGACGCGAGGGCATCGAATTCGAGGACGACGCCCTCCGCAAGATCGCCGACGCGACGAGCGGCGACCTTCGGTCCGCGGTCAACGACCTGCAGGCGGTCGCGGAGGGCAGCAAGCGCCTGACGGTCGACGACGTCGTGACGAGCGAACGCGACAGCACTGAAGGCATCTTCGACTTCCTCGACGCGCTCATCAAGGAGAAAGACGCCCACGGCGCCCTGCTGGCTGCCTACGACACCGACGAGACGCCCGACGACCTGCTCAACTGGGTCGAGGACAACGTGCCGAAGGACTACTCGGGCGGCGAACTCGCCGACGCCTACGAGTTCATGAGCAACGCCGACCGCTGGCTGGGCCGGGTGCGCTCGACCCAGAACTACTCGTACTGGCGCTACGCAACCGACAACATCGCCGCCGGCGTCGCCGCCTCGAGGCGCGAGCCCAAAGGCGGGTGGACCCGGTACGGCCCGCCGAGTTATTGGTCGAAACTCGGACGAACCCGTGGGACCCGGGATCGACGCGACGCCATCGCCCAGCGGATCGCCGACCGGGAGGGCGCGAGCATCGGCACTGTCCGCCGGGAGATCATGCCGTTCCTATCGAGCATGACCCACCTCTGTCGAAACCGGGAGTTGACCGTCGCGATGGCGGCCGCCTACGACCTCGACGAGAAGGAGGTCTCGTTCGTCACCGGGAGCGGCGCCGACACCAACAAGGTCGAGTCGATCGTGGAGGACGCTGCCGAACGCCAGGCCGAGGAGACGGTCTCGCACTCCGGTTCCGCGTTTTTCGGCACCGCGGACGCTGAGGGCTCGAGCGACCTGGACGCCAGGAGTGGGGAGGACGCCAGGAGCGACGACGGTTCGAATGACGGGTCGGACTCGAGCGATGAATCCGCTGATTCGGCGAACGCGTCGCTTCTCGACGTAGGGTCTTCAGCTTCAGACGCCGACGACGAGGCGACTTCGGGTTCGGGGACGGGGACGGGTGGCGACTCGAGCGCAGCGGCCGACGATGGTGCGTCGGATGCCGACGTGAGCGACGAGAGCGACGAGAACAAAGACGACGAAGACGACGATGGACAGTCGGGCCTATCAGACTTTTTCTAGCGGCTAAACCGCTCGAGCGGGGAGTACTCTAGGGTGATAGTACGATTCTCGAGAGTTAGTACGACCCCTTGAGGACAAATCTGGACCCTCGAGGACGCGAGCCATCTACAGGAGATCGCAAGCTTCGCCGGCGTCCTGGAACGCCTCGAGGCAGGCAACGAGATCATCGCGGGTGTGCGCGGCCGTCGGGAGCACGTAGACGTACCCCTCCCGAACCGCGTTCCTGGACGTGTGTCCACCAGAACTCGTACGAACGGGCGCGGAAACGATCACGCCCCGCTCGCGAAGGTCGTCCGCCAGGGTCCGGGCCGCGTCCCGCGTCTCGACGTAGACCGGCAGGATCTGCGAATCGCCATCGACCTCGTAGCCCATCGTCAGCAGGCCGTCGCGGAGACGCGTGACGTTCTCCCAGAGGGATTCGCGGTAATCGCCGTGTTTCGAGAGGTGGAGTGCTTCGCTCGCCGCCGCGGCCGCCATCGGGGTCAGACCCGTCGACTCGACGAACGGTGGCGCACGAGCGGCCAGCCACTCGATTAACGCGTCGTCGCCCGCAACGTAGCCGCCCTGGCTGGCGAGCGCCGTCGAAAGCGCCCCCATCTGGATGTCGACGCGGTCGGCAAGCCCCTCGGCCTGGACGATTCCACCACCGCGGACGTAGAGGCCGGTCGCGTGGCTCTCGTCGACCATGATCCAGGCGCCGACCGAGTCGGCGACGTCGCAGAGTTCCTCGAGCGGAGCAACCCACCCGTCCTGACTGAAGATCGAATCGGTGACGACGAGCCAGGATTCGTCGTCGGGTTTGGCGTCGGCGTCGGCCTCGGTATCGGTGTCGACATCGGCGACGGTGTTGGCGTCGGCGTCGACGTCGGCTGTTACTCCACCGATAGCACGCCGCTCGAGGGCGTCCTCCACCGCGTCGCGAAGGGCGTCGGGATCGCAGTGGCCGTACGGAACGACCTCGGTCCCGGCGAGCCGGCAGCCGTCGAACGCGCTGACGTGGGTGTACTCGTCGACGAAAACGACGTCGGGCTCGAGGGCGGTGATCGTTCCGACGTTCGCAGCGTAGCCCGAGGAGAACGCGAGCGCACGGTCCGTCTCGAAGGTCTCGGCGAGCAGTCGCTCGAGGTCGTGGTGGACCATCGTATCGCCGGTCGTGAGCCGGCTTCCGCCGGAGCCGGTCCCGACGGTAGCGGCGGCCTGTCTCGCGGCGTTCTGGACCCGCTGGTTCGCGGTCAACCCGAGGTAGTTGTTCGAGCCGAACACGAGCAACTCGTCGGCCTCGAGGACCGGAAGGCCGCCTCTCGGTGGCTCGGAAACGTAGCCGCGGGAATCGATTCGATCGGTTGGCGCGAGCGAGTACCGTCGGTCCGCGTCGGCCTGGGACGTCAATTGCTCCTCGAAGTCGAACCCGCGGTCTGCCATCTGCCTGAACCGTGACGACCACCGGATTTTACTCTCACGATTCCCGATTTGGACCGTCTAGTTTGCCAACTGCGTTGCGTACCTTGATTTCCCATCCGTTTCCGTATCTCGTGTAGGGATACGTATACTTCGTCAATCGACCGCTGACGTTCGAAACGAGAATCGAATATCACACTTCAGTGACTGTTAATATTCCAAAGCTTAATGCCGATTGATAATCTATTCGGACAGAAGAGCACATGACCGATAGTACGACCGATGAAAAATCGAGGGAGGGAAATTTCGATATCGGTCCGAGCATGGACGAGCTCTTCGGGGAAATCGAAGATGACTCGGCCGACGAGGAGCCGGTTGACTCCGACGAGACAGCACACGGTGACGACGTCGAGGACGTGACTGCTGCCGACCTCTTCAGTCAGCTTCGCGACGAGGCCGCCGCCGACCCCGGAATGAACGAGGTTCTCGAGGACGAGAGCCCCGAGGAGATCATCGCGAGCGCCGACGAGGACGACGAGCCGGTTCACGACGTCGACGACGAGCTGGTCGACGAGGGCGCGCTCGACGACCTGTTGCTCACCGGCCGGACGCGATCCGACGAGTTCCTCTGGATCGACAGCGGTGACGACTCGTCTTCCGCGGACGACGCCGATTCGGGAGCGACCGAAACGGAATCGATCCAGGGAACGGATGGGGTCGAGGACGATTCCGAGTCCGTGTCCGAACCTGAATCCGAGTTGGAATCTGGATCCGAGCCCGAACCTGAAGCTGAATCCGGGTTCGTGGTCGAGGACGAGGGTGAGGGCGAGGACGCAGACACGGGCGAAGCCGATGTCGATGTCGACGATAACACCGAACTCGAGGACGATTCCGCCTCCGGACTCGAGGCAGAATCCAAACCCGAAGCCGAACGGGCCGAGCCGGTCGACGAACCGGACAGTGTCAGTGATGCTGGCGACGCCGACGACGAGAGCGCCCCCGAACCCGACACCGCCCCTGAACCAGACACCACCCCTCGAGCCGGACGCGTCGACTACTCCCTCGAGTCGACCGCGTCGGACGAGGATCCGGCATCAGGCGAGGAGTCCGCACTCGTCGTCTCTGACGCCGAATCGACGGAGACGGACCTCGTTCCGACGGACAACGGAGACGAGAGCGAGGACTCGAGCGGCTTCCTGGGCTGGCTCCGTTCGAAACTTCCGTTCTGAAGAGCGCTTCGAGCATCTCGAGCACAGCGAAATCGTTTTTGACGCAGCGAACGAGCGAGGCGTATGAGCACCGACGACGAGACGAATCCGGAAGGAGACGACGAACTCGAACGCATACGCGAACGCAAGATCGAGGAACTGAAGGCGAAAGCCGAGCAAGACCACCAGCGCGCGTCGAGTCCGGACCAGCCGATCGCCGTCGAGAGCCAGTCGCACTTCGAGCAGGTGCTACAGAAGCACGATCGCGTGCTCGTGGACTTCTACGCCGACTGGTGTGGTCCCTGTCAGATGCTCGCGCCCGTTCTCGACCGACTCGCCACCGAAACCCCGGGAACGATCGCGAAAGTCGATACCGAGGCACTCCCGGGGGTCGCCCAGCAGTACGGCGTCCGCGGGCTCCCGACGCTGATCCTCTTCGAGAACGGCCAACCCGCCAAACAGCTGGTGGGCATGCAGGAGGAATCGACGTTGCGCGGGCTGCTCGAGTAGTCCTGCTCGAGTAGCTCAGGGTGATGTTCAGGGACTCCCGCTCCAGGCGGACGGCAGACTCGGCGACTATCGAACGACCGTTACCGGGACGTTCGCTCGCTTGACGACGATCTCCGCCGTACTTCCCATCTGTAGGCCGGCCGCACCGCCGCGTCCGCGATTGCCCATGACGATCTGGTCGGCGTCCGCGTCCTCGACGTGAGCCACGATTGACTGGGCTGGCGACCCGACGGCGATTGCGGTCTCGAACGACACGTCGTCCTCGAGCGACGCCTTCGCTTCGGCGAAGAGTTCGGCGGCTTCCGACTCCTGATCGGCGAGCCAGGTGTCAGTCAGGGGCGAAAGCTGTTCCTCGGTTGGGGTCACCTCGAACGGATCGATGGCGTGAAACAGGACGATCGAGGCGTCCGGAAACGTTTCGAGGGCGTACTCGAGGGCTGCCTGTGCGTGTGAGGATCCGTCGTGTGGGACGAGAATCGAGCGTGCCATATCGGTTCGATTCGACGGGCGAGACCGTAAAGCCACCACGGGGGTTCGGCGGTGGGGTCTCGCGTCCGGTCAGTGAGTAAACAGCGGTACCTGCCAGTGGAGTGAAATACTCGCCTGTCGTAGCAAGGGACAATGCAACGCGACCGCGAGTTCGGCCGTCGGATCGCCGTCGGATCGATCGTCGCCGCCTTGTTCCTGGTGGTCGCCCACGTCGCTCTCTCGTTTCTCGGCGTCCTCGTCTTCGCGGTCTTCCTCTACTACGCCGTTCGGCCGATCTATCGAGCCCTCGCCCGGTTCAACGTTCCGAGACGGCCGCGGGCGATCCTCGCGCTCGTCCTGTTCGGCGTGCCGTTCCTCGTGCTCATCACGTACACCGTCGCCGTCATCGTCATCGAGACACAGGCGTTGCTCACCGCATACGACGTGCAGGATCAATTTCTCGAGCAGGTAGTCACGGATATCGACGTGACCGGCCTCGACCTCGACGAGATTCGACGCATCGTCACGGACCTCTCCTCGCAAGCCTCCCTCGGCGTCGTGGTGTTGAGTCTCGCGGGGACGGTCAGCGTCGTCAGCGGCGCAGTCGTCCAGTTGATCATCATGGTCACGCTGGTGTACTACATGCTCATCGACGGCCCGCGATTCGTCTCGTGGGCACTCGAGACCTACGACGAGTCGGGCGTCATGCGAGCCTACGCTCGCGCCGTGGATCCTGAACTCTCGATGACGCTCTTCGGCAACATCGTCAACGTGTTCGTCACGGCCATCGTCGGCGTCGTGACGTTCTACACGTACAATTTCTTTGCCCCCGCTGCGGTCGACGTTCCGTTTCCGGCGCTGATCGGCGCGCTGACCGGTATCGGGAGCCTCATTCCGGTCGTCGGCATCAAACTCGTCTACGTCCCCGTCATCGTCCTCCTCGCGGTGAACGCGTGGGCGGCCGGCGACCTCTCGCTCCTCGTCCCGGTTGGCGCGCTGGCGGCCGTCAGCGCAGTCCTCGTCGACTTCATTCCCGACTTCTTCATCCGGGCCCACATCAGCGGCAAGCAAACTCACACGGGCATGCTCCTGGTCTCCTACATCGTCGGCCCTCTCGTTTTCGGCTTCTACGGACTGTTCCTCGCCCCAATTTTACTGATCCTCGTGATCAACGCGATCTATATCCTCCTTCCCTACGTCCTCACCGGCCAACCGTCGGGGGTTCGACAGGCCCGGCTCACCGAGTACCGTGACGGACGACCCGAGGCTTCGAGCGTTGAAGGAACCGAGGCACAGGAGGTCGAACGAACCGAGGCCGAACCAGCCGTCTCGAGCGAAGGGCCATCCGATCACCGGTAACGATCCGTTCGATCGATCGGGAGTCCAAACGCGAGACACTCACGCAAACCGACTGGCTGCTAGCTACTTGGGCCTGGCTCGAGTGTATTCCCTATTGCTCGAATGCGGCGTCGCTCGAGCACAACGAGCGCGGCGTCGTGCGAACCCAGCGAACGCGGCACCGTTCGAATCCAGCGAACACGACGCCACGTTCGAACCAGCAGGTGATCCCCATCACGTCGACACCGCCGCCACACGCTCGATCAGACCCCCCAAACACGCCAGACACGTCCGGTGACGGTGACGGGGACGATCATGCCCGCCACCGAAGCGGCTGGCCCATCGTGAGTGCCGCAGGCGCAGCCGTGCTGTACGTCGGATTCGCGCTTCTCGCCCTGGCGTTCGGCGTCGAGACCGTCCCCGCTCTCCTTGGTCTCGCGGTCGCGCTCCTCGGCGGCGGACTCCTGCTAACCGGGCTGTTCGGCTGGTTCCGACAGGCGTTCCTCCGCCACCAGGACCGTTCCGTAGCCGATCCGGAGGCGAGACGCGCCTACGTCACGACCATGATCCTCTTTCTTGCGACCGATCTCGGTACTTTCGGCGCCGGCTTCATATACTACGCGTTCGTCCGCGTCGGAACGTGGCCCCCCGCCGACCTCCCGCCGCTACTCGGTTCCCTCGTCGCGATCAACACCGCGCTCCTGGTCGTCAGTAGCGTCACGTTCCACTTCGCCCACGACTTCCTCGAGCGCGGACGTGACCGGGCGTTCCTCGGCCTTCTCGGCCTGACCGTCCTCCTGGGCGCCGTCTTCCTCGCCGGCCAGGTCCTCGAGTACTACGAGTTCCTCGTTCACGAGGGGTTCTCGATCACCGACGGCGTGTTCGCGAGCGCGTTCTACGGGTTGACCGGACTCCACGGCCTCCACGTCGCCCTCGGCGTCGTGCTGCTCTCGATCGTCCTCGTTCGCGGCGCGCGCGGTCAGTACGCCTCTGAGCGAGACACGTCCGTGGCGACCGTGGGGCTGTACTGGCACTTCGTCGACGCGGTCTGGCTCTTCCTCGTGGCCACGCTGTACGTCGGGGCGGTCGTTTCGCTGTGAGTCAGCGCTCGCGTCGGTCCCATCGCCGCTCGTCGGCGTCTCGGCTCACTTCGTCATCGTTTCGACCGTGGTCGTCTTCGCCGTCTTCGCTGCCTCCGCGGTCTTCACCATATTCACGGCCTTCGATACCTTCACTGTCTTCACCGCCTCGAGACCGCCCGCCCTCCCGCAATCGTTCTCGAGCGGGCGACCACCGGAACTCCCACGGATAGTTCTCGACGCCGACGAGCGTGAACGCGCCGACGCCGACGAGCAACGAGATAAGCCCCAGCGGGAGCGCGACCGGATCGACGCCGAGACACCGGCTCTCGGAGCGGAGGGTCGCGTACCGCGCTTCGCCTAGGTCTCCGCCGCTAATCACGACGCCGCGGTCGAACGCCTCGCGGTGGTCGAACGATCCCTCGACCGTCCCCTCCTGGTGGGGATCGTCGACTGCCTCGCGAACGGCGCTCCGTTCGGCCTCGGTCAGCGACTCGAATTCGAGCGTCTCGACGACTGGCCCGGCGTCCGAGAGTCGCTGGTCGGTTTCCTCGGGCGTCGACACGCCGATGACGGGATCCGCACAGCCACCGATCGCGGGTTGCACGATTGACCAGCCGCCAAGGACGGTCCCCGCGATCCCCAGCGCGAGAAAGAGCGCGGCGAGAAACGGGAGCGCGTACGAGAAGAGTCGGGACTCATCGTCCCGTCCCCCGGTTCCGTTTTCGGCGTTCGTTTCGCGCGGTCGTCGGTCGTCTCGAGCCGTCATCGATCAAACCTCCACGTCCCATTTGTACGAGGCATAGTCGAGCGCGGCACCCAGGCCGACTCCGTAGGCCCAGTGGGCAAGTATCGAAAGGCCGACGTAGCCGACGAGGGCGAGTCCAGCCTGGTCGGTGTAGAACGCGAGCAGGAACCCCGAGGTGACGATGGTCGCGAACGAGAGACCGCGTGCGATGGGCGTCCGACCGGGAAGGTATCGGGCGATGGTGAGAAAGAGCAACGGCCAGACGGTCGACCCGGCCAGGACGAACAGCGCGTACCCGACGGACGCGCGCTCAGGGGCGCCGATCAGGCCCGCCAGTTCCGTGAACGCCTGGAGGTGAAAAACGCCGATGGCGACGCCCACGGCCAACACGACGGTCATCAGGAGAGTCCCGACCAGGCCGGCGACGGCCCCGACGAACACGTTCTCGGTGACCGACCCCACCAGCGGGCGGATCTGCCTCGAGATCGACGGACTCCCGATCGTTGGGTCGGTGGTCGACGCCGGCCTGGTGGTCGCCGGTTCGCTTGGCTCGATGCCGTACTCGTCCTCGAGGCGACGCTCGAACCACTGCCACTCGCGGGTGAACTGCTCGGATTGCTTGAGGTCCCAGACGTCGGCGTCGTCGACCGGCGGGCCGGCCCAGTACGACCAGAGCATGTTGTAGAGCCACAGCAGGACGCTGATGCCAATCAAGTAGGCGCCGATCGTGGCGACCTGCTGGAGAGGGGCGTACACCGGCGGGTAGTCAGCGTAGCGACGGGGCAGTTCGAGCACGCCGAGGATCACGAGGACGGTGAAGGTGGTGGTCGAGCCGACCACGAGCAGGGTCGCCTGGAAGCGGGCCAGCCGTTGGTCGAACAGTCGGCCGGTGATGATGGGGTACCAGTAGTAGCTCGCGGCGAACATCATGAACGGGATGATCCCCATGACGATCAGGTGGAAGTGGCCGACGACGTAGTAAGTCCCGTGGTAGGTGACGTTGATGGGAACCACAGCGAGGAAGATACCCGTGACGCCAGCGATGACGAAGGTGAGGATGGAGGCGACGCAGAGAATCATCGGCGCGGTCAGGCGAACGGTCCCGTCCCAGATGGTCGTCATCCAGTTGAACACCTTGATCGCGCTCGGGACGGCGATGGCGATCGTCGTGACCATGAACCCGGCGCGGAGGCGGGGATCCATCCCCGTGACGAACATGTGGTGAGCCCACACGCCGAAGCTGAGGACGCCGATGGCCAGCGTCGAGTAGACCACGAACTGGTAACCAAAGAGCGTCCGTCCGCAGAACTTCGGCAGGATGAGGCTCATCAGCCCCGCTGCGGGGAGGAAGATGATGTACACCTCCGGGTGGCCGAAGAACCAGAAGAGGTGTTGCCACAGCAACGGTCCGCCGCCCTCGACCGCGTAGAAGGTCGTGCCCACGTTCCGGTCGAGCAACAACAAGACGATGGCACTCCCCAGGAGCGGGAACGCGAAGACGACGAGCGCACTGGTCGTGAGAATCGTCCACGAGAAGATGTCCAGACGCGCCCAGGTGACGTCCGCAGCGCGTTCGTAGAAGATGGTGACGATGAAGTTGATCGCCGCGAGCGTGGTCGCGATGCCACTCAGATGCAACCCGAGGAGGAGGAGGTCGATCTGCGGATTTGCCGTCTGGACCGACAGCGGCACGTACAACGTCCACCCCACACCGGGTTCGCTCAGCGCCCCGAAGAAGTCGACGAGCGCGTTCTCGCCGAATAGCAATCCGAGGAACTTCGCCGTTACCTCCGAGATGAGCCCCGCTCGAGCCAGCAGGAGGGCCGGTGGGAGCATCCAGAACCCGATGGCGTTGAGTCGGGGGAACGCCATGTCGTCGGCCCCCAGCAAGAGCGGCAGGAAGTAGTTCCCAATGCCGAAGAAGATTGGCGTCACGAAGAAAAACAGCATCGTGATGCCGTGGGCTGTAAATAGCTCGTTGTACGTCGGCTCGTTCCAGACCGAGGCGGCGGGGACGAGTAACTCCGTCCGCATCATCATCGCGTCGATGCCGCCCCAGACGCCGGCCAGGGTTCCGAACGCGATGTACAGCAGCCCGATCTCGCGGTGGTTGGTGGTCGTCGTCCAGCGCTCGAGTCCGGCCCGAACGCTAGCGATGTCGACCGTCAGGTCGCGACTGACGTGGGTCCCGCCGTCCGGGCGAGCACCGTGTCGGCTCGCGCGGTGAGCAATGACGAAACAGCCGAGCAAAATTGCGACGAAGAGCCCGACGCGCAGGAAGGAGGGGTCGGGCATCACGGCGGGTACCTCCCGGGACCGACCCTCGCGACGGGTTTCGAGGAGCGACTGCTCGAGATCCACTGTCCCCAACTCGAGGACTGCCGTTCCCAACTCGAGGGTTGCCGTCCCCAGCTCGAGGTCCACCGTATCTGACTCGAGGGTTGCCGTCCCCAAATCGAGGACCGCTGTTCCACCGTTCGCCGGCCGCTCGAGCGCGGAATGCGGACTCGGGCCTCGACTGTCGGTCGACTCCTCATGCGTCGATCTCACCACGCTACCACGAACTCCATAATGAAACCCTGCCGACGCAACCTCTCGCTGCGCTGACGCCACCGGGGTGGTTATTTGGTCTCGAGCGTGGTCGATTGCCGGGATGGAAGGGCGTTACGTCCGTCTCGTACGGTGGTTGATCGTCGCGACGGCAGGAGTGGTCGCCGTCGCGGCACCCGTCGCCGCCCAGTCGGCCAACCGCGACCTCATCGACGGCCTCTACGTTCAGTTGCTGTACGTTGCACTCCCGCTGACGCTGTTCGTCCTGGTCATCCTCTCGTACGCCGTCGTCCGATTTCGGGACAACGAGGATCCCCGCCCAACCGCGGAGGATCCGGCCCTCGAGATCACCTGGACGGTCGCGACGGCGGTCATCCTGCTGTTCGTCGGCGTCTCATCGTACGCGGTGCTCGCCAGTCCGTACCTGTCACCGGGCGTCCTCCCGGACGAAGACCTGGCTGGGACCGGCGACAATCCGGTCGAGGTCGCGGAGGACGACATGGTCGTCGAAGTCGTGGCTTACCAGTGGGGCTGGCAGGCCACCTATCCGGAGGCGAACGTGACGACCCAGGACGTGATCGTCGTGCCCGCGAATCGTGACGTCGCGTTCGTCATGACCTCGAGGGACGTCATCCACAGCTTCGCCGTACCCAGTCTGGGTCTGCGCCAGGACGTCTTCCCCGAACAGGAGAGCGCCATCCGAACGAACGTCTACGGGACCGGCACCTACCAGGTTCAGTGCACGGAGTTCTGTGGTGCCCAGCACGCTCACATGAGGGCGACGATCGTCGTCGTCGACGAAGAAACGTACCAGACGTGGCTCGTGAACCACGAGGGAGAAGACGACGTGACCGACGCGCCGGCCGTCATGGACTAACTTGAGGATACAGGTCGAGACCGGAACGCGATCCAGACGAGCGCGATGAAAAACGAGACGGGAAGCGCGACGACGAACCCCCAGAGGTAGTTCGCCCCCCACAGCACGACGAGCAGAATCGCGAAGAGACCGACGGCTACCAGCGGGGCGACGGCGATAACGGCCTGCTGTCGGTCGATCTCCTCGGACGGTGAGTGTCCTCGGGCACCCATACGGATACGGGTTCGACACCCTCGAGGGACAAATATCCCCAGTGAGAAGTCTCGAGGCGCACTCGAGAACATCACGGCGAGCAGGTGTACAGCTACGACCCGACGCTCCACCGAGTTTCGTAGGGGTAGCGCTCGGCGCGGTACAGTGCCACGTGGGTTACGACGGCGACGACGACCAGTCCCACGTTCACCGGCGTCGAATCGTACGCGACGACGTTGATGACGATTTCGCCGCTGTAGATTGGCCAGAAGGGCTCCATCGCCGCATCCGGGGCCGACGAGAGCAGGTCGACGAAAATGTGGCTGAGGCCGCCAGCCCAGAACGCGCTCGTCGCGAACACGAACGTCGTTTCGGGAGCAATCGAGTCGCTTCGAATCAGTCGATGGGCGTTCAGCACCTGCGTGAGCGTCCGTGCGGCCACGGCCCCGAAGACGAGGCCGACCACCAGGACGAACGGAACGGTGTGTGTCAACCCGTGGTGTTGGAGTTGGGGATGTGAAAAATAGGACTCGAACAGGAGGTCGACGTCCGGAAGCAGCGCTGTGACCTGTGTGAGCGCGGCGAACGTTACCGCTGGTCGACGACCCCACAGTATCCAGGCCGGAACGGCGAACAACAGTGCCATTGCACCGTGACCGATTGGCTCGACCATCTGCCCCCTTCTAAAACGTGTGGGGTATAATAATCACCCACTCTCCCGGAATAGCCTGCCGTCCCACCGCTTTGATACGATCGGAGGCGGCTACTTCCCGACGAATTTCACCCACTCTTTATCATCGTTGGCGGTGTGTATCAACGGACCATGCCGACGCTCGGCCTCTCCAGGGAGTCGATTCGGGACATCTCGGGAAACCTCGTGCCCCTCGGCGTGCTGCTGTTCTTCGCCGGGTGGTTGCTCCTCGAGCGCCCGTGGGGGTGGGACCTGCTGTCGCTGGCCGTCGTCTACGGGCTCATCTTCTCGCTCGTAGGGACGCTATTCCTGGTCACGTACGTCGTCGCCGTGCGGTTTCAGGAAGCGACACCTGAACGGTGACACCGAGTATGATCGAAGATTCCAACGACGAACCGACCTGGAGCGAACCGACGGCTGAAGCCTCGCACTGTCAGGACTGCGGCCGTCCGTTCGCGACCGAAGAGCGTCGCCTGCTCCATCGGGGACTCGAGCATCCGGATCGACTCAGCGCTCGAGAGCGCAAGGCGTACGCGACGGTCGCAGCGGCAGAACGCGGCGCTCACAGACGCTACGTGCTAGGTGCACTGATCGTACTTGTGGTGACGTACTTCGGGTTCCTGTTCGCGTACGCGGTCGTCGTGTGAGCGAAGTCGCGCGGGAGACACCGCCCTCAGAACGTGATGAGGACGATGCCGGTCACGAAGAGCAAAACGACGACGACGCCGAGAAACAACCCGAAGAGCGATTTTTCGGACATGAGGCGTTCGTCATCGAGCGAGGTGATAAATCTCTTGTCGGGTGAAGACACGTTCCGGGTGTGCATGCGGACGCAACAAACTGCGTTCGGGCATCCGCGCCAGGGAGGCCGAGTGGGGTACGTCGGTCAAAACCGTACGGAAGGTCGAACGTAACTCGTTTCGGGCGGCAAAATGTACACCTGATGAGCTACAACCCACCACCGCGCAACTTATGCCCGTTCGAAATCTCCATTCGGCCAATGGTAACGGTTGACAATGTGCTGGGTCTTCTCAACGAGAAGCGCCGCAGATATGCACTGTACTATCTCAACGAACAGGATGGTGCAGTGCCAGTCGAGGAGGTGGTGGATGCGGTGGCAGACATGGAAACGGACGAAGGTTCGTATCCTCACCCCGACGAGAAGTGGAACAACATCGAACTCTCGCTTCATCACAACCACCTTCAGAAAGCCGACGAGTACGACTTCATCCACTACGATTCAGAGGCGGGCGTCGTCGAACTCGTCGAATCCCCCACCGAACTCGATATCATCCTCACCGTGGCGAACGTACTCGAACGGACGAACTGAGTCGCTCCCGTAGCCGTGCGATTTCGTCGTAAAGCGGTGCCCGAAAACGTCTTCGAGCAATCGTTGATCCAGATCTGCCAACAGTCGCACACTCCGGATCTTCCAGCAATCGCACGAGCCGGATCCTCGAGGGTTCACACCCCTCAACCCGTTACTCGTCCTCGACGAGACAGTAGGCGTGTCCGGGCGTCTCGAAGACCGCCTCCTCGCTGTCGCTCCAGTAGTTCGAGATCCTGGCCCGTTCGGCGTAGTAGATCCGGCCGTCGCGCGGAATCGGTTCGCTGGTCACGTGGCCGCGGTTCATCACCTTCCATCGAACGTCGCCGGTGTCCTTCTCGAGCGCGTAGAGGTGGCCGTCGTAAGAGCCCACCAGCACCGCGTCGGCGGTCACCGTCAGCGACCCCAGTACGTTGCCCTCGACGTGGGTCGACCACAGCTCCTCGCCCGTGTCGGCGTCCAGCGCGTAGACGTTCCAGTCGTCGCCGCCCGTGTAGACGACGTTGGTCTCGGGGTCGATCCCCGGATTCGACATGACCACCTCGCCGAGCTCGAACGACCACTCCTCGCTCCCGTCCTCGAGGTCGAGGCGGTAGAAGTAGCCGTCCCAGGAGCCGACGAACGCGCCGCCGTCGTAGGTCGGGATCGTCCCCTTGACGTGGTGGCCGGTCTCGAACTCCCAGGCAAACTCCAGAGAGGGGAACTCCCAGGCGTAGACGACGCCGTCGTTCGACCCGGTGACCATCCGCTCGGTCTCGGGGTCGATGGCCGTCGAGGGGTGAGGCATCCCCCACAGGCGGTCGTCCTTCCACAGCGGTTCGCCGGTGCCGGCGTCCAGCGCCCACATCGTCCCCGCGTTCGGGTTCGCGTACTCGGTGACGACGTAGATCACGCCGTCCCAGTAGGCCGGACTCGAGCCGATGGCAATCGAGCCGTCGAGCTGGCCGCCCGTCGTGTGCCAGACCTCGTCGCCGGTTTCGGGATCGAAGGCGTACATGTCGCCGTCGTAGCCCCCGAGGTAGGCGACGTCGCCGATGACGGTCGGCGTTCCGTGAAAGCCCAGGGATCTCGAGGCGCCCGTCATCCGCGTCCACCTGTGCTCGCCGCGCGGGGTTACCGCGTGGATACGGCCGGTGTCAGATGGAATCAGGATCGTCTCGCCGTCGGGCGTCGGCAGGGGACTCGACTTCGCTGCGGTGTGGCCGATGTAGTTGACCGGGAGCGACCAGTTGACCGACACCGACTCCGGCACGGTCTCGTTCGGGTAATAACCGAGGCGGCGGAGCCCGCGGCGAAACATCACTGCGTCGTCGCGGTCCGGGTACGTTTCGTCGTAGGGCAGGATCTCGGGGGCGAACGAGTCCTGATCCCGCGAGTAGGTGCCGTACCCGGGGAGCGCACAGCCGGCGAGTCCTGCCAGGGCCAGGCTCCCCCCGGCGAGGACCTGTCGTCTCGAGACGTGCGGTGGACGGGTCATCTGTCGTCGAGCCAATTGGAAGGGTTCTGGTATAGTTCCGCCGGTTCGAGGGATGCCCACGCCGACGTCTCGAGTCGGATTCCTTCTGCCGAGTTACGAAACTCGTTGCTCGAGGAGTCGTTGCCAGGTCCTGAGATTCGTCGTCGAGTCGAGGGATTCGGCGGTCGAACGCGGGTCGCTCGGGCCAGCGTCGCACGCCGATTAGGCCCCTGCTACGATTCGGTACTCTGACGGTGATAGTCTCCCATCTCGAAGGTGACCGAACGAAGATATGCATGTGCCTTATCCTCATAATAGGTATTTTATACGTATTCCGGATAGAACTAAATACAGGTTTGTGGACGATCAGCGTATGTCAACGCACGCAACACACTGGAACGACACCGCGACCTGCCCGTTCTGCGGCGGCGAACTAAGCGACCCCGGCGCCGGGTTCGTCGACCACATCGGCGTCAACCCCGAGTGTGAGACCGAGTTCGATAGCTGGCGCGACAACGTCGTCGACGACCTCGGCGGTACCTGGAGCGGGTAGTCGGGTCGAGCGCCGACCCGAACTCGAGTGCCCTTCGGTCCCTAGAACCCGACCGCCTGCCCGTCTTTTCGCGGTTCCGTCGCCCCGGTGAGTACGTCGCCAGTGCGACGAACGAGCTGTGCACCGCCGAACATCACGGGCGGCAGCACCTGGACGTCGTGGCCTTTGCGCACCAGCCCGGTCTGGTTCGGGAACCGTTCCTCGACGCCGAGGGACCCCTCCTCGCGGTAGCGCCAGCGCGGCGAGTCGAGCGCTTCCTGGGCGCCCATCCCGTAGTCGACCAGATTCGAGACGACCTGGACGTGGCCCTGGGGTTGCATGTATCCGCCCATCACACCGAAGGCTGCCCAGTCGTCCTCGTCGAACTTCGCGATGGCCGGCACGAGGGTGTGGAAGGGGCGTTTGCCGGGCTCGAGGCGGTTCGGATGCTCAGGGTTGAGCGAGAACGAGGCACCCCGGTTCTGGAGGGCGATGCCGGTGTCCCCGGCGACCAGGCCGCTCCCGAAGCCGGCGAAGCGGGAGTTGATGTAGGAAACGAGGTTGCCTTCCGCGTCGCCGACGGTCAGGAGTACGGTGTCGGCGTCCTCGGCGGCCTTCGTCGGCACGCCGACCGCGGAGTCCTGGATCGCCCGCTCGCCGATCGCCGCGGCGCGCTCGCGGGCGTAGTCCTCCGATGCCAGCGGCGGCACCGTCTCGTAGTCAGGGTCGGTAATGTAGTGATGCCCGTCGACGAACGCGAGTTTCGTCGCCTCCGCGAACGCGTGCACCCGCTCTGGCGAATCGTACGCGTGCTCGCCCGCCCCGATTTCCTCCGCGATGTTCAGCGCCTCGAGCGCGATCAACCCCTGGTTGTTCGGCGGTAGTTCGAAAATCTCCGCGCCGTTGTAGGTGGTGCTCACGGGCTCGAGGAACTCGGGTTCGAAGGCGGCGAGGTCCGAAATTGTGAGAAAACCGCCCTTCGATTGCACTTCGTCGGCGATGGCCTCGCCGATCTCCCCCTCGTAGACGACATCCGCGCCCTCCTCGGAGATCGTTCGCATCGACTCGCCCAGGCGCTCGAGCGTCACGACCTGACCTGGATCGGGTGCTTCGCCGTCGAACAGGTAGGCCTCGCGGGCGTGGTCGTCGGTAAAGAGGCGGGGAGCACCCTGCCAGTAATAGGAGATGACCTCCGAGACGGGGTACCCCTCGAGGGCGTAGTGGATAGCCGGCTCGAGGACGTCAGCGAGCGTCAGCGTCCCCAGCTCTTCGACAGTGGCCTCCCAGCCGCGGGCCGTCCCCGGAACTGTGACCGCGTGCGGCCCCAGGAACGGCATCTCGAGGTCGTCGCTCGTGGTGTCGTCGACGGCGTAGCCCCTGGATTCGGGGTACCAGTCGGCAGCATCCTCGCGCTCCCGGACGGAGCGCGTGACGTTCTTGATGGTCGTCTCGGCGGGAGCGCCACCGCAGGCTCGCATGGCGCCAACCTCGCCGCCGGCGGTTCGGTAGAGGGCGAAGACGTCGCCGCCGAGGCCAGTCGAGGTGGGTTCGACGACGTTCAGCGCGGCCGCGGTAGCGACAGCCGCGTCGAAGGCGTTCCCGCCGTCCTCGAGGATCGAGAGGCCGGCCTGGGCTGCCAGCGGCTGGCTCGTGGCGACCATCCCGCCGGTGGCGTGGACCGAGGAGCGTCTCGAGTCGAATCGATCGAGGTCGTAGTCGGTGGTCATGACTGGGGCTTTCGCTCGGGGGTCAAAAGTGCGGGCGTTCCGGCAGGCCGGGACGAAGGCCGGGCGGGAACGGCTGTTGTCTCGATATTACTATAGGAACTATAGCATGTGCGCCACGAACTCGTACCCGCGGGCGGAACCTTCACGGCCTCCGAGTCGAAATCTCAGCGAGAACGCGTCCGAATTCCCCAGCCCATGGCCAACGAACCGTACCTTCCCGGCGTCGACCGCTCCGACGAGAGCGAGGACCGTATCGTCCTCCACGTCGACGCAGACTGCTTCTACGCCGCCTGCGAGCGCCTCCGCGAACCCGACCTCGAGGGCGAACCGGTCGTCGTCGGGATGGGGTACGAACCCGGTGACTCAGTGGGGGCCGTCGCCACCGCCAGCTACGAGGCGCGCGCGTTCGGCGTCGAGAGCGCTCAGGCCATCTCGACGGCGCTCGAGGCGCTGCCCCGGCGGGTCGACGCCGAGGACGATCCAAACCTCGCCGTCGAGGAAACCGGCCACTACCGTCCGGTCGACATGGACTACTACCAGTCGGTCGCCGCCGAGGTGAAAGAGATCCTCCACGATTGCGCCGACGTCGTCCGCGAGGTGAGCGTCGACGAGGCCTACCTGGACGTGACCGAGCGCACCGCCTGGTCGGTCGTCGACGGCTTCGCCCGCCACGTCAAAGACCGCATCCGTCGCGAGGTCGGCATCACCGTCAGCGTCGGCGTCGCGCCCTCGATGAGCGCAGCCAAAATCGCCAGCGACTTCGACAAACCCGACGGCCTGACGGTCGTTCGTCCCGGCGAGGTACGAGAGTTCCTGGCGCCACTCGAGGTCGACTTGCTCCACGGCGTCGGCCCCGTGACGGCCCGCGAACTGCGTTCGATGGGGCTCGAGACGGCGGCGGACGTCGCTGGCGCCGATCCGGAGCCCCTCGTCGATCGGTTCGGCGAGCGCGGCCGCGAACTCTACGAGCGCGCACGGGGAGACGACGACCGCCGCGTCGAACCGAAGGGACTGCCCAAGAGCTTCTCGCGGGAGTCGGCGTTCGACGGACCCGTCGAGGAGCGCGAGCCGAAACTCGAGCTGGTGGAGATGCTCGCGGCAGCCGTCGCCGACCGCGCTCGACGGGAGGGGGCGCTGTACCGGACCGTGGGCGTGAAGGCCGTCCGTCCGCCCTACGAGGTCAACACGCGCGAGCGGTCGTTGCCCGGACCGGTCGACGAACCCGATCTCGTCCGGGAGATCGCCCTGGACCTGTTCGCCGAGTTCGAGTCCGAGCCCGTGCGAAAACTCGGCGTCAGGGTGGCGAACCTCGAGTTCAGCGAGGCCGACCAGGCGAGCCTGGATAGCGTCGACTGGGGGGACCGAGCAAGATCGAATGGGTCGGACTCGAGTACCGACGACGGCGATGACGGCGAAAACGATGCACTTGGCGGAGCGGACTCGAGTTCGCCCACCGAAAGGGTGACCGACGCCGTGGAGCAACTCGACCTCGAAACCGCTCTCGCGTCGGATTCGAGCGGTCGGGACGAGGCCGAACGGTCTACCGACGATGACGACGAGGAACGAGCGAACGGCGAAACGTCGGTTCAGGGCTCCGGACAGGCCTCCCTCGACGAGTTCGAGTAGAGGTCGCTGAGAGCGGCGAAGACGCCGTCGGCCGAAATACCCATGCCAGTTCGTTCACGATAGCCAGATACGCCGCGGAGACAATCAGCGATATTGAAAGTATAAGTTGTCGCAGGAAAACGGTCTAACAGACCAGTCCCGGGGCTATAGACGACCGATCTTCCATGACCGACGATATCGACTTCTACGACCTTCTCGACATCTCATCTGACGCCTCTCAGGACGACGTGAAGCAGGCGTTTCGCGAACAGGTCCGGGTCTACCACCCGGATCTGAACGACGACGACCGGGCACAGGCGCAGTTTACGGCACTCAAGAAGGCCTACGACATCCTGGGCGATCCGGTCGAACGCCAGGCCTACGACCGCCTCGGACACGAAGATTACGTCGCGAAGCGAACGTCGGGGCTACCCTCGCCTGACCTCTGGAAGTCGGCTAGAGACACAGACGAGGATACAGACGCGGATGCGGACGCGGACGAGAGCGAGGGAGACGACTCCTCGAGTTCGAAATCGGGTTCAGATTCAGATTCGAAATCGGGATCGAGGTCGCGTTCGTCGACGACCTCCCACACTACGAAAGCGAGTGCCTCGAGCGCGACGTCGGCAGGCGGAACGACGGGCTCGCGAACCTCGAGTGACAGTGCGAGCGCCGGCGCGGGATCGGCCAGTACGTCCACCTCGAGTACGAGCACTGGCACCGGAACAGGGGCCGGCACCGGGACGAATACCCGCTCGAACGCGACCGCCTCGAGTGCCAGCGCGGGCGGGACGACATCAGGCACCGCCGGCTCGACGGGTTCCCGGACCGAGTCGACCCCGCACGCTCACTCTCACGCTGGCTCTCAATCGAGTCCAGGTCGACTGACCGACAACGCGCTCGTCCGGTGGTGGCGCGACCAGAACTTCGCCTGGCCGCTCATCTGGACGTCGATCCTCGTGTATCTCGCCGGACTCGTTCACTTCGGACTCGAGCACGAAAACGCGCTCTCGACCCTGGCGCTGGAGTTGCAGTCGATCGGAGCCGAGCCGAACGCCATTTGGACCTCCCTCTCGACCAGTCGGCACGGCATCTCGACCCCGTTCGCGTTCGTCTCGAGCGTCGAGCTGGTCGCCCCGCCATCGCCTCTCGAGCCGATCCAGTGGTACGGCGTCCTGGCCGGAATCGTCGGCCTCTCGTTGCTCTTCGTGCTCGCTGCACGGGTCGTCTGGCGCGAGGAGACCTGGGGGCCGATCTCGCTCGACGAGACCATCGTCGTCGGGATCGCGCTCACTGCGGCGACGATGGTCGTCGGCGGTCCGCTGCTCGCGGGAAGCGTCCTCATGCCGCTGCTGATCGGCGTCGTCGTTCACCGAACCCACCAGCTCCCCGGGTGGTCGCCCTCGTACCTCTACGTCCTGGGCGTCCTGGCCCCGCTCGTCGGGTTCGCCGTCGCCGCTGCCGGGTACGCGACGCTTCCAGCCGATCTGGCGCTGTTCGTCGTCGTTCCGCTGCTCGGCTCGTTGGGGCTTCCGCTCCGCGTGAGCGTTCGAAAACGGTTCGGACGGTAGGTACCTATTGTGGCTATTGTCGCCGTCGTGGCGGCCGAATTGTGCTCACCCGATCCGCGTCGCTACGCCCTTCGTCTGCCTGTAATCCGAATCGAGAATCGCCTCGAGTCGCTCGAGCAACCGCTCTCGGTCCCCGGCTTCCCACTCGGCCGGGTCGAGAATCGGGACGACCATGAACCCGCGACCGCGGATCTCCGTCGCGTGGAGGGCGGGCATATCGAGGTCGATTCGATGGCGCTGGGTCGTGTACTCCTGGAGAACGTGATCGGTCGCCCTGGCGCCGACTGGCAGGAGGATGTGGGCGTTGATCGCGCGCAACTCCGCGTCGAAGTAGCGCTCGAGTTCGTCGTACTCGTCGGTGGTCGGCGGTCGGCCGCCGGGAAGGGTACACATGTGGAGGTAGTCGGCGAAGAAGTTCGAGAAGACCGGCTCGCTGGCGGGACCGCTGACGAATCCGACGGCGCGGAAGAGGTCCAGGAGGCGCTCGCTCGTCTCGTGTTCGGTGAACGGGATGCCGGTGGTCTCGCCGCCGTGGATGCCGGGATGGTCCCCGATGAGGTGGAAGTCGGCGTTGGCGTCGCCGTAGCCGAACACGGCGGGGACGTTACCGGGGTCGTGCTTCTGGAAGGGCGATCGCATCCCAAAGGGGTTGCTCGTTCGGTCGGTGACGTTCTCCACGAGGGTACGGAAGCATCGAAGCGAAATAACGGCATTGAACCGTTCCGACGAAGGATTCGGATCGGCGTCGCTCGAGCCGCCCGTTTTCAGGAGTGGTGGCTGGCAGCGGGAAGGACCCGACGAATTGCTCATCCTCGGGAGCGACGATTGGGGGCGAAGGGGTGCCGAGTCGATCTCGAAATGCACGAACGTGAATAATACATTCGCATCGAGGGGAAAGATGGGCACGAACCCGAGCATTGAATAGGCTCGCGGTGTCCGGTTCCGGTATGACGACGATTATCGATGGGAAAGCGGTCGCGAGCGAAATACGAAGCGACCTCACCGGAGCGATCGAGACGCTCGCGGACGCCGGCGCCCGTCCAGGACTGGCGACCGTGCTGATGGGCGACGACCCGGCGAGCCAGACGTACGTGAACATGAAACAGCGCGACTGCGAGGAGGTCGGCATCGAGCCCCACCACGTCGACGTCCCCGGTGACGCCGCCCCCGAGGACCTGTACGAGGTCATCGCGGAACTCAACGACGATCCCAACGTCCACGGCTACCTCGTCCAGTCACCGGTCCCCGACCACGTCAAGTATCGGGACGTGATCCGGCGAATCGACCCCATGAAGGACGTCGACGGCTTTCACCCCGAGAACGTCGGACGACTCGTCGCTGGCGACGCTCGCTTCCGGCCCTGTACCCCCCACGGCGTCCAGAAACTCCTCGAATCCGCCGGGGTCGACACCGAGGGGGCGGACGTGACCATCGTCGGACGCTCGGACATCGTCGGCAAGCCCCTCGCGAACCTGCTGATCCAGAAAGCCGGCGACGGCAACGCGACGGTGACCGTCTGTCACTCTCGAACCGACGACCTCGCGGCCAAGACGCGCGCGGCAGACGTCGTGATCGCTGCCGTCGGCGTCCCCGAACTGATCGACGGCTCGATGATCGACGAGGACGCGACCGTCATCGACGTCGGGGTCAACCGCGTGGACGCGGACACCGAGAAAGGATACGAACTCGTCGGCGACGTTGATTTCGAGAGCGCGAAGGAGCGAGCTGGTGCGATCACCCCCGTCCCTGGCGGCGTCGGCCCCATGACGCGCGCGATGTTGCTCTACAACGCGGTCAAAGCCGCCAGCCTGCAGGAGGGAATCGACATCGAGTTGCCCTGATCCTGACCTCGAGTCCGGTCCTACAGCGTCTTCGCCAGTGACTCGAGGCCTTCTCGTGCGGCCTCGAGTTCGGCCACGTCCCCCTGTACGCCGTTCGCCAGGTGTCGAGTCGTCTCGAGCAGTCGTTCCGCGATCGTCGGTTCGACGTCGCCCTCGAGCATGCGCAGGCGGGTTTCGTGATCGATCAGGCTCTCGAGCGTGCTCTGGGCGTCCTCGAGTTCGAGTTCCCGGTCCGTCTCCTCGACCCAGACCCTGAGGTCACGCCGATAGACACGCACGGCGTCGGCGACGGCGAGGCCTCGAGCCTCGTGAAAGGACGGCGGGACCGTCTCCGGGTCGGGGCGCGTGCCGTCGTCGGCATCGCGCAACAGCGAGAGGAAGTACAGCTCTTCGTCTTCGGTCAGTCGGGAGGTCCGGGCGATGATGTCGGCGGCGTGGCGGAGTTCCATCGCGGCGAGGTACGTGTCGTCGAGCGGGCGAAGGTCCCCGTCGGCGACGAATCCGCGGTTCCGAACGTACTCGCGACAGATTCCTCTCGCGCGGTCAGCGAGTTCGTCGTTCGGCGCTTCGTCGACGGCCCCGCGGACGCTCGTGAGGTCGAACGACGCGGGCCGGTCGGTGGTCGCCGTGCGCTCGCCGGTACCGACGCTTTTGAGGCTCCCGCAGGCCGGACAGCCGACGCTTCCCGTCTCGGCGTACGACCAGCGGGTCCCACAGGACGTACACTCGCGTTCGCCGCGGACGTTCATTGCCGTTCGTACGCGCGCGAGCCCAAAAGTCCCGTCGATGCACGACACCGGCGGCCTCGAACCGATCGTTCGACTCGCTATTTTGTCAGCCAGGTCCCATTAGTTTGGCGAGTGCTTACCCGACGGGAAATGAAGAGACGGCAGTTGCAATGCGTATAGCCAGAACCTCGAGTGAAATACCCGGATTCGCATGTCCCGAGACAGATTCAGCCGACGAAAGTTCGTCGTCGCAGTTGGCGCCGCAGGTACGGCCGCCCTCGCTGGGTGTACCGACGAGGGCCCGGGCGACAATGAATCCGACGACGGCACGGGCGACGATGGCGTTGGTAATGGGGACGACGACGGAATGGGCGACGACGAGAACGAGACAGACGTCGGCGACGACAACGAAACCGACGACGGAATGGAAGACGACAACGAAACCGATATCGGCGACGATAACGAGACGGACGATAACGAGACCGACATCGGCGACGACAACGAGTCGGACGACAACGAGACTGACATCGGCGACGACAACGAGTCGGACGACGAGGAAGAGGCATAACGAGTCCCTCGCGACTCGTCTCGCTCACTTTTCGAACAGCGTCATCACGCGCATCGGGTCGACAGCGTGTCGACCTCGAACGTCGTGGGGCCGCCCAAACGATTTTATCTCGCGCCCGAGAACGGACGGACACGATGACACGGAGTACTCACGCTCCTGGTCGAGAAATTCGTCGATAGCGACGACACGCAGGTACGAACGACCGACGACGGCGTCGTCCTCGAGGTCGGTTCTGCCACCTACGCGTTGACCAGTACCGACGCAGCACAGCTTCGCGACCAGCTCGCCGACGCCCTCTCGCGGACGCGAACGTTTACCCACACGGAAGCGACGCATCGGCCCGACGGTTCCTACGTCGTTGCCCGTCGCGGGGCGACCTCGAGCGGCCACCGAAAGGTCTTCGACTCCTTCGAAGCGGTGGTCGACCTCTTCGAGGCGCTCCCGGCGACGTTCACGGCGGACGACGTCGGGCGAACGGGGCTCTCCGGCAGTCGGCGACATATACTCGTCTGGCATGTCCTGGAGCATCCGGAGTTCCCCTGTGAGTTGCGCCGCAGACAGCCGTTGACCGCTCGAAAAGTCTGATCCTGACCCATCCATGGGCCGGGATTCGAGAGCGGGCGTTCGACACCCGGCCGATCGCGAATCGAATTCCGGGGTCCCACTTTTTACCGTGGGGATACGAGACAGAGCCATGCGTGAAGAGGACGAAATCCGCGAGCAGTACGAGTTTCTCGTCGAGCAACTCGAGAGCGACGAGATGCGCCACGAGGGCGTCAGACAGATGTTCACGTACTACCGCCGGGCGCTGGGCTGGGTCCTCGAGGAGGAACACATGTGATCGTCGAACCCGAACATATTCCGAAACGGACCAGTCACGTTTCGAGGCAGTGTCGGTACCTTTAAGTTTCTCCGGTGAATTCTACCAATTGACGCTTCGCTTTGGAGGGCCGAAGCGTCAGCGGGGACCAATTCAGGGCGGCAAGCAATCACGCGGCCCTTTTCACGCCGCGTGGTTTGCTTTCCTGTTTACAATGCTTTTGAGTGTAGAGTACTGAGATCTTGCCGTCCACTACCGGTTTCGTGTCGTCCACCGTCGGTTTTGTGTCATCCACTACAGTTTCGTATCGGCATGTACGACAGCCGACGACGGTCGATAGAATCGAAGACCGACGACCATCACGCAGGGCACAATTAATTCTAAACGGAACACAATACATCGTAGACATGAGGACATCGTTATGCGTCACGTCTCGCTTACTGGTCGAAGCCCTTACGTTTCGAAAGCCCCCGGCAATCGCGTGTTCGGCGGAATACCTCGTCCATGCGTCGCCTGCAACCCGATATATTTATTAAAATTCGACAAGAAGTACGAGTGGTACGTTCCCAATGTACGACTTGACAGGATTTCAGCGCGACCTCCTCTACGTGATCGCCGGCGAAGAAGAGCCACATGGCCTCGCGATCAAGGAGGAACTCGAGCAGTACTACGAGAAGGAGATCCACCACGGGCGACTCTACCCCAACCTCGACACGCTCGTCGACAAGGGCCTCGTCGAGAAGGGGAGTCGCGACCGACGGACCAACTTCTACACGCTCACTCGACGCGGTCGACGTGAACTCGAGGCCCGTCGGGACTGGGAGGGCCAGTACGTCGAACTCTGAGACGCGTTCTCTCCAGGTATCGCACCCGATTAGCCCGAAATCCGGTTTGTGTACGACGTAATGCTACCAGACGCTCCCCTGCAGATACAGATACTCGAAGCCCCCCTCGACGAGGCAGTCGTTCGGATCGCCCTCGCCGGCGCCCTCGGGATGTTCCTGGGACTCGAGCGCGAGTGGTCACAGAAGTCCGCCGGGATCCGAACGTTCTCGCTGATCAGCCTGCTCGCCGCTGTCTTCACGATTCTCGTCCTCGAGGCCGACGTCGGTGAGAGCCTGTTGCTCCTCGGCGGATTGCTCGTCATCGTCCAGGGCGTGTTGCTCGCCGTCCAGGGGTTGATGAGTGAGGAAGACACCGGCCTCTCGCTGACGACGTCCGTCTCGATGCTGGTCGCTTACGGCGTCGGGTCGCTCGTCGCGGCAGGGTTCGCTATCGAGGGCGTAACCGTCGCCGTCCTCTCCTCGCTCTTGCTCGTGCTCAAGCGCGAACTCCACGAGTTCGCGTGGGGACTCTCGCGCGAGGAGATGCGCTCGACGACCGAGTTCGCCATCCTGGCGTTCGTCATCTACCCCATCTTGCCGGCTCACTACGACCTCGAACTCGGCACGGTGACGATTCCGCTCGAGCCCCAGGTCATCTGGCTCATGGTCGTCGCCGTCGCCGGAATCGGGATCGTCAACTACGCCATCGTCTCGACGTACGGTGGTCGCGGAATCGCGGTCACCGGGTTCTTCGGGGGCCTGGCGTCCTCGACGGCCGTCGTCGGGACGATGCTCGACCACGTTCGACAGCGCCCGGAGGCAGCCTCGTACGCGGTCGCCGCAATCTTGCTCGCGAATGCGGCGATGGCGGTGAGAAATCTCGCGATCGCCGTCGCGTTCACCGCGGGGAGCGCCGTCCCGCCGCTCGTCCAGGCCGTCGTCCCGCTCGGCGCCGTCATCGTGCTCGCGTTCCTCATCGCGTTCCTCATCGCTGACTGGTCTGAATCCACAGAAATGAACCTCGAGAACCCGTTCTCACTGAAGAACGCCCTCGCGTTCGGGGCCGTCTTCTTCGCGGTCCTCGTCTTCGGTTCGCTGGCGGAGACCTGGTTCGGCACGCTCGGGTTTTACGCCACCGCCGTCGCGAGCGGACTCGTCTCGAGTGCCGGGGCGACCACGTCCGCGGTCGTTCTCTATCGCGGGGGGACGCTCACTGCCCCCGAGGCGACCATCGCAATCTTGCTGGCAACAGTCTCGAGTATCGTCGTCAAGGCGGTGCTCGCGGCGACGTCTTCGGATGGGGAGTTCAAACGCAAGGTCGCACTTTCCAGCGGTGCGCTCCTGGCCGGCGGAGCTATTGCCACTGCACTCATCGTCGTCTGAGTATTGCCCGAACCACAACGAATATTTTTAATCAACGGCCGGCGCAACTCAGGTATGGACCGAGATACGGTCGAGCCGCGAGTCGAGACGATGCCGGGCAAACGAGCGACCGAGTGGGCCGAGTACCACCACCAGTTCGCCGCCCCGAGCACCTACGTCTACGACTTCGTCTGGGATACGCAGGCAGACGCTATCGGCCCGTTCTGTACCGACGTCGACGGCAACGTCCTCATGGACTTCACGAGTCACGTCGCCGCGGCCCCGCTCGGGTACAACAACCCGGCCGTTAAGGAGAAACTCGAGGCGTTCGACCTCGTCGACCCGACGAAAATCGCCGGCCAGGACTTCTACGTGAGCGGCGGCGGTTCTCCCTCGAACCCGGACTTTCCCGGACCGTCTCAGCTGATGGATCGACTGATCGATCTCACCGACCACTACGACATGGACCGGGTGTTCCTCTCGAACTCCGGCGCCGAAGCGGTCGAAAACGCGATCAAGATCTGTTACGCCAGCGGCGGCCACCGTGCGATTACCTTCGACGGCGCCTTCCACGGGCGCACCCTGGGCGCCCTCTCGCTGAACCGGTCGAAGGCCGTCCACCGGAAGGGGTACCCCGAGGTGCCCGGCGTTATCAGCGTCCCCTATCCCTCGAGCCAGGAGCACTACGAGAACGACTGGCTCACGGACGGACCCGGCGGAAACGTCGTCGCTGACAAACTCGACCCCGACCGCGGCGTCGTCGATGCCGACGAGGTCGCCTACCTCATCCTCGAGCCGGTCCAGGGCGAGGGCGGCTACCGCGTTCCCCACCCCGAGTTCGCCCGCGACGTCGAGGCCCTCCGGGAGCGGTTCGGCCTGCGGGTCATCGCCGACGAGATTCAGTCCGGACTCGGCCGGAGCGGCGAGATGTGGGCGGTCGACCACCTCGACCTCACCCCGGACGTCATCACCAGCGCGAAGGGGCTGCGCGTCGGCGCGACCATCTCCCGATCCGATATCTTCCCCGAGGAAACGGGCCGCATCTCCTCGACGTGGGGCGCCGGCGACGTCCTCGCGTCGCTCCAGGGCGTGCTCACCATCGACGCGATTCGCGAGCAAAATCTGCTCGAGAACGTACGCGAACGCGGTGAGCAGTTCCGCTCGATCCTCGCCGAACGCGACATCGAGGGCGTTACCGACGTGCGCGGCCGGGGCCTGATGCTCGCACTCGAGTTCGACACCAAGGATCGCCGCGAGGCCGTCGTCGAGGCGGCGATGAAGCGCGGACTGCTCACGCTCGGCTGTGGACACAAGACGCTGCGAATCCTGCCGCCGCTCGACGTCACCGAACGCGAAATCGACCTCGGCTCGCGGCTCCTGCTCGAGGCCATCGACGACGTCGCGACGCAGACGGCGACGACCGCCTGACGGCCTGCGACTCGACCGGCTAAAATATATTTTAGCTAACATATATTCCGCTGGGTCGCGTCTACTCGAGTGATGACGCGATACCACAGCAGACATGACTCACGGACGGGCAACGACTCGCGACCCAGGCTCGAGTTCGGCGAGCGATCGTCGATACAGGGCTCCCTGACCGGACCGTTCGCACAACACGCGCCAGCGACCGGAGGCGCTGGCGTGCACACCCTCGAGTTCTCGACCGGAACGACGATCATCGGAATCAGGGCGGCAGAGAGCGTCGTGATGGCCGCCGACCAGCGAATGAGCCTCGGCGGGCGCTTCACCGCCAACAAGGGCGTCCGAAAGATTTCGGCGGTTCACCCGACCGCGGCGATGGCCATCTCGGGATCCGTCGGCCCAGCGCAGGACGTCATCAGGCGGCTGCGCGCCGAAGCCGGGCTCTACGACTCTCGCCGAGGCGGGCCGATGAGCCTGCCCGCACTCGCGCGAACCGCGGGAGCCCTCGTCCGCGGTCTCCCCGTCGCCCCGCTCCTCTGTGGCGTCGACGACACTGGCGGGCACGTCTACGAACTCGACGGTGGCGGGAGCGTCGTGGAAGACCGCTACGCGGCCGGCGGGAGCGGCATGCAGGTCGCCTACGGCGTGCTCGAGGGCCGAATCGAGGACGACACGGCGCCCGAACTCGAGGCGGCGACGGACGCGGCGGTCGCCGCCGTCGAGGCCGCGAGCGAACGCGACACCGCGAGCGGTGACGGGGTCACCACCGCGACGATCACGGCCGATGGCGTGACCGTCGATCAGCGGAGGGCGAGCTGATGCAGTCGAACCAGCAGGCCTACGACCGCGGGACGTCGATCTTCTCGCCAGACGGCCGGCTCTACCAGGTCGAGTACGCCCGCGAGGCCGTCGCTCGAGGGAGCCCCGTGGTCGGGGTGGAAACGACCGACGGCGTCGTGTTCGTCGCCGACAGCCGAACGCCATCGCCCTTGCTCGCGAACGACAGCGTCGAGAAACTCCACGACCTCGACGGCCGACTGGCCGCCGCGAGCGCGGGCCACGTCGCCGACGCCCGCCGCCTCGTGGATTACGCTCGCCGGTACGCTCAGGAGGAGCGACTCCGGTACGGGGAGGCGCCGGGCGTCGAACCGGTCGCCACGGCCGTGGCCGACCACGTCCAGGAGACGACTCAGTCGGGCGGCACCCGTCCGTTCGGGACCGCGCTCTTGCTCGGTGGGGTCGACCCGGAACCGCGGCTGTACGAACTCGACCCCTCCGGACTGACCCGGCGCTGGCGGGCGACGGCGATCGGCGGCGACAGCGAGACGATTCGGGCGACGCTCGAGGCGACCTACGAGAGCGAAATAGGCAGCGACGACGGCGTTCGGATCGCACTCCAGGCGCTCGCGGATGCTCGAGGCGAGGAGTGGTCCGGCACGTCGGTCGACATCGGCGTGGTCGACTCGAGTGGAATCGATCGATTCGATTCACAGCGGTGTGCACAGGCGCTGGTGGACGCCGGACTCACGTAAGTCGACCACGCCCTCAGGATCACGGTGAGTGCTGGCGGATATCAAGCCCTCACCGGTGAAAGCCAAATCGTCACCCCTTAGATATCAAAAATTCGAAGTCTGAAGTTTGGTAAACTCATAGAAACAGACAGTAACGTAGTGTGAGATTCACTACGACGAGTTCGTTTGTTTCGCGCTTAAACTAGTGAACTACATGCTCAGTAAACCTGCGAACTGATCAGTTTAAATCTCTCCTCTGATTCACCCGTATCCTCACAGCCAAACCTGCTTGGAAAAGCGTTTACCATTTCTACGTCGCTTGTCTTTTGTTATGGGAACAGATAACGAGTCGAACGCTGGTACTGTCGACGCTATAATATCAGGTTCCATGTCCTCAACTGATCTTCCGATAGATCTCGATGATTTCTTTCAACACCTTTCCAACGAACAAACTCGTTACGTACTGTATCTCCTAACGGAAAGGGGAGGGACTGTTCATCTGGAAGAGATCAATGACTATTTTGACAATAGTAGTGACAAAATGATGCTTCATCACACAGTTGTCCCACGGCTGGTTGATTTCCATCTGATCGACTACGATCAGGAGACTAAAGCGATAACACCGACTCCAATTTGTGACGATCTGACATCTGCTCTCGAAACCGTCAAAACATTAGAAAAGGAACCCGTTAACGAGTTTCTGGAACAGATGAACCGATAAACACTCTGAACTGAGCGTATCGATGCGGTGAGTCCTTTACCTGTACTCATCAATCACCACTCCTCGTTGATTGACTCTCACCATATTCTGCATTCGCGCTGTGTATGCAGCACCAGCTCAGCAGACTATCGTTTTCTGGCAGCTCGGGGCTGCTACATACAGAGGATGACTTCAGCACGATGACCTCGTTTGTTCCACACCCAAACTAATGAACCAGCTGTTCCGTAGATATGCGAACAGAACTCGGAGACTCTTCTCCAGTTGAAACAGTATTAACGGAAATATGCTGAATACACGGCGCATTTCTCGTATAGATCCATCAGATCTATTCATAGGAGTTCGCTTTTTGAGTAATGACACTAGACATGTCCGGTGATTCGACGGTGGAAGCGAGCGTAAAGGAAAACGTCGAACCCTCGTCGCGCTCTGAATCGACCCAGATCGTTCCGCCGTGGCGCTCAACGATCCGTTTGCACAGTGCCAAACCGATTCCCGACCCAGCGTGTTCCTCGATCGAATGCAGCCGTTGAAAGATTTCGAAAATACGTTCGGCATCAGCTGAATCAATCCCGATCCCCTCGTCGTGAACCGAAATCGCCCACTCCGCACCATCTTGTGCCGCCGATACGTGTATCCGCGGGGGACCGTCGCCGCTGTAATCGATTGCGTTGCTCAGCAAATTTTGAAAGAGTTGCCGTAACTGTCTTCTATCGCCTTCGACCGTGGGTAACGGCTCTTGTGTTATCGAGGCGTTGGTCTCTTCGATCCTGAACTGGAGATCCGTGAGTACATCGTCAAGAACGGCGTCCAGATCGACCGTGTCGAACGAATCTCTCTGGGTTTCGACCCGGGAGTATTCGAGTAATCCGTCGATCATTTCGCTCATCCGGTCGGCACCATCTACAGCGAAGTCGATGAACTCTTTGCAGTTCTCGTCGAGGTCGTCGCCGTACCGGCTCTCGGCGAGTTCCAGATAGCGCCTTACCATACGAAGCGGCTCCTGGAGATCGTGGGAAGCGGCGTATGCGAATTGTTCTAACCGCTCATTTGACTCTTTGAGTTGTTCCTCGGTCTGTTGCAACGTCTTGTTTCGCTCCTTGAGCGTTTGGGCGTGGGTACGCGCCTGAGCGTTGTTCACGCCGATTCCCAGTCCCGCGATAGAACCGATCGCTAGCAGGACTGCTTGCGTCCCGAACGCGAAACCGACTTCGACGCCGGGATGGACGACGCGTAGTCCGAGCACGATCCCCATCACGACGACTCCTCCAGCGGTCCACGCGACGATACGTGGATAGAACTCGGGGTTAATAGAAGACGTCGGTAACCAGAGTCCGATGGACAGCAGTACGAGACCCGGAACGCTGAGCAAGATCAAATCAAGTCCGGCTTCCAAAAGCCCGCCACTCCTGGAGAACGCGTCGATTGATTTGCCCACCGCAAAGACGAGAAGCAGAATGCCCACTCCAGAGATAACGAGGTGCCAGTAATTCGTGTTCCTCTGACCTGGTTCGATAGGACCCTCGCTCATTAGTCTTTACAAAAATCATCTACGCTGTTTAGCGTGGCTTTTGAACTTCCAACGCCTTTTTAACCATTCTTGGATAGAGGCTCTACCTCGGTGAGCGTACTCCCGAGGATGCGCTTGATTCCGCGCCGGAGGCGAGAGGCGACAGCCTGGTGTGAGATGCCGAGTTCGTTGCCGAGTTCCTCCATCGTTACCTCGCGTGGGGATTCGAAGTAGCCCCGGCCATAAGCGAGCACTAGCGCTTCCTGCTGCGGTCCGGTGAGCGCTTCCTCGGTGGCCGTTTCGACCGGCGTAAGCGCATGCAGTTCGGTCAGTTTGATAGGGATATCCAGCTCTCGACAGCGAGACTGAAAGGTTGCAATGTCGCTTCGCGCATCACCGCGAATTTCGAACGTCCATTGCCGATTCGTGCCGGTGGCTTTGATGAGCGCAATCTTCGCTTCCGTTAGTACGGTCAGCACGTCATCGTAATCCAATGCCCACTCCACACGCAACAGATACTCGTCGCTGACGGAATCGACGAACTCGATCTCCTTCACTCCTGGATGCACGGTAAACGCTCCTTCGATGTTGTCAACCGATGTTCCCCGAACCCAGAAATAGGGGATCACCACATCTCGTGCGGGAATAATTCGCTCTAATTCGACCGTCACATCCGGTAGTTGTTCGAATATGGTTCCCAGGGGGAACTGATCGGACGGAACCGTAAAGTTAGCCTCAGTAGCCATTGACCGAACTGTGGTGTTCTGGCCGTAAATATTCACTTCAGGGACCGCTCAACCAGAACCTGAGCTAGCCCGAGAATTTTGTCTCGATATTCTACAGAAAATAAAAAATCCGCCCCCTGCTGAACGTAGCCTCTGTATTCAACACGCCGTTCTTTACAGCTATCGGTAAAACCAGTCGTCTCTTCGCTACCTGCCTCCCCTGTACTAAGTACTCACTACTTTCATAGATCAGTTACGACCTCGCGCCACACTCGCGCTCGAGATTCAGCACGATCACAGAGACCTATCATTCCTCGAGGGTTTTCAATGGCCGAAGAACGTACTGTCGAGGGCCGATCAGACAGTCACGCTCTCGTCGCTCGAGTCTGTCTCGAGCGCGGGTTGCGTCTCGTCGTCCTCGGCCGTCGATGGTTCGTTCGCATTCGACTCCGCATCGGACCCGGAATCGGAACTGGCGCCGTCGTCGGTACTCGGCCGTCGGCGGCTATCCACGACGGTACCGTCCCCGCTGACGTAGAGAAGCAACGTCTCGTCCTCGAGGCGTGTACTCACGAGGAGACACCACGGATCGCTCGAGACGGCGCGTTCGCGCCACTCGCGACCGACGTTCCAGAGCGAGCGCTCCTGGACGTCGCGGTCGTGTTCGTGGTAGAACGAGACGACCGCGGGGTGTTCGAGGACCGCGAGGGTGACCGGGCAGCGAAGCGACGCTCCGCAGGCCCCACAATCGAAGGCCAATTGGACACGGTCTGGACCGTCGTCCTCGTCGTCGGCCGTTCCGGTTACGGGTTCGACGTCCGCCGTCGTCGCGCCGCCACAGTCGGGGCAGACGTCGTCGGCGAACGTCCGAATGCGGTGTCGATGGTAGGAGTCGAGGGCCGCTGGTATCGAGACCGCCTCTCGAGTCGCGTACCCGCTCGGCGGGAACGACAGTTCCAGAATCGGCGCCTCGCACGCCCGGCACGAAACGCGAGTGACGTTGTCGGTGACGGTCGCGACCAGTTCGGTCTCCTCGCAGAACGGGCAGGGCTCCGGGAGAGCGATCGATTCGCAGTCCACGCTGTCGGTGTAGGTGCCCGCCCGGATCGCTCGCCCGACCTCGCGGCCGGCGTAGGTGAGTTCGTACCGGTCGTCCTCGCGCTGTCGGACGAACTCGCCGGTTAGCTGTCGGAGGTGGTAGGCGAACCCCGCGGACGTGTCGGTGTCGCTCGCCTCGAACAGCCTCGAGAACGTGCACGGCCCGTCCGAGAGCAGGGCTCGGACGGTGCGCATCCGGATCTCGTTTCCGAGCGCCTGGAACGCGTCGCTGGGGGCTGGGCCGTCCTCAGCGGATCCGGTGTCCATGTCACTGTTTGTGATACGAGCGGCCAAAACCCTGTCGACGGCGGGGTGATCAGACGGTCAGAACTGGTAACGGCGTTCGTCGTCCAGTTGCGGGTAGTTGTTCGCGCCCGTCATCTCGTCGTAGGTCATCCCCGAGAGGTACTCGTCGTAGGTTACGTCGTACCCCGAGCGAAGCTGGAAGTCGAGTTTGCCCGTGTCGACCGTCGTCTGGAAGAGCATGTGAACCGCCCGGCGGAGGAGTTCGTCGGTCGATTCGGGCTCGAGTGCCGTCGCCAGCAATGCCAACTCGTTCCGGGTCTCGCGGTCGAGGGCCACGGTGCACTCCTCGCCCAGGTCGGCGTAAGTCGCTTCGATCTCGTCGGTCAGCGCGTCGAGGCTCATGGCATTCCCAACTCGAGGACGATTCATAGACCTTTCGCGCTCGCTGCAAACGCAGGAATCGCTAGCCGTAAGGTCGTCGATTCACAATCCACGACAATGAGCGAGGACGCCGGATCGACCGACGGCGAAGCAGGGTCGCTCGAGTCGACCGCCCTCCCGACTGGAGACGACCTCGAGGACGTCCAGGAGGGACTGATCGCGTGGTACGAGGCCGATCACCGGGAGTACCCCTGGCGCGAGACCGACGATCCGTACGAGATTCTCGTGAGCGAGGTGATGAGCCAGCAGACCCAGCTGGATCGCGTCGTCGACGCCTGGGACGCGTTCCTCGAGCGGTGGCCGACGACGGAAGCGCTCGCGGCGGCTGACCGCTCGGACGTCGTCGGCTTCTGGTCGAGTCACAGCCTCGGCTACAACAATCGGGCGAAGTACCTCCACGAGGCGGCGACCCAGATCGAAGACGAGTTCGACGGCGCCTTCCCGGAGACGCCCGACGGCCTCCAGGAACTGATGGGTGTCGGCCCGTACACAGCCAACGCCGTCGCGAGTTTCGCGTTCAACGCCGGCGACGCCGTCGTCGACACGAACGTCAAGCGCGTCTGTTATCGGGCGTTCGACGTGCCTGACGACGACACGGCGTTCGAGACGGCGGCCAATCGGCTCATGCCCGAGGGTCGCTCGCGCGTCTGGAACAACGCGATCATGGAACTCGGCGCAGTTGCCTGCACCCAGCGGCCCAGGTGCGACGAGGCTGGCTGTCCCTGGCGCGAGTACTGCAGCGCCTACGCGACGGGCGACTTCTCGGCACCCGACGTGCCGACGCAGTCGGCCTTCGAAGGCAGCCGTCGACAGTTCCGCGGGCGCATCGTCCGCACGCTCCGGGAGTACGACGAACTGACCCTCGACACGCTTGGGCCGCGGATCCGCGTCGACTACACCTCCGATGGCGAGCACGGACGCGAGTGGCTCGAGGGACTGCTGTCGGATCTGGCCGACGACGGACTCGTCGAGCTAGACGAAAGCGAGGGGGAGACGGTCGCCAGGCTGCGGGCGTAGTTGGAGCGCGCGTAGGTGGAACGTGATCGCACGCAGGTCGAGTCGACCCTGCATGCAACCGGAACCGGATCGGCTACCCCTCGTTTCGCGTACGACCACACCGGCTACCCATCGGTTCTCGTCACTCGAGCGGCGCGTGGGTCAGTCGATACCCTACGTTATCAGCGTCGTCGCAAGTACCCGCATCGCTCCCATCGGAAAGCTGGACGTCGACCACCTCGTAGAGTCGAATCCCCGACTCCATTCGCGTGACGACGGGCGTCTCGTAGTGGTCGGCCTCGTAGTCGAGACTCGGCCCCGCCGTTCGCTGGCGCTCCCGGTCGACGAACGCCCGGTGACGCTCGAGTCGGCGCTCACCGATCGACCGGGAACGATCCTGGACCTCCCGCACGCGATCATCGAACGCCGAGACGAACGCCGCCTCGAGTTCGTAGCCGATCGAGTGACGGCCGGCACACATCGCCGCCAGGGAGGTCGTCCCCGTGCCCCAGAAGGGGTCGAGGACGGTGTCGCCGTACGTCGAGTACATGCAGCACAGCCGGTAGGGAATCTCGAGGGGGTACGCCGCCGAGCGCTCGCGCAGGTCCTCGTCCGACGAGTCGAGTGTCTGCAGTTCGCCGGTCACGTCCGACCAGAGGTCCGTGAACCAGCGGTTTCGCTCCTCCCAGAAGTAGGCCGCCTCGTAGCGGTCGTCGTCGCCTGGCGGGAACGACCGCCGGGAGTCCCCCTTCCGAAAGACGAGAATGTACTCGTGCTCGAGGGTAACGTAGGCGTTCGGCGGAATCATCCCGCTACCCATGAACTTCGCGGCGCTGTTGGCGGGCTTGCGCCAGAGGATATCGGGGAGGGGATCGAACCCGCGGGCCTCGAACGCCTCGAGCACGCGGGCGTGGTTCGAGTAGACCCGGAAGCTGTCGTCGAGCGTCCGCGTCGCGTCCCCGACGTTGATACAGGCGATGCCGCCGTCGACGAGTACGCGCTCGAGTTCGTCCCACACCTGATCCAGCTGGACGTGCATCGCCTCGAACGCCTCGCGACCGTCCCCTCGATCGAGGGCGTCACCGACGGCCGGGTCGAGTTCGGCGAAGAGGTCGTCCCACATCTCGATCATCGGATAGGGCGGCGACGTCACGACGAGGTCGACCGACTCGTCCGCGACGGCAGCGAGGTCGCGGGCGTCGCCGGTCACGACGCGGTGGGTCGTCTCCATCGTGTGTCTGTGTCTCCGTCGCCCCCTTAGGTCTTCTCACCCGCGTCGGCGGGGTAAGAGGTCTCCCTCCGTCGGCTACGGGGTGAAACACAGAGGACCGGAACGGTGAGGTCGGAACGGCGAGTTCGACTCGAGACCGTGACGGGCCGTGACTCGAGTTCCATCGGTGCACGGATCGACGTTACGTCGTGACTCGAGTTCCAGCAGCGCGAGGTCCGAGCACACTATACCTTTTGAAGTGAGAGAGGTAGAGGGGGAACGTCCCCGCTGCCCGGTATCCGTCTGTGGACAGTTGCCACTCCAGGATTACGTACCGGCAGTTCAGAACCGACTCGAGAAGGCGACGGTGGTCGCCGTGGTTCGATTACTCTTCGTCTTCGTCTTCAGATTCGCCTTCAGCTGTGGCTTCCGCCGCTTCTTCGTCTTCTCCCTCCTCGTCTTCGCCTTCCTCCGAGGCATCCATCGACACCGCGTCCGTGGCTGGTTCGAACTCCTCAATCGGTTCCCACTCGTCTTCTGCGGCCCGGCGACGCCGCCAGGCCAGTGCCGCGACGACGGTCACGCCGAGTACCACGAGTTTCGAGAGCCAGCCACGGCCTCCGGACGGTTCCGCGGCTTCCGATTCGTCCGCCTCCGTCTCCGAGTCCATCTCGGCGGCCGGGATGTCGATGTCGGAAAGTTCCTCTTTCACCTCGTCTCCCAACTCCGAATCAGGGAGTTCCGAGCGCCCGAACAGGTAGCCGATGGCCGCACCGGCGCCGAGCAAGAGTCCCGCCGCCGGAACCATCCGCTTCGACGACGAACTGCCTCCTTCGGCTTCATCGACTGCCTCAAGGATCGGGTCTCGCAATGGCGAGTCCATGCCGACGCCGATCGCTTCTTTGACGACGCGCTCCGAGAGGGGCGTCTCTTTGTCTGGCATAGTTCGACCATCCACACCCCGATAAATAGTTCTGTGCAATGTTTCAATTTGGGCCGCCACTCAGGCGAGTGGTAGGACGTCCCTACTGAACTGACTGACGCGAAATGCTCGCGCTGGACGTCCTCGACGGGCTCGAGCCCGCAACTCCTTTATCGAGCAACCATTCGCGAGACGCACCCTTCAAAACGGGGTCGAAATACCGAGGGCCTCGAGCGCCCCGAACCCACCGAACCCGTACCCGAAGACGAGCGCTGCGGGAATCGCGCCGGCGACGACAGCTCGGACGAACGAGGTTCGGTGGACGACCTGGAGGCCGATCCACAGGAGGACGGTGCCGTACGCACAGACTGCGAGCCTGATCGCGGGTGCGGGAAGCCCGGCGACGAGACACGGCGCCGTCGCGTACGCGATCACCTGCACGGTCTGGCTGATGCCAGCGCGGTCGTCGACGACTACCAGGAGCAAGAGCGTCTGGACGGCCGAGACCATGTGCAACCCGAATGGGGCGACGAACAACACGAGCAGGCTAATCCAGAACAGCCCCTCGAGGACGGGCGAGACGGGAATCGACGGGAAGTTTTCGGGAACCAGTAGATAGTGGGAGGTCGCGGCGATCAGCACCACTGTCATCGCGAAGAGCAGGCCGGGGGCCTGGTCTCCTGGTGCGACCCCTACCCGGAAGAAGTTCCGGGGCCGGACCAACACCTCGACCCACGCGCGAGCGAGACCTCTTGGGCCGCGCTCGCGTCCGCCGTGGGGGTCCTCGATCCACTGAGTCATGTCTCGATCCGCTGGGTCATCGGCCTCGGTTCGTTAGTCTCGTCGGTTTCGATTCGTCGGTCTCATGGGTCTCGATTCCTCGCTCAGTCTCGCCGGAGGGTATGGCAATGTCGACAGCGTGCCTCGTAGGACTCGTCCGCGCCGACGAGGATCGTCGGATCGTCCACGTGGGCTGGCTCACCGTTAACGAGTCGTTGATTGCGGGTCGCCGGCTCACCGCAGCAGGCACAGATCGCCCGGAACTTTTCGACGTACTCGGCGCAGGCGATCAGTTGCGGAAGCGGGTGAAACGGTTCGCCGCGAAACGTCTGGTCCGTCCCGCTGACGATGACGCGCCGACCGTCGTCGGCCAGGTGTTCGCAGACATCGACGAGCGTCTCCGTGAAGAAGTTGGCTTCGTCGAAGGCGACGACCTGCTCGCCGTTGAGGCCGTCGAAGACGGGCTCGAGGTCGCTGTCCGGATCGATGGCGGTCGCCTCCCAGCGTCGCCCGTCGTGTGAACCGACGTAGTCCTCGCCGTAGCGGTCGTCGAGGGCCGGCGTGAACACGGCGACCTCCTGGCCCGCGATCTCGGCCCGGCGGAGCCGTCGAAGCAGTTCCTCGGTCTTTCCGGAGAACATACTCCCCGTGACGACTTCGATCCAGCCACTCTTCGTGATCGCGTGCATCGGATGAAAGCGGGGAAAGCCGAGGTTAAATCGGTTTCCAATTCCGTTCATCCGGCGTTCGATCGCGCCGGCTCGCAGAACGTATCCCATAACGAAACCGGTCCGGTCCGTGTCGCCGGTATGAGCGTCATCCGCCAGCCCGGACGCTTCAGCCGCCACACTCGCCGCCGACTCGTCGGCGTCACGGCGGCGGGGAGTGCGGCGACGCTCGACACCGCCGCTGTCGGGCTCTGGTTCACCCTGATCGTCGTCGAATCGCGAACGCCATCGACCGCACTCGCCGGACTGGGCATCCTCTTCTGTGGGGCGTTGCTCCGGACGGGCGTGTTCGGCGCGACGACGACCTCGATGTACGCCCTGCTCACGCCGCGCCGGATCGGGGTCGCACTTCTCTTCGTTGCCGCCTGGCCCGCCTGGCTGCTCGTCGCCGAACGAATCGGGAACCCCGAGGGACTCCTCGTCGCCGGCCCTCTCCTGGTCGGAATCGTGGCCGTCCAGATCCACCTCGAGCGTCGCGTGTTCCAGCTCCCCGAATCGCGACGCTGTCGAGTCACGTCACTGCTCTCGGGAGCACTCATCGCGGCCGGCGCAACGACCCTGCTCGCGTCGGCCTGGTTGACGAACTGGACGGTCCTCACGGAGCCACTCGCGTTCGGGGCGACCACCGTTGTCTTCCGCATCGAGGCCTACCAGCTGGGCTTTCTCGTCTTCGGCGCGTTCGCGTTTCTCGCCCACCAGCGGCGGTTTCAGCTCGCGCTCGAGCCCTGATCGCCTGGAGTTCCAATCCGTGGTCAGGCGCCGACGTTCTGGTCGCCCTCGAACGTTCCCGGGTCGGGTTCGATGGTCGCGTACTGCACGGCACGAACGCCGAGGGTCGCGACGCGCTCCTCGAGCGAGTCGTCCACGAACGATCCGTCCTGAATCGCGCTGTGGGCGCGCGGCACGGCGACCTGGTGGGGCAACACCCACGCGTTGAGCGCTCGACAGACGGATCGCAGGTGCTCGAGCGTCGTCACGGGAAAGGAGCCGCCGGCGACCCCCACCAGCCCTACGGTCTTGTCCTCGAACTCATCGAACCCGCAGTAGTCGAGGGCCGTCTTGAGGGGCGAGGAGTACGAACCGTGGTACATCGGCGAGCCGAGGAGCACGGTGTCCGCGTCTCGAATACGCGCGGCAACTGTCTCTGCATCTCCTGCGTCCTCGCGGTCGACGTCGGCGTCGTACAGGGGGAGGTCGTAGTTTCGAAGATCGACTAACCCCGTCTCTGCGCCCGCCTCTGCCGACGCCTCGAGCGCCCGTTCGAGGGTGATTCGCGTGTAGCTCTCCTCGCGGAGGCTGCCACAGACTGCCAGCACCTGGACGTCGCTCATGCGGGTTACGATGCAGCGTCGCCCTAAAAAGGTGCGTCAGTCCGAACAGTTGCGAGCGGCTTAACTCGAGGTCGCCGCCTCGATGGCTGCCTCGAGGTCCGCGATGATGTTGCCGGGGTCCTCGATGCCGACCGAGAGCCGGACGAGGTCGTCGGTGACGCCCGAGGCCTCCTTCTCCTCGGCGCTCAACTGCTGGTGGGTCGTACTCGCGGGGTGGATGATCAGCGTCTTCGCGTCGCCGACGTTGGCGAGCAGGCTCGCCAGTTCGGTCGACTCGACGGTCTCCCTGGCGGCCTCGTAGCCCGCCTCGAGACCGAATGTGATCATGCCGCCGTAGCCGCCCTCGAGGTAGCGGTTCGCGTTCTCGTGGGTCTCGTGTGACTCGAGGCCAGGGTAGTTCACCCAGGAGACGGCCTCGTGGTCTTCGAGGAATTCCGCGACCGCCAGCGCGTTCTCGCAGTGGCGTTCCATCCGGAGGGGCAGGGTCTCGAGGCCCTGGATCGTCTGCCAGGCGTCGAAGGGCGACTGCTGGTTCCCCAGGTCGCGCAGGCCGCGAGCGATGGCCGCGTAGGTGAACGCCGCCTCGCCGAAGGTCTCCGCGAAGTTGACGCCGTGGTAGGCCGGATTGTCCGCCGCGAGTTCGGGGTACTTCTCGGGATAGTCGGCCCACGGGAACGACCCGCCGTCGACGACGACGCCACCGACGGTCGTCCCCGACCCGTGGAGCCACTTCGTCGTCGAATTCCAGACGATGTCCGCACCGTGCTCGAGCGGGCGACAGAGCGCCGGGGTGGCGAATGTGTTGTCGACCACCAGCGGGGCACCGTTGTCGTGGGCGATTTCCGCGATGCGCTCGATGTCGGGGGTGTCGAGCGCCGGGTTACCGATCGTCTCGAGGTGGACGAAGGCCGTCTCTTCGTCGATCGCGTCCGCGTAGGCGTCGTAGTCGAGCGTGTCGACGAACCGCGTCGTGATCCCGCGGCGCTCGACGGAGTGGGTCAGGTAGGTGTAGGTCCCGCCGTACAGCGAGGAGGCGCTCACGATGTTGTCCCCGGCACTGGCGAGGAGGAACGTCGTGAGGTCGAACGCGGCCATCCCCGAACTCGTCACCGCGGCGCCGACCCCGCCCTCGAGGGCAGCCAGTCGCTCCTGGAGCGTCTCGAGGGTCGGATTCATCAACCGCGAGTAGATGTATCCAGGCTCCTCAAGGGCGAACTGCGAGGCGGCGTCGTCGGCGTCGTCGAAGACGTACGACGTCGTCTGGTACAGCGGCGGGGCTCGCGCACCCGTCGCGGGGTCTGGTTCCTGTCCAGCGTGGACGGAATTCGTGGCGAACGATCGGTCTCGGTCGTCGCTCATACGATGATACAGCGTGGCTCGAGGCATTACCCTGCGCAGAGTGGCTAGTATTGCCGTCTTCGACGACAGGTCGGTCGGAACGGGGCTCGCGCCCCACAGAAATCGATCCACCCGGTGAGACGCTTCTCCCCGTGTCGAGTACGTACACGTCCGCTGAGCGGGCTATAGGCCTCGAACGCTTGTAAGTGCAAGTACAACGGCTACCGGTTTTGGAAGCAACTAGTCTCTCGTGAGCGACACCGATAATTCCGGGTCGGACACCCATGACTCTGGGTCGGACACCCCTGGCACGGACCAGGAGGAGATCAACGAGGACGCCCGACTCCTGGGTAACGAACCCGACGCGGACGCGATCGACGAGCCGGTCACCGATAGCGAGCAGGAGGCTCGAGAGAGCTACTGGATGATCAAGGAAACGATCGCTATCGGCCTCATTTCGATCGTCGGGATCAGCCTGATCGCGTTCGGGGCGATGCAGGCGACCGGTCTCATCGAGCTTCCCGGGTGGCTCGGAAACTCGCCGTTCGTCCACTGGTCCCTGTTTCTGGTCCTCGGCCTCGTACTCGTGCTCGTCTTCGCCTGGAGCCAGTGGGGAACGACCGTCGATCGGTAATCAAGGCAGGAATGTATATTGCAAAATGTAGTTTATATATACGGGTTGGGAGCTAACGCGTGCAGACGATTCCTGCTTCGCATTCGTTTGCAGGACGCTGATTCAGGCCATGAACTGGACGTTCAGTCGTTCCTCGATGATTTCGTGGCCGAATCTCGAGTCAGATTATTCATAACCCCAGGAGATGCCGCGGTCGCAGTCGAGTGGGCACAGTCCATTTTGTGAAGCTGGCGATTCGAGTGAGTCTACGCCATCAGGATCGTCGAGCACTCTGACGAACGCGAGACGTGCTCTGACGTCGCCGAATCGTTCGCCGTCTAAAAATGACAATGGCGTTTCTCACGCTCGTTCAGTGTACTCGATTCGGCGCTGAAAAATCGCTGAAACGGAGATGTCGGGTACCCCTCGCGAAAATTACGTTTCGTACGCTGGTTACACCGCACTCGAGTCGATGCCGTTGATCTGAACGAACCCGTACGAGCAGTTCGGGCAGTGCCACTTCACCTTCTCGCCGAGATGCATGGCTGTACTTGCCGCCCGGTAGAACGTCTGTTCACCGCAGTCGGGACACTCGGCCTCGAGTTCCATCGTCATGCGCGTCGATTGCGTCTCGAACGAGTTTAACGTACTGATTCGCCGATGTACGATTCACTCTCGATCCCGGCATGAACGATATAGTGGTATATGGAATCGGGTGCGTGACTCTCGTTTCCTGCATCCCGCGGACTCGAGTTCCCGGCGAGGAATTCGTCGGCGATGGTGTGGAACCCGGTGACCGCTCGCGATACGCTCGTCAAACGGCCGAACCGCACCTCGAGGCATCGTTCGGCGGGGAAACTAAGACGTACCCGGCCGTTTGCTCGCGTACGATGCCGATTTACACCGGACGCGGCGACGACGGCGGTACGGATCTGCGAGACATGACGCGCGTGTCGAAGACGGATCCGCGGATCGAAGCGTATGGGACGGTCGACGAACTCAATGCGCTCCTGGGGACGATCCGGCCGACGGGACACGCGGACGTCGACGAGCAGTTGCGGACGGTCCAGAATCATCTTCACGTCGTTCAGGCCGATTTCGCGAATCCCGATCCAGGCGGGGACGACCCGGTAATCACCGCGGAGCACGTCGAGCGAGTCGAAACGTGGATCGACGACCACGACGAGGACCTCGAGCCCCTTCGCTCGTTCATCCTCCCCTCCGGCGGGGAGTCGGGAGCCAGGTTACACCACGCTCGAGCGGTCTGTCGACGCGCCGAACGACGAGCGGTCGCGCTGGCGGACGCCGAGCCAGAGGCCGTCAACGAGAACGCGGTGCAGTACCTGAATCGGCTGTCAGACGGGTTGTTTACGCTGGCTCGAGTGGTCAATCAGCGCGACGGCGAGGGTGAGGAGACGCCGACGTACTGATCGGGACCGGCCGTGAAAGGAACGCTTAAGTTTCGCCCGCGGATACCCTCGGTTGAGGGTTGGTGATCTAGTCCGGTTATGATACCTCCTTCACACGGAGGAAGTCGGCAGTTCAAATCTGCCCCAACCCACTCCAATTGCGAACGATTTCTATGGGTCCGTTTACACACTCGAGAGCCCCTGTACCGACCAATTCGGAATTTTGGCGGGCTTAGGATGGAGGATCGATTTGCCGAACCCAATCGAATTCCACACGCTTCCGGCCTCCCTCTGGGATTCCGATAAAGTGGTTTATGCCGGAGTTTATCAATCTATCGACGATCCACACGGAGTATTAAGTTTGGCGACAGGAATTGGCTTATTATTCGGCCTCTTGATCTGCGTCGGCAATCCTGTAGAGCTTCCACCCCACAAGGGGTTCGTCTGAAAGTATGCCGCTCGCTCCACTCCAGATCCAATTTCTTCTTTCAACCACACTAGGTGTTCGTCTGAATGGGAGGCGCGTATCCACTGGCTCGAGCGGTCACCGATCCCCTTTCGTTGTACAGTATCCATTATAATACTGGACGAATAACTCCAAGATTGCTGAGATAGCTTAATGAAAGGAAATATTCGTTAGTCACGTCCACATCTGGCACATATTCAGCGTGCCCTGATTGTCAACAGCGGGAAGAATTGACCGATAGATTCAGCGATTCCATTGATCGCTATCAATTCCGGTTCGATGGTGATGGAATCAGCGTCATTTTAGGCTTTGTTGAGGTATTTATCTGGGAGGATCCCCTCTTCGACCAGGAGTATTCGCGCATTTCGACGAACGAACCGATTCTTTGGGCGCTTTCCTTCAGCCCGGATACGCTCTTTGATCTTGTCTGCAACTTTGTCTACCATTTCGGCACCGCCACAGTCCGCAACGCTTTCCAACGTCTTTCGATATCCTTCCTCCGACGCCGGGAAGCCCTGTCTGTTTTCAATAATCTCGTTGTTGACGCTCTCTATCTCGTAGAGATGACCTTTGATCCGGAGTTCCAAGGATCGCTCCATACTTTTGTCCCGGACCGAGTGACCATATAGTTCCGTATCGCTGGAACCGCCAGTCCCCGGATTGCCAATGTCACTAGTCTTCGGATGGGCTGGTTTCGCAATCCGCAGGCCACTAATTTCGCGTGTGTCGTGATCAACAACAGCCGACTTGTCGCAGTCACCAATATCGCTCGTGTCGCGTTTCCCAATGAATGGGATGTCACAATAGCCTATCGTCTGAATGCCGGGTTGCCACGGTCGGCCAACCGAGGATTGGATACCACCTCTTGAGAGCTGAACGCCAACGATGTGCTTACAATGGTAACTCGACTCCAACCGAAAATCACCAGACTCAAAGGCGGGATTGGGGGCTATCCAAAGATGGCTTGAGCCGGAAATAAATCGAAGGCATTGTGGAAATGGCGGCCCTGCACCCCAGTTAAGCCAAATCGCTCAGCTTAGTTCGCGCAGTATAGAAATCCTAAATGGAGAATTGGTGATTCGGTTCCAGAACAAAACCGGAATTGGTGGTTAAACTATACAAAAGAGACTAATTCTAGCAACACCCTGAGCTTTTCAAAATAATAGTCGGGTGGTTTCACCAACTACCAACCTCTCACCATTATATTTGTAAGTCCAATTCATTGAGTAGTTCACGTGATGCCATATAGAACCGGTTTCGTTACCGATGAGCAAAACGGCACGATGCACAGTCTAAGCAAAACTCGACAGCACGGTCGAAAACAGAAACGGGAAACCAATGAGTAACGACAATTTGGAGCCGATTTCGCCCGAAGATGCCATCGAGTGGTACCAAGAGCACCGGCATGATGAACTCCGGGAAGCGACTCGACGCACACACCGTTACGCGCTCGAGATTTTCCAAGCGTGGGCCGAGGAGACCGGGCTCACCAATATTAATGAACTCGGTGGACGTGACCTCGTCGCGTTCAAAACCTGGCGCAAAACCGAAACCGACATCAATACGATCACCCTCAATGGGACGCTTGGCGTCCTGCGACGGTTCCTCCGTTTCTGTGAGACGATCGAGGCCGTAGAGGAAGACCTAGCTGAGCGGGTCCCGCTTCCGAACGTTCCACCGGACGAGGAGGTCAAAACGGACGTACCCGAAGATCAGCAGGTAGAGGCTATCCGGACTTACTATGGACGCTTTGAGTACGCATCCCGGTGCCACACGCAGTTCGAACTCGTTGCTGAAGTCGGGATTCGACTCGGTGCTCTTCGAGCGATCGATCTCGAGGATGTTCGATCGGACGAGAGGGTCATCCATCTCCGCCATCGCCCGGAACATCCAGATGTGTACGGCACGCCGCTAAAAAACGGATCAGACGGCGAGCGAATCATCAACGTCTCGCCGCACCTGCTAGCGATACTGGGGGACTATGTCGGTCATAATCGGCACGACGTGACCGACGAGTTCGACCGGGAGCCGCTGTTCACGACGCAACAGGGGCGCGTCTCTACGACGACTGTTCGCCGGGATTTCTACAAGCTTACTCGACCTTGCGGATACGACCCTGACTGCCCCCACGATCGCCAAATTGACGACTGCGAAGCGGTCGCTCCCGCGAAGGCCATGCACTGTCCATCCTCATTCAGCACGCATCCGCTCCGGAAATGGGCTATCATGAATCAGCTTGACGCGGGCGTCCCCAAGGAGCTTTTGAGCGACCGGGTCGACGTGTCGGTACCCGTCCTGGAAAAGCACTATGACCAGCGGAGCGAGGAACGAAAATCCCGTCAGCGGCGGGAGGTGCTGGAGACGACGATGGAGCAGTATGCGATGACTGATGGCGGTCGACCGATGGACGAACCGGATGGCTTGTAACAGACAGTGTTGAAACGGTCTTCGGGCGGAGAGACTCTGTTGAAACCCTTAAAGATTGATAGGCATGACACGCTGAATACAGAGGATGGATGCAGCACGGTCAGTTCATTTATTTCATCACATTCGGGGAGAACCAACCGATACACACACATGCGAACTGACCGTCGCGTCAAAAAGACACTGGGCGACACGAAGACCTGAGAGTCAAAAACCGCTCTTACGCCACTTTTGCGGGGGAGGCTTTCGTGAGGACTGCGACCCACTGATTCGAATCGCCTTCGTGCTCCGGGTGTCCATAGCTGAACTCAGATATCTCCCACGGAGTTCCGATGGTAGCCTCCCGAAGGCGGTCCACACTAAACAATCTGAACAAGAGTGTCCGGCCCACCTCCCCCTCATACTCACAATGGAAGACACGGTATGCGAGACCGGGCACCGGATCTTCCCGGTAGGCGAAGACGTCTCGTGTTATCGCTTTCTCAGGTGCGTAGTTGTCAAGGATCGCAGTCGCGTCAGGCGTGGTAACGTATGCGAGGTCATTGAGGAACTGCCGGACGCCCGCCATCGACCCGGCAAGTCCCAGTTGGGTGCCGTTTGAAAGGGCTGTCCGAAACCGATCCCGTTCGAAATAGTCACGGAGTGAGAACATGTCCGCGTAGCGGGCGTCTTTCACACCACGACCGTGCATCGTTTTTATGAGGTGCTCACTGACTTCGATAGCGACGGTTTCGAACTGCTCTTGGAAATACAACGTATCACGACCGACGCCAGCACCCATATCGAGAAACGGTCCGTCAATCAGCGGGTCAAACCACTCGTCGGGCTCGTATTCGCCGAAGTACCAGTGTTCAATTGCGTGTTCACGTGTTTCATCACCATCCCGGTCGATGAGTGGCTCCTCCCGTTCGCCAAGATAATGGTCACGGATGGCCCGCCCAAATGGATCCGGATCCATATGGTGTGTTATCACGACTCAATTATAATAAATCTACAATGATAATGTGTAGCATTAACATTCAGACTCGGTCTAATCGAAGCGATCGGGTCGCGGGTAGAGGCGACGACCGTCCGATCGGTGCCAGACGGGCCGAATGTCGTCGTCGACACACTCCCGGGCGAGGAGCTGACGGCCGATCTCGTCACGCCGACTGGGCACGCCCTCGCCGACGTCGAGGACGAGTACGTCCTCGCGGGATGGTCAGCGACTCGAGCTAATCCGGTCCCGAAAACGTACGAGGTGGCGCTTAAACTGCTCCGAAAGGAGTGACTCCGTAGAATCCAATGTTCACGAAATTACTCAAGACGTTGCAGACGATTATCGATGCACTGCTCACGAACAGCGACGACGTCGACGACCGTGGCGTTCGCGGCGGCCGGGGTGACGAACCGGACCCTGATCCTGAGATCGTCGACGAACCAGAACTAAAGCCGAAACCGAAACCAGAAATAGACGAGGACGACATCTTCTCGCTCTGGGTCTGGAAGTGAATTCGACTTGCTCGAGTTTCGCTGTGGTTTCGGACGACAAGGAACCGTATATTGAAATTCGGCCGTTACCTCAACATTATTAGTCGAATTCGAGTTCCCAATTGCCATCCGCTTCAACGACAACCCAGACGACTCCTTCATAGCTTACGTGGGTCTCACCTTCAAACTCGCCGATTTCGTTGAAGATGATTTCACCATCAAGGAAGCTGGTTGCGTCCTCGTCTACAACCTCAACGATGAAATTGGACTCACCACTGTGCTTGCCGGAGACAACAGTATTGCCCTCAAGTTCGATAGGCCCAACAACGTCGTTACCCTCGCCACTGGCCTCAGCCGGAAGTGAGTGTATCTCGCTATCCTCCGGGAACGGTTGTGCGACCGTAATCTCCCAGTCGCCGTCTGCATTTACATCGAGCCTGTACGATCCATCCGGAAGACCAACCCCCGTGACACCGTCGACTGCGCCGATTTCATTGACGAGATACTCCTCGGTCTCGCCGGTTTCTTCGTTTATGATCTCGACCTGGAAGTTCGAGCCGCCATCGTGTTCGTAATCAAACGCCGTAAACGCGCCTCCGAGGGTAATCGTGTCCGTAACTGTCTGACCGCTACCCGAGAGGGTCTGTGCATTGGAGTCGTGATAATCGCCCGTCTCGCTAATCGATTCGAGGGTCGTAAGCTGGGGCTCTTCGGAACCACTGTCGCCGTCACCGGAGCTGCTTCCGTCGTCCGAACTATCGTCATTATCACCACCATCTGAGGAATCGCCCCCATCTGCAGAGTCGCTTTCACCGTCATCTTCGGCTCCATCACCATCACTATCCTCTGGATCGCCATTGGAGCCATCATCACTTTCGCTCTCATCACCTTCATCAGATCCATCGTTACTGGAGCTGCTGTCCTGATCATCTGTGTTTTCAGAACCAGGGTCGTTGCTGTCGCCATTCACCTCTGGTTCAACACCATCGCCAGTATCTGTGTCTGGCCCAATCGCACCTATCGCCCCTATCGCGACAAATACGATGAGAAAAACGATGACTGCCGAGGTCCACCCTCCGGCTCCAATTCCAGGGATGGATCCGAGGGAGGAATTCTGGATTGAATCATCTAACCCATTACGGTTCGTTCCGATCGCGAACAGTAAATAGAATGGCAGAACGATAACGACAAGCGGCAATAAGATGAAATACAGAAGTCCTACCAGGATATTGCGTTTTGTATTTCCTGCTTCTGCTAACGGGATGTGATCGGAAACAGCCATAAACGATGCATCAATACACTCACTGATTAGTATTCCGGAATGTTCGGTTATAGTCACTGATGGCGGTACACTAGCCTGTAACTCAAGCAGAGTCAGTGGCTGTGAAACGTTGGAGTTTTGCCACCGCTTCGCCAGGCCCGAGCCCGTATGCTTCACCCATCCCGACCGCAAGCCAGTGCGCTCGCCGGGCAATCGTCTCGTTGACTTCGTCGCTGTTCGCGAGCGCCTCAAGGGCAACGATCGTCACCCAGTCCTCTTCCGGTGTGGTCTCGAAGTCCATCGCTGGTACTGGCCGCGTGACCGTATATAAACTACAGTATAGCCTGCAAATACGCCAGGCACCTTCATTCACTCGAGTGAGAGATCATCTGGCACGGTTTGTTGACATCTAATTGGCGAGTGGCCACAGGGTTCTATAGTGATGCGTTGGATCCTCGGATATGAAACGTCGCATCTTGCCGATCTTCATTGCACTCGGGATTGGATTCGGTATTCTGTTCTACTTCATCGGCCGGCATATCGTTCGAGAGATACTGGCGGATGCTGAGGTGACGTTTGGTCCACTCCTGGGAACGTCACTCTCGATCGTGGTTCCCCTTCTAGTCCTAGTTTTGATTTCAGGGCTTTCTCTCAGTTTGGTCTCGAAGCTCGAGATCCTCAAAATGTAACGGGAAACGGTTCGAGTCGGCCTATAATATTATCATTAGTGACTGTCAATCTAACTGTGATGGTTCAAGAGACTGCAGCCCAACTGACCGATTTTCTGGATGAGCAGTTCGGCGACGAACTCCGTAGTGTTGGCTATTACACGCCGGAGGGCAGCGAGTTTATCTACACTCGTGAAGACGTCGAATCTGCATACGACAGCGGCCAACTCCAGCGAATATTCCGCGATAACCGATTGGAAGCACTTAATACACCCCACCAGGAGTCGCTGTACGCTCACGGAGATTTGATTGCGACCGCTCGGTTTTTCGACCACGCGACGGAGCTTCACTTCGTCGTCGACGAAACCGAAGGGATCGTCGCCTCGATCAACGCAGGCACGGCTGACGATGTTCGCGAGCTGGTGTGTGAGTGTGCCGACGTCGTCGAGCCCAGTAGTGCGTAAGTCAGAGTGCTGGCGCCACACCTACCAACAGTAGAATCGGCCTTAAAGTCCGAACGTTGGTGATATCAGTGTGTCAAACGCGGGGAAATGATGGTGGTTGGTGGTTGGAGGATGAGCTACACCTGGGTTGGTGATGTCCCCCTCCCTGCGCAATTGACCGTCTTGGCCAGACCTATGTTATTCTATCGGTTAAAACCGCGCGAGAGGCGTTCTTCGTACGGTTTTTGACAAATATGGCCGTTGCTACGTGAAAGGTTCTGTTGAAATCCTATTCTTTAGATGTGTTTTAGCGTGAAACGCACGCTCACTACACGTGCGAACTGACCGTTCTCATGATAGCCGTACACGATCGATTTCAGCGACGTTCAAATTCATAACGTACTCTATGATACAGTCCTCGCAAACGGATGCCCAGTTGATATCTCCTCCCTCAAATGTTACTTTAGTCACTTTCCCATCCTCTCTTTGACAGTCGGTACATTCCATAGTTGATTTCGGGAGTTGGTTTCGGGGATAGAAACGGATGGCACTGTGTGTTGTCTATACAAACTGTACTTAAGGATATGTGCTTCACGTGTACTTACCGCAGGGGGTGCCAAACCTTCATGTTCTAAGGATCGCAACAGAGTCGCATGGAGTTAGGAAGCGGGGCGATCATGTGTTAATCAGATCTGTCGACAACGACAGACAGCGCCCCGCTCAGATTAATGTGAAATAGCTACTGTTAGTCTATCGACCGCATGTCCGTCGACGATAGGCCCTTTAAATCCGGACCCGAACTCGCGGCGCCGCTGCTCGCGATTGGAGTGCCTATCGTCGTCTTACTCGCGATCGCTGGCTCGCAATAGGTGTAGTGACGAAACTTGATCTTCACAAGATGTGAGTAACGTCCGTTCCCCTCGATCGACAGAGGTCTCTTAGTTCTCCTTGGGAGGTAAGTTGGCGGTTTTTAGCCAGAAGTCCTCAATCGCCTGTGCTAGTTGATCGACTTCATCCGGTGAAGTGAGATCGCTAACGATCTCCTCGCGATCAGTTCGCAAGTCTACTAAACGGAAAATTCAGCGAAAACCATTCGGAATAAATAAAACTCGTTTGCTGAAAACATCCTCCGAGTCGATCACGTTGTTTCTGACAAAAACCGCGTAGCTCATTTAGTCTATGCTGAACTGAAAGCGCGTAGTCAACACGTCGAGAGCGCTCAAAAGCGGGTGACGGAGTCCTTCGTCCCCTCCACATTGTTCCATGGAAGAGTTTTACAATCAGTGTGACATCGTTCGAGTCATGGCGACTGAGGCGACCTTTACCGTCCCATCCGATCAGTTCCCCCTCGGTACCGTGTTCGCACAACTCCCGGACGTGACGGTCGAACTGGAGCGACTGATTCCGTCACAGGACGTGGTGATCCCCTACTTCTGGGTTCGAGGAACGGAAGTTGACGACATCGAGGCCGCGTTTGATGCCCACCCGGGCGTGAGGGACATCCAGCTCGTCGATTCCGTCGATGGCGAGTATCTCCTGCGGGTCGAGTGGTCGATCGAGTACGACGACGTGCTGAGCGTGCTGACTGAGACCGGCGTTCCGCTCATCAAAGCGACCGGCACGAGCCGTCGGTGGACGTTCGACATTCGCGGAGACACTCGAAGCGATCTTGCAACCTTTCAATCTCGCTGTCGAGAGTTAGACATCCCGGTCACGCTGACAGAACTGCACGCATTGACACCGGTCGAAACCGAAACCGCGGCAGCACTCACTGACACGCAGCAAGACACGCTGGTACTCGCCTACGAGCGTGGGTACTTCGAATCCCCGCGCGAAGTGACGATGGCAGAACTCGGCGACGAACTCGGCATCTCTCAGCAGGCCATCGCATCCCGGCTCCGCCGGGGGATCAAACACATCCTCGGCAGTACCCTTCCCGAAAAGCTAGAGTCGAATCGAGAAGGTGCTTAAAGACCCGTTGGATACCCAAAAGAAGCGCTGACGGTATTACTCGTTGAAGAGATAGTTATGCCCAATGGAACGAGCAAACGGACAGCCGTCACCTGTGTCGATTGCGGATCGGCCTATGCAGCGAGGCAATGGCCTGACGGCACGGCACAACCGATCGGGGCGAGAAACGGCTGTCAATGCGGGTCAACCGAATTTCAGGCCGTCGGAAAGACGAGTACTACGGGTTTTCGAGAGGACTGAATTGAACGACGAGTGGGCTACTGAGCAGACAGAGAAAATGCGCGAAACTCTCCTGGTGGACTTAACCTCTGTATTCAGGGTACGGTTCCTATCAACGGTTGATGTTTTCAACAGATTCCCGTCAGTTGCTTCCGTCATTTCCGAGAGGATCAGCCATTTCAACGGCTTTACTCCTCGGTAATCATCTACAGAGTAGTTCCCGGAAATAGCGGAAATCCACAGCCAATTGTTATTACCTCTGTCTGAGGACGTCAGTCTATGGTCATTAGAGACGAGGATGTCTTCGACGAGGACTGGGTCCCCGGTGATATCAAGCACCGGACCCAGGAACTCATCACCTTCTCGAACGCACTCGCGCCGGCGATCGGTGGCGTGGTCGATAACGTCGTTACAATTTACGGCCCGCCTGGAGTGGGAAAAACTGTCTCTTCGATGTACGCCCTCGAGCAACTCAAGATGAGCGACGAGGACGTCGTCACTGTCATGGTGAACTGCTGGGTCAACTACAAACCCTTTGAGGTCCTCGAGAAAATCCTCAGAACGTTCGTCAACACCCCAGCCGGTACTCCTCGAACGAATCCGCGAAGCCATCGACGATCTCGACAAGCCCGCCGTGGTCGCGCTCGACGAGGCCGATCGCCTGGACGATAAGGATCTCTTGTACCGACTATACGAGATCGAAGGTCTCTCGCTGGTGCTCATCAGCAATCGGCGCCACCAGTTTTTCTCATCACTCGATGAGCGCGTTATCTCCCGGCTGGGTGGCTCGACCGATATTCGATTCGCGGAGTACTCCACGACGGAGCTGACCGAGATCCTCGGGGACCGGGTGAAGGCCGGCCTCCAACCGGGGGCGATCGATGACCGCCAGGTCGAACGAATCGCGGCCGCGTCGGGCGACGCTCGCGAAGCGATCAAAACGTTACACAAGGCAGCCCAGCGCGCTGAGAGAAACGAGCGACCTATAACTGACGAAGACGTCAAAAAGGCGATCGAGGCAGCCGCTTCTACCCCACGATATTCGACGGAGGGACTCAACAATCACGAGGTGTCGCTGCTCAAAATCGTCCATAGCGAGGGCGAGATCGCTGCTCGAGAACTCCACGAGAAGTACGAGGCGAAATGGGAGAATCGCGGCCGTACGAAACGCCAGCGGCGGAATATGCTCGAGAAATTGGCGAAGTACAACTACATTGAGGCCGAAGGCAAGTCCCGGTGGCGACGATATCGGTCGCTCTTAGATGAAGCTGAAGTGGTTGCTTAGTCGGCTCTGTTGAAGTCATTAGAAATTGACAGAATGTGCCTGCTGAATACAGAGGCTGTATTCATCAAGGAGAGATTCTTCCTTTCATCTTCACTCCGGCGAATCAGTTATTGCGTAGAGGTGCGTAGTGAGCAATAATTTCACTAGGACTGTTGTCTAAGAAGGAGGTTTCATCAGAGTCTTGTGAACGTAATCGCTGAACGACATTGTTATCTATGTCCCATGCTTGGATACTGTGAGCGTTCCGAGCGTGATCATCGCCCTGACGCCTCTATCCATCATGGAAGCCAATCACCCCTCAACATCCTCCACTGACGCATCGGCCACATTCGAACACGAACTCAAGGACCTGATCATCTCGGCGTATGGCCGTGGAGCCGCCGTTGAAGATACGTGGGAGTTTCCCGGACCTGTTTCCGATGCCCCGAATTGGCGAGTCACGATCGAAAAAGTGCCGCCCGCTGAGCGGACATACGATCCATCACTGCTCGAAGAGTGATCAGGAAATTGAATAGATAACCCGAGCCGATCGACAACATATACAGTATATTAGTTTTCTAGCACTTTGTGAGAACAAGAAGATATATGAGGGTTCCTAATCCACGTAGTGCCAGACGTACTCTGCTGAAGTTGGCGCGCGATGATGTGTTGGATAGAACGCCGTGTAGGTACAGTACCAGCAGATAACCATGACAGCACTAACCAGAGACCCGAACCAGCCCGACGATGAGCGCCGCGATATCACCCCGACGCAGCTGTTTACGGCCTTTTCCCACGACCGTCGACAGCACGCAGTGGCATATCTGGCGCAAAAACCGGCGGCCATCCCGCTCGGCGATCTGGCCGAGTACATCGCGATCAAAGAAGGCGAGCCGACGAACGAACGATACGAACGCGTTCTCACCGACTTGGCGCACTGTCACCTGCCGCACCTTCGTGATGCGGGACTCGTTCGATACAGCACGGACGAGGAACAGGTGGAATTAGCGGTCGGGCGAACAGTAGTTGCGCCGTATCTGGAACTCTGCGGTCACGCTAACGCATAGACGACTGTCCAAGGGTTTTCGCGAGACGTTCCGGTGTGGTGACGATAGTAAGGGTGCAAATTCGTTCACTACAACGCCTATACTGAGCGCTCACCACCTTCGCAAATCGATCCAGATCTCGTGCGACATTCGCGCTATGAGTTCAGCAGTCGCTAAACAAACAATCCGATTCCTGCCAGAAACGACGTGACCCACTCAGAGATTGTATGTCTTCAGTTCGGTCAGGAATGACGCAACACTGATGCTCGTGGTAGTTCACGCTTCGAGCGCGGCGTTGAATAACGCGGTGTCAGCGTATGATCTCCACTGAATGATCTTCCCCTCCTCGAAATCGAAGACGTGCGCGTTCGGGTATTCGACTGACTTTCCCGTCTTGGTAGACGTACCACTCCAAGTGAGAAGTACAACGACGGTATCATCGTCCTCGACGTACCGCTCTGGGACGACCGAAACATCCTCCCACTCAGTTCCTACCCTGGAAAAGACGTTCTCAACAATCTCGTCGAATCCGTGGTGTGTTCCCCCGCCAGCGATCCCCTTTGGTTCGTGTAACTCCACATCTGGATCCATGATGTTTCGTATGGCCTCGAAATCACCCTTGCTAAACGAATCGTATAGTTCCTGTACTCTCACGGTATTGGGCTTCTCTGTCTCTCCTGGCATATCACCATAGACGATAGCCGGACCTATAGCCTCATGGTGGGCATGCCATCATGCGCATCGACCCAGTAATTGGTGGGAACATTGACCGAGTTAACACTGTTATCAACACAGGTTAGACAGGGAAGCACACCGAGAGGATCCCTGCGGTCACTGTCTATATCATTTCCGACGGTTCGTTCCGGCCGATCCTCGATGCTGCATATGCGCGCTGTATTCAGCAGAAACTGAGCTTCCTCCTCAGATTCTGTCAGAAGATGCCTGCTGAATATAGAGCATGTATCCATCACGACAGCGACTGCTTTTCACCCTGGGCTGAATAAGGTAGGTGTAGACGGCTGTTGTGAACCTACCCAAATCAAGTAGAGTTTCGCAAGCTCACTACGGCCGCATATAGGCGTATCCTTCTGTTTGCAACCGCGTAACTTCCACGGCGCCCTCTGGGACGGTCTCAACGCCGGTAACGAGGTCGGATTCGTCAAGATCCATCATTTCCAGTGTGTTGCTGCAGGCTTTGAATGAGACACCGTCGTCCAATAGGGCCCGAACTTGCTTCTCGGTCTCTTGGCCGGTTTGGATCGCCTTCACTGCACCTGCCTGAACGACAACCGCAACGTCGTCAATACTGCCAGTCTCATCGTCTAAGATGTTTCTGGCAATAGCCAGTGCTGTTTCTTGTTCGTTCTCGTCACCTGAAATGAGATGAATAACTGTTTGCATGTGTTTCAACGAAGGGGAAGTAAGGGCTACTGCCTATTGCTTGCAAGTGAAAAGATCTGCGAAGGGTGTGATTCCGGGAAGAACCGAATAATGAGACCCCCGAAATCGTTACTTTGTCCCTCTGTCTGTCCCGGTTCAATTGAGACTGGAACACCGTCTCCTCCGTGCCAAATATGCGCTCTGTATTCAGCAAGATCTGGTCGAACTACCGAACCACTGTCAAGAGGGGCGTGCTGGATACAGAGCGCGAGTGTGGCATTGACTGAGGAGCGATCAACACGGAAGGTCAAACGCTCAGTACAGCGAATATACGTAGCAGGCTATTCAGATACTATCAAGGCGAAAAAAGAGGGACCTGTACTATAGTTCATCTTCCATGTCGGCCACAAGTCGGACCATCGTCTCTAACTGCGGAAATCCTCGATACCGAACGGTGGAACTGCGTCCATCGTGCTCAATTATCCCCGCTTCTTCCAATTTTGGCAGTGTAACATGCTGGAGGGCGATGGCTGCCTGCTCCCGAGTGTCGATGGTATCGTCATGCTCGTAACTGTACGTGATGAGGGCTTCGTACGACGCCACAGTAGGCGTTGATTCCTGAAAGTAGTAGAGGACCGAGCGACACCGCTCATTTGCAAGCGCAGAACACACCTCACCAACTGCGATATCCTCGTGTGAGGGAGTGGACTCATCGTTATTGGTGGCAGGTGGCATACGACACGTACCAGTCTGAGGCGGGAGAGTGTGTATCTTGACCGGTCTGGTTATTTTTATACCACCTGCTCCCAGTCAGTCGGAATCGGCCACTGACGAGAGCAACACAGAGCGAAGTACCGTCTCGTTGCCCCGACGAATGCGGTCTGACAGTGCCTGCTTCGAGAGCCGAAGCTCGTCCGCCAATTCGTCGAGGGAGGTTTCACGTGGCGTGCCGAAATAGCCCCATTGGAGGGCGAGGACGAGCGCTTCGCGTTGTTTCTGCGAGAGGTTGAACTGATGGCCACTATCGGTCGTTTCTCGTAACGTGTAGGTACGCTCGATGATGAGTTGGAAGTCGTGGGTGGTGCAGTAGTTATGAAATTGTGAGAGGGCATCGTGATTGGTAAAGCGAAGTCGAAACTCCCACGTGTCACCCCCGTGCGCTTCGAGGACGATTGCGTTCGTCCGTGCAATCCCTTCCGTGAGGTCGCCCTCGCGGGGTTCGTTCCATTCGACCCGGTACAGGCCGCTGTCCTCGATCCTGTCGAGAGTGTGGAGTTCTTTGACGTAAGGACTGTCCCGTACCTTCGTTTCGAACGCGTTGAAGCCGGTTCCGGTCGCCCACAGGAACGGCATCTCCATTGACCCTGTCGGGACAATTCGCTCAAGTTCGATGTGCATCTTCGGTGGCCCCGACAGCACCCTGCCGAGTGTAAACGCCTCTGCCTCAATTGTGAACTCTACGATGACGCTCATTACCGTGACTATACACGCGCTACACGCGTATGGATTCTCCTGTTTTTGTGGAGAGTTCTAATCCGGAAATGCTCGATAAGTACGTGTAGTGAGTGGTTAGTTCACCTGTTTCGGCGTGAAAGCAAATGAAGTTGTCGTGCTGAACTCATTCTCTGTATGCATCAGCCCCGAACTGACAGTGTCACGATAGTCTGCTGAACTGGTGCTGTATACAGAGAATGAGTTCAGCAAGTTAACCGTGTTTATTCCGAGCGGCCTGTGCTGAATAGGATAGTCGGTGGGCTTGCGAACTGACCAGAGAAAGAGGTTAGTTGACCGCTGGATTCACAGTAGTCCTCATCGTTCGATCCGTGCCAGATTCAAGGTGATGGAACACGGTACTCAAATAGATGTTTTAGTTAAGCCAAGGTATATGCGAGTGGTTAGCAAAGCATCAATATGAATCGACGCTCGTTGCTTCGGGGGATTGAGCTCGCCGCTGTCGGTAGTATTTCTGGTTGTCTTTCACAAGCCAAAGACGATTCGAACGGGCATACACTGGAAAACGAACCTGAAGCACTAAGCGAAGAGGGTGAGTGCGAATATCCGGAAGCTTCCCTGAAAATGCATGAGCCTGTTCGTGAAACCCGGACAAACTCATCGGTGGTGAATTATTTCGAACTTCATGAATTATCAAAAACACTTTTTGATTTTTATGTTTCCAGAGGAAGTGCCGTCGCTTGTGGAGACGCGAAGCATTTTCGCAAAATGTTCCGGGACCTAACAGATATTGGAGAATATCCTTCCCCCAATGATTCGAACTCTCGCTACTCTACACTATATATTCGTTCAAGTATTGGTTATTTCGAATTAGATGAGTTTATACTGTATGATCAGGTTTTGAGATGAAGCCTCATTAGTGAAATCCTATACTGAGCGTTCGTCCTCTGGGTTGATAACGCACTACCGATTGCCACATTCGCGCTTTGAATTTAGCAGACACTGGACAAGCTACCGAATCGTTGTCAAGAGAAGCATGCAGATACAGAGGGTAGATCCATCAGATTTTGAGGGGAACGGTTATACTCTGACGAAGCAAAGAAGGAGAGTATTAGGTGATATTCGTTGGTCAAATCGAAAGCAATTTTTCGAAAAGGAGTGGACGTCTCTGTCCATGACGACCAGGTTCTGTCTCTGACCCGTTGGGTCGCACGCTTCATAATCCCGTTTTTGGCCGCGGCGTTTCTAGTTCTGTACGGACTGCCAGATCGGACGACCGAGTTCTTCGCGTGGACGATCCGTCCCGAGATGACGCCGATCATAATGGGTGCTGGCTACGGAGCAGGCGTGTATTTCTTCTACCGCGTTTCCACCGTCGACGCATGGCACAAAGTCGCCCCGGTCTTTCTCGGTATCGCCACATTCACCTGGGTGATGGCTATCGCCACCGTGCTTCACTGGGAAAAGTTCAACCACAGTCATCACACGTTCTACCTCTGGGTCTTTCTTTACGCAGTGACACCCCTACTTATTCCCACTATTTGGGTACTCAATCGTCGAACCGATTCTGGTGAGATAGCAGTAGATGCGATCTGTCTTCCACAAGCGGTACGAGTACTCGGAGGCAGTATCGGTGTTGTCCTCACAATCAGTGCCGTCGCTCTGTTTGTCACCCCCGAATTAATGATCGGTGCCTGGCCGTGGACGATCTCTCCCTTGACGGCGCGCATTTTGGCCGGATGGTTCGTGCTCTTTGGCGTCGTGAACGGCGTCGTCGTGCTCGATCCGCGCTGGAGTGCGGCCCGAATACTGATCCAAAGCCAGATACTCGGTTTCACGCTGGTACTAATCGGTGTCGCTCGCGTCTGGGATAACTTCGATCCGTCGAACATACTGACGTGGGGTATTGTCGGCTGGATGATGCTGTATCTGAGCGCCATACTCGTCCTGTATACCGGTATGGAAACGCGCTGAAACGCTCCCGGATGGGACTATCCCATGGTGCTGGAGACACGCTTTGAGTTCAGCAGACGTTGGACAAACTACCGAATCGCTGTCAAGAGAGCCGTGCAAGATATAGAGTGCATATGCAGCACGAAGAGGGTCCCTGCGCTCTGTCCGGAGTGAAGGAAACTGGGCGAGGTTATCGTTGTATTCGAGGATGACGCCGGGCAGGCAACCGGTGATGAGCGGGATTCCGTGCTCTATAGAGTCGAACTAGCCGAGAGTGGGAAGCGCGTGGATGTTCGGTGGCGTGATCTACGGCCAGAATAGCCCCATTCGTTATCCGAACAGTCTATCTTCAGACCCCTGCAACGCAGCTCGAGCCTCTTTCGGAGCCTTAAGTAACGCTATCTCGTAATACTGCTCGATAGAGAACCGGACTATGTCGTGGCGGACGCGTTCAGAAATGACTTGGTCCACTTCCTCCCATGGCAGTTCCATCAGTTCGTCGACCGTCATCTCCTCAGCATCTTCCATCCGCCGGTCGGCTTCCTTCTCAAAAGCATCTATAATTTCCTCTGCTTCCTTCGTGCTGATGTCGAAATCCTCGGGCTGGCTTATCTCCCCGATAATCTCCAGTACATCGCCCATCTCGACGTCAGTCTCCACATCTAACTCTTGAAGGAGTTTGTACTGGTGGCGCATCACACCTGCAATCGAATCGGCGTCTTGGTCCGGTGCCGGGAGGTGAGCGAGATGATACGCGAGCCCGGCAGCGCGTCGCGTTTTCGCGAACGTGTCGCGGTCAACCATCGACAGCACACCGGATGGAGGCGTGTTTACACGTGCATCCATGGCAGTTGTAGCTGGAATTAGTTCCTCAATCTTGTCGAGGTCTATTTTCCGGTCGTTTTGGACACGACGGCCAACGGAGCGTACGTCCGAGAGGTAATCTTGCAGTTCTCGGTGCCAGTCGTGGACTCGTTCTCTGCGACTGGAACGGCGGTCTCTCCACCAGTCGACAAGTTTTGATCCGCCGATTTTGACGGCGGCGAGAGCCACGCCGGCGACGGTGATTTCTCCCAGAGTGATGCCGAACGGGAGCGTCATTTATTCTGATAATTGTGGATGAAGTATATAAACTACTGCACACCTCGCTTCATCACTGTGCCCATATCCTCAAACCGAAGTGGATGGTTCTGTTGAAATCTTCAACAGTTGATGGGAATCGGCTGCTGAATACAGAGAATGAGTTCAGCACAACGGCTTCGTTTGTTTCACGCCAAACCCAGTGAACGGCTCGCTCAGTAGAAGTGCGAACTGAGCATACTTGATACTGCGTTTCGCTTGAAATCAGTCCTTTGAGTCAAGGAGCTGACCGTTGGTCGTCCGTCGATTCGGGCTGTAACTGGCGGACGAGGTTCAAATGCATCAAGTGAAGATGCATTCCAATTCCGTACAGAATGGTCCCCAGTCCGACGAACGTAAGCGGCATAAGTATCGACTCGATCGCCTGTGAGGGACTGTCAAGATTTGCGGGAAGGACGACACCAACGGCTAACAGAAACGCAGTGAGGATGATTATCAATCCTATACGGACCGCGTGGGAGTATTTTCCGACCTGTTGGATTCGTCTTTCAATCTCCTCTCGGGAGGGGGCAGTCTCACGAGCCATAGCGTATGATTTCTAGCATCGTACAAAGTTATTCAAGCCGACAATACGCTGATGACGAAAAAAGGGTTTGTGGACGGGCAGAATTGGTTGCGGGTTCTACGTTGACGTCATTTCCCGACAGGAGTCGGCACACTCGCGAAGCACTTCAGCACACACCTGACAGTGTTCTTCATCGTGTTGTTCGCACTCGTCCGCACACTCTTCGCATGCACTAGCACAGGCTTCTGCAAGTTGCGTGCTGTAGTTCGAGTTCCGTGCCATGAAGCGTGCGTGCAGCGTCGTGAGATCGGCGACATCCCGACAGAGACGAAGGCACTTGGCCATTCCTTCGCCTTCACCAGCACATTCATCAGCGCACCATTCACACGCTTGAGCGGCTTCGAGACAGTTGTCAATGCACTCTCCCATCTGGTCGTTCACGTGGTCGATTTGAGTTAAAGCCATCACTCACAGTACCAGCACTCTACGGCGTAAAACCAGGGCTGGAATAGGCAACCGTTCACTGAATACCCTGTACTGAGCGCTCACCACTTCGGAGATCGAACTAAATTTCGTGCTGTATTTGCGCTCTGTATGCAGCAGAGGTTACAAGAATCGTGAGTGGGCTGTTAGTTATCAGTGATGTGCTTGCCGGAGTGCATCGGCGGTCGCTGTTCCGGAAATTCGAATGTATTTCTGGGCAGTGGCGAGATCGCTCCATCCCATCAATGCCTGTAGTGGGACTGGCGCCACTCCCTGATAGGCGTGATAGCTCGCAGCCGTTGCTCGCAAACAGTGTGGGTAAACACGCCCTCGAAGATCGGCAGCCTTGGCAGCTTCGTTCACCCGCCTGTTGATCGTCGAGCGCGAGTGTGGAAACGAATCGTATCGATTGGCGAAGCGTTCGATGCATAATTCGAGACGCAAAGACAGGTCGAAGGGGATCGCCCGCGCGGAGGAGACCGTCTTTGGGTGCCACCGGGCCTCTACTGCCTCGTCCTCGGTGAGGTCGTCACAGTGACTCGCTTCCTGAGCTGCTTGACGACGACAGTACCCACAGGCACACGGCTCGTGCTGTGGAATCTGGAGAAGCTTCCGATCCCAGTCGATCCACGTGGTCTGGAGATGTGAAATCTCGCCCCCACGCAGCCCAAGCCGACCTGCGACCAAACAGATGAATCGCGCCTGGAAATCACGGGGACTGGGTAACTCCGAACAGGCTTCGAGTAACAATTCAAACTCTCGGTCGGTGAGGACGTCTTCGTGAGAATGTCGTGTCGTCAATGCTCGTCGATGTCGTTTCGCCCACGTTGATGACTCAGATTGATGCTGTGCCATTACAGCCGGAGGTGTGCGCGGTTCCCAGAGAAACTATCCAAAACTGAGATTGTTCGACAGTGCTGAATATAGAGGATGGATGCAGCAAACCGCCATAGTTTATTTCAAGTGGTTCGTGCTGAAGCTGCCGATCAGTAGACCTGCGTACTGGTCGCCAATCATCCTATCCGGTAGCCGTGATGTCTGTAGCTCCGTGCTATCAGTGAGCAGTGGAACAAGGGACGGAACGCCAGTAATTCTACCATGATTATTTCCCATGACACCCTGTAGCAGTCACTGTGTCTGAATCAGAGAATATCTCGTCAGTGGATTCGGTGACCGACCGCCTGATGCGGTGGATATTACTTACCGGTGATCGATTCCGAATCACCGTCGCTATCACTGGGTTGGTTTTCGCCATTTTTCTTCTGTTCGGGTTCACCGGATTCATTTCGCTATCCGTCTCGGAACGGGCTGTCTGGTTTCTCAGCGGGACGATGAGCGGTCTCCTCACGCTCATCGCCATCGCCGTTGGTCTCAATCAGATCGTTCTCTCGCAGGAATTGGGCTCGCTCGATGATCTGTACGACCGGACGAAGGGAACGTTCGATATCCATCAGCAAATTGCGGACACCACGAACGTCTCCGTGAGTTCACCACAGGCGTCGGAATTTTTCCTGCAATTTTCAAACGCCATCAACGACCGAGCGGGGGGAGCTCGAAGCGGCGGGTGAGAAAGCCACCAACGAACAACTGCAAGAGGAGATCAGAGACTATACCGAAACACTCACCGAACAGACCGACAACATTAGCGTCGATCTCGAAGACCTCGGTTTCGAGCTGACCGATACACTGATCGTCCTGCTTGATTATCACGATTCGTGGCAACTCCACACGGCGCGTCGTCTCGATGCCACGTACCAGAATGAGCTTTCGGAGACCGCGATCGAGGCGCTCGACGAATTAAAGGATCTCTTCTTGGAAGCTCGACGCCGCGCGCGATTATATCAAATCGTTGTGGATACAGCGAGAACTCGCAGAACTGTCGCGAATGATGCTGTACACCGGACTTCCGGCGGTCACCGTCACCGCACTCGGCATCTTTATCGCCCCAAAAATACCCGGTTTCACGATTGCACGCCCGATCATTGTCGTCCTCCTCAGCGCGACTGTCGCTGTCTCGCTTGTACCGCTTTCGGTCCTTCTCGCGTACGTGGTACGTATTGCGCTCATCGCCCAGCGAACGGCAGCGTTCGGCCCCTTCATCCCGGAAGACGAACAGCAGCGAATCAGCGGTCAGGTCATGACGGAATCACAGAAATCGGACGAGTAATACCGTAAGGTGTGGACAGCGATTATTGACTGAAGTGTTTTGATTTCTCGACGAACATATGTCGCCATGGACACAATAGAATCGGGAATTCTCGGTGTACAGGTGACGCTTGTAGGGTTGTTTCTGGTCGTGTTCTTCGAGGGAGTGTATCCGTATCCGCTGGTGGGTCTTCTGTTCGGACTGGTGGGTACCGCTGTCGTGCTGACAGGAATGTTTTCCGGGACGGAGAGTTGATACCTTTCTCCACTGGACTGAACGCTGTGTACTTCGTCTGTACTGCGATCGTCGCCTTCGTAAATTAAGTCGAATCTCGTGCAACATTCGCGCCCTGAGTTCAGCAAGACCTGATCGAACTACCGAACCACTGTCAGTAGTGGCGTGCTGCATACAGAGGATGAGTTTAGCACGGCACCCTCATTTATTTCACATGTGTGGGCCGAAACCAACCGCTACATGCGAATGCTTACTGCGCACATTCAATCTCGGGATCTCAGTACTTTCCTATTTTGATAGAGTCTGACGGATACGTTCTACTATTTTTTCCTCATCAGTCATTTCGACTGTTTCTGTCCCGCCATCCCCCATCTTTTCTCTCGAGTCCCAATCATCGTCTTCCCCCTCTTCGTTCATTTCGCCAGTCGCCTCACCGCCTTCTCCGAACATCCCGCCTACTTCTTCACGAGGTTCGTCGACCATCTCATCACCCTCTTCACGGTCTTCGACCATCTCATCACCCTCTTCACGGTCTTCGACCATCTCATCACCCTCTTCACGAGGTTCGTCGACCATCTCACCACCCTCTTCAAGCATCTCGCCGGTTTCTTCACTACGTTCTTCGACCATCTCGCCGGCCTCTTCACCACCCTCTTCGACCATCTCGCCCGCCTCTTTACCCCGTTCTTCGACCATCTCACCGGCCTCTTCACCGCGTTCTTCGACCATCTCACCCGTCTCTTCACTACGTTCTTCGAGCATTTCACCGGCTTCTTCGACCATCTCGCCGGCCTCTTCACCGCGTTTTTCGACCATCTCACCTGCCTCTTCGAGCACCTCGCCGGCCTGTTCACCGCGTTCTTCGACCATCTCGCCGAACTGTTTGCTTCCCTCTTCGGGCTGATCGCTGAATCCCTCGCTGGACTCTCTGATTCGATTGGCGACGTTCTCCGTCGTCGCCTCCGTCTTTTGTGCTACTTTTTGACCACTCTGCTGGACTTGATCGGCCGCGCCTTGGGTCATCCCCCACGTCCGACCTTTGATCGTGGCAGTGACTCCATGGCCCTGTTTCGAGGAATCGTCGCCCTCAGAACTGAACTTTTCTTTCACTGGACCAACCCAATCTCGGAGCACGTACCCAAGGCCGATGAGAGTGACTGCATCAATTAGCCGGGGACGAGATCTCCCCTCCTCAGTGGTCTTTCTCTCCTCATCGCTCGTCGCTCGCTCTTCGTGTCTGGGCGTCCCGCCGTGTGGGGACGGCATATCTGGCTTTCTTGACATCAAACAATAGCATAGCTCCTATAGACAGTACGCTTTGCCCGGAAGATGCAAGTGAAAAACAGCGGCTAAATTGCTATCCTTCAAACAGTATGTAACGGATAAGAGAGGGTATGGGTCGCATACAAGAAAGAAACACGTGTGTTCATTTACGTGTGTTCATTTCTGGTAGAAGATTGTCTGATCTGAACAGGGGATCGATCTACCGCTGGTTGGCCAATTAGTGAGCAGTACACGCTATGCACCGAGCATTCACTCTCCCCCACTGATTGCCTCTCAGCTCGTGCCACATTCGCGCTGTGTATTCAGCATTGTCTGAACGTCTTACCAGAATACAGTCAGGACCGTCGTGCGAGATACAGAGGATGGATGCAGCACAGCGAATTCGTTTGTTTCACAATCCCAGACCGGAATCAACCGATACATACGGCTGCATATTTACCGCATCGAAGAAATGGTCAATCGGTTTCGTTCCGTTCCGACTACCTGGTCACCCTGTTAGCCGCATGATCCAAACCAGGGGTTCGGCGCATTGAGTCGGTGTATTTGCTGACTCCGGCAGAAGACACAAACTGATGCGTCAGTTACGCTGGATGTGGTTAGTGAAGAAATCGATAACGTCGATAAGGGAATCCTCTATCTGCTCCAACAGGATGCCCGAGGAAACACGGTTACCGAGATTGGCGAGAAAATCGGTGTTTCCTCCAGTACAGTCGCCAACCGGATCAATCGCCTCGAAGAACATGGTGTCATCCTCGGCTACCATCCCATCGTCAAGTACAGAGAAACCGGGCTGGGCCACCACCTGCTCGTGACTGCGACGATCCCGCTTACAGACCGAGAGGAACTGTTAGATGATATTATGGAAGTCTCCGGGGTCGTAAGCATCCGTGAGTTATTGACGAATGACGAGAACTTGTCATTAGAATTGGTCGGTCATACCCAAGAAGACCTTGAGGAGAGCATCAAAGACCTGGACAAGCTCGGTGTGCATATCGAACGGATGGAGATCATGAAACAAGAACGATCCAATCCATACAATCACTTTGGGAAGGAGTTCGCAGACGAGGAAACCGATGGCTGATTTCCAGACTGGTTTAAGCCCCTCTGGAAATTATTTAACTCCCGACAGGTTCAAGAAGGTCGCTGGCCTACATGGGTTGTGAACAAAATCCAGACCGAAATAGCCGAGGAGAGGTGTGTTAGTCAGGCTGTGGTTGAAGCAGTTGCCGAAGCGGAAGGCGTTCGCCCTATAGAACTCACTCCCCCATTGTACGAGGTCATTGATCCCGATGCCTTAGACCACATTTTTGACGATTCCCTGACCATTGGGAAGGTGACATTCAACTATAACAGTTGTGAGGTCAATGTATTCTCTGACGAGTATGTAGCCGTCGAGAAGCACGACGGATCGTCTCTTCCGTCATCCGATCAAAACATCCCCTGTACTGATTGATCAGGACCTTCCGTGGATCGGCCCTCAGCTCGTGCAATATTCGCGCCATCTATTCAGCATAACATTTGGTAATTATCACTATTTGGGAATTTTAACAAGGCCGCTGGAGAAGGTGTTTGGGTAAGTCAGGTGGAGATAGTTTGTGGGGTAAAGGACCTAGACAGGACTATCCCAAGTGATACTCCAGCTATCAATTGAGTCCGCGTCCACCTGTCGAGTTGCCAGGTCGTTCACTCTTGGTTACACCTCTTTCAGGTAGGCTCGGCGCTGTTCTAACTTCACGTCCTCCGACCGTTTGTCGTAGTGCTTATCCAGCACGTTGCGGCTCACATTCATCCGATCACCGACCACCTCAACGGGAACATCCTGCGTGAGATAGTGTGTAATACTACCCCGTCGAATTGCGTGGGGACTTACCGCCTCAGGGCACTTCCGATTGTCAGTCCCGGTACAATCCGGACAGGGGTCGTTGCGAAAGCATGGAGCCGTCGTACGGTACACCACTCCCCGGAGAGTTGACCGGTGCATCCTGCCCATTGCCGTGGTGAACAGCGGCTCTCTACCGTGCTTATCCACCTTGTCGATCCGGCCGTTTTCGATATAGTCCTCCAGGAGGGTGGCCAATTCCATCGTAATCGCAATCGGCCGTTCTCCACTCGCTCCGTTTTTCAGGACCGTCCCGGTGTCTGGACGATGGACGAGTTGTATCCACTCCCCATCTATATTGATATCCTGCACGTCCAGCGAGTTGGCCGCCCCCAAGCGGATTCCAGTTTCCCATAAGACGGCCACTACGGCGTGCTCAAGCGAAGCGTAGTTGAACGTGGAGAGGTGATCAAGGATCGCCTCCGCGGTCTCCGTGTCCAGCGTCTCATCGCGACGGGACTCTTCGGTACTGACTCGCGGGATCATCACCTTCTGATACAGGTCTGCGGGCACGGCTTCGATCGACCCACACCACTTGAGAAAGACCCTGAGAGTCGACATCTGCTGGTTGAGTGTAATCTTCGCCAGATCACCATCGTCTTGCCTCCAGAGGCGATATTCCTGTATGTTCCGGCCCGTCAGGTGGTTCAGATTAACTATGTCGTTCGCTTCACACCAGCGAATGAAATGGTTGGTCCGATATCGGTGTGCCTGGAGGGTCTTCGTGGCTACCTCGGTCGCTTTGTGTTTCAGGTACAGTGCTTGGGCGTCTCGCGGCTCGATCGGATCTAGCGGTGATTGGTTCGTTGGCATTGATCTCACGAAATCCGTGAGAAGACCTTTGGCGCGCGGAACTCGCTATTGAAGAAATCGTACGCAAAGTGGGTGTGTTCTGCCCCAACCCACTCGCTTCACGCTCGCGAAACAGCAGACGTGAGCCGGTTGTATTTAAACACCCAGCGTAACGCTGTCCCACGTTCGTGAAGTAAACTGGTTGTGATCCGTGCCGTCTTGCGATTGTGACGAAATAGGACAAGGAGATAACACTTTCTACCGTTTAACCGTATCGCCGTCTTTGCTTTTCGGCAAGTCTGGCTAAGAGCAGTCCTTTCTCTACAAATCATACCTGTCTACGTCTGTTCTCGCCTGTTGATTCCGGAATGGGCGAGATCCAATCCAGACATTAACTCTACCAAAATAGATTCACTGGTTGGCTTGGACCGAAAGTATTTCCTGACGGCTATCGAAACGTGGGGTCAAGATGAAGATTGAACTCCCTGATGGAGAGGTTGCGGAATTTGAAGATGTTGATTTTGACACAGTATCTGAGGAATGGAACGAATATGAATTAGAAGATGGTACTAGCCTAAAAGTGAAATTAGTGCTCCAAAAAGTAATGAGGGCAGAAGATAAATACACACCTGCTGGTGAACCAATATATCAAATATCATCACAAAATGTCGTTCGAACCTCAGATGTCCCTGACGAACTCATGGCAAATCAAGGTGATGAATAGAGATGTCTGCAACAAATAACAAGGAGTTCAATCTATCAAACAATGAGGGGACAGGGATAGATAGTGAAACCAATCAAATCTCCTCAGAATCACAATCCACCTCGTTTGAAATAGATCGTGCTCAATTTGCTCATGAGTTCTTTCTGAATCAAATCATGGCAATAGAAGAGGTTACACAGATTTATCAAAGATTTAATCCCTACGAAGGGATTGCTGAGTATTGGATCATGCTTGAAAGGGAAAACCGCGACGTGAGGAGAAACATCTACAGCGTTGAGTACGACCTTTTAGACCGATTCGGTGGTTTAGAATTGTTAACACACGTCGTTGTTCGAGATGATGTGGGGGACATTAATATAGCAGACGACGCAAAGGAAGTGTATAGCAATCTGGAATTCAATGCCGCTTGAACAACAACAACATAAATCAAAGGCAGAAGAGAACGAATTCATTGCTGGAGAACTGAATGAATCAGTCGAAATAGATGATATAAATGAATGGGTAGTTACCGTATATTTCTATAGCGCGCTTCATCACGTTGAGCGAAAATTAGCACAACAAAATATTGACTCAGGTAATCATGTTGAAAGAAATAGGAATATTAAGGACCACATATCGAGCCGTTCACTTTATCTAAATTATAAAGAATTGAAAGACTGGAGCGAACAGGCCCGGTACGATTGCTGGGAAGCAGATGACGATCACGTAACATGGTGCAAAGATAACCTCGAGATCATAAAATCTGAATTAGGGTTCTCTTCCTAACTCAAACAATTAGTTTCGCGGTGATATTCTCTACGCCTCTTTGCTTTTTCTCTACTTATTCATTTAACTTCCGTCTCGAGCGAACGAGTGAGCAAATTGCATACTCCTGACTGCCAGATTCGCTACCTGCTTCTCGAGACGCAACCATCGTAGTCACGGTTGCCACTCGGGCTGTCACCAGTGATTGATAGGATGTGAATCGTCTCTCAGCGGCTGGGAACGGTTACGAACATGTGCGTGAGAACGGCCATGGAACCGTTATCCAAATGACCGACAGGGAGATTCGAATGACGACACAGTCAGCTGACGAGATACCGTTCATGCAGCGGATATACGATCGAATATGGGTGCTCGCCATCCTCGCGTTCGCGTTTTTCCTGTTCGTGTACGTGATCTGGGGGGCAATCGACGTCTTTTCGGTTCCGCTGGGGTGAACCATGACGTCACCAATCAAACCGCCCGAGGGCAACTGGTGGGATCAAAAGATCAACCGACGCGAGACGGTCTGGCTCGGACTCGGCGGAATCTGGTCGATTATCCTGTTCGGCTGGATGAGCGTCTGGACACGAACGGGCGACCAGAATCCGACCGGCGAAACCTACGAGGTGTCGGCCGAGGAGTTCCGCGAGAAGATGGCCACCTACGAAGACGCGGCTGAAGAGACCGAGGACGGGCTCGTCCCCGACGGGACGGACGTGTACCTGGCTGGCATGCGATTCATGTGGGACGGCGCGCCAGTCGTCCTCGAGACCGGGGTGGAGTACGACATCCACCTCACCTCCTACGACGTCCAGCACGGGTTTTCGCTGCGGCCCGAAGCGAACCTGAGCAAGCAGATCAACCTGCAGGTGTTGCCGGGCTACGAGTGGGTCGTGCCGATGGAGTTCGACGAAACAGGTACCTACCACATCATCTGTAACGAGTTCTGCGGCCAGGGACACCGAACCATGCACGGTACGATCGTCGTTACGGAGGGGGTTTAGATGCTGGGTCTCTTCGACAACGACTACGGTCCCGACGGATTTCGAACGTGCCCGGTGACGGGGCTGCGGATCCATCGCTCCGCCGAAAACCCCACCAAGCTCTTCGCCCTGACGGCAATCGTCGCGCTGCTCGTGGGCGGCATCTTCGCCTTCACCGTGGCGATGACGCGCTGGGAGTTCGTCGGGTTGCTCGAGGCAGGCGACTTCTACACGCACCTGAGCATGCACGCGTGGAACCTCCTGATCTTCTGGATGATCTTCATGGAAATCGCTATCCTCTACGTGGGCGGGCCGATGGTTCTGGGTCGTCGACTGTCGATCCCGATCCTCGCCAAAGTCGGCTGGGCGACGATGGTACTCGGCGCGGTGGCGGTCAACTACGGCATCTGGACGACGAGCGCGCCGAACGAAGCGCCGTTGCTGACTGCGTACGTCCCCAACCCGTCAGAGCCGCTCTTCTACGCGGGTGTGATCGTCTTCCTGCTGGGGGCGACCGTCGCGGCCCTCCCGTTCTTCGCCACGCTCTGGGTCGAGAAGCGCGAGAACGCGGGTCATACGCTCCCGCTCGTGACGTTCGCGGCGTTCACCACCGCGGTCATCGCCGTCGAGGCGATCCTCGGCGGTCTCGCCGCGTTCAGCTACGCGTTCCTCTGGCGAATGGAGATCATCGCCTCGGTCGACGCCGTGATCTACCGTCAGCTGTACTGGATCGCCGGCCACGGGACCCAGCAGATCAACCTCGTGGCGATGATCGCCGTCTGGTACTTCCTGACCCACGTCGTCGGCGGAGCCGAGGTCGTCAGCGAGAAGGTCTCGCGAACGGCGTTCATCCTGTACCTGTTCTTCATCAACCTGGGGGCCGCTCACCACCTGCTGTCCGATCCCGCTGTTTCGACCGGGTGGCGTATCTTCAACACCTCCTACGCGTTCTACGGGGCGACGTTCGCCAGCCTGATTCACACCTTCGCGATTCCCGCAGGTATCGAGGCCGGACGACGCCGACGCGGACTGGGCGGCGGGCTATTCGGCTGGCTCACCGGCGCGCCCTGGCGCAACCCGATGTTCTCGGCGACAGTTTTCTCGATCATCCTGTTCGGGTTCCTCGGGGGAATCACCGGCGTCATCATGGGGCAACTCCAGCTCAACATGACGTGGCACAACACGCTCGCCACGGTCGGTCACTTCCACGCGACCGTCGTCCTTGGCACGACGCTCGCCTTCATGGGGCTGACGTACTTCGTCATCCGGACGCTGTTCATGCGCCAGTTCATCTCGCCGAAACTGGCCTCGCTCCAGCCGTACCTCTACTCGGGCGCAATGGCGATCGCGACGCTGATGCTGATGTACGTCGGGATCCTCTACGGTGTCCCCCGCCGGACGACCGAGGTCGTCGAGAACATCCCCGGGACCGAGTTCAGCCTGAGCGCGGCAGGACCGCTGTTCAACGTCTTCGGCGTGTTCGCCCTGCTGGCGATCGCCGGTGGCGTCCTGTTTCTGGTACTCGCCGTCGGCTCGGTTCTGTTCTGCAAGCGTATCGAACCCGGCGACAACGACGACATCACGCCCGACGGTGGACTCGCAGCCGACGGCGGTGAGTCCGTCCACCACTACGAGATGCGAGGGACGTTCGTCCTGTGTCTCGTCTTCCTGACGGCGTTCGTGATCACGTACCTCCTCAACTGGTACCTGCTCAGTCAACTCTGGAAAATCGGCCTGTAGCCGTTTCACCTGCCTTCGTCTCTCAACCACCGCCACAACACCACGACATCCAACAATGACCGACCGTACGTCTTCATCCGTATTCTCGTTCGCCAGCGGTCTGTGCAGACGGACCTGGAACGACGTCCTGAGCGTCTACTACGCCAACACCCCTATCTGGCGGGTGCTGAAGAGCGTCGGCCTGCTGTTTTTTGGCTTCTTCTGCTGGTCGTCCGCGAATCTGTTGCTCTCGTATCGCCCTTCCTGGTCGTTCCTGTATTTCGTCGCGGCCTACGGGTTCGCGCTCATCGTCTGGGGGCCGTTGACGCACCTCGTCCTGCTCCCGGGGGTTATCCGCCTCCGACGTACGGCGAATCACCCCCTGACGCGGACGGTCGCTCGCAAAGGATCGATGCTCAACCTTTCGGTATTCCTGACGATCGTCCTCGTCCTCGGGATGGCTCCGGTATCCCCCATGCTGCTCGACTTCGGGACGCTCGTCGACGACGGAACGGGAAGCCCGGACGTCGACCCCGACCTCGAGTGCACCGTCGTCGACGAACTCGTCGAGTGCTCGCTGTCGGATCCCTCGGGGATCGACCACGTTGTCGTCACGTCCGGACGGGAACACGTCAAAACTGTCGAGGAGCCTCCGTACGAATTCGAAATTCGACGGTCCGAACTCGAGACGGTCGTCGGTCAGAAGCAGTTCACCGTCGAACTTCGCGACGAGGATGGCGACACGCTACGGCGGTACAAACGGACGGTTCCGGCAGACGGCGAGTGACCGCCAGATCGGACTCCCGATGAACGCTCATTCGTCGCTCGTGAACGACACTCCACGGCGAATCGAACCGGCGGCGGGAGCGAGCTCAGCGACCAGGGTCGCCGCCAGTTCCTCGATGACGAGCCGCTGTGCCGCGGTCAGCGTCCCGCACTGCTCGAGCGTCCGGTGGGCGGTCGCAACCTGCTCGAGTTCCACCGCTTCGACGTACGCCCACCACTCCTCGGACGAACAGTCCGCCTCCGGAACCGATCGACCCTCGTCTGTTGACGCCATACCGACGAGAATGCGGAACGGCGGTCCAAACCATTTCGGCGAACGTGTTCGGCCTGGTATCAAGGTTCTATACCGTCCATCTCGTGAGGGGAACCAATGAGCACGGCGATCAAAGCCCGGTGGGCGCGTAGATTCGTCGCGATCGGCATCGTGTGGTTCGTGAGCTGGCAGCTCGCAACCGTCGCTGGCGCGGGTCGTCGCGTCGGGGTCGCGCTCGGGCTGTACGGCTTCGTCTTCCACGTCGTCTTCGGCAAGGGATACAGCCTGCTGCCGTCCTATTTCGATCGAACGCTCGCGTTCCCGAGGGCACCCGCCGTCCACCTGCCCCTGGCTGCCGTCGGCACGGTCTGTCTCGCACTCGGTGCGGCCTCGAGCGCCGGTATCGACCTCAGCATCGGTCCACTGTCCACGGCGACGGGTAAGACGCTGACCGGAATCGGCGCCTCCCTCTGGCTCGCGGGGTGTCTGGTCTTCGTCTCCACGATCGGGTGGACGATCCGTGACAACCTCTCGGGACGCGAAACCGGGACCGGAGACGCGAACGCCGACCGCCGGTGGGTCGATCGCTACGCGAACGCGTTCGTCCCCGTGGTTGCCCTCTACGTCTTCGCGGGGGCGACGATTCCCGTCCTAAAGTGGCTCGAGTTCGACCAGTCCCTCGTCGCGGGCGGGCCGCCGGTGACGCACCTCCTCACGGCAGGTGGGGCCGCCCTGTTGTTATTCGCCGTCGGGTTTCGGCTCCTCCCACGATTTCTGGTCGTCTCGCCCCGGACGTGGCTCGTCGCCCTCGTCCTACCGGCCGGCGCGCTCGGCCCGGTGCTCTTGGCGGGCGACTTCCTCGGCGACTCGCTCTTTCTCGTCGGCGCAGTGCTCGAGGCGACCGCCCTGATCGGATTCGCGTTCGCCTACGTCGACATGTTCTCCCGGAGCGACCGTCGTCGGGTGGGGTTCTACGCCGTCACCCTCGGCGTCCTCAGCGGGGCCGGCGTGGCCCTCCTCGGTCTGAGTTTCGCCACCGACTGGTTCGGCATCCCCGGCAACCCCTTCGACGCGCACTACCGGCTGGCGCTCGTCGGGTTGCTCGGCCTGTCCGTCGTCGGCGTGACCTACCAGTTTTACCCGCCGGCTGTCGCCTCGAGTTCCCTCGTCGACGATCGGACTGCCAGCCTCTCAATCGCGCTGCTCGCCGGCGGTCTCCTCGTCGAAGTCAGCGGCTTGCTCCGTTCGGCTCCAGTAGTCGAACGCGGTGGTCGCCTCGTCGTTCTCGCCGGATCGGTCGTGTACGCGACCGTCGTGTTCGCGGTGTTCCTCGAGCGGCGAGGGAAGTGACCGGCGGGCGGCCTCGTTCGCCACGAACATATTCGGAGCCGGACGTTTGCTCCTGGCCACCGTATCGAACGCTATGGCGACACGAACGACGACTGAGGATCACGCTGAGGCGACGCAATCGACGACGGTGGAGGTCACTTGTACGGGCCACGTCCGAACCACTGTCGGTCGACACCGTTTCCCGTTCACCTTCGAGGGAACGACGCTCGCGGAGTTCCTCGAGGCCTTCTTCGCGGAGTACGATGTCGCCGACCTCCTCATCGCCGAGACGGAGGCCGAGTCGACGGCCAGGGGATGGGCTCCAGCACCCGCCGAACTGCCGGGCACCTGGCGGAAGAACCCCGAAGGCGAGCAGACGCGAGCGTACGCGCGCATTCTGGTGAACGGCCGATTCAACGAGCACAACGAGGGATTCCAGACGCGACTCGAGGAGGGTGATCGCGTCGCGTTGATGAACCCGTTTATGTTCTGCTGTTAGGCGTCGACTGGAACTGGTTCGGCGGTCGCGCCCATGAACGCCTTGACGATCCGTTCCTCGGCCCGATGAAGGACCTCGCTGCACGTCGAGCGAGCCACGCCGACGGCCTCGGCGAGTTCGTACTGCGTGCAGGTGCGAGGCGTGTCGTAGTACCCCGCTTCGAGCGCCGTCTCCATCACGCGAAACTGCTGATCGGTCAGCAGTTGCGACGTGTCTATCTCCGGCGTGATCGAGTCGACGGCGTACTCGACGCCGAAGGCCTCCAGTTGCGCTCCCAGTTCCGAGAGCCGGTCGTGCGAGGTCGTGATCTCCCAGGTCGCCGTCCCGTCCCGAATCGTGAACGGCATGCCGATCGGCACGCCCGATTCGCGGGCGGCGTTGAGCAACACCGGGAGTTGCGTCTCGAGCTGGAGGAGTGCGCGGTCGTTTTCGAGTTGTAGCACCTCGACGTCGGCGACGGTTTCGACGTCGCGAATCGCATCGATCGTCGCCGACGGATCGGGTGCCGTGAGTTCGACGACGGCGGTCCCGCGGGCGCCGCTCGGGATCGCCGAGAGGATGCGAACCTCCTCGAGCAGGTCGGTCCGTGAGAGGCGAGCGATCCACATCGCCTCGGGAATCGCGATCTGGAGCGTTGCGCGTGGCATACGTTGAATGGGTGGGGACGCGCCCAGTAACTGGCGACGAACATATTCGGTTACTGGGCCGAGACGAGGGCAGTTGCTGAACCGTGACGAGGGGAATATGATCGCCGAAACCCCTACCACGGTGGTTTTCGTACAGTGAACCGATGACGAGCGACGATACCGACGCAGACCGCGTTCTCGACGCCCGGGAGATCGACGGCGAACCGTTCAGCGACATCATGAACGAACTCGAGGCGCTCGAGGATGGCGAGACGCTCCTGTTGATCAATAGCTTCGAGCCGGCCCCGCTCTATGGCGTCCTCGAGGGAAAGGGCTTCACCCACGAAACGACCGAGGTTGCCGCGGACGAGTGGGAAGTCCGGATCGAACACGCCTGAGTCTGAATCGAGCCGTGCGAATATATTCGGGACTGATGTCTTCCCGCTCGAGGCACTAGTTACGGGTATGACCACCACAAGCGGTACCGATCACGGTCACCAGGACGGTTCCGGTGGAGATCACGACCACGACCACGACCACGAACACGAGCATGACCACGACCACGACGCCCAACCGATCACCGACCGCGTCCACGACAACTCCTGGTCGGCCAACCTCGAGAAACCCGCCCACGGCGAGGACGCCGAGCTGGTCCGGCGACAGGCCCTCGAGGCAATTGAACATACGACCTCGGGCCACCACGTCAACCTCGTGACTCACGGCGCCCACGGCCACCCCGAATCGTACCTGTACGAGACCCTCGAGACAGGATTTGACGGCGATGTCGACTGGGAGTACGTCGAGCAATGTGGGTGTGGCGGACACGTGACGCGCGTCCACGTCCGATAGCGCCGCGCCTCGAGTAGTGACGGGTTCCGTTTGAATCTACTTCTACAAATGCAATTCGACGTAAGAGACGCGCTCATTACACTTCTCGGATGCCTGTTCGAAAACAGATGATATCGACGTATTACCAGAGAGAGTGACTAGCGATTATACTCGAATTCGTACCGAAGTCCTCGGCGAGAAGTACGCTGCAACTGAATTGAGTTACCGAGATACGTGGTGAAGCAGTCGTTCCCTATCGAGCGTTCTCGTCCAGGATTGCGAATGTTGCAAGCGCCGCCAACGCCTGATATGGATCGTATTATCTCCATATTACACCCCATCGATCCGAATCGCGATTCTATCGATCGAAATGTGTACTGCCGAGACGTCGCCAGCTATATTCGCCCGTTTTCGATACTCTATCGGGCAACTGGGCACGTACCCGACACTGAACTATTTCATACCCGATTAGTCTAGCGAAACGGTAGGTAGGCGAGAATTCAGTCTCGCCGACGCTCGAGGATGAGTTCGACCAATCGTTCCGGTTCTTCTACCGCGAGGGAGATGACGGCGTCGTGTATCTCGCGTTTCGCTTCGTCCCGAACGCCCTCCCGTCGCAACTCGGGAACCACGGATATTCCGACCGCGTCTTCGAATTCGTCCCACGTGCGCTCACGCACGTATAGCGGTCGCTGCTGGACTTCTGCGTATTCGAACGACGGCCCCGAGAGGTCCGCGTTCGCGTCCGTCTCGGTATCTGTGTTCTCCGCCGCGTCCGTGCCCGTATCCTCCTGTTTCGACGTGTCCGACTGCACTCGATCGGCCGACGATGGGTCGGACGGCGCCTGCGAAGCGACTTCGGCCGCTGGCTCGGACTGTTCGTCCGCCGAATCTGTCTCCTCGGTCTCGAGCCCACCGAGATCATCGAACGGGTTCTCGTCGCTCACCGCTCGACGCCCCCGTTGGCGACGATCGTCGCGAGTTCCTCGAAGTTCTCGACCTGACTATTCTCCGGGTCGTAATCGAGGAGCGGCTGGTTGGCCTTGAGTGACTTCGAGAGCGCTGCGCTGTATCGGACGCCTGGTTTGGGTGGTTTCATCTCGCCGTCGTCGATCGCGTCGAACTCCGCCGGCGTAATCCGCGCAAAGTTCGGGATCTTTCCCTGGGTCGCCTCGGCGGTGTTCAGGTTCTCGAGGAGTTCGCGGTCCTCGGTCCGCTGGTCGATCCGTTCGCGGAGCTTGTTCGGAACCAGCGCCAGGACCTCGATGTCGATGTACTCCCGCGCTGGTTTGATGAGCCGATCCATCGTTCGTTTGTACCCGCCGATCGAACTCGAGCCTGGCTCGAGCGGGATGATGACGTTTTGTGTAGCGACCAGCGCGTTGTTGTTGAGCATCCCTGGATACGCGGGGCAGTCGAACACGATGTAGTCGTAGCGCTCGCCGAGGAGCGGGTCGACGATCTTGGTTTTGACTCGAGCCGACCCCTGGAGGGCTCCGGCCAGATCTTTTTCGACGTCCTCGAGCGTGTTCGACGACGGGAGGAGGTCGAATCCGAACGGCGTCTCGACGATGAGGTCCCCGGCGGTCGCGTCTCCCTGGTCGAGGATCACGTCGCCGAGCGTGAGTTCGTCGCGATAGGCGTCTCCGAATCCGAGGCCGTTCGTCGCGTGACCGTTCGGATCCAGGTCGGCGAACAGGACTCGCCCGCGTTCGGTCAGTTGGCGCGCGAGGTTCATCGAGATCGTCGATTTCCCGACGCCGCCTTTCAGGATGACGACGCTGACTGCTCGAGTCGTTTCTGTGTCACTCATGCGCTCCCCTCCGTGCTTCGAATCGGAAATTGGAATAGTCACCTATTGTGCCTATTCCTCGTTTCTGGACCATCACGCTTGTCGGTTGCATCCTCACACGTGGTCCGCTTAAAACTACCGTAGGGGCCTTCCCGAGGTTGAATAGGCACAATAGGCTGAGTAGGTGCGATAGTTCAAGCAGGCAGTATGGCCTAGATAGGCGCAATGGGTCAAACAGGAATAATAGTCGGAATAGGTGGTTTGGGTAAGTCGGGTCGAATAGGTAGAGTAGGCAACTTGGGGAAGTTACCTGAGGTAGCTGACTTAGGTAGCTCGTCAAAAGAAGGGTGGCCAGGTCACCAAGATAGCTCAGAGTAAGCAGATTAGTAAGGTAGCATAGGCACCCTCGCTGATTCTAGTGCCTCAGGAACTGTTGGGGCCCCAGGTTGGGTAGCACCCCAACTCGGTGCTGCGGTCTGAGGAGGGAGTTCGGCGTCATCCGAGGCCACGCCACCGACAGTTATGTGGACGTCGGGCGAGTGACGGGGACTCATTTGATTGCGTACGCATCTCGCACAGCGGAATGCACGATAATGGCTGGCGATACAGGTGGTCCCCACTGGGCGTCACGTTCCCCCCGAACTTGGGACGACGTCTCCCGGTATCGTATCGAACCGTGAGCTACAGAGATTTTGGCTGAACGTAGGTCTTCATCGAAGTAGGTTGAGCCATGGGAAAGCTACCGTCTCGTGGTAAATTCGAGTGGGAGTTGGCCTCAAGGCACGTTTCGACTCTCCAGTGAGCCAGTCTTCGAAGGTCAACAACCTGGACGCCCGGAACTCGGCAGAGGGCTCGACTCACGACCGGCCCTCCCAGAGAGAGAGAAGTAAATGTCGTCGTTCTCGCCAACAGTCTGGGTTCCGAATTGCCCGATGACGCCTCCGCTCGAGAACGCTTCGTTCGTACTCCTCCACGAGCAGGCGCAATTCGACCGATGCAGTATATAAACCACGACCCCATATACTATATTGTGCTATACAAATTCCCTTGCTCACGTAACACTGCATCCCTATTCGCGAGCAATTTAAGTCGATGAACCGTCAGTGGCCGGCAATGGTCGAAATCGGCATCGTCGGGTTAGATACGAGCCACGCCGAGTCGTACGCGATGGCGATACGAAACCACCCGGAAACCTCGCTCGCGGGCGTCTGGGACGGGGGAGCCGTTCGAGATCGAGTGTACGCTCGAGCCTACAGTGAACGAAACGGAGCGACGTTGTACGACGAACCGCTCGAGATGGCTGACGACGTCGACGCGGTCATGATTTTGACCGTCGACTGGACCACGCACCGTGACCTCGCCGTCCCCTTTTTACGTGACGCCGTTCCGACGGCCGTTGACAAGCCGATCGCTGGGTCGCTCGAGGACGTTCGAGCGATCCGGACGGCCGCCGGCGAGACGCCTCTGTTCGGCGGCTCCGCGGTACCGTACCATCCCTCCCTTCGCTCGGTTGAGGTTGCCGGCGACAGTCGGCTGTTCTACGGCGTCGGATACGGTAATCCGTTCTACTACGGCTGTCACGTCGTCGACGCGATCTGTTTTCTCGTCGGCCATCGGTGGGCGAGCGTCGCCCCTGCTGATGGCCCGGGGCAATCGGTCGACGTCGTCTTCGTCGATGGCTCGCATGCTACTGTCCGACTCGATGGAGAAAGCGACCGTGAAACGTTCACGTTCGTCGGCGTTGGCGACGAGACGATGGTCCGGAAGGTCGGAACCAGCGACGGCGACCTCAAGGGGATGTATCGGGTCTACCTGAACGCGTTCGTCGAGGCCATAACTGGAGCGCGTAAGGCGACCGGCGAACGAATTCTCGACGCTGCGACCCTCTTGCTCGGAGCGAACGCCGCACTCGAAACGGGCCGAACGATCACGCCGACGTCCGACTCGTTAGCGGCCTACAGCGTGGACGGGCGGGCGTTCCTCGAGGACTACCAGCCCTATTACTGACGCTACACGCGAGTCTCGAGACCCGAAGCCGGCACAGGTCGTGAGAGCGTCCGTTCTCTCGTCCTCGCTCGGTTTAGCCCGGTCAGCCTGGCGGTCGTGCTGGCTTTCTGTGAACAGCGCACGTCTCGAGATGGTTCACGAGGCGAAACACCACGTCGAGAGGGGTTGGGAGCATCGGTAGTATTATCGACGTCGAGCGTCACCACCAGACTGAGCCGGACTATGGAAGTAATTCACACGAGCAGCGCTCCAGGAGTGATCGGTTTGTTCACCAGAACTGTCGGCAAAGGCAGTCGTCATTCTGGTGGCAAACGTCGATTGAACGACTCCCTTCGACCGTCGTTCGAAACGGCCGTTTCGGACGCCGTTCGCGTGGCAGCCGAGGACGCGAGCGAGCAGGGTAACGAGGTGATCGCGACGACATGAGCGTCGATCGAACGGAGGGACAACAGGCAGTCGTCACCGACGGGACCGGAGACGTGTGGGCAGAAGAACGCGAAATTCCCGAACCAGCACCCGGCGAGGCGCTGGTTCGCGTCAGTGCGATCGGTATCTGTGGCAGCGACATCGGCCTCATCGAGGGCGAGGGACCGCCGTGGACCGACTACCCGGTCGTGCTCGGTCACGAAGTCGCCGGCGAGGTCGTCGAACTCGGCGAGGGCGTCGACCACCTCGAGGTCGGCCAGCGAGTCGCGCTCCACGGGTTCGTCTACTGTGGCACCTGCGAGGCGTGTCGAGACGGCCGGTACTACCAGTGTACGGACCTGCAGGAGATCGGATTCACGGTCGACGGCGGCTATCGAAAGTACGCCGCCTGGCCAGCGTACACGCTGACGCCGCTTCCGGACGACGTCTCGGACGTCGAGGCGAGCCAGATCGACTCGGCAGGGTGTACGCTCCACGCCCTCCAGCGTATTCAGACGTCGTTCACCGACACCGCCGCCGTCCTCGGGCCGGGATCGCTCGGTCTCTACGGGGTGCAACTCCTGCGAGCACAGGGCGTGAAGGACATCGTCCTGACAGGCACGCGCGATGCACGGCTCGAGGCGGGAAAACGTCTTGGAGCGACGCGGACGGTCAACGTCTACGAGGAGAACCCCGTCGAGGCGATCATGGAGCACACGGACGGGAAGGGCGTCGACGTCTGCGTCGAGGCCGCCGGGGCTGGCGACGTCCTCGACACGTGCGTCCAGAGCGCCGCCAAGCAGGGGAAGATCGTCCTGACGGGCGTCTTCGGCCAGCGAAAAGAACTCGATCCGGACCAGATCGTCGCGAAGGAACTGACCGTCGTCGGTGGCGTGACTGCCTCCCACGCGGTCGACGAGGTGATCGAACTGTTCCGGCGGGACGACCTCACAATCGACGGCGTCGTCACACACGAGTTCCCGCTCGAGGAGTTCGAGACGGCACTCGAGACGGTTCGTGAACGGCGCGATGGCGTCGTCAAGGCGGTTCTCCGGCCGTAGTGAGGCGGTTCCGGTTCCCGGTTTCCAGTATTTCGTTTTCGATTATCGGTTTCCGATTTCGACTTCCTCGTCGTTGAATCGAAGAGTACGGTCTTGAATCTGGAGCCTCGAATTTCGAGCCTCGTGCCACAGCTGTTTACCAGAGCTGGACAGTGAAGGAAACCGGGAACGAATCGCGAGAACATGCCCTAGCGACGAGAGAACTCGAGCGAGAAAAAACGGATCCAGGCGGTGCAGACGACGCTCGAGATCGTCGAGGAACGGGAATTGGCTCAGCAGACGGACCGAACGATCACCGATACCGACGACCTCTTCGAGACACTCGAGGCGGTGAGAGAACGCGGTATTGCGTACAACGAAGAGGAAATGATACAGGGCTCGTTGGCGTTGGTGCGCCGGTCACGGACCAGTCGGGGACGGTGCTGGGTACATTGAGCGTCATCGGACCGGCCAGCCGAATGGGCGAGGATCGGCTTCGTGGCGACCTCTCGGAGATGATCAGACAAAGCGTCAACGTCATCGAGATTAATCTTACGTCGCTGTGATCGCCTTCGGTCACTCGAGGGCAATCACACCGTGAGGACCTGGGAGATTCTCGACTGGCCGGGGCTATCCGTCGGAGAATGTAGGTTCGAAGAACCCCCTCCTTTTTACGGGCTTCCGGACTACGTATCCCATGAACCTCACGATAGCTGACGGAGCCATGTTCATGTACAATCTCGGCGTCCTGATCAGTGGCGGATTCGTGGTGATGACCTATGACGTCGAGGGACCACCGTTCTTCGGAATCATGTTCGTGTTCGCCCTGATCTGGACGATCTACTTCCGGTTCTACGTCCAGCACCGTTTGACGAGGGTGAACGAGGACGAAGACATGAATCCGAACGAGGCCTAACAGTTTGCTACCGCGTTCGACTAGAGCAGGCGTTGAACGTCATTGCACCCTCGGTCGCGACTGGAGGGCCGGAACGGCTGGTTCCGACCGACTGCCTGCAACCTATGGGTGAATCGTTTCCACGACTACTATTTTGGACCAGTTCCGTTATGGACAGTTCGGACGCTCCGTCCTCGATTAGCCTCGTGAGTACCTACCGGTGGTCGCCACTCGAGCGACGACTCGAATGAAGGGAGGTCGCCGGTCCTGAAGTGGAGTGAATCGCACCACCGAAATAGACCCTCGCGCACTAATCGTCGATCCCTGGTCTGAACCGCTCAGTCGAGAATCGAGTCGACGCGCCGAATGACGCCGTCAGGACGACCGTGAGCCGGCGTCATAGACGGTCGGTCCGGTTCCCAGCCGTTCTCCGTCGAGAATTCTCGAGATGCGTACGTCGCAGTTGCGTACGCTCGAGTCGGAAACGCCCCAAATGGCCGCCGGGAAAGGTCTGAAGGAGGCGTAAACTTATGTCGCCATCGTCACTGCGGTACAGTATGTCAGAACGGCCGAACATCCTGTGTATCGTTACCGATCAGCATCGAGGCGACTGCATCGGTGCGGATCCGCACGCGCCGACCGATGCCGACGGCCGATCGCTCGTCTACACGCCGAACATCGACAGTCTCGTTCGGAAGGGGGCGATGTTTACCCGGGCGTATACGCCCGCTCCATCGTGTATCCCCGCACGCCGATCATTGCTTACCGGACAGACGCCGTACACCAACGGCGCGCCCGGGTGGGTGACGACGCCGTGGGAGTTCGAGCACACGCTCCCGCAGGAGCTTCGCGACGCGGGCTACCAGACCAAGCTCACCGGCAAGCTCCACTCGCTCCCGATTCGCAATCACGTCAGCTTCGAGAGCATGGACCAGCACGAGGCGCTCCACGCCCACCCGGACGACGACTACGCTCGCTGGCTCGAGCAAGAGACCGACGGCCAGTGCGACGAGCTTTCCCACGGACTCGGGCGAAACTCCTGGGATTCGCGGCCGTGGCACCTCGAGGAGTACCAGCATCCGACGAACTGGACGACCAGACGAGCGATCGAATTCCTCGATCAGCGGGACGACACCCGCCCGTTCTTCCTCAACCTGTCCTACGTCCGTCCGCACACACCGTTCGACCCGCCGCAGGTGTACTGGGACATGTACGTCGACCGCGACACCCCGGAGCCGTACATGGGCGACTGGATCGACGACGAACACGGCGAGAAGATACCCGACTATCCGGGGATCAGCGCCTGGGTCGCCGATCTGCCGCCGACGGTCGTTCACCGAGCGCGGGCGGCTTACTACGGTCTCATCACCCACATCGATCATCAGATCAAACGCGTCTTCGAAAAACTCCGCCTGATCGGCGAACGCGAGAACACGTTCGTCGTCTTCTGCTCCGATCACGGTGAGATGCTCGGTGACCACCATATGTGGCGAAAGACCTACGCCTACGAAGGGTCGGCTCGCGTCCCACTCCTGCTGCGGTTCCCCGACTCGATGGGACTCCCACAAGAGCAGCTCATCGACCGACCCGTGGGACTCGAGGACGTGATGCCGACGCTCCTGTCGGTCGCCGGCGTCGACGTTCCGGACGCTGTCGAGGGACGAAATTTGCTCGACCTCGTTCGCGACCCCGACCGGGGGGACTGGCGGGAGTGGTACCACGGCGAGCACGCCGCCGGGAGCTACGATCCGGAGAACGGCACCCAGTACCTGATCGACGGTCGATTCAAGTACGTCTGGAATCCCGTAACCGACAGCGAACTGCTCTTCGACCTCGCACACGATCCAGGCGAGGAGCACGACCTCTCGAGCGAGGCCGGACACGCGAGCGATCTCGAGCGCGCCCGAATCGCGATGATCGACCGGCTTGCGGGTAGACCGGAGGGATTCGTCGAGGACGGGGAACTCGTCCCGACGAATGCCGGGCCAGGTGATATCGGGGATCCGGACGACTGTAGTTCGGACAGCTAATTGTCGACTCACGCCTCGAACGGAAGCAGCGGCGACCTTGCCGTTACTTCGAACACGCGAGTGTGGTGCGCTCCTCGTAGTCAACTACCGACAGAAGTGGGCCCGTGGTATAGTATTTTTACCCCGCCTCGATATCTTCGGCGTATGGTACGCACAGCGATACAGCTGTATACGTTGCGAGGCTTCGAGGAACCGATCTGGGAGACGTTCGCGCGCGTGGCTGACACCACCTTCGAGGGCGTCGAACTCTACGACGCTCACTTCGACTCCTTCGCGGACGAATCGGTGCTCGAGCGAACGGTGGACGCAATTGCCGAGACGGACCTCGTCGTCGCCGGTGCACACGTAGGCGTCGACCGGATCGAAGACGAGTTCGACGACGTCGTGAACGTGTGCAAGTCGGTCGGCGTTTCCAGGGTCGTCGTTCCGTCGTACGACGCAAGTGCCTTCCAGTCGGTCGAGGGAATCGAAGCGGCCGCGGATCACCTCGCCGACGTCGCCGACGAACTCGAGGCGCACGACCTCGACCTGCTCTATCACAATCACACGTTCGAGTTCGACGTCGTCGACGGGAGGGTCGCCTTCGAGCGGTTCGTCGACTACGCCGACGGGCGCTTCGGATTCGAACCGGACGTCGGCCTCGCGGCGCACGCTGGCTACGACCCCCTCGAGTTGCTCGAGCTTACGGCGGGGAACGCGCCGCTCGTTCACCTCACGGACACGGTACCAGGGGACGAGTCCCTCCTTCACGTCGACGTCGGGGACGGTGCCGTAGACGTCGACGCTTGCGCGTCAGCAGTGGCGTCGGCGGGCACCGAGTGGCTCATCTGCGAGAACGGCCTCACCGAGGAGCCCCTCGCGTCGCTCGAACGTGGAAGCGCCGCGTTTGCGAACAGTCGCACTTGAGCAGAGACCGTTGATGACGGCTGCTGATCGGAGCGTTCCACTGGATTGCGTGTACCTCCTCGCTGAGACGAGTCTCGAGAGAGTGAGACTCGTCCAAACGAACGACGAGGAGATCAGTCGTTCGAGGAGTGTGATCGGTTTACAGCCCTCAGTAGCCCACGTACACCGTCTTGCTGATGGTGAAGAAGTCGAGACCGGCGTCTCCCTGCTCGCGATAGGTTTCGCTCGAGGACGCTTTCATGCCGCCGAAGGGCACGTGGAGTTCCAGCCCGGTCGTCTGCTGGTTCACCTTGACGACGCCCGCCTCGACGTCGTCGACGAACTGGTTCGACTCGCGGAGATCGTTCGTGACGATACTGGCGGACAGGCCGTACTCGACGTCGTTGGCGATTTCGACGGCCTCGTCGTACGTCGCCGCCGGGATTATGCCGAGAACGGGGCCGAAAATCTCCTCCTGGGCGATTCGCATCTCGGGTGCGACGTCGGAGAACACCGTCGGCTCGACGTAGTAGCCGTTCGCGTGATCGCCCTCGGAGAGTCGCTCCCCGCCCGTTTCGAGGGTCGCACCCTCTCTCGTCCCGACGTCGACGTACTCGAGGGTGCTCTCGAGTTCGCTCTCGCTCACGTGCGGTCCGACGTCCGCGCCGTCGAGCCCGTCGCCGACCGTCAGCGATTCCGCGCGGTCGACCACGGCATCCACGAACTCGTCGTAGAGCGACTCGTGAACGATCGCCCGTGAGGTCGCGGTACAGGCCTGACCGGTTACTCCGAACGCGCCGCCGGCGGCGATGTCGGCAGCCTCCTCGACGCCGGCACTGGCGGTGACGACGACCGGGTTCTTGCCGCCCATCTCGAGCTGGACGCGCTTCTGGTCCTCGGTCGCCTGCTGATGCACCGTGTCTCCGACTTTCGCGCTACCGGTGAACGAGACGGCGTCGACGTCCTCGTGGGTCGCGAACGTCGACCCGACCGCGCTCCCGGGGCCGGTGACGTAGTTGACGACGCCGTCCGGCAGTCCGGCGTCCTCGAGACACTCGACGAGGATCCTCGCGACGTTGGGAGCGAGCGAGGCGGGTTTGAAGACGACAGCGTTGCCGGCGGCCAGCGCGGGCGCGAGTTTCCAGGCCGGGATCGCGATTGGGTAGTTCCACGGCGTGATCAACGCCGCAACGCCCAGCGGTTCGTCGACCGTGTACAGGCGGGTGTCCTGGCTACTCGAGGACTTCACCGTGCCGCCGATATCGGCGGCCTTCTCGCCGTAGTAGGCGAAGATGTCGATCGCTCGCTGGACCTCGCCCGCTGCCTCTGGTTCGGTCTTTCCTTCTTCCCTGACGAGCGCCGTCGTCGCCTCGTCCTTGCGGTCTGCGAGCCGTGTCGACGTCTCTCGGAGGACGCGCCCGCGCTCGGGGCCCGGCGTAGCTGCCCACTCGTCTTTGGCCGCGTTGGCCGCCTCAACCGCTCGTTCGGCGTCTTCAACGTCCGATCGTTGGAAGACGCCGATCGTGTCGTTCACGTCGGCTGGATTCGTGTTCTCGAACGTTTCGCTGGTAGACGCTTCGGTCCACGTCCCGTCGACGAAGTTCAGATAGGTGTCGGCCATCCACTCGTCAGTACCGACGCGAACGACTACACGTTTTCGGTGCTCGAGAGTATTGCGGAGTGGTGAGTTGTTTCACTCGAGGCAGCCATTTTTGGACTCGAATCGGGGGCGGTCTTCCAGTTCGAATCCTCGAGACGGTGGTCGAATTGGTAACCAAAGCCGATACGACGGCGTCAGGATCAGAACTCGCCGTCCCGGACGTGGAACTTCGTGGGTTTGCCGAGGGTGGGACCGTCCTGTTCGACCCACGAGGCGACGAGTTCGACGACGTCGTCAACCGGCATCTTCGGAACCGCGAACCGCTCCTGACATCGACTCGCGTCGTTGAGAAGCGCCGTCTCCTTCTCTTCGCCTTCGAACGTCACGTCGCAGCCGAACTCGTCGGCGAACTGTTCGGCGAGGTCGCGCACTGAGAGGACGTTCGGCCCGGTGACGTTCAGGATTTCTGCGGGGGAATCGGCCAGTTCCAGGGAGCGGAAACATGCCGAGTTGGCGTCACCCTGCCAGATGACGTTGACGTGGCCCATCTCGAGCGGAACCGGGTCTTCGGCGTACACTCGCTTCGCGAGGTCGAGCAAGACGCCGTAGCGTAGTTCGACGGCGTAGTTCAATCGCAATAGACACGTGGGCGTCCCATTTTCCTTCGAGAAGTGCTGAAAGACGCGTTCGCGACCCAGACACGACTGGGCGTACTCGCCCACCGGCCCCGTCTCGTCCGTCTCGACCGAGCCGCCGGAGTCGACCGGCACTGGCGGGTAGACGTTGCCGGTCGAGAGCGCGGTGATCCGCGAATCCGCGTACCGGCTCGCGACACGGCCGGGGAGGTAGGCGTTGATCGCCCAGGTTTTGGGCTCCTGGCCGGTCGTCCCGAACTTCATGCCGACCAGGTAGATGACGTTCTCGCAGTCCGGAAGCGACTCGAGCGCGCCCTCCTCGAGGAGGTCCGCCCGAATCGTCTCGGCGCCCCACGACTGGAGTCTCTCCTCGACAGCGGAATCGGAGTACCGTGAGACGGCGTACACGGTCGAATCGGATCCCGCCTCCCCGATCGCTCTGAGCATTCGCCTGATGAGCGTCGGTCCCATTTTCCCGCCCGCACCGAGAACCATAATATCGCCCTCGAGTCGTTCCGCGAATTCGACGTCCTCGGGGTATGGTTCGGAGAGGAGGTCCTCTAGCTGTGCTTCACTCGTTATCGTCGATGAAATCGAATTTCCGTTACTCATAACTCTGTGTGTCAGTGGGTCTCGCTTCGTCCAGAGAAACCGCGAGTTCGACCATAAACTTACCGACCACCTGGACAGGGGTCGCGTCACGTCTAACCACGAACGCCCAGTACTGCTGTACAGATTGGCAGAGAACTAACACTAGCAGAGTGGCCAATGACGTCTCGAGCGCGACCGAGGACCAAACATGTTTCGTCCCCGCCACAAGTGATTAGTACGTAATGGGCAATGTGACCGCATGGAACGACCACTCGTGGTGACGGACTCGAGCGACGCAGTCGTCGAGGTCATTCGTGAGGCCGGCGAACTCGCGGCTGCGGCCGACGCGCCGTTGCTCGTCTTGACCGTCGTAACCGAATCGGAGTACGAGAAGGACGTCGACGTACTCGGAACCATCGATCAGATTGAACGGTCGGGTTTCGAGCCGAATCCCGGAGAATACGCGGAAAAAGTCGCCCAGACTGCGATCAACGACCTCCTCTCCGACCTCGCTCTCGAGACGGAAGCGGTCGGGAAGTACGTGGAAGACGACGGTGACCGGGCCGACGCGATTCTCGACGTCGCGGCGGCGAACGACTGCGATTACGTCTTCCTCCTGGGACGCAAACGAAGCCCGACCGGAAAGGCGCTGTTCGGGGACACGGCCCAGTCGGTCATCCTCAACTTCGACGGCTACGTCGTCACGATGGCTGAGTGACGCCAGCGGGACACGCCGTCCAGTTCCCGGAATCGGCGTTCCCGGCCTCGAGACCCTCGATAATGCCCGTTAACGCCTACGATTCAGCTGGTTCGGCCGGTTCGACCGCGTGCCGAAGGACCGCCTCGTAGAGGGCGAGTTGCAGGTCCAGGATGCCCTCGTGGCTAATCTGAAACACGTCGTCACCGGAGAGGCCGTGGGGACACTCGTGGAGTACGCCGGTCGTGCCGCTGGCGTGATACGCTGCGCTCACGAGATTGAAGTACGGCCCCGGACGCCCGGATTCACCAGTGACGTCGTGGAGGTACAGTCGGGGAACGTCGAGGTCCGCGAGGAGCGTATTGTACGTCCGGTGAATCGATCGGGAATCCGACTGTTTGTGCAGGGGAACGAACTGCGGCCGGTGTAGCGTCGGCGGGTAGCCGTGGCTGTGGAGCGACACCGTCACGTCCGGCGCTTCCTGGCGAACGACGTCGAGAATCGCCGGTGCTTCGACCCCCATCGGGGCGAAGGGTTCGTCGTGCATCGGGTTGACCCCGTCGTCGTTGAAGTAACACCCAAGGAAGCCGACGTCGTCGCCGGTCATCGGGTGTTGTCGTTTCGCGTCGGGCCACCCGATGAGGCGGTCGTCGGCCCACGTTCCCTGCCCCCAGAACTCGAGGTCAGCCAGCGTGAGCCCCTGTAACGAGTCCGGTTCGAATCGAGCGAGTCCGTCGGGGTTCCCACACGGGAGGATCATGACCCGACACTCGTCGGCGAGCTTGTGGAGGGTCGGCTGTGCTCGTCCCCGCAGGTCCCGGCCCGTCTCGAGGATCGACAGCAGGTTACAGAGTCCGGTCAGCCCCTCGACCTCGTGGCCGTGAACGGGACCGACGAAGCAGACGACGGGCTTTTCGCGCCGCTCTCTGTCAGCGTAGTTCGTCGGATCCCGGGAGGCGACGGCCGAATTGAAGTTCGCCCGCGACTCGGGTTCCTCGAACGCCCCGTAGGTGACCAGCTGAATCGGTCGACCGCCGGCCGAATCGGGGAGTTCCGCGATCGACCCGCGCTCGAGCGACCGCAACTGATCCTCGAGCGCCTCGAGGTTTCCGACCCAGAACTCGGGAACGGGGTCGTCGGGGATTCGGTCGACGGCCTCTTCGTACGTCATGGTGTCGACGCTGGCCTTCGTCATCGCTCTGGTTCGATGGATCGATGCGGCTTAACTCTTCGGCTCACGTGAACGTCGGCGAGGTGAGGACTACCAGTAGCCGTCGCTTCCAGGAGCGTACCCGTCAGCGGTGTCGGCGAGTAGCGCGGGGACCGACTGGCCCTCGGGGCGAGAGGCGAGAGGCGAGTAGGAGGATTTATTCCTCGGGCCTCCGTCTGCGAGAGCGTATGGAAGAGATCAGTACCGACGATGCGCCCGCCAGTATCGGCCCGTACTCACAAGCGATGGTCCACGGCGACACGGTCTACGTCTCCGGTCAGGGGCCAGCGAACCCCGAATCGAGGGAAGTCGAGGTCGACGACATCCAGGACCAGACGGCCCAGACCCTCGAGAACATCGGCGCCATCCTCGAGGCAGCAGGGACGTCGCTCGACAACGTGATCAAGGCCAACGTGTACGTCACCGACATGGACAACTACGACGCGGTCAACGAGGTGTACGCCGAGTACATGTCCGAACCGTTCCCGGCGCGGTGTGCGGTCGAGGTGTCCGAGCTCCCGATCGACATCGGCGTCGAAATCGAAGTCGTCGCGGCGTTGTAGCGCTCACCACCGTCGACTCGAGGGTAGCCGAGACGAGACGACGGTCCCGGTCGCATCGATGGACCGCAATTCCAGCGGTGACGTCGACTCCATTATCGTCCGTTCACCCCGTCAAATACGGAGCCAGACACGACGGACTTCCCGGCGAACAGTTCTCGAGCCTGGAATGACCCTGTTTCGCACACATCGGGTTTGAGATGATGAAACGTCGCGGAAAGTGTTCGGCAGTAAGGAACGTTTATTGTGATCGAGTCCCATTCCCCGTTATGAACCAAGAAGCTCTCCCCCCCGGCGGCCAGGTGCAAGCGACGCACCTTTCGCTCGAGATCCTGGACGAGATTCGTCGCCGAGACGGGGCCGGCGTGACCGAACTCGCCACCCACTTCGATCGGTCGAAGAGCACGATTCACAGCCACCTGCGGACGCTGACGAGCGAGGGATACCTGGTCAACGAGGACGGGTTCTACACCGTCGGCCTTCGAGCCCTCCAGCTGGGCGGTCACGCCAGGGTCAAACATCCCCTCTACCGGATGGCGAAAGACGAAGTAGACGAACTCGCAAGAGAGACGGGGGAAACGGCCAAGATCGTCGTCGAAGAGGGTGGAAAAGGTGTCTACCTCTATCAAGCTCGGTCGAAGCAGGCGGTCACCACGGACTCTCACGTGGGAACGCACGTGTACTTGCACTCGACCGCGGTCGGTAAAGCGATTCTCGCCTACCTTGACGAATCGCGGCGGGAGGCCATCCTCGACGAGTACGGACTCCCCGAAGTGACCCCGAATACGGTCACCGATCGAGGAGCACTCACGGCTAGACTCGAGGATATCCGGGAGCGTGGCTTCGCGTTCGATGATGGCGAACGCATCGAAGGGCTGCGGTGTGTCGCCGCCCCGATCAAATCGGACGAAGCGGTGCTGGGTTCGATCAGCGTCTCCGGTCCGAAGAAGCGAATCGACGACGAAACTTTCCGATCGACGCTCCCGGAACTGGTACGGGATACCGCTCGCGTCATCGAAATCAACGTGACCTATTCGTAATCGCCCCTCATTGTCGGACCGTCCGGTATTTGGGTTGTGTCCGCCTGACTCTCGTCTGCTCGAACGATGGATCGCGCCATACTCCGGGAGCCACTATTGCGAGACGGTACCACACCCGTTACTAACTTAGGTATGTAACGTTCTCGCCTCTACCGGGCCGACGACGCTAATCGGAACGCCATCTACAATTTTTGTTCCCCACAAAGGTATGTATGTTCGGTATGAGAGAACAGTGAGGTACTTTCGGTACGTTCGATCCAATTCGAGGCCGACATCGTCACCTCGAGTACCTTTCAGTGTGCTATCTCAGGCCGATCGAAGAGCGGATCGGGTTCGTGGGGTTCGACTGGGGTATCTACCGTAAAGAGCCAAGAGAGCCAGGATAGGTTCGTTTCGTTCGGTATCGAGGAACAATCTTACGGGGCGGGGAACGCACGTTTGACCCAGTGTCCTCGCGAAACGACACACAGAACGACCGGATGGTGCGACCACCTGTCTGTTCAGCGGCTATCGATCCGCGGGCGGTCAGCGAACGAGTGCTCCAGGGACCTACCCTGCCGTACTGTACAGCCCTTCGCTCGAGTTACGCCTCGAGAGAGGTCGACTCGTTCTGGCTCTCGAGTCGCTCGAGGTAGCGTTCGACGCGATTGCGGTCGTCGCTCGAGAGTTCGACGAGGGGTTCGCGGACGGGACCGCCGGCCATTCCCTGTAACTCCTGTCCGTACTTCACCACTGGCACGTTCTTCGCCGAACTGAACGCGGACCCGCCGCCGTGTTCTTCCCTAAAATCTTCGAACGGTCGAAGCGCGTCCTTGAGCTGTCTGGCGCGAGCCCAGTCGCCGGCCGAGAGCGCCTCGTCGAGCGCCAGAACTGGTTTCGGGACGAAGTTCCCGATTCCGGTGGTGAATCCGTCGGCACCTTCGATGGCGTACGCGAGTGCGTATCGCTCGGCCACGCCGTTGAGCCACTCGACATCTCCCGAGACCGTCTGGACCAGCCGGGAGAACAACTTGACGTCGTTGACGGCGTACTTCACGGCGACGACGTTGTCGATCGTCGAGAGTTCGTCGAGCACCGTCTCGCTGAGCAGGTCGCCACGTTTGTACAGGACGATTCCGAGGTCCGTGGCCGCGGTGAGCGTGCGGTAGTACTCGATCAACCCCTGCTCGTGGATGTAGGTGTGTCTCGGGTACATGACCATGACGGCGTCGACTCCGGCCGCTTCGTACGCCTCGATCAGTTCGACAGCGTTCTTCGCGCTGCCGCCGACGCCACCGACGACCGTCGCGTCGTCGGGGAGGGCGTCGACCGTCGATTGGATCACGTTAATTCGTTCGTTTTGGGAGAGCGAGTAGTACTCGCCCGTGTTTCCACAGGGGATGAACGTTCGAGCCCCGGCGTCGTAGAGCGTTCGAGCGTTCTGCTCGATTTTCTCGTGGAGTACTCGATCACGGTCGGCGCTAAACGGCGTCGGTGTCGTGAACGCTACGCTTTGCAGACTTTCGCGTAAGTCACCGTATGCGGTCGCCATAGCAGACGTATTAGAAACTCCCATTCATTATTGTTCCGGTCAGATCGACTTTCGAAGCGTACGGATCCCGCAGTGGCACGCCTTCGGACGGGTATTGCGCACTCGAGCGCGCGCCCGTCGGGGCCGTTGGCACGGTGGCACCTCGCCCGCGTTCCGAGCAGCAATTATAAGTCGAGATGGCCGTAATTGCGTACCATGTCGTCGAAAAATCGCCGGGAGCGTGCCGAGGCGGTTCGTACCGTCGTTGAGTCGAACCCGGAGGCGGTCGACGTCGACGAACTCACCGACCTCCTCGTGTCCGAATCCAGGGAGGCCCGCCGGGCTGCGTTCGAGGCCTATCAGGCCCTCGCCTCGGACCGATCATCGGTCGCCGACGACGTCGGTGACCGCCTCGAGACCCACCTCACTGACGACGCGGCCGACGTTCGCGAGCGAGCGGCGTTGACGACTGCCGCGTTCGCCGACGAAAATCCTGGCGTCGTCGACGGGCTGGTCCCTGCGCTCAGATCGATCGGCATCGATCCGGCCGAACCCGGGCGAGAGGCGGCCATCGTCGCTATCGCAAAACTCGCACACGTGCGGCTGGCATCGATCACCCCTGCAGTCGATGCCCTCGTCGCAATCTGTGACGATCCGGTTTCCACACCTTCGTCGGCTCGAGACGACCTTGGCGGCCCCGGTAAATCGGACGCGGCGGCGGCACTACAGCCGGAACGAGAGCGACGCGATCAGGCGCGCCTCCACGCGATCGCGGCGCTCACACTGCTCGCCGCCGACGATCCGGCAGCCGTCCGATCCGCCGCGCCGTCGATCGCCTCCCTCCTCGAGGACGACCACCACCTGATTCGAGCCGGCGCCTGCGAGGTGCTCGAGGACCTCGCGACGGTGTATCCGGCGTCCGTCGAGCCGTTCGCACCCGAGCTGGCCGAACGGGCGGCTACCGACACGAAACACCCAGTTCCGTGGCGTGCGGCGGATGCACTGGTCGCCCTCGACGCCGACCGACCCGAGTGCGTCGGTGAGGCAGTGGCCCCGTTCGCGAGCGACCTGTCCCGGTTTCTCGAGTCGGCGGACGCCGACCGGCGGCGGGCGGGCGTCGCGTTGGTCGCCGACGCAGCGTTGGCTCGTCCGGAATCGATCGAGTCGATGCGCCCGACGCTTCGGGACCTGCTCTCGGACGACGACGCGTCCGTTCGGATGAACGCGGTAATTGCCCTCGGCGCCGCCGGGACCGAGAGCGATCGGTCGACTGTCGCCGACCTCGCCGACTCGGACCCTGACGAACGGGTTCGAGAGACCGCTACCCGTGTCTGTGGGCGGTTCGACGGGTCGCCTGGAAGCGAGTAATCATCCTCGTCACCGACCACCTGAGGAAGAACCAACAGAAGTCATCGTTGCCACGCAGACAAAGTTTATATAGCTCATATTCAAACACGTACCTCAGGAAGACGAACGCAGTGAACACCGATAACACGCAACTTATCACGGCCAAAATTAGATCGATGGTAACGAAATGACACAGTCTAAATCCGAACTCGAGTATCGAAACGCCACCGATGAACCGATTCTGGAGGCACGCGACGTCTCCGTAACGTTCGACATGGATCGGGGAACCTCTCGCGTCCTCGATAACGTCAGCTTCGACGTCCACCGCGACGAGATGCTCGGCATCATCGGCGAGAGTGGAAGCGGCAAGTCGATGTTCGCGTCGGCGTTGCTCAACGCGGTCGTCGATCCGGGTGTCGCCACCGGCGAGATCACCTACCGTCCCCCTGGCGAAGAGCCCGTGGACGTCCTCTCGTTGACCGACGACCAGCTCGAGAAGTTCCGCTGGGAAGAGATCGCGATGGTGTTCCAGGGGGCCATGAGCTCGTTCAACCCGACGATGAAAATCAGGGACCACTTCGAGGAGACGATCCACGCTCACCGGGCGGACATGGACGAGCAGATGGCCCACGCCCGGCAACTTCTCGCAGACCTCTATCTCGACCCGGATCGCGTGCTCGACTCCTACCCCCACGAGCTCTCGGGCGGCATGAAACAGCGCGCGCTCATCGCCCTGAGTCTCGTCCTCGAACCGCAGGTGCTGGTCATGGACGAGCCGACCGCCGCGCTCGACTTGCTCATGCAGCGGTCGATCATGAACCTCCTGGACACGCTCCAGAACGAGTACGATCTGACCATCGTCTTCATCACCCACGACCTGCCGCTCGTCGCCGGGTTGGCGGATCGACTGGCGGTGATGTACGCGTTCGAGTTCGTCGAGTACGGCCCCAGCGAGCAGATTATTCGCCAGGCGGCCCACCCGTACACGCGGGCCTTGCTGAAGTCCGTCCCGAGCGTCGACGCCCCGCTGGAGGAGATGCACCCGATCGAAGGCGAGAGTCCGGATCCGGTCGACACGCCGGCAGGTTGTTCGTACGCCCCGCGCTGTCCGATCTCGACACCGAAGTGTATCGACGAGGACCCGGGGTATCACGACGTCGACGGCGTACAGAAGGCGACGTGTTTCCACTGGGAACAGTCGGCGGAGGCGATTCCCTACACGCTCGGGACCGAGAACGTCGATGCCCAGCTAGATCAAGTGACGGTCTCCGAGGAAGACGCCGTCGTCTCGCTGACCGACCTCGAGGTGCACTTCGACCAGTCTGGGTTCATCGACCGGCTCTTCGACAAGGACATGACGGTCCGTGCAGTTGACGACATCTCGCTCGACATCAAGGAGAACGAGGTCATCGCGCTCGTCGGCGAGTCCGGGTGCGGCAAGACGACGCTCGGGAAGACCGCCATCGGTCTCCAGGAGCCGACAGGTGGAACAGTCGAGTATCGAGGGCAGGACATCTGGGAGGCCAGACGCGGCAACGGCGAGATCGACTTCGACGAGATTCGGCGCTCGCTGCAGATCATCCACCAGGACCCGGGTAGCTCGCTCAACCCCACCCGGACCGTCCGGACGAGCCTCTCGGCGCCGTTGAAGCGATGGCGACCGGACCTCAACGCCACGGATCGGGAGACCGTGGTGTACAACCTGCTCGAGCGCGTCGGCATGAAGCCGGCGGAGGACTACGCCCTTCGCTACCCCCACCAGCTCTCGGGCGGGGAGAAACAGCGCGTCGTCCTCCTGCGGGCACTCCTGATGAGCCCAGACCTCATCCTGGCCGACGAAGCCGTCAGCGCGCTCGACGTGTCGCTCCGCGTGGAGATGATGGACCTGATGCTCAACCTCCAGGAGATGTTCGATACCTCCTACCTGTTCATCTCTCACGACTTCTCGAACGCGCGGTACCTCACCGAGAAGTCCGGCGGTCGAATCGGGATCATGTACCTGGGTAACCTCGTCGAAATCGGTCCGGCAGCGGAGATTATTCACGAGCCGAAGCACCCGTACACGAAGGTGCTCCGGTGGGCGACGCCGCCCCTCGACCCGGACGCGGCGAAGGAGGCCCAGTCGACCAAACCGCCGGTTCGAGAGATTGACATCCCCGATCCGACGGATCCGCCGAGTGGCTGTGAGTTCCACACGCGCTGTCCGGAGGCCCGCGAAGTCTGCCAACGCGAGGAACCGGCGCTCTTCGAAACCGACGGCGCCTCGGTTGCGGCCTGTTTCCGGGAGGACGAGACACACGAGTACTGGGAGAGCGACCCGCTGTACGACGACGAGTCGGTGTCGGTCGACGAGTTGCACTGAGTTCGAGCCCGACGGCGGGGCAACTGTTTTCATGCCCCAACGAATCGTATGGCACATGACCGGTAAATACGACAAAAGTTTCCTCGAGCACCTCTGTGACTACGAGCAGGGCTGGCGCTTCCTGTTCACGTTCTCGGTCGGATTTCTCGGCCTCTCCGTCCTGTGGCTCGTCGCCGCTGATCCAGGGAGTCCGACCTACGTCGTCACCGTGATGAACGTCGTTGGACTGTCAATCCTCTCCCTGCTGAGCGGGTTCGTGCTGACCCGGTGTCGGTAACGCGGTGGCCACGCTGCAAGTTGGTGTCGGCTCGTCGACCGGTCCGAAAACCCACCGGTGGGACAAACTATATTAGTATTGGGACGACACACGATAGCAGTACATGAGACAGTATCTAGACCGGATCCGTAACGGGCTCGTCTCGCTCTTCGGCGTGCTCGTCGGGTTACGCTACTACTGGGAACGCATTGCTCACGCGTTCGTGACGCTTTTCGCGGTGACGACGATCACGTTCGCCCTGTTTCGGCTGATGCCCGGTAGTCCGGCTGACGCGATGCGCGCGGAGTTCGAGCGTCGGCTGGCAGGACAAGGACAGGCTGCAGATCCCGAGGTTATCGACCAAATGGTTCGAGTTCATACGGGGTTCGACCCTGACAAACCCATCTACATCCAGTACGTCGAGTATCTACGGGACGTCATCATCTACCAGGACTTCGGCCAGTCGATCCAGTACGGCGACCCAGTGTTCGACATCCTGTTCGCCGCGATGCCGTGGTCCATCTTCATCAGCGTCTACGGCCTGGCGTTCGGATACACCGCGAACATCCTGCTGGGAGCGGCGATGGCCTACAAGGAGGGGTCGCGCTTCGACAGCTACTCCACGGTGGGCGCCACGTTCCTCAACTCGGTTCCGTACTACGTCGGCGCATTCTTCTTCCTGGCGTTCTTCGCGTACGATCTCGGCTGGTTCCCTGGAAGCGGACGATACAGCAGGGGCGTCACCGAGGGACTCAATCCCGAGTTCATGTGGAGCATCGTTCACCATGGAACGCTCCCAATAATGTCGAGTTTCATCGTCGGTTTCGGGGGTGGTGCGCTCGCGATGCGTGGCAATTCCGTGCGTATTCTGGGTGAGGACTACCTTCGCGTTGCCAGGTTGCGGGGGATTAGCTCGACTCGTATCGCGACGCGGTACGTCGCACGGAACGCGATCTTGCCGCTGTACACCCAGATGATGATCGGCATCGCCGCCATCTTCTCGAGCAGCGTCGTTCTCGAGTACATCTTCACGTACCCCGGCGTCGGCTGGTACACTTACGACGCGATCATGCGGCGTGACTATCCGCTGCTCATGGGATCGTTCCTGTTCTTCACAATCGTCACGCTCATCGGCATCCTCATCGCGGAGTTCACGTACGGAATCGTCGATCCACGGGCAGGTTCAGGTGATCAGAGTGAAGCATACTGACGAAACGGCAACGGACGGTGGCGAACAGCTCAGCGACGATCAGTTATTCGGCCAACTCGCCGAGGCCGACAGAGTGCAACTCTCACGGAGAGAACGGTTCGGATTGCTCCTCGACGCGTACGTGCTCACGCCCGGCCGTGTCGCCTGGAGCGACTGGCGGACCCGTATCGGCATCCTCGTCATCTCGCTGTTCTTGCTCACGGGACTCGCCGCGAAGGTATCGACCTCGAACTGGTGGGTTCTGGAAGACGTGACGATTGTCGAGTCGCCGGCAACGAACCAGGCGCCGACGAATCACCAGCCGTTCGACGGCGGGTTCGCTGCGATCACGGAGGAGGGCGGCTGGATCGATACGACCGCGTCGTTCCCGTGGGTCGAATTCAACGCACCCCTGGGATCGACCAACTACGGCGAACCGATCGGCCGACAGTTGATCCACTCGACGCCGGACATGATCGAGATGGTCGTGGCGGGCGCGTTCGTTTCCGTCGGCCTCGCGATACTGATCGGCATCACGGCCGGCTACAAGGGCGGCAAGATCGACTCCGTGCTGATGTCGATCACCGACATCGTGATGACGATGCCGGCAATCCCACTGGTCATCGTCATCGCGGCGATCTACCCGCCCCGCGAGGCCTGGCTCGTCGGCGTCATCCTCGCCATCGACGCCTGGCCGGGACTCGCTCGAGCGCTTCGCTCGCAGGTGCTGACGCTCCGGGAGGAGTCCTACGTGGAGGCGTCTCGAACGATGGGCATCCCGTCGACGACGATATTGAGTCGCGACATCACGCCGCAGTTGATGCCGTACATCCTGATCAACGCCGCACAGGCGGGGCGCAGCGTCATCTTCGAGTCCGTCGCGCTGTACTTCCTCGGTGTGTTGCCGTTCACGACGGCGAACTGGGGGATCATGATGGACACAGCCTACAGCGAAGGGTTCGCGCTGGTCAACATGGCGAACTTCTACCAGATTTTCTGGCCGATGATGGCGGTCGTCATCATCTCGTTCGGATTGATCCTCTTCTCCCAGGGAATGGACCGCGTGTTCAATCCCCGAATCAGGGCACGACACTCGAAGAAGGTCGGCACTGGAGGCGAAGACCAGGAACCCTGACGGACCCCCTCTCAGGCCAGTGTCTCGCTGGTTTCAGTGCTGAGCCAAGATTTATATCGGTCTGTTGTGAAACGTTTGGTACGAGATGTCTACCAAAACGACCACAGATTCGGCTCAGGCGACCGAGCACCTATATCGGGGTCTCAAAGTCCTCCGGGGATCCCTCCTCCTCTCTACCGTCTTGATCGGGATTATCCTGTTCCTCGTGGCGGTGTTCCTCGAGGTGGTCAACCAGAGTAGCGTGATGCTGACCGAACACGACGGCGTTTTTGCGGCGATGTTCGGTGTCTTCGGCATTTCGGCAGTTCTCGCGGGTGGTCTGTCCTACCTCGTGATCAAACTGCTGCAACGCCAGTAGATTCGAACGGAGCTCAGCACGTTACGTAGCCAGTCGACACTCCACCGTTGATCCTAATTCTCGCTCTCGAGTAATCGGCTCGCACTGAAACGAGTCGCAACGGATAACCGGTCGGTACGTCGTCTTTCCGAAGCCATCGAGGGACCGTATCGGCCACGAGTTATTCTAAAGCAATAATGTAGAGTTTATTATGGAAATGTATTTATGCTATTGTTCGCAACGTAAGCACCGTATGCCGCAAGGTAACAAAGATGAGACTATCACTTCCGCAGAGGAGTATCTCACTCGTCGGAAGATGATGGCGGCCGCCTCAGCAATGGTCACCGGTGGCGTTGCCGGGTGCTTCAGCGAGGACACGAGTAACGGCAATGGTGGAAACGGCAATGGTGGAAACGGCAACGGTGGAAACGGCAATGGTGGAACCGCCACGATCAGAACGTTCATGCAATCGGTTCCCTCCGAACTCAACTGGAATACGTGGGCACCGAGCTACCCGTGGACCCCGTCGTGGTTGCTCCTCGAACCGGTCCAGCGGTACTACGCCGACGGATCGATGTCCCTCGAGCTCATCGAGGACTGGGAGTACGACGCCGATAGCCAGGAGCTGACGGTCCATCATAACGAAGAGTTTTCGTGGTGGAACGGCGACACGGCGACCGCCGAAGACAAGTACTGGTACGGCGAAGTCGCACGCCTGCTCAACCCGGAATCGAGTGATTTCGCGGCGCTCACCCTCGAAAACAACGGAGGGACGATCGTCCGTGAGTACAAGGAGCCCCAGAACCCCGAACTCGTCGGGAACTGGCTCGGCGGCTACCTTGGTGAGATGATGCGAGGGCGCCGTGACAAGTTCCGCCCGTGGGCCGAAGAGCTCCAGGATGCGACGACCGACGACGAGCGGGTCAGCATCGAGGAGCGCATGGGCAAGGAGATGCCGCTCGACATGGACACTTTCATCGAGGATGGACTCGGTCTCGGTGCGTTCCAGGCCGTCGATTACGACGATCAGGGCATCTACTGCGAACTGTACGAGGACCACCCGCACGCCGACAATATCGAGATCGACGAACTCGAGTACGTGCTCGCCTCCGGCGACGCCATCGCCCAGCAGATGATGGGCGGCGACCTCGACTTCGGGTTCGCACAGCTATCGAACTGGCTCGGGGATCAGAACCCCGACCACCTGGAGACGATCGGCACCTACGAGAACACGTTCATGCGGAAGCTCGAGTTTATGATGAACGGGTCGGCCTCCAAACACATCCGGCAAGTCGAGTTCCGGCGAGCGATCGCCCACTTGCTCAGTCTCGAGGACATCTCCGAGAACTTCGCCACGCCGAACACGGTGCGAACCGCACAGACCGGCCTTCCCGAGGCGGTCACCGAGCAGCGAATGGGTGACTACGTCGACGACTTCATCGAGTATCCCGTCGAGGCGGACAACGAGGGGGCAGCGGAGCTCCTCAATTCGATCGACTACGAGCAAGACGGCGATAGCTGGGTGGACGACGAAGGCGAACCCATCTCGCTCGAGATGGTCGTCCCCTCGTGGGCCTCTAACCCCGCTCGTACGGTGGCAGACAAGCTCAACAATTTCGGCTTCGAGACGGACCTGTCCGTTCTCGAGGGCACGGCGTTCAACGACAACACCGAGGAGAGCATCGACTTCGACCTCTCTATGTTCAACCACGGTTCGCTCATCGCTCACCCGTACGCGTACTTCCGGCCGACCCACGACGCCGGCAACAAACTGGGAACGCAGGACGTCGTCGTGAACGCGCTGGAGAACGGCGAGCGACGCTCGCCGTACAGCGGCAAGGAAATCATCGTCGAGCTTCCGGAGGAAGTTGGCCAGGAGGACCTCTCGGGATCGACCCAGGAGGTCAACCTGTACGAACTCTTCCAGGAGTGGTTGACCGCCGATACCGAAGAACGGAGTCAAGAGATCGCCGAAACGTTCACCTGGTTCTGGAACTTCTATCTCCCCGGAATCGATATGTTCCAGCCGATGTCTGGCTCCTGGGGCAACACCGAGAAGTGGGAGTTCGCAACCGACAACAAGGACTGGCAGGCCTACCGTGGTGCCTTCCACGCCGCGATGCGCGGGCACATCTCCCCGAAGTGACGACCGACCGATAGCGGCCACCATTTTCACGTCGATCGACCAACGGTCGACGGGGTCGCACTGGCCGTCTACATTTGCTATTCTCGCGTCGTCTTCCCTGTGTCGCCGTTCTCCACGTCACCGTCCTCGAGTCGTCGTTCTTGATCCCTCGAATTTCGTCGCATCCGGTGAGCCTGTTCCGTTAACGATGGTCGGACGCACGATGGCTAATGTAGATAGCCGAGGTCGTTCTCGAGAGACGAGGCGAACGTCACCACGACCGTTCGCGTAGCAAAAAATCGCTATTACGGAACGAGTAGCGTCGCGTCGTGCCCCGAAGTGATGCGAACCGATCGTTCGTGGCCGGTTCGCCTCGACGGTCGACGCTCGAGGGAGGACACCCTGTGAACCCTACTCCACCGGAAGCGACTCGAGCACGTCGGGGTCCCGGGCGAGTACGTCGGCGAGTGCCTCCCCGGCCGTGTCCGGCAGCGGCGAGGGCAGTCCGAGGCGGTCCTGTGCGTAGGTCGCGACGTAAGCGACGTCGTCAGGCAGGTCCCGGTACTCGTTCGGGAGGCCGAGCGAGACGACGACGACCGGCACCGTCGTCGCGAGTTCCTCGACGATCCGTCGCTGGTCCGCCGGGAACGCCTCGCGGGCGTACGTCGTGACGACAGCGACGTCGACGCCATCGGCGACCGACCGGAGCGTTTCGAGGGATCGTTCCGGCGACTCGGGTTCCATCGTCGGCTTCGGATCGTCGAGCGTGCGAACGTCGCCGGGGGCGAGCGAGCAAGTGAGAACGTCCCCGAAGGCGGCGTCGAGGTGTGGTTCCAGTTCTGGGACGCCTCTGATGCCAGTCAACAGGACGGACGCGTCCGGCGAAAGCGGGAAGACGTCACCGTTGCCCAGAACGGAGAACGACCGCTCGTAGGCCTCGCGAGCGATCGATTCGTGCTCGACACTCGCCATCGACTCGATGGCCTCGAGCGGATCGACGTACCGGCGCTCCCCGGCGTCGTAGCGGGCTTTCAGTGCCAGGATGCGTTCGACGGATTCGTCAATTCGAGATTCGGAGAGACGACCTGATTTGACCGCCTCGAGAATCGCGTCTCGCGTCTCGAGAAGGGCGTCGGCGGGAACGAACCCAGTGAGGACGAGGTCGGTCCCGGCTTCGATCGCCTGGACGGCAGCCTCGCCGACGGGGTAGTTGTCGGCGATGGCGTCCATCATCATCGCGTCGGTGACGACGACGCCGTCGAAGCCGAGGTTGTCCCGTAGGAGGTCCGTGAGAATTGTCGGGGAGAGCGTCGCCGGAAGCTCGGGATCGAGACACTCGACGACGATGTGGGAGGTCATGATACAGTCGACGCCCTCCTCGATCATCGTCTCGAACGGCCGCAGGTGCACGCGTTCGAGGGTCTCGCGGTCGTAGGTGACGTGCGGTAACTCCATGTGGGAGTCGAGTTCGGTGTCGCCGTGGCCCGGGAAGTGTTTGGCGACGGCGACCTGGTCTTCCGCGTGGATTCCCTCGAGCGTGGCCGTCGAGTACGTGGCGACCGTCTCAGGCGTGGTGCCAGGAGAGCGAACGCCGATGACGGGATTGTCGGGGTTGGTGTTGACGTCGACGACCGGTTGGTGGTTCATGTTGAGTCCCATCCCCAGCATGTCCTGGGCGATGGCCGCCGAGACGTCCTTCGCGAGGTCGAGGTCGCCGGCGGCCGTCCGTCCCATGAGCGCCGGGTAGGCGCGGGTCTCGTGTCTGACGATGTCGACGGTCCCGTATTCGCAGTCCGCGGAGATCAACAGCGGTACTCCGGGGTCCACGTCGGCGGCCCACTCCTGTAACTGATTCGTGTAATGGGCCATGAAGTGGGGTGTCACCCGGTGGTTTCCGTAGATCCGCAGTGCCCCCGGTCGGACGGTCTCGAGGACCGTCTTCATCTCCTCGGTGGGCCACCCGGTGTCGGTCTCGAAGTTCCCGAGTCCGATTCCCGCGTGAATCAACTGTCCGACCTTCGCCTCCAAAGATAGCTCTTCGATGGTCGTCGGTGAGTCGGCCATACGCCTTCTCTCGAGCGATGGCTCAAAGGTCTTTCTGGAGCGGGCATTCGTGCCACGTGGTGAGTCGGCGGTCGAGACGCCGCTCGAGCGCACGAATCGCAGTCGAGCGACAGTCACCACAACCTACTTCCCGTCACTCCAGCAATCGTCTCTGACATGAGCCAGTACGAGGTTGCGTATATCGGAACAGGGCCGGAACCGGATAACCCAGTGTGGGGAGAGAGCGCAGCGATGGCCTATCGTCACGCCCGCGGCTACGACGAACACCCCGACTGCGTATCCGTTGCGTGTACGGACATCGTCGAGGAGAATGCCCGTGCGTTCGCCGATCGAAACGGAATCGACGACGCGAACGTGTTCACGGACCACGAACGAATGCTCGAGGTCGTGAATCCGGACGTCGCCAGCGTCTGTACGCCGGTCCCAACGCACGCGGACATCGTCGTCGACTGCGCGGAAGGCGGCGAAACGCTGCAGGCGATCCACTGCGAGAAGCCGATGGCCGCCACGCCGGGCGACAGCCGCCGAATGAAGACGGTTTGCGAGGAGAACGGCGTACAGTTGACGTTCAATCACCAGCGTCGAGTCGCGACGCCGAGTCAGCGCGTTGCCGATATCGTCGAGGCTGGAAGCATCGGCGACCCGACTCGAGTCGAGCTCACGACGAAGAACGTCTTCGACTCCGGAACGCATCTGATCGATCTCTGCAACCTCGTTCTCGGCGAGCCCGCCGTCGAGTGGGTGATCGGACAGATCGACTATCGGACGGAGAACGTGCGCTACGGCCACCACAACGAGAACGAAGCGTTCGTCCGGTGGGGTTACCGAAACGGCGTGGACGCCGTCGCAGCGACCGGGAACGACGCCGATTTCATCGACTGCAGTCTCCGTGTCCTCGGGACCGGTGGCGAAGTCGAACTCAACCCCGATGGCGACGCCCAGATTCGTCTCAAATCGGGCCCGACCGACCCGTGGGAGGAACTCGACACCGGCGAACCGCTCGCGGATATTCCAGCTGCCATCGTCGACGTCATCGAGGGCCTCGAAACCGACAGCGAGCCGGAATTGAGCGCCGATCGCGCGCTCGCGGCCCTCGAGATTAGTTTCGCTGCCTACGAATCGTCCCGCCGTCGCGGTCGAGTCGACTTCCCGCTCGAGTTCGATGACAATCCGCTGCTCTCGATGGTCGAAGACGGCGACCTGACGCCGCGGCCAGTCGACCGAGACGACGAGTGACTCAGGTGGGTACTGGCGAGACCCAATCGGTTAAGACGATAGCATCGCATACCTCGAGTACGATGTCGGGACTACTCGCAGACGAGACGGTGATCGTCACCGGCGGAACGCGCGGAATCGGCCGAGCCATCGTCGACCGATTCGCGGCCGAGGGAGCGAACCTGGTCGTCTCTTCGCGGAGCGAAGACGACGTGACGACCGTCGCGGAGGAACTTCGCGCGGAGTACGACGTCGACGCCGTCGGCGTCCCCTGTGACGTCACGAACGCCGACGAGATCGAGGTGCTGGTCGACGCGACCCTCGAGCGATTCGGCGGGATCGACGCCCTCGTCAGCAACGCCGGCGGCTCGATCAACGACGACAACCTCCATCGAATCGACGAGGAGGCGTGGGATCGTACCGTCGAACTCAACCTGAAGTCGCTCTTTCTGACCTCTCGGGAGGTGCTCCCACCGATGGTCGAGAGTGGCGGTGGCTCGATCGTCCACATGTCCTCGGTCAACGGCCTGGACGGAATCGGGCAGATCGCCTACTCCTCCGCCCGGAGCGGCGTCCTCGGCCTCTCGCGACTCATCGCAACGCAGTACGGTCGTCACGGCGTTCGATCGAACGTCGTCTGTCCAGGGACCATCGAAACCGACCGACGGAGCGGCCAGATGGACGAGACCGGCGAGAGCCGCGCGTCGGACGAACACGACGGCGAGTGGACCCAGCGCGACCAGTGGATCGACCAGTACCCCACCGGGCGGTTCGGCCGGCCGGAGGAGGTCGCCGACGCGACGCTCTTTCTCGCCTCGGACATGTCCTCGTTCGTCAACGGCACCCACCTCGTCGTCGACGGCGGACTCACCGCCGGCCTGGACTGGAGCTTCCAGCAGCAAATCTTCGGGAGTGAGGAGACGCCGACCCGACCGAGCAAACGGTAGGCGCGCCTCGAGGCGTGTCGTCGCGCCGAAAAACGGGTTCGAAACGGAGTCCGCGTCGAGTCGAGCTGCGGACCGGATTCGTCAGGCGTGCTCGGAGAACGTCAGACGTGCTCGGAGGCCCACACGAAGAACCTGAGCGGAAGGGCCGTCTCGAGCAGCGGATCGCCCACTCGAAGGTGGGCACACCGGTCGTGCATGCCGAACAGGAGCGAGGACATCGTCGTTCGCTCGCACTCGACGTCTGGTTCCAGCCCGTCGCTTCCGGGCTCGACCGACACTCCGTCGGGACCGTAGCCGATCCGAACCGACTGCTCGCCCGCGATGGCGAGTTCGACGCTTCCCTCGTCGGAGCGCCCGCTCTCGAGCCAGCGGTCCTCGAGTTGCCCCTCGAACGCCTCGAGTACGGCCTGCAGGTCGTTGATGCGGAACTTTCGATGCGGGCGCGCCGTCCAGAATCGGCTGTGACGAGAGACGATCGGCTCGAGCGGGTGCCTCGGCGGGACGCACGCCGTCAGTTCGTTCAGGTCGAGCAGTGCCAGGACGTGCGAGAGCAGTGTCTCGAGGCCGCGTTCCGAGCCGCCGAACTCCTCGATCGTACGGCTGCGGCTGGTTCGAGTGAGGCTCACGTACGCCGGGCCGTTTGTATTATCGTTGCCCCCGTCTCCGTTGCCGTTTCCGCCGTAGACGAACGTCTCCAGATCGCGCTGTCCGAGGACGGTCCGAGTCTCGTCTAGGTCACGGACCACGCGGTACGGTTCGGCTTCGTGGATCTCGTGGAGCGTCTCGAGGTGGGCGTCGGCCTCGTAGCCGACGACGGCTTCCGAGGCGGTCGCGTCGCCGTCGAACGATCGCTCGGTGAGTTTGTACTGGTACTCGGTGCCGACGTTCTCGTAGCCGAAGTGGGCGTATCGCTGGCGGTTGCCGCTCAGATCGGAGAGGGGAACGTCTTCGTCGGCCATCTGGTCGAACCAGAACTCGAGCAACTGACTCATGTAGCCGTTGCCCCGGTACCGTCTGTCGGTGGCGACACCGCCGATGCCCCAGCACTCTATCGTCTCGCCGTCGACACCGGTCGAGAGGGTCTGTGGGACTGCGCCGATGTGGCTCACGATGCGGTCGTCCTCGACGATGATCGCGTGGTGGTCGCTGTGGTCCGAGTCGTATGCAAACGGGAGGCTGGCCTGCATCCCACCGCGCTCGTAGGCGAAGTAGCGATCGAGCAGGCCCATCATCTCCGAGAACTCATCCGGAGTCACGAGCCGCGGGATGCCGGCGTCAGTCATCGTGACCACCGCTTTGCTAGTCGGTCAGTTTCGATACGAGCGTCGGTCGTGGAGTTGTCAGTTGGCATTGTCGATGAGCGTCGTGAGTTGGTCGAGTTCGTGCGTTGCAATGGCGACGTCGTCGCCGGGTTCGTCCTGGGGAACGCTACACTCGGCAGTGACGAATCCGTCGTATTCGGCCGCCGCCAGCGCCTCGAACAGAGGCGCGTGATCGACCTCTCCCTCGCCGAGCCGGCGGGGTCGATAGGTCTGTAGACCGTCGGCAGTCTCGAGGCGGAACGATCCGGGAAATTCGTCGGCATCGACGACCCGTTGCTCGTCCTTGACGTGGACGTGCCGCAGGTCGTCGCCCAGTCGGTCGACCGAGTCGACACCATACTCCTCACCGACGAGGAACATGTTTCCGGCGTCGTGGATGACGCCCACGTTGTCCCGGTCGATAGCCGACAATAACCGCTTCGTTCCCGAAACCGTCTCGGAGAGCCAGCGAGCGTGAATTTCGATCAAGAGAGTGACGTCGTACGCTGCGGCCCGATCAGCGGCCCGCTGGTACCACGTCGCGGCCGTCTCGACGTCCTCATCGGTCGCCTTCCACGGGGCCGGCCCGCCGGGATTGTGCCGAACGAGGTCACAGTCGAGCAGGGTCGCGAACTCGAGGAATCGCTCGAGTGCCTCGAGCTGGGCCTCACACTTGGATCGGGGCTTGTCGACGTACGCACCCGTATAGGTCGCGAGACACGGGACGTCGAGGTCGTGATCGTCGAGTCGTTCCCGGAGGGCAGCGACCTCGTCGGTCGTTCGGTCGACGTCGAGGTGGGGGGCCCGGCACATCGGTTCGAACCCGTCGTAGCCGATTTCTGCCGTCAGATCGACGGCTTCCCCGAGGCTCTGGTCACGCAGAACCTTGCTGAACAGGGCTGGTTGAATCGCCATCTGGTGTACGGTATTCTCGAGTCACTATAAATACTGGCACGGTATCGGTTCGTCGTCGGCGCCAAAAATGAAACGAGGCGTCGCGGCTCGAGCGGGTGCGTGACGATCAGCCATCCTGTTCGGTCGAGCGATTGCGTGACGATCGGCGGTACAAACGATTAAGACCCTCGCCTCCATCGGACCCGATAGCACATGACAGCGACCGAGCTACGCGTCGTTCCTCGACCGCGTCGCGTCGAGGCGACGAGCGGAACCGTCCGATTCGAGCCACCGTTTACGCTCGCCACGGAGGCGGACGTCCCCCCTGTCGTCGGCTCCCTGTTCGAGACGCTCCTCGAGCGAGAGACGAACGCCCCGGTACGGCGGGGAACCGACGACGCGGACGTCGAACTGCGCCTCGAGGACGATCCCACCGACGCGGTCGACGATCCGGAGGGGTACGTCCTCGAGGCGAACGCCGACGCAGGGACGGTAACGATTCGAGCCGCGACCGCTGACGGCCTCCGACACGGCTGCCAGACGTTCGTGACCGGAATTTCACGAGTCGATGCGGGCGACGGCCACGAGCAGTGGACCCTGCCCGCCTGCGAAATCCACGACTGGCCGGAGTCATCCTGGCGCGAGTTCATGCTCGACCCGGCCCGCGGCTTTTTCCCGGTCGAGCAGGTGAAACGACGGATCGACCAGGCCGCCCGGGCGAAGTACAACCGACTCCACCTCCACCTGCTCGACGACGAGGGATACGCCCTCGAGTCCGCGGCCTATCCCAAATTGAACCAGGATGCGGACGGCACTCCCCGCCCTGCGTACTCGCCGGAGGACATCGACGAACTCGTCACGTACGCGGGCGACCGCGGGATCGACGTCGTTCCCGAAGTCGACGTTCCAGCCCACGCCAGTCACCTCCTCGAGCGGTATCCCGAACTCCGGTGTACCGTCGAGGACGGCGACCCCGCCGATCGGACGATCTGTATCGGTTCCGAGGAGACCGTCGAGTTCGTCGAGACGTTGCTCGAGGAGGTGATCGAGCAGTTCCCCTTTGAGTACGTGCACGTCGGTGGCGACGAGTGGGAGATGCAGGGATACTCCTGGAACGAGTGCGTCGATTGCCAGGCGAAGATGGCCGCGGACGGCTCCGAGACGGACACCGAGCACTTCTACGCGTTCGTTCGCCACCTCCACGACTTCCTCGCCCAGCACGACCGCCGGACGATCGTCTGGAACGACCAGATCGACATCTCGGCGTCACCCGACCTGCCCCGGGACCTGCTGATCCACTTCTGGCGCGTCGCGGCACCCGACCGGGGTCCGGTCGAGGGGTGCAGCCTGGAGCGATTCCTCGAGGAGGGGTTCGACGTGATCAACTCCTATGTCCACGCCGCCTACGTCCGGGGCTGGATCACGGAGGACTACATGCTCGGGTGGGCGTCTACGCGTCGGCCGACGGTCCCGGACGAACGGGCGTCGCAGGTACGCGGCGGGGGGCTGCTCGCGTGGGAACCGTCCGACGAGGCGGAGCGGGCGTACTTCGAGCGCGCCCTCCCGTCGGCGATGCCAATCTTCGCGGATCGACTCTGGAACTCGACGAGCGTCGAGGACCGGGAATCCTACTCGCTGTCGGTGACCCGACACGCACTCGGCCCGTTCGTCCCGAAAGGGTTCGACGTGTATCGCGAACTGGGCGGACTGATTCTGCCGACGTGGTGGAAGCGCCCGTCCGGAACGCTGCTCGCCCACGTGAATCGTTCGTTCCGGGATCGAACGCCCGCCCAGGCCGAGGAAGACTACCGATCAGCGGTCGAGACGCTCTCGAGGCTGCGCGAGACCGATCGGACGATCTATCCCGAGACCGCGTCGGCGTACGAATCGTCACTCGAATGGCTGGTCGAGGTTGCCGAGCGAGACGGTCGGGGCGTTCTCGACCGGCCCTGAGCACTCCTCGAGTCCCTCTCGTAGTCCCTTCGGCGGTCCTCTCGTGGCTCCCTCGTGGCACCTTCAAGTCCTCTCCGAGCCCCCTCGTGGCCTCGCGACCGAATTTGAGCCCCTATCGGAGCGAAATTCCCTGGGGAGTGGATTCGGGTGCAAAACGATCGGCGCGCGACGAGTACACCAGATCGATTTTGACAAATTAGAACCGGGAGCAACGGCAAAATCATTAGCCAGAGCAGACGGCTGTTTTATATACTCGAGATATGTGATAACGATACAATAGTTTGCGAAAATTATATTGTGTTATAAAATAACGTGTGGGTGGATGTCATATGACAAGCCACGTCGGGACTGTAGCGAGCGGTCTCGAGAGGAACAGGATTCAGTAATCGAACGGTCGAGCGCCTTCGACGTCTCACGGCGATCGATGCTGGCGACGACGGGCGCCGGCATTCTCGGCGGGCTCTTCTCGAGCACGGGGACGGTCGGCGCCGCGGAGTCCGATGCGCTCAACGCGAAGACCCGAACCACGATCTGGACCGACGAGATGCGAGCGAACGCCCGACGGAACATCGGCCTGTACGACTGGGCCGCGAGTCAACGAGACACCGCCGTCGCGGAAGCCGACGCGCGTCTGGACCGGCTGGGCCCCGACCTCGAGAGCCTCTGGAGTCTAGTCACCGCCCAGGGAATCCCCCGCGGCGGCGGACTGGTGAACCAGCGCGAGATCCTCGGCGGCTACCACGATTCGGGCGACGACCGCCTCTGGAAGATGAAGACGGAAGTCGACAATCCGCACGGCGACGGGAAGCTTACCGTGCCGACGAACGACTTCGGCGCCTACCGCGAGAGCGGCCTCGACGACCGAGGAATGTTCGACCCCGAGCTGGCCGACGACTCGCTGCTGGTCAACGAGGAACACCCCGAGATGGGCGAGGGCTGGGGCGTCGACGACGGCTGGGGATGGGTCGACGAGAACGACGACCTGGGCGGCGGCGCCGGCACCAGGTGGAACTTCGTCGCGTACTACAACCACTGGCACATCTGGCGGCCCGGGGGCATTCTCGGGCTCGTTCGCCGCCTCACCGACGCCTATCTCTACACTGGCGACCAGAAGTACTCGAGGGCGGGTGCCGTCCTCCTCGACCGGATCGCGGACGTCTACCCCGAGATGGACCTCACCGAGTACACGTTCACGCTCGATGGGTTCTGGAACAGCCACGGCGGCCGCCAGACAGGGAAGGTGGTCGGCGCGTTCTGGGAGTCGAACCTCATGCGGCCAATCGTCCGCTCCTACGACGCGTTCTTCCCCGGCATGGAGGACGACGACGAACTCGTCGCGTTCCTCGACGCCAAAACCGACGAGTACCCCGGTCTGGCGAACAAGGACTCGGTCGAGAAGATCCGAAAGAACATCGAGGACGGTATTCACCGCGAGATTCTGCCAGCGAATAAGAACTCGAACATGATCGTCGCGAGCGGCGGGGGGAGCGCACTCGTACAGGCCGCTCGCACACTCGACGAACCCGACGGCTACACCCGAGAAGCGATCGAGTGGGTCTTCCAACCCGGCGACGAGTACTTCGACGGCGACGTCTGGAACGAAGAGCCCGAGAACTGGTACACCACCGGCGGAAACATCCTCACCCCGCTGGTCGACCGGGCCGACCGCGACGGGTACTTCGAGATCGAGGCCCCACACTACAACCGCATCCCTCACAGCTCGGTTCGACAGGTGGCCGACTACCTCCGGGGGTACGACGCGTTCGACGGCGCGGACCTCTACCAGCACCCAAAACTCCAGCAGTCGCTCCTGCAGAACACGCACCTGCTGTTGATCGACGAGTTCACCCCGCAACTCGGCGACGCGCACGGCCCGTCCGCCGTCGAGTGGAGCCAGCCCTCAGTCGAGGAAGGGTTCAAACTGACGGGCGAGCCGATTTTCGCCCAGTTGTGGCACTATCAGAACGGCTACTCGACGGCAGGGATCAACGGCTCCATCTTCGACGCAGAACCCGAGAACCTCAGCGACGACGTACAGGCGATTATCGACGCCGAGGGTCCCCTCGACCTCCCGAGCCAGAACCTCGCGGGCTACGGTTTCGCCGCGCTCCGGGACGGCGAGAACTACCTGAACCAGTCGTTCGGGACGACCTACGACACGTCAGAGCTGTTCGCCGACGCCAGTACCGAAGTCAACGACAGCTTCGACGAAGCCATTCAGTTCCAGTGCTACGAACCCGGCGAGTGGTGGACCTTCGAGTTCGAGGCCGACGAAGCCGGCGAGTACGACCTCGAGATCGAATCGCTGTTCGTCGGCTCTTACGGCATCTACGACCTCTTCCTCAATGGGGAGCAGGTCGACACCGTCGACTTCTACAGCCCTTCGTTCACCCGCGACACCATCACGTATACGGTCGACCTCAAGGCTGGGACCAACGATCTCCGCTTCGAGTGCGTCGGCAGGAACGACGAGTCGAGCAACTACCTGATGGCGCTGTACTACCTCACGGTGGTCGGCGAGGACGAACGCGAGGACTGGGAGAACGCCAAAGAAATTGGCAACGCCAAGCGCGCGTTCTGGATGTACTACGGCCGAACGGGCATCGACGCGGGCGGCAGCACCCACAACCACGGCGACGCGCTCAACCTCGGCGTGGCAGCCCACCGGCTCGAGCTCTCGCCGGACCTCGGCTACCCCGAGCGGACCGGTAACTGGCCGAAACACGACTTCACGAAGGGGACGATCAGCCACAACACCGTGACGGTCGACCAGTCCCGCCAGGACGAACGGTGGGTCGCCACGCCGCGCCACTTCGAGGGCGAGGACGAGCGAGTGAACCTGATCGACGTGGACGCCTACCGGGCCTACGAGCAGTGCGACGAGTATCGCCGAACGACCGCGATGATCACCGTCGACGAGGAACACTCCTACGCCGTGGACTTCTTCCGCGTCGCCGGCGGCGACGACCACGTGTTCAGCTTCCACGGACAGGTCGGCGAGGCGACGGCCGAGGACGTCGACCTCGTCCCCCAGGACCGCGGCACCTACGCGGGTGAGGATATCCGGAAGCCGGACTACGGCGAGGAAACCGACTACAACCGCGAGGTCGGAAGCGGCTTCAACTACCTCACGAACGTCGAACGCGACACCGATCCCGGTTCCAGCGTGGCCGTCGACTGGGACGTCGAGGACTACTGGAATCATCGCGACGACGACGCCGACGGCGTCCACCTGCGCTTGACGTCTTTCGGCGACTTCGACGAGGTCGCCCTCGCCAACGGCCACCCGCCCGACCGAAGCGGGAACCCCGACTTCCTGCGCTACGCGCTCTTGCGTCGACAGGGAAGCGACCTCGAGAGCGACTTCGTCTCGACGGTCGAGCACTACGAGGGCGAGCGCGCCGTCGAAAACGTCGAGAAGGTAGTCGTTGAGGGCGGGCAGGGCCACGCCGTCAAAGTCGAACTGACGAACGGGCGCACCGACTACGTCGTCTGTTCGTTCGAGGAGACCGACACGCTGACCGTCGACGACACCTTCGAGTTCAAGGGCTTCTTCGGCCTCTACTCGGTCGAAGACGGCAAGTCCGAGTACGCCTACGTCCAGGACGGCACGCGGCTCAAGCCCCTCGACGAACCCGCGCTCGTGCAGGAATCGGTCGGTCGCGTGCAGGGAATCGTCGAGGACTTCACCCGCGAGATGAGCCTCGAGAACGAACTGACGATCCGGGTCGGGGGGAACGGAAGTCACCTCGAGCGCCACGCCGGCTTCGTCTACGTCGACAACGACGACTCCGATCCGTGGCGAGGCGAACCTGACCCCGAGAACCCGATCGAGGGGCGCGGCCAGCGCGGCCAGGGCAACGGCGCCTACCTAATCGAGGCACTCGGAGGCAGCAACGGAAACCTGGTAACGGTCGCCACTGGTCGCCAGACGTTCACCCGGGACTTCGTCGACCCCGACCAGCTCGAGGACGGCGGCTACAACTACATCATCGACGACAACGACGACGTGCAGATTCCGTTGACGTCGACCTGGTCGGCAGAGTAATCGACGTCCGCTCGATCTCCAAAGGGTCGATCGTCGTGGCTGTCGGCAATCTTACCGCTCACGGAGTTCGTCGGCGTGGGCTTTCACCTTTCGAATCGCAGCAGGGATCGTCCGGATGCCCTCCTCGTCGGCGAGCAACACCGGATGGCTGTAGGCGACGTTCTCCCTGCACAGTTGCTCCGCACCGGGAAGGTACAGGTTCCAGTAGTCCGAAACGTCCGTTCCGGGTGGGAGAAGCCGCCGAACCTGATCGCGGAAGAACGCCGGTTGCTTGTAGATCGGCACTTCGTAGCCGTCGTAGACCGGCACGCCCTCGGCGCGCACGGCCTCGATGAATCGGTCGCGGCTGAGCCCACCGAACGCCTCAGCGTCGTAGCGAACGTTCTCCAGACAGTAGCCGCGAGCGGTGATGCGATCGTCTCGCGGTTTCGTGTGAATTCCGTCGATCTCCTCGAGTTCTGCGAGAAGCAATTCCTCGTTCGCTTCGCGGCGCTCGTTCTCCTCCGGTAGCTTCTCGAGCTGGCCGATCGCGACGGCGGCCTGGAACGCGGACATCCGGGAGTTCGAGGAGAGTTTGTAGTGACGATATCCCGTCTCACCTTGCGAACGGCCGATGTTCTGCATGACCCGGGCTCGTTCCGCGAGCACGTCGTTGTCGGTGACGACGATGCCGCCTTCGCCGCTGGGTAGTGACTTCGACTCCTGAAACGAGAACGTCCCGAAGTCCCCGAAGGTGCCGACCTTCTGGCCGCGCCACTCCGATCCCTGCGCGTGGGCCGCGTCCTCGATCAGGAAGAGGTCGTGTTCCTCGACGATCGGCAACAGTTCGTCCATGTCCATCGGATATCCCGCGAAGTGGACGCCGATGATCCCAACCGTGTCGTCGGTGATCTTCTCGCGCACCGAATCGGGATCGATATTGAACGTCTCGGGGTCGGTATCCGCGAATCGCGGGATCGCTCCCACGGCAGGAACGACGCTGGCACTCGCGATGAAGGAGTAGGAGGGGACAATCACCTCGTCGCCGGGCTCGACGCCGACGGCTCGGAGCGCCAGTTCGATCGCGACGGTCCCGTTACTGACGGCGATCGCGTGTTTGGCGTCGTGGTACGCGGCAAATTCGTCCTCGAGGCGTTCGATCCACGGTCCGCGACACCAGTTGCCGCCCTCGAACGCCTCGAGGAGATACGCTCGACAGGTATCGGTCGGCTGTGGCCACTCCGGAATCGAGAGTGCTTCGGCTGCTTTCGGTCCGCCGTCGATGGCAAGTTCGACCATAGTTACCTCTCTCATTTCTGTGCGGGCATAAAGATACCGCGAGTCGGTACTAGCTGGGGTTCGAGGACACCGGTCTGTTCGACGGTCGAGGTGCCCATCTTTATGCCGGCCCTCTTCGACTGTTGCGGCATGCCAGCACTCTGGACATATCCTTGGACGCTCGAGCACGAGGGACTCGAATCGGCCTGTGAACGGCTCCGCGATCACGGCATCGACGCGGTCAACGTGGCCAGCCACTATCACTCGGTTCGATCGATGCAGCCCCGGTTTCCCGACGACCTGTTTCGCGCCTACGGCGGCGGCTGTTACTTCGACCTGGGCGAGCGCTTCGACGATCTGCCGATCGAGCCGCCGGTCAACCGCGTCGGCTCGTGGGACGATCCGCTTGCGGAAATCGTCGACGGGGCACACGAACACGGGATAGCCGTCAACGCGTGGACGGTCTGTCTCCACAACACGCGGCTGGGATCGACGAACCCCGACTACCGGTTCGAGAGCGCGTTCGGCGACGCCCACGACCACTCGCTGTGTCCGTCTCACCCCGCGGTACAGGACTACTTCGCTGCAGTCGTCGGATCGATCCGTGACCATGGCGTCGACGAGATTCAGCTCGAGTCGATCGGCTTCCCGAGCGCGTTCCACGACCACGGATCGAAGTACGGCCACGACAAGCGTCAGACGGTGACGACCGAGAGCGAATCGGTACTCCTCTCGCAGTGTTTCTGCGATGGCTGTCGATCGGCCGCCGCGTCGCACCGGGTCGACCTCGAGCGAGCGCGAGAGCGCGTCCAGGAGCTCGTTCGCCCTTCACTCGCCGATCCAAACGCCTCGCTTCCACCGGTAGAGGACCTTCGCGAGCAAGACCCGCTCGTGGACGACCTGCTCGAGTTCCGAGCGACCGTGATCGAGGCATTGATCGAGCGACTCGCCACGGCGTCCAGATCGACGCCGCTCAACTACTACGCGATGGAGGCGTACGGCCAGGCGCCGTCGGCACTCCCCGCGGCGGGCGTCGATCTGGCGCGCCTCGAGGCCCACCTCGACCGAGTGACCGCGCTGTGTTACGTCGCCGAGACCGAGACGGCCCGCGAGCGAATCGAGGCGCTCGAGCGCGTCGTCGACTGCCCGATCGATGCCGGTATTACACTCGATCCGGCCGTCGTCTCCGGAGCCGATCAGGTGGCCGCCCTCGTGGAGGGAATCCGGTCGGCGACCGACGGCCGCCTCTCGATCTATCACCACTCCCTGCTGACAGAGGCGCACCTCGAGTGGATCGGCGAGACGCTCGCGTAGCGGGACGCGTTCGTCGCCGTCCAGAGCATCGACGGCCACCTCTACCTTGACCGCTCACTCGGCTCCGACCACGGCCTCGAGCGACCGGAACGTTTTCGTCACCCACAGGCCGTACTGTAGCCATGTCCAGACGACTGCTGGTGATCGGCGCCCACCCCGACGACCCCGACATTCGCGCCGGCGGACTGGCGTGTTCGTGGGCGGACGCCGGCCACGACGTCCGGTTCGTCTCGATGACCGACGGCCGTAGCGGCCACCACGAACAGGGCGGGAGCGAACTCGCCGAGCGACGTCGACAGGAGGCCGCTGCAGCCGCCGACACCGCCGGAATAGAGTACCGCGTCCTCGATAACCCGGACGGTCGGCTCGAGCCGACCCTCGAGAACCGCGAGACGGTCATCGAGCTGATCCGGGAGTACGACCCCGACCTCGTGTTGACCCACCGGACCAACGACTATCACCCGGATCACCGGTACACCTCGCAACTGGTTCGAGACGCAGCGTACATGGTCACCGTCCCGAACGTATGCCCGGAGACGCCGGCGCTCGAGGACAACCCCGTGTTCGCGTACCTGCTCGACACGTTCGAGCGGCCGTACCCGTTCACGCCGGACGTAATCGTCCCGATCGACGACGAACACGTCGACTGCAAGTACGACGCACTCGACTGCCACGAGTCCCAGATGTACGAGTGGTTACCGTACAACAAAGGCGAACTCGAGGCCGTTCCCGACGACCCCGACGACCGCCGCGAGTGGCTCGAGACGGACCCGATTCCGGGACTCGCGGAGATGCGCGCGACGGCAGATCGGTTCCGCGACGACCTGATCGAGCAGCACGGACCCGAACGCGGCCGGGAGATCGAGTACGCCGAGGCGTTCGAGGTGTCCGAGTACGGCGGCGACCTTACGTCGCCTCTCGCCTCGGATCTCGTGTCTCCCTGATTCCAACGCTTCGAGGGGGTCGAGCGGGTCTCGACGCTCGAGCGCTGCCTCATCTACAATTCATCACAGTGGCTGAAAAGCAGCCGAGAGCCGCTGGAAGCGGTCCCTGATACGTCTCGAACGGTCAGCCGTGGCGCTCGAGCAGCGCCGTCGCGTGCTCGCCCCGACCCGTCCGTCGAAGGTGCTCGGCGTAGTCCTCGAGCGCGTCCCACGTGTAGTACGGTCCCTTGCCGCGGAGGACCTGCCACAGCGGATCAGTGACGGCGTTTTCGGCACCGGGGTTGCCGCCCCGCTCGCCACGGGCGGCCTCGAGCAGGCGGTCGTCGACCCACCGCTGGAGCGTGCTCAATCCGTCGCGGACGACGTCGGGGTGCTCGTCGACGAGGTTCGTCGTCTCGTGGGGATCGTGGGCCAGGTCGAACAGCATGAGGTCCTCGAGGTCGCTCTTGAACGCGTCGTGGTAGGTCTTGATCAGCAGCCAGTTGTCCCAGCGAACGGCCCGCTGGCAGGTCCAGGTGCCCTGGCTGAGCACGAGGCGTTCGCGGCCGCTTCCGTCGTCTATTTCGTCGCCGGTGACGGATCCGGCGAACGACCGCCCGTCCCAGCCCCCGGGGACGTCGCCGCCGACGAGGTCGACGAGCGTTGGCGGGAAATCGAGTTGGTACCGAAACTCGTCGTCGACGCCCGGTTCGATGCCGGGGCCGCGAACGATCAGCGGGACGTTACAGGTCGGTTCGTCGGCCGTCTGGTGGTCGCCGTAGACGTTGAGTTCGCCCAGGTTCTCGCCGTGATCGGCGCTCACGACGACGAGCGTCTCCTCAAAGACGCCGGCCTCCCGCAGGAGGTCGAACAGCATCCCGACGTGGTAGTCCATGTAGTGGACGCCCACGTCGTAGCCGTCGACCATGGTCTCGAAGTCCTCGCGCGAGGCGACGTCCGGGGGCATCCGGGGCGCGTCTCGCTTGTCGCCCCAGCTACACAGGTCCTGTGCGCTCTGGGCGCCGGTCCCCTGGTAGTGGCGCTCGATCACGTCCTCAGTCGGCCACTCCGGGGCGGGGTCGTCCGCGAACGGGTGGCCGTACTCGAGCGGCGTCGTGTACTCGGTGTGGGGGTCCCAGAAGTTGACGTGGAGGTACCAGTCGTCCTCGGCGGCGTGCTCGGTAAGCCAGTCGTGGGCGTAGGGGTAGACCTCGTCGGCCCGCTCCGAGCCGTTGCCGCCGGTGTCGTAGAGTTCGTCGAACCCCTCGACGACCTGCCAAGCGTCGTGACGAGCGGGAAACGGGCTGATCATCGCCGTGTCCAGCCCCTGTTCGCCGAGAATCGTGGCGAGCGTTTGGAAGCGCCGCGGGTAGCGTTCGCCGCGTGCGGGACCGTGTCGGCGCGGGTCGGCGTTCAGCCCGCCGTGATTGATCACGCCGGTGTGGATGCCGAACCGACCGGTGTAAAACGCCGTCCTCGAGGGGAGACACGGCGCGTCGGACGCGTAGACGTTCGTGAACCGGCGCCCGTCGGCGGCAATCTCGTCGATGTTCGATGACGTCTCTCGGTGGTAGCCGTAACACCCGAGGTGGTCGGGTCGCAACGAATCGACGTCGACGTACAGTATCCGCATGTGATGAGATTCTCACCCAGGAGAATAGGTGTTTGGTCTGTTGCCGGCTCGACGTCGTCGTCCATCGGTGACGTCTCGAGTCGGGCGACCCCCGAAGGTCGTCCTCGAGGCGCCCTTACTCGGCCCCGGAACCGACGTGAGCAGCAATCCGCTCGACGACGTACTCGGCCTGGTCGTCCGGGAGACACCGCGGGTTGATCGTGAACTGGGACTGGTGGACGTCGTCGGCACCGACGAAGATTCGCGGGTTCTCCGCCCGGAGCCCCCCGACCAGCGACACGGTGTCGACCGGCGACCGCTCTTCGTCCACGGTCACGACGACGCTCGTGACGGCGTCGGTTTTCCCGGCGTTGGCGAGGGAGGCGTCGAGACAGCCGATCCCCTCTAGTCGGCCGGCGATTCGCTCGGCGCGGTCGTGCCACTCGTCGAGTACCGCCTGGTCGTCCTGCTCGATGAACGCGTCCAGGGCGGCGATCAGTCCGGCCAGTTCCTCCTTGCCGACCTTCATCGATCGGCCGATCCCCTGTCGGGGGACGCCGGGGAGGTCGTCGACATCGACGAGGCTCTCGGGCGGGTCGTACACCGGCTCCGAGGCGTGCATGTCGAGGTGCTGGCGGGCGACCGATTTGATCAGGTCCTCGCGTCCGGCGAGGATGCCCGACGACTGCGGGCCGCGGATCGCCTTCCCGCCGCTGAAGGCGACGAGGTCGGCGCCCTGTTCGACGAATTTCGAGAGGTTCTCAGTCGGCGGCAACTCGGCCGCCGCGTCGACGATGACCGGGACGTCGTGGTCGTGTGCGATTTCGACGACCGTCTCGAGCGGCGGGCGCGTGTAGGGTTTCTCCATGTAGGCCACCGCGACCGTCTCGTCGGTGATCGCCGCCTCGATCTCCCACGGCTCGGTGTTCTCGGACCCGGTCCCAAGGGTGTAGTCGTTCGCCCCCACGTCGACGATATCGGCGCCGGCGACGCGCAGGGCGTGGTCGTAGCCGTTGCGGTGGGTCCGGGGCATCACGATCTCGCTCGGCACGTCCTCGGTGTCGGGCAACTGCGCCATGACCTCGAGGTCGTCGCCGGCGATGCACGCGGCTGCCGCCAGCGTGAGCGCGGAACTCGCACCGTTGGTGACGTAGCCGGCGTCGGCGCTGGTCGCCTCGGCGATACGTTCGGAGGCGGCCGCCTGCAGGTCCGAGAGGCGGACGAACGCCTCCGCCGCGCGGTTCATCGCCTCGAGGGACTCCTCTCGGATGAGCGTGCCGCCGATCCGCGTCTTGGTACCGGTCGCGTTGACAACCGGTGGGACGCCGAAGTCGTCGTAGATCGTGTCCCCGTCTAACGTCATCGGGCGATCACCCGGTTCTCGAGGACACCGACGCCCTCGAACTCGACCTCGACGACGTCACCCTCGCTCAACTCGTCTGGTCCGAACGGCGTCCCGGTCGCGATGACGTCGCCCGGCTCGAGAGTGATGAGTTCGGAGACATCCGAGACTAACTCCGGCACCGAGAAGATCAGGTGTTCGCGGGTGCTCTCCTGTTTCGTCTCGCCGTTCAGGCGCAACTCGAGGGTGGCGTCGTCGGGCACCTCGTCCGGTGTGGCCACCACGGGCCCCATCGGGAGCGAGGCGTCGAAGGCCTTCCCGCGCACCCAGTTGCGCTCCTCGGCCTGGTCGTCCCGGTTCGAGATGTCGTTGAGGCAGGTGAAGCCCTCGACGACGTCCATCGCTTCGTCGACCGAGACGTCGCGACACTGTTCGGCGATGACGACGCCGAACTCGGCCTCGAACTCGACGCTCTCGCGTCCGGGCGGCAGTTCGATGGCGTCGCCGTGAGCGACGACACAGTTGGGCGTCTTCAGGAAGAGTTCTGGGCGCTCCGGTCGGTCGTCGAAACCGGACTCCCGGCGGTGGTCCATGTAGCCGCCGGCCTGGCAGATGATCTTCGTCGGTTCCGACGGCGGGAGGACGTCCACCTCGTCGGGATCGTACGTCTTGCCGTCGGCGACGATACCGTCGTCGGTCCACTCGCCGCGTCGTGCGTAGCCAGTCTGGTCGCTGAATCGTACAGTTCGCATTGTCACTCGAGCATTCCCGCGAGACACCAACGTTCTTTCGATCCCGCCAGTAATCGGCCGGTCGAACCGGTACTCAGGCCCGAATCGCGCCGCCGGGCCGAGCGCCGGTGTCCTCGCTGTCGCGAACGATCGGTGTCCCGTCGACCACGACGTGCTCGATCCCGAGCGGGTACTGCTCCGGGTCGTCGAACGTCGCGCGGTCGTCGACTACCGCCGGGTCGAAGACGACCAGGTCCGCGTCGAGGCCCGGACGGAGCACGCCCTTCGAATCGAGTCCCATCGCTCGAGCGGGGAGCGACGTCATCGACCGGACGGCCTCCTCGAGCGACAGGAGGTTCTCCTGACGGACGTACTTCGCCAGGATGCGAGGGAACGATCCGTAGACGCGGGGGTGGGGACGGGCCCCGAACAGGCCGTCAGTGCCAACCATGACGCGCTCGCTCTGCATGATCGTTCGGACGTCCTCCTCGATCAGCCCGTGAGCGATCATCGACGCCTCGAAGTCCTCCGCGAGCAGGACGTCACAGAGGACGTCGATCGGCGTGCTGTCGCGTTCGGTCGCGATGGTCGCGATGTCGCGTCCACCCTCCTCGCCGAACGCCTCGGAGGTGAGGTTCGTCACCTCGATACGGTCCCACCCGGTCTTGCCGCCGACGTTCTCCCAGCCGTCGATGCGCCACTCCTCGATGTCACGGCGAATCTCTTCGCGCTGGTCGGGGTCCGAGAGCGTCTCGCGGAGGGCGTCGGCATCACCGGACTGCACCCACGGCGGCAATAGCGACGTCAGCATGCTACTTCCCGCGGTGTAGGGGTACTGGTCCGCGGTGACGTCGATACCGCGCTCGCGGGCGATTTCGACCTGTGCGAGCAGGCGGTCGGCCTTTCCCTGCTGTTCGCTGCCGGTAACTTTGAAGTGCGAAATCTGGAGCGGAATGTCGTGTTCGGCACCGATGTCGACGAACTCGTCGAGGGCCTCCCAGATCCAGCGACCCTCGCTGCGAATGTGGGCGACGAACGGCCGCCCGTACGGCGCGAGTTCGGCCGCGAGTCGGGACACTTCCTCGGTCTCCGAGTACACCTGCGGTGTGTAGACGAGTCCCGTCGAGAAGCCGATGGCGCCGTCCTCGAGGCCCTCACGGACGAGCGCTGCCATCTCCTCGAGCTCGTCGTCGGTCGGCTGGACGTCGTCCATGCCGAGCACGTCGTAGCGGGCGGTGCCGTGGCCGACGAGCGTCGCGACGTTTGGCGCGATGTCGGCGTCGTCGACCGCGTCGAGGTACTCGCCGAGGGAGTTCCACGACCACTCGCGCTCGAGTCTCCCTGCGAGGCCGCTGAGGTATTCCTGCCACGGGCCGATCCCCTCCTCGCGGTAGAGCGGGGCCATCGAGAACCCGTCCTGGCCGAGGATCTCGGTGGTGATTCCCTGCCGGGTCTTTGGCGCGAGCGAGGGGTCGGCGAACAGCTCGAGGTCGGAGTGGGAGTGGGCGTCGATGAAGCCCGGGCAGACGACGCTCCCGTCGGCGTCGATCCGCGTGTCGGCGTCGAGGCCGTGGTCGGGGGCCGTCGCGATTCGGTCGATGCGACCGTCGACGACGCCGACCGCGCCGCGGATCCAGGGCGCGCCCGTGCCGTCGACGATCCGGGCGTTCTCGACGAGTAAATCGAAGCTCATGCTCACCCAATTCGTTGCCCGCGTCCTAAATCCACCGCTCGGACGAGGCAAATGGCTCGCTGAGTGGGCTCCAGTCGCGTTCCCTTGATCGGCCTCGGGCCACCTGTCCTCGCGCTGAGTGAGCCTTCCTTTCGTGTTATCGTAAAAATGTATTCTTGTAATGAAAATCTATATATCCTACGAGTCCGAGTGTTATTTGATGTCACAGCGCAAGCAGCGTGAGCGTGAGCGTGAGGAGTCCCCCTCCGAAACGGGTAACGACCACCAATGGGAAATCGATCAGCTGGGCACGGTTCGGAACCCCCCGACGAATCCGAATCTCTCGCGACGATCGGTCCTGACGGCGACCGGTGCCGGGTTGCTCGCCGGATTGGTGCCAGCGGGTACTGCCACCGCAGCCGAAGACGACGAGCGCTATCACCGCAAAACGCGACCGACGATGTGGACCGAAGCGATGCGGTCGAACGCACAGCGAAACATCGACCGCTACGACTGGGCGGCGGGCCAGCGCGACAACGCCGTCGAATCGGCCGATAGCTACCTCGAGAAGTACGGCCCTGATCTCGACAGCCTCTGGAGTCTCGTTACGTCCCAGCAGGTCCCCCGTGGTGGTGGCCTCTCGAACGAACGTCTCATCCTGGGTGGCGACAGCGACCCCGGCACCGACCGCCTGTGGAAGATAGAGACGAACGACGACGACCCCCACGGCGACGGGAAGTTGACGGTGCCGACGAACGACTTCGGCGCCTACCGCGAGAGCGGCCTGGACGACCGGGGAATGTTCGACCCGGACCTCGCGGACGACTCGTTGCTGGTCAACGAGGAACATCCCGAGATGGGCGAAGGCTGGGGCGTCGACGACGGCTGGGGCTGGGTCGACGAGAACGACGATCTCGGGATGGGCGAGGGCAATCGGTGGAACTTCGTCGCCTACTACAACCACTGGTTCGTCTGGCGCCCCGGTGGGGTTCGTCGGATTCTCGACGCGCTGGTCGACGCCTACCTGCTCACCGAGGAATCGAAGTACGCGGTCGCGGGGCTAGTACTCATGGATCGGATCGCGGACGTATACCCCGAGATGACGATTGCAGACTACCAGCAGAACGCCCACGGCTTCTGGAACAGCCACGGCGGCCGCCAGACCGGTCGCATCATCGGGTCGCACTGGGAGGGCAACCTCGCCCGGCGGCTGCTGGTCGCCTACGACGCGTTCTTCCCCGCGCTCGACGATCCGTCCGTCGCGGATGAAGTCGTGAGCTTCCTGGACGGGAAGACCGACGAATACCCCGGACTGGCCGACAAGGATTCGGTCGCGCGTATCCGAGAGAACATCGAGGAGAACTACATCCAGGAGATTTTCCCGGCCGCGAAGGCCTCCCAGATCGCCCCTGGGCGGGGTCAGTTGTCGGCACTCGCAATTTCGGCCCGGGTGCTCGACGACACGCGCGAGAACGGCTATACGCGGGAGGCCATCGAGTGGATATTCCAGCCCGGCAACGAGTACTTCGACGGCGACGTCTGGAACGAGGAACCCGAGAACTGGTACACGACGGGTGGAAACGTACTCGCTCCGGTCGTCGACCAGTGCGACCGCGATGGGTACTGGCACGAGGGCTCACTCGGCTACAACCGGATCCGGATGTCCTCTATCCTGCAGGTCGCCCAGAACCTGCAAGGCTACGACGGGTTCGACGGCGCCGATCTCTACCAGCATCCGAAGTTCCAGAGCGCACTCAAGATCAACTCGGATCTCCTCCTTCTGGACGAGTTCTCGCCCGCACTCGGGGACACCCACCACCCGGCGGGCAACGAGATGAGCCAGAGCGGCATTTCGGACGGCTACGAGGTGACGGGCGACTCCCGATTCGCCAAGCTGTGGCACTACTCGAACGGCTACTCCACGGCCGGAATCAGGGGCTCGATCTACGACGCCGAACCCGAGGGACTCGCCGAGGAGATCCAGTCGATCATCGACGCCGATGGACCCCTCGACCTGCCGAGCCAGAACCTCGCCGGCTTCGGCTTTGCGGCCCTCCGGGATGGCGAGAACTACACGACCGAATCCTTCGGCGAGACCTACGACACGTCCGACCTGTTCGCTGAGGCCTCCGCGCCGATCAACGACAGCTTCGACGAGGCGATCCAGTTCGAAGCCAGCCAGGCGGGCGAGTGGTGGACGTTCGAGTTCGACGTCGCAGACGCCGACGAGTACGAACTCGAGCTCGAGACGCTGTTCGTCAGTACCTACGGCATCTACGACCTATCCGTCAACGGCGAGTACGTCGACACCATCGACTTCATGGCCGACGGCAGCGGTCGAGACACCATCTCGTACCTGCTCGAGTTGCCCGCGGGAACCAACACGATGCGCTTCGAGTGCGTCGGCAACAACGACGACTCCGGGGGCTACAAGATGGCGCTGTACTACCTGACGTTGCTCGACGAAGAAGCACGCGAACGTCGGGACGCGGCCGAACTGGGGAACGCGAAGCGCGCGTTCTGGATGTACTACGGCCGCAACGGAATCGGCGGTGGTGGAACCCCCCACGCCCACCGCGACACGCTACAGATCGGCGTCGCGGCCCACGAGATGGAACTCTCGCGAGACCTCGGCTATCCGGAAGCCACTGGCACCTATCCGCCTCGGCAGTTCTTCACGGACAACACGATCAGCCACAACACGGTCGTGGTCAACGAGCGCGGCCAGGATCACCACTGGGTCGGCACGCCTCGACATTTCGAGGGTGACGACGAGCGGGTGAACCTGATCGACGTCGAGGCACCCCACGTCTACGAGGAAGCCGACGAATACCGGCGAACGACCGCGTCGATCACCGTCGACGAAGAACACTCCTACGCCGTGGACTTCTTCCGCGTCGCCGGCGGCGACGACCACCGCTACAGCTTCCACACGACGAAAGCCGACCTTTCCACCGAGGGCCTCGATCTCGAGGCCCAGGACGGCGGGACGTTAGCCGGTGAGGGCGTTCCGTATGCAGATTCGTCGTACAACAGTGCGCGGTCGCCGGACTCGCGGGGGTCCGGGCTCAACTACTTCGATCAGGTCGAGCGCGACGACGACCCCGCAGACCGGGTCGTCCTCGACTGGGATGTCGAGGACCACTTCAATCTGCGTGACGACGACGCCGACGGCGTTCACCTGCGACTTACGTCGTTCGGCGACTTCGACGACGTCGAACTGGCCAACGGGTATCCACCGAACAGCTCCGGCGGCGCCGCGCCAGAGTCCAGTCTCAGGTACGCCTTCCTCAACCGGCGCGGGTCGGACCTCGAGACGACGTACACCTCCGTGATCGAACACTACGACGGCGACCGGGTTGTCGAGTCGATCGAGGAAGTTCCGGTTTCGGGCGGGCCGGGCCACGCCGTCAGGGTCGAGCTGACGAACGGGCGCACCGACTACGTGGTCTGCGCGTTCGAGAAGACCGACACGCTGACCGTCGACGACGCCTTCGAGTTCAAGGGCTTCTTCGGCCTCTACTCGGTCGAAGACGGCGAGTCCGAGTACGCTTACGTCCAGGACGGGACACACCTCGAGCCCCTCGACGAATCACCGCTCATCCGGGAGGCCGAGGGGTTCGTCCGGGGCACCGTCGAGGACTTCACCCGCGAAATGAGTCTCGAGAACGACCTGACGATCCGGGTTGCTGCCGATAGCAGCCTCCTCGAGCGCCACACCGGGTTCGTCTACGTCGACAACGACCAGCGCGACCCCTGGCGAGGCGAACCCGACCCCGAGAACCCGGTCCTGGGTCGCGATCAGCGCGGCCGAGGGAACGGTTCCTACCCGGTTGAGGCCCTGGAGGACGGGCGTGGAAACCTGCTGACGGTCGACGTCGGCGAGAAGACGTTCACCCGAGACTTCGTCGACCCCGACCAGCTCGAGGACGGCGGGTACAACTACATTATCGAGGAAGGCGACGACGTTCGGATTCCGTTGACGTCGGTGTGGTCGCGGGAGTAGGCGGTCGCGGTTCCCGTTTTTCTGTCCTCGCGTTCACGGTCTCGATTTTCTCTTCTCACGTTCGTAGTCTCGATTTTCTTCCCTCGCGTTCGTGTTCCCGACCCTCGCCGAGCCCCTCCCGACTTCCAGTCGGTGCATCTGGCTCGCACGTCGTCTCGTGTTCCGGCGCTCGAGCGAGTGGGATTCGGTCGAAACATTACAGCGCTCGAGCGGAGATCAGTTGGAACGGCGGAGTGCTCGAGCGGGGCTCGGCTGGAACGGCGGATCGCTCGAAAAACGGTCAGGCTCGCGATTCGTTCGTCGGCCGATCAGCCGACAGCGTCTCGACGTACTCGAGGAAGTTGTCGAACAGCACTTTGGCGTCGGCCGCCGTGACGACGTTCTCTTCGGTAATTCCATCGAGGACGGCGGCGATTCGATCCTCGGGCAGGTCCTTCTCGCGGGTGATCCGCTCGGCGGTCGCGCGGTCGTACTCGGGATGGAACTGGACGCCAAAGACGCGCCCGGCACGGAAGCCGTGAATCGAGTAATCGTTCTCGGCCGTGAGTTCGGCTCCAGGCGGGAGTTTCGTCACCTCGTCAGAGTGGGTCGTGAACGCCAGGAACCGGTCGGGGAGTCCCGACAGCAACTGCGAGTCGCCAACGCGTTCGATTTCCCGGTAGCCAATCTCGTACTCTCCCATCGGTTCGACCCGGCCGTCGAGGACGTGCGCGAGCAACTGGTGGCCGAAGCAGACGCCGAGCACGGGGAGGTCGCGGTCGATCGCCTCGTCTACCCACTCGAGCAGTGGCGGAATCCACGGTTCGTCGCCGTAAACCGACGCACCCGACCCGCTGACGATCACGGCGTCGTAGTCGTAGGTCTCGGGGAGATCGCCTTCGTCCACCGCGAACGAGCGGAGGTTGGCCTGTACGTCTCGATCGAAGTTCCGCGCCGTCGCCTCGTCGTGGTACGAGGCGTTCAACAGCGCGACTCGGAGTGCGTCCATATTTGTTGACCGGTACGAAACACTGGAGGGGGAAATACGTTACCGTCCCGTCGAGACGATCGATCGGATAGTCTCGAGGTCGGCCTCGATCGCCTCCCGGTAGGGACGTTCGTCGGTCACGAACTCCACGTTCGCGAAGCCGTCGAATCCACCCTCGAGGAACGGCTCCAGGATCGCCTCGAGGTCGTAGTACGCCTCCGCAAGCGGGGCGCGAGCGCGTTCGGTTCGCTCGCGCGTCGTCTGGAGGTGGAGCTGATTCGAGAGCGGCGCGAGTTCCCGGGCCTCGCGCTCGAGTTCGGGTGCTGGAATCGAAAAGCCTGGCTGGTAGTTCAGGCGACAGCGCTCGTCGTCGATCGCTTCGATCAGCCGTCTGGCACCCTCACGGGTGTGCGTGACCGTGTTGTTGTGCTTCTCGACGGTGATCTCGATGTCGTAGTCGGCGGCCCGTTCGGTCAGTCGCTCGAGGTCGGCGACGACTCGATCCCAGTGGTCCTCGTCGTGATCACCGTATTCCTGGCTGCCCGCCCAGACCCGGATGATATCCGTGTCGAGGCGATCCGTCACCGCGAGTTCGTGCTCGAGGTCGTCGGCGAAGTCGTCGCTGCCACAGCGCAGGTACGAGCCGTAGGAGGCAATCTCGAGGCCGCGAGCGCTCGCCGCCTCGTTGATCCGCTCGCAGGTCGCCTCGGAGCCGTCACCGACGTGATCGCGGCCCCAGAGTTCGACGCCGTCGTACCCGGCGTTGCTGGCCAGCTCGAGGATCTCCTCGAGGGGGCGCTCCTTGGCGGAGATTGTACACAGGCCGACGCGGATCGTCATCGCTCTCCCTCCACGTTAACGTAGGCGTCCGTGATACGCTCCAGCTGGTCGTCGGTCACCGACAGGTCCATCGCCCCCGCGTTCTCCTCGAGTTGGCCGACCGTCCGGGCACCGACGATGGGGACGCAGGTGAATCGGTCGCGATCCATACACCACCGGAGGGCGACCTGCGCGGGCGTCGCCTCGGTCTCGGTCGCGACCGACCGGACGGCCTCGAGGACGCGCCACTGCCGCTCGTCGAACCGGTCGTTCCACCCGTCCAGGTCGCCCCGCGATCCGGCGGGCACCTCGCTGTCGCGGTCGTACTTCCCCGTGAGGAAACCGCCCTCGAGGGGCGAGTACGGACAGACCGCCAGGCCCTGGTCGGCACAGACGTCGAGGTACTCGGCGACCTCGTCCCGGTAGGCGGCGTTGAATCGCGGCTGGGTAATCTCGAAGCGCTCGAGGTCCTCGCGGTCGCTCTGCCAGAGCGCCTTCGTCAGCTTCCAGGCCGCACCTGCAGACGCCCCGAGGTAGCGGACGGTGCCCTCCCGGACGAGGTCGTCGAGAGTTCGCAGCGTCTCCCGGAGGGGCGTCCCGTCGTCGAATCGATGGATGTAGTAGACGTCGAGGTAGTCCGTGTCGAGTCGCTCGAGCGTGTCCTGGATCTCCGAGCGGATCGACTTTCGCGAGAGGCTCGTCTCGGGCACGCCGCGCGTTCGCCACCAGACTTTGCTGGCGATCACGACGTCCTCGCGGTCGTGGTCGGCGAGCCACTCGCCGATCCAGCGTTCGCTTCGCCCGCCGCCGTAGCTGTTGGCCGTGTCGACGAAGTTGATCCCCTGCTCCCAGGCCGCATCCAGCAGGTCGTGTGCGGTTTCGCGGTCCGTCTCGAGCGTCCCGTTCGACTCCTTGCCGAACCGCCAGGTGCCAAGACACAGCGGCGACACCGTCAGCCCGGTCGAGCCCAGTCGTCGGTACTCCATGTGTGGGTACTGTGACCCCGCCACCAAAGAGATAGGGGGAGCGGCAGGGTACGCGGTCGGTCGCTGGTGTGTCGCCTCGCGGCTATCGATTCTCGAGGGGTACCGTTCGCCATCGCTCGCTCGACTCACTCAAGTCGCTCACTTGCTCGACTCACTCACTCGTCCGGCGGCAACTCCCCCGACTCGATGAGCGCAGCCAGCGGATTGTCCTCGATTTCCAGCGGGAGGCTGACGCGCCCCCGTTTGCGCGCCGACTCCCAGATACCGAAGACGAGCTCCGTCGATCCGAGCGCTCGTCGGCCACTGATGATCGGCTCCTCGCCGGTCTCGAGGGCCTCGAGGAGCGTCACGATGGCCGCGTCCTGGGCGGCGTCGCCGCCGACCTCGACGGTCCGCCACTCGCCGTCGGTTCGGATGCGATACTCGTCGCCGAGTTGGAACTCGATCTCGCCATCGGTCCCGACGAAGCGATTGGTGTGGTGGCCGACGGCCTCGGCACCCGCACCCGTCGAGCAGAGTGCGTGAACGCCGGATTCGTACGCCCACATGCCGAGTCCCTGGCGTTCGGACGGCATGTTCGTGTACCAGACGTGCTCGTCCGGGTAGTTGATCTGCCCGAGCACCCACGCCACCGATTCGTCGCCGAGGACGTAGTTCGCGAGGTCGATGTGGTGAAGCCCCGTCTGGAGCAGGTCCTGGCGACCGATCTCGACGCGCTCGAGGTCGCCGATCGCCCCGTTTTCGATGACCCGCTTGATCTCGCCAGCGGCGTCGCTGCACCGGTTCTGGAGGTTGATCGTCAACTGGACGTCAGCGTCTTCACAGACCTCGACGAGACGCCGGCTCTCCCCGACCGTCTCGGCCATCGGCTTCTCGCAGTGGACCGCCTGCACCGACTCGTGGCGGGCACACGTTTCGACCAGCTCCCCGTGCGTCGACGGTGGGGTGCAGATACTGACGACGTCGGGGGTTGCCCCATCGAGCATCGCCTGGACGTCCGTGAAGACCTGGTCGTCGTCGAGACCGAACTCGTCCCCGAACGCGGCTGCGTGATCGGCCACGATATCCACGCAGGCGGCCACCCGACAACCGTCGGCCCGTCGAAAACTCCGTGCGTGACGGTGACCCATTGAGTAGCCGTCGTGATCCGAGTCCTCGGGGTGTGGCCCGGTTCCGACGATTCCAACCGTGTAGTCGCTCATGGTGTGACGGGTCGTAGTTCCGGCGACCGTCCTATAAGCGTGCCGGTGGCCTCGAGGACGGCTACGTCGCGGACGCGTCGGTATCGACGTCGACCCACTCGCCCGTCTCCGCGGAATCGTAGGCGGCGTCGAGAATGCGAAGAACTGCAACGGCGTCCTCGAGCGTGACTGGTGGGTCGCCCTTTCCGTCGCAGGCCTCGAAGAATTCCTCGACGAAGTCCTTCCCCCACGATCCGCCGTAGCCCGGGGTCGGGTCGTACTCGTGGGTGATCCTCCGGTGGGGCGTACACGCCCACTCGCCGCTCGTGTCGTCGAGTTCGAGCGTCGTCTCGCCCTCGAACCCGAACTTCCGTCCCATCGGATCCCAGCTACTCCGACCGTCGCTTCCGTACAGGTCGATTCTGGTGTCGTAGACGCCCTCGCCGAGATGGTAGCCGCAGTGGAGCGTGCCGATCGCACCCCCGGCCGTCTCGAGCTGGAGCGTCGCGACGTCCTCGACAGTGATCCCCTCGGTACCTGATACCATGTTCGCGTTGACGCGTACGATGGGTTCCTCGAGGAGGGAGTCGATCAGCTGGAGCCAGTGGATGCCGAGCCACTGGAGGATGCCACCGCGACTCGCGTCCTCGTCGAAGATGAAGTGGTCGGTGTCCCGGAACGACAGCTGGGAGGCGACGTAGCGCGCCTCGAACGCGCGGACGTCGCCGAAGAAGCTGTCCTCGACCAGTCCACGAAGGTCTCGAGTGATCGGGTGCGATTGCCACGGATACGACACGCAGACAGTTTCGTCGGCAGTGGCGGCTCGCTCGAGCACGAGCTCGAGGTCGGCGACCTGGCGGGCTGCTGGCTTCTCCGTGTAGACGTCGACTCCGGCGTCGAGTGCCCGTTCGATGGCGTCGGGCGTATCGCGGTTCGGCAGCGTGAGGAAGACAGTATCGACCGACTCGGCTGACAGTAGTGCCTCGAGCGAGTCGTAGATGGGGACGTCGCCGAGGGAGTCGACGGTGGACAGATCGAAAGCCGGATTCGGTTCGCACGCGCACGTCACCGTCGCCTTCGCCTGTAGGGCGTCGAGGGTCTGCAGATAGGGCTCTGCGTGGTGGTGATCGAGGCCGACGTAGCCGACGGCTCGGTCCGTCATTTCGTTGCCTCCAGGCCGTCGCCAGTTCGGTCGAACGTGTGACCGATGCGATGACGGCCCTCGTTCCTGTTGCACCGAGTCGTTCGCCACCGGTAGCGGACGAGGATTGTCGGCATTGCTGTCTGCCTGGCGACGGTATTCGATTCGCACGGTCCAGTGACGTGTCCGGTTCGGGGACCATGAGGGATCACGTCAGGCTCACCTGCGGAAGATCCGATTCGCATAGCTGCATCGTTATCACTCGGTTCATGGTGGCAAGTTGTAATGTACGTTGTGGTGAGAGACGTGTCACGACTCGATGGACGGGTGTTTCGGGAATCCAAATTCGAACACACTTTACCACGGATGATGGAGGGTGCCGGTCGCGATAGTACCGTACTCGAGCCAGAGCGGTCGAAGACGCCGTTACGACCAAACAGCGAACGTGGACAAACCGGAAATCGTTTTGCACACGTAAACAGCCATTCACGCTCGAGAACGAACGTCGTTACTGCCGTATTTCGCCATTATATCGGTAATGACTGCCACAGAGAACCATAACGTGACTCTCATACGTCTGTAACAGCCTGTGACTATTTCACACTCTCTGTTTTGTTATGTAAAACAGTGGCCGGAACTCTTCGAACGTACCGTCCCTCTGAGGTACTCGTTCGTCAGCACCGTCGACTTCGTCGGTTCGTCTGCGAACCTGAGCCCAATTCGAGGTGATTCGAACCGTTTCAGGTGCCCACACCGTAGTTTGGTCATTCGTGTATCACCCTCCCAGGCGACCGTCCCGTCGCCGTTGTAGCCGGACCAGACGGGCAGGATCGGGTCGGCGTCTCGGACGGGGAGAGAGGAATAGGTGTTTGACGATCGGAAACGACTCGACCAGGACCGACGTCGATGGTCGGTGACCGACTTCGACGGCCAGTGACTAACGTTGGTGGTCGACGACCAACGACCGGTGGCTTGATACCCGGACGCTCCCTCGTATCGAGCGACCCATGACGAACGTACTCCTCGCTGGTGAGTCCTGGCAACTGCTCACCTTCGAGATCAAGGGACAGGACGTCCTCACCGGGGCGTCGTACGACGAAGCGCCGGATCACCTCGTGGCGGCCCTCGAGGTCGCGGGCGCGTCGGTGACCTATCAGCCCTGTCACGTCGCGACCCGCGAGTTCCCTCGCACGCGGGCCGACCTCGAGGCGTACGACCTTGTAATCCTGAGCGACATCGGCGCGGACACCCTCCAGCTTACGCCGCAGGTCCGGCGGGGCGAGGCCGACGTCGACCGTTGTGAACTCCTGGCGTCGTACGTCGAAGACGGCGGCGCACTGGGGATGATCGGCGGTTACATGAGTTTCGGGGGCGTCAACGGCCAGGCGCGGTACGACCGCACCGCGCTCGCCGACGTCCTGCCGGTCTCGATCGGTCCCGGCGACGACCGGGTGGAGGCGCCGGCCGGCGTTCGACCGACGAACGAAGGGGTTCCAGGAGCGGACCTCGACGACGAGTGGCCTGCCGTTCTCGGCTACAACCGGGTCGTCGCCGACGCCGACGCAGACGTCTGGGCGAGGGTCGGCGACGATCCCCTGGTCGCCGTCGGCTCGTACGGGGACGGACGATCGTTCGCGTTCACCACCGACTGTGCGCCCCACTGGGCGCCGCCGGCCTTTCTGGAGTGGGACGGCCTTCCCACCCTCTGGGAGGCACTGCTCGAGTACGTCACCGGCTGACCAGAGTGGTAGGAGATCGGTCGCCTAATTAGAGATCCAAAAGAAGATCGATCATACGGCCTGGCGACCCAAACGTACTTTTGCGTGACCCACGCTACGCCAACGTATGAAACGCTACGAAACGCGCGTCGAGGGCGGCACGGTCTACCTCGAGACCGACGGGGGGGACCTCGAGATCGGTGACCTCGATACCATCGTGGACGTGATCGGCAACGAGACGTACACGATCACCTACGACGAGAAGCAACGAACCCAGACGTGGCTCGAGACCGACGAGGACGGAAGGGTGACGTTCGACGTCCGTGAGACCATCGTCGACCTCGACCACCGGCGTGAGTTCGTCGAAAAGATGCGGGCGATCGATCGCTCCGAGGAGAAGTACGGACTGCCGGAGCGGGCAGTCGAATTTGCCGAGGAGATCGTGTCGATCTTCGAGCAGCAGGGTGCCTCGACGCAGACAACGTAGCGGCTAGAGCGCTCCGAGCACGAAACGCCGCCACACCCATATGGGATCGGAACCAACCGACAACCGATCTTCGATGCCACGGGACGCACGCGATACGTCTTCGAGCAGTTACGGGTGGCAAGCCGGCACCGCCACTCGCGTCATTACGCCCGAGCAACCGATGTGGATGGCGGGCTTCGCAAAGCGCGACGACCCCGCCACGGGCGTCGAGCACGACCTCGAGGCGACGGCGCTCGCGCTCGAGGACGAGTCGGGAACGATCGCGGCCATCGTCTCCGCCGACGTATTGTTCGTCCCGAGAGCGATCCGGGACGCCGTCACGCACCGCTGTGAGGCGAAATACGGTATCGATCCCGATTCCATCGTGCTCGCGGCGACGCACACCCACTGCGGACCGGAATTCCGGGATTTCAAGGTGCGAATGTACGCCGACGACGTCGAGCGGTATCGAATGAACGCGGCCGACTATCGCGAGCGACTCGAGGACGAACTGGTCGCCGTGATCGGGGAGGCCCTCGACGGTCGAGCGCCAGTACGGATCAGCTACAGCCACGCCCGGTGTGGGTTCGCGATGAGTCGACGACTGCCGGTCGAGGACGGGATCGCCCACGAGCAAAACCCCGACGCGCCGGTCGATCACGAGGCTCCGGTTCTCGTCGTCGAACCCGACGACGGGCTCGATAGGACTGACAGAGGGGGCAACCCAACCGACGGAGCGACGCCCTCGGCCATCGTGTTCGGCTATGCGTGTCACACGACGACCCTCTCTTTCACGAAGTACTGCGGCGATTGGGCCGGGTTCGCCCGCCGATATCTCGAGGAGCGCTATTCGGGAGCCACCGTACTCTGTCTCCTGGGCTGTGCCGGCGACCAGAATCCGTATCCACGCGGTGACGTCGACTTAGCGAAACACCACGGCCGCACGATGGCCACGACCGTCCGCGCGGCGATCGAATCCCGGAGACGGCCGGTTCGAGGGCCGCTCAGAACCGGCTTCGAGAACTGTGAACTCGAGTTCGAGGACCCGCCGAGCAGGGACGAACTCGAGGCGATGCGGCGAGGCGACGTGCGACACCTACGCGTCCGCGCGGAGGCGCTCCTCGACGAACTCGACGAGACCGGCACGATTCGAACTGAACACCCGTATCCGATACAGGCGTTCGGCTTCGGCGGCGATCTCACGCTGGTAGCCCTCGGCGGCGAAGTTCTCGTCGAGTACGGGATTCAATTGAAGGATCGCCTCGAGGGACCGGTATGGGTAGCCGGGTACGCGAACGACGAGTTCACGTACGTGCCGACGGCCAGAGTGAGAGCCGAGGGTGGCTACGAGAGCGAGGGGGCGATCCGTCGGTCGACGTTTTCGGGGCCACTCGACCCGAACGCCGAGGATCGGATCCTACAGCACGCGCAGGCGCTAGGCGAGCGGGTAGGCGGCTCGAGAACGGTGCAATAGGTGCAATAGGTTCAATAGATGGAGACCGGCGCATCAGGTCCAGTGAGATAGACGGGGACGTCCACCGAGTTCGAATGGGCGAGTGCGTCGAGCCGCGAACACCGATCCGAATACCTCGACTCGAGGACGTCGGGCTACGGACACTGATCTGAGGACGTCAGTCCGAGGACGTCGACCCAACCGACCCAATGACTTTAGTCTCGAGCCCGACCAGTACCCATCGAACCCAGACGACACCATGCCAGCCGACACACCTTCCGACGACTATCCACTCCACCCCGAACGGATTCACGGGCAGCCATCGTCCGCCGCGGAGAGACAGCGGCGACGGGACTACCTCGAGGAACTGCGCCCCCTACTCGCGCCCCAGGCCGACGAGTACGGCTCCGACCCGCGCCTCTCTCACCGGGACGACAGCTGGCTTGCGTGGCAGGAACGAACGGGCGAACTTCCGCCCGACTTCGAGCGGTTGCCGGCACTCGCCGAGCTTCCCGACCCCCTCGTTCAGTACGGACTCGGAGGGGAACGCCAGGCCGAGGTCACGACCAGCGAGGAGTGGGAACAGCAACGTGAGCGATACAAACACCAGCTCGAGTACTGGCTCTACGGACGGATGCCCCCCGCGCCGGGAAACGTTCGGGCGAGCGAACTCGACTCTCGAACGGTAGAGGGAGCGACGATACGCGACGTCCGACTCGAATTCGGTCCGGACCACAACCTGACGCTCGACCTCGAACTCATGGTTCCGGACGGGACGGGGACGTTTCCGGTGTTCATGACCCAGTGGAACCACCGCAAGTGGGCGCTGCTCGCCCTCCAGCGGGGCTACGCGGCCGTCGTCTACGCGGCGGCCGACGCCCGGGACGACGCGGCCGACTACGGGGAGTACTACCCCGACTACGACTTCCAGTTGCTCGCTCGGCGGGCGTGGGCCGCCCATCGCGTCGTCGATTACCTCGAGATGGTGCCCGAGGCCGACGACGATCGAATCGCGATCACGGGCGCCTCGCGAAACGGCAAGCAGTCGCTGATCGCCGCGGCGTTCGACGAGCGAATCGACGCGGTCGCCCCCTGTAGCGCCGGGAGCGGCGCCGTCGTCCCGGCGCGGTTCGATAGAGACGACTGCTACGCCGGCGACATGTCGGTCCACGCGCGCCTTCGGCGCAGCTGGTTCCACCCGCGCTGGCGCTTCTTCGTGGGCCGGGAGAATCGCCTCCCCGTCGACGCCAACCACCTCGTCTCGCTCGTTGCGCCACGGGCCTGTCTGCTCCACACGGCGCTGAACGAGCGGACGACGAGCGCGTGGGCCGTCGCGCAGGTGTACCGATCCGCCAACTCCGTCTACGACCTCCTGGAGGGTGACGACCGACTCGCCCTGCAGTATCGCCAGGGTCGTCACGCCAGGACCACCCGAGACGTTCACCAGATCCTGGACTTCTTCGACGACGCGTTCGGACGCGGCGAGTACGACGATCCGACGCGGCTCTACCACGACTTTTCGTTCGAGGAGTGGCGTCGGACGGCTGCCGAGGACGTCGACGTCGGCGAATTCCCCGAGCGCGGGCTCGATGACCCCCTGGTAGACGACGACGGTAACCGGGCCGAGTCGATCGAGGAGTGGACCGATCGAAAACCGGCTGTCCGGGACCGTCTCCGCTGGAGCTTCGGCGAGCGACCGCCGCGCGCGTCGAACTCGCCGGCGTCCTCGCTCGAGGAGGCGGGTCGAGGCGGGAAACCGGACTACCTCGCGGACGTCATCGGTCGACCCGACCCGCCGGATGGCGTCGAGAAACGGTGGCTGTCACCGTCGCGCACCTACGGCGAACGCGTCGAGGGCGACCTCTACTATCCGCAATCGGCCGATAGTGACCGCCCGGACGAACAGTTGCCCGCCATCGTCTGGCTGCACCCCTACGCCTACAACACCGGCTACGGGGCGGGCGGACGCGGACAGGTCCCGATCGAGGGAGCCACCGACCGCGGGTTCGCGCTGTACGCGTACGACCAGCTTGGCTTCGGCACCCGGATCGAGGAGGGCGAGCACTTCTACGAGCGCCACCCGAACTGGTCGAAGATGGGCAAACTGGTCGACGACGCGCTGGCCGCCGTCGAGACGCTCTCGGGGCTCGAGTGCATCGACTCTGACCGGATCTTCGTCCTCGGATACTCCCTCGGCGCCACCGTCGGTCTGTACGCGGCGGCGCTCGACGAGCGCATCGCCGGCGTCGCCTCGGTCTGCGGGTTCGCGCCGTTTCGGACGAGCGATTCCGAAACCGAACGAGCGAACGCGGTGATCGGACGACTGTCTCAGATGCACGGGCTGCAACCCCGTCTCGGACTGTTCCGGGACGACCCCGAACGAGTCCCGTTCGGCTTCCACGAGGTGCTCGGACTGATCGCACCCCGACCGACGCTCGCGGTGGCCCCGTCGCTCGACTGGACCCACCCACAGGCGGACGTCCTTCGATGCGTCTCCGAAGCCCGGTCCGTCTACGACCTCTACGGGGTGCCCGAGGCCCTCGAGGTCCGCGCACCGGACGACCTGTTGAGCTTCGATTACCACGAGGCTCGTCTCGGCGGCGGGTCCGGGGAGTCACCCGAGGCGTTCTCCACGGACCGACGGGACGCCGTCTTCGACTGGATCGCCGACCAGGCCTGAACGTTCGCTCGAGCAAAGGTATATGGTCGAGCCGAAAAAACCGGTGGCCGATGGACGTCCGATCGCTCGAGAGCCGGTTCCGAATCGATCCCGAAACCGCTGGCCAGGGAAGCGAGGAAGTCAATGAGTGACGGTGGCTCGAGGGGCACGAGCGACGACCGCTCGAAGGACACGAGCGACGAAGGCGCGACCGTCGTGAGCGACGACCTGGAAACGGTGATCGACCCCGACCCCGGAACGGGTCCCGACCAATCCGGCGGTGACCGCTGGTCGATGGTCGTCGCCGGCGACTGCGCGCTCAATCGGGACGCCAGGCCGACCGCCGATCGAACGGTGTCGTCGCCCCTTCGGGAACGGATCGGCGCGGCCGACGTCTCGATCCTTAACGTCGAAGCCCCCATCGTCTCCGAGAAGGCGACGCCGATCGACAAGAGTGGGCCGTGCGTCGAGAACCCGGACGGGACGGCCGAAACGGTAGCGAACGTCGGCTTCGACGTCTGCACGCTCGCGAACAACCACGTCCGCGACTACGGACCCGAGGGCGTCGTGACGACGCTCGAGGCGCTTCACGACGCCAACCTCGCGACCGTGGGCGTTGGCTCGACGCCCGATGAAGCGTACGAATCGCTCGCGGTCGGGCCCGACGGGCCGGTCGCGGTCGTCAACGTCTGTGAACAGGAGTTCAACCTCGTCGACGAACGGGGCCACGGAGCGGCGTGGCTCTCCGATCGTCGCGCTCGAGAGGCCATCCGTGCGGCCGATCGCGAGTACGACTGCGTGATCGTCGTCGCCCACAGCGGCGTGGAGTACGTCCCGTTCCCGGCACCCCAACTACAGGGGCTCTTGCGGGAGTTCGTCGACATCGGGGCCGACCTCGTCGTCGGGCACCACCCGCACGTCCCCCAGGGCTGGGAACGGTACGACGACGGAGCGATCTTCTACAGCCTCGGTAACTTCCTGTTCGACAGCATGACCGACGAGGAGAACACCTCCTGGGGGCTCGTTCTGGAGGTCGAATTCGACGGGTCGACGCCGGTCGCCGTCGAACTCGTGCCGACCGAAACCGTCGACGGAGTCGTTCACCCGCTCGGGCTAACTCGAGATCGCGAGGACTACCTGTCGTACCTCCACCGTCTCGCCGAGATCACCACCGACGCGGCGACGCTCGAGGCCTACTGGCAAGAAATCGCCGTTCAGGTATTCTACGAACGGTACTCCAACTGGCTCCACACCGGCGTCGGGGCGAACCTCTCGCGTGCGCGGTCGGCGCCGAACGACCCGCGACTCCAGCGATCGATCTGGGATCCCGAAACCCGACGGGCGGAACTCTTCGTCCTGTTGAACGTCATCCGGGCGGAGTCCCACCGGTGGCTCACGACCACGGCGCTCGAGGTGCTCTCCGGCGAAGGGATCGACAGGCGGACCCCGGAGATCCGCGACGAAGCACAGCAGTTGCTGGCTCGAACCGCCCGCGAGTGAGGTCGCTCGAGCGGTCGAACGATACGGAACGATGTTGGCGGGTACGGATAACTGCATGCCAGTCATGTCGAGTCCATGAGATAGATTGTGGATTGATAATACGCTTCATTTTCAGAGCGAGACGATCCGTTCGAGGTCACCACTACCAACGACAATCGACTGATGAAACCCTCGTCGGCGCCTCCCAACGACCCGAAAGTAGTTCGATTTCTGGATGCGTCAAGCAGGATACAGTGGTCTGAATCGTACGTCCAAACCGACCGCCAGAATCCGTCCACAGGAGTCTATCCGTCCGTTACCGTATCTGATTGGTTACCCGTTCGACCTGGGGACCAGCGACACCCCCACTCGCCGATGACAGTCCCTGATTTAGCTGACGCCTCGCTTGCTTGAGACTCGAGTCGGAAAGGAACGATTCCCTCAGAATTCAGAGTAATAGTCGAAACTCGTAGAATCTACACATATTTCCGGGGGTCCGTTTTCGACGAGTTGAAACGGGCCCGTCGTCCTCGAGGGGACGCGTTGTCCGAGTGGTGACACCGGAAGAACGGCGTCAATCTCTTCGAGCTACATAGAGAGGCTCGAATCGATGGCGGGTCGTATGATTGCCTCGAACGACGAGCTTCACCGTTCCGTTCACCGTTCTAACCGACTGGACACTTACCCGATGTGTGGAATTTCTTCGACGCGATCGGGATCGCGATAGTGAATGCCACCGGTGGCCGCCGTTCCGATCAGCGAGAGGAGCGACGGCAGCGTCGTGCGCGTTCGAGTTCGATACTGATCGACCGACTTCGGTTCGACGACTTCGTAGATGATGCTCCCCCGGTCCTGTAATCCGTACGCCTTGTGTGCGACGCCGGGATACGCCGCCGTCGCCGGATACCGGCTGACGACGCGATCGAATCGGCTGAGGTGATCGTAGACCTGGACGCACATCTTTTTGGACAGTGCGAGCCCGTCCTCGGGAATCGGCTTTTCTCCCAGGACGGGCCACATCACCGAGTGCGTGACGGCTGCTCCGTCCTCGGTCGTTTTCTCGCCCTGTCCGTGGATGTCGACGAACAATTCGGGGTCGACGCGATCGACGGCCTCGGTTACTGCTCGCGCTTCTGGAACCGGATTCTCCGGGAACTGCTCCGGATGGTGTTTGTAGAGGCGACTCTCGGTCCAGTCGGGGAAGTGATACCGGTTCGGATCCCAGCCACGACCCTGGTAAGTCGTCGTGAAGATTCCCTCGTCAGTATCAGGATCCGGCGCGTCCGGATCGACGTTCCCCCGGAACTCGATCTCCGCCCCGTCCGGGTTCGCCCGCGGGACGACGTGAACGGTCACGTCGTCCAGGTGCGCCTTGGACTTGCCGCTCGCGAGGTAGTGCAAGAGCGCGACGAGGCTCGTCGAACCGGACGATTCGTTCCCATGTTGCTGTCCGACGAACAGAATGTCTGTGTCGCCGCGACCGACCGAGATCATGTCGATGTCTCGGCCCTGGTTCGACGTCCCGACCGTCGTCCTCGAGAACGGGCGTCCGGCCATCTCGAGGTGGTCGAGCACCCGCTGTAGTTCAGCGTAGGGTCGATGTTTTTCGTCGCGGGAGGTCGCGTCGGTGCCGAGCGGTGCGTCGCCGAATAAGCCGTCGTGGTGCGTTTCTGTCAATGGTTGAATTCGTGTCATTCGTGTGTTCTCGTTGTTGTTTTCGAACGGTCAGTCGGTGCGCTCCCAGGTGTGCGATAGCGGAATGCGCAACGGTGCGCCCATTTCGATCGTGTACTCGTAGCCGGCATCGGGGTTCGACGGGTCGACGTACCCCTCGACGGTCGTCGCGTCGCCGATATCGAGCGAGAGTTGATTGCCCCGGTAGCTCGTCGCGCCCTCGATTCGGTACGCTTCGACGCCTGTTCCCGTCTCGACGTGGAGCCACTCGCCGACGAGGTCGTCGGCGTCGTCGGGTCGGTGCTCCGACGTCAGTCGGACCTGAATCTCGTTCGTCCGCGACAGTTCGCGCGTGAAGTCCGCCACGCGACCTTCGAATGCGTCGGGTTGATCGCGAATCAGCGGCGGTCCATCGCGAGCGGGCGCCAGCATCGATCCGTCCTCGAGGAACGCCGACTCCGCGGTGCCCTCGCGCTCGGAGTAGACAGCCAGGAATCCGTCGAACCGGAACACGTCCCCGACCCGGCAGGTCGAATCGCCGGGTGCGTAGGCGACGTAGTCGGTACGGCCGTTCGTCAGCGTCACCTGGACGGCCCTCGCAACACCGTCGTCCGAGTGGGCCGGCACCGGTTCGATCGACTCGACGCTCCGCGATCCGCGGTAGGGTTCGATAACGGAGGTGAACGTGCTCTCGAGATTCGATCCCCGACGTCGGGCGAGAGCGTACCGGAGGCTCCAGGGGTTCCCGGTGTGACGCGGCGGCCGGCCGTCCGCGAGCGCGAGCTCGTTGACGTCGCCGACCATCGTCAGCCGGAGGTGGGCATCACCCTCGTCCTGGACGATTCCCGGCGTGTCCGTGACCTCCCAGTCGACACTGAATCGGTCCGCTGGGTCGTCGTCGCGGGCGACGGCGTCAAGGTAGTCGAAGCCGTTGCTGGCCGCGCTGTCGTAGTCGGATTCCTCGCCGTAGGCGGGCCGGGGAATGTCTGGTCCGGCGTAGGTTCCGCTGTCCTGAGCCTCGAGGTCGAGCCCGCTGGCCGTGGCCGACCCGGCCGCACCGTGGAAACTGAAGCGATGGTCGTCGCCACCGACGACCCGGAAGAAGTCGACCGCGTACGAGTGGTGGTCGTCGATTCGTACCATCGCAGTGGTTCGGCGGTACTGACTCGTCGTCGGGTACGCGTCCGCCGACTCGACGTCGGCGAGACGTACTCGTTCCGTCTCCCTGAAGTGGTGCGGGGACCCGCCCTCTGTTTCCGACTGCGGTGACTCGTCGACCACGACGGTGTTGTGACTGATCGTGTTCGACGTCCAGTGTTCGCCCCTGGGCCACGCCGGCGACTCACCAGGCGAGTCGGGGTCCGGCCAGAAACCGGTGTGCTCGGGGTAGCCCGGGGCCGGAGCGAGGTCGCCGCCGTAGGCGTGGACGTCCAGGTGTAACGCGTCTCGATACGACTGGTCAGATCCCTCGCCGTCCGGCGTCGACGCTCCGTACCGGAGGGCGAACGATCGCTGGGTGTTCCCGCGTTCCGCCTCGAGTTCCTCCTCGCGCTGGGCGCGCTCGTCGAGGAACTTGCACTCGATGACGCCCATCTTGTAGTTCGTGGCGGCAGGTCGCTTGCCGGTGTTCTCGAACGTGATTCGGTGCTCGCCCCTCGAGAGGTCAACCTCGTCGGCGAGCACGATGAACTCCTTCGCGCCCGTGACCTCGTCGTAGAAGTCGTACTCGGCGATCCGCTCTCCGTCGATCAGCACGTCGTAGGTGCCGTACCCCGACGACCTGAACGGCTTCAGGCTGAACTCGTAGGTTTCGGCGACCGGAATCGAGAACTGGAACGAGATCGACTGGCCCGCCGTGTTCGCCTCGAACTGGACCGTGCCGCTGTTGCTGTAGACGGTGTAGTCGGTCGTGTGCTCGAGGACGGTCATCGAGGGGAACTGATCGACGACGCGGTAGCCGCCGCGGATGTAGTGTTCGCCGTCCCGGAGCGCGGCGAACCCGGTTCCCGCCTGGTTCGTGCTCGTGAGTTCCAGCGGGCCATCGGCGTCGATCACCTCGCGCACTGCCTCCGCAGTGCCCGCCGGATCCGGGCTGAAGATGCTGCCGTGGAGGTCGTCGTAGCCGTACCCGTTCGCGAGGAACGCCCCCTTCGCGAACTGGCTGTCGCCGAACGACTCCAGGGCGGTCGTCATCGCTTCAGTCTCGATCGGCAGCCACGGCACGCCGGTTCGTCCCATCGCCCCGATACTGGGCAGGTACGCTTCGCGAAGCACCTGCGGGAGTCGGCCGGCAGCCGCCAGCTCGAGTTTCGGGTGGTCGGCCAGCGCCGAACCGTCGTCTCCCTCGTACTCCTCGAGGACGGCCGTCACTCGCTCGAGCGCCCGATACGCCCGTTCGGCGGCCGCTGGCGATCCCGGCACATTGCCGTCCCGATCGACGGCGTCGACCAGCTCGGCGCGCAGGTTGCCGCCGGTGACGCCCCACTCGCCCCAGTACGAGCCGTCGTCGCGGTGGGTTCGCTCGCCAGGTCGAAGGAGAAACTCGAGGATGTCGCCGGTGTAGCCCTCGGGGTCGTTCTGGACGGCGCCGGCCATCGCGAGGGCCGTTCGGTGACCGCCCGATGGCGAGTGAATCTGGTGGTTCCGTACGGCGGGTAGCACCGCCTGTACGACGTTCGATTCGACGTTCTCGCGGAGGTTGTCGGCCGTCCCTTTCGAGCCGATCTCGTACTCGGTCGCCCGCTCGTCCAGGAACGCCAGCAGTTCCTCGTCGTCCGTCGCGGGGAGAAACGCGTCGTACGCGCTCAGGAGGACGCGAATGGTGATCGTCTCCTGGACACATCCGCAGATTTTCCCCTGGCCGGTCCACTGGTGGACGCCGGCGTAGCCGTCGTCGTAGCGATGGGTAGACAGATCCATCTCGGAGTAGACGTCCGCGATCCGGTCCAGGAGGACGAGTCCGGCCCGCGCGTACTCCACGTCCTCGGTGAACAGGTACGCGTCGCGAAATGCCCGGAGCGCCTCGAGCAGTTGCTCCCAGCGGTAGACCCGATTGTAGTAGGCCACGAAGTGGTAGCGGGCGCCTTCGACGCCGAGGTAGCCGTCCTCGTCGACCCAGCCCGTGCCGTCGTCGACACCCCAGTCGTCGGGTTTGTCGGGCCGTCGCTCGTTGACGAGCAGCGAGTTGTCGGCCAGGTCCGGGTCGAAGACGCCGCGGTCGTCGCGGCCGCTCTCGCGGTAGGCCCCGAAGTCGTTCGTCGGGAACTCCCGGCCGCTCGAGGGTTCGACGACGGTCCACGGTTCGTCGGTCGCGAACGTCACGTCCTGGCGCTCGACGCCCGGGGTCGAGTCGATCAGTTCCCACGGCCGTCGCGTCGACTCGGCCTCGAACGGAACCTCGTCGAACGACTCGTAGACGCCCGCGTCGTTGAGCGGGCGATCTCCCTCGGCCGTCGCGGAGAGGGCCACGTTCCGAGGAACGGATTGCCCGGTAACGGCCTGCCACAGCCCGTCCAGCCCGCCGTAGGCCTCGAGGTACGCGGTCGCGGTTTCGACGGCCGACGCTCGCCGGTCGGCCGCCCAGGTGTAGTTCTGGACGTTCTCGAGCGCCGCGTTTCGCCGCTCCGGCGTGTACAGATTCGATCGGCGCTTCTCGGCCTGGATTGCGGTTGGCCCTGGGCCTTCGCCCCGCGTCGGTTCGGCCGACAGAAGCAAACCGAGAGAGAGCAGGCTCGTGGTCTGAAGAAATTCTCGACGGCCGTGCCCTCGGGAATCCGATATCGCGTCATTCGGACGATTCGTCCGCTCCTCACTGTTACTCATTATCAACCACACCACACCTTTCGAAGATTTCGTAATATAATTTTGGGTTACATTCTGTGAGGGTGATGAAAATCTCCTATGGGATTAATCTAACGAGCTCGTAAAACAACTACCGAATATTTTGGTTTATTTAGGCGTGATACGACACGCCACCGGACGGATGGGCGGTTACACACTTCGTGAGAGAGATGAACGCGTTCCGGCAACGTGAACGGACGCCCACCGTCAGGTACGGGGCGGCTAATCCGCTTCGTCCTCGAGAACCGACGAGCGATTCGATATCGGCACGGACGGAGGTCACCGCGGAGCCCCATCCGAACGAGGTCACCGCGGTGCTCCGTCCAATCGGATGCTCAGTCGTCGGTGGCGACCGATCGTCGCATACTCGAGAGCGTCGAGCCTCCGTACTTCTCCTCGTGTGACTCTACGGTTCGATCGGGGTCCGTTTCGTCACCCTCCTCGTCGAGGAAATCGGCCTGGATCAACGTCTCGACGGCCCGCTCGGCCGCGAGATCCGTCGCCTCAGCCACGAGGTCGGCGTGCGCCGACGGCGCCTCGGCGGCCGTCGTCTCCACCGTCGTCGAGAACTCCTCGAGCACGTCGTCCAGCTCGGCGTCGAGGTCGACGGTCGCGAACCGTTCCGTGACGAAGGCGGCTACCCGGTCGACGACAGTCTCCTCGTCGCCGGGAGCCTCGAGCACGCTCTCGAGCGTCCGATCCATCCCACCGGCGTCGGTCGAGGGGCCGGGATTCGCGTGAATCTGCGGGTCGAGACCGAGCCCTTCGTAGAGGTCCGTTATCGTCGGATCGTACGCTGTAATCCCGGCGTCGAGCCAGTGGGCGTCCGTCGCCTCGACCAGGTAGCCGGTGAAGGCGGTCAGCTGGCCGTCGCCGATTTGCCCACCGGGTGCGTGCAGCGAGTCGTCGATCGAGTCGACGACGTCCATCTCAAAGACGTCTCCCTCGTCGCCGTACGCCGGCGCAGCGACGAAGTTCCAGCCCTCCTGGAGGTGAGTTTTCTCGAGGTCGGAATCACGGTGACCCGGTGGCGTTCCGTCCGGCCCGACCGGCGGGTCGTCCGCTCGCTGGAAGTGGACCTCGGCGCGCACGCCTTCCACCGGCGTCACCCTGAACGCGTAGAGCGTGTCGACGTACTGCAGGTTCCCGTCGCCGGTGACCGACTTCCACTTGCCGGCGTCGTGGTTCCACATCTCGATTTCGCCGGCGAACTCGCCGTACCCGTCGACGCCGAGGACGTCGTAGATCGTCTGATCGGTCGGTCCCGGGAAGCCGATGGCGTACGAGCCACCCGGATCGAGGGACAGGTCTGTCGCGATTTCTGTCGGTTCGAGTGCGTCGACGTCGAGGGCTCCTGCATCCCCGGTACCCGACTCGAATTCCGCTGGCGGGACGGTCAGGTAGGGATCGTACGCGACGTCGCCGTCCACGATGGTGTCACCGTAGCTCCGATCACCGAGGTAGTTCTCGCGACAGTCGAACGGTCCCTCGGGTGCGTTCCACCCGTCGCCGGGCTCACCGCGGAACGGCAGATCGGTGGCAGAGAGGTCGTTGTACCGCGCCAGGACCGCGTCGGCGTCGAGGCCAAAGTAGCCGGGTCCAAGGTCGAGACCGGTCGCGGCCTCGACGTCGTTGAACGCGAACAGCGCCGTGTCGCCGAACTGCCGGAAGCCGATCCCGGCGTTTTCGATGGTGTTCCGTTCGACGGTGACCGCTGGCGGGTCGGTACCGAACCCGTACTCCGCGACGCGAATCCCCGTGTAGGAGTCGACGATGTGATTGTCCTCGATCTCGACGTTAACGCTGTCGACGTAGATGCCGTTGTTCCGATCGTCCGAATAGGGTTCCTCGTCGGGGCCGACGATTGTGTTGTTCGCGATGCGGCAGTCCTCACCGCCGTCGAAGGGACCGAAGAGCGCCACGCTGGCCTGGTCGCCGTCCTCGTGCTCGAGGTGGCAGTCGGTGACGGTGACGCGGGTCGCGCCGTTGACGATCACGCCGCCCTGGAACGAGTAGTCGGGGCTATCGGTCACGGTGACGTTCCGGATCGTCGCACCGTCGACGGTGCCGAAGAACCCGGAGTCGGTACCGACGCCGACGACCGTCCCGAACGCGGTGACGTCCTCGACGAGCACGTCGGTCGTCTCGCGGAGCTGGACGCCGAACGTCCCGGCCGCGGTCACGTTCCTGATCGTCACGTCGCGCGCGCCGTCACCGGCGAGCACTCCGGTGCCGATAGCGTTCTTCTCGTCCACCTCGCCGTCGATCACGTTCGCCTCGACGTTCTCGAGGGTGACGTCGTCGGCGCCGATGTGGATAATCCGCGGCCCTGGCAGGTCCCGTTCGTGGACGATCGAGGGCGTCGCACCGCCGACGCCCCGGATCGTGATTCCGGGCGTACCGACGTACAGACCGGTCTGGAAGCCGCGGTCCGGCGCGTCGACCTCGTAGACGCCGTCGGCGAGTTCGACGGTGTCGCCCTCGCGCACGAAGTCCACCGCCGCCTGCAGGTCGTCGACCTGCTCCGGGACACGAAGCGGCGACTCGTAGACGGTCGTCGGCCGGAACGTCGCCGCCGTCTCGATCGACTGACCGCGCTCGCCGAGCGTGACGAATCGGGTACTGATCGCGAATTCGCCGACCCGGTCGGACGTGTCGACCGTGATCTCGACCGTCCCGTCGAAGGCGTCGTACTCGAGCGGGTCGTCGAAGGCGACGCTCTCGCCATCGATTGAGAGCGAGAGGTCGCTCTCGTCGAGGAACTGGAGCCCGGTGACGCCAATTTCCAGTTCCTCGAGGTTCTCGACGGCGACCTCGAGTGAGACTGACTCACCGGGAGCCACCCGTTCGGCCGGCGCGGTGACGACGTCGATCGGCGGCGTCGTGGCGGCGTGAGCGACGAGATTGCCCAGCAGCGATTGTCCAGCGTCGGTGACGGCGTCTCGGTCGACGAACGTCCCGAGGCCGAGCGACGACGCGTGGACGACTCGAGAGAGGTCGTCGGTCGCGAGGCCGTCGCCCGTCTCCGTGGACGCGACGGCCGTCGAGGCTACCGTCGAGCCGGCGACGCCGCCGCTGTACCCCTCGAAGTAGCTGTGGAACCCGCTGTAGTACACGCCGATCCCGACCGAAACTGGCTCGGGTTCGGTGATGGTGATGCTCTCGCCTTCGGCGGCGATTCCCTCGAACACGGGGTGTGCTGCCGAAACGTCGTACTCGATCGGATACGCGATCGGATACGGTACCTGGGCGGCGACCTCGCTCGTCTCGCGCGGGTCGCCGGTGGCATCGGACACCTGGGAGACGGCGTCGCTCGCGTCGCCGAACTGGTCGAGATAGACCGTTCCGATTTCCGGCGCCGAGGCGACGTCGACGAAGTCGGCGACGAGGTCAGCGTCGTCGCCCAGGTTCTGCACGACGTAGCCCTCGTGTTCGCGGCTCTCGGCTGCGTCGAGGGCTTCCGCGGGCTCGAGACGGTCGAACCGGTATCGCGGGTGCATCGCTTCGGCGAGAATCGTCTCGAGGTCGGCCGCGTAGCCGCTCCCGGCGTCGACGATGCCGATCGGAACCGGCTCGTCGTAGACGAACGTCGGCCCCGTCGAGACGGTGACGGAGTCGCCGAGCCCTGCGAAGGTGTGCTCGAGCTCGAGGTTGCCGACGCCGTCGGATTCGGTCCCGACGGTGGTCGTGATCTCGTCCGAGCGGGCGGATTCGAAGTCGACGCGTTCGCCGAACGCGGCTGGCTCGCCGTCGACTTCGAGCCAGGCCTCGCCGACGTAGTCTCCGACCTGTTCGACGGTGACCGACTCGACGTGGGCGACGTTCGCCGTCACGTCGAACGACTCGCCGGCCTCGAGGCCCTCGGGCTGGCCGTCGACGACGGCGATTGCGAAGCTGTCACCGAGCGTGAAGTCGACTGGCTGAAAGCCGTCGTCGACCTCGACGGTGACGGTGTCGGCGGTGAAGCCGAACGCGTCGGCGGTCAGTTCGTACGCGCCGGGGATCGCCCGGACCTGGAACTCGCCGTCGGCGTTCGTCTCGACCGGGAACCCGTCGAGCGTGACGGTTGCTTCGTCGATGGGGGCGCCGTCGGAGTCGGTTACGGTCCCGGTGACGCCGCCATCAGCGGCGACGCGACCGACGGCGGCGAACGCGTCGACGATCCCGCGCCCGTACCGAATGTCGGGGTCGTCCGACTCGCCTTCGGGTTTCCAGGCAGTGGCGGCGAGGGCGCGTTTCACCCGCTCTGGCGTGGCTTCCTCGAGGGCCGCCGACCTGATGAGGCCGACGACGCCCGCGACGTGTGGCGACGCCATCGACGTCCCGGAGATGGCGTGGTACGGCCCGTCCGAATGGTCGACCGGGAACGCGCTGGTTACGTCCACACCCGGCGCCGACACGTCCGGGACGACGTACTCGTCCGGCCAGTCGTCCGGAGCGAGGTGACCCCAGGCGCTCTCCGTCGAGATCGATTCGCCGCTCGAGAACTCGGCGATCGCCTCGTCCTCGTTGGAGGCCCCGATGGCGAAGGCGTCGTAGACGTTGGCGGGCGACCCGGACGTTCCGACCCTGCTGTTGCCCGACGAAGAAACGACGACCGTGCCAGCTCGATCCGCGTTCCGCACCGGTTCGATCAGCTCGCCCACGTAGCCGTCGATCCCGAGGCTCATGTTGATCGTGTCGGCGTCTTCCTCGACCGCCCACTGCATGCCGCCAATAATCTGGGCGAACGACCCGCCCCCATTCGGGAGGACGAGTCCACCGAGCAACGTCGCGTCTGGAGCGACGCCGATTGCAGTGCCGGAATCGTTTCCACCCGCGACCGTTCCGCTCACGTGCGTGCCGTGATAGTGCGAATCGTGGGGCTCTGAATCGACTTGCTCGCCGTCGCCGTCGAACTCGGCGAAGTGCTCGGACTCGAGGTCGATGTCCGGGTGGGTCGGATCGACGCCAGTGTCGAGCACGGCGATCCGGGCGCCCTCGCCGCGCGCATCGTACGCGTCCCAGGCCGCGGGCGCGTCGATTTGCTCAAGGCCGTACGTCACGTCGCCCGTCTCCTGGTTGGTAGTTCCGGCGTCTGGTTCTGGGATTTCGTAGCGAAAGTTGGGGTGGACCTCCGAGACGCCATCCTGGGCGGTCACCTGCTCGAGGTCGACGACGCTGGTGTCGACCTCGAGGAGGAGCGCGTTCGCGAGCCAGAAGCGGTTTTTCACCGCGAGTCCGTCCGTTTCGTCGACGTACTCGACGATGGGGGCCTGGCTCTCCTCGGCCGTCGCCTTGAGTTCGTCGACGACGGACGCGGATGCGACGAGTGGAACGTCCACGTCCTCGGCACGGACGACGACTTCGGTCGTCTCGCCGGCGCTACCACTCGCCGTCGGGAAGAGCGCGAGTAGACCGGCGCCCGCCGTTCCCTGGAGGACCTGCCGGCGCGACACGACGGATGGCGATTCGTCTACTCCTTTGGGGGGACGCTCTGTCATCTGTTATCGACTGGTCTGGGAACCATACGAACCCCGCCTCACCCGAATATAGTAAAGAGACGTACAGTCGTCGTATTCTGAAAGTCGCCAAAAATAATATGTGTCTGGATGATGTATTTAGGCAATTATTTCCGGCTATAGGCGAGCCGATCCAGCATCGGGGGTGGGATGCGTATGGACCCCGAGGATAGCACCCCATCGATGCGCTATTAGGGAACGAATCGCTAGACGGAGTATGCACACGCTCGACGAAATCGACGTGGAGATTCTGTCGCTCTTAGGGGAGGACGCTCGCCGTCCGTTCAGCGACATCGCAGAGACGGTCGGACTGTCCGGACCGGCCGTCTCCGACCGCGTCGCCCGCCTCGAGGACGCCGGCGTCATCAACCGGTTCACGATCGACGTGGACCGATCGACGATCCAGGGGGGCGTTCCCGTCTTCGTCCAGGTTGACGTTGGGGGCGCGAGTGCGGACGTCGATTCGCTCAGAGAACGGATCGGCGACGCCGACGCAGTCGAACACCTCTTCGTGACCGCCGAGGGCGACATCTGGTTTTACGCCCGTGCAGAGGGGCGAAACGTCCGTCGCTGGCTCGAGGAGTTGCTCGGAAACGGCGACCTCGAGTATCGCGTCACGCTGATGGACGACGTCGAGTGGCGCCCGTCGCTCGGTGGGACCGCGTTCGCGCTAACCTGCGCGGAGTGCGGGAACACCGTCGACAGCGAGGGCGAATCGGCGACCATCGGCGGCGACGCCTACCACTTCTGTTGCCCATCGTGTCGGGAGCGATTCGAGAATCGGTACGCCCGACTCGAGGAAGGGGCGTGATTGGACCGGAGTGAACTCGGCTCGAGTCGATGGGCGTCGCTCCCTGGTGATGTGGTTTTCAGCTAACCGCTCGAGATGCGCTCGAAAACGGCCGAGAGAGTCAATACTGCGACCGGTCAGGGACGAACCGTTCACTGTTGTCCGAACCAATGGACCCCTTCAGCACGGAATCAGTGCTGCGGATACGATCGAAGCATGACGGATGATGACTCTCATGGCGGGAGAATCGCCGGTCGATAAACAATCGTCGCGAACGAAGAAACAGGTATGATCGCGGCTGCTCGATCCTGGATCGCCCAGCACCGTATTGTGAGCTTCCTTCTCATCACGTACGCGTTCACGTAGGCGATTCAGGCAGTCCTCGCAGCGACGGACATGGAGGCCTCGTGGACGCTGTCAATTCTGGTCGGCTTCGGTGCGTTCGGGCCACCGGTCGGTGCGGCGGTGGTCCTCTGGGCGAGCGGCGGCGACCTGCGTTCCTGGATTTCACAGTTATTCATGTGGCGAATCGGAGTACGATGGTGGGTCCTCGCGCTCGGTCTTCCGATCGCTATTCTCGCTGCGGGAAGCGCCCTGTACGCGCTCTTTGGCGGTCCAGTCGACGTCGGCTCGCTCCCGTTCGTCGGCATCTACGTCTTCGCGATGGCATGGGGCATTATCTGGGGTGGCGGCCAGGAGGAACTCGGCTGGCGCGGCTTCATGCTCCCAGTCCTGCAAGCGCGCTACAGCGCGCTCACGTCGAGTCTCGTCGTTGGGGTCGCCTGGGCAGGGTGGCACCTGCCACTGTTCCTCAATGCCAACACTACCCACGGCGGGTGGCCGCTCTCTCAGCAGTTCATTTGGGTCGTCACAATCCTCGCCGGATCGGTGCTCTGGACGTGGATGTACAACAGCACGGGCGGGAGCGTCCTCGCCGTCGCTGTCTTTCACGCAGGCATCAACGCCATGGGAATCTTCCACCCTGCGGACAGGGACGCACTCGCTCCCGGTGGGGTTCCAGATCCGTGGCTGAATCTGCTGGCCGAAGCTACCACCGGTGTCGTTCTGGTCGCGATTGCCGTTGGACTCGTCCTCGTGTACGGTTCGTCGCACCTCTCACCGCGACGGCGTCCTGGTCCCGAAGCCGCCGGTCTCGAGGGTTCTCGAGAGTCTCGCACACGTACTCACGACGACGCCAATCGTAACCGTGGTTCCGATAGGGGTGACAGTCGATAGTAGTTCTATACCGGTCTGTGGATCTTCCTGGTCCTTTGTCTCATACGTCTACCACACGTCACGGGCCCACTTCCGTCCTAATCTCCTCAAGACGGCGGCGGGTTGACGTTCGGCGTAGAGGCCTGGGCAGCGGAAGCCGAAGCGAACGCAAACTGGAGGAAACGGTCCAGTTGAAACCCTAAACGGGAGACATCAATCGCCACCCGCGCTGAACACGGGGCGCGACTGTTGCACGAGTTGAGAGTGGGTCAGCGAAGATTCGTATTCGGTCAGGCAGGGTGCGAATGGAACACCAACCAGAAACGCGCATTCCAGGGAAGTCGTTGTCGAGGCCATCAGTGATTCGAGAGCATAAAATACGACGTAAAACGTTTCTCCCCATTGAAAATAAAGAAGTTTTTTGTAGAGGAGTTGTTAGGATACGATTATGACACCGCCCTCTAGAGAGGCCCCCAGTAGTAACCCGCCCTCACTTGACGGTCTACTCTCCCGTACGTTCGCGCACCTTGACCGTCTCCTCGTACTGGCACTCGTGCCACTTGTGACGTCGGTGCTGAACGTGAGTGATCTGCTGGCCACAGCCCAGAGTCATGGTATGTCCGTCTCCGCGTCATTTCCTATCTACCGGTACGATCTCTGGAGTTTCGTCAATGCGCCCGATGGCGGCGGCCTCACAGTTTCAGTGCCATTCGGAACGATGGAGTCAATCGTGCTTGCTGTCCCACTGCTCGTCACGTATCTCGTCATTTCCGGTGTGCTCAGTGCGGGGTACTTCGGGAGTATCGCCTCGGGCATCACGACTGGGTCGTTCGATTTCATCGCCAACCTGCGTAAATTCGCCGTTCGAATAATCGCGCTGGAAGTGCTCGTCGTCGTCGGGATACTCGTCGTCTTCCTCCCATTGCTCGTCGTGCCTCCGCTGTTCGTCCTTTCGATTTTCCTCTTGCTGGTCGTCGGGTACCTCCTGTTCCCGACTGTGTACGTTCTGGTGCTGGAAGATATCGGGATCGAGTCCGCCATTAAACGAGCGTACGACCTCGTTAGCGAGCACCAGTCGATCTGGTTCTTTCTCACCCTCGTCGTCGCGACGCTCGTCTGTGCGATCCCGTTGAGTGTTCTTGCTCACTCCGGGATTGGTGGTGCGATCATAGCGGCAATCGTCGCCGCACCGATCAGCCTTGCATTCAACGTCGCTACCGCATTGATGGTGGCCGAAATGGCCGGTCTCGAGGTTTTGGAGTGAGTTACTCGGTACGTTTGCTTCAATAGAATTTTTGCGAGGGAAGATCGCTCCGTGTGATCTTCCGCATCTCGTTCGGCGCGGCATGCGCCTCACTGCGATGCGAGGGGAGGGAATCGAACCCACGAACGTCTACACGAGCGGATCTTGAGTCCGCCGCCGTTGGCCGCTTGGCTACCCTCGCACGCGCTAGCGAGTAGGCAGGTGGCCTTTGAATACTCTACGGTTTCGTTCACCCCTCGTCCTCGAGCGCCGAAAGCACGTGCTCCCCGAAGTCCTCGACGAACGCCGTCTGGTTCGTGGTGACGTTGTGCAGATACACCCGGTCGACCTCGAGGTCGAAATCAGCCTCGAGCCACGCGACGTGCTCGTCGAGGTCGGCCGAGACGCGGACGTTCTCCTCGACCTGCTCTCTGTCGACGCCTTCGGCCAGTTCGTCGAAGTCGCCGGGCGTCCGCAGTTGCTGGGTCACCGGCCCCGGCACGCAGTTGGTTCGCCACTGGTCGTAGGCCCCCTCGAGGGCGGCCTCGTCCGTCTCGTCGTAGGCGAGCTGGACCTTGAGGTAGACGGGTTTGTCCGGCGCCCGCTCTTTGAACGCCCGGACGCGCTCGGCGTCGGCGTCGTGGTCGGGCGTCCCGAGCGTGAGCAGGCCGTCGGCCCACTCGCACTCCGCGAGCCACGCGGCGGTCTCGGGCGAGAGGGCGGCACCGACGAGCGGCGGCGGTGTTTCGGGTCGCGAGTAGAGTTTCGCCGCCTCGACCGTCACCCGGCCCTGGTGGGTCACCTCCTCGCCGTCCCAGAGCCGTCGCATCACGTCGGCGCACTCCTCGAGGCGAGCGTTACGCTCGTCTTTGACCGGCCAGTCGACGCCGGTGATGCCCTCGTTGAGCAACTGGCCGCTGCCGACGGTCAACCAGAACCGATCCGGGTGGAGTTCGCGGAGGGTGGCCGCCGCCTGAGCGATCACGGCGGGGTGGTAGCGGTAGCCCGGTGCGTTGACCGTCCCGAAAGTCATCGACGTCGCCTGGGCGGCGGCGCCGAGCCAGGACCAGACGTGCCCGGATTCCCCCTGTCGCTCGCTCCAGGGGTGGAAGTGGTCTGAGGCCAGGCAGTGTTCGAAACCGTGCGCTTCGGCGCGTCGAACGTACTCGAGCAACTCGCTCGGGGCGAACTGCTCGTGGGAGGCGTGGTAACCGATGGTCATGTGGATCACTCCGGAGACGGAAACCGTCTCGAGATGAGTGCGGTTTCAATGACGGTGACCGTATAAGTCGGGGACGCATACGGAAGGCGGTCGAAACCGTTCCCGTGCCGTGCACGGTCGGGCAGACATTTCAGGAGCCACGTTTATCCACGACGTCGTGGAACGGGTCGGGTAGATGCGACGGCTTCGAAGAACGACCGATGCAGGGACCAGATGAGCATGGGATATACGCCACTCACCGAGTACGGAATCATCGGTAACGACGACCGGATGGCCCTCGTCGATCGATCGGGATCGATCGACTGGTGTTGTTTCCCCCACAGCGCGGGACCGAGCGTGTTCGCCCGCCTGCTCGACGACGAACGCGGCGGTCACTTCGCCGTCAGGCCGACGGACAGCTACGAGGTCCAACAGGCTTACCGCGACCGAACGAACGTCCTCGAGACCACGTTCTCGACACGCTCGGGGACGCTCGAGATTACGGACTTCATGCCGGTTTGGGGTGACGACGACCACGAATACGATGGCGATCAGAACCACGACGACCGAGACCAGCTCGCAATCTACCGACGCGTCCGGTGTACGGACGGGACACTCACCGTCGAACTCGAGTTCGAGCCGCGGTTCGAGTACGGCCAGGCGCCAACGACCGTCTCGCGGACGGAGACCGGCTACGTGGCGACCGGGGACTCGAGTACGAGCCCCGACTGGATCGAGCGCCAGGACGACCTCGTCCTCGAGGTCCGTGGCGAGTTCGAACCGCGCGCGCTCGAGGACCGCGTCGTCGGCACGCGAACGCTGGTCGCGGACGACGAGGTCTGGTTCCGTCTCCGATACGGGGTGAGCGATCGCGACGACGAAGGGGAAGGAAAAGAGGCACAGAGACAGGAACCAAGGTCGATCGCCTCGTGTCGAAGCGCGCTCGCCTCGACCGTCGACTACTGGCAATCCTGGACGGACTCGCTGATTAACGACGCGGCCCCACTCGTCGACGACACCCCCTGGGGCGAGTACGTCCTCCGGTCGGGACTGGTGCTCAAACTCCTGATCAACGAGGAGACGGGCGGCATCTACGCTGCAGCGACGACGTCGCTCCCGGAGAAGTACGGCACCGACCGCAACTGGGACTACCGGTACAACTGGATCCGGGACGCGAAGTTCACGGTTCAGGCCCTGCACAACCTGGGTCGAGACGAGGAAGCCCGCGACTACTTCGAGTGGTTTCGAGACATCGTCACCGAACCACCGGGTGAGATGCAACCCGTCTACGGCGTCCACGGCGAGACGGACCTCACCGAGCACGAACTCGAGGGACTCTCGGGCTATCGCCACTCGACGCCGATTCGAGTCGGGAACGCGGCCGCGACGCAAAACCAGCACGACATCTACGGCGCCATCGTGCAGGCGATTTACGAGACGCTCGTCCGCGACGGCGACCTCGACGAGGACGAGTGGGCGGCGATCGAAGCGCTGGTCGATCACGTGTGCTCCGTCTGGTCGGAGCCCGATCACGGCATCTGGGAGTACCGCGACGAGCAGCGTCACTACGTCCACTCGAAGCTCCTCTGCTGGGTCGCTCTCGAGCGCGGGATCACGCTCGCCGAGGACCACGACGTCGAGGCGCCGCTCGAGCGGTGGCGATCGGAGCGCCGGGCGGTTCGCGAGGCGATCCTCGAGCACGGCTACAGCGAGCGCGCGGGGTCGTTCGTCCAGCACTTCGACACGGACACCGCACTCGACGCGTCCTGTCTCCTGATCCCGCTGTACGGGTTCCTCCCGCCGGACGGCCCCCGGGTGACGGCGACGCTCGACACCGTCCTGGAGGAGCTCGCGACCGACGAGGGGCTGGTCTACCGAACGAAGGGGAGCGAGGCCGTCCCCGACGTCCACGGGACGTTCGTGTTCTGTACCTGCTGGCTCGTCGACGCGCTCGTGCTGGCCGACCGGGTCGACGCGGCCGAGGACATCTTCCACACCGTGCTCGAGCACGCCTCGCCGCTCGGGTTGCTGTCGGAGCGAATCGAACCCGAGACCGGCGAACTCCTCGGCAATTTCCCGCAGGCGTTCAGCCACATCGGCCTCGTCAACAGTGCGATCTACCTGGCGAGTGCTCGAGGCGAGGTGGACGAGTTGAGTCACGATCCGCGTGAAATTGATCTGCGGTAACGTCGGTGATAGCAGGACTGAACGCGATACGAACGGCAGAAAACGAGTGGCGGTACGCTACTCGCGAGGACCCCGGGAACGGCTCAGGACGATGGCGTCTCGAGGAGAATCGGCGTCGCGTTGCGGTTACGTTTATCGTCCCGTTCGTGAGCACGCTCGGTCGGTTCGGGCGGGTCGATGTGCGAGACGGCCTCGACGACGAGTTCCGTCTCGCTCCCTCGGGAACCGCCGGAGTCGGGGGACGAAGGACCGTCCGAGGATTCGCCCCTTCCGTCGGAATCGTCCTGGTCGTACCGGGCCCCGCAATTGTGACACACGACCCCGCCGTCGACGTGGGCGAACAGCCGTTCGCCACACGCCACACACCGTTGCGACGGATAGATCATTACTCCCATTCGTCAATCGAATCCTATAAGCGCTCCGGCCAATCTACGACCCCGGGAACGGCTCGGCGGTTCGCGCGGAGGCGCCAAGACGTTTTACCCTGCCCCTCCTCTATCCGCCCGTGGACGAACACACACGAGCCCCCGACGTGGACCCGCCGTCGGACTCGAGCGCGCCGACGGGCTGGCGGCCCGAACTCGACCGCTGGGAACACGGAACGCTCCGGCAGGCGACGGTTCACGGCGTCAGACTATTCAATGCCGGCGACTACCACGCGAGCCACGACTGTTTCGAGGACGAGTGGTACAACTACGGCCGCGGAACGGTCGAGAGCCAGTTCCTCCACGGCATGGTACAGGTCGCCGCTGGCGTCTACAAGTACGTCGACTTCGAGGACGACGACGGGATGCGAAGCCTGTTCGCCACCGCCCTGCAGTACCTCCACGGCGTTCCGAACGACTTCTACGGCGTCGACCTGCTCGAGGTCCGGACTACGTTGACGAACGCGCAGAACGACCCGTCGGTCCTCGACGGGTGGAAACTCCCGCTCGACGGTCGGCACCCGGAAGCGACCGAGGTCGACGTCGCCTACGCCGAGGGACTCGAGTAAGGGCTGCGTCGACATCGTCCCGATGACTGTCGTCACGCGAGCGATTGTCATCACGCGAGTACGAATCGCCCGGCTCGAGTAGGTGAGTACGTGAGCGACGGTCACCGCCTGCATTCACCGTCAGAACGACGACCGATTCATCAGAAACTGAAGCTTTTTGTCCACACCGAGCGAGGGTGAGACGTATGCGAGAGGCGCTTGCCGAGTGGCGGCCGGTGATCGACGACGCCATCGCCGAGATACTCCCACGGGAGGTCGACGGCGACGACCTGGAGGCGTTCTTCGGTGAGCCAACGTTCGCGTACGATCCGGAAGGGATCCAGCGCGCGCTCGCCGATCCGCTCTGGGACCTCCTGGACCGCGGCGGCAAACGGTGGCGGGCCGTCCTGTTTCTCGTGTTCGTCGAGGCGCTCGGCGAGGATCCCGAAGCGTTCCTCTCCTACGCCTGCATTCCCGAGATCCTCCACAACGGGACGATCATCGTCGACGACGTCGAGGACGGGGCGTCGATTCGACGCGGCGAACCGGCGCTCCACCACGTCCACGGCGAGGACGTTGCCCTGAACGCCGGCAACGCGATGTACTTTCTCCCGCTGAAGATCCTGACGCACGATCCCGCTGACCTCGATGCAGAAACGCGGCTTCGAGCCTACGAGATGCTGCTGTACGAACTCAACCGAACGCACCTCGGCCAGGGGATGGACATCTGCTGGCACAACGAGCGCGGGGTCCGCATCTCGACCGAGCAGTACCTCGAGATGTGCGCCTGCAAGACCGGGTGTCTGAGCCGGATCGTCGCCAGACTGGCGGCTATCGTCACCGACCAGTCGACGGCCGTCGAGGACGCGCTCGCCAGGTACGCCGAACTGACCGCCATCGCGTTCCAGATCGGCGACGACATCCTGGACGTCGAGCACTCGCTGGGACGGGCCGGTGACTTCGGCAAGGAGTTCGGCAACGACATCCGGGAGGGGAAGACGACGCTGCTGGTGTTACACGCCATCGAAAACGCAAGCCCCGACCGAGCGGGTCGACTCGAGGAGATCCTCGAAACGGACGCCAACACCGACGAGGAGATCGCCGAGGCGCTCGCGATAATAGAGGCCGCGGAGAGCATCGAGTACGCCCGCGAGCGCGCGCTCGAGTTCTCGGAACAGGCACGGGGGGCGCTCGAGGACCTGCCAGTCGACCTTGAGACGGAACCGAGAGAGCAGCTGCTCGAGTTTACCGAATTCGTCGTCGATCGGGACGTCTGAGGCCCATTTGCCGATTTCTCCGGGGCTCAGGCGTTATCGCTCGTCGTTCTCGTCAGCCTCGAGGTACGGCCGACAGACCCGCTCGACGCCGTCCTCGAAGTCGATTTCGGGGCGCCATCCAGTCGCATCCCTGAACGTCGAACTGTCGGCGCAGGTGTCGTGAACGTAATTCGTCAGTGGGATGGGTTCGTAGACCGGTTCGACGTCGGTTCCGAGGGCGTCGTTGAGCAGGTCGACGACCTCGTTGAACGAGTACGACTCCCCGGTCCCGAGATTGTAGACGCCTTCGAGCCGGTTTTCGGCTGCGAGCTCGAGGCCACGGACGACGTCCTCGACGTGCGTGAAGTCCCGGGTCTGGCTGCCGTCGCCCCACAGGACCGGTGGGGTGCCGCTGGCGATCTTCTCGGCGAACTGCGAGACGGTGTTCGCGAACGTCCCTTTGTGGCTCTCGGCCCCGCCGTACCCCTGGTAGACCGAGAAGAATCGCATGCCGGCCAGCGCGAGGTCGTCGTAGAAGTCGTTGTAGTACTCCGCGTAGCGCTCCCTGGCGAGCATCGAGGCGTCGTAGCCGGTCGAGGCGTCGATGGGGACGTCCTCGGGGGTCGGTTCGGTCCGGTCGCCGTAGATCGAGGAGGTCGACGCGTACACGATCGTCTCACAGCCGTCGGCCATCGCCTGCTCGACGACGTTGACGAACCCCTCGACGTTCACTCGCGTCCCCTCCCGCGGGTGGTCCTCGAGCAGTTGCCGACTCGAGAGCGCCGCCAGGTGGTAGACAATGTCGACGTCAGTAGGGAGGTCGTCGTCGAGGACGTCCGCCTCGACGTATGTAACCTCGTCCTCGAGGTTGTCGACCGTGCCGAGAAAGCCGTTGTCGAGGGCGACGACGTCGTTGTCCGTGGCGAGCGCGTTTGCGAGGTTCGAGCCGATGAACCCCGTGCCGCCGGTGACGAGGACTCGCTTTCCGTTCATAAAATATCGTTCCGACCTTCGTCATATAGGGATACTGATTGCTGAATGCTGATTGCCCGTATCGTCGCGTGCGGGCCGCGCTCGGCCTGTGGTCGAGCGGTGCTCGGGGCACCGTCGAACTACCGTCGAACTGCCGTCGAACTACTGACAATCAATCCTCGTGGGATGGCCCCCACTGCAAATCCTCGAGCGCGGACGCCGCCGGCGTCGTCAGCGGTACGTTGTGATACAGTTGCTCGAGGTGGACCAGCGTCCGGTCGATGGCGTAGCGCTCGACGGCCGCCCGTGTATCGCGGTCGGTCTCGAGACAGGACTCGATCCCCCCGGCCATCGCCTCGAGGTCCCCCAGGGCGAACCGGTCGCCGTTCTCGGGCCTGATGGTCTCGTCGAACGGCGGGACGTCGGCGGCGGCGACCGGCGTCCCGCAGGAGTTCGCCTCGAGCGTCGACAGGCCCAGGGTGTCGCCCGTCGAGGCCGTCACGAAGACGTCGATGGAGGAGTAGAAGGTAGGGACGTCCTCGCGCGGGAGGAAGTCCCGCAGGGTGACGTTCTCGGGCGCCTGCGCCTCGAGTGGTTCGCGGTACGGCCCCTCGCCGACGACGACGAACTCGTACTCGGGCAGTTCGGCGGCGACGCGCAGGATCTCGTCGACGTTCTTCTCCATGCTCAGCCGACCGCTGTACCCGACGACGGTCTGGTCCGGGTCGGGATACCAGTCCTCGTCGGTCGGCTGGAAGAACTCCATGTCGATGCCGACCGGGAGTTCGATGTACTCGACGGCGCGGTTGATCCGACTCGTCGAGGCGGTGACGACGTCGAAACTCCCGAGCAGGGCGTTCTCCCAGGGGACGTACAGCTTGCTCAGGCCGCGAGCGACCGTCTTCGACTTCACGCTCTGGTGGAAGTACTCCTCGAGCGGCGTGTGGTGGGTGTAGATCGACGGCACGTCGTGCTTCCGGGCGTAGTAGCGCCCGAGGATGCCCACCGGAGCGGGCCCGTGGCAGTGGACGACGTCGAGATCCGGTAGTTTGGAGGTTCGCTTGAACAGGGGAATCCGATACCCCCGGTAGAACGGGTTCGGCAGGGACCGGACGGGAATCTCGTTCTCGTCCGGTTCGTACTCGCCGTCCGGATACACGATGTACACCTCGTGTCCCTTCGCCTCGAGTTCCGCCCGCCAGAGGTCGATCGTGTACGTGACGCCGTCGATGCCGGGGAAGTAGCTGTCGGTGAAGAAGCCGATCTTCATTCAGGTCACCTCCGCGTACAGGGTCTCGTAGCGACCCGCGACCGCCGAGAGCGAGAACGCCTCGCTTCGCTTCGCGGCGTTGTCGCCCAATCGCTGACGGACGTCGGGATCGCGAAGCCGTTCGATCGCCGGCTCGAACCCCTCGGTGCCGTCCGCGTCGACTTTCAGGCAGTCCTCGCCATCCTCGAGCCACGCGAACGTCTCGATGTCGCGGACGACGACGGGTTTGCCGGCCGCCATCGCCTCGAGCAGGGCGATGCCCTCGTTCTCCTCGTGGGTCGGGAAGAAGAAGACGTCGCCCGCCGCGAACGCGCCACGGATGTCCTCGACGTAGCCGGTGAACGTGCAGTTCGACGGGGAGTCGTCGACGAGACGAAGCGTCTCCCGACCCTTCAGCGAGCGATCCACGGGGCCGAACCAGACGAAATCGACGTCCGGAAGCCGCCGCGCCGTCTCGACGAACGTCTCGAGCCCCTTGCGCTTGATGACGTGACCGACGAGGAAGACGACGGGAGGTTCGAGGTCGTAGCGCTCTCGGTAGGTCTCCTCGAGCGACTCGAACCCCTCGAGTTTCTCGACGTCGACGCCGTTGGAGATGACGGTCGTCGGCACGTCGGCGTACGATTCGATCAGTTGCTGGTTGTACGCCGAGGGACAGACGAGCGCGTCGGCCAGGCCGTAGGCCCGCTCGAGGTACGGCCGCAACGGCTTCGCCAGCGCGTTGGTGAACCGGAAGCTGTCGCCGAAGTCCTCGGCGGTGACGTGGGTGTTGGCGACGACCGGAACTCCCCTCGAGCGAGCGCGCCGGGCGTACCAGACCGACCGCGGCCCCATGAGGTTGCAGTGAAACACGTCGACGTTGAGGCGGGGTTCGGTCGTGTACGTGACGTCCAGTCGGTCCAGCATCTTGCGCTGGTGGGCGACCGACTCCCGGATGCCGCCCGTAACGTGCGCTTCGAACTCGAAGTAGTGGGAGACCTTCACGCGATGTCACCCCTCGCTGCCGACCCGTTTGGTGGCAACCGGTTCGACGCTGGCCGATCCGATGGCGACTGGTTCGTCCCCGCGGACGGACCGCCCCGCCTACTCACTCGAGGACGAGCCACGGGACCTCCACGAGCGGCGGAATGTGTGTTTCGATGTGGTGCTCCCAGACGCCCTCCTCACCGAAGGCCTCCCCGTGATCGGCAGTGACGACGATCCGCCCCTCGAGTTCCGGGACGAGGGCCGCGACGGACTCGAGGGCGATTCGCAGGTTCTCCTCGTAGAGGGCCATCGCGGCGTCGCGGGTGCCGTTGCGGACGAGATCCGCCGGGTCGAGTTCGAGCCAGAGGCCGGCCTTCTGGGCGAGTTCGCTCCCTTCGAGGGTCGACTCCACCTTCGGCCTGACCGTCTCGCCGAGGGAGTCGAGGACGCCCCCGTCGTCGTCCTCGTCGGCTTCGTCCTGCCGTCGGATGCCCTTCTGGATCTGTTTCAGTTTCTGCCCCGTGCCACGGGCGAGGTACGGCGCGTGGGGTTGCATGTAGTGAAGGACCGTCCGATCGGCCGTCTCGACCAGGTCCCGATGCTCGGCGAACGACTCCGCTACGCTGTCGGGCGGAACGGTACCGAGGTCGTCGTCCCACCCGTGCTTCCAGACGTCGACGACGTCGCTGATGTGTTCGTTCGCCGTCCACTCGTAGTCGCAACTGGCCCCCCACTTGAGTTCGTTCAGCGGAATCCCGAGGTCGTTGATGAACGGGTTCCCCGAAAAGTACGCGATGTCGTGGTCGCCGGTGAACGTTCGAGACGCCCACTCCGGCGTCGACGACCCCGTACTCCGTCGCTTCTCGAGCGTGCCCTCGAGGTACTCGTCGTACACCTCGCTAAACACGTCGTACCGACACGCGTCCAGGACGAGACAGTAGTCCCACTGTGAGTCGAGGAAACGCTGACTTTTCATCTGTTATGTCCCGTTTGCTATCCAATCGACGTATCTTTACTGGTTCGTCGCCTGGCGGCAAAAAACCGGTACTTGCGCCGGATTCGAGGCGAATCAGGACGTTCAAGGGGATCGGTCCGTACTCTCAGGTATGGCACCTGGGAGTCGGCGGGCCTTGCTTCTCGGCGCGTTCGGCGCGCTCGCGGTGTTCGTCGTCCTGTTCGTCGTCGTCGGCGCCGAGTACGTCGTCGACGCGCTGCTGGCGGCCGACCCGGCGTTCGTCGCGGCGACGATCGTCCTCGGCCTCGCCTGGCTCGCCTCCTGGAGTCTCATGCTCCGAACCGTGCTCGAGACACTGGGCGTCGGCGTCACCGTCGGAAAGGCGTTCCTGGTCTACGCGGGGGCCGTCTTCGCGAACAACGTGACGCCGTTCGGACAGGCCGGCGGGGAGCCCTTCTCCGCGTTGCTCATCTCGCGGAGCACGGGTGCGAAGTACGAGACCGGCCTCGCCGGCATCGCCACCGTCGACGTCTCCAACGTCGCCCCGTCCGTCCTCCTGGCGCTCGTGGGCGTCGGCTACTACGCGACGACCGCCACGGTCGGTCCACGCCTCGAAAACGCACTGACGGGTGCGATCGCGCTCGTCGCCGTCCTCGGCCTGGTGCTCGCGCTCGGGTGGGCCGTTCGAGAGCGTATCGAGGCGCACGTGCCGGCGACCATCGCGAAGGTAGCCGGTCGATTCGGCGGCGGACGACTCAATCCGGTCGCGCTCGAGCGCGAGATCGCGGGACGGGTGGCGCACTTCTTCGCCAACCTCCGCCAGGTCGGGACGAGTCGCCGACAGCTCGCGTTCATCGTCGGCCTCTCGCTCCTCGGCTGGCTTTTCCAGGCGGCAGCCCTCCTCGCGGCGTTCGCTGCCGTCGGGTACAGCGTCCACGTTTCGGTCGTTCTCTTTGCGATTCCGCTGGCGAATCTGGCTGGCGCCGCGCCGCTCCCGGGTGGACTCGGAGGCATCGAAGCGGCGTTCGTCCTCCTGCTCGTCCCGACGACCGCCGTTCCGCTTCCCGAGATTACCGCCGCCGTCCTCATCTTCCGTGGAGCCGTCTACTGGCTCCCGGTGCTCATCGGTGGGAGTTCGACGGCCGCGATGGGGATTTGGACGGTCGCCTGATCCATTCGTCGTCGGGTGTCGGTTCTCTATTTCCCCGTTCGACCATCACCATCGGTCATTGGTAGGAGCCGATACGAGACGCCAATCGCCTCAATCACCGAGTTCGGAGGCGACGCTCTCCTCGCCGTCCTCAAGCGGCGACGGCGCGTCGGATTCACCCTCGACGGTTTCGACGACGCGCGTCGCCACGACGACGCTCCAGGTGCCGAGCACGAGGCCGGCGACGACGTCCGTGAGCCAGTGGATGCCGAGCACCATCGTCGAAAGGGCGACTGCCGCGGCCGTGATCGAGGACACGTACGTCCACAGCGGGTACGTCTTTCGGGTCCGCCAGGCGAACAGCGCGACGACGACTGCGAGCGAAGTATGTAGCGACGGAAAGACGTCGGTGTTGGAGGACACCGCGGCCGTCAACGTCTGCGTCTCCGGGTAGACGTCGTACATCAACCCGGAGACGTGATGTGGCACTCGATTTCGAGGGCCGTAGGCGATAAAGAGTGTGTACAGAATCGCCCCGACGGCGTAGTTGAGGACGTAGGCGGTAAGGACTCCCTTGAGGTGCCGGCTCGAGGTGTGCACGAAGTACAGCACGAGCGGGACGACGAGCAGGTACGGGAACCCGAACATGTACATCGCCGAGAAGAACCCGATGAGCGGCTCGGGAACCGCTGCCTGCAGGTCGGCAACGAACAGTCCCTCGAGTTCGTACAGCGAGTCGGTGATGTCCCAGCCGAGCGCGCGGGAGATACGGAGACTCAGACCGTTCGTCGCCTGCTTCGCTACGAAAAAGAGCCCCGCCACGGCGAGGTATGGCGCGATGTCGCCGAGTCGTCGGTCGAAGTCGGCGACGGCGTGACGGAACTGCTCGATACTCGTACTGAACGCACAGGTCGTGACGAGACCGGTTGCGACGATCAATCCAGTGACGAAGACGACGGTGAGGAGGGCCATTGCGGATAGTTAGTGGAGGGATCGCGGAGTGGATGAACTGTCAACGGTGGGCGTTGAAACGTTTTGGGGAGAAATATGCCGGGTGTGGCTCGAGAGGTGACAATTTATCGTCATGTATTCGTATCAGACGGGGTCGTATATGGAAGTATCGATAGTCGGCCCCATCGATACGTCGTTCGGGCGCCCGTCTCACCCGGCCTTTTATTCTCGTCGCAGCGTATCATCGGCTATGGTCGACGTTCTTGCAGACGAAATCGCCCGGTTCGTCCGGGCGACCGGCCCGAAACCGGACGAGACGCTCGCCGAGATGGACGAGTACGCGGCCGCCGAGGGCTTCCCCCACGTCGGTCCCGAAGTCGGCGGCTTCCTCCGCCTACTCGCTCGCCTCGCCGACGCCGAGCGCATCTTCGAGTTCGGTTCCGGCTACGGCTACTCCGCGTACTGGTTCGCCGAGGCGCTCCCCGACGACGGCGAGATCGTGCTCACCGAAGTGGACGCGGACGAACTCGAGTTGGCGAAGTCATACCTCGAGCGCGGTGGCTACGACGCCCTCGCCAGCTACGAACTCGGTGATGCGCTCGAGACGGTCGAGGACTACGAGGGGCCGTTCGACGTGGCGTTGATCGACTACCAGAAACACCGCTACACGGAGGCGTTCGAGGCCATCAAGCCGAAGCTCGCCGTCGGCGGCGTGATCGTCGCGGACAACGCGATGCGAGCGGGGATCATACAGTTCGAGAAACTCCTCGAGATCGTCGAGGGTGGCGATCCGGACGACGTCAACGAGCACACGCGGGGTATTGCGACGTACCTCGAGACGGTTCGTGCTGATCCGGACTTCGAAACGGTGGTGCTTCCGCTGGGGGAGGGAATCGCGGTGAGCTATCGAGTTCGGTAGCCGTGGCAGGCTGCGACGGCGACGTCTCGAGTCCCTCTCTCTGTTCGGAGCAAGACACAGATTCGCGGGGGATTCGATGCGAATCGCCCCGATTCTATACTATCGAATGTGCACCAATTTACTATTATTTTTATAGCATAGCCAATCGTCGACCAACGTCTCGGCGCGGAGCGTCCCCACCAGTCGCTCGGAATCGCTGCTCGAGAGGGGAGGGGTACAGAAAAACGGCGGCGCTAGTAGTCGTAGTCCTGGTCGACGACGGATTCCTCGGCCGGAATCGCGTCAGTGCCGGCGTTGTACTCCTGGAAGGCGAGGAACGTTGTCGTCGAGGCGGCGCCGACGAGGGTCGCCCACGTCAGTGCGGTAAACCCGGCGACGATGCCGCCGGTGGGCGCCGGAAGGGCCGCGCCGGTCGCCTCGAGCCCCGGCAGGTGGAGGGCGGCGATGGCGATGAACGCGAGCCAGAGCCCGATCGAGAGGCGCGCCAGCGTCGGTCTGGAAACGCGTCGTGCGTAGCACGCGACGCCGTAGACGCCGACGACGGCGAGGGCGGCGCCCAGCGTCGTCTCGAGCGTCGTGGGTTCCAGAGAAGCGGTTCCTGCAGTTACCAGTCCCGAGACGCCGAAGGCGCCGAGGGACAGGGCGAGTAGGGGTCGAACCGAGTGTGTGCGGAAAGCGCTCACGTCGTGCACCGGTCGTTGGTGGGTGCAGAACACGGTGGGGTATATACCTGTTGGCTATCCCAGTGACGCGGGAACGAATCACACAGCCGCGTCCGATTCGAGTCGCCAGGACAGGACGACACCGCCGTCGAGTCGTTCGACGTCCTCGAGTTCGAGTTTCGGGAAGTCTGCGACGAAGCCCTCGCCGTCGGCCAGGGTCGGGGCGTCTCTTCCACCGATGAGTCGCGGACCGACGAACACCCGCAACTCGTCGATCAGGTCGGTTTCGACCAGCGAGAAGATGAGTTCGCCGCCGCCCTCGACCATGATGGACTCGAGACCGACCGACTCGAGAGCAGCGAACGCCTCGCGGAGGTCGACACGGCCCGTTCCCGCGGGTACGACCGTCGCACGCTCGGCGAGGGCATCGACGGTCTCGGCGGGTGCGTCCTCGGTCACGCAGACGTAGGTCTCGGCGTCGTCGTCGAGCACAGCTGCGTCGGGCGGCGTTCGACCACTCGAGTCGACGACCACGCGGGCGGGCGACGGTGATTCGCCAGCCTCGAGCCGTCGCTGTCGCCGTTCGTCGTTCTTGACGATCAGGTGCGGATCGTCGGCCAGCACCGTCCCGACGCCGACGACGATGGCGTCGCTCGCCGTCCGGAGCGCGTCCATCCGGTCGAAGTCCGCCTCGCCGCTGATACGGACCTGCTCCCGTCGCCTTGAGGAGAGTTTCCCGTCGGCGCTCATCGCAGCGTTGACGACGACGTGCATACGCTCTCTCCGGAGCGGTGGGTAAAGAAAGCACCGCGAGGCTCGTCGACGTCGAGAATCGACCATCGGTCCGGGAGACCAATGGAGAGTCGTGTCGCTCAGCGCCCGACGCCGAGGGGACGCTTGCAGTTCCGACAGAGGAAAAGGTCGCGATTTCCGTAGAGGGTCAGTCCATCCTCGTTCGGTTCCAGTTCGGCGACCTCGTGGCCCGCTTCCAGGTGTTCTCGTGAGCGAATCGTGTCCCCGCATTCCGGACAGGTCAGGGTATCGGCCATGCTCGTTCAACGGGCGCGAGCGGTAAAGCGTTCACCGCAGCCCAGACCGAAACGGATTGCTCCGTCGAAGTTCGTCGTCCCTGACAGTAGCGGACGTGAGCAACGTGTGGTGCGAATTAGACGGCTAGTCAGTGGCAGTTTGCGTCATCGACACGTTCTCGAACTCGAATCGAGCCCCACCAGTATCGCTCTTCGTCACCGAACACGTCCAACCGTACACGTCCGCTAACTCTTTGACGAACGTCAACCCCAATCCCATCCCCGCTCCCGTGCTCGCCGTCGTATATCCCTCCTCGAAAATCTCATCGCGGTCGGCTGGAGGGATTCCGACCCCATCGTCGGCAACGAAAAACCCGGTGGGGAGGTCACCGACCGTGATTGTGACGTCCGCTCCGCCGTGGTTGACCGCGTTCTCGAACAGATTCCGAAAGAGATGGCGGAGATACGTGCTATCAGCTTCGATCGTCTGGTTTGCCTCCACCTCCAGTCTCGCCTCGGGGGCGTCCACCTCTCTCCACGTCTCCTGTGCCGTTTCCACTACTGAGACTGGCGTTGGTTCAGACAGCGCGTCGCTCCCCCGCGTGATAACCAACATGGCGTCGATAATGTCTTCGATGCGGTCGAACGCTTCGGTGATGTACTCCTTCACTTCTGGTTTCGTTTCTGTCGGGAGTTCTCGGCTGTATATCTGGCCGATGCTCACGGGGTTCCGGAGTTCGTGGGCCAACATTCCCGCGAACCTGTCCAGTCGATCGTTCTGTTCGGCGAGTTGCTGTTCGCGTTTGTTCCGCTCGGTTACGTCACGGACAACGCCGACTCGTTCGTACTCGCCATCGTCCCGGATAATTGCAAACGAGGCTTCCGCCCGAATGGTCTCCCCATTCGCAGTATGAACGTCAGCCTCGAACGTGACCGTCTCCTCTTCCTGCTCCTCACCCACAACCATCTGTTCTTGATAGTCGTACGCCGCTTCGACCGTCTCTTCGTCCACGACGAGCGAGCCATGGCTGCCGAGCAGCTCCTCGCGATCGTAGCCGACCATCTCGCAGTAGGCGCTGTTGACCAGCGTGAAGTAGCCGTCTTCATCCACGAGATAGATGCCATCGTTGACGGTCTCGACGATCGTTTCGTAGCGCTCGAGGTTGCGGTTCGCCCGTTCGAGGTCGTGGTTCACCTGCTCGAGTTTTCGGTTTGCCTGTTCGAGTTCACGCTGGCGATCTTCGGCGTCTAACGCACGAGTTTTGGCCCGTGCATCCTTGTACCCTAACCCAAGCCCAGCAATGCTGGCGAGCGCCGGGAGCACGACGAAGCCAGCAATGGGGTCGTTGACTCCCCCCGTCAATGCGCTAAACAGTACGATACCGAGCATGGCGCCGATGGCCCGGACACACCAACTGGCGACGTCTGCGTAGAGGTCGGGGCGGAGGTCGGTGCGTGGGAGATGATAGGCACCAGATACGAGAACGATTCCACTTGCACCAAGTAGCACGCAATTAGTGAAGAGGTCGTCGAACGAATGGATCCCACCAATAGCGATGAGCGCACATCCGATAGCACCCGCGAGGTAGACACTTCCGAGACTGAAGATGAAGCGCTGGCCCCCAACGGAGGTGATTCCACGTGAGAAGTACCCCATTGAGCGCTGTATTGTATCAGGGTGTTATGAGGATTTGGGTTCGTCGTCGGTCAATCTACGCGCTGTATTGGGCACAGTCGATCCAATCCTCTCAAATTAGAAGACTATAACCAAGTCCAGGCGAATCGAAATCGGCAGAACCACTAGTAGAACACGGCGGTTCGACCCATCTGGTTACCATCCCCGGGCCTTCGACGACGACGTTTACTTTCACTCCGTTCCGGGAACGCTTTTTACCTCTCCGTTCGAAGTGAACCCGATGGATATCGATACCCATGCCGAGGATCTCGCCTCCGATCTCGGTGTTGACAAAGAGGAGGTCAAAGCAGACCTGCAGAACCTACTCGAGTACAGCGTCCCGCTCGAGGAGGCCACACAGAGCCTCCGTCGAAAGTATGGGGACGGCTCGAGTGGCGGCTCGAGCGGCGCACCCTCGGCCAGAGACGTCGGGGAGATCACGCCCGACGACGGATCGGTGACGGTCACCGGGGTCGTCCTGAGCGCGGGCGAACGGTCAATCCGTTACCAGGGCTCGGACCACGTCATCGTCGAGGGCGAACTCGCCGATGAAACCGGCGTGATCGACTTCACCGCCTGGGAGGACTTCGGCCTCTCGCCGGGCGACACGATCACCGCGGGCAACGCCGGCGTCCGCGAGTGGGACGGCGAACCCGAACTCAACCTCGGGGAGAGCACCTCGCTGTCGTTCCTCAAGGACTCCCTCGAGGTCCCCTACGAGGTCGGCGGAGACGCCAATCTCGCCGATCTCCGGACCGGCGACCGCGCGAAGACGATCGAGGTCGCCGTCCTCGAGTGCGAGGAGCGGACGATCAACGGGCGAGACGGCGAGACCGAGATCCTCAGCGGAGTCTTCGGCGACGAGAGTGGTCGACTGCCGTTTACGAACTGGGATCCCGTCCCAGAGATCGAAGAGGGCGCCTCGGTTCGCATCGAGAACGCCTACGTCCGCGAGTTCCGCGGCGTACCCGAAGTGAACGTCTCGGAGTTCTCGACGGTGACGGCCCTCGAGACGAACGTCGACGTCGGCTCCGACGCACCCAGACTCCCCATCGGGGAGGCCGTCGCGACCGGCGGCGTATACGACGTGGAACTCGTCGGGAACCTGCTGGCCGTCCGCGACGGTTCCGGACTGATCCAGCGCTGTCCCGAGTGCAATCGCGTGGTCCAGAAGGGGCAGTGTCGGACCCACGGCGACGTCGACGGCGTCGACGACCTCCGAGTGAAGGCGATCCTGGACGACGGCACCGGCGCCGTGACGGTGATCCTGGACGACGAACTCACCGAAGCGGTCTACGGCGGCGACCTCGAGGACGCGAAGGACGAGGCCCGCGAGGCGATGGACCAGGAGGCCGTCGCGGACACCATCCGGGAAAACGTCGTCGGCACGGAGTACCGCGTTCGCGGCCACCTCTCGGTCGACGAGTACGGCGCAAACCTGGACGCCAGCACGTTCGAGGAGAGCGACGACGATCCGGTCGAACGTGCTCGAGCGGTCCTGGATGAGCGGGACCGAGCCTCGGAGGTGGAGGCATGAGTTCCGTTGACGGCGAGGAGGTGCCGGGACGCGAGGTCGCCTACCGGGTCTTCGCAGCGGAGTTCGACGACGCCGACTACTCCCACGCCGAGAGCGACGAGGAGCGGGCGCCGAACTACGTCATCACTCCAACGGGGGCGCGACTCAACCGAGTGTTCGTCGTCGGGGCGCTCACGGAGGTCACGGCGGTCAACGACGAGATGCTCCGCGCACGCGTCGTCGATCCGACCGGCGCGTTCGTCGTCTACGCCGGCCAGTACCAGCCCGACGAACTCGCCTTCCTCGAGCGGATCGACCCGCCGGCGTTCGTGGCCGTCACGGGTAAGGCACGCACGTTCCAGCCCGACGATTCGGACGTCGTCTACACGTCGATTCGCCCCGAGAGTATCGCCACGGTCGACCCCGAGACGCGGGATCGCTGGGTCGTGTCGGCGGCCGAACAGACCCTCGAGCGCGTCGGCACCTACGCGGCGGCGGCCGACCTCGAGGCCTCGGGTGACGCGCTCGAGACGGCTCTGCGCGAGGCGGGCGTCGAACGCGGCCTCGCCGCCGGCATCCCGCTCGCCCAGGGCCACTACGGGACCACGCCCGCCTACCTCGAGGGCGTTCGCGACCTCGCGCTCGATGCAGCAGCAGTCGTGGCCGGCGACAGAGACGAGGTGCGCGGATTGAACCGACAGCCGAGCGATTCGCAACCGGGTGCGCCGAGCTTCGCCGCGCTGGCGAGCGCCGAGTCCGTCGACCTGGACGTGGATGTGGATGTGAATGTGGATGGCGACAGCGACCTTGAGGACGCCCCTGCTCGGGATGAGAACGAACCCGAGGCGCCGGCGGCAGCCGAAACCACAGACTCCGCGGTGACGAGCGACACCGGGACCGAATCCGCCGATCTCGAGGCCGACGACGCCAGCGGAGACGACGCGAGTGGAGGCGACGAACTGGGTGACTTCGACGCCGGAGAATCGGATTCGACGGCCGACGAACTCGGCGATTTCGACGCCCGTGTCGAGGCCGAGGGCAAGGGCGAGGACGAGGCAGCCACCGCCGAGGAATCGGATTCGACGGCCGACGATGGATCCGTTGACGAAGAGCCCGTCGACGAGGAATCCGTCGACGTCGGCCAGAACGGCGACCTCGAGGAAGACGAACTCGAGGACGCCTCAGGCATGTACGAGATGGACGACGAGGAACGCGAGCAACTCGAGGCCGAGTTCGGGACCGAGTTCTCGACGGGGGCGGACGTCGACGAGCCGGGTGAGGCAGATATCGACGTGCCAGCGGGCGACGAGTCGGTCGAGGACGTCGAAGACGACGAAGACGACGAAGCGGAACCCGAAGTCGACGAAGAGAGTACCGAGGAGGCCGAGGGAGTCGACGAAGACGAAAACGAAGACGACGGCGACGAGGAGACCGACCTCGAGGACGTCGACCTCCAGGATCTCGTCGTCGAGACGATGACGGACCTCGACGACGGCGAGGGCGCGGATCGCTCGGCCGTGATCGACACTGTCACCGACGAGACCGGTGCCGACGAGGACGACGTCGAGGAGGCCATCGACGACGCCCTGATGGGCGGGCAGTGTTACGAGCCCGGTGACGGCAAATTGAAGGCTATCTGAGCCGATGGCCCGCCTCGAGCCCGTGCCCGACGAACCGGCAGCCGTCGCGGAACTCGGCGACGAGCGCGCGCTCGTGGTCGCGGACTACCACGCCGGCTACGAGGTCGGGTTGCGCTACGAGCGCGGCGTCGACGTCCCCAGTCGAGCGGCCGAGCGTCGAACCCGACTGTGCTCGCTGCTCGAGCGAACCGCCGCGAATCGGCTGATCGTCCTCGGCGACCTGATGCACGCCATCGGTGATCCTGGCGGTGCGGAGCGTGGCGAACTCGAGGTGCTGTTCGAGTCGCTTCCAGATGGCGTCTCGGTGACGCTGGTCCGGGGTAACCACGACGGAGCCATCGAGGGGTGGCTGGGGACGGGGTACGACGAACCTGGCGACCTCGAGAACCATGACGGCGACGGCAACGCCACCGTTGAGGGCGAACTGGGCGGTACACCCCTTCGGATCACGGACGGCAGCGGCGTCCGGCTCGATAGTCTCGGCTGTTGTCACGGTCACACCTGGCCCGACCGATCGGTGCTCGAGGCCGACATTGTCTGCCTCGGCCACGAACACCCCACCGTCCGACTCGAGGACGACGTCGGCGGCGCCCGTGTCGAGCGCGTCTGGCTTCGCGGACGGCTCGACCCCGCTCCGTTTCGTGGACGCGACGGCGAGGCCTACGACGGACTGCCGTGGCTCGAGGGCGACGCGGATCCGCCCGAGGTCGTGGTCGTGCCGGCGTTCAACGACCTGGCGGGCGGGACGTGGACCAACCGCGAGAACCAGTCGTTTCTCGCACCGTTTTTGCCGGAGGCCCTCGCCTCGACGGAGTCGTACCTGCTCGACGGGACTCGACTCGGGCCCTACCAGCGCGTGTGAGAACTATCAATCGTCGACCGCGAACTCAGGCCTCGCTCTCCTCCCTCTCGAGCGCCCGCCGCACCCGCTCGAGGACGACCGGATTGTCGCTGGGCCGACCGACGCTGACCGCGTCGGCGCCGTAGGCGAGGTACTCGCGAACGGTCGATTCGTCGCGGACGCCGTTGTTGGCGATCACGTACAGGTCGCAGGCGTCGGTGACGTCGGCGATGACTGATTCGGAGTCCATCGCGTCGACGTGGACGAACGACGCGCCGGCGGCCTCGAGCGAGCGACACAGCGCCGACAGGTCGACGCCCGAAACCTCGGCGCGAACCTTGACACCGACGGTCGCGCCGTCGTCGGCGGCGGTGGCGACGTACTCGCCGAGTCGGTCTGCGTCTCGGAGGAGCGTTTGACCACAGCCAACCGCACAGAGCTCGGGCTGGCGGCAGTGGGCGTTAATCTCGAGCAACGCGTCCCGCTCCCGACAGACGCAGGCGACGGCCGGGATTGCGTCGACGCTGGCGCTCCTGACGTTGATTCCCGCCTGCAGGGACTCGTCCTCGAGGGCGGCGAGTTGATCGTCGACGAATGCGACCGGGTCGTCGGGCAGGAATTCGGTCCGGTCGCGGGCGACGAGTTCGCGTGCGGCCTCGCGGGACGGGCCGTCGAGCGCGATACCGCCGAGGAACGCACAGCCGGCCCACTCGGCGGCTGCGAGCGCCCATTCGGCGTCCGATTGTCCCGAGAGACTGGCCAGTGCGAGTGGCGGGGAGAGCGAGAGTGGTGCGGAGAGCGAGTGCGATGACATCGGTCAGGCGAGGATCGAGAGCGCCTCGTCGATGGCCTGAATCACGCGACCGGCGTCCTCCGGTGAGTCGATCCGGATGTCGGTCTGGATCGTCGGCCGGTCGAACTCGGTCGGGTCGTCGCTGTCGATGACGAACGCGTCGGCGAAGGGATACGCCGTCGCCAGACCAGCCGTGTTCGGCGTCGCACCGACGGCCTCCATCAGGTCACCGGCCGGGCCCGAGAACGCCTCGTCACCCAGGAACGGCGAGACGGCGACGACGGGTGTCTCCATCAGCGCCCTCGCGACGCCGGGCAGCGCGAGCATCGGCCCAATGCTCGTCACCGGGTTCGAGGGCCCGATCACGACGGGGTCGGAGAGCGCCTCGAGCACCCCCGGTGCCGGTTCGGCGTTCGACGAACCGCGGAACTCGACGTTCGTGATCGTCGGTTTCCCGCGGTGGGCGACCCAGTACTCCTGGAAGTGCATTAGGCCGTCCTCGGTGTGGATCAGGCTCGCGACGGCGTCGTCGCTCATCGGCAGGACGTCGATCGTCAGCCCGAATCCGTCGGCGAGGACGTTGGTAGCCTCCGAGAGCGTGTGTCCCTGGTCGAGGAGGCTGGTCCGCGTGAGGTGAACTGCTCGGTCGCGGTCGCCAATCGTCATGAACTCCGCGATGCCCGAGAACCGACGCCACCGGGCGATGTCGCGGCCCTCGGTCTGTCTCGAGGCCTCGAGATACTGCGGGCCGTCGGGGAGGTCGGCCGCTGCGGCGATGTCGGAGAGCGCCGAGTGCGTGCGGTGCGTGTCGCCCCTGATCCCCCACCACCGTTCGCGGTCAAGGACGCCACCGCCCTGGAAGAGAAGCGTGTCGACGTCGGGAGAGACGAAGAGACCGCCGAGTTCGATGTCGTCGCCGGTGTTGGCGACGACGGTAATCTCGTCCGGCGAGAACGCCGCTCCGGCCCCGTCTAACAGCTTCGGCGTGCCGGTACCCCCGGAGAGGAACGTAACCATACGCGTCAGTTTCCACTGCGGGGCTTAAGCAGTTGTGGCCCGATACCGATCATCGACTGCTCGACCGACTCGAGCGCAACGCTTGCGTCCCGGGCTGGCGTGGGTCACGCCCAGTCCGCGAAACTCCCCTCGAACAGCGTCTCGGCTTGCTGTTCGACGTACTGACGTTGCATCACCTCGAGGGCGCCCGCGAGCGACTCCCCCGAGGCGACCTCGTCGGCCACCAGTTCGTGTTTCCAGCGGGCGGGAGTCAGACCCTGGCGGACGCGACGCCGAAGCGGGTGGAGGTAGGCCGCGACCTCCTCGTCGGTCAGGCCGCGACTCGAGAGGCCGTCTTCGGCGTGTGCGAAAAGGTCTGCGTAGACGGCTTCCGTGTCGCTCGTCGTCTGTCCGTCGTTCGTGATCCACTCGAGGTCGGCCGCCAGCCCGTCGCGCATCGCGGCGTAGAAGTTCTCGCGGGCGATCTCCCAGTCGAGTTCGCGAACGGGGTGCTCGAGGTGAGTGAGACTCTCCAGAAGCCCCGCGTACGCCGCGAGGAACGCGACGGAGTCCCGGACGGTCGGCTGGGCCGGAATCGGGCGAAACTCGATGCGGGCGTTCGCCGCCGACCGACTCGAGCCGTCGAAGACCGGGCGCACCCACCGCCAGTAGGTGCCGTGCTTGCGCCGGAAGTGGGCGAACTGGTCGTCGAACCGGTCGCCGTCGCCGACCGGCATCGGCACGAGGGTGTCGTCGGTGGCGATTCGCTCGACGGCTTTCTCGACGCTCTCGAGGTCGTACGGGAAGCGAACTTTGCCGGTCCCGGCCGAGGGATCGTTCAGGACGGTCTCGAAGATGCTGATCCGGTGTTCCATCCAGGCGTCGCGAAGGACGTCCTCGGCGGCCGCCCCGTCGTCGTAGAGGTCGGCGGGAAGGAACGGCGAGTTGACTCCCAGTGCGAGCAGTGGACCGGCGATCCTGACGGCGTAGTTGAAGTACGTCGGCAGGTCCGGGGCGTGGGGGACCTGGTAGTGAGGCTGAATCGAGGTGATGAGGCTCTCGGGCATCGCGGTCTCGGCAGCGAGCGAGACGTGCGGGCAGTCGAGGACCATCCCGGCGGCCTCGGCACGGTCGGTGTTGGCCATCGCGTGGTAGCGCGCGGCGTCGCTCATGTTCGTTGCGAGCGTGACGGTGCGCGAGTTGGTGCCCGCTTCCTCGCTGTCGCCTGAGGAATCGCCGACCTCGAGCGTCCGTTCGACCGTGTCCGTCAGGTACTCGTAGGCGGATTCGCCGGCCGGCGGCAGGGTCCAGAGTCCGTCGCTGACCAGGCGCATCCCCTCTGCTTTCGCGACGTTCTCCGCCGCGCGCAGGCGGGCGAGAATCTCCGACTCCTGGGCGCGAAGTCCGTCGGCGTTGAGCGGTTGCGGACTCGTCGTCATCTCCGCGTTGTGGAGGCCGAGTTCCTTCTCGAAGCCCATCAACTCGAGGAGACGCCGAGGAACGCGCTTGAGCGCGGCCGTTTCGGCGTCGATGGCGTAGAATTCGTACTCGAAGCCGACGATCGCCTGTGGGTTGTCAAACGCGCCCGACTCGATTCCCTCGACGATGACGTCGGCTTCCTCGATCGCGCGGTCGCGAAACGACTCGGCATCGACGGCGAGTACCTCCTCGAGACGCGACGCGAGTTCCTCGGCTCCCATACCACCGGGTCTGCTTTCCAGTGGGTTAAATGCAGTTATCCCTCGAGCGGACACTGTACTCGAGTGTTCGGCTCGCTCCGGAGAGTGGTGGCCTGCGTTCTCGGACGACTGGTCCGGTGCGGTGCGATTGCGCCACGGAAGGGTGCGGGTGGTGTCTAGCGTTTCGCGGTTGGCGTCTCGCGTCTCGCGACCCGCTGGCGGGTCTCACGGTTCGCGCTTTCAGCTAGCTCGAGTGGGAACGTCTCGAGAGCGCATACCTACTCGTTGACGCGAGCGATCTATTGGCAAGCCACCAAAACACTCTTCAGAATCGGACCATCACTGAATGTGAGAGTTGGTCGGATTTCGTCGTTCTCCTGCCAGAGGCACGAATGCCCCATCGAACGGTCTCCGAGCCGTTTGAACCAGAAACTCGCTCCTCGAGGAAGACACCCATCGGCAACCAACAGTAGTGACGGAAATATAACACCTAATTCGTCCTAAACGTTAATAGGCCAGATTTTGTACTTTTACCGGATTACGGATGTCACCGAGTGATCCCCCCTACGAGAAATTAATCGAAAATGCTCCTATCGGCATCTTTCGGGTTCCGGTCGACGATCTGGATCTCGAAGCGTCCCAGGTCGACTCGGAGAATCAGTACGCCAATCAGCAACTCGCCAGAATGCTCTCTTTCGATTCGGTCGAACAGTTACGCTCAGAGATCTCGTCCATCGAATACGCGGATCCACAGGACAGTGAGCGACTCGAAGAACAGCTCAAGAGAACGGGTCACGTGGATGCATTCGAGACGCAACTGATCGCGAACGACGGGGAAACGGTGGACGTTCTCGTCTCTGGAACTATCGACGACGGGGAGTTCATCGCCTACGTCACCGACATCTCCGAGCGCAAGCGACTCGAGCGGAAGACGGCTGAACAGGCCGAAGCGATTCTCGAACAGTCGACGCCGATCGTCGAGATCTGGGATTGCATCACGCTCGCAACCGTGGTCGGAACGCTGGATACGACTCGCGCACAGCGGCTCACCGAGGAGTTGCTCATCGAACTCACAGAGAACGGGTCGGAGATTGCGTTGATCGACATCACTGGTGTTCCCAACGTGGACACGGCGACGGCACAGCACCTCACCGATACGGTGAACGCCGTGTCGCTGCTAGGCAGCGAAGTCATCATCACCGGGATCAACCCCAACATCGCCCAGACGCTGGTCCAGCTCGGGATCACGATGGACGACATCCGAACCAGGTCCACGTTGAGCGAGGGGCTGGAACTCGGATTGCACCTCACCCAGAACATCGACATCGTGACGAATGCGTCCCAATCCCAGTAATATGACCCACACAGATCGCGTCACCGTTATCCAGGTGCGAGGAACGCTGATCGCGACCCTCCCCCCACACCCGTCGGACAGTACGATCGACGACCTCCAGGAGCGCATTCTCGAGCGTATCAACCAGACGAACCTCGAGCGCATCGAGGGAGTCGTGCTCGACGTCTCCGACGTGCAAACGGTCGACTCGTTCTTCGCCCGGGTGATCGTCGAGACGGCAAAGATGGTCGAACTGATGGGCGTTCGACCGATTCTCGTCGGCATCAGCCCTGCCATCGCCATCACGGTGACCGAACTCGGGTTCGACCTGGGTGGTGTGCAGACGGCCAAGAGTATCGATGCGGCGCTAGACGCCCTCGAGATAGATTCGAGATGAGTCACATGGTGAGCGAAGAAGGGGTCCTCGAGATCGCCTCCGAATCGGACATCGTCACCGCCCGGACCACGATTCGCAACGTCGTTTCGAACGTCGGCTTCGGGCTGACGGACACCACCCGGATTGTGACCGCAGTCTCCGAACTCGCCCGGAACATCTATCTCTACGCCGAGGTCGGGACAATGCGCTGGCGCGTCCGCTCGGAGGGGAGTCGGCGCGTGGTCGAAATCGTCTTCGACGACAATGGCCCGGGAATTCCGGACGTCGATCGCGCCCTCGAGGAGGGGTACTCGACGTCGAGCGGAATGGGCCACGGCCTCTCCGGCGCCCGGAAGATGATGGACGAGTTCGAGATCGACACGAGTGCCGAGACGGGGACGACCGTCACCATTCGCAAGTACGTGCCACGAGTGGTCGCCAATGACGGGTGACGACGAGACGTCGATCACGATTTCCAAACAGGCCGACGTCATCCTCGCTGGCCGCCGGGCGAAGCCGATCCTTGCAGCGTTCGAACTCGACGAGTCGACCATCGAAGAGGTCGTCCTCGTGATCCACGAACTGGCCTCGAACATCGTCAAACACGCCGGCGAAGGGACGATCACGCTCGTGCCCACGTCGTCGGACGACCATCACGGTATCGAGATTCACGCCGAGGACTCGGGGCCGGGAATCGGCGACGTCGATCGAGCGATCACCGACGGCTATTCGACGGCGGGGAGCCTGGGGTCCGGCCTCGGGGCGGTCGATCGCCTCATGGACGAATTCGAAGTCGTTCCTCGCCCCGATTCACACGCCGGCACACACATCGTCGCCAAACGCGAATTTCGGACTCGAACGCGTTCACAGAAGCCGTTTCCGCTCACGTTCGGAGCGGCGACGCGTCCCCGTTCGCGCGGCGATCCGAACGGCGACGCGTTCGTCATCAAACGGTGGGGACACAGCGCCCTCGTCGGCGTGATCGACGGACTGGGGCACGGACGGGATGCACACACTGCCGCGGCGGCGGCAAAACGGTACGTCACGAGCCACTTCGACCAGTCGCTCACCGCCATCTTTCAGGGCGTCGAACGGGTGTGTGCCAGGACGCGCGGAGTCGTCATGGCGCTCGCTCGTTTCGACTGGTCCAGAGAGACGATTTCGTACGCCAGCGTCGGCAATATCTCTCACAAGGTCGATGCCCCGGTGCCACTCGAGTTCGTGACTCGACGGGGAGTGCTCGGGAACGACGCCCCGGAACCGCTGATCAGGGAAAACGAGTGGGACCCCGAGTACGCCCTGGCGCTGTATTCTGACGGCGTACGGTCGCTCTGGAAGTGGGACGAATTCGTCCACCTCGTGGACGAACCGAGTTCGACGCTCGCCCACCGACTCCTGGCGGAGTTGGCAGACGAGAACGACGACGCGACCGTGCTGGTGGTCACGAGGGGGTCGCGATGAGCGGCCAGGACGGTGACGAACAGCCCTCGGACGCAGACCAGGACATGATCCAGGCGCTGCAAGCGGAACTCAGGGAGACGAACGAGGGGCTCCTCGCGCTCACCCTCGAGCGGGAGGAACACGAACGGACGCTGACGGCACTCCACGAATCGAGCCGGGAACTACTCCACGCCGAGACCGCCGAGGACGTGTGCGACCTCATCCTCGAGACGACGAACGAAGTCCTCGGCATTCCCGGCGCCGGGGTGTACTTCGCCAGCGAGGACGGAACCCGGCTCTCGCCAGCCGCGACGACCGAGTACGTCGAGAACCGGTTTGGAGCCCTTTCGCCCGTGCGTCCCGGAGACGACTCGGTCGCGTGGCGATCGTTCGCCGAGGGAGAGACCATCGTGATGGACGACGGTATGACCGACCGCGACGAAGGTCTCGAGGCGGCGTTTCCCAGCGGCATCTGGCTTCCGCTCGGGTCTCACGGCGTCATGGTCGCCGTCTCCGACCAGATTGGGGTGTTCGACGCGGACAAACGCCAGCTTGCCGGGCTGCTCGCGGCTACCGCCGAGGCGGCCCTCGACCGGGTCGAACAGGAGAAACGGCGACGCCGGCGTGAGGCGCAACTCGAGGGGCTCGTCGAGGCGACGGGGGAGTTGCTCGGAGCGGAGACGGTACGAGAGGTCTGTGATACCGTGGTCGAGACGGCCGAATCGGCGCTCGGCCTCCCGATTACGATGATCGCGGTCTACGATAGCGAGACGGGGACGCTCAGACCACGCGCACAGACGGCGATGGCCGAAACGATCGTCGACGCGGAGCAGATGTTCGACCCGCAGGCCGAACTGGCGTGGCAGGCGTTCGCCGAGAAACGGGTGACGGTTCACGACGAGATGGCAGTCGCCCCCGGGGCCGACGCCGACGCCGACACCTACGGCGTCGCGATCCTCCCGCTCGGGCGACACGGCGTGCTCGTCATCGGCTCGAGGACGAGCGACGACGTACACGACGAGCGACTGTCGCTCGCCCGGATACTGGCCGCGAGCACGGAACCGTCGCTGGCTCGCCTCCTGGCGACGAACGCCGAATCCTCGCTCGATCGGGCCGAACGGGAACGCCAGTTGATCGAACGCGACGAACGCCTGCACGAACAGAACGAGCGGCTCACGCGACTGAACCAGGTCAACGACGTCATCCGTCACATCGACCAGGCGCTGGTGGCGGCGGATTCGCGCACGGCGATCGAACAGGCCGTCTGCACCCAGTTGACGACCGCCGGACCGTACACCTTCGCCTGGATCGGCGAGTACGACGCGGTACACGACGCGGTGACTCCCCAGGAGTGGGGCGGCGCCAACGAGGGGTACCTCGATGCGATCGATCCGAGAAACGCCGACTCGAGCGAACGGGAACCGACGGAACTGGCGAACGAGACGCAGGAACCGCAGGTTATCGAGGACCTGCTGGGCGAGCCGCCACTCCCCCGGTGGCGTCGCGAGGCGCTCAAGCGCGGCTATCGCGCTTGCATCGCGATTCCGCTCGTGTACCGCGAGATGCGCTACGGCGTGTTGACGGTGTATTCGGACCAGCTCGAGACGTTCGGGGATCTGGAGCGTACCGTTCTCGTGGAGCTCGGCGAGACCATCGCCTATGCGATCAACGCCGTCGAGAGCAAGAAAGCGCTCGTGAGCGACGAGTTCGTCGAAGTCGAGTTCGAGATTCGGGACGACTCCATCCCGTTCCTCTCAGTGACTGCCGAGGTCGGCTGTGTCGTCGAACTCGAGAGCGTGGTCGCCCGCTCGAACGGTGGGTACCGCGTCTTCTTCACCACCCACGAGACGCCGCCGGAACCCGTCCTCGAGCACATGGAGCGAGCGTTCGCGGTGGACGACACGCGACTCATCTCGGAGAGCGACGAGGAGTGCCTCTTCGAATGTACGGTCGACGAGTCGAGTTTCTTCGGAACGCTCCTCGGTCACGGCGCCATCCCCCAGCGATTCAGGGCGAAAGGCGGCGAAGGAACGATCGCCGTCGCCCTCCCGGAGAGCGCGGACGTTCGGCTGTTCATCGACACGATCCAGGCGACGTACGACCACTCGGAGTTGCTGGCGCGACGCGAACAGCCCCGAGAGAGGGACCGCCGAACGACGAGCGGGTTCACGGCGGACATGGACGAGATACTGACCGACCGGCAGCGAGAGGTGCTCCAGACCGCCTACGAGAGCGGATTCTTCGAGTCGCCACGAGAACGCACTGGCAGCGAGATCAGCGAGGCACTCGGCGTCTCACAGCCGACGTTCAACAATCACCTCCGCGCCGCCCAGCGAAAATTCTTCGAACTCGTCTTCGAATCGGACTGAGACTCGAGCATCGGTTTTGCTATTCTAGCCACTGACAACGATTTGCATGGCTTCGTGACTAGCTACGCTCTCTTTTCCAGTAGAACCAGTACGTATAATTGAATTTCATGACTGGAATAGCAAACGAACGCGACCCAGACGATGGGCGATCTACCGACTTTGAACAAGCATCTGACACCGACACCGACACCTATCAGCCAGGGAGGCGGACGTTCGTGAAGGGTGCGGCCATTGCGGGTATCTCTGCGCTCGGTCTCTCTTCGACCGCCGCGGCCTCGGGCTCGTACACGAAGTACGACGGAGAGTACCGACACGTCGTCAACGTCGTCGAGGCCGGCGCCGACAACACCGGGAATCGATCGATCACCCCCGTACTCAGGAACATTCGGAACGACAACACGCTGTTTTACTTCCCCCCTGGGCGCTACGCGATGGACAGCCAGCTCCGGTTTACCGGCTTCGATAACGTCGCCTTCATCGGCAACGACGCGACGCTCGTGCCCGCGAACCACTACAACTTCGACGGCCCGAAGTACCGGCTCTTCCGTCTCGGCGTCGGCTACAGACCAGGACGGCGCCTGCGGTTCGAGGGATTCGACGTCGACCAGACGGCCCCCGACACCGGGATTCGCGTCATCGAAGCGCACGTCTCCGACCGCCTCGAGGTGCGCGACATCAACATCAAGGGTCAGCACGACAGTGGAACGTGGGGCCCAGGTCTGTTCAACGTCACCAGTTCGAGCGGCTACGGGATCGTCGAGCGCTTCAGCGCTCCCCACGGCGGCGAGTGGATAAACAATACCCCGACGGCTGGCGAACGCTGGCGCGGTCCGACCGGCATCCTGGCCAACCAGAACGCTGGTACCCTCGAGTTCAAACACTGTACGATCGGCGCGTTCCCGGACAACGGGCTCTACGCCGCCGGCGGCACCGGGAAGATCATAGTCAGCGGCGGCACCTACCGGAACAGCAACGGCGCGAACATCCGCGTCGGCGGCAACGGCAGCGAGATTAACTGGCCGACGGTCACCGTCGACGACACCCGTCCGGAGGACGAGGGCCAGCGCGGGATCCGCATCGAGAACGGCCAGAACTTGCGTATCAAGGGAGCGGCCGTCAACATCACCTCCCCGATGCCGACCAGTCACGCGATCTCGACGATGCCCACCTGTGAGAGTGCTCGAATCGAGCGCGTCCACATTGACATGCAGGGCAACGACGTTAATCACGGCATTGTCGTCTCCCCTAACTGTGGGGAGGTCACGATCGTCGATACGAAGATCAATCACGAAACCGCTGGCGGCTACCCGGTGTGGATCCGAAACACGAGCGCGACCGACCGCGTGCTCGCCGAATACCTCACGATCACCGGCAAGGCAGGCGACGCCTCCGGACTCCGCGACGGCATCCGCGTCGGGCGAGACAACTGCCGATTCAACGCGATCGAGGTTGACCAGCCCGGGCGGAATGGCGCCACCCGAAACGCGATCACGTCGACCGCCGACGACCTGACGGTCTGGGAGAGCACTCTTCGCGCAAGCAAGTTCCCCATCGTCGAACTCGGTTCCGATTCGCTCTACCTGGACGTTGACGCCGAGTCGACCGGCGGCAAACAGGCAGCCTGCCTGTACGATCAGAGTCACAATATCACCATGCGCAACAGTCGGCTGGTCAACGGCGTGCGCGACCTCGGCTCCTCGAGCCTCGAACTGTCGAACAACACGACCTACTGATCGCGCTGGTGAGGGTGCTGCGGTGCAGTAACCGCATCGAAGCGGCCATCTCCCCGTCGGAATTTTCGAATTGGCGTCGCTGTGGTGTTTTCTGATTCCCGAGACCCACCAGGGAAACACTTTACCTCTGTTCTTTCCCACGTAGCCCATGGAGCAGTTCGAGAAGTACGTCTCCTCGGCGACGCTTCGCGAGGAAAACGAGTCGATCAAGCAGTACCAGAACACGGTCGGTCTGGCGTGTCCGGCCTGCGACCAGCCGTTCGACGACATGGTCGTCTGCAAGGACGAACACACGAGCCTGAACCAGACCATCCCGCTCGACATCTGTACGGGCGTCGAGGACGGGAAGCCGGTGTTGTTTACCCACAAGCCCTAGTACCAGTCGACGCCTGGAAGGGGACTGGCCGATCACACCGTCGGCCGACGCCTCTCGAACCCCTTAAGCGATCGCCGTCGCCTACACCCACGACATGGACTTCGCCACGTTCGCCGACCACGCCGCCACCATCGAGGCCGAGCCTTCTGATCTCGAGACCGTCGCGCATGTCCGGTCGCTCCTCGAGGCGGCCAGCCCGGACCTCGAGGTCGTCGCCCGCTTCGTCCAGGGGCGGGTCTTCCCCGCCTGGGACGCCCGAAAGCTCGATATCGGCCCGCGGACGTGCTACGAGGCGATCGCTCGCGCGGCCGGGACGAACGTCGGCCCGGACGACGTGGAGGACGCCGTCGCCGAGATCGGCGAAATCGGCGCCGTCGCCGCGAGTTACGAGTTCGGCGGCCAGCGGGGGCTGGGGGCGTTCGCCGGTGGTGGTGGGGGTGACAATAGCGGCAGTGGCGGCGGCCAGGACGAACTCACCGTCGCGACGGTGTCCGACACGCTCACAAATCTGGCCGAAACAGACGGCTCGGGCAGTCACGACACGAAAGTCGACCTCCTGTTCTCGCTGTTCAACCGGTGTGAGGCCGACGAGGCCCGCTACCTCGCTCGCCTCGTCCTCTCGGAGATGCGCATCGGCGTCGGCGAGGGGACCGTCCGCGACGCCGTCGCGGAGGCGTTCGACGTCCCCGCCGACCGCGTCGAACGCGCGTTACAGGTGTCGAACGACTACGGCCTCGTCGCCCTCGTCGCGCGAGACGAAGGGCTCGAGGGACTGGACGCGCTCACCCTCGAGGTCGGGCGCCCGGTGCAGGCGATGCTCGCCCAAGCGGGGAGCGTGACCGACGCGCTCGAGGCCTGGGACGAGGCGGCTGTCGAGTGGAAGTACGACGGGGCGCGCGTCCAGTTACACTACGCGCCGGACGGCGTCGAGACGACGGGTGCCTCCAACAGGATATCGGGAGACGAACGCTCGACGACGCGCGTCTTCTCGAGGAACATGGAGGACGTGACCGACGCGCTCCCGGAGGTCGTCGAGTTCGCCGAGGCGACCCTCGAGGTGCCGACGATCCTGGACGGCGAGGTGGTCGCCGTCGACGACGACGGAAACCCGCTCCCGTTCCAGGAGGTGCTCCGGCGGTTCCGTCGAAAACACGACGTGGCGAAAGCGCGCGAGGATGTGGCCGTCCGGCCGGTCTTCTTCGACTGTCTCCACGCCGACGGCGAGGACCTGCTCGACGTCCCGCTCACGGCGCGCCACGGGCGACTCGAGGCGGTGCTCGCCCCCGGGGTCGACCCCAAAACGAAGACGGGCGCGTCCGAAGCGCCCGAGGACGCCGCCGAAACGGGAGCGACCGAGACGACAGGGGACGAGACGCCCGAGGGCCTCTCACTCCTCTGGCTCACCGACGACCCCGACGAGATCGAATCGATCGACGCCGACGCGCTCGAGGCCGGACACGAGGGGATCATGCTCAAGGACCCCGACTCGACGTACTCGCCGGGCCGGCGCGGTAAGCACTGGCTGAAGCGGAAACCCGACGTCGAGACGCTCGACTGCGTCGTCACCGGCGCGGAGTGGGGCGAGGGTCGACGGGGAACCTTCCTCGGCACGTTCCTGCTGTCCGTGCGGGCGACGGACGCCTCCGGAGATGGCGTGTTCGAGACCATCGGCAAGGTCGCCACGGGAATCACCGACGAGACCCTCGCGGACCTGACCGAGCGCCTCGAGCCGTACATTCGTGCCGAGGACGGCAAGGACGTCGACCTCGAGCCAGCGGTCGTGTTCGAGGTGGGCTACGAGGAAATCCAGACCTCGCCGACGTACAGTTCGGGCTATGCGCTCCGGTTCCCACGGTTTCTCGGGATCAGGGAGGACAAGACGCCGTCCGAGGCGGATTCACTCGAGCGCGTCGAACGGCTCCGGTCGCCGTGACCGAAGGCGTCTGTGGCCGGTCACGAAGTGTTTTCGGCGGTCCCCATCGACTCGCCGTCGATTGATACGGCGACGGCGTCAGGTTCCTCGCTCTCCTCGTCGGTAATTTGGATCGCAATCGAATGGACTGCGGCATCGTCGACGGTCGGCTCGTCCGAATCGGAGGCGATAAAGACGTGAATACCGTCTTCGGTTCGTTCGATTTCCTGGACCTCGAGCCAGTGCTGGCTCGACCAGGATCGTGCCACCACGATGATGAGATACGATCGGTCGAACTCGGTCTCCGCGACGAATTCCGTAATCTCGTCCTCGTCCTCGTTCTCGTTTCCGTCACCGTCTCGCATCCGCTCTCGAGCCGTCGGTCGGTCCGTGATAATCGTCTGATACGAGTGGGGTCGCTCTCCGGACGGGTCGAGACCGTCGTCAACCAGGTGACTGCCGACGCGATGGTGCGTCTCGACCGTCATCCCGTCAGGGAGGGCAGGGCTCTCTCCCGCCCCCAGACACCCCGCGACGCTTACCGACCCCATCGCGACCCCGGTGAGGAATCGGCGGCGGTTCATATCTCCCACTCTCGTCGGCCGCACATATGTTTTCCTGGTGACGTCTACTCCCGAGGTAGACGCTCGGCCGAACTGGGTTTGTTTCGACAGTGTGGTCAGCGTACGAGTACCCAGTTTCTGCGTTTCCGTGGTCTGATGTCTCGAGTGACCCCGAACCGGCATCCATTTGACCGTTCGTCCACCGAAGACGAGGTATGAGCGAACGAGAGGAGGGCCTCGAAGTAGGGTCGCCAGCGGATCGTGCCGCGGTCGCCGCTCGAGCGGCCGAGGCCGGGTCCAAGGTCGCCCACGACTCGTTCCGGAAGGACATTCCGGTCGAGTTGAAGGGCGGGAAGACTGACGTCGTCACGCAGGCGGACCGGGACGCCCAGCGGACGGTCATCGAGGTGATCCGGGAGACCTACCCCGACGATCCGATCGTCGGCGAGGAGGACGACGAGCGAAAGACGGTCCCGCCGGAGGGACCCGCCTGGATCATCGATCCCATCGACGGGACGAACAACTACGTCCGCGGGATCCGAATCTTCGGGACGGCTGTCGCCGCCGTTGTGGACGGCGAACCGGTCGGGTCGGCGGTCGTCATGCCCGCGCTGGGCGATACGTACTGGGCAGGGCCGGACGGCGTCACCCGCAACGGCGAGCCCATCTCGGTCAGCGACCGCGACGACCCCGAGACCTGCGCGGTCTGTCCGACCATCTGGTGGGACTTCGGCGAGCGCGACCAGTACGCTGCCGCGACCAGGGAGATCGTCCAGCGCTTCGGCGACATGCGCCGGTACGGCTGCGCGCAAGCGGCCCTCTCGATGGTCGCTGCGGGTGCACTCGACGGCGTCATCACGAACCTCAGGGCGAACCCCTGGGATTCCGTCGCCGGTGTCCACCTGATCAGAACGGCCGGCGGAACGGTCACCGACATCGACGGCAAACCCTGGCGCTACGATTCTCGAGGGCTGGTCGCCTCCAACGGAGAAGACGAAGTCCACGACGAGGTACTCGCGGCGACTCGAGCCATCGAGACGTAGCGACTTGCAATCGGCCTCGAGGGGCAGACTCGCTACCGTTCGACCGCCACGTCCGCAGAAGTGGGGAGTGAGACGGCGAGCGCGTTCCTGGTCAGGCTCCCCGTCGCGCGGCGCAACCGCTCGGAGACGGCGTTCGTTGAGATGTCGAGGGCCGCCGACAGGTCCTCGATCTGAGCATCACGAGGAACCTCGAAGTATCCCATCCGAAGCGCGGTCACGAGCACTTCTCGCTGTTCAGGCGTGAGGTCGTACTCGCGTTCTTTCGGCGCGGAACCGGGATACATCCGCTGGAGTTCGAACGCGTAGCCTTGCTCGTGAAAGAACATCTGGAACTCCTCGAGCGCCTCCCGGTCGACGAACTGAAGTTTGAGGTACCAGGTGCCGTTCGCGGCTTCCGCCTCCTGCATGACGCCGTGGCGGTCGACGATCTGGTCGACCAGGTGTTGGACGGGTTCGGCCCAGTCGACGTTGAAGTAGTGGACGTTCGAGTCCGAATCGAGCAGGGTGAGTTCATCGACGGAAGGATCGTTTCGAAGCGTCGTCTCCAGGGTCTCGAGGTCGTCTTCGTCAGTGGCCACCCACAGAAATGGCATCACCCACTCCCTGCTGTGGGTCGCGAGGCGTTCGACCTCCACGGTCGCGTCCGTGAGGGTCTCGAGCGTGTGCTCGAGCGCGAACGCGTTCGCAGGAACGGTAAACTCGGTGATAACGCTCATACGACGAATCTCGAGTGAACACCCATAAACAGGCCGACATTGGTCGAGTTGCGGATGTACAAAGAATTTTGTCGACCTGACGTCCATCGATAGTATGGACCTCGACGACACTGATCGGGCGATCCTCCGGATTCTACAGGAAAACGCCCGTACGCCGTTCAGCGAAATCGCCCGCCAGATCGACATGTCGAGCGCGACCGTCCACGACCGGGTCAATCGCTTAGAGGAAGCGGGCGTCATCGAGGGCTACCACGCGCAGGTCGAGCCGAAATCGATCGGGCTCGGCATCTCCGCGCTCGTCGGTCTGCGAGTCGAACAGGGGCGCGAACAGGACACCCTCGAGCGACTGACCGACATCGAGGGAGTCCAGGAGGTCCACCTCACGACCGGTGAGTGGGACGTCATGATGCGCGTCTACGCCGCCGACGCGGATGCCCTGCGCGAGTTGATGTTCAACCAGATCGCACAGATGGACGGCTTTTCGCGTTCGCAAACCATGGTTATTCTCGGGACGACCTACGACAGCCAGGAACTGCCGATCGCGCCGGACGGGAACTGACGCCGTCTCGGCCGACGTTTGCTCGCGCAGCGAAAAACCGCAAACGGTAAGCGACGACCACTCCGGTGTGGTGGTATGGAAGCGTACGTCGACCGCTACGGCGCAGGACGAATCTGGCTAGCGGTCGTGGGGTCGCTTGTCGCGTTGATCACGCTAGCGGCGGTGGTATTCCCGGATCGAGTCGCCGCCGAGATCCTCTGGCACTACTACTGGGGTCCAGTCGCCGCCGACGCCCAGAACTACGGCTGTATCGCCTGGAACGGTGGGTCACCGACCGAGTGCGGGCCGAACACGACTGGACCGGAGGCCAGCCCGGGCTACACCTGGCAGTCCTACGCGGGGTACATTCCGACCCTCGTGCTCATGCTCGTCGGGATCATCCTCCTGATCAAGCACCTCGAGATCGATCGCTACCGCGCGGGCTTCTACGGCCTGTTCCCATTCATGCTGTTCGGCGGGGCGCTGCGCGTCGTCGAGGATGCCAACGTCCGCGCGCTCGTCGAGACCGGTGAGATGCAGATGGAATTGCCGTGGGTAGCGGCACTCATCAGTCCCTTCATCTACGGGACCGTCTTCTTCGTCGCGGTGCTCGCCGTCGTCGTCTCGGTCTGGCTCGACCGAAACGGGTACGTCTCGGGCTACGAGTACCCCCTCGCCGGAATCGGGACGGCCGCGCTGACGGTGACGGTGGCCTACCTCGGCTACTTCGCAGCGACCTACGAACTGGCGAGTTTCCACCCGCTCATCCCGCTCATCACGCTCGTCGGGGCGACCGTCGTCACCGCCGTCACCTACGGGGCGATCACGCGGTTCGCACCAGATCTCAACCGGGGCACCGGATTCATGGGAGCGGTCGTCATCTGGGCGCACAGCGTCGACGGCATCGCCAACGTCATCGGCCTCGACTGGGCCAGCGCGTTCGGCCTTGGGTACGATCCGAAACACCCGGTCAACGCCTGGATCGTTGCCACGACCGAAGCGGTGCTCCCGGCGTCGATCGTCGACGTGATCGGCGCGGCGTGGCCGTTCCTCATCGTCAAAGTCATCGCTGCTGTGTTCATCATCTGGGTATTCGACGAGTCGATCTTCGAGGAGAGTCCCCGGTACGCCATCTTGCTGTTGATCACGGTGGTCGCCGTCGGTCTCGGGCCGGGAACGCGAGACATGCTTCGAGCGACGTTCGGGATCTAAGCCCTGCGGGTAGTTCGTTGACGGGTGATCGGGTCAGTATCCCGGTCCCGTCCGTCGCCAACACTCGTCGAAACTCGAGGCGAGGTCGGCGGCAATTCCGTCGTCCCGGAAGTTGACGACGGCGAGGAGGTCGTCGGCGTGAACCGGATCGAGGATCTCGACGCAGACCTCCCGGTCGTCGATGACGACGAACCGCTGGTGAGGAACAGTCTCCGTTCGACGAATGCGTACCCCGGAATCGAGCAACCGCGTGAACGGTGGTGAGGCCGGATCGAACTCGGTCGCGAGGAGTCGGACGTCGATCCCGTCGTCGAGACAGGCCTCGAGCTGTGTGACGAAGGCGTCGCAGATCTCCGACCGGAACGCGACCGAGTCGACGTAGATACGGATTTCGATGGCCGCCGATCCGAAGCGCTCGACGAGGAGATCGCGGGCGGCGACGTCGTGAAACGCGCTGGTCGCGAACTGTTCGGTCTGTACCTCCTCGACGAGCGCCGTCAGGTTCCGGCGGGCGCTCGAGGCCGTCCGTTCGTACTCGCCGCGTTTCGTCTCGAGTTCGTTTCGACGGCGCCCGAGGACGCGGTCGATCGCCATCGACGGCTCGACGTGGGCGTACGTCCGCGGGCGGCCGTCGTCCGCTCTGACGAGTGATCGATCTGCGAGGGAGTTGAGCACGTCGTAGATCCGCCCGATCGGGACGTCCGCCTCGGTCGCCACGTCGTCGACCGTCATCACGCCGTTTTCTACGAGAGCGACGTAGACTCGAGCCTCGTAACTCGAGAGTCCCAGTGTCGTCAACTCGTCGACGTACTCGTCCATGTGAACATTCGTGACGTTCTGCCTCGGGTGACTTAGGGGTTGCGTTCGCCAGTATCTCATCGAAAAATGCGTTCAGTGCGGTTTAGGTCGGTTGGAAAGAGGGCCGGGTTTTCGGTCGATCGCCGTCAGGTGCGTGGGACGAATTACTCGGCGAAGTGGGGCACGAACGAACGTCGACGGAATGAGCACGAACGGGACGCTCCACGAGTGAGCACGAACTAAACGCTCCACGAACGACGACCGCGCCCACGAGTTGAAAGAGTTAATCGGAACCGGCCGAAAGAGGAACCCATGAGTGGCGATGGGTGGTTCGTCGACGGCGATTTCGAGGCGTCTCGAGCGCGGATTCGGACCGGAACGGCCGCCGAACCGGCGGACTGGCCGACCGAGGCGGTGGCGTCAGGATTCGCCGCCGACCGGTCGGCGTACTACGACGCGCTCCACGAGGCGACCGTCGAGGCGACGACGGCGGCCGTCAGGGAACGCGAACGAGCAGACGACCAGCAACTAGTCCACGCGATCAGGGCGCTCGACGACTGTCGGCGGACGGCGAACGAACTCGCCGAACGGCTCGCCGAGTGGGCCGGGACGGTCGACCCCGACGCCGGGTCGGGCGTCGAGTACGCGCGGTCGCTGGCCGGAGATGAGCGTTCCGGGGACGACGTGAGCGATCCAATCCAGTCACTGGCCGCCCGCGTCACCGACTTGGCCGACGAAGCCGACTCCCTCGAGGCGTACGTCGAGCGCCGGGCACCGACAGTCGCCCCCAACCTCTCAGCGCTCGCCGGGCCCCTGCTCGCCGCCCGGCTGCTCTCGCTGGCCGGCGGCCTCGAGACGCTGGCGAAGAAACCTTCCGGGACGGTGCAGGTGCTCGGCGCCGAAGAGGCCCTGTTCGCCCACCTTCGGGGCCACGCCACATCGCCCAAACACGGGATCATCTTCACCCACGAAGCCGTCCGCGGGACCCGCCTCGAGGACCGCGGCTCGGCCGCTCGCGCCCTCGCCGGCAAACTCACCATCGCGGCCCGGATCGACCACTACTCCGGGGACTATCGCCCGGAACTCGAGGCCGAACTCGCCGAGCGGCTCGAGACGATTCGGGCTCGAGCGGAGGGCGACGGGGGTGGTGGTGGAGATGGAGATAGAGGTAGAGGTGAGGACGATGAGTGACGCGTCGCCACCACTCCCCGATGGCGTCGAACGCCGCGAGATCGGCGGCCAAGAACGGCTCGCGACGCGCGGCGAACCCGTCTATGGCGAGCCGACCGACGGCCCGTGGCGGGCCTGGGACCCGTCCCGGTCGAAACTCGGCGCGATGCTCGAGCTGGGCATGGACACGGGCCTCGAGGGTGGTGAGACCGTCCTCTACCTGGGGGCGGCCAGCGGCACGACGGTGAGCCACGTCGCCGACTTTTCGGGGCCAACCTACGCCGTGGAGTTCGCCCCGCGCCCGACGCGGGATCTGCTCGAGGCCGCCGCGTCCCGTCCGCGGCTCTTTCCACTGTTGAAGGACGCCCGCAAACCGGCGACCTACGCCCACGTCGTTGAATCGGACGTCGACGTCGTCGTCCAGGACGTCGCCACCCGCGGACAGGCCGACGTCGCCACGCGGAATCGCCGATTTTTGGCCGAGGACGGACGACTCCTCCTCGCGGTGAAAGCCCGGAGCGAGGACGTGACCGCGGATCCCGACGCAGTGTTCGACCGGGTTCGCGAGGAACTCGAGGAGTCCTACGAGGTGCTCGAGGTGCGACGCCTGGATGCGTACCACGTCGATCATCTTGGGGTCGTCGCCCGACCACGATTGGAGTGAGGGCCAGGATTCGGCCCTTTAGCGGGCTCGAAACCGAAACCGCCCCAGCGTGCCGACTCCAAACGGTATTTACTCCCGGATGGATAACAGTGGGGCAATGGAACGCGGGTCGCCGGAATCGTTCACGCGAATGGGGACGCTGGGGATCGAAGAGGAGTACTTCGTCGTCGACGATCGCGGGCGCCCGACGAGCGGCAGCGACGAACTGGTATACGAACACGATCCTCCGGACATACTCGAGGACCGCCTCGACCACGAACTCTTCAAGTTCGTCATCGAGACCCAGACGCCGCTGATCGAGCACCCCGCACAGGCTGAAGACGCCCTGCTCGAGGTGCGTCGGGCGCTCCTCGAGCACGCTCACGATCACGGCTTTCAGATCGCCGCCGCCGGCCTCCATCCACTTGCGCGCTGGCGCGAACTCGAGCACGCGGAGAAGTCGCGCTACCGATCGCAACTGGATCGCATCCAGTACACGCAACACCGGAACACGACCGCTGGCGTCCACGTTCACGTCGGCGTCGACGACGCGGACAAGGCGGTGTGGATCGCCAACGAACTGCGCTGGTACGTCCCGATCATGCTCGCACTGTCGGCGAACTCGCCGTTCTGGGACGGGTTCGACACCGGCTTGCACTCCGCTCGAGCCAAGATCTTCGAAGGATTGCCGAACACCGGCATGCCGACGTACTTCGAGGACTTCGAAGCCTTCGACGCCTACGAACGGCGGATGCTCGAGACCGATTCGATCGGGGACCGCGGCGAACTCTGGTTCGACGTGCGCCCCCACACGGGCCACGGGACGGTCGAAATTCGCACGCCGGACGGCCAGGCTGACCCCGACGTGGTAATGGCGTTCGTCGAGTACACCCACGCGCTCGTGACGAGTCTCGCCGAGGCCTACGAGGACGGCGACCCTGGCACGGCCCGCCGTCACCGGCGCGAACTACTCGACGAGAACAAGTGGCGAGCGATTCGCCACGGTCACGACGCCGCGTTCATCGACCGTAACCTCGAGGGAACCGTCTCGCTGGGCGAACTGGTCGACCGGGAGTGTGAGCGACTCGGGATCGACGGCATCCAGCGAGTGTACGACCGCGAGAGCGGCGCCGAGCGACAGCGGCGGATTCGCGAGGAGGAGGGTGCCGACGCGCTCTGTGAGTCGTTATTGATCGAAGCTTGAGCCGTCACACCGCCTCGCGCCTGCTCCGATCTGGACGCCATTCAGCTACTCTCGACCTCGAGACGGGAACGATTCGAGACCGTTCGTTCTGAGTGGTTACGCCACGGTCGCCTTCGTGAGCAAGTACTCCATCGAGACGCAGTTTCGGTGCTCATCGAAGTAGTGCTCGATCGTCTCGACGGTTTCGTCGCGAAGCACAGGACGGTCCGCCTGGTCGACGTCCTCGAGTGCGACGATGAACAGTCCGGACTCGGTCGTCGCGCGCTCCCAGTAGTGCGGCGGTGAGAGAGCGGGGATCACCACCGAGGCGGTTTCGAACGTAGTCTCGTCGACTCCGCTGCCAATTCGGTCGCGAACGACGGTGGGATCGCCCCACAGTGACGGTGAGTCCGGGGCGTTTGGATTCGGGGGGAGGTACTCGCGAATCACGGCACCCATCGCGGGGACGACACTCGAGGGCGTCCACGAGGTGAACCCGACGGTCCCACCCGAACGCGTGACGCGAAGCAGTTCGCGTGCGGCAGCGTCGGGCGGGTCTGCAAATACGTGGCCGACACAGGAGAGCGTCACATCGAACGCACCGTCTTCGAACGGCAGATCCGTTGCGGATCCCTCGTGCCACTCGACGTCGACGTCAGCGATCGTCGCGTTCTCTCGAGCCACCTCGAGCATCGTTGGAACGAGATCGAGACCGGTCACGGTCGCCCCGCGTCTGGCGGCGGTGAGGGCGACGTTCCCCGTTCCACACGCGACGTCGAGGATGGTATCGCCCTCGGTGACGGCAGTGGAGTCGACGAGGTGAGCCGCCATCGACAGGAAGTGTGGCGCGATGTCGGGATAGGAGCCCAGCGACCACACGCGCTTCGCTCGCTCCTCTGAGGGTAGTGGTTCTGTAGTCATACTCGACGTATGTGCTTTGGTAGCATAGAGCTGTGCCTCGAGTAGACGGAGTCCCGAAGCGGTGTCAATACCCCGCAAACGTTTAACAGCGCCGTGACCGTTGTCCTAGCCGAGAGGACACATGACTTCCGACAATACCGATGAGCGTCGGGTACCCGACGAATCCGACGCCCATCTCGAGGCGGGCGAGGGCGAGGCGACCGACGCGTCGCCACGGGACTCGACGGCGCCACCTGGCGACACCCCCCGGAGCGAAGCGGACGTCACGGATCGAACGAAGACCGCCGACGAAGTCGACCAGCGAATCGTCGACCTCCTCTCGTGGATTCTCGATACCGAGACACGAGCGAAGATTTACATTCACCTGCTGGCCAACCCCGGGAGCACGTCGGAGGAAGTGTCTCGAGGGACGGGACTGTACCCGAGTACGGTTCGCGAAGCGCTGGCGGAGCTGCACGACGAAGACCGCGTCAGCCGGCAGAAACGGGCGAGTGGCGGCGCCGGCAACAACCCCTACGAGTACACGGCGATTCAGCCGAGCGAACTCGTCGGCGGCGTCCTCGATCAGGTCCAGCGCGAACTCAACACGATATTCACCCTCGACCGTCTCCTCGACCGCGAGGGGGCGAACGACGAGGCGGTGACTGACCCCGTTACGATCGTCGTCGACGACTCGAGCCACTCGAACAACTCGAATAACTCGGACGAATTGGCCGACTCGAGCGACTTCGAAGGCAAAACGGGACGCGAGAAGCAGTACTCGAGTCTCGACGACGAACGCGCCCAGGACGGCGACGATATCGAGGACCGCGACGGGGACTCGAGCGGTGCGAATCCGGGGAACGGTCGAGAACGGACCGACGAGGGGGAGTGACGAGTCGCGATACCGTTCCTTCCGCGGTTCACTGTCCACCTCGCGTATCGTTCTCCTCGTGCGATAGCCCAGATCTCACGGCCTCGAGTCCCCGCTCTCGAATTCCCGTCTCACAATCTATTTCTGTCTGATCCCGGTACAGCCCCGTGATGCTCTCTGCCGTGTTAGTCGTCGGCGTCGTCGCCTCGTTGTTCGTCGGGTTCAACATCGGCGGGTCGTCGACGGGGATCGCCTGGGGGCCCGCCGTCGGTGCTGGACTGCTCAAGAAAACGACCGCCGCGGCACTGATGACGTTCTTCGTCTTTCTGGGCGGGACGACAGTCGGCCGAAACGTGATGGACACCCTCAGCGAAGGAATCATCACGACCGAGATCAGCCTCGAGGCCGGCGTCGCCGTGCTCTTCTTCATCGGCTTCGGCATCCTCGTGGCGAACGTCTTCGGCGTGCCCGTCCCCACGTCGATGACCACCGTCGGGGCCATCGCCGGCCTCGGATTGGCGACGGACACGCTCAATTTCGCGACGATCGGCGAGATCGTGACCTGGTGGATCGTCACCCCAGTCGTCGGCCTCTGGGTCGGGGCAGTGCTCGGCCGCTACGTCTACCCGGAACTCAATCGGCGGTACGCAATTCGAAAGACGCCGGGGCCGTTGCTCGCCCTGGACCGGAGCGGCTCGTTCCCCAAGCCCGCCCTCGGACCGAACACGACTCGGCAGGAACTGGCCGGGACGGTCGTCGTCTTCGTCGTGGGCTGTTACATGGCGTTCAGCGCCGGTGCCAGCAATGTCCCGAACGCCGTCGCCCCGCTCGTCAGTAGCAACGCTCTTCCGGACGACACCGCGATCATCATCGCCACGATCGCGATTGGGATCGGCGGCTTCACGATCGCCAGACGGACGATGGAGTCAGTGGGGAGCGAACTCAGCGACATCCCGCTGCTGGCGGCCCTGATCGTCATGATCACGGCCTCGACGATTACGACGACGCTGTCGTACATGGGCATCCCGATCAGTCTCGTCATGGGGTCGGTGATGACCATCGTCGGCCTCGGCTGGGGGCGAGCGACGCGTCCAATCGCCGCTCGAGACGTTATTCGCGGAGACACCGATGTCGAAATCGAGATGGGTGCGTTGACCGCGGAACCGGAGACGCCGGTGACGAAAATTGGCGAGCGAGAGCCCCCAGAGGTACTGAACGCGGGCGATCTGTTCAACCCCCGAGCGATCATGAAGTACGTCTCGATGTGGATCATCGGCCCGTCGCTCGCGACGATTCTCTCCTATCTGTTCTTCGTCCTGGTTCCGATTAGCACCTGATAGCGTTGGCTCCCCCTGAACGTGTCGACGGAACAATGTCAATGTATTTGATCGCCCGACTCGGGCGCCTTTTATCCGGATTCCCACCGTAGGATCGGGCATGATTTCGCGCATTCTCGTCCCGTTCGACGACTCAGAGATGGCCGAACACGCCCTCGAGCACGCCCTCGAGGTGTACCCCGACGCCGAGGTAACGGTGCTGCACGTCGTCGGCGAGCCGTCGCCGATGTTGGGGGGGGGGAAGCGGCCGGACTCGCGCTGGCTGACGACCTCGAGGCGGCCGCCGAGGCGTGTGCGGAACCGGTACTCGAGCGCGCGACGGCCGTCGCGGCCGACCACGGTCGAGAGATTACGACGACGGTGCAACTCGGCCATCCCGCGCGGGCGATCGTGAACCAGGCCGAAGACTACGACGTCGTCGTGCTCGGGAGCCACGGCGGGTCGCTCGTGGATCGAGTCATCGTCGGGAACGTCGCCGAGACGGTGTTCCGGCGGTCGCCGGTTCCCGTGACGGTCGTCCGGTGACTCGGTGAGTTCGAGGCTCGAGAGACGGCCAATAGAGGAGTGATTCAACCGGGACGTGGGTGAGCAGGGCCCAGTCACTCCAGAACCGTTCCGCGGACACGGCTTAAAGTCAGGACGAACGTTTATCCATGACATTGTGGTCGTGACAGCATGCGACTCGTGGAGCTTTTGATCCCGAAGCAAAAGCGTGAAGCCGTCGAGGAGACGCTCAAAGACGAAGATATCGCATTCACCCTCGTTGAGGAAGGGAGTCGTGATGAGCCCTCGGTCGTCATCACGTTCCCGTTGCCGGCTCCCGCAGTCGAATCTGTCCTCGATGAACTTCGAGACGTAGGGATCGACGAGGAGTCGTACACGGTGATCCTCGAGGCAGAAACCGTCGTCTCAGAGAAGTACGACGAGCTCGAAGAGCGGTACGCGCAGAACACCGCGCGCATCTCCCGTGAGGAGCTCCAGGCTCAGGCGAAGGACCTCACTCCCCGGTTTAGCACGTATCTCGTTATGACGGTTATGAGTGTGGTCGTCGCGACCGCCGGCCTGTTACTCGATTCACCGGCGGTCGTCGTCGGGTCGATGGTGATTGCGCCGTTGATCGGACCGGCCCTCGGTGCGAGCGTCGGCACGGTCATCAACGATCGCGCGCTGTTTCGTCGCGGGATCAAGCTCCAGGCGATCGGGCTTGGCATCGGCGTCGTCACGGCCGCCGTCTTCGCGTTCGTCGCCCGGACGACCGGACTCGTCTCACCGATGATCGAAATCTTCGAAATTTCGGAGATCCAGGGGCGGCTAAGCCCCGATATACTCTCACTCGTCATCGCGGCCGGCGCCGGGGTAGCGGGAGCATGGACGCTCACTGCAGGCACGTCCGCCGCCCTCGTCGGCGTCATGATCGCAGCGGCTCTCGTTCCGCCACTGGGTGTCGTCGGCATCGGTATCGCATGGGGCCTTCCGAACGTCGCACTTGCCGCAGGCGTCCTCGTTCTGGTCAACATTCTGGTGATCAATATCACAAGTCTCGCTGTTCTCTGGTACAAGGGCTATCGGCCGGAGAACTGGTTTCAGCAGGACGAAGCGCGCGTTACCACCAAAAAACGCGCCGTCGTGCTCGCCGTCACGATCGTCGTGCTTTCGGTGATTCTCGGCGGGGTAACCTATGATACCTACCGAACCGGGATGTACGAAGAGGACGTCACCAACGACGTGGCCGCCGTGCTCGATTCGCCCGAATATGCCGACCTCACGCTCATCGACGTGACGGTCGAATACACCGATCCGGTCCCACCCCGTCAGCCGGAACGCGTCGTCGTCATGGTCGGCTACCCGGTCGGCACCGACCCGCCACAGGTCGCCGAAGCACTGGAATCTCGAGAGAGTATCCACACCGAATCAGCGATACGCCTTCCGACGGGGTCGCTCGTCGAGTCCCAACGTACCGAAGTGGTGGTATATTACAGGGAGGAGGGGTAGACCCAACGCACTCGTTCTGCGAACTCGAGGCGCCTACGCGTCCTCATCGTTCGTCCGGTCGTCGTTCGCCTTGTCGACCGACTCCTCGATCAGTTCCTCGACCTGGTCCTCGCGCGGTCGCCGGTCGACGCGCTCTTCGACCGACTCGACCTGGGCCTGTACCTCGCTCACCTGCTTGCCGACGGATTCCTCGACGGCCGCCCCGACGCTCTTTTCGACCTGCTGGCCGACCTGCGCCTCGACTGTCTGCTCGACTGTCCGTTCGACCTGCGGAGTGACCGTTTTCTCGACGGTCTCCTCGAGCGACGCTTCGACTTGTTGGCCGACTTGCTGACCGACTGTCTCCTCTACTGTCTCGCCAACCGTCTGTTCGACCGTCTCCTCGACAACCTGGGTCATCCACTCGGGGTCGAACCGGGCCATCTTCCAGACGACGTGGATGACGTAGGCCACGAAGACCCCGATCCCGAACGCGATCCCAATTCGCGAGTTCTCGAGCATCGCGATGAGGGCGATCGCCAGGAAGATCAACACGCCGTAGGCGATGTCCACCGCGGCGTCGATTTGCGTCGGTCGCATCGTCACCGACCCTCCTCAACTCGAGCATTGGTCGTCGATGCGATGGGGGTAATCGGACGCGAGGCGACTCGCCCGGCGAGTCCGCGCTGCGGAGCGCGGCGACGAACACGGCGATTCATGTGCTCGAGACGAACGTCACGAACGGAGGAAACGTTTTGGGTATCCGTCGGGAGCAGGTCGTTGGAGCGGTCGACGTCGGTCGAAAGCGGCAGGCGAGGCACGGGCATCGAATTATTAGTATAGATTTTATAGTATTAAGGCGAGTCGAATCACCCCAATCTGTCGTTCACCGCCTCCGTGGCGTCGTGCGAGCGGACGATTTTTGCCCCCTGCCCGCCCACCTCGAGTGAATGCTGCGCAAGGAACTGCTCCGCGTCTCTCGGGCCGGCGGCGGCTACCACCTCCAGTTCGCCGACCGGGAACACCGTCCGCTGGCCGCCCGCGTCATCGGGACGTTCCAGGGTCACGTCGGGGAGCAGCGGGGAACGCTCGAGGACGCGCTGGCCGGTCTCGAGGCCGACGCACCCGACTTCAAACTCGTTCGGGGATTCGCTGCCCTGTGCGAGCGGGAGGCGACCTTCGAGACGGAGGCGCCCTTCGATCCCGAACGGCTTCGCCCGGCGGTGTTCGAGGCGGCCGAAGCCGTCGGCGTCGTCACCGAAGACGAGCGGGCGATGGCCCTCGTGGGCGCCGCGGAAAGTCGCGACGTGTCGGCGGACGACCTCGAGGCGGGTCTGTTCTCCGACCTCGAGGAGCGCCAGGTGCTCGCCGACCTGGACGTCCCGTGGGATCCGGACGGTCTCCTCGCCCAGTACAACCTCTCGCTGGCCCAGACGGCGTTGTTCGACGCGACCGAGGTCAACGTTCGGTCGTCCGATCCGAAGGCGCTGATCTCGGCGGTCAAGCGGCTTCGCCTGATGTACGAGATCGAGGTCCCCGATACTGGAAACCGGATCGTCGTCGTCACCGGGCCCACCGCACTCTTTCGAGCCACCAGACGCTACGGGACCCGATTCGCGCGCCTCCTGCGTACCGTTGCGAAAGCCGAGGCGTGGTCGCTCGAGGCGACGATCAACGACCGGGGAACCGAGCGGATGCTCACGCTGTCGGACGCCGATCCAGTTCGGGTGCCCGACGCCGACCCGGTCGCCGAGGTGTCCTTCGACAGCGGCGTCGAGGTCGACTTCGCCGCCCGGTTCACGAACCTGGACCTCGAGTGGGATCTCGTCCGCGAGCCCGAACCGCTCTCGACGGGGACGCGGGCGATGATCCCGGACTTCGCGTTCGACTACCGCCACGACGACTTTCGGCTCTACTTCGAGATCATGGGCTTCTGGACGCCCGAGTACGTCGAGAAGAAACTCGGCCAGCTCGAGGGCCTCGAGGACGTCGACATGATCGTGGCCGTCGACGAGTCACTCGGTGCCGGCGAGGCCATCGAGGCGAGAGACCACCGGGCGATTCCGTTTCGCGGAACGGTTCGCCTGAAGGACGTCGCCGACGTGCTCCGCGAGTACGAGACGGATCTGGTCGCGGCGAGCGCGGCGAGCCTCCCGGACGAACTGGTCCCGGACGAGGACGTGATCTCGCTGGCCGACCTCGCCGCCCGCCACGGCGTCGGGGAGGACGCCCTCAAGGCGGTGGCGTTTCCCGACCACGAGCGCGTCGGGCGGTCGCTCGTTCGTCCCGGCGTGCTCACTGAGCTGCGGGAGGACCTTGAGGCCGGGCTCTCGCTGGCCGAGGCGGAGACGGTCCTCGAGGGGGTCGGACTCGCGGAGACGAGCGCCGCCCTCTCGCGGCTGGGGTATCGAGTCGAGTGGGAAGGGCTGGGCGGTGGGGTATTGCGCCGAAGCGAGTAGCGTGTTGAGTCGGAGTAAGTGACGCGACTCACACGGGTTGCGCTGTCAGGCTGATCAGTCGTCGTCGCCGTCACCGTCGCCGGTCAACTCCTCGAGCGCATCGAGATACCGCTCGCGAGGCACCTGATACAGTTCGCGGAAGTCGATCTCGCCCACAGCAAAGCGCTCGGCGAGGTCGAGCGTGCAGTCGACGGCCTCTTCCCTCGTCGGGTATCTGTTCGTCTCCCGGAGGTGGACCTCTGGCTCGAGGTAGAGGGTGACGTGCCAGTCGCGTTCGGCGGACCGGTCGCCCGGATTGACACCCGGACGGCGCGACCGTTTACCGTGAGTGAGATACAGCGTCGGGAGACACGCCGCCGGATACTCGTCAGCGTCGAACACGTCGGGCCGATAGGCGAGGACGACTCGACCGTCGTCCTGGTCGCTCCAGACGACCCAGCCCTCGGGGAGGTCCGCGAAGTCGCTCATTGTCTCGGTGTACGCACACGAGCCCTAAAGCGGTACTGACACCGACCGGTGCTTGAACGCGGACTCGAGAGCGCGATGTCAGAGCGTGCGCGCGAGCAAAATTGGCTCACTGGCGCCTCTTTACTTATATACGGCTCGGCACTATTCGATCATGTTCCGTGTCAACATACAATCGTTCGTGAATAGAATTGCCGGAAAAAGGTCCTGGTAAATATCTTTTGGGGCTATGCTTAAGTGTCTCGAATACACACTCATTAAACACTATCGATATCCGACCGACGGATCGATTCACTTCACACGGTGCACTGTCGACACAGGCGATGAACGAGTCGCCGCGTCGACGGAGTGGTGAAGGTTCACACATGACAATCCCTGCGAACGCCGCCCGCGCGACTTCGCCCATCCGACCGGTACCGAGAGCGGCGAGTCTCGACGGATCGAAGCGCTGTCGTCGCCCGGGAGACGACCGACGACCGAGTCCGAACCCGAGTGCCGACCGCCGGTTTCGGTCGCCCAGTCGGACCGATCGAAACGTGAACCGAATCGGTGCAGACGGACCCGCCCGTGGTTCCCAGCCCAACACAATCCATGACTAGTGACATCGAAACCCTCGAGACGCTGAGCAGCGATTACAAAGCATCCGTGCCCGAAGACCTTCGGGAGACGCAATCCTTCGACTGGTACCTTGAGGCGTGCTACGAAGACCCGAAGATTACGCGAAACGCCCACCAGCGCGTCGCGGACATGTTCGACTTCTACGGCACGTCCTACGACGAGACCGAAGGCGTCGTCGAGTACCTCCTCGCGAGCGAGGATCCCCTCGGTGACGGCGAGAACACGTTCTACGGGACCGTGATCCACCAGTCGATCCACGAGTTCGTCAACAAGGTCAAATCCGGCGCCCGGCGTCTGGGTCCGGAACGACGGATCAAACTCCTGCTCGGCCCGGTTGGCTCCGGGAAATCGCACTTCGACAAACAGGTGCGCAAGTACTTCGAGGACTACACGCTCCGCGAAGAGGGTCGCATGTACACCTTCCGCTGGACCAACCTCGGCGACGTGATCCGCGACCAGGACCCGACCGACGACACGGTCCGTTCGCCGATGAACCAGGACCCGCTCGTCCTCCTGCCACTCGAGCAGCGCCAGACGGTGATCGACGACCTGAACGAGCGACTCGACGCGCCGTACACGATCCGCAACGAGCAGAGCCTCGATCCCGAGAGCGAGTTCTACATGGACAAGTTGCTCGCTCACTACGACGACGACCTCCAGCAGGTGCTCGCGAATCACGTCGACATCGTTCGCCTCGTCGCCGACGAGAACAAGCGCCAGTGTCTCGAGACGTTCGAACCCAAGGACAAGAAGAACCAGGACGAGACCGAGTTGACCGGCGACGTCAACTACTCGAAGATCGCCATCTACGGGGAGTCCGATCCGCGCGCGTTCGACTACTCTGGAGCGTTCTGTAACGCGAACCGCGGCATCTTCTCCGGTGAAGAGCTCCTGAAGCTCCAGCGGGAGTTCCTCTACGACTTCCTGCACGCCACCCAGGAGATGACGATCAAGCCGAAGAACAACCCCCGGATCGACATCGACCAGGTGATCGTCGGCCGGACGAACATGCCCGAGTACAAGGACAAGAAGGGCGACGAGAAGATGGAGGCGTTCAACGACCGGACCAAGCGCATCGACTTCCCGTACGTCCTCTCCTACGAACAGGAGTCCCAGATCTACGACAAGATGCTCGCTAACGCCGACGTGCCCGACATCAACGTCGAGCCCCACACCCTCGAGATGGCGGGCCTGTTCGGCGTCTTGACACGGATCGAGGAACCCGACACCGAAACGGTCGATCTACTCTCGAAGGCGAAGGCCTACAACGGCGAGATCGACGAAGGTGACGACCTGGACATCAAAAAGCTCCGCGAGGAAGCCGCCCGCAAAGCCGAAATCGGCGAGGGAATGGTCGGCGTCTCCCCGCGGTTCATCGGCGACGAGATTGCCGAGGCGATCATGGACTCCAAGCACCGTTCGCGGGGATTCCTCTCGCCGCTGACGGTGTTCAACTTCTTCGAGGAAAACCTCGAGCACCACGGCTCGATTCCGGAGGAGAACTTCGAGCGCTACTACCGCTACCTCGAGATGGTTCGCGAGGAGTACAGGGAGCGCGCCATCGAGGACGTCCGCCACGCGCTGGCCTACGACGTCGACGAGATTCAGCGCCAAGGCGAGAAGTACATGGACCACGTCATGGCCTACATCGACGACGACACCATCGAGGACTCCCTGACGGGCCGCGAGCAAGAGCCCGACGAGACGTTCCTGCGCTCGGTGGAGGAGAAACTCAACGTGCCCGAGGACCGCAAGAACGACTTCCGCCAGGAAGTGTCGAACTGGGTCTCCCGGCGCGCCCGCGAGGGCGACACGTTCAACCCGCAGGACAACGAGCGTCTGCGCCGCGCCCTCGAGCGCAAGCTCTGGGAGGACAAGAAGCACAACATCAACTTCTCCGCGCTGGTGAGCGCCAACGAGTTCGACGACGACGAGCGCAGCGCCTGGATCGACGCCCTGATGGAACAGGGCTACTCCGAAGCCGGCGCGAAGGAGGTGCTCGAGTTCGCTGGCGCGGAGGTCGCCAAGGCCGAAATTGAGGACTAACATGCGCGGCACCGACTACGTCGACGCGGCCGACCGCACGCTCGAGGAGACCTACGAGGAGCCGATGACCCTCGCGGCGTACGTCGACCGGATCTTCGAGACGCCGTCGACGGCCTCTCACGCCTCGAAGTACCTGCTCGAGGCCATTGAAGCCGCCGGAACCCGGGAGGTGATCGAGGAGGGCGAGGAGAAGCGACGGTATCGCTTCTTCGACGACCCCGGAAACGACGGCGAGCACGCGATCCTCGGCAATACCGAGGTGCTCAACGAGTTCGTCGACGATCTGCAGTCGATCGCCGCGGGCCGGGCGAAAGACGAGAAGATCATCTGGTTCGAGGGGCCAACCGCGACCGGCAAGTCTGAACTCAAGCGGTGCCTGGTCAACGGGCTTCGCGAGTACTCGAAGACGCCCGTGGGTCGTCGCTACACCCTCGAGTGGAACGTCGACGCGACCGACCCGGACGAGCGGGGGCTGAGCTACGGTGGCAATCCCGCGCCGTCCGACGACGACCACTGGTACGAGAGCCCGGTCCAGGTCCACCCGCTGGCCGTCTTTCCCGAGCCGGTCCGGGAGGAGCTGCTCGCGACGCTGAACGACCGGCTCGACGACCACGTCCCGATCTCGGTCGACACCCGACTCGATCCGTTCTCCAGGGAGGCCTACGACTACCTCGAGGAGCAGTACCGCCGCCGCGGCACCGAGGGGCTGTTCTCGGCGATCACTGACGAGAGTCACCTCCGGGTGAAGAACTACGTCGTGGACGTGGGATCGGGAATCGGCGTCCTCCACGCGGAGGACGACGGTCGCCCGAAGGAACGGCTGGTGGGGTCGTGGATGCACGGGATGCTCCAGGAACTCGACTCCCGCGGCCGGAAGAACCCGCAGGCGTTCAGCTACGACGGCGTCCTCTCGCAGGGCAACGGCGTCCTGACGGTGGTCGAGGACGCCGCCCAGCACGCCGACTTGCTCCAGAAGCTGCTCAACGTACCCGACGAGCGATCGGTGAAACTCGACAAGGGCATCGCGATGGACGTCGACACCCAGATGCTCATCATCTCGAACCCCGACCTCGAGGCCCAGCTCAACCAGCACGCCGACCGAAACGGCATGGACCCGCTGAAGGCACTCAAGCGCCGCCTCGACAAACACGAGTTCGGCTACCTGACGAACCTGAGCCTCGAGACCGAGTTGATCCGCCGGGAACTCACCGGCGAGACGACCATCTGGGAGGCCGAGGACTACGACGACGTGGCCGAGAAGATCAGGGCGCCGATCACCATTACAGTCAAGGAGAGCGACGGCGAGTTCCGGGAACGCGAGTTCGCTCCGCACGCGCTCGAGGCGGCGGCCCTCTACGCAGTCGTCACACGCCTCGACGAGGACGGAACGCCCGCCGGACTCGACCTGATTGACAAGGCGCTGCTCTACGATCGGGGGTACCTGCAGGAGGGCGACACCCGCCGGGACAAAGACGAGTTCGAGTTCGACGAGCACAGCCACGACGGTGAGCACGGGATTCCCGTCACCTATACCCGCGATACGCTGGCCGAACTCATCCAGCACGAGGCGGACCGCCATCACCCCGACCTCCCGGTCGCCGACGTGGTCATGCCGCGCGACGTGCTGAACGCGATGGCCGAGGGACTGGCCGACGCCCCGGTGTTCTCGACGGGCGAGCGCTCGGAGTTCGAGAACCGGGTCGTCCCCGTGAAGAACTACGTCTACGACCAGCAGGAGTCGGACGTCATCGAGGCCATCATGCACGAACAACGCGTCGACGAGGCGACCGTCGCCGAGTACGTCGAGCACGTCTACGCCTGGGAGACCGACGAGGCGCTGTATAACGACCGCGGGGAAGAGATCGACCCCGACCCGTTGAAGATGAAGCTCTTCGAGGTCGAACATCTCGGCCGATTCTCCGAGGAGGCCTACGAGTCGAACCTGCCGCGAGAGATCGTCAGGGAGTTCCGCCGCGAGAAGGTCATCACCGCACTCAACCGCCACGCCTGGGAGCACCGCGACGAGGACTTCTCCGTGTCTGACGTCGACCTCGCGTCGATTCCCGTCATCAGGTCCGTCCTCGAGAGCCACGACTGGGACGACGTCAGGCGGACCTTCGAGGACCTCGACCCCCACCAGTGGGACGACCCGCCGAGCGGCACCGAGACCGAGGCCGTCAAGGAGGCGACGCTCGAGCGCCTGGTCGCGGACTTCGATTACTCCCCGGCGTCGGCCGAGTTGACCAGCAGACACGTCATGGGACAGGTGAGTTACCGATGGGACTGAGAGACGACCTCGATCGATTCCGCGAAGTCGGCGAAGAGCGCCGCGAGGACCTCTCGGAGTTTATCCAGTACGGCGACCTGAGCGGTGGCAATCGAAACGACATCCAGATCCCGATCAAGATCGTCTCCCTGCCGGGATTCGAGTACGATCAGCGCGACCAGGGCGGCGTCGGCCAGGGCGACGGCGGCACCCCGGACGTCGGCCAGCCGGTCGGTCAGCCACAGCCCCAGCCTGGCGACGGTGACGATGGCGAGGAGGGCGAGCCAGGCGAGGAGGGCGGCGAACACGAGTACTACGAGATGGACCCCGAGGAGTTCGCCCAGGAACTCGACGAGGAACTCGGCCTGGACCTCGAGCCGAAGGGCAAGCGCGTCATCGAGGAGAAAGAGGGGCCGTACACGGACCTCACGCGATCGGGCCCGGACAGCACCCTCGACTTCGAGCGCATGTTCAAGGAGGGGCTCAAGCGCAAGCTGACGATGGACTTCGACGAGGAGTTCGTCCGCGAGGTCTGCAAGGTCGAAGGGATCACTCCCCGGGAGGTCTTCGAGTGGGCCCGCGGCGAGAACCTCCCCGTCTCGATGGCCTGGATCGAGGACGCCCACGCCGAGGCAGCCGACGCCCGCGGAAAATGGGCGTCGATCGAGGACGTCGAGGAAAACGTCGAGCGCGAGACGATCCACGAGCAGATTCGACGCGACGGCATCAAGCACGTGCCGTTCCGGCGCGAGGACGAGCGCTACCGCTACCCCGAGATCATCGAGGAGAAAGAGAAGAACGTCGTCGTCGTCAACATCCGGGACGTCTCGGGGTCGATGCGTGAGAAGAAGCGAGAACTCGTCGAGCGGACGTTCACCCCGCTGGACTGGTACCTCACCGGGAAGTACGACAACGCCGAGTTCGTCTACATCGCCCACGACGCCGACGCCTGGGAGGTCGAACGCGAGGAGTTCTTTGGCATCCGCTCCGGTGGGGGAACGCGCATCTCGAGTGCGTACGAACTCGCCCGGGAACTCCTCGAGGAGTACCCCTGGAACGACTGGAACCGCTACGTCTTCGCCGCTGGCGACTCCGAGAACTCGAGCAACGACACCGAGGAGGGCGTCATCCCGCTGATGGAATCGATTCCGGCGAACCTCCACGCCTACGTGGAGACCCAGCCCAGCGGGAACGCCATCAACGCGACTCACGCCGAGGAACTCGAGCGCCACTTCGGCGACACCGACGACGTCGCGGTGGCGTACGTCAACAGCGAGGAGGACGTCACCGACGCGATCTACCGTATCCTCAGCACCGAAGCGGGTGATTCAGATGAGTAATTCGGATCGATTCCACAAGCAAGCGGTCGCCGCCGACCTCGAGGAACCAGTCCGCGAGGCGCGCAACCTCGCGCAGAAACTCGGCCTCGAGCCCTACCCGGTGAAGTACTGGATCGTCGACTACGACGAGATGAACGAACTCATCGCCTACGGGGGCTTCCAGTCGCGCTATCCCCACTGGCGCTGGGGCATGCAGTACGACCGCCAGCAGAAGCAGGGTCAGTACGGCGGCGGCAAGGCCTTCGAGATCGTCAACAACGACAACCCGGCCCACGCCTTCCTCCAGGAGTCGAACACGACGGCCGACCAGAAGGCCGTCATCACCCACGTCGAAGCACACTCGGACTTCTTCGCGAACAACGAGTGGTTCGGCCTCTTCACGGGGGAGGCGGGCGACGGCGACGTCAACGCCGCCGCCACACTCGAGCGCCACGCCCGGGCCATCGCCGACTACATGGCCGACCCCGAGATCGACCGCGCCGAGGTCGAGAAGTGGATCGACAACGCGCTCGTCCTGGAGGACACGATCGACCAGCACGCGGTCTTCGAGCGTCGCCTCGAGATGGACGGTCCCGAGGAGGGCCTCGACGACGACCTCGCCGAAAAGCTCGACCAGCTGGGGCTCTCCGACGAGGTAAGAGGCGAGGTCTTCGACGACGAGTGGCTGGCGGGACTCGAGGATTCGGATGCGGGCGCCGAATTTCCGAGCGAACCGCAGTCCGATGTGCTCGCGTTCGTCCGCGAGTACGGCAAGCAGTACGACCAGGAGTCGGGGAAGGCCCGCGAGATGGAACCCTGGCAGCGCGACGTCCTCGACATGATGCGCACCGAGGCGTACTACTTCGCCGCCCAGAAGATGACGAAGATCATGAACGAGGGTTGGGCGGCCTACTGGGAGTCCACGATGATGACCGACGAGGGCTTCGCCGGCGACGACGAGTTCCTCAACTACGCCGACCACATGGCGAAGGTGCTCGCCTCGCCGGGGCTCAACCCCTACAGCCTGGGCATGGCCCTGTGGGAGTACGTCGAGAACACGACGAACCGACGGGAAGTGCTCGAGCGCCTGCTCCGCGTGGAGGGGATCTCCTGGCGCAACCTCGCAGACGTCGTCGACTTCGAGGACGTGCTCGAGGCGCTCGAGCCGCCATCCGCCATCGCCTCGATCACCGGCGACTCACTCGATGCGCTCGAGGACGTGCCCGAGTCCTGGGTCGACCGGGAGGCTCTCGAGGCCGCTCGCGACGGCGAGATCGACGTCGATCGCTACCCGTGGAAGGTACTGACCCACGAGGGACTCGCCCGGCGCCACTACTCGCTCGTGAAACCCCAGAATCGCGGGTTCCTGGCTCGCGTCAGCCAGAACGACCTCGAGTCGATCGGACGCTACCTGTTCGACGACGCCCGCTACGCGTCGGTCGAGGAGGCGCTCGCGGACGTCGACTTCAGTGCCGGCTGGGATCGAATGCTGGACGTCCGGGAGAGCCACAACGACGTCACCTTCCTCGACGCCTTCCTGACCCAGGAGTTCATCACCGCGAACGACTACTTCACCTACGAGCACTCGCGGGCGACCGGCCAGTTCCACGTCTCGAGCGTCGACGCCGAGGACGTCAAGAAGAAGCTCCTGTTACAGTTCACCAACTTCGGGAAGCCGAGTATCGCCGTCTACGACGGCAACTACGACAACGCGAACGAACTCCTGCTGGGCCACCGGTACAACGGCGTGATGCTCGACATTCCGCAGGCGACAGCCACGCTCGAGCGGGTGTTCGAGCTGTGGGGTCGGCCCGTGAACCTGCTGACCATCGTCAAGGAAGTCGACGACCACGACGTGGAGGTGGCCAGGCGACGAAATCGGGAGCCCGAAGCTAAAGAGGTGGGCAAGCGCATCCGGTACGACGGCGAGGAGGTGACGGTGGAGGACGTACCCTGGGAGGCCGTCGAGCACCTCACCGCCGACGACGTCGACTACGATACGAAGCCCGAGGAGTGGCTGGCCTGAGCGAGGACGAGGCTGGGACCGAAAACCGTCACGAACGGCGACTCGAGCCAGGGATCCAGCATCCGCAGCGGTGCCAATCTCCAGTCAATTGTCTCAGAGTTCGACACCCTACAACGAATCCCCGTAATACCGCTCACACAGTCTGAGGAACTCCTGCGACCGGTCGCGTTCGCTCCGTAGCGTTCGTGTCACTACTCTCGCGTACTCCGTGATGTGGCTATCACCCGGTTCCGGGATGCGATTCTGGACCACGCCGCTCAGCTCACGAACCGGTTCCCGAACGTTGCTGACGTCTTTCGACGGGAGCGGGCTGCGTTCGAACGGCTCGATCCGCTCGATGGCGTTCTCGAGATTGGTCACCTGTGCGGAGACGGATTCGTACCGCTCTCGCGAGACGGCTACCCCATTCGGCCGCGGAGTATTGAACACGTGAATCCAGACGGTTCCGTTTCGATGTTTCTCCTCGAATTCGTCGATTGTGTCGCAGTCGAAGGCATCGCGGCGGGTCACGTAGCCGCCAAAATTGTACCGTCGCCAACACTTCTCGCCCGCCACGTACACCGGATTCGTTCCGGTATCCGGTGCCAGCTGGATGGTCCCCGGTTTCGGGTCGGGTTCGTCACCGGGTTGCCAGCCCACCCACGCGTCGTCCCCGGCCTCGTCGGTGGCGAGTTCGCCACAGGCGCTACACACGGGATTTGCGTAGCCGACGGGCAGGTTGGTCGCGTCGTGTTCCTGAATTCCGCAGACGGCACATCGCAGGACTCGAGGTGGTGCCTCGTCGTCTGGTGGTCCATAGCGGTCGGACGAAATAATCTCGTCGGGGGGTTGGGCGTTGGCCGTCAATCCCTTGAAATCGAATCGTTCGAGATTCATAGTCGACCAGTCTTCTCCACATATTTCATTTCGGTATAAAAACTCTCGTTCGGGAATCGTGGTCGTGATCAGTCGAAGCTAACGGTCGAGGTGGGGTGATTTCAGCTCATCTATACCGAGAATCGCCCGCATCAGTGGTTGTAGCAACTGGCTCGAAGGAGACGTTGTGGGACGCGGACACCGCATCGGTCGACAAAGTTGCATAGTACCAATCTGGGTGCCGATTTCAAACCGAACGTCACAGCAATCGGAACGGTGTCGAACGTGTCTTCGAGAGAGACCCCTCGTTCAGCAATAGCGTCAATCACGTCGTTCTAGCAATCGCCGACATGTGGTCACAAGCCTTCGCCATCTGGTGGAATTCGCCTACCTGAACACGATGGTATGACCAGACCCTATTCATTCCGGTGAGTGCAGACACCAGTACTGCCACAGCAGGAAGGTTTTTAACCTTCGTTACAAAGTCAATAGTAGCAGTTCATCGCGTCTCTCGACGGCGTTGACCGGGCGCTCGGTACTCGATTGACCGATTCTTCCTGGCAATTTCGGCCAGTTGGCCCGTCGATCCCGAGTACGCCGCTGCCGTAGACCACCCAGTGGATTTCGGTCACATTGCGACGAGACAGCGATCCTCTCCCCTATGAGCGACGATACGACCCACTCAGACTTACACGAACGCATTGTCACGCAGGTGCCCTCACATCTGGACGTTACGGAAGTCCAGTACGAGGGCCCAGACCTCGTCATCTACACCGAGACCCCCCGCAAGTTCGCTGAAAACAGCGACCTCATCGGAGACCTCGCACGGACACTCCGAAAACGGGTGACGATACGGCCAGCGCCGGGGGCCCAGTCGAGCCCATCGGAAGCGGAGACGAAGATCCGTGAAATCGCTCCTGACGAGGCCCAAATTCGGGATCTCGAGTTCTATCCGACGATCGGGGAGGTGATCGTCGAAGCCGAGAAGCCAGGGCTCGTCATCGGACAGCGAGGAAGTACCCTCCGCGAAATCACCCGGGAAATCGGCTGGAACCTGGAAGTGGTTCGAACACCGCCGATGGAGTCCTCGACCGTCGACAACGTCAGGAACTTCCTGACCCAGGAACGCGGGGAACGACGCGAGTTCCTCGCAAAAGTCGGCGAGAAGATTCACGGAGAGCCCGAGAAGGACCTCGAGTGGGTGCGGATCACGACGCTGGGCTGTTGTCGCGAAGTCGGTCGCGCGAGTTTCGTGCTCCACACCCCGAATACGCGGATTCTCATCGATTGCGGCGACAAACCCGGAGCCGAGGGAGAAGTACCTTACCTTCACGCGCCCGAGGCGATGCCGCTAACGGGTATCGACGCCGTCGTGCTGACCCACGCTCACCTCGACCACAGCGCGTTGCTTCCGCTGTTGTTCAAGTACGGCTACGACGGGCCGATTTACACGACGGAACCGACGCGGGATCTGATGGGGCTGTTGCAACTCGACTACCTGACCGTTGCCTCGAAGGAGGGGCGAACCCCGCCGTACTCGAGCGAGCAGGTTCGACAGGCGATCAAGCACACGATTCCGGTCGAGTACGGCGACGTCACCGACATCGCCCCGGACGTCAAACTGACGATGCACAATGCGGGCCACATTCTGGGAAGCGCCTCCGCTCACTTTCACATCGGAAGCGGGTTCTACAACGTCCTCTTCTCGGGCGACGTTCACTACGAGCCGACTCGGCTGTTCAACGGTGCCGTGAACAACTTCCCCCGTGCGGAGGCGATGGTCATGGAGTCGACGTACGGTCGCCGTGGCGACTATCAGACGGACACCGAGGAGAGCGAAGCGAAGGTCCACGAAATCATCAGGGAGACGTACGAGGAGGACGGGATCGTCGTCATCCCCGCATTCGCGGTTGGTCGGTCCCAGGAACTCATGTTGGTCCTCGAGGAGGCGATGCGGGAGGGAACGATTCCGACGATGCCGGTCTATCTGGACGGGATGATTCGGGAGGCGACCGCGATTCACACGGCGTACCCCGAGTACCTCAGAGATGGGCTACAACAGCGCATTTTACACGAAGACGAGAATCCGTTCGTCGCAGACCAGTTCCAGCAGGTGGACGGTGGACAGGAAATGCGCGAAGAGATTGCGAGCGGTGAGCCCTGCGTGATCCTCTCGACGTCCGGGATGGTGACCGGCGGGCCGATCATGTCCTGGCTCGAACTGCTCGGACCGGACCCGGCGAACACCCTCATGTTCGTCGGGTACCAGGCCGAGGGGACGCTCGGGCGCAGAATCCAGGGTGGGAACGTGGAAATCACCCTTCCTGGACGGGCCGACCGCGCGAATCGCCTGACGCTCGAACTCAGGATCGAATCGGTGAGCGGCTTCTCCGGTCACGCCGACCGAGCCGGGCTCGAGCAGTACGTCGGCGAGATGAATCCACGACCGGAGACGATTCTGTGCGTCCACGGCGACGAACAGGCGACGGACCAACTCTCCTCTGCACTGTACCAGAACTACAACGTCAGGACCTATCAGCCGAAGAATCTGGAGACGTTCCGGTTCCCCTGAAACCCGCTCTTCGTTTTGAGGCGCTCAACAGCGCGAACCAGTAGTCAGCGTTCCCCATGAACTAGCCCGTACCCAACGAAATAGCCAAACCCAACCACTATCGTTCCCCACACCGCGATAATCGCAACAGGCACGATCGCTCCACTGGAGGGGACACCGTCGTTCGTCACTACGTGCGGCGGTACGAGGCCGAGCGTGAGTATGGCGTAACCCACCCCAACGAATCCGAGATAGACGCGGAGGGGATACATTCCACCTGATACACCGAGAAAAACGGCAAGAAAGATGCAATACGGCCACGCGATCAGGTTCGCTATAATAAGCTGGCCCAGAAAGGACTCCGACGATTTCCCAAAGATACCCGGGTAAAACGGTGCGACGAACAGGGCAAGGATACCGACGACAGCAAGAGCGTACGTGATCCGAAGACGAGACCACCGAGACATATTCTATTCATCTGTATAATGTGTGAATACTGTAATGGGTGTTTCGATGTAGAACCTTTCTCCAAAACCGTCACTCTGGGAACCGCTCACTACCGTGCAAGTGTGCTACTTGAGCTCCCGAAGTCGGTGCAACCAACGTTACTCGATCCACCGAATCTCGTACTCGAGTTCGTATCGCTGCTCGCTGGTTTCGGAATCGGTGAATCACTCGAGTTCGACCTCGAGCGTCGTCGTTTCGGGAATCGTCACGTGCTCGTCCTCCGTCGCACTCTCTAAGTGGACGGAGCCGGTTTCGATCTGTTCGGCAGCAGCAACGAGGGCCTCGGCGACCTCTCCTCGAGTTCGCGATTCCTCCGTTTTGAAGAGTTCTTCTTCGGGCATCGGCCGATACCACTTCGACCAGCGCGTGATAGCCCTTACCCACTTCCCACGTGCTGGAAACGGCATGTACTCGCGAGCCCCTTTCTGGTATCGGTGGAATGCACACCCTGCGATTATCGAAATGTCTTTACTCGGATCGTCAAAAATCAGGGTGTGGACGACAAACGAGCCCAATTTTGGGTGCTCTATCTCACACGGTTCGCGGAAGGATTCGGCTTCATTACGCTGATCACGCTGCTGCCGTACTACATCAACGCGCTCGATCCGTCGAGTACGACCATTCTCGGGATAACGATTAGCGCCGGTCTCATCATCGGACTGTATACGACCGGGTTCACCCTCGCACAGACCGTCGCCATCGTCCCGCTCGCCTGGGCGGGTGACCGCTTCGATAAACGGCTCGTCCTGCTCGTCGTCCTCGGCGTCGGCGTTGGCGTCTACGCGCTGTTTCCGGTCGTCGACTCGAGCGCTTCCTTCATCGCGATCCGTGCGCTGCAGGGGATCGCCGTCACGGGCACTGGTCTGATGACACTGTCGCTCGTCGGCCAGATTGCCGACGTGGGAACGCGAGCGAACTACATCGGAAAAGCAAACGCGGCGAGCTTTGGGGCGTCGATACTCGGCAGCATCAGCGCGGGCACGCTCTACGACGCGTTCGGGTTCGGTCCGATCTTCCTCGTCATCGTCTGCATTATGGTCGTCGCCTGGGTCGGAACGTTCTGGTACCTGGACCCGGACGAAACGCGGATCGAAGGATTCCCGTTTTCGGGTTTGGCACTCAATCGGCGCATCCTGACGCTCTCGACGTTTCGCTTTCAGTACGCGTTCGCTGTAACCCTCGTTCGGACGTGGGTGCCGATCTTTGCCGGTCTCTCCGCTGCTGAAGGCGGACTCGCCTACGGCGGCTTCGCCGTCGCGCTGACGGTCGTCGCTGAAAAGTTCACTAACATGTGCTGCCAACCGTTTACCGGACGGCTCTCGGACGGATACGGACGGGCACTGTTCGTCTTTGCAGGTGGGGCGGCCTACGGACTCATCGCGTTGGTCGTCCCTCTCTCACCATGGCTGGGGGCAATACTCGGACTTCCATCTGAACTCGTCGTAGCAGTTCCCGGTGTGCTCGCCGGAAGCACGCTCCCTGCGTGGCTGCCATACGACTCGGTTACCGATCAACTCGTCCTGATTGGCGAGGTATCTCCGGCATTTTTCCCGCTCGTTTTCCTCTCCGGACTCCTCGGCATCGCGGATAGCTTTCGTGAACCAGCAAGCATGGCGTTGTTCGCCGACGAAGGCACCGAGGAAGGTGGTGTCGCCTCGAGTTTCGGTATCCGCGAACTCGTCTGGCGTCCGGGAAGCGTGATCGCTCCGCTGCTCGGTGGTTGGCTGATGATTGAGGTGAGTATGGCGTCGGTCTTCTACGTCGGTGGTGCGTTCGCGCTGACTGGCGTGACGACGTTTCTCGTTATTCTCGTGCGTTTCCATGGACGAAGCGCGCTCATGGAGTGGTGAAGAAAATCGATTCGAATTCTCGTTGTCTCCCGTAGGAATCTTACAGGAGACCGTGAGATACTCTTGCAATTGACTGTATAGGTAGCTTGAAGAAAAGCAAGATCAGATGCCACTGAGTTGTTCGTGTACTCGCCGGTACTCCGCCGAAATTGAACCATCCGTTCGTTCTTCAATCCAGACGATTCCATCGACGATCTCCCTCAGTGCAGAGAGCGTGGCCTCGTCGTGTCTGGTGTACTCGAGACCGAGGACGACGAGCCCCGAGTCAGTCCGCCCCTCGATGAGGTGTTCGAGGACACTGATAGTGCGTTCCAGACCCTCGTCTACGAGTAGCGGCGTGAGTGATCGAATCCCAAAATGGGTCGTCCGGCTATCGCTCGCCATCGAGGCTTCTAGCTCCCAGAGTGCGAGTACGAGCCGAGTCAATTCGACCGAGTGCGGTAACGAGACGACTGGATACTTTTGAAACGGGGAGGAAGGATGGTTTTGCGGAGTCGCATCGACGACCCCGAATCGACCCGATTCAGGTGATGCGAGAGCTGTTTGCTGGCGGATCGTTCGTTCAGCAGAAATAGCCGTCGTGACGACAATTCGGCGTTCTTCGGGAGACGTATAACGATCCAAAATCCGGTGCGAGACGGCGTGCTCCTCCAGTGGAGCAGGTTTTGCGACGAGGATCACTGAATCCTCGGTAAGACTGTCTGGAAGTCCCTCGAAATCGATTGTTCGGAGGTGTTCGTCGGAGTTGGGTGTTGGCATAGGTGTTTTTCGAATCTGGGTTAGTCACTCACTGTTCGATTCTGGAGTCGATGACTGATCGAGCGTACGGAGTGTCTGTTCGGGGTAGTACCGTTCACCACTCGATTGGCATACTGTGACGACGGTCGAATCAGTCGTCGTCACTGAAGCCCCCGCTTCCAACGGGTCAACCATCGCTTCTTCGAGTTCACCCCCGCGGGCTGCACAGGGAAGGTCACGTTCTGAAGTCATGATTCACAAGATACGTCTGGTAGACCGCTCAGCGGAGATCAACGGAGCGGTCTCGAGCAAATGTGCGGCCAAACCGATCAGATCCGATATGGGGCAGCTACGAACGGTGAAGATAACCTGGCCGCACTGAAGCTGAATTCTAGTTTTCTAGCGACGCGTAAGTATTTTTCGTCCATTTTTGACGTCCCTTCATAACGACATAGTTGAACCGCTGGAACTATACCACTGGGCTCTCATCCTGTTACTATGGGTTTTGGAAGCTACGATGAGTCTGAGCAACAGCATCAAAACGCGGATACAGAAGATGACGAAGATGCTGCCGTGAGTGTCCACGAACACGAACACGAGGGAACGATTACTGTCGAAAACGGTAGTTCGACCGACGACCTACTCGGACAACTCAAAGACATCAAAGACAAGAAGGCACAGGACGACGAGTGAAGCCGCTGTTGGATCGGCCTACCGTTCAGTGAAACTATATTGCTAATTTACACAGCAATAAATATCGCCCGCAGATATTTCAGGAGCGAATCACTCGACCGGGTGGGTCGTGCTTCAATTCAAACGAGCTGGATGATATTCCCGTTCGACGTGACGTGAATATCGCGCCCGAGTGCATATCCTTGATTCGAGGCGAGGTCGACGTATCCGGAGAAGCCTTTGAGATCCTGGTGAGCGGGGATGATGTGCTGGGGCTGAAGTGCGTCGAGCATCGTGTAGTGGCCCTCCTGGCAGAGGTGACCCGACACGTGAATATCGGAATACACGCGGGCACCCTGCATGCCGAGCAGTTTCTCGGCCTGGTAGCGCTGGCCCTCGTTGGTTGGTTCGGGGATGACGCGAGCGGAGAAGACGACTTTGTCGCCGTCGTCCAGTTCGTAGGAAGTCTCGCCGCGGGCCATACGCGTGAGCATCGCGCGGGGTTCGCCCTGGTGGCCCGTCACGATGGGCAGGAAGTCCTCTTTGCCATCGTTCATGATCCGTTCGAACGACTGATCGATCGATCTGCGGTAGCCGAACATGCCCAGGTTGTCCGGGAAGTCGACGAAGCCGAGTCGTTCCGCGGTGCCGGAGTACTTCTCCATCGAGCGCCCGAGCAGGACGGGCTGACGGCCGATGTCGTCGGCGAACTCGACGAGGCTCTTCACGCGAGCGATGTGTGAGGAGAACGTGGTGGCGACGATGCCGCCGTCGTAATCCTCCATGCTGTAGAGGACGTCCCGGAGGTGTTCGCGAGCGACGTTTTCGGAGGGGGTTCGCCCCTTCTTGTTCGCGTTGGTGCAGTCCTCGATGTAACACAGGACGCCTTCGCCCTCGCGACCGATCTCGCGGAAGCGCTTCATGTCGATGGGGTCGCCGATGACGGGCGTGTGGTCCATACGCTTGTCCAGGCCGTAGACGATGGCGCCCTCGGGCGTGTGCAGGACTGGGTTGATCGCGTCGATGATCGAGTGGGTGACGTTGACGAACTCGAGTTCACACCCGTGGTCGCCGATGGTCATCGACTCGCCAGGGTCCATCTCGACGAGTTCGCTGTCCGAACTGAATTTGTCCTCGTCTTCGAGTTCCTGTTCGACTAACGCGAGCGTAAATGGCGTCGCGACGACCGGCGCATCGTATCGATGTGCCAGTTTGGAAATGGCACCGATGTGGTCGAGGTGGCCGTGGGTCGGGACGATCGCCTGGACGTCACCGTCGAGGTCGCTCATGACCCGATCGTCGGGGATGGCGCCCATGTCGATCAGGTCGAGGCTGTGCATGTTCTCCGTCTGGATGTTGTCGTGAATGAGGACCTTCGAGAGGTTCAGACCCATGTCGAAGATGACGATATCGTTTCCTGCACGTACGGCAGTCATCTGCCGTCCAACTTCCTCGTAACCGCCGATGGTTGCAATTTCGATTTCCATAGTTTAGCCGATCATAGCGGTCCAGCCACAGGGAATGGAATAGAGCGAGTACAGCGTCAGTGAGAGGCGTCGGTCGCGGTAACGAGCGTGCTCGTCGTCTTGACGGTCACCCGCATCCGTGTGAGGGACAGCGCGTCTTTCGGTTATATGGGTAGTGACTCCTCGAGCCTATATACTTCGGGGTTCGTGCTCGAGGAGCACACCCAATAGGCGACTGGCGCTCACTCGAGGTGGTTCTCATGGACGACGAACGGTTCTAAAGAGTCCGACGCCGTCTGGTCAAGATTACAGCGTGAGGACGGGGGTTGGACAGATTTGAACCGAAGGAAGACGTTCTTGCTCGCTCACTCCGTTCGCTGTGCGAACTGCGACTTTCAGGGTTCAAATCTACCCGTGACAACTTTTCAACGACGAGCGACTCGCTACACTCACGACTTCGTCGTTCGCATTTCCGTGGCGCTACGCGCCACGCTACGCTCGTCGCGTTGTGTCGCTGAAAAGTGGGTTGGGGCAGATTTGAACTGCATGAAAAGTCGTGAAATAAACCGCATTTCACGCCTTTTCTTACGTTCGAGGATCGCTCGCTCCGCTCGCTGCACCTCGAACTGCCGGGCCTCCCACGGTTCTCGGCGCTTGCGCGCCTGCGCTTCCGTGTCTGGAGGTGTATCGACCATCGCAGTTGACCAACCAGGCAGGCATCGCAGACCCGTGGCGATCACGCCACCGCGCGCTTGCACTCAATGCGGTCGAGTCACGTGGGTAATTGGGTGATGCCGTCGCAGCGTGGGACTCACAATCTCGTGGTCGCACGACCACTATGACACGACAGCTAACCCCGAAAGAAGCCGCGGAACGCTACATCAAAGAACGCGAACCCGACGTCGCGCGCGCCACACTGTACAACCACCGATCGCTCCTGAAGCAGTGGTGGCACTGGTGTGACGACCAGAACATCGAGTACGTGAACGACATCGACGGATTCGATATTTCCGATTTTCGACTTGAGCGACAGCTCGAGGTCGGCGAAGTCACGCTCTATAACCAGATGACCGTTCTTCGTGTGTTTGTTCGCTGGCTACAAAGCCGAGGATTGGTCACTAACGGTCTTGCCGATGGAATGACAGTCGCGCAACCCGACGACGCAAGTCGTAACTCGAAAATCACTGTCGAGACAGCACAACAAATCCTATCGCACCTCGAGAAATACGAATATGCGTCCCTTCGACACACCGCTTTTGCGTTCCTCTGGCACACTGGGATGCGACTCGGCGCGCTCCGATCAATCGATTTGGATGATTACCATCCCGAAGATCACTACGTGGAGTTGCATCATCGGCCCGAGACAGAAACGCCGCTGAAAAACCAGAAGAACAGTGAACGCGAAGTCAATCTGGCACTCTGGTGTTGTTCGTTCTTGGACGACTACATTGATGGTCGACGTGATGATGTCACAGACGACTATGACCGGACACCACTCTTCACTACTGAACAAGGAAGAGCGAGTCACTCAAATCTTCGAGATCATGTGAACCAGATCACTCGCCCATGCGATTACACCAATGAATGTCCTCACGATCGTGAAATCACTGAGTGTGAAGCCACAACACGTCTGCACGCCGCGCGCTGCCCGTCAAGTATTGCCCCGCACGATCTCCGCCGATCCAGTGTGACGTATCTGCTGGATGAGGGGCATCGGGAAGAATTGGTTGCAGATCGGGTCGACATGTCGGTGCGGACAATGAAGGAACACTACGATCAGCGTACAAAATCAGAGAAACGTAAGCTGCGACGAGAGGAATTTGGGATTGATGGTTAGCATCTAACCAGCACCTACTTACCGGGAAACACCCCATTCCTCGATAACTTGCATCCTCACGAACCAAACGAAGATATCGGCGAACTACTCGATACAAGACCTGAGGACGAAGACTACGCTCGACAGAAAGGAAAATCGTCGGTACAGTTCACAAGACGTTCGTCGAAAACGAGGGTAACAGTAGATAGTAGCACGATTTCGTTATTCAGTCTCGCACCTGAAACTGAAACAGGTGATTCGGTAACTATGTCTGCAAACTGACCGCTGGAATTCCTACCAATCAGCGTATCTCTTCGAGAAGTCGTGCTGAATAGACAGCGCGAATGTTGCATGGGATATAGCCCAGTTTACGAAGGGGTGATCGCTCAGTCCAGTAGTTTTATTTGACAGAAATTAATTGACATGGTATGGTCTACCCGGAAAAAAACGGCGACGAAATAGAATCCGAATTGAAAACCCGATTCGATCCGGATAGCTCCGCTCTTAATACCGTCATGGAGAAAATTAGAAAGGCCCAACAGATGGAAGAGTTCAGCAATTATTCTCACTGGGATGAGCCAGAGAAATTGGCTGATCATTTGAAGGGGTTCTCACAAGAGCAAGGAATAAAAGCAGGATGGAACAGGTGGATTAGTATGCAAGAAGGGTGCAAACCACATCTGAAAATAGATTGACCGCAGGCACGTATAGTGGGTCGATGATTCACTGATTTAATTGTACAACAGACGATGTTGTCATGCTGCATACACGCTCTACATTGATTTCGCTAACTGGGTTGTGGACTGGGCTGATGATCAGGTGTTCGATTTCGAATGAGGAAGAGAAGTAGAGCCTCGTAAACGAGGACGGCAAGTTTTTCGGCAGGTGATCTCGGATGTCATCCACACCGATAGCGTCTCACCGACCCCTCGATTTCTTGCATAGTATGCCCCACGAGAAGTTCTCATCCGCCGGCCAGCTCGTGCCGCCATGCCCGCCACCCAAACCACAGTACTCCGAGAACAAGCCCGGTCGTATGCGCCGACACCGCCACGCCATCAGGTCGTGGCTCAAGACCTACGAACCGCTGGACTGTAACCCAAGAGTCTGCGGTCAGGTAGACCAAGATGAGCAGAATTCCGAGTCCGACGGCCACTTCCCTGGCATCGAACTCAAAGGAGTCAATGTGCCCCACAAGGAGGACGAGCAAGACCGGAACAATGTATCCAGTCAACGCCATAGTCAGCCCGCTCGCACCTCTCGACAGTTCGCCGTACTTGAGCACTACTGGTAGATAGAGGGCGAGGTAGGGAATCATCACCGCGAAAAATAGGAACGTGACCCAGCCCACACGCCTCTCAACCCACGTACCGACCAGAACGAATACGAGTAGGTTCTGCCACAGGTGGTTAAAACTCGCGTGCATCCACGGGGCGAGAACAGTGTAGGAAAGAGGCGTGATAGCGGGCGAAACGAAATAGATGACCACCATCCCCAGCGTGAGGGCAAACGTGATCCACGGTATGTCGTCAATCGTCACTACCACGTTAATTGATTCATCCTTGGCAAATATTTCTCGGTCATTCTTTGAGCAGACTGCTATCTCGGTGAAGGCATGTTACCAGACAAAACCTCACTAGACCCAGCACTAGGTACTCAAAGTAGTCTGGAAAGTAAGTGGAGATCGCTTTTGTAGGTATTGACAAATATGGAATGGGTATTTAAGTTGGATGGGATAGATTAGGAAATTGAAGATGAAGAAAATACGGCAGAGTTAGTGGGAGAGGGGGTCAAAAGTACTAGTCGGTCGGGTGTGCTGTTAATACTTGTATCGAGAGTTTAGTCCGATAGATTTTGACAAAGAATTAACGCTGAAGTTTTCGAGAGGGATCAATCATCTTTGTCGGCTTGGCTGTGTTTGTTATATCAGCTGATTTTCGTTTTAATCTTTTTGAATACTCTATTCACAAACGTTTATATACTCATATATCTAAAAGATACTGTAGGCTGTCCTGCAAGGTAGAGAGAGGAGAGGTACGAACCGAAGGCTGCCTTCCGAGACGTTCTCCGGTTGCGTTATCCGAGATCTAGTTTTGGCGCGTGCGGTGCTGTAGTAGTCGGATTCCTGAGAACCCCCTGACCCCTCTGCCTACCTATTGGCCAGTATCTCCTTCATCTTCAGTTCTCTACCAAGTCCCATCTAACTTAAATAGCCGTCCCACTATCTCGTCCTACTTGAGTTGAATCAAGCGATGTAAGTGAGTTCAGATTATTCAGACAACTGTTTCAGTTCGGATACCTCATATAATGCCGGTCGTGAGTTGTGGGACACTAATGGGGTCGTTGAAGCGAGATTGAAACTGAGTGTCTAGTTGAGCATCAGTTGACGTTTGAAAGTCCTTATATTTGGTAGAAGGCTTGGTAGACTCGATTAGGTATGTCTGGAAAACCTAAGCGTCGGCGGATCTCCGCTGACGCTGCCGAGATCGTCGATACTCATGCTGAGCAACAGGGCTGCTCGAAACGCGAAATGCTTGAGAAGATGATTTCTGCCTATGACGACCGCGGCGAGCTACTGAAAATGAACCAGAGGCAGACAGAGCAGCTCGATAGACTATGTGAGGCACTACTGGACGGTACGGATACGGCCAGCACGAATAACAGTGCTGAGTCGAGTAAGACCGATGAGAGTAGGAATACAACGGGCAATGCTGATGGTGCCGAGCTGGAAATAGATCCAAACAAGCTGCCCGTCGATCACGACCTCGAGCTTGACCCCGACGCGCAAGATTGGAACGAGATAGTAAAGGAACGAAAGGAGCCGAGTGTGGCGGCTCTACGTGGATTTCTGCATCATCGGTTGGCGAACCTTGACACCATTCCGGAACGGTTCCTTGACGAGGCTATTGATGCTCTTGATCGGCATTCGTCGTCCAAGCGCCGGTACAAATTTCAGTATGGTGAGGATCTCGATGTTTGGTATCCGCACCCGTCGATTGATCCTGATTTCAAGCCGAACAAGGCTTATGATCGGATTATTGAGGAAAAACAAAAAGCGACGAGATTTAACAAGTCGAAAGTCACCGATGAGCATCCAGATTTGAAGTCGTGCTTCCCAAAAGCAACTGATGGATTGAATGATGGAGAAAAGGAATCACCTGTGGTCAAGAAAACCGTGTTCTATTCTAATATCGATAATCGTGACAGTATGTTGATTGGGATGGCCGACCGGACGACAAACTATATGACGACGCATGGATCAAAAAGAGCTGGCGTGATCTATCTCTCGTATCTCATTCACTTTGCGGAGGAGAAAGATATTGGAAACGAGTCCTGGCGTTCGTTAGTGCGAGATGAATGGGCTGACCACAAGTACTGGGTTGAAGACTGGTAGAACAGCGCTAACTGACGAGTGTTGGTTATTATTGACCTATGCTAAGAATATTCACTCGTCAAACGTTATCCTGGCGAGAAGTGGATATTCCATCCTCTGACGAAGATTGGTATCCAGCGCAGGCAGGAGCTCAATATTGGGATGAACTATGTCTATGAGGTTTTCAAGCACAACGGTGACCTGCCTGTCAGTAAGTTCTCGAAGGTCACCACCAGAAAGCAGCATCTTTCTGTCCATATCTGCGATCAAGTACTGGTCGACGACGTGAATGCTCTCCTCGTCCTTTCGATGCCTCTCTTCTAAATTGAGGAATTCCAACTCTGTTCGGCTTCGATACCACTCGGAAACAGTGTCAAGTTGAGCGCTTGTGAGCCACTCAACGGGCTCTCGGCCCGCTCGAAGGTCTCGTTGCCGTTGTTCCCTGATTGCCTGCTGGATAGCCTCCTGATCTGCTTCGGGGACATCGTACGACCAAGTCGTCCCAAAATCTTTGATTGCGAGTTCCGCATGATGGCGCTCGTAGGACTGGTCGGTCGTCTGAGCCACGTAGTAGTACGTTCGGTTGTTAACATCCGTCCGAGCAAGTTCGTAGGTGGTATGGTGGCCGATCGCTTTCGTTTCACCACCTGCGAGTGTAAGAGATGGACGATTCGATACGTGTGCCTTCCCAATTGACGTCGCCAAGGCCATTCGCTGATTACTAGCCGATTCTTCTCGCTCCTGCTCGTCAGAGGTTCGAGTGGTCTTTTCACCGAATTTTGATTCAGATGATTGCTGTGGATTCTCGGCAGCATCAGATAGTATTTGTTTGTGTTCAGCTCGCTCTCGAAGACTTGTTTTTAGCAAACCCTCGAAGGTCATCTCCGTCTCGGTACTGTACTTCCCGTCGTTTTCATCGGCGCTATCGTACGAGTCGTCAGTCATGAATGAGAGTCTATTCAAGAGTAAGTTCCTGGAACACGTCTGGGCGCCGATCTTGTGCCATTGCCCGGACGTTATCCGCGGTGTTCACTGAGGTGATGATCGGGCTTTGAAGCGTGGGGACAGTCCCATCTGAGGCCTCAAACACTCGTTGGAGACGCTCCATAGCACTGGTCGTACTCAAATCCAGTGCGTCACCCCACCCAGGATGGCCAGGTGGCAAAACGATTGCTCCATCCTGAACCAACGTGTGGAGCAGTCTGTTGACGTCCTGCTTACGATATACCACCCAGTCACTGTCGCCCGGGAGCGCCGCTTGAAGGCGAGCGTCATCTGTGACGTGGGCTCGGTCACCCGGTCGCATCTCGATCTCACAGGTTGCGTACACTGAACCGTTCTCGTTGTAGGCAACCATATCGTAGACTTTCTCTTCGAGGTTTTGAGAAACGTCCGCGACGTAGTCTGCTTTGACGTACGTTTCCACCCGCTTGCCGGAACCAACGTATGTATGTTCAGTAAGGCGGAGGATGTATCGATGGGCGATCCCTTCGTTCGCATCAGATCGGAGGGTAGCGGTTTCTTCATCAAACCCCCGAATCGCCTGCATGTCGAGGTGCTTCTTCGCCATCGGGCCCAAGTCCCAAAGAGTTCGTCGCGCAATTTTGTGACGAGGAACCTTGATCGATCCATCGTATATCGTCGGGGATTCGATGACATCCAAGGCTTCTGCCCGTTCTAATGTGCTTGGTGAAATGAGCTGATTTAGATCACTATGTCCTCGGGCGAGGTCAATAGTAGTGGTCTCAGCTTCGATTGTCGTGTATCCTCGTGCAAAGTGGTCTGCAATACATTCGGCGAGGAGACAGATGTTGACCGCTTCATCGGTGGTCGTTTTCTCAGCGAGAGTATTGAGTAGCCGTGCAAATCCGTCGAAGTCGTGTTGGCTGTCTTCCCAGAGTTCTGGCTGCCGATCTTGGGTCGTTGTTACCGTCGACAAACGATTTGGCCGTTCTGAAGCAGGTGGTTTGGAGGGACTATTCAGCGACATCTATTCAGATTAATACATCCGAAAATAAAACTCTTCTCTATGGAAACTGGTCATCCGGTTTCAGTCCAGCTCCTTTCACTCCTCGTGCTTTCACTACTGTATCTTGCTTTCGAGGGGGTTACATCCGTATTGACGCGATAAATCCGGATTTTCAGTCCAACAAGAATAGTGGTGTAGGAGTATCAAATGGAGACCGAATAACGATCAGTTACTGGTGGTGCTGGCGAATGCCGATCGCTCTTCGGGGTCGAAATTGCAGACGACCCTCTCGCTGACCTCGTCCGAACTTCGTGTCATGCGATGACGACTCTGCTGCTCTACAATCGTGTATTCGGAGAGTCCCTCAGGAATCGTCGAGCACGAAACCATCCAGTCATTCTCAATATCGCGGAGACAGTCGACGAAGACGTCATGGTCGAATTCCCCATTGTATTGATCTTCTCCACCAACATAAGGAGGGTCAGCGTAGTAGAGGACATCTACAGCGGAATCATCGTATTTCTCAAGGATTGCCTGGAAGTCCTGACTCTCGATAGTGACTTGATCGAACCGGCGAGCAAGTGAGTGGATTCGTTTTCGTGCATTGTCGAACGTACGTGCGGGTGACCGGCGTGCGCGTGTTTTGAAACCATTTGGTGTTGATGCGATGCCGAGAAACTGCATATAACGCAGTGAGAAGAATCGGCCTGCACGTGCGATTGGATCTTCTGGACGCACCCCGTTATAAAATTCTGCTACCCATTGCTCGTACTGCGCCCGTGAATACGGAACTGCCCGAAGCCATTCGGATAGTTCATCAGGTTGGTCTCGCAGGACTGTAAAGAATTGCGTCAGATCTTCGTTGTGATCGTTATAAATCTCGTACTTCGACCGGGGCTTGTTGAACATAACACCTGCTCCACCACCGAACACCTCGACGTACGTATCGTGAGCTGGCATCGTGTCGACAATCCAGTCGGAGATCCCTCCTTTCCCACCGGGATACGGAAACGTACCTGATTGGGTACTTTCTCGGGGCGTGTATCCAGAGCTCACCTCTGCTGGGCCAGGGTCTTGAGGATAGTATCGGTGTGGAGCGCTTCCAGTTCCACCTTCACTTCCGAGAAGACCCAGAGTTTCCATCGCATTGAGAGTGTTCCGCACTGTCCGTTCGGAAGGTGGCTCGCCGTCAATGGCGTCCCGAACATCAGAGGCGGTAAACGATCGTTGGAATTCAATCAGCTGTAGCGTCGTAGACCAGATTCTGTCACGGAGTGTTGGCAACCTATGAGTGGATATGTTCCAATAAGTAGGCGGTTTCGATCGAATCGCGATATCCTTTTCAGCCAACAGCTCCGGAATCCTGAACAGTAATTCCCTGTAGCTTTAATTGCATCATGGCGGGCCTCGTACCGGAGAGACTCGTTCAATCACGCCCTCTCGAATATTCTCCTGAAATTGGACTTTTTGCCAAGGAGAACGCTCAGGAAGCGTCTGCTGACCGTTTTCAAGATACCGACTTGCGTACAGTTCTTCGCTGCCGGGCTGGCGAAAGATCGCCACACGGTCACCATCGACCACGAAGTCACCATGGTCAAAACAGTCGACCCGTCGGTTGTAGGTCGGAACATACAGTTCGTGCCGCCCCAGCCATGGATCTGGTGAAGAGAATTCATCCCAGACAATTGGAGTGCCCAGCGCGAGTTCGCCGTCCGCAAGCGAGGCAACGCCCAGTGACGGCCTCGTGGTCATAAATTCGGCCAAAAGATCCTCTACCTCCCGTCGAGCTTCGTGAGCAGCTATAGTGAATACCCAGTAAACAGCGTATCCAAACCGGAGATGGTCAATAGTAGCTCGCAACCGATCTTTGTTCGACGCGGGAGTTTCGATCTCGACGACAAACCGGTGCGGCATATCGGGTGGAGACTCGGAGAGCTTACAGCGGATATCTCCAATCAAATCGGACGTTTTCTTCTCCGTCTCGATGGCACCCACGCAAGCAGGATCTGAATGGAGTCTGTCGCTGATTGCAGCCTTGATTGCCCAATGCTGTTGTGATTCGTTTTTTCGCTCGACAGTATGATCCAACTGTAGTGTTGGGTGAATATCGACCAACGAGGACATCTTATTGAGTATTGCCCTCCACCTGTATAGCTAGACCCGAACAAAACAATAGGTTGACATTTTTAGACCAACTCTATGTATCGAGGTCATCCTGTAATAACGCTTAGACCCATCGTATAGATACGCTATCGATACTAACCACATGTATGCCTTCGACTCCTCAACCAGCAGAACTAGTGATGCTCAAGATCGTCGCCCACTACGATCCAGTCGACTATCATAAGCTCAAGCGTCTCGTCGACAAGCGTCTTGATGGAGAGTACGATACCGAAAGACATCGCACCGTACTGAAAAACCTGAAAGAACTGGGCATGATCGAGCAACCTGGGATCGCCCACGAATATGTCCACATCACTGAGCGGGGTTGGTCTCACCTTGGTGGTAAGACTCCTCGACACCCCACTGATGTCGAGACACGGGAAGCAGCGGTTTGTGAGGTGTGCGCGACAGATGAGTTGGTCGAGTCTGGTTGGTGGAAAGAGTCTCCTGGTCTTCGCTTTTATACCAACGCATTGAGCAGTTGTGGATAGGAATCGCTTGATGCAACTGCTCAAACGCCTACGAGACGCTATCGAACCACAGCCTAACCAGTCAGCTAGTAAAATCGATCCTGCCTATGCCTACGACCTCCTCGCAAACGAGAGGAGGCGGCGCATCATCGAGTTTCTCGTTGAATTTGAACCTGGTACCATAGTCGATGTCAGGGACATCGCAGACGCCATTTCTCAGGGCGACAGAAATGCCTGTTACGTGTCTCTCATTCAGTCACACCTGACCAAATTCGACAATAGCGAGGATGACAACAGAAATTGTCTCCTCGAGTATGATGAACGAGCGAAAACAGTGAAAATCAGGCCTGAACTACATGCAGTGTACCGGGCTCACGAAGCGTTCGCCAACGAATTGGATTAGTACTTGTGGTCTATCGGATTCAAGACACATATCATCTGAGAACATTATTTTCCTACGATGATGTACCACCAGCATCCCAGTGTGTCTAGTTTTATGTATCCCTGGTAGAAGTTTAGCCCATGGATACACTCCAGCAGATTACAGCGAAGGACATCGCTGGCTGGGATTCGCTCTCCGATGTCGCCTCTACCTTCGAAAAACGTGGTCTGAAAGTCCGTGAAAACCTCGGTGAAGACAACGAACTCGTCCTCCAACTGACCGACCGAGAGTTCATTGTGCTCATCGAGGCTGGTGCGGGCGAATCTGCTTCAGATTTCAAACCAGACGACCGACGCCGTCGAACTAACCTCGTCGCCACCAACGACTACGAGGAGTTCACATTCCTCACTCGCATTCGAGCGCTCGACGGACAACAACACGGGCGCATCAAGCACCAGAAGCTCTCCTTCACGAAGGAACAGATGACCAGCGAAGGCGGCGAGAAGAACACAATCCTTCAGAAGCTCAACAGCCTCGAATACGGCTCAGCAGCTGCGATATATGACGACCTCTACGACACCAAGCAGGTCGTCAAGGAGTTCTACCAGCAGTTCGAGACCCTTCGAACCGACCTCGTGCAGGAAGTCGCCGGTATCCCTGACGACCGTGGTGACGCCAAGCAGCGGTACGTCCAGGTCACCCTCGACCGGATGATCTTCCTTTACTTCATCCAGGAGAAACGCCTGCTCGACCGCGACCCGAACTATCTCCACGACCACCACAATCAACGCGTAGACGAGGCTGAGGACGTCTACGAGGAGTTCTACGAGCCGCTGTTCTTCGATTTCCTCGCCGAGAACAAGAAGAGCACGGAGTTCGGGGCACTCCCGTACCTCAACGGCGGCCTGTTCTCGAAGAACCCAATCGAGGAGGAGTTCGAGGACGCTCGCCTCGGGGATACGACCGAGCGCACCAACGAACTGTTCGGTGACATCCTAGACTTCCTCTCGGACTGGAACTGGAACGTCGACGAGCGGCTCGACATCGTCGATCCGAAGAACCTCTCGCCGGCCATCCTCGGCCATATCTTCGAGCAGACGGTCAACCAGAAGGAGATGGGGGCGTACTACACGCCCGAGGAGATCACCGGGTTCATGTCCCGACGTACGATTCACCCGTATCTTCTCGACCAGCTCAACGAGGAAGTTGGCGCCAACTACGAAGAGATAGACGATGTGTTTGGGTTCCCCGCTCCGGACGCTGAGAGCTGCGTGGAGGCACTAGCCGATGGGGGAGTGGTCACGACGCAGGTTCCAACCGAGAACGTCGAGACACGGCACGTGGAGACGCTGTATCACGACTTCCTGAAGGAAGCTCGAATCCTCGACCCAGCGGTTGGGAGCGGGGCGTTCCTGCTCGCCGCTCAAGAAGTGCTGCTGGACATCTACATGCAGTGCATCGAGTTCTTCCAGCAGATGGACGACGAAGGGAAAACCTGGGAACTGGAGGAGCGCACTGTCGAGGAACTGGAGACGATTGGAGAGGGACACGGGGGTGCTTCCCTGTACGCGAAGCGATCAATTATCCTCAACAACCTCTACGGAGTGGACATCGACGACGGAGCGGTCGAAATCTGTAAGCTGCGTTTATGGCTCTCGATGGTTGCTGACATTGAGGATGAGCCCAGTGAGGTGGAGCCACTGCCCAACATCGACTTCAACATTCGTCAAGGGAACTCCCTGATCGGGTTCACCGATCTGCTTGAAATGACCGATGATGGAGATGCCTCGCTTACTAATTGGGGTGGGGGAACCGGAACTAGTGTTCAGGAGCTTTATGAGGACGTAATAGAGGCGATTGAACGTCATCGGAAGGCAACCAGTGGGACTGAAGCAATGAATGCACGGCACCTCGCAGAGTCGTGCATTGAGGCCCATAGTGAGGAATTAAACCAGAAAATTCTGGAGCAATTCCATTCTGCGGGATTAGAGAACGTTGGTCTAAACGAGCTTGCTGATTTCAACCCGTTCCATTGGGTGCTGGAGTTCGCTCCTGTTTATAAAGACGGTGGGTTTAGTGTTGTAATAGGAAATCCCCCGTGGGATCGCCTCAAGCCTCTTCGTGACGATTACTTTTCCAAGTTTGATGAAACGTTCCGGACACGACCGCCGGACGAGAAAGATAAGAAAGAGGAGGAACTTCTCTCTAACGAGGAGATTTCGGAGGGATGGCAAGAGTATCAGGAAGAAATGGAGACACGGGCAGAGTACTTCAAAAACAGCCCTGAATACACTCTTCAAAGGCCCGAAATTGACGGTCGTGTCAAGCCCAATCCAAACGACCTTTCGTCACTATTCTTTGAACGAGTGTTTAGCCTAGCTGGGGAATCCTCGTATGTCGCCCAGATTCTCCCAGGAGCCATTTTCAATGGCGCTTCGTGCAAAGATTTGCGGAACAACCTATTAAACAATACCAGGTTAGACGTACTGACTATCTATGAGAACCACGGTATTTTTGATCAAGTAGACAACCGGTACAAATTTGGAATCGTTACCTTCAAAAATCAAGGTTCGACCGACTCTGTTGCTGGTAAGTATTCAAAAGGAGACTTAAGCATTCTCGAGAGCTTCGATAGTAAAGCTATAGAAATCCCGCGAGCTGTGCTTGAACAGTATTCACCCGAAGCAGGCATATTTCCCTATATTGAGTCCGATCGTAAACTCGAAGTTCTACAACAAATCATTGAAAACCCCCCACTTGGAGACAGAGAGGCCTCAGGTTGGTACATGGAGCCATATCAGGGGCTTCGACGGACAAGCGACTCCGATCGCTTTGTTGACGAAGAGGAGGGTGAGTATCCCGTCTACGGAGGCAAAAATATCTACCAGTACAGCTACACCTCAGATTTCATAGATATCGCCACTCCCGAATTCTGGAGTGTGGAGGAGTCAACCGATCCAGAACGAAGTGCCAAGCAACGAATGCGTGAAAAGACAATTCGTGATCTCAAAACAGCCATCTACGAAGAATTCGATGGCACTGGCTCGCAGAAGGGATTTGTAAACCAATTACTGGAAGACCATCGAGACAAACCCCTTTCCGAAGATGATGTGCGGTTGGACTGCACGGAGTACCGAATCGTTCTTAGAGATATTACTAATGCGACTAACGAGCGAACCCTGATTGCAGCTGTAATTCCAAAGGGAGTCGTCTGCCACAACTCGCTTCGTACAATCCGGAACTATCGAATTGAGCCGTATGAAGAGGGACTTGGCGATGAGTATCTACACGAGTTCTACACGAAAATATTCACAGACCGTGAACTGTTTGCGGGCTTGGGATTGATTAACTCGCTTCCGTTTGATTACCTCCTGAGAACCAAGGTGGACACTCACGTTGTCACTTATAAATTTAAAGAGTCTCAGGTTCCTCACCTGACGGAGAGTGACGACTATTTCGAGTATATTTCCACGCGTGCTGCTCGTCTGAACTGTTATGGTGACGACTTCGCGGAGATGCGTGAACGACTCGGTGCCATTGAGCCTGCGACTGACCAACAGGAACGACATGAGTTGCAAGCCGAGATTGACGCTGCTGCATTCCATGCATACGGATTAGAACGACGGGATGTAGAATTCATTCTTGATGATTTCCACCGAGTATCGAATCCGCGCATGATGACCGAGGAGTACTTCGATATGGTGTTCGAGAAGTTTGATCAGTTAGAGTCGGACGGGCCGTTCAAATAAAACCAACAACAACACTGTTCACCAACGAATGGTCTATCATGTTAACAATGAAGGTGTCACAGCACTCGAACCCACTAGCTTCGGTGCCCTCAGCCTGACCGAGGCCGATATTGAGGAATGGATCATTAAGACGCCGTCGATACTCGGCGAAGACCTACTTGTGGTTGCCTCCCAGTACGCCAAGTTCGACCGAACTGCCGAACGCCCCGACGTGTTGGCGCTCGACCCTGATGGGAAGCTCGTCATAATTGAACTTAAGCGAGACAGTGCAGACAAGACGACTGACCTCCAAGCCATCAAATACGCGAGCTATTGCTCAACTATCAGTGCAGAGGAACTCCAGCAGGATTACCGGGCGTTCTGGAACAACCGCCGCGATAAGGACGACCAGCTCACACCCGAGGAGGTGGGCGAGCAGTTCAGGGAGTTCCTCGGTGAGGATGTCGCCACCACCGAAGACGGCTACGCCGACTTCGTCCTAGATGACCGACCACGGATTTTGCTCGCCGCGGGGAGCTTTGGCCCCGAGATCACAACCCCCGTCGTCTGGCTTGAACGCGAGTACGGCATGGACATCACCTGCATCGAACTAGACATCCACCAACGCGGCGAAGAGGCCTTCGTCAGTGCCCGTCAAGTGCTCCCCATCCCAGAGGCCGAGGAGTACATGGCCAAGCGCCGACAGAAGGAACGTCAACAGAGCCGGTCATCGAGTCGAGCCGAGAGGGCAATCACTGTCCTGCTTGAGGCAGGTCTCGTCGCGGAGGGGGACATCGTCCTGTTCGACGATGAAAGCCTACCCGACGACGCTGAGCGCGAGTACAACCCAAAGGACGACTTCTGGCGAGGCCGGATCACTGGGAAGACGGGACGGAGTGACAACGTCGAGTGGCTAGAAAACGGTGTAGAGTACTCGTTCACTGCTCTCGCCCAAGAAGTACTCGAACAAGCGACCGGTCGTGAATTCAATGTCAATGGATACCCGTACTGGCTACACTCTGGACACGAGATGAGCCTGTCCGAATCCGACGGTCAGAGGTTGGTGATATCGACTGGTGAGTTCGAGTATGCAAAGTATCAAAACTGGGGATAGAGTGCGAATTGATATCCCCGATAAGGACGATCCGGATTACCGGCACCACGGTGAGCATGGAGAAGTTACTGAGGTACTTCTGGACGATGCAGGCGCTTCCACTGGTGATGAGCGGGATTCGTTCCTCTACCGTGTTCAATTGGACTCAGGCGTACAGTTGGATTTTCGGTGGCGTGACTTACGACCGCCCCTTGAATAGAACCGTGTTTGTGCTACGTCCGAATCGTACAGTACTATCTTCCAGAAACACCCTCATCTGAGTCGTCAGAGGAAAGCCAGAGCCCCAGAGCACCCCCAATAGCAGCACCAACTGGCCCACCAGCAGCAAACCCTGCTAATGCTCCACCACCCGTTCCGAGAGCTTGTCGTTGTTCCTTGGGGAGCTTTTCGTGCGCTCCTTTCTCAACTACTCCACTCGCGTCACACTTTGGACACTGATTGAACTGGCCATTCTGGACGAGGGAACCACTCCCGTCGCACCGCGGACAGAGCTTCGTATCAGCCATAGTTATCGTTTGAGTGTACAGTGTTAAAGTTACTCCGCTGGACGTTCAAAACGCATTTTGCCATAGTTCCCACGACCAGGGCCTGTGTAGTAGATTCCTTCTAAGACTTCGCAATTGCCTTCTCGCTTCCGCTCTAAGTTCGCTGTACCGTAGTGCAGTACCATCTCCCCCGGTGTGTCTGGATCTGGTTCGTTTTCGTACTGGTATGATAGCGAGGGCCACTTCCCATCGTCCGTAAGAATCGTTGCCCCAGAACTATCCGACGACGAGGACTCAGTTTCCAACCGAACGTTGAGCTTACGCCAATTTTGATCGATTTCAATTGCCGCGGTCAGTTTGGTCATATCTGTCTCTGGGTTGTTCAACTCGTGGAGAGCAGCATCGGGGATGTCGTCTCCCTGGTATGATGTCTGAATGTATCCCTCCCAGCGTCCATTCAAATTGGGAACTCTGACGAGGTTAATCCAACGAGGTACGCGAGTCTTCCAACCCCAGAAATTAAAGAGAGCAAGAGCAACTCCGAAGAGGAGTGTCCAAGTTACACCAATGCCGGCTACGATAGGTAGGTATGCAGAGAGTTGTGTGATTAGCGATCCAACGAACCCGAGGGCAAGGTAGGCAGTGACACCGAGAATCGCGTATACCAGTGGCCGTTTGTCGTTGTCAGTAGAGTAGGTATGCATCGTCAGTCACTACCTCTGCCAAAGGTCAGTGAGTTTGTACACGAAGTTGTCTGCATGTTGAGTGCTCCATTTTGTATCCCCACTGCCGAACAGGTCTGTTACACCATTCTGGCATTCCCAATTGGAATAATCTGTGACCTGAAGATAGCTGAGAATCTTCTCAAATCGGTCGCGTTTGTCGTAGGTGTATCTTCCGTCTGGCACGTTGTAGAGCAAGTTCTCGAGGAAGTACGACGCTACGGTGTCTTTGTTGAGTTCGCTCTGCTTCACGAGGTAGTTTCTGGCACGTTTGAACATACGAACTGTTTCTTTAAATCGGCCTCCAGTGTCGGACTCTTTTGAACTGCCTCGTCCAATATGGCGCTTTGGATAATTAACAACCTGGTTTCCACTAGTATCCCAGAAAACGACACCCTCGTAGTAACCGGTAGGATATGAGTAGTACTTACGGTACTGTTGACAGACCAGCACGTCAGCGTTCAGGGGAAGCGCTGAAGTGTTCACCTCAATAGCCTTGTTGCCTTCTTTGATTGCACCCCTCCCATACCGATCTTCGAGCGTACCAACGACATCTGACCGGAACTCCTGCCAGCTGTAGCTCACCCCAGTTTTCTGGTTCTGCCATCGTTGTTTCTCACTGGCTGATAGCCCAGAGAGATCTGCCCGGTAGCTCGAGGTGAGCTTAGCCACTATATCAACGTCACTTGAGCCGCGCACAATGGTGTAGTTTCTGTACGAGCCTTGCAGGAAATCGTCGAAATCATTGCTATCCAGAGAACGGCTTCCATTGAGGACGTTTCGAATGCGCTGATGAGTCGTTTGAGCCGATTGTATCGCGCCGCTCTCGTAACTCGCCCACGAATCGAGTGTAGCGGAGTCTATTGTCATAATACCTTATAATTCGGCGGGGTGTATTAGAAACCTCGATACAGAGTGGAATTAGCCTCAAGACACAATGGCTGACTGAATCGCGAGTGCGCTACTGGCTACATTATTGGTATAAGTTATTGGCCGATAACGCCCCAACAAATGAGCCGAGCCTGGACGGCACTCTCACCCACAAGAGTGGTCTGGTACTCCGCAGATGCTTCGATATTGTCCTCGATGAATGCCCCTAGTTCGATGAGGAACTCTTCGACCGGCCAGTCGCCGAGCGAAGTGTAGTCGGGGTGTTCCCGGAAGGTCTCCCGCAATACTCTGTCTTCGTCTGTGTGTTCCAGCTTCACTCGATCGAGTTGGTCGAATAGCGCATTCGTCCACTCCCCAACCGTATCGTGCTCATCTACGGGTGCGGGTTGATCACCGTACTGTGGCAGGATTCGCATCTGCATCATATCGAGGAGCATCTCCTGCGTGGCGGACTGGCCACCGCCACTGAACACCTCCTCAACCTGGCCTTCACGTATCTCTTCTAACCGCTGGGAGAGATGCTCCTCGACCGACTCTCTGTTCGCAATCACTCTGTCGGTGTTCCCGGAAAGCTGCTCACCTTGGGTTTCCGGTGTGATGGCCAATGCACCAACAGGTCGCTCCTTCAGATCACCACTGAACGGCTTGTAATACAACGCTCGCCGCACACGCCCGAGCGGCGCATCTTCGGGTTCTCCAGTCTCTTCGTTCTCGAACCACAGATGGACAAGGCCGAACACACCCGGACGTGGGCCACTATTGTGGCCAATGGCATTCGTGTAGAGGAACTCTCGCTCGTCGGTCTGTTCCTCGAAATAGTCCTCCGCAAACTCGAAGTCTTCTGAAGAGAGCCCATAGTCGTCGTTCAGCTCTTCCTTGAGTAGCACACGCTCGAATGCCGCGTTCTCGTCACTACCGGCGTTCCGTAGCAGCGGATTCTTTGAGGTATCATCCAATTCGTTGTAGTCGGTCGCTTCACGGGACTCTCGAATTGACGACTCGATCTCCTCGATCTCCAGTTCCCCGATTGTCTTCTCCGTCTCGACCCCCGCCTTCTCCAGCACCGCATCCTCGTTCGGGTCGAGGATGTTGTTCTCCTTGCCCACGATGAGCGCGATGTCATTGATCTTCGCCTGCAAGCGCTGAAGGAGCTTAATTGCAGCCTCGATATCTCCGTCGGGGTAGAAATTGTGCACGTATTTGTCCGCCGTCGAACCAATGCGATCGACACGACCAACACGCTGAACAATTCGCATGGGGTTCCACGGCAGATCGTAGTTTACGACCACTGAGATATCTTGAAGATTCACACCCTCACTGAGAGTATCCGTGGCGACGACGTACTGCAACTCTGTCTCGTCACTTTCAGCCAGCGTCTGCTGGTATCCTGACGCCTCTGGAGCGAACCGTTTGATGATGTCTTGCTTGTTCTCGTCACCGCCCTTCACCACGGCACTGTTCTCCATCGTCATCGGTGATGACTCGTTGTCGACGAGTGTTCGGTGAACGTAGTCCGCAGTCGCGCGATACTGGGTGAAGATGAGTACCTTCTGGTCGTACCCGTTCAGGACATCAGCTAATCGGTCAATCTTGGGGTCACGGAACTCGCGGAGCGTGAATACGGCCTCGTAGAAGTCCAGGGTGGCGCTATCGGCTTCGCTCAAATCATGCCGGGGATAGAGGATAGGGTTTGGGTCGTCTTCTGGCACGTCTGGAAGAACCGCGGCACCATGGTCAGCGAGCCACTGTTCCAGCTCGACCTCCATGTCCGCTATCGCCCCGGAGTCGCGGGCTACACGACCGATGAACCGGGTGAGGAAGTACGCGAGGAGTGTCAGGTCTTCGCGGATGTACGTTTTTACTTCTCCCACTGTGGCATCGGCTAGTTCGTCGTCTGCATCGCCCCCATCTGCCTGGAGGGCACCACTATCGAAGCCGAACTCCTCAAGCGTTTGCTCCAGATCTTCAGCTGCGTCAGATCCTTCAACGAAATCCTCTAGCGTCGATCCAGGCTCGTCGGTGCCAAACGTACGTAGGACGTCGATATCTTCGTCCTCCGGTAACCCATCTAGGAACCCAAGGAGCGCCCGTTCACTCTCGTGGAGGGTCTGCACCGATTGGACGAACGCGTAGGTAGACGACTCAAGGCGTTTCAAGAGATTGAGTTTGTAGAGTGCTTTCAGTGTACCCCCTGCTTGTGGATTCTTGATGGTGATGTGTGGAAGGTGGAGCGCATCCATCACGTCCGGCAACATTCGATAAATGGGCTGGTATGCGGGAGGAAGCGAGTACTGTTCCTTGTGGAGTTCTGGCGGCTTGAAGCTCATATCGAACTCGTCTTGATCTGTCAGCGTCTCTTTGACGTGCTTTCGAGTTCGGAGAACCATCACCTCGTTTAGTATCTCGGATATCTCATCCGAGTGGCGCTTCAGTTGCTCTGTCATCTGGCGCTGCTCCTCCTCAGAGGCCTCCTCTTTTCCGGCAGCAACTCGCTTACGCTCCGCAGCGAGGTCGATATAGTCGTCAAAAGCACTGAATTTCAGCGATGCCTTGTTCATCAGCTCGTTTTCGTCGGTGAACAATCCGATGAGGTTCTTGAGGTCGCTAGCTGAGTTGTTGATCGGCGTCGCAGTCAGCATGATCATCGTGTTGTTCCGGAGAAGACGCACGTTCGCATGCCGACGAGTTCCCTTGTAATCGTCGTCGTCAACCGGGTTTGGTCGCCACTTCCCGTGGTTCCGGAATCGGTGTGCCTCGTCGATGAGCACTACATCGAATCGGTCGTCGAGAGTGGTCACTTCTTCATGGGTGAGGTTCTGGAATTTGCTGATGCTCATGACCTGCAAGTGTTTTCCGTCAACCTCGAGTCCGAAGAACGGGTCTCCGTCTTCGTCTGTCGCGTCTTGAAGGAGATCACGCCACTGGTCGGTCAGGTTGGCCGGGACGATAAGGAGACAATGGTCACCTTGTTCCCGGTAGTCGTAGAGGAGTTCGCTTCCGATGAACGACTTCCCTAGGCCGACAGAATCGGAGATGATGCAGCCGTCATATTGTGATAGCTTGGTTTTGGCACTTTCGTAGCCAAGCGTCTGGAAGTAGTAGAGTGGGCTGTCGCGGACACTGACGTTGCCGTTCAGCTCGTCGTACGCAAGGAGCTTGTACATCTCGAACGGTTCGAGATACGTTCCGAGATTTGCTTTATCCTCGACTTCATCATCGTCCTCATCCTGCTGTTCCTTCCACTGTTGGTAGCGATCGGTCTCCTCGATGATGTTGATGATTTCCTCGGAGAATTCCTCGCCGTTGGCCCATTGGTTGTCGTACCATTCTTCAAACGCTTCTGCGTCGCTTCCGTTCTGACTGGTCAGGTTGAGTTCAACATTGTGACGGTGGCCTGACTGTGAGAAGTTCGATGATCCGACGATAGTGACGGCGCCTCGCTGGTCGCGGTCACCGTTGCGTAGACTCGGGTCGTCCGTCGCACCGCGGAAGCAACCGCCTTTCGCATGGAAATATCCCGAGTCGGGATTTCGAACGCGAACATCAACGAGCCCCTCTGCAATGAAGTCTCGCAGTCGGTCAAGTCGTTCAATTTGCGCGTTGTTCAGATCTTCAACGTCTTCCTTCACTTCCTGCTCGAACTGCTCGTGTAGCGTTTGGCCTTCGCTGACTTCGTCGACGGTACGTTGGTCAGTCTTTCGCCCCATGAGGATACGAAATGGGGCTTGTTCGAGTTCTTCCGGATCACGGAGATTTTCGAGATCTTCTTTGAAGAGATCGAAGCCAGATAAGTAGAAGTAGCCCGTTGCGATGCGGATTTCCTCGCATTCGGGGACGACAGTCTTGTAAACGTCTTCGAGCGTGTTGTTCGAGTTATCTACAAGCGCGTCAAGCGAGGGTAACATCAGTTGAATAGTCTCTCTAATTAAGATGTCTTCATACTTTCCCTATTTCAGCACTATGTACGTGGTGTAGTTTCTGCATTTCATTACAGAAGCACAGGCAGCATAGCGAGTGTCTCTGACGAGCCATCAAAACCCTGTTTAAAATACATACAGGGGCTAACCGTCTACGCGTCACCCCAGTGCGTCCGGATAACCATAATCTCAATCACCAGAAAGGTTATGCCATATGAATTCCTCCTGCGGGCTATGCGGCGTAGAGACGTCCTTGCCACCATCACCGGCGTTGGCACGGCCCTCGTCGCTGGTTGCTCGGGAAGAGACGAAAATCCTGACACCGACATCGAGACGCCGGACATCGAAAAGCCTGATTTCGACATTCTGAGCAAGGAGACTGGCAAAGATCCTCAACTAAGCGATGTCATCGCCTCGCCAGTAGGCATCATTAATAAAAATCATCTCTCAGTCATCTTCTACTACGACGTGGCCGATCATTCCAAAGAATATACTGCCCACATACGAGTCGATTCCGACGAAGACACGAACGAGACTTCGAAACAACTCAAACAAGTCCGTGATTGGTATCCTGGCCTCGACGGGTTGGGAATCGAGCTCCCCAAGGGTGCAGAGGATACCTTCATGCCTACTTTATCAGTTACCCTTCTTGAGGACGGCGAAGAAGTGGACGTAGAGGAGGAACGGATTCGACTCTAACCCTGCTCGAGCGGCAACACGGTCTCCTCCTCAGAATGACACCCGCGCACTGTTGCCGTCCGATCGGCTCCTCGGGAGAACATCGGTTCCAGTGGAAGTTATGAGAACAGGCGGTACAGCAGAAGGAATCTGGGGTAGTCAACAACAGCCACAGCAGTCCGCGTATCAAATAGAATTCACATCAACCACCCAACAAACACACACAGAGTGTCACTTCCAGTCTGAGCGTTCTGAGAGGGGGTGGGGAGTGAGCCACGGTGGTTTTCACGTGCAAAGACCTTATTACAAATCACAACCAACGTTACCGTAGTGGGTAGAAACGAGCGTTAATTTCGCAGCTTGGTGCGTAGGTTGTTGTCGCTGACTATCCTGAGAAATCCTGCGGTGCACCCGCCCCCCTTCTGAAACTCCGCAGACTGGAACTGATACACTGTGTGTGTATCCTGATCCATAATCAACATAACAAAAAGAGATAGCGTTACAACCGCAACCAAATATATTGATTACTCACGCCTTGAAATTCGTCGACGACGAGTCGCCCACGCCGGGAGAGAGATCGGTATAGGTGTCAGGACTGGGCAGCAACCGGGGCTGCATATCCTCGATTAGCTCGACGACATCATAGACGTGGATGCCGGTTTTGAACCAGAGCACGTGATCAGCGGCCTCGCCGAAGTCCTCCTCGGCGCAGTCCAATCGCTCCGACACAGCGATCACCAAGTTATCGATATCAGCCGCTCGAATTTTCGATAGCTTCTCTTCACCATCACGCCAACCGAAGTACCCGTACGCATCTGGTCTGCCTACCAAAACTTCTGCGACAGGCTGGACAGCTAGTGCGACGTCTGAGACAGCCTGTGTTGTAGGTTATTAAAACGCAGTGACGAACCCTTTTACGTCCGGTATGGGCCTATAAATCCGGATGACCTACACCCAAAGCGTAGACAACGACAAAGCACACTGCGTCTGGACGAAACACATTCCAAGCAACATTGTCATCGCGGAATACAGCGAACCCGACTACCACCCGCACATCAACAGGGGCGACTTCTAATGCCGCGCGACCTCGAGTCTCTGATCCCGTTGTGGCACACGTGGGAAATCCAGTCAAAAACGCCTAATAAGCGTGTGTATGAGCATTCTGAACGGGTTGCTCGTATCGAACTGGATATGGATGGAGATCTGGTAACCCGCGCAAGTCTACACGAACGACGCGACGGTGAGTGGGTGCAATGCGCCCGCGTTCCTAGCAGAGAATTTGTTAATGCAGCACAGGATGACCACAAAAACGCGCTCGTGCACCATCTCGAAACGTCGTTCTCACTAGATAAGGATAGTTACCAACTCAGAGAATCGGAAACCGATGATACTGACGATAGCGACGATGTAAAAGAAAGCGAAGCTGATGACGGTGTGGTTAACGACAAGACGGAATCAAAGCAGGCAACGTTCGACGGCATTGAACACTTATCACACTAACGATGAGCGTGTCATGCAATAATTATCAAACAGAATAGAATGATGATACGACCGCTCTGAAACCACGCGTACGTCGACATGTCTCAAACCGCTACGTCGACCGACTCCTTGATGATGCTCTTGCGCTACTCGATGACCAATCTACCAACCAGGGGTACTTCCACGCACCGTACAACCTCGCGACAGTATGGTGGTGCCTGTGGCATCGAAGGAATCAAACCGGCCCACAACTACCCCTGCGTACTTCTCGACGCACTAGCCGACCTCAGAGGCGAATACGTTATTACTAACATCGGACAATCTGGATGATTCACCTGTGGTTGTGCCGCAATGGTCGGTTGTAGACGCTGATACCAGCGACGAGGTAAGCCGATTCAACAGCGATGACTTCGACAATACTGAAGACCTCCGCCAATGGCTAGATGAGCGATATATGGATTACTGGGGTAGATAACGCCAGTTAGGTTGGAAGCGGAAAAGCTACGAACCGGTATATTCGGAGTGGGGTACTTGTTGCAAGGATCGCCCTTTGACACAGATAGTCAGGACGAATGGTCATTACAGCAACGTTCTCTATCAAGAATGGTCAGAGAACCTATCTAACGGATTGGCGAAAGAACGTTCATCAACGAGAAACCCCGGGGTGGAGCGTTACTTGAGTCCGGCTTCATCCATCATTTCGACGGCCAGATGGTCGGGCTCTTTGCCGAGATAATTTCGACCGGAGGTGTCGCCGCCAGAGCGATTCAATCCTCTCCACGAATCCGGTTGTACACCAACGGGATGGCAATCAACACGATCGCAGAGACAGCCGGGCTCACCCTTCCATCGGCAACGTTCCTCGCAACAACCTCTCCTTGTATGAACTCACCAGTCATGAGCAGTTGAATCCCGATAGCGATAACGAACAGCACTAGTGTAACGTTCGTGTTGACGCTGGAGAGTGCTTTAGTCCGATAATTGGCTGGCATGCCATCTTCGTCAGTCGCCCCTTCCAGCTCGGCAGCCATCATCGCTGGTGAGCGGAGGGAAGACACGAACCCGTTGATTGTTGCGAGAGCGATGAACAAGACGCTGTACACTCCCGGGTTGAGAGTGTGTAGAAGGTCGAAACCGCCGATAAGTACAGCGGCCCAAGCAAACATTTTGAACTTGGGTTCTCGTTCGTATGCTTGGAACAGGGCGATTTCGGCGAGGATTTTGGAGCGGTCATCGACGTCGTATCGTGATTCCGTTTCGACAGACCTCTCGAGGAGAGGGAGAATCCATCGAATCCCTACTCGGCCCTTTGTGGAGATGTCGAACTGATCGTAGAGAGTTTCCCGTAGATTCTCCTCAGATACTACCTCTGGATCGGGTTCCTCTCGGTTCTCCAGTTCTCCTTGCACGATGAACTGTCTCTCCTTTCATCATATAAACTCTAGTCCGGGATCGTGTGTGGTGGAGAGTCTACTTGAGACCGGCTTCATCCATCAGTTGAACAGCGAACAATCCAGTTTCTTGCCAAGATGACCTTCGAAGAACGCCACAACCGAGTGTTCATCGACGCTAGAACAGCCAGCTAAAGCAATTCAATCGCCGCTCACAGTGCTCACCCCTTCAGGCTCAGAAATACGGAGCAAATCCGACACACCAAGTACATCCTCGATGATTTCATGCACAATATCAATGTGCTCCCCCTCAGTAATATCGGAATCTACAGCAACAAGGGTAGATATTGAGTGCTGACGAGAGACCTCGACCGCATCTACGAGGATCTCACAATCATGGCCAATACCGAGATCGCTCCGGAATCGGCTTAACAACTGGTCGTTGCTCTGTTGTGGGAAACACTGGTCAATCAATTCGTCCGGTAGCTGAATCTGGTACAATTCAATGTCCTGAAGGCAGCGACGCAGAGTGGACAACTGCTCTCGCTTCTCCATATCGTACCAACTCATCTGAATATCGTTCCGGAAATGTCGCCGGTCATTCCGGCTGACGTGGACATCTCGGTCGCGCGGGTCGTACTCAAAAATATCGTTATCAGTATCACGAAGGTACGAAACCACGTCATCGTAGAGATTGTACCGACGTTCACAAAGTGCATCGAACTCCCCATTGGCCTTCCCACCAATCACCGTGTAGAACGACTCACCATCGATGAGTCGCTGACATCCCCGATCCTCTTCGAGATCCCCAGGAAGTTGAGAATACACGTAGTTCACCACCACTGACGTGTCCAGATTGAGCTGGGAAGCTCCGCTCATTCAACCCCCTCCAGAACTTCCCTCGCCATCTCGTGCAGATGGGCCATCTGTTCTTCGTCTACTTGCCGGGAGTGATGACCAGCACGCGGATAGAGACCCGCATCGGTACATCGCTCACTCAACCGAGAACGCCTCGACAGCAGTTCTTCGTGGAAGTCCGTAAAGCGGTCTGCATGTTCCCCAATCAAGTGGTGCCGATTCGGGCCCTCTGCGGTTTGGGTAGAAATATACATTGCCGGGTAACGCCAGACGCTGTAGTAGAAGTACGGTGCGAGATCCTGCAACACAACGTTTTGTTCGCTTGATATCGATTCGAGGGTAGTGAGCTGAGCAAACACCTGCTCAATCACATCTGTTCCTCGAGTAACTATATCCACTATCTCGGACAGCTCATCTATTTGCGAAAGTTCCAGATGGAGGTCGGAAATGAGCAGACGAAATTCTCGTTCGTCCGACTCAGAAAGTAGTCCCTCTTGAGATCCTCCGCCGAAATCCGACAGCGAACGGTTCGTTGTTTCCTGTTCAATTGTCTCATCAAGGGTTTCGAGATGCTCTCGAATATCCGTCGATGTGAGATACAGGTCGGTGTACTCGTCGGGAGCGCATTCCCGGTAGAAATCGCGGAGGAATTCGAATTTCCCAGTGTACCAAACTTTTCGTAAGTCGTAATCGTCGAAGAAGACTTCTGACGCGAAGTAATCTCGGTACTGTTGAACGCGCTCATCCTCGCCATGATCACGTTGAATCCCTGCTGTGTTGGTGGTAATTCGTCCGGGGGCGTTATCAGGCTCGCCGGCGACTTTGGTGTAGGCTCCAGCAAGGTACCAGCTGTAGGTGACCGGGATGTCGAACTCTTTGATTGCGAAGTAGCAGAGTTTCTCTTGCTCTGTTCGTGTGACATGTCGGCCTGGGTCGTCGAAAACGTCCTCTACTGCAAGCTCAATGCCTCGTAAAAGGGCGTCTGCATATAGTTCCTCCTCACGAAATGGGTTGTTCGAGCCCGGTGTGGGAGGAGTCATGATTGGAATATACTCGCTATGATGCCGATATGTTTTGTGGTACTGGTTTGGGAGAGTTCGATACCTGCTGGTGAGTGCTGTTCTTACTATCGTGTTCAGCAGGGACGGTGAAAGGTTGTTGCCTCGGACTGAAAGTGAAGACCAGCCTGCCTCTTGTGGCACAGCCCCTTCTTGAGAAAGAACCTGGAATCCGGGTCTCATCTGACTCCGGCTTTAGCCATTATTCCGACGCTTGGATGGCTGGCTTCGTCACTCAGAATGTCGGGAGTTTCTGAGTGACCACCACTCTCCCTTAAGCATATAAAGATAAGGCATGTAGTAATACACAGAGTAAGGCAAATTCGAAACGGCCCGAAATCACCCTCCAAACATGAACTACAGTTCAGACTCAGTCGTGTACACCCTCACCGAAAAGATTTCCTACGAAGGCACCACCATCCACGGAGTCTACTCCGACAAGAAAGACGCCCTCGCCGACGACCACGACGCCGCTCATGAGCAGCAAACCGGATACGACGAAGACTACAGCATCTCCCACTGGAGCGACGGCAGCAAAAGCTTACAGATTGATGATACTACCTGGATCGTCACTCCCGAGGAGGCAAAATAGATGACCAACGACCGAATCTGCTACAAAACCAAAGCCTGGCCACGTGGCCAATCTTCGGTCGCATCAACCATACCGAAGCAAATCCGGATGATCAAGGGCGCTCCCCCAGCTGAAGACCTCGAACTCAGGTGGAGCATTAACCCCAACACCGGAGTCGTCGAGGTCGAGTTCCACGAACGCGAAAAAGAGGACGAGGACGATGAGTAAGGCGCTCGTCTGGATACGCAAATCCAAAGGTAGCGATGACGACATCGGCCTCGAAGACCAACGCGAGAAAGTCAAAGCGCTCGCCGATGAAATCGCCGACGAACGTGAGATCCTCGACCTCGGCGTACACACAGGTTTCAGTTCGATGACTCGAGACGAACCAGCAGGCCTGCTTGACCAGAACGACCGCGTTACAAACACTGTTGAACGCATTCGGAACGGCGAGCACCAGTACCTCGTCGCATGGGACGATCGGCGGGTCTGCCGTGACGAATACTTCACCATCATCGAATACGCCTGCAAGCAAGGTGACTGTGAGATTGTCTACTACGCCGACGTGGACGAAGACGACCTCACGTTCGACCTGAAGCGTCGTATCGAACGCGACACCAAGGAGGAAGAAATTCGGAAGGCGAAGCGTGCCCTCAAAATCAAGAAAGAACGAGGTGACGACTTCGGTCGTCCCCGGTTCGGGTATACCTACAACGCGGAGAAGACACAGCAGATTCCGGACACCCAAGAGTTCCAACGAGCGCTCAGAGTGATTCAACTTCGTGACCGGGGAAAGACGTATGCAGCTATCAACAACGAGACTTGCGTGCCTGAAGGAACAATTGCGAATATCCTTGGCCGGCGTGACGAATACCTCAAAGAGGCCGAAGAACGTGAGATCATTCTTGACGCAGATACAATATCTCCCTAGCCGTCCAAGCGGTCGGTCGGACATCGTCGTCTTTTCCTCGATATTCAGGATAATCGACACACAAAGCCGTCTATCTCGTACTCTGACCATGATTTCCCCACCTACAGACCTGGCAAACCCGGTTCCGGAATAGAGTGTCTACGACGCCAGCCCGCCCTACTTCCAGACCCGCGACCAACGCCTCATCCGCGCTCTCTACACATGGAGGGCTCCGCGTCTCTGAACCCGGCACTCTCGACATCGATCACGTCGACTTTGATCACAACGGACTCCGCGCACCCCGACGCGCATTCAGGAAGATTACCCCTCTGAGCGGTCGCCACTCTTCGAGATCATCGTCCTTCCACCCAAGGTGTCGCCGAGGTGCGCGACTCTCTCCGCGACCGATAGAAGAACACTCGACTCTGTTGAAACCCTCTTTCTTAGACATCTACTCTTGTGAAACTACTACCCATCACATATGCGAAGAGAATAATACCTCTAAATTATACCATGACGGTTTGAAATCTCCTACTATCGAATCGCTTTATAGGCTTAGTGAGAGTTCATCATAGAGTATAGATATGAATCAAGGTCTCCTCCAAATCCTCCGTAAGGACTTCTCACCGAATCAATTTGAACACCTCATTGCAGACCTATGGACTCTCCAAGACTGGAATACGCAGGTCACCGCTCAAAGTAATGATAAGGGAATCGACGTAGTAGCAACACAGGATTTCCCATATAAGCAGAAAATATTAATCCAGGCTAAGAAATACGGAGAAAGGAGTCGGGTGAGTAGTCCAGAAATGCAAAAATATGCTTCCCTAAAACAACGTGACGAGGTCGATTCAGTTATAATTGTAACGACAAGCGAATTCACTGGGGAAGCAAAGTCAATCGCAGAAGAGTTCAATCTTAAATGCATCAATGGGAAACAATTGCTCAAGTTCATCCACCGTCTGGAGGCAGAACAGTTGGTAAGGGATTATGCCTCAGAGGATGCACCCTCGCCTACAGTTGAACGCCCGAGTTATCCCAGTCAGGAATCAAATGACCAACAACTCGGTGAAGTTCCAACGACGAGTACCCCTGAACCCGTCTCCGTAACGGCTGAAGGCGTCGATATTTCAATGAAGGCTGTTGGATTATCGCGGGGCCGTTCTCTTGAACACTATCTGACTCACGATATTTCAGTGGTGGAGGAGAAGATAAGTTTGGGTGGAAAGAAGACCTTTGAGGGCAGGGTAGTAGTATTCATAGAGATCACTAATATGGGTGACAAAGTAGATGCTCGAACCAAGTACTTCTCCTTCGAAACTGAGGATGACTACCAGTATTCAGTTGCCAGTGACACTGTAATGGCAATTACGTCCGTCCATTTCAAGGATAAGTGGAATTCATCGAAATTCGAAATATCCCACGGCCAGACTCAATATTGGGCGATAATCAGTGAACCAATACCCCCCAACATCGACCTACATAGACTCACCTATGCGAATAGTGGTGAAAGATTAGAGATTGAGTTCGGTGATGTGCGCGATGCACTACACGAACAGAACGCGTTAGCTTTCAGCTCCTAACGAACGAGCTTAATCAACTATTCTAGTATACCGAATGATATGGCGTTCCATTACACTCATCGATCACTATCAGAATTTGTTATCCGCTGAGGATTTCAACAGAGATGGACACTCACATTGTTTGTCGATCGGTCGTCTCCTCGAGAGAACATCGGTGCCAGTGGAAGTCATGAGAATAGGCGATACAGCAGGCGGGATCTGAGGCAGTCAACAACCACCGCAACAGCCTACGTGGCAAGTAGCGGTCACATCACTCGCCCAACAAACACACACAGAGTATAAACTGTGGAATGCTAATCCACAAAATCCGCCTGGCGGGTTTTAGTTTGTGGGACAATCAGTCCAGCACTTCTTCTAGAATGATACAGTTCAATTCCTCCGTCGGATTGCCGGCATAGATACTGACTAGCCGAGGGACGTGACTCATAGCCTCTAGTATCCGCCCGCGCTGCCGGTCAATTCGAACGCGGCGGTTGACATCCACGGGTAGCTTCGTCATTGTTGCCAACCCCGGAGTATCCGAGTTTTCATCGGCAACATAGTACATCTGATGTGTGTATACCTCGTCTTTGTCTTCGGGGTGTTCGATGTCAACGTAGAAAGTCGTCGTACCTTCAGGGCCAGGAATTTCGGGTGTGTGCCTTACATCAATGTCCCAGTCTGGCACGTCTTCGGTGCAAATTAACTCATCCAACTTGCTCTCGAACATGCTCACGATACCCTGCCCTTCGAACTTGGAAAGTTCCCAGATCGGAGTGGGGGAGTCCCCTTTGGGGTCGATGTCTAGAATTTCGGCAAGTTTCTGTATTTCCTCACGATCGGAGTCCTCGCCGAGAACGAACTCTTCGAGTTGGGCGATCATCTCCTCGGTGATCTCCGCGTCCTCAGCATCGAGATCTCCGTCAATTCCGGCACCAGACGGTTCAGAGTCACCAGTCTTGAGCAGCCCCACATCATACATCGCCCACTGTAGTTGGGATGGAATACGCGGGCCTCGCTCCACATTGATGATTCCAGGGTCGTAGGCCAATCGGTCGAAGAGTCGCTTACCCATATCGGTTGCCCGCATAGTATAGTTGCCTTCGCTGGAGCCACCGTAGAGGAAGTAGCCCGACTTGGTGTTGGAGGCGGCGTACTGGTAGAGTCGTGCCATCTGTTGTCTGATAATTCATACAACCAAACATTACACTGTCGGTTCACACCTACGCATCACAGTTACGCATTTGTCAAAACACTAGAATTACCAGTCATAGTTACGCCGACATCGGTCAGGCTCACAGCTACTTTTACTGACTTCAGAGCCACGCGACTGGCTGTCACACTTGGAAAGCACACCCCGGCTCAACAACCGCCAGTATCGTCTTCGACGGAGCCGGAGTCAGAACTGCATCCACAACCAACAGTAGATGGTGTATCTGAATGCTTCTCTTTGAGCCGGAGCGTCTCCTCAAGGCATTCCTCAGTTACCTCCTCATAACCGGCAAAGTGGTCAAGGATGGTCTCCATCTCGGCTTCTCCGAGTTTTGCCTCACTCCGGGGGCTGACCCCGACCTCATTCACCGGGATTGCATCTGCGAGGCCGTACAGCTTCACGGGGCCAGTCACCGCATATCGATCGCCCATATCCAGGTAGTCTCTCTTTTCAATGTACCCAACAATCTGCTTCCCGCCAGACAACTGGTCGGGGTTCGTGATGAGCACAAGGAACTGCTCATCGGAGGTGAGGAATGATGCAATCGCTTGTGGCACGCAGCTGTGGTGATAGTTCTCTGCGGCAATGATCTCACCATCGGTGTTGAGGCCTTGCTCAGCGCCGTACTCGATGTTCGGTTCGGTCTTCCCACGATCGGGGATATCGCGTACGGGAAGCGCTGAGCCGGAGCAGTGGTGGAAGAACTGCGTCCGTCCGGTTAGGGCGGCGCTCTCGATCATGATCTGCTCTTCAGGCGGGTAGGTTGGTCTGGATGACATATATTGAATCTGGTTGACAGTGTTCACTCGATTCGGAACAGGTCAGCAAGGATCGTCCGCCCGAGGATGACCTCCGCGAGCAATTGCATTCCGTGCTGATACTCATTTCCGGGAGTCTCCAGCGTTCGCTGTGGTGTTTTTCGCCCCGTGGTGGTGCGGATGTCTTCCGGACTGATCGTTGACTCCTCTCCGAGCACCCCGAGCCACTTCACAGGGACGTGGTACTCTCGAAACTCCTCCTCCCCAGGATTGTACAGGTTCTCCTCAGCAGGAACTCTCGAGCCGCTCCACGAAGCCTGCACGACGCCAAAGGCCCGTGCTCCACCGTCGTACTTGACCGAAGAGTCACTCACGTACGATACGACACCATCACCTGGCTCTAGTTCGCGGAGTGATTCTCCAAACCGTTCGGCACCGTACGTCGCGACGACTCCATTGGAGTAGATCTTCGTCCCATCTCCGGGCACGTACTGGGCGTTGGTATTCACATAGTGGATAGTCGATGTCTCAAAGTATCGTTCGAGCGCCTCCTCAATCGTCTCAGACATGTTTCCATCCTCCTTGAGCTTCTCTTTCAGCGACGTGGGCAGCGTAATGCTTGCCCGCTCTCGTTCTTCAGACATTGGCTTCGACTCATGCGTACTCAGACTATTCACTTAATGATTCCCCTCTATGTGCACAAAAGTGGGTTCAATGTCAAGCAACCAGTTAGCCTCCATCGGTCGCATTACTCCTGAATTAGACAGTACACCGTGGGTGATACTCATTCCACGATCAGTTGCCAAGAACAACATCTGTTCAAGAGGTTCCCACCCCGTGAACAAGAAAACGACCCACAAAGCACGATCTCGCCTTATCGCACTGCCCGGCTAGTACGCTTCCCCAAGTGAAACAGAAGCCAGTAGTTCACATTACATGCCCCCGAAGGAGGCTCTCAGGAGATCCCTCCTCAACCATCTGTTCCACATCCTCTCGAGTCAATCCAACCATCTTCGGATCTCGCTTCGACTGAATCAACTGCTCAGCCCCAATATTTCGACTTGATGTGAATCCACCCATACTGATGAAGTAACAAACTTTGCAGGATACAGTGGCCATCCCCACCTTGTCATGGAACACGCTGATATCGTTCGTCCCAGTCGCATCTCCACGCCACTTATTCTCCAATAGGGTTGCGTCTCCTACTAGCCGATGCAGCCATTCGGGTGCATCTAGACATGTGACAAACACATCAACCTCCCCTGTCGCCACCTCCCGGCCAATCACTACGTCAACACCCGGCAGTTGATTGAACAGCAGTCCCACAAAGTAATCGAAATACCTGCCTCTCGTTGCACTATTGTCTAGACTTTCCAGCTCAGAGAACTTTGTCTCAAAGTACTTCGGGTTCAAATCGCTAGAAGACTCTATGAAGGTTTCAAACTCCAACTTGAGGTTAGAAAAAAATCGGGGCTCTCCGTGAACTCGTATACAACAGACCAATTTGTCTTTTCATGAGGGCGAAACTCCTCCCCACAGAAGCACCGCTCAGACTCCGTTGGAACACTATCCTGAGATGCGAATGTCCCATGATCTTGACCACAATATGGACACCGCACCTTGATTTTCGCTGCTAACGCACCCTCATCACACAACTCGGATAAGAAGACAAGGACTTGTGACTCATCAACTCCAGACCGTTTTGCTAACGTCGTCCGAGTGAATCTCCCCTGCTCAGCTTGAATCTCGCTTAGAGACGTTTCCAAATTCTTGTAATTTTTGCTGGGGATATCCTCCACTTTGTCCGAGAACATCGTTAATGAGTTCCTCTATCTTGTTAATTCGTTCTTCGCGTTCGTAACTTCTGAACCAAATTTTACTCTGCGGGCGATTCAGGTCGAAGGAGAAACCACCTTCTTTCAACTTGACGTAACCCCGTGAGATGTTCCCATCGCCTTGGGTGAGTTCGTTCTGAACCTGTTTGTCATCCCGGAGATCCATGTACTTTCCATCGTCGGACTTCTGTGATGTGAATCTAACTGATCCAGCAGTCCGATCCGAGGACTCGTTGATATGGAGACTCATATTGATGTACTTCTGGATCTCATCACCCAACTCCTCAATGAACTGCTGGTCGAAGTCTGGTTTGTACAAGACATCGTCCCGAGTGACATCGATACCGACTGCCCGTGCGACTGTTTTGCAGATTTTCCGACTTAATGCGACATCCGCGGTTCTCACGTGTACCAGGTCGGTATCTCGGTTTATCACCGCGATGCACTCGTCCGGGTAGAGTTCTCGTTGTGGTTCACCAGTCTCAGGATCAGTCCACTTGGTCGTAACGTGCCGACCCAAGACGAGATAAAGTCGGTCATTGAACTGACGTGCATTAGCAATGAATGGTTCATTCTTCATTCCCTCCACTTCTTCTGATCGAGGGAATTGGCGGATAACCTTCGACTCTAAGTCATCAAATTCGTTGGAAATGCCAGTGATGACGAAGAAGTTCAGGCTCTGTTGGCCTCCGAATCGGAATTGGCGTTTGAATTCCTTGAACTCGTCTTCATCTAGTATTTTCGCAGTATGTTCCCGAACATCCTTTTCGTAGTCAGGAACCTCCTTGTCAATGCTTCGCAGGTAGTCCTTGATTGCTACCTGTCTGATTTCTTTGGCCCGAATCCAATGCGTTCGTTGTTGGATAGTTTCCGATGAAGGGCCAATTTCCTGGCTACTCTCACCCGTACTCATTCTTATACCTGACTGACAACCCCAGTATTATAAACCTAGGTGTCAAGAAGAATCTCTCTATAGCACGGTTCGGAAAGACTGCTACCACTGAACTACCCGGTTCTCAAGTAAAACGAGACTTAGTAAACGTCGTCTGGGGAGATCACGACTGCACCAACAATCGAGAGAGTCCCATAGATGACTACACACGCGACAAGCATCCACGTCGGGGTTTCCAGAACCCATCCGTCCAATTGAGTCCACAGGTGCGTGCCTGCACTCCCGGTCAGGATTCCCATCGCTACGAATAGGAGGTTGAAGGCTGCGCGGTCTTCGGTTACTGCACTGCCGTTCACTATCGGTTCTGCGTCTGCGTCTGTTTCTGACATTACAACTAAAAATACGCCCTACAGTCGTTTAAACAAAAGAAGTAAGAGAAACTACTGAGTCGGCCACTCTGAGTCTATCTGCCGGATCAACTCGGACGCAGGCATTCCCTGCTCTGCTGCGATCACATCAATCAACTCCCACGCCCTCTCTTCTCGAGGCGACGATATCTGGGTGGGGTTGCCAGCTAACGTCACCAGCGCTTCCGCGATGATCATCCAGTCCTGTGGGTGCAAATCCTGTGTGGAATCAATGCACGTTGGCATGGACTGTGCTGGCCGCGGCTTCACTGATAAACCCTCGTACCTCCAGTCGGTTTTTGTTGCCCGATGAGACTGTGCATGACGATGGCCACATCTCCCTGGTCGATACCATCTTGAAGCAACCCCACAAACACCTATTCATGACCACCGACCCACAGTTCGACGAAGAACACATCGAACAAAAACGTGAAGAAATCCGGAATGCCCTATCCGAAGAGGGAATCACCAAGAACGATCTCGAGGAGATGACCCCGGACGAAGTCCTTGACGCGGTCGGTACAGCGATGATAAAACAGCAGAACGCCGAGGATGACGATTTTGATGTTAATGAAGAAGCTCGGAAAATCATCGAGGAGTCACGAGAGATGGGCGACAGTATGGCAGACTCGCCTCCGGAAGGGCAGACGTGTGAAAGAGAGGGGTGTGACCGTGATGCAGTTCGCGGGCCAGGCAAGGAGTGGCTATGCGAGAAGCATCAGAAAGAATTCTTCAGGCAACGTCACGGGTGAAACCCTCGCCGACACCATTTAACAGGGGTGCGCACGTACCTCAATATGGATGCAGGCCACGCCCTTGCCTTTGAGGCGGGGACTGGCCTGACAAGCACGTGCGGTCACAGCGCACGCGTGTTGACATCCGGACTTCTGCGGTTCAGTTGGTAAGCTAGAACTCGAAATCCATCTCGCTTAGCTCATCCAGAGCTTCGTCCGATGCATCGATATGACGGAGCGCTACCACAGTCTCTCTCGCTTTCTCAAACTCCTCACCGAAGAACTCCCGCGCTTCTCTCTCGCTCACCTCCCCATCTTTGTACTTAATGATCATTTCATCGTACCGCTCTGAGTCTACAGGTGGGGTGTCGGTCATGCCTGATATTTCAGTGTCGAAGGTCAAAACAGTTGATGGGTCAGAACTCGTCGAGCGTTCGGTGCTCCGCATCCTCAGGCCAGTCGTCTGGGACTGTCAGTCCGGGACTGGGCTCTTCGCGCTCCTCTACAGCGAGGTTGTCGGAGAACTCGTTGTAGAAGGCGTCGGCCAGTGATCGTACGACGATGGCCATGTCTTCCTGGTGCTCGATCTCTCGTTGGTCGCGGAACTGCACGCCCTCGAGCGTGTCGTGGCTGGTGTACAGTTTCGCGATTGCCCACGAGGTCTCGTCGACATCGAACAGACCCTCCGAGTTAGCAGGTGGGCACACGTCGATGAAAGCCGTCATCGAATCGTGTTCGAAGCAAGCGTAGCGAGCTGTTCGCATGGCCATGCCCGGATTCCGGCGCCAATCTGACGGGAGCATTGCAGTATCGTTCATCATACCTAAACATACGAGAACCACCCGTTTAAAGCTGGAGAGCAGCCCTGCCACTACCGATTGTTAGTCGTTATCCACGTGATCAACCCGCAGTTTAGATACGTTCGCTTCAGTCACCGAGTCACCAACCCACTCAGGCGCATCCTCGTCAGCATCGACCTTCCACGCCCAAGCATCGTACACGTGCACATCATCGGTGCCACGCTCACGAAGTCGAATATCTATATGATCAGCTTCGTCTTCAGACTCCCCACTGGGGAGTCGTCGGGCAGCCTTTAGTGCTGCTTGACGCGGAGAACTACCGCTAAAAACGCTGGATTCGTTACCATCACTGTCGCGCAACACAAAGTTTCGCTTGTCGTTATCAGCCATTCTTCTTATCTGAGATATCCCATTGACAAAGGCGTGTGCATCCTGGTCTTTGCCTTTAGCCGAACCGGGTGCGGGTCGCCCCGACAGTAGGCAGGTAGTGCGTCGGGACGACCCGCGCCCGAGATGACACCAATGAAAATGCAATCACTCCGCAATCCACTTAGTCGCATCCGAGAAGCCATCACACGCGCACGTCACAGTCACACATCACAGTCACACGTCACACCCATCGATCCCAATGACGCGATGAACATCCTGTCGTCCGACCGGCGCCGCTGGGCAATCGAACATCTGGCCGACCAGCCCTCGGACAGTACCGTCACAGTGTCCGACCTGGCAGAGGAGGTGGCCGCGCGCGAAAACGACTGTACAATCTCGGAACTTAGTTCGAAGCAACGTGAGCGCGTCTATATCGCCCTTTACCAGCAGCACATGACGACGCTCGAGAATAGCATTGTTGCCTACGATCAGGATCGGAAAACCATCACACCGACAGAGACACCCGAGAGGATCTGGAGTGCCTACCGCGCATTCTGCGACTCGCTGGACGGCTAGCGTCGCTACTCGAAGACGTGGAATGCTGGCGCAAATACTCATGTCCGTTGAGTCGGTTACCTGACCGCCTGCGCCAGCACTCGACACTCACCACCGCTTTCGTAAATACCCGCGGAATCGTGCCCGTGAGACACGTCGGGATCGCCTCAGCTCACAAACTACCCCGGGTCGGCGTCACCAGAGCAGCGGTTTGAAAGCCGCGCGCTGGTGCATAGTTTTATCACTCTGTCACATTTCCTTGAGAGTGAACCACGAGACGAGACGACGATCCCACACGAACAACGGGCATCCACCTGAAATGACTCACCCACGAAAAGCGACTACTAATAAAGAACCCGACGGCGTCTGCTCATTGAGTTAACAGCGCGGAAGAAATGGGTTGGGGCAGATTTGAACTGCCGGCCTCCTCCATGTCAAGGAGGTGTCATAACCAGACTAGACCACCAACCCGTCCGGTTCGTGTCTTCGTCCTGCAGTCAATCGTTGCCCGCCACCCTAATTGAAGGTTTCGAATCGGTGGCCGTGCGCGAGATGTCACCACGGACGAGGCTCCGACACGCTTAAGTCGATGTACTTGTTTGATCATTACAAGACAGACTCATACATTGGTGTCCTCTATGAAACCATACGTCGAACACGTAACTGACGGTCACGACCTGACGCAAGCCGACGCTCGAGCCGCCTCTAACGCGGTCTTCGAGGGTGCGACCGAGGCCCAGATCGGTGCGCTGTTGACGGCCCTGCGCGCGAAAGGCGAAACGGAAGCCGAGATCGCGGGTTTCGCGGAAGGCATGCGAAACGCCGCACGAACGATCGACCCCGACCGCGAACCGCTCGTCGACACCTGCGGCACCGGTGGCGACGACTATGACACGATCAACGTCTCGACAACGAGCGCCATCGTCGCCGCGGGCGCGGGCGTCCCGGTCGCCAAACACGGCAACTACTCGGTATCCTCCTCGTCCGGTAGCGCCGACGTGCTCGAGGAGGTCGGCGTCACCATCGACGCCGAACCGCCGGCCGTCGAGCGGACCATCGAGGAAGACGGCATCGGGTTCATGCTCGCACCGGTCTTCCACCCCGCGATGAAGGCCGTGATCGGGCCACGCCAGGAACTCGGCATTCGGACGATCTTCAACGTCCTCGGCCCGCTCACGAACCCCGCCGGCGCGGACGCCCAGGTCGTCGGCGTGTACGACCCCGACCTGGTTCCGATCCTCGCTCGCTCGCTCGCGCGAATGGACGTCGACCGCGCGCTCGTCGTCCACGGCACCGGCACCGACGAGATCGCCATCCACGGCGAGACGCGAGTCGCCGAAGTCGAGGGCGAAACGGTCGAGGAGTACACCCTCGAGCCGGCCGACCTCGGTCTCGAGCGCCACGCCATCGACGACATCTCGGGCGGTACGCCCGCGGCAAACGCCGCCGACCTGCGCGGTATCGTCGAGGGAGACGTCGACGGGGCCAAACGCGACGTCATCCTGGCGAACGCCGGGGCTGCCATCTACGTCGCCGGCGAGGCGCCGACCCTCGAGGCCGGCGCTGACCGCGCGCTCGAGGCGATCCGGAGCGGAGACGCGAGCGCGACGCTCGAGCGACTGTGCGGGGTCGCCCCGGAGGTCCGGTGACGTGACGCGCGTCAAGATCTGCGGCCTCACTCGAGAAACAGACCTCGAGGCGGCCGTCGACGCCGGTGCTGACGCCGTCGGAATCGTCTCGGACGTCCCGATCGACACGCCGCGCGAAGTCGCTCCCGAGCGGGCGGCCGACCTGGTCGCCGCCGCGCCGCCGTTCGTGACGACCGTCCTGGTAACCATGCCGACCGGCCCGGAGCGAGCGATCGAACTCGTTGAGCGGGTCGACCCGGACGCGATCCAGATCCACGGCGGGATGCGCCCCGGCGACCTCGCGTACCTCCGTGCCAAGGCCGACGCGCAGGTGTTCCTCGCGGTCGACGCGGAACGGGTGACGGCCGCCTCGCGGTACGACGACCTCGCGGACGCGCTGGTCGTGGACTCCGTGGACGACCAGGGAGCGGGCGGGACTGGCGAGACGCACGACTGGGAACGGACCCGAACGGCGACCGCGGACCTCGAGTCGCCCGTGATCCTCGCCGGCGGGTTGACGCCCGACAACGTCGAGGACGCTATTCGGACCGTTTCGCCGTACGCCGTCGACGTCTCGAGCGGCATCGAAGCGCGTCCCGGCGTCAAAGATCACGACGACGTCAGGGCGTTCGTCGAGCACGGTCGACGAACGGCGCTGGCGCCGAACGAACCTCGCCAGCGAGTGGTCGAGCCGTGAGAAACGCCAGACGAGCAGTCACGAGGAAGCGATGACGGATTCAACGACGACGACCGCGACGAAATCCGCCGAAACGGTGACGCTCGAGACCGACCGCGAGAGCTTTCGTGCCTACGCGAACGCTGACGACCGTACGGAACGGCCGGCCATCGTGCGCGTCGAGGCGACGCTGGAGGTCGAGACGACGCCACTCGCCGCCTACGCCGCGCTTACCGGGAGAACGGCGACGGACCGGATCGAAGGCAGTGAGGGCACCGAAGCCGACGAAGGCGACAGAGCAAACGAGCGAACGCCCTACGCGTTCCTGCTCGAAAGCGCCGAGAAGACGCCCTCGAGCGACCCGGACGGGGCCTTCCAGCCGAATGCGAGCACGGCGGAGCGCCACGCTCGCTTCTCGTACGTGGGCTACGATCCCGACGCCGTCGTGACGGTCGGGCCCGAGGGAGTCGAGGTAGAGGCGCTCTCAGACGAGGCGCCGCTCGAGGCGATCGAAATCGATAGCAGCGGGGCCGGGTCCGGGGTCAGGACCGAGACCGGGACCGGGGCCGGTGACACCCTCGACGCGCTCCGGGGCGCACTCCCCGACGTCCGCCTCGAGAACGTGCCAGACCGGGACCGCCAGCACTTCGACGGCGGACTCGTCGGCTTCCTCGCCTACGACGCCGTCTACGACCTCTGGCTCGAGGAGGTCGGTCGCGAGCGACCCGAGTCGCGATTCCCGGACGCCCAGTTCGTCCTGACGACGAAGACGCTGGCCTTCGACGAACGGGACGGGTCCGTTTCACTCGTGTTCACGCCGGTCCTCGAGGCCGACGACGATCCGGACGCGGTGTACGACGAACTTCTGGCCGAAGCGACGCGCGTCCAGGAGACGCTGGAATCGGCGACGGCACTCGAGACCGGGGGTTTCCGTTGCCGGGGCGAGACCGCTGGATCGAAGGAAGAGTACGAGGCTCACGTCGAGCAGGCCAAAGAGCACGTCCTCGACGGCGACATCTATCAGGGCGTGATCTCCCGTCGGCGGGAACTCCGCGGCGACATCGATCCGCTGGGCTTTTACGAGTCGATGCGGGCCGTGAACCCCTCGCCGTACATGTACCTGCTCGAGCACGACGACCTCACCGTCGTCGGTGCGAGTCCGGAAACGCTCATCTCCGTTCGCGGGCGCGAGATCATGTCGAACCCCATCGCGGGCACCTGCGACCGAGGCTCGAGCCCCGTCGAGGACCGTCGACTGGCCGGCGAGATGCTCGCTGACGGGAAAGAACGCGCCGAGCACACGATGCTGGTCGACCTGGCGCGAAACGACGTTCGACGGGTCGCCGAGGCGGGATCGGTCCGCGTCGACGAGTTCATGAACGTCCTCAAGTACAGCCACGTCCAGCACATCGAGTCGACGGTCACCGGCACGCTCCGGGGGGACCTGGACGCGTTCGACGCGACCCGCGCGGCGTTCCCTGCCGGGACGCTCTCGGGGGCGCCCAAGGTCCGGGCCATGGAGGTCATCGACGACCTCGAGGACGAACCGCGCGGGCTCTACGGCGGCGGGGTCGGCTACTTCTCGTGGACGGGCGACGCCGACGTCGCGATCGTCATCCGGACGGCGACGGTCGAGGAACGGGACGACGACCAGTTGATCACGGTTCGGGCGGGCGCGGGACTCGTCGCCGACAGCGACCCGGCCGCCGAGTACGACGAGACCGAGAAGAAGATGGGCGGCGTAGTGAGCGCCCTCGAGCGCATCGACGCGGACTCGAGTGCGAGCGGGGGGTCGGAGCGCGGCGGCGAAGGCGGCGACCGGGATCGGTGCGAGCGGGGCAAGTATGGTGAGCACGACGAGCAGGGCGAACACAACGTGCAAGGCGAGCACAACGAACAGGACGACCACGATGAAAACGCCGTCGCGGAGGCTCGCCGATGAGTTCCTCGCGCGACGGTCGCGACGTCGGTGCACCCGCCGACACCGAAGCCGAGCCATCCCGCCCGCACGTCCTCGTCGTCGACAACTACGACTCGTTCACGTACAATCTGGTCGAGTACGTCAGCGAGCACGCCGAGACGACGGTCCTCAAGAATACCGCTTCGCTCGAGGACGTCCGCGCGGTCGAGGCCGACGCGATTATCGTCAGCCCCGGCCCCGGCCATCCGAAGAACGACCGGGACGTGGGCGTCTCGATGGACGTCATTCGGGAACTGCGCTCGACGGTTCCGATCCTTGGCGTCTGCCTCGGCCTCGAGGCCGCCGTCTACGCCCTCGGCGGGACGGTCGACCGCGCTCCGGCGCCGATTCACGGGAAGGCCTCACCCGTTTCCCACGACGGGCAGGGCGTCTTCTCGGGGCTCGAACAGGGGTTCCAGGCCGGCCGGTACCACTCGCTCGTCGCGGTGGACGTGCCCGACTGTCTCGAGGTGACGGCGACGGCCAACCACGACGGCGAGTCGCTCGTGATGGGCGTTCGCCACGCCGATCCGGAGGTGGCGCTCGAGTGCGTGCAGTTTCACCCAGAAAGCGTGCTCACCGCCGTCGGCCACGACGTCATCGAGAACTTCCTCGACGGAATCGGTTCTCAGAACGGAAGGACGTCGAGATAGCCGACGGTGTACAGTCCGGCGAGGACGACGGCGGCGACCAGACCGACTCGGATCGCCATCTTGATCGCGAACCTGACCGCGGCGACGACGACGAAGAGGACGACGAGTGCCGCGAGCACCATGAGCACCGGTGAACCTGTAATCGGATCTAGCATACCTACCTACGCACGCTAGAGACACCTAATACTTCCGACCATCTTGACAGTAATTCGGAGGTGAACGTTTCGTCGGCGACAGCCGGTCGAGTCGCTCGAGGTACTCGAGTCACTCTATACGACGTAACGCGTCGAAACCACGAACCGGCTAGGCACCCCACCGTGTCGTGTGTTCGCGAGACCGCCATCTCCTCCAATCGAAAAACTAAAAACCACCGTACGTCGCCGTTCTGAACGGGAATTCGATCACTTTCGGTCCACTCTGGAAATCGTTAAGGCCGTTGGGTCCGTATCGACTCACAGACGCCACGGCGGCAGTCTCAGTCGCCGGTTTCAGTTGCGAACACCGACTGGTATAAACACAACTGAAATTGCGTTCTTACAACTCAGGTAGATTTATAGGGTTGGGAGAACACCAAACCGTCGTCACTACTCATGGAACGGAACACTCAATTTTCGGGGAAACTCGCGTCAGGAGACTCCTGCGTGCTCGAGGTGGCACGCGCATGAGCGAGTCCGAACTCACCGCGGACGACCTCACGTTACCGATCAAGCGCACCGAGGGAGAGACCCTCGAGGAGCGAATGACGGCCAACGCCTACCAGAACATCCTTCCTGCCCGCTACCTCCGGAAGAACGCCGACGGCGAACTCACCGAGACCCAGGAGGAACTGTTCGAGCGCGTCGGGAAGAACATCGCGCTGGCTGAAGCGTTGTACGAAGCGAACAACCAGGATCTCGAGATCACGGTTACGCCCGATCAGCTCAAGCCGGGTCACCCGCGACGGGACGAACTCGCGGCGGAGGTCTTCGGGGAGGGGACCACCGTGGACGACGACAGCGAGACGACGCTGACCGAGCGGAACGTCAACAAGTTCGCCTACGACACAATCGTTCCCGAACTGCCCGAACCCGTGCGCGAGCACGTCGAAGACGTCGCCGAGACGTTCATCGAGGGGATGGAGAGCCTCTCGTTCATGCCGAACTCGCCGACACTGATGAACGCCGGCGACGAACTTCAGCAGCTCTCAGCGTGTTTCGTCATGAGCCCCGACGACGACCTCGCAGACATCCACGAAACCGCGAAGAAGGCCGCCGAGGTCTTCCAGTCCGGCGGCGGCGTCGGCTACGGCTTCTGGCAGCTTCGCCCGTTCGGGGACAGCGTCGGCTCCACGGGCGGCATCGCCTCCGGACCGATCACCTTCATGCGGACGTACGACCAACTCTGTGAAACCATCGCGCAAGGCGGGACGCGGCGAGGCGCCCAGATGAGCATCATGCGCGTCTCGCACCCGGACGTCATCGAATTCATCCACGCGAAGAACAAGGACGTCTCGCTGGCACACACGCTGCGGCTCAACGATCCCGACGACTACACGTATACGACGTTCGCCGAGGCGCTCGAGGAGGCCCGCGAACTGATCGACGACGACGGGAAGGTACCGAAACACCTGCGCAACGCCGTCGAGGGCCACCTCTCGAACTTCAACATCTCCGTGGGCGTCACGGACGCGTTCATGGAGGCGGTCCAGAACGGCGAGGAGTACACGTTCACCAACCCGCGCACGGAAGAGCCCCACATCGCCACCGAGGAAACCAAGGAGATGTACGGCCGCTACGACCTCGGCGAGTACGTCGAGGTCGGCGAACCGCTCTCGGTGCCCGCCGAACTCGTCTGGGAACGCATCGTCGAGGGTGCCCACGAGAACGGCGAACCGGGGGTCATCTACCTCGAGCGGGTCAACAAGGAACACTCCTTCGACGTGGAGAAGCATCCGGACCACCGAATCCTGGCGACAAATCCCTGCGGCGAACAGCCGCTCGAGGAGTTCGAGGCTTGCAACCTCGGTCACATCAACCTCTCGACGCTGGCGGACTTCGACGCCCCCGACTGGCGGGTCTGGTCGGCCGAACACGCCGACGAGTACGACTCCCACCAGGACGCCGTCGCCGCGTTCCTCAAGGACGCCATCGACTGGGAAGAATTCGACGAACGCATCGAGTACGGGACGCGCTTCCTCGAGAACGTCGTCACCATGTCCGATTTCCCGGTCGAGGAGATCGAGGAGACCGTTCGCCGGATGCGCAAGATCGGACTGGGCATCATGGGCCTCGCTCAGCTGTACATCCAGCTCGGCATCAAGTACGGCAGCGACGAGGGCAACGAGGTCGCCCGCCAGCTGATGACCCACATCAACCACGGCGCGAAGGCGACCAGCCACGAACTCGCCGAAGAGCGCGGCTCCTTCGCCGACTGGGACGACTCGAAGTACGCGAACCCGACCGAGTACCGCGAGTGGTTCGAACACCAGACGGGCGAGTCCGCCGACGACTGGGCGGACGGCTACCCTATCCGAAACCACAACGTGACGACCATCGCGCCAACCGGGACGACCTCGATGGTCGGCAACACGACCGGCGGCTGTGAGCCCATCTACAACGTCGCCTACTACAAGAACGTCACCGACGACGTCCAGGGCGACGAGATGCTCGTCGAGTTCGACGACTATTTCCTTCGGACGCTCGAGGCCAACGACGTCGACGTCGAGGCCGCAAAACGCGAAGCCCAGGAACAGATGGCCACGAACCAGTTCGACGGCGTCGACGGCCTCGAGACGGTCCCGAATGCCATCGGCGAACTGTTCGTCATCACCGCGGACCTCTCGGCGAAAGATCACGCCGCGGTCCAGTGTGCCTGCCAGGAGGGCGTCGACTCCGCGATTTCGAAGACAGTCAACGCGCCCAATGACTCCACGCTCGAGGACGCCAAGGACGTCTTCGAGTGGGTCTACGAGCACGGCGGCAAGGGCGTCACCTACTACCGCGACGGCACCCGGACGAAGCAGGTGTTAACGACGCGAGCCGACAACACGGAGTTCGCCGACGAGCAGGAAGCGGCCGAAGCGTTGCTCGAGCAGATAGACGACATCTTCGGCGGCCTCGAACAGTTCTTAGAGAGCGCGGACGTCCGGGACGTACTCGAGGCCGACGGGGCGACCCTCGGCGACGAGGACGAACCCGTCACGGTCGACTTCGCCGAGAAGCGCGAACGCCCCGATTCGCTCCAGGGCGTGAGTCAGCGGATCGACACCGGTTACGGCAAGGTGTACGTGACGATCAACGAGGACCCCGAGACCGGCCAGCCGTTCGAACTCTTCGCGAACATCGGCCACTCCGGCGGCTTCACGAACTCCTTCACGGAAGCGCTCGCGAAGGTCATCTCCACCTCACTGCGCTCGGGCGTCGATCCCGAGGAGGTCATCGACGAACTCTGTGGAACTCGGAGTCCGAAAGTCGCCTGGGACAAGGGCGAACAGATACAGTCGATCCCGGACGCCATCGGCACCGCGATGCGCCGGTATCTCGACGACGAGATCGACAAGCCGTACCCGAAACAGCAGACGCTCGAGGAGTCAGCGGACGCCGAGACTGACGCTGACGCAGACGCTAGCCTCGAGACCAACGTGGAGACCGTCGACGCGGACGACCACGAGACCGACGGTGGGGCGGCGACTGCGGACGAACGGGACGCCACGCAGGACCTCATCGACGCCGGCGAATCTCCGGAGTGTCCCTCCTGTGGGTCACTCTCGCTTTACTTCTCGGAGGGCTGTAAGACCTGCGAGTCCTGCGGTTGGAGCGAGTGTTGATCGAGTACGAATAGCGTCCGACGCCGATTCGGATTTGTACCTTTCCGGATTTTCGACGATGGGTTCGACTGTACGGGTGGATTGACTCTCGAGCCAGCGGCCACACCGAAAATCGAATCGTTTCTAACGCCTACCGCGCCCGTCGAGAGGTTCTCGAGATGATCGGCGAACGTCCGTGTCAGGCCTGAATCCGACGACGTGACTGACCTGCGGGGCTCCGTTGAATACTTGCCAAGTGATACTGCGGATCTGGATGCGGTCTACCGTCGGTATAGTTGGTACAGTCGATACCCTACTCGGGCGGGTCTGCGGAGTCACCGAATCCGTTTCCATACGTTTCGATGACTTCCGTGATGGTGACTTCGTACGCGTCGTACCACTCGCTCCACCGCTGTTTCGCTCGTTTGTGGTCTGCATCCACACCAAACGCCTCGAGCGCGTCGAGTGATTCCCAGTAGTAGACGACGAGTACCTCGTCACCCTCTGGGTCGTTCCACGTTCGTTTGCCGCGAAACCCGTCCGTCTCTTCGGCAACGGCCTGGATCGAGTCGTTCAACTCGTGGAACTCCGCATCGTACTCCCCAGGATCCAGGCGAAACGTAACCAGGTACATCGATACCTGTACCCAGGCGTTCGCGGTCAAAAAGATTCGCTTCCGCGAACACGATATGCGGCGGAGACAACCCCTAACTCTACGCACCATTTACGCAAAAGACGCGAGAAACAGCCTTCAACGGTGCCTCCGACGGAACACTTAGCATGCCCGACGCCGAAAACTAGCCAATGACCGACGCTGGACCCGCGTGTCCCAGTTGCGGGGCCCACCTCTACAAACGTCACTGCAAATACGTCTGTCCGCAACACGGCGTCGTCTACGATTGTTCCGATCCGTTTCGATAGTCCCACATCGGCGGACGACTCACCGACTGAGTTCACCGAAACGACTACCCCCTCGAGTGCCCCACGTTCTGACGATTCCCGTCGCATGGCCACCAAACCGACGATTCTCGTCGTCGACGACGAGCGCGAACTGGTCGACCTCTACACGAGCTGGATGCGCGACAGCTACGCCGTTCGCACTGCCTACACGGGTCGCGGCGCGCTCGAACAGTTGAGCGACGAAGTCGACGTCGTGCTGCTCGATCGACAGATGCCCGACCTCACCGGCGACGAGGTCCTCGACGAACTCCGCCGTCGAGGCCACGACTGCTGGGTCATCATGGTTACCGCCGTCGACCCCGGACTCGACATCATCGACCTCGACGTCGACGACTACGTGACGAAGCCGGTCTCGCGAACGACGTTGACGCGTCTGATCGAAGCCCTCCGCGCGAAATCGCGATACGGTCAGCACGGTCGCCGCGAAGTGGCGGCCCTCTCGAACAAGAAGGAAGCGCTCGACAGTTCCCTCTCGATCGACGACCTGGAGGGAACCGATCGATATCAGCGCCTCGAAGCGGATCTGCAGGAACTCGGTGACTCGATGGGAGATGGGTTCGCTGAAGGGGAATAGCGCAGGAGTTCGCTGAGGACGAGACCGTAAGGATTCGCCAGGGACGGGTAGCCCGAATACCGTGAATAGGCGCGTAGACGACGTGAACGGAGACGCGTCTTCATTCACTCGAGCGACGTTCTCGCGGTCGGCCCAGTCCGGAGAAGGTTGTAGATCGACGGTGCGAACAGTGCGACGGCGACGACCGCTGCCGACCCGGCGAGGACGAGCCCGTACTGACCGACTCCGTCGATCAGGACGTCGTTCGTGAGCCTGGCCGCCGAGGCACCGACGAGAACGGCTGCGACCGTCCACGGCAGCTCGCCGAGGGCCGTTCCGACGACGAGGTGTCGAAGCCGGACCCCGCTGACGGCTGCAGCGGCCGTCGCGACGTCCGATGGAATCGGGGCGAGTCGCGACGTGACGACGCCACGAACGGGACCGACGGCGTCGTAGTATCGGTCGATCACGTCACGACTCCGCCCGAGGACGCCGGCGAGCGGGCGTCCCTCGCCAGCTGACCGGTCGCTTCCCCCGACGAGCCAGCGAACCACGAGGAAGGTCGGAATTACGGTCAGCGAGACGCCGAACAGGGCGACGGGGAGGCCGAGAACCGCGCCGTAGCCGTAGCCGACCAGGACGGCGAGCGGCGTCGTCGGCCACGCGAAGAGGGGCCGGACAGCGTACAGGACGACGACGGCGAGTCCGAATCGGTACGGGTCGCCGGAGACTGATTCGAGCACGCCGATCGTGATCGACGGCGAGACGAGCAGGCTCGCGAGGAAGACGAGACTCACGAGTCCCGTCCCGAGGAGGGCTCGAGTGGTGATCGGCGACGCCATCGATTGACCGGAGGTTCGAACGCCGGGGTTGAAACCTTTCTGTCTCGTGACGTTCTCTCGAGGTGATAGCAGCGGTTCCATTCCTTCTAATCTCCGTGTTCTTCGGTAACGAGAGCACCAAACCGGGCGACAGGGCCGAGCGTCGACACAACGTTTATCACCGTCCACGGAACACTCCAGAGCGAGCACGATGGCCGAAGACGACCGCGTCGACCTCGGACTCGCTCTCCTCGAGCGACTCGAGCACGAGTCGCTCCCGCTCCCGGCGGTCGTCGACCGAATCGAGACGATCACCACGGATCCCGCGGTGACGCGAACGATCCTCGACGAGGCGGAACTACGTGGCATCATCGACCGGGAGGACGGTATCGTTCGCGTGAAGAGCCGCCAGTACGTCCGGTTCGAAGAACAGGTCGTCACCAAGGAGGGCGAGTTCTCCTGTCGACGCTGTGGCGCCGGACTCTCGACGGGTCACTTCATCAAACTCGAGGCCGGCGAACTCGGGCCGTTTGGCTCGTCGTGTATCAGGAAAGTCACGGGGCGGGAGTGAGGCCGGTGGTCACGTCTGAAACGCCACTATAACGCTACAACTATACGGTTTATAGTTGCTATTTCTTCGATAGCTACTATACTCTCGATAGCTCTGTCAGCAACGATTATCGACCCTGCCGAAGCTCCTCGATCAACTGCTCAATGGTCGCCTGTTGGGCCTCGAGCAACTCGGTCTGGGCCTCGACGGCCGACTCGAGCGACTCGATCCGCTCGGGCAGTTCCGGGTTAGCTGAGGACGAGTCGGCCGTCGCCACATCTTGAACTGCGCCGGTCGAAGCCGAGGATCGATCAGTCACACTTGATTCGTCGTGCAGGGGGTCGTCGGCGGTCTGCTGCTGGGCCGTCTGCCCAGCCCCCTCGTCCGTGTTTGACCCTAAATCGAAAGCGCTCGAGGAGCCGAGCGGGTCGCTGGATGAGTCGGTCTCGGTCGGTTCCTGGCTCGCCGCCGTCTCTCCGCCGAGGTCGTCTGGTTCCGGCGGGTTCGCATCCAGTGGGTCGACGCCGATGCCGAAGTCGACGCCCGACGGCGACTCGGTGGTCGGTTCGTCCGCGTCGTCCTCGTCTGTTGCGAGGAGTGCGTTGAGTTCCTCGAGCGTCTCGACGTCGTGGAATGAACAGAGCGCGCGCTTGAGGCGTTCGGCAACCTCGTCCGCCTGGTCGTTCGGGGCTTTGATCCGCTGCTGGCGACCGTCCACCTCGAGAACGACCTGCGTGGCGACGCTGCCATCCTCGAACGAGAGGTTCGTCACGTCGGCGTAGTGGTACTGCTCGAAGTCGCTGTCCCAGACGGCCTCACCGATGTGCTTGACGAGTCGGTCGCTCGTGATGATCAGGGTGAGTTCGCTGAACCGGAACGTCTTGAGGACGGACTCGCCCGAGTCGGTGATGTCGTTGCCGGTGAGGACGCCGGCGAGCACGGGGTGGAGGACCTCGTCGGTTCGATTTCCCGGAATCGTGAACTCACGTTCGCCGTCGAGGGCGTACTCGAGCGTAAATCGGGTCTTTCGGCGGCCTTCCGAGAGCGAGAGGCGGTCGGCGTCGTGCGGGAACGTGTCGACGGATTCGTCGCTCAGCAGTCCTTCGGCGCGATAGATGATGGTCCTGGAGGGTGTGATGAACAGTTCGTCGTCACCACCGAGTGGCACTCGAGCGGCGATTTCCTCGCCCTCGAGCGTCGACTGGACGATACCGGGAACGGTCATGCACCGTGGTTCGTATGGGCTGGTGATAAATCCGTGGGTAGGGATTACACGCTGTCGGCGAATGGGAAGGTTAAAGAAACACAGCGAACAACCCCCTACTGCAGCAAGCCCGGGTGGCTTAGCTGGACATAGCGCCGCACTCATAGGGTTCAGAGATTCGGTGCGGTTTCGCCTTGGAAGCCTCCGTGTCCCTCGAGGACTCTGCCGAGCCTCGAACCTGGGACATGCGGAGATCGAGGGTTCGGAGCCCTCCCCGGGCATACTTAAAAAGGGTTCAACACCCTCCTGCGTTTCTCCTATTTAAACAACCGTACAATACACCACGTGAAGAGTTATTGGCGGTGTATCTGAAACCCAACACTTTGAGCGGTAGGATGTAGTGCATCAATGATACCGGTGTGAACGAGGAGGCGAACGACAAGGTTGAGATTCACCAGCTTTTTTTGCTAGACCGTGAAAGTCAACAGCCGAAATGAGTACCATAGGGTCAGTACCTTCTCTATAACTGCGTCCGACTGTTAGCTTATTTGTCATAGTGTAAGCTACATAACATTACCCCGAATGAGGATAGAACGTGATGACGCAAAATAAGATCACACGACGCACAGTGATAGCAGGAATCGGTACCATAGGTGGAGTCGGAGCAATGGGAATAGGGGCGACAAAACAAGGAGATCCAGACCAATGGAACGGTCCCGAAGAGAATGGACCAAAAGGGAAATCCGAGAAGATCATTTCAAATCAGAATGGAACAACAATCCGAATGTGGACTGGTCAACTTGAACAGCATGTACGGATAACAGGAAACCCCCATCAAATCCACGTTATTAAGGTATATTACTCGTTTGGGGGAGGTCCAGAACTACGGACATATGAAAACCCTGAACTGCCGTTCTCCACTACTGATGGCGGAGAGGGAATATATTGGATTGAAATATATAACGAGAACGAAGATTTAGTGAACTCATGGTATCTGTAACGCTCCCATGAACAGTCGCCCCGTTATACTTAAAAAGATTCAACGCCCTTTGCCATTTTTAGTATTTAAAGGTTAGTCTATATCGTATCGCCGTCGTGCCAGAGGTGTAATTGAACTGCCACCAGATGTGCTCGACGATCATATACGGTAATTCATCATTCGTTAGTATCTACCTCCGCGGGCTCGTCGAGGTAGTAGCTGGGGACCTCAAGGTCTTCGAGATTGAGATCGGCATTCCGGTGGGTCGGCGGCAGGTCGGCGGCCTTAAGGACCTCATCCCACGAGCCAAACCGTAGGCGCAGCGTCCGCGTCGAGTGGGTTCCGAAATCTTTGTAATCGTCGTGAGATGGTGACACGCCAAGGACAGCCGCACCACACCGCACGTCGTAGAGTAACGCTTCATCCGGGATTGGACCTCCGCGTGGCCTTCCCGGCCGAGGGTCGAACCCAGCGGCCTTAACCGCCTCGTTCCATGAGTCGAAGCGATCGACGTATATCCCCGAACTGTATCGGCCCTCCGCATTCATTTCGTGAGTCGTCGGCGGTTCATCACCATCTGCTAACCGATTGATCTCCGTGAGGAGTTCCCCTGTGGAGGGATTCTTTCGTGTTGCTTGCTCACCGGGCCTCCGAGGATTGAATCCAGCAGCTTCGACTGCCGCGTTCCACGAACCAAAGCGGCTCTTTATTGTTCGGGGGGAGTAGGCGCCCTCCGCAGTCATTTGTATCTGTGTTGGTGGTTTGTCTCCGTCAGCCAACTGTTTGATTTCCGCAACCAGATCCTCATTCGGAATCCGTTCAGAACTACGCTGTGGTTCGAGGCCAGCTGTCTCGACCGCTTCGTTCCACGAGCCGAAACGCTCTTGAAACGTCTTCACAGAGTAGGCCCCTTTATTGTTCATCTCCTGCATCGTTGGTGGCTTGTCACCGTCAGCCAACCGCTTGATCTCCTCGAGCAGATCCTTGTTCGGAATTCTCTCGGTCGGCGATCGCGGCTGGAACCCAGCGGCCTCAACTGCCGCGTTCCATGACCCAAAGCGGCGCCGATACGTCTCTACGGAGTAAGCGCCATCTTCTTCCACCCCTTTCACCGACGGCGGATCCTCGGGCCCGCCACCGAGATGGATGAGTTCTGCCAGCAGCTCGAGTTCCGCGATTTGAGACTGATTGCTGTCGTCGGTCATGTTGTGTTTCAACCTCCCCTGATTCTGCTGAAACTCCGGTGGAACGGTAGTACTACGACTCGGCGTCTCTTTAACCTAACATGCGAAGTGTTCGCAGTGATGGCGGTAGTCTGGGCAGAGCTGTCGCTCTTCCATTGGACCACTTCGGTTGTGGTCATCCTGCTTATCCCGGTGTTCTATGCGGCGAGACAACTCAACCGAGACGACGAATAACGCTTCGTACTGGGATCCCCGTGTCGCACACTTTTACCTCGCTATACCCAGGTCCCTCTGAGAGGATCTATGGCGAATTCCACTCACAGAAGGGCCCCGGCACGCTTTTCATGTGTAACGCTATGAATAACTCCCTCCTCGGGGGAGGCCTAGCCCCTCACAATGCAGCAGGCGCGACAGTAACGCTGCTATGTTACAAGTCCCCACCGTGAGATCAGTCGCGCACTGTGATCGTCAAGAAATGGGCCGAAACTGCAACTCTTTCCGGTTGGCAGGCGCCTCGTTTGGGACCTCTTTGTGGTTGAGTAGCTGCTCAGGATACGTATCGTAGACCAACCCGATCAATAACGCTTCCACCTCTGCTAGAGGGAGAAAACAACCGTTCCTGTGGACTGTGACCTGGGGGTACTGCACAACAAGTATTCACTCATCGCCGAAGGATCTCCACCTATTGGCCGACTCACGAACTCACCTTGATCCCCTACTACAGATCTGTGGGTGAGAAGACCAACTGACTACTGTGCTCTTTGAGCCACTCTGCGTGGGTGACGTACTCAAGGCCATGCTCGGCACCGGAACTCGCAGAACTCCATGAACCGGTCGTTCGCTTGGCCGAATCCGAGTGACTCCTGGACCCAATAGCCTGGCACACCTATCAAAGGTATTCACGACGCCGTGAATCAGTCTTCGGCGTGCGGACAGATGTTTCTAAAGTCACATTCTGCACACTTCTCTTCAGACGGCTGAGGATAGAATTCACGGTCGGCAATCTGGTTGACCCGATTCTCTACCACAAGCTCGACCTGATCAAGGTTCGTATTGGAGAGATCAACCGGTTCTCTTCTCTCGTTCTCTTCCCCGAGCGTCCCATCTTCTTCAGGATTCTGCTGCAGATAATGAACATACCCCTCTGTCGTATCAGGATCGAAATCACTGCGAGTCGCAACGCCATAGAGTCGCACCTGGAACGCGTTCTCCTGAGCTTCAGTAGTGTTCTCCTCCGGCCGCTCACTGGTTTTGAAATCGATTACATCGACTTCACGAACATCCTGGGTCTCCGGATCCTTATGCTCCAGAAGATCAATCTCTCCAGAGACTAACGCGGTGGCCCCATCATCGTTATCTTCTCCGACCAGGATCTCGAACGGGACTTCTGCACGATACGCGCTTATCATATCCTCCCGGTAATTCTGGGCATAATTGATGAGCATATCTTCAGCGGCCGACCGGAGATTATCTTCAATCTGACCAGAGGCATAACGTAGATGGAAACGATCCTCGTCTTGGACGCGTTCACGTATCTCTCCCGGCGAAATAGGGAATTCGTTATTATCTTCCGTGTGTCGCTGATGCATCTCCCGAAGCAGATCGTGAACACCAAAACCAAATCCGAACGCCTGATCAATCGGCGGCGCAAAGCCGTAGACCTGTCGGAGCTTATAATCATACGGGCACCGCTGATAATATCGAAGATCACTGAACGACGTCGGATACACAATCTCCCGACCGGTTGCTGGCAGATCACGCACCTCCCGCGGTGCTGGATCCGGGAGAGGGTCGCGCAATACCGCCGGATGATCAACAGCCTCCAGCTCATCAAAGAACTGTGACGGCGAGTGATTCTGCTCGTACGTCGGATTCGATTCGGCACCCGTCACAGCAAGATACTTTTTCGCACGAGTAAGTGCCACATAGAACAGCCGTCGAAGCGCTTCATCGCTGTCCTGGTATACACCGTAATCGAACACGCCATTGTCAATCCACTCCGTGTATCGAGCGAAATTCCTTGACATACTCTGGCCCGCGTTCGGGAATCCGTAGGTGAACATCGCCGGGATAAACACCGCCGCATATTCCTGCCCCTTGGAGCCGTGAATCGTCGTCAAATCGACTGCATCCACCAGCGTAGGATCGTCGACCTGTGAACGACCATAAAACGAGGAAAGGTCAAGGAACTCGACCAGATCGGTTATCTGATCTGGGAAGATTATCTCGTTCACCGATTCAAAATCCTTGATGAGCTCGCTGACGAGGCCAAGCGAGTACATAACCGGTTCGTCGAAACCTTCCGCGACCCTTTCATCAGTTTCGCCTGCCTCGTTGATTCCCATTGCCGACAGGATTTTATGGAGTTCCGCCTGCGGTTCGATTCGCCGACTGGACGGGTCTTCATACCATTCTTGAAGATCATCCAACTGTTCGATGATTTCGTCTTCACGGTCTCGCAGCGCATCAATACCGTTGATTTCCCTGCGCAGTTGCTGTTCCGTTACTTGGACCGTCTGAATATCGCCCTGATTTGCATTGGAGGCGTCACCGTCGATGATTTCGAAGTCCTCGTCGTCACCTTGAGCTACGTATCCGAACGCCAGTCGAACGAAGTTGGTCATCGGATGCGCAAACAGCCCGTTATCCCCCTGCACAGTATATGGGATATCTCTGTCACGGAGACCATCCTGGATCCGCTCCATAAACTTCTTTTTCCGGAAGAGAATCCCGACATCTCCGTATCGAATGGTGTGCCTGTTTCCTTGCTGATCCTCGTAGACTGTTCCCACGACTTCCTCGATTCGGTTGAGGATGAAGTCAATCTCTTCATCTTGCGTATCGAAGAAACACTGGTAGATGTCGCCGACCTGTCCGCCCTGGTCGGTTTCCATCGGTTTCTCTACACGATCATTATTCCGCTCGATAACTGCTCGAGCCTGATCGACAATTGGTTCCGTGGATCGGAAATTTTGAGCGAGAACCTCCTGTTCTGCATCGTAACGATCGGTGAAATTGATGAAGTTCTCCGGCTGTGCCCCACGCCAACCGAAAATGGACTGATCGTCGTCGCCGACAACACACAGGTTCGGATCGTCCCCTGTGAGCAGTTCGATTAAATCCTCCTGAATATTATTGACATCTTGATATTCGTCGACGATGAGATACTGGTATTGTTCTCGGACCGCTTCACGAATTTCACGGTCATTTTCCAACATCTGGACGGCTCGGTAAACGAGTTCCTGGTGATCGAAGAAATGGTACTCGTCCAAGAGTTCCTGGTATGCTTGATATGCTTCCATTAATGCCTGAGTGTCCTCGTCTTGTGACGCCTCGGCATCGCCGATAATCCGTTCGCGGCGAAGGGTATCGATATCCTCCATGAACCACTTCACTTTCCGATAATTGTTGTTTGGATGTCTCGGCTCAATTTGGTGGAGATCAAGGTCGAAGAAGTGGTTCTGGATAAAGGCACGACGCTCATTATCTCCCATGACATCGTAGCTGAGAGTCTCCTCTCGGTACTCGTGGAGAAGATGCTGGCAGAACGAGTGAATCGTGTCGACGAACATGTCGCCGAGGGATGGATCCTCGAGATCGGCTTTGCTCATCCAGTCTCGAATCCGGACTTTGAGTTCCTTAGCGGCATTCTCTGTGAAGGTGAACGCGACGATATTCTCTCGAGGAACTCCGTTGGAAACCATGTACGCAATTCTGGCAGAGATGGTGTGCGTTTTTCCTGACCCTGCGCAGGCAGCAACCTGAATCGGACCACTTTGATGCTCGATAACCCGTTGTTGAGCGTCTGTCCAGTCGATATCGCCATCAAGGATACTCGGCATTATTTTCGAATCATCACATTGTACTTACAAAAGTTTACCGGAACTTCACTACCTAAAATATATAAAAAATTTCATTTATACCCTGTCATAGATTGCTCTAAAATATGTAAAAAAAAAAGAAGCTAGGGATCAAGCCTAACACTCTAGGGTCCCCTTGTTCCTGACTACGAAATTCTTATCAGTCAGTATATCTATGTGGAGTCTACAAAATCTGTTACACGCACCTCTATCGACTCTTTAGTCATCACTGGCACCCATCTTTCATTCCACAATGAATTTGGATTTTGATTGAATAAACATTCACAAGTATTAATCCCCCTACCGTACACCACTCTACTTTCACTCCGGTTAACAAACCATTTTGACCCCCCGGTACAAACAGTCCGGATACCAACGGAGAAAGGGAAACCCATTAGCCGGATCCCACTGAAAACCATGTTGAACGACCATACAATGATCTCGTCGGCAATTTCTTTCGTGCATGAGTAGGACGCCGTACAAAGTCGTCGATCTCTTCAGCGGTGCAGGTGGTATGTCAATCGGCCTTGAAATGCCGGAACGCCTCAACGGCCTCGGTAACCTGGATTACGCCGATCTCGGTTTCGACGAGCAGGCATTCGAAACCACACTAGCCGTCGAACTCGACGATGAAGCCGCCGAAAGCTTCCGCATGAACTTCAATGCCGAAGTACTCGAAACCGACATCCGGGAAATCGAGTCCTTCGGAGAATGGGGCGATGCCGATATCGTTGTCGGCGGACCACCATGTCAGGGCTTTTCAAATCTCAACAGCGTCAAAACCGACGAACTAGACGACGAACGCAACACGCTGTGGCGACACTTCATGCGGGCGGTCGAAGAGATCGAACCCGATATATTCCTCATCGAAAACGTACCGCGCTTCCTCAAATCCACCCAGGGCGCCCGCGCCGTTGAAATCGCCGAAGACAACGGGTACACAACCGTCGTCGACACACTGTGGGCACACGACTACGGGGTCCCCCAGAAACGGAAACGCGGTTTCATCCTCGGCAGCAAACACGGTGTCCCGTTCTTCCCAGAACCACTCGACGAACCCGAGCGCACCGTAGAAGATGCGATCGGTGATCTCCCAGAGGAACCGTCCGGAGAGAACTGGCATGTCTCCCGGAAGCACGTCACAGAACTCAGTAAAAACCGGATGGAAGAGGTACCACCCGGCGGCAACCGATTCGACATCCCTGAAGAACTTCTACCGAACTGTTGGAAAAACAAGCCGACCGGCGGCACCGATCTGTTCGGCCGGCTGTGGTGGGACCGTCCCTCCGTCACGATCCGCACCGAGTTCTACAAACCCGAGAAAGGCCGGTATCTCCATCCCGAAGCAAACCGGTCGATCACCATCCGGGAAGGCGCCCGGTTACAGACTTTCCCCGACGACTTCGAGTTCTCCGGTGCCCGCACCCGAGTTGCTCCACAAATAGGGAACGCTGTCCCACCGAAACTGGCATACCACCTCGGTCAGGCGATGAAGATGCATCTCGAGGGCGAAGAAAGCCAGATCAAGCACGATGCCGAAACCGAGCACGAGATCTTCAAGAAGTCCTTTCCGATCGGTGAAGGCAAACAGTCGCAGCTGGCCGCGTTCGAATAGTCACTTCTCACGGAGTCCCCGTTTCTTCTGCCGTATTGGTCGACACTACTTTGTGCTGTGACTGAGTGTCATTCCGTGTGACAAACGATTATCGGGAGTTCGTTGAGGACTATTTTGCAGATCAGGAGGTGGAAGAGGACGATGCCTGGCAGCACGTATACAAGATTCTATGGGACAAATACGACACTGTTGAACACGAAACAACGAAGCGGAGCGAGGAGGTCGAGAACATTCCAACCATCAAGGAATCATCAACGATCGAGAGCTTCAAATGGATGGACCGCGGTGTCCGAGCCCGCAACTACATCCAGGACGCAATCGGCGACGCCTACGACGACGATTTCGACCTTCTGTACAGTGGACTTGGCGGCGACCGTCAGAATACGCGTGGAAACGGTTTCGAGCATACAACCTCGTATCTCATCGAAACATTCTGCGGGGTCGAACCAATGGTCGGCCCACAGCTGTCCGGCGGCACCAATGCACCGATGCGGGGATACGAGATGATCCAAGAAGGTGATGTAGAAACTCTTGACCTGGCATTGTTCTCTCCCGGCGAGTTCCGCATGGTGATCTCGACCAAATGGACGTTGCGCCGCGATCGTCTCAAACAGTACCTGTTCGAAGCAGAATTCCTGAAAGAACGGACACCGGACCTCAATATGACCGTCCTCACCAACGATTGTGACGAGAACTACCTGACCACGTTGATCGACCACCATGCAATCGACCGCGTCTACCATGTCCACAAACCACTGGTCCTCGAGACCATACGCCCGTTCGACGAAGAATCGGGCTCCCTTCTAGAACTGGTCGAGGACGCATCACCAACAGATATCACGAAAGCGTACCGGTATTTCAAACTCCACGAAGAAATGAAGGACTTCACCAATCTCATCGACGACATCAACAACATGATTGAGTCCCGGCAAACCAGCGACGACGGACCGTAGCAACAGCCACGCGAGAGGCAACTGATTACTCGCTTTTCGGGCCGTCTTCGATCCGGCCGCCACGTCTGCGATTCGCAATATTGTCTGACGCGCTCTTCCCGTGGTGACACTCGTTGCACAGCGTCCGGAGATTGGACGGGTCGTTGACCGCTTCCGGATCATCGTAATCGACGAACGACTCGATATGATCGACCTCCATGTACCGGACCCCTTCGTTCTCCTGATCCCGACCACACACCTCGCAACTTCCCTGCCGCTCCAGCTGCTCGAACCGTGTCTGGGCAGTGATCCGCGACTTGACGTCCACGTCCTGGACTTCGACCATGAAATAGTCGTTCTGTCCCAGTTCCGCTCGCGTCCGTGTGCTGTCGATCACGAACCCTTCCTCGTTCCGCAGCTCACGCACACGACGTGCGTACTCGCTGATCCCGCTGATCCGGGCCAACCGATCGGACTTCACCGGCTCCCCGATCTTATCTCGGAGGTATTCACGGATACGGCCTTTGCCGCTTGTTTCGTCGAAAATCGCGGCATACATATCTTTTTCAACGTCTTCCAACTCGTCAAGCGCCTCCATGTAGCCCGCGAACTGGTCTTCCCAGTTGTCACGCGTCACCGATTCTGTATCAATTTCCTCAAGTTCTTCGACCATCGTCTGCGCGTTCTCCAGCACTTCGGCGTACGCCTCGGCGAAATCCTTCGACATCTACTTCGGGAAGAAACACTCAACTAACACGAATGTTTGTTACGTGGGAATGTTGTCGGCATCGATAAACAGCAACTTGTTACAAAGTCTTATTGTCTAAATCAGTATATCGTAACGAATATCAAAGTAAGACTGAATGTTACTAGGAACAGATGGATCCGGAGGCAGTCGCAAATGCATTGGCGAACGATACCCGCAGGAAAATTCTACAGCTACTGCTGTCGGATCCAAAAACCGCGACCGAAACACACGAACAGTATCTCGAGGCGTATGAAGACGAAAAACACCGAGAAACCATTTACCGGTACCTCGAAACCCTGGTGGAGGCCGGGATTGTCGAAAAAGAATACCGCCAGAATCGCGGCCTAGTCTATTCGGTTCCTCATCACCGTCTTGTACTTGATATTGAAGCGTGGACGGTAGATCCGATCGACGATGATTCAGAACCGTCGTAGAATCTGTTTCAGGGGGACAGGGCCTTACGCCGAGTCGGGCTGTTGCTGCAACGCATACAGACAGCAGTCGTTCAACGGGCAGACAGCACACTCCGGATCGGTCGCAGTACAGACTGCTGCACCGACGTCAAGAATTGCAAGGCTGTAAGCACGAGCTGCTGCTGGCTCATCAGGCACCAGTGCGTCACACAGGTCGTATACCCTGCTGCTCTGGTGCGGCCGTGACGGCATATTATAGCCGAGAACACGCCCGATCACTCGAGCAAAGTTCGCATCCACCAGCGGCTGCGGCTTACCGAACGCAAACAGAAGCGTTGCACGCGCCGAATAATCACCGACATACCGCGGCTCCATGAGCGTATCAAGCGACTGTGGAACCCGGCCGTCGTATTCGGTGCAGAACAATTCGGCTGCATCGGTCAACGATGTCGCCCGTTTCTCACCCAGTCCCAACGACTCAACGTCCTCTCGGACAGTCTCAAACGTCGTGTCACGGAGTACGGCGGGCGACGGATATTTCTCGACGAACTCAGGGTACACTGCTTCTACCAGATCGGCGCGTGTCCGCTGAAGCAGGATTTCGGCTATGTAGACTTCCCACGGATCCGTGGTACAGCGCCACGACAGGTACCGGCCCTTATCTTCTAGCCAGTCTACCAGGCCCGGGATCGCCGCCACAAACTCGCCTACGCGGGCTTCCGGGTCGGTAACGCCGCCTTCTGCGGCGAGTTCCACTGCCCGGTCGATGTCGATCAAATCGGCTGCCTCTTTTGGATTGAGATCGGTTTGACCGAACGGGAGCGAAACAGTATCAGTCATCTCCAGAGTCACCTACTCCAGGGCCGCTTCGCGTTCGGCAAGATTCAGAATCGCCTCAAAGTTCTCCCGGTCTATCTCTGTAATCCCGTGCTGCGGTACACCGCGAAGTCCCTCTCTATCGGCAAGCATCGGGATTTGTTCCTTTACTACCCGGGCAGGGATCGGAGGGTCAGATGGGCAGTAATCGTCGATATGTGCATAATAGTTGATCATCGACGGCGGAATGTCGTTTTTGGGTTGATCCTCAAACGCATCCGGGATCCGGGTTTCGATCTGTGAGATCTGCCCGGTCCCGGTAAACGATTGAATCTCCGGTTGATAGTACACGAACCGGCAGTTTTCGCCAATGATTTTATATCCTGGAATACCACCGCGAAAATGGTAGACCTGTCCGTGTGCATCACTGTACCCCGAGTTCTCCTCCGACTTTTGATTGAGCCAGAGAAACGTGGATACGGAGTCCAATTCGTCCGTACTATCGCTTGTAGCGTCGGATCTCTTCATTGCTGTGTTTCAGAGCGTTCTTCGGATAGGTGTTTATGAATCAGCTTCAGGTCCGTCCGTATGAACTCGTACGGATAACTGGAATGCAGTTCTGAACCCAATGCTTCCATGATAAGATGATTCAATTCTGTTCGAAGTAGCTCGTCTCCGGGTTCCCCGGTGATTTCCTCGTAAATCTGACGACGCTCCTCCTTGGTGAACGATGCTCGATACTGTGAGTTGTAGCTTGCAGAATTGTATGTATCGATGCCGACCATGTCGGCGATCTCATCGGCCAATTCATCGTCTATCATAAAATCTCGGCGCGGCCTTATATCCGACATATCAATGCTCTACTGGTCTTGCCGTAGATTGCAATCGCATAGGCATAAATCGGTTGTTCACCCCTCCATGGGACGGCGACGAAACGCTATTAGCACCGGTCGTGGCAATCACCGGTATATGCTGAAAGCATCCTACCAACCGCGGACCAACGTCATCACCTTACCAGCCGAGATGATCGAGAAGGATGTGGTCAGTATTGACTCACCGGTCTTCTGGGCCTACGATTCATCTAACACTGCGGCAGTGTTCACGCAGTGGGGTGACGAACTTCGGGCTGCCGACGACCTGACCTATCTCGAGCAGAGTAAAATTACGCGCAACCGGGTCACATCGGTTCCGACCGAAATCCTCGATCAGATGGAGTTCTACGTGATGGTGGAGGTTGCAATCACCGACGACCTGATTGGGAAGCCGAGCGGGGTAATTTCGACCGATGAAGACGCGTTCTGGACCAACCTCATTGAATAATGAGAAGCGCTATTCGTCCGGATCTTCGACCGGTAACGCTCTGTACAGGTTGATCCTGACATCACGGATGTCCACTTCTTGTTCGACAAGATTCTCGTCTCTGAGCATGCTGAGCGCATGGCGTACCGTCCTCCCGGAAAGCAGCGTGTGGCCTTCAAGTGCTTTACGCGACATTTTCTGCTCGTTGGCCAGCACCAAGTAGACCAGCTTCGCACTCGGCGACAGATCTTCTAACCGACTATACCCATCTTTCACGGATTCACAGTCGGAGGAGTTCGATGTGACCAGCGATCCGGATCCCATAATATCGAATAAGCAGGCGACGACCGGCATAAAATTACCCCTGGCGATAGCTCACTCCGATTCTTTGTTCGAAACGGGCGGTCGCGGCGAAACCAACATCGTATCGAACGGCCTCAAAATCGAGTAATTAAGCCAGTGGAGGGATTTGAACCCTCGACCTAATCCTTACGAAGGATTCGCTCTGCCGGCTGAGCTACACTGGCACGACGTAATCTACGTACGCCCGATAGCCTGCATAAGGATTACGAATCCGTACTGACACACTCGATATCTTCAAAACCATTACCTCGGGCCCAGCGAATCCTCCCTCCACCCTCTTCTGGAGACCGCAACGGCACTTATACTGGTCCGAACCCTTCGAGTATCGTGTCTCTTCTCCTCCAGAAATTGACGGTGATCAAAATATAATATATGGTGTGCATTTCCTTACATTCGATCCTTTGATCGCCCGCACCCCCGACGAACTGGCACCGAACAAATGACTAAACTCCCAGAGGACAAGTACACTCTTGTCGCGGTTATCCGCGACACGAGACAAGTCTGCTCACCTTTTGACGTTACCCGTCGCTGAGGCTTCGTATCATTGATTGGAGTCGAACATACCATTCTTCTTCCCATTCCCGTCGGGCGTGTTCAAGATCAGCTACAAGCGCATCGTACGTATCGTGGTGCATCCCCATCGGTTGATCGGGAATATACGGGACGAGATCATTGTTTGGGTGCGGCTGCCGCCCTTCTTCGTCGAGCTTCGCATACGCACGCCGATACCGTAACTCGGCTTGTTTCATGTCGTCGCCCGACGTCCGGCTCGACGTGTATCCGAGGTCGTAGCAGTGCCGACAGCGGTAGCGATCGGCCATCGGCGGACAGTAGAGTTTGCCGACGCGACGGTCACAGGGCTCACTATCGCTACCAGGACATCGAAACCAGGGGCGGACACCCCCGAAATTACACTCGGTGTACTCGAGGGCGATCGGGTAGTCGTAGTCACGTCGCTCACTCGTTCGACAGTCGGTGACCGTGTATCTGAGGCGAATCCACGGGGCGTGATCTCCCTCCTCGGGGGAGCCAACGTCGACGGTCGAACTCGCGTCGGGGTTTTCACGGCGTCCCCACCAGAGGGTCGTCGTCTCCCCCGGCGAGGTAACTAACTCAGTGAGTCGGTCAACGTTCAGGTGACGACACTCCTCGACGGTGGGGGTCGCCGCGTACTCATATCGGCCGGAGCCCAGTCCACCCATGATCTCTCAGTAGGTGAGTTCATCGAACATCCGTTCGGTTCGAGTCTTGGGATCGACGCCGCCGACGTTCTGTTCGGCGGCTGTGGTGGTGACCTGCTTTGCTTTCGTCACCCCAGCACGGTCGAGGATGGCTTCGGCGGCACGAATCTGAACGCGCTCATCTTCGGCGTCCAGTAATTCGCGGAGGGTCTGGGCGGCTTCGGGGACAGCGGCCTGGAGTTCGTCGCGGGCGTCGTCAATGGGAGGGCGATCAGTGGCGTCGGCGGGTGCCATACTATATCTCGGGTCTGTTTTAACATAAATCGTTAGGCTACATCGAGTGACTTCACCATACGATTCCACCGCCGTCTGCCGGTTCGATGGCAATGATCATCGGTTGTCGCCGCTCGTCTCCTAATTGGAGTGATGTGGCTGTCATATTATCGGCTCCCGTCACCGGAACCGTAACAAACCGCCGTTGTTACACTTCAATTGTAACAGAAAACCACGGGACTGCAGCGTGAGAATTCGATTGTGACGATGTTACGGATTCTGGAGGGATGTGTATCGTGGAGGTACGGACGCTTCGTTGTCACGTCACGTACACACGCTCTTTGAGAAACCGCAACATCGTAACATGAAGTGTGAATAGAAGTGGAATCGAAGGATTTCGCCGGGTTTCGGCCTGTTACGGCTTTCTCGAACTACACCGTAACACAACGTAACGGGCGTAACCAAGACCGTCGATTCTGGCGATCGCTGAGGATGGTAACCAGTCACCGTTGATCGGTCGTTACGATAGTTGGGTCTATTGAAACCCTCAACAGTTGATATAATGAGTGTGCTGAATATTGAGGGTGAATATCGCAAGGAGGCTTTAGCAGTCAATCGGGAACTCCCAAAAGAGGTTTTCTTGCCGAGATCCTTTCCAATCCATCCGCTGCAGGATCTTTTCCGACTGATCGCAGAACGTGTCTTTTGACATATTCTGCTCGTCACTATCCCGGCGCGTCAAGAGATACAGTGGAAAGTTTGGTGGTTCAATCGTAAACTCATTCGGTGTCCCTGCGAGCTCCTGTTGTGTTCGCTCTAGTAATACTGCAGCACCTCGGTCGAATAACAAGATGCTGGAGATCTCTTCATATTGTCCGAGAGCGATGCGGACAGATTTCTCCCCAGCATCAGGTACGCCACTGTTGGGCGCGCCTGGGATGTTCACCCGAGTCGGGTACGCGATTTCACCGTCTTCGACGTAATCCAGGATTCTTTCTGCGGATTTTTGTAACCAGTGAGAGCCACCGTTTCTGGCTTTATCTCGAATCTCACGGAAACACGTCCATGTCGTACTGACGGCGATCTCGGAGAACACCGTATCCGCATATTCCTCATTACAAGCGGCTAGCCCGATCAAGGCTGAAGAATCCGCGAGAATCGGCTGAACTGTCATCCGATCACTTGGTAAACTCTTCGGGATCTAACGACTCATACTCACGTGACTGCATATTGGATCGGATGCTTTCGAATGCCGCGTCAACAGCCTCGGCATCTGGGTCAGCAGACTCTTCAGCGTCAACCATAATTGACTGCTCCAGCACCGCAGGAACCAATCCTGCGTCTTCGCAACTTTTCCTGAGCGCTTGTAGCTCGTCAGTGTAGTTCTTTTCTAACGAATCCAAATCACTGACGGCCCCACCGATCAGATCACGTCTACTGGGACCGCTCGCAGTTTTTTCCGAAATACCGAGCGAGACGTACTTCCACGCATGCGAATAATAGAACTTGAGTAATCGCCTGAATTTTTGAAACTGTTTCCGGGATAGGTCAGTCGCTTGGTTGTCCAGATTGTTGATAACCTGCCGGAGGAGGTCTGTATACGCCGTGAGTGCGTTCTCTTCATCAGCCTCAATATGGCTGTTTAGGAGAATCTGGTGATCCAAATCCCGCAGTTCTTCTTCAATAGTGTCCAGACACTCAGTAGAGTTCTCGTTGAACTCCCCGGTATTCATGTCTAGTATTGTATCCAGAGACTTCTGCAATACCGCCGAGGCAACGTAGAGATCCCGATATTCTTTAGGGGCGTAGCCGGTGTAGAACTCACGTAGATAGGATTTCGTTTCCTCTTGGAGGATTTTCGTGAGCTCTATGTCGCTCTTGAAAAAGTATGCATACTCCTCTGGAGAGGGGTAGTCCCAAGAATTCCCAATGCTCGGCTCGTCAGGTGAAGGTAGGTCGGCAAGCGCCCGTGGTTCGACAGAATCGACGGCGACGTCGCTCTGACCACCACTGAGACTGGCACCATATTTGTACCAGCTGTATGTGATTGGTAGATCGAATTTGTTGACGGCTAAGTAGAGCAGCTTGTTCAGCTTGATAGAGGTGAGATTAGCGATGTCTGCGTCCTCGTCATGGATCGCCACACCAAGACCATCCATGATATCAATGAGGATCTGATTCTGCTCCCAAGGCGAAGTCATACTGATCGTTGTATACTACTCACAGAGCCTCTTTCTTAAAACTACGCTTCTTCGACGGTCTTTGTCACATGGTTCTATAATTGATTCCTTGTGCTGATCTGATGAGTATGCGCTTTGTATTCAGCATGCTCTCAGAAACCGGTCACCACTTGAGGGGTTCAACAAAACTAAAATTGGGTGTTTTCGAATGGATTCAGCCCGTTGCCTGTTCTTCTCCACTTTCGGTCGTAGGCGGAGTATATCTATCCAGCGTCGCGAACGCGGGCGTATGAAATACGCCCAATGTGAGGAGTGGCACGACCACTGGTTCAACGTCAAACTCCACCATCGACAGAACCAGCGCGTAGAGTACTACTGTGAGCGCCACGCACTCGACCGGATCGACGAGGCGAGTCGCGATCCCGATATCGAGATCCTGTCGAAGACGGAGCGGAGGACTCAATGACGAACAGAGCGAAACGTAGAGCGATGCCACCACGATCGTTCGTCTGCCCGTCACCGGACTGCTCGTTCTCCACTGGCGGCGCTGCCGAGCTCGCCGAGCACGTCAACACCGACCATCCAGGCGAGTTCCGGCGCAAGGACTGGCCAGCGACCAACGCAGGCCAGAGGACGCGGACTCGAGATCGAGATGGGGAGTAGAACAGGAAAGACTGCCCTCCGACCTCAAGGAACTCACGGGCAGCGAAGACCGCGGCGATCCCCTCCTCGAGGGTAACGGTCGACGAGAATTGGTCAGCGACGTCCTCCAGGGCCGCACGTTCGCTTCCTGGCGTCTCGTCCCCACCCGGCGGGTTTTGGGGTCGGGTTCGGTGTCAGCATCCCCAGCGGCCTCCTGGGGGCTCTCACGACGATCGGGATCGGTCACCGGGCTGGTGGGTCGACGTCGGGATCGTCGGTGCTCGCAACGAGCTGGCGGAGGTCGACCCCGAGGTCGTCGGGTACCCACCATACTCGCGAGCGTCCACCAACCTTTTTCGAGGCGAGCACCCCGCGATCGACGAGCTCCTCAAGCTTCTTGTGCGCGGTCCGCCGCGCGATCCCCGCGTGGTCGGCGACCTCGGACGAGCCCAGCGGCTCGGCGCTATCCTCGCGCTCGATGAACGCGGCCAGGCAGTCCTCGGCCTCGACTCGGTAGGGACGGGTCATTGCTGTCGTGTCCAGTCTATGCCAACAACGGCTTTAATCCTTGCCTTCAACGGCAAGGCCGTTAACGGTCTATCACCGAAGGCGATAGTCTGGAGCGTCGTGAAAGCTCTTTATGATCTATTCCGTTGTAGGTATAGATGAGGACGGACAGTCCCCTCGGGGCGTCGAAACGCCCGGGCGCTGGAACGCCCGGACTGGCCGTTTTCAGGTGTTCAAGCCATGTCAACGACCAACGCGACCTACGCCCGCGACCACCGTAAAGCCGACGACCACAACGTGACCGCGCGCCGCTACCGTGGTGTCACCCAGGAGATGTCGGTTCTGGGGCGCCCGGTCTACCGCCACCTCGCTGACGGCGAGTACCGCATCGTGAGCGTCTCGGGGCGGGAGTACCAGGTGGACGTCCTGGCCGACGAGCCCGCCGACCGATGCACCTGCCCGGACGCGAAGAACGAGTGCCGCGGCGACGACCGGGGGTGCAAGCACTACTATGCCGCGCTCACGGCGACGGGGCGCCTCCCCGTTCCCGCGGGCCTGGAGGACGACGTCTGCCCCCAGCACGGCCAGCACGTTGACGGCGAGCCCGTGTTCGCCCGTGACCTCCGGGCGGCCCGCGACCTCGAGCGGATGGCGCCCGCAATCGACGCCGAGGCGGAAGCCGTCGACGCCCGCCTCGAGATCGAACACGAGGCCGGGCTCGACGCCGCGAGAGAACGGGTACTCGAGCGCCGCGGCGGGTGGGCATGATGACCGACGCGATCCCCCGGAACTGCCGGGCGTGCGGCGGCGCCGTTCGGTTCGTCCGCGCGGACGGCCTCAACGCGCACCGCGTGCTCGAGCACTTCCGATGTGACGCCTGCCGCGAAGGCGGTCATCTGGTACGCAATCGCCGGTATGACGGTGTTGAGGTGTTCCAAGGCCCCATCTTCGAGGGTCAGACCTCAGGGGTGACACGCTCATGACGGCGTCGTCAACGTGTTTCGCTTGCGGACGGGCCCTTTCGCTGGTGCCCCAGGACGAGATTGGCCGTGCTCGAGAGTCGCTCGGGTTCGGCCAGGCGAACGATCGAATGCGCGAGTTCTGCGGGCTCCGATGCCGGGCGCGGTGGCGCCACGTCGACCCTGTGCTTGAGGAGACTCACCAGACGCGGCTTGAGGCATGGACCGCTGGTGGAATCGATCTGGAGGCACCAGGGGCGATCATATGTAGATGGTGAGATTCGCCCCAGTCAGGAGTCGGTCGCGCTCGTCATGCTGTCGAACGGAGCCGTTTGTCCATCTCGCTGGTTCCAACCCGAAAAGACTCCCTCATGGAGGGTATTCGTGGAGTTTAAAACCGGCGGCGAGGGTAATCGGTCTCGAATTGAAAGAGCGATACTGGGACTTCCTCTCAGAGGCTGAACCTTGAATGTAGGGAACTGCGATAGCTCAAAGTAGAGTCTGTCATAGAAACGATCCCAGGAGATTACTTTCATCCAGGTCAGGCTGAACTAGGCGCTCAGTGGATATGCTAACATAGCGATGGACTGATACGGCTGGTAAGTCCAAAGGTCGCACAATGGAAAACATCCCCCAACCGTCGAATGATCCGTACTCTGTCGGAGATAACGTCCAGATTTATCTCGGCCCTGACGACCCTGATGATCGGTATCATGGTACCATATGTGAAATCGTTGAAATTCTTGTAGACAGTCTTGGCGAGGAAACCGGGCGAGCCACAGATGCATACTCATATACGCTTTGTAACGTAGAAACCAACGAAGAAATCCCTCTCTCGTTTCGTCATCACGATTTAGTCCCAGTTGAGGGCGATCAGTAGTTCTCCTATATTGAGCAGTCACCGCCCTCGCAAATTGACCAGAATATCATGCTATAGTCGCGCCCTGTATTCAGCACGGCTGCTGAAACCTATTACCGGTTAAGGGCCTCAACAAGACCGGTATTAAGGGGTCACAGTCGGACCATTGTTCGGCCGTCGACATCGTCGGTCGTTACACGACCTTTCGACTCGAGTCGGCCGACAGCGTTGCGGACATCGTGGGGAGAGGTGTCGCCGTTCCCGATCGCCCCTGCGAGCTGGGCGATCGATACCTCACCGCTGTTGCGTCGTAGCGTGTCCATCACGTTCGCTTGCACACCAACGTACTCACCCGACGGGGGCACGAGGTCGGCGGCCTGCCCCTCGGCGCCTGGGTCGTCGGTCCCAGCGCTGGGATCGGCATCGACGTCGGTTTCATCTCCATCGCGATCGTCGCCGCGGTCACCATCATAATCCACCTCCCCGTCGCGATCGCGTTCGAGCCCAGTCTGTTGCGTTACCGGTTTGACGGTGGTCGCTCCAGGGCGTATCTCGACGACTCTCACGTCGTCCTCACTGGTCGTGACGCGGGCGTTCTCGAGTCGGTAGCGGTCGCCCTCCTCGAGTCGCGGGACGTCGCCCGAACCGCTGCGAATCACATAGTCGACGACCCCGGAGCGGTCGCGAAGCGTCCCTTCGCCTTGGAGCCACGGCTTGGGATCGAGGACCGACTCGATGGTTGCCTCGAAGGTGACGTACCCCGGCCTGAGATCATCGATGGTGGGGTAATCACAGTCTCGGTCTCGCCGGGCTGGACTGTCGCCGTCGTCGTCGATGAACATCCCGAGTTCGAACTCGTCGACCGTCTCGTCGGCGATCGCGACATCGATCCCGATACAGCGGGTTTGCGTCGACTCGTTGAGTCGGGTGTTCTGCGATGTCGTGGTCACGTAGCCGTCGAGACGGTCGGCGTTATCGCGAAGCCGCGCCCGGTAGTCGTTTACGGTGTCGAGTAAGTCCTCGCCCTGTACGTCGTGATCGCGAGCGTACCGTCGAACCTGGTCGAATGCCGTCGGGAGCTTCACCCGGAGTTCGCGGGTGCCGTTCACGCCGTCATCGACGACAGTGTAGTGTTCGCCGAGAGCGAGGTAGTCGGCCGACGCTGCCCGCCCGAGCAGGCCGACGAATCGATCGAGGTGTGAGACGTGATCGGCGCCACCACCCTCGCCCGCGACGTATAGGATCGCGTCGTCGACAGCGGCGGGCGTGACGGGCGTCGTGTCGGGATCAACTCCAAGGTCGGCCGCGAACACGCGGTAGATCGTACACCCGAATCGAACGGTCTGGAAACCTTGGGCCACCATATCGTCAAGCACGTCGGCGTCGACCTCCCGCCCGTCAAGTAGTTCGGTCACACGTTCGCGAGACTCTCGCCACAGGTCGCGAAGCTCGTCGGTGTCCTGCTCGAGAAGCCACGTGTAGTACGCGAGCGCGTGATCTTCGAATGGGAGGCCGTCGTGGTACTCGTCGCCGTCCTTCCCACCGACGAGCCGAGCGAACGCCCGACTCTGTGGGGTGTCACCGACGACGACCGACCGGGTGAACGTCGTCATGATCGCTCGGCGTTCTTCGGCCGGTCCCTGAATCGGCTGCTCGCCAGCGAGACACACCGGGGCGTGGAGGTGGTAGTTGTCGGTGGTTCGGTCGGCGTTCCCCTTCGATTCGATTCCGCCTTTCGTCGACGTCCGAAGATACCGGTGGAGCTTGTCCTTCCGGTTCGGATTCATGTCGGCCGGTTTGTACTCGTCGAACACGACAGGGAGCGCGTTCGTCGACGCGAGCGCGGTGAGCATCGTGAACGGCGTTGACTCGGCGGTGAGTAGTTCGCCGTCCATGCCGAACAGCCGCCACATGGTTTCGAGGGTGGCGGTCTTTCCGGCGCCGGTGTCCCCGAGGACGTTCAACAAGTTGAACTCGCCTTCCCACTCCTGGATCAACGGGCGAAGGGGAGCGGCGTAGAACCACCCTAGCACCGGGAGGAATCGCGTGGGGTCGCGGGTTCGTGGGAGTAGGTTGAGTATGTCGGCGACGGCGTCACGATCTACATCGTCAGGGTCGGCCGTCTCGGGCGTGAGCTGCCACAGGGGAATCAATTGGGAGCTGTCGTCGGTGTAGATGACGCCGGGCTCGTCGGCCCATCCGTCGGCCGTGAGCGATCCCGCCGGCGTCACGAATTCGTCACCGTGGAGTCCGATCTGTTTCGTCCCGCGGCGGATCGGCGCCTCTTGGCCAGCGACGAATTCCTTCAACTGGTTGAGTCTTTTCTGCCCGCCGACGAAGGTTACAGACCACCCTTCGAGGACGTCGCGACGGAAGGTTCGCAGCTCATTGAACGACGACGGTTCGACGTCGACGAAATAGGGCTCGCCGTCGCTCGGGTGAACGCGAAGGTGGTACTCCCGGCGGCCATCATCGTGGGCGAGCCGGGCCAGCACCTCGAGCTGGAAGTTCGTCACACGCTCGTAGTAGCCATCACCGTCACCGTCTCGCGGCGGGTGGTACTTGTAGTATCCACCGTACTGAACATCGAAGGCCTCCGGCACCGGAAGGCCGAGGTCGTCGGTCATGGACGGCGATCGGCCTGAACCGGGTTCGTAGAAGTCAGTTTGACCTTCGACCGCCTTCTTGATCGTTCGTTCGCGGTAGTCGTCGCGATCCCACTTCTCACGATAGAGACCCGACTGTCGAAAGAGTCGGTCGATTCGGCCACGATCGCCGCCAGCCCAATACGCGAGCAGCCCACAGAGTGCGAGGTCTGCCTCGCTGTGACTTCCGTATCCGGTGGTATTCCCGCGCCATAGGCGATCGAACTTGTCGCCGTTCTCGGCGGTTCGAGCACGGTCGAGCAGGTCGTCGTCGGTGAGCGACTCCGTTTCGTGACCGTCACCCCATGGGTGTGACTCCGGAGAATGCTCTTCTACACCACCGTTGTCACCCATTTCCGTCGAGTTCCGGTCTGGTTCGTCGTCGGCGATATACTGAGCGTGAACGTCGGCGATTGCGTCGTTCACCTGCTCGACGTCGTCGGGCGAGCCGTCGATCTTGTGGCCGGTCACGGTGAGATATCGATCGGTTTCGTACATCTCGAGGTGTCCGTCGGCGCTGTCGACGTCGGCTCGCGTCCCACCGTCGGGAACGAACCCGAGCCCGAACAGTCGGGCGCCGGTCCCGCTCGGCGACACCTCGGCGTAGGTCGGGACGTCCTCGAGCAACTCGTTGGCCCACGACGCAAAGGTGCCGGTGTCCGGGTCGCGACAATCGTCGAGATCAATCCCGACGAGCAGGTCGTCGTCTGAGACGACGAACCCGAGCCCGTCCGTGTCGGTGTCGTCGCGTCGGTGGTACTCGAGCGCGTCGTCGAACGACGTCCACGTGTTGGGGTCAGTCGACTTGGCGAATCGGCCGGTCATCGCGTTGATCGGCACCTTCGTCCACTCGTCGCGATCAGTATCGAACGTGTACCGCCATGCGACCCACTGTTCGCGTTCGATCAGCTGGTCGGGAAACGACGTTGGTTGGATCGAAAGAGACGTTGGCCGAGGCGGACGATCACCGATCATGGGACGGGCCCTCGCCCTCACGATTCGTGAGTACGCGGTCGGTGATGATCTCAGCGTGGTACGAGCTCGCACGGGGCGTCAGCTTCACCTGGAGCACCCCCACGGGGAGATCAGCGGTGATGCCGACGATCGAGCCATCTCGATACTCCTCCGGCGAAACTGTTTTGTGCGCGTCCCCGTCGAGGACAGTGAGCGATTTTACGTCAGCTTCTGAGTGTGCGAGGAGCCGGCGCATAAGCCCAGCTTCGGCGGTGAACATGCGAGCTTCCTCGTCGTGTTTCGCGAAATGAATCGACGTCTCCTTTTCCACAGGTGTGAGGGTGCTGTCCTCGGTGACGGCCTCCATTAGCCGGGCGGTCTCGAGCGTCGAGTCATCGTCACTCATCTCAAGCACCTCCAACAGGAGCGAGTCGTTCCACGGGGCAAGTGTAGAGGTCAACATTCAACATTTGTAATTGGGCAGCAAGGTTGTGGATCGGAACCGAGGACCAATCGGGTGCATACGTCTCGAGGTCGGCGACGAGCGCGACAGTCGCGACTGATTCATCAGGCGCATAACTGGGGTTGACGTCCGCAACAGTGGCCCCGAAGGTGTCGATCGGGTAGTGGTCGGCTGGCGTATCGTGGAGAGCGACGACGACTGCCTCGGATCGGACAGGAGACAGGGCCTCGCGATCGACGACGCGTGCTCCAAGGGCAAGGTCGTTACTCGCCACGACAATCACCTCCAGAATCCCGATCATTGCTGTCGGTGTTCGACTCGAAGACCCACGACACCGTCCCTTCGTATCGTGGGAGGGGGATCGCCGTCCCTGTAGGGAAGTCATCGATTCCCATTCTCAGATCGACCTCCCGACGGACGCCAGGACAATACCCGGGGGTAACCGTTTGGGGTTCGCAATCTTTCATGGCGACCTCTCGAAGTGGTCGTCGTTCGCCACATCTTCGATGATTCGACGTAGCTCGTCTTCTCGTCCTCGTCGTTTCGCCAGCCGTACGGCGGCTAAAGCACGTTCGATTGGACCGCTCCCGTGCCGAGCAACGAGCAGTAGTGCCTCGTCGTCGAGGTTACATCGAGCCATCGCTGGCAGACACCTCCTGAGCGTCGATTGTACGGATTTCCAGTTCGATCAGATCGCCGTCTTCGATTTCGAGTTCCGACCGAATCTGCGCCGGAATCGTAACTTTGCCTCGGGCGTATACCCGCTGAGTTGTTCTCATAACCGCTACGTATGGCTACGCACTGATGGATAGAGCTAAGTATCTATGAGAATAATTTAGAACTGCTTTAAATATGGTTTCCAGCGACGACTCCAATGGCGACCGAGATCCTCGAGGCCCCAAGGATGTGCATAGGTTAACGGATTACGAGCGTGAGTTCGCATTGGAAGGTTCATCCACCAGCAAGTACCACCCGGGGACGCTCCGTCGCAATATTCACACAAAGGCCGGCCTCCTCCCTACCCGAATCGAGGCGCTCTACACAGACATTAACATCCTGGCGAAAGGTGATTATCTTCGCGAGGAGTTTGGACTTGACTATTGGAAGAAACTCCTCGAAAACGTCGAGACAGTCGATTTTACGGACGAGCCGACCGGAACATCCATCGAACAGCAGCGAGCTGCGCGCGTGGCGTTGGGCCGACGGATCGGAACGATGCTCAAGCATCTGGTCCCATCTGAGCTGACGGCCGATGACGAGGTCTACCACGACGTTCTCTGGGGAATTACCGATGCCTTCTACCTGAGGGGGCCATCTGGTAGCAGCCTTTACGGCGGCCGAGCCAACCGCATGGATGACCTAATCGAACGACTTGAATATCAGAATCAGCAGGCCATCCATGAAGATCACCAAGCTGAACAGGGCATAGAGGCGACGATGAAATCACTCGACTGGGACATCACACCTCAGACGCTCCGCGTCCGAATCGAAAGAATGGTAGAGGCGGACGAACTCCAGGAGTGGACACACGATCCTCTTGCAGATCACCTACAGGCCGACAGCAGCGTTGATCCCGCTGTAATCATGGAACGAGCGGGTTGGTATCTCGTTGATTCAGTAGTTGACTCGGGCACACCTGGCTCGTTCGGACAATGGCGAGCATTTATACGAGAGTGTAACGCCGGACTCGATTTCGACGCGTACGTAACGAAGGAACGAGTCATCGAGGTCATCAAGGAGCATCGCCTCGTTGAACGGGAACAACTCCGGCAACTATTGGATCACGACGGCACCCGTCTCGAGAACCAGCGTTGGCACGACGCGCATGCAGTCGAGGTGGTCCGAGCCGTCTTCGAACACGATGGCGCTCTATCTTCACGAAAAGCAGCTGATAAGATCGGCGTACCCGACGATTCGAGTGCCGTCACGGCGCTGGCAAGGGATTTGGCTGGTGCCCGAGATCGAGAGTTCGGCGACGTGTGGGAGGATCGCCCCCTCTTCGAGGGCGATCGAAATGGATGGGAGTTGACCGCGTATGGGAAGGCGCTGAGTTATTACTTATTCGATTACGCACCGGAACATCACCCGTTCAGTACGTTCCCCGACGACCTGATTGAGGCAGCACTCAAGACACTCTGATTTTCACGTGACGGAAGAAAATGGTCGGCTACAGCTTTCACCCCACTCGTCGCTATTTTGCTTCAATGGCATCGAGGACACCCTCAATTTCCTCGTGCTGCCCCTCCAACGCCTGTACGAGACGGAGCGCCAGGGCCGTGTCCTCGTTCGTGGCTGTTTCAGCGAGATCGGTCTCCGTTTGGTCAATCTCTTTAGCCACGTCTCGGTCAAGTGCGAATCCACACCGCATACAGAACGCAGCGCTGGGTACGTTCAGCTCCTCGCACCGAGGACATTCGACGACATTGGTTTCCTCCTCGTCTTCGTCGGGTTCGTAGAGCCCGTGTAACGCGTCGTACGTGTTGTCGATGTCACGGCCACTCAGATGGACGTATCGGGCCGGTACGTCAGAGCCCTGAACCCAGCCGAACCATTCACAGAGCTGGGCTTCTGTCATCTCGTTGGCAAGATACGAAGCCCGCGAGTGACGGTAGTGGTGGGGGTTCGAGGGTTTGTCGATGCCCGCCCGCTCCATGTTCTTCCCGAGCACCTTCTGCCGAAGGTAGTTGTAGCCAAGCTGATCGTCCGGGTCGCCCTGCTGAATCTTGCACCACAGTGGGGCGTTCTTCTGCGGGTTCGGGTGCGCGTTCAGCCACTTGTTGAGATACGGGACTGACTCTACGAGTGGGAGTCGGCGGGCACCGGTTTTTCCGTTGATGGTGATTTTCTTCCCGTGCTTACGGTCCTCGATGTCTCCGATCGTCAGATCGATGAGTTCGCCAATGCGCGCCCCGGTCTCGTACAGTATCGCGATGAACGCCTTGTCGCGGGGGTTTTTCGCGGCGGCGATCTGGTCCTCGATGTCGTGCTTGGTTAAGAGATCCTGCGGCAAGGTCCCGCTGGAGGCGTCGGACGAGATAGTGAGCCAGGCGACTTCCTCGGGCGCGTCGCCATCATTCATCCATGTCCAAAACTGTCGTATGACCTTCTTGTAGGTCTCGACGGTCGCATCAGCCAGGTCCCGGTCGTGAATCCACTCAATTAGCGTTTTCACGTCCTCGGTGTCCATATCCTCGAACCGAGTTTCTCCGACGTGTTCGGCGACGATTTTCAGGTATGAGAGATTCCGCTGTTGTGTGGCCGCGCTCATCCCGTTGAGTTCCTTGTCGCGGCGGTACGCTCGGAGTAAGGCGGCGTTCTCGGGATGGATGGCGTCGGATTCGGCGACCATCTCGAACACGCTTTCGACCTTCGCTTCGTAGTCGACCGTCGGCATGGTAGTCATTCGGTTGCAGAGGCAATAAGGGTTCTGAACCCTTGGGTTAGAAAGCCCTCCCCGGGCATATTACCATTTGTACGGTGCCCACTATTAACGCCCCCGAGCTGTGCGTCTCCTCACTGGTGTACAGGGTGGTTAGCCTGATCCGACTTTCCCGGCTACTGTCGCTCTGGCAGGCGTACTGCGACGACTCTCCGCACACCGTTTAATCGTGGAAGGACGCTGATTTCACCGTTCTCGAGTCCGACAGCTACCTCGCCGAACACCTCGCATTCGAAGGTGGACGAGCCACAGGCCCCGGTGGGAACCTCGATCGGTGCGAGCGAGTATTCTCGAAGCAGTAGGAAACCCGCGACTACAACTGTCATCGAATGCAATCTTTCCGGGGAGCCCGAGTTTCGGTCAGTCCGTACGTTCTCGAAGTCGAAAAGTCGGCTCCTGCCAGGTCAGTCCTTTTTTGGCTCGAGGCCGGAGTCGAGGCATGACGACCCACGTGAGCGTCGAGCAGGTTAGGTGGTGGCTCGACGAGAACGCCATCCAGGACGTTACGCCTCACTCTCAGGAGGAAACGGAGTTCAACCTGCAGGTGACCCTCTCGCGCCTGCCGATACACCTCATCCAGGAGGATAAGCGGGGTCCGATTCGGGTCGTCGGGCGTAGCGCGTTCGACACCGAACGGGCAAAGCGACTCATCCGCGAGGAGGAGTCGCGTACGGACCTACTGACCCAGATCGGGCCGGTGCTTGCTGCGACGCCCGGGTTCTACACGTTCCTCGACGAGGAGGACCGTGCGTGTGAGCTTCGGAACGCCGAGGTGCTCCAGTTAGAGCACCGGATCTATCCTGGTGAGGCGACTCAGCAATCGTTGATGGACAGCGTGATGGGAATCGCCACCGGGATGCGCTACGTTCAGAACGTGCTGGCGGCGACGCATCCCGGGTCATCGGTGGAATCCGATGAATCCACCGACGAAAGTACCTCAGAATCGGCTACTCTCTCCACCGACGAAACGGACGCGGTCTGATTCCCTTCGTTTTGCCAGAAATGCCATCGGTCTATGAACCTCTTTCGTACCGCGGCCGGCAAAGATAACGGCTCGAGCAGGCACTCCGTCGCCCGATACTCACGCGTCGCCGCCCGCTGCCGGAAGCGTAACCGAAAACGTCGAGCCCTCCCCAGGCTCGGAATCGACCCGGATGTCGCCGTCGTGGCGCTCCGCGATTCGCTTACAGACCGCGAGGCCGATCCCGGTTCCCGAGACCTCGTCTTCGCTGTGAAGCCGCTGGAAAATTTCGAAGATACGTTCCGTCTCGTCCGGATCGATCCCGACCCCCTCGTCACGAACCGAGACGAGCCAGCGGTCGCCGTTCCGTTTGGCCGTCACGTCGACGACCGGCGGTTCGTCGCCGCTGTATTCGATCGCGTTCGAGACGAGGTTCTGGAAGAGCTGACGAAGCTGGCTCGGATCGCCCTCGACGCGGGGGAGGTCGTCTACCTCGAGATCGGCGTCGCGCTCTCGAAGCTTGAGCTCGAGGTTTTTGCGAACGTCAGCGAAGACGTCGTCCAGGTCGACCGGTTCGAACGGTTCCCGCTGCGTCTCGACGCGCGAGTACTCGAGGAGGCCGTCGATCATCGCTCGCATTCGCTCGGCGCCGTCGACGGCGTACTCGATGAACTCCTCGCCATCCTCGTCGAGTTCGTCGGCGTAGCGACGCTCGATCAACTGAAGGTAACTGGTGACCATTCGAAGCGGTTCCTGGAGGTCGTGTGAGGCGACGTACGCGAACTGCTCGAGTCGCTCGTTCGATCGCTCGAGCTGTTCGTTCGTCTCTTCGAGTTGGTCCTGGACTCGCTCGAGGGCCCGATTCCGTCGCTCGAGTTCGAGGGCGCTGGTTTTGGCCCGGGCGGCGTAGGTTCCGACGCCGAACCCGGCGACGCAACTCAACGCGGTGAGAACGGCGAGCGACCGCTGAGGGTCTTCGAGCGCCATGTCTGGTTGTGCGTGATAGACCCCCAGAATACCGATCATTCCACCGATTCCGAGAAGCGACCAGCGCGCGACGGACGAGTAGAATCGACGGTCGACGGACGACGTCGGGAGGCGATACCCGCCGACGAAGACGACGAGGCCCGACCCGGCGATAAACGAGAAGACGACGAACGCGGACCCGAGCGACATTCCTTCGGACACCACCGTGACGAAGTACGCGGCGCCGACCAGGACGTACAGAAGACCGAGTCCCATCACCGTGTATCGTCCGATTACTTCTCCACGTAGACGAGATGAAGTCGACATCGTAATGCGCTGGCGTTGGGCACGGTATCAGTTAACGATGTATGTTGTACGTTCGACCGGTCCGTCGTGAACGCCCGGCGCGGAGGCGGTAAAACGGAGTAACTTATCTTCGAACGGGATAGTCCCCGAACGATGGTAGCGGGAACACCTACCGCTAACAGAAGCCGTCTATATGCGGTTGTGGTGAATGTCGATGATGACGACAGTCGCCGAACTCGAGGTCCCCGCCGGCTACTTCGCTGCAGCGACCGCGTTCGAGCGTATCCCGTCGCTCGAGTTCCAGTTCGCAGGGGTGGTCGGGGAGGGCCCGCCACTCGTGTGGGTGTCGGGGGCGAGTCGCAACGAGATTCAGGAGGCGCTCGAGGCGGATCCGACGCTGTCGGTACTCGCCAGCCTGACCGACGCCAGCCGCGAACGCTGGCTCTTTCGCCTCGAGTTCGACGCGCCGATCACGCAGTTCCAGGAAGTGATCGCCGACCACGGCGGAGCCATCCTCGAAACGACCGGCGAGGACCACCACTGGACGATCGAACTGCTCTTTTACGATCGACAGTCGCTATCGGCCGCGCACGACGAACTGTTGGACCAGGAGTTCTCCGTCTCGGTGCGTCGCATGACGGAACTGGACGGCGACCTCAGCGAGGAGACGCCGCTCACGGAGACCCAGTACGAGACGATCGTCACGGCCCACGAACTGGGCTACTTTGACGTACCGCGAAAGGTGACCCTGAAAGAGCTCGCAGACGAACTCGGTATCTCTCACCAGGCGCTGTCGGAACGATTGCGGCGAAGCCACGCGGCGCTCGTGAGTGCCAAACTAGCCGATGGAGACCAGCAGAAAGTCGATCTCTGACTGATTACTACTCGACTATCTTCGTGTGGGTCGCGCACTTCACTCGAGTGACGCGACACTCGAGATGCATGCGGTGAGTGACTACCATCGAACATCGTCGACCAATGCGGGGTTTGATCGACGGGTCGCGGATGTGAGGGTTCAGTTGTAGGTATCCTGCTTCGAGTACCGTCAGTCGTACCCTGTCTCGAGCATCGCCAATGGAACCTGTCTCGAGTACCGCCAGTGATCAACCGAATAGTTCTGCACCGACGCACCCATATTATTCTGACGTTCGTTTATTCTTTTTAGGTATTATGCATTATTCGTACCTAAAAATGCGATTATATCGCCAAATTTGCTCATTGAGACGCATTTATGATGAGATCTTCCCAATAGTAGATCGTCGACGGGATCCCCCGCCGACTGAGGAATCGACACATCAACGACCCCTGTGAGTGCAAATGGCTCACGAACGTCCCAGTTCGGGTGCCAAGTGACACTATACTGTGTCATGGTGGATCACTCATGCTCGAGTCGGCCACGCCTCGCGGCCATTCGTGGCTGTGTGGTCGCCGACGTGGCCGATTTCTGGAAAGAGTCCGCATCGGTAGCTGTCTCGAGCGTCGTTCAATGGCTGATCCAAACGAGGGACGCATTTCTAAGGAATTAACTGCTCGAAGCTCATAGATGGTGGTATGCACGATCCTGGCCCGTACAGTGGTCGCTTCATTCGCGACTCGAGCACCCGGCCCGATGCGGGAACGTCATGGAGTCGTCGATGGTAGACGTCGCCCTCTCCGTCGGTCGACTCCTCGTCGCGTTCGTCCTGGTCTTCCTGAACGGCTTTTTCGTTGCCGCGGAGTTCGCGTACGTTCGGATTCGAGCGACAGCCGTCGACGCGCTCGTCGAGGAAGGTCGGTCGGGGGCAGTCCTCTTACAGGACGCGATGGACAACCTGGACGATTACCTCGCCGTGACACAGCTCGGCATCACCATCTCCTCGCTTGGACTGGGCTGGATCGGCGAACCCGCCGTGGCGGCCCTGCTCGAGCCCGTACTGTCGCCGATCTTACCCGAGGGACTGATCCACCTCGTCGCCTTCGCCGTCGGGTTCAGTATCATCACCTTCCTGCACGTGGTCTTCGGCGAGTTGGCCCCGAAGACGATCGCGATCGCCCAGGCTGAGCGTGTGGCGCTGATCGTCGCGCGACCGATGAAGTTCTTCTACTACGTGTTTATCCCCGGACTCGTCGTCTTCAACGGGACGGCGAATTTCTTCACGCGACTCATCGGCATCCCACCGGCTTCCGAGAACGAAGAGGTACTGACGGAAGAGGAGATTCTCGCCGTGCTGTCGACGGCCGGTCGGAAAGGGAACATCGAGATGGAGGAAGTCGAACTAATCGAACGCGTGTTCGACTTCGACGATCTCTCGGTCCAGGCGGTCATGGTTCCCCGACCGGACGTGGTCACCATCTCCGCGGACGAGCCGCTTCCGGCCGTTCGGTCCAGGATCGTCGAGAAAGGCCACACCCGGTACCCGGTCATCGATCCCGACACCGACGATCAGATCGAGGGCTTCCTCGACGCCAAAGACGTCCTCCGGGCCACACACGAAAATCCCGACGCCGATGCGCTGACGGCTGGCGACATCGCCCGGGAGATGCTCATCTATCCGGAAACCGGTTCGGTCATCGACCTCCTCGAGCAGATCCAACGCGAACGAAAACAGATGGTCGCCATCGTCGACGAGTGGGGCGCGTTCGAGGGCATCGTGACCGTCGAGGACGTCGTCGAGGAACTCGTCGGCGACATTCGCGACGACTTCGACGTGGTCACGGACGAACCGTCGGTCGATCGGCGAGCCGACGGCACCTACGTCGTCGACGGCGGATTCACGGTCTCGAGGCTCAACGAGACGCTCGAGACCGCGTTCGAGGCCGACGGTGTCGAGACCGTCGGTGGGCTGATCCTGTCTCGAGCGGGCCGCGTCCCGGACGTCGGTGACGAGTTCGAGATCGACGGCTACGAGTTCATCGTTGCGGCGGTCGATGGAGCACGCATCTCACAGGTTGAGGTTCGGAACGCGGAAGATGGACCCGCCGACCCCGCAGAAGATTCGAGCCTCGAGTGACTGGGGCATGCGGTTTTGAACGAATGAGAATTCGCCCGAATCAGTCGACCGCGCGTCGATACCAGTTTCGATCGGGCGGGGCCGTCTCGAGTCGGTAGTGAGGGCGCTTATCGGGTCGCAAGGTCTCGAGTCGATATCGAACCCGTTACCGATTCGCCTCGAGCCAGTCCACGGCGAAGTCGACCATCGCTCGCTGGGGAATCAGCCGCGCGTCGGCGGCGCCGACCGATCCGCGTCGGACGCTCGAGTCGCGTTCGTCCTCGAACGCATCGCCGAGGGTCGCGAAGTCGCTGGCGTCGGTTTCGATGTCCTGGTAGGTGATTGACGCTGGCTCGTCGTCCTCGAGGACGGTGGCGACGTTGTCGGTCCTCGGCGGGTCGATGTCCGCCCGGTACTCGGCGAGGTGGAGGGAGGTGTTGGCACCGTGGTCGACTCCCAGCAGGAGGATCGAGCCGGCGCGTTCGTAGACGCTGGCCAGCGGCGAACCCTCCCCCAGACCGTTGTCAAACGCGTGGTCGGCGACGACGGAATCGGCGTCGGCGCCCCAGGCAGCGAACGAGACGGTTGGGTGCTGGCTCCGATAGACGCCGGTATACGATCGAAAACACTCTGGAACGGCGCCGACGCCGCGTGTCGGCGTAGTCGCCGGTCGGTAGGGCGGTCGCTCCCCCCGGATCGTGTCGATCCAGTCGTCGGGAACGGGTGGATTCGACCAGGCGGCCGGATCGCTGTACTGACCCGAGTGGGTTGGCATGACGAGCGTCCCCGCCTCGGTTACGGCAGCCATGAGCGCGTCGACGACGGTCTGGGCGTCCACGCAGACCCATCCGAGGGAACTGAGCGAAGAGTGGACGAGCACCGTCTCACCCGGCGTCAGCCCGAGCGCCCGGAGGTCGTCGACGAGCGACGACACTGTCACGGGTTCGTCCACAGCTTCGATCGCCTCTCGTTCAGACATAATTCGTCTCACACACAGGAATCATTTGAGTGTTCGGACACGATCCAGAGCCGAAACCACGACCCAGCAGGACTCGATAGTTCGCTATACATCCAGGAGTTTAATACTACAGATTGCGTAGCGGCTGTATGGCCGATTCAGACACCATCACGGACGCGCTCGAAACAATCCTCGACGTTCCAGCGACCGAGGCGCTCGAGTCGGCGACCGACGTGAGAGAAGTTCCCGACGGGGTAGAAACGGCAGGCGGGAAAGAAGCGATCGACGAGACGACGACGGACGATTCGCCGGCTAAACGAGACGTTCTCGCGCTCCTGGAGCGCCGACACGCGCTCTCGATTCTGCGGGCAATAACGACTGCGGGTGGGCCGAGTCGTTTCTCCGAACTCGAGGACGTGGTCCCGGCTTCCCCGAACACGCTCTCTGCACGACTCTCCGAGTTCGTCGAGGCCGGGCTGCTCGAGCGAACCGCCTATGACGAGGTTCCTCCGCGCGTGGAGTACGAACCGACCGACGCCGGGGCGACGCTCGCCCCGCTGTTCGTCTACCTCCGCCTGTGGGAGAGTCGATACGGCGACGAACTCGAGGCCTGAAGGAATCCTCGGAAACTCGAGGATTGAACGAGACCCCGGGACCGTGAAGACTGAAACCGCCGCGGGGAAAGGAACTTCTTTGAGGCGCCCGCCGGTACGGTCCCGTATGGAAGGCACGGCCGTTACCGTCGAGTCCGTCACCGAAGTGGGACCGTCGACCGTCGCACTCGAACTCGCGACGCCCGAAGATTTCGAGGCGCTCCCCGGACAGTTCGTCCTCCTTCGAGCGGCGCCCGAGGGCGAGGAGGTCGCACGCCACTACACCCTATCGTCGCCGACGGTCGAGGAGACGTTCGAGATCACCGTCGGCGTCGATCCCGACGGCGAACTCGCGCCGTGGCTCGCCTCCCTCGAGGGCGGCGAAACGGTTCACGTGGAGGGCCCGTTCGGAACGATCGCCTACGAGGGCGACGGTGACGTCGTGGCGGTCGCCGGCGGACCCGGCATCGGCCCCGCAGTCGCCATCGCCGAGGCTGCCCAGGGGGCCAGCCACGACGCGGCCGTCATCTACCAGGACGACGAACCGGCCCACACCGAGCGACTCGAGGTACTTTCTGAAGCGGGGGCGACCGTCACGGTACTCGAGGCGGACGACGACGAGGGTCTCGAAATGGCCGTCGACGCCCATCTCGAGGACGGGCAGTGCTACGTCTTCGGATTCGCGGACTTCGTCGACCGGGTCGCCGAGGCGATCGAGGCGGCAGGCGGGGACCCGGACGAGGCACGTATCGAAAACTTCGGCTAAGGTCATTTCCCGTGGCTCTCGCAGGTTTACGTGAATTCTCGACTCGAGTTACGCAGACTCGCTGATCGTCGCATTCTCCTCGAACGCGGACCGGCAGGACGGACAGCAGAAGTGATAGCGATCGTCGTCCGTGGTGATCGAGACGCCGTCGTCCGTCACCCGATTCGAACACTCGTCGCACGTGAAGGCGAGATCGGACGAGGCGATCGACGGGGACCAGTGGCGATCCTCGAGCAGGTGAACCCGGTAGCTGTCGAGGGACTCGAGGTCTATTGCATCGGCGAGCACCGCTCGTATCCGTGCCTGGGAGACGGTGGCGGTCGCGAGCACTCGGCCGTCGGCCGTCACGAAGACGTGTTCGATCGCCTCGAGCGAGGCCAGGCGGTCGGCGATTCCGTCGTCTGCGTCCGGCGAGAGCGTGCAGTCGATCAGTACCTCGGTTCCGGCAGAGACGGTCGATCGGTCGACGTCGACGGTAAAACCATCGATCACGCCCATATCGACGAGCCGGTCGACCCGGTTGGACACAGTCGGTGCGGAGACGTCGATCCGCTCGGCAATCTCGCTGTAGGGCTGGCGGGCATCCGCGACGAGGTGGTGGAGGATCTCGATGTCGATTTTATCCAGGGTTCGCATACCCATAAATTGCAGATGGCGGTATTACAATTTTTGGATTCTGCAGAAGCATCATAGATATCTATGCAAAAATGATACACCAGACTCAGGCAAAGACGGCGTCCTCTCGCGACTCGAGGACGCTCTTTCGACCGGTCGAGGAGAGGTCGTCGACGATAGAAGTGATCGCGAAGATGCGATAGACGGCGTATCTCTCCCGATCGTCAGCAGTATCGAGGAATCGGTGCAGTTCGTTAGTGTCGAGTCCGACGTCCACTCCTTCGATTCGGTCGACTTGTTGTCGAATACAGTCGATAGTGTCGGCGTCGATGTTCGACTCGGTCTCAAGGTCGTTGACGGTTTTGATGATCGGCTTGAGGACCTCCAGGACGGCGGGATGTCGCGAGAGTACGTCGTCGAGGAGGGCCGCTGCGGCGTGGCGTCTCGAACTGACCGGAGCACCGTAGACGGCGTGGGTTCGACTCGCCGCTTTCGGCGACAGCGCCTCGAGGAACGAGCGGTAGAGGTTGTACCGTCGTTTCTGTTCTGGCGGACAGTTCATCGCATAGCGGAAGAACGGAAGGGAGTAAAATGGGGTATCGCTCCAGAAAAACAGCCGGTTTCGGTCTTCGCCCTCGAAGAGGAAGTTCGCGGCTCGTTCGTAGAGCAAAAAGTGGGTGTAGAGGCCGTCGACAGTCGTTTCGGGGTAGGTGCGGACGTGGTCGCGAATGCTCTGTCTGATCGCGTCCTCAGAGATACGGGTGATTCGGGACACCTGATCTATGTCCAGGATGGAGTTTTCCTCGACGATATAATCTACGAGGGCGTCTCTGCGAACCGAACCCGTGGGAGTCAGGTCCGGGAGCACCTTGTCGCCGCCGTCGCCCGTGATGTAGGCCATCGACGCCCCGTAGTCAGCTTCGAGATGGCGCAAGAAGGTGAGGACAAAGGACGTCATGAGACCGATGTGGCCGTTTTTCGTCTTCACGAGCGTGTCGAGGTCGGCCCCTCGAGGCTGGCCGACGTCGTACGTTCGCCAGTCGACTTCGAAGTCCGCGGCTAGCTCCTGAGCGATGTCGACATCAGAGACGGGGACGTACTCGGGAGACTCCATCGTCGCCGCCTCGACCGGACAACCCGCGGCGTGGTAGCCAGCGAGTACCGACCGCGAGTCGAGGCCGCCGCTCAACGAGATGAGATCTGTGTCGAAGTTGCCTGCACGACGCTCACATGCCTGAACGAACCGGGTCGCCAGTTGAGTAGCGTTCTGTTCTCGGCTCCGGTGGGCGTGCGCCGGGTCGTCGAAGGAGAACGTGTACACTGACTGCGTGCTCGTCTCGACGGTGTCGGTTCGAACGCGAACGAGCGACCCCGGCCGGAGTCGACGCACGTTCTCGACGAGCGTTCGGTCCCCCAGGGAGTAGCCGAAGAGGAGACACTGCGCGGCCCCCAGGCGGTCGAACTCCACGTCGACGGACTCGAGGACGTATCGCAGTTCTCTCGAGAAGACCATGGACTCCTCGTCGGCATAGAAGTACGTGGGTAGTCGACCGAGAACGTCGTTGCAGAGGGCCAGTTCGCCAGTTGTGGTGTCGAGGACGGACAGCACGAACGCGCCGTCGACCGACAGCAGCCAGTCGCGAAGCGCTTTGAACCCGTCGTCAGTATCGGCGTTGGCGCTCTCGTCTTCGAACAACAACGGCGCAACCCGTTCGAGTTCCTCGCGACGTTTCTCATCGGGCACGTCGTACAGTTTCCCCTCGAATCGAATTCGATATCGTCCGCGTTCGAAGCTGTCGATGGGGTACTCGGGATACGCCGTGTGTCCCAACTGGACGACGCCCTCGTCGTAGGTAACGGTCGCCTCGAGCCGATCGGTGTGGCGGAGCGACTCGAGCGACGCCGCGAACGGTTCCTCGTCTGAGCGCCCAATTCGGCCGGTGAGCCCTACCATAGGTCAGAAATCCAGACAACCACATATGGTTATTCGTTGGATGGAGACTGGTAGGCGTTCGTTACTGTCCTCCAGCCTGTCGCGTCCCCGGCCGTCGAGCGTCGAACGCATACCGTTAAGCGCCTCCTGGCGAATGCTCGAGACATGCAGGTAGACGATGCAGGCGACGTCGTTCGGATCACGTTCGATCGACCCGACGTGCTCAACGCCTTCTCGACGGAGACGGCCGTGACGCTCGCCGAGGCAATAGCCGACGTGTCGCCAGCCGACCACCACGCCGTCGTCCTGACGGGCGAGGGAACGGCGTTTAGCGCCGGTGGTGACATTCAGGCGATGGCCGAACGGCGAGAGGGCCCACAGGAGGCGTTTGACCGGATCACCGAGACGTTCGGCCGCGTCGTCGAGGAGATGCTCGAGTGTCCGGTGCCGATCATCGCGAAGGTCAACGGCGACGCTGTCGGCGCCGGTCTGGCGATCGTCGCCCTCTCGGACTTCGCGTACGCCGTCGAGGACGCGACGTTCTCGTGTGCGTTCGTGCGGGTCGGGCTGATTCCCGACACCGGTGGAACGTTCCTCCTGCCGAAACTCGTCGGATTGCGAACGGCGAAGGAACTCGCTTTTACTGGAAAATTCTTCGACGCCGACGAGGCCGCCGACCTCGACCTGATAAACGAATCCGTCGACCCCGACGACCTCGAGGAGCGCGTCGAGGAAACGGTCGACCGACTCGGCCGCCGACCGACCGAAACCATCGCGCTGATGAAGCGGGCGATGCACGAAAACCTCGGTCGTCACTGGGGTGAGGCCCTCGAGTACGAGAACCTGTTACAGGTGCAGGCGTACACCTCCGATTCCCACGAAGAGGGCGTATCGGCGTTTCTCGAGGGGAGAGAGCCGGATTTCGACTGACTTTCTCGAGTGCCTGCAGCGGCAGGCAGCAGACCCTTTATCAATTTCGTGGACTGTTCGAATGCAATGGCACGAAACCTGACAGAGGACGACATCGGCAAGACAGTGGTCAACGCGAACGGCGAAACGATCGGCATGGTTTCCGCCATGCAACACGGCACGGCCCACGTCGAACCGGACCCGGGAATGACGGATACGATCAAGGCGAAACTCGGGTGGGGCGACACTAACGAAGACACCTACCCCCTCCAGGAGAGCGCCATCGAGCGGGTCACCGACGACAAGATCCACCTCCGATCCGACCTCGGAACCACGACCGGAACAGGAACGGACCGAACGACCGACATCTGAACCGGTTCGAGCCGGTTTTCCGTTCGTTTTTCTCGTCGCCTCTAGCGTGTCAAGAGATAGCACGCGCATGCAAGGTCCACTTGCATCCGTCTGCCGCCCGTTGATTCGAGCGCTATGTCCGCACGATTTACGCCAGAGGACGTCGGCAAGCGCGTCATCAACGAGCACGGCGACGACGTCGGTATGGTCACGGACGTCGAGGGATCCACCGCCTACGTCGAACCCGATCCGGGGATCACCGACAGCATCAAGGCTGCTCTCGGCTGGGGGTCGCCAAGCGACGAGGCGATCACGCTCGAGGAGTCCGACGTCTCCGACGTGACCCGCACGGAGGTTCACCTCCGAAGTCCGGGCGCGATGGGAGCCGGCGACGTCGATGGCTCGAGGGAGCACGAGACGGAGGTGAGGTCGGGGATGGAGGCGGAGCCGAAGACTGAGACCAGAACCGGTGCCGACGAACGAGAGCCGATCGAGGAGGGACCGGGGAGTCGAGAGACGGAACCGAACCGGTCGGAACCGGATCGAACCCGCGGTATCGACGAAGGTCACGGCAGAGTCGATGACGAGGACACGACGAAGGTATTCGAGGAGGACGAAGATCTGTTCGACGAGGGCGAAGGAGTCTTCGACGACGAGGAATCCACGGTCGAGCCCGACTCGAGGTCGAAGACGGCCGACCAGCACCACGGCGGCCTCGCGCGGGACCGCGACGACGAACCGGATCGTGAGCGAGGGGCAGACGGGCGAAGCATGAACAACGCGGACGGTGACAGCGCCAGAAAACGGAAGGCTGAGGAGATGGATGCGGTTTCAGATTCTGAGGGCGACCGCAGTGAGGAAGAGGACGAGCGGCGACGCCGTGGGAAGCGACGGAGCACCGAGGACGAGGACGACGAGCGGACCATCTGAGACCCGAGATTCGAGACCTAGACGTGAAATCAGCGGCCTGGGGCCTGGATCAGCGGCCTGAGGCTCGAGATTCAATCCCTGAAGCCAACAATGACCGAATGGGCCAGAACCGGCGCATTCCCCGGGTTACTCTCGCCCGGAAAACGCCGCCAGACTCGACTGCACGCCGGCCGCGAGTTCCGACTTGCGCCGTAGCCGGTCGAGGGAGACCGGCAACTGCTGAGCGACCGTTGCGACGGCGTCGTGGAACGTCTCGGCAGTCCCGTACTCCCCGGCGAGGCCCGCGCGGTTACCGTCCTCGAGACCGTTTGCGGCCCCCGGTGCGCTCTCGAACGCGTTCCGGACGCTCTCTCTGACTTGCCAGACCCCCACTGGCGCCCAGTAATCGTCGCTCACCTCCCGAAGCACGAGGCACTTGGCCTGACGACCGATCGACTCGAGGTGCTCGAGGACGCCGAGTCGGGCGGCGTAGTAGGCCCCTGCCGTCTCCTCGACGTAACTCGAGCGGCCCTGGTAGCCCTCCGAGGCGCTGGCCATCCAGATTCCGGCGCCCGGATCAGGGTTCCAGATGCTGCCCGGTGCCTTCATTTCGACGAGTTCGTACTCCCAGGTGCCGGGGGCGAGGATCACCCAGTAGCGGTTGCCGACGTACTCGTTGGCCCAGACCTGCACCTCGTCGATGCTCGGGGCGTTCCGGATACGGCCACGGAGGTACTGGCCGACGGTGTCGTCGACGGCGGTGATCGACCACCGGGTCGGGACGAGTCGGCGCTGGGCAGCCTCCCCGAGGGCCCCCGCCGAGAGGATCGAGTTGATCTCGTAGACGTCGAACCCGCGCCGGTAGAGGTAGGTCATCGCCCCCTGGGCCTGCCAGTCGTCGTCCTCGAGAGTCTTCTTGACGGGTCGGGGAACGTGCGGGTTCTCGGTCAGGTCTGCGGAGCGGGCCGCCGCCCTGGGACCCCGGGGGGTCGCCACGTCGGTGCCCGCGTCGAGGCCCAGGTCGGGCTTGCCCTCGAGACCGATCTCGAGGTCCACGGGACGGTCGGCGATTGCCACCTCACGCTGGACGCCGACGAAGCCGTCCCAGACGTCCTGGACGGAAGGGGCGAGTCGGCTGGCAATGCCTGGAGCGTCGACGTTGGCGCGCTTGTTCGAGTTCAGGAGGCCGGTCCGGCGCTGGAGGACATCGTCGATTCCGTATCCCTGCTGGTACCAGTTCCCGTCCGTGACGTAGGATTCGGCGTCGTCCTCGTCGCCGACCGGCGAGAGCACGCCGACGGGGATGTCCGGGTAGTTAGACCGCCCGACGAAGATTGAGGGGGCCGTCGAGCCGACGAGGGTGTCACCCGAGAGCGCCCGCTCGAAGTTGCGCTCGAAGTCCTGGAGGTGGTCCGTGATGGCGTAGGACTTCTTCTTCGCGAGGCGCCGGCGCTCGGCCTCCTCGTCGGGCTCTAATTCCTCGATGTAGTCGTCGAGGCGCATTCACTCGAGGTAGGGGCGGCGAGGGTTTGAATGTTCGTCTCGAGGTCCCGAATGGCGTGGTCTCTCGACGAACGGTCGTCGAACTCCCACGCGGGATTGATTTATCAGGTGGAATCACATACGTCGTCGTAGTGTCGTCGATCCTCCCCGTCATCGTTGGCATCCTCGTCCTCGGGCTGGCCGCACAGTTGCTGGCCAATCGACTGCGCATTCCGAGCGTCCTCTTTCTCATCCTCCTCGGCTTGCTGGTCGGTCCCGAAGGGCTCGGGTTCGTCTCGATCGATACCTTTGGCGCCGGCCTCTCGACCGTCGTCGGCCTGAGCGTCGCCATCATCATCTTCGACGGGGCCTTTCACCTCCGCCGGGAAAAGCTCGAGTTGGCCCCTCGAGCGATCATCCGGTTGACGACGCTCGGTGCAGCCGTCGCCCTCGGCGGGACCGCCCTCGCCGTCCGGTACTTCCTCCACACCGACTGGGGAATCGCCTTCCTCATCAGCGCACTGCTGGTGGCGACCGGCCCAACTGTGGTGACGCCCATCCTCGAAGTGATCACCGTCCGCGAGCACGTCGAGGCCGCGCTCGAGGCCGAGGGCATCGTCAACGACGTGACGGCCGCGCTCCTGGCCATCGTCATCTTCGAGACGGTCGTCGTCGGGGACGAGCGCTCGCACGTGCCGGTGTACTTCCTCCAGCGCTACGCGGTCGGCATCGGCGTGGGAATCGTCGTCGCCATCGTCGTCTACGCCCTGCTGACGCGGGTCAGACAGCCCGCGGGCGACGCCCCACAGACCGCTCGTCTCGTCGTGTTGACCGGCGCGCTGGCCGCCTATGGCCTCGCGGATTCGATCTTCCCCGAGACGGGCGTAGCTGCGGCCGGGACGGCGGGGTTTGTCCTGGGCAACTTGGACCTACCCCACCGCGAGGAAATCGAGGGATTCAACCGCGACCTGACGTTGCTCGTGCTCTCGTTCGTGTTCATCTCGCTGGCCGCGCTCATCGACGTGCAGGCGCTCCTCGGCCTCGGGTTCGGCGGCATCGCGGTCGTCGTCGCCGTCACGCTGATCGTTCGACCGCTGATCGTCGCCGCGGCGACCACCCACTGGCGATTTAGCGCGGGCGAACGGTACTTCCTGAGCCTCGTCGGCCCGCGAGGAATCATCCCCGCCTCCATCGCCACGCTGTTCGCCATCGAACTCGAGACGGCCGGCAACTCCGTGGCCGCACAGACCCTCGCGGGCACCGTCTTTCTCGTCATCTTCATCACGGTCGTGCTGCAGGCGGGGCTCGCCCGCCAGCTCGCGGAATACTTCGAAATCGAACCAATGCGCACCATCATCGTCGGCGGCGGTCGGGTCGGCCGGACGCTCGCCACGCGACTGGAGAACCGTGGAGAGAACGTCATCCTCGTCGACAACGACTCGGCGACCGTCGAACGACTCCGTCAGGAAGGGTTCTCGGCCCACCACGGCGACGGAACCTCAACCGAGACGCTCCAGGAGGTCGGCATCGACAACGCGAAACTGGTCGTTGCCACGACCGCCGACGACGACACCAACCTGCTGGTCTCTCAACTCGCCTCCACGCGCTTCGACGTCGACCGCGTCCTCGCCCGGGTGAACACGCCGGAGAACGTCGACGCCTTTGAGACGCTCGACGTCGACGCCATCGACGTCTCGAGCGCGACGGCCTGGACTATCGACAACGAGATCGAACGCCCGGCGCTCGCCCACTGGATGAACGAACTCGGTGAGGGCCACGACGCCCAGGAGATCGTCGTCACTGCGGCCGAACTGGTCGGGGCGACCATTCGCGACCTCGATTCGGAGATTCCCGACGGCTGTATCGTCGCCGTGATCGCCAGTAACGGAGAGACGCACGTCCCCGAGGCCGACACCGTCCTCGAAGAGGGCGATCGGGTCACGTTCATCGGTCGCGAAGACGCCGTTCGAACGGCCGTCAAGCGGTTTCACCCGCGCGACTGACGGTTCGATGGCACGCTCGAGCGGCTGGTCCGAGTCAGAACGCTCTCGAGCGGATGTTCTGAGCCAGAAAAACCGGGGCGCTTTTGATAGCTGTGTGGGAACGACGTATCAAACGTGAGTGAGGACGCCGATCCCCCCGAACTACTGGCTCTCCTCGACGACGAGTACGCCCGCGCGATCCTCACCGAAACGAGCGCCGAACCCATGTCCGCCAGCACCCTGAGCGACCGCTGTGACGCGTCGCTCCCGACGATCTACCGTCGCCTCGAGCGACTTCGGGAGTGTGACCTGATCAGCGAACAGACCGAACTCGCACCGGACGGCAACCACTACAGCGTCTACGCGGCCCGCCTCGAGCGACTCGAGGTGACCCTCGAGGACGGCGAACTGTCCCTCGAAATCACCCGGAAAGACGAAGACGTCGCCGACAAGTTCACCCGAATGTGGGAGGGATTGCGATGACCGGGAGCGTCGTCCGCCTCGACCAGGCGTCGATGTTCGAGTTGTTGACGGTCGCAAGTCTGCTCCTCGTCGCGCTCGTTGGGACGATTCTGGCCGTCCAGGCCTACCGCGGCTATCGGCGAAACGACAGCCGGGCGATGAAGTATCTCGCCATCGGCTTACTGTTGCTGACGCTCGGCCCGTTCGTGATCAACGTCTCGGTGACGACGCTCACCGCCGCCGACCAGGCGACGACGGTCTTCCTCGAGAACGTGAGTCGACTGCTCGGGCTGTTGGCGATCACGTACTCGCTGTACGGCACGAAGTAGGGATAGGGGTAGGGGTATGGGGCCGCGGGGGAGGGTGACGTAGATAGTAACGAGAGAGTCCATAGAACGACGTTCGGGCGGCGCTAGTGACCGATTCGACCTATACGACATCTCGAGGGTACAGAACCGATTTTGCGAAAACCTGGGATATATTCCCCGAATATATTACTCAGTGGTGGCCAAACCGTACATCAAGGACGCGATGGTTCTTAAAGAGTCCACGGTCTTTTCTCTGCGTGAAGTTGCTCGTCCGAATTGATATTACATCGGTCTCAACGGATAGTTGCAGGCCGTAACCGGCGTGCTGGGCGGAGTCGGCCCTCCACTGCATCCATCAAGCCGAGCGTGCCTCTGACACCACGTTCGTCACGTCGATCCGACCCATCCACGCCCGAGGTGTACGCACACACTCGACGGCTCAACTGCATCCACCCCCATTGATATTTTCCCCGACATGGAAATGCTTAGATAAGAGTGTAAGCGTACGAATGCGTATGGGGTGGACTCACGACGGACTGGTTCTCGTAGCGATCACACTCGTGGTCGTCTGTGCCGGGTGCACGGTAGCAATTTCCGGAGAGGCGCAACCGGATGGGGAAACGCTTCTCGAGGAGGCGGTGACGGCGGACGACGTACCGCCGCTGACCGGGGAACGAACGGTCACGTTCGCGGACAGTGCAGGAACGTACGAGACGACAGAACGCGTCTGGGAACGCCCGCCGTCGAAGATGCGATCGGAAGTGATCGACTCGAGCGGTTTCGAGGAGAGGCACGAAGGCGGGATCGCCGTTCGAAACGGCTCGACGCTCTGGATGACCGACGGTGAGACTGACAACGTGACTACGTACGATCTCGAAACCGAGTCCGAGAGCGAGAGCGAAGCCGATGACGAGGCACGATTGCTGGAGGAACGCCTCGATCGGTACGACGTGACCTACGAGGGGACCGAGACGGTCGCGAATCGGACGACCCACGTCGTCTCGGTCGAGCCGAAGGAGACAACAGTCGACCGTGGCGTTGGCGTGCTCGTCGGCGACACCCGCTACGTCTATCCGCTCGAGACGAGTGCGTATGAGGAGACTGACTTCGAGGGCGGGACGTTCTGGATCGACGAGGAATACGGGTATCCACTCGCAATGCAGGGAACGTACACGGACGTCGACGGTACCGAACTCGAGGTCACCACCACGTTCGAGACCGTCACGTTCGAAGCGGACCTCAAGGCCGAGTTGTTCGACCCGCCAGTGGAGAACGACACTGACGACGAACAGTCGGTCGAGGAGGCGGAGTTCGAACAACACGAGTTCGAGGACCGCTCGGAGGCGAACGAGTACCTGCGATTCGAGGTTCCGAACGCGACGTTCCCCGCCGAGTACGAACGACAGTCCGTGTCCGCCGACCAGTGGAACGGCATCCAGACCTACCACGAGGAGTATCGCGTTGGCGAGGACCTCCTCTGGTTTAGCGTCTCGGAGGGCGGCCTCCGCGGCGACGACCCCGACCGCGAGAACGTCGGCGAACTCGAGGCGACCGTCTCGACCTACAACGGGACGACCCTCGTCACGTGGGACTGTGGCGAGTTGACCTACCAGTTGAGCAGTCCGATCGGCGAAGCGGCGTTGCTCGAGCGAGCCGAGGAAATCGGCTGTCAGTGACGCGACTCGGGACTAGTTTTCTGGGCGGCTCGAGTGCTCCGAATGGTCCGGGTGATACGGTTGGCCCGGGCGCTCCGGACGGTCCAGGGACTCTCGAGCCTTCTTTCTGCTGAAAACGAACGGCTAACCGACGTTAGCCGTGGATGCCCATCGCTTCGATCTGCTCTTGGTACCGGTTCCGGATGGTCACTTCGGTCACCTGCGCGACGTCGGCGACCTCTCGCTGGGTCTTCTTTTCGTTACAGAGCAGCGAGGCCGCGTAGATCGCCGCGGCGGCGTACCCGGTCGGTGATTTGCCGGAGAGGAGCCCTTCTTCGGCCGTTTTCTCGATAATTTCGTTGGCCTTGGTCTGGACCTCTTCGGAGAGTTCGAGTTCGGAGCAGAAACGAGGGACGTACTTTTTCGGGTCGACCGGTTTCATCTCGAGGCCGAGTTCCTGCGAGATGTACCGGTACGTGCGACCGATTTCTTTGCGTTCGACGCGGGATACCTCGGAGATTTCTTCGAGGCTGCGCGGAATGCCTTCCTTTCGGCAGGCGGCGTACAGTGCGGACGTGGCGACGCCCTCGATCGATCGTCCGCGGATCAGGTCCTCCTTGAGCGCGCGTCGGTAGATGACCGACGCGACCTCGCGAACCGATCGCGGAACGCCGAGTGCCGAGGCCATGCGATCGATCTCGGAGAGGGCGAACTGCAAGTTGCGTTCGCCGGCGTCTTTCGTCCGGATGCGTTCTTGCCACTTGCGCAGTCGGTGCATCTGACTGCGCTTTTTCGAGGAGATGGATCGACCGTAGGCGTCTTTGTCCTTCCAGTCGATCGTCGTCGTGAGCCCCTTGTCGTGCATCGTCTGCGTGGTCGGCGCGCCGACGCGGGACTTGTTCTGTCGTTCCTGGTGGTTGAACGCCCGCCATTCCGGGCCGGGGTCGATCTGTTCTTCCTCCACGACGAGCCCACAGTCTTCACAGATGAGCTCACCCCGGTCGGAGTCCTTGACGAGATTGTCCGAGTTGCACTCGGGGCACGCACGTACCCCCTCTTGATCCTCGGTCTCGTCCGTCTCGCGCATTCGCTCCCGCTGGCGGGTGGACCGTGTCATCGCACTTTTATAGTAGTAGCACGGTATTATATAAATCTTTGGTCCCAATATTCGTTGCAGGGATCGGATCAGCCGAATTCGATGGACTCGGACCGGTTTACGCCCCATTTTCGGATCGAAACCACAACAGTTTTAGCCGGAGTACGCCGACAATTCGGCGAATGCCGGTCATCGAGTGCGACGTCGAAGACGCCCGCGAACGTCTCCAGGATGCGGGAGTGATGGTCGAGTCGGGAAACACCGATCACGAGCGCTGGCGGGTGTCTCACGGGGGTGCGACGGCCGTCGCCTACGAGAACAAGGTGGTCATACAGGGAGGTAGGCCCCGTGACCTCGAGGCTCTCCTGCGCGAGGGCGGCGGTCGCGCGCACGTCTACTTCGACGGCGGTGCGCGCGGCAACCCCGGGCCCGCCGGAATCGGCTGGGTGATCGTCACGAGCGAGGGCATCGTCGCGGAAGGGAGCGAGACCATCGGTCGCGCGACGAACAACCAGGCCGAGTACGAGGCCCTGATCGCAGCGCTCGAGGCGGCCCGTGACTACGGCTACGACGAGCTCCACGTACGCGGTGATTCGGAGTTGATCGTCAAGCAGGTCCGCGGCGAGTACAACACCAACAATCCCGAACTGCGCGAAAAGCGGGTGACCGTCCACGAACTCCTTCGTGAGTTCGACGAGTGGACGCTCGAGCACGTTCCCCGGGAAGTGAACGACCGAGCGGACGCGCTGGCGAACGAGGCGATGGACCAGTCTCAGTGAGAGGGCCGCGAAATCTGTTCGGCTTCCGGCTCTCGCCGGCCGGGAACGTCGACCGTCTCTCGTCACAGGATGTCGACGTTCACCCCGTTCTCACCCGTACCGACGTCGATGGCGCCGTTTCGGTAGATGACGATGCGACGTCCCAGAAGATCGAGTGAGAAAATGGCGTCGTCTGCTCCACCGTCTGTCCTGACCGAAGCGTCGACGGCGAACACGATCGACTCGAGCGACGGGGAGCCGTCGGTGATGGGGTCGAACGACTCCGTCGGCACGTCTACTATCGCTCCTTCGACGGAGAACGCGATCGCTCCAGGCGACGCGTCGGTCGACCCGGTGCCGTCGCCTGACGAAGCGGAGACCGTGTCCATCCCTGGCGAGAGATCGTCAGTATCAGGCGTTTCGACGCCGACGTCCACCGTTTCGAGCCGAAGCGAGGCCTCCTCCTCGAGATCGGTCCTGATGGTGCGTGACTCGTCGACCGAAATATCGACGCGTACCGGTTTCAGGGAGGCGCCTTCGAATTCGCCCAGCAACTCACTGGTCACCGTAATCACCCCCTCGGCCGCGAACGCGATCCGATTCGGCGGTCGGCACTCGATGCGTTCGTCGGTCAATCGAACGTTTCGGTTTTCGCCGATGTCAACGTGAACACTCATTGTCGTACCCGTTCATTCGTACATTCGCTGAGCGCATGTGAAACGGTGTCGTATAGATTCGAGACAGGTTCACTACCGAGTAATACGCACCGAAAAGACCGTCCACAGATAGCGACTGATCCGGGTACTCGAACGCACGTCGGCAGGGAACAGCTCCCGCCAGTGCGGTGTTGGTGCGCCATCCGTTCCTCATCCGTGCCCAACTCGAGCCGAACACGTATCGACTCCAGACGATCGTAGCGCCGACGCGAGCAGAAACAGCACGCACAATAGCCTCGAGCCCCTCAATTCGGGACGAATGACCGGCCACGACGCATTCGAGTCCGAACCGCGCGAGAACGACGCCGACGGTGCGTCCGACGCAGCACACGACCTGCCCGCCGAGGTCGTCGACGAGGCCGAACGCCTCCGATGTCTCGAGCGAAACGCCATCGACGAGGGGGAACGCGAGGCCTACGCCGACCGCCGGGAACGCTTGCTCGAAGAACACGACTACACGGACCACGTCCGCTCGGACGACGGCGACGAGGTACTCGTCTTACATCCCGAGGAGTGGCACGACGAGGAAGCCGGGGTCATCAGAACTGACCGGATCGAGGACCTCACGCGCGCGGTCGAAATTCCGCTCGACGGGCCGGGCGACCCCGAGGACTGGGACACTGTCGACGAGCAAAACCGGGCGCTCGCGGCCGAGGTTCGCACCGTCCACGGCGACGTCCACGGCGACACCGCCGAAGCACTCGCGGATTTTATGGGGAACCACTACGCGAAACCGATCACATCCGCCTCGAGCGACGAACTCGCGGAGTTTCGGTCGGAGTACTTCGTTCGCAATGCCTGGCCCTCCGAGGAACAGCGCGACGCTATAGACGACTCTCTCGAGCGTATCTACGAGACGGCCGAAAAACCGGTGCCCGAGTTCCGGTCGGAACCGTCTCAGTGATGTCAGAACGGGTTTTCAGTAGCTGTTCTCGATGATCTCGCCGATCTCGTCGGCGCGGTCGTCGCCCGTGACGACCTTCGAAAGCGACCACTCGAGACCGTCGAGGACGGCCTCGTAGCCGTCGTCGGTCAGTTCGTACTGGTTCGTCCGCTTGTCGAGTTCGCTCTTTTCGACCAGACCGAGGTCGACGAGTTCGTCGAGGTTGGGGTAGAGTCGACCGTGGTTGACTTCCGTCCCGTAGTAGTCCTCAAGCTCGCGCTTGATGGCCAGGCCGTACATTGGCTCCTTCGCCAGGATGACCAGAATGTTGCGCTGAAACGCGGTAAGTTCACGTGCGATACTCTGCTCGCCGGTGATTGCTTGTGCCTCTGACATGGATGTGCAAATGTCACCAAGATATTTAAGAGTTACCAACTATTCAATTTGCGCCAGTGCGCAATAACAGGTGCTACGCGGGGCAGAAGGCCCGTATGCGGGCGAATTTCGGTTCGTTCGGCTGCCACGTGAAACACCAGCACGTCGTGGCTCCACGGGATTACGAAAGTACTTTTTGATCGACCGCGGACCTGCCTGTATGGTCAATCTCTGGGAAGACCTCGAGACCGGACCGAACGCACCGGAAACGATCTACGCTGTCGTCGAGTGTCTCAAGGGCGAGCGAAACAAGTACGAGTACGACAAGGACGTGCCGGGTGTCGTCCTGGACCGAGTACTCCACTCGAACGTCCACTACCCCTCGGACTACGGGTTCATCCCGCAGAGTTACTACGACGACGAGGACCCCTTCGACGTGCTCGTGCTCGTCGAGGACCAGACGTTCCCCGGCTGTATCATCGAGGCCCGCCCCGTCGCGCTCATGAAGATGGACGACGACGGCGAACAGGACGACAAAGTCGTCGCCGTCCCCGAGGAGGACCCCCGGTACGATCACATCCAGGACCTCGAGGACATCCCGCAACAGCAGCGCGACGAGATCGACGAGTTCTTCTCGACGTACAAGAACCTCGAGGAGGGTAAGGAAGTCGAGACGCAGGGCTGGGAGGACAAGCAGGCTGCCTACGACGCAATCGAGCACGCCCAGGACCTCTACGAGGAGCACTTCGGGTAGCCCACCCCCGTTTTGCGGCCGTTCGTCGAGTGATACTCGAGAGTTATCTCCACCGTCCGAACGATGCATTATGAGCATGGGTAATTTTATGGGTGTCGTTGGCGTAGCTAGAGTCGAGATGGCGACCAACCAGCACCCGACTCACGACGCGGCGTCGGCGGACGACTCGACGGATGGAGCCGGAATGGCCCACCTGACGGTCGTGCCAACGAACTTCGACCCCGACGCGCCGAATCAGCGTCGAGATTGAATCGGCTGCAGTGGCGTCGATCGCTTTCGGCGGGATGCGAGGGCTCTATCGTTCTCGAAAACAGTGTCTCGAGAAGAACCTTCTTGTAGCCGGTCGAACTACGGACCCCCATGGGTCTGTTCGACCGATTGCGCGGCGATGAGAACCCGCGCGTCGCGTTTATCGGTATCGACGGTGTGCCGTACAGTCTGTTGACGAACAACCGCGATCGATTCCCCAACTTCGCCGCGCTCGCGGACGAGGGGACCGCGAGCGAGATCTCGAGCATCGTCCCTCCCGAATCGAGCGCCTGCTGGCCGGCACTCACGACCGGCGTCAACCCCGGCGAGACCGGCGTCTACGGCTTCCAGGACCGCGAGGTCGGCACCTACGAGACGTACGTGCCGATGGGACGGGAGGTACAGGCGACTCGCCTCTGGGACCGCGTAACGGAGGCGGGGCGCAAGGCAACCGTGTTCAACGTTCCCGTCACATTCCCGCCACAGCGGGATGTCCAGCGGATGGTTTCGGGCTTTCTCTCCCCCGACCTCGAGAAGGCGGCCTTTCCCGACGACGTACGCGAGTACCTCGAATCGATCGACTACCGCATCGACGTCAACCCGAAACTCGGCCACGAGGCGGACAAGACCGACTTTATCCAGGACGCACACGAGACGCTCGACGCTCGCTTCGAGGCGTTCCGACACTACCTCGAGGCGGACGACTGGGACCTCTTCTTCGGCGTCTTCATGACGACCGACCGGGTGAACCACTTCCTGTTCAAGGACTACGAGCGCGACGGTGAGTACAGGGAGGAGTTCCTCGAGTTCTACGAGAAGCTCGACGACTACATCGGGCGCATTCGCGGGATGTTGCCCGATGACGTGACGCTGATCGTCGCCTCCGATCACGGCTTCACTAGCCTCGACTACGAGGTTCACTTCAACGAGTGGCTCCGCGAGGAGGGGTGGCTCTCCTTCGATACCGACAACCCGGACGAACTCGGTGACATCGCCGACGAGACGCGCGCGTACTCGTTCATCCCCGGCCGGTTCTACCTCAACCTCGAGGGCCGAGAACCGCGCGGATCGGTCCCGCAGGAGGACTACGACGCGGTTCGGGACGAACTGAAGGCCATGCTCGAGGACCTCGAGGGTCCCGACGGTCGGAAGGTGGTCGACCGCGTCGTCGAGAAGGAGACGGCGTTCCGCGGCGACCACGACGACATCGCACCGGACCTCGTGGCGATTCCGGCCAAGGGCTTCGACCTCAAGTCGGGGTTCAAAGCCGACAGCGACATCTTCACTACGGGCCCGCGTAACGGGATGCACAGCTTCGACGATACCAGCCTCTTCATCGACGACCCCGAGGCCACCATCGAGGACGCCGACCTCTACGACGTCGCCCCGACGATTCTCGACCTGCTCGAGGTCGACGTCAAACGGTCGGCCTTCGACGGCGCGAGCCTGGTATAGAGGGGCAACAGCTCTCGTTACTGCGGATACCGACTATCGAACGGCATCACCGATCGACGAGCCACCGGTATCCATTTCGGAGTAGTTGCCCGATACCCACGACCGTCGCCAGAACGGCACCGACGAAAACGGTCGAGGCGACGAGATCGAACGACGGGAGGGGCGTGAATCGACCGAGTACGAGGAGAACGACCGCCACGGCCCAAACGGTCCACAGCCCGACGCCGATCCAGACGAGAATCCGAACGAGCGTCGATTGCACGGTCATCCGACGTGTCGCCGCGAGTATCGGTCTTGCGATTTGCTCGCGGTTGGACGATTGTGACTGTCACCTCGTGGAGCGTTTTCGATCGCTAGCACGTTTCCGAATCCGTTTTGACAGTCCCGATGCTGGCTCGAGTATGCGCGACGCCACCGACGTAGAAGGCGACGGCCATGAGGAAGCGGAAGGCGACGCCGACGTTAGTGACGACTCGAGCACCCTGACGGAGGTCGTCCACGCCCGCGGCCACAAGCACGTCTCCGCCCGGCACGCGAGCACCTTCGAGATTACGACAGACGACTACCTCACGCCGGCCGGCGACTGCATCCTCGCCATCGACGCCGACCGCGCCCCTGCCGACTTCGATCCGGACTTCGTCGAGGCCTGTCGAGACGCCAATGCGCTAATCACCGTCACCATTGAGGTCGACGGACTCACCGAGAGCATGACGGGGCGTGGTGATCCCGACCTCGAGTTCGCCAGCGCGCGCAGTGCCGTCGGGCGAACCAGCGAGTACGTCGACGAGCGGACGGTCCTGCTCGAGGCCGACTTCGCCGCCGAGGGGTTCGACCGCGACCTGGTGGCGGCGCTCGCCGACGGCGCTGACGCGCGGGTGACGTTTACCGTGTCACCGGAGTGATTGACGAGCCGGGGGAGTCAGTCTCGACCCGATTGCCGTCCATCGACCGACGCGTCCTGGAACGATGGCCGTTCCTCGCTCGAGCACGCGGTTTCGGGGATCGGGGACCGAAGGGCTATCAGCGGGAGTGCGAACGCGAGAAAGCCCCCACCGAGGAGTGCCAGCAACGTGATCGGCGAGGTCAGGTCCGCGACGAATCCCGCGAGCGGTTTCAACGGGACGCGCACGAGCGCGTACCCCATCGACGCGGCGCTGAGGACCGTGGCGCGACCGACCGACGCTGACCGGTCGTTGAGGTACTGATTGACCAGCGGTTCGTACAGGGCTCGAGCCCCCTTCATTCCGAAGAAGACGGGAATGGCGAGCACCGGAACGACGGTAGGGACGAGCACGGCCGCGGCGGTCACCACCGGAACTGTCAGCAGCGCCGTCCGGAGGCCCACCAGCGATCGAACGGTTTCCGCATGATAACTCGCGATAGCCGCGAGGACGGCGAATCCGGCGTAGAGGAATCCGAGCGCAGCTTCCTCCGGCAGGGATCCGGCGAAGATCGACAGCGGCGGAGCGTCGTTCAACACCTCAACGGTGATTGGCTGAATGTAGGTGTCTGCCACGTTGACCAGCGCGAAAAACAGGGCGACGAGTGGGACGAAGACGCGAAACGATGGACCCGCGAACAGCCGTCGAAGCATCGAGAGCATCTCGAGCACGCCAGGAGAGTCCGCCACGCTCGTCTCACTGGTGCCATCGAACTGGGCGTTCTTCGGCATGGTGAGCACCGCGGCCACGCCAGCGCCGTTGAGTGCCGCCGAAGCGAGAAACGGATAGGTCGGCTCAATCGCGTAGAGGAGGCCGCCACCGATCATCGTCACCGCGGAGACCCACTGGTGGACCGACCCGCCTCGGCCGCGGATGCGAGTAAAATCCGCCTCGTTTCCTTCGCCGTCTCCCGCTCGAAGCGTCTCGTAGAGCCAGGCGTCCGCGGTTCCGGACTGAAACGCGAGCGAGACCGACCAGACGGCGTAGAGAACCAGAAACGAGCGGAACGAATCGGCGACGACGAACCCGGCAATAGACAGCGTCATCGCCGCCATCCCAATCGCGAGCGCGTTTCGACGACCGAGTCGGTCCGCGACGTAGCCCGTCGGTACCTCGAGGACGACGACGAGCAGTGCCGAAACGGCCCCGAGCGTCCCGATCTGAGCGAAGGTGAGATCCTTCCAGAGCAAGAACAGGGTGAACACCGGCCAGATGAAGCCGACCGAGTCGGTGGCCTGGAAGAGATAGTACCTGCCGATTGGCGCGGAAATCCCGGTTCGACTCATCTACGTCGTGGGATGGACGTACCGATGGTACTTAGGGGATTGCGGTTACGAATTTTTGTAAGATTTCTGAATTTTCTGGTACGCGGCCGCGACCGTTCGACCGTGTACTGCTCGAGCGGATTAGACATGCGTCACGCGCCACCCTCGAGCGAATTAGACATATGTCACGCACGGTCCTCGAACAGAGTCGTGGCTGACGGCACCAGCGAGACGACAGCACGTCTTCACGCGTGCTCGGCCGGTCTCACCGCATCCCGTCGGGGAGGTCCTGCGTCGGCGGCCGACGGACAGTGCGACAAATTCCATCCAGAAGCAACAGCAGACTCTCTTTGTGACGAGGCTTGTTGTAGTGAATCGACGTCGGAGCGACCCCGTACCCATCGTACTCCTCGAACGCGTCTGGCGGCATCGTCTCGTGTTCGGTTACGTCTTTGCGAAGTTCGACTGCGAGAGCGTGTAAATGGATGAGTTCCTGTTTACGCATTCCATCGATTCCTCTCACGCAGATTCGTTCTGCTGGCCGATCTGTGGGTCTCCCTCGTAAATTCGAACGGTTCCGTCGGAACCGATGGTGATGGTGTAGCCCTCGTGTTCGAATTCGACATTGACCGTCGAATCGTGCGCGCTCGCGTGACGCAGCAGCGTCACGACCGATTCCAGCTCGACGGATTCGTACAACGGTCCGACGTCGGTCTCGGGCACTTCCTCGAGGGCCGCGATTGCCTGGACGAGTTCTCCCGTCAACGCGTCCGTTTCGTCCTCCGTCGAGTCGAGTCCTATCTCTCCTTGGGGTGCGTTATCGAGTTGGCTGCTCATGTCTCCGGATAGCGGGCCAACGAACACCTATGAAAGCGGTGTCCCTAAATGTCGAGGTATATCCGTCGTTATCGTTTCGCGAAACAATTTTACCAGCAGAAACTGAAATTATAGTCGCTGTAAACGGGACGGGGAACGCTTCTCGAGCACGAACTGGGTTTTTGGCCGGAAAACGCGATCCGCCTATCGATCCTTGGCCGACGTGGCGAGCGCACCCTCGCCGATCTCCTCCAGGACGTGCTCGTGAAACGCTTGCAAGACGGCGCTCTCGTCTTCAGCCAGCACCACGTCGCTCGCCGAGAGCGTCGCCAGCCCGAACGCGCGCGGCGTCGGCGAGTCGACGAGTCGTCTCGAGACCTCGAGTTCGCCCGATTCGAGGCGGGAGACGATGCCTTCGATCTCCGCGACGTTCAACTTGTCTTCGAGGAGTTCGCGGTAGGTTTCCTCGATGACGGCGAAGTCCTCGAGGCCCTCGGCGAACCCGAGCAGCATCTCGCTCGAGACCTGTTGCTCGCTGGCGGACTTCTCGTAGCCCTTGTACCGTTTGAGGATCATCAGCGAGCGCGTGGCGTTGATCCGGAAGTACCGCTGGAGGAGGTCGGTTCCCGACAGCGCGCTTCGCAGGTCCGGGCGCACGTCCTCGACCTCGAGGTCGTCGAGAATGCCCACGAGGTCGACCTTCCGGTTCAGGGGCATCGAGAGGACGAACCCGTTGTCGGCGACGGCGACGCGGACGTCCGCTGTCGCCTCCTGGGCACATCGGTAGGCGAGCAGTCTCGAGAGGCCGTCGTTGACGCGACGGCCGTAACAAGAGTGGACGTAGTAGTGGCGCTCGTACTCGTCGCGGTCGCGTTCGACCTCGACGGCGAGTCGGTCGGGCGTGCTCACGCTCTCCGTGCCCGCGTAGCGAATCTGGTAGTCGAACAGCCGGGACATCGCGCGGACGCTCGAGTCGTCCAGCGAGAACTGACGAAGCCAGGCGCGGACGCGAGAGGAGCCGCCATCGGCGTAGTGATCGAGGAGCGTCCGCTGGAACGCGAGGATCTCGCGACCCATGTCCGAGGAGAGCGGCAGGCGCTCGGAGTACCAGGACGGCACTGTCGGCCGCGCGCTCGTCCGGTCGACGTATACCTTCGATCCGCGCCGGTAGCGGTACTCGAAGTGATCGCCGCCGAGGACGAACACGTCGCCCTTCTCGAGGGTGTCCAGATAGCCTTCGTCGAGTTGGCCGACCCACGCACTATCGGCGCGGGTGTAGACATCACAGGTAAAGGAATCCGGAATCGTACCGACGTTGGTCATGTAGATGACGCGGGCGAGCCGGCCACGTTTGCCCATCAGCACCTCACCGACGGGGTACTCGGGGTAGTGGTGCTCGCCGTCGGGCGGATCGTTCGCGTCTCGCCAGACCTTCGCGTAGACGTTTCGGTCCTCCATACCGGCGTACTCAGCCGTGAGGTACGCGAGGAGTTGCTCCCAGTCGTCGTCGCCGTAGCGTCGGTAGGGATACGCCCGCCGCAAGATCTCGAGCACCTCCCGTTCTGGCCGAATCTCGGCGATCGCCATCCCGTAGACCTGCTGGGCGGCGACATCCTGGGCGTTCTCGGGGATCGACACGGCGTCGACGAAGCCCTCCTGGGCCTTCTTGAGCATTACGGCGCACTCGAGCAACTCGTCTCGGTCGAGGGCGATCACTCGACCCGTGACGGTCTGGCCGACCCGGTGGCCCGCCCGGCCGACGCGCTGGAGCAACGCGGCGACGGACTTCGGCGAGCCGACCTGCACGACGAGGTCGACGTAGGGCATGTCGATACCCAACTCGAGGCTGGTCGAGGACGTCACCACGTCGAGGTCGCCCGCTTTGAGCTTTCCTTCGACCCGGTGACGAACGTCCTTCGAGAGGCTGCCGTGGTGACACCCCGAGTTGTCCTCGTCGTAGGTGTCGAACCGCTCGCGAAGCGTGTGCAACACGCGCTCGGCACCCGAACGGGTGTTCGTGAAGACCAGTGTGTTGGTGTGGTTCTGGATGTGCTCGTGTAAGAGTCGGTAGAACCGGTCCTGGACGAGGTCTCGCGAGGTGTTGATCAGGTCATCGGCAGGGCACTCGAGGCGGAGGTCGAACTCGCGGGCGAAGCGGGCGTCGACGATGTCGTAGTCTCGAGGGGTGCGTTCACCCTCCGGTTCCAGATCGATCTCCGAATTGACTGCAGAATTGGCGCCGGATCCCGGCTCGTTCGACGGTTCACACCCGACCAGAAACTCTGCAACCTGTGAGAGGGGTTCGATCGTCGCCGAACAGCCGATTCGCGTAACGTCGTGATCGACCAGTGCCTCGAGTCGCTCGAGGCTCACCGACAGGTGCGTGCCGCGTTTGTTCGCCGCCAGCGAGTGGATCTCGTCGACGATGACGTACTCCACGCTACGCAGTTTCTCGCGGAACTTGGGTGCGTTGAGCAGGATAGCCAGCGTCTCCGGCGTCGTGTTGAGGACGTGGGGCGTCGTCTCGAGCATCGCCTGGCGCTCGCTCGAACTGGTGTCGCCGTGACGAATCGCGTGGCGAATCTCGCCCATCGAGTCTCCCCGCTCTTCGACAATCGATTCGATCCCCTCGAGCGGGACCTCGAGGTTCCGGTGAATGTCGTTGGCCAGCGACTTCAGCGGCGAGACGTACAGACAGTACACCGCGTTCTCGAGTCCGTCGCCGTCCCGGTCGCGCTTGAAGAGTTCGTCGATAATCGCCGTAAACGACGCCAGCGTCTTCCCGGAGCCCGTCGGCGCACAGATCAGGGTGTTCGTTCCCGCGTGAATCTTTGGGATGGCGCCGCGTTGCGGTGGGGTGAAGAAGCCGCCGTTCTCGGGGACGTACTCGCCGAAGGCCTCGAGCCACCACGCCTGGACTGCCGGCTCGAGTAACTCGAAGACGTCCCAGTCAGCGACGTCGGACGACTCGAGTGCGGGCGGCAACGACGGGCTCGTCGAGTGCGACGACTCGTCCCCATCCATCGTCAGTCACTGGGGCCCCGTCGCCTAAGAGGGTTTGGTCAGCGGGGTGAAAGTGAACGGCTACAGTTCGAGCCACTCACTCTGGACGTTGTAGTCACGGAGGTGCCACCGTTGCTCGACGCGGTCGTCGCGGCGTCGGACCTCGACGACCGCGTCGAACAGCGGTTCGAACAGGTTGACCGCGTCGTGATCGCGCGCCAGCGGGAGGTGAAAGTGGCCCATTCCCGTCGTACTTTTGACGGTCGTCGTCGTGATGTGGAGCAGTTTGAACACGTCCTCGGGGTCGTACTCGCTCAGCAACGGGACGATCGAGTCGACGCAGACGCGCAGTTCGGCAGGATCGAGTCCGTCTTCCGTCGACTCGATTTCTCGAATCGCGTCGATGACGTCCGTTCCGAGGGTGGCGAGCGGCCGACCGGCCGTATCGATGGTCGGTTCCTGTGCTGGTTGGACGGTGTGTTCGATGTGACGCGTCCGTGCGTCCGTGGACTCACAGACACAGCCGTGGCCGCGGTACGTCGCGTCTCGAGCCGTCACGGCGAGCCGATGGCGTTCGCTATCGGTGTGCGTCCCGAGCAAGCGCTGACACGCGACTTCGTGCGCTGCTTGCTCGCTGCTCCCGACGACCAGTACAGTACTTCCGTTCCGTTTGAGTCGGTCGAGCGCCTGCGCGAAGGTGACGCCGTCTGACACACCGGTACCTGACTCAGTCTGCATCCATTTACAGCCTCACCGCCGACCGCAATAAACATTGTGGTCGTTATTCATCTAAGTAAGTTCATCTCGAACAAAATCCGTTCCACGAGCCCAGCGTATAATTCGCCAGGAGAGATCCAATCGGCCATTTTTTCACGAATGGCCACGCAGTGGTCGCATGGACGATCGCGACGACCGCAACGACCGCGACGACCTCGCCGAAGCGCTTCGGGAGTTGAGCGCGACGCTGAACGCGCTCCGCGACGAACTCGAGGACGACGCTCGATCCCGGAACCACCGTCGACGGCAATTCCCGTTGCGGCCGCCGACGCCGGGCGAACTCGCACGGTTCGGTGACGAAGTCGCAATTCCAGCCCTGATCGCCACCCTCGAGGCGAATATCCGTGCGCTCGAGGCCCTCAGGCGCGGACTCAAGCTCGCTCGAGGCCAGCGAGCGGTTCGCGACGCCGCGACGGACGCCGCCGATCGGACGGTCGACCGCTCGAGCGAACTCCGCGACACCACGCTCACGCACCTCGACCGCGCGCTTCGAGAGTTGCAGAACGCCGTTTCGGGCGATGCCGACGAAGTCGGGATAGAGGTCGACGACCGGACCCGAACGTTGCTCGAGGATGCCAGACGGCTTCGCGACGATATCGACCAGCGACTGGCAGAGCGCGTCGACCGGATGGAAGCGTCCGGGTCGGATTCGGAATCTCAACCTTATCAGATCGACATCCAGTCCGGGGACGACGACCAGCGATCCGTGGGTAACCAGCGGTCTGTGAGGGACGAGGATGGAGACCGCAACGACGGCCATCGGCTCCCAGAGGAATCCACCGACTCTGGCGTGGACGTCGACGCCGAACTCAAGACGTTGCGAGACCGGTATGGAGCCTCGAACGAGGACGAAACGGACGAAACGGTTGAAACGGACGAATCCTCGCCGCCAGGGAAGGACGGCGAGTCGGCGGACGATGGGGAGTCAGTTGGTAATGACCCAGGTGGGATGCGCGACTCGAGTACCGGCGAAACGGGGGCGGACGACGGCTCGAGTGACGGTTCGAATGACGGCGAACGAAACGGCAACGAAAACGAAAACAATGGAGACGACAGAGACGGCAGAGACGAAGACGCCGACGACTAGGTCCGCAAGCGAGCGACCGCTCAGACCGGTTCGAACCGGTAACCGTCCCACGCCTGACTCTCGATCACTTTGATCCCCACACCTGGTTCTCGAAGTTCCTCGACGTAGACCGGCCGAACCTCGTCGCCGGTCTCGACGTCCCCGGTCGTGAGCTGACCCAGGGCGCGAACGGGCGGCTGGTCGACCTCGAGCGCGTCCTCAAGGTCGAACTCGACGATGGCCAGGTGATTCGGTTCTCGGACGCCGGGCGGGGTGGCAGTGCTCGTCGTCCAGGTGACGACCGTCGCTGTGAACTCGCTCAGGTCGACCGTGTCGACGGGTTCCTCGCCGTCCGGGCCGAGGTGGTGGCCGGGGAACCCGATCGTCCCGTCGGCGTAGCGGTAGGCCTCCATCGTCATGCTGCAGCCTCCATGATCGTCGTAATGACGCAGTTACCGAACCCGCCGACGTTGCAGCACAGGCTGACGTCGGCGTCGACCTGACGCGGGCCGGCCTCGCCGACGAGTTGCTCGTAGATTTCGACGCCCTGGGCGACGCCGCTTGCGCCGAGGGGGTGGCCCTTGGACTTGAGGCCGCCGGAGGTGTTGATCGGCAGGTCGCCGGTCTTCTCGGTCTCACCGGCCTCGACGCGCTTCCAGGCCTCGCCGTGGTCGGCGAAGCCGAGTCCCTCCATCTGCAGGAACTCGAGGATGGTAAACATGTCGTGGAGTTCGGCGACGTCGACGTCCTCGGGGCCGTACCCGCTCATCTCGTAGGCGGCCTCGCCGCTCTCGACGACGCCGTTCATCACGGTGGGATCGGGGCGCTCGTGGACGACGTGGGTGTCGGTCGCGCCTGCGACGCCCGCGACGACGGCGTACTCGTCGGCGTACTCCTTCGCTACGGATTCCGGGCAGAAGACGAGTCCGGCGCTGCCGTCGGTGATCGGACAGAAGTCGTAGAGTCGAAGGGGGTCGGCCACGATGGGCGACTCGAGGACGGTCTCTAAGTCCACTTCCTTCCGGAACTGCGCGTGGGGGTTGTCGACGCCGTTTTTGTGATTCTTGACGGCGACCTTCCCGAGGCTCTCCCGGGGCGCGTCGAATCGCTCGAGATAGTGGCGGGCGGTCATCCCGGCGAAGGAGGGCAGGGTGACGCCGTGTTTGTACTCCTCGGGGTGGGTGATCGAGGCGATGATGTCGGTCGATTCCCCCGTGGTGCGGTGGGTCATCTTCTCGCCACCCACGAGCAGGGTCATCTCGCTGGCGCCGCTGGCGACGGACTGCCAGGCGGCGTAGATGCCGGCTCCGCCGCTCGAGGATGTCTGATCGACCCGCTGGGCGTACGCCGGCAGGAGGTCGAGGTCGTGAGCGAGCATGTTCATAATGCCACCCTGGCCCTCGAACTCGCCGCTGGACATGTTCGCGACGTAGCAGTGCTCGACCTCGTCCGAGGCGACGCCGGCGTCCTCGAGGGCGGCGATGCCGGCTTCGGCGAGAAGGTCACGGATCCACGCCTCGCGCTGGCCGAACTGGGTCATCGACGCGCCGATGATCGCAACGCGTTCCATGCTCACACTGAGTCAGGTCACGCATTTATAGGGTGAGGATGTTGGCAGAATGGGTGTGAGTCGTTTCTGGATCAGCTGTCTATCTCTCCAGGTGGTGTTAGGATTGGTGTGCGAATTCGGCTATCGACTATAATTTAGGGGTTGATCTGTACGCTCCGTGTATATCCCAGCATTCTACAGACGTTCAGGAGACGATTGCGATGTCTTCTTCGCCGTCTAATCCCTTTACTGCTCTGCCACGGACGGAGTGGCGGGACGTCTTCTTTGGACTTCCGGACGAGGTACAAGAAGTCCTCGTCGTGGATATGAGTCGGTCGGAACTGGAGACCTTTATCGACCGACTCGACCCAGACGAGGTGACCGAGGTTATCAGATACACCGATGAAGAGACACGTGAGGCGCTCCTCGCTACGCTCGATAACCAGCGCCGCGAGAAAATCGATTTTTTGCTCTCGTTCGACCCAGAAAGTGCAGCTGGGCTGATGAGCCTCGATTACGTTACCGTCGACGAAACCCGCCAATTCTCCGAAGTGACCGAGCGGGTTCGTCAATTCGAAGAGCGAACGGGACGTGTTCCGACGATTTTCGTTACCGATGATGGTAGATTACAAGGTGAACTCCCCGGCGCGGCACTGTCGATAGCTGATACCGTCACCGAAACAGTTAGCGACTACGTACAGGAGACGCCACACGTCCGCTACGACCACGATGACGAAGAGGTGATCGAGATTTTCAGCCAAAACCGCGAGCACGCCGTCGCCGTACTCGACGAAGAGGACGACATTCTCGGAGTGATATACGCCGAGGACTTGTTGCAACTGCTCGAAGAGGCGCGGGGGGAAACGCTCTATGACTTCACTGGCGTCGCAGAAGAGGAGAGCGTCCTCGACGGTCCAGGAGCGAAGATACGGAGGCGGTACAAGTGGCTGATCCTCAACCTTGGAACTGCGTTTATGGCTGCAGCGGTCGTTGGACTGTTCGAGTCCACCATTGCCGCCGTCGCTATTCTGGCAGCGTACATGCCAGTCGTTGCTGGGATGGGCGGGAACGCTGGGACGCAGGCGATGGCAGTCACCGTTCGCGGAATTACGAACGCCTGAGCGAGCACGGTGTCGAGTTCACTCAGGAGCCGATGACCGCCGGGGACGTTACGATGGCCGTCTTCGACGACACGTGCGGGAACCTCATTCAAATCGTGCAGCAGTGAGCTGAACGGTGAAACCAGACCAACTGAATCCAAATGTGGACGTACGCCTGGGAAGCCTCGTGAGCGCGTATTCCGCGCTACAGCGATACGATACTGAAGGAGGATTTCGACAGGGGCAAGCGCTTCATCTCGAGCCCGTGCCAGAAGAGGATCTGTGCCGAACGCGATCAGTCAGACCTCCGCCGCCTGGAGGTCACTCGCTCGAGACCGTGCCTGGTCGATCACTGCAGGCCGGGCCAGGAACGAGATTACCACGTCGTCGTCGCCGTAGGTCACGTCGTCGACGCTGGCGTGGTCGTGGATCCAGGACACGAGGCTCATCGTGTCGTCCGTCATCGGCACCACGAGGCGCTCGCGCTCCCATTCGGGGAGCTCTTCGTCGATCCGCTCGAGCAGGGCGTCGACGTTGCTCCCTTCTTGGGCGCTGACGGCGACCGGATTCGGTGCCAGCGCCAAGAGTGTCTCGCGTTTCTCGGCGAGGTCCTCGTCGCTGACGCGATCGATCTTGTTGAGGACGGTGACGATGGGCGCCTCGTTGCGCTCGTAGAGCGTGTCGTGGCTAGTGACAAGTTTCTCGTGGATCTCCTCGACCGGTTCGCTCACGTCGACGACGAGCAAAACGAGGTCGGCCCGGTAGACCGAATCGAGGGTCGACTTGAACGACTCGACGAGCCAATGGGGCAGGTCGCTGATGAACCCGACCGTGTCGGTCACGAGCACGTTCCGGGGCTCGATGTCCGCCCGTCGAGTCGTGGTCCCCAGGGTCGTGAACAGCCTGTCCTGGGACTCTGCCGTCGCGTCGAGGTCCGGGTGGAGGCCCTCGTTCTCCTCGACCTCGAGATCGCGCGCCAGGCGTCGGAGCAGCGTCGACTTCCCGGCGTTGGTGTATCCCGCCAGCGCGACGAGGTCGAATCCGGAGTCGCGTCGGCGTTCGCGGCGCTGTTCCTCGGTCTGCTCGATCTGGGCCAGTTCGTCCCTGATCCGGCTGATCTGGTCTTTGATGTCCTGCTCGCGGCTCTCGTCGTACTCGCCGAGTCCCATGAAGCCGGGGTGTTCGTCCCGTTTGGCGAGGCTCGCCTTCGCCTCGACGCGCGGGAGTTCGTAGCGGAGTTCGGCGAGTTCGACCTGAAGCTGTGCCTTTCGGGTCTGGGCGCGCTGGCCGAATATCTCGAGGATCAGGGTGAACCGGTCCATGACCGTGACGCCCTCGGGCAGGAGCTGTCCGAGGTTGTACGTCTGGTAGGGCCCGAGCCGGTTGTCGAAGATGACCGTCCCGGCGTCGGTCCGTCGAACCGCCTCCGCCAGCTCGTTCGCCTTCCCCTCGCCTAGCTGGAGGGCGGCATCCGCCGTCCTGGTCTGAGTGACTTCGTCGACGACGGTGTACCCGGCCGCGCGGGCGAGGTCCGAAATCTCCTCGGTGTCGGGCACGCCGGAGTCGACGCGTTTGGCGACGATCGCCCGTTCGTCCGCCGCCGCGTCCGCACTCGTCCGTTCGTGTGTGCGTTCGTTCATACGAGTAGCTGATCGTGGTCGATAGAGGCGTCGACGCGATTCGAACGCTCGAGTGGGCGCTCGGACGGACGCAGGAATGAGCGCTCGGGCTGACACTCGAACGAGCAGTCGAGCGAGCGCGCAAGTAAACGCTCGCGAACGCGATCGACGAGGACGCGCCTCGAAGCGCCGTCTCTCGAATCCGCCCAGTACCTGACCACGTCAGGGATGCCGGCCGGTCACCTCGGTTAACTGGTCGCGAATCATACCTCACCTACGTCGGGAAGGGTCTTGAATGCGGTGGCGCCCGCCTGTCAGCGCGAACCGGCGCCGTTTTTACGGCCGCAAGCGGAAAGTCGGGTATGACGCTTCCGGCAGCACTCGAGGCCGCCGACGGGCCGCGAGCGATCGACACCCACGCTCACCAACCGACCAGCGAGTTCCTCCACGACGCGGGCGGGGAGATGATGCGCGACGCGGCCGACCGATTCGGGGCCGACCTCGAGACCGACACCTACGAGAACATGATCGAGGAGTACCGCGAGGCGGGCGTCGGGCGGACGGTCCTCCTCGGGTGGGACGCCGAGACCAATACCGGCAATCCGCCGGTGCCCAACGACTACGTCGCCGAGGTTCGAGACACGTACTCGGATTTCTTCGTCGGCTTCGGCTCGGTCGACCCGCTCAAGGACGACTGCGTCGAGGAGGCGATCCGCTGCGTTGAGGACCTCGACCTCTCGGGATTCAAGTTCCAGCAGATCGCCCAGGGCTTCGACCCCTCCGATCCAGAACACGAGGAGCTGTGGGCGACCATCGAGGACCTGGGCGTCCCGGTAGTCTTTCACGGTGGGAACTCGACGCTGGGGGCCTGCTCGCCCGGCGGCCGCGGCCTCAAGATCAAGTACGGCAATCCGATGCTGATCGACGACGTGGCAGCGAACTACCCCGACCTCCAGATCCTGATCGCGCATCCGGCGTTCCCCTGGGAACAGGAGCAACTGGCCATCTGCCAGCAGAAGGGCAACGTCTACATGGACCTCTCGGGGTGGATGCCCCGCTACATCGACGACCAGGTGCTCCACTACGCGAAGTCCCTGCTGAAGGACAAGGTCATGTTCGGCACCGACTACCCGATGCTCGAGCCCAAGCCCTGGCTCGAGCAGTTCGCCGAACTTGATTTCCCCGAGGACGTGCAGCGAAAACTCCTCTGGGAGAATGCCGAGTCGTTCCTGGGTCTCTAGTGGGCGGCCTGAACCTCGAGTGAGCGACCGGGGTCTCGAGTGAGCGGTTCGGGGAAGGTGGACGTACTCGACGGGCGAGAGCGTCGTGAACTGAAAACGACGATACCTCTCGAACTGAGAACGAGGACAACTGTTGTATGTGCGCCTCGAGTACGTGTGTTATGTTCGTGCCGTACTGGTCGTTCGGCCCCTCGTTCGGCCATCCATTCAGCCGCTCGCTCGAGCACGCCCCCGCCACCATCCCCGGCCCGCCGGAACTCGAGATTGCCCTCTTCGTCCTGGTCGCGATGGTCGTTATTCCGGCGATCATGCTCGGACTCGTTCTGGTGATCGTCCGGCGACGAGCCCCGGGGCTTGAGGAGATCCAGGCGTCGATGGACGCCGAAGCAGACCACTCCGAGACCGACGCTTCCGCCGATCGGGACTAGCGGGATGGGATGTCGGCGTGGTCGTCTCCAATTCGCCCCCGTCGTAGCGCCACTCGAACTGGAAGTCACACCGCCAGGACGGTGTCGACGACCAGCATCACCGAAAATCCGGCGAGAAACGCCATCGTCGCCGTGTCCGCGTAGCCGTGGCCGTGACTCGAGGGGATGAGTTCGCGGAACACGACCGCGATCATCGCGCCGGCGGCGAAGCCCGCCGCGATCGGGAAGATGCCGGTGACGACCGCCACGAGAGCGAAGCCGACCGCGGCCGCGATCGGTTCGGGAAGGCCGCCCGAGAGCGTGGTGTAAAGAATCGTCTTCGGGGTAGAGACTCCGGCTCTGATGGCCGGAATCGCCATCGCGAATCCGTCGGGGACGTTCTGGACGGCGATGGCCGTCGCGATCGCGAGTCCCAGTCCCGCCTCCCCGCTGGCGAAGGCGATGCCCACGGCGAGTCCTTCGGGGACGTTGTGGATCGTGACGGTCGCGCCGACGAGCAACGCCCGCCGGCGGTCGTCGTCCATCGCCGCCCGTTCGGCCGCGGCCTCGTCGCTCTGGAGTAGGGCGATTCCCTCCATTCCGCTGGCTTCGTCCCGGAATCCGGTGTTGATGTGGAGGTGGGGAAGCGCAGCGTTGACGACGAGCAAGAAGGCCCCGCCGGCGACGATGCCGGTGACGACCTCGAGCGGCGAGCCGAGGTTGAGACCGGGGATGATCAGCGCGAAGACGGCCGCGCCGACCATGACGCCGGCGGCGAACCCCAGCGAACTGTCGTAGACGCTGTGGCTCACCCGGTCGGTGTAGACCGTCGGCAGCGCACCGATTCCGGTCGCACAACCGGCGAGCGTCGCGATTACGAGGACCTCGGAGAGCGTCGACATAGGTGTGATCTGTCCGGAATCGGCTCGGTTTCAGTCGTTCGCCTCGGACGGTTGGTCGGAGTCGGGCTCGAAGTGCTGTGCAACGCGTTCGTCGACGACGTCGATGGAGATGCCGGCGTCCATGCCCCGATCTGCGTCGCCGAACCCGGCGCTGAGCACCCGGGTCAGGGCGTCTTCGACGTCCTCGTCGAGTTCGGTGATGCGGTCGGTTTCAACCTCGATGACGAACCCCGTCGTGATGTTCGGGGAGGTCGGCAAGAAGAGCACTTCGCGGCCGTCGTCGGCCGTTTTTCCGGTCTTGAACGCCGTCATTCGCGCCCCGTTCCAGGTCTCGATCTTGACCGGCTTCTGCAGCGATTCCTGCTCCCCGAAGGCGGTTTCGGCGGCCATCTTCGAGGCGTTGTAGACGACCCGGAGGCCAGGCACGCGGTTGGCGACGTTGTCCAGGACGCGTTCGACCAGACCGCCGATCGTCGTTCGCATCAGGTACCCCATCGAGAGCGTGAGGATGATGAGCACCGTGAGGACGATGACGACACGCAGGAACTGTGCGACCTGTTCGCGGGTTCGGGCCGCACCCTCGAACGCGCCGTCCGGAATGAGCCATCGGAGCACGTTGGCGTCGAGGATCAACTCCGGGGTGACCCCCGCGATGATCCCGTAGAGCCAGTAGAGGAGGTAGAGGGTGATGAGAATGGGACCGAGAACGACGAGGCCGCTCGCAAAGTCCCGCTTCCACGAGGTCATGTGCTGTGGGTCACACTACGGGGTTATCAGCCCTTCCCTTTACCGGTCGAGGATCGCCCGCAGGGCGAAAAACAGGTTCTCCTTGCGTTCCATGACCCGTCGGTAGAAGTACGACTTCCACCGGCCACCGTAGGGAACGTACTGCCACATCTTGTACTCCGCCGCGAGTTCCTCCTGGGCGTCCTCGCGAACGCCCATGAGCATCTGGAGTTCGAAGTCGGTCCCGTACTCCTCGTGGAGGTCGATGGCGTGCTCGATCATCGCCGGATCGTGACTGCCGACGGCGACGCCGTCCTCGAAGTGTTCGAAGGCGTACTCGAGCAACTCCCGATAGGCGCGATTGACGGCCGCTTTGTCCTTGTAAGCGATTTCGGCCGGTTCGTCGTAGGCCCCCTTGACGAATCGAACCTTTCCTGGCAGGTCGGCGAGGCGTTCGACGTCTTCGCGAGTCCGCTCGAGGTTCGCCTGCACGCAGACGCCGACGTTGCCGTCGTAGGTCGTCGTCATCGCCTCGAAGGCGTCGAGGGTGACGTCAGTCGTCGTGTGATCCTCCATGTCGATCCAGACGAACACGTCTCGATCTGTGGCCTCCGCGACAATTTCCTCGAGCAGGTCGCGAAAGACGTCCTCGCCCACGTCGAGGCCGATCTGGGAGGGTTTGACCGAGATGCAGGCCTCGAGACTCGAGTCGCCGATGTCCGCGACGAGCGATCGGTACTCGGCCGCGTCGGCCGCCGCCGGCGACCGGGAGTCGTAGTGTTCGCCGAGCAGGTTGACGATGGCGTTGATGTTCCGGTCGTTCAGGGTCCGCACGTGCTCGAGGGCCGTTGCGGGTGACTCCCCGGCGACGAACCGATTCGCGATGGGCGGGATCATAATCGAACGTGTGTCCCCCTCTTATTTGGCAGTTTGTGATTCGTCTTCGTTGAGGGATCGTCACCTGTAACCGTTATCGACGTGCCTGCGACCGTCTTCGGTCATCGATGCCTCCGGCCGGCACGCGAGAACCACCAGCGGTTAAGAGCCACCGGTGCATCGAGGGTGACATGGCAGTACTCGAGACGATCGTAGTCGCGTTCTGGGCGATGGTGCCCGCGTACGTGCCGAACAACGCGGCGGTGCTCGCCGGCGGCGGTCGGCCGATCGACGGCGGTCGAACCCTCAACAGTAAGCGACTGCTAGGCGACGGCAAGACCTGGCGGGGAACGGCGGTGGGGACGACGATCGGCCTGATCCTGGCGGCGGTGTTGACGCTAATCGCCAGTGACGCGAGTGCCGCGCTCGACTTCGAGGTGCCGACGTTCACGCCGCTCGCGGCGCTCGGACTCGCCGGCGGGGCGATGCTCGGGGACATTCTCGCGTCGTTTCTCAAGCGTCGAACGGGCCGGGACCGCGGGGCGATGTTTCCCGTCGTCGACCAGCTGGATTTCGTCATCGTCTCGCTCCCGGTGACGGCCCTGCTCGACATCGACTGGTTCCTGTCCGTATTCACATGGGAAGTCATCCTCGTCGTCGTCGTCATTACGCCGCTGTTGCACGTCTCGACGAATATGATCGCGTACAGACTCGGGTTGAAGGACGAGCCCTGGTAGCGAGTCGCGTCCAGCTCTTCGGGTCGGCCGCTCGAGTGCCGGCCTCGAGTTTCGACTTGTGAGTCAACTTGGAGTGCCGGCCTCGAGTGTTGCCCCTACGAGTCAACTCCGGACGTGCATCCGACCGCAAATACACTCCTCGACCTCCGAACGTGCATCTGACCTCGAGCCCCTTCGGCCACGAGCGCGCATCACATCGTTTATTTCGATTCGCCGCCCCACTCTCGCCAATGACGAACCAGGCACTCATCGACGCGCTCCGGGACGCCGACGCGGTTCGATACGGCGAGTTCGAACTCTCCCACGGCGGCACCAGCGACTACTACGTCGACAAGTACCTCTTCGAAACCGACCCACGCTGTCTCGAGTTGATCGCCGAGGCCTTCGCCGAGCGACTCGAGGCCGACGCGAAACTCGGCGGGGTCGCCCTCGGCGGCGTCCCGCTGGCGGCTGCGACGAGCGTCGCCGCGGACGTTCCCTACGTCATCGCCCGGAAACAGCGCAAGGACTACGGGACGGCGAACCTGATCGAGGGCCGACTCGAGGAGGGCGAGGAAGTCGTCGTCGTCGAGGACATCGTCACGACGGGGACGAGCCTGGTGGAGGCGGTCGAGGCGCTACGCGAGGCGGGTGCGACGGTCGAGCGCGCGCTCGTCGTCGTGGACCGGCAGGAAGGCGGCCGCGAGAACGTCGAAGCCGCGGGCCTCGAGATGAAGGCGCTGGTGACGGCGGAGGAGTTGCTGGCCGACCGCGACTGAGCGGTTCTCGAGCGGTGGCCTCGACAGAGCGTCGAAAACGGATCAATTGCGATAACTCCGGTAGCTCGTTATTCGGGTTTCGACGCCCGAACACACAGGAACGTCGGGTATCTCAATCGTTTCTCGTACGATTCTGGCTTTTTCTCTCTGAAGGACTCTCTCGGCTTCGGCTCGACCAGTTCGTCCAGTTGGAACCCGGTTTCGACGAGCGGGTTGACGACTTCAGAAAAGGGCCGACGATAGAAGGGGACCTCAATGTCCTCGCCGGAGGCGGACCACGTCATCCGTTCCCGTTCGACGTCGAAGTAGTTCTCGGCCTCGAACGCGATGTACTCATCGACTGGATGTTGTGCCGAAAACACGAGGAATCCACCTGGTCGGAGGATGCGAGCGAACTCCGCGAAGGGCTGTCGCCAGTCTTCGACGTAATGGAGCGAAAGGCCGCAGATGACACCGTCGAACGTCCCGTCGTCGGCGAACTCGAGAGGCGACATGATGTCGGCCCGGCGAATTTCTGCTCGGTCGCCGATTCGTCGTCTCGCCTGTTCGAGCATCTCGGTGTTCCTGTCGACAGCGAGAACGTCCGCTCCCCTCTCGGCCAACCACGCTGCGTACCGACCGTGTCCACAACCCGCATCCAGGACTCGTTTGCCTGCGACGTTTGGAACGAGTTCCGTCGTCGCAGGAAACTCCAGATCCGCACAGTACGGGTCCTCTTCTTGCGTCTCGTACGTCTCCGCCAGTTTGTCGTATGCGTCCTCCACAGTGGGACTCTGGTCGGGGGGCATGAACACGTTCGTGTGCCTCCTTCGAAGTAATCGTTGTGATTCCAATTTCGAATCACTACCTATCCGTAACGAGCAATGACAACAAGGCTGGTAGGTCAGCAGGTCGTCGAATGAAACGGCAAACTGTTATCGAACGCCCGATGCTCGCTATTGCTGGCCATAGGACTCGAACTTCGCGAGCACTGTCTCCAGTTGCTCGTCGGTAAGTCGCTGGGGCTCGAGGCCGGCCGAGCGAGCTTCCAGATAAATCCTGGCGAGGCTCTCGACGTGGGCCGTGTTCTCGAGGGCCGTCTCGAGGTCCGGCGCGGTGACGACGAGGCCGTGGTTCTCGATGAGGCTCGCGGTGGCGTCGGCCTCGCGCATTGCGGTGACGATGTTCTCGGCCAGCGCGTCGGTGCCGTAGGGGGCGTACTCGGCGACCGGCACGCGCTTGCCGACGGCGACGATCATGTAGTGAATCGGCGGCAGGGGTTCGTCGGCGATCGCCAGCGTCGTCGACCACGGCGAGTGGGTGTGGACGATGGCGCCCACGTCCTCGCGGCGGTAGATGGCGCTGTGCATCGGCACCTCGCTGCTGGGTTTCATCGCCCCGTCGCGGTGCTCGCCGTCGACGCCGACGACCGGCACGTCGTCAACGTCGAACGCGTCGTAGGGGACGCCCGTCGGCGTGATCGCGAAGGCGTCGCCGTCGCCGCCGCGGACACTCAAATTGCCGGTTCGGCCGGGGGTCAGCGACGCGAGGTCGCTCGCGTGCTCGACCACCTGCTCGCGCTGGGTCTCGAGGATCACGTTCTCAGTCACAGTAACAGGTCCGTTAGGTCGCCGAAGTGATCTATCCTGTGGTCCGGAATTCGGTCGTCGATTTCAGAGGGATCGGAATCGTCCGGCTCCTCGCCCGCAGCGTCGAACAACACCGTCTCGAGACCGATCGCGTTTCCGCCGACGACGTCCGAGTGGATCGAATCGCCGACCATCACCGCATCGCTCGGGTGACACTCGAGTCGAGCCAGCGGGTAGGTGAACATGGCCGAGGCGGGTTTTTCTTGACCAAGTTCCTCGGAGGTTACGAGCAAGTCGATGGCGTCCGCGAGGTCCAACCGCTCGATCTTGCGGAGTTGAATCCGGGTGGTGAGGTTCGTGACGATTCCCACGTCGACGCCGGCCTCGCGCAAGGTCGAGAGCGTCTCCCGGACGCCCGAATGAAGCGCCATCGCCTCGAGGTACCCCTCCCAGTAGGCGTCGCCCAGGGCCAGCGCGTCCGACGGTCGGGGCTCGCCCGTGCGGCGCTCGAGCGCGCGCTTGAAGTACAGCAGGCGGTTGTGCGACGCCGCGGTCCCCGCGAGGTCGCGTTTCACGTCGCGGCGACCGGATTGGTAGAACGCCTCGAATTCCGTGTCGTCGAAGTCGTAGCCGCGGTCCAGGGCGGCCTCGTGAGCGGCGTTTTTTCCCGCCCCGTTACACGGTTCGTAGGGGTAGAACGTGTCGTCGAAGTCGAAGAGCACGGCGTCGACGGTCATAGGTGACCTGCTCGGGCATCGGTAAAACACGTGTCGGTCCGATCGACTCGTTTCGAGTGTCGATTCTCGAGTCGTTCGCGACGACGTCGAAGCCGATCAGTCGTTCGGGAACTCCTTCTGGAACCCGCGGAACTCCGTCCGGTGGGCCTCCTCGTCCGCCAGAATCGTCACGGCGACGTCCTCCGTGACCGGGTCGTTCGCCTCGCCCGCCGCCTCGAACAGCGCGCGATAGGTCTCGATGGCGTCCTCTTCGGCCTCCAGGACGCCCTCGATGACGGACTGGACGTCGGTCGTGTCCTCGGGCGGCTGGAGGCTCGACTGGCGGGCCTCGAACTCCATCGATCCCGGCGGGGACTCGTCGAGTTGCTTCAGCCGGTTGCCGAGCATCCGCGCGTGCTCGAGTTCCTCCTCGACGTCCGCCTCGAGGCTCTCTTTGACCTCCTCGGCGTGGACGCCGTCGAGGACGATCGCGTTCGTCAGGTAGTTCATCACGGTCTCGAGTTCGTCGATGTATGCCTTCGTCAGTAGTTCGGTGACCTCGTCTGCCATAGCCGGTTCTATCACGAACGCCCGTATAAAGCTGACACCGGCATCGCTCGCGCCGGAAGCCCTGCCGGCATCGCCGTCCTTTATAGCCGTGCCGGACTGAGTTGCGGGTATGTCGAATCACGATCCTGGAACGGCGGACCCGCTCTCGGTCCACGGCGTCGTTCCCCCGACGGTCACGGCGTTTCACGAGGACGAGTCGGTCGACTACGAGACCACGGCGGCCCACGCCCGGTTCGTCGTCGACGGCGGCGCCCACGGCGTGTTTCCGCTCGGGACGAACGGCGAGTTCCCCCTGCTGACCGCCGACGAACAACGGGGCGTGGTCGAAGCGGTGGTCGAGGAGATCAACGGTGAGGTGCCCGTGATCGCGGGCGTCGGCGCACCGAGCACTCACGAGACGGTCCAGCACGCAACCCACGCCGAGCGCGTCGGCGTCGACGGCCTGGTCGTCGTGACGCCGTACTACTACCCGGTCGACCACGACGCTGCCCTCCAGCACTACCGTCGGGTGGCCGAGGCGACGGACCTCCCGATCTACATCTATCACATCCCGAGTAAAACGGGGAACGCCATCTCCCGGTCGACCCTCGACGAACTGGCGAAGATCGACGGAATCGCGGGTCTCAAGGACTCGAGCAAGGACGTCCCGTGGCTCGCCCAGTCGATCGACGCTCACCCCGAACTGACATTCCTCTCCGGATCGGACTCGCTGCTCTTCCCCGGCCTCGAGATCGGTTGTTCGGGCATGGTGAGCGCGGTCGCGAACGTCTTTCCCGAACTCGTGGTCGACCTCTACGAGGCCTACGACGCTGGCGAGGAGGACCGCGCCCGTGAACTCCAGAGTCGCGTCTACGACGTCCGGGACGCGCTCAAGACCGGCGGTGCGTACATGTCGGGCGTCAAAACCGCGCTCCGGCTTCGTGGATTCGACGCAGGACCGCTCCGGAGTCCGCTGCGGCTGAAAGACGAGGCGAGTACGGCGGAGCTCGAGACCGAACTCGAGGCGCTGGACCTGCTGTAGGAGACTCGCCGGGTTCCTCGTCGCCCGCGTTCGTCGGAGGTTGGTTCGCTGCCGATCGGCGGGAAGAGGAGAGGGGAGAAGGAAGCGAGGAACGCAAACCGGAGGCATTTTTTGCCGTTGCCACGGATCACGAGGCATGGAACTCACGGCCGAGCAGGAGGCGGTCAGGGATGTGGTGCACGAGTTCGCCCTCGAGGAGATCCGGCCGACGGCACTCGAGGCCGACGAGACGGAGACGTTCCCGGAGGACGTCTGGGACGGCCTCGCGGATATGGACCTGACGAGTCTGACGGTTCCGGAGGAATACGGCGGGTACGATGCCGATCCGATCACCTACGCCATCGTCAACGAGGAGGTCGCCTACGGGATGCTGGCGGTGGCGACGGCCCTCTCGGTCCACTGTCTGGCGACCTCGTGTATCGCCACGTTCGCCGACGACGAGCAGAAGGATCGCTGGCTACCGGAGATGGCTACCGGGCGACCGGTCGGCGCCTTCGCCCTCTCGGAGCCACACGCCGGGTCGAACCCAGCCGAGATGACGACCGAGGCCGTCAGAGACGGGGACGAGTACGTCATCAACGGCGACAAGCAGTGGATCACGAACGGCCAGCGAGCAGGCGTGATCGTCCTCTTCGCGAAGACCGATCGAAACGACCCCTCGACGGTCACGCAGTTCCTGGTTCCCGCCGACGCGGACGGACTCACCGTGGGCGAGAAGGAGGACAAACTCGGACTCAGGGCGAGCGACACGACGGGACTCCACTTCGACGACGTTCGAATCCCGGCCGAGAATCGGTTGACCGAGGAGGGGCGGGGGCTCTCTGCGGCCTTCGAAATCCTGACCGGCGGCCGCGTCGCCATCGCCGCCCAGTCGGTCGGACTCGCCCAGAGCGCCCTCGACGAGGCCATCGCCTACAGCCAGGAGCGCGAGCAGTTCGACCAACCGATCGGCGACATCCAGTCGATCAGGCACAAGCTCGCGGAGGTGTCGACCAGAATCGAGGCCTCGCGCCTGCTCACGCGGGAAGCGGCCCGCAAGCGAGCCGCGAACGAGGGCGACGCGGCGATGTTCGCGAGCATGGCAAAGTACTTCGCCAGCGAGTCGGCGATGTCCGTCACCAACGAGGCCGTCCAGATCCACGGCGGCTACGGCTACGTGACCGAAGGCGAGGTCGAGCGCCTCTACCGGGACGCCAAAATCACCGAGATCTACGAGGGGACGACCGAGATACAAAAGAAGATCATCGCCCGTCACCTGCTCGAGTAGCCTCTGACTTGGCCTCGAGGCGTTCCCCCAGCGTTCTCGAGTAGCCTTCACAGCCCTCAAGGCGTTCTCCTGGCGGTTCCGAATGGCCGTCGAGTAGCCCTCGAGCACCCCTCGAAACACCGTTCTCGATCCAGGGTGCCGGCGGCGACCGAAGCCACTATCCCCCTCTCGTTCCTCTCGTCGTTCGTGAACGCCGATGGATACGACGCGGTCGTCTACGACCTCGACGGGACGCTCGTCCACCTCATGGTCGACTGGGCCGTAGTCACCCGAGACGTACGCGAGGTGTACCTCGCGGCGGACGTCAACCCGCCGGAATCCAACCTGTGGTCGCTGTTGGCCAGTGCGCCCGACGTCGGACTCGCGGCCGAAGTCGAGTCGACGATCGCCGACCACGAACGCGAGGGTGCGCGCCGATCCACGCGACTGGCTCACGCCAACGACCTCGAGCGGCGAGCCGAGTCCGTCCCTGTCGGCGTCTGTTCGCTTAACTGCGAAGCGGCGTGTCGAATCGCTCTCGAGGAACACGGGCTCGCGTCTGCCGTCGACACTGTCGTCGGCCGAGACACCGTCGAGACGCGAAAACCCCACCCGGACCCATTGCTCACGGTGATCGACACGCTCGAGTCGGTACCCTCGCGGACGCTCTTCATTGGCGACTCTCCGCGCGACGAAGAGACGGCGAACCGAGCGGGTGCGAGATTTCAGTACGTCGACGGTCAGTAGCCCTCGAGGTCGACGGTCGGTAGCCCCCGAGGTCGACGGTTTGCGCAGAGGGAAGTCGGCAAAATACGGATGGGAAAGGTCCAGACAGCCTGCCGACCCTGCACCGACAGCCTACCGACCCTGCACTCGCTTCGCATAGACGAAGACGGCGAGCGCGGTGAAGACCCAGACGACAGCGCCGACCCGGATGGCGAACTCCGCTCGAGCGTTCCACGTCGGCAGGTCGACAGTCGTGGACGCGAGGGCGACGAGCGGGGCACCGACTACGATCGTCGTGACGAACGTGACTTGCATCACCCAGCCGTAATCGACGCCCTCCGGGGAACTCGTCTCGACGCGTTGAGGCACACGCGGACGTCTCGAGTGAGCGGGCTTAACGATACTGGCTTCGCCCTTCTTCCTCGGACGGCCAGCGGGTTCATGTGGTGGCGGTGAATCGTATCGGTATGAAGGCGACTCCGGCCGGGGCCCCGGATGAGTGAACAGCGAATCGCGTACGTGATCGCGCTTCTCGTCGCAGCGATGCTTTCGGCCGGCGTCGCATTGTACGCCCTTCGGAGCCGCTCTGAACGTAGCGACCGACTGCCGACGTTACTGGCGGCGATGATGTCGGTGATCGGCGTCTGGGCGCTCGGATCGCTAGGGGCGTACACGAGCGTGAGCGAGTCAGTGACCTGGTTCTGGATTGGCGTGAGCTACCTCTCGACGTTCGCGCTACCCCTGACCTGGTTCGCCTTCGCTGCCCAGTACGCGGGGTACGGGCGACACCTCACCCGGCGGACGATTGGCTGGCTCGCTGCTGTTCCGGCGTTCGCGTTCCTGGCGATGCTGACGAATCGATACCACGGCTGGTTCATGACTGACGTCGGTCTCGGTGAGGGACGCGTCTTCATCACCTTCACTGCCGGGTGGGCGTACGACCTCCACCTCGTCTACGCGTACGGCCTGGTTCTCGCCGGAATCGCCCTCGTTTCACACGTTGCCTACACCTCCCGTCGACTCTACCGAAAACAGGCGGCCGTCATCGTCACCGCCGTGCTCATTCCGTTCCTGGTGAACGTCTTCTACACGCAGGTAACCGGATCCGAGATGGTCAACTGGACACCCGTTGCGTTCGCCGTTACCGGCGCGGCCATCGCCGGAAGCATCTTTCGCTATCAATTGCTCGAGATCGTACCAGTCGCCCGGGAATCCGTCGTCGAGACGATGCGCGACGGCGTCATCGTGCTCGACGGACAGGGGCGCATTGTCGACGTGAACGCGACGGCCGAGCGCATGCTCGAGGGGTCCAACCCTGATGCAGACCTCATCGGCGCATCTGCCAACCGAGTCCGACTCGGCACCGAAACTGTCGAAGCGATCGTCGAAACCGGTCGTGACGAACTCGCCATCGAACGGGCGGGAACCACACAGCACGTAGCTATTCGAAGCGAACCGATCACGACCGGGTCGGACGCCACGCTGGTGATGATCCAGGACGTGACCCACCGACGGCAACACGAACGCGAACTCGAGCGGACGAACGCTCGCCTCGACGAGTTCGCGAGCGTCGTCAGTCACGACCTCCGGAACCCCCTGAACGTCGCGGCCGGGTATCTCGACATCCTCGAGTCGTCCGTCGACGAGGACGAACGGGAGACCCTCGACGTCGTTCGAACGCAACACGACCGAATGCAGGCGATCATCGACGACGCGTTGACCCTGGCACGGGAGGGATCGACCGTCGACGAAACCGAGACCGAGACGCTGTCGCTCGAGGCCGTCGCCCGCGAGGCCTGGGATGGCGTCGACACGGGTGCGGCGACGCTGACGGTCGTCGACGATCGGCCGCTCGAGGCTGATCGAGATCGATTGCTTCGGGTCCTCGAGAATCTCTTTCGGAACTGTGTAGAACACGCCGGACCGACGGTATCGGTCGCAGTCGGCTCGAGCGACGAGGGCTTCTACGTCGTCGACGACGGGCCCGGAATACCACCGGAGGAACGGGAACGCGTGTTCGATTCGGGGTATTCGACCGGGGCAGATGGAACGGGCTTCGGGCTCTCGATCGTTACCCAGATCGCCGACGCACACGGCTGGACCGTCGAGTGTAGCGAACGCGGACGAAACGGGTTCGACGGCGCCTGCTTCGAGTTCTCGGTTCGGAACTCGGTTGACCGTCTCGAGCCCGCTCTGGCCCAGAAACAGTGACGTTTACTCGCTCGAGGGCGACCGTCGTGGTATGCCAACGGTTCGTGATGTTCGCGAGAAGGCCGGAACGGAACCGATCACGATGCTCACCGCCTACGACGCGCCCACCGCCCGCATCGTCGATCGAGCCGGCGTCGACGTGATTCTCGTCGGCGACAGCGTCGGCAACACGACCCTCGGGTACGAGACGACGCTCCCGGTGAGCGTCGATCAGATGGCCAGCCACGTCGGCGCCGTCTCCCGCGCGACTGAGGACGCCCTCGTCGTCGCTGACATGCCGTTTCTCTCCTTCGGTGTCGACGAGAAAGAGAGTCTCGAGAACGCCGGACGCATGCTCAAAGAGGAAGGCGCCGAGGCAGTCAAACTCGAGTCGGGGCCACACACCGTCGACCTCACCGAGAAGATGGTCCAGCTCGGCATCCCGGTGATGGCCCACCTCGGGCTGACCCCCCAGCACGTCAACCAGTACGGTGGCTTCCCCCGCCAGGGAACCGACGAGGAGTCCGCCCGAGCGATCGTCGACCTGGCTCAGGCCCACGAGGACGCTGGCGCGTTCTCGCTCGTCCTCGAGCACGTTCCCTCGAACGTCGCCGCGCAGGTCACGGACGCGATCGACATTCCGACGATCGGTATCGGTGCGGGGCCAGACTGCGACGGACAGGTGCTCGTGTTCCACGACGCGGTGGGGATCAGCGAGTGGAGTCCCTCGTTTTCGAAGCAGTTCGGAAACGTCCGCGAGGAGATGGAATCGGCCGTCGAGGGCTACGTCGAAGCCGTTGAGGGCGAGGCGTTCCCCGCGGAGGAACACAGCTACGAGCAGTCTGACCTGGATCGGATCTACTGAGACGCGACTCGATCCCGTTCGTCACCCGTTACGACGCGGCTCCATTGCCCGGCAAAGACGGCCAGCCTTGCCCAGTTGGCCAGGCAACGTCGATCAGTCGTCGGCCGACGCCACGACCTGCCGCTCGTCTTCGTCCTCGAGCAACCGATCTAGCGCGTCGACCATCGCCTCGACGCTCGCGCGGGTGATGTCGGCCTCGCTCCGGGCGACCGTCACGCTGCGGTCGTCTCGAGCCATCGTGACCTCGACGGTGACGACCGCGTCCGTGCCCCCGGTGACGGCGTCGACGTGGTAGGCCTCGAGGTCGGCGTCCGCGGCGGATCCGATCGCCTCGCGAACGGCGGAGACGGCGGCGTCGACGGGACCGGACCCTGTTCCCGAAGCGATGCGCTCCTCGCCAGCGACGGAGAGTCGAACGCTCGCCGTGGGCACTGCGCCACCGCTGGTCGCGTTCAGGTCGAGCAGTTCGACCGTCCGGTCGCGGTCGGCGCCGGTGACGTCCTCGGCGATCGTGAGGAGGTCGGCGTCGGTCACCCGCCGCCCGCGGTCGCCGAGTTCGGTGACGCGGGTGGCGATTGTCCCGACCTGCTCGTCGGTCGCGTCGACGCCGTGTTCCTCGAGCGCGGCTCTGACGCCGGCCCGGCCAGTGTGCTTGCCGAGCGCTAGTCGTCGCTCTCGCCCGACCGTCTCGGGCGGGTAGGGTTCGTACATCCTGTCGTCCTTCAGGGTGCCGTCCGTGTGGATGCCGCTCTCGTGGGTGAACGCGTTCTGCCCGACGACGGCCTTGTTCGGCGCCAGTTCCACGCCCGTCGCCCTGGCGACGCGCTGGGCGAGGTCGTAGAGCTCCTCGAGTTCGACCGTTTCGACATCGTAGACGTGCTCGAGCGCGATGGCAACCTCCTCGAGGGCGACGTTCCCGGCGCGTTCGCCGAGGCCGTTGACCGTGCAGTGAACCAGGTCGGCGCCCGCGGAGACGGCGGCGAGTGCATTGGTCACGCCCAGCCCGAGGTCGTCGTGGGTGTGGGCGCTGACCGGCCCGAGTTTGGCCAAGCGGGAGACGGCCTCCGCCGTTCGCTCCGGACCCGTGTGGCCGACGGTGTCGGCGAAGCAGGTTCGATCGGCTCCGGCCTCGAGGGCGGTCGCCATGAGCGTCTCGAGGTAGTCCAGGTCGGCCCGCGAGCCGTCCTCACCGATCACTTCGACCCAGAGGCCGTGATCCGCGGCGTACCCGACCAGGTCGGCGGTCGTCTCGAGGACGTCCTCGCGGGTGCTTCCGACCTTGCCCTCGACGTGGCGGTCGCTCGCGGGCACGACGAGGTGGACGCCGTCGACGTCGCACTCCAGGGCGAGGTCGACGTCGTTCCTGACGCCGCGGCAGAAACTCGTCACGCGCGCCTCGAGGCCGAGGTCGGTCACGCGCGAGATGGCTTTGCGCTCGCCAGCACCCGTACAGGCGCTCCCGGCCTCGATGACGCCGACGCCGGCGCGCTCGAGAGCACGGGCAATTTCGACTTTCTCGTCCGGCGAGAGCGAGACACCGGGGGCCTGTTCGCCGTCTCGGAGGGTCGTATCCAGCAGTTCGACGGACGTGTCCGTAATCGGGGTAGGTGGGCGGGTCATAGGATCGGTCGAAAAGGCGTTATCGGCGAATTTCGCGGCCAGCCGGGTCGCCCCGACTTCCTCTATCCTCTGACGGTGAGAACGAGTCTCGTGTCATTGTATCTCAGCCGTGGCCCCGTCGGTGGTTAAAGGCGCCGGTCACGGCACTACCTGCCAATCGTCGCTGGCGGGCTGACACGACGGCGGATCAGTTTCGGTTGGAATCAGCCTCGAGAACGAGTCGCTCGCCGGGTTCGACGACGTCGGCGGCACCCGCCGGCAACTCGAGGATGAGGTCGGCCCGGTCCCGGGCGAAACCCCGCCACAGCCGGAGGGTTTCCACCCGCTGGACGACGCCGTCCGCGACCCAGATTACGTCGAGCGGGACGAACACGAACAGCATGTGGATGTCGCGGGTTTTCGCCCGCTCGAACCGAAAGGCGAGCGCGTAGTCGTCGGGCAGTGAGCGACGAAACATCAGCCCGCGAGTCTGCTCGAGGAGGGAGTCGGCAATGTCGACGGTCGTCGCGAGCGTCCGCGCCGCACCATCGGGGTCGTACACGACTGGCACGGACTCGAGTGGTGGCGGCAGGGTAAAAGGCGTATCGGCACCGAGGGTGGGCACAGACCACAGATTCAACTTCGCTCGAGCGTACACAGTGGTATGGAGAAGACGCCACGGGGCACCTCAGTCGGTGTCGACGATCCCTACGCGTTCGCCGGCGTCTGCGATTACCTCACCAGCGACGGGAAGTGCCGGTACGCCTTCGATCACTACCAGCACGACCCCGAGTTCGCCCGCGAGCGAGCCGAGGCCGACTACGCGTGCGTGGTCGCCGACGCGGAAGGCGACCGTATCGGATGTCACGGTGCGAGCGAGCCGACGTCGAACGCGAGCGATGGTATCGACGGGCTCGACGCGAACGATCACGGCGAGGCGAGCGACGCGAGCCAACCCTCTTCCTGGGCCGCGTGTCCCCACTTCCGGTCCCGGACGACCGAACGCGAGTGCGCTCGCTGCGGGCTTGAGGAACGCCGACTCGGCCAGGTTCCCGACGAGTCGACCATCTCCGGCGAGCGCCCGCTACTCGAGGAACACCACCTATCCTACGCTCGAGACGGCGAGACCGTCGGTCACGAGATTACGATCTACCTCTGTCGGTGGTGTCACGCGAAGGTGCACAACTCGTGGGCGCGGATCACCGACAACGTCGCCCCAGATCCGGAGGCACTCGCCGAACGCGAGGGTCGTCGGTCGCTCGAGCAGTCCGAACTCGGGTTCGAGACCGCGGCGGACCGGGCCGGCCGCTCGAATGAAGAGCGCTAGAATTCTATAATTGGTCGCCGTCCGTGACCCACTGCCGGAGTAACGGTTTTCCCCCTTCGCGTGCCATGGTATGGTATGGTGGTCACTACCCAGCGCGACGACGCCACCTGGTACGAGTGTGAGGAGTGCGGCCTGTTGTTCGACCTCCAGGACGACGCCGAGGAACACGAACGACACTGCGACGCCGAAGGTCCGTCGTACATCCAGTGAGTCTGGTACGAGTCACGCTCGGCCAGCAGTGACGTCGTCGCTTACTCCTCGAGACCGGCTCGAGCGCGGTGCTCGGCGGCTCGGTTCTCGGCTTCCTCGAGCGTGTGCGTCGCCTCCCAGCGCACCCGGTCGGCGCTCTCGTAGGCGAGCGCCGTCTTGAGTTCGTCCTGGAGGACGCCCGAGTCGATCGTTCGGACCTCGCCGTCCGCGTCGCCGAGTTCGTAGACACCCGGACGATCCGGCGCCTGCGCGACGGTCGAGCGCTCGAGGGGTTGCCACTGTTTTCGTAGCGGCATCACTCGGACCTGTCTCGTTCGTTTCGCTCGTCTGGCCCGCCTCGCTCGTCTCGACCGTCTCCCTCGACCAGTTCGTACGCGTGCTCGCTCATCTCGTCCTCGGCGAAGACGAACACCCGGCCGTCGACGACGTCGTGATCCGCCTCGACGCGAACGGAGTACCCCTCGGTCGTCACGGTAACCCCGGGAAACAACTCCTCCTCGTCCGTCGACTCGAGCATCACTCGCCCGACACCCGTCGCCTCGAGGATGTCCTCGTGGGTATTTCGATCGTTGACGTAGGTCATCACGCCTTCGACGCCGTCGGGATCGGTGACCAGGACGTGCACCTCCTTTCCCGGCGGGGACCGAACGCTTCCCGCCTTCGGTTCCGGGACGCCGTTGTAGAACGTCTCCCGTCCGTCGAGGTAGCGAACGACGACGCCACCGTCGACCAGTTCGACCGGCAGCGTGCTCGGGGCGACGTTGCTTCGCGTGCTCATACGCACCTCTTGGGGGCGGGCGGCAAAAGCACCACGGACTGCCCGTGGCCCTCGAGGGCGGTACGATGGCGCTGCTACCGGCGATGCACCCAGACGCTGCTACTGGCGACGCACGATGGTACTGCTACCGACCGATACCGGCGACTCGGCGATTGCGGCCAGAACCGCACCGACCATCAGCCGTAAATAGTCCGTGCAAGAGAGACACCGTATGGACGGCCGGGCGACCACACCCGCTGCTGGGACGATACTCAACGCCCTGGCGACCGGCACGGGCGCCGCGTTCGCGATCGACCTCGAGACGACCGCGACGGTCGAACTCGACGGTTCAGAGGGCGTCTCCGGAACAATCGAGAGCGCTCCCGACGCCGACACTACGCTGATCGAACGCTGCGTCGAACGCACGCTCGAGCACTACCGGGAGGCGGCCGATATTGAGGAGTCGATCCAGGGCGGAACGGTCGCGACCGAGAGCGAGGTCCCCCTCGCCTCGGGGCTCAAGAGCTCGAGCGCCGCCGCCAACGCGACCGTGCTCGCGACGCTCGACGCCCTCGGACTCGCCGACGACGTGGACCGACTCGAGGCCTGCCTGGTCGGCGTCGAGGCCGCCAGGGACGCGGGCGTCACCGTCACCGGAGCGCTCGACGACGCGAGCGCGAGCATGCTCGGGGGCGTCACGATCACCGACAACACGGAGGACCGCTTGCTCGAGCACGACCGATCGGACTTCGCACGGCACGCCGCCATCTACACCCCACCGGAACAGTCGTTCAGCGCCGACGCCGACGTCGACGCCTGCAAACGGATCGACTCGATGGCCGACCTCGTCGCCGAACTCGCCCTCGACGGCCGCTACGCCGAGGCGATGACCGTCAACGGCTTCGCCTTCTGTGGCGCCCTCGAGTGTTCGACTCAACCGATGCTCGAGGCGCTTCCGGACGCTGCGGGCGTCTCACTCTCCGGGACGGGCCCGAGTTACGTGGCCGTCGGTGATCGAGACGCACTCGAGACGGTGAGTGAGCGGTGGCGAGACAGACCGGGGACGACGCGATTGGTTCGAACGCGAACCGAGGGAGCCACAACGTTATGACGAACGATTCAGAAACAACGGCCGACGAACCGGACGACGAGGGACGGGTGCCCGAGGAGATGGACCTCGAGGAGCTACGCGAGGAGATCCAGGAGATCGACCAGGACCTCGTCGAGCTGATCGCGCGTCGAACCTACGTCGCAGACACCATTGCGAAAGTAAAAGCCGCCGAGGACTTACCCACGACAGACGAAACGCAAGAGGCTCGAGTGATGGAGCGAGCGGGCGAAAACGCGGATCGGTTCGACGTCGACGCGAACCTCGTCAAGGCGATCTTTCGGTTGCTGATAGAGTTGAACAAGGTGGAGCAACGGGAAAGCAGGTAGTCTAATTGGGGAGATTCAGGGCTTCTATTGCTGTTTGAGTAGCTGTTTCTGCTTCCGACAGTTGCCCTTTCGGTCGTCGATCGACCATCGATAACACAGGCATCTTTCAGCAGACAGGCCTCACGTACTGCATACGGTGACTGTATCCTTCACCCCATTCCAACTCGTTTATAGACAGCAGCAGTCAAAATAGGCGAGATATCAGGTTGGACTTGGGGCCGTTATCGTCACCTCGAGATCGATACCCAAGTCGTGCCCAGAGATCGGCCCGTTGTCGATGATGTTCTGCGGCTCCAGGGCTGGATGGCCGATATCTCCGCCTAGTCCCGTCCCGAGGAGTGCGGCGGTCATCGGAAGCGGTGGACGGCCGGGAGCCCGCACGACACCACCCGGACCGTCCCCGACGACGATTCGCATGCCCATCCCACCCCATTCGTGCGGGGCACAGAATAGGTCGTATACGCCTTCTTCCTCAAAGCGATAGAGCCAGAACCCGTGATGCTCGTTGACCGTCGAAGAGAACGCCGGAACGCCGTCGGGAACGCGTTGCTGACGTTCTTGACCCGGATGGTACGCCGTCGCCGTGTGCTCCGGAGTGTTGAATACGAATTCGACGATTGCCCCCGGCTCCACGTGAAGCCCCACGGGAGCGAAGTGGAACGCACCGAACTCAACCGTCAGGGCCGGGAGATTCGAATCGTCGATTTTGTCCTCGTCGGCGTGGAGTTCGACGGTTTCGTCCGGCTCTAAACGGTTCGGAATCTCGTCATCAGTCGTCCCTGAATAGCCGAAGTGGGAGTGGATAGTCGGTGGGCTGGCAGTATCGGCCTCATCCCGCTCGTTTGGCGGTTCAGAGGCACTCTCTTTCGCCGTAGCAACTTCTCCGAATATCGGGAGTGTCGCGCCGAGTCCGGTGGCTCTGAGGACGGTTCTGCGTCGGCAGATCGGTTGACTGTTCGACTCGTCTGGTTTCTCCGTTCGATGATCTGATGATCGTGTCATTGTCGATTTCGAATCGCATTACTGGAAGTCACTGGTGTTATCTGTGGTGTCGGTTAGTCAGGCAGACGGTATCTCAACACCCGTCCGAGGACAGTCAGGGCCTTGAAGACCCAATGCGGCGGGCTCACCGCGTAGATATCGTCCTCGTGTTCCGTCGTCAGCATCGCTAACAGCAGGATGTCGTTGAATCCCTCCGGAGGCAACGACACACCCCGCTCCGTGACGAGCTGATGGAACCGGCGGAAGAACACCTCGTGCTGTAGGGCGGGCTCATGGACGTTTATGATCTCGGCGGGGGTCGCGTTCCTGAACGTATGGGCCGTGCCTGGAGGGACGGTGTGCTCCTCACCAGCCGTTACCTCCATCCATTCCCCGTCTACGTACACTTCCAGCACACCTGAAACCACTTCGTAGCGCTCCTGGGCGTGTGGATGGGTGTGGACGAACGGGCCTTCTTCCGGGACGGTTTCGATCTCGAATCGCATTTCCAACAGTTCGCCGTCCGTGTCCGCCGTCGAACGCGTGATTTCCCAGCGGCCAGGGAAACCGCCCCAATCGAGGACGCGATTCTGCTTGCCGTGATCTACTACGGTCATGGAGTTATCCCCGTGGTACACCCACTGATCGGCATCGAGTTGCTTGTCATGGTCATTCACCACCTTCTGTGTCGTCCGTTCCACCGCTCGTGTCGGCTCGAGGCACCTCCACGTAACGGACGCCACGTTGCCGGATCGTGCTCTGATCCGAGCAGCTAGTGCTAGCGTTGAGATCGAACTTATGTGTTAGGAGAACAACATTTCTCTCACAGGGCCAGACGTCTCCGGATTACGAAATAACGGTGTCAGTCCGTGGCTCCCGATCGAACTCGACGACGTTCATCTCGTCGTCCAACGTGAGAGTGAACACCGTCGTCTCGACCTCGATAGAGAGCGATACGCGGAGGGGCTTCGTCGAGACATCGGTCTCGACGTTGTTCTGAAGCAGTTCGATGGCCTCGTCGACCGCCGGTGAGTCGATGTCCAACTCGGGATTGCCGGTCAGTTCGGTCGCCAAGACGAGACCAGTCGCGAACATCTCGACCGGTAACCGCTTGGCGAACCCACAGGTATCACACTTCATGTCTGCCCAAACCGGGAACGGTGTTCCACAGGTATCGCAGGGCAGACCGTTTTTCACTTCGTGCACGTCACAGACCGTCACCGACGACGAGACCTGTCCTGCACACTCACGACAGATACCATACATCAGATAGGTTATGTCCAGGGCACACCGATAGAGTCCGGTTGCGAGTGCTTGCTCAGAGTCACGGGTCGTCAGACCTGCTGCTGGATAGCTCGTGAGGAAGAGCGTCCCAGCCGGTGCCTGATCGCCGAACAATCCGTAGCACTCGGTACACCTGACTCGGAGCCATTGATCCTCGTAGGTGACCGCAACGGCTGCCCCGCATAACGGACAGCTCTCGTCGAGTTCCCGAGAGAAGTCGAGGCGCCCCGCTCCGGATACGGCTATCACCGTTCTGGCGATTTGCTTACCCGCACTGCTCAGCCGGTATCCGTCGTCAGTTCGTCGGACGAAATGGGGTGCGAGTTTCGAGAGGTGGTAGTTGAACTTCCCATTATCGTCGATCTCAATCTCGGTTTGTAACTCAGAGTACGACACCGTCTCGACGGCGTCAGAGCCGTCGTCGTATTCGTAGGTGGCACCTGCCCGCCAGAGTACGCGGATGATGTCTAGCCGTATTTCGTTCCCCAACGTGGCGAAGGCCTCGTCCGGGGAAAGCTCGTTAAGTTCGAGATCGGGAGTGAATCGAGTATGTTCCATGCTAACTATACACGTCCCAAATTCATAAAACGCACCTCCGGACAGTCCGCAGAAGACTGAGAAAATTGTAAAATGCGCGCCGTGTATGGAGGATATCACTTGGCCACGAGGGCGGGTCACCACTGTCTCACATCTGCCATCTGGTAGACATTCGATCAGTGGTTAGTGTGAACAGTTAACAGGGGCGGCGTAGAACAGGGATTTGTATTCATTGTCTTCATAGCGGTTTCCAGAACCGGTGAGATGAGTACGACCGAAGAGGAGCAACCATGACAGAACGGCAATATGGGCGTTTCGACGCCATCATCGTCGGTGCTGGCCTAGCAGGGCTTAGCGCGGCTCGGTCCCTCGTGAACGACCGTCACGGAGTAACAGTACTTGAAGCCCGGGACCGAGTCGGCGGTCGGACAGTAACTCACCGGTTGGCGAGCGGTGAACACGTCGACCTCGGCGGTCAGTGGATCGGTCCGACACAGAACAGGGTGAACGAACTCGTTGCGGAGTTCGGCCTCGACACTGTCCCACAGTTCGACGACGGACTTGACCAGCTTTCCATCGATGGCACTGTGAGCGAACACGACGATGCACTCCAGGCGTTACCACCGAAGTCGTATTCGGAACTGATGGAGGCGTTCGGAACGATCGAAACGCTTCGAGCGCAGATTCCACTCGAGGCACCGTACGACGCACCGAACGCCGAGGAGTGGGACGCGACCACCGTGGAATCGTGGAAACGAGAGACGCTCGAGACGGCGGCGGCGAGAGCAGCCTTCGATACGGTCCTGCGGGCACTGTTCACCACCGAGCCATCCGAAATATCGCTCCTGTTTTTCCTCTCGTACATCCACGCCGCTGGCGGGATCGAGACGATAACCGGCGTGGAGGGGGGTGCCCAGGAACGCCGTATCGAAGGCGGAGCCCAGCAACTGTCCCAACTGATGGCTGACGAATTGGCCGATGTCGTGCATCTTGAAGCGCCGGTCCGAGCTATCACACAGGACGAGTCGGGTGTGACCGTCGAATCCGATGGTGGGACGTACACCGGGACGTTCGCGATAGTGGCGATTCCACCGACGCTCGCCGGGCGAATCGCCTACACTCCGACACTCCCGGCCCGACGGGACGCGCTCACACAGCGGATGCCGATGGGCGCGACTATCAAATGCATCGCGACGTACGAGGAGCCGTTCTGGAGGAGCGACGGCTACTCCGGCTTCGTCCTCACTGAAGACGCTGTCGTCGGTTTCGTATTCGACGATTTGGCCGCCGAGAGTACGACTGGGGCCCTGGTCGGCTTCGTCGTGGGGAGCCAGGCACGCACGTGGAGTGAGAGAGACGCGACCGACCGACGCGAACGTGTGTTGGACGATTTCGCCCGCTATTTCGGGGATCGGGCTGTGGAACCAGTCGAGTACGTCGAGCAATCGTGGTCGAACGAGCAGTGGTCGGCTGGGTGTTACGCCGGAAACATGACGCCAGGGACGATGACCGCCTATGGATCAGTACTCCGTGAACCTGTAGGCCGTATCCACTGGGCGGGGACGGAAACGGCAACACAGTGGTGTGGTTATATGGACGGCGCGATTCGATCAGGCAACCGAGCGGCAGATGAGGTGAGCGAACGTCTTGCGTAATCATCGATGCCTCCGGCGCCTCATTCAGTAAATAATCGACCAAAATCTGCCATGAATGCAGACCGTGTATTCAGCATCACTGCGGCAATGTCCAGTCGACTGAGGGTTTCGACGATGTTTCACCGCCGGTGGCACACGCTTGTTTATTTGTGGGCTCGTGAAAACGTCCACATCGGTTGCTTTCGGAAGGCTGAATTTACCAAAATGAATTTATTCCATTAGTTTGTGTCACGGATTTCAGATACCTGAACAAGGTGGAGCAAAGGAGCAAGCGGTAGTCGAATTCGGGTGTTTCAGGGCTTCTATCACCGACTGGTTAGCTAAATTTTCTTTCGGCAGCAGTTCTTCCCTCCGCCGCTCGGTTAGTGAGAACCGAAATCGGAGCGACTACCGATTTATTTAGAGATGGTTTGAGGAGGTGCTTTTCATTAACACCGCGTGTATCGGGACTCGCCCTCTCCGGAAGGGGTCCACCAATGACCAGCGCAGGCACTGAAGAATCCGGCCAGCGTCAACCGCAATCCCTCGACCGGCTGCGAAATCAACAGGGCAACCACAATTCGCTGTAGGACCACCATCTATTGACGTTTTCAGACGTGACGCTCGAAGAACTCTAAAAACGACGGATCGTTCGCTGCATCACGTCCCTGTTGTGTCCCACGCCGATCCAGTCAAACCTCCCAGTCCTTTTCGAGGCCGATGAGTGCCGACGAGAGTGTTTCGAGGGCATTACGCAGGTGATAGTGGAACGTGGTTTCTGCGACATCCATCGATGCAGCGATGTCGCCCGCGGTATTCTGACGCGGCCAGTCGAAGTATCCGGCGTGATACGCGCGCATGAGCGCTTCCAGTTGCCGATCAGTCAGTTGATCGTTGACTGATTGGCGTATCTCATGCGCTTTCTGGGCGGGGCGGTCGAATTCACGTTGCGCAATCAACGTCGAGTCAGGGTATTCGGCTTGAAGTCTGTCAGATAACCTGCGAATATCTGAGGTCTGAGGTGCTTCAATGCAGAACCGCCCTTGCCCGTCATCGACATGCCCTGAAGTAAGGATACCCCCGTGTTCGGTGATGTTGTTCAGGGCTGGTTCCTTCATGACGAACTCGAGAACTCCGGTGTCCTCCTCGTCGGCGATAACCCGAGTTTCGTCCACGTCTGAATCGTCAGCTGCGACGTCGCAAACAGTTGCCGGTGGAGCACCGTCGACGGTGAGGTACACACTCCAATTGCCAGATTCCGACTCGACGTAGCCAGTGATGTTGAGCTCACAATCAAACTGTTCAGATGCCCGGACGAACACTAATCTGGGATCGGTGACCCCGAATTCAAGTTCGACGATCGAATCGGCGAACAGGAGCCTACGGTTTTCAATGGCGTTGATGGCGAATCCAACGGCCTTACCGAGGGTTTCAAACCCCGCTTGTTCGCGGTGGCTAAATGCGAGTGGGCGGGACGCGTATACGGCTAAGACTCCGTACGTCGTATTACCGTTAACCAGCGGAATCGCAGCAGCCGATTTGATGCCACGGTCCAGAGCCTTTTCACGCCAAGGTTCGAACGCCGGGTCCGTGCGGACGTCCTGACACACGTGCACGTTCTCGTGCGGAATGCCCGACCGCCGGGTCCTTGACCGGTTTCGGTTTCCGTCGCCGTAACCGTTATCGACTCGACATAGCCCTCGTCGATTCCAGCACTTGCGCGTGGAGCGATTCGCTGCCTAACCGAGTCGGGGGCACCGATCCAAGCAAACTGGTACAGGTGGGAAGTAGCCAAGCGATCACAGACCATCTGCTCGATCTCCGTCCGTGTTGGTGACGAAAACAGGTCACGGGCTATCTGGAGGAGGAGTTCATTGATTTGGTTGAGCGTCTCAAGTTCGTCGCGCCGGCGTTCGAGTTGTCGTTCACGCTCTTCGCGTTCAGTCACGTCGCGGACAACCCCGATGCTCCCGCGGTACTCGCCGTCAGGTTCGGGATGAAGTCGGTACCGCGCTTCCAGAATACGCTCTCCGTCGGACGTTGGTAACGTCCCTTGAATAGTTCCAACGCTAGTGTCGCTCTCGAGGACGCGCTGGCGGATCTCCGCGGCAGCTGCGACCTCGTCGTCGTACTCGAACAACTCTGTGACGGGAGTTCCGACCAAATCCTCTCGAGACATTTCAGTCATCTTGCACAGTCTATCGTTGACGAACGAGAACCGGAGGTCTTCGTCGAGCGCGTAGACACCATCATCCACGGTTTCGATGGTGGTTTTGTACCGTTCCAACTCGCGTTCCCGCCTAAGAAGCCGTTGGCAATCCGCTAGCTCATTTTCCGCTTGCCCGTTGCTATCGATCTCCCGAGCGGTATAGATGAAGTGGTCATCCAAACGGGCTATTGTGAGTTCCTGCGAAACGATACCGTCGTCTCGTCGGCGCCCGGCAACCCTGCCGCGCCACTGTCCGTCTGCACGACACATCGGGAGGATTTTCCTTTCAAAGCGCTCGCGCTCGTTCTCGGCGAGGCAGTACTCCCACGACTCGCCAGCGAGTTCGTCCGGGCGCGAAAACCCGTACAGATCGGCGAACGGCTGGTTGACCGACACGTATTGTTCGCCATCGATGATGGCCATCGGGTTCATCGACGCAGCCAACACTTGCTCTCCGTCCCAACCGATTTCGGCTGCGTTTGCCATATCGTGGTATTCGTTAGCATGGGTATTAACGTTCAGTCCCCGCTGATTCGTGAAACCCGTCGAAGGCTATAAAAAGCAAGAGGCGAGTCGTGAGAACCCATCAGCGACCGAGTTTCGAGAATTTCTCACCGAGTCACGCTGGTAGCCGTCTCAGTCATGGCGAACCTCCACCGGCGCTCGCTCTGTCCGTTTGGTCGAGATAGCCTCAGTCCGGAGGAAATAACCGATGCCAATGTGGGCGAGTGCCTGTCCCCCGGCCAGGCCGACAGCCGACCATGCCATGAAGGTCTCCGAGAACAGCCCGAACTGGGCAAAGAGAACTGCCTGTGACAGCATTACGCCGAAGACGGCTGGTGGGGTTAGCATAAGCAGGCCGAGATACCGCGAGTGGTTGCCGGTCTGGAGGCTGGCAACACCAGTCCCAATGTACGCCAGAATCATCGCTGCACCTGAGGCGAGGATAATAGTAAATCCGAACACGCCCATCTCTTCGAGGGCGGGGAGGCTTCCAACGACCTCGATAAGAGCGTACACCGTGATTAGTAACCATCCCACTGCGGCGATCCCTGTTCCGACGGCACTGACGCGCGCCAGCCGAGGGGCCCGGTCAGCGAAGCCCGGATACAGCCCGAGCAACCCGACCATCGCCAAGAAAAATCCGGGAGGTCCAAAGAGGTCTTCCGGGGCGGGCATGTCCGTGAACGCCTCGTAGCCGAGGAGCGCCGCGAAGACGACCAATAATACCCCGGCGACGAGAAACGCAATCGGACTCCACTGTTCGAGCGATTCCCACCGCGTCGTGTCGGGAGCTGTCTCAGCCATAGCGAGCCTCCGTCGGTGCTGGCTCCGCTCTCTTGGTTTCCTTCAACTCGGCGTTGAGGAAACGCCAAATTGCAAGGAAGGCGATGGCGTTCACCCCCTCACCGACCGCCCCTCTCACGTTCGTAGAGAAGACTCCTTGGCTGACCAACACGCCGATCACGGCGAGGGTGGCCACCAGCAAAAGCGCTCCAACAACGGCGGGATATGCATCGGTACGGAGTCCCGCCACACCAAACAGAAGGAACGTGAGAATTGTCAGTATGACCGTTCCAATCCCGAACACTGCGATAATCGAGGTGGTGACTCCGACGATATCCAGTACCGACAACGCCAACAATCCGACGGTGAACAGAGCCGCGACCGAGACCACCCCACGGCTCAGCTTCCCAAATCGGGGATTGGTGTTCACAACTCGTACTGAGAGGCCTGCTAACCCGAGGAGGACAGCTAACCGACCGAGGAGGACAGTCGGATAAAGCCAATCAATGAACGAGATGGCTTCTACCAGATACGCTAACCCGTGGTTCACGGCGAAGACGAGTTCAAGCGCGAAGCCGACGATGAATAGCGTTGGACTCCACTGTTCGAGCGTGCCCCACCGCGACGTCCCAGTGGCTCGATCAGTCATGACGTACCTCCGCTGGCGTTGGTTCCGCACGGTCGGTCGGAACACCTTCAGTACGGAGGACGTACCCGATGGCCAGCATCGCCAGCGCGTCTCCGATGACGATACCGAGGGTTATCGTCGCAGATTCCATCCCGGCGATAAATCGGAGGATATTCGTGACAACGAGGATGGCGGGTACCACCAGGAGAACGCCGACGGTCCGTGACGGGATACCAGTACGAAGACTGATAGTACTGAACGTGACGAACCCCAGCACACTCCCAATGAGTACTCCTGGGAGGAAGAACCAGCTAATTGCATCGTAATCCCCGGATGGAATCCCAACGTAGTAGAGGAGCGACGTCATAGCCATGACGCCGAACGTCACCACGCCGATGACGGCGAAGACAGCACCGACGCGGGAGAGCCACCGACTCCGGTCGGCAAATTCTGGATATAACCCGAGCAGTCCGACGAGGGCGGCGGTCCATCCAGCACCGACAAACGTCTGTCCCAGTATCAGCCAATCGGCGGCGCCTGTTCTGATGTTTGCCACTACGGGGAGCACGTCGAGGAGTAAAATTAGACCGCCGATCAGAAACAGCGTCGCACGCCACTGTTCGAGCGATTCCCACCAAGTCATCGTATCGCCGATCAAGTCGGTGTTGTTCGATATCGATTCGCCGGTGATGCTGCGCTCAGGATCAGGCGTCATATGATACAACGAGAATTGCACCCATGTACTGTAAAGCGTGACTAGAGCCTTCTCTAGAGGCGTACGTGCGCTACGCAGTGTTGCCGTACGACGAGATCGCATCGAGCACCTCGACGTGGTGGTCCACACATGCCAGAAACTCAATCTCGCCAAGGGGAGGCTACACCGAATTCAGGCGTATAAGGGCCCTATTGCGGGTCAGGTAGCCGATTCTCCTTCCGGCAGTTGTTCTTTCCTTCGTCTCTGGAAGCGAGAACTGCCTCGCAGAGCAGGCAACCAAAGTACGGTTAAAATTCGCTGGCTAATTTCTAGCGTGTCACGCTCTCTGTGCGGGACGTGCAGGTTTTTCACGAGATGACGCTGTGTCATTGCGGTTCGTAGGGGAATGGTGGTGAGCCGTCCCATGGTCAACGCAACACCAGACACGGGTAAGAAAAGGGGAACAGTTACGTCAGCAGATGGAACCACAATTGCATTCGAACGGACGGGGAGCGGACCACCGCTCGGGCTCGTCCGCGGGGGCGCCTGCGACCACCGGTTCTGGGAACTCTCCGGGGTTCGTTCCGCTTTTGCGGACCACTATACGGTGTACGCGATGGATTGTCGTGGCGTCGGCGAGAGCGGCGATGCCGACGAGTACGCATTAGAACGAGAGTTCAAGGACGTGGCTGCGGTCGTCGAGGCGATCGACGAACCTGTAACCCTCCTTGGACACTCATCGAGGGCGCTCTTATGGCTGGAGGCGGCCCTGCGAACCGACGACCTACTCAAACTCGTTCTGTACGAACCACCGATTGTGTTCGGCGATCACGAACTCTACTCCGATGAAGTACTCGTTGAAATGGAGCGGCTGTTGAAAAACGGCGAGAACGAGCAGATGCTCGCCCTGTTTCTGCGAGAAATCGCCCAATCCACGCCGGAAGAAATCGATGCGCAACGCTCGGCCCCGGACTGGCAGGATCTCGTGGACGCGGGACACGTCTGGCCCCGCAGCTTATCAGCGGTCGGCGAGTACGAGTTTCGACGCGGCCCGGTTCGCCAACGTGACGACGCCGACGTTGCTGTTATCCGGCAGCGAGAGCCCTCCACTCATGAAAGATGCGACGCCCCCGGTCAACCACGCGCTCCCGAACAACCGGATCGTTACCTTCGATGGGTACGCACACGAAGCGATGCTCACCGCGCCAGATCGCTTCATCGACGAGATGCTTGCATTCATCCGTAAAAAGAGCTAACCATCGGCGACTGATCACACCAGCATTTCTGGCGTCCGTTCGATACGCACCATGCATTCGGCACGGGTGTCGAAAGATATCCCCGTTTGAGAGGTTCTACAGAGCCACAGCTCGTACCATCGTGGGTAAGATCGCCGGTAGGTCGACAGGCGTTTCTGAGAGTAGTTTGCGGCGGACCGCTAACCGCTGGACTCTGTTATTTATGTGCGGCGGCGAGTAATTGGTTCTACTTGCTGTATTTGTGGGTTTCAGATTCGAAAAGCTCCTTTTTTCACTCGAATGTGTTACGGATTTCAGCTACCTGAACAAGGTCGAACAGCGCGAAAGCAGGTAGCCGAATTCGGGCGCTACAGAGCATCTATCGCCGGTCGGTTAGTCAGATCATCTTCCGGCAGTTGCTCTTTAGATTTCCGATCGATGAACCACGTTACAGCTCTCCAATTTTTACGAAAGCCTATTTCATCACCCTCCCATCTAGATACTGGTCAGCGGTTGGTTCTCAGCCCACGCTAGACCAGTGACCATGGAACCACGCATTACCGTCGTTACTTTGGGAGTCAGTGACTTAGAAAAATCCCTCACTTTTTACCGTGATGGCTTAGGATGGCCAACAGAGGGAATCGTCGGAACGGAGTTTGAAGGAGGAGCAGTCGCCTTCTTCCCTCTGAATAACGGCTTGCAACTCGCACTCTACCCTAAACATCAAATCGCGGAAGACGCAAACGTCGACGAAACTGCGTCGAGTCCTGCGGAGTTCACTATCGGCCACAACGTCGCGTCGAAAGAAGAAGTCGATGACGTAATGCAGACGGCGGAAGAAGCCGGTGCGAAGATTACCGACTCTCCTCGTGACCGCGAATGGGGCGGGTATTCAGGTCACTTCCAAGACCCGGATGAACACCTGTGGGAAGTAGTCTGGAATCCGCAGTTCGAGAGTGGAGAGTAGTCACTCACTCCGCCGACTCTTCCTCCGAAAGCGGCAAAGTAGACGAAATCTGGAACGTCAGTTTGAGACTTGAACAAAGTAGAACAGCGCGAGTCTCGGTAACATGTCACTTAGCGTCTGGGTATAAGGTGTTTATCCTCGAGCACTAGTGCATGTTAGTACCAGGTGCCGTCCTTGCGTTCGTTCCCGTCGCAATCGCCCTCATCGTCTCACCCGGGCCGGATAGTATCTACACGCTAACCCGGAGTATCAGCGACGGACGCACCGTCGGTGTCACCGCCGCATTAGGATCTTCGGCGGGGAGTGTCGTACACACGACGGCGGCCATGCTCGGACTCTCGGCAATTCTCCAAACGTCCGCGCTGGCATTCACCGTCGTCAAATTCGTCGGTGCGGTGTATCTCGTGTATCTCGGCGTGCAGACGTTGAGAAATTCGGAGGAATTCGAGATTTCGTCGGAGAGCACTACCTACACGCCGAGTGAGTCGTTTCGAAGTGCTCTGCTGATCAACGTCTTGAATCCGAAGGTGGCGGTGTTCTTCCTCGCTTTCCTGCCGCAGTTCGTCCGACCAGGGAGTTCTACCGCCCTCCAAATTTTCACGCTCGGCGTGCTGTTTGCGAGTCTCGGATTCCTTTATCAAGCAATGCTCGCGGTATTCTCGGCGCAAGCGAGACAAGTCATTACTGACCGCGAACTCGTGAGAGATGTCCTTCGTGTGGCCAGCGGAAGCGCCCTCGTCGGATTCGGGGTTAAATTGGCGTTCGGACGAAGAACTCCAGCGTAGGTTCACGAGAGAACATTCGCGGTATCGACTGCCATTTCGGGCGCTATGGAGAAATCGGCAATATAGACGGAGTCTGTAACCGCAGTCCGAAACCTGAACAAAATGGAGGAGGAATAGACGATCAATTATCGCCGTAAGGTTCCCACTGGTTCACTCTCTAACGTGCTCGTCAGCCCTGGCGACTCCAGACGGTGGGATGTTCTGGTTACGGCTGAAGAAATTCGTCGGGTCGTACTCGTCCTTCAACGCAACTAATCGCTCGTACGAGGGTCCGAACGTGGTCCGCATCATGTCCTCACCTTCTTCGAGGAATCCCGGAAAGTTGAGGTAGACCGACCCGTCCGAGAACTGTCGCATGTCGTCGAGACAGTCACGCACCCACTCGACGTTGGCATCGTCGGCCTCCGGACGTTCCCAGTTCGCTTCGACGCCGAGCAAGAACGGAGCGTGCCGCCCCGCGAACGCACTATCCTCGACACCATCTTGGGCAATTGCGCCCCCTAACTGCCAGACGTCGACCGTCGAAAGCGGGGAGGGCGCCACGTCGGCCCAGTAGGCAATGCGATCGATAGCGGACTCCGACAGGCCGTCGAGATACAGCGACTTCCAGTAGTAGCGCATCCCGTCGGGGTAGTCCTCGTCGAGTATCTGCTGGAGTTCGGTGTAGGGCACCACCCCGCTGAAATCGGCGATCGGCTCCGCGAGTTCACGCAGGGCCGACAGCACTCGTGTCCCGTCGTCGACGGGCCCGGCGTAGCACCCCATGATGGCGAATTTCTGCCGATGAACGTCGTCGCCCTCGAACAGTTCTTCGTCGGGCAGTTCGCCCGCAAAGACGAGCGTGCTAACCGCATCGGGCGCCGATTCGGCGTATTCACGGTACGTTCGCAGGCAATCGGCCAGCTGGTCACTCGGATAGAACACCAGGCAGACCGCCACGTCGGGTCCGACCGGGTAGAGCTCGAACTCGAAGCCAGTGACGACGCCAAAGTTCCCGCCGCCCCCGCGAAGGCCCCAGAAGAGCTCCTCGTGCTCGTCCTCGCTGGCAGTCAGATACTCGCCATCCGCGGTAACGAGGTCTACGGAGCGGAGGTTGTCACAGCTGAGCCCGTACTTGCACCGGAGATGGCCGATGCCACCGCCGAGGGTGAGTCCTCCGACGCCCGTATCCGAGACGACGCCGCCGGGAGTCGCCAGCCCGAACGCCTGCGTCTCAAGGTCGACGTCTGCCCACGTAGCGCCGGCTTGAACCCACGCCGTCCGTTCGTCAGGATCGACCCATACGCTCCTCATCTCGGACAGGTCGATAACGAGCCCATCGTCGCAGACGGCAGTCCCGGCGACATTGTGGCCGCCGCCACGAATAGCCACCGCCAGGTCGTGTTCGCGGGCGAAGTTCACCGCGCTGATGACGTCGGCGACTCCACGACACCGCGAGATGAGTGCGGGTCGCTTGTCGATCATCCCGTTCCAGACGGCTCGTGCGTCGTCGTAGGTGGGATCAACGGGTCGGATCAAGTACCCGTGGAATACTCCTTCGAACTGTTCGATCTGATCGTCGCCGACCTTCTGTCGTGTCATGCCCACCTGTACGACGTCACAGTCGTTGGCCTCACCTGTCGAGCACTGTTCGATGGAGTGAGTGCCGTTTCAGACCGTGAGAGGAGTTACGAAGCACGAACGGGATAGAGTTACTGTCGTTGCCACCAATTCTCTAAGGAGTGAGCCAGATGGCGCCTGACGAATACGACAGATACGATGACGATAGTCGCCTCCGACCAGGCTCGCCGATCTTCGAGGCCATTCTGGAAAACGAGCGAAACCGTCGCCAGCTCGGCCACCGCTTAAACACAGCAGGTAATCGCATAGATACGGACCGACTCGGCGATATCGTCCGGCATGGCCCCGTCCTCGAGGCGCTCCTGGAAGAACCGCTCGACCGGGGAGAGATCGAGGACCGTCTCGACGTTTCTCGAGCGACGAGTCACCGCTTCACACAGTGGCTCGACGAACAGGGATTCGCCGAGAAAGTCGACGGGCGATTGCAATTGACCGGTCGCGGCGAAGTCGTCGCAGAGGAGGTGCTCCGGTTCGAGGCGAACGTACATACTGCACAGAAACTGACACCACTGCTCGACGTGATCTGTGAGGATCACCGGGAATTCGTCGTCGAGCCGTTCGTGGATGCGACTGTGACCGTCGCAGAACCAGATGACCCGTACCGGCCTGTCGAGCGGTTTATCTCACTCGTTCGGGAGTCGGAGACGTTCCGTGGGTTCAATACGACACACATGGCACCACTTGCTCTCGGTGGATTCCACGAGCAACTGTTCGATGCAACCGACACCGAAATCGTCTACCTCCCCCACATCGCCGAGAAGCTCTTCGACACGTATCCCGAGCGTGCTCAGAAGGCGATCGAGAACGGCTACCTCGCCCTTCGAACGCGCAACCGCCTGCCGTATGGACTCGCTCTCTTCAACGAGTGCGTCGGAATAGGAGGATACGACGAGACGACGGGGCTCATGCAGGTGTTCGTCGAGACTGATTCTCCGATTGCAATGGAGTGGGCCGAACGTGTGTACAACTCGGTCAGGGCGGATTCAGAATTGCTCGACAGCCGGCACGGCCGAACAGACTGACAGTTCTTGTGCCGTTTTGTGCACACCGATTTCACGAGTGGGTGAATGATATCGACGGTATCGATCTTCAGGCGGTTTCGTGCGAGTCGTCCCACGGTCTGCGGGAGGTATTTTAGAGAGGGACCGTCGTCGTTCAAGTACGTTCTTTTAGCTAAAATTTCACGGTATTTCAGTCACCTGAACGAAGTGAAAACAGCGTAAGACTCGGCAACGTCAGTACACGCGGAACAGCGGAGATGCAATTTTGGAGATCGGTTCTTCGCGTGTGGTTTGTGTTCAGGGCTAGTGAGAAACGACAAAACAGCAGCCTAGCAATGAAACGGTGATCCCGTTGCTGGCTGATCTCCCCCATCCTCCCACCACCTTTCCGAACGAGCCAGCCTTCGCTTCTTGGTCGAACCTATATCACGCTATCTCCACTAGTACGGGTATGCCATCGTCGGGATCGGACGACGCAATCGAGTCGCGCCACGACGGGCGAACCAGCCCACCAGCGGCTATCGAGGTCGAGGGGCTCGAGCTCGTCTACGCCGACGGGACCGCCGCCGTACAGGGGGTGGACATGACGGTCCCGGAAGGGGAATTCTTCGGGTTTCTCGGTCCGAACGGCGCCGGCAAGACGACCACGATCAAAGTCTTCGCGACGCTCCTATCGCCGACAAGCGGGAGCGCTCGCGTCAACGGGTTCGACGTTCGAACAGAACCGCGAAGCGTGCGAGAGACCATCGGGTACATGGCCCAGGAGACGAGCGTCGACCCTGAACTCACCGCCGAGGAGAACGTTCGATTCGCCTGCGAGGCCTACGGAGTCCCTCGAGGCGAGCGATCCGAACGAGTCGACGAGCTACTCGACCTCGTCGATCTCGTGGACGTCGCCGACAAGCGGGCCGAAGAGTTCTCCGGCGGGATGAAAAAGCGCCTGGACGCCGCGACCGCGCTCGTTCACCGGCCGCCGCTGGTCTTCCTCGACGAACCGACGACCGGGCTCGATCCGAAGGCTCGGAACCGGTTGTGGGACTACTTCCGACGCATCAATGGACGGGGGACGACGATCTTCCTGACGACGCAGTACCTCGAAGAGGCCGACCAGCTCTGCGATCGGCTGGCGGTCATCTCGGGGGGCGAGATTGTCGCCGAGGGGAGCCCCGCCGAGCTGAAACGACGGGTCGGCGGCGAGGTCCTCGACGTGGAACTGGAGGGCGGACCCGCCAGTCGAGAACGGGCCGCGACGATCGCTCGAGCGTTCGACGCCTTTTCGGACGCCGCCGTCACGGAAAACGACGAGGGGATCAGCGTCACCGCCGAATCGGCCCGCCAGTACGGGACGGATCTCCTGGTCGCCCTCCGAGACGCCGAGTTGATCGTTACGGGGTTCAACATTCGAGCGCCGACGCTCGACGACGTGTTCCTCGCGATCACCGGCGAGGCGGTCGATTCCGACGGGAGCGACGCCGCGCGAACGGAGGTGTCACGGTGAGCACCTCCGAGACCGACGGTTCTGCTGGGACGGCTGAAGCGCAACAGCCCGCCAAATCCGGAAACACGTTCGTCGGGGACGTCTGGGTGAACTTCAAGCGATGGAACCTCAAGGCCGTCCGAAATCCGTTCGTCCTGGTCGTCTCCCTCGTTCAGCCGATAATCTTCCTCGTCCTGTTCACGGAGGTGTTCGGAAACGTCGCCGGAAGCGCCGTCGACCGCGGCATTCCGGGCATCAACTACGAGACGTTCCTCGTGCCGGCGATCGCTATCCAGGTGGCCCTCGCCGCGGCGGTCACCTCGGGAATCGGCCTGGTCAACGACATCGAGAACGGGATGTTCGAGAAGGTCCTCGTGACGCCGATGAACCGAACGGCCGTGTTCGTCGGCAAGACCGCTGCAGAGGTGTTTCGAATCTCACTCCAGATCACCATCATCCTCGGTCTCGGCGTTCTCCTCGGGGCGGAAATCGTCACCGGGTTCGTTGGTGCCGTCGGCATCGTCGCCGTGGGCGTTCTATTTTCGCTGTGGTTCGTCGCCCTCTCGAATTCGCTGGCGCTCCTCACCAGGGACCAGGAATCGACGATCATCGGCGCGAACCTGTTGCAGTTTCCCCTGTTGTTCCTGTCGAGCGCGTTTCTCCCGCTCGAGGTGCTGCCGAACTGGATCCAGACCTTCGCGCGCTACAACCCCGTCACCTACGGCGTCGATACCGCGCGCTCGCTCATGCTCGATCGGGACGTGATGACGGTGATCGACGTGACCTGGTTCGACGGAACTCTCGATGCCGTCGTCCCCGGTGTCGCCGTCCTGGCAGGGTTGGCTCTCGCGTTCGGTGCCGTCGCCGTCTACCTGCTGTCTCGTGCCTCGAGTTCCGACGTAGTGTGAACCGTCGGAACGTCGTTCTGGACTCGAGTCAGTCAACCTGGTCCTGGATCACCATCACCTTCACCCGGCGTACTCCGTCGAAGTCGCGCAGTCGATAGGTGAGTTCTCGAACGCGGTCCGCGCTCCCCCGGCAGAACAGCGACTCGAGACACCACTCCTGCTGGTGGGTGTGACTCGTGTTGAGGATGACGTCCTGGAACTCGTGCTGGGCGGTGTGGAGTTCGCGGATGACTTCGTGGTGGCGATAGTCGAAGCCGATCAGGGCAACCACCTCGCCGGTCGTCTCCTCGAGTCGCGAGTGAGACTCGATATATTCGAGCATCGCCTCTCTGACGGCTCGAGAGCGGTTGTCCAGTCCCTGGTCCTGCCAGACCTGGTCGAACGCGTCGACGACGTCGTCGGGAATGCTAAAACTCGTTCGCATGGTGGTAATTCGTTGGTGGAAAAAGCGCACCGCGTATGATGAATCCCCCGTTCCGGTAGTAACAACGGTTAAGCAGGGGGTCCTGCGATATGCGACACGAATGATTCCGTCCGATCTGACAGGGCTGTTCCTCGGGGCGGTCGTCCTCGGGGCGATACACGGCATCGAGCCAGGGCACGGGTGGCCGGTGGCGGCGTCGTACGCCCTCGATCAGACGAACAAGTGGATGTACGGATTCGCGGCGAGTTTCATTCTCGGCGTCGGCCACCTCGTGAGCAGCATCGCGATGGTGGGGGCGTTCTTCTACGCGAAGTCGTACTTCGAACTCACGCAGGTGAACGAACCGCTGACGATACTTGGTGGTGTGCAGATCGGCGGTCCGGTCAGTCTGGTCGCCGGCATCTTGCTCATTGGGCTCGGCATTCGTGAGTATCGTCACGGGCACAGTCATGGACACGGGAACTCACACGAGTCCCATCACCCCGATCACGACCATGAGAATCACGAGCACCACCAAGGCGACGACCACACTCACGACAATCACGATCACCACGACCACACACACGACCACCACGAAAGCGCCGGACCACTGACCCGACTGAAACGCGCACTCCCGTTCGTCGGTGGCCACGACCACGACCACACTCACGACCACGGGCACGGGCACGGCAACCTCGAGGACGCCGCCGACCGTGGACTCCTCGGCATCGCCTGGTTCGCCTTCCTCCTCGGATTCGCCCACGAGGAGGAGTTCGAAATCATCGCCCTCTGTTCGGGGTCGAACTACTGCCTCGAGTTGATGGCCGCCTACGCGATCACCGTCATCATCGGGATTGTCACCCTGACCATGCTCCTGGTCGCGGGTTACGAACGTCACGAAGAGACGGTCGAGAAGTACACGCCGTACCTGCCGGCGTTCTCGGCGGCAGTGCTTATCGTAATGGGACTCGGGTTCGTGGCAGGTGTGCTGTAAGGGACCCTGATTCGCGGCAGGTGTGTTGTAACTCCGCTCAGTAGTTCATCAGTGAATCGATGAAAAATCGCCGCAAAACCGCGTTTCAGCCTTCAGGCTCGCAAGGAGAGCAGTCGGCTTACTGGAACGTTCGGCCGACCTGCTCTTCTTTCGGCTGGGGTTCGCTCGACTGGAACTGCGATTCGATCTCCTCGTAGCGCTCGCGCGTCTCCTGGGTCACGCTCGGCGGGACCTCCTGGAGCGCTTGCTCGAAGTGGGCCTCGCTGACCCGAACGTTCCCGACGGCGTCGCCGATGTCCTCGGGATCGACCGTCTCGATGAACTCGCGCGTCGCGGCCATCGACGCCTCACGGCAGACGGCTTCGATGTCAGCGCCGACGTAGCCCTCCGTCTGGCTCGCGAGCCACTCGAGGTCGATTCCCTCGGCCAGCGGCTTGTCGCGGGTGTGGACCTCGAAGATCTTCTTGCGAGCTTCTTCGTCCGGGACGGGCACGTGGATGTGGCGGTCGAGCCGTCCGGGCCGGAGCAGGGCCGTGTCGATCAGGTCCGGCCGGTTCGTCGTCGCGATGACGACCACGTCCTCGAGTTCCTCGAGGCCGTCGAGTTCGGTCAGTAGCTGGGAGACGACCCGCTCGCCGACGCCGGAGTCCATCTGGCCGCTGCCGCGTTCGGTCGCGATGGAGTCGATCTCGTCGAAGAAGATCACGGTCGGTGCGTTCGACCGGGCCTTCTCGAACACCTCGCGGACCCCCTTCTCGGACTCGCCGACGTACTTGTTCAGCAGTTCGGGACCCTTGATCGAGATGAAGTTCGACTGGGCCTCGTTGGCGACGGCCTTCGCGAGCAGCGTCTTGCCAGTCCCCGGCGGACCGTACATGAGGACGCCCTTCGCAGCCTCCATGTCCATCGCCTGGAAGACCTCGGGGTAGTCGAGCGGCCACTGGATGGTCTCCTGGAGCCGATCTTTCGTCTGTGTGAGGCCGCCGACGTCGTTCCAGGTGACGTTCGGCACTTCGACGAAGACCTCCCGGAGCGCCGACGGCGTGATGCCCTTGAGCGCCTCCTTGAAGTCCTTCTCGGTGACGCGCAGGCGCTCGAGCACCTCGGCGTCGATCTCCTCCTGTTCGAGGTCGAGTTCGGGGCGGATGCGCCGGAGGGCGTTCATCGCCGCCTCCTTCGTCAGGCTCTCGAGATCGGCGCCGACGAATCCGTGGGTGTTCTCGGCGTACTGATCGAGGTCGACGCTGTCCGAGAGGGGCATCCCGCGGGTGTGAACCTGCAGGATCTCCGTCCGGCCGTCCTTGTCCGGGACGCCGATCTCGATCTCGCGGTCGAACCGGCCGCCACGTCGGAGGGCGGGGTCGATGGCGTCGACGCGGTTCGTCGCGGCGATCACGGTGACGCGGCCGCGTTCCTCGAGGCCGTCCATCAGCGAAAGCAGCTGGGCGACGACGCGTCGTTCGACGTCGCCGCCGGCGTCCTCGCGCTTGGCCGCGATCGAGTCGAGTTCGTCGACGAAGACGATCGCCGGGGCGTTCTCCTCGGCTTCCTCGAACACCTCGCGGAGCTTCTCTTCGGATTCTCCGTAGTACTTCGACATGATCTCCGGCCCGGAGATGGTCTGGAAGTGGGCGTCAATCTCGTTGGCGACGGCTTTGGCCATCAGGGTCTTCCCCGTTCCCGGCGGGCCGTGCAGGAGAACGCCCTTCGGCGGCTCGATCCCGAGCTGCTGGAACAGTTCCGGGTGGCGCATCGGCAACTCGATCATCTCGCGAACCTGATCGAGTTCGCTGTCGAGACCACCGATGTCCTCGTAGGTGACGTTCGGGATTCCCTCCTGGCCAGGGCCGCTGCCGGCGCTGATCTGTTCGGCAGGCGTCTCGGAGATCTGAATCTCCGTCGAGTCCGTGATCACGACTGTCCCTTTCGGGGACGTCGAGGCGATCTTCAGAGGGACCGACTGACCGGAGCTGGCCATCGGGCCGAACGAGAGCGAGAAGGGCACCGTCTGGCCCTCGGTGACGGCCTGGCCACTCAGTTTGTCGCGTACGAGCGGGCCGATGTCACCGCGGATCCGGAGATTCTGAGGAAGCGCCACGGTGACGCTCGAGGCCTGTTTCACGTCGGCTTTCTCGACAGTGACGCGGTCGTCGATGCCGACGCCGGCCTCCTGGCGGATGCGACCGTCGATGCGGACGACGCCTCGGCCCTCGTCCTCGGGATACCCTGGCCAGACGCGGGCGACGGCCCGGTCCTCGCCGTTGCCCTCGATCAGGATGTAATCGCCGTTCTCGAGGCCGAGTTCGCTCATCGACGAGCGGTCGATGGCGGCCAGTCCGCGACCTGCGTCTTTTTGCTTGAGGGGTCTGACGGTGAGTTTCATTGGGATGCCTCCAAGTCGATAGTGAGGACGCCGTTTTTCATAAACGCTTGCGCGTCACTCGCCTGTGCCGGCACCTCGAGTTCGTACTGGTCGTCACCGGCGACGACGAGAACGGTCCCGTCGACGACCTCGACGGATGCGTCGGCGGAGTCGCCGCCGAAGTCGATGACGATTCTCGATCCGTCGTCGTTCTCGAACCGACGGACCAGCCGATCGTCGTCGCGAGCAAGTTGTGCTATTTTCATTGTAACTAACCCCAGGTAAGCTGTGCTACTATAAATACCTTCCGCAAAGGAATCGCAATACGTGAGTAGAAGCACCCTATACCGATGGTGTAGCGGTCCCCACTTCGTCTGGTCGACGAGAACCGACGACGACAGTGACGGGGCGAACGATCACCGTCATCCCCACTTATCAGGGCGCCCGTCGTGTATCTACGCATGCACACGGTGGAACACCAAGGACGCGAAACGGCATACGTGCGTGCCGACCGCGACGGATCAGGGGATCCGATCTGTTTCGTTCACGGAAGCGGCGGTTCGAGCGCCGTCTGGAAGTCCCAGCACCGACTCGGTAGCCAGCGACCCATCGTCGCGCTCGACCTGAGCGGTCACGGAGATTCCGAAGAAGTCGAGGCAAATGCGGGCTACACGACGCTCTCGGCGTACGCCGACGACGTCATCACAGTCCTCGAGGAGACGGGCGCTCGCGTGCTCGTCGGCAACTCTCTGGGTGGGGCTATTACCATGCACGTCCTCCTGGAGCGAGCGGACGAAGTCGACCTCGACGGAGCGATACTGACCGGAACGGGGGCACGACTGGGCGTGCTCGAGGACCTCCGGTGGTGGCTCGAAAACGACTTCGAGCGGGCGATCGAGTTCCTGCACGAACCGGATCGGCTCTTTCACGACCCGGACCAGCGCCTGCGGACGATCTCGATGGAGACGATGCGCGAGTGCGGGCAGACGGTCACGCGACGGGACTTCCTCACGTGCCACGAGTTCGACGTCAGGAACCGGCTCCACGAAATCGACGTTCCCGTCCGGGCAATCTACGGCGAACACGACCAGCTGACGCCGCCATGGTTCCACGAGTACCTCGTCGAGGAGATTCCGGACGCCGACGGGGTCGAGATCCCCGACGCAGCCCACCTCTCGATGCTCGAGCGACCGACCGCGTTCAACGAAGCGCTGGTCGGATTCCTCGAGAGAATATAGATTGCATCAGTCTATATATCACTACGTATGTGACGTATTCTCGAGTATCTCCTCACGATCAAAATAGTCCGGTATAGAATCTCGGGTTGACAAGTGACGGTTTCCGGCAGCCCTATTCCGTACGCACGCCTGCCGAAATTCACACAGGCGGTACGAATCTACCGGGGGGTGTACTGTTGAGACGAGCACGATCTATAGATTTGTATAGATTTATATGTTCGTGATTGCGTGGTTCCGGTATGGAGACGCGAAAAGTCCAGGTGACCGGCGGGTCGACGTACACCGTCTCGCTCCCGAAGTCCTGGGCAACCGCGAACGACGTCAGCGCCGGATCGGTCGTCGAGTGCTACCCGGAGGACGACGCCCTCCTATTGACGCCCCAGCGCGAGAGCGACCGCCAGAAGGGGACCCTCGACATCTCCAACCTCGAGGGCGAGCGCCTCACGCGGGCGGTCATGACGATGTACGTCAGCGGCTTCGACATCATCGCACTCGAGGCCAGCCGCATCACGACCGACCAGCGCCGGGCGATCAGGAGCGCGACCCAGGGACTGGTCGGCGTCGAAGTCCTCGAGGAAACAACCAACAGCGTCGTCATCCAGGACCTGCTCGACTCCTCGGAGCTGTCCATCGTCAACGCCGTCAATCGTATGCGCCTGATCGCCGCCTCCATGCTCGAGGACGCCGTCACGGCGCTCATCGAGAACGATGACGACATCGCTCGCGACGTTATCGAGCGCGACGACGACGTCGACCGACTCTGGCTCGTCGTCTCCCGTATCTTTCGCGCGACGCTCCGCTCGCCCCGGGCCTCCGAGGAACTCGGTGTCTCGCGGGAGGACTGCTTCGACTACCACTCCAGCGCCCGCCAGCTCGAGCGCGTCGCCGATCACGCGGTCAAGATCAGCAAACTCGCGATGAAGCTCGAGGACATCTCCGAGGAGGTCGCCGACGCGCTGGTCGAGCTGTACGACGAGACGTTCGACGTCTTCGAGAAATCCCTCGACGCGCTCTTCGCCGACGACAGCGACGAGGCGACGGAGCTGGGTCACGACGCGCTCGAGGCCGTACTCGAGATCGACGAACACACGCGATCGATCGACCACATGCTCCGTGACCTCGACTCGGTCCAGGCCCAGTCGCTCGGCCTGATCGTCGACTCGCTCTCTCGAAGCGCCGACTACGGCGGGAACATCGCGGAGACGGCGCTCCAGAAGGCGGCGCCCCGTCCCTGATCGAGGTTCTCGCCAGCCCTCAATAGCGATACGTAGCCGTCCGACCGCGTCGGGAGTACAATTAGCAGCGATTTTTACGAGGTCGCTCGAGGCTCCGAATACAGGGTCCCAGGAGGACGCTGGTACGCCAATGACGACTGTGTCCAACGGTTCCGAGACGCGAACGGCGACCGAGCCCGACAATAGAAAGACGGCACCACCGATGTACACTGCAATTATCGTCCGCTACGACGATCGTCCCGACCGCTGTACGATCGCACCGAGGGAAGCGTCTGCAGCGGAAGACGGGTTCGACACGATGACGACGTGGCTCACGGCGAACGCAGACGTGTTCGTCGACCTCGAGGAGATGCGGTGACAGTGGCGGTAAATCGACGATCGAGCGCTTACTCGAGAAGGACGGCGTTGACCTGGCCGACCTGCCCGGGTCGCGAGGTGACGCGGGCCTGGCCTTCGCTCGTGTCGATGACGGCACCTTTCGTGATGATGTTTCGACGCACGTAGTTCGGGTTGGCGTCGTTCTCGACGACGTCCGTGATCTCGGCGGTCACCGTCTCCTCGCCCGTGCTGACGCTGACGACGTTCGTCGCGAGCGCGCGAGTCTTCTCGCCGTTGCCGCGGGCGTCGATGGTGCGAAAGCGAGGCTCGCCGACCTGGGTCTCGGTCGGGTGGCGACCGAGCTGGTGTTTTCGCCGGTTGTTGAAGGACTTCAGTCGTCCGCCGGTGCGCTTGCGCGTAGAGCGTCCCTGATCTTTCATACGCTCACGAAGTCGCGGCGCATACTTGAATGCACCTCTTCGGATCGGCGCCTCGAGCCACCCGTCCCGGCGACGTTCGCTCGAGCGATCGGCACCGGTGGAGGCATCCCGAGGCGACACTGACGATGGCCCTCGAGTTCCGTTCGATATGTCCGATATGTCCGATATGTCCGATACGTCCAATACGTCCGATTACGGTCTCAGTGATACCGGTATTGACGACTCTGTAGCCGTATATACCGGTCATAGCATCGTACTTACGGAGATAGGCAAATCCCTCACTCGATGGTCGACAACCAGCTTCGAACGGTGAGCAGTCTGGCAACGCGACGGAAGTTCATCGCGGCAACTGGCGCCCTGGGGACAGGTCTGATTGCCGGATGTGCAGAGAACGAAGCGAGCAGCGACGGAAACGGTGGTAACGGCGGCAACGGAAACGGAAATGGGAATGGGAATGGCAACGGCAACGGCGGAAATTCCGTCGAGGGAACCGTCCGAATCTCCGGAAGCAGCACCGTCTTCCCCGTCTCGGAGGCCGCCGGCGAAGAGTTCTCCACCATGCACGACGGGTTCGAGTACGAACTCTCGAGCGACGGGAGCACCGGCGGGATGGAGAACTTCTTCATCCCCGGTGAGAGCGCCATTACCGGGGCGAGCCGGCCGATTCTCGAAGAGGAGATCCAGAACTGTCGGGACAACGGCTTTCAGCCGATCGAGTTCCAGTGTGCGGGCGACGCCCTGACGGTAATCGTCAACCCCGAAAACGACTGGCTGGACTGCGCCGACTTCGACATCCTGCAGGAGATCTGGTTGCCCGACAGTGCCCCCGAGACGTGGGCCGACGTTGACTCGAGCTGGCCCGACGAGGAGATCGAACTCCACGGCCCCGCCACGACGTCAGGGACGTACGACTACTGGACGGGTGAGGTGCTCGACGACTTCCGGAGCATCCGCGAGGACTTCCAGGGAACCGAGGAAGACGACCTCATCGCCGAGGGCGTGTCCGGAAATCCCTACGCGCACGGCTATCTCCCCTACGCGTACTACGACAACAACCCCGAGGGCATCAAGGCCCTCGAGATCGACGGCGGCGACGGGTGTACGGCGCCGAGCCTCGAGGCCGCCTCCGACGGATCATACCCGCTCACCCGGCCGATCTTCTGGTACGTCAACCAGGAAAAGCTCCAGGAAGACGAAGCGGTGCAGGCGTTCGTGGAGTTCGCCATCGAACTCTCGGGGGACTTCGAGGTCGTCTCCGAGGAGATCGGCTACGTCGCGATGAGCGACGAGGACGTCCAGGACAACCTCGACCGCCTGCAGGCGGCTATCGACGGTGACATTAGCGAAGAGTCGGCGATTCCATCGGCGAACTGACCGGTCGACACGTCTCCAGAACGCTCCAATGTTTTCGACACCACAGCAAGAGAGGGCACGCCGATGAACGGCGACGTCTCGAGGCACGAGTGGCAACGCCCGGCGGCCGACCGTCGCCGCGAACGACTCTACGAGTACGCGCTCCTCGGGTGTGCGACCCTGACCGTGGCGATCACGGTCGGCATTCTCTACACCCTCTTTTCGGACGCGCTGTTCTTCTTTCAGGCGTACGCCGGGCTGCTCGACGGCTCGATTACGGAGGCCCTCTCGGAGTTCGTCACCGGAAAGAACTGGCGACCGACGATTCGGCCGTACGCCTACGGCCTGTTGCCGCTGCTGAGCGGCACGATCGTCGTCACTGTCGCTGCCGCCGCCATCGCACTCCCGTGCGGCCTCGGCGCGGCGATCTACCTGAGCGAGTACGCTCGCCCGACGACGAGGGCGTACCTGAAGCCAGCCCTCGAGGTGCTGGCGGGCATCCCGACGATTGTCTACGGTTACTTTGCGCTCGCGTACGTCACGCCGTTCCTCGACCGATTCCTGCCACTATCGACGTTCAACGCGCTGTCGGCGTCTATCATGATGGGGATCATGATCGTCCCGATGGTCTCCTCGATCAGCGAGGACGCCCTGAGTGCCGTTCCGGACTCGCTTCGACACGCGGGCTACGGCCTGGGGGCGACGAAGTTCGACGTCTCGGTCCGCGTCGTCGTCCCCGCGGCGTTCTCGGGGATCATCTCGTCGTTCATCCTCGCCATCTCGCGAGCGATCGGCGAGACGATGATCGTTACCGTCGCGGCCGGACAGAACCCGAAGATGCTGATCCTGGATCCGAGCAGGCTCGACGAGAACCTGTACGACTCGATCCAGACGATTACGTCCGCGATGGTGCAGGCTGCGGGCTCCGACACGGCCGGTGGTACGCCGGTGTTCTGGTCGATGTTCGCCCTCGGAATGGCACTGTTCGTCGTCACCTTCGCAATGAACCTGGTCGCCGACGCTGTCCAGCGTCGCTACAGGGAGGTGTACTAGATGGGAACCCGCACCGGCGAACGCGAGTGGGTCGGCCGCTCGAGCACCCTGGCGAGCGTCCGCGGCGCCGCGTTCGAGTACGCTTGCCTCGGCGCCGCTCTGTTCGGCATCGTCACGCTCCTCGTGTTGCTCGCGTACGTGACCGTCGACGCGATCGAGTTGCGCGAGGCCGACCCCGCCTGGTTCGCCATCGTCGGGCTGACGTTCGTCCTCCCGTTCGCACTGTTCGTCTGGCGAATCTGGGGGACCACAGCGGCCGACGTCGCGAAGACGAGCGTCGGCGGCGTGTTGCTCGCGGCGGGCCTCGGCGGCTTCCTGATCGTCGCGTTCACGATCGTCACCCCCTACGTGTGGGCGGCTTACGTTCTGCTGGCGGTCGCGCCCACTGTCGCGGCAGCGCGGTACGGCGACCGCCTCGAGCGACTCGACGACTCCGGCCCGCTCGTGATGGCGATCGTCGTGCTGGGCGTGATCGTCGCGACCGCCCTGCTGGGCCCGATCACCGCCGTCCTCGAAATGGCGAAGCCGTGGGTCCTGTACCTGCTCACGGCGGCCGTCCCCGTCGCCGGTGCGCTCTTCTGGTGGGCGAGGACTCGAGACGACCGGGCGGCCGGCGTCGTCGCCGCACTGACCGTCGTGGCGACCGTCGGACTCGGCCTCCTCGTCGAGGTCGGAGCGCTCGAGAGCGCCGGCGCCCCGATCGTCTTTTCGCTCGGGTTCGTCGTGCCGGCGACAGTCGTCCTCGCGGACGGCTACCGTCGCGGCCCCACCGCCAGGATCGGTCTCCTCGCGATTCCGATCCTCCTGGGCGCCGCGGTCGCGGCCGTTGCCGCCTCTTGGTTGCTCGGCGTGCCGATGCCCAACTCCTGGCTTCGGCCGGAGTTCTTCCAGCAAGGTCCGTCTCGGACGCCGGAAAACGCTGGCCTCTACCCGCCGATCGTCGGCTCGATATTCATGCTGATCGTGATGATCGTCGCCGTGTTCCCCCTCGGCGTCGGTGCGGCGGTCTACCTGGAGGAGTACGCCGCGGACAACTGGCTCACTCGCCTCATTCGCATCAATCTCACTAACCTGGCGGGCGTGCCCTCGGTCGTCTACGGCCTGCTCGGTCTGGCGATCATCGCCCGCCGCTTCGGATTTGGGCGGGGAACGGTCATCACGGCGGGGTTGACCGTGGGGCTGCTCGTCTTGCCGATCGTCATTATCTCCGCCCAGGAGGCCATCCGCTCGGTACCGAACTCGGTTCGGCAGGCGTCCTACGGAATGGGCGCGAGTCGCTGGCAGACGACGCGAGAGGTCGTCCTCCCGGAGGCGTTCCCCGGCATCCTGACCGGGACCATCCTGGCACTCGGCCGAGCCATCGGGGAGACCGCACCGCTCATCATGATCGGCGCCGCAACCTCGGTCTCGAGCGCGCCCGACTCGCTGTTCGGGACCGTCACCGCGATGCCGCTTCAGATCTTCTCCTGGCGGAGTTACTTCGACCCGGACTTCCGCTATGGCGTCGTGGCGGCGGGCGTCATCACGCTCCTCGTCATCCTGCTGGGGATGAACGCGGCCGCGATTATCCTGCGAAACCGCCTCGAGAAACGGTGATCGTAGTGACGAGAGGCCAGTCTCGAACCTCGCTGGTAACCTGTTCGTTGCGTTCGACGGCGGTGCGGTCGATTGAACTGCGCTCGACGGAACCGTGGGCGATGGAACCGGGATCGATGGAACCGCGACAACCGTTAGACGTTCGGCACGGTGACACGCCGAAAACGACGGCATCGACGAGTACCACTCATCTCGGGGCTCCCCTCGAGGTTCCATCCGTCGTCGAGAGCGCGCCAGGTCGAACTCGCGACAGATGGATCCGGGCATATATAGCGTGGCCGCGTATTCGGGAGTTCAGAGATCGCTCCCGCCTCGAGTCACAGTTCGGCATTTTCACAGAAGACCCACACTGCCAGTACGACCCTCGAACGCGCTCGGCACGTGGAGATTCGCCGTTCGCCACGTATGACTATATAGCACTATGTTCCAATCATAGTAGACTATTTACCTCGTCTGGGGTATCCATCCAGTGATGTCGAGAGACGCCTCTGGCGTGCCGTCGCCCGTTCTCGGGAGACGGGAACTGCTCGCCGCGACGGGGGTCGCGGCGACCGCCGGGCTGGCCGGTTGTACCGACGTACTGGCTGAAGAGGGGAGACAGGTACCGATCGCCGGAAGCAGCACGGTCTTTCCCGTGACCGAAGCCGTCGCCGCGGCGTACTTCGAGGAACGACCGAACGTCAACGTCTCTATCAGTCAGACGGGGACCGGTGGCGGCTTCTCGAACTTCTTCTGTCCAGGCATGACCGCGATCAACAACGCGAGTCGCGAGGTCGCGGACATCGAACGCGAACAGTGTAGCGAGAACGGAATCGAACCGATCGAGTTCACCATCGCGACGGATGCACTGACGGTCGTCGTCAACCCCGGCGCCGACTGGGTCGACTGTCTCACCGTCGAAGAGCTCCGGGAGATCTGGCGCACCGACGGCGCTCAACGCTGGAGCGACGTGCGAGACGACTGGCCCGACGAGGAGTTCGAACTGTACGGGGCCGACACCACCTCGGGGACATTCGACTACTTCGTCGAGACGATCATCGGCGAGGACGCCAATCACCGGAGCGACTATCACGGAACCGAGAAGGACCGGACGATCGTCCAGGGCGTTCGTGGCTCCGAACACGCCATCGGCTACTTCGGCTTCTCCTTTTACGCCGAAAACCCAAACCTGATCAAGGCCGTCGGAATCGATAGCGGCGACGGCTGCGTCGAACCGTCGCTCCAGACGGCCATGGAGGGGGAGTACACCCCGCTATCGCGCCCGTTGTTTATCTACGCGTCCGACCAGGCGCTCACCGATCCCGAAGTGCAAGACTTCTTGCGCTTTTACATCGAGCAGTCGGCGACCGACCTCGTCGAGGAGGTCGGTTACGTCCCCGTCACCGAAGAGGTGCGTGACGAGAACCTCGAGAAACTCGAGGCGTCCATCGACGAGGTGACCGAATGAGCGCGATGGACCTCTCCCACGACGGGAGTCGGACGGCCCGTGGCGTTTTCTTCAAATACCTCTTCACGCTGTGTGCGCTGCTGTCGATCCTGACGACGGTCGCCATCGTCCTGACGCTGTTGCTCGACGCGGTGGACTTCTTCGCCGCCGTCTCGCCGATCGACTTCCTCTTCGGCACCCGCTGGAGTCCGACGAACGAGCCCGTCGCCTTCGGCGTGTTGCCGCTGATCTCAGGGACGCTCACCATCACGTTCGGGGCCGCCGCCATCGCCCTGCCGATCGGCCTGCTGACGGCCATCTACCTCAGCGAGTACGCCTCGAGTCGCCGCCGAGCGTACCTGAAGCCGGCCCTCGAGGTGCTCGCAGGCGTCCCGACGGTCGTCTACGGTTACTTCGCGCTCGTGTACGTGACGCCGGCGCTGGACGCGATTCCGTTCGTGGAGCTATCGACGTTCAACGCCCTGTCGGCCTCGATCATGGTCGGCATCATGATCATCCCGATGGTCTCCTCGATCAGCGAGGACGCGATGAGCGCGGTGCCGGACTCGCTCCGACAGGCCAGTTACGGGCTGGGGGCGACGAAGTTCACCGTTTCCACGTCCGTCGTGGTCCCCGCGGCGCTGTCGGGCATCTTCTCGTCGTTCATCCTTGCCATCTCGCGAGCGATCGGCGAGACCATGGTCGTCGCCATCGCGGCGGGGCAGACGCCCAAGCTGATCGACCTGACCGATCCGGCCGGGCTGTTTCTCGAATCAGTCCAGACGATGACAGCGGCGATGGTCCAGATCGGGACGAACGACGTCGTCGGCCAGTCGGTGGCCTACAAGAGCCTGTTCGCGGTCGGCCTGACGCTGTTCGTGATCACCTTCGTGATGAACCTCGTGAGTGAATTTATCGCCTCGCGCTACCGGGAGGTGTACCAGTGATGGCGGCCGAAACCGGCACCAACGACCAGTCGGTCGAGGACTCCGGGTTCGGACGCGTGAGTCGAACGAAGGACGTCGCCTTCCGCTGGCTGACTCTCGCGGCGGCGCTCGTCGGCATCCTCTCGCTCGCGATCTTGCTGGCGTACGTCGCCGTCGACGCGATCGGCTGGCTCGACTGGCAGTTCCTCACCAGCCCGCCCCACCCGAACCCGTTCGAGGCGGGCATCCTCCCGGCGCTGGTCGGTTCGATCGCGCTCATGCTCTTGATCGCGCTCGTGACCTTCCCGCTGGGCGTTGGCGCGGCGATTTACCTCGAGGAGTACGCGAGCGACGGGCCACTCACGACGTTCATCCAGATCAACATTGCCAACCTGGCGGGCGTCCCCTCTGTCGTCTACGGCCTGCTCGGACTTGGACTGTTCGTGAGCCTCATCGGCCTCGGCTTCGGGACCCTGATCGTGGCCGCGTTCACCGTCGCCCTGCTCATCCTGCCCATCGTCATCATCTCCGCCCAGGAGGCGATCCGGGCCGTTCCAGACTCCCAGCGACAGGCCTCATACGGAATGGGCGCGACGAAGTGGCAGACGATCCGCAACGTCGTCCTGCCGCGGGCGATGCCCGGGATCTTGACCGGAACCATCCTCGCACTCGGTCGAGCCATCGGCGAGACGGCCCCGCTCATCATGATCGGCGCGCCGACGACCGTCTTCGGCGTTCCGAACAGCCTCCTCAGCAAGGTCAGCGCGATGCCAATGCAGATCTACACCTGGGCGCAATACCCCGAAGCCGAGTTCCAGTACGGGGTCGTCGCCGCCGGCGTCGTCACCCTGCTCGTCGTCTTGCTGTCGATCAACTCCGTCGCGATCCTCATCCGGAACCACTACCAGCACGACCAATGACCCGAGAACCCATGACCACCTCGAAGACCGAATCGAGCGACGACCACGCCTCCCCGACGCCGAAGACCGACAGCCTGGCCGACCGGGGCACCGACGCTGATTCGTCGACCACCACCGACGGCCGGACGATCCTCGAGAGTCGCGGCCTCGACGTCTACTACGGCGACGACCAGGCGCTCCAGGACGTCTCCGTGGAACTGCCCGAGAAGCAGGTGACCGCGGTTATCGGTCCCTCTGGCTGCGGGAAGTCGACGTTCCTCCGGTGTATCAACCGGATGAACGACCTCGTGGACGCCGCCCGCGTGGAAGGCGAACTGCTGTTCGACGGCAAGAACGTCTACGATGACGACGTCGATCCGGTCGCCCTGCGCCGCAAGATCGGGATGGTGTTCCAGCAGCCCAATCCGTTCCCCAAGTCGATCCGGGACAACGTCGCCTACGGCCTGAAGGTCCAGGGCATCGACGATAACGTCGACGAGCGCGTCGAACGCGCCCTCGAGCGCGCCGCGTTGCTCGAGGAAGTCGAGGATCAACTGGACTCGAGCGGCCTCGACCTCTCGGGTGGCCAGCAACAGCGCCTCTGTATCGCCCGTGCAATCGCGACCGATCCCGAAGTCATCCTGATGGACGAGCCGGCGAGCGCGCTCGACCCCGTCGCCACCTCGAAAATCGAGGACCTGATCGAGGAGCTGGCGAACGACTATACCGTGGTCATCGTCACCCACAACATGCAACAGGCGGCTCGCATTTCGGACAAGACGGCCGTCTTCCTCACCGGCGGGGAACTCGTGGAGTTCGACGACACGACGAAGATTTTCGAGAACCCCGAGAGCCAGCGCGTCGAGGACTACATCACCGGTAAGTTCGGATAGCCTCGAGGGCGAATACCTCGGCACCGTTTGATAGAGGATTCGACGTTGTGGAGGTTCGGACGTACGCTTTTCCAGATCGCTCCCGTCGCACTCGTGGGACTCTTTGGACTCTTCGGACTTGAGCGGCAGCCGTTCGTTCTGTTACCTCGTGATGGAGTGCGTGACTCGCGACGTCGTCAGCAGTCAGCTTCGACCGCGACAGTGAACGATTCAACGGTCACCGGCTGTCGTGACGAGAGCCATTGAGAACCAGCAAAAGCCAGCGTTAGCTCCCGGTCGTCGCACGCAGGTTCACGAACTCGTCGCGGATGGCCCGGCGCTTGACCAGCACGAACCCGATCGCGATCAGGACGAAGCCGAACACCGTCGTCCCGGTGATCACCTCGTCGAGGAGCAACCAGCCGAAAATCGCAGCGAAGACCGGCGCGACGTAGGACACCATATTGATCTCGATCGGGCCGAGGCGCTCGAGCAAGGTGAAGTACAGGAGGAAGCCGAAGGCGCTCGAGGCGAGTGCGAGGTACGCGAGCGACCAGAACGCGTTCGGGTGGAGCCACGTCGCCGGTTCGATCGGTTCGCGCAGCCCGAGGCTCAGCAGGTGCATGAGGATCGCGCCGCCGATCATCGACCAGGCCTCCATCGTCTCGATTGGCATCTCGGCGTCGAGCCGACGGGTGAGGACGCTTCCGAGGGCAAACGACGCCGCGGCAAGGAAGACGAGGGCGGTCGCGATGGCGTTCGCCGAGAGCAAGTCGTTGGGATCCGGTTGGGCAATGACGATCACTCCGCAGAGGCCGATCCCGACGCCAACCAGTCCGACCGCCGAGAGCGCGTCCGACGGGACGAGCGCGCGGGCGAACCCGGTCGTGAGGACGGGCGAGAGCGACACTACGATTGCGGCGGCGGCCGCCGTCGTGTTTAGCTGACCGACGAAGAGGAAGGCGTGGTAGGCCGCGATGAGAAGCACCGACCCGATCGTGACGAGGAGCCACTGGTCGCGCCCGCTCGGGAAAAAGTCACCACCGTCAACGACGTACGCGGCGTAAGCCAGCATAATGACGCCAGCGACGTCGTATCGAAGCGCGGCGAAGAGCACGGGCGGGAAGTACTCGAGTCCGGCCCCGATGGCGACGAACGCGGTTCCCCAGACGGCCGCTAGTACCAGAAAGAGGGCGAAGTTTCGGTATCTGCTCACGAGTGTGGATTCGCCACGGGCGACCTATGCGTTTCGATTCGAAGCTCGAAAGGCCGAGACGATGGTCGTTTTTCGACGCGAAAATCGTTTCAGAAGCGACCTCGTCGATGATCCTCGGCGGAGAGTACAGGGACAGACGTATAGTAGCTAGCGAGTGGAAAGGGAAACGACGAGTTAGACGGAGGCTTCAGTTGGTGGCCAGGATGGCCACTCGAGATACAGATTCAAGTCGGTTAACGAAAAAAGCGAAAATGCAACACAGAGCCACATGAGCGAGTCAGATACTCTCCTACGCCCAGCAGATACGATGCGAGAACGGGTCGGCGAAACCCGTGTCAAGGTCTGGTTTTTGATCAACGCAAACCGGTGGTTCGTTACCGGAGTTATACTGGTGGCTGCGTATCTCGTTATGCTTCTCGTTCACGTTTTCGGTCCGAGTTCTTCGCAGAAACTCATCTCGACGAACGTGATCAGTTCGCTATTCGGGTCGATGGTAATCGCCGTCGTCACGAGCGTCACGCTCGTTTTGACGATCTCACAGTACGTGCTTGCCGAAGAAATTGGCCCCCTCGGAGAGCAGCGCGACCGCATGTCGAACGAGGTCGATTTTCGAGAAGCCGTCGAAGAGACGGGGGACATCGGCGTCGCCCCAGCGGACCCGGCTCGGTTCCTTCGAACACTTATCGAGATTTCGGATACGCACGCACGACAGATCGCCGACACCGTTTCCGAGAGTCCGAACGCGGACCAACTCGATGAAATCACAGAATTCGTAGACGGTCTCGTCGAGCACAGCCAGAAGATTAGCGCCGACCTCGAAGAAGCGGAGTTCGGATCGTTCCAGACGCTACTGCCCGTCCTGAACTACAACTATTCCTGGAAGATATTCGCTGCCCGAACGCTTCGGAACAAATACGCCGAATCGATTTCGGAAGACACCGACGAGGCGTTCGGCAGGCTACTCGATTCGCTCCGGTTTTTCGGTCCGGCACGAGAACATTTCAAGACGCTCTACGTGCAGTGGGAGATCATCAATATCTCGCGCGGAGTGCTGTACGGAGCAATGCCCACGCTGGCGGTTGCGGGGTACATGGTCCTGGAATTTGACGCCGCAAAGATGACCGGCACTATCGCCGGCATTAGTACGGCCTATCTCGTCGTTAGCGCCGTTTACGTACTGACGCTCATCCCGTTTGCTGTCCTTCTCGCCTACCTGCTCCGTGTTCTCACCGTGATGAAACGAACGCTCGCAATCGGCCCGTTCATTCTTCGAGACACCAAGCAGCTAGAGGGCGTTCGCTACGAGGAATCGACCGAGATTCAATCTGAAAAGTAACTGACGATGATGCGGGGGTCGGCGGATTCGTAATAGAACCCTACTCGAGGCTGAGCCCGGCGTGCCAGCGGTCGACGCCGGCCTCGCGCTTGACCGCGTCCATCTTCGCCAGCAGGTGCGTCGCCAGCGAGGCGGTTTCGGCGGCTCGAGACTCGCCTTCGGTGCGGAATTCGCCGGTCACGCGGTTGGCGTAGACCGAGCAGACCGCCCCGGCCCGGAGGCCGTAGACGTTCGCGATGGTGAGGATGGCGCTGGCCTCCATCTCGATGTTGGCGACGTTGGCCTCGGTGAGTTCGTCGATCAGGTCGTCGGCACCGGCGGCCTCGAAGCCGTCGAATCCGGGTCGACCCTGCCCGGCGTAAAACGAATCGGCGCTCATCGTGATCCCCGTGTGGTAGTCGTAGTCCAGGCGCTCGGCGGCGGCGACCAGCGCGCTGACGACCTCGTAGTCAGCCGCGGCCGGGTAGTCCTCACGGACGTACTCGTCGCTCGTCCCCTCCTGGCGAACGCCACCGGTCGTGATCACGAGGTCGCCGACGCTCATCTCGGGCTGGAGCGCCCCACAGGACCCCACCCGGATGAACGTCTCGCAGCCGACGCGGGCGAGTTCTTCGACGGCGATGGCCGCCGAGGGGCTACCGATTCCCGTCGAGGTGACCGAAATCGACGTCCCGTCGTAGGTACCTGTCGCCGTGCGGTACTCGCGGTGGTGTGCGCGCTCCTCGTGGTCGTCCCAGTGGGCGACGATCTTCTCGACACGCTCAGGATTCCCCGGCAAGAGGACGGTGTCGGCCACGTCGTCGGCCGCGACCTCGAGGTGGTACTGTACGTCGGCGTTCGGGTCTTCGCTGTCGCCGGCCATAGAGACTCGAGAATAGTCGCGCCATTGTATATAAATGCTGGAAGACCGTACGGGGCGTATGGGCACCGATCCGGACGCCGGGGCGGGAGCGGAACCCGGAACGGAGGGGAACGCTACCGGAGAAGCGGACACGGGGGAGCGGACGCTCTCTGATACAGCGGGCACCGCGAACAGCATGTTCACCGACACCTACGTCGCCGCCCTCCAGCACGACCTGGTCGACCTCGAGCCCGGGACCACGCTCGTCGGCGTCGTTCGCCAGCCGACCTCTTGGTTTCACGCCGCCGTCGACGAGAACCTGCCGGCGCTCGGGCCGCCGTCGACGTTGCTCGAGGACGCCAAAACGGCCACGGAGGACCTGAAGATGGCCGGCATGTGCGACGAGGGCGCCCACAACGCGTCCTGGGAGCAGGTGGGTTTCGAGGACCGGTACCGGGAGCACCTCGAGACCGAGATCGAAGCCCGGGAGGCGCTTGCAGAACTCGAGGAACGGCTCGAGGAGGGCGAATCGATCGCGCTCGTCTGCTTCGAGAACACGGGCAAGAAGCGCTGTCACCGGACCGTGTTGCGAGAGGTCCTCGAGGCCAGACGGGCCTAACTGCCTGCCCCGAGGTCGAACCTAACTACCTTCCTCGTCACACGGACCTGGCTGTCGACTCGTCTCGAAACCGAACCTGTGTCAGTCCACGTTCTCCGGCGACGCACACGACGGGGAGACGACTCGTCCGGCGAGACGACCGTCCACGACGCGGCCGAGTATCTCGACTTCGACCTCGAGCGGTCCCTCGGACGTCTCCGTCGGCGAATCGAGGCGTTCGAGCCCCTCACAGACCACGACGTCCATCGGGCTCCGATCGGAGGGGTGCGCGGCGATCAGCGTTCCGTCGTCGGCTCTCGTGACCTCGAGGCAGTAGCGCTCCCCGATGCCGAGTGAACCGCTGACCAGGTCGCGAATCGACGTCATCGGTTCAGAGACGGTTGATGTCCACGTCGTCAGGGTCGTTCGGATTCACCGTGTTGGCGCAGTTCGCACAGAGGCCGACCCCCTCCTGGTAGTGGACCTGGCAGACGAGGGCGCCGCAGTTGTCACACCGCTCCTCGGCCGACCGCGTTTCACAGATCTGACAGAGGCCGCTGACGCTCATACTCGAGGTACGGACTCGAGTGGCTTCAAACCGGTGCCGGCACTGGGGACGCGACGTCGCTCGAGCAGGAGAAACGGTCAATGGTGCACGTTCTATAGCAACTTCAGAAAGTGCACCATTATCCGCGAGGAGATGAGATTTCGGTTCGATTCGCTCGAGGTTGACCCGAAGAGAGGTGATTCCCGGCGGGAACTGAGGCCCAGGAACGCTGAGGGCTGGCGAGGCGCTGAGAGCCGAAGTTGAGTTCCCTCGAGGGACTCGTCCGTCGCTACTCGTCTTCGCTGTCCCCGTCGCCGTCCGTTTCGGATTCGTTGGCTTCCTCTCCGGTATCTTCGTCGGCGTCTTCCGATTCGTTGGATTCCTCCTCGTCCGCTTGGTCGTCCGTCTCTTCTCCACCGTCAGTTTCGTCTTCGCGTTCTACTTCCTCGACCTCGACATCCTTGCCTGCGACCCCGCTTTCGGAGATTACGGGTTTCAGGTTGTAATCGGACCCCTGTCCACGTTTGACCACGTTGATGTCGAAGACGAAATCGACGGGGTCGTCGGCACCGATCTCGAAGGGGTGCGTGATCTGTAATTTTTCGCTCGGGAGCTTGACGTTCGCCTGCTCGCCATCGACGATACCCTCGACCGCCGAGACGTGCAGTTCGATCTTCTCGTACGTTCCCGGAGAGAGTTCTCCTTCGAACACGGAGACTGCCCGCTCGCCGACCAGCTCCGTGAGGTCGACCGTCCTTCCCTCGAGGTCGACGATGTAGAACCCGCGCTTTCGTTCGACGCCGTCGGCGGTGTCGTTCTCGTCTTCGTCGCCTTCGTCGCCGTCGGATTCCCCGTCCGCGTCTACATCGTCCTCGCCATCGTCACTCGAGTTCTGCTGATCGTCGATGTCCTCTTCAGTTTCGTTCGATTCCTCGCCTCCGTCCTCGCCATCGGTTTCGGTCGAGTCCTCGTCGTCACCCTCGCCCTCACCACCGTCGAAGATTCGGGCGTAATCGAGCGTGACATCCAGCCGTTCGAAGTCGCCGATGTCGGCCGGCATGTCGCTGACCAGCAGTCTGAAGTTCCCCTGCTGTCTGCTCTCCTCGGAGCCATCCGTCTGTGCCCCGTCGTCGGACTGCGTGTCCTGGTCGGGCGTCCCATCGTCGCCTGATTGCTCCGGACCGTCACCGGAGGTGCACCCGGCGAGTGCCGTCGCACCGACGCTACCGCCGGCGGCGATGAACGCTCGGCGTCCCACGCCGGGTTTCGATTGGTAGTTCGCCCGCCTCGACTCGTCGCTTGCTCGGTCGTTTGGCATTACTCCTTCCAGACAGGAACCGGGTAAAGCAGTGCCGTTCGTTCTGGAGATTCAGAATCGTTTGTGAACGGTTTTGCTCCCGTGCTCAATGGGCTGAAATGCCCGCCAGACCGCCCCAACGATCAGTTTGAACGGAAGGTTGAACTGAAGGCCGTTCGTTCTTAGCTCGAGGCCGCGTCCCGGCTACACGTCGTCACCCCTCGGCCCGCCACTACTCGCCTCACCAACTCTGGGCCGCATCCCTCGGTGAACACAAACGGTCGCGTATTCGACGCGGCGGCCGGACGACACTGCGAGTCGAGACTGACGCGTGTTCGGTCGCCGCATCCTTTAGGCCGCTCGAGTCCCTATCTCGAGTGTGCAACGGTCACCGATTGTGTTGCTCGTCGCCGCGCTGTTCGCGGGCATGACCGCCCTGCTCGTGATCGGCTCGTTCGTCTCGCGCTCGCCGATCCCGTTCGTCGTCGCGGTTCCGCTCGGAGCGACGGCCTACTTCATGTACTACCACGGCAGCGGGAAGCTCGTGGAACGACTTCGCCGTCGCGAGGTACGGAGTCAGCAACGTCAACGCGAGCGGACGCGACGCGCCCGGGACGGCCGCGGCGGCTTCGGGGCAGGCCCACGTGCTCGAGGCGGCCCGCGAACGCGTGCGGAGCGCGAAGCTCGATTCGGTGCCAGTCTTGGTGGGGGCGGACCCGGAACCAAAGCCGGTCCCACAGGTTGGCACGGCGAAGATCCCCGAAATCGAGTGTCCGCGACCTCGAGCGGTCCCACGACCGCCGAAGCCCGGAGCGTGCTCGGCGTCGATCCGACGGCCGACCAGGCGGCGATCAAACGGGCCTATCGAGACCGCGTCAAGGACGTCCACCCCGACCGCGGCGGCGACGAGGCGGAGTTCAAGCGGGTGACAGCGGCCTACGATCGCCTCCGCGAGTGAAGACATGACACTCTGTGTCACAGTCGCTCTCGAGAGACACACGTTGACATTCGGCAGGAAGGCTTTTGCCGTGTGACTCGCTATCACCGGATATGAGCCGTGACCGGGCCCTGCTGGAGCGGGCCCTGGAACGTGGCGAACAGGACGGTGGGAACGTCGAGTTCAAGGAACGGCTGCTCGAGTCGATCCACCTCGAGGGCGGGCGACGGGAGAGTCTCGCCGCACAGCTCCGTCACCGCGTCCTCTCGGGCGACGGCGAGGCGACGTACGTCGTCGGCGTCACCGACGACGGCGGCCTCGCCGGCATCGACGTCGACACCTTTTCGGAGTCGATGGACGTGCTCTCGCTGCTCGCCGAGGAAGCCGAGTGTCACATCGAGGATGTCCAGACCTGGGGCATCGAGGGCGGCGTCGTCGGCATCGCCCTGATCCGCGAGGGCGCCGTCCTCGAGACGGACGACCAGCACGTCGTCGTCGGGACGGCCGGCCACGTCGACCACGGAAAGAGCACCCTGGTCGGCTCGCTCGTCACGGGCCGCCCGGACGACGGCGACGGTGCGACGCGAGCCTTCCTCGACGTCCAGCCCCACGAGGTCGAGCGGGGGCTGTCCGCGGACCTCTCCTACGCCGTCTACGGGTTCGACGAAGAGGGGCCGGTGCACGTTACGAACCCGAACCGGAAACAGGACCGGGCGGCCGTCGTCGAGGAGGCCGACCGCCTCGTCTCGTTCGTCGACACCGTCGGTCACGAACCCTGGCTCCGGACCACGATCCGCGGTCTCGTCGGTCAGAAACTCGACTACGGCCTGCTCGTCGTCGCCGCCGACGACGGGCCGACGCGGACGACCCGCGAACACCTGGGAGTGTTGCTCGCCACGGAACTCCCCACCGTGGTCGCGCTGACCAAGACCGACCTCGTCGACGACGACCGCATCGAGGAGGTCGTCCTCGAGGTCGAGCGCCTCCTCCGGGACGTCGGCAAGTCTCCCCTCCGGGTCGGCCGCCACGGTGTCGACGCCGCCGTCGAGGAAATCGGCGACACCGTCGTCCCCATCGTCGAAACCAGTGCGATCACGATGGACGGCCTCGACGTCCTCGACGAACTGTTCGACCGACTGCCGAAGACCGCCAGCGACGACGGCGAGTTCCGGATGTACATCGACCGAAGCTACGCCGTGACCGGCGTCGGCGCCGTCGCTTCGGGGACGGTCATGCGCGGCGAGGTCGAGGCCGGCGACGAACTCCTGCTCGGGCCGATGGCCGACGGCTCGTTCCGCGAGGTCGAAGTTCGATCCATCGAGATGCACTACCACCGCGTCGATCAGGCCCAGTCCGGGCGGATCGTCGGCATCGCGCTCAAGGGCGTCGAGGAGGCGGAGATCGAGCGCGGGATGGTCCTCCTGCCCGGCGACGCCGATCCCACGCCCGTCAGGGAGTTCGAGGCCGAGGTGATGGTACTCAACCACCCCACGCGAATCGGCGACGGCTACGAACCCGTCGTCCACCTCGAGACCATCGGCGAGGCCGCGGCGTTCTATCCCGAGGACGGTCGCCTCCTGCCGGGCGACAAGGGGAAAACCCGAGTACGGTTCAAGTTCCGCTCGTACCTGGTCGAGGAGGGCCAGAAGTTCGTCTTCCGCGAGGGTCGAAGCAAGGGCGTCGGGACGGTGACGGACGTCTCACCGGCGACGTAATCGGGGATTCGACCTAATCGGTATCGATAGTTGAATCTGTCTCAGTATCGGTACCGACATCGGGCTCGAGCGTCCCACGCTCGAGAACCTCGGACGTCTCGGCGTACCGCCCCGCGAGTTCCACGTAGTGGTCCGCAGCGGTTGCCCGCGGCGAATCCTCGACCTCCTTCCTGACTTCTGCGGGAGCGCCGACGACCAGCACCGACTCGGGGACCGTCGCGTCCTCCGTGACGACACTATTTGCAGCGACCAGGCTCTCTGCGCCGACCGTCGCCCGATCGAGGACGATCGCCCCCATCCCGACCATCGCCCGCTCGCCGACCGTCGCGGCGTGCACGATCGCGTTGTGGCCGACGGTCGCGTACGGGCCGATCGTCGACCCCTCGTGGACCGTCGCATTGTCCTGGACGTTCGCGCCTTCCTCGAGGACGATTTCGCCGTGGTCGCCCCGGAGCACGGCCCCTGGCCAGACGCTGGCATCGGCTTCGATCGTGACGTTGCCGATGACGACCGCGCGCTCGTCGACGTATGCCGAATCCGCGATCGTCGGTTCTCGGCCGTCGAAAGATCGGATCATGGCCACCGTTTGGGAGGAGTCGAGTTAGTGTTGGTGAAATTTGACCGGGCCTGGTGGCTCGAGTTCAGTAGGTATGGTGGGCAGTGTCTTGTTAGGTCAGTTTGAGGAACGGGTAGGTCGTGGAGATAGTTTGGAACAATGCTTGCAGACCTGCTCAGCGAATCCTACGCAGCGGAATTTGATGTTGTTGAGAGCGTGAGTGGACGGCGACGCCTGTCAGGGTGTTCGCTGTCCGCCTCCACACGAGTGGTTTTTCGCTTCGAGAGACACGAGCGATGCTTCGTTTGATCGGTGTCAAGCGCTCTCATCAGGCCATCTGGCAGTGGGTGCATCGGCTGGCTGACAGCGTGCCAGATCCGCTATCGGCGAAGCCCTCGCGGGTCGCGGTTGATGAGACCGCTGTCAAGATCAACGGCAACTGGTCTTGGGTGTATGCGGGTATAGATCTCGACTCTCGATTACTCCTCGATGTCGCAGTCTTCGGACGACGGGGTACCGATCCAGCTGCTGCGTTCCTGCATCAATTGACCGAGAAACATGATCTTTCCGACACCGTGTATCTCGTCGATGGCTATGGGTATCTGACTGTCCTCTCTCGGTTAGGGTTAAGCGGTCAGCTCGACTACGTCGAGCGAAATCTGATCGAGAAGTGGTTTCACACGCTGAAGATGCGAGTTGACCGCTTCCACACTTCGTGGGTGGGCAGTCGGGCGAGTGTCAGAGAATGGCTTGAACAGTTCGTACACTACTACAACACACAACGACCGCACCAATCACTCAACGGACAGATGCCAGCAGAGCTGTTAAACTAGATAGTTCTCCTGATCAAATAATGTATTCCTCGTGATCAAAGTACTCTATCCCTGCGCGAATTCCAGTGGATTTCTCATCACATCCTTCTGCAAATAGGACAAGAGTTCTGTTTTCTTCTATGAGTATTGAGAAGTCTGTCGATTCGTTTTCATGGACACAGGTATCTTGTACAGACCACTCATATTCTTCCAGGTCACCATCATACTGAACAGCAGTTTCATACTCTTCCCCTTCTATCCCAACCTCCGGGATTTCAATTCCGGTCTTTTCTGGAATCCTATATCGATTGGATATCTCCTTATTATTATTTTCATCGTGGATAACAATCCCCACACGTACTTCGGTTTCGCTAAGATTCTCAATGAACACAGAATCTACTCGACCTTCGACTGGTCCGTCTGTTGAACCGTTCTGATCGGGTTTTGAATCATTGGAGGGGCCACTCAGACACCCACCAGACGCTACAGAACAGGCAGTAATGGCTTTGACGAGGATAGTTCTCCGGTTCATACCTATGTGTTAGATGTATTAGTCAAAGCCTTTGTGTTGGCACATATTTATTATGGTGCTGTGATTTCCGGGTGACGAAAAACTGTATTCATATACTCTGCGAAAGGGAGACCTTGAGCCAGAGCTCGTGCTCGGCGGCGACCGCCTCGGCGAGTGATACGCTCGATCACGTCGGTCGACATCAACCGTACCAGTCACTCACCGGACAGACACCAACGGAGATGCTAAACTAGACAGTGCCGTGTGATGAAAATAGACACTATAAAACTATAAAAATTTAGACTACATAATCTCGTTCACCCTACCCTAAATTCGTCATGTTCCCTCCCACAAATCACCAATATATGCAAATATGCGTAACAAAAGCACAAATATTAGCTTTAAACGATTTTATTCGCACTAAGAACACGTAAATGATTGAGTGTGCAATTGAACATTTCGACGAGTTAAATAACAGAAATAACATACTAACCCTATATGATCAGAATTAAGATATAGAATAGTGACCGCTCGAGCGTGATCAGATGTCGGCTCACACGTTCACCGATCGTCGTTCCCGAAATGAGAACAGAGAGCTTCGTTACACTCCATTACAATCTTAAGCGTGTAATGCCCAGACGAGTCGAGCGAAGTAACGTCTCAGAGCGTCTCGCTGGCAGTGGACATGTTGACGCTCGCTTCGGTCACGTTCGCACTCTCCGTGACCATCCGTGGCAGTTCGTCGTGATAGTACTCGTCGTTGAGTCGACTGGTCGGACCAGACACGCTAATCGCCCCGAGCACCTCGCCGTTCGCGCTTCGAATTGGAGCGCCGACAGCACGAATTCCCTTGATCTCTTCCTCGTCGTTGACCGCGTATCCGCGTTCGCGTATCGACTCGAGCTCCGCGAGCAACGCGTCCACGTCGGTAATGGTGTGTTCCGTCTTCCGAACGAGCCCATACCTGTCGACGATCGATCGGACCCGATTCTCGGGGAGGTGGGCGAGAACGGCCTTCCCGGTCGACGTGAAGTGGAGGAAGTCCGGCTTCTGCTCTTTCGCCGTGTGGTAGTCGTCGCCAACGGCGTTCTCCCCCGGGACTTTGTAGATGTTCCGCTCGAGGCCGTGCTGTTCGCACATCAGGTGGGCGTACTCGCCGCTCCGCTCGGCAAGGCGGTCGACCGTCGACTTGCCGTGCTCGAAGAGGACGTGCCGATGGCGAACTGATTTGCCGAGATAGAGGAACTCGAGGCTGAGGTGGTAGGTGTCGCCGCGTTTGACCACCAGCCGTTTCTCGCGGAGCGTGTTGAGGTAGGAGTGGGCCGAACTCTTCGAGAGGTCGAGCGCCGTCGCCAGTTCGGTCACGCCGACGCCGTCGCGTTTTTCGAGCGTTTCGATCACGTCACAGGCTCGAGCGACCGTCTCGAGGGTCCGGGCGGAACCGGTTTCGTGGTCGTCCATATGTGTCACTGGTGAGCATACCTCAAAACTGTTCGCATTTGGCGAACCACCGGTAGCGTTAGCCAGTGGTCAGCTCAATCCGGAGAACGGTTCGGGTGCACACGCTCGCGATAACGCTCCCATCAAACGAACGACGACGTTCTCATTTCGAGGGAAGCGACGGTCGAGGTCGACCCGACGATATCGATGGTTCAGCCGGCGACGACTCAGTCCACCACGTACCGCTCGAGGAAGTGCGTGTAGAGTCGTCTGGACTCCTGTGCCTTCGCGTACCGGTCGGGTGTGGTCGAACGCGAGAGTTGCTGGCGACACCGATCCGAAGCCAACCGGTCGCGGAGAATAGTCTCGACCATGGACTGGTCGAATTCGGGGTGGAACTGTATGCCGAAAGCGGGCACCCTGGTCGATTCGAACGCCTGTACGCCGGTTCGATTCGTCGCGAGGACTCGCGCGTCCAGGAGCGGTTCCCGGACGTGGTCGCGGTGCCAGCAAAACGACGTGAAGGTGTGGTCGAAACCGGCGAACAGGTCGTGATTCGACCCCGCCGCGGTCAGGTCGATGTCCTCGAAACCGGCCGAACGCTCCGGGAGCGTCTCGATCGTGCCGCCGAGGACCGACGCGAGGACCTGGTGGCCGAAGCACACGCCGAGGATCGGAATCGCTTCGGCGATGGCGGCGCGGATCGCGTCCTCGAGGTGGACGAGGAACGGGGGCCGTCGGTTGATGCGTGCGTGTGAGCCAGTGATGATCACCGCATCGGCGGTCACGATCGGGTGCAACCGATCGTGTCGGGGATCGAGGACGCGAAACTCGACGTCCGGGAATCGATCGGTAACGATGCGCTGGATCGCCGTTCCGTAGTCGAACCGGTTCGGAGGTTGAATGCACGCGAGTCTCATGGTGGGCGTTCGAATTCGTCTCGAGACCGGCCCGCGACGGCCGGTGACGGTCCACTCTCGTGGACGCCGACCGGGTTTGGATTCACGGCTCGACCGACTGTCGGGGGCTCGAGCGTACGCAACGTTCTAACGGAACGTCGCATAACTGTTCGGGTGTCGTCGAATCGTTCGGATCGGAACCAAGGTGCTGTCAAACGCAAACACTTAACACAGCAGGCTTCGCATCGGTCAGGTGTACATGATGGTCTCCGAGGAGAGGCTTCGGGCCGACATCGAAGCGAACGCCCAGTTCGGCGCGTTAGCGGACGTCGACGGCCGCGGGCGAACGGTACTGACGGGAACGGAGGCGAACGAACTGGCGCGTGACCGATTCGTCGATCGTCTCGAGGACGCGGGTCTCGAGGTGCGAATCGACGCCGTCGGTAACGTCGTTGGCCGGTGGGACCCGCCCGAAGCCGATTCGTCGGCGGCTCCCGTCGCGTCGGGGAGCCACCTGGACTCGGTGCCAGTCGGCGGCATCTTCGACGGCCCACTCGGCGTCTACGCGGCGCTCGAGGCCGTCCGGGCGATCCAGGAGTCCGACCGATCACTCGGCCAGCCGATCGACGTGGTGTGCTTCACGGAGGAGGAAGGACAGCGATTCGGCAACGGATTGCTCGGTTCGTCCGTCGCGACGGGTCGGACGAGCGTCGACGAGGCGCTCACCTTCGAGGACGATTCGGGGACAGTGCTCGAGGACGCCCTCGAGCACATCGGCTATCGCGGGTCGGGTCGCCTCGACGCCGCCGCGTGGGACGCCTGGCTCGAACTGCACGTCGAACAGGGGACGAAGCTCGAGCGGGCGGGGGCGTCGGCGGGCGTCGTCACGTCTATCACGGGAATTACCCACTGTTACGTCGATGTCGCCGGCGAAGCCGACCACGCGGGCTCGACGCCGATGGACGACCGGAGCGATGCTCTCGCCGCCGCGAGCGAGATCGTCCTCGACGTCGAGGACGCAGCCAATCGAATCGTCGCCGACGACTCGGCGTCCGCGGTCGCCACCGTTGGAAAGTCGTCGGTCTCGCCGAACGCGACGAACGTCATTCCGGGGTCAGTCAGACTGGGGGTCGACGTCCGGGACGTCGAACTCGAATCGATGGAAGCACTCGTCGAGGCGCTCGAGGAGAGCGCGCGTCGGGTCGAGGCCGAGCGCGACGTCGACGTAACGGTGACCCGGCCGTACGACATCCCGCCAGAGCCGATGGCTCCTCGGTGTCGTGACGCGATGCTCGAGGCGGGAACGGCGACCGGCGTCGGGACCGTCCGGATGCACTCCGGCGCGGCCCACGACACGATGAACGTGGCGCGGGTAACCGACGCAGGACTACTGTTCGCCCCGTCTCGAGGTGGGCTCTCCCACAACCCCCAGGAGTGGACCGACTGGACGGATTGTGCCAGAGCGACGGCCGTCCTCGCCGAGACGATTGCTCGTCTGGCTAACGCGTGAAATCGCTCGTTTAGCCGACGCGTGGAGGTGCAAGTGTGAATTAGTGGCCGAGCGAATCCACGTCTCGAGTGGCCGAGACGCCCTTCTATGGGATTCGAACGCAAAAATGCGTACATTTATATGTGATGACTATGGTACTCATAAACAGGCATGGCAAGTCATAACAGTAGCCCGGAGACTGCCGATTCGTCGACGGGCCCGAGCCGTCGACTCTTCGTGAAGGCGGCCGCCGCCGGGGTGCCGATCGCGTTCGCCGGGTGCCTCGGTGGCGGTGGCGATGGGAATGGAAACGGAAACGGCATCGGCAACGGGAACGGCAATCAGACAGGACCCGACGCCGAGGAGGGCGACCCGGTCGAGGGCGGGGAACTCCTCTGGGGTGGCAGCGTTCCCGTCCAGAGTCTCGATCCGCACTTCGAGAGCGCAGCGGCGAGCGCACGCGTCCTCGAGAACATCACGCAGGGGCTGGTGCGAGTGAACTGGGACTACGAACTCGAGCCGCTGCTGGCCGAGGACTGGGAGAGTTCGGACGACAACCTCGAGTTGACGTTCACTATCCGCCAGGGGGTCCAGTTCCACGACGGCACCGAACTGACCGCTGACGACGTGCTCGCCTCCTTTACCCGGATCGAGGAGAACGAGGGACTGGCCGCGGATTACATGGCGCTGGTCGACTCGATGGAGGCGCCGGATGACCACACGTTCGTCATGCAACTCAGCGAGCCGTTCGCACCGATGCTCTCGCGGATGGCGACCTCGCACATGCACGTCCTCACAGCCGAGCAAGCCGAACAGGACTCGATCAGCGAACCAATTGGGAGCGGTCCGTTCCAGTTCGAGAGCATGGAACTCGACTCCGAGTTCGTGATGACGACGTTCGACGACTACTGGGACGACGAACTCCCCTACCTCGACAGGGTCACCAAGTCCGAGATTTCGGACGACGACAACCGCCTCAACACGTTCGAAGCCGGCGAGGTCGACTTCATCAATGACGTCCCCCCGCGACACGCCGAGTCCCTCGAGGGCGACTCGAGCGTCGACTTCATCAGCCGGTTCCCGAAGTCGCTCGTCTACCTGGGCGTCAACTGTACGGAGGAGCCGTTCGACAGCCGGGACGCTCGACTGGCCCTCGAGTACGCCATCGACAAGAACGAAGTCATGGAGGCGGCGCTGTACGGCCAGGGGCAGGTCGCGACCAGTCCCGCCGCGCCGGGGAGCGAGTGGGAACACCCGGACCTGGAGCCGCGGCCGCAGGACTACGAACTCGCCCAGGAGCACCTCGACGCCGCCGGGTACTCGGACGGGTTCGAAGCGACGTTCCAAATCCCGGAGCAGTACAACGACCAGGTGACTGCCGCGCAGGTCATCGAATCCCAGGCGGCCGAGGTCGGCATCGACCTCAACATTCAGCTCATCACCTGGAGCAACTGGCTCAGCGACGTCTACACCGACCGGAACTTCCAGGCGACGACGAGTTCGTACCTGGCGCTGTGGTTCCCGGACGCCGGCTTCCACCGACCGCTCCACTCTGAGGGGGCGTTCTTCTTCACCGGCTGGGAGGACGAGGAGTACGACGACCTCATCGACGAGGCACGCCAGCTCTACGAGATCGAAGAGCGCGCGCCGCTGTACCACGAGGCCGCCGAGATCCTGCAGGAGCGCCGGTCGGGCCACATTCTGCTGTACTGGATGCCAACGTTGATGGCCCGTCAACCCAACTACAAGGGCGAGGTCATGTCGCCCGACGGCTCGACCTTCAGATTCGAAAACACCTGGATGGAGTAATCCGTGAGTTCACGTGCTCACTACGACCAATCCCACGCGACACAGATCACTCGCATAGATGGCGTTCGTTAGCTACCTGGCCAAGCGCCTCGGGTTCATGGCGATCACGCTGTTCCTCGTGTCGCTCATCACCTTCGGCCTCACGAACATCCTGCCCGGGAACGTGGCGCTGTTGATCCTCGGTCCGAACGCGAACGACGCATCGATTGCCCAGCTTGAGGCGCAGCTCGGGCTCGATCAGCCGCTGTATTTGCAGTACGTCGACTGGGTCGTCGGCTTGCTCCAGGGAAACATGGGCACGTCGCTCCGGTACGGGACGCCGGTCGTCGACCTGATTGGCGTCCGACTGCCACGGTCGCTGCTGCTCGCCATCTCCGCGACGATCGTGTCGGTGACCCTCTCGATCCCACTTGGCGTCATCGCCGCGGTCAAGAAGAACACCCCGACGGACCTGACGGCGTCGATGCTCGCGTTCGTGGGCCTCTCGCTCCCCATCTTCCTGTGGGGGCTGGTGTTCATCTACGTGTTCGCGCTCACCCTGGGCGGCTTCCCGACCCGCGGGTACGTCTCGCCGATGGAAGATCCCGTGGCGGCGGCTCACCACCTCGCGCTTCCCGCGAGCGCGATGGGCGTCGCACTGACGGCCTACATCATGCGCATGACTCGCTCGAGCATGATCGACGAGCTGAGCGAGGACTACGTCGAATTCGCCCGGTCGAAGGGGCTCAGCGAGCGGGCGGTCGTGGTTCGTCACGCGCTGAAAAACGCTGCGATTCCCGTCATCACGGTCATCGCGTTCCAGTTCAGCTACGCCTTCGGGGGCGTCGTCGTCCTCGAGCAGGTGTTCTCCTGGCCGGGCATCGGCCAGTTGACGCTGACGGCCATCGAGAACCGCGACATCCCCCTCTTGCAGGGGTGCATCATCGTGATCGCACTGATCTACATGGTCTCGAACTTCCTCGCGGACACGTTCTACGCGTACGTCGATCCGCGAATCCGCTACGGAGGGTCCGAGTAATGTCGACCGAACGCTTCCGGCTGACCGACGAGAAGAAGGCCCACTACGGCCGATTCGCCCGCCAGTTCCGCCGGAACCAGAAGGCGATGATCGGGTTGCTCATCGTCATCGCGCTCTTCGCGACGGCGATACTCGCGCCGTTCGTCGTTCCCCACGATCCGGAGGCGACGAACGTCCAGGACCGCGAAATCGCGCCGTCGCTCGAGCACCCGATGGGAACCGACGACCTCGGCCGCGACATCTTCAGTCGCGTGATAATGGGGGCCAGGATCTCGCTGTACGTCGGGTTCACCTCGATCAGCGCGGCGATGGTCATGGGGACGACCATCGGCGTCGTCGCCGGCTACTACCAGGGGCTGATCGACGAGGGGCTCATGCGCGGCATGGACGCGATGATGTCGTTCCCGCCGATCCTGCTGGCGCTGACCATCGTCGCCGTCCTCGAGCCGAGTCTCAACAACGTGATCCTTGCGCTCGCGTTCGTCTATACGCCGTTCATCGCCAGGGTCGCCCGCAGCGCGGCGCTGTCGGTGCGCAACGAATCGTTCGTCGAAGCCGCCGTCGCCCGCGGGGAGAGCGACGGCTACATCATCTTCCGGGAGGTGCTGCCCAACTGCGTCGGCCCGTTGCTCGTCCAGGGGTCGATCAACGTCGCGTTCACCATGCTGCTCGAGGCGAGCCTCTCGTTCCTCGGGCTGGGCGTCCAGCCGCCGACCCCCTCGTGGGGCCTGATGATCAACCAGGGCTGGTCGTTCATGGGCGACGCGCCGTGGCTCGTGTTCTTCCCGGCGGGAGCGATCGCCGTCGCCGTCATCGGGTTCAACCTGCTGGGTGACGGCCTTCGCGACGTCCTCGATCCCAAGGGGGAGATCATCGAATGACCTCGAGACAGACCACCGACACCACGCCGACGACAGACGCCGACGGTATCGCCAGCGACTCGCTCCTCGCCGTCGAGGACCTCCGCACGCAGTTCCGGACCGAGGACGGAGTCGTTACCGCAGTCGACGACGTCTCGTTCGACCTCGAGCGCGGCGAGGTGATGGGCATCGTCGGCGAGTCGGGGGCGGGAAAGAGCGTGACGGCGAAGTCGATCATGCGCCTGATCCGCTATCCGGGAGAAATCGTCTCCGGGTCGGTCACCTTCGACGGGACGGACCTTCTCACGCTCACCGAGAAGGAGATGCGCAGCGTCCGCGGGAACAGGATCACGCTGATCCCGCAGGATCCGATGACCTCGCTCAACCCCGTCCTCACCGTGGGCCAGCAGATCGTCGAGACCATCCGGCTCCACCAGGACGTCGGTGAGAGCGAGGCGCGCGAAATCGCCATCGAGGCGATGGAGGAAGTCGAGATTCCGGACCCGGCGTCGCGCATCGACGAGTACCCCCACGAGTTCTCCGGGGGGATGCGCCAGCGAGTGCTGATCGCCATCGGACTGGCCTGCGAGCCGGACCTGATCATCGCCGACGAGCCAACGACGGCACTCGACGTGACGACCCAGGCGAAGATCCTGGACCTGCTGAACGACCTCCGCGAGGAGCGCGGCGTCTCAATCCTGATGATCACCCACAATCTGGGCGTCGTCGCCCAGACCTGCGACCGCGTCGGCGTCATGTACGCCGGCAACCTCGTCGAGACGGGCCGCGTCGACGACATCTTCGAGCAGCCGAGACACCCCTACACGCGCACGCTCATCGACGCGATTCCGGCGGTCGACTCGGACCGGAACCGACTCTACGCACTCGGTGGATCGATGCCGGACCTGAAGAATTTGCCCGACGGCTGTAACTTCGCCGACCGGTGTCCACACGCCGTCGAGGCGTGCCGTTCCGGCCGTGACCCGCCGCTCGAGCCGGTCGCTGGTGCCCCGCCGGGCGCCCAGGCGGCGTGCATTCGAACCGACGAACTCGACCTCTCGGAGCCGGCCGTCGAGGAGGGCGTCGAGCGTCGCCAGCGCGAGCCGCGAACGGATACGGAGCCGTTGCTCGAGGTTCGCGACCTGCAGAAGCACTTCTCGGCGGGGGACGGATTCTTCGGGAATCTCTCGCTGGCCCGAACCGAGAGCGGCGGGCTGACGCTCGAGCGCCGCTACGTCGAGGCGGTCGATGGCGTGAGCTTCACGATCGACCGCGGCGAGACGGTCGGTCTGGTCGGCGAGAGCGGCTGTGGCAAGTCGACGGTCGCCCGGACCGTGATGCAACTGCTCGAGCCCACCGGTGGCGAGGTCTACTTCGACGGCCACCCATTGCACGAACTCGGGAAGAAGGACATTCGGAGCCTCCGCAAGGAGATGCAGATCATCTTCCAAGACCCCAAGAGTTCGCTCAACCCGCGCAAGACGGTCGCCCAGATCATCGGCCGGGGGATGGCGAAACACGGCATCGCGACGGGGGACGATAAGCGCGACCGGATCGAGGAGTTGCTCGAGCGCGTCGGGCTCTCGGCGAGCGACGCCGACAAGTATCCTCACCAGTTCTCGGGCGGCCAGCAACAGCGAATCGCCATCGCGAACGCGCTCGCAGTCGAACCCGACCTCATCGTCTGTGACGAACCCGTCTCCGCGCTGGACGTGAGCGTCCAGGCACAGATCCTCAACCTGCTCGACGACATCCAGGACGAGTTCGGTCTCTCGTACCTGTTCATCTCCCACAACATCAGCGTCGTCCAGCACCTCTGTGACCGCGTGGCGGTGATGTACCTCGGGAAGATCGCCGAGTTCGGCACCGTCGAGGAGGTGTTCGAGCCGCCGTATCACCCCTACACGGAGAGCCTGCTGTCGGCGGTCCCACACGCGAATCCGAACCGGGAGACCGAGCGTATCCTGCTCGAGGGGACGGTTCCGAGCCCGATCGATCCGCCGACCGGCTGTCCGTTCCACACGCGCTGTCCGAAGAAGATCGGCGAGGTGTGCGAAACGGACGAGCCGCTCCCCGAGCCGGTCACCGCGGAGAGCGATCACCGGATCGCCTGCCACCTCTCGGTCGAGGAGATGAGCCACCCGGTACACGGCTGGTCACCCGCACCGTCGGAGACGGACTAACCGTGACGTTCTCGATCTGTGCGACCGTCGACGGTCGCCATGGCGTCGCGGTCGCGACGAAGGCCATCGCCGTCGGATCGACCGCACCGTTCGTCTGCCGGCGAGGCGCCGTCTGCACGCAGGCGACGACCAGCACGCCTCTCGGAGTGCGGGCGGTCCGGGCCCTCGAGGTAGGAACGACCATCAAGGACGCCGTCGAGTCCCAGCTCGCGGACGACACACACGCTGCCGTTCGGCAGGTTCACGGCATCGACGCTGGCGGCGACACGGTCGCGGTGACCGGTTCGGAGTGCGTACCCGTCGCCGATGACCTCGAGGGGGAGGGATACACCGTCGCAGGCAACATGCTCGAATCGGCGGACGTACTGGCGGTTATGGCCGACACCTTCGAATCCTCGAGCGGGAGTCCACTAGACCGGCGACTCCTGGACGCCCTCCGGGCGGGCGAGGACGCCGGGGGCGACAAACGCGGCGAACACGTCCAGAGCACTGCCCTGTGCGTATTCGACCCCGACGAACCCCGTCTCGCTCACGATCTCCGGGTCGACGAGCACGACGACGCAGTCGCAGAACTCGAGCGGATTCACCACCTGGCGACGACCGTGGGAAAGGAGTGGAAAGAAGCGTATCCTCGAGCAGACGTACAACGATATCCCGAACGCATCTCTCAGTAGACAACTATACTCTAAAAATATATGTTAGTTGTTAACTATATTCGAACTGAAGAAGCCATGTTACGGGTATGCCCCCGTAATTTACCAATATAGGCGGATTCGATCTTTTCACCCCGCCTCATAGCCTATTTCTAAATAGCCACCTATTGTTGTCGTGTATGGGCATTAGAACGCCGTATTGAGCAATATTCAAGTTTTGATGGGTTTTGAGAGAAACATCTAAGAAATAAGGTACTTTAGACTATAAGTAATTAAAATTGTACGACTAGCAGCTAGACAATTCACCGCCCAGCGGCGCTCAGACAGCTGGAGAAAACGAAGCGAAGCGGACGGGTTCAGAACGTCGCGACGACCTCGTGGATGCAGCCGTCGGGCTTGTAGTGGGTGAAGTGATCCGGAACGTAGTCGACGTTGTGGTCGGTGTAGTTCCACGGCGGTGTGCCATCGATCGTCGTCGCACCAATCGCGGTCCCCATCTCGGCAGTGCCGTAGGCCCAGTCGAGCACGGCGTCGTCGTTCATCCAGAAGTTGTCGAGGCGGCCGGTCGCGTTTGCGATTGCGGAGCCGTAACTCCCCTCGAGCGACGGTGCGTCGTCGTCGGCGGCGCCACCCAGGAGCGTCACGCTCTCGAGGAGGTCGTGGTACCCCCACGACGAGAGCGCGTCGACCGCACTGAGGGCGACTCGGGCGCCGAGGGAGTGCGAACACAGCCGGACCGTCACGTCGGGATTCTGGGCGCGGTAATCGACCAGGAAGCTCGCGAGTTTGGCTCCGTTTCGTTCGGCAATTTCCGTTGCGTTGTACCAGCCGTAGTCGGCGTCCCAGGTGTAGCCGACGACCGGGTGGTCGTAGCCCTCGAGGTCGAACGTGTTCGCGGCGGTGCTGGTCGAGCAGACGCCGCCCTCGCGGTCGTTGTTCCAGCCGTGGGCGTGGATCAGGAGTTCCCCACTCGCCGGCCGGCCGAGTCCAGGGATTGGATCGCCCGCGAGGTCGTAGTTCGTCTCGGTGTTTCCGTCGGTGACGTAGACGCTCCCGTACCAGTTCGTGTCGAAGTGGCCTCGAGTGCTCACGCGCGGGAAGTCCATCGGCGGGTCCTCGCAGGAATCGCTTTTCCCCGCCTGGACGGACGACGTCGCCGCGCCAAGCGTGCCAATACCGACGGCAGAGACGCCGAGACCGCGGAGGATAGTTCGTCGCGAAACAGGTCGATCGGTCGTGCCATCGTCACTCGTGCGTCGTGGTGGCATAGGTCGTGCTTCAATGCACCTGAATATTAATGTTATTGTGAGTGTCCAAGTAGAATAACATTCGGGACAACGTGCGAGCCGTTTATTCTATCTGTTCGCCTGAATGAGTGTATTTCAGATACGGCCAAAGATATCCGTAACCCTCTACTCGAGCGACAGTGGTCGCGTTCATCGACAGTCAGTGACGTGCCTGCACCGACCGGTCGTCGAACCCACGGACTTTATACTACCTGGGTGTGTAGACGGGGGTAGCGAAACCCGCGGGCAAGTGCGTTCGCGCGACGTGGACACGGCCTCGCCGTGTTCGACGTCCGGAATCGATCCCGAACGCATAGCGGGACCCCGACCGACGCGACACCGTGGCGGTCTTTCGTACCCGGGAGTCCGCGGACCGTTTCGACGAGCGCGCACACCGCGCTCAGTGTATACAACCATGGAAATCGAAATTGCAACCATCGGCGGTTACGAAGAAGTTGGACGGCAGATGACTGCCGTTCGCGCAGGAAACGATGTCGTCATCTTCGACATGGGTCTGAACCTCTCGCAGGTTCTCATCCACGACAACGTCGAAACCGAACGCATGCACAGCCTCGATCTGATCGACATGGGCGCCATCCCTGACGATCGGATCATGAGCGATCTCGAGGGCGACGTCCAGGCGATCGTCCCGACCCACGGCCACCTCGACCACATCGGCGCGATCTCGAAACTCGCCCACCGCTACGACGCCCCAGTCGTCGCGACGCCGTTCACGATCGAACTGGTCAAACAGCAGATCGAGAGCGAGCAGAAGTTCGGCGTCGAGAACGACCTGGTCAAGATGGACCCCGGCGAGTCGATGACCATCGGCGACCACGGGTGTGAACTCGAGTTCGTCAACGTCACCCACTCGATCATCGACGCGATCAACCCGGTCTTGCACACGCCCGAGGGCGCCATCGTCTACGGCCTGGACAAGCGTATGGACCACACGCCCGTCATCGGCGACCCCATCGACATGAAGCGCTTCCGCGAGATCGGGCGCGAGGGCGAGGGCGTCCTGTGTTACATCGAAGACTGCACCAACGCGAACAAGAAGGGGCGAACCCCCTCCGAGAACGTCGCCCGCGAGCACCTGCGCGATGTCCTCTACAGCATCGAGGACTACGACGGCGGCATCGTCGCCACCACGTTCTCCTCACACATCGCTCGCGTGAAGAGCCTCGTCGAGTTCGCCGACGACATCGGCCGTCAGCCCGTCCTGCTCGGACGCTCGATGGAGAAGTACTCCGGCACCGCGGAACGACTCGACTTCATCGACTTCCCGTCGGACCTCGGAATGTTCGGCCACCGGAAGTCCGTCGACCGGACGTTCAAGCGAATCATGAACGAGGGCAAGGAGAACTTCCTGCCAGTCGTGACGGGCCACCAGGGCGAACCCCGCGCGATGCTCACGCGAATGGCTCGCGGCGAGACCCCCTACGAACTGGACGACGGCGACAAAGTCGTCTTCTCCGCTCGCGTCATCCCCGAACCGACCAACGAGGGCCAGCGCTACCAGGCCGAGAAGCTTCTGGGCATGCAGGGCGCGCGCATCTACGACGACATCCACGTTTCCGGCCACCTCAACCAGGAGGGTCACTACGCGATGCTCGACGCGCTCCAGCCCCAGCACATCGTCCCGGCTCACCAGGACCTCAAGGGACTTTCCGGCTACGTCAAGCTCTGTGAAGGCGAGGGCTACCATATGGGCCGTGACGTCCACGTCTCGCGCAACGGCAACCTGATCCAGCTTGTCGACTGATATGACATCACCCGAGGCACGCGAGAAAGCGGTGCTCGAGGCCGTCGGCGAGCGACGCGAACTCGTCAACGAGGCCATCCCCGAAGAGCTACCGATCACGCGGCCGGAACGTCTCTACGAGGCGTCCCGATACCTGCTCGACGCTGGCGGCAAGCGGCTTCGGCCGACGGTCCTGCTGGCCACCGGGGAAGCGCTCACCGACGTCGAGCCGCTGTCGACGCCCTACCGGGAGTTCCCGACGGTCGAGGGACCGTCGACCGTCGACCTCATGGCCGCCGCGGTCAGCGTCGAGGTCATCCAGTCGTTCACGCTCATTCACGACGACATCATGGACGACGACGACCTCCGCCGTGGCGTTCCCGCCGTCCACAAGGCCTACGACCTCGAGACGGCGATTCTCGCGGGCGACACGCTGTACTCGAAGGCCTTCGAGATCATGCTCGAGACGGGCGCCGAATCCGATCGAACGGTGCAGGCGCTCGACGTCCTCGCGAACACCTGCACGCAGATCTGTGAAGGACAGTCACTCGACGTGAGCTTCGAATCGCGCGAGGACGTCACGCCCGAAGAGTACCTCGAGATGGTCGAGCAGAAGACCGCCGTCCTCTACGCAGCCTCGGCGGCGCTCCCGGCAATCTTGCTGGGGGCCGACCAGGACACCGTCGACGCACTCTACGGCTACGGACTCGACGTCGGGCGTGCCTTCCAGATCCAGGACGACGTGCTCGACCTGACCGTCCCCAGCGAAAAGCTCGGCAAGCAACGCGGGAGCGACCTCGTCGAGAACAAGCAGACGCTCATCACGGTTCACGCCCGCGAGCAGGGCGTCGACGTCGAGTCGCTGGTCGACACCACCGACGTCGACGCCGTTACCGAGGCCGAGATCGACGACGCCGTCGCCACGCTCGAGGACTCCGGGTCGATCTCCTACGCGAACGACAAGGCGCGCGACCTCGTCGACCGCGGGAAGAACCGCCTCGAGGTGCTCCCCGACAACGAGGCTCGCGAATTGCTCCTCCAGGTCGCCGATTATCTGATCGAGCGCGGTTACTGAACCGGTCGGTTGGGTAGTCCCTCGGCGATTTTTCGCTGCTCGAGTTGATCGACGACTCAGCACTCGAGTTGGCCGACGACTCACGGCTCGAAATGGAACGGAGGTTTTTGCCCGTGTTGTCGCTACGAAGGGTATGGACAACTCGAACGGTTCGCTCTCTCGCCGCCGTCTGCTAGGCGGTGTCGGGGCGGCGGGGCTGGCCGGCCTCGCCGGCTGTCTCGGCTCGTTTCTCGGCAGTTCCAGTCAGAACATTCGACCAACCGAACCATCCGACCCGCCACAGGGCACGCCCGAAGAATTCTACTACGTCCTCGAGAACGGTATCCAGGACTACGACATCACCGTCGAAGCACTCTACGAGAACGACGGCGACCTCATCCTCGAGTATCAGTCGACTGTCGGCGACGACCTCGAGGGCGATTCGAACTCGTCGGACGACGAATCCGCCAACGAGTCAGACGACCCGCCAGCGACCAGCGTCGACCACGACCTCTACCAGACCACCCTCGACGAGATGGGTGTCGTCGTCCAGGCGTACAACCAGACCGTCGTCGCGAACGGCGACAGCGACTACGGCATGCTCGTCGGCGACATCGTCAACCCGCTCGAGGGGCAGGCCTACGGCTGGGGCGTCAAAAACGAGTGGCTCGAGGCCCACAACGAGGGCGAGATGCAGCAGATGGCGCTGTGGATGAACATCCAGCAGATGATGGTGTACGAGGAGGATGTTGCCGAGGCGTCGAACGTCTCCGAGGACTAATCAGCGCGTTCGAAGATTAGAGCGTTCGAGGACTGATCGATGCCTCCGAGGACTGGTCGACACGCTCGAGCACGAACTCGGGCGCACACCGCGGCTGTTTTGAACGCGCGGGCGAAACTGTTCGCCAACATGGACGAGGAGTTACGAGGCCGCGTCGAGCGCGAGGCCGAGAAACACGCACTGCTGAACGCGGTCAAACACGGGAGCGAGGCCAACGTCGGCGCCGTCATGGGGCCGCTGATGGGCGACAACCCCGACTTTCGCGAACACGCCGACGACGTCCCCGGCGTCGTCGGTGGCGTCGTGTCTCGAGTCAACGGCTTCGACCCCGACGAGCGCCGCGCCAGACTCGAGGAACTGGCACCTGAGGAACTGGCCGAACTCGAGGCCGAGGACGAAGAAGACGACACGGTCCTGCCTGATCTCCCGAACGCCGACGAGTACGACGAGATCCGGATGCGCTGTGCGCCGAATCCCAACGGCCCCTGGCACATCGGCCACGCGCGGATGCCCGCCGTCATCGGGACCTACAAGGAGCGCTACGACGGCTGGTTCTGCGTTCGCTTCGACGACACCGATCCGGAGACGAAGCGGCCGAACCTCGAGGCCTACGACTGGATCCTCGAGGACATCGATTACCTGGGGTTCGACCCAGACGCGGTCTACCGCGCGAGCGACCGGGTCGAGAGCTACTACGACCACGCTCGAGTGCTCATCGAGATGGGCGGTGCCTACACCTGTTCGTGTCCAGGCGACGAGTTTAGCGACCTGAAGAACAGCGGCGAACCGTGTCCCCACCGCGACAAGGACCCGGAGACGGTCCTCGAGGAGTTCGAGGACATGGTCGCAGGCAAGTACGGAAGCGGCGAGATGGTCCTCCGGGTCAAGACGGACATCGAACACAAGAACCCCGCCCTTCGGGACTGGGTCGCCTTCCGGATGGTCGACACGCCCCACCCGCGTGAACGGGCCGCCGACTACCGGTGCTGGCCGATGCTCGACTTCCAGTCCGGCGTCGACGACCACCGCATCGGCATCACCCACATCATCCGGGGAATCGACCTCCAGGACTCCGCGAAGCGCCAGCGGTTCCTCTACGAGTACTTCGACTGGACGTACCCCGAGGTCGTCCACTGGGGCCACGTCCAGGTTGACGCCTACGACGTGAAGATGAGTACCTCCCGAATCGGAGAGTTGATCGAGGCCGGTCACCTCGACGGCTGGGACGACCCGCGGGCGCCAACCATCCAGAGCCTCCGGCGCCGCGGGATACGCGGCGAAGCGATCACCGACGCCATGATCCAGCTCGGCACCTCGACGAGCGACGTCGACCTCGCGATGAGTTCCATCTACGCGGCCAATCGAGACCTGATCGACGAGGAGACCGACCGGCGGTTCTTCGTTCGCGAGGGCGCCGAAGTCGGGCTAGCCGGGAGTCCACCGGACGAAGCGACGCCGCCGCTCCACCCGAACCACGAGGATCGCGGCGTGCGCCACATCCCCGTCGGCGACGCCGTCGTCCTCGAGCAGGACGACTTCCCCCAGCGAAAGGAGCGCATCTGGCTGAAGGGACTCGGCTGTTTCCAGTACACCCGGGATGTCCTGCAGTACACGGGCGACTCCATCGATGTGGTCCGCGAGGGTGACGTCGACGTGATCCACTGGGCACCGGCGGCCGAGAGCGTCCCGCTCACGCTGCGAACGAAGGACGGCGACGTCGAGGGACGAGCCGAACCCGAGGTCGGGGACCTTTCTCCCGACGACCTCGTCCAGTTCGAGCGGGTGGGCTTCGCCCGGATCGACGAGGTCGACGACGAGGTCGTTGCCTACTACGCCCACCCGTAATCGGCGTCAACGTCTCGAGCGACCCGCTTTCGGTCGAAGCACCTCACTCCTCGAGCAGGTCCGGCCCGCTGTCTGGAAACGGATCGGCGACGACACCGTCTTGGCGACCCAGCACGCGGGCGTGGGCCGCGCACACGACGCGGTTTTCGGCCCACGGGATGTGTAACTCCACGGCGGCGTCCCGGTCGCAGCCGTCCTCGCTACAGCGCATTATGCCGACTCTGGGCGGTCCAGTGACACAATCGTTTCGGTGGTCGGCGATGCGGCACGCAGTCGAGGCGGTCAGAAGACGAACACGGCGAGGAGAAATCCGACGAGGATCGCACTCGTCAGCAGGAACTGGACCGCCGTCGACGCGAGCGTTCCAGCGGTGGCGTAGCCGGCCGCCCGGAGGCTGTTCTCCAGGTCGCGGTTCCCGACGAACTCGAGGGCGAAGACGGTGCCGAAGAGGCCGACCAGGAAGCCGAGCGGCCCGGTTACGATCATCAGTGCGATGCCGACGGCGGCAGCGAGCGCGGTCGTTTGCCAGGAAGCGCCACCGGCGCGGGCGGCGACCGACCCGGCGAAGAACTCCGCGAACAGCGTGGCCAGGCCGAGCGCGGTCAACGCGACGAACGGGACGACGCCGGGTTCGGTGTACCCGGTGTGCCACCAGTAGAGGAAGAGTCCGGCCAGTGAGAGCCCACCCCCGGGAACGAGCGGGACGACGGTGCCGGCGATGCCGCCGACCAGGAGGACGACCGCGAGCACAGTGAGGGCGTCGACCATGGCTCGATAGTCGTTCGGCAGGGGGAAAGACGTATTGCCTGCCGTGTAACGGATTTCCCGATTTCGCGGCTCGAGCGCTCGGTCTGGCTGACGTGGCCACCGTTTTGTACGATACGGTTGTCTCTCCCGACATGGCACGACTCGTCCGCCACGACGCGACCGGCCCACGAAAGCTCGATGAAGACGACATCGATCCCGAGAAAGGAAACGTCGCGATCTGTCAGTGTGGACTCGCGGAGACGTACCCGTTCTGTGACGGGACCCACCGGACGACGCGAGACGAACGAACCGACGAACTCTACGTGTACGAGACGGACGAGGACGGCGATCGGTCGCGGCGCGTCGTCGAGGACGTTGTTTGCAGCGACGAGTGACGGTGGCCGGGTATCGTCGAAGGATAGGGTCGACCGGGTATCGTCGAGGGGAAGGGCCCACGACCGGCCGACGGTACACTCGACGATCAGCGAGAGCGTCAACTGATCGTTCGTCTCGGTCCAGTATTATAAGACAGTCGTACCGAACGAAAGGATTTACAGACGGACGCAAATAGTTCAATAGCAATGGAATCGAGTCCGGGTGCGGACAGCGAACTCCGCACGAGGGTCCATCAGCAGGAAGTCGTCGCCGAATTTGGCCAGCAGGCGCTCGAGACCGACGACCTCGATGGGTTGCTGCACGACGCCTCGGTCGCCGTCGCGGAGACGCTCGAGACCGAGTACTGTAAGGTGCTCGAATTGCTCCCCGGCGGCGACGAGGTCCTCCTCCGGCAGGGGGTCGGCTGGCAAGACGGACTCGTCGGAACCGCGACGGCGCCGACCGACTTGGACTCGCAAGCGGGCTATACGCTCCTCTCCGAAGAGCCAATCGTCGTCGACGAGCTGCGGACCGAAGACCGCTTCTCCGGGCCCGACCTGCTGGTCGATCACGACGTCGTCAGCGGGGTCAGCGTCATCATCGGCTCGCTCGAGGACCCGTGGGGCGTACTGGGCACGCACACGACGGAACGCCGAGCGTTCACCGAATACGACGTGAATTTCGTCCAGAGCATCGCGAACATACTCGCCTCCGCTATCGAAACCAGGCGAGCGGAGCGATCCGTCGAGGCGGAAAAGGAGGTCAAAGAACAGATCGTCGAGACCAGCCCCGTCGGAATCGTGGTATTCGACGCGAAGGGCGACCTGCAGTTCGCGAACGAACACGCCGAGGACATCCTCGGACGCGACCGCGAAGAGATCGAGTCGGTCGCGTACGACGATCCGCGCTGGAGGCTGACCGATGCCGATGGAAACCCCCTCTCCGGAGAAGAAACACCGTTCATGCGGGTAATCGAAACCGGTGAGCCGATCTTCGACATGGAGATTGGCCTGGGCCGTCCCGACGGCGAGCGCATCTGGGTGACGGTGAACGGCGCCCCGCTGGACGCCGATGGCGACGGCAGCGACGCGACCGGCGCCGTTCTCGCGCTTACCGATGTCACCGACCAGAAGCGCCTCGAGAGCGAATTCGAGGAGATGCTCGGGCGGGTTACCGACGCGTTCTACGCCGTCGACGACGAGTTCCGGTTCACGCACGTCAACGAGCGCGCCGCGGAACTGCTCCAGCGACCGAGAGCGGAGTTACTCGGGGAGAAACTCTGGGAGATGTTCCCCGAAGCGGCGGAGGTGGACGAGGTCTGGGACGCATTTCACACGGCGCTGAACGACCAGGTGCCGACCAGCTACGACCTGTACTTCGACCCGCTCAACTTCTGGGTGGAAGCGAACCTCTACCCCTCCGAAACGGGCGTCTCTGTCTATTTCCGCGACATCACCGAGAGTAAACAGTACGAACTGGAACTCGAGCGATACCGGGCGCTGACGGAGGCGGCCAACGACGTCATCGTGACAATCGACGCGGAGAGCACGATCCGATCGGTGAACCCCGCTGTGGAGGACGTCTTCGGCTACGAACCCGACGAACTGGTCGGTGAGTCGCTTACGACGCTCATGCGCGACGACCTCGCGGCTCGTCATCGGGCGGGACTACAGCAGTATCTCGAGACCAGCGAGCGAACCCTCGACTGGGACTACGTCGAGATTCCGGGCCAGCGTGCCGACGGCTCGGCGGTGTCGCTGTCGATCACGTTCAGCGAAATCGTCTACGAGAACGACCGCTACTTCACCGGCGTTATCCGGGACATCACGGACCGGAAAAAACGGGAACGACAACTCGAACGAGCGAACGAGCGGCTAACACAGTCGAACAAACGTCTCGAGCAGTTCGCCCACGCGGCCAGCCACGACCTCCAGGAGCCCCTTCGGATGGTCTCGAGTTACCTCCAGTTGATCGAACAGCGCTACGAAGACGACCTCGACGCAAACGGGACGGACTACCTCGAGTTTGCCGTCGAGGGTGCCGACCGGATGCGGGCGATGATCGAGGGATTGCTCGAGTACTCCCGTATCGAGACGGGAGGAAAGCCGCTCGAGCCGACCGATCTCGACGCCGTCTTCGAGGACGTACTCGACGATCTCGAGGGACAGATCGAACGGAGCAACGCCACCATCACGTCTGATTCACTTCCCCAGGTCCGAGGAGACCGTACGCAACTCCGCCAACTGTTCCAGAACCTCCTGGACAACGCGATGACCTACAGCGGCGACGAACCGCCACAGATACACGTCTCGGCCGAACGAGACGGGAGGGAGTGGGTCGTGTCCGTCTGCGACGAAGGGATCGGACTGGACCCGGCACACGACAGTCGAGTTTTCGAGGTCTTCCAGCGGCTCCACAGCCGCGAGGAGTACTCGGGGTCCGGTATCGGCCTGGCGCTCTGTAAGCGCATCGTCGAGCGTCACGGCGGCGACATCTGGGTCGATGCCGAACCCGGAGAAGGGGCGACGTTCTCGGTTACGCTCCCGGCCCCTGAGACGTGAGCGCTTTCTGCCGTCCACTGCCAGACGTCGGTACGGCCGGTGGAAGCATCGATTGTTGGTCAGTGACCGCTCGAGTCAACACGACTATACCCTCTACGCCGAATGCACGCCCATGTCCACGACTCGAGGGGCGATCGTCGTCGGCGCCTCCTCCGGTATCGGAGAAGCGCTCGCCCGCGAACTCGCCGCGGAAGGGTACGAACTCGGCCTCGCGGCGAGGCGAACCGAACGGCTGTCGTCGATCGGCGAATCCCTGCCGACGAGCGCCTACGTCGCGACGATGGACGTCACCGACGTCAAGGACGCCAGGGCCGGCTTCGACCAGTTGATCGAGGCCATGCCCCCGGTCGACCTCGTCGTCCTCAGCGCCGGCGTCGGTGGCCCTAATCACGGTCTCGAGTGGGACCACGAACGGGAGACGATCGACGTCAACGTCCGGGGATTCACCGCGCTGGCGACAGCGGCGATGGAGCACTTCGAGAGCCGCCAGGCGTTCGAGAGCGAGCGCGACGGCCACCTCGTTGGCATCTCGTCGGTAGCCTCCCGGTTCGGGAACCCCAGTTCGCCTGCCTACAACGCTTCGAAGGCCTTCGTCTCGACGTACCTCGAGGGACTCCGGTATCGGCAATCGAAACGGTCGGCCGACGTGACGATCACGACAGTCGAACCCGGGTTCGTCGACACCGACCTCATGCTCGCAGACGACCCGTTCTGGGTCAGTTCGCCGGAGACGGCGGCCGCACAGATCGCTCGAGCGATCCGTCGGGAACGCTCGCACGTCTACGTCACCCGGCGCTGGCGGCTGGTCGCGTGGCTGTTCGAGGCGTTGCCCGAGCCGGTAGTTCGGCGAATAATGACCTGAATCTGCGTCGAAGCGCGAGGCTACTTGCTCGAGAGGAAAGCCAGTTAAAGGTCACTCGAGAGCGAAATCGAAATCAGAACCGGACGCAACTCACTCGAGACCGAGCACCGCAGGCCGCTCGAGTTCGAGGTCGTACTCGCCGATTGCCTCGGCCTTGACGGTCGGCCAGTCGTCGTCGGTACCGTTTCCAGTTCCGGCGTCCGTCAGCGTCTCGAAACCATTGTCCGAGACCAGGACGGTGTCCTCGCTCTTGGCACCCTGGACGGTCGGATTCCAGGCATAAGCCATCGGCGCGGTCACGGGCGCCTCGTGGTCTGGCGTCGCGATCCACTCGCGGCCTGCGAAGCCGGCGGCGCCCCCCTGGTGGTGGCGTTCCCACTCGCCAGCGTGGCCGAGGGCGTCGTAGGCTGCCCGAATCTCGGCGAAGACGTCGGCGGCGGTGCCGCCCGCCGCGGCAGCGTCCCGGGTCGCGGCCAGCGCCGTCGTCTCGACCCGGGCGGCGTGACGGTGGCGCTCTTCGAGCCACTCCGGCGGGTCGAAGGCGACGGCGCGGGTGCAACTGGCGTGCAGGCCGTGGCGCTGGGTGGTCACCGAGACGAGCGCGTAGTCGCCGAACTCGGCAGATTTGGGGGTGTAGTGGCGGTATTTCTGCGCGCGCTCAGAGCCACCCACGAGGACGACCGGGGCCTCGATGTTGCGGGCGGCGAGCGAAACCGTGAGCGCCGCGGTGACCTCGTCTTCCGTGTCGTCGGGCTGGAGCTCCCGGCAGACGGCCTCGACGGCCGCCGCCGTCTCCCGGCCGAGGTCGCGGTAACGCTCGCGGTCGGTCGCCGTCAAGGGCTGGCGAACCCTTGCGGGGTCGAAGCGCTCGAGGCCGGGGACGTCGACGTCCGCGGCTGCTTGGCCCTCCACGCGTTCGGCAATCGCCTCGACGAGCGAGCGTTCGTACCAGGGGAACGATTCCCGGGTTACCGATACACCTGCGGCCTCGAGGTCGAGCAGTTCTTCCTCGTAGAGACGGTCGATCTCGATGATGTCGGCCAGCAGCGTCACCTCGTCGCCGTCGTAGCCGAGGGCTCCGACGCCGAGGTCGCCCTCGCGGTCGACGACCGAACTACCGCCGCTCAGCCACGCGAACGAGTTCGGGCGGGCGAACCAGACCGACGCCAGGTCCTTCGCCTCGAGAAGTGCGTCCAGTCGCTCGAGTTTTTCCATGCCGGTGGGTCGGGTGGCGGGTTCTTGAATCCGACGAAGGGCGCGTCTCGGTGTCGCTGACGCGCCGCGTCGATGACGTTCGGCCCGGTTCCCACGCGGTGGGACGAACGCGGACGATTCAAATACGGGCGCACCCAACCTCCGCTTAGAGACCGTGTCGTACGATACTCACACGTCCGATTCCTCGCGATTGCCGATCGACCTCGGTCGACGGGGGTTCTCCGCCCTGCTCACCGTGACGGTCGCGCTCGTGGCGGGAACGATCGTTCTCGGCGTCGCCACGCGAACGACCGGTTCCGGACTGGCCTGTGACGCCAACTGGCCGGTCTGTGACGGCGGCTTCCTGAACCTGCTCCCGCAGGGACGGCCGAGCTTCTGGGAGTGGTTCCACCGTCTCGTTGCGATGTTCGCCGGGTTCGCCATCGTCGCCTCCGCGCTCGTCGGGTTCTTCGACGAGGCCGTCGACCGACGGATCACGGGCCTCGTCGTCACCGGCGCCCTGTTGACGCCGATCCAGGTACTGCTCGGCCGAGAGACCGTCCTCACCTACGAGTACGAAATCCTCAACCTCCACTTCTGGACGGCCATCGTGATCTTCGTCTGCTTCGTCCTTGCGCTCGTCATCGCCCTGGGACACCGTCTCGAGGGTCGACACCTCGTCGCCGCGCTCGTCGTCGCGGCCCTCACGGTCCCGGCCCAGGTGATCCTGAGCCCGCTGTTCATTTCGCAGAACACGCCCACGACCCTGACGATCCAGATGGTGTTGCTCCTGACGCTCGTCGGGGCCGTCGTGCTGGCGACGGTCGTCGGCCGCGCCGTTCTCGAGGGCCGGCTCCCTCGCGTGGCGATCGGTTCCGGCGTCGTGCTGACCGCGGTGACGCTGTTCCTTAGCCGCGAGTCCGTGATGACCGTCTCGCCGGCGCTCGATCTGCTCTACGTGCTCGCCGCGGGGGCCCTGATCGTGACGCTCCTCGCCGGCGCCTGGGTGAGTCGAAGGGAGCTTCGAGGTGGACGGTCCGGTGTGCCGCGCTCGAGTTGATTCGCGCCGTTCTCGCCGTTTCCGTAGACGAACGTTCGAACTTCGAGCGTCCGAGCGTCCGAACGTCCGAGTCTGGCACGTCCGGATTTCCGCCTCGAGAACCCTTTTCCACCGCGCTCGCTAGCCTCGAGACATGGACCTCTCCATCGTCGACCTCTCGCCCATTCGCGAGGGAGAGACGGCAACCGACGCCTACGAAAACACGGTCTCACTCGCGAAGCTGGCCGAACGAGTGGGCTACGAGCGGTTCTGGGTCGCCGAACACCACGGGATGGCCGATTCCATCGCAGGGACAACCCCCGAGGTTTTGATCGGCCACCTCGCTGCCCGAACCGAGGAGATCAGGCTCGGGTCCGGAACGGTCCTGCTCAATCACTACAGCCCGTTCAAGGTCGCCGAGGCGTTCGGCGTCCTCGATTCGCTCGCCCCCGACCGGATCGACCTCGGCCTCGGCCGCGCGACCGGAATCCCAGCCGCCGACAGTGCACTCCAGACCTCGCGGGTGAGCGAGAATCCCGACCGCGACCACGCCGAGAAGATCGAGGCCGTCGCGAACCACCTCTACGACGGGTTCGGGGACGACCACGCCTACGCCGACCTCACCCTGGCGCGATCCGGCGCCGGTCCGCCCGACCTCTGGGTGCTCGGCTCGAGTCCCTCGAGCGCGAAGATCGCGGGCGAACTGGGCCTCCGCTACTGCTTCGCGGCGTTCATCAGGCCGACGTTGGCCGAACGCGCGTTCGAGGTCTACCGGGACGCGTTCGAGCCCTCCTCGATCGGTGCCGGACCCGACAACCCCCACGGAATACTGGCGATCAACGCCGCGTGCGCCGAGACCGATCGGGAGGCGGCCCGTCTGCGAGCGACCGCGGAAGCCTCCTACAAACGGATGCAACGCGGCGTCGTCGGCTCGATGCCGTCGGTCGAGACGGCGATTTCGGAGCTCGGTGGGGTACCAGAGCCAACGCCGGCAGAACTCCAGGACGGACAGTGGCCGCGGGCGATTTCGGGCGATCCGGACACGCTGGCGGGGCTCCTCGAGCAACTGACCGACCGCGTCGGCGTCTCCGAGGTGATGGTCCAGAATCTCGTCGCCGATCACGAAGACGTATTGCGATCTCACGAACTCCTGGCCGAGAGTGTCAGCCTCGAGTGAGTCGCCACCGGCAAAGCGGTGGATCGTGGGCGCACGCTCCTCGGGACACGGGATGGATACGCGGAACGAGGGCGTGAAACCGACGCTCGAGATTGCCACTATCCATCCGCGGGGCGGCGTTCGTCTACGGCCCGCATCACGGGACTGGCCGCGAACCCGTGAACGAACACCGAGACGAGGACGACGAAGCCGACGAAGGCCCACAACCACTCCGCGGCGATGAGCAACTCGAGTTCCTCGAACGACGCGTGGGCCAGCGCGAAGGACAGGTAGTAAAACGAGCCGATACCGCGAATGCCGAAGAACGAGACGACGGCGCGGTCGGCCGTCGGTGCGTCGGAGCCGAGAAAGGCGATACTGCCAGCGAGGGGACGGATCACGAACAGGAAAGCGAGGCCGAGCGCTGCGCCATCCCACGTCAGCGGCGTCAGTAGCCCGCCCGCAATCGCGCCACCGAACAACACCAGCACCGTCGCCATGAGGAGCCGTTCGACGATAGCGGCGAAGTCGTGCAGGTGTTGGTAGTAGTCGTGTTCCCACTCGAACCGGCGGAGCTCGAGGGCAGCGACGAACACGGCGATGAATCCGTATCCGCCGAGCAACTCGGCCAGGCCGTAGGCGAAGAGCGTCGCCGCGAGCGCCTCCGATCCGGCCATCACTTCCTCTCGCCGCGACAGCGACGGCGCGTAGAACACCACCCGGGCCATGACGTGTCCCACGACGTATCCCACGACGAGTCCCGCGCCGATCCTGTACAGCACGTCGACCAGGAACCAGTCGGCCAGCCAGCCGTACCCGGCCGTACTCGCTGACGCGGTCGCAATCGCGAGGTACGTGAACGGAAAAGCCAGCCCGTCGTTGAGACCCGCCTCCGACGTGAGCGAGAATCGAACGGATCCCCACTCGTGCTCGTCCGATCGTTCCTCCTCGAGTTCGGTGAGCGGGGCGCCGGACTCGACGTCCGACGCCAGAACGGGGTCGGTCGGCGCGAGAACCGCGCCGAGGAGAATCGCCGTCGGGACGAGCAGTCCGGCGACGTACCATCCGAGAACGGCCAGCAGCGCGATCGACACCGGCATGGTGATCGCGAGGAGTCGCCAGGTCGATCCCCACCCCAGCACGTCGAACGGGCGGTCGATTTTCAACCCGGCCCCCATCAGCGCGACGATCACGACGAGTTCGGTGAGTCGTTCCGTCACGCCGGAGTTGGCGACCGGATCGAGCGTCGGAAATCCGGGGACGAGCCAGAACAGGGCCGCGCCGAACCCGACGTAGATCATCGGGAGCGAGAGCGGTTTGTCCGTCAGAAACCGCGGGAGCAACACAGCGCCCACTATGGCGAAGGCGACGACGATCAACGCGATTTCGTAGGCGCTCATCCCGCGTGTACTCCGACAACCGCGGTGAAAGGTGTCGGGGGTCGACGAGGAGAGGGCGTCACCGATCGTCGACGAGTCCGAGCACCAGAACAACCGACTCGACGAATCTGTCCTGCCGGATCGGCTACCAGCCACCCGTCACGACGACGATCGACGCAACGCTCGCGGCGATTCCGAGCGCGAACAGGGCGTAGTTGGCGATCGGATTCTTCGCAGTCGTAACCCGGAGCGAGACGTGGTACGAGGAGAGTGGCCAGAAGGGAGTGACTCCCATCGGCGTCAGCGCGTCGGCCAGCAGGTGTGAGCCGAGCGACAGTGCGGTAACGCCGTAGACGAACCCCACGGCGGTCGGATCGGGCGATCCCATCGTCACCTCGAGGGCCGCGTACGCTACGCCGGCGACTACGGCCGGGACCAGGAGGACGAACCCAATCGTGTGGGTGATCCCCCGGTGGGCGACGAACGGCAGGCTGTGGTCGCAGTCCGGAAGCGTCGAGAAGGAGAGACAGATGACGGCCCCCAGGAGGGCGACGAACTCCTCGCCGGCGAGACCGAGCCAGACGGCGACGGGTGCGTAGAGGAGCAAGGCGACGCCGTAGTGGCCGAGTTGGTACATTTACTTCTACTCGAGGGCACGTACAGCCGTGGCATAATCTTTCTGAACCTTCCTCTCGATCCGACTCGTGTTTCCGAATGATCGGCTCGGGGTGTTCGATGATCGAGAGCGCTCGAGGTACCATCCTGACGACTCGGACTCAGCGGACCCGGAACGTTTTCCTCGAGGCGCCCGTCCTCGAGACCATGGCTAACGTCGATCCGATGACGCGATTTCCAGTACCGGACGTCGAAGACCTGCCCGATGACCTCCGTGAGCGTATCGAAGAGGAGACCGAACGCGCCGGCTTCACGCCGAACGTGTTCCTCGCCTACGCCTACCGACCCTCCCACTTCCGGGCGTTCTTCCAGTACTACGATGCCCTGGTCGAGGACACCGAACTCACGCGCTTCGAGATTGAGATGATCATCGTGGCCGTCAGCGGCGCTAACGACTGCTACTACTGCAACACGGCCCACGGCGCGCTCGTTCGCCTCTACGGAGACGATCCGCTGCTGGCCGATCAGCTCATCTCGAACTACCGGAACGCCGACGTCAGTGACCGCCACCGGGCGATGCTCAACCTGGCGGTCGCGCTTACGACCGACCAGGCGACCGTCGAGGAGGCGGACCTGGAGCGCCTCGAGGACCACGGGTTCAGCCGCGAGGCGATCTGGGACATCGGCTCGGTAGCGGCGTTTTTCAACCTCTCGAACCGGATGGCCCAGCTCGCGGACATGCGCCCGAACGAGGAGTTTCACACGCTGGGTCGTGAATAGTTGCTACGCGCTTGCCGATGTTTTTGCACGCCTCTGTCGAAACTCTTCGACCCTGACAGGGGTCGCGTGCTGAACGCACAGCGCGAATGCGGCACGAGAGTTTGCTCGAGCTTCGTCGTGGTGAGCGGTTAATACAGGGAAATCACAGATCGATGCCAATTGGCCGCAGCCTTTTCACTGTTCGTCTAAAATCATCTACAATGGCTTCAGACAGTGAGCACGAGGGGAGGCTGGTAACCATATTACTGGTCGAACCAAATCCCGGGGATACCCGCCTCTTTACGGAATCGTTCAAAGATGCGAAACTCAAGAATAGTCTCTACACCGTCGCTGATGCCGACGCAGCCCTCGATTTCGTCAATCAGCGAGGAGAGTATGCAGACGAACCGCGTCCTGACCTCATCCTGCTCGAACCGAAGTTACCTGGAAGAAGTGGTACGGACGTCCTAGCTGAACTGAAGAACGAACCCTCACTCCGTGAGATCCCGGTTGTTGTCCTCACGAGTTCGGAGGTTGGAGCGGACATTTTCAAATCGAAGGGGCTCGATGTGAATCACTTTGTCCAAAAGCCAGTTGAACCAGAGGATTATATCGAATTCGTCCAGGAAATCGAGGGGTTTTGGATGGCGCTCATTCAAGAGGAACCCGAAGAAGCCTGAGAACCTACTGGCGATTCGATATCTGAGTGCTTCACGTGTGACATAATAAATCGATACTATGGCACGGTCAGTACGCACGTGGGGTGGATGGTTACCCGCACCGGTAAACGCACGTGAGGTGTGCAGCTACCCCACCGGTAATATTCTCTGAATACAGCACAGCAGTACAAACCTATCAGAGAGGGTTCAACAGAGCTTTTGCACCTACTCCGTGACGGGCTCGAGATCCCGCCCCGACTCGAGTTCGTCGAACAGCGCGGTGACCCGTCGTCGGACGTCCTCGCGAATCTCGTGCACTCGCTCGGGTGCTTTCCCGTGAGGATCCTTGAGGTCCCAGTCGCGAACGTCGACCTCCGCGTCGAGGTCGAGCGTCGAACAGCCCATCGTCGCCACGACGTCACAGGACTCGAGTTCGTCGGTGCTGATAGACGTCGGCGTCCGCCCGGCGAGGTCGAAGCCCTCCTCGGTCATGGCCTCTTGCACTTCGTCGTGGACCTCGTCGGCCGGACGGGTTCCGCCGGAAAGGATCTCGACCTCGTTCTTGAGGCCGCGGACCGCACGCTCCCGTTCGGCGTAGGCGGTCGCCATCTGACTACGGCCGGCGTTCTGGACGCACACCAGTGCGATTCGCGTCATGGTCGACGTCGTCGCTCGAGGAACCTAACGGTTCGTACGAGCCGAACGGTGTGATACGGTTGCATAGGGAATCGAGAGCGACGAGCCGACGCGATGAGTCGGAGGTAACAGACGAAAACAACAATCGAGGGCGACGAATTGGAGGCGACAGTCGAGCGTTCCTGAATGAAAATCTCGAAGGCCGCGCGACCCGCGGACGTCGACTCACCCCGAGAACAGGTCGCGTAGGCGAGCGAGCAGTCCACTCGAGTCCGCCTGGTCGTCGGCTTCGTCGCTCGAGGAAGCAGCGTCGTCGACCCGGTCGGAAGGGGGCGATGCCGTCGTCCCGACCGCCGCGGATTCGGACGCCTGGCTTGTCTCGATGTCGTCGAGCGAGAGGTCGATTTCGTCGATATCGGGGGTTCGCTCGCGACCCTCGCCGGCTTCGGCGGCCCGGACGTCGGCGCCCGTCACGGTTCCGTGTTCGATGCGACTCGAGAGGTCGTCCGGGGTCGGGGTATTCTCGGTCGGTTCGTCGTGGTGTGCTTGCTCGGGTTCCGTTTCTCCATCGGCCCCTTCGGCGGTCTGGGCCTGTTCGGATTCTCCACCGTTTCCGTCGGCGTTCTCCGCACCCGCTTCTTCGGCTTCTTCGTCCTCCTCGAGGGTCGCCTCGTCCTCGAGTTGCCCCCTCGAGTTAGCGGACGGCCCGGACTGAGCGCAAGTATCGCCAGTCGGTCGAGGGCTCGAGTCGCCGGCGTTCGTCTCGTTCAGCGAATTGAGAATGTCGTCGACGCTCGTGTTCGAGACGACCCGTTTCGGCCCGCCGCCAGGTCCCTCGTGTTCCCTTTTGCCCCTCTGCTCCCCTGGGTCGTCGTCTTCGCTTTCGGCCCCCTGCTCCCCCGAGTCGTCGTCCGCGCCGTCGTGCTCGCTCATCGCTCACGTCTGGCGCTCGAGTCGGCATAAATTTTCCCCGTTCGAGGGGGACGAAACTCGCCTCTCGTTCGCCTGTTGAGCCTGTTGAGCCTGCGGTCGCGGCTACGTCGGGACGAGTCGCGGTCGAGACATCACCACGTTGATGACTGCCCCCAGCAGGATCAGGATGCCGGCGAAGTAGAGCCAAGTGACGAACAACAGGATGGCGCCGATCGCTCCGTAGGCTTCGTACTGCCCGGCGTTCGCGGCGTAGAGCTGGAAGCCGGCCTGGAGGAGTACCCAGCCGATCGCTGCGAAGAACGCGCCCGGAATCACCTCACGAATGTCGACGGGAATCGGGGGCAACACGTAGTAAAGCGGCAGGAACACCAGGACGAGCCCCAGGAGCAAGCCGAGCCAGCTGAGGACCCCGACGTAGGGAACCCGCCCGGCGAGGAGGCCGATCACCGCCCCGACGAGGATCATGAGCAAGAGCGCGAGGACGATGGTCAGGATGACCGTGATCCCGTCGCGAATCTGCTCGAGCAGGGAGTTTTCGGCGACAGTGTCGTAGACGCGGTCGAACGCGAGGCTCAGCCCGCGGAAAACCTTCAGCGCGCCCCACGTCGAGACGGCGAGGGCGACGACGGTTGCCTCGGTTCGTCCTGACTCGGCAGTGAGCGCCTCGAGCACGAGGTCCTCGCCGGCGTCGGGGAGGAAATCGCCGGCTAGCATGACCAAATCCTCCGCGACCTGCTGGCCGCCGACGAGGGTGCCGACGACGAGCGCCAGCACGATCATCGGAAAGAGCGAGACGAACGCGTAGTAGGCGAATCCGGCGGCGAGGAACGTTATCTCTCGCTCTCGCGCGGTGCCGACGACCCCTCGTACGATGGTACGAACGTCGCGGTCCGACTGGTGGCTCATGCCGTCGGCTTCCACGAGCAGAACTTAAGAGTATGTGAAGTATCGACGACGAAGGTGTTACCAGTCGAACGGTTTGCGCACCGTACAGAAGTTATGGGTCGCGAACACCCGCCCGTCGTCGTCGATGTAGACGCCGACGCCGCCCCGGTCCCAGCCCTCGATCTCGTCGCTCTCCTCGAGAATTGTCGCCCGGTGTTCGTCGGAATGCATCCACTGCTCGACGAGCCCTTCGGCGAGTTCGTCCGCGGTCTGGTACTCGACGTGTTCGCCGTCGTGAGAGCGTTCGACCGTCGTCCCGACGCTCGTGAGCGCGATGTTCTCCCCATACGCTCGGCAGTAGTCGGCGACGTCGCCGAATCGGTCGTATGGCGACTCGCCGTCGGCGTTGACGTGGGCGAACCGATCGTCCGCGTGCATGTCTCGACTGTGCGCGCGGGACACCGAGGCGACCGTCCCGTCCCACGCGAGCGGCTCGAGGCCGTGTTCGGCGCGTCGCTCGTTGATGAGTTCGTGAACCCGGTCCTCGACGACGCTCGAGTCGACCCGTTCAGTATCGGTTTCGTAGCTCGACCGGCCGGGGTCGTCGGGATCGGTGACGGGCGGATTTCGGTCGCCCGGTTCCGGTGGCTCGACGGAGGGCCCGAGTTCGTCCTGGACGAACGCGATGACCTGCGGGGCGAGCACGACGCCCGCGAGAACGAGCGCACCGATCAGAACCGCGGTCATCACGAGCGACGTGAGGTTCAAATTCGCTCTGTTCGTCTGGCGCTCGCTGTAGGACTTCGTCCGCTCGAGGCGACGACCGCGTCTGCTCATGGGTACAGGTGTACCTCCACGAACGACAGTAACTAACTACCGATTGTGAGTGTCGTCTGGCCAGATAGGTCGCGCCGAGGCGGTCGTTCGCGACGACGTGCGGACTACCGCTCGGCTGACGATGGGTTGTCCTCGAGACGGGTGGCCGCACTCGAGCCAAAAATCGTCTCGTGAAACGCGATGACCAGGCCAGGGACGACGGCCATGAACAGGTGTTCCTCGATCGGGATGCCGCCGACCTCGTAGCCCGTTCGCAACTGGATGTCGAAGACGCCGACCTCGAGCGTGTACCAGTCCCAGAAATAGGCAATTGGGTACAGCGCGAGGATGGTCACGGCGGCTCGTTTGAGCGCACCGACCCGTCGCAGCAATACGAACGCGACGGCACCCCAGAAAATCTCCGTCGCGAGGTAGGTGTACCGACCGAAGACGGAAATGTCTCGAGCCATGTCACGACCAGGATGGCGGTACATAAAAACACCAGGTAGTCACGGGTTACATGGGCGGGCGGTACGTTAAATAGTCCAGCGAGAGAAGGGGCAGGTGGAACGATGAATATCGCCGATATCGCCACCACGGAGTACATCGAGGTCGACGTCGGGACGCGAATGGGGAAAGTCCGTTCGACCTTCGAGGACGGCAACCCCAAGGGCCTGATCGTAACCGACGACGGAGAGTACGCTGGCGTGATCAGCGAACGCGAGGTACTCCAGTCACACGTCGAAGACGACGCCAAGGTGGCAGCGTTGATCAAGCCGAGTCGCAACGACCCGGCGCCGAAAGTCGATCGGCACGAGGACGTCCGGGAGGTCGCCCGCATGCTCGTCGAGGGCAACACCAAGGTCGCGCCGGTGTTCGAGGGCGACAACCTCTGGGGCGTCATCACCGAGGACGACCTGCTCACCGCCGTCCTCGAGAACCTCGACGCGATCACCGTCGGCGACATCTACACCACCGACCCGATCACGCTCGCGGAGGACGACGGCGTCGGCAAGGCGATCAATCACCTCCGAGAACACGGCATCTCTCGACTCCCCGTGGTCAACGAGAACGGCTACCTGACCGGCGTCGTGACGACCCACGACATCGCCGACTTCGTCATCCGGGAGAACGAGCGCATGACGACCGGCGACCGCGTCGGCGACAACCAGCGGATGCTCGACGTCCCGATCTACGACATCATGAACAGCCCCGTGGTCACCACGACGGCCGACAAGACCGCCCGAGAGGCCGTCGAAACCATGCTCGAGGACGATTACGCCGGGCTCGTCGTCACGCCGACGGACGACGATCGCCTCATCGACGGCGTCGTCACCAAGACCGACGTGCTCCGGGCGCTGACGTTCACCGAGGAAGAGCACATGGACGTCCAGATTACGAACATCTCGCTCATGGACACCATCTCCCGGGAGTCCATCGTCCAGAGCATCGAACAGGTCTCTGATAAGTACGCGGACATGCAGGTCCACCACGCCCACGTCCGATTCCACGAGCACAAGGAGAAGCTCCGCGGCACACCCCTGATCCAGTGTCAGATCCGCCTCCGGACGAACAAATCGCAGGTCGCCGGCTCCGGCGAGGGCTACGGTGCGGAGAACTCGTTCCGCGTCGCCTTGGACAAACTCGAGCGAAACGTCCTGGAGCTCAAGGGCGTCCGGAGCGACGAGGAGTACCGCGGGCAGTTACTCCGGAAGTTGAACGAACTGTAGGATCGGAGTACAGTAGAAGCTCGGCCGGAACCGGCAGACGTTATACATTTTTATCACGTTAGGGCTCGTCGTCTCAGGTACTATGCCCGCATACAGCGACCAGTCCTCGCTCGTCGGCGTGCTCAGCCTACTTGCCGCCGTCGTCGCCATCGTTGGTACCCAGGTGCTCGGGTGGGAGTGGGGATCCGGCCAGCTCGTGCCGACGATCATCGGCGTCGTGGTCGCCGCCATCACCGTGCTCGTCGTCGTACGGCGACTGGCATAAGCTGCTACGGCCGAGCGTCGTCGGCGCCCTCGAGTCCCGACCCCGTGATCCGGAACGTCGCCGACTCGCCCGCCGGTTTCGAACGGTGTTTCGTGAGCGTCGCCCGTCGATTGCCGCCGCGGAATCGCTCGAGTCGAAGTACCACGCCCGTCCAGTGCTCCAGGGTGTTCCCCCCGAGCGGACGCGTCCGGTCGCTGTCGGGGTCGGCGAACACCTGGTTCGTGACGACCACCGCGAGGTCGTGTTTGCGCGCGAGCGAGAGCAGGTGGGTGATCTGGCTGGCCACCTGCCGGAGGGCGTCGCCCGCCTCGCCGTCTTCGGCGCGCTCGATTCGGTAGAAGCCAGTCGCGCTGTCGAGGACGATCAAGTCGGCCTGGGTCGCGAAGTCCGCGGCGTCGCGGACCGCCTCGGCCTGCTCGTCGAAGTCGTAGGCGTCCTCGATGATGATCCGGGAGGCAACCGACTCGACGTCGTCGGTGCGAGCGGAGAGGAGCTGTTCGAATCGGTCGACTGAGACGCCCTCGGTGTCGATGAAGACGGCCGTCCCACCGTCGGCGGCCGTCTCGACGGCGGCCGACAGCGCGAGGTTCGTCTTCCCCGACGCTGGCGGGCCGTACACCTGCGTGACGGCTCCGCGTTCGAACCCGCCCTCGAGCAACGCGTCGACTGGGGGACAACCGGTCGATATCGCCTCGTCGTTCACGCGCTCAGTTGGGAGGTAACGGGCAAAAACCCCCCGGAACCGATCGCTCGTCCGGAGACGGAGCAATTTATTCGGTGGCGGTCGAAGCACGGTTATGATCGTCGTCGCCACCGTGGACTTCGAAGTGTATCACGAGGTCGTCGCCGACCTTCGCGAGCGAGGCGCGACGTTCACGACGATCGAGCCCGACGATCCGCTCCCGTCGAAAACCGCCGTCGTCCTCACCGGCGCGGAACACGCCGAGTCGTTCGGGGACGCCGACGCGCCGACCATCGTCGTGGACCCCGATGACAGCCGACAGGCGGTCGATCAGGCGCTCGCGACCATCCGCGGCGAGCACGGCCGAACCGTCGTCGGCGTCGATCCTGGACGCCAACCCGGCATCGCCGTGCTCGCAGGGGAGACCGTCGTCGCCGCGTTCCAGGTGCCGCTGGGCGACGCCGTCGACGTCGTCCTCGAGGAGGTCCGCGGCGACGACGCCGTCGACCCGGTCGTCCGCATCGGCGACGGGTCGCGCCTCGAGGGAGCCAAACTGATCAACGAACTCGAGGATGTCCGCGTCGAGATGGTCGACGAGACGGGGACGACGCCGTACCTCGGCACCGGCGCCAGGGGAATGGGTGACGTCCTCGCGGCAGTGAACATCGCCCGTCTCGAGGGAGAGGCGATCGACACGCGCGAGATCGAACCGACGCCGGGAGAGCTCCAGGTGATCAAGGACCGTTCGCGCGAGCGAAGCGAGACGAACCGGGCGATCGACGAGACCCTGGCCAGGCGGGTCGCGAGCGGGGAGTTGACGGTCGAGGAGGCGCTCGCGGAGCATCGAAACGATGTCGACGGGAGAGACGGGAGAGACGGCGGCGACAGGGGAGACGACAGCGATAGCGGCGACGCGAACTGATTTCGAGGTCGTGGCTCGAAGTCGTAGCTCGAGGTCACGTATAGAGCCCTCACACTCAATGATATAAAATAAATAGTGAATTGATACAATATATGCATCGTTTACTATAGCAGTTATAGTTTCGTCGTCAGGGCGAATTGTCTGCCCAGAACGCCCGCTCCGCTCGAGCCACGATCGACTGAATCGGCTCGCCGGTTTTGGCGGCGACGGCTGCGGCGTCGTCGTACTCCGCGCTCACGTCGTAGACGTCGCCGGCCTCGTCGCTGGCCACCTTGACCGTTACCTCGTAGGCGTCGCCGCCGACCTCGAGCGTTACCGTCTCGAATGCACGCTGGGCGATCCAGCGGTGAGTGACGCCGGCGTCGCGGATGCCGAGCGTTCCCGTCTCCTCGGCGAGTCGCCGGGCGACGCGTTCCCTGTCGGCGGGTCTGCAGATCACCTTGACCAGGTGGCCCGGCCGGGACTTCTTCATCGTGACCGGAACGACGGATACGTCGCGCGCGCCAGCGTCCTCGAGCGTCTCCTGGAGGCCGCCGAGCACTTCGGGGGTCGCGTCGTCGAGGTTCGTCTCCAGGACGGCGATGTCCTCGCGCTGGAGGCGTCCGCGAGTCGTCCCGACCAGCGCGCGGAGCACGTTTGGGTGCGAATCGAGGTCGTACCCACCGGCTCCGTAGCCCGAGTTTTCGACGTTCATCGTCGGCAGGGTCTCGACTCCCTCGGCGACGTGAGCCAGGATAGCGGCCCCCGTCGGCGTCAGGAGTTCCGCCTCGACCGGGCCGCCGGAGAGTTCCCAGTCGGCCCGCTCCGCGAGCTCGAGGACGGCCGGTGCAGGGACCGGGTACTCGCCGTGGCTCATCGAGACGGTACCGCCGCCGCCCGAGATGGGCGTCGTGACGATGCGGTCGACCTCGAGGTCGTGCATCAGTAGGACGGCACCGACGATGTCTGCGATGGCGTCGTCGGCGCCCACCTCGTGGAAGTGAATCGACTCGAGGTCGGTTCCGTGGACGTCCGCCTCTGCTTCGCCGAGTCGTTCGAAGATGGCGAGGGCGTCGGCTTCGACCGCCTCCGCGAGGTCCATGGTTCGGACGATGTCGCAGACCTCGAGGTAGCTCCGGTGGGGGCCGTGACCTTCGGCGTGGACGTGATCGTCGTCTCCGTGGTCGTGGCTGTGATTGTGGCCGTTACCGTGGCTGTGATTGTGATCGTGACCATGGCCATTATCGGCGGCGTGGCTGTGTTCGTCTCCGTGGCCGTGGTGACGGTGACCATCTGCAACCTCACTTTCCGAACCTTGCTCGTGCACACCGTCGTCCTTATGCTCGTCCCCGCGCTCTCTATCGTCGTGACGGGCCGCCTCGAGGTGGGCATCCTGGCTGCTGGAGGTGGGGATCACGACGTCGACCGTCGTCGCGTGAATCCCACACTTCGAGGTGCGTCCGATACGATACTCGACGTCGAGTGCGCGCTCGACAGGCTCGAGGGCCGCCCGGTCGGCACCGGCGGCGAGCAAGGCGGCGAGCAGCATGTCGCCGCTGGCACCCATTCGGCCGTCGAATGCGAGCAGTCTCCTGGTCATAGCTAGGACGGCGGGCAGCGTGACCAAAAACCCACGCACTCCCGCGCAGGGAAAGGCCGTCGTTCCGTCTCGGAAAACGACCGAGGCCGGTACATCTATGTAGCTCCCTGACTCAGTCTCATATGACAGGCGCTAGCACAGGTGCGTTTGCGGTTCGATGCGTCTGCTGTGAGCAAAACACCTATCCGACACCGAGTCGGAGTCAGGAACATCCCCGTCTACCCCAAACCATGAACGAAGTGCAACTGGAGGTCGCGAAAGCGTACCCGAACGACTCGGGCCGCGGCATCGCCCGTCTCGACCCGGACACCTTGCTTCACCTGAAGCTGAGTCCGGGCGACATCATCGAGATCGAAGGGTCGGAGACGACCGCTGCGAAGGTCTGGCGTGCAGACCGACAGGACTGGAACACGGACACCGTCCGGATCGACGGGTTCACCCGCCAGAACGCCGACGTCGGCATCGGCGAACGCGTCACGATCCGGAAGGCCGAGGCCACGAAGGCGAACACGCTGGTGCTCGCTCCCCCGGAGGAGGCCTCCGTCCAGTTCGGCTCCGACGCCGCCGGCATGGTGAAACGCCAGATCCTCAAGCGGCCGGTCGTCGGTCACGACATCGTCCCCGTGATGAGCTCGACGAACCACCCGTTCATGCGCTCGCCGGGCCAGGCGATCCCGCTGATCGCCGTCGAAACCGATCCCGAGGGCGTCGTCCTCATTACCGAGGATACCGACGTCGAACTCCGCGAGGAGCCCATCTCGGGCTTCGAGAAGACCGGTGGCGGGATCACCTACGAGGATATCGGTGGGTTGCAAAACGAAATCCAGCGCGTCCGCGAGATGGTCGAACTGCCGATGAAACATCCCCAGATCTTCAAGAAGCTGGGAATCGAGCCCCCGCAAGGGGTGCTCCTGCACGGCCCGCCGGGGACGGGCAAGACGCTGCTCGCGAAGGCCGTCGCCAACGAGACCTCCGCCAGTTTCTTCTCCATCGCCGGCCCCGAGATTATCTCGAAGTACTACGGTGAGTCCGAACAACAGCTCCGCGAGATTTTCGAGGACGCCAGCGAGGAGTCACCCGCGATCATCTTCATCGACGAACTCGACTCGATCGCGCCCAAGCGAGAGGACGTCACCGGCGAGGTCGAACGCCGCGTCGTCGCCCAGTTGCTGACCATGATGGACGGCCTCGAGGCTCGCGGCCAGGTGATCGTCATCGCCGCGACCAACCGCGTCGACAGCGTCGACCCCGCCCTCCGACGACCAGGCCGGTTCGACCGCGAGATCGAGATCGGCGTCCCGGACGAGGTCGGGCGCGAGGAGATCCTGCAGATCCACACCCGCGGGATGCCCCTCTCCGACGACGTCAACCTCTCGCATCTGGCCGACGAGACCCACGGCTTCGTCGGCGCGGACATCGAGTCGCTCACGAAAGAATCCGCGATGAAGGCCTTGCGGCGGTACCTCCCGGAGATCGATCTCGACGAAGAGGACATCCCACCGAGCCTGATCGACCGGATGATCGTCAAGCGCGAGGACTTCCGCGGCGCCCTCGCCGAGGTCGAACCGTCGGCGATGCGGGAAGTCCTCGTCGAGTTGCCGAAGGTTAGCTGGGACGACGTCGGCGGTCTCGACGAAGCGAAAGACCAGGTCAAGGAGTCCGTCGAGTGGCCCCTGCGCGAGCCACAGAAGTTCGAGCGGATGGGCATCGATCCACCCGCGGGCGTCTTGCTGTACGGGCCACCGGGCACCGGAAAGACGCTCATGGCGAAGGCCGTCGCCAACGAGACCAACGCCAACTTCATCTCCGTGCGCGGCCCGCAGTTGCTCAGCAAGTGGGTCGGCGAGTCCGAGAAGGCCATCCGTCAGACCTTCCGGAAGGCCCGGCAGGTCTCCCCGACGGTGATCTTCTTCGACGAACTCGACTCGCTCGCCCCCGGCCGCGGCGGCGAGGTCGGGTCGAACGTCTCCGAACGAGTCGTCAACCAGCTCCTGACCGAACTCGACGGCCTCGAGGAGATGGAGGACGTGATGGTGATCGGCGCGACGAACCGGCCGGACATGATCGACCCCGCCCTCCTCCGGTCGGGTCGCTTCGACCGGCTGGTCATGCTCGGCGAACCAAACACCGAGGGTCGCGAACGCATCCTCGAGATCCACACCGACGACACGCCCCTGGCGGCAGACGTCAGCCTGCGCGAGATCGCCGAGATCACGGAGGGATACGTCGGCAGCGACCTCGAGTCGATCGGTCGGGAGGCGGCCATCGAGGCCCTTCGCGAGGACGACGACGCCGACCTCGTCGAGATGCGTCACTTCCGGAAAGCGATGGAAAACGTGCGCCCGACGATCAACGAGGACATCCTTGAGTACTACGACCAGATCGAACAGCAGTTCAAGGGCGGTGGAAACCGGGTCGAACCTGGCACGGGTCGCCGGGGCAGTCGTATCGGGTTCCAGTAACGGACGATCGTACGACCGGCGTAATTCGGATGCCTGCCGGTCGTAATCGGTTCTTTCTCGCGGGCATCGAATCGACTCGGCCCGGTAATCACGGCTTACACGAGTGAACTGAACCGATTCCACTGAAACGCAGTATCCGATATTTACGCGTCCGCGGTGAAGGGATTGGCGATCAGGTAACCAATGCCAGGGCCTCGAGCGACACAGAACAGTCGCCTCGCAACCGACCAGGAAACGCCCGAAGAAGCCGGTTCCACGCCCGGACAGGAAGGCGAGCGCGGATCCACGACTGGGAGTTTCGTCGACCGCCTTCGCGTCGCGAGTTTCTGGACGGCAATCGTACTGCCGATCGCGTACCTACCGATACTGGCCATCGGTTCAGACGGGACACGAACGGGGTTGTTCGTCACCCTGCTCGCCGTCCACCTGGTGGCGCTCTACGCCGGTCACGCACACGAGCTCGAGCGGTAGTTCGTGGTTCCAGTTTCGAATGGTGGTTCGCGGTACCAGTTTCGAACGGTAGTTCACGCTGGTAGTATTAAACGGTAATTCACGTTGCCAGTCCGCAATGTGGTCGCCGTCCATCCCCTCTGCGGTCGTCCATCTGATTCCCGAGAATATCCACCTACCACAAAAGTCATGGTAACCGACTCGAATTCTCTCTATCATGGTCAATATCGATCCAACGGCCCTCGGACTCGAGTTCGGTGGTGGTGCAGCCATCGGCGCTCTCATGGGCTTCGCCGCGAAGAAAATCGCGAAACTCATCGCCGTCATCATCGGCGTGCAACTGGTCATCTTCCGGTACCTCGAATCACAGGGTATCCTCATCGTCGACTGGGAGGCCCTCTCGATTGGCCTGATCGACACGACAGAACACGCGGACCCGACCTACCTTGAGTCGTTCATCTCGACGATGTCCGTCGGGGCTGGCTTCACGGCTGGCTTCCTGATCGGGTTCCGACGCGGATAACTGTTTTTTTCGAATTTCATTCGTCGAACGATCGCTACCGCGTGCTCAACTCTCCCTTGTCGCTGACGATCTGCGTTTCGGCCTCGCCGCTCGTGTTCTCGTTGACGACGTCGTAGAAGTCGTTCTGCAACCCCGCCGGGAACGTGATGACGCCGATCCAGGAGCCGTCGGGCTGCCACTCCTCGCGCTCGAGGTCGCCGTACTGACGGATCTTCGCCTGGGCGCTCCCGGCGTACTCCGGGGGAATCTGGACGGCGATGGTGATCTCTTCGAACCGGATCGGGATGACGGGACGGAGGGCGTCGAGGGCGTCGTCGACCTGCTCGCTCGCCGGTTCCATCGGATCGACCGTGAATCCGGCCTCCTCGAGGGCGTTCTCGATCCGCTCGGGGGGATGGGGTGCGTCGTCCATCTGCGGGTTGATGGCGTTTCGCGCGATGGTCGTGATCAGTTCCCTTCGCTTCTGTTCTTGCATCTCGCGGCGCTGATCGGCCGTGATCTGGATTTCTCCGCGCTTGATGACTTCGGGGATGATCTCGAGGGGGTCCGTGGTGTCGAACACGTCCTCGAGGTCGTTCTCGGCCGGCCGGTCGCCCGTCGAGGCGTTGTCGAAGACGTCCTCCGCGGCGATGACGTCCTCAAGGTCGCCGTCGAACTCGCCGCGTTTGATCGCTAGTGCTGCGTCCGGGTCGACAAGCACTTCGAAGCGCGCGCCGTGTGACTCGAGTCGCGCGGTGACTGCCTCGTCGAGCGATATCATACCCGAAGATATCCGCGGGCGGTTACAAGAGTGTTTCCCGTCGGGCAGTGGCGATGTCGGGATGGGGGCGGGAGCGGGGCGGGGCAACGTCCTTCGTGTCCTGGGTCGCGGTCGCGATTGCGAAGGTTACTCGTCGCCGTCGCCTTCGGCTTCGTCGTCCCCTTCGTCGAGCAGTTCGTTCTCCACGAGGTACTCCTCGATGCGGTCGTCGTCGAACTGAACGAACGATTCCGTCTCGGCGTCGATCGTCGCTAGACCCACTTCGGTGGGGAGGAGGGAGTCGTCGTTGACCGACGCGAGCGCCTCGAGCGCGAGCGCGACGCCGCTGTCGAGGTCTGCCTCCTCGTCGTAGTTCTCCTCGAGGAAGCCCTGGAGTTCGCCGCGCTCGGCACCGACGGCGAGGGCTTTCCACTCGTAGGGTGTTCCCGACGGGTCGGTCTCGAAGAGGCGGGGTTCGCCGTTCTCGATACCGCCGACGATGAGCGCGACCCCGAACGGGCGGGCGCCGCCGACCTGGGTGTACTGCTGGATGTGGTCGGTGATCTCCTTCGTGAGGCTCTCGACGCCGATGGGTTCGCCGTAGCGGAGGTGGTTGACCTGCGCGCGCCGGCGGGCGAAGTCGATGAGCTGGCGGGCGTCGGCGACGTGGCCGGCGCTCGCGATGCCGATGTGGTCGTCGGCCTTGTGGATCTTCTCGACGCTCGAGTCCTCGAGCAGCGGCGACGGGATCCGCTTGTCGACGGCCAGGACGACGCCGCCAGCCGTTCGGATGCCGATGCTCGCGGTGCCACGTTTGACCGCCTCGCGGGCGTACTCTACCTGGTAGAGTCGGCCGTCTGGCGAGAAGATCGTGATGCCGCGGTCGTACGCCTGCTGTTGGGCTTGTCCCTGCATAGTATCACGTTAACGTTAGATCGGAATCGAGGGGTGTCGTGGTGACGGTCGCGTCATCGAGTCGTGGTGAAACGGCGTCGGCACCGGTTCCATCGGGACGGGTGACTGCCCCCGGATGACCGCTATCGGCACCAGTCATCGCCACAGGATGGAAACGACGCTCGTTCGCCCGACGACTCGGTCAGCGATGTCGAACACGACGAATCTCTCTACCCGACCTTACCGGCGGCGTCCTAAATAGTTTTCTTCCTCCGGCCTCGCTTACCGCGGTCCGGGGACGTATTCGTCGTGAGTGTTCGTCCCGAGCGTCGGGTTCAAGCGTCGGGCTCGAGCGTCGAACTTGAGAAACAGGGACCTCGTCGACGAGCGGCCCATCACAGGTGCGACTCGGCCCCACGAATCGTCCCACTCACCCCCCGAACGATTAGACCCAGCGGCGCGTCGTCGACGCTGTGGACGCAAGCGACTGCGGCTCGAGCGCGTTCGACCTCGCCGTGGCGAACGCGAATTATCGCCTTCCCGTTTCCTGTATCGGCGTCGAATCGGAATCGGACGACCGCCAGGTCGGCGTCCGCACTCCCCGGATCGCCGAGGAGGTTCTGGCCGGCGTACCAGACCTCCCGCTGGAAGGCCCGCCGACCGATAGCGTCGTCGGGCCGAGTCTCGAGGGCGACGGCGAGGTATCGCCAGCGCGGCCGGAGGTGTTTGGGGAGGTGTTTCATGGGCAAGTACAGCGGCTCACGACTCCTGGTTCTCGGCACGCTCGGCGACCAGGACACCGACCTGGTCGTGAACGCGCTCGACGGCCGTCAGCGAGAAGCCGGCGTCGGTGAGCGCGTCTGCCAGCGTTCCGACCGTCGCCGGGTCGTCGACCGAGGGGTCGTAGAACGGCTCGCTCGGGTCCGGTTCGCTGAAGAACATCACGTCCCCGAGGACGAATCGTCGGGGCTCGAGGGCGGCGATGACGTCGATCGCTTCGCGCTTCTCGTCGTCCGCGAGGTGGTGCATGGCGAAGTTCGAGGTGACGATATCGACGGAGACGCTGTCGTCGATGTCGGGTTCGCGGAAGGTTCCGTAGTCGAAGGAGATGTTCTCGAGGCCGCGTTCCTCGGCTTTCGCGCGTGCTTCGTCCATCATGCCTTCACTGATGTCCCGGCCGATCACAGCCTCGGCGTCGGGGGCGAGCACGAGGGCGATCGCCCCGGTTCCGGCGCCGAGGTCGAGGACCGTCTCGTCGGATTCGGGGGCCGCGTGTTCGATAACCAAATTCGCGCACGCGCGGTATTCGTCGCTCTTCGAGTCGTCGTACTCACTCGCCTTCTCGTCGAATCGAGCCGCGTGATCCGCCACGCTTCGTTTCATATCGTCCACGTTCGACCCCCGGTTCAATGAACGAATCGGACTGGATCCGTCGGTTGCGCGCCGCGAGGGTTTTCCAGGCTTCGAGGCCGTCGACGATCCACTCCCGATCGAAGCCGAGTTCGACGCCGAGCGCACAGAGTTCTCTCGGCGCCCGTACCTCGAGTGACCCCTCGGGATCGCCGCTGACGACGTACGGCGCGTCGTAGTAGTCGACGATCTCCCGGAGTTTGCGAAGCGACTGGATGGCCCGAACCCGCCGACCGCCCGTGGTTCGGAGAACGTCCCCGAAGGAGAACTCGAGGCGAACGCCGTTGGCCGCGGCGGCTTTCGCCAGAACGTGGTTGACGTCGCCGGAGCCGTCCATTGGGTGAGCGAGCACGTCGACTTTGTCGGTTTCGACGGCGAACCGGTTGAGTGCGTTCGTGCCGCCGTGGATAGCCAGGATCGTGTACTGCGGTCGGTAGTTCCCCACCGAACCGCTGGCCTGGTGCGGGTCGTCGGCCCGAATTTCGATGCCGTCGACGACGTCGATGCCGTGCTCCTCTCCGAGTTCGTCGGCATCGAACTCGAGTCGCGCGCCGTCGTGATTTCGAACGACCACGCCCTCGAAGCCGTAGCTTGCGGCAGTTTCGACGACGCGGGAGACGGCCTCGGCGTCCGTCTCGACTCCATCGGCGTCGGCGTTTACGCGAACGGCCTCGTACATACGCGTCTCGAGGGACGGTGGTGACTTGTGGTTTGCGACCGTATACGTGGAGAATTGCCACCGATGAGAACAGCCCCGGACAACCGGCGTGGCCGGACGCGGGGCTCGAGCACTGCGAGAGCCCCGCGTTTCGGGGGAGGGCAGGCCCCACACCAGTTTGTAGCGCGAGCGAACGCAGTGAGCGAGCGGACCGACGACTGATGTGAAGGTGAGTTTGCTCACCGAACGGAAGGAGGAGTGTTTTTGGTCCAGCTTTTGCCGAGGGACGCTTCGCTGGCGGCGAAGCCGTCAGCGAAGCAAGACCGCAGCGCAAAAGGTGGGTGCTCTAGTTCAGAATACTCTGAGCGACCGTCGCGAGCTGGCCGTTGTCAGCCTCGTCGAGGCGCTCGTCGCCGATCTTGAGGCGCAGGCGCGGACGACCGACGTCGATTGGGACCTTCTCGGTGTCGATCAGGCCCATGTCCTCGAGCTTGGTCTTCGTTCGGCTGAACGTCGCCTTGCTGGCGATGCCGACGTCCTCGCCCCACTTGCTAATGTCGTAGAGCAGGGCCTCGTTCTTCGCGGCCACGAGCAGCGAGATTGTGACCTCGTCCAGGCCGTCACCGTCGCCGCGGGCGGTCTCGAGCGAGTTGAGGATCGCCGTGAAGTCTTCTTCGGCCTCGGCGCTGATCTCGTCAGTGAGCGTCTCACGGACGCGCGTGATCGGCGGCGTCCGGAGGTTGAAGGCGTCTGCCTCCTCCCAGCGGCCGGCGTAGGTGTCGAACGCGGCCTCGACGAACTCCTCGTCTTCGGTGACGAGGCCGCCGACGCGGTCGCCCGCGTGGACGACGGCGACGACGCTGTCCTCGGTGATGAGCAGGGAGTTTTCGGGGGCCTGCTCGAGGGTGCGCAGCTCGAGGGCGCCGTCGGCGATGAGGTCAGCGGCGTTGGAGGCGACGATGAAGTCGTCCATGACGTCCTTGAGCGTGCGGTCGTCTGCGAGCATGTGGACGGTTGGGAGGTCGCCGTCGAAGGCCGTCGCGACGGTGACGAACTCGTCGATGGCGTCCCAGGACGGGTTGATCATGTATACGTCGCCTGTCGTCTCCTCGAGAACGGACTCGAGGATATCGTCAATCTGGTGGTTGAGTAAATTCGAAGCCATGCGTATACACAAGTAATTGATCGCCAACTACTTAATATTATTGGCCCAAATTCCCCCAGACCTTGTGGTTAACGCCCAGATGAGGTGATTTTTGTCGGTTTTCTCGGCATTTCTCCCGATCGTCAGAGAGTTTAGCTAGCAATCCACATACAGAAAGCCGTCCGGCACCGGTCCGTACCGAAATTCCATCGACAGTGACAGATAGTCCCTCATCTATGCTAGATAGTCACACAATAGCAACAGTTAACTCCCCTGAATGCCATTCCTGTTGTCGTATGGGTGTCACGGATACGCGACCGTGGAGACGAGAGCGAGGATCCTTCGAACAGCCGATTCAGGATCACGAGACGACGACCGACGCGTCCAGCCGAATCAGCACTTACGGAGGACCTTGACCGCCGAACTCGCCGGCAAGTTCGGTCGACCAGTAGACGTCACCGTCGTAGATGACCGCGACGTTCGATTCCGCGAGAAACGCCGCGAGTTCTGCTCGATCGAGCGTAAACGTCGCTGGTGACCCACAGAGGTAGCTGTACTCGTTGTCGGCCGCGTGCGGGAAGTAGTAGAGGCCGTTGACCCGCGTGGAGTAACACTCGAGTTCGAGTACGTACCGGCCGTCCTCCAGCCGGTCGATGGTCGCCGTCGTCGGCAACTCGAGGTTGCCGCCCGTCAGCGCGTGCGTGCCGTCGCCGACAACGGCGTAGTCTTTCCCCATCATAATTCGCCGGCGAGCGAGTCGCATCGCACGCTCGAAGCTGAAGCCGTGGACGAGGAGTTTCGCGAACGTCGCACCGACTTTCAGCGCGTGGTCGTTGAGCACCTGCGTGAACGTCACCGCCCCCGCGACGCTCCCGCGCTCGATGAGTTCCATTCCCTCGTAGTAGGAGCCACAGGCGTTCAGGAAGAAGGTCTCGACGCGGCACTGTTCGAGACTCGAGACCGAGAGCGATCCGTCGGGACACCGGAACCCGCCGGTCTCGCAGTGGCCGATGTAGTGGACGAACGCGTGGTCGTCCTCGAGCAATCGCGCGAGCGCGTCGGTCGTGAGGTGTTCCTCGACGCGAACGTCGAGAGAGAGTTCCTCCGCTCGCTGTTGATAGATTTCGGCGACCCGTTCGCGTTCGCCGGCCATCTCGGGATCGTTCAGGACGACGCGGATCGACGTCGACTCGGTGTCGCGCTCGAGGAACCGGAGGCGATTCCGGTAGGCGCCGACGGTCGATTTAAACACGTCGATGGGGACGCCATCTGCGAGCCAGCCGTGGACGCGTCCACCGCGGAGTTCCGGTTTGACGATGTTGACGGAGGCGACCTTCCCGGTTCCTGACGACCCGCTGCGGTAGAAGTCGGTGAGCGAGCGTTCGACCAGTTCTCGCCCCTCGAGCGTCGACGTCCTGGGCGTGAAGATCAGGCTGAGGCGGTCGAGCAGGTAGGGAATCCCCTCGACGCTCGCCGCGTTTGGCTCGACGTACGTCGAGAGGTGCCACTCCGGCAGGCGATGTTTGATCGCGGCGTAGGGAACGTCGAGGTACGTCGATAGCCGTTCTTGAGGCGTCGCCTGATACAGTCGCTCCGCATCGAGGTCGAGGACGTCGAGCAGGCTCGATTCGGCGAGCGTGGTGCCGTAGGGACCGGCGTTGCGAACGAGACAGTCCAGGAAGAACCACTGACGCAGGCACTGTTCGACGTCGCGCTCGAGGTCGGGCATCGGCGCGAGTTCGTGCTCGCGAGCGACCGACGGGAGGCGAATCCGTGGCGTCGCGTCGGGTTCGGTCCTGACCGTCGCCTGCAGGTAGTACGCGAGCGGTGCCGTCACGAACAGCGTATCGTAACACGGCGGGACGACGAGTTCGATGCCGGACTGAGTCGCCTGCTCGAGGACTGAGTCGGGTGCCGAAAACGTGGGCCCGGTCTCGAGCAGCGGCGGATGACCGCGGAGTGTCGGGTACGTCCGATCAGGTGAGTCGGTCTTGATCGACGACGAGAGCGCGGAGAGTCCGCGAGCGAATCCGGCGGGCGTATCGGGGATCGTAATCGTCTCGGCTGGTAGTTCGTGACGGCTCCGGAAGCCCAGGATGGTTCGCGTGCGCTCGGGAAAGGAGACGATCAGCGATGAATAGTCCGGCGCGCGCTGGACGACCGCCTCCCCCGAGAGCCGGAGGTAGGTCTTGATGCCCGTGTCGATGTCGAGGACGTACTCCCCGGGCGGAAGCGTCATCGTGTGTTGATCCGGCTCGAGGTGGAATCGTTTGTCGCGGCCGAGCGAGAACGCGTAGACGACGGCGTGGGGGAATCGGAAGGCGGTCGCCGTCACCGCGACCGTGTTGTCAACGGGCCGCGAGATGTCCGGGCCGGGGCCTTCGACGTCGAGACCGATTCCCTGCACGCGGAGTTCGGCGTTGTCCGCGTCGACGACTCGCAGGTGGGTGTCATCGTCGGCCACCTCCCACTCTATCATTCGAGTTATTGAATCTCTGCCCGTGAAGTTAGTTGTATCGCCTTAGTAGTTGTATATCTTTCATTTTTGTGCCTCGGCTCTGCTGCACGGTTCCGAACGTTCGCGGCCCACGTTGCCGGGGAAAGGTACACTTATACAGCGTCCGGGCGCCACTCGAAATATGGACCACGACCACGTCCGAGGGGTCGACCCCGCCGTCGCCGACGCGCTCGAAGGTGAGCTCGAACGACAGCAGGACACGCTGTCGATGATCGCCAGCGAGAACCACGTCAGCCGCGCCGTTCTCGACGCCCAGGGGAGCGCGCTCACGAACAAGTACGCCGAGGGTTACCCCGGCGCGCGCTACTACGGCGGCTGTCGGTACGCCGACGAGGTCGAACAGCTCGCCATCGACCGCGCGACGGAACTCTTCGGCGCCGAGCACGTCAACGTCCAGCCCCACTCGGGCACCCAGGCCAACCAGGCCGTCTACTTCGCGATGCTCGAGCCCGGCGACAAAATTCTCTCGCTCGACCTGACCCACGGCGGCCACCTCAGCCACGGCCACCCGGCGAACTTCACCGGCCAGCTCTACGAGGTCGAGCAGTACGAGGTCGACCCCGAAACGGGGTATCTCGATTACGACGGCCTCGCCGACCACGCCGCCGAGTTCGAACCGGACGTCATCGTCTCGGGGTACTCCGCATACCCGCGCGAGGTCGAGTGGGAGCGCATCCAGGACGTCGCCGAGAAGGCCGACGCGCTTCACCTCGCCGACATCGCCCACATCACGGGTCTCGTGGCCGCGGGCGTCCACTCCTCGCCCGTCGGCGTCGCGGACTTCGTTACCGGTTCGACCCACAAGACGATTCGTTCCGGACGGGGCGGCATCGTCATGACGAACGAGGAGTACGCCGACGACGTCGATTCCGCCGTGTTCCCCGGCGGCCAGGGTGGTCCGCTCATGCACAACATCGCCGGCAAGGCCGTCGGCTTCGGCGAGGCGCTCGAGCCCGAGTTCGAGACCTACGCCGAACGGACGGTCGCCAACGCGAAGGCCCTCGGCGAGACCCTCGCCGACCACGGGTTCTCGCTGGTTTCGGGCGGCACCGACAACCACCTCGTGCTCGTGGACCTCCGGGAGTCCCATCCCGAAACGACCGGCGGTGATGCCGAAGAGGCGCTCGAGGACGCCGGCATCGTCCTCAACGCGAACACCGTCCCCGGCGAGACGCGCTCGGCGTTCAACCCGAGCGGCATCCGGGCCGGGACCCCGGCGCTGACGACCCGAGGCTTCGACGAGGACGACCTTCGAACCGTCGGTGACCTCATCGCGCGCGTAATCGATTCGCCCGACGACGAGGACGTGATCGCCGACGTGAGCGAGTCGGTCGACGAGCTGTGTGCGGCGAATCCACTCTACGAGTGAGTCGGTGAGGAAGGAAGGGCTCCGAGGAGTCCGTAGGTAGTCAATTCGTCCCGCTACCCTCGAGATGGTCGAACAGGCGTATTTGTAGCTTCGTACCTCGAGAGAATTGCGTCGAGGTGTGTTTCTTCCCAGAATCGGATTCGTCCAATCTGCAAGACAGGATCTGCGTCGTCCCGATCACGATGTGGATCGCCGTCCCGACGTACGTGGGATTTGTGCGTTTGAGGTGGACTCATCTCAATTGAGGATCGGCTTCGGCCGCTCGGAGAACGGTTTCAAGACTTCACGGGGCGAACTGCAAGACCAGTAGAAGACGGGTGAGACGATTCACGGTTTTTGCGAGTCGACGCTCAGCTCAGGATCGCGTTTTTGAAGCGGAGATACCCGAGGCTGACCGGGACGACGATCCAGAGGACCACGATGATCCACGCGAACCAGTTTTCGAGGTAGAACGGGACTTCGCCCGCGACGCGACCAGCAGCGGTGAGGTCGAGATCCTCCGCCCCCGCGATCTCGATGAGGGTCAGCGCGATCGCCCCCAGTGCCTGCCCTGGGCTCAGTCGAAGAACGAAGAGGTACCAGGCAGGGAGTCCGTCGAGTCCAGGTAAGCTCCCCTCGAGGGCCCAGTACGTGCCCATCAAGACGAACTCCCAGAGGAAGTCGAAGATGACGAAGAACACCAGCACGCCCGCCAGTGCTTTCGCTCGAGAACTGACGCTGGCCGAAATACCCACGGCTACCGACACGTAGACGAGACCCATAACCAGCGAGAAGACCAAGAGACCGAGGTAATCTGAAACGATGAAACCGTCGTACAACGCGCCGATCACGACCGCACCGACGAGGAAGCCGATCAGGGTCGGAACGGCGACGACGCCGGCGCGCCCGATAACTTTCCCGAGAATCACGTCGCGACGGGTATTTGGGAGACCAAGAAGGAAGCGAATGCTCCCCGATTCGCGTTCGCTCACGATCGCCTGGTAGCCGACGACTAATCCGATGATCGGGATGAGCAAGCCGATCGGCGTAAAGAGGAAGTAAAGCGCCGCTTCGAACGTCGGCGTCGTCTCTTCAGCAAGCAGGTACGGGATCGCCGACACGCCGGCGACGAGCAGGACTAACAGGACGGTGAGCGCCCACAACATCATCGACCGACCGGCGTCGGCGAAGTCCTTGCTGGCGACGTGCATCCAGCTCATGCGTTGACCTCCGCCGAATTGGCGTTCTCGAGTCGGCCGGAATCCGACGTCGTGAGCACGGCGAACAGTTCCTCGAGCGACGGTTCCTTCGAGGTGATGTCGGTGATCTTCACGCCCCGTTCTTCGACGGCGTTGATGATGGCCGCCTTCTGGTCCGAGTCCCGCAGGCTGACGACGATGTCGGTTCCCGAGACCTGTGCGTCGGAGACGCTCGCCATGGATCGGAGAGAGGAGAGGATCCCGTCCGGCACCGTATCGACGGTGAGGACAAGCCGTGATTCGGCGTCGAACTGATCTTTTAGCGTGTCGATCGTGTCCTCGGCGACGAGTTGGCCGTCGCGCATGATCCCGACCCGATCGCAGATCGCCTCAACTTGCTCCATGATGTGACTCGAGAAGAACACCGTCGCGCCGCGGTCGACTTCGTCGAGGATGATCTGGCGCATCTCCCGGGCGCCGTTCGGGTCGAGTCCCGACGAGGGTTCGTCGAGGATGAGGAGGTCGGGCTCACCGACGAGCGCCATCGCGAGCGCGACGCGCTGTTTCATCCCGGTCGAAAAGCCGCCCGCCTTCCGGTCAGCGGCGTCCTCGAGTCCGACTCGCTCGAGTAGTACGTCGGGGTCGTCACTCGCGCCTTTCGTGTCGATCGCGAACTGGACGTGCTTTCGCGCGGTCAACCGGTCGTACATGCCGAAGTCTTCCGGGAGGACCCCGGTCGCCTGTCGGATAGCGAGCGATTCGTCCACGATGTCGTGACCGAGAACCGTCGCGGTTCCGGACGTCGGCGGGGTGAACCCGAGGAGCATGTTGATCGTCGTCGACTTCCCGGCACCGTTCGGACCGAGAAAGCCGTACACTTCACCTCGCCTGACCTCGAGGTCGAGTCCGTCCACGGCCGTGACGTCGCCGAACCGTCGTGTGAGTGAATTTATTTGAATTGCGACCATAGTATCGTCAGTATCTAAACAAAGTGGATGGACAAATAGTTTTAGCTATCGATCGCTGAATTTCGCTTCAGATGCCGTGGTTACCGTTTCACCCCCTCTTCTGGAGGCAGTCTCGAGTTCGTTCGTTTCGAGGAGGCAGTCTCGTGTTCGATCAGTCTGGAAGGGTACTGCCAGCTTCGCCTTTCAATCCGTCGAGCAAACGGTACCGTCGTCAGTATCTCGAACGAAAAAACGGGAGCGGGCCGACTCGTGTAATCGGATACCCACCTGACCACTCTGACCGTCCACTCCGCGGCTGTCGCGGCACCAAGACGTTTGTACGCGCTCGTTGAACCGTCCTCGAGTGAACAGTCTCGAGATCGGTCTCAGGTTGCTCGCCGGGGCTGGATTGATTCTGGTGAACGCCTACTTCGTCGCCACCGAGTTTGCACTCACTCGAGTCAGGCAGTTCCCAGAATCGGAGTTCGACAAGCCAGGCCTGCGACGAGCGTGGGAGATGACGGAGGACCTCGAGTTCTACCTGACGACCTGTCAGATCTGGATTTCGGGGACCAGCATCGCACTCGGCATCGTCGCCGAACCGGGGCTGGCGGCCATCTTCGAACCCGTCTTCCAGAACTCGTTTCTCGCGTCCGTCGGCGCCGGCTCCCTGCTGGCGTTCTTCATCATCAACATGATCCACCTCACTCACGGCGAGCAGACGCCGACCTACCTCGGCGTCGAACGCTCGAAGCAGGTCGCACGGTACGGAGCTGGGCCACTGTACTGGTTCGCGTGGGTGATCTCCCCGCTGATCGCCGTTGGCGACTGGGTGGCGAAGGCGACGCTCAAGCTCTTCGGCGTCGAGATGACCGGCGCCTGGCTCGAGGCCGAAACCGAGCGGATCGAGACGCGCGCCGAACTCCACCGAGAGCTCGGCTCCGTCCTCGAGCGTGGCGAACTGTCCAGGGAACGTCGAGAGGAGGTCTTCAACGCTCTCGCCGTCGACGAACTGCTGGTAAGCGACGTCATGACCGACCGAGAGGACATCGTCTTCCTCTCGACGGACGTCTCGGTCGCCGAGAACCTCGAGCGGATGGGATCGAGCCCACACACGCGATTCCCGCTGGTCGAAGGGGACCTCGAGCGATACGTCGGGATCGTCTACGTGCCGACGGTCGTCGATCGAATCGATGGGCTTCGGTCGGGCGACACCTCGTTCGAGGACATCTCGACGCCGCCGATGTCGCTGGCGCCCGACACCCCGGTGAGCGAGGCGATCGACGAGTTGCAGGCCGAGAACCAGGAACTGGGCCTCGTTCAGACGGCCGTCAAGTCCGATGAGGAGTCGGCCGAGGCCAGCTCATCTGCAGGTGACGAACGTGCGTCTCGAGAGAGCGACTCCGTTGGCGGCGGGAAGGATCCCGAGACGGACCAGCAGATCGTCGGCCTGATGACCGCGACCGACGCCCTCGAGGCAATCGTCGGGGCGTTCGAGGATCCGCTCGAGACGGAAGAGTTCCAGGCCGGCGACCCAGATTCTTCGCGTAGACGCGAATCGAGACGTGAGTAGTGGCACGAATAGCGTCACTGGGTTTGGGGTGGTCCGTTCGCTCTAGCGGTCCAGTCCGCCACACGCCGATAGCCGTTCTCGGACATCGGTAGCCGTTCGTCGGATCTCTGCAGCAATTCCTGGACATCGGTTAGTAGTTTTCAGACTTCAGTAGCCCTTCGTCGACGTCGATCCAGAACCGGCCTGAAAACGCCTCACAATTATGGTCGGCCCGGTGGAACTCCGCCCCATGTACGACTTCCTCCTCGTCCCGGTCGACGGGAGCGACGGGTCGACCGTCGCGCTCGAGTACGCCCTCGAAATCGCCGTCGACTACGACGCGACGGTCCACCTGTTGTACGTCGCGGACACGAACGAACCGAGTCTCGTTCGATACGAGGGCAACGTCGTCGACGTGCTCGAAGAGGAGGGCGAGGACGTGCTCGAGGACGCGCGCGAACGGGCCGAGGCCCGCGGCGTCTCGACTGTCACCGACACGATACAGGGGCAACCGCGGACGGTCATCACCGAGGTGGCCGCCGAGGACATTGTCGACCTGGTCGTGATGGGGACGAGCGGTGAACGCAGTCTGACCGAACACGTCCTCGGGAGCGTCACCGAACACGTCGTCAACGCCAGCGACAAGCCGGTTCTCGCGGTTCGAGCGGCCGGCGACGCGAGCCAACCGTACCCCTACGAGGACGTGCTCGTGCCGACAGACGGGAGCGACCACGCGGAACGAGCCCTCGAGTTGGCGGGCGAGATTGCTCGAGAGCACGGTGCGACGCTCCACGTCCTCTCGGTCCTCGAGGACTCGCTGTTCGCCATTGGAACGGACTCGTCGGACGAAAACGCGACGGCGTCGCGTGACCGCGCTCGAGACGCGCTGGCCGAAACCGCCGAGACGATGCGAGCGGCCGGTGTCGACGAGGTGACGACGGCGGTCGAATCGGGATCAGTTCCGCGCGGAATTCGCTCGTATGCGGTCGAGCACGGGGTCGACCTGATCGCGATGGGGACACACGGCCGATCCGGATTCGATCAACGCCTGCTCGGTTCCAGGACCGAGCGCGTGCTTCGGATTACGCCGGTTCCGGTGCTCACGACGTCACGTCCCGGTTCGATCGATGACCAGTAGATACAGATAGTACGAATCTCGACCGCCGTGTCCACGAAGCGCGCCCTCGAGCGCGCCCGCGGCGGCGAGTAGACACAACAGGTACGTATCTCCAATCCGAACCGATCACCGACGATGAGCCTCCTCGAGAACCTGACGCTGGTATTCGTCGCCGGATTCGTGACTGCCCTCGCAACCGGACTCGGGGCACTCCCGTTTTTCTTCTTCGACGAGATTAGCAACCGGCACAACGTCGTCCTCTGGGGACTCGCGTCCGGGATCATGGTCTCGGCGTCGGTGTTCGGCCTCATCGAAGAGGGGCTGGCCGAGGGAACCGCCCTCGAGATTGCGGTCGGAATGGCGGTCGGGGTCGTCCTCGTCGTCTTGGCCCACGACGTGCTCCTCGACGCGGATCTCGACCCTCGAGAGTACGAGGAGGCCGACTTCAAAAAGCTCGTGCTCATCCTCGGCATTCTAACGGTACACAGCTTTCCGGAAGGTATCGCCGTTGGCGTCTCCTTCGCCGATCTGGGACTCGAGGGCGGGTTCGGATTCCTGGGATTCACCGTTCCGCTGCTGGCAGTGTTCATGACGGTCGCCATCTCCATCCACAACATCCCGGAGGGGACAGCGATTTCGATCCCGCTGAAGGCCATGGGCGTCGATCGCTGGAAGATGGTCTGGTGGGCCGTCTTCTCGAGCCTCCCACAACCCATCGGCGCCGTCATCGCCTTCGCGTTCGTCCAGGTGGCCCGGGACTTCCTCCCGTTCGGATTTGGGTTCGCCGCGGGAGCGATGATCTACCTCGTCGTGAGCGAATTCATCCCCGAGGCGCTCGACATCGGCTCGGCGTTGCCACGTGGCGGAAAACCGGAGCTAGCTGGCGGGCTCGTCGCGGGGGTTCTGGTGATGGTCCCCCTGGCGTTCATCTAGCGTCAGTGTGCCGCACACAAACGACGAGTGAGGTGCTGGAACGAGTGTTTTATAGGATTGGGAAAATAATGCACTACTATGTCCGATACAGGTGACGAAAACGAGCGAGCACACGCACGAACCGACGCAGCCGATCGAATCGGCATCGTCCTCGAGACCGCCGACCCCGAACGGGCGTGGAACGCGTTTCGATTCGGCATCACCGCTCTCGAGGACGATCACGACGTCTCCGTGTTCCTCCTCGGTGAGGGCGTCGAGGCCGAAACGATCTCCGGGGGGCAGTTCGACGTCCGCGAGCGAATGGAGGCGTTCGCCGACGCCGGCGGCAACCTCCTCGCCTGCGGTACCTGTCTCGAGATCCGAAACAGCGAGGGGAGCGACGTGTGTCCGGTCTCGACGATGAGCGACTTACTCGAGATGGTAACCGACGCCGACCGCGTGCTGACGATCGGGTAGGGTCGGATGCTGTGACGAGTTCGATGGAGAGAGTGAGTTTCTTGTCGGTCCAATTCCAAGATAGAGTCGTATGTCTGACATCACCATCACGACGACGGACGGACTCGAGGGACGGGAAGTAACGGAGTACCTGGGCGTGGTCTCCGGGGAAGCCGTCATCGGCGCGAACGTGATCAGCGACATCGCGGCGGGAATCCGCGACGTCGTCGGCGGACGGAGCGGGTCCTACGAGAAGAAGATCGAAGCGGGACGCCGGGAGGCGATCGCGGACGTGCGAGCGGACGCAGCGGAACTCGGTGCGGACGGCATCGTCGGCGCATCCTTCGATTACGAGGAGATGGGCGAGGGAATGCTCTGGGTCAACCTTTCTGGTACCGCAGTCGAGACGCGACGGCGGTAGCTGTGTTCGGCCCGGAGGTGGTGACAGTGACCTGGATTGGCGGCGATGACGCTGACTGGATTAGCAGCGATGATGCTGAAGCGACCTGGCAGCCGGACGCTTCAGAAGGCACGGTCGAACTCGAGCACGCCCTCGTGTCGATTGCTCCTCGAGTCCGTCAATCGAGTCGCTAATGCCGCGAACCCAATTTTGTCAGTCGAATCGTCAGTTCCAGAAGCTCGAGAACGTCGGTGGACGGGTTGAACCTCCGCTACAGGACGACGACTCCGTACCCGAGGCCGAACGCCAGGACGAACGACCCGATCCAGGCGAGGACCGTCACGCCGAGTTTTCGAGGACTGACTCCGCCGCTCCCACCCACAGCCAGTCCGCTGCCGATGATCGCACTGACGATGATCTCGTTGAACGAGACGGGAACACCGAGTACGACGGCCGTCTGGGCGATCAGAAACGAGGGGACGAGCGTCGAAATCGACCGCCGGGGGCCGAGCGAGGCGTACTCCTGGGAGATCGACTTGATCATTCGCGGCGCGCCGGTCCAGGAGCCCACGAGGATCCCGAGTCCGCCACCGGTGAGGATCGCCGTGGTCGAGACGGTCATCGCCGCCTCCTGTTCGACCAGCGGAAGCAGGGGGCCGACCGCGAGTCCGACCTGACTCGCCCCCGCAGAGAAGGCGACGAGTCCCCCGAGCGCGAGCAGAAACCGGCGAAGGCCCCCGGCCTGGTCACGGCTGACGTCCCAGCGGACCAGCAGGCCCACTGGAATCGCGACGAACGCGGATGCGACCCCCGATCCGACGAGTCCCTCGAGCGGGATAAACCGGCTTCCGGCCGCCGCTAGCGTCCCACCTGCGGACGCGAGGAACGCGAACTCGAGGTTCGCGACGACGGCGCCGACGAGTACGGCCAGGATCGGCACGCTCACCCGTTCGGGGACGTCAGCGCGCGGCAGGACGCTCGCGATTCCGTAGGCGATCCCACCGCCGACGAACGGCGTCAGGACCCACAGCGCTCCGATTTCGGCGTACTTCGAGGGAACGGGTTGTCCACCGAGTGCGAATCCGACGCCGATCACCGCGCCCGTGACGGTGAACGCGGTCGCGATCGGATACCCCGTCACGATGCCAATCGCCATCAGGCCGGCGCCGATCAGGAGAACGACGATGACGGTGCTGGGCGGGAGCGTGACTCCCTGCACGAGGCCGCGGCCGACGGCGTCCGAGACGCTTCCGCCCTGTGTAACCGCGCCAGCGAATCCGAGGAGACCGACCACGAACGCCGCCCGCATGGTCGAGATGGCGTTCGCGCCGACCGCCGGGGCGAACGGCGTCGCGCCGCTCGAGCCGGCGCCGATCACCCAGGCCATGAACAGGCTGGCGAGTGCCGCGACGCTGAAGAGCGCAATCGTTGTGGGGTCCATCGTTGGTGTCGTGTTGACTGGAAAAAGTGTGCTCATTCACTCGAGTGAGTCGTCAGTCGTCGCCTCTCAGTCCGCACTCGACGGTGTCGTCCCGCTCGAGGCACGCTGGCTCTGCCAGACCCCCTGGAGGTAGGCGCCGGCGAACATCCCGACGATCGCCCACAGGATCGTGACGTTCCCGATCCCGAGGCTGGCGTAGGCCGCGCCGGGACAGATTCCGGAGAGGCCCCAGCCGACGCCGAAGATACCGCCGCCGATCAGGACGTTCCGATCGAACGACTTCAGGCGGCGACCGTAGGTGTCGCCGGTCAGCGGCGCCCGTTCGCGGAGCCGCGGCGTGACCCAGAACGCGATGCCCGAGATGATCGCCGCGCTGAACATCACGAACAGCAGTCCGAAGTCGTCGAACTGGAGGAAATCCAGCACGACCTCCGGCCGGGCCATGTGACTGTAGGCGAGACCGAACCCGAAGATCAGGCCGCCGACGAGGATTAGCGGCATGAACAGCGGGTGTCGTTCGGGTGCACTCGCGCTCATGGGCTCACCCCCAGTGCGGAGACCAGTTGTGCGGTCACGATTGCCACCGCCAGGAACGTCACGACACCGACGATCGAGGTCTTCGAGGCCGAGCCGACGCCGCAGACGCCGTGGCCCGACGTACAGCCCTTACCGACGCGCGTGCCGATGCCGACGAACACGCCGCCGACCAGGAGTCGCCACGGCTGGACGTCGGTCGTCCAGGCACTGCCCTGCCAGACGACGGCGTAGACCGCCGCCCCCAGGACGATTCCGAGGGTAAAGACGACGCGCCAGTCTCGAGACGCCCGATACTGCTGGAACCGGGACTGGTCCGAGACGTACGACAGCGTCGACTCGAGGAACGTACTCGCACCGGCGGCGATGCCCGTCCCGAGGTAGATAATGACCGCGCCGAGACCGACGAATAATCCCCCGATGGCGTACCGCGAGATGCCGTTCGGGAAGAGGTTGGCGGGCGGCGCCAATTGCAGTGGCAGGTGCAGTTGTAAGGGCAGTTGCGGGTACAGTTGTAGGGGCAGGAGTTCAGCGATCACGGGTATCTGGATCAGTCGTCAGCCAGGGAATCCTGGCTGGCGGCGCAGTTGTTCGGGCCGAGCTCGAGTTCGAACGCCTCGTCGTCCTCGGCGGTCTGCTGTCCCAGGTTCGTCGCGATGATGTCCTCGTAATTAGCCGGACGAGGCGGCATGTTCGAGAGGATCAGGTCGACGAACTCGTCTTCGTCCATCGTGAGTGCGTCCATGCGGTCGACGAGGTCGCCGATCGGCGCCGTGTACGTCCCGTCCTCGGCGGGGACGGCCGCGTCGCTGAAGTGAGCCCCGCCGACGAGCGTGTCCTCGGGTAAGGTCAGCACGCGCTCTTGCAGCGATTCGTACAGCGTGCGTGCGGCGTCTTCCGCGCCGTCGTCGCCCTCCTCGAGGTCCGGTCGGGCGACGCTCTCGATGAACAGGCCGTCACCGGTCGCGAGCAGGCCGTCGTCGATCAGGTAGGAGGTCATCCCGGAGGTGTGCCCGGGCGTGTAGACCGCCTCGATCGTGGCGTCGCCGACCGCGAATTCGTCACCGTCCTCGGCCAGCGTCACGTCGTCAGTGTAGGTGACCCCGCGGTCGGTTGCGGGCACGGGGAGAACGCCCTCGACGCCCTCCTCGGCGAGCGATCGAAGCCCCGAGATGTGGTCCGCGTGTACGTGCGTGTCGAACGCGTACGTCAGGTCGACGCCGAGGTCGTCGGCGTCCTCGAGGTAGCGGTCGGTGAAGGCACGTAGCGGGTCGATCACGGCGGCGTCGTCACCGTCGTAGAGCAGGTAGCCCAGACAACCCGAGGAGGGGCGCTGGTACTGGACCAGGGTACCGGCGCCGTCGTAGTTCGTGACTTCGTGGGCTTCGTAAATGCGCGCCCACCCGTTCATCCCGTCCTCGAGGTGGTTGACATCGTAGCCGCGTTCCTCGAGCGCCCCGGCGACGAACTCGCTGGCGCCGCCTTTCGCACAGAGAACGGTGACTTCGCGGTCGTCCGGAATCTGTGCAAGCACGTCGTCGTCGATTTCGTCGTCCAGGAATTCGAAGTACGGAATATTGATCGTCTCGACGATGTCATCCTCGATACGCCACTCGTCGTAATCTGATTGCATGCGAGCGTCAAGGATCGTGACCGAATTCCCCTCGTCGATGCTGGCTTTCAACTCCGCAGGCGTGATCGAATCGACTGCAACGTCGGGCGTTGGAAAGTCCATTTCGCTCATGGTGTACATCCCTCTGTACCGGGTGCTCCCACTTAAGGGTTTGTATGGTAGTTCCATATTTGTGCAATACTGCCTCCGTCGTTTGGTCGACGATATCTCGAATAACGCACGTGGCAGTGCGCACAAGCAGATATAGCCATCACCCCTGCATTGCGGTGGTTCATCACCAGGGCAATAATCGATACTCTTTTATTCTCCCAATCGGTATTGTGGGATAGCTCCAATACAGAGCACACAATCATCAATGAGTTCAGAGTACACCGTTACGGAGACGCTCGACGTGAAAGGACAGTCCTGCCCAATGCCTATCGTGAAGACCAAGCAGGCCATCGACGACCTCGACGACGGCGACGTCCTCGAGGTCGTGGCGACCGACTCGGGTAGCATGAGCGACATTCGAGGCTGGGCCGAGGGAACCGACGGCGTCGAACTCCTCGACCAGGTCGAATCGGACGATCTCTACACGCACTACGTGAAGAAGACTGCGTGAGCATACAATGAGCACCGACAACGCAACCCCGTCCATCGACGACACCGAGTTCGACGCCGCCGACGTGGAGGCCCTGCTCGAGCGCGTCGAGGAACTCGAGGACACCGTCGCCGACCTGGACGACGACCAGAAGAAGATGACGATCGTCGCGACCCAGGGCAGTTTCGACATGGCGTACCCGCCGCTGATCCTCGCGAGTACGGCAGCAGCCTTCGGCTGGGACGTCGTCGTCTTCCACACGTTCTGGGGGCTCGACATTCTCCACGAGGAGAAGTCCCAGAACCTCAAGCTGAGCGCCGTCGGAAACCCGAACATGTCGATGCCGAACGCCCTCGCTGCGCTCCCCGGGATGGACTCGATGGCGACGAAGATGATGCAGAAGAAAATCGACGAGAACGGCACGGCCACCATCGAAGAGCTCATCGACCTCTCACTCGAGACCGGGGTCGACCTCCAGGCCTGCCAGATGACCATCGAGCTGATGGACTACGACGAGGACGACTTCTACGACGGCGTGACGACCGGCGTCGGGGCCGCGACGGCACTCCAGCATATGGCCGAGTCGGACATCCAGCTGCTGGTCTAACCGTGCACACGACACCAGACGATGCAGCCGGTTCGTGGGCGACGGATCCGAGTTTGCGCGTCATCGAAACCGTCGCCGAGGCCGATGGAATCGATCCGGAAGCCTGTCATCCACCGCTCAACGACGTCGTCGATCCGTCCGCTCTCGACCAAATCTTTCCGGAGAGTGGACCAGCGGCACCGTTCAGGCAGGTGAGCTTCGAGTACCGTGGCTACGCCGTCACCGTCCACTCCGACGGTCGTGTCACGCTCGAGTGAGACACTCCTTTCTGTGACTGCGTTCGGGGTCGAGAAGTGTGTGACTGCGTACGGATTCGAGAAATATTGCTCGCACCGAACCCGAGCGGAAGGTCGCTCACGCGTACGTATTAGAACGGATACTCCCGGCGGTCGTGCTGGAGCGAGATCCACTTCTTCTCAGTCATCTCGTCCATAATGTCAGTGCTGTTGTAGCCGCCGACGCCGGACGCCTTCGTTCCGCTGAATGGAACGTGGGCCTCGTCGTTGACCGGCTGATCGTTGACGTGAACCATCCCCGTCTCCATCCGCTCGGCGATTTGCATTCCCGTTCCGACGTCGCCGGCGTGGACCGATCCCGAGAGGCCGTACTCGGTGTCGTTGTGGACTTCGATCGCCTCGTCGACGCTCGAGACGCTGATCACCGGTGCAATCGGGCCGAAGTGTTCGTTGCACGCGGCGGCCATGTCGTTCGTGACGCCGGAGAGTACAGTCGGGGCGACGAGCAAGGAGTCGCTGGTCTCGTATTCGCGCTCGTCAGGTCCTCCATCGCCGCTATCCATCGGCACCGTCTCGCCGCCCGTCTCGAGCGTTGCCCCGGCCTCGACCGTCTCATCGACGTAGCCCAGCATCTCATCGCGCTGGGATTCGTCGATGACCGGACCGACCACCGTGTCGGAGTCGTGGGCGCTTCCCACCGGGAGCGACTCGGCGCGGTCGGTGAGTCGGTCGACGTACTCGTCGTAGACGTCCTCGTGCACGATGTGGCGGTTGATGGAGATACAGACCTGTCCCTGGTGGACGAAGGTCCCGAAGACCGCCGAATCGACGGCCGCCTTGAGGTCGGCGTCGGCGGTCACGATATGTCCGTTGTTTCCGCCCAACTCGAGGGCGATCACGGAGAGGTTCTCGCCGCCGGTCGTCGCGACGCCACGGCCGACCGGGGTCGAACCGGTGAACGCGACGACGTCGCTCTCGGGGTGGGCGACCACCGGATCGCCAATCTCTGAGCCGCTCCCGGTGACGACGTTCAGCAGGCCGTCCGGCAAGCCCGCCTCTTCGTACAGTTTCGCGATGAGGAGCCCACCCGTGATCGGCGTGTTCGACGCGGGTTTGAGCACGACGGCGTTGCCCGTCGCGATGGCGGGCGCGACGGCCCGCCCCGAGAGATTGAGGGGGAAGTTCCACGGCGAGATGACCGTGACGACGCCCTGCGGTTCCCGCCTGACGAGGTTCTCCTTGCCCGGGACGTTCGAGTCGACCTGCTCGCCCTTCATGCGGCGAGGGAGCGTGGCCGCCTCCATCGCCTGGTCCGCAGCGATCTGGACCGACGTTTCGCCCATGATCCGGGACCCGCCCGCCTCGTGCGCTAGGAGATCGACGATTTCGTCTTCGTACTCCTGAAGCAGGTTCGCCACCTCGAGGGCGACGCGCTCGCGCTCGATGGGTGGGGCCTCTCGCCACTCGTGCTGGGCCGCTGCGGCTGCCTCGAACGCGGCATCGACGTCGGCTTCCGTCCCCGCGGGGACGCGGGCGACCTCCTCTCGAGTCGAGGGGTCCTCGACCGAGATCCCCTCGTCGCCGTCTGGTTCCGCCCATTCGCCGCCGATGAAGAGTGCGTTCCAGTCTGCGTCGATCGAGAAGGTATCCGGCATATTCTCTCCCATGGGAATCCGCTGTGTAATACCCAGGCTTGCCTCTTCAGACGTGGTGGAATTGATGGACAGGCGCTTCAACTGCCACGCAGATATACTGTCGTACAGGTCGAGATTTCCCCGATCGTTGTGCTGGGCTCACAGACCGTCTCGAGCCTGGTCGTCCCAACTCGAGGTAGGTTCGTCGCCGTTACTGATGCAGCGTTTCGTCTCCGGTCTCGAGACGAAGTTGCGTCACCGTCCTCCGGGGCGAACGTTGAGTTGCGTCACCTACCGAGACGAAGTTACGCAACCATCACGATCACGCGGTATCGTTCCCGTCACCCCCGTTGGAGTCGGTTTCGTTATCGTTGGCGGTTTCGTTATCGTCGTCCGTTCCTTCGTTCTGCTCCGTATCGTTACCCGCGTCGCTTTCACCGTCGTCCGTCTCGCTTTCTTCTCCGTCGCCCTCTTCTCCTTCGCCTTCTTCACCTTCTCCGTTGCCTTCCTCTCCCTCACCCATTTCCTGTGCGATCGAGTCCTCGTGCGGTTCGATCTCCTCACCGTCCTCCTCCGAGACGATGCGGAACACTTCGCCCGTTTCGCCGTCAGTGTACCGTGCCGTCGTCAGGACGTACAGCTCGCCGTCGTGATCCCGACCGAACGAGAGGATGAACCGGTTGATCGCGTTCTCGGGCGCGTTGGCAACCGAAAGTCGGTTGATGTCCCACAGGTCCTCCTCGCTTCGATCGGCCATCGGTTCGTACTCCTCGAGCGGCGACGCGAAGAGCGCCCCCGAAGGTCGTTCGAACGCGTCGCTCCAGTCGCCGAAGACGTAGTGACCCTCGAGCGCCGGTGCCGCCTCGCCCTCGTAGACGTAACCGCCGGTGATCGAGATGCCGAGCGTCTCGTCGCCGACCTGGTGAGGGTAGTGGATGACGGGATCGAGCAGCGGTTCGCCGCCGCGAACGTCGTCGGGGGTTTGCGACGGGCACTCCGAGGGCGACTGGCTCGGATCGGCCGTCGAGAAGCACTCGATGCCCTCCTTGACGTTCCAGCCGTAGTTGCCGCCGTTCTCGACGATGTTGACCTCCTCGTACAGGTTTTGCCCAACGTCCGCGACGAAGAGACGACCCTCGCCGTCGAACGAGGCCCGCCACGGGTTGCGAAGCCCCCAGGCGAAGTACTCGTCGAAGCCGTCCTCGCTGTCGACGAACGGGTTGTCGTCCGGGATGGCGTAGGGTTTCCCGTCCTCGCCCTCGTTGTCGACGTCGATCCGGTGAATCCCGCCGAGCAGGGTTTCGGTCGTGTTCTGGGCGTTGCCGCCCTCGTTCTCGTCGTACCAGTCTTCCAGGTGGCCGAAGCCGACGTCGTCCGCTCCGCCGCCGTCGCCTAATGCCCAGTACAGGTAGCCGTCCGGCCCGAATACGACGGGGCCGCCGTTGTGGTTGAACTGCGGTTCGTCTACCTCGATGAGAATCCGCTCCGAATCGAGGTCGACCGACGCGAAGTCCTCCGTCGCCTGGAACTCGGCGAGGACGGCGGTGTGGTCGTAGGACTCTTCCGCTTCGTCCTCCTCGCTCGAGTCTTCGCTGCCGTTCTCCTCGTCGGTCCCGTTGGCATCGTCAGTCCCGTTGTCGTCGTCGGTCTCGCTGTCGTTGTCGTCACTCGCGTTCTCGTCGGTAGTACTGTCGGTCTCGTTGGCCTCGTCACTCGAGTCGTCCCCGGTTTCGGACTCACCCTCGACGCCACCATCGCTCGAGTCCTCACGCAGTGGGGCGCTGTAGTAGACGAAGAGTCGACGGTTCTCCTGGTAATCGGGGTGGAACGCGAGTCCAAGGAGGCCGCGCTCGTCGAATCCCGCATCCGTCGCGGCGCCGACGTCGACCATCCGATCGCTGAGGTCGAGGAACTCGGTCGGTTCGCCACTGTCGCTGTCGACGTGGTAGATCTGGCCTGGTTGATCGTGCACGTAGTAGCAATTTTGCTGACCGGGCGCCACCTCGAATCCGACCGGCGAGACGAACCCGTCGGCGACGCGCTCGAGTCCGATCGTGGGTCCCTCGCCGATGACGTCGGTCGTCTCCTCCTCGGTATCTTCGCCGTCGTCACCGTCGGCTGGTTCTCCGATCTGGATGTCGCCGCGCATCGTCCCCGGGTGGACCGAACAGTAGTACTCGGCCATCTCCTCGGTCGCCTCGAACTCGAGGGTCTGGGTTTCGCCTTGCTCACTCATGATTTCCGTCCCGACGATGTCATTGCCGTCGGCGTCCAGGATGATGATGTCGTGAGGCAAGCCGTCGACGTTCTCCCAGGTTATCGAGTACGTCTGTCCGGCCTCGAGCGTCAGCGTCGGGTTCGTCTCCCCTTCGATATCGGTTGGCGACCGCCCCTCCCAGCCGGAGGTGTTGCCGCCGAGTTCGATCGTGGTTTCTTCCTGGGCGACGGTAAGTCCGCTGAGGCTGGCTACGGCGCCCGCCGTAGCGGTCGCCCGAAGAAAGGTTCGCCGTGACGGCCACGTTCGTCGACTCGTCCCGTCGCGTAATTCTCTCTCGAGTGTCGTCCGTGCGGTGTCGGACGCCTGCTCGTTGTCAGGTGCCCGTCCGTTGTCGTTTGGTTTCATGTCCCTTCGAGAACAACTCCTGATACCGGAATAACGTGAAGCGACTGTTACGGTGGGTAATCGAGGCTTCGTCGAGGTAGTGATCCTTTTCTTCGAGAAACAGTCTCGAGCGGTGTCGGTGATTGAATAGGATGCGGAGAGCCAGACTCGGGCGAGAGTTGAACTCGAGGAGAGAGTAGATGCAGTGAGAGTAGATGCAGTGAGAGTAGATGTAGGGAGAGTCGATTCAGGAAGAGTAGATACAGGAAAGAGCGTCTGAGATCAGGCCACGACTTGCTCAGCCCTCGTAGCCTGCGTGCCCCATGAGTTCGCTGAAGATGTCGGTATCCATGACGTCTCGGTAGACGATCGCACTGACCATGCCGCCGGGATAGAAGTTCCCGTTCATCGCGTGGTCGACCTTGTGACAGTGCATCAGGTAGATACCGGGATCGGCGTTCGCCTCGAACTCGATCGTGTGGCGCTCCGCGGGCGCGACGTTAGTGATGTCGCGCTCGTACTGCGCCGCTTCGGGGATCTGGCCGCCGTCCTTCTCGACCAGACGGAAACGGTGGTTGTGCGTGTGCAACGGGTGAGACATGTACCCGGCGTTGACGAAGTGGAGCCTGACCGTGTCGCCCGAATCGACGATCATCGGCGAGCCGTCTTCGGGGTGGAGCGTCCGGGGAAGGCTCTTTCCGTTGATCGTGAACACGTCGGGGTTACGCTGGCGAGGGCTGTAGTCGACGTCCTCACCATTCATCTGCCTGGGGACGCGCGAGTCCCAGTCCTTGACCGTCATGAAGTACTCCTTGTCGGCTGGTTCGTACCCCTTCGGATCGACGCGGAAGATGCCGTACATCCCCATGTCGATGTGCCGGTTCGTCTGGTAGTGACAGTGGTAGAGGTGCGTCCCCGGAACGTTCGCCGGGATCGTGTAGGTGTGTTTCTCGCCCGGGTCGACGCGAATACCCGTCGTCGTCGGTACGCCGTCGTTCTCCCAGGTCTTGTGTGAGCCGTGGAAGTGGAGCGTGTGGGGGTGACTCCCGTCCGTGTTGTCGAGCGTCACTTCCATGTCGTTGCCCTCGGTCGTCCGCAGGATCGGCCCCGGGACGCTGGGTTCGCGATCGTCGGCCTGGAACGCCCAGACCTGCGGGAACTCAATGGGGCCGCCCATCGACTCGAGCGGGTGGACGGGATGTCGTGAAGTGACACTCCGCAACGTGACTTCACCGCCCTGCTCGTCGACCTGGACGACCGACGGCGAACTTGTCGTCGGGAGATCTGACTGGGCAGCGGCTTTCGAATTCAGGTTCATCGGTGACTGACAGCCGGCGAGGACGGCAGCGCCAGTTCCGCCGGTTGCAGCCAGATATTCGCGCCGCGAGATGCCAGTTCCAGGGGCTCCGATGTGATCGGTCATGTACACTTGACCGTATGAACTCCCGTAGTATAGCGGGCCACGCCAGTTCTTAACCGCTGGGAATACGAACGAAGATGTTCGTCTAGATGACTTAAAGAGAGAGTGGGGCCAATTCGTGGTCTGTCCGTTCGATAGGCCTTTCGTGAGGTGTCCCACCCCACCGTGTCGAGTGTTTTTGGGAGTGGGGAGCGGTGGTCGGCCGAGGGGTGGAGGGGTGAGAGACCCCACTTTGTCGAGTGTTTCGGGCTGGAGGGATAGTGGTGTCTTCGGGAAGGGAGACTTGTGACCTCTTCGGGAGGATAGCCTCGGGACATCTCCGGAGCAGGAAGATGTTCGAAGCAGCTTTAGGAAGTAAACTCGAGACAGAACGGTGCCTCGAGGGTGAGCATCTGGCAGAAGAGTAGGATAATGACGTCACCGGAGAAGAAAATCACGTCGATATTGGAATATCGAAAAGATAGTTATTGTCGAACGCAAACTCCCGTCAAAGGAACAAAACCGGCGATTCGGATGCGTCATCAGAACCGCCTCAGCAGAATCGCCGAGTGAGAGGTTCGAATCGAGTGTACGTCACTGAAAAGGTGTCTTCGGGTTACACGTGCGGTGGAAAACTCGAGGTGTGAACTCGACTATCGACGGGGTGTGAATTCAGCTATCGAGGTGGGCTATCTGGGATCTCGATACGACCCGTCTCGACGCGCCAGAACTTGACTCAAAAGGGCGACCAGGTCAAAATCCCGAGGCGTGCCGAAACACTCGACACGGTGGGGTGTCCGCCTCATCAGGGGACGACAGAGACAACCAAGGACGATCCGTCCGAACACTCGACGCACTCGACACGGTGGTTTTATATATCTTGCAGCGAGCAGTCCAACTAATGCCGCTGTTCGATCGGGACACGTCGATTTTCTCCGACGAGGACGTGCTACGGGAGGACTATCAACCGGAGTCGATCCAGGAACGAGACGAAGAGATCGACACGTACATGGCCTCTCTCCAGCCCGTCATCAACGGAGCACAGCCACGGAACCTGTTTCTCTACGGCAAGGCCGGCGTCGGGAAGACGGCCGTCACTCGCTATCTCCTCTCCCACCTCGAGCGAGACGTCGATGCTTACGACGACGTCGCGCTGACCGTCGTCTGGCTCAACTGTAACAATCTCTCTTCTTCCTACCAGGTCGCCGCGAACCTCGTCAACGAACTGCGACCGCCGAGTCAACAGATCAGTACTACCGGCTACCCGCGCCAGACCGTCTTCGACATGCTCTACACCGAACTCGAGAGCATCGGTGGTACCGTCCTGATCGTCCTCGACGAGATCGACCACATCGGCGACGATGATGGCATCCTCTACGAACTCCCGCGCGCTCGAGCGAACGGCTACCTCTCGTCGGTCAAACCCGGCATAATTGGCATCAGTAACGACCTGAGCTTTCACGACAGTCTCTCCCCGAAGGTCAAGGACACGCTCTGTGAGGAGGAGGTTCACTTTCCGCCGTACACCGCCGGCGAGTTGCGATCGATTCTCGAGCAGCGAGCGGAGAACGCGCTGTACGAAACCGCCTACGAGACGAACGTGCTCTCGCTGTGTGCAGCACTCGCCGCCCAGGACACGGGGAGTGCTAGGCAGGCACTGGATCTGCTCTACAAGGCCGGAGATATCACGCGTGCGGCGGACGAGACGACCATCAGAGAATCGCACGTGCGCGACGCCCAGCAGGCGCTCGAGCGCGGACAGATCCGCCAGGGAATGATGGAGTTGACCCGACACGGTCACCTGGCGCTGGCGGCGGTGCTCAGCATCGCGATCGGTGACGAGACGCCCGCCCGCGTTCGCGAAATCTACCCCGAATACTCGGCGATCGCCGAACGGTTCGGGACGAAGCCCCTCGTCCGTCGACGGATGCACGATCACCTCTCCGATCTGGCCATGCAGGGAATTTTGAAGCGGTACGCCCGCAACCACGGTCGGTCTGGTGGGCAGTACTACGAGTACGATCTCGACGTGACACTCGAGTTGGCCCTCGACGTCGTCGACGAACTCGAGGACGTCGACATCTCGCTCGAGGCCGTTCGTGGTGCGAAACTGCGGGGGTTACGGTGACTGCGAGGGTACGGTGACTGCGAGGGTACGGTGATCGACAACCGCCTGGACGAAAGCTACACCATCGTGAACTAATCGTCCGTTCGGGTCGAATAGTTCGCTATCTCGAGTCGCCGTCAACCTCCATTGATCCCAGTCGTCGAGTTGTCGTTTTCCATCGACCTGCCAGCCGAGTTGTTCCCATCTTCCATCGTCTCTTGAGTCGCCCTCCGTTCGACCCTCCACTAGCGTTGGCTGAACACTCGACACAGTGGGGTGGGGGTGTAATCTTCAGGACCCCCTGTCCTCGAGCCAACGGATATTCACTCTCGTTCGCCTGAATGCGATCCGAGACGGACGGTCGCCCGATTAAACACTCGACACGGTGGGGTAGGTCACCCAGATGTCCGAATATTTTAGACGTCTTCTCCTATTCTGACCGTTCCCCGCCGACGCAGGGAAACACTCGACACAGTGGGGTGGGTGAGTCACGGAAGTCGAGTAGCTCCCCTTCGATCCGACTCGGCACGGTCTCATTGAGGATTACTCGTCTCGTCTCACTCGCTACGTTACCCTCTCACACGTTTATCGGGCCGGACTGGACCGAATGGCAACCCTTAAAACTCGAGCGAGGATTCATTCGGGTATGGCTGGAACCATCGAAGCGCTCGTACCGGGTGGCCAGGCCAATCCTGGCCCGCCGCTCGGTCCCGAGCTCGGACCGACGCCCGTCGACGTACAGGCGGTCGTCAACGACATCAACGAACAGACTGCGGCCTTCGACGGCACCGAAGTGCCGGTTACCATCGAGTACGAAGACGACGGCAGCTATTCGATCGCCGTCGGTGTCCCACCGACGGCCGCCCTCGTCAAGGACGAGGCCGGATTCGACACGGGAAGCGGCGAACCGCAGAAGGACTTCGTCGCCGACCTCTCGATCGATCAGGTCAAAACGATCGCCGAGCAGAAAAAGCCCGACCTGCTCGCCTACGACACGAAGAACGCGGCCAAAGAGGTCGTCGGCACCTGCGCCTCAATGGGCGTCACCATCGAAGGCGTCGACGCTCGCGAGTTCAAAGCGAAAGTCGACGACGGCGAGTACGACGACGTTCTCGTCGAGTGACGACTCGAGCACCGAGCTGTCACCCACTTCTCCATCACATTCGGTGGTTCGAGTAGCAGCCGCTACCGTCCTCGCTTCGTCTCACTACGTCCAATTCGGCTCACCACGTCCACCTTGCCTAGTCACGTCCAATTCGGCTCACCGCGTCAAACTGTCCGTTACGTCCAGAATGCTGCAACAATCGCTCGAGTGCCTACACCTTGTTCGCCGGTGGAACGACCCGTTCCTCTGGCTGGCGAACGCCACCGTTCCCGACGAGCACTCGAGTACCGGCACCGACCCCCAGCGCGGTGGCTATCGTGACGAATGCGATTCCGAGAACCGGGACGAGCGCGGAAACCCCACCGAGGAGGCCGCCTGCGATCACCCAGACGGCGGTCCGAGACAGGCCGACTCGGGTCGCAATCGTCGCCCCGATGGCGACGTAGCCGAGTGCCGCACTCACCGGAAGTACGATCACGCCGATGCCGACGAGTGGAATCGCGAAGAAAATCCCGACCGGCGAGGACGAAAGGAGGATGCCGGTGTAGAACAGGCCGCCGAGGACGAGCGCACCTGGAAGACCGATACACAGGGAGATGACCGGACTCCGTCTGGAAACCTCGAGCGTCTTCGTCCCCGAATACCGGAGGATTCCGAGCGCAGCCCCGCCGACCAAGACGATCGCGACGGCCTGAATGACGGCCTGCTCCAGCGGCGACAGCCCGATAAACGCCGCGACCGCTTGTTCGTACACGTGAACGGACCCGCTCTCGCCCTCTCCCCCGACGCCCCCAACGATAGCGTATAAATCTATCGGCCCCATTGTCGCGTCCTACATCTGCCACGATAATGTATATTTCGGTCAATTGCACATTCATAATTTCTAATTGGTAGTCTTTTCTGAATCGGTCGGGGCGAACCACGCGCTCGAATTGCGTCGACCGCCTGGGCCAATTCGAGGCCACGAAACTCCTCGCTCCTCGAGGCGCGGAGTTCGACGGGTTTAAGTTCGCCATGACACTTTCTCAAAGCGAGACAGGCATGGCCTGTTTCACTGACCCGTAGGAGCATACCCTGCGTACTACGGAGGTGAACGATGGCAAATTCGGATATCGAAACAGCAGTCACTCGCGCACTCGAGGACGCGCCCGATCGGAACTTTACCGAGACGGTCGACCTTGCGATCAATCTGCGCGATCTAGACCTCAACGAACCGTCGAATCGTGTCGACGAGTCCGTCGTGTTGCCGTCTGGAACCGGCCAGGAGACCCAAATTATCGTCATCGCCGAAGGCGAGACCGCCGTCCGCGCCGAGGAGGTCGCGGACCAGGTGCTTTCGGGGAGCGACGTGGCCGATCTGGACGACGACGACGCCAAAGATCTGGCGGACGAAACCGACTTCTTCATCGCCGAGGAGGCGATGATGCAGGACATTGCGCGGCACCTGGGGACGATCCTGGGCCCGCGAGGGAAGATGCCGGACCCGCTCTCGCCCGACGACGATGTCGTCGAGACGGTCAACCGACTGAAAAACACCGTGCAAGTTCGCTCGCGGGACCGACGCACGTTCCACACGCGCGTCGGTGCCGAGGACATGGGCGCCGAGGACATCGCCGACAACATCGACGTCATCCTCCGGCGTCTGCACGCCGACCTCGAGAAAGGCCCACAGAACATCGACTCCGTCTACGTGAAGACGACGATGGGGCCGTCCGTGGAGGTGGCCTGAGATGAGCGCCGAAGCACAGGCGGAAGCCGAACGCAAGACCGAGAACCTTCCCGAGTGGAAGCGCGAGGAGGTCGACGAACTCGAGACCCTCATCGAGGACTACGAGAGCGTCGGCGTCATCGGCATCACCGGGATCCCCTCGAAGCAGCTGCAGGACATGCGTCGCGGCCTCCACGGCACCGCCGTGGTCCGCGTCAGCCGCAACACCCTGCAGACGCGCGCGCTCGAGTCCGGCGGACTCGACGACCTCGTCGAGCACGTCGACGGACAGGTCGGCCTGGTCGCGACGAACGCGAACCCGTTCGCCCTGTACAAGGAACTCGAGGCCTCGAAGACGCCCGCGCCGATCAACGCCGGCGAGGTGGCCCCGAACGACATCGTCATCCCCGAGGGTGACACCGGGGTCGACCCCGGGCCGTTCGTGGGCGAACTCCAGCAGGTCGGGGCCAATGCCCGGATCGAGGAGGGTTCGATCCAGGTCATGGAGGACTCGACCGTCCTCGAGGCCGGCGAAGAAGTGTCCGCGGACCTCGCGAACGTCCTCAACGAACTCGGCATCGAGCCCAAGGAAGTGGGTCTCGACCTGCGCGCCGTCTTCTCCGAGGGCGTGCTGTTCGACCCCGAGGACCTCGACATCGACGTCGAGGCCTACGAGAGCGACGTGCAGACGGCCGCGGCCTTCGCACGCAACCTCTCGATCAACGCGGGCTACCCGACGGCCCAGACCGTGCCGACGATCATCGCGAAGGCGACGGGCGAGGCCAAGAGCCTCGGCCTCCACGCGGCGATCGAGAACGACGACCTCATGCCCGACCTCGTCCGCAAGGCCGACGCGCAACTGCGCGCGATCGCGGCCCAGATCGACGACGAGGAGGCGCTCCCGGAGGAACTCCAGGGCGTCGAGGCCCCCGCCGCGGACGCGGGTGCGGCAGGGTCTGAGGAAGAATCGAGCGACGACCAGAACGGCGACGAGTCCGAGGCCGCTGATGATGACGAAGACGAGGACGATGACGACGGTGACGGCGCAGAAGGACTCGGCGCAATGTTCGGATAACACAGACACAAACACACTACGAGGATTACACCAATGGAATACGTTTACGCAGCACTCATCCTGAACGAGACCGACGAAGAGATCAACGAAGACAACCTGACCGGCGTGCTCGAGGCCGCCGGCGTCGAAGTCGAGGAATCCCGCGTCAAGGCGCTCGTCGCCGCGCTCGAGGACGTCGACATCGACGAGGCCGTCTCCGAGGCCGCTGCGGTCCCCGCTGCCGGCGCTGCCGCCGGCGGTGCGGCCGCCGCCGCCGACGAGGACGAGGCCGAGGAAGCCGAAGAGACCAGCGACGTGCCGGACACGACGGACGACGACGATGACGAGGAAGAGGAGGCCAGCGGCGAGGGCCTCGGCGAACTCTTCGGCTAAATCGGGTTTCGACGTTTCACACTGATTTTTTCGGAGTCAAACTAACGTGAGAGCCACAGCACCGTTACTGCCTAAAACCGTTGGCCGACGATAGGCCTCAGTCAAGCGGCGTCGTCAGGCTGGTCACGCCGGTCGCGAGAACCAGTCCGACGACGACCGCTGCCACTGTGGCTCCCCATCCAAGTTGGTAATAGAGCAAGAATCCGTTCATACTGACGAGGACGCACACCATCACGAGGATGACGTACGTTCGGTACTTCTCAGTTTGAGCCATGTGTTTATCCATATCTGAAAGAGGATTTATTTTACGAAACCGACGTCTAAGTCAGCGACCTCCGTTGCACCCGTCGAGATCAACTCAATCGGTCACGGGCCCGTCGCCTCGTAGAGTCTCCAACTCGCTCCTCCGGTGAGAGTGACACCAAACTTCGACCTCGAGATGGTAATCTCGAGCCATCCAAGAATCACAGCCCACGTATGTTCGTAATCGATATGAACACCAATCAGGGTGAGATAAGTTCGATTCAGTTCCGTCGAAAGGGTGGTCGAGAGACCATACCTGTCGTGAGACACTTCGGTGGTACAGGCAACGCCACCCGGTTCGTACGTGTCCGTCTTGATCGGAAGGTCGAGACTCGAGTCCGGGGATTTTCTGCCACAAAGACTCAGACAATTTCGTTATCTGGAGTCCGATCGGGGAACGACCAGTGGTCTACTCGAGTTTAAGTACTGAAACGCGCCCAGACGCGACCAATGGCACAGGCGTTCCTCGAGGTGACCGTAAATCCGACGTTCACGGCCGCCCTCCTGTGCTGGATCCTCGGCGGTGCCGCCCTCGGTTCGGTCAGCGGCCTCATTCCCGGGTTGCACGCGAACAACTTCGCCCTCTTGCTCGCAGGCGTCGCCCCGTCGGTTCCCGGTCCAACGCTGTTCGTCGGCTGTGCGATGCTCTCGGCGGGCGTCGTCCACACCTTCCTGAACGCCGTCCCGGCGATGGCCCTCGGAGTCCCCGATGCCGAGATGGCCGTTACGGCGCTACCGGGCCACCAGCTGGTACTCGAGGGCCGGGGCTTCGAGGCGATTCGGCTCTCGGCGGTCGGGAGCCTGTTGGCCGTCCTCGTGGCGATTCCGCTGGCGATTCCCGTGACCGCCGCCGTCACGGCCGTCTACCCCCAACTACGAGCCAACCTCTCGGTGTTGCTCGTGGTGATCGTTCTCGCTCTCGTACTCTCGGAGTCCACGTGGCGGCGTCGCTTCGCCGGTCTCTTCTCGTTTTCGCTCGCGGCGACTCTCGGGTGGGCGACGCTCGATCTGTCGCCCGATGCACCCCTCGAGGCCGGTGGGATGCTCGCGCCGCTGTTCGCCGGCCTCTTCGGTGCGCCGGTGTTGATCGACGCCGTTCGGGGCGGCGGCGTCCCGCCACAGGGAGGAACGATTCTCCGGATGTCCCGACCGCTACTTCTGGTGACAGCTGTCGCCGGCGCGCTGTCCGGTGCCGTCGTCGGTTACCTCCCCGGCATCTCCGCGGCTATCGCCGCAGTCGCCGTTCTCGTCGTCCTCCCAGGTGGGGCCACTGCCCGGAGTTACATCGTGGCGACGAGCGGCGTCGATACGGCCAATACGATCTTCGCGCTCTTCGCGCTCGTCGCCATCGGCCAGCCACGTTCGGGTGTCATGGTCGCCTTTCAACGCGTCGATGCACCGCTCGAACTTCCCATCCTCCTCTCCGGCATCGTCCTGGCCGGCGTCATTGGGTTCGCGCTGGTGATCGTCGTCGGGGACGCCTACCTCGAACTGGTCGGTCGACTCGAGTACTGGCGGATTTCGGCGGCGGTGCTATCGATGCTGGTCTGTCTCGCGTTCCTGTTCGCAGGTCCGATCGGCGTTCTCACGTTCGGCGTGGCCACCGTCGTCGGGCTGGTTCCCGTCCGCCTGCAGGCCAGGCGCGTCCACCTGATGGGCGTGTTGATCGGTCCGTTAGCTCTCGCCGGGCTCTGAGAAGCGACGAGGCTCGAGAGGGTGAGTGACCGCCGGTAATCCGAAAGACAACCGTTAAAAGCGACGGGCGGGAAGAAGCGAGTATGAGTTCCACGGACCGACGGGAGACTCGCTCGTGCGTCTCCTGTGGGATCAACATCGCGGGCACGAACGCCGCGTCGTTCAAGTGCCCCGACTGTGGCGCACAGATCTACCGCTGTGCCAAGTGTCGCAAACAGAGCAACCTCTACGAGTGCCCCGACTGTGGGTTCCTCGGCCCCTGATACCATGGGAAAAGTAGCCGCCAAGATCAAAGTCATGCCGCAGAGTCCCGATATCGACCTCGACGCGCTCCAGGAGCGCCTCGAGACCGCCCTCTCAGAGGGCGCGAAGATCAATGGCGTCGAGCGCGAGGAAGTCGCGTTCGGCCTCGTCGCGCTCTACCCGACCGTCATCGTCCCCGACGGTGCCGGTGGCACCGAGGGCGTCGAAGAGGCCTTCAGCGAGGTCGAGGGCGTCGAGAGCGTCAACGTCGAGAACGTCGGGCGTATCTGAGTAGGACCCGTTTACCGATTTTTCGTCCCATCGCCTCCACCTCGAGTGACGACGTTCGTCCATTGATTCGTGTCGTCGCGACCGATGACCGCCGAGCGCGAGTGTGCCTCGGTGTACTCGAGTCAGCGACCGCTCAGCGCGGTCCCATCGGATCGTTTCGACTGGCCGTCACAAATCGATTTTACTATAGAATAGATAGTTCGTCCACTACAGCAGAGGGTGCGCCGGTGATCGCGCGATCAATCGATCGTCCATCGATCCTCGGCTTCGGCCCGGCCTGCTTTGACGGCGTTGAGGACGATTCCCGCGAGCAGCGCCAGTGCTCCCAGGTACAGCCAGGTCAGGAGTAACATGACGGCGCCGGCGACGCCGTACAGTTCGACGCTTTCGGCGGTCGTCAGGTAGAGCCGGAAGCCGAACGCACCCACGGTCCAGGACACCGCCACGAGGACGGCGCCGGGCAGCGCTTCCCTGAACGTCACGGCTGACGGCGAAAACTGGTAGAACATCGGGAAGAAGACGGCAAACAGTGCAACTGCTAGGAGCGGGAGGCTCACCACTAGGGCCACCGTCTTGCCAGCAGTGGTCAGGAGGCCGACCTGCACGACGATTATCGAGACGAGGGCGAGGGCGACCGTCACGAGTACCAGGCAGGTGTCTCGAGCGGTCTGGCGAAGCGACCGTTCCGCCTGGACGCCGTAAACGTGACCGAACGCGCGGTTGATCGACTGGAACGTCGTGAACGAACTCCAGGCGAGAATGGCGGCGGCGATCGCCGCGGCCCGCCCTCGACCCGACCCCTCGCCGATCATACCGTCCATCGTGGAGATCAGCGATTCCGGGTCGGCCCCGAACGCGGGTGCCGCGAGCTGGAGGATGCTCTCGAGCCAGCCGACGGTCGTCATCCCGATGAGGACGAAGATGACCAGCGGGATCAGGGTGTTGAAGATGTAGAACGCGACGCCCGCGGCGACGAGAGCGAAGCCGTTCTCTCGAGCGACGGCGACGACACGTCGGGCGGTGGATTCGTCTATGGGGAGTGATCGTTCGAGTTGGCTCATTCGGATTGGCTCATTCGAGCGCCACTTCGATCGACTGATCGAGGTCCCCGATCAGGTCGTCGACGTGCTCGATGCCCACCGAGACGCGGATCAGGCTGTCGGTCAGACCGGCCGCGATGCGCTCTTCGCGGGGGATCGCCGCGTGAGTCATCGGCGCGGGCTGTTCGATTAGGCTCTCGACGCCACCGAGGCTCTCGGCGAGGGTGAACACCTCCGTGTTCGAGACGACGTCGCTGGCCTGCTCGAGCGTGCCGTCGAGTTCGAAGCTGAGCATGCCCCCGAAGTCGTCCATCTGCCGGGCCGCGATCTCGTGGCCGGGGTGACTCTCGAGGCCGGGGTAGTAGACGCGGTCGACGTCGGGGTGCTCGTCGAGCCACTGAGCGATGACGCGGGCGTTCTCGCAGTGGCGATCCATCCGGACGGGGAGGGTCTTGGTTCCGCGGAGGACGAGGAAGGCGTCGAACGGGCCGGGGGTCGCGCCCACGGAGTTCTGGTAGAAGCCGAAGCGCTCGTCGAGCTCAGCGTCGTTCGTCAGGAGCGCCCCGCCGACGACGTCGGAGTGGCCGCCGAGGTACTTGGTGAGCGAATGACTGACCACGTCGGCGCCCAGCTCGAGCGGGCGCTGGAGGTACGGCGTGGCGAATGTGTTGTCGATGGCGCAGATGGCGTCGTGGTCGTGGGCAATCTCGGCAGCGCCCTCGATGTCGACGATGGACATGAGCGGATTGGTCGGGGTCTCGAGCCACAGGAGTTCGGTGTTGTCCTGGAACGCCGCGTCGATCGCCTCGAGATCGGTCATGTCGACGAAGGTGAATTCGATCTCGTACTGCTCGTAGACCTGGGTGAAGATGCGGTGGGTGCCGCCGTAGACGTCGTTTCCGGTGACGACGTGGTCGCCGGACTCCAGCAGGTTGCAGACGGTGTTGATCGAACCCATGCCGCTCGAGAAACAGCGGCCGTACTCGGCACCTTCGAGGCTCGCGAGGTTAGCCTCGAGGTCGTCACGCGTGGGGTTGCCGGTTCGTGAGTACTCGTAGCCGCGGTGGTCGCCGGGGCCGTCCTGTTCGTACGTCGAGTTCGCAAAAATCGGTGTCATGAGAGCGCCGGTTTCGTCGTCGGGCTCCTGGCCCGCGTGGATCGAACGGGTCTCGAAGCGGAACGTCCCTGTGGCGTTATCTTCACCGTCACCGGCACCGTTACTATTACCGTTGCCATCGTCGGTACCGCGATCGTCACTCATACGTACGGAGGCAACCGCCGGCGGGATTACTGTTCCCTTTCTCGGTCGAGATTCCCGACTCCTCGATTACGAATTGCCTCACCTGTAGCTTCCTCGAGCGGCAGCCGTGACTCGAGACGAGACGGGTCGAGAACGTGCGTTTTATAACCGTCACCGGTCAAGAGCGTCGTACGACTATGCCGAACTCGAACGGACCTCGTCAGGGAACCCGGCGAAAGCTCTCGAACAATCCCCGCGATCGTGGGACCTCGCCGCCGCAACGTGCGATTCAGGAGTACGACGTGGGCCAGAAGGTCCACCTCAAGATCGACCCGAGCGTTCCGAAAGGGCGCTATCACCCACGGTTCGACGGCCACACCGGTGAGGTCGTCGGCAAACAGGGCAAAGCCTTCAAAGTCGAGATCACCGACGGCGGGAAGGCGAAGACGCTGATCGTCACCGCTGCCCACCTCCGCGCCCAGGAATGACGATCTTCAAAGAGATCGTCGACGAGGAGTACTTGACGGTCTCGGAGACGAAGGACCTCCTCGAGGACATCGAGACCGAACGAGCGCTCGACGACGAGCGCGAGCTGCGATACGAACTCGCGCGCGCCATCGAGCACGTCAACCGCTTCGCCATCCTCGAGACCGAGGACGCGAACGCCCTCGTCGAGGACCTCCAGGACCTCGAGAAGGTCGACGAGCCAACGGCGTACAAGATCGTGAACTTGCTCCCGCGGGACCGACAGGAGCTTCGAACCGTGTTCGCCCAGCAGCGCTACTCCGTCTCGGGTGACGAACTCGACGAGATTCTCAACGTCATCGCGAAGTACGTCTGAGGACGGTCCCATCGAGGGCGTCGTCGTGTCCGACTTCGGCTCGCTGTACGTCGTTCGCGCGAACCGTCGCTGAGCCGACTCTTTAAGTATTCCGTCGCCGTACTGCGAGTCAATGAGCGAAGCCGACAGCGATGAGACGGACGTGGACGTGCGCCGAGCGGTCGTGCTGGATTATCTGGCCCACGGGCTCTCGGGTGGCCGCCGTCGCTACCAGCAGTCACCGGCCGGCTACGCCCTCGGCGTGGACGACTTCACGCTGTACCAGGTCGCCTTCGACGAGGACGCTCGGCTCACGATTGGCACCCGAGTCGTCGTCGAGCCCTCAGCAGAGCGCGACGTCGTCGAGGAGTGTCACCCCGTCGAGTACGACGACCTCTCCTCGGGTGCCCAGTCGGAACTCGAGTACGTCATCGCCGACCTCATCGAGGAGAACGAACAGCGGTTCGTGGACTTCTACAACGATGCCCAGCCGATCACGCTTCGGCTCCACCAGCTCAACCTGTTGCCAGGCATCGGGAAGAAACTCCGGAACAACATCCTCGACCAGCGAAAGCGAAAGCCCTTCGAGAGCTTCGAGGACCTCGAGGATCGGGTTTCGGGACTGCACGACCCCGACGAGGTGCTGGCGAATCGGATCCTCGAGGAGTTGCGGGACGAGGACCTCAAGTATCGGACGTTCGTGGGCCGAGACCAGCGCGACGAGTAGCGTGCTCTCCTTTTCGTCTTCACTGCCGGTTGCGAGCAACGGCTATTCACGCGACGACTTCACGCAACGACTATTCACGCGATAGCTTTTGTCCAACGACTATTCACGCGAGTAACGCGCTCTCGAGACGGTGCGTTTACGGCCCCCTGCCACCTATGCCCGGGCAATGAGAGATCCAGACGGGTTAATCGCAAGGGCGGGGGTTCGCGGTGATCCCGACCGCGATCAACACTTTCTCGTCGACGATCGCGTCCTCGACCGGTTGCCGACGTATCTCGAGTCGATCGACCTCGACGACCCACCGGACACGCGCGAGAATTCGATCGAATCGACCCGCGAGGTGACGAGCCACCTCCTCGAGATCGGCGGCGGGACAGGTGCGCTCACGGACCGACTGCTCGCCGTTGCCGACGAAGTGACCGTCGTTGAACGAGACCGGCGGCTGGCCGCGTTTCTCGAGGAAGAGTTCGCCGAGGAGGTCACGGCTGGCCGCCTGACCGTCATCCAGGGCGACGCCCTCGAGGTCGACTTGCCCTCCTTTTCGGCGTCGGTCTCGAACCTACCCTATGGCGTGTCGAGCCAGATTGCCTTTCGCCTCCTCCCCGAAAAGCGCCCGCTCGTCCTGATGTTCCAGCAGGAGTTCGCCGAGCGAATGGTCGCCGAGCCGGGGATGCCCGAGTACGGGCGGCTGTCGGTGTCGGCCCAGCACTTCGCGGCCGTCGAAATCGTCGAGACGATCCCGAAGGAGGCGTTTTCGCCGCCGCCGCAGGTCGAGAGTGCAGTCGTCCGGTCGACCCCGCGGACGCCCGACTACGAGGTCGCCGACGAGGCGTTCTTCCTGCGGTTCGTCAAGGCGGTGTTCACCCAGCGACGGAAGACGATACGGAACGCGATTCGCAATACGGCTCACATCTCGGGGCTCGATGACGCGGACGCCGTCGTCGAGGCGGCGGACGAGGATCTGCTGGGTAAACGGGCGGGGGCCGTCACGCCCACCGAGTTCGCCGAACTGGCGACCCTCGCCGACGAGGTGGGCCGTTCGGGTGAGGGGTGAGAATCCGTGGTAGACGCGTTCACCGGGCTCGAGTGGCTCGAAAACACGTTCCACACCCAGATCCAGAAGGGAGTGGCGACGGCCGTCGTTACGGGGCTGTTCCTGCTCGTGTTGATTTTCCATCGACGACTCCAGTCCTGGATTTCCGACCGCTCGAGGGCGCTGTACGCCGATATCGTCGCGACGATTCTCCTCTTCGGGACGGGGGGATTGGCGCTATACGTGGCCGTCGGTGTCTGGGGGGCGACCGAGGAACTGTCGACGGTCCTCTCGCGGTTCGACCCGGACGGGACGTTCCTTCCTCGCATGACCGCCTCGTTCGTGATGGTCGTACTGACCTACATCGTCTGGCGATTCGTGAGGCGGCTGTTACACGACGTGGTGGCCTCCTCGACGACGGTTACGAAACACCAGGAGGAGGTGTCGAATCGCGTCATCCAGGTCTTCATCTGGTCCGTCACGCTCGTAATCGTCCTCAGTATCTGGATCGACGACCTCAGCGGGCTCCTCGTCGGGGCCGGGTTCCTGGGGATCGTCGTCGGTATGGCCGCCAGGCAGACTCTCGGTGCGTTGCTCGCCGGGTTCGTCCTGATGTTCTCCCGGTCGTTCGAGATTGGCCACTGGGTCGAGATCGACGGCCGGGAGGGGACGGTCACGAACATCTCGATCTTCAATACGCAAATTCAGTCGTTCGACGGGGAGTACATCGTCGTTCCCAACGACGTCGTCACGACGAGCATCGTGACGAACCGCTCGAAGAAGGGGCGTCTTCGCATCGAGGTCGAAGTCGGCGTCGACTACAGCGTCGACGTCGATCAGGCGGCGACCCTCGCTCGAGATGCCCTCGAGCCGATCGAGGAGGTGATGGACGTCCCAGAGCCAATGGTCGTCACGAAGCACTTCGGCGAGTCGTCGGTCGTCCTGGGCGTTCGCTTCTGGATCGATCGGCCGAGCGCGCGACGGCGCTGGACGGCCCGGACGAAGGCCATCAGCGCGATCAAGACCCAGTTCGAGGAAGCCGACGTCAAGATTCCGTACCCACAGCGGGAGTTGAGCGGACGCGAGGAGACCGACGGCTTTCGAATGCGAGTGAACGAACCGGTGAACGAAACGACAGCTCGAGGGACGGCCTCCAGTCGACCGTCGGAGGACGACTGATGGGAAAGGATCTCGCCGAGCGTCGCGGCCTCGAGACCGACGTCTACCAGCCGGCGGAGGATTCGCAACTGCTCGCGGACGCGGCCTGTGACCGACTCGAGGGCGAGGACCTGGTCCTCGAGGTCGGCACCGGTTCGGGATACGTCGCCGACCGGATCGCCACCGAGATAGGGGCTCGAGTCGTTGCCGCCGACGTCAATCCGCACGCGACAAGGAACGCGCGCGACCGTGGGCTCGAGGCGGTACAGGCGGACCTCGTCTCGCCGTTCCGAGCGGACACCTTCGACGCCGTCGCGTTCAACCCGCCGTACCTGCCCACGGACCCGGACCACGAGTGGGACGACTGGATGGAGCGCGCCCTCTCGGGTGGCGAGGACGGCCGGGCGGTGATCGACCCGTTCCTCGAGACGGTGTCCCGGGTACTGGCCCGCGGCGGCGTCGTCCTCCTGCTGGTCAGCAGTCTCACGGGGGTCGACGCGGTGGTCGAACGCGCGGGCGAGGAGGGGTTCAGTGCGGTCGCCGTCGCTGACGAGTCGTTCCCGTTCGAGACACTGACGGTACTCGAACTGGTTCGGTAATTGGGTCCGGAATGTATCTTCTGTGGCCATTCGCGTTTCGAGGTAACTGCATCGAGCGAGAGTTCCGCCGTTTCGACGCCGTCCTCGAATAGATCGAATGCCTTCTCAAGCCCACTTCAGATAACTCGTAGGCATACGAGTGTATGGAAAATATTAAGCACCGGCATAGCCTAGCCTCGTCTACGCATGACCGAGTACGTATCGACCACGCCGGGGCTGTTTCCGCTCCCGGACTGGGCGAAAGACGATTTATCCGACGCGAAAGGACACCAGAAACACGACCTCATCAGCGGCGACGAGGGTGAGACGGTCACGAACATCTACGACGAGGCACGCGCCGAGGTCGTCGAGACCCAGGTCGAGGCCGGACTGGACCTGATCTCGGAGGGCCAGCTTCGCTGGGACGACATGCTCGCTCACCCGCTAACCGTGCACGACGCCGTCGACACGGGGGGCATCGTCCGCTACTACGACAACAACAACTTCTATCGCGACCCCGTCGTCACCGACGACCTAACGTTCTCGGGCGACGTCGCAGGCGAACTCGAGGCCGCCGCCGCGTTGACGGATGAACCGCTCCAGGCCGTCCTCCCCGGCCCGTACTCGCTTTTCGACCTGGCTACCGACGACCACTACGGCGACGAGGAGACGTTCCTGTCGGCCGTCGCCGACTTCTTAGCCGGGGAAGTCGAGGCGTTCCCGGCCCACGAGACGCTCTTCCTGCTCGAGCCGTCGCTCGTCGAGAATCCACCCGGTGACGGCCTCGACGAACTCGCGAGCGAGGCGGTTGACACCGTCGCGAACGCGACCGACGCCAAGGTCATCGTCCAGCCGTTCTACGGCGCGCTCGAGGAGAAGATCTACGCCCACCTCCTCGACGCCGACTTCGACGCGCTCGGGTTCGACTTCGTGACCGAACAGGACCAGAACCTCTACAACATCCAGGAGTACGGCGCGACCGACGACGTTTCGCTGGGACTGGCCGACGGCCAGAACACCCTCCTCGAGGAGCCCGAAGCGATCCGCGAGCGGGTCGACTGGGTGTTCGACCAGATTCCAGTCACCGACTTCGAGACGACGTACCTGACGACGAACACCGAGACGTTCTACCTGCCGTACGCGAAGTTCGAGTCGAAACTCGAGGCGCTGGCCGAGGCCGCCGCGCTCGCGGAGGTGACCCACGCATGAGCCAGCACCAGAACGCGAACAAAGACCAGTTCCGACCCGAGGACCACGCGGCCGAGCACTTCCTGCTGACGACGGTCGTCGGCAGCTACCCCAAGCCCAAGTGGCTCAACCGGGCGAAAGAGCTGTACCGGGACCCGGAGCACGGCTTCGACGCCGACGACTACCAGGAGGCCAAAGACGACGCGGCGCGTCTCATCACGAACGAACACGAGCGCGCCGGCCTCGACGTGGTCGTCGACGGCGAAATGCGACGCAACGAGATGGTCGAGTACTTCGCCCACCGAATCGAGGGCTACGAGTTCAACGGCCCGGTCAAGGTCTGGGGCCACAACTACTTCGACAAGCCGTCGGTCGTCAGTGAGGTCGAGTACGACGAGACGTGGCTGGTCGACGAGTACGAGTTCACGGCGTCGGCGACCGACCGCCCGGTGAAGGTCCCCATCACGGGTCCGTACACCCTCGCGAACTGGTCGTTCAACGAAGCCTACGACGACGAAGAGTCGCTCTCGTACGACCTCGCGGACCTGGTCAACGAAGAGATCGAAAAGCTCGTCGAGGCTGGCGCTCGCTACATCCAGATCGACGAACCGGCCCTCGCGACCACGCCCGACGACCACGCCATCGTCGGCGAGTGTCTCGAGCGCATCGTCGCCGACATCCCCGAGGACGTGCGAATCGGCCTCCACGTCTGCTACGGGGACTACTCCAGGATCTACCCCGAAATACTGGAGTTCCCCGTCGACGAGTTCGACCTCGAACTCGCCAACGGCGACTACGACCAGCTCGAGGTGTTCAAAGACCCCGAGTTCACCAAGGACCTGGCCTTCGGCGTCGTCGACGTCCACGACGCCGAGGTCGAGTCGGTCGAGAACATCGAGCGCAACATCGAGAAGGGCCTCGAGATCGTCCCCCCGGAACAGTTGGTCGTCTCGCCCGACTGCGGCGTGAAACTCCTCCCCCGTGAGGTCGCTTACGGCAAGATGAAGAACATGGTCGAAGCCGCCCGCAACGTCGAACAACGGCTCGACGACGGCGACCTCGAGGTACAGTCGCGAGCGGCGCCGGCAGACGACTGAGCGACCCGGCTGTCTCGTTTTCGTGACTCGTTCTCGGCGAATTTCCCCGCCTCGAGCGACTGCCGTCCACGTCACGCGCCCCCGAACCACTGCAAACCGTGACACCCCTCGAGTCGCTGCAAACGGTGACATCACTGTAGCCACTGCAAGGTGACACCCCACGAACCACTGCAAACCGTGACACCATCCAAACCGTTTTGCGCGCCCGGTTCCCAGGGCCGACAATGACCGTACGAGCAGGCATCCTCGGCGCCACCGGCGCCGTCGGACAACGACTCATCCAGCTCCTCGAGCCCCACCCCGACTTCGAAATCGCGGCGCTCACCGCCAGCGACGCGAGCGCGGGCAAACCCTACCGCGAGGCCGCGAAGTGGCGCGTCGACACGCCAATTCCGGACGCCGTCGCCGACGCGACCGTCACCGAAACCGACCCTGACGCCGTTCCCGACGACGTCGACCTCCTCTTCTCCTCGCTCCCCTCGAGCGTCGGCGCCGCCGTCGAACCCGGTTTCTGCGAGGCGGGCTACGTCGTCTCCTCGAACTCCTCGAACGCCCGGATGGCTGACGACGTCCCGCTGATCATCCCGGAGGTCAACGCCGACCACCTCGACCTGCTTGAGGTCCAGCGCGACGAGCGCGGCTGGGACGGCGCGCTGGTCAAGAACCCGAACTGCTCGACGATCACCTTCGTCCCGACGCTCGCCGCCCTGGCCGAGTTCGACCTCGAGCGCGTCCACGTCGCCACCCTCCAGGCGGTGTCGGGGGCCGGCTACGACGGCGTCACCTCGATGGAGATTATCGACAACGCCATCCCCCACATCGGGAGCGAGGAGGAGAAACTCGAGACCGAATCGAAGAAGCTCCTGGGCACGTTCGACGGCGCGAAACTCGACCTCCACGGCGTCGACGTCAGCGCCTCGTGTAACCGCATTCCGACGCTGGACGGCCACCTCGAGAACATCTGGGTCGAAGCCGGCGACGACCTGACGCCCGAAGCCGCCGCCGAGGCACTCGAGGCGTACCCCTCGCTCGACCTCCCCTCCTCGCCGGACCCGCTGATTCACGTCTTCGAGGACCTCGAGCGACCTCAGCCTCGTCTCGACCGTACCCTGGGGGAGGGAATGGCAATCTCGGTGGGCGGGCTCCAGGAGTCGACCTTCGGCCTGCAGTACAATTGCCTCGCTCACAACACGATTCGCGGGGCGGCGGGTGCGAGCGTGCTGAACGGCGAACTGTTGCTCGAGAACGGGTATCTCTAGGTTTCGACGCCGACTGTGGACCGACAGCGGCCGACTGCGAGCCAACTCACTCCTCGACCGGCAACACCAGCACCGGGAGCGTCGCCTCTCTGATCAGCCGCCGACTCGTATCGCCGCTCAGCATCTCGACCAGCCGACTCCCCTTGCGCGGGACGAACGCGACCCCGTCGGCCCCGCGGTCGTCGGCGGCCTCGAAGATGGCGTCGACCACGTCCGTCCCGTACAGGACCTCTGTCTCGACACGGGCACCCGTCTCCTCGAGCGGGGCTCGCGCTCGCGAAAAGACGTCGTCGGCGAACTCCCGGCGAGCCTCGAGTGGCGCCTTGTCCGGCGCACCGCCTGCCTTCTCGACGACGTGGACGACCAGGACGGTATTTTCCGGGCCGATACGCGGCGCGAGCGCCCTCGCCGTTCGCTCGGCATCGTCGGGGTCGGCCACCGGAACGAGGATGGGGCCGTCGAACGTTATCGGCATTAGCACGCCTCCGTCGTCGCACGTGAATTCACGTCTCGACTCGGAGCGAACGGGCTCGAGTTCGGGGCCGTGTCTCGTCGCATACGTCTCAGTTCGTTCCCGGGGACGATAAATGTCGGTCGGACGGCGAACGATCCGGAATCGAACTCGGCGGCACCGACTCGGATGTGTACACTACAAAATTTATAGCATCGTGCGCAGCGTCAGCGAGGCGCGTCAGGGATCCGGACGTCATGTGCGAGCGTCCCGACACCCTCGACCTCGATTTCGACCGTATCGCCATCTTCGAGCGGTCCGACGCCCTCGGGGGTGCCGGTCGCGATCACGTCGCCGGCCTCGAGGGTGAGGTAGGTCGTGATCTCCGCGATGAGTTCTGGAATCGAGAAGATGAGTTGGGACCGCGAGCCGTCCTGTTTCAGCTCGCCGTTGACGCGCGAGCGGACGAACGCGTCCGCGGGCACCTCGTCGGGCGTCGCGAGCACGGGACCGATGGGCGCGGCGCCGTCGAACGCTTTCCCGCGGACCCAGTTTTTCTCCTGGCGCTGGTCGTCGCGGTTCGAGAGGTCGTTGACGCAGGTGAAGCCCTCGACGACGTCCATCGCGTCCTCTACTGGGACGTGGCGACACTGCTCGCCGATGACGACGCCGAGTTCGGCCTCGTAGTCGATTCGCTCCTTCCCGCCGGGAACGGTGACAGTATCGCCGTGGGCCGCCAGAGTGTTCGGCGGCTTGAGAAAGAGCAACGGGCGATCGGGAACGTCCGAGTCCATCTCTGCGGCGTGGTCGGCGTAATTGCGTCCGATGCAAACGACTTTCGAGGGCTCACACGGCGGGAGAACGTCGATTTCGTCGCTCTCGAGGTCGTAACTGTCTGATCCGAACTGGACGCGGTCGTTCTCGAGTCGGCCGCGTCGAATCGCTCCGGCCGGGTCGCGGAATCTGACGAACTTCATGCTGTACGTGCGTGCTCGCGCGCCTGGACGAAAAGCGTTGAGAAGGTGGCGAAGGCTCCCGGCGGAAGTGGGACTCGAGGCGCCAGCGGATGATTCGACACGATAGCGGAGGACTCGAGGCGTTCGTCACGGGCTATCACCCTCGCCGCGGAACGGAACGCTTTTTACTAGCCCCGGGAAACGATTGGATGCGACCCGCTCCGTTGGTGTAGTCCGGCCAATCATTTCGGCCTTTCGAGCCGATGACCTGGGTTCAAATCCCAGACGGAGCACTACTCGACCGAGTGTTGCGAGGGAGCCAAACGCACACGCTCTGGATTTGAATCGACGAGTCGCACCACTCGAGTGAAACTTGCGTCTACGAGGTTCGATGCCTTCGAAATCGAAATTCGGTCGGTAATCGTGACCTCTCGAGGACCGGGTTAGTTGTTGGTCGCGAAGGTGTCCATGTTTGGATAGTCCGCAATGAGGCCGTCGACGTTCAACTCGATTGGCTCCTGTGCCTCTCGCCAGCTATCGATCGTCCAGACGTTGACCTCGCGACCTTCCGCGTGTGCGGTTTCCACGAGGTCACGGTCGAGCACGCCGGTCGATGGATTGACTGCTTCAGCATCCAGCTCCCTAGCGATCGCCAGATTCTCGTCCTTGTTCCGCCCGAAAATCGGTGCCACGGCGACGCTCGGGTCGACGTTACGAACCGCTCTGAGCGCGTCCGGATCGAACGAGGACGCGTAGTAGTCGCCGGGATATCGCGACGCGATACGCAGTGTCCGCTCCGCGAACTCCTCCCAGGAGAGGGGCCCTCGATCTTTGAATTCGATGTTGATCGTGACGTCTGGTCTGGCCGCATCGAACGTTTCGGCCAGCGTCGGGATCGTCTCCCCGGAGTCGAGTACTTCCGCCTCCAGGACCGTGTCGGAGTGCGTTTCGCTGACGAGCCCTTCTTTGTCCGTGAGGTGATCGAGACGCGCGTCGTGGAAGACGACGATTTCCCCGTCGCTCGTCGCCTCTGTGTCGATTTCGATCCTATCAGCGCCGAGCCGCGACGAGCCTTCGACGGCCGCAAGCGTGTTCTGGGGGAACACGTCTCTGTACCCTCGGTGGGCCGTTATGTAGGGCCCGTCTCGTGATCCACGGTCCTTTTCTCGACCACCCTGCGCGCTTCCAGTACTGCCTAGCAATCCAAGGCCGAGTGCGCCTGCACTCGCTTTCAATACGGTTCGTCGCGACAGTCTTTCTTTCAGCATCTTTAATTGCATAATGCATATACCGACTCATTACAGTAGTATATAATCTATTACCTGTATATTTTGAGGAATACTGTTGAGTGACCCGTCAATGCATTCTCAAAATTCAGTGCCGACCGACATCCGACCTCCAGTTGGCCAGTGAGCAGCCGATCGATACCACCCACTGTTCATGAGACTACTTCGCCAGAAGCGTCTCCGCTCACGTATCAACGTTGAACCCGCCGATGACGTCGCCAATGATAGCTGTTGTGAGAACCGGGATTTCTCCCGACGGTTTCGACGCTAATTTTCTTCACGATCGATAGAGTCCGTGTTGAGGATACGCAGGTCGAAGAGGAATCGATCAGATCAATCCCCCTACGTTGCTCGAGTTCCTTCCATCGATGGTAGATGACCGCGGCGACGCGTCCCTGATCGTATTCCACCTGGCCGACTCCCCGATTCGGGCCGATATACTCATTTACCCCATCTACCGACTAGAAACGATGAAAGAAGGCGAACCCTCGGCCGACATTCTCCTCGTCGAGGACAATCCGGGTGATATTCGGCTCGTCACCGAGGCGTTCGCGACCGGCGACAGCGAGAGTACGCTCCACGTCACGAAAGACGGAATCGAGGCGCTCGAGTTCTGTCACCGGCGCGGTGCGTACGAGGACGCACCGCGCCCGGATCTCGTCGTACTCGACCTCAATATACCTCGGAAACACGGCGTGGAAGTACTCGAGGAACTCAAATCCGACCCCGACCTCATGACGATTCCGGTGATCGTACTCACCAGCTCGGAGAGCCGCGAGGACATGCGCCAATCGTACGAACGCCACGCGAACGCCTACGTCACCAAACCGGTCGATCCCACCGAGTTCATCGAGGCGATCCAGTCGCTCGAGACGTTCTGGCTCTCGGTCGTTCGATTGCCGACGTGGGTGCGGTAGTCGGCGACTCGCGTTCTACGCCGACTCTTTCTCCATGACGAGGTCCTCGAGGACGAGTACGTCCAGTCCCATTCCGTAGAAGTCCTTGATCGCGTGTGTCGGCGTTCTGACGATCGGTTCGGCGTGGTCGTTGAACGACGTATTGAGGACGACGGGAACGCCCGTGATGTCGGCGAACTCGGAGATGAGCCGGTGGTATCGTGGATGCTGGTCTTCCCGTACCGTTTGCGGTCGCGTCGAATCGTCGGCGGGGTGCAAGACCGCCTCGAGGTCCTCGATTGTCTCCGGGTTTGCGTCGAACGCGTCGATCATGAACGGGGCCGGTTCCCCATCGACCAGGTACTCCTCGGCGGCCGACTCGAGCATCGACGGCGCGAAGGGACGCCACTCCTCGCGGTGTTTGACGAACCGGTTGACTCGGTCGCGCGAGGCTGCCGTTCGCGGATCGGCGAGGATACTTCTGGCGCCGAGGGCTCGCGGCCCGAGTTCCATGCGACCCTGGAACCAGCCAACCAGGTCGCCATCGGCGATCCGTTCGGCGACGTAGCGCTCGAGGTCGTCGGGTTCGACGTAGGAGAGTTTGTTCGTCTCGAGAGTCGACCTGATCTCCTCGGTTTCGTACTCGGGGCCGAGATAGACGTGCGTCTGCCGGTCGACGTTGATTGGTCGCTGACGCGCCCAGCCAGCCCCCAGTGCGAGGCCGGCGTCGTGAGCGACTGGCTGGACGAACGTCTCTTCGACGACGGGCAACTCGCGAACGCGCTGGTTCAGCTTACAGTTGAGCGCGACGCCCCCGGCCATGGTGACCTTTCTCGTCCCGAGGCGGTCGACGGCCGCTTCGACGATGTCGACGACGGTCTCCTCGAGCAACTTCTGGGCCGTGTGAGCGAGGTCTTTCTCCCACTGGTCGAACTCGCCGGACGTCTCGCTTCGGGGGCGGTCGAACGCCTCCTCGAGCGCTTCCACGCCGTGACCGGTCCCCCAGCGTTTCGTCAGGCTGGTCACGTCGTAGTCGACGCCCGTTTCGATCAGCGTACGGAGGGTGTGTTCGATTTCGGTGTTGTCCTCGCCGTACGGTGCCAGTCCCATGACCTTCCCCTCGCCGTTGAACATGCGGTAGCCGAGGTACTCCGTGATGATGGCGTAAAACAGTCCGAGGCTATTGGGGTGTTCGTACGTCCGGGCCCGTCGGAGGCCGTCCTCGGTGGCGTGCCAGACGACCGTCGAGTCGTACTCGCCTTTCGCGTCGATCGTGAGAACGACCCCCTCGTCGAACCCCGAGGGATGGAACGCGCTCGCCGCGTGGCAGCGGTGGTGAGCGATCGTCTCGACCGGCGGCAACGGCGTACCGAAGGCCTCGAGGCGACGTTCGATCTGTCGAGTCGGCAAGAATCGGCTCCGAACCTGCGTGACGAGCGCCTCCTCGAGCGCAGACAGCGTCCGGCCGAATCCGGGTGCACGGATTGCGTCGGTCACGTAGTGAGCGGTGATCTTCCCGCGGAGCGTCGGATCGTAGGGCAAGACGATACGATCGAGTTCGGTAATATCCAGGTTGCGGTACTCGAGACACGCCTCGATGGCATTGGAGGGGAACGTTTCCGTCGCGTGTTTCTCTCGCGTGTAGCGTTCTTCCTCGACGCCGAATACGGGGACCCCGTTCTCGAAGAGGACCGCACTGGGATCGTGCTGGCCGTACAGTCCGATCGCGGGTTTAAATGCGAGTAGATAATCCGTCATGGTGGCGACTGGTTTCGATACTCGTACCGAATCGAGAGACACACAAAACACCCGTGGTCTTTTGCTGGACTGGAAAATCGCAGCTTATTTGCCGACGTTGGGTGACCGATTGGCCGTGAACCAGGAGGCAATGGGAGATTCATCGGATATGTTTCAAGTCCTGGCGGACGACTACGCCCGTCGAATCCTCGTCGCGGCTGACGACGGGCCAATGACCGCAAAAGCGCTCAGTGACGCCTGTGACGCCTCGCTCGCGACGGTGTACCGTCGGGTCTCTACGCTACAGGACCACGGACTTCTCGACGAGCGAACGTCGATCGATTCGGATGGAACGCACAGACGCGAGTTCGAAACCGTCCTCGAGGGACTCCACGTCGACCTCTCGGAAGGCGAGTTTACGCTCACCGTCGATACCTGCGATACGTTGGCGGACAATTTCACGGAACTCTGGGACGATATGCGAGTATCACGATGATCGGGCCATCGCTCGTCGCCGCTAAACTGATCACGTTCATCCTGGGACTGGCAGTCGCGTTGCTCGCGTACCACGGCTACCGTCGGAACCAGAGTCAGCCGATGCTCTACGTCTCGGCGGGATTCGTGTTCATTGCCGCCGGGGCGATCTGTGAGGGACTCATCTATCACACGTTCGGCTTCTCGATTCTTTCGGCCGGACTCATCCAGTCGGCGATCGTCTCGAGCGGACTGGTGCTCGTGCTCGTGTCGCTCGTGAAGTAACGGGCGCAGTACTCTGTGTGCTGTCAATACTGGTGCCGTCGAGCGACGGACGACTCGAGCCTCGATCCAGATGCGTTATTTTCTGCTTCTGGTGCATAGCTCCTCGCGGCTGCCACCAGCACCCAGCAGCGACTCGCCTATTCGTTGAGCGCCGCTGTGGGTTCTGGTCGCACGACGTTCTCGACGTCTCGCACGAGGACGTCGCACCCTGGGCGTTGCGTACGGGACGTCGAGACCGCTGCCAGGACAGCACTTCGCATGTGACGGAAACTGACACCGGGTTCGCGAGACGCCCGCCGAGCACTGGTGCGGAACCTACTCGTCGGGAGCGTAGCGAAGGCGCAAAGAAGAGACCAGCTGTAGCAATAGTATCGTTTAGAAGTTGTGTATTACCTGGCTGAGAGTGCCGTTTTCTGTCGTTTGACGGCAAATATTTCCCTCTGAAGTCGCAAGTAGATGCATGGGGGGTCACAATGCGGATGACGGTTCAGTACGGGAGGAGTACGACTGGTCGGTGACGAGGCCGAGCATCGCCGTAATCGACGCCGTTGCGCACGCTGAAGACGTCGAGATAACCGACGTTTCGTCCGCTCTCGATACGACGTTGTACGAACGAGTCGATCCGGACGCTCTCGATACACTCGTCTCCGCTTCTGATCACGTTTCGATCTCTTTTTCTGTCGCCGATTACGACGTCCAGATCGAGGGAGACGAGGTCGTCGTCAGCGACGAATAGTCCAGCTCTCGATTTTTGCCCGATCCACGTCTGGCGAATAGTTGATTCGACGCAGGTGGGTCGATCGGATGTAATTGTACGAGAATAACGTGAGAGGGTGGTGGTGGAGAGCGTTAAATGCTAACACGGCAAATATTGCATATGGTTACGTTGGACGAAATCTTTGAACTGTTGGAAGATCAACGACGGCGATATGCTTTGTATTGTCTCTACGAAAAAGACGGCCCAGTAGCCGTTTCTGAAGTGGTGGAACAAATAGAGACGTGGGAAGATGACCCGCCCGAGGCTGATGGGAGTCTTGATCGATTCGAAGAGATCGCTCTCGATCTGAAACACGTCCACCTGCCAAAATCTGCTGAAGTGGATTTCATCCAGTACGATCGGGAACAGGGGCTCATCCAGGTCCAGGGTTCACCCGAGGAATTCGATGCCCTGCTCACAATCGCAAAGATAGTGGAAGAACCGGAAGAATGAGGCGAAGTTTTGGCTCGAGTAGATACCAGCACTGCCCCTTACCACGTTGGAAATAGATTTCTCCTCCTGTTCTCAGTGTGTATCACAAACTCAAGTAAAATAATTCAAACTGGGGATCAACGCCGATTCTACGTGGCTGATTTGGCCTGTCGTCTAACCTTAGCTCGCAACTTAGTCCGTGAAATTCCTCCGCTATCGGCCTTCCGGTGGTGGTCAGGGCAGAGAACGATCAGATTTGAAGGGTCGTTTGGACCGCCTTCACTACGAGGCTTGATGTGATGGACCTCCGGGTGATCCGTCCGGTTATCACACCATTCGCAATGCTGGTTCGCACGATCAAAATACAGTTCATCTTTCAACGATTGTGGAGCGGGCGGTGTTCGCTTAACGTTATCCTCGTTGTCACCAGCGGTATCTGATTCGTCGTTCGAGTTTACTGTGGTGAGAAAAGTCCAAGCCTCGGCGGCCCCCTCTTGATTGTAAAGCGCGATCGCCCAGCCGAAGATTGCAAGACCTCCAAGGAGGAGCGCCGAGCTTATGTAGAACACTGGCGTTCCAAAGTCGAACGAAGACGAGAAAAGAAACAATCCACCAGCGAGCAACATTACTAACGCTATCCCACCAGGCGGAAGTTTACTATCCACACCAGACTGCCCCTCATTAGTCGAACCAGACGGATAACCCAGTCCAATTCCAGCATCAGATAGCCCGAGACTCGGGAGAACGGATGCCGAATCGGTTTCGACGATATCTTCAAAGACCGATCGGGCTTCTGCTGCTGAATCGGCCTCATACATCGGAACGCCAGCGGCGTTTCGATCGTCGAACATTCCCGGGTCGTACTTTGGCGTGGTAATAATTGCCTCTGTTCTCTCTTTGTAAGTGGCTTCATAGAGGCCGTTATCCTTTTTCTCCAGACGCCAATTCCCTTCGCGACGTACAACACCCATGCGAGCAAAGATATAACCCAGGAGAAATATAATTTTGGATGAAATTACCGCTGAGAGGATCAAGTAGGTCGAAGGGATTTGAACCACGGTCGCAGAAAAGCTGCTCTCTGGCTCAAATCCCTCCAAATCACATACCTGCCGCTCACGTGTTTGTTCGCGGCAGAGGGATGGGGTCGGAGGGCGTTGGGGAGAAGGTTTCGCCAAACCCAGACTACACAGCGGGCGATCATGCGTCCACCTCCTCGAAATCCGTCGGATCCATATGAACGCAGATATCGATGCCATCGAATTTCGTGATCCGTCGACGCAGCTCCTCGTCGAGATCGGGCCGATCGTAGTACCGCCGAATCACATCGGGAGTCGTTGCGGCCCGATCGGCAACGTCCTGCATCGACCGACCGATATTCAACTGCCAGGTGATACTGCCTCGACGAATCGGGTGCGGAGACGTTGACGACGGACACTTACTGGCGTGGGTTTGTTCCGTCCAGGTGCAGTTGTGGCGCTGTTTTCCGTGCGGACACTCCTGCATGACGCATGGAAGCGTCGCGACGTACAGCCAGTTCGTGATCGTACTCTTCGAGGGTCGACCTCGAATACTCGAAAACAACGGCTTTCGTCCGTTATCGTCTCGCTTCTTGTAGCGGTCACGCTGCACGTACTCGTTCAGAACGCGATTGGGTTCTTCCGAGAGGATTACCTTTCGCTGGTGAGTGTCGCCGCGTTTCAATCGAGTTCCTGATTCGGGTCGATTGATGAACTTCAGCGTTCGAGTCTCCGGGTCGTAGTCCTGGACGTCCAGCGCTCGGATGCACGATCGCCGCGCGCCCGTGTGACCGATGACCTCGAGGAGCGCATGGCATCGCTTTGCCCGCCACTGAATCGAGTCGCGGTAGAACTCCAGGAACTCGCGAAGAGTGTCCGGTCGGAGAATATCCGAGCTGGTCTGCTAGCTGTCCTCGAGGCGCAGCGTTTCGATGGCGAGGTGAGTCCCGACATCGACAAGACCCTGAGACTCGAGCCACTTGAGCCAGGTACGCGCCATCTTCTGCTTGCTGTAGATCGTTGCGCGTGCGTAGTCGGTTTGCACCAGCCAGTCGGTGTACTTGCCGACCTCCCAGAGGTCAAGGTCGTCGAGGGTTTCGAGATCGTGGTCCGCGGCGAAGTCCTCGAACGAATCGAGTCCCTTCCGGTACGACCGAGCCGTTTCGCCTTTCCAGTTCGGTCGCTGACGAGTGATGAAGAGTTCCGTGGCCTCGCGAATGTCGAGGTCGGGGGCATCGCGATGGTTCGGTGCCATCACTGTACCTCCACGATCGGCGTTTCGTTCGGGTACTCGCGAGCTTCGCACTCCTCGCAGAGCCAGCACGCGCCGTATTCTCGAGTGACCGCGAGTCGAGCATTACCGAGAACGTTACAGATGATGCAACGGTGGCTCACGAATCGACACCTCCTTTCGGGCCGATCGGCGCGGGCTCCTGGAGGAGTTGACGAACGACGCTATTCGATTGGAGTTTCGCGCAGCGCTTGCACGTTGGCTCCTCGAGGCGAGCGTCGAGGCCGCGTGCTCGAGCACCGCAAGCGCACGTAGCCTCTGACGTAAAACTAGCAAAATTATGGGTGCGCGATTCCTCTTGCCGTCTGTGGGGCGGATGCCCCGCAATAGTTCCGTGCTTCATGGTTCGAACGGAGCTATTTTCTGAGCGGCGTGCCAGCGCCGCTCGACTTTAGATGACAATGAGAGTCATCTTCAGCCGATTTGGTAGCTCCGATTACCATGATTAGAGGAATATTGCATAAATGCATCGGTTATTCGATCTTACCATATTTGAACCAAAGTAGCTAATTGCGGAGTGTTAGGTAAGACTATCCTAATACGGGAGTAATGAGACAATCTGGGACATGGATGACGATTTGGGACGACCGAATTCTAGAAATTATCAGAAGCGAGGATGCTGGGAGGGTCGGCGATCTGGCTGAACGGAATAGTATCAGAATTTCTCAATCATCTGTATCGAGACGCTGTAAAAAATTAGCTGAACATGGGCTTCTCACTCCTCTCGGAAATGGGGTTTACACTATCACAGATCGAGGTAGAGCGTATCTCGATGAAGAATATGACGCAGAAAATGAGGTCTATTTGAACGAGAACAGTTCAAACGATGGGCCAACGGCTAGAGGGAAATCGAAATCATGAGTGGACGGAAATCTGCCAGATGGATGTGTACACTAGATGAGCGAATATTAGAACATCTTGAAGAAGAAGATTGGTCTACTCCTTATGTTATGTCCCAAGCAATGAAATTCAATGCATCCCGTAGGCGAGTAGCTGAACGTTGCTCAATGTTAACTCAAGTGGGACTTGTAGCCCCAATCTTCGAAGGAAGTAATATGTATGAGATCACAGGGGATGGTTCAGACTATCTTAGTGGATGTATTGATATGCAGCTTCGCCCAAAACCTTCTCGTAACTCTATTCAGATAAGTGAAGGGTAAAACGGTGAATATAATGACCAGCAACTAACAGATGGCCTGAAGCAAATATCACTGAATGATTTTATAATTGAGAAATAGGCCAATTCTAATTATTCCGTATTATCCTGCTCAGACTCTTCCTGATACTCAGAAGTGCGAGCTCCCGGCCATTTCAGATCGTATAGATCCTTTTTGAATTCCAGGCCATGAGGGACAGATGTTGAATAGATCTTCTCGGCTTCCTCTGAATACTCTTCTTTATGTAGTTTTCCAACAACTTCATCAACAAAAATTGATTTGTTTGGCCCCTGATCTCTATTATCAAAGTCCCAGTTCTCTACGAGTTTAAGTAAATAGTCCGGGGCCTTGTTAGATTTCATTACCACATCATCTTTGAATATGTTTGATACTCTTTGAGAGGATCGTAATGGATCGTTGGATAATTCGCTAATTTCAAGTTCCAAGATACGGTCTACGATCTCATGGTCATATTGAGTAGCCACTTTACTTAACTGTTGAAGGAAGGGTTGTTTGTCCCTTCTCATAAACACCGACCTAGTATCCAATATCTCGTCCAATGCACTGTCACCAATAATTGATGCTACCTCGAGCCATTGCGGATACTTGTTTTTGTTAATTTTATTAATTATCCCACCATCATCAAGCAAATTCAGACACTCTTCGAAAATATCGTTATTTCGAGAATCAAGTGATCTCGAGGATTCTTGCATTCGCCCTATAACAAACGTTAAAGCATTTGCGATGTCTTCATCAGTATCATTGGTTGTCACACTATCTAATATGCGATAGCATATATCCAGACGAGTTGGTGAATCGTATTTTTGACATAGTCTGCTTGCATTGGATAGATTGCCATTATTGATGTGGTTCAAAATATCCCTCATATCATCCACTCCCGCCACGCTATCGCTTGGAGAATTCAGAGCTAAGAATGGGCGCGGATCCAGCTCATTACGATCAAATTTTGGTTGTAAATCAAATAGACCCCACCTTATGTTGCCTTCCCGTTTCTCATTGACCCACATTGAGGCATCAGTAACAAAATTCCTCAAGTCTTTATCATCACTCAGCAATTTAATCAATGCAATTCGATAAAGGGCAGAATCACTGCCCAAAATCTCATTGACCGAATGACTATCCTCGAGATCGAAATTATCTAGGTACTCTGAGCCTAGTTCTTTCATCCATTGGGCGTCGCAAAGAGCCGAACGAATTGTCCTAAGATTGGAATCAGCGTATGCAGCAGATGCCATTGCTATGCGTTCAGCTTCAGCATCTGTAATATTATAATCAATCTCTTGTGTGGTGTGATTAATCAACTCCACTATATTCTCTCGAGATAGAGGAGGCACAGGTATGACAACCTGAAACGTTTTATAAATAATATTAGGATCAATCTCGTCCTCTACATTTGAGTCAAAGGCTCTGATTACCTTTGGCCCGTCAATTGCAGCGACAAATGCAATTTCTGCACCTCCGTTATCTGGATTAAGGTAAGTTGATAATCCTGTGATGACTTCACGAATTTCCTGCTTACTGCAACGATCGATGTCATCAATAAACACGACGACCTTCTTGTTGTTATTTCCTGCTCTGTTCAGAACTTCTTTGTAACGGTCTTCAAACAGATCGATTTCACTAATTTTTGGTTCTTTAACGTCAAAGGTGGTTTTTGATGCCAATTCGGAACCTAAATCGTTTCGAGAGTATACGATAAGCGAAGTAAATAGGAGATAGGATAAGAATAAAAGCAGTCCTCCTCCAACCGAGGTTAAGATACCTGAATTTAGAGAGAATACAAGCAATCCGGCAATAAAAAATACAGATATGATAAATGAGAACGTCGCAATAAAAGTGAGTTGTGCACGAAGTGTTTTCAAGAAGTCAATGAGAAACTCGCTCATCGACTTCAGTTCTGACCTAGAAGACTCAAAATGGTACTGGGTTGTCTCTAAGATCGGATCTTTGTTAATTTCATCTGCTACCTGGTTGTCTAAGGTTTTTAGGAATGTTCGGCGTAGGGTTGTTTGATCAGGTCCATATCGCCACGGCTCGTACCAAATAGTTATAATATCGCCATTCTCTTCATCGAATTTTTCCTGAGCTAAGTCTAATATAGTGGTTTTTCCGGTCCCCCATGGCCCATTGACAGCAATATGAATCATAGGATCCTTCTTGACTTGCTGAGCAATCTGCTCCCCTAGCTCTTCTTGACCGAATTCTACGGAATTATCTGGGTTTGGCTTGTGAACAGCAGATCTTGTGGAACTCATGTTGTCTCCCAATGATTGATCCATTGAACTTTAATCATTTAAAGACACTGTTTGGTGTGCGGGTTATAAAGCATCAAGAAGCCAAAAACCAACAATGACTCTTAACCCACAGGACGAGTTATTAAAAGAGATATAATTAGAACTGACACTGAAGCCCTGTGGGATGATATCTAAGTATTCAGATAAAGATTCTAATCCCACATCAGGGTACTACAAGACTCAGGCAGCTGCTACGCTATCATTGATTCAAAAGCTGAATGAACTAAATTGGACGAACTACTTAGAACCCGTTTATAAATGGACGAGAAACGTAGATGTTTATTGAAATCTAATTCCAACCTCTCTACAATAATGGGTCTAAAGAATCATGGCGTAGGTTATTTACTCAAATTTCGATCTTCAATATATGATGGTTCAAAATGGTTGACCGACCGAATAGGGACGTTTCTGATAAGAGTTCTCAATAGAAAACATGACACAATTGGCGGAAACGTGCTGACCAAAGATTCAGGTCTTAGTCCTAGGACGATTTTTCTTCAATCATTTCATAAAAAGTTTTGTCTATATGCATCAGTGTTAATATTTATAATCATAGCCGGGTCGTTACTACCTGGGTACACAGACACGGCCGCTCTATCAATTAGAGTAGTAGGATCTTTGATCATTGCACGCGGGCTATTTCAGGGAGATGATGTAATTAAACAGAAATCAAGATCTACAGTAAATACAAGAGATGAAGATGGGAATTGGCGAGTTAATGACTTAGGTGTTGAAAGGGATACTAATCGGACGATTGATGTAATATTTGGGTCGCTATTTCTCGTCATTGGTTTTATATATCGAATACCGTCTCTGCTCTAATATCGTGAGTTAAATTATATGGTCGAATGTTTATTTCTATTTTAAACAAGCAGTTGGTTGAGGGCAAAATCGACGGGTTCATGTATTGTTGGAATACCGTTATTTCATGGTTCGAAGACGAACACTCTTGATCGGTGCCTGCGGCTTCCTTGGCTCCTTAGCAGGTTGTCTCAGTGACGAAGACAATAACAGTGAAAACGAGGAGGAAGGAAACGGAGATACAGATGAAGGAAACGGAGGTAAAAGCGAAGACGAGCCTCAAGAAGAGCATGTAAACGCAGCTGCGAGTGTAGACGGAAACACGGTTACTATAACCGACCTCGGAAACGCAGATGGACTATTCTGTAGCAGCGCAGACGTAGAAAGCGTTTCAGACATCGAGGACGGCGTTAATGGAGGGACAAGTACCGGATCATCATTCGAATGTGAGTCAGGTGATGGTGTTATTGGAATAAACAAAGCCGGTACAACTACTAGAATCACTTCAGTTGATTGAAACCATTTGAGAAACGGCCTCAGCCCCCACAAGGAGGGACTTCGGCCGCAAATTCGGCCTTTAGATTCGATCAGTATTGACGATCGACACCGACGAAGTGGGTCGGTGGGTTGGTGGGTGGCTCCTGGAGGGAAGCGCGCCGATCGTGGTCGAGGCCAACTGGATATCGCAAGAAAATCTGGAGGGGACCACACCGAATCAGGACACTCTGTTGAAGTCCATAATCGGTGATAGTTTCTTATGATTGTGCTGAATACAGGGCGCGTCTTGCAGTTTTCTCCGTGTCGAATTTCTATAAATTCGGCAATATCGAAAAAGTCTCTCCGTCGCTATGATACATAGAAGAACAGCCAATAGCTGACACCTCCATAAACCCCCATTGTTGCAAGATGGTGTGTGTTTCCTTGGAGAAACCGACTGAGCGATTGAGACCCGTATGCCAGATACCAGAACCCAGTAAGATGTCGAACGGCCATAATTGCGGTCAGTAACAGTAGACCACCTACTATAGGGAATCCAGTGAACGACAATATCCAACTCACCGTACCGTATCCCGTAACGAGTATAATTCCGCTTGCAAAAAACATCCGAGCCGCACTCGGGTGCGACTGTTCATCCTTGTCCATTTCTTCGACAAATTCACGAAGAGAATTCCACTTCTTAATGTCCTTCTCAGGGATAACGCCGGGTTCCTTCAAAATGAGGTATGCAAACTTATAGTAAAAAGTTGCCAGTACAGACAGTGACAGGTGATATAACGGATTATCGGTCTTCTCCTTCCCATTCTGAACGGCCAATCCTTTCGTGAAAAACGCTGAACCCCACCAGATTCGATAGTCTCTGAAAATAAGTTCCTGTAGCACTACAACGAACAAGACCGTCCCTATCAGTATGAGGGAAACCACAATGGGCCTTGTCGCCCAATCCCCCGCTACACTTAGAACCGTGGTGCTAATCTGAAGCACGCATACGATTGTTAACAGCTCAACCAGTCGTACAGTTCCGTTTAGGATTGACTCTTCTTCGGCAAATTTTCCAATAATTCCCATCCTACGAACGAGAGTTAACACAAGCAAAAAAAGAGCACAGAGGGTAATTATCAACGAATGTCTTGTTTCCGAATTGATGGAAGCAAGAGTAGCTGTTGCGACTAAGGCAGTGAACGCTATCTCGAAATCAACGGACTCCGGTTGCTTTTTCTCAAATATTAAATCAACTAATCGGTTAGAGTCCGCCATCTCTCGAAACATTCTATCCTGACGATATGAATCCTCGCATTCCTGAAACAGTGAACAGCAGCAATCAGTTCCGAACTTTGAGGTGCGTTCCAACAAATCTCCGTTATATTGGCTCGCTTTCCCGGTATATGGGTAAATATCTAAGTAAGGTCAATCAGGAGTCAACCGGTCCCGATTCGTGAAGCAATTCGAGCAGTTCGTTCCAGTTCAAGTCTTCAGCGAACAGCCCAGCGCGGAGGTTCCACGCCCAGGGTGCAGGTTCATCCGGGTCATAGCCCGTCGAGGTCGCCTCAAGGTTCTCGAGCGAACCACCGAACAGACGATCAGCCGGGAAATCGCTTTCAGCAGGCCACTCAGAGAAGAACTCAGCCGTTTCGGGAGCCGACTTAAACAGCGCCAGATTCGTCAATCGCTTCACTTCTGGGTCGACGTCCTTTCCCGTATGGCCGATCACCGCGCAAACCTCCACACCGAGTTTGCTCATTCGCTTGATCAGCGGAGACCACTGATTCGCCACCTCGTAAGAATACGTTCGGGCGTCGAAGTGCGTCGATCCTTCGTCGACGACGACCATTTTCGGGACGTCGCGATGCTCGAGCAGGGTAATGACGAGATCGTGCGCTGAGGTCACGCGATGATCTACGATATCTGCCCGTGCGTTCGAGATAACGAGGAGGTCCGACCACCAGGCCTTCGCGATCTCCCCGAGCAACCAAACGCTATTCGTCTTACCAGAGTTCGGAGCTCCAGCAGCGAGAATCGTCGCCAGTGCGCCGTCAGCCTCGAGCTGCGCGATGATCCTCGAAGGAAGTGACACCGACGAGGCGTCGAGGTCCTGTTCCGTTACGCCGACCAGGTAGGATGCGAGCGCGAAGTCTTTCGATTTCACCGCCTGCGTTGCCGCTTGCGTTTTTAGATTCGGGAGTACGACACTCCCGAGATCTGAGTCACGAAACTGGACCTGGTCGGCATCGGCGAGCACGTCCTCGACGAATGAGAGCGCCGCCGTGTGTTCAGTCGTGTAGGCCGCGTGCGGACGAATATCGTCACCGCCGTCTAGGCGACCAGCAATTTGTTCTTGTAATTTGGCTATCGTGAGCAGGTTTTCGTCGGTATCAGTCATGGGTGAATTTCGGTTTCAGGTACCGAGACAGTCCGAACGCGAGGCCGAGCACCGCCGTCGCGAGCAGCAGGCCAGCGATGATATCACTCCAGTAATGCACACCGATGATTACGCGAGTGAGCGCGATCGACGAACCGAGCAGCGCCGCGATCGTGGTTCGCCAACCGATCGATCGGTCCTCGAGCAGTGCGATCGAGGCATAGGTCACGAGCGAAACCGTCGCGTGACCGGACGGAAAGGCGTAGCCGCCAGCCGTCGCACCTGGAGGCCGTGGGACTGCGAAGTGGGTCTTAAGTGCAGTCACCAGCACAATAGCACCGAGTGTCAAAACCAGAGGCCGAACGTCTCCTGGACGAACCACGAGCGCGAACGCGATCGAGATAGCGACCAAAACATGATAGTCACCGAGATTTGTCAGCATTGCCGCGAGTGAAACGAGATCAGTCATCGGCAGGCCTCGGTAACGTTTCTTCGGGTTGCTCAAAATCGAGGTCGTCCAGGTCAGCCTCGAGGTCGAGGTCGTCCTGATCGAGTTCGTTCATCTTCTCGAGAAGGCCGAAGTCTTCGAGTGCGTCGTTGACCGCCACGTCGACGCCTTCGCCCCGATCGGGAAGCGTCCCTTCCTCGAAGGTTTCGACGACGGATTTGGTCGCGTCTTTCGTCGCCCGATAGACGATCGACCACAGGTTAGCCTCGAGCGCGAATAATTTTCGAGCGTCCTCCTCGAGCATTCCGCGACACTCAGCCACGGCCTGTAGTCCAGTCAGGAGCTCGCGATCGGAGAGCGTTCCGACCCACGTTCCTTCATATGTACTTTCGTCGAGATCGACACCACGAACCCAGTACAACATGGGAGCCGCCTGGTGCGGAGAACCATCCGTACAAGTCATCGCCTGAAAATCACTGGGCGTTATTTCGATGAGTCCACCGTCGGTGAGCTCACGTTCGACGTCCACGAGGTAGACGAACGTTGGTTCAATCTGCTCTTTGACTACGTCGCCAGTATAGAGACCAGGGAAGATGAACGCAAGGAACGCCAGCCCGACAATCTTGTGCCACCGTTCGAGCGACGGCGTGTAGCCGAGCACGATGAGCACGGCGACGCCGAGCAGGAGCACCGATAGTATCTTAAATATATTATTCGAGATATATCGGAACACCTTCAGGCGCGACGGCTCATCATCCGGGCCCGGTGAGTCGGTGGATTGAGTTTGTTCAGTCATTAGGCCAACCTCTTTGGATCGAGATCGAGTCCCGTCTTTCGTTTCAACACCTTCCAGATCACACCACTCATCACAGCGAGCCCGGCGCCGATCGCCGAGTACTGCGAGTCCTTGTGCGTCCAGGGGCCGCCGATCAGCGCGTCCGAGCCCTTGTCCAGCGTGGCGTACTCCTGAGTGGTGAAGACGTTCTCGGTAACGACCATCACGTCGCCGTCAGCCTCGATCGTGACCGTGCGCGAGTTCTCGCCGTCCAGGGCGATGACGCGAGCGTTCAGCGTGCCCGAGTCCTGGTCCTCGGAGTCCAGTGGTTCCATGACGATCACGTCGACAGCCTCGTCGGCGTCGACGGTGACGGTGAAGCGACCGTCATCGTACGACCACGATTCGACCCAGGCGTACTGGTCGATCTCGGTGTACGTCTCCGATCGGTTCTCGTTCTGGTCGTCGTCGCGATCGTCCTCGAGGCCGGGTGCGCCAGCGTCCGGTCCGTTGGGGTCGCCGGGAAGATCGTCATCGACGGGCGTCGAATTGTTTTCTTGTGCGGCTGCGCCGCCAGCGAGCAGCGCGAGCGCCATCGCTACGGCGAGCAGCAGCGAAAGAAATGTTCGAGACATGGTTAGTTGCGGGTGTTGGTGCGACCGCCGTCGCCGTCGTCGGACAGCATCGCGAGGCCAGCAGCGCCCGCGAGGAGCATCACGATGATGCCGGTGTTGCCACCGCCCCAGTCGGACCACGGCCACGAGAAGCCGTCGCCATCTCCAGACGACGTATCGTCTTCCTCCGTTCGGAGTTGTTCGAGGTACGTCTCAAGTTTGTTCAGGTACTCTGCGAACTCGGCAGAATTATAAGTATCATACTCAGGCTCCCGCCAGTCCGGTTCGACGACTACCACGTCGTTCGAGTCGTCTTCGCCGACGCTCGTCGAGTCCTCGATCCCGTAGTGCTCGAGAATCGCGAGGACGTGTTTCGTGTACTTGATATCATCAACGCTGTCGAACTGGTCCATCTCGGAGACGATCGTGTCGATCGAGTCCGGCGTGCCAGACAGCGCCTCGAGGTCGGAGATCGTCTGGTCGTCGACGTGGGTGATCGTGGCGTTGCCAGCGTCCCACATCTCTGTGACCTCGAGCACGCCGTGCCAGAGGTCGACCGGCCCCTGGCCGTTCGTCTTGTCGGTCGACTCATCGAACATGATCGCTTTCGACGCGATGCCGTCGAGGTCATCGACCCGTTGGTAAGCTGGAGAGTCAGCGCCAGAGTTACCCGAACGGAGTTCTTCGCCGGTGGTGATATCCCGGACGGAGATACTGGAACCAGACGCACTGACCAGATAGCCGTCAGGTGATACCGTCAGACCCCCCGACGGCGCATCGGCGTCATTCCATAGCGACGTGTTGGTGAAATCGTAAGCCCTGAGACTGTCACCGTTCACCAACAGAGTGTCATTTGTTAGTGCCACAGCATTCCGCGTACCCGCACCATCATTGCCGAAGACTTCCGTCCCGTCCGAGGTGTCGAGGACGGCATAGGATCGGTAAGTCGTGTTCGAGAGACCGTCACAGCCGAGGTAATTCCCGTCAGGAGACAACGCGAGATTACTCGCGTAATAGATATTTCTATTACTGATCCAAATTGTAGAACCATCAGAGGTATCGTATGCCTCCACCTCGTTCGTACCCTGGTTCGAGACGTACACGATCGAACCATCGGGCGTCATCTCGAGAGCGTCAACGTTCCCGGCGCTGATCGTCTGCTGAACAGACCCATCTGCATCACCGATTATGGCTACAGTGCTGTCAGTGCTCCGACCAGCGGCGATCGTGCCGGTCGAGGCCGAATAGACCAACTGATCAACAGCCGTCGTATCCGCACTCGTCCACACCTCGGAACCATCGGAGATATTGTAACAGGCGACACCGTCGGGACCAGCCGCGTAGATCACGCCGTCTCCGACCGCCACATCGTTTGAATAGGCGGTTTGGATCGCGAATTTGAACTCCAACGAGTGATGGTCGTATGCCCGAATCTCACCGTCTCCAACGCCGTAAACTAAGTTTCCGACGTAGTACCGGCCACCAGTTTGGAACCCGGAGCCAGGGAGATCGGCCCCGAACAGCACACCAGAATACGATTCGTTCTCGACGAATCCATCAGGGTGTGCGTGGCGGTCAGAGAGATTCGGGTCCGGGTCGACCCAGGTCTCGGTCGCGCCCGTCCAGTTGACCGACATTCCACGAATCTTCGAGAAGTCCGGTTGCACCATCCCGAGTTGCTGAAGCATCGAAATGCGGAATCGTTCATCCGACACGTCATCCGTCCCCGAGAGGAACCGTGCGATACCTTCCGGCGAACGTACCTGGTCGGGCGTGATGTTACCAGCGTCCAGCTCGGCGTAGATGTCGGAGACGAACGACTCAGAGTAGTTGCCCGTCACCGTATCCGAGAGCGACTTGATTTCGTCGAGCAGTTTGAAGAACTCCCGTCCGTCGAACACGCGAGCCGATTGCAGGTCGGCAGCACTGACGCTCTTGATTGTGAAGTCCAGGTCTGTCGAGACAGTCGTCCCGTCGCTCAGTTCATACGTGACCTCCTCGTTCGTCGCGTCCCAGGAGTCGACGACCGACTGGTCGAGAATCGGCGCCTCCTCGAGCACCGTGCTGCTCGAAGTGTCGTAGAACTCGACCCGAGGGATTTCATACGGCGTTTTGCTACCGTCGCCGAGGACCGGTTCGATTTCCTCCTCCGACGGCGAGACATTCCAGATGGCCGTCCCATCGTGGAGCGAAATGTCGGCAGCCTCGGTCGTGCTCTGTAGCCGGAGTTGAATCGTGTTACCGCCGTCGTCAGTCCCGACAGCGGCAGCCCAGGAGTCGTCGTCGAGGTCGTCCTTCGCAACTCCAGCCGCGAAACCGAGTTGCAGGAGCGACTTAGCCGTGACATGGTAGTGGTTGTACTCAGGGAGTTCGTAATACTGGCGAATACGTTGCATCGCCCGGTCGTAGGCGACACTGGAGCTATCGCCATCCTCCCAGGCCGACGCGATCCCGTGACGCGCCTCGAGCGAGGCGACTGGGCGCGTATCCGTCAGCCGGTTCGAGAACGTGACCTCGTGGGTCGTGAGCGATTCGTACTCGGACACACCGAGGTTGTGTAAGATTGCTTCGTCGCCACTCGGCGACTCGTTCACGTCGTTTTTGAGCAGCGTGTAGCCGACGAGGCCGAAGAAGCCGACCGGCGAGATCGTGGCGACCGCGTAAGCTCCAGCGCCTTCGGACGTGGCCGCGCCAGCGATCGACGAGACGACGCCATCGACGAGGCCATCAGCCGCGAGCGCCGAGCCGCTCGAGGCCGCCCCGGTGGCCGTCGCGAGCGCGAGCGTTGACGCTGCCTTGAGCGCCTGTCGGCGCGTCAGCGTGCAGCCGTGATCGTACGCGTCGGTAGACACTCAGATCACCCCCGCTGCGCGGAGGCCGACGAGCACGACGACGAGCGCCGAGGCCGTGACGTTATAGCCAGTGATTGTCTTGCTGTACCACTCTGCTTTCGATTGTGGTTTCGTGAAAAATTGCATAGTGATCGCTAGATCAGGCCGTACGAGATCGCCACGTAGGCGATCAGCGCGAGGCCAATGAGTTTCTTGATCGGCAGTACGCGGAGCGCCAGAAGTGGGACCATCAGCTACGTCCTCTGCTGCCTCCGTTCGAGCCGTTCTTTCCACTGAACATGATCGCGCCACCGACGATGATGCCGAGCACGATCGCCGTGCCCGTGAGGCCACCATCGGCGCCGAACAGCAGACCGCCCGAGGAGCCATCGTTCAGCGCCACCGAGGCGCTGGCGATGTCATTAGCGTCGCCGTCGACGACGACCTGATACGAGGCGTTCTGATCGAGCGCGGATTCGTCCTCGAGCACGTACGCCGTCGTGTTCGAGTCGCCTTCGTCGACGGAGATCGAGTCAGTGAGCAGCGCCGTGGCATTCGCCGAGTCGTTGGCGTACTCGTCGGCGTCGTAGAACGTCACGTCAGCAGTGGTCGAGTTCTGCCCAGCTGCGGCGCCCGCGAACGTCTCGTTCGCGTCGATCGTTACGTCGATCGACTCGGTGTCATTCGTCGTGTCAACGGTTTCGTTGAGGAGTTCTGCCGCAGCGACGATCCCGCCAGTCGCGACGAGCGCGACGAGCACGACCAGCGCGGCGACGGTGCGTTTCCCGATCATAATTTATTGAGTCGCGACGGCTAATCCGCCCATCGCGATCAGGAACGCGAGAATCTGCGTCAGCGGCTCCGAGGTGTTCACGAGGTCCGTAACGGGCTGGACGTACTCGTGGCCGAGCACGACGATCGGGGAGCCAGCGATGAGTGCCTTTTCCCAGTCCTGGTAGTGATCGAATGAAGTCGTCTCGGACGACATGAACGCCACCGCGTAGATGACGATCGAGCCGAGCGCCGCGTGTTCTGTGGTCAGCGTGTAGTCGATCCAGGCGAACGTGATGTCGCCCGAGATTGCGCCGAACTGGAACAGCGAGAGCAGTCCGAAGAACATCCCGAGCGCCGCCGGGAGCGTCCTCATGTTGGCGTAGTCGTTGAGCAGTCCGTTCATCGATTGTCGTCCGTAGCTCCGGTGAGTCATGGGTAATGAAGTGGTGTGTCAGCAGCAGCGGTTATTCGCGAGTGTAGACGGAGTAGCCGCGCCGGCTTTCCCCGTCGATCTCGAACGTGTCATCACAGACGACGGCGATCTCCTCGCCTCGAGAGATATCGTTCTCCTCGAGGGCGGCGTCGATGCCGTTAGTCGACCAGAAGCAGACGAGTGCGCCATCTTCGAACTCGCCGTACGGTTCGGAGAGGCGCATTTCGATGACAGTCGTGTCGTGATCGCCGCAGTCCGGCTTGAGATTCAGGAGCGTTCCCTGGACCAGCTCGCCGAGCGCAGGGCGATCGACCCATTCGGTGTCGAAGTCGTCGTCGTTCTGTTGCGGTGCAGTAACCTTCGTGAAGCCTTCAGGGACTTCGGCTGGTTCCGTTGCCATGCAGCTAGATATTCTAGGAATCTAGTGATAAACCTGAAACACCCTGGGTGAAAGTGAAAGCGACAAACGGAACGGTCATGATTCGGAAACCGGTACAACCGGTGTTTCAAATTCCTCAGGGACCGGTTTCCCGTTCCATTCAAATTGCACCAGATGATCAACCATAGCAGGGTCTTCAATATTGTGTTTATGATAGAAATGACCCGCAATCGAGGAAGCCCCGTATAACGCTACGTTACAGCGTCGGCAGCGTGTTTTCGGTGACGCGATATCATCGTAATACTGTAACCGGGTTGTTTCGAGAATATTGGTGATCGGGAGATGAGTCTCGACGAGATCGACGCCACCGCTCGAGGAAGGTGAATGTTCTTCCCCATCTTCGTCGATGAACGCCTCTATTTTCCATTTTCCACTTTCTTCAGGAACCGAAAAGCTATCTCGTATCGGTTCTGGCGAGTCTCCTGAAAGCACTTGTTTCACAAGTGGCAGATGTTTCGGATTGAGATCTAGCGCACCGAGAAGATGAGCTGGTGTAGTATCGCTTCCGTGTACGTCCACATAGCGTTCAATTTGGTTTCTCAAATCTGCATCAACGACCGGTTCACCGTACCGCGCTCCGGCAGTATCAGGTCGTTTCTCGAGGCCGTTCCAGTCCGTTTGATCGTCGTCGACGAGCTGGTCACCGCCGTTGGTGGTGGCACGATCGACGCGATCGCCCTCGAGGCGGAGTTCGGAAATCGTTTCCGAGGTCTGGTCAATACCAAAACCACTACCACAGCAGGCACAGACGATCTGCGATCCCCGACCAGACGAGTGTTTCAAACGGTCTCCGTGATTGTGTTCCTGCTCACTTCTGGAGTCACGGTACTCCGCCGCGCATTGATCAGCCGCGATGGCCTCGTTCAGAACTTTCGATCGGCCCATCCGTTGGCGATTCATCGACCAGATCACTGCACCCCACGCGACATACTCAATCGGGCGCTCGATGAGGTCTTCATCGCCGTACGTCTGTGCGTAGGCGCTCAGATAGGAGCCCATGTTTGCCACATTCGAATTTACTGAAATAGGGCGCTCATCGGGGTTTTCATGGGTGTAGTTGTGGGCTTCAATCGTCGCGAAATCGCACACTTCTACGTGTTTATCTATCGCCTTTCGAAATGCCTTCTCGATCTTGAATTCTGCGTGCTCGAGGTCGCTTCCGTACCGCTCTTCGAGATCGAGATTGAGATAGACGCCGATATGATTGTGGCTATAACAGGCGTTCGGACCAGGGTTTTTGTCTGGATCAGAAGCTGCACCGACTCCGTGTGGCTCACCAAACCGTAGATACCCCCATTCGTGCGATTCAAGACCAAGGTCAGTCTCGCAGATGTTGCGTACTGTATCACGAGTCGCGCCGTAACTCCAGGCGTCTGAGACGGCATCGAAGTGGTCGACCGGAGCAACCCGTTCACCATCCGGAATGCTCGATCCCGTATTGGTGAGCATCACCGTCACGAGGTTATCCCATTCTCCTTCGATTTCCGTTCCGTCAGGGTGTTTGCCGCCCGTCAACTGTCGTTCGAACGCCATCGCCCTGGCGTATTCCTTATTCGCGTACTCTTCCCCCCAGCTATCTTGTAGCGGCACCTCAAATTCGATCTCTTCGCCGGAATCGTCGATGCCCGAAAACCGCACGCTCATTCCTTTCTCATACCGTTCGTGTGCATCGAGGAACGCGAATACAGCGTCTTGCCATGTCGCGGCGCGCCGTTCGCGAAGGCGGTACGTGACGAAACCGTTCTCCCATTCGCGTTCTGGTTCGACGTACTCCGGTTCGTAGTCGGCTTCAGTCACCTCTCGACGGAGTGATCGACCGTGCTTTTTGGTCAGCGGAAGGTGCGCCAGGTGTGGGTAAACCTCCGCGAACTCCTCGGCACGATCGAGGGGTGTCGGGCGGTAGTCACCAGAGGGTGTAACACCAGGCTCCGCCGCGACGGCGCTTCCGGTTGTCGCGCCGTCTCCGTGGGTTACACAGTTAATCTGGGAAGGCCAAGACCGCGAAGTACCCTGCCCTTCGGAAGATGCTGATAGCTCTCCCGCCGCTTCGAACTCGTTTGAGCCCGACATTAGTCACGATTCAAGGGCGGGGCGTGATCCGCCAGGTCGATTACCTCGAGCTGAAGCTCTACGTCGCGATCGTGGTACCCACAGGTTTCACAGTACCAAGGGCGAGTTCGATCACGGAGTAGATTAACCGAAGAGCAGAATGGACACGACCACCGAGGAGACGGATCCCAGGTGATCCGTGTCATCGTGACCACCAGCCATCAGCTAGCGGTTGGTCAGCTACAGAAACGGAACACCCTCGAGGCGCTCCCTGGCCGGAACGAGGCCGGTCGCTCGCTTCGCTGCGCTCCCTGCATTCCGGGCTTCCGCTCGCGCTTTCAGCGCTGCGCGTTCCGGGCATCTGCCCATCCGGCACTCGCGCCTCTCGGTCGATGCTGGAAACAGACCGCCTTCGGGACGTGACCGCCGGAGTGTTCCCTGAGTGAGTCTGGTCACCGGGCTCGTGATCGGTGCGTTCGAGGTCAGCGGGACTGTGACAGTATCGACACTTGCCCGCTTGTGTGCAGCTCTCGTCGAGGTAGTTGAGACATTGAGATCGGCAGCTCCGACAGCGGTAGCTCTGGAGGCGATGCCAATCGGTCACGCCGACCACCTCGGTACCCAAAACCGAGCCAGGGTAGTCGAATTAGATAATGGATGTGGTAGTAGAAGGGTTTGTACTAAGCCCCCTTCTATCCACAGTATTAAGATATAATTAAGGTGAGGATGGGGTCGGAGGGATTTGAACCCCCGATCGACTGATATCTCCGGTGCGCCTCGGAACTCCAGAGGGTCATCACACGGACACTGATCAGGTGCCCGATCAGTATATCAGTCTGGAGTGTCGTCCCGGGCGCGGGACCTCTGGAGTCAGTCGCCATGCCTGGCTTGGCCACGACCCCTCGAGCAATCGTTGGGTGATCCAGCCTAAAGCAGTTACGATTCAGGTGAGAGTTTGCGACCGGACCGAACAAGCGACTCGAGCGCTCAGCATCAGGCGAAATCCGACTCGAGCCTAGAGCCAGGGGGCACGTCCAGCAGTCGACGTCGTGTCGTCGCCCGGGTACGGATCGGTGTCGCCGTTCGACTCGTCGACGGTCACGTCCGCGTCCTCGTGTTCGGAGTCGGTCGCTTCCGCCGCCGATTCCGAACTGACGCCGCCATCGGCCCGCGTTCCGGAGCTGGTTGACGAGTTGGACGCTTCGTCATCAGTGTCGGGATCCAGCGCGAACAACGCGGCGACGACCAGCGCAGCCAGTGGGGCCTGCCCGAAGGCCATCCCCATAATCGAGAGGGGCAACAGACCGAGGGCGACGGCGCTCCCGAACCGGAACCGGTTGAGGTCCATGTACTCGCGCAAGTACGGGCCGCTGACGGCCACGGAGAGGGCGAACGCCACGCCGATCACGGCAGCCAGCGTTGCGTTGGCGACCAACTGCGGGTCGTCCATGAGCGCGAACTCCGCACCCGTGGGCTCGAGACTGGCGACGAGTCCCAGTCCGATGATGACGCCAGGGCTCGGCAGGTACTCGCCGACGGTGGCGCTCGCGGTCTTGGCGGCGATCGCCAGGATGACCAGCGCGGCGAATCGCTCGAAGGTGGCCGTCTCGATCACGCTCTCGATCGCCGGTGCGAGCGCGGCCTGGATAGCCGCGAGCACGATCAGCGGGATGCCGACGATCAGCACGACGCGAACCTGTTCGCGGACGGTCCCCTGCATCTCCGCGAGGATGACGGCGAGGGTCGCACTGCCACCGAAGATGAGGAGGCCGACCTGAACGGCGCTCGTCGGCGTCTCGAGGGCGCCGGCCAGGATCAGGGCGACGAAGATGCCGTCGACCAGCGGGAGGGCCATCACCAGGGCGAGGAGTCTGGCGTCACCGCCGACTAACCGCTCGAGGCGGAGGGCGACGGGGTGTTGTGACGTACTCATCGATCACGAACGATGGCCGTGACCCGAGGCCTGGGGATGGGGGTAACGAGGTGAACGGTCCCGCAGCGACTGCTGGAGCGGAAGCCAGTCCATCGGCATCGGCGTCGGCGCCGACGTCGACGAGGAGCGTTTCCGCCCGAACCGAAGACCTCGCGCTGTGAGTGGGCAATTCCCAAAGAAAATCGCGGCTACGGAGTCGAACGTCGTCCGGCCGGCGAGTCGGGAATCGCGGAAGTTCACAGCGTGCATACTCGAATCGAGTGGACCTGTATTATTAAACGTTGTGTGAGATGGCTGAACACGAACCGTGAAATCGTAACTGAAACGCGAGTAGTATCGACGAATAGTTCCTGGCACGAGTGATTGGATGAGAGTTTTCAACACAGGCCGTCCTCGAGGGGCAATAATTGCCCGTCAGAACCTGAAACGTCGAATTGTGTTAGCGCTGGTATCGGTGTCGACCATCGAGAACGCCAATAAGTACCACACACTCGAGGGAGTCTCGGAACGCTTTTTACCGACGGTTCCGGACAGTTTACATGGCGAACGACGTTCCCGAGCACGAGCCGTATTCTGCGAAATTACGCGTACCGGAAGCGCTGACGTTCGACGACGTCTTGCTCCGGCCGAAGGAGAGTCGTGTCGAGCCCGACGAGGCGGATCTCACCTCGCGAGTGTCTCGAAACGTCGAGGTCTCGGTTCCGATCATCTCGGCAGCGATGGACACCGTCACCGAGAGCGAGATGGCGGTCGCGATGGCCCGTCACGGCGGACTCGGCGTCCTCCACCGGAACATGAATATCGATGAAATGGTCGAGGAGATCAGTCGCGTCAAGCGCGCCGACGAACTCATCATCCCCTTCGACGACGTGGTGACGGCCGACCCGGAGATGACCGTCCGCGAAGTCGACGAGATGATGGTCAAGGAGGGCGTCGGCGGCGCCCCCGTCGTCAACACCAACGGCGAGGTGCTGGGCATCATCTCGAGTACGGACATCCGCCCGCACCTTGAGGTCGGCGAGAACGACCCGGTCACGGAGGCGATGACCGACGAGGTCATCACGGCGCCCCAGGACATCGACGCGCGCGACGCGTTCGACCTGATGTACGAGCACAAGATCGAGCGCGTTCCCGTCGTCGACGACGAGAACTTGCTGGTCGGCCTGGTCACGATGCAGGGTATCTTACAGCGCCGGGAGTACAAGCAAGCCGCTCGAGACGAAACCGGTCGCTTGCGATGTGGCGTCGCCGTCGGTCCGTTCGAAACGGACCGCGCGGTTGCGGCCGACGAGGCGGACGTGGACGTGCTCTTCATCGACTGCGCCCACGCACACAACCTGAACGTCATCGACGGGGCCCGCGAGATCAAAGAGTCCGTCGACGCGGACGTCGTCGTTGGAAACGTCGGCACGCGAGAGGCTGCGGAGGACCTGGTGGACTTCGCCGACGGCATCAAGGTCGGCATCGGTCCGGGCTCGATCTGTACGACGCGGGTCGTCTCCGGCGCTGGTATGCCCCAGATCACCGCTGTCGCACAGGTTGCAGACGTCGCGAGCAAGCACGGCATCCCGGTGATCGCCGACGGCGGGATTCGGTACTCCGGCGACGCGATCAAGTCGATCGCCGCCGGTGCCGACGCCGTGATGCTCGGGTCGTACTTCGCGGGCACTGACGAGGCCCCGGGTCGCGTCGTGACGATGAACGGCAAGCGCTACAAGCAGTACCGCGGGATGGGGTCGGTCGGAGCGATGAAGTCGGGTGACGGCGACCGATACCTGAAGGACGATCCGGAGGACGACGAGGAGTACGTCCCAGAGGGCGTCGAAGCGGCGACGCCGTACAAGGGAACGCTCCAGTCAGAACTCCACCAGCTCGCAGGCGGGATGCAGTCGGGAATGGGGTACGTCGGTGCCGAGACGATTCCCGAGTTCAAGGAGCGAGCGGAGTTCGTTCGTGTCTCCTCGGCGGGTCAGGCCGAGGGGCACGCCCACGACGTCGTGATTACGGACGAGGCGCCGAACTACTCACCGAGCGAGTGATGGCTACGGTTGCGTAACGCGGGCTCTCGAGTTTCGTATTTTGACGTGCTTTCGAGACTGGTTCTACGATATAGTACCCCAAATCGGCCGATACTATCATATTGCCTGATTATCGAATACGCGTATGAGCGACGACGCTGACCACGGAGACGATACGTTACTGCCGAAGGGATATTCCCGTGGACAGGCCGAAGTCATTGCAGTTGTTGTTCTGCTTGGATTCGTTATTATCGCCGCGATCGGCATCGTTGCGGTCGGGCAAACCGCCCTCGCACAACTCGAATCACAGAGTCGCGACGAGGCCGCCACACAATCGCTCGATCAGGCGAAAATGGAGTTTGCCTCACTTCAAACTGGAGAAACTCGAGAATTCACGTTCAGTGAGTCGATTCAACGGGATACGCGAGTTGAGCCGGACGCGGGGTCGGTGACTATATCAGTGGAAGGATTTGACGCCATTTCAAACGAATCGTTCCAACTGGGTTCGATCATCTACGAACACGAGGGATCTCACGTTGCGTACCAGGGCGGTGGCGTCTGGAAGCGAACCGATGGTCGAACTCAACTCGTCAGTAGCCCGGATATCCAGATCGAGACGACAGAGAAGGGGCTCTCGAGTATACGAGTCGACGTGACGAGCGTGCGTGGTACTGAGGCCCAATCGAATAATTTGAAGGCGACATCGGATGGTCTCAACGAAACGGCTCTTGGCTTACCTGATCGACTACCTGCGGGCCCGATGACACTCGAAATCCAATCGGAGTACTACGACGGGTGGGCCGATTACTTTGCCAACCAGGATGGAATTGAAAAAGGAGAAGAGGGCGAAATCGGTTCAGTACAAGTCGATGACGCGACGCAGACGATGATACTCGAAGTGGACATCGACCACTCTATTCCCGAGGTTCACTCCGCTCGTATCGGTAGTTCTGAGGCAGGGTCACAGCCAGTCGCATTCGAAAACGGAAGCGAGATTAACAGCTACAACTCGGCAACGGCCGGCAACACGGCGCCAAATGGATCCGATTTCACCAATAGCACGAGTGTCGCAACCTGGTCCGGTACCGCGAAAAATTCGGACATGTCCTTCACGCTCGGCGGTGATTTCTACAACACACTCGGCCAGCATTCCAATGGTTCGGGGGACGAAATCCGACTCGGTGATGATGCAGTAATCACTGGTGACGTCCACAGCGACTATCTCTTCGACGTTGGTTCTGCGACGGTCGAAGGATCACTCTTCATCAACACCACTGGAACTACAGGCGGCTTAACTATCGACGGAGGAACGGTCGGTGGAGATGTTCACGCCATCGATGGTGCAATAATCACGTCGGGCAGTACAATCGGTGGCGATGTCCGAGTAGACGGCGATCTCGAAATTGACGCTAGTACGAACGTCACTGGCGATGTGTACGTTACCGGCGAAATCACCGGCGAAACTGATGGAGTCCAGGGAAATGCCTCGGAGGGAATTGAAGACGCTGAAACAGAAGAACCAACTGACAAAATCCAATCAGAGCCGGGCACACGATGGTATCCAACTGAGGGCGAATACGACGAATTGCCGGACGAATGTACCGATTCGGAAAGCATCTCTGTGAAAGGTGGTGATACTTGTTCAGTAGAGTCCGGGATCTACAAAGCAGACTCGCTTGTGGTCGAAAATGACGGCACATTGGAACTGGACACCAGCGATGGCGTGATCATCCTTCATATTACCGGGGACTTCGAGCTCGCGTCGGGGGCATCGGTTGAGCGACCTCACGAGCCGTACGATTCGACTGCGATTGAGGTAATCGTGGAGGAAACTGAGAAAAACAGTAAGAATACCGTGAGTATCTCCGAGGATTTCGTTGGACTCGTCGATGCTCGAGATAGCTCAGTTGAAATCCACGACGGGGCAGCGATATACGGAGCAGTCATTGGAAACCAGGTCACGCTCGACAGCGGCAGTGGGATCTACTTTGACGAACAACTCCTCACCGAAGACGGCGTAGACCCTCGATTCGCTCGTGCATCTGAGTTCGTCTTCTTCGATGTCAAGATACAAGAAATATCGATAGAGTAGCTCGCTTTGCGATTGACGCTTTCTGTCTTCTCCATATCATTTAAGAATTAATGGATTAAGATCAATTCCACGGCGCCATACCCGGATCGACCTCTCGATGCACTTCCTCGAGCCCGTCGATCCTCTCGAGATCCTCACTGTCCAACTCTACGCCTAACGACGCCCAGTTGTCCGAAATGTGATCATCGCCGGTCGCTTTCGGAATCGCGGTGACGCCCTTCTCTCGGAGCCAGGCGAGACTGACCTGGGCCTCACTCGCATCGTGCTTCTCCGCCACGGACTGCATCTCGGGCACGTCGAAGACCTCGCCTCGAGCCAGCGGCGAGTAGGCGACGAGTTCGACGTCGAGGTCGGCACAGACCGAGCGAAGCTCCTCCTGGGGGAGCAGCGGGTGACACTCGATCTGGTTCGCGAAGAGGGGCGCGTCGAGGAGGTCGATCGCTTCCTCGAGGTGACGAGGCTCGAAGTTACTGACGCCGACGTTGCGGATCAGGCCGTCGTCGTAGAGTTCGTCGAACGCGGCCAGCGTCTCCTCGGCGTCGTAGGTGTTGACCGGCCAGTGGACGTACAGCAGGTCGACGGCGTCGACGCCGAGTTTCTCGAGGCTCTCCTCGGTCGTCTCGAGGACGTCGTCGTGGGCGAGATTGGAGGTCGATACCTTCGTCGCCAGGAAGACGTCCTCGCGGTCGACGTTGGCGTCGGCAATCCCTTGACCGACGTACTCCTCATTATCGTAGCCCTGGGCGGTATCGACGTGGCGATACCCCATCTCGAGGGCGGTTCGAACCGAGTCCGCACACTGGTCCGGATCGGTGTTCTGCCAGGTGCCGAGGCCGAGGATGGGCATGCCGTTCGCTGCAGGGCAGTCAGCGGGGGTCAGATCTGTGTCGGAAGCCATACTCGAGCGCTAGCGGATGAGTCGAAAAGGCGTTGGGTTTGCGGGTGCCACCTCTCGTGACGGGCTGGGCGTGGATGCGTCGGCTACTGGTACATCCGCAACGGCTGGGCCTGCGTACTCTCGGCGGATTCGACCTCGCGCATCCGTTCGGCGAACGCCTGGCGCTGTTCCTGAATTTCCCCCGCCCGTTCGATCAACGCCTCGACGTCGAGTTCGACATCGGCGATGGGACAGATGCCGTCCTCGAGAAGGACGCTCGCTGCCTCGGGGTCGGGGAACTGCGGGCTGCACTCGACGACGAGTCCGAACGAATCGGTACCGAGTTCGGCCGCCCGGTTGAGCAGGGCGCCGGTCGGACCGCTGATGACGCCGTCCTCCGTCGGGCTATCGATGTCGTAGGTGTCGACGGCGTCGGCGTCGCCGGTCGTGACGCCGAACAGTTGGGGCGGTTCGTCTCGCTGGGAGGGCAAGCCGCTGAGGTACACCGGCGTCGCGTCGTGGTCGACCGCCCAGCTGGTCAGACAGCCGGCGACCGACTCGAGCGCTTGCGTGCTGATTGGAACGTCGCTCTGGAGGGCGATGACGTCCTCGTCCTCGCTGACGTAGAGACGGACGGGCGGCTGGATGGTCGTCGATCCGTCGCGGTAGATCCCGATTCGGGGGAGCCCGTCGCAGTGGACGCTCGCGTAGTAGCGCATCTCAAGCTGGTCGATCAGGTGGTCGGTTGCGATTTTCCCGACGAGACCGATGCCGGGAAACCCTTCGACGAGCACTGGCTCCTCGAGTTCGGCTTCCGGCCCCTGTCTACGGATCTCTGACATAGTCGAGGTGACGCCGTCCGACGACTTAAAACCGGCCGCGGCAGGCGCCCGCGGCCGTCGATCCCAAGGCGCCGACCCTGTGGCACCAGCCCCGTGGCGCCAACCGCTTCGAAACCCACAAACGAAGCGCCCTCGAATCACGTCTCAATGGAGCCACTCGAGCGGTACCGGCCGATCGTCGACGACTTCGAGGCGTTTCGGGCGGCCTGTGAGCGGCCGCTCGGAATCGCCGTCCGGGTGAACACAATCAAGGCCTCCGTCGAACGGGCAATAGCGACCCTCGAGCACGACGACATCGAGTACGAGCAGGCCGCGTGGAATCCGCGGGTACTCCGCCTCAAGACCGACTCGCCAGGGTCGACGTGGGCCTCGTTTCACGGGTTCATCCACACGCAAGAGGAGGTCTCCGCGGTGCCGCCCGTCGTCCTCGACCCCGAGCCCGATGAGACCGTGTTCGACGCCTGTGCAGCCCCCGGCGGCAAGGCGACCCAGCTGGCCGCGCTGATGGACGACCGGGGCACGGTCGTCGCCAACGACAGCAACCTCGGTCGCCTTTCGGCGCTTCGATTCAATGCCGAGCGTCTCGGCGCGACGTCGCTGGCGGTCACCCACCAGGACGCGCGGAATTTCTCGTTCGCGCCGCTGGCGGTCGACCAGTTCGATCACGCGCTCGTCGACGCCCCCTGTTCGTGTGAGGGGACGATTCGCAAAAATCCGACGACGCTCGAGGAGTGGTCCGAGGACCACGTGCACTCGGTGGCGGGCATTCAGAAGGGCATTCTCAGGCGAGCGGTACAGGCGACCCGGCCGGGTGGCACCGTGGTCTACTCGACGTGTACGTTCGCGCCGGAGGAGAACGAAGCGGTCGTTCAGCACGCCCTCGATGCCGAGGACTGTCGCGTCGTCGACGTGGATCTCGACCCCGACCTCGAGTACGCTCCCGGCGTCACCGAGTGGAACGACGAGACCTACGACTCGAGCCTCGAGCGGGCGATCCGCATCTATCCCCACCACAACGACACCGGCGGCTTCTTCGTCGCGAAACTGGAGGTGGGCGCCTGATGGCCGACGGCCTCGAGGCGAACGTCGGTCAGCAGTTCGATCGGCTCCCGGCGACGGACGCCGACCGAAGCGTCGAGCGTCGGGCCTCGCGAGAAGCGGTGCTCGAGTACTTCGAGGACCGCTTCGGCATCCCGCCGGAGACGTTCGAGGAACACACGTTCTGGGAGAAAGGGTCTGGGAAAATTTGGATATACAGTGGGGAAAGCCCGTCACCGGCCGAAATCGAGGCCCTGGGGATGACCTGTCTGCGAACGCGACAGGAGCACTGGAAACCGACGACGGATTTCGTACAGCGGTTCGGGCGTCACGCCACCCGGTGTGTTGTCGACCTTTCGGACGTGGAAGCGACCCGATTCGCCGACGGCGAGGACCAGTTGCTCGAGTGGGACGGCGACTGGGGGTATCTCATCGCCGCACACGAGGTCGACGGCGACCGCGAACCGATCGGCGTCGGACTCTACCTGCACGGCGAACTCAGGTCGATGATTCCGAAGGGGAGACGGCGGTCGCTCTGAAGGCAGTGGTTTCGTTTTCGGAGCGAGAATGGATCCAGGTTAGCGGATAGACGCCAGTTGCTTTTACTCGTCCGATTCGTCGTCTGGTCGGCCGCGGTGCCAGACGTTCGTGACGGAGTCTCCTGCTGGCGGGGTGTGGCTAACGTCTTTCATCGTTTCGGATGTGGGGGTCTTCGATGACATGCACAGACGTAGCGAGACGTCCTATAAAGACGTTTCCTATGGGGAATGAATACAATATAGTGTGTTAATATCACACTATATTTTGAGTGCGGCGATTACTCGCTACATGCTGTTCGTTTCTCGTCAGTTGCTACTCCTCGGTATTCGTAAGGTGCTACTCGGTACTCGCTCTCCGACAGCGATGGCGTCGCTCCCCGTCTCACTCGCTCGAGAAAATCCAAAACCGATCAGTCGTCGAGCGACTCGACGTTGATTTCGCCGCCAGCAGAGACGGTTACGAGACACTCGTTGTACGCAAACGAGACCGTTCCGTCAGATCGAAGCCCCTCCGCGCGCGGCTCGAAGAGGCGCTCGAGCGCGTCGGCGTCGATCGCGTAGTGAAGCGGATCGAGTTCCGTGACGTCGAGTCCAGTAAATGTCGCTACGGCGTCGGCGACGGTGACGCTCAGCGGCTCGTCGTCGAGTCGATCGAATTGAACCGAGTACGATTCAGTCGTTCCAGCGCGAATTTGTGGCGAAGATGTTTCAGTCATCGTGAATTCAACCCCCCGTAGAGATGGGAAGACAATTTACCGTTTGCAGGTGTGGGTAAAGAGTCTGGCTGTTAACTCTATAACGAAGTCGTAGGAAGAGGGTTAATCAGTTAACCCTACTCCACTCGTGATCGAAAACGGCGGTGAAGAGCTTTCGCTCGGCCGATCGCACGTGGTTGTGGAATGCTGGTGGCGAAATCCCGAGCGACCCGGCGAGTTCCTCGCCCGTGGTCTCTCGCGGCCACTCGAAGAAGCCGCCGTGATAGGCGGTCTGAACGACTTCTCGCTGGCGATCGGTCAACAGCGACAGGAACTGGTCACGTTCGCGCGTCCTCGGGTCCCCGGCCAGGCGTTCGTTTTCACCCGACCGCTCCCGGCGGGCGACCATCGACGCCGAGAACCCCCGTCGATTCATCTCGGCGAGAACTTCGCGGACGGCGACGGAGTTCGGTATTTCCAGCGTCGTTCGCGTTCCCGTCTCGGGGTGGACCGTAAACGATCGAAGCAGGCCGCCGTGGCCGTCGACGACGGCGACGAGGAACGGCTCCGTCAGCTCGGGCTGGATCACCGTTCGGTCGTCGGTTCGACTGATGATCGTCCCGTCGGTGACCGTCTCGATCGAGTCCAGGTCGTCGGGGTCGACGTCACTATCGACGCTCGCGAAGACGGTCGACGTGCCGTCGTCCTGTTGAATAATCCCCTCGAGTTCGACGCGGGCGTCTGCGACGCGGGAGAGCGCTGCCAGCGGCGTCTCGGTCGTCACCTCGAGTTCGACTTCGGTCGTTGCCCCGCCCAGGAGCGCCTGTTTTCGCTGCACGGCGTTGATCGTGTAGGCGACGGTCTCGCCGAGGTCGTCCAGGACGGACCGGATGGGTTCGTCGAACCCCGTTCGGTCCGTACTGTAGAGCGTCAAAACGCCGTACAGGAAGTCGTCGTAGACGAGCGGCACGGCGTAGACGCTCTGGAAGTCCCGCGAGAGGGCTTCGGTTCGCCAGGCGCCGTGACGGAGGTCCTGGGCGACGTTGTCGACGTTCGTCGGTTCGAGCGTGCGAGCGGTTCGACCAGCCGGTTCGGCGGCCGGATCGTCGACGGCCGTCACCGTCACCGACTCGAGATAACCGCGGCCGTACCCGGCTTCGTGACGAGCCAGTATCTCGTTGCCGCCGGGATCTGGTTCGCCGATCCAGACGTACGAACAGTCCTCGAGGTCCGTGAGTCGATCGCAGAGCCCGGTCTCGATTTCGTCCCTCGAACTCGCGCGTAACAGGAGCGACTCGATCTCTTCGCGGAGGGAACTGGCCTCGTTCAGGCGCTCGAGGTACTCGTTCTGGCGTTTGAGTTCCTGTTCGCGTTCGTGCAGTCGCTGGGTTCGACTGATCCGGTCGAGAGCGGCTTCGGCGGTCGCGCCGAACACCTGCGCGAGGTCGACCGTTTCGTCGGTGAACTGGCCCTCATCGGTCGACAGCGTCGCCAGCACGCCGTGTTCACCGAGTGGGACGAAGAGTCCGCTTCTGACGGCGGTCTCCTCGTCGTAGACGTGTGGCGACGTTCGAATGTCGTCGAAGACCTTCGCTTCGCCGTCGACGAACGTCTGCCAGGAGATGCTTTTGTTGGGCCCTAACCGTGGTGGCGAGCCGATGTCAGTCAGGAGGTCCGTCGTGTACGCGGCCGGAACGAGTTCGTTCTCCCGGTCGTCGAACCGGAACACGACGACGTTCTCCAGGTTTAGTACGTCGGTGGCGACGTCGACGATGTACTCACAGGCGGTCTGTTTCGATTCGACCGTCAGTAGGTGCTGGGTCGCTTCGTACAGCGTGTTGAGCGTTTCGTCGTACTGGCGGCGCTCGGTGACGTCGACGCCAATGCCGATGATCCGTTCGACCGTTCCACCGGTGACTACCGGTCGATACCAGGTCTCGAAGATTCGATCCTTGATCCGCTGGAAGCTGTGGACCGATTCGCCGCCGAGCGCTCGGTTGACGTCGCCGATGACCGACGGATGCTCCGCGTACACGTCGTATATCGACTGGCCGGCGACCGACCCGGATTCGACCCCGATTCGTTCGAGGCCGCGCCCCTCCGAGAGGGTGAACGTGCCGTCGTCGTCGATGACAAACAGGACGACGGGGACGTTTTCGACCAGCACCTGGAGCCGCTCGGACCGCTCGACCAGCGCCTGTTCGCGCCGAACTCGTCTCGACACGTCTCTGAAGTAAATCGACAACCCCGTCGGTGACGGGTACATCCGGGCTTCGATCCACCGATCGAACGGTTCGTAGTAGCTCTCGATCGTTCGCGCCTCCTGTGATTGCAGGGCTGCAATCGCCTCTCGCTGGAAGTCACCGCCTTCGGCTTCCGGGAAGACGTCGACGAACGACCGTCCCAGGGTCTCCTCTTTCGGCGTCTCGAGGAGCTCTTCGGCCCTGTCGTTGAGGTACGTGAATTCTCCGTCCGTGTCGAGTGAAAAGAACGCGTCGGTGACGCGGTCGAACGACTCGTTTAGCTCGCGTTCGATCCGCCGGTAGTCCGTGATGTCTCGCGCCGAAACGACGATTCCGTCCACGGCCGGGTCCTCGAGGCGATTCGTGAGGACCGCCTCGTGGACGTGCCAGGTTTCGTCGGCGTGACGATACCGATACTCGCAGGTCTTCGACGTGCCAGCGTCTGCATCGCGAACGGCCTCGAACGCCCGGTAAAACGAATCACGGTCGTCGTAGTGGATGCGTTCGTCGAGGGGGTGGTCGACGAGCGCATCGGGGTCGGCGCCGACAACGTGGGGCGTGGACGGCCCGGCAAAGGTTACTCGCCCGCCGTCGTCCAGGACCAGGAACAGCGACTGCGACTTCTCGATCAACGTCCGACACCACGTGTTCGCTTCTTCTGCGGCCGCCGTCGCTCGCTGGCGCTCGAGAACGGCCGCGAGGCGTCGTCGGAACAGACCGGGGTGGGCGGCCGTCGTGACGTCGACGACGTCGCTCGCACCGGCGTCGAGCGCGGCCTCGAGGTGTGCCGCCAGCGAGTCGCCGTCTCGGTTCCGACTGCGGCCGGGGACGGTCGATCGATCGGCTGGTGGACCGACGACCACGGGGACGTCTTCGAGTGCTGCGGAGGCGGCCGAAACGGTCTCGACGGCGTCGGTAAGGACGCAGTCGACCGCCTCGAGCGACTCGAGTTCCGGCGGCCGCTCGTCGACGGCCGAAACCGGGCCGTAAACGGTAACGGAGTGATCGGCTCGCTGGCTCCCGTCTTCGCCAGCCCACGTCCGCTCGCTCTCGGATTCAGCCGGTGGGCCGATGCCCTCGAGCCAGGACGCAGTGCCGACGGCCAGCACCGTCCCCGTCGCCGCTTCCATCGCGTGGCGCATAGACTCCATTGCGCGTAGATCACTAAAAGGGCGCCGCTACGCCAATCCGGTGGTTCCGGTTGTGACCTGGTGACTCCGGATACGACTCAGTGGCTCCGGCTACGATCGGACGAACGGGCACCGAAACCCGTACGTACAAGAACGAACGGCCCCTCCCTCGAGACGTGCAACTCGAGTGTGTCTTCTTCGGACCGTTTCGCGAGGACACCGACGAGACGGCGACCGAGTGGGAGCCGGACGGCGAGACCGTCCGCGACCTGCTCGTCGAACTCGAGGCCGCCTATCCGGTGCTCGAGGGCCGCCTGCTCGACGACGAGGAGGGATCCCTCGCCGGGAAGACGGTCGTGACGAAGAACAAGCGGGACGTCAGACACCTCGACGGCCTCGAGACGGAACTCGAGGACGGCGACGTGTATCGGCTCGTGCCGTCGGTGTACGGGGGCTGACGGCGAGATCGATTCTGCCTCGTCGATCACCTACCGAATACGGAACCCGCGGACGATCAGTCCGCGGAGGGAGCGACCGAATCGACTCGCTCTGCCGGAACCGTCCCGTCGTCGTTCCAGCCGCGAGCCTCGTAGTACTCATCCACTGCGGCCTCGAGGTCCGGCAGGTCGTACGGGGTTCGGTCGTCGTCGACGCCGAACCCGCGCTGGTTGTTGAAGTGGCGCTCCCGTTCGACCGTGCGAGCACCGATGGCCATGAGGTCGTCGTAGTCGGCGTCGAACAGTTCCTCGAGTCGCTCGTCGGTCACGTAGTCGCCGCCGAACGCACAGACGATTCCCGTATCTCGGAACGCCGACGAGTTCTCCTCGTCGACCAGCGTCTCGGCTTTCCCGAGTGTACCCTCCGGGTCGAGTTCACCGCTGTACTCGAGGCTCAGCATGCCGGCGTACATGTGGTCGCCGCCGCGGTTGGCGACGGCGTAGGAGAGGCCCTGCCCGTGGAGGACGCGGCCGTCGTGAGCGGCGAACTCCATCCCCTTGACGGTGTAGTCGTCGACGCCCAGTTCCTCGTGACAGCGGTGGACGCCCTCGGCGAGTACGTCGCCGATGCCGTCGCGATAGGCAATTCGCTCGGTGATCTCGTGGGCGAGGTCGGCGTCGCCGAAGGCGTCCTCGCTCTCGAGGTAGGCGGCGACCGTCACGCCGGCGGAGATGGTGTCCATCCCCAGCGTGTCACAGAGTTCGTTCCCCTTCATCACGTCGACGACGTCACCCACACCCTGCAGGGAGCCAAAGGAGTAGACCGTCTCGAACTCCGGACCCTCGGTCTCGAGGCCGGTCTCCTCGTCCCGAGTCGGGAGTTTACAGCCGTAGGCGCAGGCCGAACAGGCTGCGCGCTTGTACTTCTTCTCCTCGACGGCGTTGCCGCCGATGTCGGCCACGTGTTCGAACTCGTAGTCCCGGAAGTACCGCGTCGGCAAGGAGAAGTTGTCGTTGATGAACTCGGTGCCGCCAGTCGTCCCCTGGCGTTTCATCAGGTCGTCGGACTCGGCGGCTTCTTTGTGAACGTCCATCTGGACCGGCGGGAACTCGACGTCGGGCGCGGAGTCGCCCTCGAAGGTGACGCACTTGACGTTCTTCGACCCGAGCACGGCCCCGAGCCCGCCCCGACCGAACGCTCGCGAGTCGAAGGTCATCACGCTCGCGAAGCGCACGAGGTTCTCGCCGGCGGGGCCGATGGCGATGCAGTGTTCGGGGCCGAGGTCCCGGGTGTCGGCCATGTAGTCGGAGATTTCGGGCACGAGCGCGTTCTCGAGTTCGGGCACTGCTTCGAACGCGACTTCGACGCCGCCCTCGCCGTCGCTATCGCCGTCCGTGACGTGAACCGCGAGCAACTCGTCGCTCTCGCCGACGACCTCGAGGACGCTGATGCCCGTTCCCACGAAGTTTCGGGAGAGGTAGCCGCCGGCGTTGGTCGAGACCAGGCCATCCGTCAGCGGTGAGAGGCCGGTCATGTTCATCCGGCCGGTGAAGGACATTCGGCTCTGCTGGAGCGGCCCCGTCGAGAGGTAGGCGCGATTCTCGGGGCCGAACGGATCGGCGTCGAACGGGATGCGGTCGTGGGCGAGGGCGGTGGCCGTCGCGCGACCGCCGACGGTTCGCTCGAGCACGTCGTCGATGTCGGTCGTAGTTGCGGTCCGGTTGCTCACGTCGACCGTGAGCAGTGGACCCCGTGCGTGGCGCATACACGTGGGGTCGGACTCGAGTCTCTTATACTATCGGCTGCCGGCCGGTTTCGGTCCTCTGGCCCGTCCCGGTCGTGTCCGGCCGATCACGCTGTCTCGATGGTGTGACCTCTCTCGGAGATTGATCCGCGAAAAGTATTGTATCGCACTCCGTTCCAGCACGTGGTGCGATAAGGTGTGTCTGTGGGGGATCGCGTCCGTTGGGGATCGCGCGTGTCCGTGTGATCGCCGTCGAGTTCGCTTCACTCGCTCGCTGTCTCTCGAGTCGATACACGATCTGCCTCCGTGGTCCCATCTGTACCAGTTGGAAGCAGATCATCAGTATGTGGGGTGGTGACACGGAAGCGTGTTGTGCCGTCGATAGCAGGCATCGCCGCCTCGGTGGATTCGTCGTCGGACGGACCGATTCCTCGGGCGGCGAATTCCTCACCGATCGCTCGAGCCAACCTCGCGGTTCTCGGTCTCGAACTCAAGAGAAGATACCGTTTCGCTCGGCCCAGTCGTCTCGAGTCAGTACGGGATGAACGTGAGCGCGAGCGCGAGGAACGGCGTCAGCAGGAGCATCATCGCGATCGCGTAGCCGAACATCTCCCGCGCCTTGATCCCCGTGATCGCGAGCAGCGGAAGCGCCCAGAACGGGTTGAACAGGTTCGTGTGTGCGTCGCCGACCGCGTAGGCGATGGTGGCCTGGCCGACGGGGACGCCGTGGCCCTGTGCCGCCTCGACGACCGAGGGACCGAGGACGATCCACTCGCCGCCGCCGGAGGGCACGAAGAGATTGACGATGCCGCCGGCGATCCAGGCGACGATTGGGAACGTCGCCGGCTCTGAGATGGCGAACAGGCCCTCGGCGATCGACGACGAGAGGCCGGAGGCGTTCATCATTCCCTGGATACCAGCGAAGAACGGGAACAGGAGGATGATGCCGGCGGCGGCCTCCGCCGCCTCGCCGAACCGTTCGCGATAGTAGGCGGGGCGCAAGAAGACGAGCAGGCCGGCGAACAGGAACGCGAAGTTCACGAGATCGAGGTTCCAGGCGTCAAGACCCTCGCTCGCGAGGAGGTAGCCGACCATAAACACACCGCCGAAGGCGATCAATCCGCCGAGGAGTCGGCTGTTGTCGATCTTCTCTGCCGGCGTTTCGTACGTCTTCACACCGCCGTCGGGGACGGTGTCACTGCCCGACCCCGACTCGTCGAACAGGTTCTTCTCGTCGACGAATTCCGTAATCGAGCGCGTCCGCCCCGCCCCTGGCGCGAGCAGGTACAAGAACGCGGCAGCGACGACGATCGAGGAAATCGTCAGCAAGAGGGCGTAGCTGCTGAAGATGGTCTCGCTGGCCGGGACGATTCCGTCGATGTAGCCCCCCTCGATGAACTCGTTTTCGGGTGTGTTGAGCAACAGCGGGGCCGACGCCGACAGCCCCCAGTGCCAGGTCAGGCCGAGGCCCATGTACCCAGCGACGCACAGCAGCGGGTAGTGAACCGGCATTCCGTTTCGATGGGCCGTCTTCCCCATCTCTCGAGCGAAAATCGCCCCGAGGATGAGGCTGAATCCCCAGTGAATCCACGCCACGGCCATCGAGAAGACGCCCACCAGGACGACGGCCTGTTTCCCGGAACTTGGAAGCTGGGTCAGACCCTTGAGCAACGCGTTCACTCGCGGGTGATACGCGAGCACGAAGCCCGTCATCAGGATGAGCGTCATCTGCATCGCGAACCCGAGGAACGCCCAGAACCCCTCGAACCAGTAAGTGGTCATCTCGAGTGGACCTGATCCCTCGAAAACCATGCCGGCGACGAACACGATGTACGACAGGAGAATCGCGAACAGGAACGGACTCGGCATCCACCGTTCGACGACGTCTGCGAGCCCTTTTCCGGCCCGTTCGAAGAGTCCTGGTTTCGAGTCGCCACCACGATTCGTCCCTCCGCTAGCACCATTGGCTCGTGTTGCCATGATCCGTGGTATTTGGTAACTGTATTAAATATTTATATGTCGAACCGACCAATTCGGGGACAGTGACGGGGCCAGATTCGACGAATGACGGCTACTACTACGGCTGGGTCGTGACGACAGCCTGCTTCATCGGCACCTTCGTCATCTTCGGCGTGTCTTACTCCTTCGGCGTGTTTTTCGAACCGCTGGCGAGCGATTTCGACCTCTCTCGAGGCGCGACATCGCTCGTGTTCTCCGTACAGACCCTGATGATCTACGTTGGCGCAGCGCTCTTCGGCGGCGTCGCCGACCGCTACGGCGTCAGGCGAGTCATGGGCACCGGTGTAGTGTTGCTGGCGCTCGGATTGCTCTGGACGAGCGAGGCGAACTCGATCACGACGCTTGGCCTCGCCTACGGCGTCATCACGGCCCTCGGCATGGGGCTAATCTACGTCGTCTCGTACGCGACCGTTCCTCGGTGGTTCGAGCGCCGTCGCGGCTTCGCGAGTGGGATCGCCACCGCCGGCCTGGGTGTCGGCATGGTCGCCGTCACGCCCGTCGCGACACTCCTCATCGCCCGCTACGGCTGGCGACGCGCCTATCTCGCCCTCGTCGCGGGGCTGGTCGCCCTGCTCGTCGTCGCCACCGTGCTGATCGAGGACGACCCTCGAGAGAGAGGGGTTCCGGCGAGCGAATTTCCCGCCGGTTACCCGGAGACGCGCTCGCGGTCGAGAGGGTGGCTCGAGCAGGCTCGAGACATCGTGTCGATAGCCACCGGCCGTCGGTTCCTGCTGGTGTTCTTCGGCTGGATACTCATCTACGGGACCCTGTACGTGACGCTGGTCCACCTGGTGGCTCACGTCACGGACCTCGGGCTCGACGCACGAATCGGCGCGCTCGCGCTCACGATCATCGGCGCCACGACCGCCGCCTCGCGAATGGCAATCGGATTCGCGTCGGACCGCCTCGGCCGGAACCGAACGTTCATCGGGTGTTCGATTCTGATGGCCGTCTCGACGTTCGCCTTACCCGTCCTGTCGTCGCCGGCCGGGTTCGTCGCCTTCGCGGCCGTCTTCGGCGCGGCCTACGGCGGGAACGGGGCGTTGCTGTCCCCGCTCACCGTCGACCTGTTCGGCCCCGACGACGCCAACGCCCTCTTCGGCGTCGTCTCGCTCTCGTTCGCCGTTTCGGGACTGTTCGCCCCGCCGCTGGCCGGCGCGAGCTACGATCTCTTCGGGACGTACACGCCGGCGTTCGTCGCCGCCGGGGTTGCCGGTCTCGCGGGTGCGGCGCTCACCGGTCTGGCGACGTGGAGAACCGGCACGCGATCGCGAGCAGCCTGACCGCCCTACCGGGCGTCCTCGAGCGCCTCGAGCGCGTCCGGGTTCTCGAGACTCGAAAGGTCACCGAGGTCCTCGCCGGTGTAGGCGGCCTCGATGGCCCGGCGGATGATCTTGCCCGACTGCGTCTTCGGGAAGGCGTCGACGAAGAGGATCTCGCGGGGTCGGAACGGTTTGCCGTGCTCCTCGCCGATCTGTTCCCGGAGTTCCTCGCGGAGTTCCTCCGATTCGTCGACGCCGTCCTCGAGGATGGCGTAGGCGACGACTGCGGTGCCGGTCGTGTCGTCGGGAACGCCCACCGCTGCGGCCTGGTTGACGGCCTCGTGATCGATCAGGACGCCCTCGATTTCGGCGGGGCCGACCTTCCGACCCGCCACGTTCAAGGCGTCGTCGGCCCGACCGTGGAGGAACCAGAAGCCGTCCTCGTCCTTTTGGGCCCAGTCGCCGTGGTCCCAGAGATCCTCGAACGTGGACCAGTACTCCTCGAGGTAGCGCTCGTCGCCGCTCCACAGCGATTTGGTCATCGAGGGACACGAATCGCGGGCGACGAGGAAGCCGCGCTCGTGATCGTCTTTCACCGAATTACCGTCCCGGTCGACGATATCGATATCCATGCCGAGGCCGGGGCCGCCCAGGGTACACGGCTTGAGCGGCTGGTCGGGCATCGGCATCAGGAAACAACCGCAGATCTCGGTGCCCCCGGAGATGTTGACGATCGGTGCCTCGCTCCCGCCAACGTTCTCGTAGAACCACTGCCAGCTCTCGGGGTCCCACGGTTCGCCCGTCGAGCCCAGTATTCGAAGGGAGGAGAGGTCGTGGCCCTCGAGCCACTCGTCGCCGTGTTTCCGAAGTGCGCGGATAGCGGTCGGCGAGATGCCGAACTGGGTGAGTTTGTGGCGGTCGATCATTTCCCAGAAGCGGTCGGGGTTCGGGTAGTCGGGGGCACCCTCGTACATGAAGACGGTGCCGCCGAAGGTGTGGACGCCGATCAAGGTCCAGGGGCCCATCATCCAGCCGATGTCGCTCACCCAGAAGAAGCGGTCGGCGGGCTTGAGGTCGAACCCGAAGTGGAGTTCCTTCGCACATTGCGTTTGCACGCCCGCGTGCGTGTGGACGATTCCCTTCGGCGTTCCCGTGGTGCCCGAGGAGTACAGCAGCATCGATTCCTGGCTCGAGGGCAGTGACTTGCTCTCGTACGCGTCGTCCTGGTTCTCGACGGCGTCGTGCCACCACGCGTCGCGGGCGTCGTTCCAGGGGATTTCGACGTTGACGGCCGAGTTATCGTCGCTGGCGTCGCCGCCAGCGTCGCTCGATCCCAACCGATCGAAGACGACCGTGTGCTCGACGTGGCCCGCCTGGACGATGGCGTCGTCGGCGCTCTCCTTGAGCGTGATCTGGCTTCCTCGGCGGTAGAAGCCGTCGCCCGTAAAGAGCACCGAGCACTCGGCGTCTTCGATGCGGGTGGCGACAGCGTCGACGCCGAAGCCCGAAAAGATGGGGACGGCGATGGCGCCGACTTTGAAACAGCCGTACAGAATCGACACCACTTCCGGCACCATCGGCATGTACAGCCCGACGGTGTCGCCGGTTTCGACCCCCGCCGACTCGAGGTAGTTCGCTACCCTGTTAGCCTGTCGGTGGAGTTCGTGGTAGGTGATCTCCCGGACCTCGCCGTCTTCGCCCTCCCAGATGGTGGCGACCCGGTTTCGGTTCGCGGCCTCGAGGTCGGCGTGACGGTCGACGGTGTTGTGGGCGATGTTGAGCTCTCCGCCGGAATACCAGTCGGTGAACTGCGGGCCGTCGCTGTCGTCCCGGACCTGGTCGTAGTCCGCGTAGAAGTCGATGCCCAGGTAGTCGACCAGTTCGTCCCAGAACCACTCGACCCCGCTCTCGCCGTCGCCCCGGTCGGTCGTGGTGCGCTCGATCAAGTCGTCGTAGTCCTCGATGCCGTACTCGCGCATGAACGCCCGGACGTTGGTGGACTCGGCGAACGCCTCGTCGGGTTCGTGGACCACCTCGTCGATCAGGTCCCCTTCCATGTCACTGGCAAGGTTTACCGTCCCGTGTCATGAACGTTACCGTCTCGAGACGGGCCGAAACCTGCGAGTACCTCACAAACGCTTTTGGCCGCGGCGGCCCTAGCTCGAATCATGTACGTACGGGACGCGAAAAACCGGGAAGAGGTCTGGCTTCTCGACCACATCGAGGCGATGGGGCTCGACGACACGGCGTTCCGCTCGCGCGACTACGTGGTCGCCATCGACGAAGAGTCGGGGGAGAAGGCGGGGTTCGGCCGTATCCGCATCCACAAACCCGACGACGCCGACGACGTCTGCGAATTGACGAGCATCGGCGTCCTCGAGGAGTGGCGCGGCCAGGGCGTCGGCGCCCACGTGGTCGAACGGCTGGTCGAGTACGCCGGCGACGAGGGCTTCGAGACGGTCTACACCCTCACCGGGGAAGGGGCCTACCTCGCGCAGTTCGGCTTCAATCGCATCGAGGAATCGGCCCTCCCTGCCGTGTTACAGGAGCGACTGGCGGACAAACGGGAGGGCGTCGATCCGGACGCGGTCCCGTTCGCGATCGACGTCGACGGATTCGAGATGCCCGAACGGCTGCGGGACGCGTTCAAGGAGGCGAACGAACCGGAGCGCGGCGACGGCGAGGAGGAAACCCCCGAGGACTTCGGTATCGACCCCGACACGGCGACCTACAAGTACGATACGGGCCGTCGATGACGCTCGAACCCCGGCACGGACGGTCCGATGAAGAAAGTCACTTAGCCCTTCCATGAGTGAGGGTCGACAATGAGTGACGACGACGATTCCGCAGTGGAAATTCCACAGCGAGCCGAGAGTGGCGCGCCGGCGTACGGGACGGTCATGCCGGACCGGTTTTCGTCCGATGAAGTCTTCCAGCGCGTCGTCGCGGACGCCGATCACGAGATCACTTCCGGGACGCGCGAACTCTTCTTCAGCGCGCTCGCCGGCGGTTTCGCGATCACGCTCACGTTCCTGATCTACGCCTCGATGTCGACGAAGACCGACAGCGAGATCGTCGCCGCCCTGCTCTACCCGCTGGGGTTCATCTACATCATCATCGGCGGCTACCAGCTCTACACCGAGAACACCCTGCCGCCCGTCGCGCTGGTCCTCGAGCGCCTCTCGTCAATCCCGACGTTGCTTCGCCACTGGGTGATCGTCCTCGCCGGAAACTTCGCCGGCGGCGCGCTCGGGGCGGTGACTCTCGCCTACGGCGGCGTCTTCGACGCGCCATCGGCGGAGATGGCGATCTACCTCGCCGAGAAGGGCATCGAAACCCCGGCGACGAGTCTCTTCTTCAAAGGGACGTTCGCCGGTCTGGTCGTCGCGGGCGTCGTCTGGATCAACTTTGCCGTTCGCGACACCGCCTCGCGATTGCTCGTGGTCTACCTGGCTTTTCTGACGGTTCCACTGGGCAACCTCTTCCACGTCGTCGTCTCCTTCACCGAGGTGGTGTACCTCACCCTTGCCCTCGGTGACATTGGGGTGATATTTCCGGCAATGACCCAGTTCGTGATCCCGGTGTTGCTCGGGAACACCCTCGGCGGCGTCCTGCTCGTCACCGTCGTCAACTACTACCAGACCAGCGAGCGACGACTCGACATCGACCGGTACGAGAACACCAGGCGACTCACCATCCGGGAGTGGCTCCTCGGCTCGCTCTCGGGGCGAACCTACGTCCCCGTCGTCGACACCGTCGAGACGATCGTTCGCGACGAGGACTCCTACCGGATCCTCGTCCCCATCGCCAACCCGCGAACCGAATCCCAGCTCGTCGAATTCGCCTGCGCGCTGTCGGAAACGAAAGAGAAGGGGCAGGTCCACGTCGTCCACATCGTCCAGGCCCCCCAGCACGTCGCGGACAGTAGCGGCCATCACGACCGAATCCTCCGCGAGTCAGACCGCCTGCTCGAGGACATTCGACGAATCGGCGACGGCTACGACGTCGAGTTCGGAACGTCGACCATCGTCTCTCCCCGGTCGTTCGAGGAGATCTTCGACCGGGCCAGGCGGACCCGCCCCGACCTCGTGCTCATGGGGTGGGGACAGGACCAGCTGTGGACCTCCGCCCGCGCCGAGAGCCACCTCGACGAACTCACGAATCGGCTTCCGACGGACTTCCTCGTGATCAAAGACCGCGGGCTCGATCCGTCGCGGGTGCTCCTCCCGACCGCCGGCGGCCCCGATTCAGATCTCAGCGCCGAAATCGCGCAGGCCCTCGAGAACGGTGCCGACGCCGAGATCACCCTCTTACACGTCGTCGACGACCCGGCCGATCGAGCAGCAGGCGAGGCGTTCCTCTCCGACTGGGCGAACGATCACGGACTCGACGATGCAGAAATCGTCGTCGACGATTCGGGCGACGTCGAGCAGGCGATCTGTCGCACGGCCAGGGACCTGGACGCCACGATCGTCATGATGGGCGCGACCGAGCGTGGCCTGCTCTCTCGGCTCGTTCGGGACTCGCTCCACATCGACGTCGCGCGCGTCGTCGAGGGGTCGGTGCTACTCTCGGAGCGGCCGTCCGAGCGAACGTTTACCGAGCGGCTGTTCGGGGCGGGTTCGAGGGACGAGCGTCGCCTCGAGGAGTATCGCAACCGGGAGGAAAACGCCGAGGCGGCCGAGCCCAGAACGTAGCGTAGCGCCCGACGAACGCGGCCCATTGCGTTTCCGTCGACCGACTCGTTTGTCAACCTTCAAGCCACAGGAAACCGTCGTCATCGATAATGTTCGATGCCGAGGATCTCGAGGCGATCCGCGAGGGGAAAGAAACCTGGCACGACGAGCAGGTCGAACCGGTGATCGACCGCTTCGGCGAACGCGAGGAGACGTTCACGACCGACACCGGGGGCCAGGAGGTCGATCGACTGTACACGCCGGCAGACATCTCCGACCTCGACTACCAGGAAGATCTGGGCTATCCCGGGGAGGCGCCCTATACTCGCGGCGTCTACTCCACGGGCTACCGGGGTCGGCTGTGGACGATGCGCCAGTACGCCGGGTTCTCGACACCCGAGGACACCAACGAACGATTTCACTACCTGCTCGATCAGGGCCAGACCGGGCTCTCGATGGCGTTCGACCTGCCGACCCAGATGGGCTACGATTCGGACGCCGAGATGTCCGCCGGCGAGGTCGGCAAGGCGGGCGTCGCCATCGACTCGCTCGAGGACATGGAGACGGTGTTCGACGGCATCCCCCTTGACGAAGTGTCGACGAGCATGACGATCAACGCGCCCGCGTCGGTCCTGCTGGCGATGTACATCGCCGTGGGCGACCGCCAGGGCGTCGACCGCGCTGAACTCAGGGGGACCATCCAGAACGACCTCCTCAAGGAGTACGTCGCCCGGAACACCTACATCTACCCGCCCGAGCCGTCGATGCGGATCATCACGGACATCTTCGAATTCTGCGCCGAGGAAGTGCCCAAGTTCAATACCATCTCCATCTCGGGCTATCACATCCGGGAGGCCGGCTCGACGGCCGCCCAGGAACTCGCCTTCACCCTCGGAAACGGCCTCGAGTACGTCGAGACCGCCATCGACGCCGGCCTGGACGTCGACGACTTCGCCCCGCAACTCTCCTTCTTCTTCAACGGGCACAACAACATTTTCGAGGAGGTCGCGAAGTTCCGCGCGGCCCGACGAATGTGGCACGACCTGATGGACGAGCGCTTCGACGCGCAAAATCCCAAGTCCCGGCAACTGAAGTTCCACACCCAGACGGCGGGCTCGATGCTCACCGCCCAGCAGATCGAGAACAACGTCGTCCGGGTAGCGTACCAGGCGCTGGCGGCGGTTCTCGGGGGTACGCAAAGCCTCCACACCAACGGCAAAGACGAGGCGCTGGCTCTACCTACCGAGAAATCGGTCCGGACCGCCCTCCGCACCCAGCAGATCCTCGCCCACGAGTCCGGCGCGGCCGACACCGTCGACCCGCTCGCGGGCAGTTACTACGTTGAGCACCTCACCGACGAGGTCGAATCCGAGGCCTACGACCTCCTTGAGGAAGTCGACGAGCGCGGCGGGATGCGGCGAGCGATCGAACAGCAGTGGGTCCAGCGCCAGATCCAGGACACCGCGTTCGACCGCCAGCGCGAGATCGAAGACGGCGAGCGCATCATCGTCGGCGTCAACGAGTTCGAGGTCGACGAAGACCCCGAGATGGACGTCCAGGAAGTCACCGAAGAGGATGAGCGACGACAGATCCGGAGCCTCGAGTCCGTCCGCGGGGATCGCGACGAGGAGGCCGTCGAGGCGGCGCTCGAGATCCTTCGGGAGGCCGCGCAGGGCGACGACAACCTCATGCCGGTCATCGTCGACGCGGTCAAGGCGTACGCGACGGTCGGAGAGATCTGTAACATCTTCCGCGAGGAGTTCGGGGAGTACACGCCGGGAAGCGCGGTGTGAGTCGAACACCGGCTACCTGAATCGAACACGCAACTACCCCGACCGGCGAGTCGAAGCCGTCGTTTCATAACCCGGAAGGGTGTCCTGCTACCATGTCGCAACTGACCATCGACTCGACCGTATCGGCTGGCGGTGCGTCGATCCCCGCCCTCGGCTTCGGCACCGCCCGAATCACCGGCGAAGACTGCACGCGAGCCGTCGAGTGGGCCCTCGAGGCCGGCTACCGCCACCTCGACACGGCGACGATGTACGACAACGAATCGGCCGTCGGCGACGGCCTCGAGCGCGCGGACGTCTCCCGCGACGAGGTGTTCGTCGTCACGAAAATCGATCCCGAGGACGCGGCCTTCGACGACGCGCTCGAGTCGGCGCAGGGGAGTTGCGACCGACTGGGAATCGAGACGATCGACCTCCTGTTGTTGCACGCGCCGAGCGACGAGGTGCCCCTCGAGATCACCCTCGACGCGATGAACCACCTCCAGGACGAGGGCGTCGTCGACCACATCGGTGTCAGCAACTTCTCGGTCCCGGAACTCGAGGAGGCCGTCGACCGGTCGGCGACGCCCATCGTCACGAACCAGGTGAAGTACAACCCGTTCAACCGCCAGGACGCGTTGCTCGAGTACTGCCTCGAGGCGGGCGTCTCGCTCACGGCCTACTCGCCACTGGCGAGGGGAGACGTCGCCGACGACGAGCGCCTCGAGTCCATCGGCGAGCGACACGGCAAGTCGGCGGCCCAGGTCGCGTTGCGGTGGCTGCTTCAGCAGCCGTCGGTGGTCGCGATTCCGAAGGCGGCGAGTCGGGAGCACGTGGAAGCGAACGCCGACTGCTTCGACTTCGAACTCTCGGAGGAGGAGATGCGCGAGGTGTTCGAGATCTCGGGAGAGTCGCCGTCATTCGCGCTGGAGGGCGACGATAAGTCGTGATTCGGCGAATGTTCGACAGGACAGTGTTCGGCCGAGTGAAGATGGGAGAGACCGGTACCGTCACCGAAGCCGAACAGCCGTCCCGTAAGCCATGACCTCGGAGCCGCCGTCGATGATCTGGGAGGTCTCGAGACGGACGTTGACGACTGCGTCGGCGCCCATGCGTTCGGCGTCGGCCTCCATGCGGTCGACGGCCTCGTCCCGCGCTTTCGAGAGCAACTCGGAGTAGGCCTTGAGTTCGCCGCCGAAGATGTTGCGAATCCCCTGGGTGATGTCGCGGCCGACGTTTCTGGCTTCCACAGTGTTTCCGCGGGCTACGCCGAGGACTTCGTCGATCTCGCCGTCCGGAACGGTTTCGGTGGTAGTAATCTGCATTCGCTCGAGTATCTGTTGTTTCCCTACTAACACCTTTGGATTCGATCGACTCTCGCGTTCGTGATGGATCGGTCGTCACGGCGTCTGCACGGCAATTTCCGAAGTGAGACTCGAGCGCAACACTGACGACGCTGGTCGATTCATCTCGAGACATGATGCGCTTCGACCACGCGGGAATCGCGACCGAGGACGCCCAGGCGCTAGCCGACCTGTACGTCGACCTCTTCGACGTCGATCTCGTCCACGAGGAGACGTTCGACGGGATGACCGTCGTCTTCCTGGCGTTCGAGAACGGCTACTTCGAGCTGCTCGAGCCCCAGGAGAAGGGCACCATCGCGTCCTACCTCGGGCGAAACGGGGCCGGCATCCACCACCTCGCGGTCGAGACCGACGACGCGACGACGGCCCTCGAGCGCGCTCGGGACCTCGGCATCGAGTGTATCGACGACGAACCGCGGCCCGGCGCCTGGGGCCACGACGTGGCGTTCCTGCATCCCCGGGATACGGGCGGCATCTTGCTCGAGTTCGTCGAGCACTGATTTAGCGATCGGCATTGTCTTCGCTGTACTCCTGGCCTTCGTCATCTCCACTGTTGCCGTCGTCTCCACCTATTCGTCGTCCGAACCCGTATCGTTCTTCACACCGCCACCATCCTCCTGGTCGCTCACGGCCGGCCACTCCAGGCTCAGAACCGTCCGCGGATCCGCGAACGATTCGTGGACCAGCCTGAACGCCTCGGGTCGGGCCTCGAGGTCCGAAAACGTAACTGAGAGGCAGTAGGTCACGGTACCGACGCACTGGATACAGGCCTCGTCGGCCGGTTGGTCGGGACGGAGACGGACGACCAGTTCGGTCGTGCTCCGGTCCGGGTGCTTATCGCCATTGCCATCGCCATCGTTGCCGTCGGCCTGATCATCCTCGTCGTCCGGACGGTCGTCGCCACCGCGCTCGCGAACGACTGCCGACTCGAGGACGACCTCGTGACAGGGTGACGGCGTCTGGAGCGCGGTCTGGACCTGCAATCCGTCCTCGAGCAACCGCACCGCTGGATAGGCACCCGTCCCGCCGCTTAGACAGTCGCCCTCGAGGGTCTCGATGTCGATCTCGATGTCGATTGAGCCCGACAGATCTTCGTTCTGACCCACGGAATCGCCCCCGTCCTGGTCTCGAGTCTCGCACTCACCGTCGCTGGCACCCACTACGCCGGTGGCCGTACCCACACCCCCGAGTCCAGCCAGCAGTGTTCGACGTCGCATACGATCACGTCACGACGCGGGTGAAAACCACTTTTTCACGGTCTCGAGACGGTCCGTCCCACCGACCGGTCAGCGCTCGAGGCGAGCGAACCGGTTGAGCGCGTACACCGTCCGCAGGACGTCGACGCTCTTGCCGCGGTCGAAGACGAGTTCGTCCGAGCCGAGGACGTGCTCGAGGACGTCCTCCGAGGCGTGCTCCGGCGCGGCGGCGATGCCAGCGTCGTTCCTCGCGACCCACTCCATCACGCGCAGGTCGCTCTTCGAGTCGCCCATGACGAGTGCGAACGGATCCTCGACGTCCAGGACCGACAGCGCGCGCTCGACGCCGGCGACCTTGTCGAGTTCGAGACTGCCGATTTCGGCCGCATCGGCTTCGTAGTAGGCGACGTCGATGCGCTCGAAGACGTCCACGAGTGCGTCGGGCACGCTCGAACGATCGACGTCGGGGTAGGCGCCGCACTGCTCGAGGACGCTCCTGATTTCGGGGTCCTCGATGGCGTAGAACGCGCGAGCATAGTCGTTCGGTTCCGGGACATCGACGTCCTCGCCCGGTTCGGTCGTGTCGTCCCAGTCCACTGCCTCCGCGACGGCACCACCCAGCAGGTCGATCATGTACACGAGCGCGTCGTCGATAATCTCGCGAGCCCGACTCGAGCCGGTCTCGTAGTTCGGTTTCATCGTGACGTTGAACTCGTTGCCCTGCAGGTGACAGCCCCGGCGGAGGTCCTCGGGGGCGTCGGTGAGGACGCGCGCGCGAACGTCGTCGAAGACGTCGCGAATCTCCGCGTCGAGGTCCTCGTAGAGCAGTTGCTTGGTGTCGGCGCCGTGGCCCGGCGTGAAGACGCCGTTGCCCGTCTCGTAGACGATCGAGAGGTTTCCCGAGTGGACGATTTCACTGCCCAGCCCCTGGATGGCGAACCCCTTGACGTTCTCGAGGGTCTGGCCGGTGCAGATGACGATGGGGAGTCCCGCCTCGTGAAACTCCGTGAGCACGTGGAGGGTGTCGCGGGGAATCTCGTTGTCCGTGCCGCCCGCGGACCGAAGCGTCTCATCGACGTCGAGAACGAGGACGTTCACCGCCCGGCCGTACCTGGCCTCGAGGTCGAGCGCCGTGAACGCCTGGTCGCGCGTGGTTCGCGCGGCGACTTCGGCGAGTGTCTCACCGGCGGCGAACGCCGAGCGAATCTCGTCTTTTCGGGACTCGAGTTCCTCGCTCGCGTCCTGCCAGTGCTCGAGGGCCACCCGGGAGTCGATCGGCGGGAAGACGTCGACGAACTCCTGGTACTCCCGGAGCGTCTTCGTGTCGAACTCGTCGTAGAGTCGGTAGACGAGGTCGTAGCGTTCCATGGTGGGAATTGACGTGGTGGCGGGTTAATCGTTTCCGCTGGTGCGATAGTAACCACCTCTCGGCAGTGAACGCGATCTTTACTCGAGATAGAATAAACTTTTAGTCGTCGGGGCACGTGGTATCGGTATGAAAACGATCGCAGTCGAGCCGGGCTCGGGCGAGCCAGTGATGCTCGAGAAGCCGGTTCCCGACCCGGCTGACGGCGAAGCCCTCGTTCGCACGCTCCGCGTCGGCGTGGACGGGACCGACCACGAGGTCATCGCGGGCGAACACGGCGGCGTCCCCGAGGGCGAGGACCACCTCGTACTGGGCCACGAGGCCGTCGGCGTCGTCGAGGACGCGAACGGGACCGAACTCGAGGAGGGACAGCTCGTCGTCCCGACGGTTCGACGGCCGCCGAACGGCTCGAATCGCTACTTCGAGTCGGGATATCCTGACATGGCACCTGAAGGCGAGTACCACGAACGCGGTATCGTCGGCGCCCACGGGTTCATGGCGGAGTACTTCACCAGCCCCGCCCAGTACCTGGTTCCGATTCCGGAAGAACTGGCGCCGCTCGGATTCCTCGTCGAACCGATCACCATCTCCGAGAAGGCCATCGAACACGCCGTCGCCAGCCGCTCGGCGTTCGACTGGCAGCCCGAATCCGCGATGGTCCTCGGCAACGGCTCGCTCGGCCTTCTGACGGTCGCGATGCTCGCGGAAACCCTCGAGTTCGATCGGACGTACTGCCTCGGCCGGCGAGATAGGCCGGACCCGACGATCGACATCGTCGAGTCTCTCGGGGCGACGTACGTGGACTCGCGCGAGACGCCGGTGTCCGAGGTGCCCGAGGCCTACGAGGGGATGGACTTCATCTACGAGGCGACGGGGTACGCCCCCCACGCGTTCGAGACGATCGAGGCGCTCGCGCCCAACGGCGTCGGCGCTCTGCTCGGCGTTCCCTCAAGCTGGACGTTCGAAATCGACGGCGGCGCGCTCCACGAGGAGTTCGTGCTCCACAACAAGGCGCTGGTCGGGAGCGTCAACGCCAACCGCGGCCACTTCGAGGCCGCCATCGACACGCTCACGCAGCTGCCGTCGTCGTTCCTGGACGACCTCGTGACCGGGATTTACGACGTCGAAGTCTTCGAGGCGGCATTCGTCGACGACGACACGACTATAAAAACGGCGGTCGAATTCGACCGTATATGAAGAACGTCGACGACCTGATCGAGAGTGCGGCCGACCTCGCCGAACGCGGCCTCTCGAAGGGCGAGATCGCAGACGAGTTGAACGTCTCCCGCGAGACGGCGAGCTGGCTAGTCGAACGCAGCGGCACCGCACCGCAACCGTCGGCCCCCGAGACGGCCGATACCGCCGGATCGGCGGACATCCACGTCGACTGGTCGGCCATCGGCCGGGACTCGAAGCGGATGGGCTACGTCGCCAGCGCGATGGCCGACCTGCTCGCCAAACACGGCGAAGACGTCGACCTGACGATCGGAATCGAGAAGGCCGGCGGCCCCATCGCAGCGCTGGTCGCCCACGAACTCGAGACCGACCTGGGAACGTACACGCCGGCGAAACACCAGTGGGAGGAGGGCGACATCGACGAACTCGGCGGAACCTTCTCGCGAAACTTTGCGACGATTCGCGGCCGGGAGTGTTACGTCGTCGACGACACGGTCACCAGCGGGACGACCATGCGTGAGACCATCGACGCGATTCGGAAGGAAGGCGGCGAACCGCTCGCGTGCGTCGTCCTCGCGGACAAGCAGGGCGTCGACGAACTCGACGGCGTCCCCGTCTACTCCCTGTTGCAGGTCATCAGCGTCGGGAAAGACGCGGACGAGTGACCCCTCGCCCGGCGCTTCGATTCGTCGTCGAGTAGCCTGTTTTCGTCCGAACGCGGGTTCCGATACTATATTTTCTATAGTGTTGGGGGGGGGGGGGGGTGCGACGCCGTCCGTACGGCGCAAACACTTTCCATCCCACGCCCCTACGAACGCCCATGACGTTTCAGCCAGAAAGCAGCCTCGAGCAAGACGAGGTCGACGAGATCGTCGAAACCGCCCTCGACGAGAACGACGTCGTTCTCTTCATGAAGGGCAACGAACTCATGCCCCAATGTGGGTACTCCCAGCGCGCCCTCGAGTTGATTGGCAAGCACCGAAGCGATATCGAGACGGTGGACGTGCTCGAGTCCCTGCCCGAGTTCCGGGAGGCGCTCTCGGAACACAGCGGCTGGGAGACGATCCCACAGACCTACGTCGACGGCGAGTTCGTCGGCGGGTCGGACGTCCTGGCCGAACTCGACGAACGCGGCGAACTCGAGACGACGCTCCAGGCGAGTCCCTGAACGAGTACCCCGAATCTTGACCACCCGATGGGGCCGCCGTCGGCGAGGTCTGCGGCGACCTGTTCGCGAACACCCATATGAATTCCAATACGTCACCCGGGGAGATAATAGCAGGTCATATATGGGGAGCGACCGTACTAGGAACCAGACGACTATCGCCCACCCCCTTCCAGATATGTCAACAGAGGAATCCAGACACGTGTATCGGCTGCACTCCACGCTCGAACTCCCGCTCGAGGACCTCGAAGAGCACCTCGAGACGGCGACCTACCCCGACGGCGTCACCGACGTCGAGCTCACCCGCCGAAACAACACTCTCATTCTCAAAGCCGTCTCCAACGACGACACGGTCAGCAAGTACACGCCGACGGCCCAGTTGAAGGCTAGCGTTACGGAGAACCGCGTCTACGAGGAGGATCCGGAGGAACGCCGGCAGAACTCGTTCCGCTGGGACGAAGACGAGGAAGAGGAGATCGAGTCGGAACTCGTCGAGTTCGCGGCGTTCAAGGGCGATCGCGAGACTGTACTCCAGAACTCGCTTCTCCAGTACGAGATGTTCAAGGTGCTCTGTGACATCGCCCTCCAGACCGAGAAGGGGACGCTGACGGCGATTTCCGAGCGCGACGGCGACCTCGAGGCGACCCGGATCGTCGACGGCGAGGCCAGACCCGCCGACGTCGAGGTCGTTGAGGGACCGCGCGAGCGCAAGTCGGCCTCGAGTGGGGTCAACTGGCGGGACAACAAGTTCATCAGCGACTGAGGGGACGGTTTCGACACGATTCGTCAGTGTGACGATTGTATCGCAATTCGAGTAGGTCTCGAAGACTCGACGGTAAGAGTACGAAACGACGAGCGGAGCGGCGCATTCGTCATCGGCCGCTATTCTCGAGCCACCCCTCCAGGCGGCAAATCACGATTTCTGCAACCGCGTCGGCGATCCGCTCGGACGATTCCGAGAGGTTCCACACGTAATCGCCGACGCGGGTAACCCCCTCCCACTCGACGTAACCGTGGCGGTCGAGTTCGATGAGCACCCGCTCGAGGGCCATCTCGTCGAGCCGGTAGCCGATCTGTTCTTCCAGTCGATCGGCGAGTTGTGGGGTCGTCAGCACGGCTCTATCCTGGGGAGACGAGTTGCCAGTCGGGACGACGGACGGCTTCGATGCCGGCGTCTGCGGTGACTGCGGCCGCTGGGTCATTGTCGATGTCCGGTTGTGGTCGAGACGGCATAAGAACCGGCGTGAACAGACGTGATCATCAAGTGCGAACCGTCGAAACGAATACGTCCTGGGTCCGTGTACGAGGGAATCGTCAGCGTCAATCGTACGACCGAGTGCGATCAGCAGTTTTTGCTAGCATTTCCCACGTGAAGACCGAACGGCGGCGACAGCACGTTCCGCCGGCGTAAGGACTTTAACCCTCGTAATTATATGTAATTACACCGTATGCCCGACGATTTCCCCACGTACGTCGACGTCGATTACGAGGACGGCACCGACGAGGACCCCGAAGACTACCCGCAGATCCAGGACAAAATCGAGAAGGCCATCGAGGTCACTCGACAGGGCCTCGAGCAGTACGAGAACCCGGCCGTGATGTGGACCGGCGGCAAGGACTCGACGCTCGTCCTGTACTTCGTCAAGGAGGTCGCGGACCGCTACGACCTCGAGGTACCTCCCGCGATTTTCATCGACCACTACCAGCACTTCGAGGCGATCCACGACTTCGTCGACCACTGGGCCGACGAGTGGGACCTCGAGGTCATCTACGCGCGAAACCAGGACATTGGCAATTACGTCGAGGAGAACGACCTCGAGCCGGGCGACGACATTCCCGTCGACGAACTGTCCGAGCACAATCGCCATCACGTCGAGAACATCTTAGAGTACGAGGAGGACACGTTCCCGTTCCTGCTCGACACCTACGCCGGGAACCACCTGCTGAAGACGGTCGCGCTCAACGACGCGCTCGAGGAGTACGACATCGACGGCATCCTCTCGGGCGTCCGCTGGGACGAACAGGAGGCCCGCGCCGACGAGACGTTCTTCTCGCCGCGCCACGATCCGGACATCTATCCACCCCACGACCGCGTTCAGCCCATTCTCCAGTTCGACGAGGCGGCCGTCTGGGAGGCCTTCTGGAACTTCGTCGTCCCGGACACCGTCGAGGCGTTCCCGGACGAGGGCTACGTCCCGCAAAGTGCCGACGACCTGCCAAACGACCTCGAGCCTAGCGATACCCCCGTCTCGCCGAAGTACTGGGAAGGCTTCCGCTCGCTCGGGAGCGAGATCAGCACCGAGAAGACTGAGGACGACCCCGCCTGGCTCCAGGACCTCGAGGGAACGACCGAACGCGCTGGCCGCGCCCAGGACAAGGAGGACCTGATGGAGCGGTTGCGAGACCTCGGCTACATGTAGGACAGGGCGGGAGCGACCGTCGTGGTACCGCGACCCTCGCAAGGGTTATCCGTGTCCCGGGTGAACGTTTGTTTGCAATGGCAAACGGAAAGGTTGATTTCTTCAACGACACAGGCGGCTACGGTTTCATTTCGACGGACGACGCGGACGATGACGTATTCTTCCACATGGAAGACGTCGGCGGCCCGGACCTCGAAGAAGGCACAGACATCGAATTCGACATCGAACAGGCCCCCAAAGGCCCCCGCGCGACGAACGTCGTCCGCAACTAAGTTCTGACGCCGGGCCGTCGTCACCGACCGCCCGGACGATTACTTCGTTTACGATACGCTCCTAGCGAGCGCACGCTCCGTTTCGAGCGGTCCATTGGTAGGAAGCGACGGCTCACGAAAGGCGTCGTTACGACTCGAGACTCATCCTCGAGACCCGCACTATACGCTCGAAAACGAGTGCCTCGATCAGCGCGTCGCCCGGTATTCCCCGTGTTTGACGCCGATCGCGAGCATGATCGCGCCGAAGAAGGCCATCGACGGCAGGACCATCGTCAGGATCGTTCCGGTCGTCATACCCGGCATCATCGTGAGGGCTACGGTCCCGACGGCGATGATCGCGACAAACGCACCGACGGTCTTGACGAGGTCGAACTCGAGTGCCATGTGCGGACGTCGGTTCCGAAGATTCCTAAGAATACCGAAACGACGCGCCCGTTTCCGTCGGTTGCCGGAGTTGCTGGACGGCGAGCAGTCGATTACTCGCCCGACGGCCGGACGACGTTCGCCAGCGAGACCATCGTCCCGAGGAACCAGCCCATCGGGAACGAGAACCCGAGCCACATGGCCGCGTAGGCCGCGCCCTCGAGCTGGTAGTTCTCGCGCAGGTACTGGTTGAGGTCCCCGACGACGAAGACGGTGTCGAGGAGCCACACGGCGAGGTCGTAGCTGGGTTCGAGGACGTACGGCTCGAGCGAGGGGGTGACGAGCGCGGCGACGACTGGAGGCAAGAACAGGGCAGTCATCGCGAAGGGGTAGGCGAGGATCACCGAGAGTGCCCGTCCGCCGAACTTCGAGCAGGCGGCGGCGAGCGCGGTCGAGATCGTCGCGACGCCGCTCGCTGCGGCGACGGCGTAGACGGCGTCGAGCGGGACGTCGACTTGCTCCATGTACGACATCGCACCCCAGGCGATGGTCAGTAGGCCCCAGCCGAGGAGGGCGACGGCGGTGACGCCGACGATGCCGAATCGCGTTCGCGTCGAGTCGAGTTTCGCCGCGTAGTAGCGGGTCGCGAGGCCGATTACGGTGAACGGATACACCAGAAGCAAACCGAGGGCGCCGACGAAACTCCAGAGATAGTAGCCCACTTTCTGTGGGAGCGATTCCGGTTTCCACTTACCCATGACGGAGTGACCCCGGCCGCGTTGGCGGGGGAAGACGAGCTCCATCCACGCTCCGTGGAGCCGTGCCAGGTCGACTTTCACCGCGGCGACGAATCCGCCATCGCCACGGGAGTGTGCGCGCGTAGACATACCCAATCCAAAATACTGTGATACCGTAAGTTTTCCTCCTCGAGACCGTCTCGATTTCGTGATCGTTTCGCGATCGTCTCGAAAGCGGTTCGTGACAGTCTCGACCGTCACGCGAGACCCCCATCGTTTATGCGCCGTCCCGAACCATCCTCGAGTATGGACATCGAGTCTTTCTTCGAGGAGATGCCGTTCGCCGACCTGCTGGGCGTCGAGGTCACCGAAGCCGCAGACGGCCACGCCGAAGGCCGCCTCGAGATGCGCGAGGAACTGTCCTGGAACGCCGATCGGCTGATGGCCCATGGCGGGGTGACGTTCACCCTGGCGGACACCGTCGGCGGGGCGGCGCTCGTCTCGGAGGTCGACCAGCCGGTGCCGACGATCGACATGCGCATCGACTACCTCTCGGCAGGCACCGGCGACCTCTACGCCGAGGCCGACGTCGTCCGCTGTGGCGGGGACGTCGGCGTCGTCGACGTCGAGGTCTACAGCGAAGATGACACGCTGATCGCGGACGCTCGAGGCGTGTACAAGACCGGGTGACGCTCGAGGCGTGTACAAGACCGGGTGACACTCGAGGCGACGAATCAGCACGCTTAGGAGAGTCCACTCCCTAGCTAGCGGTGTGAACCGTCGGAACGTCCTCCAGGCGATCGGTGTCGGCGCGAGCGTCGGACTCGCCGGCTGTTTTCAGGGTCTCGGTGAGTTCTTCACGGGCGGTGGAATCCAGCCGAACGTGCCGATACAGCTCTTCAGCGAGGCCGAACGTTCGTACAACGTCGCGATCGAAGCCCAGGAAGTCGAGACCGGACGCAAGACGCACGACGATGGAATCAACATGATTCCGGGCGAGCGGGCCGTCACCGGCCGTATCGAACGAAGCCCACAGCAGTTTCGCGTCACCCGGTACGGACGCGACGGCGCGGAAGGGGGTCCAGGCGAGGACCTCGTCGAGACCGGCCAAATTACGGAGGAAACCCAGCTCGTGAGCATCCGAATTTACGACGATGCCCTCGAACTCGAGATCATCGAGGACGAAGACGAAGCCGAGGCCGAGCAGGAGGAACTCGAGGAGGAGGCGAACGACTCGAGCGAGAATACGTCGGGCTCGGGCGAGAGTACGACCGAATCGGACGGTAACTCGACGGACGACTGATCGTTCGACCGGCGCCGCCGAAACGCCGAGACCGACCTACGGATAGGGGTGAAACGCCCGATCGAGCCGCGGCTCGAACCCCAGGTCGTTGGGGACCGTCTTGGCTCGAGGCGCGAAGTACGGCTCGCTCGTAAACAGCGGCTGGGCTTCGGGGACGACGACGCGCACGGCCTCGAACCCGATTCGCTCGACGTCTCTCGTCGTGAATCGGGCGGCGTACGGCGTCAGTCCGGCGTCGGTCACGCGCTCGAGGAGCGCCTCGAGTCTCGCCGCACCAGTCGGTACGGGTTCCGGACCGACGGACGATGTTGAGACTCGCTGGGCGTCGCTCACGTCGACGAACTCCCTGGCCCGGTCGGGAAACGATCCGTACTTGCCGATGGCGCCGCTCGCGTTTTCGGCCTCCTCCGGTCCCATCCCTCGAAGTTCCATCCAGTTCTGGAGGGCCTCCTCGAGCGCGCTCGTCGCGGCAGCGCCGGCGTCGAGTCCGGCGGCGGAGCCGACGGCGAAGTGGGGCCACGGGTCCGCGTACTCCTCGGTGGGAGTCTCCGAGTCTCGGTGAACGGCGACCGCGACCACGGGGACGTCCACGTCTTGCGAGCAAAGCAGCGCGGTCGTCTCGAGTCCCTCGCTCCTCGCCCGCCTGGCGAGCGTCTCGTAGGCCTCGGTCTCGGCATCGACCTCGAGGGCCAGCGGTTCGAACGTGGAGTACCACGCGAGCATCGTGGCGTCGCGCTCGACGACCTCCGTCAGCCCGGAGCGGAGCGCGTCGACCGTCGACGATCCGAGGCCGAGTCCGGTCGTGATCGACGGCACCAGCGAGTCACCGGGCTGGGGAAACTGGACCGCCGCCGCCGGGAGGTGGACGGACTCGCCGCTCTCGAGGTCGATGCCCTCGACCCATCGGCAGTCCTCGCCGGGGTCGTACTCGGGGGCCGACTCCGGTCGAACGAGGTCGGTCGGTGAGACGGCGTCCTCGAGGCCGGCTTCGCTAGCGTGAACGAAGTCCGCATCGCGATAAGTTCCCGCGCAGTATCGTTCGAGGCCTTCTCCGACGGCCTTCATCAGCGCCGCGTTCCAGTCGACGGCGACGCCGGCGGCCTGGGTCGGCGCGCTCGCGTCGCTGTAGGCCGTCGTGTCGGCCACCGTCGCGAGGTAGTAAGGAGCCGGGAACGACTCGAGTTCGCCGATCGATTCGACGATCCCGACTCGCTCGTCGATGGCGAGTTCGGCCCGGTCGACGGCCGCCTCGAGGTCCAGGGACTCGTCGTCCTCGAGATCCAGGGACCGATCCCGATCCGACGGCTCGCACGCACAACCGGGAACGGGAAGCACCTGTCGCCTGGCGTGGGGAACCTCGCGAACCTGCCCGATGATCGTCGGTTCCTCCCCGCTGAACAGCCGAATGCACTCCCGGCCGGCGATGGCCCCCGCGAGCCTGGCCGCGCTCCGGTTCGCGCGGGGGCGGCCGTCGCCGACGTCCTCGTCCTCGAACGTCGACTCGACGCGCGCCTCGAGACACGAGAAGCAGGCCGTGTCGGCAGAGAACCCCGAGATTGCGGCGTCGACTGCCTTGAGCGGGTGACCCCCGACGCCGCCGACTTCGACGGCGATCCAGGGCGTGTTTCCCTCGCGAGCGGCCGCGTTCGCGCGCTCGAAGGTCTCGGCGCCGACGACGTCGCTCACGACGGCGAATCGAGCGTCGCTCAGATCGTCGGGGGTCGCGTCGACGGCCGATACCGAGTCCACGTCGTCGAACGCGGCGACGACGGCCGCGCGAACGGGGTCGTCACCGACTACGTGTACGTCCATACGCGAGCGTCTCGCGCCGGCGGCAAAAACGCGCCGCTCGAGCTCGAGGTGGAGATCAGGTACGAACTCGAGAACACGATTCAGGCGAACTCGAGACTGTGGCCGCGTCAGAGAAGGCTCCAGGCCAGGACGAACGCAGACTCAGTCTCGCTCACCGAACGTCCACGAGGCGCCCTCGTTCGGCGTGGCCCACTCGACGGCGTTTCGGATCACCCGCTGCACGTCTTCCTTCTCGTAGATCGGGATCGTCTCGTGGCCGGGCCGGAAGTAGAAGATGCGGCCGCTCCCGCGACGATAGCAACAGCCACTTCGGAACACTTCACCACCCTCGAACCAGCTCGTGAAGACCAGGCGGTCGGGTTCGGGGACATCGAAGGGTTCGCCGTACATCTCCGTCTCGGGGAGTTCGATATTCTCGTCGAGGCCGTCTGCAATCGGGTGACCAGGGTCGACGACCCACAGGCGTTCTAGGCCGTCGTCCTCGCGCCACTGGAGGCTACAGCTGGTCCCCATGAGCCGCTTGAAGATCTTCGAGTAGTGGCCCGAGTGCAACACGAGCAGGCCCATCCCCTCGAGGACGCGCTCCTGGACTCGGTCGACGATTTCGTCTTCGACCTCGTCGTGGGCCGTGTGTCCCCACCAGAGCAGGACGTCGGTTTCCTCGAGCACGTCCGAGGTGAGTCCGTGTTCGGGTTCGTCGAGCGTCGCCGTGGTCACCTCGTGGTCGCCCTCGAGGAAGTCGGCGATGGTCGCGTGGATTCCGTCGGGGTAGACGGCGGCGACCTCGTCGTTCTCCCGTTCGTGTCGATACTCGTTCCAGATCGTGACAGTGGCCATCGTGAAGCGGTTCGACATCGAGAGTGAAAGCGTGGGCGGTCCCGGCGGTGGCTGACGGGGCCGTAAGCTGGCACTAGCAGTAGGGACGCTGACATTTGTCGGCCCACCGACAAGAATTCGAACTCAACTGGTACGAATATATAGGTGACCTGGGTCACAACCCTTATTTTGATTGCCACCCCGGGTTTCTCTATGGGAGCGTTCTTTCGCATTCGTTTTCAGATGAAATCGGGCATTACCCGAACACGAGCCGGTAAATCGGGGGTTACTCGATGACCGGCGTCGGCACCGGAATCGGCGTCGGGATCGTTGGCCTCGGTGGGATGGGGCAACTCCACGCCTCGAACATGCGCCAGGAGGGCGCCAATATCGTCGCCGGTGTCGATCTGATTGCAGAACAGCGCGAACGGTTCGGTGCCGAATTCGGCGCCGAAACGTACGACTCTCACGACGCCATGCTCGAGGACGAGCGCGTCGAGGTGGTCGTCGTCACGACGCCAAACAAGTTCCACGAGCCGATCGCGGTGGCCGCGCTCGAGGCCGGTCGCCACGTGCTGGTCGAGAAGCCACTCGGGCACACTCTCGAGAGCGCCGAGCGTCTCGCCGAGGCGGCCGAACGGGCGGACGGAATCTGTATGGTGGGCTTTCACAACCGCCACGCCGCGTCGGCCGCGATGTTCGACGCGTACAAGGCTCAAGGCCGATTCGGCCGTCTAACCCACGTTGAAGCCAACTACATCCGTCGGCGCGGCGTTCCCGGCCCCGGTTCCTGGTTCACGAACCCCGACCTCGCTGGGGGCGGTGCGTTACTGGACATCGGCGTCCACGCTATCGACCTCGCGCTCTACATGCTCGACTTCCCGGACGTACTCGAGGTCTCCGGCACGGCCCGGAGCACGTTCGGAACCCAGAAGGAGTACGCCGATCCCGACGGCTTTGGCAACAACTGGGACGCGCAGTCAGAGGCCTACGAGGTCGACGATTCCGTCAGCGCGTTTATCCGCTGTGCCGACGGGCGAACGATCACCCTCGAGGCTGGCTGGGCGACGAACCGCGACCCCAGCCAGGAGTTCCACGTCCGGGGGAGCAACGCCGGCGCACGGTTCGAAATCGGCGATTCGGATCTCGAGTTGCTCGAGGCGGGCACCGCGGGCTGTGACCACTACGCGGACACCCAGCTCACCGGCGACGCGTCGGTAACCGGCCACTACGAACAGGATCGCGTCTTCCTCGAGACGGTCGCCGCGGGAGAGGAAGCGACGGTCAACACGGTCGACGAGGCCCTGGCCGTTCAGCGGGTCATCGACGCGATCTATCGCTCGAGCGAGACGGGGCGCGCAATTCGCCTCGAGGACACGCCCAGGGCGACCCGTCGGATGGACTAACTCAGGTTGGCCCGACGCTCGTATCATTTAGAAATACTTTTCGCCCTGTATTCAGGAGTGGAGCGTATCGTAATGAATGATGCTGGCCGAAGACGGTTGTTGCAATCACTGGCCCTCGGTGGAGTCACCGCGGTCGCGGGGTGTCTGACGTCCGATTCTCGAGACAGTGACGACGACGCGAACAACGAACGCTCGAATTCGACCGTTGACACCGACGGCGTCGATGACGAGTCCGAAACCGACGACCAGTCCAACACCGACGACGAGGCCGAGGAGACCTATGAAGCACGTGACGAACCGCTCTTTCGCCAGTGGACGCCGGCGGTGGATGCCTACGATTACGATGGGACTCCAGGATTCCTCGAGATCGACGTCCAGGCCGCCTACGACATGTCTGCCACGGCCTCGAGCGTCGACCGAGCCGAACTCGAGAAGGCCGTCGAAGCGTACAGCGCACTCGGCATCTCGAGTGAAGAGTTGGACCGGTACCTCAATCTAAACGTGGGTGAGATTCTTTACGGTTCGTTCGATCCGAGTGGCGTCACCGACGCCATCGAAACAGCAGGGTACGCCGACGCGAGCAGCCACGGAGCGTACGAAGTGTACGACGGCGTCTCCATCCAGGACGGCGACAGGGTACTGCTGGAGGACTCGGCCGTTGCCGTCGGTCCGTCCACCCTCGTTGCCGCGCCCACAGCGGGGCCGATCGACGAGAACGCTGTGGATTCGTCGACGTTGTCGGTTGGGTCGCTCCTGGAAACGGGAGGGGCGTCAGGCGCCACACTTCCCGAGACGCACGACGACGTCGGCACGCTCCTGGAGGTGCTCGAGGAAGCGATCGTCCCGAGCGGGGAAAGTTCGTATTTATTTTGTCTCGCTACTGACAGTACCGGGCGACCATCGTACGAACCGGGTGGGTTCATCGTTTCCTGGTCGTTTGGGGCCGAACGCACGGAGCTATCGACCGCCTGGATATACGATGATCTGGAAACGCTCCACGAAGAGCGCCCACGCTCCCATATCGAATCGTGGCTTCCACTCGAGTACTACAACGAGACGTCGGTGTGGACGACCGACCGCGTGGCCGTCTACGAGGGGTGGATCGAGACGACGGCGTTCAACTATTTCGAACCGCCGGCGGACGTGATGCGCCATACCCGACCACAGGCGGGCCTCAGCCTGAACGAGAAGGACGGTGAGGCCGTGATTACGGTCACCGCGATCGAACACCTCGACGGTCTGCGGATCAGTCGAAACGGGGAGACGGTTCGAACCGACGACGATCCCTCGGTCGGCGCAACCTACACGATCTCGACCGACGCGGAAGACCGGATCGTCGTCGTCGGTGTGAACGGCAGGATGGAGGCGATCTTGCTCGAGCAAGTTGTCAAGGGGTACTGAGTCGCTATCGGCTTTGGGTTACGGATCGATCGACACGACCACTCGAAAAGACGCCCAGCACACCTCAGGAAAGACGCGACGCTCAATACTCACAGAGGACGGGAAAATGGGTTCGCTCGCTCAGACCTCGCCCACTCAGATGACTTCTTCGAAGTCGTTGTGGCCGTGGATCTCGACGCCGTCTTCGGTAATCTCACAGAGGAAGACGCCGTTGCCGGAGCCAGTGTCGCGCTCGGCGGCGGACTTGATACTCCGGGCGGCGATGGTCATCGCCTCGTCGTTCGAAAGGCCCTCCTCGTAGGCCTGCTCGAGGTGGCCGTAGGCGAGTTGCATGCCGGAGCCGGTGACGGTGTAGTCGTCTTCCATGACGCCGCCGGCGGGGTCGATGCTGTAGACGTGGCTCCCTTCCGCGTCGACGCCGCCCAGGATGGGGTGGATGGCGAAGAACGGGCCGCCGCGGGCGAAGTTGCCCGCGAGAGTGGCGAGCGCGTCGATGCTCATCTCGTCGCCGCGTCGGGCGCTGTAGAGGTTGACCTCGGCGCGGAGGCTCTTGATGAACGACTGGGCGCCGCCGACGCTGCCGACCATCGTGAGCGCGCCGGTCGGGTGGATCTGCTCGACCTTCTGGACGTTCTTGTTCGAGACGAAGCGACCGCCGAGGCTCGCGCGCATGTCGGTCGCGATGACGACGCCGTCGGCCGTCGTGATGCCGATCGTCGTGGTCCCCGTCTTGTTCACGTTGTCCAGTTCGGCCTGCGAGAGGCCGTTCTGGGGGAGCGAGCCGAGTTCCGGCTCGTACGGCGAGGGCTCGTTCGCCAGCTGGTCGACGGTGCGAGAGAACTCGGAGTCGTGGGATGGCGTTCGCATTATCCGCATGTTACGGCCGACAGGGTATAAAACATCGGCGGTCACCGCGCTTCGTTCCGGTTTCGCCGCGTCGCGTAACGCGGAGGCTCGAGGTCGGGTCGTTCACGACGGCTCGAGGTTCGAGGTTCGAGGTATGGAAGGGCAGAAACGGTGTACGTTCAGGGCTCCGGCTGGGCGTTCTCGTAGGCCTCACCGACGGTGGCGAGCATCTTGTGGATCGGGATCGAGATCCCGGCCTGGCGGGCGGCGACCGCGAGCGGCATCATGACGATACCGACTGCGATGCACAGTTGATACAGTGCGAACAGGGACGCGTAGTACACGCGGGATATCATCGGCGTTCGGTCGATGGTCAGATCAGGTGTATATATAAGCCTTGTTGCCCCGACAGCGAGTTGATGATTAATCAGGGAGGATTGAAGTCGCCGCCGTATTGCGGTTCAAGTACAGTTGTGGAAAGAGAAACTGGACCCGCGTTTCCGCTCGAGGGATGGGTATCCAGACGCCAATACACCGGGGCAATTTCCATAACTTATGGCCAACGTAGGCCAACCGTGCGCGGTGATCGGCCGTACGAGCACTCGGCTCCAAGGTCGGTTTCGGCAACGAATGGAGCGCGGCCAAACCGCAAAGCAGGAAACCCCGGGGCCCGACCAATGGGTATGGCCAACTATCTCGTCGCAATGGAAGCCGCGTGGCTCGTTCGCGACGTCGAGGCGATTGACGACGCAATCGGCGTCGCCGTCAGCGAAGCCGGAAAGCGACTCAACAGCGAGAATATGGAGTACGTCGAGGTCGAGGTCGGCGCGACGGGCTGTCCCGCCTGCGGCGAACCGTTCGACTCGGCGTTCATCGCGGCCGAAACCGCGCTCGTCGGGCTCGCCCTCGAGATGGACGTCTTCAACGCCGACAGCGAGGAGCACGCCTCCCGGATCGCGAAGAGCGAGATCGGCGGGGCGCTTCGGGACGTGCCACTGTCGGTCGTCGAAATCTTCGAACTCGACGAAGACGACGACTGATCCCAACGGCGGATTCTCGAGACCGTCCCACCCAAACACATTTCTATAACCCGCGGTTATGTGCCGGTATGGACCTGCCGACGCCGACGGACCTCAGACAGCGCCGGAACGAACTGGAACTCACCCAGAGCGAACTGGCTAACCGGGCCGACGTCTCCCAGCCACTGATCGCCCGCATCGAGGGCGGCGACGTCGACCCGCGACTCTCGACCCTGCGTCGGATCGTCAACGCTCTCGAGGACGCCGAGGGCGACATCATCCGTGCGGACGACCTCATGCACGAAGACGTGGTCAGCGTCGCCCCCGACGATCCGGTCAGCGAGGCCGCCCACCAGATGGAACGGGAGGCGTACTCGCAACTGGCGGTCATCCAGGACGGAATTCCGGTGGGGTCGATCAGCCAGACGGAACTGGTACACCTGGACGAGGAGGACCGTAACGAACCCGTGGCCGAACACATGGCCGAGAGCTTCCCGACGGTCTCGAAGGATGCGACCCTCGACGAGATTAGCAACCTCCTCGAGCACTACAAGGCCGTCATGATCACCGAGGCGGGCCAGACCGTCGGCATCATCACCGAGGCGGATTTGGCGGCGCGGCTGTCCTGATCGTTGTCTTTACCGACTTAACTCTCCGGTGTCTCTCCCGGTTCGTCTCTCCGGACATTGTACGCACGAACCGAAACGACCTTTTCGAATCGCTCTCCTCGTCTCGCCATGACGACGACCGTCTACTTCGACCTCGACGGCACGCTCCTCGAGTACACGACGCCGTTCGACGAGTTGCTCGCCGGCGTCCTCCCCGAGGACCCGTCCCCGGAACTGGCCGAATTCTTCTCCGATCGGGTGCTCGAGGGCATTACCGGGATCGAACCCGATCCCTACGAGCAGGCGTTCGAAGCGGTCTACGAACGCTACGGGATTTCGGGGGATCCGCCGTCGCTCGCCGCTGAGTACGTCGCCCTCGAAGCAGCGTCGATGACCATTAACCCCGCGGTTCGCCGCCTCCTCGAGACCGTCGCCGACCGACATCGGACGGGCATTCTCACCAACGGGGATGGACCCATGCAGTGGCGCAAGATCGAGGAGCACGGCCTCGACGAGATCGTCGACGAGGTCATCGTCTCGAACGACTTGGGCGCCCGAAAGCCCGACCCCGCCATTTTCGAGGAAGCGAAGGCGCGCCTGCCAGCGGACGTGTACCTCTACATCGGAGATACGTACGAACACGACATCGTCCCGGCCCAAGAGCAGGGGTTCGAGACGGTGTACGTCGGTGACGAGGAGCGACCCGACGCGTCGGTCGCTGCCAGGGGGACGGACGCCCTCGCCGCCATGCTCCTTCCGCTACTGGAGACCGGCGACGATCGGTAATTGCTGGGCCAGACGTCGTTACGACTCGAGCCAGGGTGGCTGCTCGAGATTCGCCAGCGACTCGAGCGTGTAGTCCGGGCAGGGCGTCGGCTCCGCGGGAGCGTCTGGCTCCGGGGGCACCCAAACTGACCGAATCCCGGCCGCTCGAGCACCCGCGACGTCGCTCGAGAGGGAGTTCCCGACGTACACCGCGCGATCCGGATCCGTCTCGAGGGTCTCGAGCGCCCGTCCGAACGGCTCCGGGTCGGGCTTCGGCGCCGTGTCGTAGCCCGCGAAGACCGTCGTCTCGAACGCGTCGGTGAGGCCGACGGCGGCGAGTTTCTCACGTTGCATTTTGGGGTCGCCGTCGGTCACGAGGCCGAGTCGGTACTCCTCGCTCAGCGTCTCGATGACGTCGGGAACGCCCGAAAGCGGATCGACCGCTCGCTGGTCGCGCTCGGCGGCGAACGCCTCCGCGACGGCGACACCGACGTCCCGCTCGAAGTCCGCTTCGACCGCCAGGTCGCCGAAGCACCGTTCACGCAGGTCAGCGACGCTCGAGCTATCTTCCAGGTAGTCGTCGTACCGGTCGTGGTACGCCGACGGCTCGAAGAGTGGGTCGACGCCGGCGCGCTCGAACGCTCGCTCGAGGACGGCCGCCGGCGACCGGCGGTAGCGACAGAGGGTGTCGTCCAGGTCGAACAGTACGGCGTCGACGGGCGTCGTGGGCGCGGTCATTCGTTCCCTCTCCCTACGTCTCGAGCGTACCCCTCGGACGTTCGCTCGGCAAGGTCGAACAGGACCGCCCACTCGAGCAGTCGCCGGACGCGCTCGCCCCAGATTTCCTGCAGCCGGGTTCGGTGTTTGTGTTGTTCGTAGGCCGGGATTTCGTCGCGGAACGTCTCGAAGACGGCGTCGACCGAGAGCAGTCCGTCGGTGGTCTCGAGAATCCCGAGGACGGCGGGCACGCCGTAAACGCGCTCGCGGAACGCCTCGCGGAGGTGGTCGGGGTCGGGGTCGACCCGTTCGCGGTAGAACCCGGCCTGTCCCTCTCGAGCGAGTTCGAGCGCCCGGAGGAAGGTTAGCCAGGTCCGGGCCTCGTCTCGCGGGCCGATTCCCGTCTCGCGCATGATCCGGGCGCAGCAGTCGTCCTCGGTGCCGGGAACGAGGGGAACGGCTTGCTGGACAGTTTCAACGTACGCGAGGTCCTCGGGCGCCTCGGGGACGAGTTTGAACTGCATACGGACCTCAGCGGTCGGCGTCGAGGCCGAAGGAGTCGACCAGGACGTCCTCGTCCGTCTCGCCGTAGACGTACGTCGGGCCGCCGAGGACGTCCACGGTCACCTTCGCCGGGCCGAACAGGTCGGCCGACGTCTCCTTGAACGACCAGTCTCGATCCTCGAAGATGTCGGCGAACGGCGTGCCGTACTCCTCGCGCGCGCTCGAGACGACCGCGTCGAAGGCGTCGAAGTCCTCGCGGACCACGAGGTGGGCCGTCCCGCCGTAGGCGACGGCGTCGTTCGTCCGGCCGATGGCCGCCTGCTCGTCGTCGGCGACCGGCGGCACCGGCGCGCGCCCGGTCGCGGAGACGACGTCGAGCGGATCGTAGCCGAGTTCGACGAGGTTGAACGTCGCGTGCTCTGCCACGCGGGCCGCGTTCGTGACGCTCCCGACGACGCTGGCAGTGGGGTAGGCCAGCAGGAAGACGCCGCTGGTCTCGACGCCCGTGAGGGCGGCCACCTGCTCGGAAGCGGCCTCCGTCGGTTGCTCGTCGGTCTCGAGGGCGAGCGCCGTCAGGTCGAAGGCGTCGGTGTAGCCGATGCGGCGGAACTCCGTCTCCTCGGCGACGAGTGCGCGGGCTGGACCGCTCCCCAGTGCCTCGAAGTCCTCGGTCGCGAGTTCCCAGCTCGCTTTCTGTGAACAGAGTAACGCCAGTCCGGGCTGGTCCGTCGAGAGTTCGACGTGCGGGATGGGCGCGCCGCCAATCTCCGTGAGGTCGCGACTCGGGGTCGCGAGTCCAGCCGTCTGGATCTCCGTACACAGCAGTCCCGCTTCGATACCGCCGTCGAACTCGAGGCCGAAGTCGAGCACCGTCGTCTCGTTCTCGAGTTCGTACGCGCCCACGTTCAGCTCCTCGGTGAACTCGAGGGCCTCGTCGACGAGTTCGATGGCCATCCGGTTGAGACTCTCCATGGCTCGGGCTACTCGCTCCGCCTTCAAACCGTTTGTTAGTTGTGGCCAGGGGCGATTACTCGCGACTACTCACGACTTCTCGCCGGACGCTCGAGGTGGGACTCGACAGCGTCGACCTTCGCCGCCGCCGACTCGTCGCTTGTCCGCTTGTCGTCGATCTTGAGGAAGGTACTGACGCGGTCGCCGTCGACGGCCTCGTGGGCCGCTTGCGCCGCGGCGAACAGCTCGCCGACGTCTTCGGCCTCGATGGTCGTTCCCATCGGACCAGTTTCGTACTCGACGTCGTAGTCCTCGAGCGCGTCGATGGCGTTCGCGACCGCTTCGGACATGCTGTCTTCGACGACCGGTGCCGTGCTCAGAAAGCCGATGACCGTCATGGTCGATCCGATACCGAGCGAATAGAAATACCTGTCCGTTGGGCGGGGTTGTGAATAGCCCAATGTGGAGACCAGTGTCTCGATGACGAGTTCGACGATACTGAGGTCGACGAAAATCGAGAATGCAACGCTCGAGTAGCCCGGGGCGGTACCGATACGGGTGGTATGGCTGACGCTGGACGCCACTACCAGTGTCGGTCGTCAGCGAAGCGGTGACTGGCCGCTGCCAGTCGGCGGGTAGACGAAGATATCGCCGTTGGCGAAGACGTACACTTCGTGCTCGAGCGCGCTGAAGCACACGTGGCCGTCGAGTCGTCGTCCGCCGTCGTTCTTCGGGCTGAACAGTCGCTCGAGGGCGTCGGGGTCGATGCTGTCGTACAGCGAGAACTCGCCCTGGGAGACGTCGACGTTCGCGATGCTCGAGAGGGCGTGTACGATCGTCGTCGTCAACGTCGCCGTGCCGTCGGGGTCGTAGCGAAAGACGTACCGGCCGTTCGCCTGGTCGTAATTCGAGTCGTTCGTGCTGTCTGGGGGAGGGATTTCAGTTTGCATATCGGTACAAAGGGCTACGCAGTTTTCCAGGTGTCCGTACCGGGTCCGGACACAAAAGTCAATCGGCCCGAGAAACGGTTCGGCGGCCTGTATTGCTCTCGAGAGACACCGTCAACACCTCGTGACGGTTTCCTGGGTCGACCGGAAAACTACGATCGTTCAGATCAGACGCGCGCTCGTCAACACAGTGTATGCTTGAGCGTGGTGCCGAGAGACCATCCTCATGGGTTCGATCTAACCATCGAATTGGTTGTCACCTACCAGAGGAAACCCGTGTCTGGCCATTCACCAGATCCAACAACAATGTCACCTGGAAGTGGTTACTGTGTCACACTTCTCGACTTTCTGCTGGCTGGCAGCCTCATCGGTCTCGCCACCGACAGCGACAGGACCACCACTCGCACTATACGTGAACGTATACGAAGCTATCTTGCCGGACGAATGGAAGATTCCGATCTCTCCATTCCGTTCTGTGCCGTCACAAGCACCGTCAGGTGCGCCATCCACAAACGCAAAGGGGCGATATATTGTTTCGAACGGAACAGTCTCGCCCGGGCCAACAACGAGATCTGTCCTCGATGGATTGAGCGGCCGGCTACGACCAGCGCCAACGACACCTGGTCCTAGTTCGAAAGAACCGCGATCAAACGACTCACTCTGGAGATCGACAGTCGGGTTTGGAACGTTCCCATACATTCCGACAAACCGGACCAGAAGAGGAGCGGTGCCTGTATTGTGAATATCGAAGGAAGCCCTTCCGTCTGATTGCACCTCAATATTTTGTGCGACTCCATGGACTGGTTCCCAAACCCACTGACTAACCCAACCGTCAGAGGTTTTGGCTTCCACGTAGAGGTCTTTCGAAATATACGACGCTAGTCTGTCAGGGAACACGACATCAAACCGAACGCTATCAGAAGGGTGACTGATAGTTTGATATTGCTCATCAGCGGTTCGGTCGACCAGTACGGCCTTCTCGACCGTAGCCTCGTCTTGGAATCTTACCACTAGCTCTGTTCGCTCGTAGCTATAGCTCTGGAAGACGTCTGAACTGTTTTGGTTGTTACCTGTTGACGATAACCCTGTACAGCCACTTGCCAGTGATAGTCCACTGGCAATGATAGCAGCAAATTCCCTCCTCTTCATGATTCCATTAATATTTAAGGAGTGATATCTCCATCGGCCAAGAGGGGGAAATATCTAGATCGATCCCCGTATCTCGCTTTCTCACTGGCGGGTAAATCAATAGACACCGAAATCAGGCTTCGGCTAGCGAGCCTACGAAACACAATACTTGCGTTAACGTTCACAGATTGTACGGAGTACGGATACCAGCCGCCCGTAGACGGCGCTCGCGCTCGACGGACAAATGGCTCACCGGCAACCCCTACGGGACAGCGCTGTCGCTCGAGTAAGTGGTTCGTCGGAAAGGATTATGCGTGGGTGATGTCCGCGAAGGGAAATCACCTGCATCGTCTCGTTCGGCGGCGTTGCCGCCTCACGTTTCGCGGTCGTGATACGACCGCGCATGCGATGCGTGGGACCGGATTTGAACCGGCGGACCCCTACGGGACAGCGCCCTCAACGCTGCGCCGTTGGCCTAGCTTGGCTACCCACGCTCGCGGCGTCTTTCTGCACTTTCCGATATCCAACGGGCATATAAAAGCCCTTTCTTTTGCCGCGGACTCTGGGGGGCCGTCACACAGAAACCGGTAATCGACGGGCAGTGAACGGTGCCTTGAAATGTCGGACCGGCCAATGGTAGTCATGGCAAAATACTCGACCGGCTCGTCGTCCGGCGGCGGCGGGACGAACTGCGAGCTCTGTGGCGCCGAAAGCGACTCGCTGCGTCGAGCGACCGTTGCCGGCGCCGACCTCGAGGTCTGCCCGAACTGTGCCCCCCACAGCGACGAGCAAAAGCAGCGTAGTCGTCGATCGGGGGGCTCCGGCTCCAGCGGCTCGCGATCCCAGGACGAACCCAACCGCAAGAAGAAGGCCGCCCAGAACGTCGCCCGCGCGAACCCGATCTGGGACGGCGACTCCGAACACTGGGAGAAAGAAGGGACAAACTACGACGACGACCCGCTGCCGTACCTCGTCTCCGGCTACGGTGAACGCGTCGAGGCGGCCCGCCAGGAGGCCGGACTGAAGCGCGAAGAACTCGCCGAGGAACTCGGCTGTCGCGAATCCGATCTGCTGGCCGTCGAACAGGGACGAGCGACCCAGGCCGGCGTCGGCGGCGGGCTCATCACGGCTCTCGAATCGTATCTCGAGGTCGAACTCGCCGAATAGTGCCCATACTCGCACCAATTCGTTCCGCAGATCCAGAGACGCCCCGGCGAGCAGACTTTTATCGGAGGCCGACGGAGTGCCACCAATGAGCGGTCAACGGGCAGCGGCCGAGCCCTACACAACGCGATTCGAAACCGAGGTGACGGCAGTCGACGGGAGGCGCGTCTGGCTCGAGACGACGTACTTCTACGCCGAGGGCGGCGGCCAGCCAGCCGACCGCGGGCGGATCGGCGACGTCCCCGTCGAGGACGTCCAGATCGTCGACGGCGAGCACGTCCACGTCCTCGCGGACCCACCGTCGTTCAAGGCCGGCCACCGCGTCATGTGCTCGATCGACTGGTCGTTCCGAATGTACTGCATGCGCGCACACACCGCCAGCCACGTCCTTTACGGTGCCGGACGGCGCCTCCTCGAGGACCTCGGCTACGGCGGGTTCGACATCGGCGAGGAGAAGATCCGCGTCGACCTCGAGACGACGACCGAACTCGACGACGACGTCCTGATCGAACTCGACGACCTGGTCAACCGGGCAGTCTGGGAATCCCGGCCGGTCTCCTGGGAGGATGTACAGGTCGCGGACGCGCGCGAACGCGATGAGATTGCGTTCAACGAAGCCACGGAGGAAGGCGCCTTCTCCAGGGGGCAGGTCCGCGTCGTCACGATCGGCTCGAAAGACGACAACGGCCGGACGACCAATGGCTCGAGCAACCCCTGGGACGTCGCGGCCTGTGGTGGAACTCACGTTCGAAACACCCGGGAAATCGGGCCCGTCACGGTCCTCGACCGGTCGAACCCCGGAGAGGGACTCACGCGCGTCGAGTTCGCCGTCGGCCCGCGAGCGATCGAACGTCGAGCAGCCGAAAAGCGAGCGGCGTTCGCGGCGAAGCGGACGCTGGGGGCGGACGTCACCTCGATATCGGACGCCCTCGAGGAGACCGTCGAGCGCCAGGATACCCTCGAGGCCGACAAGCGAACACTCGAGGCCGAACTCGTCGAACGAGCGCTCGAGGCGGCCGATCACGTCGAACGGGACGGCGAGAGGTGGCTCGTGACGAGCGTCGACGGACTCGAGCCTGAAGCGCTCGGGGACGCCGTTCGCGAAGCGCCAGACTCGCACGCGGACGTCCTCGCCGTCGTCGGCGAAACCGACTACCCCTTCGTCGTGATCCGAAGCGACGAGGCCGTCGATGCGGGAGCGCTGGTCGACGACCTGACGGTCGAGTTCGGCGGCGGTGGCGGCGGTTCATCGTCGTTCGCTCAGGCCGGCGGCTTCGATTGTTCCGCTGATGCCATCCTCGAGGCGCTCGTGGACGGACACTAGGGCAGCGTCGCGTGCTCGAGTGGGTGCTCCGACGGTGGCTCTCGTATTCTCGTCCGGAAGTGGGGGAATCGATTATAGTCTCGGCCGAAAAATGTCCTGGTATGACTCGCACGGAACTCGCGGCTGCCAGCGACACCCTTCGGGAGGCCGCTACCGTGGCAGCCTCCGATCTGGCGACTCGACTCGACGAGCAGGCCGAGACGGTGGCCGACCTGGCCGACCGAGCAACTGGCCCGGACCACGGTCGCCTCGCTCGACTCGAGCACTCCCTGCGTGATATTCAGCGCGAAGCGGACGAGGACGTGGCTCACCGAATCAACACCGCGCTCGAGGAAATTCGGGCCTATCGAGCGACCGTCGAGGGGGTCTAACTCCACGTCACTACATTCGATCCGGTACCGACGAGCGGTCGCGGGCTGACGTCGACGAACCATTCGGGTGTTCAAGATCAAACCCGAATTCCGACCCGCTCGACCGGCGCACTCGAGAAAGTGCGCTTGCAAGGAAAGGGGGGTACTCCTTTTCTGCCCCGCAGATTCCATAACTATAGGCGCATTCTCTCGGCTCTTGCGGACAGGATAAGTGTAAGGTTTTACTACTATGCGAGTCAATGGTGGCGCATGGGTATCGATTACTCGCAGCTACACGATCCGAACGCGGAGTATACGATGCGAGAACTGTCGGCGGAGACGATGGGCCTCGCGGCGAAACGCGGCGGCGGCCGGGACGTCGAGATCACCGACATTCAGACGACGATGGTCGACGGGAACTTCCCGTGGACGCTCGTCCGCGTATACACCGACGCGGGCATCGTCGGCACCGGCGAGGCCTACTGGGGCGCTGGCGTCAGTGAACTCGTCGAGCGGATGAAACCCTTCCTGCAGGGCGAGAACCCGCTCGACATCGACCGGCTCACCGAGCACATGGTCCAGAAGATGTCCGGCGAGGGATCACTCGCGGGCGTGACGGTCACGGCGATTTCGGGCATCGAGATCGCTCTCCACGACCTCGTTGGAAAGATCCTCGAGGTGCCGGCCTACCAGCTGCTGGGCGGGAAGTACCGCGACGAGATGCGGGTCTACTGCGACTGCCACACCGAGGAGGAAGCCGATCCGATCGCCTGTGCCGACGAGGCCGAACGCGTCGTCGACGAACTCGGCTACGACGCGCTGAAGTTCGACCTGGACGTGCCCTCGGGCCACGAGAAGGATCGGGCGAACCGCCACCTGCGCGACGTCGAAATCGAGCACAAGGCGAGCATCGTCGAGGCCGTCACTGAGGCCGTCGGCCACAAGGCCGACGTCGCCTTCGACTGTCACTGGACGTTCTCCGCCGGTAGCGCGAAGCGACTGGCCAGGCGCCTCGAGGAGTACAGCGTCTGGTGGCTCGAGGACCCCGTCCCGCCGGAGAATCACGACGTTCAGCGCGAGGTCAGCCAGTCGACGACGACGCCGATCACAGTGGGGGAGAACGTCTACCGGAAGCACGGTCAGCGTCGCCTCCTCGAGGGGCAGGCCGTCGACATCATCGCGCCCGACCTGCCGAAAGTCGGCGGGATGCGCGAGACGCGCAAGATCGCGGACCTGGCGGACATGTACTACGTCCCCGTCGCGATGCACAACGTCGCCTCTCCGGTCGCGACGATGGCCGCGGCGCACGTCGGTGCGGCCATCCCGAACTCGCTGGCCGTCGAGTACCACAGCTACGAACTCGGCTGGTGGGACGACCTCGTCGAGGAGACGGTGATCGAGGAGGGCTACATCGATATCCCCGAAGAGCCGGGACTTGGCGTCACCCTCGACCTGGACGCCGTCGAGGAGCACCTGGTCGATGGTGCGGAGTTGTTTGACTGAGCGTAGCGAAGTCAAACTCGAAAATCAGAGATTTTCATTGTTCGACAAAGCGTGAGCTTTGTCGTGCCCGTGAGCTGTGCTCAGAGGTGTTCGACGAAGCATGAGCTTCGTCGTGCTTGCTGAGCTGTGCTCAGCGGTGTTTGACCGGGCGCGCAGGTGTCGTCGATCTCACCAGGCACACGCAGCGTCGTTCGTCCGATTCGGCGGTCGAGTTCCACCGGGACTCGAGCCTGCTTCGACTCCTCGACGCTCGACGTTTATACTATAGATTATATAGTATTGAGTTCGAAGCGACCGTCTCTCGAGAGACCGCGGCTCATGGTGGGGGAGCTGGCCCTGTCAGGTTCGCACCTGTTCGAGGTTTGGAGGTTCGCACGCTCGAAGGTTTGAAAGCTTGTAGGCTCGAGCGGGCAATAGGAGTGCACGACCGTCGCCTCAGCCGTCAGGACTCGTCGTCCGCTCGACGCGGCGCACTCTGCTTGCCGAGGTCGCCTCCCTCGTCGACGTCGTCCGGATCGCGATCGATTCGCTCGAGTTCGTCCTCGATCTCTGCCTCTCGTTCGGCCTTGTACTCGTCGGATCGGTCGGTATCGTCTTCGGCCATACGTGAAGTGCGCAGTCCAGGGTCAGGAAAGCGCGGCCGTCATCTGCAACGTGGGTGTGCTCCAGTGGGTACAGACCAGCGATTGACCCCCGGAAGAGAAAGACAGATAAAAGGCCCCGCATTGTGAACACACAGATATGGACGTTCCCTACGATCTCACCTCGTACGTGCGGGTACTGAAGATGGCGACGACCCCCACGCGGGAGGAATTCGTGCAAGTGTCGAAGATCGCCGGGGCGGGAATCCTGCTCGTCGGCCTGCTCGGATTCCTCATCGGCGTGGTCATGCTGTTCCTCACCGGTGGGGGCTTCTGATGCCGATCTACGCTGTCAAGACGACGGCCAGCCAGGAACAGACCGTCGCCGACATGATCATCAACCGCGAGGAACCGGACGTACACGCCGCGCTCGCCCCTGACTCGTTGACCTCCTACGTGATGGTCGAGTCCGACGGCCACGCCGTTCTCGAGCGGATCCTGGAGGACATCCCTCACGCTCGAACGGTCATCCCGGGCGAGTCAGACATCTCGGAGGTCGAGCACTTCCTCTCGCCCAAGCCGGACGTCGAGGGGATCGCCGAAGGCGACATCGTCGAACTCATCGCCGGGCCGTTCAAGGGCGAGAAGGCGCAGGTTCAGCGCATCGATGAGGGTAAGGACCAGGTGACTGTCGAGTTGTACGAGGCGACGGTCCCGATTCCGGTGACGGTGCGGGGCGATCAGATTCGCGTCCTCGACTCCGACGAGCGATAGCGAGTCGGTTCGCTCGGCGGGAGCGAAGCGAGCGCCGAGGGAGTTTTAGACTAAATTTTGCGAGGAGTGGTAGCCAATGCAGAGCGAGGCTACCCGACGACGGAAAATTTAGGTGCGCGACGGTGCCGATTCCGGTGACGGTTCGCGGGGACCAGATTCGCGTCCTCGATTCCGACGAGCGATAGCGTTCGGCGTTTTTTCTGGGACAGTCGAGTTTGGTCCCTCCGACTCGAGGCTCTCCTGTCAAATTCAACGACTCGTGAGCAGGTGGCGTTCATCCGATTCGGTGGCGCTCGAGGCTTTGGGGCCGTTCGAAGGACACCTAGCTCTCGAGGTGGTCGGCTAGCCGTTGCTGATCGACGACCTCGTCGATTTCCTCGAGGAGGCCCTCCCGCTGGCGTACGTCCTCAGCGCCGGCGCCGTAGGCGCGGACGTACTCCGCGCGGCTGTGTTCGGAGAAGACGTGGCGGATCGCCAGGTAGCCGTCGGGGACGATGGTTCCACAGACGCCACACTCGAGCCGTTCGTGGGCGGTCACCTGGTGGGCGATGGCCGACTCGACGTCCTCGAACACCGAGCCACAGTCGTCGATCCCACATTCCCAGGCCGTATCCATTCAATCGTGATACTTGGGCCGGTCATAAAGGTTCTTTCGGCAATAGTTCGCTCTGCGAGCGGGGCATCGCGAGACGATCGGTGGTGACGAGGGGAAAACGCGTCTCCGGCAGTGATTCCGGGGAGCCGATAAATCAGAATTCATAACTCCTCGGTTGGCGTACCACGAATCGTGAGCGACGGAGAGCAGGTCCGGGTCGACCTCCACGTGAAGGTGTTGAACGAGCGGGTAATCGAGAACGCCCGTCGGGCGGGAATCGGCGTACTCGTCTACGCCCCCCACTTCACTCGCCTCCCCGAGATTCGAGAACGGGCGAGCACGTACAGTACCGACGACGTGACCGTCGTGCCCGCACGGGAGGTGTTCACTGGTTCCTGGAACGACCGAAAGCACGTCCTCGCGATCGGCCTCGAAGAGCCCGTTCCCGATTTCATCACCCTCGAGGGGGCGATGGCGGAATTCGAACGACAGGGAGCCGCGGTGCTGGCGCCACATCCCGAGTACCTAACGGTGTCGCTGACGGAAGGCGACATCCGGTGCTTTCAGAACGGTATCGACGCCGTCGAAATCTTCAATCCGAAACATCTGCCCACGCACAACCGTCGAGCGAGTGACCTGGCCGACCGTCTCGACCTCGCCCCGTTTACCTCGTCGTACGCCCACCTCTCGAGTTCAGTCGGCGCAGCCTACGTCGCGTTCGAGCGGACGATTGAATCCGAGACCGACCTCGTCTCGGCGCTCAAAGCCGACGCGCCCCGACGGGTCGTCTACGCCAACGGCCTCCGGCGCTGGCGGACGACGGCGGCCGAACTGGCCCACCTCGCGTACGAGAACACGTGGAAGAAGGTCGATCGGCTGTACCTCTCCGGTACGGAGCCGACCCACCCGAATCACGTCTTCTACGACGGGCGGTTCGACGACGCCTCAGTCTACTGATCGCTGCCGCGTTCGTCGTCCGCGGGGTCGCTCTGGTCACCCATAGGGCCGATTTCGTCACCCGCACGATCGTTTTCGTCGCCCTCGAGGCCGCGTTCGCCCGCCGGTTCCCTGCTTCGCACCGCCTCGAGCGTTCGCCGAACCCGATCCCAGTGGCTCCCTTTCCAGAAGTGCTGGCCACAGTTACGACAGGCCCACACCGGCACATCGCTCGAGTCGGGTGCGTACGACGGCGTGTCGGTCGTTCCCGCTTCGGACACGCGCTCGAGCGGGCCGTTACACCGTCCACATCGGCGCGGTTCGTCGGGGAGCGACAGGTCGATACCGCGGCCCTGGAGGGTTCGCAGTTGCTCGTCCGTATCGCGTGACTCGAGCAGGATGGCACGTTCGCTTCGGCCGGCCAGGTTGACGTCTCGCGTGACGATCGTTCGATCTTCATCGGTCGCGACGTCGAGAAGCCGATCGTCCGCCTCGAGGTCGCGGTCGCCAGCGTACAGCGTGTCGTGGCCGCACATCCGGCAGTAAACGACGATGCCGCCGCACATGCCGTCGACGAGGAGTCGTTCGGTCACGGTGGATCACGTGGTTAGTGTGTTAGGGCAGGAACAGGATCAGTGCGTCAGTGCAGGAACGGAACCAGTACATCAATGCAGGAACTCGCGCAACTCCTCGAGTTCCCAGGCGTTGATCACGTCCGCGGGTTCGGCCCACCCGCGCCGGGCCGTGTGGGCCCCCCAGCGGACGTACTCGAGGGTCGCCGGGCTGTGCGCATCGGTGTTGACGGCAATCGCCGCGCCCTTGTCGATCACGGCCTGGACGGCGCTTCCCCACAGGTCGAGTCGGTGGGGATTGCTGTTGACCTCGAGGGCAGTGTCGTTCGCCGCGGCAGCCTCACCCAGCGCGGCCGCGTCGATTGAGAGGCCCTCGCGCTGGTTGAGCAGGCGGCCGCTGGGGTGGCCCAGGACGTCGATGGCCGGGTTCTCGATCGCGCGAATCAGGCGCTCGTTCGCCGCGTCCGAATCCTGGTCGAGCGCGCTGTGGGGAGAGGCGACGATCACGTCCAGGGCGTCGATGACGTCCTCGGAGAGGCCGATTTCCCCCTCGGCGTCGACGTTGGCTTCGATCCCCGCGAACACCTCGAGGTCGGCGGCGGCGTCCACCTCGCGGATCGCCTCTACCTGCTCCAGGATCTCGGTGTCCGTGAGCCCCATGCCGCCGACGACGCCCGGCCCCTCTGCGTGGTCTGCGATCGCGTAGTAGTCGTACCCCTGCTCCGCGGCCGCGGTGACCATCTCGTCGATCGAGTTGTTGCCGTCGGACCACTCGGTGTGGGTGTGCAGGTCGCCGCGGATATCCTCGCGTGTGAGGAGGTCCGGCAAGGTACCGTCCGCAGCGGCGTCGATCTCGCCGCGATCCTCGCGCAGTTCCGGGGGCATCCACTCGAGGCCGAGTGCCTCGTACATCCCTTCCTCGGTTTCGCCAGCGACACGCTCGCCGACGCGCTGGCCCGCCTCGTGGTCCTCAACCTGGGAAACGTCGAAAGCGCCGTACTCGTTGAGCTTCAGCCCACGATCGATCGCGTAGTTCCGCAGGGTCACGTTGTGATCCTTGCTCCCAGTGAAGTACTGGAGCGCAGCCCCGAACTCCTCGGGCACCACGACGCGCAGGTCCACGCGGACCTCGCCGACGCGGACGCTCGCTTTCGCCGACCCGGACTCGATTTCGTCGTCGACGGAGTCCCAGGAGACGAACGCGTCGACGACGTCCTCGGCCTCGTCGGTGGCCGCGAGGACGTCCACGTCGCCGATCGTCTCGCGCCACCGACGGATCGAGCCGGCGACCTCACAGCGCTCGACCGTCTCGAGCGACTCCAGGAACGCGAGCACGTCGTCTGCGAGCGGGCGGGCCTCGCCGAGCAGTTTTCGTTCGCCGATCTCACGGGCGAACGGGATGTTCTCGAGGATGTTCTGTTCGGTCTTGGCGCCGAACCCCGACACTTCGCGGATCTCGTTCGCCTCGGCGGCCGCCTCGAGGTCGTCGAGCGTCCGGACGTCGAGTTCGCGGTAGAGTGTGCCGACCGTCTTCGGACCGACGCCCTCGACGCGGGTGAGATCGGCCATGTCCACGGGGAGGTCCGCCCGTAGCTCCTCCAGTTCCTCGATCTTCCCGGTTTCGACGTACTCGACGATCTTCGACCCGATGGCGTCCCCGACGCCGTCGATGTCCTCGATCGCCTCCTCGTTCCCCGCGTTCACCAGGTCGGCAATCGGCGCGGGGTGGGCGCCGATCGCCTCGGCCGCCCGCCGGTAGGCCCGTGGTTTGTACTCCACGTCGTCGGCCTCGAGCAGGTCCGCGAACTCCTCGAACCGGGCGGCGAGTTCGGCGTTGGTCGCCATCAGCGACCCCTCCGCGTGCCCGCGTCGGTCTCCCGGCCGAGCGCTTTCTTCAGGAATGACATCCAGCGCTTCTTGTCCGCCGTGTTCTGCGCCTGTTGCTCGCGCTCGAGGTCCGTCGGGCCGAGGTTCTCGAGGGCGTTGAGCGCCCGGTCGATGCCGACGATCGACCGGACGAGTTCCTCGCCCTCCTCTCGACTGATGTCGCCCTCTTCGATCAACTCGAGTCGCTCGAGGCGCTCCCGCCTGAGGTTCCGTTTGGCCTGCTCGACGCGCTCGCGTTCGCCTGCCGGAACCGTCTCCCGGCGCTTGATCTCGAAGACGAACTGCCGGAGATCGATCGACTCGTCCTGGATCGTGATCTCCTCGGGAATGTCCGCGCCGATGGTCGCGCCATCCCGGTTGACGCGCTCGAGCAACTGTTTTCGCTCGTAGTCTTGCACACGTCGTCGTGGGACTCGAGGGGGCAAAAATCCTCGTCACGCGCTCGCACGGCCGCCGATATCTGGCCTGAGGGGCGAGTGAAACCCCAAACCCCATAGCGACGCGTCACATACGGGGCGCCAATGGCAACGTGTGACGTGTGTGGGAAAAACGAAAGCATGCCGTACAACTGTCGGCACTGCGGGGGGACCTACTGCAGCGAACACCGCCTGCCGGAGAACCACAACTGTACGGGGCTCCACAACTGGAACGATCCGCAGGGGGTCTTCGACAGCGGGTTCGACGATAGCGTCGACAGCGGCGGGAAGACGGCCTCGAGTCTGAGCGACAAATTGCCGTTCAACACAGGGCCTGGTGGGCCGCTGGGGTACTTCCGGGGGAACATGACGTACACGTTCCTGGCGCTCATGTGGATCACGTTTCTCGCGCAGTGGATTGTTCTTCTAGTTGCCGGGACAACCGCTCACCGTGCTATCTTCATGCTCTCGACAGCGAACCCGGAGTACGTGTGGACGTGGGTGACCTCGATTTTCGCCCACTCGCCGGTCAACATCTTCCACATCGTGTTCAATAGCATCGTGATATTCTTCTTCGGGCCGCTCGTCGAGCGGTACGTCGGTTCGAGAAAATTCGCGATTCTGTTCGTCGTCAGCGGCGTTCTCGCTGGCCTCGGTCAGATCGCAATCTCCGCTTATCAGGGCGTTCCCTCGAACGTGCTCGGAGCGAGCGGCGCCGCCCTCGCGATCATGGGCGTTTTGACGATTCTGAACCCGAACCTCAAGGTCTACCTGTACTTCATCCTCCCCGTACCGATCTGGCTCCTTGCGGCCGGAACCGCTCTCGTCAGTATCTTCTTCATCGGCGGCGGAAGCGCTGGCGGTAGCGGCGTTGCACACGCAGCCCACCTCGTCGGTCTCGTGGTCGGTCTCGCCTACGGCGAGTACATCAAACGGACCCAGAACGTGCGAACGGCGAATCAATTCCAGCTCGGCGGCGGCGGTCCAGGCGGCCCCGGCGGTCCCGGCGGACCAGGCCGCAGACGATTCTAACGCGTCCGTACCCGAGCGTCATCGTGCTCCCCACTTCCGACCAGTTCACGACGCACACACGTCACCCCTTTCACACACGTTACGACTATGATACGAATCCGCCGTCCTGACCTCGTCCCCGATCCCGCGCTCTCGAGAGCCGACATGGAAGCCATGCAGCACGAAATCGCTCGCGAGGCCGTCTTCGAGGACGACTTCGCGTTCGACCTCGAGACGTTGACGAATCCGCTGGCGGCGACTTCGACTTCGAGCGGGGGTGGTAGCGGTAACGGGAGCGACGGCAACCCCGATACCGGACCAACCACCCAGCCAGTCGTCGCCGGCGTCGACCAGTCCTTCCTGCTCAATTCGGAACCCGAACGTGCGCTCAGCGCCATCGTCGTCATGCAAGGTGGCGAGGTCCTCGAGCGCGTCTTCGCCGTCACGCCCCTCAAGATCCCCTACGTCCCGGGCCTGCTCTCGTTCCGCGAGGGCGGCCCGATCCTCGAGGCCGTCGAGAACGTAACGACCGACCCCGACGTGTTCCTGTTCGACGGGAGCGGCCGCATCCACTTCCGGGAGGCCGGCATCGCGACTCACATGGGCGTCGTCCTGGACGTCCCCAGCGTCGGCGTCGCCAAGAGCCTGCTCTGTGGCGAGGCGACGGGCGACCTCGAGAACCTCGCCGCCGGCACCCGCGTCCCAATCGAAGCGAACGCGCGCGTCGAAACCGATCCGGGAACGCTCCTGGGGTACGCCGTTCAGACGAAGCAGTACGACTCACCGAACCGCTACGTCAACCCGCTGTACGTCAGTCCCGGTCACCGCGTCGGCCCCGAAACCGCGGCCGATCTGGCCCTCGCGCTCTCGAGGGGCTACAAGCTCCCGGAGCCGGTTCGACTGGCCGACAGCTACGCCGACGAGGCGAAAGGCGAGTTGGACTAGTCGCCTCGAGTTGCGGCTGCACCGTGAAACCAGGGAACAACGGGTAAGTGCTTCGTCCGGCCCTGTAAGGTATCCGTCCGGACGGATACGTCGGCTAATGGGGTACGCGACGACCTGAATGCTGGGATCGACGCCATCGTCCACTTCGCGATCATCGGTGGCATTGCCTGGGCGACCGGTCGACCGTTCCTGTTCCCGAGTCTTGGCCCTTCGGCGTCCCTGTGAGTTCGGCGACGAGGCCGGGGCTCGAGGCGCGACTTGTTTCACTCGACAGAGTGGGGTGGGTCGTCCCGTTCTCGCGTCGTCTCCGTCTCGCCGTCGGTTTCGTCGGTGGTCGCGTCGAGTTCGCTGTCGCGGTCGACTGCGAGCCCTTCGTCCCCGTCGATTGTGTCCTCGGTGTCGCTTCGCTCGCTCGAGGTCGAATCCGAATCCGAATCCGAACCCGGACCCGGACCTGAGTCCATCATCGTCGTCGCCGGCACCCCCGCCACGATTTCGCCCGGCGGAACGTCCCGCGTCACGAGCGAGTTCGCCGCAACGCTGGCGCCGGCGCCAATCTCGACACCGGGGAGGATGATCGCCCCGGCGCCGATCATCGCCCGCTCGCCGACGACTACCTCCCCCGTTCGATACTCGTCCTGGAGGAACTCGTGACAGAGAATCGTGGCGTCGTAGCCGATGATGGCATGATCCTCGAGCGTGATGAGGTCGGGCCAGAACACGTCGGGCGTGGCCTCGAGGCCCCACGAGACGCCCTCACCGACCGTGACGCCGAGGCGTCGCATGAGCCAGCGCTTGAGTTTCAGGCTCGGCGAGGTCCGGATCAGCCAGACGACGACGTAATTGATTGCCACGCGAAGGGGGTGGCGGGCGCTCGTCCAGTGGCCCAGCGAGTTCGTCGGGCCGGGCGTCGGGTGGCGGTGCACGCGGTCGTGTCTGCGTTTCTGATTGTGCTCGCGCCTCGAGGGGTCGTTAGTCACTGCCACGGCGTTCGTTCCAATCCTACAAGAAACCAACTGAACGGGTGAGCAGATCGGTTTTCTGCTCCGTTACCGAACCCTCGCCGCCCCGTTCAAAGCTGCCCGAGTCGAATCTCGTCGTCGCCGATGTGGTCGACGTTGCTCGCGTCGAGTTCGTACGTGTCCTCGCTGGCGTCGCCCCAGCCGAGTTTGGACTTGATCGTGTCGGTCATCCCCGGATCGGGGTTCACGTGTGCGGTATCACCGTGGACGGATTCGACCATCCCGATTCGGTCGCCGTTTTCGTTCACGACTGGCTTTCCTTCGTCGTCGTCCGTAAAGCGTGCGGACATACGACACTCTCCGCCGTTCAGTCGAATATAACGCGGGCTTGAAACTGCGCGGGGGAAGGTACAGAATCGCGGTTTTACTTCCCGCGCAGTTCGTCCATGTGGTCGATCCGGCGCTGAACCAGGTCGGCTTTCCCGATGTCGTGACGCACGTGCAGGCCTTCTTCGCCGGCGTCGGCGAGCGCGTCCTCGGCGATTTCCTCGGCCTCGACGATGGTGTCCGCGAGCCCAACGACGGCGAACGACCTCGAGGTCGTGGTGTAGATGCCGTCGTCACGTTCGTCGACACTGGCGTAGTAGAGCAGGGCGTCGCCAGCGCTCTCTCGCGCCTCGTCGCCGCTCGAGTCGTCCGAGGCCCTCGCCGCGCGCGCCACGCTCTCTTCGTCGACCTGCACCTTCGCTCCCGCCTCCGGGTCGGTTGGATATCCCGCAGGAACCGCGTACTTACAGACCGTGGCCTGCTCGGCGAACTCGAGTTCGGGCAACGGATCGCGGTTTCGCGCTGCCGTGAGCACCTCGAGGAAGTCCGTCTCGAGGACCGGCAGGGTGTTCATCGCCTCGGGGTCGCCGAAGCGGGCGTTGAACTCGACGACCTTCGGCCCCTCGGCGGTGAGCATGAACTGACCGTAGAGGATGCCCTTGTAGCCCTCGAGGGCCCCGACAGTCTCATCGATGATGTCGACGGCGTCGTCGTAGTCGACCGCCGTCATGAACGGCAATTCGCGCGTGGCGTCCGAATAGCTCCCCATTCCACCGGTGTTCGGCCCCTCGTCGCCCTCGTAGGCGCGTTTGTGGTCCTGGACCGCTGGGGCCGTGCGGACGTCGCCGTTCGCGACGAACGCCTGGACGGTGAACTCCTCGCCGACGAGTCGTTCCTCGAGGACGAGGCGGTCGTACTCGGAGTCCCGGATGTACTCCTTGCCCTCCTCGGCGGTCACCTGGTCCCCGATGACCTTGACGCCCTTCCCGCCCGTGAGGCCGGCGGGCTTGATCACGAGGTCGCCGTCGTAGCTATCGATGTACTCGCAGGCGGCCTCGCCGTCGTCGAATGTCTCGAAATCGGGGCAGCCCGTGATGTCGTTCTCCCGCATGAACCGACGCTGGAAGGCCTTGTCCGTCTCGATTCGGGCCTCGTCCTGGTTCGGCCCGAAGGCGTAGACGCCCGCGTTCTCGAGCGCGTCGGCCACGCCGGCCTGGAGCGGCGCTTCCGGGCCGACGACGGCGATGGTCGCGTCGACGGACTGGGCGTACTCGACCACCGCGTCGGGGTCGGTCGTCTCGAGCGTCTCGAACCCGCTCGCCAGGTCGGCGATTCCCGGGTTTCGGTTCCCCGCGCAGGCGTACAGGTCGGCCTCGCTGTCGGCCAGGGCGCGCGCGATGGCGTGTTCGCGCCCGCCGCCCCCGATCAGCAGTACGTGCTCGCGCATGATCGAAGTCGGTACGCAGGAACATGTAAAAGTTGTCCTTTCTCGAGATCTGTATGTGCACGAACGTGCTGAATCGGGAAGGGAGTCCGTCGACCGTGGGCCGGGTTACTCGATTCCAGTGAGACGATCGAGTCGGATGGATCAATGGTTATAGGCATTCGCTCGAAACCCAGTCTCAATGCAACAGTACCTCGACCTCGTCGATTCGGTGCTTTCGGAGGGGGCGTACAAACCCAACCGAACCGGCGTCGACACCATCTCCTCGTTCAGCCAGCACTACGAGATCGACCTCCAGCGAGGCTACCCGCTCCTGACGACCAAAAAGATGGACGGCTACCGCTGGAACTCGATGATCCACGAGATGTGCTGGTACCTCTCGGGCGAGGAGCACATCCGCGACCTGCGCGAGGAGACGAAGATCTGGGACGCCTGGGCCGACGACGAGGGGCAACTCGACACGGCCTACGGTCGCTTCTGGCGCCGATTTCCGATTCCCGACGACGAGAGCCGGCTCGAGGGCGAGTCCTGGGCGGACACCGTCTCCGACGACGACGCCAGCGGAGAGCCCGCCGGAAGCCAGTGGGTCACTCGAGAGGCCGACGGCCGCCAGACGTTCGACCAGCTCCAGTACGTGATCGACCAACTCTCCGATAATCCGAACTCCCGTCGACTGGTCGTCAACGCCTGGCACCCCGCGAACGCCGCCGTCTCGACGCTCCCGCCCTGTCACTACTCCTTCGTCTTCAACGTCCAGGGCGACCGACTCAACTGCCACCTCACCCAGCGCTCGGGCGACGTGGCCCTCGGGATTCCGTTCAACATCGCGGCCTACGCCCTCCTGACGAAACTCGTCGCCCAGCAGACGGGCTTCGAGGCGGGCACCTTCGGCCACACCATCGTCGACGCCCACGTCTACTGTGGGACCGGCGACCGCGGGCGTTGGTACGCAGACAACCTCGAGGCGTTGCAGGACCGCCTGGCCGAGGTCGACCCTCGAGATGACCGCGAGGCCTATGCCGACGTGCGTGAGTGGCTCCTCGAGAAAGCCCCGGACGAAGCCGAGGGCGAGGAACGATACGATCACGTCCCCAACCTGCTCCGGCAATGCACGCGCGAGCCGCTCGAGCGCCCACAACTGAAACTCGCGGACGTGACGATCGACGACCTCTCGGCCGACGACGTCGAGCTGGTCGACTACGAGTCCCACGACGGACTCCGGTTCGCGGTCGCCGAATGACGGGTTCGTCGCCCGACTCCGACTCGGCCCTCGAGACCGACCTCGAACTCGTGGGAATCGTCGCCGTGGCCGAGAACGGGATCATCGGCCGCGACGGCGAGATGCCCTGGCACGTCCCCGAGGACCTGGCTCACTTCAAGCGCCAGACCACGGGTCACCCAGTCATCATGGGTCGGGTGACCTACGAGGGAATCCTCGAGGGACTGGGCGAGCCCCTGCCCGGTCGAACCTCCATCGTCCTCACGAGTCGCGACCTCGAGACACCCGAAAACGTCGTCGTCGCCCACGAACTCGAGGCTGCGCTCGAGGAAGCCGAGCGCGCGGCCGATGACCGCCACGACGGCACCGACCGTGCGTTCGTCGCAGGGGGCGCGACGGTCTACGAGCAGTTTCTGCCCGCGCTCGATCGACTCATCGTCACCGAGATTCGGGACCGCCCCGAGGGTGACACCTCCTTCCCCGAGTGGGACCGCGAGGAATGGACCGAAGTCGAGCGCGAAGACCACGAGGGATTCTCGTTCCTCGAGTACGTCAGGCCAGACCATTCACGGGAGTGAGGGCTTCGAACGGTCGGAATCCGAGCACTGCGAACGTGAGTACTCCGCCGAATTGACAGCTGATCACACGGGCAAATATAGCACTGGTCGCGGCCGTTCGAACCTGTTCGGCAAGATTTGCACTGGAAGACCGATAGGTTCACACCTGCGCATTTCCTCAGTTTAACCAATATCGATGACGAACGACTCCACAGCCGATCCGTTCGGGGCGATTCGCGAACTCGAGCGAGACGGCGAGACGTACAAATTCGCCGACCTCACCGTGCTCGAGGAGGAAGGGCTCTGTGACCTCTCGAGTCTGCCCGTCAGCGTTCGCGTGCTGCTCGAGTCGGTGCTCCGCAACGTCGACGGCGAAATGGTTACCGAAGACGACGTCCGAAACGCCGCGTCCTGGCAACCCGACGTGCCCGACGCCGAGGTGCCGTTCAGTCCCTCGCGAGTCGTCCTGCAGGACCTGACCGGCGTCCCCGCTGTAGTCGACCTTGCCGCTCTCCGCTCCGCGGCGGATCGCGCGGGCGAGGACCCCACGATCGTCGAACCCGACGTCCCCTGCGACCTCGTGATCGACCACAGCGTCCAGGTCGACTACTTCGGGAGCGAGGACGCCTACGAGCAGAACGTCGAACTCGAGTACGAGCGCAACGAGGAGCGCTACCGCGCGATCAAGTGGGCCGAACAGGCCTTCGACGACTTCAACGTCGTGCCGCCGGGAACCGGCATCGTCCACCAGGTCAACCTCGAGTACCTGGGTCAGGTCGTCCACGACCGCGAGGTCGACGGTGAGCAGTGGCTCCTGCCCGACACCCTCGTCGGCACGGACAGCCACACGCCCATGATCGGCGGCATCGGCGTCGTCGGCTGGGGCGTCGGCGGTATCGAGGCCGAAGCCGCGCTCCTGGGACAGCCGATCACGATGACCCTGCCCGACGTCGTCGGCGTCCGCCTCTCCGGCGAACTCCCAGAGGGTGCGACCGCGACCGACCTCGTGCTCCACATCACCGAGAAGCTCCGTCAGGTCGGCGTCGTCGACAAGTTCGTCGAGTTCTTCGGCCCCGGCGTCTCCCAGCTCTCGGTCGCCGACCGCGCGACCATCTCGAACATGGCGCCCGAACAGGGTTCGACCATCTCCATGTTCCCCGTCGACGAGAAGACGCTGGACTACCTCGAGCTCACCGGGCGCGACGACGATCACATCGCGTTAGTGAAGGAGTACCTCGAGGCCCAGGGTCTCTTCGGCGATCAGGACCCCGAGTTCACCGAGGTCGTCGAGTTCGATCTTGGTGAAGTGGAACCCAGCCTCGCGGGCCACAAGAAACCCCACGCCCGCATCCCAATGGGCGATCTGGACGAGCACTTCCCGACGTTGCTCGAGGAGGAAGGTGTAATTGATAGTGGTGCGGCGGAGAGCGACGGCGGCCTCGTCTCCAAAAAACAACCCGCCCTCGAGGAGAAGGTCCCTGTCACTCTCGAGGACGGCACCGAGGTCGAGATCGGCCACGGCTCCGTGCTCGTGAGCGCCATTACGAGTTGTACGAACACCTCGAACCCCTCCGTGATGGTCGCCGCGGGCCTGCTCGCGCGCAACGCCGTCGAGGCTGGCCTCGACGTGCCCGAGTACGTCAAGACGAGCCTCGCGCCCGGCAGCAAGGTCGTCACCGAGTACCTCGAACAGGCCGACCTGCTCGACGACCTCGAGGAACTGGGCTACCACGTCGTCGGCTACGGCTGTACCACCTGCATCGGCAACGCTGGCCCGCTCGCCGAACCCATCGAGGCCGCCATCGACGAGTACGACCTCTGGACGACCAGCGTTCTCTCCGGGAACCGCAACTTCGAGGCGCGCATCCACCCGAAGATTCGCGCGAACTACCTCGCCAGCCCGCCGCTCGTGGTCGCCTACGGCCTCGCCGGCAAGATGGACATCGACCTCGAGGAGGAACCAATCGGCACGAACGCCGAGGGCGAGGAGATCTACCTCGAGGAGGTCTGGCCGGACCCGGAAGAGATTCGACAGACGATCCACGACAGCGTCTCCCCCGAGATGTTCGAGTCGAAGTACGCGAGCATCTTCGAGGGTGACGAGCGCTGGGAAGCCCTCGAGGCCCCCACGGGCGACGTCTACGAGTGGGACAACGACTCGACGTACATCCGCGAGCCGCCGTTCTTCAAGGACTTCCCGCTCGAGGAACCCGGCGTCGAGGACATCGAGGGTGCGCGCGGGCTCATGATGCTCGGCGACACCGTGACGACCGACCACATCAGCCCCGCGGGGCCGTTCAGCGAGGCCCTCCCCGCAGGCCGATGGCTCGCCGCCCAGGGCGTCGAGCCCTACGAGTTCAACACCTACGGCTCCCGCCGCGGCAACCACGAGGTCATGATGCGCGGCACCTTCGCGAACGTCCGCATTCAGAACGAGATGCTCGACGGGAAGGAAGGTGGCTACACCATCCACCACCCCACCGGCGAAGAGGTGACCGTCTTCGAAGCCTCCGAACGCTACCGCGAGGAGGACACCCCGCTCGTCGTGATGGCCGGCATCGAACTCGGCACCGGCTCGAGCCGGGACTGGGCCGCCAAAGGCACTGACCTCCTGGGCATCCGCGCGACCATCGGCGAGAGCTACGAGCGAATTTACCGCGACAACCTCATCGGCATGGGCGTCCTGCCGCTCCAGTTCGAAGAGGACGAGGGCTGGAAGGAACTCGGTCTCGACGGCTCGGAGTACTTCGAGATCCGAGGGCTGGAGGACGGCCTCGAGCCCAACCAGGAGCTCACGGTGATCGCCGAAGCAGAGGACGGGGAGACGACCGAATTCACCGTGACCGCGCAGGTCAGTACACCCGCCGCGGTGAAGTACATCGAGAACGGTGGCGTGCTCCACCTCGTGCTGCGTCGTCTGCTGACGGAGTAAATCCGCGGCTCGAGGCTGAAGAACGCGTCGTTCAGTGACGTAATCGATTTTTCTGACTCTGTTGAAATAGTTTATGACCGACATGATGTGGCTGCTGAATAGAGAGAATTAGTGCAGCACGACGACCTCGTTTGTTTCACACTGAAATCGTTGAACCATCTGCTTACTACACCTGCGTACTAATCAATTATCCAATTAATGTTATAACCACTGCTAAATTATCATTACGTATGGATCGTCGAACACTGCTCGGGTGTGTTGGAGCAACGGTTCTTGTGTCTGGTGGTGGGTGTTTGGGAGATGTGGGCAGTGGAACGGGTCAAAACGGTCTCAAAGAGAAGGACTTTCCAGAGAAGCCAGATCCGGTTACGAAAGGAAGCGCTACCGGATTCGTCGCGGAATATGAGGAAGTCTGGATGCACAATGACATGCTTTCGGAGAACACGACAAAGATCACCGTTGGGTGTCCCGCCGCAGTAGACGCAGAGGCTGATGGTGGATATTATCTCATCACTATCTGTCGTGGCAGCCAAACAATCGATCGAGAGGGAAGTGAAGCCGTTGGTCATCTCGGTCCGAAACCGAAGTTCTATTTCGTCTCAGATGACTCTGTCCAGCGCATCGATACCGAGCATAGGAAGTCAGAGCCAGCTCCGGAAACGTATGGAAACGGGACAGGTGGTCGTGAAGTACAGGGATTTCGGCTGGTGAACTTTGACGAGACGAGTCACGAAGTCACCGTAACCGTGACCCACCGAAAAGAGAACGAAACCATCTTCGAAAGAACGTACGATCTCGTCTCCGAATCGTTACTTACCCGGTCGGGATTGACGGCAGTTGAAGGAATCTACGATCTCACTGTCGAACTCAAGACGGGCGAATCAGCGACGTATGAGTGGCATATAGACGATATTAGGCCTCCGTTCGGCGTAAATATCTACATCTCACGTAGTGGCGCTATACATTTTGGGAGGAATACCGATCCGGGAATGTGACCTAACTCGGAGTGATATATGTGTCGCCTGAACTGACCGGTCACTACCTTTCGAAAATCGGCTCTCAATTTGTGCAACATTCGCGCTCTATATTCAGCAACCATCCTAGAACGTATCACCGACCGAGGGGTTCGACAAGCCCGTTTTCCTGTATTCGTTTTTGCGGGTCCAGAAGCTACGGACTCGAGGCGTACGCCGCGCTTTTACAGCGCCCGCACGTAGACGACGTCAATGAGCACACCCACCGAGCGCAACCGCCTTGAGGACGCGGCCAGTCCCTACCTGCGCCAGCACGCGGACAACCCCGTCAACTGGCAGCCGTGGGACGACCAGGCCCTCGAGACGGCCAAAGAGCACGACGTGCCAATCTTCCTCTCAATCGGTTACTCGGCGTGTCACTGGTGTCACGTTATGGCCGACGAGAGCTTCGAGGACGACGGCGTCGCCGAGTTGCTCAACGAACACTTCGTTCCGATCAAGGTCGACCGCGAGGAACGCCCGGACGTCGACAGCATCTACATGACCGTCTGCCAGCAGGTCACCGGCCGCGGCGGGTGGCCGCTGTCGGCGTGGCTCACCCCCGACGGCCGCCCGTTCTACGTCGGGACCTACTTCCCGAAGGAACCCCAGCGTGGGATGCCGGGCTTCCGGGACCTCCTCGAGAACATCGCCCACTCCTGGGAGGTCGACCGCGAGGAGATGGAGAATCGGGCCGACCAGTGGACCGCCGCGGCGAGCGACCAGCTCGAGGCCACGCCCTCGCCCCCAGAGGGGGTCGAAACGCCGGGCAGCGAGTTGCTCGAGTCGGCCGCCGGGACGGCCCTCCGCGGCGTCGACGAACAGTACGGCGGCTGGGGCTCGAGCGGCCCGAAGTTCCCCCAGCCCGCGCGGCTCCACCTCTTGTTCCGGGCGACCGATCGCACGGGGCGAAGGCAGTACCTCGAGGCGGCAGTCAGGACCCTCGACGCGATGGCGGGCGGTGGCCTGTACGATCACGTCGGCGACGGCTTCCACCGCTACTGCGTCGACCGGGACTGGACGGTGCCCCACTTCGAGAAGATGCTCTACGACAACGCCGAGTTGACGCGTGCCTACCTGGCGGCCTACCAGGCCGTCGGCGACGAGCGGTACGCCGACGTAGCCCGGCAGACCCTCGCGTTCGTCGAGCGCGAACTGACCCACGAGGACGGGGGCTTCTTCAGCACGCTCGACGCCCAGAGCGAGACCGAGGCCGGCGAGCGCGAGGAGGGTGCGTTCTACGTCTGGACGCCCGACGAGATTCGGGACGCACTCTCGGACCTGGACCGTTCGGAGGAAATCGACGTCGACGACGAGACTGTCTCAGATCTGGTCTGTGACCGGTACGGCGTGACGTCCGGCGGTAACTTCGAGGGGAAAACCGTGCTCACGATTTCGTCCTCGCGATCGGACCTGGCCGACCAGTACGACCTCGAGGCCTCGACGGTCGAGACGGTGCTCGAGGCCGCCCGCGATCAGTTGTTCGAGGCTCGCGAGGAGCGACCGCGCCCGAATCGAGACGAGAAGGTGCTCGCCGGCTGGAACGGCCTGATGATCGCCGCGTTCGCGGAGGCGGCGATCGTCCTCGGCGACGACGCCTACGCCGAAACCGCCACCGACGCGCTGGCGTTTGTTCGCGAGCACCTGTGGGACGACGACGGTACCCTCTCTCGGCGGTACGAGGACGGCGAGGTCGGCATCGACGGCTACCTCGAGGACTACGCCTTCCTCGCTCGCGCGGCGCTCACGTGTTACGAGGCGACGGGCGACCTCGAGCACCTCTCGTTCGCGCTCGAGTTGGCTCGAACGATCGAATCCGAGTTCTGGGACGGCGAGCGCGAAACGCTGTACTTCACGCCCTCGAGCGGGGAATCGCTGGTCGCGCGTCCGCAGGAACTCACCGACGCCTCGACGCCCTCGTCGACGGGGGTCGCCGTCGAGACGCTGCTCGCGCTCGAGCACGTCGCCGACGAGTCGTTCAGTGACGTCGCGGAAGCGGTCCTCGAGACCCACGCCAGCCGGATGCGCTCGAGCCCACTCGAGTACACCTCGCTCGTGCTCGCGGCTGATCGGCTCGCGACCGGCTCGCTCGAGTTGACGGTCGCCGCGGACGAGGTTCCGCGGGACTGGCGAGACGAAATCGGCTCGACGTTCCTCCCGGACCGCCTGCTCGCCAGGCGGCCGCCGACCGACGACGGACTCGAGGCCTGGCTCGACGCCCTCGACCTCTCGGAGGCACCATCGATCTGGGCCGGGCGCGAGGCGAGAGATGACGAACCGACGCTCTACGCCTGTCGCCAGCGGACCTGCTCGCCGCCCAGCCACGACGTCGACGAGGCGCTCGAGTGGCTACTGGGACATTCCGAGAACTGATCGGCATTGTGGCCCAGGTTCGGTGGGTGGCTCGATCGTCCTCGTCGTTCGATTACCCCTCCCTTCGTCTTCGTTCGGCCGTATATCCTCACGATATCTTATGATTTGTATATAAAAGACGAACATTTTCAAACGTGTGTCTAGACTTACTATTCTAGATGGTCGAATGTTCACAAAGTATTTACCGTCCGACTCGCGACTGCCGGACGAACGCCCACATGACACTGACTACTCTCGCGGCAAACTGGATCAGGCGAACCTGGGACCGTCATCGCCAGTCGTCTCTCTACCACGAGTGCCGTCGATGCGGGACGTCACTGAGTCAACCCCAACATTCCTGCCCGGCGTGCGGGTCGGGTGAAGTCGCTGCGATCTCTTTGCGGTAGGCTGTCTCGTGACCTCCTGGTAGCGTTTCAGACCGTCTCGTGTCTGTCTGGTACGTCTCAGGCCGTCTCGAGCGCGCTTTCGATCTGTTCTGCGAGGTACACCGACGGGGGGAGCGACTCGCTCTCGACGAACCGGGTAACTTCGGTCCCGTCGTCGTCGAGCACGACGACCGTCGGAATGTACTCGACGTCGTAGTCGTCGACCTTCGGGCCCTGTTTGTCCGTGTCGACGGCGAGTTCCTCGATCCGGTCGTCCGGAATGTCGGCAGCCTCGAGCGCCGCCGCGAAGTCCGGCAGGAGCGCTCGACAGTCCTTACACCAATCGCCGCCCCAGACGAGGTACGTCAGGTCCTCGCGGTGGGCCGCGAGCGTGGAAACGGTCTCCTCGTAGGCGGCGCTGTCCCAGGTCGGGTTCGGTCGCATCGTCTCGAGCGTCACGTCCGCTAGTTTCGACGCGAACGGCTTAACGGATTTGTTCGTGGCATCCCATCCTATTTCGTCACCGGCACGTCCTGCCGGGGTCCGCCACGCGTTTACCGTTCGAGTCCCTACCGATGGACAATGAAAGGCAGTATCCTGGACACGATCGGCTCTCCGCTGGTCCAGGTCGACTCGCCCGAGGGGGCGACGGTCGCCGCCAAGGTCGAGTCGTTCAACCCCGGCGGGTCGGCCAAGGACCGCCCCGCGCTCGCGATGGTTCGCGCCGCCGAGCGCGACGGCGTTCTCGCGCCGGGCAACCGCCTCGTCGAACCGACCAGCGGCAACACGGGCATCGGCCTCGCGCTCGTCGCGGCGGCCCGGGGCTACGACCTGACGATCGTGATGCCAGCTTCGAAGTCCGAGGAACGGCGCCGGATCATGGCCGCCTACGGGGCCGACCTCGAACTCGTCGAGGGAGACATGACCGACGCGCGCGATCGCGCCGACGAACTCGAGGGCGAGGGCGCCGTCCAGTTGGGACAATTCGAAAACGCGGCGAACCCCGAGGCCCACTACCGGACGACCGGCGAGGAGATCGTCGACCAGGTCGGCGAGCGCGAGGTTGACATCTTCGTCGCCGGCGTCGGCACCGGCGGGACGCTCTCGGGCGTCGGCCGTCGGCTCCGCGAGGAGTTCCCCGACGTGGAGATCGTCGCCGTCGAACCCGAGCGCAACGCCGTGCTCTCGACGGGCGTATCCGGAAACGACGAGTTCCAGGGCATGGGTCCCGGATTCGTCAGCGACAACCTCGACACCGATCTGATCGACCGCGTGGAAACCGTTGCGCTCGAGGACGCCGAGGAGGAGTGCCGTCGCCTGGCCCGCGAGGAGGGGATCCTCGTCGGGCAGTCGAGCGGTGCGACGAGCCTCGTCTCACAGAAAGTGGCTCGCGAGATAGCCGATCCAGCCCTCGAGTGTCCGGAACTCCCCGACACGTTCGACGGTCCGCTCACGCCAGCGACCCAGACCCAGACTCGGACCGACGGTGGCCAGATGGAGGACGACTGTCCGCTGGTCGTGACCGTCTTCTGGGACAGCGGGGAACGATATCTCTCGACAGGTCTGTTCGACTGACGGTTCCGGTTTCTGTGGGGTTAACACCCCGAACGTCACTGCACGCGTACTCTTCGCTCGACCTCGAGGCGTCCGTCTCGATGGGCGACCTATGTGTCGATGTGATGGACCGCGTCCGGGGACAGGAGTCGACCAGTGGGTAGTTCGACCCATCCGTTCGCCAGCAGTCGAACGTCCCCCTCGTGCAGGATCGTTTCCTGCTCGAGATCGGCGTACACGACTGCGTCCTGATACTCCCGTCCGAGACCGTCGACGAGTTCCTTCCACGCCGGCTCTGTCGAAATGACCATGGAGTGTGTTTCTCGAGTAGAGTAGTGAATGTTCGCTGTGTGCGTGGCTCTCTGACGGACCGACGGACCGTTGAACTACTGAATTGCTAAATCGACGAATCGCTGAATCGACGAACTGTCAGAGTCCGCTCGGGGGACGACGAACTTTGAGGAAGGACGACGGGGACTCGAGCGACGGCAAAACCCGAGCTATGGCGAAAATTCGGATTCGGTGAGTCGCACGATCAGTGTCTCCTCGACGTCCCTGAGGTCGTACGTGGGCGTCTCCCCGTCCGTTCGGCGGACGTAGAGCGGTTCGACGAGTTTCGGCGGGCCGCCTGGCTCGACTCTGTTGCCGGCCCGATGCGTCGTCGCCTGTGCAGGCCCGGAAATCGAGTCGGCGTCGGTCGCCTGTTCGTCTCCGGCGCCGGGTTCGTCGCTTCGTGTGTCGGTCGCACGCTGTCGATCGTCGGGCTTCCCGCCGTCACCCGTCGAAGTCTCGAGCCCCGGCGCTTCGGGTCGCTCGAGCCCGAATATCTTCAGGTGTTCGCCGGTTTCCGCAGGCTCGAGGTCGCCGTTTCGAAGCGCGACGGCCAGGTCCCGCGAGAGCCACTCGTCGTCGCTCACGCTCGGCTCCTGGATCAGGACCTCGTCGACGAACCGGACGAGGTACCACTGGAGGTCGTTACACAGCGAGACGGCGGCCCCGAGGCTGACAGTCCGAACCGCCAGCGAGTTCTCGAAGGGGCGAGCCAGGTCGTACGTGGACAGGGCCTCCCGGGACGTCTCTCGGGAGAGGAGCTCGTACTGGAGCGAGACGTCGGGCGAGCCGACGAGGCAGACGCGCGTCACTGTTCGTTCGTTGGTACAGTCGTGCGTCCGGGTAATGTGGGTTTCGTCTCGACACTCACGACTACTGGCCTGTCTCGAGTGATGCGTAATTCGACGCCGTCACAACTACTTTAATCAATGGGGATAATCACGAGATATGACCGATTCCGTTCGATCGGACTTTCCGATCCTCGAGCGCGACGTCGACGGCCAACAGTTGGTATATCTCGACAACGCGGCGACGACCCAGACGCCGCAGCAGGTCTACGACGTGTTCGAGGAGTACTTCTCGACATACAACGCGAACGTTCACCGCGGGATTCACACGCTGAGCCACGAGGCCTCGATCGCTTACGAACAGGCCCACGACAGACTGGCCGAGTTCGTCGGTGCCAGCCGCGGGCGCGAGGAACTCATCTTCACGAAGGGGGCAACCGAGAGCATCAACCTCGTCGCTTACGGCCTGGGGCTCAACGAACTGGGCCCCGGCGACCAGGTCGTGACGACGGAGATGGAACACCACGCCTCGGTCGTGACCTGGCAGCAGGTCGCGAAGAAGACGGGCGCCGACATCGACTTCGTCCGGGTGACCGACGACGGCCACCTCGACCTCGAGCACGCCAACGAACTCATCGGTCCGGACACCGCGGTCGTCTCGGTCGTCCACGTCTCGAACGTCCTCGGGACGATCAACCCGGTCGCCGAGCTGGCCGAGATGGCCCACGAGCACGACGCCTACGTCGTCGTCGACGGCGCCCAGTCCGCACCGAACCGACCCATCGACGTCGAGGCGATGGGCGCGGACTTCTTCGCCTTCTCGGGCCACAAGATGGCCGGCCCGACGGGTATCGGCGCCCTCTACGGCAAGCGAGAGATCCTCGAGGAGATGGAGCCGTTCCTCTTCGGCGGCGAGATGATCCGGCACGTCACCTTCGAACGCTCGACCTGGAACGAACTCCCCTGGAAGTTCGAGGCGGGCACCCCGCCCATCGCGGAGGGGATCGCGCTCGCGGCCGCGGCGGACTACCTCGAGGAGATCGGCATGGACGCGATTGCGGCCCACGAGAACGAGCTCGCCCAGTACGCCCTCGAGCGACTCGAGGCGCGCGACGACGTGACGACCTACGGGCCGCCCGCGGGCGAGGAGCGATCCGGCCTGGTCGCGTTCAACGTCGACGGCGTCCACGGCCACGACCTCTCCTCGCTCCTGAACGACCGCGGGATCGCCGTCCGGGCGGGCGACCACTGCACCCAGCCACTGCACGACGCTCTCGACATACCTGGCTCCGTCCGCGCGTCGTTCTACGTCTACAACACGCGCGAGGAGGTAGACGCCCTGCTCGAGGCGATCGACGACGCCTGCGCGAAGCTGGACGCCTACCTGCGGTCCGATCGGTATCACGACGTCCTCTACGACCACCACTGCGACCCCCGGAACGCGGGCGGCCTCGAGAACCCCGACCTCGTCAAGTCCTCCGAGGAGACCTCCTGTGGCGACGACGGGGAGTTCCACGTCGACGTCGCTCCCGACGGTACGATCGAGGCCATCGCCTTCGAGAGCGAGAGTTGCGCCGTCAGCAGCGCCGTCGCGAGCATCCTCTCGACGGAACTCGAGGGAATGACCGTCGAGGAGGTCGCCGCCATCGACGGGCTAATCGCAGGCCGACTCGAGGGCCAGTACCCGGCGCTCAGGCGCGATTGCGTCGAGGGCCCCGAGGACGTGATCCGGATCGCGGCCCAGGACTACCTCGAGAGCGCCGGAGCCGACTGATCGGTAAGAACGACCGCATTGACCACGTCGCCCCACCTCGACAACCTCGACCAGCGAGCCACTGGAGCAGACTCGAGCGAGTGACGTGAGGCTTAACCGGTCGCGGTCCGAAGGAGACTACCAATGACCACCGTGACCCTCCTCGGGACGCGCCTCGCCGACCCTGGCACCGAGTTCGTCTACGAGGGTGAGGCCGACGGCTGTACCGGCTGTCCCTACCGGAGCCAGTGTCTCAACCTCGAGCCCGGCCGCCGCTACCGCGTCACCGACGTCCGTGAGAACGCCCAGACGCTCGAGTGTGCGATGCACGACGATGGCGTCCGCGCCGTCGAGGTCGAACCGGCGACCGTCACTGCGAACGTCCCCTCGAAGGGCGCGTTCAGCGGGAGTAAGGCGAGTCTGAGCGGCCCCTGTCCGTACATCGACTGTCCGAGCCACGCCCTCTGTGAGCCCGACGGCGTCGAATTCGACCGCGAGTATCGGATCCAGCAACTGCTCGGCGACCCACCACACGAGGTCTGTCACCTGAATCGCTCCCTCGAGCAGGTCGAACTCGATCCGGCAGAGTAGTCGAACTCGAGTCCGTCGTTCTTACCGATTCTGTCGCGTTCGTCCCAAACCAACGGTGAAATCGTTGTTTGACCTTCCAGAGAGCACTTATCGTCTCCGGCGAGAGTATCGCGTATGGACCCCTCCAGACGAACGATTCTTCGCTCGGGCGCACTCGGTGTCGGGCTCACCGTCGCCGGCTGTCTCGACGCCAGTCCGACCGGCTCGAGCCCCGGCGATGAAGACGGTGAGGACGACCCGAACGACGGTGACGGGGCGAACGGCACTAACGGCACCGACGACTCGGACAGCAACGATGATGACGGCACTGGCTCGAGTCCCGAAATTACTGCCATCGAGACCATTGCCCTCGAGCCCCGAACCGACGAACCGCCGTGGGCCTCGGATGGGATTGGTACGGTCGCGCTGATCACCGACGCCGACGTCCTCGAGCGACTGGACGCCATCGCGACGAACCGAACCGCCGAAACCGTGGACCCCTTCCTCGAGGAGACTGACTTCGAGACGGAGGTGCTCGTGCTCGTCGAATCCGGTGGCCCGACGATCTGCCACGACAGCATCGAGGTCAGCGACGTGAACTTCGACGCCCAGGAGAGCGCGATCACGGCGACGGCGACGGTCGTCGACTCGAGCGACGGCGGCTGTGGAGAGGCGCTAGCCTACCCGTCGTCGCTCACGCGGGTCTCGTTCGACGGCGACGGGATGTGGCACCACAACGCCGTCGTCACGCTCACCGATGGCTGGGGAGAAACCGAAACCGTCGAGGCGGCCCACGAGCGCGTCATCGACCCGGTCGGACTCGAGGGTGGCGTCGAGCCTGACGGCGATCCGGCGACGATTCCGGAACCACTCGAGTGCTCGGACGACGACTTCAAGCGTCTCTCGTCCGCCGAGTCGGTACACTGGGGCGACGCCGACGCGTTCGCCATGCGCGTCGACCCCCTCGAGGTCGCTCGCGGCGAGTCGGTGTCGGTCACGATGCGGAACCTCACCAGCGTCGAACAGGGCACCGGCAACGACCGGAAGTTCTCGCTCGAGGTCCGGACCGAAGCGGGCTGGCAGGAGGTTCGCGGCCACCGTTCAGAACACGGCATCGGCTACACCGACGAGGGAATCATCCACCGTCCCGGCGAGGGATTCGACTGGGAGCTCGAGCTATCCGAAGCGGCCGTCGAGGACCTGTACTCGGGGCTCGAGGTCTGCCCGGGGCTCCCGGCCGGCCGGTACCGGTTCGTCTACTGGCCGCTCGACCTGACGGTGGCGTTCGACGTGCTCGAGTGATCGGCCTCTAGTTGGAAAAGAGCTCCCCGGCCGAATTCGTTCTCGAGACGCTGTCAGTCACGTACTCGTGGAATAGCATCTTTGTCGGCGCCACCTTTGGGTAGATTGGATTCACATGAGCGACGCGAGCACCCGACGGCGCTTTCTGCGCCACCTCGGAGTGGGCAGCGCCCTGACCGCAGCCCTGGCCGGCAAGGTTGGTGGGACAGTCGGCAATCGATTCCAGGACGACGGAGACGGTGACGGAACGGAGGACGAAGGCGAAGGCGAAGACGAAGGAGACGGCGACGAAAGCGACGGAACCGACCGCGAAGACGACTCGAGCGACGACCCTGCCGTGACACAGGTCGTCGCCGGCCCCGACGGTGCCTGGCGGTTCGAACCCGAGGACGTCGAAATCGGTCTCGGAGAGGCGGCCGAGTGGACGTTCGCCAGTGCAGGCCACAACGTCACATCCCTTCCCGGGGCGTCGGACAAGAATCGAAACCCACCGAACGCGGAGCCGTTCGCCTCCTACGAGGGCGACGCCCACTTCTCGGTCGCTCCGGAGGGTGAGACATACCGTCACGTCTTCACCACCCCCGGCGAGTACGAGTACGTCTGCGTCCCCCACGAGAACACGATGGTCGGTACCGTCGAGGTGGACGCCTGCGCGGACGAAACCGTTGTCGTCGCCCCCGACGGCGACCGTCGATTCGAACCCAACGCGCTCGAGATCGGGCTCGGGAACACGGTGGAGTGGCAGTTCGAGGAAGAGGGGCACAACGTGACTGCGCACCCGGACGCCTCCGACAATACGTCGGTGCCGGAGGGGGCCGAGCCGTTCGCCTCCTACGACCTCTCGAACAGCGAGGACGAGGACGAGGGTGAAGGCGACGGCGAGGACGAGGGTTCTCAGATCGACAACGAGGCCACCCGCGAGGCCGACGAAACGTTCGCTCACGCGTTCGAGACCCCCGGGACGTACGAGTACGTCTGTGCGATTCACGACGAGGAGATGGTCGGCACGATCGAGGTTCTGGACGAACCGGACGCGACCGTCACCGTCGCACCGGACGGCGAACTCGCGTTCGATCCGGCTTCGCTCTCGCTCGAGGTCGGCGATGTCGTCCGCTGGACGTTCGAGGAGGAGGGACACAACGTTAGCGCCCACCCGGAGGCATCTGCCAACGCGTCGGTGCCCGAGGGAGCCGAGCCGTTCGCCTCCTACGACCTCTCATCCGGTGCGGACGAAAACGGAGAAGGGACACACGAAACTGACGACGGAGATGGAGAGGGCGAAACCGACGAAATCGATCACCAGGCCACCCGCGAGAGCGGGGATACCTACGACCATCGGTTCGTCGCCGTCGGGCAGTACGAGTACGTCTGTGCGATCCACGACCAGGAGATGATCGGGACTATCGAGGTCGAACCGTGTAGTGACGGGGACGACGAGTCGAACGAAGCGGCCGACGACTAACCGTTTCCTCGACCTCGAGCGACGTTTCGTTCCGAACTCGAGGGACCGGAAGCCGGTCGACTCGCGGGACTCTCTATTGGAGTGATCGGTAGACCGTTTATCGAGCGGGATTCGATACGGCAGGATTATGTTAGCTATATCGCCGTCAGGAGTGTGCGTGCGTTTGTCATGCAGGGACAGTCAACGAGCGGCGGGGACGAGCAGTCGGGCGAGACCGAACGACGACGACGGCGATTACTTGACCGGCGAAGGTTCATGATGGCATCGGGCGCACTCGCGGGACTGAGTGTAACCGGGTCGGTGGTAGCGAGACAGGAGCAAGAGGAATCGGAGTCCGACGAGGGCGAGGGCGACGGCGGACCAGAACGGGGGACGCCGGAGTACCTGGAGGAGCACTATCCAGGATTACGAATTTACTCACCGGATCCGGAGAACGCGGAGGCGGCGGCCCGCGAGACGTACACGAGTTACCTCACGCCGAAGGAGGAACACTACATCCGGAATCACTACCTGTCGCCCCAGCTCGACGCCGAGGAGTGGGAGATCGAACTCAGGTTGGGCGAGGAGACTGTCTCGCTGTCGATGGAAGACCTCGAGCGCGAGTACTCGACCGAGTCGGTGGCCCACACGATGCAGTGTTCGGGCAACGGTCGCTCCTACTTCGACCCCGAGGTGGCGGGCAATCCCTGGACCTTCGGTGCGGTCGGTAACACCATCTGGACCGGTGCGCCGGTGAGCGAAATCCTCGAGGCCCACGACGCCGACACGAGCGACGGGAAGTGGCTGATGGCTGCCGGCGGGGATCACCCGGAAGGCGAGCGAATCTTCGCGCGCTCCATCCCGATGCAGAAGGTGATGGACGACTGCCTGCTCGCCTACGAGATGGACGGAGAGCCGTTGAGCGCCGAACACGGCCACCCCGTTCGGCTCCTCGTCCCCGGCTGGATGGGGAATAACAACGTCAAGTGGCTCCGCGAACTCGAGGTCATGGACATGATGATGATCGGCGAGGAGTGGGAACAGTACCTCCACTGGCAGCAGAACTCCTACCGGATCATCCCCGAAGGCGAGGAGGCCGAGCACAACGAGACGATCGACGAGTTCGACACCTGGGCGCAGATGGAAGCAGCCGCCAACGGCGAACTCGACCACCTGCCGTACATCTACGATCAGGTCGTCAAGTCGATCATCGGCTATCCCGGCGAGGAATCGACGGTGTCGCCGCGCGCCCAGGACGGCAGCGTCGAGGTGCTCGGGGTCGCCTGGGCTGGCGACGACCGCGTCGAGTCCGTGGAAGTTTCCACCGATGGTGGCGAGAGCTGGGAGGAAGCGGAGTTCTTCGGCCCCGACCTCGGCCCTGGCGGCTGGCGACAGTTCCGCTACCTCTGGGAGGCCGAGGCGGGCGAGCACGTCCTGTACTCGCGGGCGACCGACGAGAACGGGTACACGCAGTTCGGGCCGATCTCAGACCCAGGCGCAGGACTCGAGGCCATCTCCGACGACCAGTTCCCCTGGAATCAGGACGGATACGCCTGTAACGCCTACGAACCGCACGGAGTGACGGTGACCGTCGAGGAGTGATCGCTTCTCGAGAGCGAAGCGTCAATCCGCCTTTTCCTCGGCTGCCTCGTTCGCGTTCGTCTCGTCAGCACCCGCCTCGTCCGCATCGACCTCCTTCGACCTCGAGAGCAGGCGCTCGTCAGCGAGGAGTTCGTCCGTCGCTCCCGTCGAATCGTCGCTCACCGCCAGCACGTGGAGGTCGCACTCGATGGTCGTTCCGGCGAGTTCGTGGTTGAAGTCCACGACGGCCCGGCCGTCGTCCTCGACCGCCTGAATCCACCCGGTTTGGCCGTTGTCGTCGCGAACGAGTGTTCCGGGTTCGAGCGCCGACGGATCCGACGTCAGCGTTTCAGCGGGCACCTCGAGCACGCGCTCCTCGCTGTAGGCCCCGAACGCCTCCCCGGGCTCGAGTTCGACGGTTCGTCGCTCGCCGACGGCCATCTCCTGGAGCACGCGGTCGATGCCCGGGAGGATCTTCTCCTCGCCGACCCTGACCTCGAGTGGTTTGTAGTCGCGGTGATCGTGGTAGATACCTTCCTCGAGGGCGACGTCGACGTCGGTCGTGTCGAAGACCTCGCCTGCGGCGTCCCCCTCGGCGATGCGGCCGGTGAAGTGAATCGCGGCGACGCGTCCGGGAGCTACCATGGGTCGAAGAGTGAGTGATGAGCCATCGTTCGTGTGTGAGCGTACCGCACGTCTCCCACTCGCGGCGCCATCAATCATTTCGTCAGCACCCGTGACCGACTCGAGTGTCGACTCGTTGTCCGTCAATGACCGGCGAGAGGACGGCTCGAACGGGAACGACGGACGTCATAGAACCGTTGAACACGCAAGGGTCACGCCAATTTTTCGAACTAGTGAATTTGCCTCTATGACCGACTACGAAATGCACGAACCAGACTTCTCGGGAACGACAACCGAGAACTGGGACGACCCCCAGCTAGAAGACTTCGACACCGACGACCTGGACGAGGTAGCGGACCACTTCATCCTCTCGTCGTCGGGCTTTCCGCCGGAGAACTTCACCGACCTCAAACTCCCCGTGGTCGGTCCCGACGGGAACCTGAACAAGAACGCCTTCGCTACGGCGAAAAGCGGCGGCCGCGGCGTTGGCGCAGTCGAAGACCTGAACGACGAGGCGGCGGACGAGATCACGGACCTGATCGACGACCTGGCTAACGAGCACTTCGACGACGCCGATTTCGGGGAGTGACTCGTACGTCTCCGGCAGAACGCAGTCACGGTCGCGGTCGCAGAGGACGTCGCAATCGCGAGAGGTCTACTCGTCTCCGGATGCTGACTCCTCGAGCCAGCTTCCCGCCCAGCACTCGATTTCGTCGAAGACCGGTTCGAGCGAGTGCCCCTTCGGCGTCAAACTGTAGTAGGTCGCGATGGGCGCATCCTCCTCGATCCGCCGGTCGACGAACCCGAGTTCGCCCAGGTCCTCGAGCACCCGCGAGAGCGTCCTGGCGTTGGCGTCGGTCGCGCGCTTGAGTTCGTTGAAGCGGTACTCGCCCTTCTGGAGTTCGTGGAGGACGGCGAGTCGCCACTGAGAGCCGATCTGCTCGATCGAATCGATGACGGGGCATGGAGAGTCCTCGGGTTCGGATCCGACGGCGACGTCGCCGTCAGTGGACGTTTCAGCGCGCTCGACCTCGAGTGGAGTGGATTCGGATGACATCGTGGGTATCTGATTCCTTTTCGTCTCGAAAGCCTATAGCAGTTCGGTATCGTACCAGCTAACACGAGGCAATCACTAACGATGATAGCCGGCCCAACCGAGCTACCGACGACGGAACTGCACCATGTCACTAACAGCTGCACCGACGTTGAAACTACGAAGGCGTTTTGCGAGGACGTTCCTGGAAGTAGTTTCGTTGATCCGCGAAACGAGAGCCGCGGCGGAGGCGCTGATCGGCAGTGATCGATCCCACGACGTCAACCGACGCGATCGAAATCGACGTCGACGAACGGGAGGGGTCGCTCTATCGAGTCCTCTCGAGCGCGGTCGTCCCGCGCCCGATTGCATGGGTCAGCACCCGAAGTGAGGCCGGCGTCGACAACCTCGCCCCCTACAGCTTTTTCACCGTCGCCTCGGTTGAGCCACCGGTCGTCGTCTTCGCGCCGGTCGACGGTGCGGACGGCCCCAAGGACACGCCGCGGAACGTTCGCGACACCGGCGAGTTCGTCGTCAACCTCGTGACCGAGGACCTCGCGGAAGCGATGAACGAAACCAGCGCCACCCTCGAGGCCGGCGACAGCGAGTTCGAGCACGCCGGTCTCGAGCGCGCCGAGTCGGCCGTCGTCGCACCGCCGAGAGTCGCGGATTCGAAGGTTGCCCTCGAGTGCACCCGCAGAGACCTGCTCGACGTTGGCGGGTCCACGCTCGTCCTCGGCGACGTTCGCTACGTCCACCTCGACGAGGAGGTGACGACCGATGGGAAAATCGACGTAGCGAACGTCGACGCCGTCGGACGATTGGCCGGGAGCTGGTACGCGAAGACCGACGAACGATTCTCCCCTCGAGCGACCACCGTAGCCGGGTTCGACGGACTCGAGCTTCGCGAACGGTCCCGGAAGAAAGCTTTTCGACGTACCGGGGACAATCCCCGAGCAACGTGAGCGACCGACGAGGCGATGCTTCCGGCGAGAACCCGGCGGCTCCCGGGGAGACGGTCCCTCGAGCGGAGTCGTTGCCCCTCGTCGACGTCCTCGAGACGGTCGCAGTCGGTGCCACACCGCCGCCGGCGCTGGGGCTATTCGCGCTGGTGGTGCCGTCGGTGCCGGTCGGCCAGGCGGTCTTCGTCGGCGTCCTGGTCGGCGCGATCCTCGCGACGTACCGACGAGGGATCGAGGCCGTCAGAGCCGAAGACGGAGACGGGGACGGGATAAAACGTCGCCTCCGCATACCCGGCGCCGACGACCCCAAGGGCGATGGATTCTCGCTACTCGCTCGTCTGACCGCTCGAATCGAGGGCACCGTCCTCGAGTGGGTCGTCGTCGGGGTCGTGGGGGCGATCGGACTCGCTTCCACCGTCGAACTCGCTACCGTCGGATTCGAACGGGTTGCCCCTCGAGTGCTCCTGTTCGGGTTGCTGTGTGGGCCGGCGGCCCTGTTCGCAGTCATGGTGCGATTCAGTGCGCCGGATAGGCAGGGCTCGGGTTAGAGACGGGAATAGAGGAGAGGGAGAGAGCCAGGGAAAGCCACCGCGTGACACGCCCTCGCGCTGCACGAATTGCACTCGCTCGAATCACGACCGGCCGCTAGCCTTTTCTGCGGGGTCTCCTTCTATCGATACAATTGAATGATTGACGTTGCGGATCTACGCAAGGAGTACGGCGGCTTCGTCGCCGTCGAGGGAAGTTCGTTCTCGATCGACCGCGGTGAGGTGTTCGGCGTCGTCGGCCACAATGGCGCCGGCAAGACCACGACGCTGAAGATGCTCGCGGGGTTGATCGAACCGACCGACGGTACCGCGGTGGTGGCCGGACACCCCGCCGGATCGTCGGCGATGCAGCGCCGTCTGGGCTTCCTCCCCGAGGAGTCGCCGCTGTACGAGGAGATGACGCCCATCTCCTACCTCGAGTTCTTCGCCGACCTCTACGACGTTCCGGACGACGTGGCGAGCGAGCGCATCACCGCCCTGCTGGATCGCCTCGACCTCGAGCACCGCGATCGAGAACTGGGAAACATGTCGAAGGGCATGAAGCGCAAGGTCGCCATCGCCCGCGCGCTGGTCAACGACCCCGACGTGCTCATCTTCGACGAACCCGCCTCGGGGCTCGACCCGCTGACGACGAACGCCATCCTCGAGTTCACGCTGGAACTCAGCGAGGAGGGCAAGACAGTCGTCTTCAGTGCGCACAACCTCTTTCACGTCGAGAGCATCTGTGACCGTCTCGTCATCATGGCCGAGGGGGAAATCGTCGCTCGCGGGACCATCGAGGACATCCGCTCGACTTACGGTGGGACGAGTTACCACGTCTTCGTCTCATCTGGCGGGACCGAAGTGGTGGGAAGCGACGCGATCGCCGCCCCCGTGACCGAGATCGTTCGCGAGAACGGCGACCTGCGATACGTGGTTCGAGACCTCGAGGGCGTCGACGCCGTCCGCGACGCCGTGGAGGCGGCCGGCGGCTCCGTCACCGACATCCAGACGAAGACGCCGAGTCTCGAGGAAATCTTCCTCGAGGTAGCCGGGGAGGCGGCTGCGTGACGGTCGGTTCCGACTCGAGCGATCCTCGAAGCCAGCGCCAGGACACGAACGACAGCCCGTCGAGAGCGGACGCCGTTCTCGGATTCGTCCGCCGAACCGCTCGGATCGCGCGCTGGGAAGTCTCGCGGAGCGCCGGGACGGTCGACCGAAAGACGGTCCTGATCGTCCTCGCGCTCGCCCTCGTCGTCGGTATGGTGGGTGTCGCGACCCTCGACGAAGGCGTGGGTCTCGAGGATGGCCTCTATACCGTGGCCGTCGACGAGGACAGCCCCTATCACGCGGTCGCCGTCGAGAATCCGACGTTCACGGCCGTCGAACCGGGCACCGACGCCGACGTGCAGGTGTACCGCGGCGACGTCATCGATCCCGACAGGGCACAGACCTCGAAAGAGAGGGCCGCCTACGCCGCGTTCGCCGACGCCGTCGAGACCTACAACGAGGAGCGAATGTACGCGGAGGACGACCGGACCGCAGCGTTCCCCGTCTCCGTGACGCTGACCTACCAGCAGCGATCCGGCCTCGATTCGGCGAGCGGAGGGACCGACTCGAGCAACGGCGGATCGACCGGATCCGGCGCCGGTTCGACGGACGGTGGCGACGGTTCGACGGACGGTGGCGACAGCTCGAGCGACGGTGGCGGCGCTCCCGCGGACTCGAGCGACAGCCCTGGTTCGGGCATCAGCGTACCTGAGTTCGGCGGCGGTTCGATCGAGGCGTCGAGCCAGCCCCAGACGCCGGGCTCGATCACGCCGCCGTTTCCCTTCCGGTCACTCGTGCTCGCGTTCCTCTTCGTCGTCCCGATGAACATCGTGATCCAGTCCTACGGGAGCACGATCATGGACGAACGGATCAAGCGCCGCGGCGAGTTGCTGCTGGTTTCGCCCGCCTCGCGATACGAAATCGTCGCCGGGAAGACGCTCCCGTACCTGCTGGGGCTCCTGGGAATCGTCGTCGCGATCGCGTACGGGATCGAGGGGAGCTGGCTGTCGGTCGCCGCCGTCGTCCCCATCGCGCTGGCCTTTCTCGCGGCCACGTTCGTCGGGGCGATGTTCGCCCGCTCGTTCAAGGAACTCACGTTCGTCACGGTGACGGTTTCGGTGGTGCTGACGACCTACACGTTCGTTCCGGCGATCTTCACGAACGTCACGCCGATCTCGCTCATCTCGCCGCTGACACTCGTCGTCCTGGACCTCCAGGGCGAGAGCGTTCGCCTCGGGGAGTACCTCTTCTCGACCGGACCGCTGTCTCTCGGCGCGCTCGTCCTCTTCGGACTGGGGCTCGGGAGCTACCGCGAGGAGGACATGTTCACCCAGAAGACGATCCCGTCGAAGGCGGTCGACGCTGTCGCCGCCCACGTCAGCGGGTACGCCAGCGTGCTCGCGATGCCGATCGTCTTCATTCCGTTCGTCTTCGCCGGCCAGTTGCTCACCGTCGCGCTCGTCTTCGCGCTCCCGCAGACGGTGTCGCTCCCGGTCGTCTTCGTCGTCGCCGCGCTCCTCGAGGAACTCGCCAAGAGCCTACACGTCTACGCGGGCTACGCCCACTCGCGGTTCGAGGCGTCCGTCCGAACCGCCGTCGCCCTCGGGGCGCTCTCGGGACTCGGCTTCTTCCTGGGCGAGAAGCTCACCCACGCCGTCCAGTTCGTCGGGCTTCCCGACTTGCTCGAGGGGCAGGCCGCGTTCGGTCCCTCGCTGTCCGGCGCCCCCGTTGCCGTGGTAGTTGCCGTCTTCCTCGCACCGCTAGCGTTGCACGCCGTGACGGCGATTATCGGGGCACTCGGCGCCAGTCGAGGCCGGACCGCGTACGCACTCGGCCTCACCGCCGCGACGCTCGTTCACGCGGTCTACAACCTCGGGGTGATCGCGCTTGTCGCGTGAGCCTCGAGCGGACGTGGACGACTCTACCCTGCACGCTCGACTGGCCATCGTCCGCCGCGAGTGGCACTCCCTGCGCTCAGAGAAGACCATCGTGCTCGCGCTGGCGATCCAGCTGGTCATCGCCGGCTTCTCGGGCTTCCTGGTCGTCGGCCTCGTCTCGCTGTACGACCCCGGCGCGGTCGAGGGCCAGGAGATGACCGTCGCGCTCACCGGTGACGACAGGGACGCCCTGCTCGAGGCCGTCCACCATCGAGAGGCCATCGAACCGCGGCTCTACGACGACCGCGGAGCCGCCTACGCGGACTTCGATCGGCGAGCCGTCGCCGCCGTCGTCGAGACCAACCGCCTCGAAAACGGCCGGCTCTCGGTCGTGGTCACGGCACCCGACGAGGGGATTGGGACGACGCTGTTGATCTCGGGACTCCAGGAGACGTTCCGCACGGTGGAGTTCGAGGAACGGCGGGCGAATGCCGACCGGCTCGAGTCGCCACCCCTGTCCGTGCCTACGACGAGCGCGACCCCGTACTTCGGGTTCACCTACACCATCCTGGTGCCGCTCTTGTTGTTCCTGCCGGTGTTCATCAGCGGCTCGATCGCTGTCGATTCGCTGATCGAGGAGCGCCAGCGCGGCACGTTAGAGTTGCTCCGGGTGGCGCCGCTGTCGTTCCCGGACGTGATCGACGCGAAACTCGTCGCGACGGCCAGCCTGGCCCCGTTACAGGGACTCGCCTGGCTCCTCCTGCTCGCGTTCAACGGAACGGCGATCGCCAACCCGGCGGCGCTGATCGTCTTCGTCGCCGCGTTGGCGTTGCTCATCGTCGCGCTCGGAATGGGTGTGGCGCTGTACGCCCCGGATCGACGCCAGGCGCAGTTGCTCTACTCGGCGGGCATCGTCGGCCTCCTGGTCGTCACGAGCCTGCTGCCAGAACATCCCGCGAACACGGTCGCGAAACTGGCCATCGGAAGCGAGACGCCGACGACCTGGCTCCTGTTCGCCGGCTACGTGGTGACCGGTTTCGGGGCGTACCTGTTGCTCCAGTGGTGGCTCGAGCGGGTGGACCAGGCGGCCCTCTAAGGGGATTCGGAGTCGGCACGCCCGCCGACCCTCCACCGCCGCGACCCGAGTAGTTATACGCTACCCACCGAATGTCATCGGCCGTGAACGAAGGAATCACCCGCCGGGGTGCACTCGCCGCGGGCGTCCTCGCGGGCGTCGCCGGTCTCTCGCTCTCGTCCGCGAGCGACCTCCTCGAGCAGTTCGCGCCGCTCTCGGGCAATGCGTGGAACGCCGCCGATCGGGAACGCCCGGAACGCGTCGAGAGTCCCTACGGCGACGCGACCGTTCGAATCGACGACGAGGGGGTCCCCCACGTCGAGGCGGACGACGAACGGGCGGCGTACTTCGCCGTCGGTCACCTCCACGGGTTCGATCGCGGCTTCCAGCTCGACCTTCAGCGTCGGCAGATGCGGGGCGAACTGTCGACCGTCGTCGGCGAGGCGACCCTCGAGAGTGACGAGTTTCACGTCCGGATGGACTTCGCTGAGGCCGCAGAAGCCACCTGGAACGCCCTCGAGGGGACCCACGCCGGGTCGCTCATCGAGGCCTACGCCGACGGCGTGAACGCGGCGCTCGAGGGCACGACGCTCCCGCTCGAGTTCGAACTGCTCGAGTTCGAGCCGGACCCGTGGGTGCCCGCCGACACGCTCTTGATGGAGAAACAGATCGCCTGGACGCTCACGGGGAACTTCAGCGCGCTTCGGCGCCGGGTACTCGAGGATCGGCTCGAGCCGGCAATTCTCGAGGCGCTGTTCCCCGAGCGGATGGACCACGACACGCCGGTGCTGCGAACGGATCCCGAGCACGTCGACGATCTAGGAGAACTCCGGGGTGTCCGTACCGGCGAGGACAGTTCGGAAGACAGTGCGGCCGACGCCGGCGACGAAGACGGGGAGGACCGAGGGAACGGCGACGGGAGCGACGAAGACGGGGAGAACGCGGAGAACGGGGACGGAACCGACGCCGAGGAATCCGGCGCCGGGAACGAGGAGACGACTGACGCTCACAACTCGAGTACCCCCTCCCTGGCGACGTGGCTCTCGCGATTCGAGTCACCGCCCGGGGTCGGCTCGAACAGCTGGGTGGTCTCGGGCGAGCACACCGAGAGCGGGACGCCTATCGTCGCGAACGACCCGCACCTCCAGTTGATGACGCCGCCGCTGTGGTACGAACAGCACGTCGAGACAGCCGAGACCTCGGTCCGCGGCGTGACGTTCCCGGGCGTCCCCTTCGTCATCATCGGCGCCAACGAGGTCGCCGGCTGGGGCTTCACGAACGTCGGCGCGGACGTCCTCGACTGTTACACCTACGAGATCGACGACGAGAACGAGCGCTACCGGTATCGGGGCGAGTGGCGCGAGTTCGAGACCGAGGAACGCGAAATCGCCGTCTCGAGCGGCGAGAATCGAACGATCACCGCCAGGAAGACCGTTCACGGCCCGTTGCTCGAGCGCGAGGGCGAGACGGTCGGCGTCGCCTGGACGGGACTCAGCGCGACCCGGACGACCGAGGCCGTCTACGACCTGACGGTCAGCGAGGGCGTCGACGACGCGCTCAGGGCCGCCAGCCGGTTCGACGTGCCGACCCAGAACCTCGTGTACGCAGATGCGGACGGACGGACGCTGTACGTCGCCGTGGGTCAGTTGCCGATCCGCCGGGATGGCGACGGCTCGAGCGGCGACCCAATCGCGGACAATCGCGTCTTCGACGGTTCCGCGGGCGAAGGCGAGTGGACGGGGTACGCGCCCTACGGCGTCTCCGACTGGGAAGCTGGCGGGTTCGTCCCCTTCGAGGAACAGCCCGCGGCGATCGATCCCGAGTTGCTGGCGACGGCGAATCAGCGGACCGCGGACGACCCCGAGCATTACGTCGGTACCGCCTTCGCGATGCCCTATCGTGGTCGGCGGATCTACGACGTGCTCGATGCCAAGGCCGACGAAGGCACGGCAACCAACCTCGCCTTCCACCGGGAACTCCAGACCGACCGCCGCGACGAGCGCGCCGTCGACACGGTTCCCGACTTGCTCGAGGCCGGAATCACGGCACTCGAGGATGGGGCGGTCGACGATCCCAACCAATTCGAGGACGCTCTCGAGACGCTCGAGAACTGGGGCCCGGAGTACGAGATGGTGCGCGACTCACGCGGGGCCCTCCTCTTCGCCCGCTGGTTCGAGCACCTTCGAACGGCCGTCCTGGAGCCGATCTTCGAGGCCGTCGACCTCGGTTCCGAGTACTACCCGAACGACTGGGTCGTCGCGACGCTGCCAGCCGAGAGCCCGGTCTTCGAGAACCGCTCGCGGGAGGCGATTCTCGTCGAGGCGCTCGAGACGACCCTCGAGGAACTCGAGGAGGAGGGGTGGGACACCTACGGCGACTGGAACACGACCGACCCCGTCGCTCACCCCTTCGGCAGCGAGGCGCCGTTTCTCAGCTACGAGGAACGTTCCACCGACGGCTCTCGGGCGACGATCGACAACTACCGCGTCGAGAGCGCCGTCGGCGCCAGCTGGCGGATGGTGGTCGAACCCGGTGCCGAAGCCTGGGCGATCCTCCCCGGCGGGAACTCGGGCGACTACTTCTCGCCTTACTACGACGACCAGTTCGGGCGGTGGGCCGACGGCGAGTACAAGCCGATGGACCTCGAGGCGAGTGGCGAGACGGCGACGCGGTTCGAGGGGGTGGACCGATGACGACTCGCGAGGCCGGGAACGGGGCGTCGACGACGGCACGAGCGACGCTGGCTCGAGTTCGAACCGAACGCCCGATTCACCTCCTCGCCCTGCTCGTCGCCGTCGGCCTCGGTCTCGTCCTCTCGTGGCTCCACTGGACCGGTCTCGTCGCCGGGGGCGTTCTCGTCGGCCTCGTCGCACGGAGCCTCCTGCGGGCGCTCGGCTACGGCCTCGGTTTCGGACTCGTCGTGCTCGTCGTCTTCGCGTTCGTGCTCGGTGGTGGTCGAGGTCCGGCGCTCGAGATGGCACCCGCCATCTACCTCACCGTCGGTGCGGCACTTGGACTCCCCGTGCTCGGGTCGCTGGCTCGCGGCGTCGTCTGAAACGAGTGGCTATTTGGCTCCGACGGTCGATCATCCCGCATGGAGTACACGACCCTCGGCTCGACCGGCATGGAAGTCAGTCGCCTCTGTTTGGGCTGTATGAGCTTCGGCTCGAGCGACTGGCGACCGTGGGTGCTCGACGAGGAGGAGAGCCGCGAGATCATCGAGCGGGCGGTCGACCTCGGGATCACCTTCTTCGATACGGCGAACATGTACTCGCGAGGCGAGTCCGAGCGGATTCTCGGGAACGCGCTCGAGGGCCACCGCGACCGGTCGGTCGTCGCCACGAAGTGCTACTTCCAGATGGACGAGGACGACCCGAACTCGGGTGGACTCTCGCGGAAGGCCATCGAGCAGGAACTGGCGGCCAGCCTCGACAGGCTGGGGATGGACACGATCGATCTCTACCAGATCCACCGCTGGGACGAGGACACGCCGATCGAGGAGACCCTCCGAACGCTCGACGACGCCGTCCGGCGAAATCAGGTTCGGTACCTGGGCGCTTCCTCGATGTGGGCCCACCAGTTCGCGGACGCGTTGCACGCGAGCGAGCGACTGGGCCTCGAGCGGTTCGTCACGATGCAAAACCACTACAATCTCGTCTACCGCGAGGAGGAGCGAGAGATGCTACCGCTGTGTCAGAAGCAGGGCGTCGGCGTACTCCCCTGGTCGCCGCTTGCTCGAGGCTACCTGACCCGACCGGACGAACGGGTGGATGCGACGACCCGCGGCGACGCCGAGGAACAGCTGTACGCCCACCCGTACCGCGAGGGCGGCGGCCGTGAGATCAACGTACGCGTCGAGGAACTGGCCGAGGAGAAGGACCTCACGATGGCCCAGGTGTCGCTGGCGTGGCTCCTCCACCAGGAGTGGGTCGACGCGCCGATCGTCGGCACGACGAGCGTCGAGCACTTAGAGCAGGCCGTCGAGGCGCTCGACGTCTCGCTCTCGCGTTCGGACCTCGAGTACCTCGAGGAGCCGTACGAGCCGATTCGCGTGTCCGGTCACGACTGATAGGAATCCAGCTACGACTGATAGGTTACTTCGAGTCCACGTGGTTTCGTTCTCCGGTCGCTCCCGACAGCCCCCAGTCTTCTCGCTGGTAGGCCATCTCCCAGAACCGGTACTCGAGTTTCGCACTCGTCAGGAACGCGCGTTCCATCGCCTCGTGTTCGCCCGGATACCGTTCGCCACAGCGGTCGACGAACGCGCGCATCCAGGCGACCGAGTCGCGAAACTCGTCGCTCGTGTACTTCTCGATGAACGGCGTGTAGCGGTGCTCCTCAGTCGCGAGGTCGTCCATGTGGGCCGCGATGTCGAGGTAGCCCTGGCCGCAGGGATAGATCGCGGCGGCGATTTCGGCGATCGACCCCTCGTAGGCCGTCCGGAGGAGGAAGTTCGTGTACGCGACGCACGTCGGCGCCTTCTCGGTGGCCTCGAGGTCCGCCTGCGAGAGGCCGTACTCCTCGGCGAACGAGCGGTGTAACTCGAGTTCGTCGCCCAGGATAGAGTGCGCGACCGAGAGCAAGTGTGCCCGCGTGTCGGGGTCTCGAGACTTCGATCCCGCGATCGAGAACGTTCGCGCGTAATCGAGCAAGTACCGATAGTCCTGGCGTACCCACGCGCGGAACGCCTCGTCCGCGAGCGTTCCCGCCGCGAGCTCCCTCACGAAGGGATGGGTCTGCTGGGCCTCCCAGATCGGCGTGCCGGTCTCGAGTAGCTGGTCGCTAAACGCCATCGTGGGGGACTCCGCACTCGGGCGATATAACTTGGTAGTATTCGTCGAGAATACCGAGCTCGAGATCGGAGTCGTTCACCTGGATGGCCACGGAGTGTCAGTGGGGCGGCTACAGATTTAGCGGCCGATCGGCGGAGATACAATCGACGCCGCGATATCCCAATGCACGGGCGAGGAGTTCGTGCTCGATCGACCAGGCGTGAACCTCGAGGCCGAGCGCCTTCGCTCGCGGCACTAGCCGAGTAGCGAGACAGCGCCAGTAGTTCGCCCCGATCACGTCGCAGTCGAGTTCGATGGCGGTCGTCACCGGGTGCTCGAGGTGGCGACTGGCCAGGAGACCGGTCGGCTGGTCGGGATCGAGTTCGCGTATTCGTCGGAGCTCGGGGTGGAGAAACGAGGTCGTCACGACTCGGTTTTCGACCCACTCGAGCGCCTCGAGTACGTCCGCGGCGATGCCGAGTTCCTTCATCTCGAGGTTGACCTCGAGCGACGGCGGCAGCGCCTCGAGGACCTCCTCGAGCGTCGGAATCGTGTCCTCGGAGTCCAGGACGGTGAGCGCTCGCAGTTCCTCGAGCGGGCGATCCGCGATGGCGCCGGACTCGACGGTGACGCGTTCGAGTGTGTCGTCGTGGAAGACGACGAGTTCGCCGGAGCCACACCGTCGAACGTCGAACTCGACGGCGTCGGCGTACTCCGCTGCCGATCGAATTGCGGTGATCGTATTTTCGGGGGCCGATCGGGCGAATCCGCGGTGAGCGATGAGTCGCATTGCCTGCGTGGACACACTGGACGAACGTGCTTGAAGTCTGCCCTGTCGATTGCCGCCGTGGTCTTTCGCATCGGAGTGTGATTTCGGTCGTTCCGCACTCGAGAGCGACCTCGGCCATTCCGCACCGACGTTCGAGTTTGGTCTTTCGCCCTCGAGTGTGATCTTACTTCACTCGCCCTCTAGTTTGATTCGGCTGGGCGTGGACGGGTCGCTCATGTCGACACCGATACTCGAGTTCGACGGAACCGTCGCGGTTATCACGGGCGCCAGCGGTGCGCTCGGAAGCGCTGCAGTCGACCGCTTTCGGGACGCAGGCGCGACCGTTTGTGCCATCGACGTCGTCGAACCCGACGACGAGGACGCCCAGCTCGACCCCGACGCGGATACCCACTTCTACCAGGCCGACCTTACGGACGAATCCGCCGTCGAGTCCCTCGTCGAGACGGTACTCGACGATCACGGCCGGATCGATCACCTGCTGAACATCGCCGGGACCTGGCGTGGCGGGAATCACGTCGAGGAAACGCCGCTCGAGGAGTTCGAACTGCTGGTCGACGTCAACCTCAAGTCGGCGTTTCTGGCATCGAAACACGCCCTTCCACATCTGCAGGAGACCGGAGGTGCCATCGTGAGCGTGAGCGCGCGCTCCGGGCTCGAGGGTGGGTCGGGCGACGGCCCCTACCGGATCACCAAAGCCGGCGTGAAAATCCTGACCGAGACGCTGGCGGAGGAAAATCGCGGGACGGTCAGGGCGAACTGCGTCCTCCCCAGCGTGATCGATACGCCTGCCAACAGGGAGATGATGCCCGACGCGGATCACGACTCGTGGGTCGACCCGGCCGACATCGCCGGGGTCATGGCGTTTCTCTGTAGCGACGGCGCCTCGGTGACCAGCGGCGCGGCCGTTCCAGTGTACGGCGAGGCCTGACCGTTCGCGCTTCTCGGGACTCGAGTGAAGAGGCCTTTTATAGCCCACTCGGAACCGATCTGATCGTACGCGGGGTACGGACCGATCGACGAATCCTCAATTGACCTAACTGTTTTGTACCCCGACACTGTCTCGTGATCTCGTGCCACTGAGACCGAAGAGTTATTTATACCTGCACTCGCTTGGTTACGTGATAGCTTCACACATGGGAGGTTCAGAATCATTAACTTGGGGAGCCCGCATACGCGAGCAGCCGTTTCTGTTCGTGGCGATTCTTGCGGGCGTGTTGCTGGTGCTCGACCTGATAGCCAGGCTCGCAGGGGTCGAAATACCGATGATCGGCGGACGAACGTTCGGTGGGCAACTGACGTTCAGTCGATTCAGAGGACTCGTCTGGAACGGCATCGTCGTCGGCCTCATCTTCGGCCTCGCTGGCATCGGACTCTCGATGACGTACAGCATTCTCAACTTCGCGAACTTCTCTCACGGCGATCTGGTGACCACTGGTGCGTTCACCGGCTGGGGTGCGGCGCTGCTGGTCGCCGGATGGGGAACGGCGGATACGGGATTTCTGTTGCTGGTTCGCTCGGGGAGCGGCCCGAATGTAAACGAAATCGGCGGCTCCATCGTCGAAGCACCGCTCGGTATCTTACTCGGTGTCGTCGTTGCCGCCGTAGCCACCATCCTCGTGACGGTGCTCATAGATAGGCTCGTCTACAAACCGATGCGCGACAGGGGCGGCATTTCCCTGTTGATCGCCAGCATCGGTGCGGCGCTCGCGCTCCGGTACGTAATCCAGCTCGTCTACGGTGGCTCCAACCGCGGCGTCACCTCGACTCAAGATGTCGAAACGGAGATCCTCGGCCTCTCCATCGACCTCCACGAGGCGTCGCTGGTCATCGTCGCCGTCGGGTTGATGCTCGGGATGCACCTCATGCTCCAGCGAACGAAACTGGGGAAAGCAATGCGGGCGATGGCCGACAACAAGGACCTCGCGCTCGTTACCGGTATCCCGACCGAACGCGTCGTGACGGCGACCTGGATCATCGGCGGGGCGCTCGCCGGTATCTCCGGCTACCTGTACGTGCTCGAGCGCGGAACCATCGAGTTCAACCTCGGCTGGTTCCTCCTCCTGTTTATCTTCGCCGCGGTCATCCTCGGCGGGATTGGCTCGATTTACGGGGCGATCGCGGGCGGGTTCGTCATCGGCTTCGTTCACGAGGTCTCGCTCGTCTGGATTCCCCCGGACTTCAACGCCGCTGCGGCGTTCGTCATCATGATCCTCGTCCTGCTCTACCGTCCGCAGGGCATCTTCGGCGGGGTGACGACCGCATGAACGTCGAGACCGAAAGTGGCGAACCGTCGGGCGCCGACGACCCTTCGAGCGACGAACCGACCAACGTTCGCGCTGTCTTGGCCCAGGAACTGGCCGCGACAGATTTCCGGCTCATCCTGGTCACGCTCCTCGGCGTGTACGCACTGTTCGCCGTCTTCACGTTCGCCTCGGGTAACGGTATGGGGGCACTCAAATCGCAGTACACCCGGTTGTCGTTCCTGTTCGCCGCCTACGCCGTCCTCTCGCTGGCTCTGAATCTCCAGTGGGGGTACACCGGCCTGTTCAACATCGGCGTCGCGGGGTTCATGGCCGTCGGCGTCTACACCATGTCGCTGCTATCGACGCCTCCGGACGCGATTTCGGGCCAGGGTCTGGGCCTTCCGCTACCAATCGGCGTCGTCGCCGGCATGATCGTGGCCGCGCTGGTTGGACTCATCGCAGCCGTCCCCGCGTTGCGCCTTCGCGCCGACTACCTCGCCATCGTAACCCTCGGCCTTTCCGAGATCATCCGCCTCACGGCAAACTCAAATAATCTCTCGGAATGGACGGTAGCGACCTTCGGGTTCGGTACCGGTGGCGGGAGCGGGACGGACCTTCCTGCCCGCCCGACCAACGCGCTCGTCGAGACCTACTATGCGGCCAACAATACGCTCGCTCAACGCGCTGCCTGGGTCATCGTGATGGTCGGGTTCGTCATCGTCATCTACTGGCTCCTGGCACGTGTGGGTAACTCCCCGTTCGGGCGAGTCCTCAAAGCGATTCGCGAGGACGAACTCGTCGCCCAGTCGCTCGGTAAGGACACCCGCTGGTTCAAGATCAAGGTGTTCATGCTCGGGTGTGCCCTGATGGGACTGGGCGGCATCCTCTGGCAAGGTTCCCAGAGTTACGTCAGTCCGGACTCGTTCCGTCCCATCCTCACGTTCTACGTGTTCATTGCCGTCATCATCGGCGGTTCGGGATCGAACACGGGGAGCGTCGTCGGGTCGATCCTCTTTGTCGGCCTCCTGTTCGAGGGACCACGGACCCTCGGGAACATCGTCTCGAGTACGGTCGACATCGGGACTGCACCGGGAACGTTCGCCGGCGCGGTCGAACCCCTGTTGTTCTTCAACTTCGCGCCGCTCCTGGCGTTCCTGATCGACAACATCTCGGCGTTCCGATTTATCCTGCTCGGCATCGTTCTCGTTATCATTATGCAAAAACGACCGGAAGGGATGCTGGGCCATCGAACTGAATCGGCCGCCGCAGTCGACCTCGGCCGTGACACTCGTGCCGGAACCACCGGAGGTGACCGCGATGAGTGACGCGACCCGCACCGACGCGGAGGATGCGGCCCGGGCGGCGGGGACAGAGGGGACGACCGACGATCGCTCCGATCTGTCCACCGACGTCCCACTCCGAATCGAAAACTTGCGGAAGACTTTCGGCGGCATCGTCGCCGTCGACGACGCGACCTTCGAGGTCGAGGCCGGATCGCTCACCGGACTCATCGGTCCGAACGGGGCCGGCAAGTCGACGACGTTCAACTGCATCGCCGGTGCACACACACCCGACTCGGGCACGGTCACGTTCCAGGGCGAGGACATCACGGGGCTCCGCCCCGAACAGATCGCCAACCGAGGACTCGTTCGTACGTTCCAGATCGCGCGCGAACTCGAGGAGATGACCGTCCTCGAGAACCTGATGCTCGCCCCGAAGGGCCAGCTAGGCGAATCGCTGTGGCGCTCGGTGACGCCGTTCGCTCGCGGCGAGGTTATCGAACAGGAAATCGAGATACGCGACCGCGTCTGGGAGATGCTCGACTTCTTCGAGATCGATCACATCGCCCACACACAGGCGGGCACCCTCTCGGGCGGCCAGCGAAAGCTGCTGGAGATGGCGCGAGCACTAATGACGGACCCCGAAATGTTACTGCTCGACGAACCGCTCGCGGGCGTCAACCCGACGCTCGAGGAAAAGTTGCTCGATCGAATTCACGAACTGCGCGGGCAGGGATACACGTTCCTGCTCGTCGAGCATGACATGGACGTTATTATGGAAAACTGCGAACACGTGATCGTGATGCACCAGGGATCGGTTCTGGCAGAAGGCGAACCGGAAACGATCCAGGAGAACGAACGGGTGGTCCAGGCGTACCTGGGGGAGATGGACGTATGAGCGCCGATCAGTCACAAACGAAATCGCAATCGCAATCGGCCGAGACGGAGTCGAACCGAGCCGCCGAACCTACCGGAGATGACGCCGTCTCCGCCCTTCGCGACCCGCTCGCGACGGTCCCCGACGAGACCATCCTCACCGTTCGCGACCTCGACGCCGGCTACGGCGACCTCCAGATCCTGACCGACGTCGACCTCGACGTCGGCGAAGGCGAGTACGTGACTATCGTCGGACCGAACGGCGCCGGGAAGTCGACGCTTATGAAATCCGTCTTCGGATTGACGGCACACATGGGCGGATCGATCACGTTCCAGGGCGAGGAGATTCATCCCCTCGCTCCCGAGGCGATCATCCACAAGGGCATCAGCTACGTCCCCCAGAACGAGAATATCTTCGGGACGCTCACCGTCGAGGAGAATCTCGAGATGGGCGCGTACATCCTCGACTCGGTGCCCGAGGATCGACTCGAGGCCGTGTACGAACGGTTTCCGGTGCTTCGAGAGCGCAAGGACCAGAAAGCCGGAACGATGTCCGGCGGGCAGCGACAGATGGTCGCGATGGGACGGGCGCTGATGCTCGACCCCGACCTGTTGCTGCTGGACGAACCGTCGGCCGGCCTCGCCCCCGACCTGGTCCAGGACATGTTCGACCGGATCGACCGGATCAACGACGACGGGAAGGCAATCTTGATGGTCGAGCAGAACGCCAAAACCGCCCTCGGACGCTGTGATCGAGGCTACGTGCTCGCCCAGGGTGAGAACAGCTACACCGACACCGGGGACCGGTTGCTGGCAGACGACGAGGTACGCCAGCAGTTCCTCGGCGGGTGATCGGTTCCCGGAAATCGGCGAACCTCTTTCGTACGGTGTTTTGCGGGCTCACTGTTTCTCGAAGGCGGATATCGAAACCGTGACAGCCACGGCTCGAGTCGGGGCACCGAACGCTAAAAAATAGCCCGCGGACGACCGATTATTCGGCTTCGAAGTCGATCGTGTCCTGCACTTCGATGCTGCCACCCTGGTATCGCATGACGTCGTAAGCGACGCTCACCTGGTCGCCGTTGTCGTCGAAGTCGACGGGCGAGGAAGCACCCACGTAGTCGATTTCCTCGCCACCGGCCACTGCGGCGGCGGCGTCGGCGAGTTCGCTCGGTCCATACTGATCTCCCTCGGGGTTTGCGACTACGGGAATGTTGTCACGGACTGCCGTTCCATCGACCTCGTCGCCACCGGCCGAAATCGTCGCAAGGGTGATGACGGCGGCCGCGTCGTAGGCCTGAGCGTTGAAGACCTCAGGGGCGGAGCCGAACTCCTCCTCGTACAGGTCGGCGAAGAAGTCCGCACCAGGGCCGGCGGCGCTCGGGGCCGTCCCCCAGACGTCTTCCATCTCGTTCCCGACTTCGCCCGGCAGTTCCGAGTCGATGAGGCCGTCGGGAACGATGATGGAACCGTCCCAGTCGTCCGCGTAGTCGCTGTAGTAATCGCGGAAGAGCGTAATGCCCGACTGCGGGAAGCCGACGACCATCAGTACGTCCGGTTCCCCGTCGAGGGCGTCACCAATCTGTGAACTGTAGGTGGACTGTTCGGCCTCGAACGACACCTGGTTCATCACTTCGCCACCGGCTTCCTCGAACGCGTCGACGTACGAAGACTCGAGCGCCTGCCCGTAGTCGTCGTTCAGATACAGGGTCGCGGTCGAACTCCCCTCCAGGTCCTCCTCGACGACCTGCGCCATGACGGGGCCCTGGAGCGCGTCGCTCGGACACGTCCGGAAGATGAAGCCGTCGTCCTCGAGGTCCGTGACCGCCGGTGCGGTCGAGGAGGGCGACATACCGACGACCTGGTTCGGGATGAAGGCCTGTCGGGTCACCTGGAGGTTGACGTTCGAGGCGGCCGGACCGACGACAGCGGGCATGCCGCTGTCGACGAGACTCTGTGCGGCGGACTGACCTGCGGAGGGGTCGGTTTCGGTGTCGCCGGTCTGGACGTCGAAGTCGAGAGAGTCGCTGAGCTGGCGTTCGACCAGTAGCGCCCCGTCACGCATCGTCCCTCCGAGACTGCCGAGGTCGCCCGTCTCGGGCATCAAGACCCCGTATCGAACGGTTCCACCGTAGTCAATCTCAGCACCGCCGTTGTCGGTATCGTTCCCGTTCCCGTTCCCGTTCCCGTTCCCGTTCCCGTTGCCGCCGTCTCCCTGCCCATCGAGGCAGCCAGCAACACCGAGTGCACCTGCCGCACCGATACCGGTTAGCACCTTCCGTCGTGGTAGCTTCTGTACCATGTTCCCTGATATCGCGGGGGATACAAAGACTTTATGCGTGTAATTGATCATGTCCCGATATTTTACTCCCCTGTCGTGGCAAATCCGAGCCCGAGAGGATCAACGCGTCCTGTTTTTGCTGACACTATCGTTGCCAAGAATTGATTTCGAGAAGGGCGAGCAATGTAGTCGCTACACTGGACGGGAAACTGGCAGATGCTGCTGCGGGCGTCAAACGGCGGCTGCCTGGTAACAAATGGCCATCCCAGAACGCTTTTTGTGCCCCTGGTCGTTCCCTCGGGCAATGAGCAGACACGGGTGGAACGACCGATGACGATGGAAGAGCGTATCGAGGAACTCGAGTCCATGCGCGAGGAAGCGCTGCTCGGCGGCGGCGAGGAGCGGATCGAACGCCAGCACGAGAAGGGGAAGATGACCGCGCGAGAGCGCATCGAGTACTTCCTCGACGACGACACCTTCACCGAGTTCGACCAGCTCCGGACCCACGAGGAGCGCAACTTCGGGATGGAAGAACGCAAGGTCCTCGGCGACGGCGTCGTCACGGGCTACGGCGAAGTCGACGGACGGAACGTCTTCGTCTTCGCCCACGACTTCACCGTCTTCGGTGGCTCGTTAGGTGAAGTCTTCGCCGAGAAGGTGACGAAGGTGATGGACATGGCGATGGAGGTCGGGGCTCCGGTCGTCGGCCTAAACGACTCCGCAGGCGCGCGCATCCAGGAAGGCGTCAAGAGCCTCGCGGGGTTCACCGAAATCTTCCGCCGGAACCAGCAAGCCAGCGGCGTCGTTCCCCAGATTTCCTCGATCATGGGACCGTGTGCCGGAGGCGCCGTCTACTCCCCCGCGATCACCGACTTCATCTTCATGGTCGAGGACTCGAGTCACATGTACATCACCGGTCCCGGCGTCACGAAGACCGTCACCGGCGAGGACGTCACCCACGAGGAACTCGGCGGCGCGCTCACGCACGCGAACAAGACGGGCGTCGCCCAGTTCGCCTGTGAATCCGAGGAACAGGCCTTAGACGACATCCGGCGACTCCTCTCGTACCTCCCACAGAATAACGTCGAGGACCCGCCCCGCGTCGAACCGTGGGACGACCCCGACCGGCGGGACGAGGCCCTCGAGTCCATCGTCCCCGACAACCCCCAGAAGCCCTACGACATGACCGACGTCATCGGGACGGTGATGGACGAGGGCTCGTTCTTCGAGGTGGCCGAGAACTACGCGAAGAACCTCGTCGTCGGCTTCTCCAGGCTCGATGGCCGATCGGTCGGCGTCGTCGCGAACCAGCCGCGGGTCAACGCCGGGACGCTCACCGTCGACGCTTCGATGAAGGGGTCGCGATTCGTCCGCTTCTGCGATTCGTTCAACATCCCCATCGTGACCTTCGTCGACGTGCCCGGCTACATGCCCGGGACCGACCAGGAACACCGCGGGATCATCCGCCACGGGGCGAAACTGCTCTACGCCTACTCCGAGGCGTCGGTTCCGCTCTTGACGGTCATCACCCGCAAGGCCTACGGCGGCGCCTACTGCGTGATGGCCTCGAAGAACCTCGGCGCGGACATCAACTACGCCTGGCCGACGGCCGAAATCGCCGTCATGGGCCCGAAGGGCGCAGTCAACATCCTCTACCGCAAGGAACTCGCCGAGGCTGACGATCCGGACGCACTGCGCGAGGAACTCATCGAGGAGTACCGCGAGGAGTTCGCCAACCCCTACACCGCCACGGACAAGGGCTTCCTCGACGACGTGATCCGCCCGACCGAAACCCGCCCGCGGCTGATCCGGGACCTCGAGATGCTCGAGACCAAACGCGAGGACACGCCCGACAAGAAACACGGGAACATCCCCCTGTGATGACGGCGAACGACTCCGAGGCACTCGAGGTCGAGGGTGGCTCGGGCGAGCGAGCGAATGACGAACCCACCGACACCGCCATCGACGTCGACGTGACGCTCGAGGAATCCGTCTCGATCACGCTCCCGGCGGACGCCACCAGCGAGGAGGCCGCGGCCATCGCCGCGGCGATCGGTGCCCACCTCCGGGACCTCGAGGCTGCGGCGGCCGCCCAGACCGACGAGGAGACCTGGGACGGCAAGCGCTGGTCGTTCGCCGGCCGGATCGACGCCCAACAGGGTCGAACCGTTCGCGTCCCGACTCGAGCACCGACGAACCCCTGGGCTGCGGCGGGGCGAGCCGATCGGTTCTGAGGGCGTTGCGGGCGTTGCGAGCGCCTCGCCTCCTTCTACGCCGCGTAGTCGAGATTGGGTCGTAGCGATTCGATCAACGTCGTTGCGACCGTCTCGATTCCGTCGATGCAGGCGTCTTCGTCGCGGTCGTCCGTGAACTGGACGATCACGCCGCGGGCGCCGTCGCCGTCGTGAGCGGGGAGCAGGAAGCGCCACTGGCGATTCTCCTCGCTGCTCTGGGTACTCTGGTAGACGTCGATCTGTTCGTCCTCGTAGGTAAAGGTCCAGTCGATGAGTTCGTTCGTGCCGAACCCGGTCACCCAGTTGGTGGTAGCCTCCTCGTCGTCGATGGGGCGTTTGTGCTGATGGACGAACACGTTAACCGGGTACGAGGCGCCCCGCTTCGACGCGACGTGACCCAGTTGTGCGGCGATTCCGCTCTCCGACTCGTTGATCCCCTCGTTGTACTGCTCGAACGTGTCGGGGTGGTCGAAGTGAATCGGGAACGATCGTTCGCCCTGATCGAAGAGAATCCACGCGCCCTCGAGGCTGGCACAGGAATCTGTCACGTCTCCGTCGTCGCTCTCCTCGTTCTGGTCGTTCTCGTCACTCTCGTCGTTCTCGCCCTCAATGTTCGCGTCACCGTCGCCATCGCCATCAGGTTCGTCGCCGAGATCTCCGTCGTTCTCGTCTGTGCCTCCCGTACACCCAGCGAGCGCGGTGGTCCCCGCGAGTCCCACCAGAGCGAGGAGTCGTCGTCTACTGTACCGACCGTCCGAACGTGACCCTGAATCGGTGTGCATGAATTCTCCGTCGAACGCACGAGTCGATCGGTTCCGACTGCACTCGCGTCGTTCGTCCCGAACGGACAAACGACAGCTCGAGCGATATACTCACCCCGTGACGAAAATTCGTGGGGTGAACGCTCTGCGTCTGCCGCCTCGAAGTGGGGCGTATCGGCGAGAACCCGTTTCACCGCTGACTCGTTCCGTTGCGAAAAAGTAAGGTAGGCCCCTTCCGTCGATTCGAACAGGAATGTTCAGGAAGGTTCTGGTCGCGAACCGAGGCGAGATCGCGGTTCGAGTCATGCGGGCCTGTGAGGAATTGAACGTTGGAACCGTCGCCGTCTACTCCGACGCCGACAAACACGGCGGCCACGTCCGCTACGCCGACGAAGCCTACAACGTCGGCCCCGCCCGCGCGGCCGACTCCTACCTCGACCACGAGGCGGTCATCGAGGCCGCACAAAAGGCCGATGCCGACGCGATCCACCCCGGCTACGGCTTCCTCGCCGAAAACGCCGAGTTCGCCGCCAAAGTCGAGGAGGTAGAGGGCATCACCTGGATCGGTCCCTCGAGTTCGGCCATGGAGAGTCTCGGCGAGAAGACCAAGGCCCGAACGATCATGCACGAGGCCGACGTGCCCATCGTGCCCGGCACCACCGACCCCGTCACCGACCCCGACGAGGTCCGTGCCTTCGGCGACGAACACGGCTACCCGATCGCGATCAAAGCCGAGGGTGGCGGCGGCGGCCGCGGCATGAAGGTCGTCGAGGACGAGAGCGAGGTCGACGACCAACTCGAGAGCGCCCAGCGCGAGGGCGAAGCCTACTTCGGCAACGACTCGGTCTACCTCGAGCGCTACCTCGAGAAGCCCCGCCACATCGAGGTCCAGATTATCGCCGACGAGCACGGCAACGTGCGCCACCTGGGCGAGCGCGACTGTTCGCTCCAGCGTCGTCACCAAAAGGTCATCGAAGAAGGCCCATCGCCCGCACTGTCGGACGAACTGCGCGAGCAGATCGGCGAGGCCGCCCGCCGCGGGGTCGCCGCCGCCGACTACACGAACGCCGGCACCGTCGAGTTCCTCGTCGAAGAAGAACCCGGGCGCGAGGGCGTCCTCGGCCCCGACGCAAACTTCTACTTCCTCGAGGTCAACACCCGTATCCAGGTCGAACACTGCGTGACCGAGGAGATCACCGGCCTCGACATCGTCAAGCGTCAGATCCGGGTCGCCGCGGGTGAGGAACTCGACTTCGAGCAGGACGAGGTCGAGATCGACGGCCACGCGATGGAGTTCCGGATCAACGCCGAGAACGCCGCGAAGGACTTCCAGCCGGCTTCCGGGGGGACGCTGACGACCTACAACCCACCAGGTGGGATCGGCGTCCGCCTCGACGACGCCCTCAGCCAGGGCGACGACCTCGTCACCGACTACGACTCGATGATCGCCAAGCTCATCGTCTGGGGCGAGGACCGCGAGGAGTGCATCGAACGCTCGCTTCGCGCCCTGCGGGAGTACGAAATCGAGGGCATCACGACTATCGTCCCGTTCCACCGCCTGATGTTGACCGACGAGATGTTCGTCGAGGGCCGACACACCACGAAGTACCTGGACAACGAACTCGAGCAGTCCAGAATCGAGCAGGCCCAGGAACAGTGGGGAAGCGAGGAGTCGACCGCGACCGACGAGGAGGTCGTCGAACGCGAGTTCACCGTCGAGGTCAACGGGAAACGCTTTGAGGTCAACCTCGAGGACCGCGGCGGCGCCATCCCGCAGGCGGCCAGCAACGGGGGGTCGAGCACCGCCGGAGCCGGCGGACCGCCACAATCTGCCAGCGGCGACGACTCGAGCGGTGACGTCGAGATCCAGGGCGACGGTGAACGCGTCGACGCCGAGATGCAAGGGACGATCCTCTCCGTCGAGGTTGCAGAGGGCGACGAGGTCGCCGCCGGCGACGTCGTCGTCGTCCTGGAAGCGATGAAGATGGAAAACGACATCGTCGCCTCGACGGGCGGCACCGTCTCGCAGGTGGCCGTCGAAGAAGGCCAGAGCGTCGACATGGGCGATACGCTCGTCGTCCTCGAGTGAGTGGCGACGATAATCGGAGACAATATCGGAGACGAGTAACGTACAACAAACGCTGATTTCCAACACCGACTGACGATTCTCGAGGTGCTACTCGGTGTTGCTAGCCTTCGTGCTCGTCCTGCTCGTCCTGCTCGTCCTCAACACCGATCTGGGCCTTGATATGCCCGAGATCCGGGACGAACGCGCCGACGTCCTCGTGCGTCGCCATCGCGAGTTCGGTCCCATCGATGAGTTTGACCCGGGTCTGTAGTTCGCCCTCGTCGATCGCCGAGGCGATCATTCCGCGAGCGAGGTGGAGGTCGTACTGACTCGCAATGAGAATACCAGTCTCGGAGTCCGGATCGAGCAACTCGGTGACGAGATAGACGAAGCCGTCGACCGTGTTCCGGTAGGCCTCGCTCCTCGGGAACGACCCCTTCTCGTAGGCCGCCCGAAACGTATCGGCGTGATTATCTGCCAGCACGTGAATGAGTCCGAACCGATCCTCGCTCCCGTCAGCTTTCGACAATACGGACGTCTGAATCGCTGGAAGTGTCGTCATCTCCCACCCTTCGGACCGTCGCTCCTCGGCGATCGCCTGCATGTCCTCGAGCGTTCGCTTCCAGGCCTGTGACGCCGCCGGGGTACGAGCTCGAATCCCGACTGAATCGTCATCCGGTTTTGGCATATGGGGACACAGAATCGGGACTCGGTTAATGGTTTCGAGTCAACTGCTTTCCAGGCGAAACGACCTAGACGACGCCGAACACCGTCTCCATCAGATACGAGATCAGCAGGACCCCCAGGCTGCTCCAGAAGAGCTTTCCCGCAGACGAGAGTTCTCGATCCGGCGGCGGCGACTCGAGCCAGCGAGCGGGCGGAAGCGCTCGAGCGAACCGCTGGAAGCGGGTATCGTTCGATCCTGTCGGTGATGCCGATAGCCCAATTGTATCCGCTGCGTCCGTCGATCGACCGGACACCTCCTCGGGCGAGCTCGGCCAGAGGCGAACGGTCGCGTACGCGAGCAACAGGAACCCGGCGAAAAACAGGACGACCTTGGCCCCGCCGAACCCGCCACCGACGGCGAGACTGACCGGGACTGCCGTGAGCGTCGCCACGACGACGACGGCGAACACGTACGACATCGCGTCCGCACAGACGAGGGCGAGCAGGCGCCACTGCACAGATTCGAGCCGGGTCATCACAGTGCCCTACTCGTTCGGGACGTAACCGTGCCGTTCCTCGAGAACTGGCTCGGGGTCTCGGTAGGCGTCGTCGTGGCGATGGCAGAGACTGACCCGTTCGCTCTCACCCACGGGGTAGTACTCGGGGTGTTCGCTTCCGCAGACGCTTTCGAAGTTTGCAGCCACCACCTTGAGTGCAGTAGCCTCGTCGTTTCGCCGGACGTGTTCGGCGATTTCGTCGAGGACCGACTGTACCTCCTCGGGAACCGAAACGTCGCTGAAGAGTTCGTCGTAAATCTCGTCGATCGTCCCAAATCGAGTCTCCCTTCCGAGTAATTCCTTGACTCGCTCCGAAACCGACCGTTCGGCCCGTTCACGTTCTCGAAGGATTTCCTGAAGGGTATCCAGCCGCATCCAGAGTTCGTTCGACAGATGTTTGTACTCTTCTGGCCGGATCCGCGCCGGACACCGCGTGCTGAACGGACACCCCTCGGGAGGGAATCGGGGGTTTGGCGGCGTTCCCTGTAGCGTGATTCGGTGTTTCTTCGAGGTCGGATCCGGTTCCGGAATCGCCGAGAGCAGCGCGTGCGTGTACGGATTCGACGGATCGGTGAACAGTTCCTCGGTCGGTCCAATTTCCATGATATTCCCGAGGTACATGACCGCTACCCGGTCACAGATGTGCCTGACGACCGAGAGGTCGTGGGCGATGAACAGGTAGGTGAGCCCGAACTCGTCCTGTAAGTCCTCGAGGAGGTTGATAACTTCGGCTTGCACGGAAACGTCGAGCGCACTCACCGGCTCGTCGAGGACGATGAACTCCGGTTCGAGCGTCAGCGTTCGGGCGATACCGATCCGCTGACGCTGGCCGCCGGAGAACTGGTGAGGATAGCGGTAGTAGTGTTCGCGCTGGAGTCCCACCTTCTCGAGGAGTTCGCGAACGTGCTGGCGGCGCTCGTCGGGTGTCTTCCAGTCGTGAACGTCGAGCGGTTCGCGAACGATTTCGCCGACGGTCATCCGATCGTTCAGGCTCGAGTCGGGATCCTGGAAGACGATCTGGGCGTCTCGACGCCAGGCCTTGAGTTTCGGACCCCTGAGTTCCGTGATGTCGGTTCCGTCGAAGCGGATCTCGCCGCCCGTCGCCTTTTCGAGCTGGACGAGCGTCCGTCCGAGGGTCGTTTTCCCGCAGCCGGATTCCCCGACGAGCCCGAGCGTTTCGCCGCGTTTGATTTCGAAGGAGACCCCGTCGACCGCTTTGACCGGGTTTCCACCCAGTAGGCCCCCTTCGTCGTAGTACGTCCGTAGATTCGATACCTCGACCATGACGTCCTCGTCGGCGCGCATAGCCTCGTCGGTATCTGTGCGTAGCGATTCCTGGCTCATTGATCTTCGTTTGCACCTCTTTCAGTCGACGGCGACTGTGCCGCCTGGTCTGTGTGATGATCGATCCGTTCGAGTTCGGACTTCCCCTCGGGATAGAGGAGACAGGCCGCCGTGTGGTCGTCGGCTCCTTCTCGGACCGGAATCGAAGCGGGATGGATCTCGTTACAGGCGTCGAACGCCTCCGGACAGCGCGGCGCGAATCGACAGTATGTCGCCGGCTCGTTCGGCGTCGGCACGTTCCCCTCGATGGTCTGGAGCCGTTCTCCGGTCTGTCTGCCGGGGATCGATTGGAGTAGCCCCTGCGTGTAGGGGTGTTTCGGTGAAGCGAACAGCGTCTCCGCGTCCGCCGTCTCGACGATCTCGCCGGCGTACATGACGTTCACCCGATCGGAGACGTCGGCGATGACACCCATGTCGTGGGTAATGAACATGATCGCCAGGTCGCGTTCTTCCTGCAGGTCCTCGAGCAGTTCGAGGATCTGTGCCTGAATTGTCACGTCCAGCGCCGTCGTCGGCTCGTCACAGATTAGTACCTCCGGTTCGCAGGCGAGCGCCATCGCGATGACGGCTCGCTGTCGCATACCGCCGGAGAACTGGTGTGGATACTCTCTGACGCGTCGTCGGGCGTCCGGAATCCCGACGGCCTCGAGTAACTCGACGGCCTCGTTGGTCGCCTCCCCGCCGGTCATTCCCTGGTGGAGTCTGAGCGCTTCCTTGATCTGGTTCCCGACGGTGTACACGGGGTTGAGACTCGTCAGCGGATCCTGGAAGACCATTGCAATCTTGTTACCGCGCATGGCGCGCTGGGCCTTCCCCTCGAGACGAGTAATCTCCACGAATCCGGACTCGATGCTCGAGGGGTCGTCGGGTGACCCCTCGGTCACGAAGACGAAATCGTCGGCGTCGACGAGGCCGAGCGATTCACCGTATCCGGAGCCGAGGAAGTCGACGATCGATGCCTCCTCAGGCGATTCGTAGCCGAACGCCGCGGGCGTCATGTCGACTTCGGGCCGGTCGAACAGCTCCGCCGGGTCGTGGGCTTGCTCGAGCGCATTCACATCGACCGCGTTCCCCGAGAACCGCCGGGCGAACTCCCGGACAGTCTCGAGGTGGTGAAAGCGAATGCTGCTGCCGGGCAGGATTCGTCCAGGGCTGTCGATGAGCCCCATGATCGAGCGTGCGGTGACGCTCTTTCCGGATCCGCTCTCGCCCACGATGCCGACCGTTTCACCGGTTTCGATGTCGTAGGAGATTCCATCGACGGCCCGAATCACCTCCTTGTCGGTGAAGAATGCGGTCTGAAGGTTTCGAACCGAGAGGATCGTCTCAGACTGGTCTGTTTTTGTCTGCGTTGTTTGCGTCTCTGTATTCATGGACATCACGCACCACCTCCGGTCGTCGCCACGTCACCTTCGCCGGCTTCGCTCTCTGGATCCATCGCGTCTCGGATTCCGTCACCGAGGGCGTTGAACCCCGTGACGACGAGGACGATCAGAATCCCCGGAATCGTCGCGATGTGCCAGGAATCGGTCGAGACGTACGAGCGACCGTCGGCGATGATTCGCCCCCATTCGGGCGTCGGTGGGTTGATACCCAGACCGAGGAACGAGAGAGCGGCGGTGACGATGATGACGCCGCCCAACAGCAACGACGCGTAGATCATGATGTAGCTGAAGATGTAGGGCGCCATGTGTTTTCTCATCGTCATCATCGGCGTTTGCCCGTAGCTCTTCGCGGCGTCGACCCACTCCTGTTCGGCAACCTGGAGCGAGGGGCCGCGTATCGAACGCCATAATCCTGGCCAATACAGGCCAGCGAAAATGAGCGCCAGGAGTAACCCGCCGTTGTAATAATCGGCAATCGGGTGATTCCCCTGCTGGAACACGACCGAGAGTAACAGGACCATCAGGAACACCGGAACGGCGATGAGCGTATCGCTGACGATCACGGTCGCGAGGTCGACGAGTCCCTTGTAGTAGGCGGTGAGGAGGGACAGTCCCAGCGCGATGAATGTCGCCAGTCCGATCGAGACGATACCGATAACGAGTGATGTCCGGGCCCCGAAGACGAGGTACGTGAACAGATCCTTCCCGTCGCTGGTCGTCCCGAACGGCGCCCACCGGTCGTAGTTATCGTAACTCAACGGACCAACAGGATCGGACCCCTGGGATCGGGCATCGAGGTTAGCCGTCCCGTGGTTGACCGTTTCGAGTTCACCAGTCTCCTGGTCCAGGTACTGGAACTCGTGGCCGTACGGACTGTATATGTTCTCCTGCGGACCGACCGGACCGAGCGCCGGTGCCCACAGTGCCATTACCACGAACATGAAGACGACGATGAGCCCAAAGACCCCCCAGTAGTGGTTCCGGAACCGGTTGACCGAATCGTCTCGGGGCGTCCAGTCGGCCTCCCGATAGTGTTCCCGGAAGATCGTATACCCTTTCCAGAGCCACACGAGCGCTGTGAAGGCGTACACGTAGACGAGGACGACCCGAGTCGCCCAGGCCCATGCCGGGGATAGCCCCAGGAAGGTTCCTTCCCAGCCGCCACCGGGCGTTCGGTAGCCCTGGTTCGGAATCGTTTCCGGGCTCGTAATCGACCACAGCGACGCGATCCACTCGAAGAACGCCGTAAGTGCACCGACGACGAGGTCGACGGCGATCCCAGCCGGCGTCATGGTCACGAGGAACGTTATCGCTGTTAAAACGGCGAGCAAGATGATTCGCTCCAGCCGTTCATCGGTTACGTAAGTGCTCTCGAACCGATCGTGGTGAATCCCGAAACGGTCGGCGAGTGAGCCAGTGACGACCGTCGCCCTGAGAATCAACGTGACGACCGACAGGATGAGCACCGCGGTGACCGCGAACGAAATTTCGGCGGCGATCAGTCCCGCCGAGTCGTGTACGTTTCCGTAGACCCAACCGGGAATCGAGGCGAAACCGGCCAGAGCAACGCGGATTGCCCCACCCATTTTTACGACGCCCGCTCCGACGCGGCCTATCTCAAGCAAGATCAAAACGGCTATTCCGGCGGTCCAGATCGCGGCCGGACGCGGGTTTGCGGCGATCCGTTCGCGAAGTGTCGTCCCCTCGTCTAGCTCGGAACTCATTGATCGTACCCCACACGCGGATCTAGAATCGTGTACAGGAGGTCCTGTATGATATTCATACTAATCGTTATGATGGTGAATATGTACACCAGTGCTCCTGCGAGCGGCAAGTCACCCTGCGTCAGCGAGATGAAGTACAGCCGACCGAGTCCGTTGATACCGAAGAGGACCTCGACGATGACCGACCCACCCAGAAGCAAGAACGCTTCGTTAGTAATGATCGGCACTAGCGGGATCAATGCGTTCCGGAAGACGTGCTTCCAGATGATGACTCGATTCGAGAGCCCCTTCGCTTTGGCCGTCTCGACGTAGTTCGAGTTGATCGTCTCGAGCATCGCCGTTCGTCCAATTCGGAGTTCGGTGGCCATCGACGCCGAGCCGAGAACGAGCGCCGCCGGAAGGATTACCTTGATTGCGACGGCGAGCGTCCCCCCGTCGAAGAAGAACCCGCTCGGGAACGGGAGCAACTGTTCGAAGCCGATGAAGTTGAGCGGTGGCGTGCCGATGATGCTCCTGATATCGGGACCGAGAGTGTACCAGTCGAACCCGAGGAACCCCCCACCCTGCGTTCGACGCAGAACGGCGAGGAACATAATTGCGAGCCAGAAGTTCGGCATCGCCAGCCAGACGATTCCCGAAAATGAGGCGATGTAGTCGCCCCAGCTGTTCGAGTTGAGCCCGGCGTAGAATCCGAGCGGGATGCCGATGAACAGAGGGAGCAGGATCGCCCAGAATCCGAGCCAGATCGTTCGTGGCGCGTAGATCCTGATCATCGACGTTACGGACCGACCCCGCTGGATGACCCACGATTGGCCGAGGTCGAAGGTGATCAACCCGACCATGAAGTCGATGTACTGTTGCCACAGCGGCTCGTTCAAGCCCATGTTTTCGCGAATCTGTGCTGCTGCTGCGCCGCTCGCCTCTGGCCCGAGCATCGCCGCAACCGGGTCGAGCGGCCCCATTCTGAGTATGACAAACAGCATTGTCATTACGAGGAAGAGGACCGGAATTGAGAGCAAGACCCGCTGGAAAAAGTATCGCCAGCGAGTCATGGCGCATCACACGTGTCCCAGACGTTTACCATATTTCGCACTATTGGATCGGTATGCATTCGAGGGTAATAGGTATCATGATTTCCTCGGAAGCGGCTCCGAGGACGGATAATTTCACCGGCGGGTCCGATCCGCCGGCGGTGGTCGCTTTTCGTGTTATTCTTCGTTTTCGAGTTCGGCTTCCCAGTTGAGGTAGTAGCCGTCCGCTTCTCCCTGGGAGATCAGATCGGTGTTGGTGTTGGCCGGTTCGAAGCCGAACAGGCCGTAGGCGACCGAGGGGTAGCTCCAGATCCAGCCGAGCGAGTACATTTCGAGGTCGCCATCCTCACCGCGGCTGATCAGCGTGGAGAACTCTGCTTCCTCGGTTTCCAACTCGATTCCCAGGTCCGAAACCTTGTCTCGAGTGATTCCTGCGGCTTCCGAGAACGTTTCGCTCTCGTAGGTCGTCAGCGTCAGCGCGAACGGATCGTCCGCCGTGTGGCCGCCCTCTTCAAGAACCTGCTGTGCGGACTGGCGGTCGGTATCGTTTGGCGAGTACTGCCACTCGTCGACGAAGGTCTGATAGGCCTCGTTTCCACCCGGGAAGATTCCCGGCGGCGTGAAGCTGAACGCTTCGACTCCGCGTCCTTCGAAGACCTGGTTGATGAGTTCCTCGTGGTCGGTGACGTACGCCATCGCCTGCCGGACCGACTTCGGCACCTTGGCGGCGTTGAACGCGAAGTAGAACGTCGACATCTCGCTCACGCCGAGGTAGTTGACGACGGTTTCGCCGTCTTCGAGGGGACCGTAGGTCCCGACGTCGCGACCCATGTCGTCCTCCTCGGCGTCGATGTTCTCCTGGTCGTAGTACGCCGTTGGAATGCCGAAGATGTCGGCGTTTCCTTCGTTGACGTACGTCCAGATGGTCTCGTCGTCCTCGATGACCTGCCAGTGGATGCGGTCAAGGTTCGGCGCGCCGTCGTGGTAGTCGCCGAAGGCCGTGATGATCTGTTCCGTTCCGGGCTCCCACGATTCGAACTGGAAGGGGCCGCAGCCGACCATCACTTCCTGGGAGATTTCCTCCTGGGTGTACTGGCCGTCGTAGCCCTCGATGTCGCCGACGAGTCCTTCTGGCATCGCCGCGAACGAGTCGTAGGTGAGGATGTCGAGCGCGGACGGCTGTGGTTCCGTGAGCGTCACTTCGAGCGTACGGTCGTCGACGGCCTCGACACCGAGGGAGTCCGGGACGGTCGTTGCTTCTTCGCCTTCGCCCTCTGTCTCGTGTTCAACAGCGAGGAAGCCGGGTTCCAGCAGGAAGTTCGCACGCTCGCTGGCGGCGGACTCCGCGAGACGACGCCAGGCATACACGAAGTCGCTGGCGGTCAGCTCGCTGCCGTCGTGGTACTGGGCCTCCTTGATGGTGAACGTGTACGTCAGCAGGTCGTCGGAGACGTTGACCTCTTCGGCGAGCTGGTTCTCGACTTCCGGAACGCCGTTGCGGTAGTGAACGAGGTTCTCGTACACCTGGTTGATGATAATCGCGGAGGCGGTGTCGGTCGACTGGATGGGGTCCAGCGACGTAACCGTCGAGTTGATCAGGTTCAACTCGCCGTCTTCGGTGCTGGTCTCGTTGTGCTGCTGTCGGTGACCGCCGAGCGAGCCCGTGGGTTCGACATCGACGTGGTCGTACCACATCCGCTCCGTCAGGCCGTGGTACAGCGGCAGCAGGACCATGTCATCGCGAACGGCCTCTTCCATCTCGAGGTACGCTTCCATCCGGGTCTCCTCGTCCTCCGGCGCAGGGTTGTCCTGGGCACGCTCCCAGGCCTGCTGCGCCTTCTCGACGTTGGTCAGATCCCCGTCGCCGTTGCCGTTGCCGTTTCCGTTGCCGTTTCCGTTGCCGTTGCCGTTGCCGTTACCGTCGCCGTTCCCATCGCCATTTCCTTCGTCGCCGCCAAAGCACCCGGCCACCGCCGCGGTGGCTGCACCGGCGCTCGTGGCCTTCAGGAATGATCGTCGGGATACACCGTTGTCGTTGGGCATCGACTGGCAAAATTCTCTCGAGTCGTATAAGTTTTGCCTTTGGGAGCGACTGATACGCACACTGGCATATAATAGCACGCGAGTTTACATGAATTGAAGTATCCAATACGAACACACTATGATCAGATATGACCAATATAGAATTAAAACGACCATTATATACCAGATATTTACATTCCAGACACTCCTTCGCGCGCCCGAAAAATGATGATAAATGATTGCGTGAATCGATTCACGATTCGGTCGAGCCAATCATCGCTCTCCGTCGCTTTCGACCGTAGTACCAGATGGTCGTCGGATGGACAACGCTCGTCACAGGTAAGCACGCTTAAGCGTCGCGAGGAAAAGGTTTCACGTATGCATCCGCGCGATCTGTCCGACCACGTCGCCTATCAGGCGGGTCGAGGCATCGAGGAGGTTGCCCGCGAACTTGGGCGCGACCCCTCGACGTTCGTCAAACTCGCTTCCAACGAGAACGCCCACGGCCCCTCGCCCGCAGCCGTCGATGCCATCGAGGACGCCGCTAGCAGCGTGAGTTCCTATCCGAAGGCGGCTCACGCCGACCTCACCGCCGCCATCGCCGATCGCTGGGCCGTCGCGGACGATCAGATCTGGCTGGCAAACGGCGGCGACGGCGCCATCGACTACCTCTCGAGGGCGACCCTCGAGCCGGAAGACGACGTGCTCGTCCCCGCACCAGGGTTCGCCTACTACGGCATGAGCGCTCGGTTCCACCACGGCGACGTCACCGAGTACGCGCTCGCGCGCGATGACGGCTTCACCCAGGACGCCGAGACAGTCCTCGAGGCCTACGAGGACGAACGGATCGTCTACCTCACCAGCCCGCACAACCCCTCGGGATCGACGATCGACCTGGAGGCCGTCGCGGATATCGCGGATCGAACGGACGAGGAGACGCTCGTCGTCGTCGACGAGGCCTACGGGGAGTTCGCCGACGTCGACAGCGCCGTCGCCCTGATCTCGGGTCGCGACGGGTTCGACGCCCGCGACGACGTCGCCGTTCTCCGGACGTTCTCGAAGGCGTACGGCCTGGCGGGCTTGCGACTCGGATACGCAATCGTTCCGTACGCGTGGGCTGACGCCTACGCCCGCGTCAACACCCCGTTCGCCGCGAGCGAACTCGCCTGCCGGGCCGGCCTGGCCGCCATCGAGGATGACGAACACGTCGAGCGGACGGTCGAGACCGTCGCCGAGGCTCGAGCGACCATGCGCGAGGAAATCGACGCCCACGTCTGGCCGAGCGACGGGAATTTCGTGCTCGTCGACGTCGGGCAGGCGACGCCGGTCGCCGAGGCGATGCAGGAGCGGGGCGTGATCGTCCGCGACTGTACGAGTTTCGGGTTGCCGGAGTGCGTTCGCATCACCTGCGGTACGCCGTCCGAAACCGAACGGGCCGTCGAGACGCTCAACGAGGTGCTCGAGGACCGAGGGCACCAGCGCGAACTCGGCGCTGACGGCGGAATCCCAACCGAGGTGAACGGCGCGTGAGAGTCGCAGTTACCGGCACCCCGGGAACGGGGAAGACGACGGCAACGACGATCCTCGAGGATCGATTCGGTGATCGCCACGAGCACCAACTCGGCGATCGCCACGAGGACCGACTCGAGGACTACGACGTGATCCACCTCAACGACCTGCTCGAACGCGAGGGGCTGTACACGGCCGTCGACGAAGAGCGCGACAGCAAGGTCGCCGACCTGGATGCCCTCGAGGAGCGACTCGCGGAGCGAGACGACGTCCTGATCGAGTCGCACCTCGCCCATCACCTGCCGGCCGATCGCGTCGCCGTCTTGCGGTGTGAGCCGACAGTGCTCGAGGACAGATTGAGAGAGCGCGGTGAGAGTGCGGCTAAGGCTCGCGAGAACGCAGAGAGCGAGGCGCTCGACGTCATCCTCTCGGAGGCCGTCGACCGCCACGGACTCGAGTCCGTGTACGAAATCGACACCACGGACCGCGAGCCCGCCGCGGTGGCCGACGAACTCGAGGCCGTCGTCCGGGGCACACGAGCGCCGAGTGTCGGCGAGGTCGACTTCGTGGGGTACCTGACATGACCCTCGATAAGTTCCGACCGTACATCTCGAGGTTCCTGGATCCATTCGTCCGTGGGTTCGACCGGGTCGGAATGAGTCCCGACGGCGTGAGCGTTATCGCCGGGTTCGTGGCGATTGCCGCGGGCCTCGTGTTTTACCTCGGTGGCGTCGCCCACCCCGTCTGGTACGCCGTCGGCGCGGCCCTCGTTTTCCTGAACGGCTGGTTCGACATCATCGACGGCGCACTCGCTCGAGCCCAGGGCGTCTCCTCCCCCGCGGGGGACCTGCTCGATCACGTCCTGGACCGGTACGCCGACATCGTGATCATCGGTGGACTCGCCGCCGGCGTCGGCGACTACTGGCTGGGCTTCCTGGCGGTTACGGGCGTCGTCATGACCTCCTACCTCGGCACCCAGGCCCAGGCGGTGGGCCTCGACCGGGTCTACGGCGGGCTCGTCGGCCGTGCCGACCGGCTGGCGATCATCGGAATCGTCGGCTTCCTCGCCTATCCTCTCGAGTCGTTCGACGCCGGTGGCCTCTCGCTCGTCGGCTGGCTGCTCGTCTTCCTCGCCGTCGTCGGCCACCTGACGGCCTTCCAGCGGTTCTTCTACTCCTGGAGCGCGCTCGAGTAGCGTCTGACAAGGTCCGACCCCTCGTCCGGGGCGGGTATCGAGTTCGATACGACCCGTCCGGATCGCTGGCGCCGTACCCTTTATCACGCGTGGTGCGTTAGACCCGACCATGGTTCAGTGCGAGATGTGTGGCGCCGAGACGTCGTCCCCGAAGACCATCAAAGTCGAAGGCGCGAAGCTGGACGTGTGTTCGAACTGTACCGACTTCGGCACCGAGGTGAAGACCGCCTCATCCTCGAGCACGTCGACGAAGTACTCGACGGGCTCTGGATCGGGATCCGGGTCGGGGTCCAGCGACACGTCCTCGAGCGGCGGTCGCTCCTCGGGGTCCGGTGGCTCGCGTCGCCGAGACATGTTCGACGAGATGGACGAGATTGTCACCGACTACGACGACCGCATCCGGCGGGCGAGAGAGAAGAAGGACCTCAGCCAGTCCGACCTCGCGAACGAACTCAACGAGAAAGCGAGTCTGATCCGCAAACTCGAGCGCGGGGATACCCTGCCCAGCGACCGGGTCCAGAGCAAACTCGAGCGATTCCTAGAGATCAGCCTCACCGGCGGATCCGGGTCGAGCGAGGACAGCGACTGGGAGGGTGGCTCCTCGAGCGGGAGTTACACGCTTGGTGACGTCGTCAAGCGAAAGGATTGATCGAGCGCCGACCAACATTTTCCCGATCGCCGGTGTTGTTCACTGCGACCCGGTGTCCACTCGAGGGTCGAGCAGCGAGTACGCGAGGTCCTGAACGACGTTGCCGACGACGCCGAAGGCGACGATGACGACCGTCACGCCCATCATGACGGGAAGGTCGCGCGTCCAGACGGCGTTGTAGAAGAGCGAGCCGATCCCGCCGATGCCGAACACGGCCTCGATGATGATCACCGAAATCGCGAGCAATGCGAGCGTCTCCGCGAACACGAGCGAGAGCAACGGGATCGCCGCGTTTCGCAACACGTGTCTGGCGACGTCGAGCCGCCCACCGCCTTTCGCGCGAACGAGTTTGGTGAGGTCCGCGGTGTAGTACTGGCGAGCGTACGCTCGAGCGTAACTGACGATGGCAGCGAGCAGGGTCGTCGTAACCAGGACGACCGGGAGGACCCGCCCGTAGAGAAACGGCAACTCGGTCACCGTGATGTAGTTGAATTCGCTGCCCCAACTGAAGGCGGCAGCGGCAGTCGCGGACGCGCTCAGGATGAGGAAGCCGGCCCAGAAGTTCGGGATCGCGAACAGCAGATACACGATACCCATGGTTCCGTCGCCGCGAATCGAGCGCACGTTCATCGCGGCGTAGGCGCCGACGGTCAGCCCGAGCGTCGTCGCCAGCACGATCGCCGGGACGACGTACAGCGCCGTCTCGAGGGTGGCCTCGCGGACCAGCGGAAACACTGCCTCGCCGCTCTGGAAGGAATCGCCCCACTCCAGGGTGATCATGTTCCTCATCCAGTCGACGTACTGCTCGGTGAGCGGTCGGTCGAGCCCTCGGTCCGCGAGGTACGATTGGCGAATGGACTCGAGTTTGTCGGGATCGGCACCGCCGTAGGCCGCGAGCGCGAGTTGCCTGTCGAGCACCCAGTCTTCGGTCGCGGCGAACAGCGCGAACATCACCGTGAGCACGGCCCAGGCGGCGATCGCTCCCAGTGCCAGACGCCGAGCCAGAATTCGCACCACTCTCACTGGCGGTCACCTGCGAGTGGACCAGACGTGATGACGGAGTCGCGAATCACGAGTACTGCACACATGCCAGCCAGGGAAATATGAGTGTTGCGGTCGTGATGGAACAGAAACACTTATTCGCGGAGGCGACAGGTTCCTGCACGACTCGCAATGACGGAACCGGGATCGAACGCATCCGCCAGAGACGAACCGTCGGGGCAGACGGACGTCGCGGCGCTCGAGCGAATCGACTGGAATCGGGTCGACTCGTCGAAGCGCCGGTTTTCGCCCGAACGAATCGCGCTTGTAATCGGCGTCCTTACCGTCGGGCTGGCGTACCTCTACTACCGCTGGAGAGACAGCATCTATCTCGTCGCTCGATGGTACGTCGGCCCCGAAGATTGGCTGCTACTGCTCGCCCTGGCCGTGATCGTCGCCTACGGCGCCGTTCCGATGGTCCTCGATCCGTCCCGCGGCCGGCGACTCCTCGCTCGACTTCGACGACGGTGGGCAACCGTCGCGACCCTCACAGTTCTCGTGATCGTCACTCTTACCGCGCTCTACACGATGATAACGGGGTTCCAGCCCCGGCTGACGTTATACTCGGGGACGGCCGGAACCGACAAACTCCAGCCGCCGGTCGGCTTCAGCGGTTCCTACCTGGAAACGGGAAAAGACTGCGTGGGCATGGTTACCGGGGACACGATATACGAACAGCAGTGTCACGGGAGCTGGGAGTACGTGCTCGGAACCGACCGCTGGGGGTACGAAATGGTCGACCTCCTCGTGGTCGGCGCTCGACCTGTGGCCTACGCCGTGCTCGTCACGGCCGGCATTATCGTGCCGCTGGCGACGATCGTCGGTCTCCTCGCGGGGTACTACGGCGGTTCCGTCGACGACCTCCTGATGAGCTACGTCGACGTCCAGCCAGCATCCCAGCGATCGTCATCTACATGATCGCGTACCTGTTCATCGGGGACTCGTTTTTCGTCCTCCTCGCCGCGTTCGGCCTGCTATCCTGGGGCGGGATCGCCCGTATCGTCCGGAGCGAGACGCTACAACGACGCGAGGAAGGGTACGTCCTCGCCGCTCGAGTGCTCGGGGCCTCGAGGCCGTACGTCCTGCGACGACACGTCCTGCCGAACATTACCAATAGCGTGATCCCGGCGGCGTTCCACCTGATGGCCGTGCTCGTCCTGACAGAGGCGGCGCTCGCGTTCCTCGGGTTCCACGCCACGTTCCAGTCGTGGGGCATGACGATGGGCGAGGGGCTGTTCAGGGCGTCCCCGCTCGACGCGTGGTGGGTCTCGACGTTCCCCGCCATCGCCCTGGGACTGACGGTCGCGGCGTTCAAGGTGGCCGGCGACGGACTGCGAGACGCGCTCGATCCACGGGGGACTCATGACTGACACAGATCCACTGCTCTCCGTCGACGACCTGCACGCTCACATCGCGACCGCCGACGGTCCCATTCGGGCCGTCGACGGGGTGAGCTTCGACGTCCAGCCCGGCGAAACCGTCTGCCTCGTCGGCGAGAGCGGGAGCGGGAAGACGCTGACCTGTGATTCGATCACTGGTCTGGTCTCGAGTTCGCAGGTCGACGTCTCCGGATCCGTGACGTTCGAGGGCGAGGAGTTGCTCTCGGCCGACGAAAGCCGACTTCGATCGATTCGCGGCAACCGTATCGCCTATCTCTTTCAGAACGCCCAGAACGCGCTGGATCCGGTGTACACCGTTGGCGATCAGCTCGTCGAGGCGATCACGTTCCACCGAGACGTCAGCGACGAGATCGCGCGAGAGCGAGCGATCGACCTGCTGCAGACCGTCGGCCTCTCGCGACCGGCGGAGCGACTCGACGCGTATCCCCACGAATTCTCCGACGGCATGCGCCAGCGCGTCCTGATCGCCATCGCCCTGGCCACCGAGCCCGACCTGCTCATCGCCGACGAACCGACGTCCGCACTGGACGTCACGATTCAGTCCCGAATCATCGACCTGATCGACGACCTCCGACGAGAGCGAGCGCTGACGATGTTGCTCGTCACCCACGATCTCAGGGTCGTGGCCTCGCTGGCCGACCGCGTCGTCGTCATGTACGCCGGGAACGCCGTCGAGCGCGGGCCGGTCGAGGCCGTCCTCGAGCGACCGGGACACCCCTACACGCAGTCGTTGTTCCGGAATTTCGTGGGGCAGGGTAGGGCGGACGGGCCGGACCGCCGTACTGATACTGTCGGAGGTGACGAACCGGCTCCGCCGGACGGCTGTCGCTTCCGTCGGGAGTGCCCACACGCCGTCGAGGCGTGTCGCGCCGACGAACCGCCGTTCGAACCGGTCGCCGGCGTCGAAGACCACCGTGCGGCGTGCATCTACCACGGCAACCGACAAGATGCGAGAACGGTCCTCGACACTGTTCCCGATTTCGGCGCTGCGGGGAAGGGGTGACCGAGGATGACTGAGGCGGATCCGTTGCTTTCGGTCAGGAACCTCGAGAAGCACTACCCGATCACCAAGGGCTCCTTCGGCGCGAGGTCGGGACCGTTCGGGCCGTCGACGGCGTGAGCTTCGACGTCCAGCCCGGCGAGGCGTTCGGGCTCGTCGGCGAATCCGGCTGCGGGAAATCCACGACCGCGCTGTCGGTACTCCGTCTCGAGGAGCCGACCGGTGGCGAGGTCCGGTTCGACGGCGACGACGTTCGCGCGTACGACGACGACGAACTGCGTCGCTTTCGCCGACGCGCACAGCTCGTGCTCCAGGACCCGGACTCGGCGCTCAACCCGCGTCGGACAGTCGGCGAGTCAGTCGAAGAGCCCCTCCGCATCCACGGCTTGCACGGTTCCCAGCGGCGCCGACACGTCGTCGAGGACACGCTCGAGCGCGTCGGGCTCTCCGCCGCCGCGGCCGACCAGTACCCACACGAGTTCTCCGGCGGGGAAAAACAGCGCATCGCCATCGCCCGCGCGCTGGTGTTGAACCCGGATCTGCTCGTCGCCGACGAGCCGGTGAGCGCGCTCGACGGCCGAACCAAGGCCGACGTCCTCGAGTTGCTGGGACGTCTCCAGCGGGAGTTCGACGTCGCGATCGTCTTCATCAGTCACGACGTCGAGCTCGTGCGTCGGTTCTGCGACCGGGCGGCGGTAATGTACCTCGGCGAAATCGTCGAGTCCGGGGCGGTCGACGACGTCTTCGAGGACCCTCGCCACCCGTACACGCAACTGCTCGTGTCGTCGATTCCCAGCCTCAACCCGAACGCGTCGCGCTCCAGCGTCGAGTCCCTGACCGACGACCTCCCCGACGCGTCCGACCCGCCGTCCGGCTGTCGGTTCCATCCCCGGTGTCCGGCGATCATCCCGCCTGCCGACGCAACGATCCCTCGTGACCAGTGGCGAGGACTCGTGCGGTTCCGCTTTCGGCTCGAGAACGACTGGACGACCGCGGACGACGTGCGGGCCGCCGTCGCCGGGCCCGAGTCGGACGGTACAAACGGTCCTGCGACCATCGAGTCTGTCCCCGCCACCGACGACGCCGTTCGATCGAGGTTCGATCTGCCCGCGGAACTCGCGGATCCGGACCTCGAGGCGGCGCTCACGGCGACCGTCGAATCCATCGACGACGGCGACCTCGTAATGGCTCGAGACCACCTCGCGGCACCGACCGAAACCGTCTGTGAGCGCGAGTCGCCGACGCTCGAGACCCGCACAGAGGGCCGACCGGTCGCCTGCCACCGGTACGATCCGTCGGTACCCGGCGAGCCCGAGACGGACCTCGAGACGACGACCACTCGGTAACTATTTTGGTCGCGAGGGCCTCCTCTCGAGCATGTTCGTTCTGATCAACCTCAAGACGTATCCGTGTGACTCCGTCGCCGTCGCCGAAGCCGCGCGTGACGTCGACGAGACGACCGACGCTCGCATCGCCGTCGCCCCGCAGGCGACCCACCTCGAGCGAGTCGCCGAGACGGGCGTCGAAACCTGGGCCCAGCACGTCGATCCGATCGACTACGGGAGCAACACTGGGCACACGCTCGCGGAGGCGGTCGCGGATGCGGGCGCAGTGGGCACGTTGATCAACCACTCCGAGCGCCGCCTGAAACTCGCCGACGTCGACGGCGCGATCCGGGCGGCCGAACGTGCCGGCCTCGAGACGGTCGTCTGTGCGAACAACCCGGCCCAGATCGGGGCGGCCGCGGCGCTCGGCCCCGACGCCGTCGCCGTCGAACCGCCGGAACTGATCGGCACCGGGACGCCGGTCAGCCAGGCCGATCCGGACGTCGTGGAGGACGCCGTCGACGCCGCCGCTCGGGTCGACGAGGACGTCACCGTGCTCTGTGGCGCGGGGATCAGTACCGGCGAGGACGTCGTCGCCGCAGCCGACCTCGGCTCGAATGGCGTCTTGCTCGCCAGCGGCGTCGCCAAAGCCGACGACCCCGCGGCGGCGCTCGCGGATCTGGTCGAGCCGCTGTGAGCGGGGATGGAAGCGAAATGGGGACGAGGATGAAGACGACAACGAGACCAGGGACGAGAACGAGAACGGAAATACGGACGAGAGCCAAAGTGACAGCACCGCCAGAGCCCGATACCTTTTCCCCACCGAACGTGAACTCGAGGCATCACCGATGAGCGACGATGACCGGAACTCACACTCTCACTCGCCCGCGAACGCAAACGCGAACTCGAATCCCGACGACACGTCCGACGCGCACCCACTCGAGGTTACCCTCGAGAACCGCCTAATGGGCCAGGGCGTCTACGTCAATTCGCTCGAGCGAACCGACGACCGAACGCGACTCGAGTACGAAATGGTGCACGACGTACCGGGCGTGACCACCCACGAGGTCAGTACCGTCGTTCGAATCGTCCTGACGGTCGCGGAGGAGCGCGAGTGGGAGCCAGGAACGCTCGAGGCAATCTCTCGATCCACCGACGGGGACCGGCGCGGGACGTGGCGAGTCGAACGCGAGTGGTTCGATCAGCTGGGGGACGAACTCTTCGAACTCGAATTTTCGGACCTCGTTCTCGATACAATTACTCACGCCGGGGATAAGAAGTAGTTACATTCATTACGGATTGCTGTCTTCGGTTCCGTAGAGCTACTGATGACCGGAGAGCAGGTGTTCGTCTCCCACGCACCCGTCGACCTCGACCTCGTGCAGGAACTGTTCTCGACGGTCAAGAACTTCCCGTTCGGCGTCCACATCGCCCTCGAGGAGATCGAATCCGGTCGAACGCGCAAGCGACTCGAGGGCCGACTCGCCAACAGCGACGTCGTCGTCGCCGTACTCACTGAGGCGTCGGCGACCAGCAACTGGGTCAACCAGGAGATCGGCTACGCGCTCGCGAAGGGCATTCCGGTTCTCCCGCTGTACGACGAGGAGGCGTTCCGCGGCGGGTTCATCGCCGACGTCGAAGGAGTCGCCATCGATCGTGAGAACCTCTCGTTCACGATCTTCAACCTGCTCTGCCGGCTTCGGAGCGAACTCTCTCCGCTCGGAGCACTGTCAGTCCCCAACTGGTACGTCCGATTCCCGTGTACTGTTCCGGACTGTGGCCACCCGGTCACGCTGACATCACGCAGGGCCAGACGAAACTCTGGAAACTCTCGGAACACGGTCAGTTACTCGAGGCCACCTGCGAGGTCTGCGACGCCGCCTACGCCTTCGATCCGGCGACGATCGGGTTCGTCAGGCGTATGGACGGCCTCGAACGCACAGCGTGACAGTCACTTCAGCCGGTCGTAAGCCTCTTTGACGAGTTTGAACGCCGACTCGCTGCCGCTCTTCTTGTCCGGGTGGGCGTGTTTGATCTGGGTCAAGAATGCCTCGCGAAGCTCCTGACTCGTCGCGTCGTCGTCGACACGAAGGATCTCCCGCGCCTCAGACTCGCGCATCTCGACGCTGCTGACGACCCTTTTCTCCTCGGCCAGCGCCTTGCAGTCCGGACACATCTCCTCGGTCCGGCCGTCGATCGTCGTCACGTGATAGAGCTCTTCGTCGACGTACTCGTGACACTGGCTACAGAGCGTTCGACGGGTCGCGAGGTGGGTCGTCTCCGTCGCTTCGTCGGCGGGTGCGGCCCCATTGCCGTCCTCCGCCTCGGAACTTTCCGCCGTAAAGCTTCCCGACCTGGAGCTTCCCGCATCCCCGTGACCGGGAACCTCCTCGAGACAGTCGGGACAGCACGTGATCACCGTTCCGTCGGGTAAAACGACGTCCTCGAGATCGTTTCGCGAAACGCTCGAGTGGCAGCCATCGCACGTCCCGCGCGGTCGGTCGATCGACTCGAGTTTCCGGGCGGCCTCGCGGGCGTGGGGCGCACACGTCGGGCAGCACGCCAGCCGTTCTCCGTCCGGCATCGTCACGGTGGTCAGGTTCTCGAGCGCGACGGCCCGTCCACACCCATCACACCGTTCACGGCGTTGGTCGACCACAGCCATCTGTCACATCGTTTGTATTCGAACTATATTATTGTAGTCATCTCCTGAATCGCACGACGGACGGTTCGAGAGCGACGGGCGTTACCGAGCGAACCCAGCGATAGCGACGCCAGGTCCAGAAACCGTGACACCAATACGGGCTCCGCTCGGACCGATGAACATGGGAGCGCTACCTACCGTCTTCGATACCGATCGTCCTGGACAGCGAGCTATCGCGCTAGTCGGGGCGGTCGACCTCGCCCTCATCACGGCGATCATGATGACCGGCCGACGCCAGCACGGCCTGCCGATCGCAAGCGAACCGGGAGCCGCCCTCGAGACCGCCTTGCCGTTTCTCGTCGGCTGGACGGTCGTCGCCCTCCTGGCTGGCGCGTACGCTCGACGTGCGATCGCGTCGACGAAGACCGCCGCCGTGGTCACCACCGTCGCGTGGCTCGGCGGGGCGAACGTCGGCCTCATTCTTCGCTCGTCGCCGTTCTTCGACGGCAATGCGCTGTGGGCGTTCAACGTCGTCATCACCGCCATTGGGCTGCTCGTGCTCGGAATCTGGCGCATCGGGCTCTCGGTGGGGCTCCGTAATGCGGGCTGGCTCGAGTGACCCCCGGTCAGAAACGAGGGCCTCGAGTGCAGGTCGACCCGGATCAAATCGTTTGTCGAAGCGATCGACGATTTAAAACCGGCCGTTCACGGCTCGAGTGTGCACTGAGCTATATCGGTTTTGAGAGGGGATTTCGACCCAGGCCACTTTTGCCGATTGGAACCACTCGATAAGTTACGAGGATAATCCCCCCTCTATCTGAATCAGGGACAAATTCAATATCGGCTAATTATGGGAAACGCTTATATGCCTATTCCTCATAGAATGTAATAGATTATGGCTGGCTATTATGACATTGTTCTCGGACTTATCCCGGTCGCACTGCTCGGTATCACCGCTGCCCTGACCGTCGTCGGCGTCTCGTTGACGGCTGCGGTCCCGATTAGCGCTACCGTCGCAATCGGCGTCATCGGTCACGCGATGTTCGTCAACGGTCCCGTCGATTCCGTCGAGGACGCCCCAGCCACGCGCCCCAGAGTCAACTCCGAGTAACCCCAGCCACGCGGTTTTTATCTCTCAGTCTCCTCGTGGGAGTATGACCGACGTCCTGTTTCTCACCAGCGAAGAGACGGTCGGCCTCGCCTCGCCCGCAGACTACGTTACTGCCGTTCGAGACGGCTACCGCCAGCGCGGCGCCGGCGCATCCGCCAAACCCCGAACCAAACTCTTTCGCGCCGACCCAGGTGGGCTCCTGACGACCTACTCCGCCGTCCTTCCGGAAACCGGCGCGATGGGAGGCTACATGTACAGCGCCGGGTTCGGATCGGGCGACGCCTGGTTCGTCACGCCGCTGTTCGACGCCGACAGCGGTGAACCGATCGCCCTGCTCGACGGCGCCCACATGAACCCCTTCAAGACCGGCGCCGCCGGCGCGGTCGCCGTCGACGAACTCGCTCGCCAGGACGCCACCACGCTCGCCGTGATCGGCACTGGCCCGCAGGCACGCGGACAGGTCCACACGACGGCGACCGTTCGCGATTTCGAGACTGTTCGCGTCTTCTCGCCGACGGCGTCCAATCGGGAGGCGTTCGCTGCCGAGTTCGACGACAAGCTCGCCGCCAGCGTCACGGCCGTCGACTCGAGCGCCGCCGCCGTCGAGGGTGCCGACGTCGTGATCACCGCGACGACGGCGAGCGAACCCGTCTTCGACGGCTCGCTGCTCGAGCCCGGAACCCACGTTACGGCGATGGGGCAGTATCACCCGAAGAAGCGCGAACTCGACGTGGAGACGATCGAACGGGCCACCTACGTTCCCGACCTTCGGGACCGGGCGACCTACGACGCAGGCTCGTTTCTCGCGGCGCTCGAGGCCGGCGCGATAGCCGAAGATCACGTTCACGCCGAACTGGGCGACATCGTGGTTGGCGAGGCGTCTGGGCGAACGAGTGACGACGAGATCACGGTGTTCGACAGTGGAGGGACCGGGATCGAAACCGTCGCGGCCGCGGCGATGCTGTACGAACGGGCGACGGAGGAGGGACTTGGGTCGACCATTTCGTTCGCACCCGCGAGCGAAGCGCTGACTGGGCGACGTTCCTGAAACAAACGGCGAGAGAGCGGTCGAGCGAACGACCGGTTACTCGTCACTCGCTCTCGACGGCTACCTCGTGGACGACGACCGTCAGATGATTGAGTTTCGGTGGCAGGTGCTCCGGTGGGATCGCGATCGTCGGTTCGACGGTCGAAAGCGACCGATCGTACGTCAACTCCGCGTTCTGGGCGATCGACATTGGCCCCGAAATGATCGATCCCGTGAAGTCGACGCTCCCCGTTCCGATGCAGACGTCGGCCCAGTCGGCCTCGGGCGAGCAGTCGGCGTTGTTCAGGTACTCGTCAACGAGTTCGTTCGTCCCCTCGGCCGGTTCGTCCCGTGGCGCGTAGATGGTTCCCGTGAACGTCCCCTGGCCGATCGCGAACTTCATCTCCGAGGTTCCGTAGAGCTGGAAGCGCTGGGGATCGTCGGATTCGACGGTGACGCCGCCACTACCGCCTCCCATGGCTACGTCGCCGGTCGTGTAGACCCTCGCAACGTGATCCGTTCCCGCACCGTCGACGACCTCGATTTTCGCGTTGTCGAGTCCGATGTTCCCGTCGACGAGGACCGTCACGTCCCCCTCGCTCAGATCGACCTCGAGGTCGTCGTCTCGAAGCAACTCGTCCGCGTAGTAGGTCCCGTTCTCGAGGGTCGATCCGTCGATCGATCGGGCGTCCTCCGCCGACGTCTCGAACAGGTACGCGATGTCGTCGTCGAGCGGCCGAAGGTCCACTTCTTCGCCGCCCGTACAGTTGGCAGGCGCCTCGCAAGAGATACTCACGTTTCCGGTCGCCGAGATAGAGCCGTTCACGGAGGGGTTCCCGCCGTTATCGAGCACGTCCCCGACGGCGGTGACCGCTCCGTCGTAGGACCCGTCGGGATCGGGTTGTCCGAGGAGGACGGCGACGGTCTGGTTCGCGTGGTCGACCGTCACGTACTGGTCGCCAACCTGTCGCTCGTAGTGGGCCGCCCAGCCAGCGTAGTACGGGCTCTCGATCGTGATCGTGACGAACCGGCCCGCGACGCTCGGGATATCGTGGCTCGGCCGATCGCTCCGCACTTTCGAGAGACGAACCCGGTCGTTCGACACCGATTCGACGCCTTCGAGTCGCGTGATCGGCAGCCGGAAGGCGTCCTGGCGATACTCGGCCTGTGGCGCGGAGACGATTCTCGCCTGGGCGCCCGTGCCGCGGAAGACGCCACCGCCCTCGTAGGCGACGACCGTCTCGCCGTCGCGATACTCGATCGCCCGAATGGGTTCGTCGATAATGGGGTCCTCGAGTCCGGACGCGGTCACCGTAATGTGGCCCGATTCCACGAGCGAGACGCCGCCATTGGCGTCTGCCAGGCCGAGCGCGACCGACCGCGTGTCGTCGCTCGAGGCGGCGACCGTGTTCAGTTCCGAGCCGAGGTTGACGAACGACTGTTCGACGCGTTCGTCCTCGAGCTGGTCCGACGACGTCGTGAGGGCCCCGGTTCCCACGAGGACGATGCCGATGCTGGCGACGGCGACCATGCCGATGATGATCGTCAGGGCGAGTACCGGCGTTAGCCCTCGGTCGGCGCGGTCGATCATCGCGTGCCTCGCGATAGAACGCTACGTTGATCGCGGTTTCGCCGTCCCCACGGACCGCCCGGCGTGCTCCCTCCCTCCCCCCGGAGCTGATGGAGCAATTGAGTCATACACGCATTCATGACCGTCACCGATAATGATGTTTCCCATACGTTCCAGTTCCTGGACATAAATGTTGTGGGTGTCCTCGAGCATAGTGTATCCGCGTTCTCGAAATCAATTATCGTCTCATCGCTCTATCCGAGCCTCGAGGTCAGTGTCCGACCAGGTTCGTCGGGCCACGAATCGAAACGGTTAGGAACGCATTCGACGACCGACGGGACGTGGCTCGAGGTGAGACGGGAAGCGGCGACCGTTCACGTCGACTGGCGGGAGCGATGGTACTCGTCGTCGCCGGCGGACTCGCCTTGTTCGCCCCGACCGTCCGCCTCCTGCTGGCCGGCCTCGTCCTGCTGGCCGGCCCGGTGTCGATTTACGGGGGCCTCCTCGCGTTCCTCAGAGGGAATCTCGGAATGCGCAGTGCGTTTCGACTCGTCCTTGGGCTAGCGGTCGGGACGCTCGCTCCGATGTTACTCGTCCTGGCGCTGATCGCGTCGGGGACCTTCGCGTTAGTCGTGGGTGTTCTCGGTGGCTCGTGTAGCGTGCTGGCGCTCGTGTTCGCGTCGACCGCGTTCAGTCGCGAACGAACGCCGGCCGAGCGGTACGTCCCGCCGACCGACGGCTGACGGCTGACGTCGACCAGGGCGGATACGATCGACTCAACCAACCACGCAGAACAGTCGAGCGCTCGAGTGCTCGAACGGTCGAGAATATCGAACGCCGTCTACTCGAGTTGGATCGCAGAGAGTGACCGTACCGGGCCAGCTGTGCGAGAGCGGTCGTCTTCGGTCGTAACGACGAAGTCGACGTCCGTATCGACGTCGTCGACCGGAGGCTCTGAATCCGAATCCGAATCCGAATCGGAGAGCACGGTGACCGCATCCACGAGCAGCGGCGCGACGACGCCCCCGACGACCGCTCGCGGATCCGAAAGAGGCGCCCGCAGCGCCACCCGATCGCCAGTCTCGAGCCCCCACTCGTCGACGACATCGGTAGCCGTCTCGAGTACCGTCAGATGACTGTACCTGCGCCGGCCGTCGACGAGCAACGGCGTCCCGGGATCGATCTCGAGCGGCGGAAACGATGGGTTCTCGCTCCAGAGACCACTCTCGAGGTGACGGACTCCTGGATCGTCGGGGCGCTCGCCGTAACCGACTCGCTGAGCACCTTCGGGGAGGGCGTATTCCCCGAGGTCGCTAACCGGCGCGACGAGCGTTCGCAGATCCTCGCTCCCTCCCAGGTCGTGGGGCGGATCGAACCTGGTCCGGGACTCGAGCAGCGCTGTCCCGAAAAACGAGAGTAGCGCGAGCGGACCCGATCCGACGACGCCGACGGTGACGCCCCGGCGAACGCCCGTGTGGCGCAGAAAGTTCCCGGCCTTCCACGCCGAGGTACGAAGCCAGTGGGCGTCGTACGTTCGACCGGTTGCGTCCTCGAGTGCCGCCGCTCGCTCCGTCGTTCGCGTTCGAAACACGCAGCCAGCGTTTCCATACCCGACCTACTCACCGCGATTACAAAAGCGCCGTCACTTTCGCGTGGGTTCGGGGGAAGGGATGTAGGAATTAGAGACGAGAAGTGAGAGACTCGAGAAACGAGAACTTAGAAACTCCGCTTGATCTTCTCGAAGAAGCCCTCGCTCACCTCGATTTCCTCACCGCCAGCCTCGGCGAACGCCTCGAGCGCCTCTCGCTGCTCGTCGTTGAGCGACTCCGGCGTGACGATCTGCACGCGGACGTAGAGGTCCCCCTGGCCGTACCGCCGCAGGCGCGGCATCCCCTTGCCCTCGAGGCGGAACGTCTCCCCGCTCTGGGTTCCCTTCGGCACCTCGAATTCAACTGATCCCTCGAGCGTCGGCACCTGCACGCTGTTGCCGAAGGTGGCCTGCGGGAACGAGATCGGCAACTGGTAGTGGAGGTCGTCGCCCTCGCGTTCGAACTCGGGGTGGTCGGCGATCGAGATGTCGATCAACAAGTCGCCGTGGGGCCCCCCGTTCGGACTCGGGGCGCCCTCGCCCTCCATCCGGAGGGTCTGGCCGTCGTCGATGCCCGCTGGAATTTCGACGGACAGCGAGGCCTCGTTGCGAACGTACCCCTCGCCGCGACAGTCGTCGCAGGTTTCGGAGTACAGCGTCCCCTCGCCCTCACACCGGGGACAGGTCGTCGTCTGCTGGACCCGGCCGAGCGGCGTCTGTTGGACCTGGGTTACCTGCCCGCGACCCTGACACTCCGGACAGGTCGACGCCTCGGCCTCGGGCGGATGGCCCTCGCCGTCGCAGGTCTCACACGCCTCGGGGCGCTCGACCGTGAACTGCTTTTGGACGCCCTCGAACGCCTGCTCGAGGTCGATCTCGAGGCCCGTTCGGAGGTCTCGGCCCTTGCGGGGCCGGTTGCGACCGCGGCCGCGGCCACCGCCGCCGAAAACCTGCTCGAAGATGTCGCCGAGGCCGCCGCCCATGCCACCCATACCGCCCATGCCGCCGAACGGATCGCCGCCCATGCCGCCTGGGCCACCACCGCCGGCATCGAACCCGTGTTTCTCAGCCTGTTCGTACCGATCGTGGCCCATCCGGTCGTAGGCCTGGCGCTTCTCCTCGTCGGTGAGCACCTTCTTCGCCTTCTGGATCTTTTTGAACTTCTCTTCGGCGTCCGGATCGTCGCTGACGTCCGGATGGTACTCCGTGGCCTTCTTCCGGTACGCCTTTTTGATTTCCTCGGCGGAGGCGTCCTGGCTCACGCCGAGCACGTCGTAGAAGTCCTCGCTCATTCGTTATCCACTGGTATACCGTTGAGACACTTGAAACGACCGTTCTGCGTTCACTGCTCGAGCGAGGATAGAGTCGTGAAAGCGAGACAGCGAAAATCAGCTGATCGCTGACGGTCGGTTCAGATTAGCTTTCTGCGTTCCTCCTCGCTTTCGTCGGTTTTGTCGACATCGTCAGAGGCAATCTGACGAAACGACGAAACCGCCTCAGTCTTCGTCCTCTTCGTCGACGTCTTCGAAGTCGGCATCGACGAACTCTTCGCCCTCGTCGTCGCCAGCCGCACCGCCGGGGCCGGGGTTCGGGCCGCCACCCATGCCCGCGCCGGCTCCAGCGGCGCCCGCACCGCCTGCGCCACCAGCGCCGCCGGCACCCGCCGCAGCCGCCTCCTGGTAGATCTGCTTGCCGATCTCCTGAAGCTCCGTGCTCAGGTCCTCGGTCGCCGATTCGATCGCCTCGGCGTCGGCGTCCGAATCGTCGATCGTCTCCTCGAGATCGTCGACCGCGGCCTCGATGCTCTCGCGGAGGTCGTCGTCGACGTCGTCGTTCTCCTCGAGGAGCGTTTCGGCTCGCTGGATCGTCGCCTCGGCCGTGTTTCGAGCCTCGATACGGTCGCGACGCTGCTTGTCCTCCTCGGCGTGTTCCTCGGCCTCGCGCTGCATGCGCTCGATCTCGGCGTCCGACAGTCCGGCACCGCCCTCGATGGTGATCTCCTCGCTGGTGCCGGTTCCCTTGTCCTCTGCGCTCACGTTGACGATGCCGTTCTCGTCGATGGAGAACGTGACCTCGATCTGGGGCGTTCCCGCGGGCGCGGGCGGAATACCGGTCAGGTGGAACTCGCCGAGCATCTCGTTCTTGTTCGCGAGTTCGCGCTCACCCTGGAAGACCCGGACCTGGACGGACGTCTGGTTGTCCGCCGCGGTCGTGAAGATCTTCGACTCCTCGGTCGGAATCGTCGTGTTCTTCTCGATGAGGCGCTCGAAGAGGCCGCCCTTGACCTCGATTCCCAGGCTCAGGGGGGTGACGTCGAGCAGGACGATGTCGTCGACCTCGCCGCCCAGCACGCCACCCTGGATCGCTGCGCCCAGCGCGACGGCCTCGTCGGGGTTGACGTTCTTCTGGGGCGCCTCGCCGATCAACTCCTCGACCTGTTCGCTGACCTGAGGCATCCGAGTCGAACCGCCGACGAGAATGACCTCGTCGATGTCCTCTTTCTCGTATCCCGCGTCCTCGAGGGCCTGTTCGGTCGGTTCGACCGTGCGCTCGATCAGATCCGAGGTGAGCGATTCGAACTTCGCGCGTGTGAGGGACTTCTCGAGGTGGATGGGGCCGTCGTCGGTGGCCGTGATGAACGGCAGGTTGATCTCGGTCTCCTTGCGCGAGGAGAGTTCGATTTTGGCCTCCTCAGCGGCGTCCTTGAGCCGTTGGAGGGCCTGTCGGTCCTCGCGGAGGTCCATACCGTGTTCGTCCTCGAACTCCTCGGCCAGCCAGTCGATGATCGCGTGGTCCCAGTCGTCGCCACCGAGGTCGTTGTCCCCGTTGGTCGCGACGACCTCGTAGACGCCGCCACCCAGGTCGAGGATGGAGACGTCGAAGGTACCGCCACCGAGGTCGTAGACGAGAACCGTCTGGTCGGAGTCGTCGTCGAGACCGTAGGCCATCGACGCGGCCGTTGGCTCGTTGATGATGCGCTCGACGTCGAAACCGGCAATTTCGCCGGCGTCTTTGGTCGCCTGGCGCTGGGTGTCAGAGAAGTACGCCGGGACCGTAATGACGGCCTTCTCGACGTCGTCACCGAGGTACTCCTCGGCGTCGCGCTTGATCTTCTGGAGGATCATCGCCGAGATCTGCTGGGGCGTGTACTCCTCGCCCTCGATCTCCACGGTGTAGTCCTCCTCGCCCATGTGGCGCTTGATCGACGCGATGGTCTTCTCCGGGTTCTGGATCGCCTGGTTCTTCGCCGGTTTGCCGACGAGGCGCTCGTCGTCATCGGTGAACGCAACGACGGAGGGCGTCGTTCGGTCGCCCTCCGCGTTGACGATAATCTCCGGATCGCCGCCTTCCATCACCGCGAAGGCGCTGTTCGTCGTCCCGAGGTCGATTCCGAGAATCTTGTTACTCGCCATCTGGTCCCCATTTGTGCGCACTTTGGTTTAAAGGTTACTACACGACTCGAGGTGGCGAATATAATCCACGTTTAGCGGCGTGCTCGCCGGATTGCGGTGGCCTACGAGTGATAGACGGTCGGTGGGACGATGTCGACTCGTTCTCGAGAAGACGGTATTCCTATCGAAGTGATGGTACTCGTCGAACGACCGTTATCAAGGTCTGTAATGCGGATTAAACAGGTTCGTTCGCCTCGAGAGAACAACGTCGAGAACAGTCCGATCTTCGTAGAATTCCATTCAGGGGCATCGAGTATTTCGATGCTAATCGGACGCAGAGACGACTTACATTAGCTCAAGAGTTCTTTCATGTACGGCTTAATTAATAGCTATTCATTCACACACCGTTGAATATCACAACAAATGCCCAATTATTGGACGAGAAAGTTTATGTATCATTGGTAAAGTCCCCTGACTGTATGGCACGCGACACTCCGGTCGACTCGAGTAGCGATCAGCTACCTAAACGTAATCAACGCCAAACGACTGATGGAATCCTCCATCGGCGTTCGTATCTCAAACTCGCTGGCTCGGCCGTTGGCCTAGCCGCCGGGGCAGGAACGGCGGCGGCCGCCACTGACGCCGAAGCCGACGTCAACATCGTCGATGCTGGTGCGGATAATTCCGGGAACACGTCGATCAACGACGTTCTCGAGTCCGTTCATGAGAATGGTACGACGATTTACTTTCCACCAGGAGAGTATCGTCTCGATTCCTTCCGGAACGGGGCGGACAACTGGACGTGGGTTGGCGAGGACGCAACGTTCGTCGTTCCATCCCACGTCACCGAGGGGTACCTCCACCTGACGGGCAACGGCTGGACCATCGACGGCATCGACATCGACTTGTCCGCCGATGGCGCGGCCCCAGTCAACTTCCTTCACGGCGGCGACTGGACGTTCAGGAACGTCGAGTTCGTCGGGCGGATGAGCGACCCCTCGAGTCGCGCCAACTCGGAGCTCCTCTACATGGACGCCGAACGCAGCACCCAGGGGCTCGTTGAAAACGTCCGCGCGATGGACGGCTCTGCGGCCGTCGACGACTCGTCGAATCGCGGCGGACTACAAATCGTCGGCTCCGAGGGTGACCTGACGCTGCGAAACGTAGCGGTCTCGGGCTTCGCGAACAACTCGATGTACTTCCACAACATGCCCGGTCACCTGTTGATCGACAACTGCTACCTCGAGGACACGAACACGGGTATCAGAATCGGTGGGAACACGACGGTTCGAGATACCGTGTTCAACCAGTCGCAAGCCCCACCGGCACGATGGTCTGGTGCGAGCGCGGCGCGCGGTATCTGGATCAACTCGAATAGCTCGACTTCGGGTGACATCACCATCGAAGGCTGTGAGTTCGTGATGAGCGATCCGAGTGGTGCCCACGCGATTTATACGTCGAATTCCCACGAGGGAATCGAGATCCGCGATTGCGTGATTCGCCAGGATAGCAACTTTTACGCTGTTCAGCTCGCCGAGGGCGGCTCAGGACAGACAGTCATCGAGAACGTCTCAATCACCGGCGACTCCTCGAAGGCGGGCATCTACCTCAGCGGTCGGAGCGGTGCTCGACTGCGCAATCTTTGTCTTCAGAAAGCCGGAGACGGCATCCGCGTTCGGAACTCGAGCGACGTTCAGATCGAGAACTCGACGATCAACGTCACCGGAACGTCCATCAGTGGAAGCCCGGCCACGAGCGGCATCTCGAATAACGGGACGTGTCCGGTCCCGGACGGCGACGGGGCACCGGAGGAGACGAACGACGAAAATCCTGGGAACGACGACGAACAAGAAGAGACGACGGAACCCGACGGAACGCCGATCCGTCTCGAGGGCGAAGCTGAGTACCGAATCGCCGTCAGCGGTGACATCCAACCGGCACCCGAGATCGCCCAGTGGGTAACCGAGGGCGAACAGTACGGGGACAGCGAGGTCGACTGGTACCTCACCGGCTCGTGGACGGAGTGGTACTTCACCGGCGAGATCGAGGCGTTCGAACTCGAGAACGTCGAGGAGCTCACCGTCTACCTCGACGGAGAGGAGGTGAACCCGGACGATCTCGGGGCGTCCAACGACACCGGATCGGCGGAGAAGACTATTCGACTCGAGGGCGAGTGCGACTACCGGATCACTGTCAGCGGTGACATCCGTCCGGACGAGTCGATCGCCCATTACGTGACTGAAGGCGAGCAGTATGGCGACGGCGAGGTCGACTGGTACCTTACCGGCTCGTGGACGGAATGGCACTACACGGGCGAGATCGAGACCTTCGAAGTCGACTCGACGGACGACCTCTGCGTGTACGTCAACGGCATCAGAGTCAACACGAACCGGTTGTAGTCATCGATAATCGCGGTCATTTCTCGTTTTCTCCAGTTAAACTCTCCCGAGGTCGAATTCTCCCGGTTCCTCGAGAGAACCAGAAACGGTGTACCGACGGTAGGATCCGGATACCGGCTAGTAAAACCGCTTTAGCCCTCGAACGTCACTGACGGCCTCAGTGGGTTCACCTAGTACTGACACTACGGCAGGCTGTAAGTTCAGATATCGGGATAGTCTTTCGGTATTCTGGTGCCTGCAGTGACGGTTTCGCCGTCGTAGCCAGGAATCGAGAGGTGGTTGCCGTTTCGTTCGATCGTGAAGTGCAGGTGAGGACCGGTCGAATTACCGGTGTCGCCCATGCCACCAATCTTCTGACCACGCGCGACGCTCTCTCCTTGCACCACGTCGAAGCTGTTCAAGTGGCAGTACATCGTCTGGTAGCCATTTCCGTGCCCCAGTTTGAGGTAATAGCCACAGCCATCCGCCTGGTAACTTCGGACGTCCACGACGCCGCTGTGGGCCGCGTAAATCGGTTCGCCGATGTTGCCGTTAGCGCCGAAATCCACTGCGTAGTGACCAGGACGAGCGCCGTACGGAGACGTAATGTATCCGGTAATCGGCCAGTCGAAGTCCGATTCCGAACCACCGCCGGAGGTGGACTGGAGGTACCGTTCGACCGACCAGCCCCACACGTTCCGGTCGAGCCAGTGGACTCCCCACCACCGGTAGCCGTCCTTGTCGATCGGTCCGTTCATAATCTCGCCGACCTCGCCGTTGTTCAGTGTGGCGACGATTGGTGAGTCGGTGCCGGGTTGTTCCCGAGTGTTCAGTGCGCTCGCGGTAACTTCGACGCGCTCGCCGTCGCTAAACGCGCTCGCCGAACCGCTCAGGGCCGCGGTTCCGGTGATTCCGGTCGCGGCAATTCCGATCGATTTGACGACTGAACGCCTGCTGAATTTTCGCGACATAGCCAGACACAAAATATAGTCGTGCATGTTTAATAGTTACTGTTTTTGACACCTCTATTATATAAATTTCTAATTAATAGACATTCAACTATTGATAGATTCGCGCTGTGTCTTCAGTGATACTGTGAAAACACGTCGCACCTCGAGGATTTCATCAGGCCCGAATTTCCTCTGTGGCTCAGAACGTCTCTCTTCCGCAGGGTAGCGCTTGAATCGGAGTCCGATACGCTAGCGCAGAAAGCGGTCCGGGCACGATTTGAACACACGGTCGTTCCGCTTCGCTTCACTCCCTGCGTTCAAATCCCGCCGGATCCAGTACCTGTCGCTCACGGGTTTGTTCGCGACAGGATAGCGGGCCGGGCGCGATTTGAACACGCGACCGTCTGATTAAGAGTCAGACGCTCTGCCTAACTGAGCTACCGGCCCTGTACATTCGAGTTTTTGCCCGCCGCTCAAATAGGTTTCCTTTAGGAAGCAATGTGGCACGCACGGACACGCCATCGGCCGGACAGTGCAACGACAACCGTAACCGTCTTCGGGAACGTTAAGTACAGTCGGTTCAACCGGACTGTCACATGAGTACGGGGGTTACAATTTCGTCGATTTCGGACTACGCGATCCTCGGGTGCGGGAGCGTCGGCTACGCCGTCGCCGAGGAACTCGCCGAGCAGGGAAAAGACGTCCTGATCATCGACCGCGACGAAAACCGCGTCGAGTCCCTCCGTGACCAGGACCTCGACGCCAGAACCGCCGACATTCGCGAGGTCGAGGCTGCCAACCTCGTCGCCGACCGCTCGGTCGTCCTCATCCTCGCCTCCGACGTCGAGGCCAACAAACAGGCCGTCGAGCACATTCGCAACGTCAACGGCGACCAGTTCATCGTCGCGCGCGCGAGTGATCCCGTCTCCGGCGACGAACTCGCCGACCTCGGGGCCGACATCGTCATCAACCCCTCGACAGTTATCGCCGACTCCGCGCTGCGGGCCCTCGAGTCCGGCGAACTCGAGCACAACGCCGCGACCCTCGCGGGCCTGCTCGAGGAGACGACGGGACGGCTGGCGATCCTCACCCAGCCCAGTCCCGACCCCGATTCGATCGCCAGCGGAGCGGCGTTGCAGGCGATCGCGGCCCACCTCGGCATCGAATCCGACATCATCTATCTCGGAGATATCGGCCACCAGGAGAACCGGGCGTTCGTCAACTTACTCGGCATCGACCTTCTGCAGTGGGACGACGTCGAGGACCAGTCGGTCTACGACACCGTCGCGCTCGTCGACCACACGAGCACCGAGGACCTCACGCTCGAGGTCGACGTGCTAATCGACCACGCCGAGCCCGAGGAGGGTCTCGAGCCCTTCTTTACCGACATTCGACCCAACATGTCCTCGACCTCGACGATCATGACGAAGTACATCCAGGAGTTCGACATGAACGTCTCCGAGGAAGTGGCGACGGCGCTGCTCTACGGCATCCGCGCCGAAACCCTCGACTTCAAGCGCGACACGACGCCGGCCGATCTGACTGCTGCCGCATACCTCTATCCCTTCGCGAACCACGACACGCTCGAGCAAGTCGAGTCGCCCTCGATGTCGCCCGAGACGCTCGACGTGCTGGCCGAGGCCATCGCGAATCGGGACGTCCAGGGGAGCCACCTCGTCTCGAACGCTGGCTTCGTCCGCGACCGGGAGGCGCTGATGCAGGCCGCGAGCCACCTCCTGAACCTGGAAGGCGTGACGACGACGGCCGTCTTCGGGGTGGCGGAGGAGACCATCTTCCTCGCCGCTCGCTCGAAGGACATCCGAATGAACATCGGGAGCGTGCTGGCCGACGCCTACGGCGAGATTGGCGAGACGGCGGGCCACTCGACGCAAGCCAGCGCGGAGATTCCCCTCGGGATCTTCACGGGAATCGAAATCTCCGACGACACGCGCGAGACGCTCCTGACGCTGACCGAGGAGGCCGTGAAGCGAACACTGTTCGACGCGATGGGCGTCGAGGGCGAAGGTAACGGGAGCAGGACGGCCCGTTCTCGTCGGGAGAGATAGAAGCGAGTTTGTGAACCGCGTCCGTGTCCGTATCCGTATCCGCGTACCGCCAGCCTACGCGACCAGTTCGTCTTCTTCCTCGTCCGGTTCCTTGACGCGTTCGACGACGTCGGTCACGAGGATGATGTCGCCGACGGATCGTACCCACCGGTACGGCAGAATGACGCCGCGAGCGGTGGTGACTTCGTCGCCGAAGAGTTCGTAGTTGAGTCCCCCCAGTGCCAGTCCGGTGACGGCTTCGCCGCCGACGTTCAGTCGCAGGTCCTCGACTTCGCCGACGAAGACGCCGTTGTTCGAGTAGACCTCGCGTCCGACGAGCGAGGTAATCTCCTGTGGAGTGTCGTCCATGTATCCACCCATGCACGGCGGACTCTTAATTCTTAGTCAGACAGTCCGGCGTTCGAGTGGGTGTTCGTCGGTCACTCGATCACTCGAGCTCCCGAGTTCGCGCGGCCGGTCGAGGATGACCCGGCAGCCGTTCCCGAACGATTTTGTCGGCGGCCACGAACGAGTGCCCATGAACGACGTTTTCGAGCGGGTTCGTCCCGTCGCCAGAACCTACTTCGACGACGCGGTGACGCCGGCCCACGACTGGCACCACGTCAGGCGCGTCGAAACGAATGCGCGCCGCCTCGCTGCCGAACGGACGGACGTCGACCAGGACGTACTGCTGTTGGCTGCGGTTCTCCACGACATCGGCCGACCGAAGGAAGATGCGGGCGCCATCGACGACCACGCCGAGTGGGGCGCCCGCGAGGCCCGGACGATTCTCGAGTCGGTCGACCACCCTCCAGAGTCGATCGACGCCGTCGCTCACTGCATCCGCGCGCACCGCTTCTCGAACGACGTCGACCCCCGGACGGCCGAGGCACGCCTCCTCTCGGACGCCGACAACCTGGACGCGCTCGGAGCCATCGGCCTCGCGCGCACGTTCTCCTACGGGGGCGAACTCGGAACGACGATTTACGATCCCGGCCTCCCGCCGGCCAAGGACGACACGCGCGCCGGCGCGACCAGCGTCAATCACGTTCACAAGAAGTTGCTTCGATTACCCGAGCGAATGTACACGCCAGAGGGGCGGGCCGTCGCCGAGGAGCGCGCTCAGGTCGTCGAATCGTTCCTCGAAACGCTCGAGCGCGAGGTGAGCGGCGAGGACGAGGTGAGTGGTGAGCCGAGCAACCACGACTCGAGCAGCGAGCCACTGGCGCAAGACTCGAGCGAGGAGCAAGGGGACGGAGCGTGAGTCGATGACCGTCCACGACCTCTCGTACCCACTCGAGACCGGCATGCCCGTCTACCCCGGTTCGCCGCCGGTCGCGGTCGAACCCGCGACGACCGTCGCGGACGACGGCTACGCGACCACGGACCTCTCGTTCGATTCTCACACGGGGACGCACGTTGACGCGCCCGCACACATGCGGGCGGACGGCACGACGCTCGATCACTTCGACGTGGAACGGTTCCGATTTCGGGCCGTTCTCGCGGATTGCCGCCCGCTCGAGCCTCGAGAACCGATCGGGGCGGGCGACCTCGAGCGGACGGTGGCTGAAAGTATGAACGTAGACGGAGACCCCGACCTCCTCATCTGCCGAACTGGCTGGGAAACCCACTGGGGAATCGATCGAGCGTTCGACCATCCCTACCTGACCGCGTCGGCCGCCGACTGGCTAGCCGAGCGCAAACTCGACCTCGGCATCGACGCGATGAACGTCGACCCGACGCCAGGAAGCGACCCCGCCCCGGACGAACCGGACGGCTACCCATTCCACCGTACAATGTTCGCCGACGACCGGGTTCTCCTCGAGAACCTTCGGGGCTCGAGGCGCTCCCCACCGGCGAGGCGTTCACCGTCCACGCGTACCCGCTCGCGGTCGCGAACGCCGACGGCGCCCCCGTTCGGGCGGTCGCCGTGCTCGAGTAAGACGGGAGAAAGCGAGATGGGCGAGGGTGAGATAATTGAGAGCGAGACGACCGAGAGCGAGCCGTCGTCTCAGAACGCTTTTCCCCCGATCGGTCCTTGCTCGAGGTGATGGCAGATCCCGCCCAGTTCCTGGTCGCCCTCGTCGGCGCCGTTCTCGTCGCCGTCGCCACCATCGTCGTCTACCGGGACGCCGACCGCCTCGAGTTCGAGCGCCCGTGGCTGTGGGCCGCCGTCGTCGCCGCCCCGATGCTCCTCGCGCTGTCGCTCCACATCGTGATCGGGACCGTCCCGATCCCAGGCCTGCTCGTGCTCGTGGTCGCGGGGCTCGCCTTCTACGCGTTCGAACGCGACGACGCGGTCCACGGCGACGATACTGCCGATCCACACGTCCTCCCTGGCGGGTCCGATGCAGGTGATGGGACTCCACCAGGCGAATCCGATGCGGAGACCGGCGAAGGCGAAGGCGATCGGTGACCGACGATTCAGATACCGGCGAACGCGACGACGATCGGTAACCTGATGTCAGAACGACCGAAATCCCGCCACACCTTTTGCCGGCCAGCACGTACGGCGTCCATGGAACGAGCGACCCTCGGCGGCGGCTGTTTCTGGTGTATCGAGGCGGCGTACAAGGAACTCGAAGGCATCGCGTCGGTCACGTCGGGCTATGCGGGCGGCCACGTCGAGGACCCGAGCTACGAGGCCGTCTGCAGGGGCGAGACCGGCCACGCGGAAGTCGTCCAGCTCGAGTACGACCCCGACGTGATCGGGTACGACGAGATACTCGAGGTCTTCTTCACCGTCCACGATCCGACACAGGTGAACCGACAGGGACCGGACGTCGGCACCCAGTACCGATCGGCAATCTTCACCCACGACGACGAGCAACGCGAACTCGCGACGGCGTTTATCGAGGAACTCGAGGCGGAGGGCGTCTACGACGACGAAATCGCGACCGAGATCGAACAGCTCGAGGCGTTCTACGAGGCCGAGGCGTACCACCAGGATTACTTCGAGAAGAATCCCACGGATGCCTACTGTCGGATGCACGCCGCGCCCAAAATCGACAAGGTTCGCGAGAAATTCACCGAGCGTGTAGCCGAATCGACGCAGTAGGAGTGGCAGACGGAACCGTTTCGAACCTGGCAACTCCCGAGAGTTATTACTCCTCGCCACGAACCACGAGACGAACTGATGCATGGACGAGTTACTTGCAGCACGAAACGCCCTCCTCGAAGCCCTCCTCGAAACGCCACGGACGAAACCCGAACTCGTCGACGAGCTGTCCACGTCCCGGTCGACGATCGACCGCGGGATCGCGTCGTTGCTCGAGACCGGGTGTATCGAACGACGCGACTCGGCGTACCTCGCGACCGAGACTGGCCGACTCGCCTGTCGCGCTCGACGAGACTATCTCGCCGACCTGGAGCAGATCGAACGGGCCGAACCGATCCTGACGGAACTCCCCCTCGAGTCGATCGACCTATTGTTCCTTCGCGAGGCATCGATCGACGTGCCGAGTCCGCAGGCGCCGTGGACGGCCCTCGAGACGAGCATGCGTCACATCCGTGATGCGTCGGCGGTGTACGGTACGGCCCCAGTGGTCTTCGACCTCTACTTCGACGAGTTCCTGGAATCGATTGAGAACGGCGGGTTACGCGCGGAATTGATCCTCGACCGGAACCTGTTTTCCTCGCTCGAGGACGACCAGCACGACCGGCTTCGGGAGATTATCGAAGCGGACTGCGGTCGGCTGTACACGACTGCGCTCGAGACGTCGTACGCTATCTGGATCGCCGAAGGGGAGACCGTCGTCGCCGGACTAACGGTGTACTCCGAAAACGGGCTCGCGGGCGTCCTCCGAACCGACGACCCCGAGAGCGTCGACTGGGTTCGCGAACAGTACCGCGAACGCCGAGCCGAGTCCGAACTCGTCTGGAACCCCGACTGAGGTCGGTCGACGCGGGGAGACAGCGTTCGATGGCACAAACGGTTAGGTCGTGACGGCCCGAGATGACCCATGGACGGACCAGAGGTAAACGGCGGCGAGCGTGAGGGCGACAGCAATGGTGAGAGTCAGGGCGACAGCGATGGCGGGCCGGAAGCCGGGACCGACGTCGACAACGCACTGGAGGCAAGGGCTGACATCGAGAACGAGTCCGACGTCTTCGAGAACACCCCTGGTGGCGGAACCACGCCCACCGCTCGACCGATCACGCCCGATGCCCCCTCGGAGTTCGGCCTGGTGCAGGTGTGGTGGGGCGACGGCAAGGAAAGACCACGGCCGCGATGGGACTGGGGCTGCGGGCCGCGGGAAACGGCTTTCGGGTCCACATGCTCCAGTTCATGAAAGGCGGCGCCTCGAGCGTCGAGGCCGTTCGCGGCGAGTACAACGCCATCGAGTCGCTTCCCGGGTTCAGCTACGAGAACCTCGGCCACTACGGCTGGCACGGGATGGCCGACGGCAGCGACGACGTCGACCACGAGCGCGAGGCCAGATCCGGACTCGAGCGTGCTCGCGACCTGGTGGCGGCGGCGAACGAAGCCGACCTGACGACGCCGTTTCCGCTCGACTCCGATCCCGACGACGGCGTCCACATGCTCGTTCTCGACGAGATTCTCTACGCGGTCGAGAGCGAGCTCATCGAGCCCGAATCCGTGGTCGAACTTCTCGAAACTAAACCGGACTCGCTCGAGGTCGTGCTTACGGGCGGACACACCGAACCGGCGTACCTCCTCGAGCACGCCGACCTCGTGACGGAGGTCGCCAAGCGTCGTCATCCCTTCGACGACGGCCAGCGGGCGCGGCGCGGGACGGAGTACTGACGCTGGACTGTGTGCTGACTGTCCGAAAACGACCCGTCGTGCTGTCACTCCTCGACAAAACGGACAGTACAGTTATGGGGAACGCCCGATGAATCCTCCACAGCAATGGTCGCGCTCCGCGTCACCGGACTCGAGAAGTCGTTCGGGTCGGTGACCGCACTCTCGGAAATGAGTTTCGCCGTCGAGTCGGGCGAACTCTTCGGCTTTCTCGGCCCTAACGGCGCCGGCAAGACGACGACGATCGGCATCCTCACGGGCCGACTCGCGCCCGACGCGGGCGAGGTGTCCGTCCTGGGGACCGATCCCACGAGCGAGCCGGTCGAGACGCGCCGACGCGTCGGAATCCTCCCCGAGCAACAGTCGCCGCCGAGCTTCCTGACGCCGCGCGAGTACTTCGAGTTCGTGGGCTCGATCCGCGGACTCGAGCCCGACACCGTTTCCGCCCGCGTCGACACCTGGGCCGACCGCCTCGGCTTCGCGAGCAAACTCGAGACGCTGCACACCGACCTCTCGCGAGGCCAGCAACAGAAGGTCATGATCACGCAGGCGTTCCTCCACGAACCCGACCTCGTCTTCATCGACGAACCGCTCGTCAACCTCGACCCACTCGTCCAGGAGCGGGTGAAAGCGTTCCTGCTCGAGTACGTCGACCGCGGACACACGATTTTCGTGTCGACGCACAACGTCGACGTCGCAGAGGCCATCTGCACCCGCGTCGGGTTCGTTGCCGACGGGACCTGCCGGATCGTCGAGACGACCCCCGACGGTGGCGGACTTCGCGAGCAATTCCTCGCGTACGTCGAGACGACCGATTCCGAGGACGTACCGACGCTCGAGGGTGAGGACTCGACCCCGGCGCCGCGACAGTAGCCCCGCTGACCCACGAACCCACGTACTACCGTACTCACGAACTACCGATCCCATGTCCACGTCCCACGATTGGCTCGTCTTCCGCGCGCTCGCCCTCGAGGAGTGGCGACTCCACGCCCGACTGTTCGGCGGCCGACGGTTCTACGCCTTTCCGCTCGTCGTCGCGACTCTCGTCGTCGCTGGCGGGTTCGCCCTGCGCGAGACGGGCTACGCGACCGATTCGATTCTGGCCGGCGTCCACGTCGCCGCCCTCGCGTTCGGCCTCTACAGCGGCACCGCCGCCTTCGCCGGCTCGGACATGCTCGAGAACGTCTTCGGCGACCTCTCCTTGCTCCTCTCGAGTGCGGACACCCTGCCGCTGTCCCGACGACGGTTGCTCGCACACTTCCTGCTGAAGGACGCCCTCTTCTACGGGGTGACGATGATTCTGCCGCTCTCGCTGGTGGTCGTACCGCTCGAGGGGCTCTCGGTTTCGACGCCAGGGAACGTCATCGGGCTCTGGCTCTCGCTGTGGCTCGTCTTCGCTGCCGGAATGACGGCGACGCTCGCCCTCATCGCTCTCCGAACCCGAGGACTCTCGACCCGGGGCGGACTGCTCGGCGTCCTCGCAGTCGGCGGCGCGTGGTTGGTCGCGGGCCGCCCGCGCCCCTCCGTCTCCGTGACCGACCTCGTCCTGACCGGGGTGCCGCTCTGGCTGACTGCCTCCCTCGTCGCCGTGCTCGTCGTGACCGCCGCACTCTCCGTGCGAGTCTACGATCCCGCGTACGCGCGCCCGACGCGGACGTACCGCCAGCGCTTTCGGAGCCTCGAGTCGTTGCCCGGAAGCGACCCCCTCGTCGCGAAGACGCTGCTGGACCTGGCGCGCTCGAGCGGCGGCATCTGGAAGCCGCTCGTGTCGGTGGGAATCCTCCTCGGCCTCGTCGTCGTGCTCGTCGGGGTCGTTCGAGACGGTGTCGGGATCGAACCCGCGCTCGGCCCGTTCTTCGGGAGCGTGCTCGGCCTGTCGGCCTTCACGACCTACAACTGGCTGACCCAGTTCGACGCGGTCGAGTCCTACGCGGCCTACCCCGTCTCGGTTACGGCTGTCTTTCGGGCGAAGCGAGTCGCCTTCTACCTCGTCGGCCTCCCGACCATGACGCTCGCCTACCTCGTTGCACTCGCCTGGGCTCGACCGCCGCTTCTCGACGCTGCCGTCGGGTTCGTGCTCCTCGTCGGCCTTGCGCTGTACTACTACGGATTGACCGCCTTCGTCGCCGGCTTCGACCCCAACGAGTTCCTCTTCGACGCGGTCCGGTTCGGCGCGTTCACCCTCGGCGTCGCCATCGCCCTGGTGCCGACGCTCGTCGTCGGCTTCGTCGCCGTGCCACTTACTACCGCCGTCGCGGCCGTACTGACTGCGATCGGCTGTATCGCCGGGGCGCTCGGGTGGTGGCTCGCCGTCCGTTCGGAACCGCGGTGGACGCGTCGGTACCGCCGCGGGTGACGATGACCCAAACCGACGGAGCAAAGACCGTCGAATCGAAAGGACCGTCGAATGCCCGCTCGCGTCCTCCAGTACTCCGACGTCGAAAACGCCTGCGACGAGCCCGCACGGATCGGACGGCTCGCAGCCGCCCTCCAGCGGTACCGGGACGAGGACACGGTGGTCGTTGGCACCGGTGACAACACGGCACCCGGCGTGTTGCCGCTCGTGATGGAGGGGAGACAGGCCCTGGAATTTTACGACGCCGTTGACCCCGACCTCGAGACCTTCGGCAACCACGACTTCGATTTCGGCGTCGATGCGACTCGCGAAATAGTCCGCCACTCCCCGCAGACTTGGCTGACCGCGAACGTGCGGCGCAACGGCGGCCCGTTCGGGTCGGACGTTGGCGTCCGGCCGTGGACCGTGCTCGAGCGAGACGGGACGCGGATCGGTTTCACGGGAGTCACGACGCCGCGGACGGTGTCGCTGAACCCGATGGCGACGGACATCGACGTTCGCGACCCCGTCGAGACGGCGCGGGCGGCGATCGACGACCTTCGCGACGAGGGGGTCGACTACGTCGTCGTCTGCTCACACCTCGGGCGAGGCGACGACGCCCTCGCTCGGCAGGTCGACGCCGACGTCGTCCTCGGGGGGCACGTTCCGAGCGCCCGGAACGAGGTCGTCGAGGGGACGCTACTCACGCGACCCGGCGACGGCGGGACGGCGATCGTGGACCTTACGTTCGAGCGCGACGGGCCGACTGCAACGATTCGGCAGACGACCGAACTCGAGCCCCACGAGGACGTGGTCCGGTCGTTCGAAGCCCTCCAGGCCGAGACGGGACTCGACGAAGTAATCGCCCGCGTCGACGAACCGCTCGATCGGTCCGAGACGACGCTCTTTGGCGGCGAGGCCAGGCTCGGGAACTTCGTCACCGACGCCTACCGCTGGAAGACCGGGGCCGACGTCGCTATCCAGAACAGCGGCGGGCTCAGGACCGGGACGACGCTCTCGGGTGACGTCACGGTCGCCGACGTGATCAGCCTCGTCCCGTTCGAGGAACCCGTCGCCGTCGCCGAGGTCAGCGGTTCGACGCTCGAGGCCATTTTCGAGGGTGGCGCCGGACTCGACCTGGGCTTCGCCGAACCGGACTGGTGGCACGCCCAGGTGAGCGGCGCCGTCCTCGAGTGGAACCCGACGGATCACCGCGTCGTCGTCGACAGCGTCGGCGGAGAACCGCTCGATCCCGACCAGTGTTACCGCGTAGCAACCTCCGATTACCTCTTTCACACCGACGACGAGTTTCCCGCGCTCGACCCGGCGGATCGCGTCAAGCGAACCGAGGTTTGCCAGTACGACGTGCTGGTCGAATACGCCAGACGGCACGGCATCGACCCCGCTATCGAGGGGCGCGTGCGTCGACTCGAATCACGACTCGAGTCGAGCGAACGCACCGAGTGAAACGTTTACCACTACGGACCGCGTTTCCTCTCGTGATGACTCTGGTCGTGGTCCCCGTTCGGTACCCATTAACGAACAATTCTCGCCGCACGCTCGAGGAGGCCATCGAGGTCGCCCGCGAGCGGAACGCGGCTCTCTCGGTGTTGCACGTCAATCTCTATCAGAACGGCAAGACGGTGACGCGGTCGGATCTGAAATCGGCTGTCGAACGCCAGTTCGGTCGTCTGGAGAACACTCGATACGTCGTTCGATCGGGATTTCTCGTCGAAGAGACGATTCTCGACGAAGTCGCCGGCGAAGAGGCGGACGTCGTCGTCGTGGGCACCAAACAGGTGAGCCGCTGGCGACGCATCATCGGACGGGTGATGGACAACCCTAACATCGAGCGGTACCTCAAGAACCACCTCGAGTGCGAAGTGATCACGGTCGGCCAGGCCATCGCGTAGGCTGAGTCAGGGACCCTTTTGTGGCGAGACTGCCCCGCTCGTTGTAACCCGGGCTGGACGGCTACTGGTCGAGATCGGAGTCCGTGTCTCGAACGGGTCGATCGTGGGCTATTCGTTCCCGTCTCCATCCCCGTCGGCAACCTGTTCGTGTTTTCGGCTCGTCGGCCGGGGCTCGAGTTCGCGGTCGACCTGCGCGACCCGGGCAGTACCACTGGTTTCGTCGAAGACGTGGTGGGTGTGCGGGTAGGCGAACTCGACTCCTCCGCGCTGAACCGGTCGCGGATTGCTCGATTGACCGCCGAGCGGACGACCGTGATCTTGTACGGGTGGTTCACCCAGAACCGGACCTGTAGGGTGACGCCGCTGTCGCCATACTGGAGGACGTCACACGTCGGCGAGGCGGCGTACCGGGCGCTCCCGATGCGAATGTCCGGGCCGCCGGCGATCACGTTGTCGACGCCTCGCGTTGCTCGTTCGGAGACGCGTATAGCCGTCTCGAGGTCGCTCTCGTAGGTAATCTCGAACGAGACGGACAACCGTGTCCGTTCATCCTCCGCGGAGAAGTTGACGACGTCCCGGGCGTTGATCTCCGAGTTCGGGATGACGATGAACGTGTTCTCGAGCGTGAATATCTTCGTGTAGCGGATCGTGATGTCTTCGACGAACCCCCGGTGGCCGCTGTCGGTGACTTCGATCATGTCGCCGATTTCGTAGGGCTGGTCTGAGAGGACGAACAGGCCGTTGATCAGGCTGCCGACCAGGGGCGCGAGCACGATACCCACCATGGCCGAGATGACCGTCACCGGAAGCAGGATTTCGACGCCGGTCAGACCGAGGATGTTGGCCGCAATCAGGACCGTGAATGCGATGACCGTGATTCGAACGGCCCGAAGGACCGTTCGCGTCACCGACGGCCGTTCGATTTTTTGGGCGATCGTCCGGCCAGTGAGACGAACGACGACCTTCGAGAGGTACCAGCCGACGAGCAGCACGAAAACGGCGAACGCCAGGTCGACGACCCCGGGTGGAATCCAGTCGGGAGCGAGTGACCGGAGCCCCTCCTCGACGGCCGTCTCGTTGCCACCCGTGGCGTTCTGCAGCATACCCTCACTGTCAGGGGCGTCGTGGTTAAGCGTTCTGAAGGGTTCGACACTGGGTACTCTGTTCTGGAATCAGGTGCTACTCGAAACATAAAAAATGTTTTAGCGGTCGCGTTCGATGACCGCGTATGGCCACTGACGAACTGCGTTCGACGGTCGAACGCGTGGGCGATCGATTCAATCTCGGCGAGTACGAGATCGACGCCTACCTGACCGTCCTCGCACACGGACAGCTCACGGCGAGCGAAATCGCCGATCGAACCGACATCCCACAGCCGCGCGTCTACGACACCGTCCGCAGTCTGAGCGACCGCGGCCTGGTCGAACTCCGCGAATCCCGCCCGATGAAGATCGTCGCGATCGACCCCGGCGACGCCTTCGACGACGTCCAGGACGCCCTCGAGGAGATGGTCGACGAACTCGAGGCCCGGTACACCGCTCCGGCGCGAGAGACCGAGGCCGTCTCCCTCGTGAAATCGCGATCGACGATCCTGCGCTACCTCGAGGAGATCATCGAGCAGGCCGAGTACGAACTGGCGCTCTCGTTGACCCCCGACCTGCTGATCCGCTTCGAGGACCAGCCCGGACGGCGACGAGCGCCGACGTCAGCGTCGACCTGATCGTGACGCCCGCCGTGGAGGCGCCCCTTCCCGCGGAGTTCGACTACGAGGCCGTGGCGACGACGGCCCGTGCCCGCCGCGGGATCACGACTCCGGTCATCGCCGTCGCCGACGGCAACTACTCGATGTACGCGACCCAGGACGCCCTCCGGGACGACCAGGACCGCTACGGTGTCATCTTCAACCGCTCCGCGCTCGGCTTCCTGGTGTCGGGCTTCTTCGGCACCGTGCTCTGGACGACCGCCGAGCAAATCCTGGGTGAGAACAGCGAAGGTCGTCCCTATCCCCGGAAGTACGCCTCCATCCGCCGCTGCGTCAAGGACCTCATCGAGGACGGCGGCGAGTTCTACGCTACTATCGAGGGGCGTGACGTCGAGCGCGGGGGTTCGCGAGTCGTTCGTGGCCAGGTCGTCGACGTCTCCTTCGAGGTGAGCGAGGAGGTCGCCAGCCTGACCCTCGAGACCGACGACGGCTCCGTGAGCGTCGGCGGTCGGGTCGCCGCGATCGAGGACATCGAGGCTCACGAGATTCACATCGGTCGCCAGGAACCGCCGACGCTCGAGTAGTGTGAGTCGGTGGGTGCGTGACGCGGTGGGCGTGTCCAATCGAGCGTCGAGTCGGACTCGAGGAGCGAGTCGGTACCCGAACCGCGAACGCCGCCCTCGACGACCGAATGATAAAGGTTCTTGATGGGATTCCCCGACTAACGGGTATGGACCCACGCGTCCGCGAACACGCCGAAATCATCGTCGACCACTCCGTCGACGTACAGAAAGGCGACAACGTCAGAATCAGCGCACCGCCGATCGCCCAGGACCTCGTCGTCGCGATCCACGAACTGCTCGGCGAACGCGGTGCCCACCCATTGCTCAGCGCGTCGAACAGCGCCGCCAGCCGCGCCTACCGGCGAGCCGTCGATCCGGAGGACCTCGAGTGTCCCAGCCACGTCCTCGCGGCCGCCGAGGAGACGGACGTCTTCATCTCGATCCGGGCCTCGGAGAACACCTACGAGACGAGCGACGTTGACCCCGAAGTCACCGCAGCGTTCGGCCAGGCTTACAAACCCATCCAGGACGAGGTCATGGGCAAGCGCTGGGTTGGGACCCAGTACCCCGCGCCGGGGAACGCCCAGGACGCGGAGATGAGCACCGAGGCCTACGAGGAGTTCGTCTGGGGCGCGATCACCAGAGACTGGGACGCCCAGCGGGAGTTCCAGCAACAGCTGGTCGAGATCCTCGATCCCGCCGACGAGGTTCACATCGTGAGCGGCGACACGACGGACGTGACGATGTCGATTGCGGGGAACCCGACGCTCAACGACTACGCGGAGAAGAACCTCCCCGGCGGCGAGGTGTTTACCGCACCCGTCCCCGACAGCGTCGAGGGCGAGGTCCTCTTCGACAAGCCGCTGATGGCCCAGGGCCGGGAGATCACGGACGTGTACCTCGAGTTCGAGAACGGCGAGGTCGTCTCCCATGCGGCCGAGAAGAACGAGGAGGTGCTCTCGACGGTGCTCGAGACGGACGACGGCGCCCGTCGACTTGGCGAACTCGGCATCGGGATGAACCGCGACATCACCGAGTTCACCTACAACATGCTGTTCGACGAGAAGATGGGCGACACGGTTCACATGGCGGTCGGTCGCGCCTACGACGAGACGGTCGGTGAAGGCAACGAGCGAAACGACAGTTCCGTCCATATGGACATGATCGTCGACATGAGCGAGGATTCGTTCATCGAAGTGGACGGCGAGGTCGTGCAGCGGGACGGAGCGTTCGTGTTCGAGGACGGCTTCGAGGGCTGAACAGCCGCTTTTTGGTCCAGCTTTTGCGAGCAAGTCGCGGAGCGACGAGCGAGGCAAGGTGGGCGCAGGTCGTGCAGCGGGACGGAGCGTTCGTGTTCGAGGACGGCTTCGAGGGCTGAGCGCGTACATCTCGTCATCCATTCTCAATGTCGTACGTCGACTATCTCTTCGCTCGAGACACGGGCTACTTCGTGTGTGAACCGAACGGCTTGGCCCGTATCGGACAAATCAACCGGACAGACGCTCGTCTCACTGATCTACAGTTACGAGGTCGTGTAACGAGGAGTTGCACTGTTGCTCGCGGTCGTCGAGATCGACCGTTTCCCAGTGGGGAATGCCATTGCCATCGGGCCCGATCCAGTACGCGATCTGGTAGGCGGATTCCCCGGACTCTTCTTCAGAATCGATCGTCACCCACTCCGTGTGATGGTCCATGCGCATATGAACGCGGAAGTGGCCTGGATCGTCTGGCCAACTCCGTGGGATCCATTGGTATTGAAGCGACTCGCCCATTCGACTGCCATCGATGCTGTACGAGTCAGCATACACCTCGTCGCCCTCGTAGTCGACACGGAGATGAACGGTGTGTGGCGTATTACTTGCACTCACGACCTCGATGCAGTTGAGAACCGAGTTCTCGCTCCGTAAAACTGCCGAGGCACATCCAGCAGAGATTGTCACCGACGAGGAGACGCCCGCGAGAAGTGCACGCCGTGAAACCATATTTTCCAGAAAGGTCGCCATACTATGTATTTTACGAATAATGATGTGGCGAACGATACGAACGATCTGTATCGATCGTTACTCGCCGTAAAATGCCACGTTCTACGGTAGTCAATGCACCCCGTCCAGTGTGCGTGGATGACGCCACAATGGCCGAAACAGATAGTTACAGTCGACGCATGAACTCGGGCAAGACCCCGCGCTCGTCGGAGTCACCGCCCGTGGGCGCGGGTCCGGCACCCAGATGACCACTGCTCGAGTCCTCGCTCGAGACGTCTGGTCCGGACTCCGTTCCGTCCTCCGTGCCCTTCTCACCTTCGTCAGTCGCGGCCACGGCCTCCTCGAACTCGTCGGGCGAGCCCGGCCCGAAGTAGTAGGGTTCGGTGGGCTCGAGGGTCGCCATCAACTGGAGGTTCACGTAGCCAGCGAGGACGAGCGCCAGTGGAAAGACGACATCGGGGAGCAATATGACCAGGAAGACCGACAGCGGCGAGTAGACGAAGAAGGCGGCGACCCGAAACCAGTTCGCGACGTAGGCGTCGACCACGTAGGCGTAGAGGCCGTACGCGCCGATTACGACGCCGATGTCGAGGTAGAGTCCGACCGGCATCCAGACCCCGCCTGCGATGACCGAGTGGGTGTAGAGAGCGATCGCTCCCGTCAGTACCGTCGCCCGATTGACGTAGGTCTCGTCGAGAGCCATCCCGAAGACGAGGATACCGAGCTGTAACAGTGGCGCGGCGATCCACCACGGCAGCGATTCGAAGATGAGTCCAGAATACACGTGGGTCTCCCTGTCGTCGTCCGAAGAGAACCTCGGAGACCCCTAAAACGTTCGCGCCGTTTCGAGCGTCGATACGAGTCTCGAGTCTCAATCTTCAGGCTCAAATCTCGAGTTTCGAGTTCGAGGAGCTTATATCAGAAGTTCGACTTTTCCCGCAACAATAATGCTGTCGTAGCAGTGAGATGGAAGGTATGGCAAAAGATACCGTCCGATATCCCGACGACGTCGTCGAAGCCATCGACAACCTCGTCGACGACGGTATGTTCGAGAGCAAATCGGAGTTCTACCGGTTCTCCGCGGAGTACGTGCTGACCATGATCAACCCGGACCACAAGGTCGAGACGTTCAACTTCGACGAGATCAAGAGCGAGTTAAACATCGACCGACCGGCTCGAGCCGAGGAGGTGGGCGCAGACGGCGGGACGTTCTTCCTCGACGCGCTTATCACCGTCCGAAAGTACGGACTTCGCGGGAACTACGAGGACGCCGAGGACTTCATCGACATGCACTACGAACCGACCGACCAGGAGTGTCTGGTTCTCGAGGAGGTGCTCGGCACCTACCGCGAACGGTCGGGCTGAGACCCGGAAGGACAGCCATTTACCCGCCGATTCCGTAGCGGGCGGTATGCAAGCGGTGGCTACCGACGATGGGGACACGGTCTACGTCGAAACGACCGACGGCGACCGCGGATCCAAGGGACCGTTCCTGGTCGCCTACGAGAGCCGCGAGCGGAGGCGTCGCTACGGCTGGTTCTGTTCGAATTGCGAATCGATCGACAACGCGATGGACCCGATGGGACGCATCCTGTGTAACCGGTGTGGCAACCTCCGGAAACCGACCGAGTGGGACGCCGCCCACGAGTAATTACCAGAAGCAGCTGAAGGTAGCGACGTCCTTCGAGATGTCCATTGCCTGTCGCCGTGCAAACGTTTATCATGGTGTCCGATGTAGTTCTACTCGAATGGGTCCTGTTAACATGCGACTCGTCGAGCAGGCCAGGTCGATCTTTGCTGAACTCGGCTACACGGTCGAGGGCAACGGACCGGATTTCCGAGCAGAACGGGCGTGGAAAGTCGTTCACGTCAACGCCGTCTCCGACGTTGAACAGCTTCCCCGATGCTCGGGACAATTTCACTGTTTCGTCACCGAACCCGGTGACGTAGACGACCTCGAGGACCGACTCGAGAGCCTGGATCCGGGCTACGAGTGGGCCATCATCGCCGCCGACGGCGAGGATTATCAGGTCGAACGCGCACCGCCAGGACCGACAGTCACTGTCTAACGACAGTCCCCGCACCCACTTATCGATTATCGGAGGGCCTCACGACACGCAGCGACGCCGCCGTCCGGCTCGACGTCCGCACCGAAATCGTCGAGCACGTCGGCCAGCGCCGCGACGAGGAGCGTAACGTTCTCCGGACTCGCGGAGTGGCCCATACAGCCGATGCGGAAGATTTCGCCAGCGAGGTCGCCCAGGCCGCCCGCAATCTCGAGGTCGTAGCGCTCGAGGAGTTCGTCGCAGACTTCGCCGTCGTCGACGCCGTCAGGAACCCGGACGGCGTTGAGGCTCGGGAGCCAGTACTCGTCGTCCGGATTCATCTCGAGGCCCATCCCCTCGGCGCCGGCCTTGAGCGCGCCCGCGAGTCGTCGGTGGCGTGCCCAGCGATTCTCGATGCCCTCCTCTGCGACCAAGCGGAGGGCCTCCCGGATCGAGTAGACGTTCGTGATCGGCGCCGTGTGGTGGTACGCTCGTTCGTCGCCCCAGTAGCCCTCGAGTAAGGAGAGGTCGAGGTACCACGACCGGGATGGCTCCTCGCGCGAGAGGACCTTTTCCATCGCCTCGTCGGAGAGGGTAAGCGGACTGGCCCCTGGCGGACAGGAGAGACACTTCTGCGGGCCGGAGTAGGCCACGTCGATGTCCCACTCGTCGACCCGGAGTTCGACGCCGCCCAGCGAGGTGACGGTGTCGGCGATCACGAGCGCGTCGTGGTCGTGGGCCGCGGCGGTGAGTTCGGGGACGTTCGGCTGGCGGACGCCCGTGCTCGTCTCGGCGTGGACGAATCCGAACACGTCGGGATCGTGTTCCGCGAGCGCGTCCGAGACCGCCGCTGGATCGAGCGGTTCGCCCCACGGCGCGTCGACCTCGACGACCTCGCCGCCCGCACGGCGAGCCATCGACGCCATGCGCCCGCCGAAGTAGCCGTTGGTCGGGACGAGCATCGTGTCTCCCGGCTCGACGACGTTGCCGATCGCGGCCTCCATCGAGGCCGAGCCGGTCCCCGAGACGGGGATCGTCCACTGGTTGTCCGTCTGGAAGGCGTATCGGAGTAGTTCCTGCACCTCGTTCATGATCTCGATGAACGACGGATCGAGGTGCCCGACGAGGGGCGTACTCATCGCCCGGAGTACGCGCGGGTGCACGTCGCTCGGCCCTGGTCCCATCAGGGTTCGCGTCGGCGGCGTCAGTTCGCCGACGTCCGGTGCGCTCGAGTCGTCGCTAGCTGGTGGCATGGCATAGTGTGGTGTGGGAACCACCAAAAGCGTTCACTCCCCGGCGAATCTGTGTCTGGAGGGCGAGGGCGTCTCAGCGTTCCCGGAGTACGTCTTGGCTCGAGTAAAACCCCGTGCCAGTGGTGGCCATGTGGGGGCATCACCAGGCGACGTCGAATCCGTGCCCTTAAGTACGTGACCGAAAGAGAATACAATCCGTAAGCAAAACTGATGCACCTCCCGGCGCAAGCGAGGAGGGAAGGTCGATGCCACCAGCCGTCTACTGGTGGCAGATGAAGACCGTATGTACGTGTAGTCCAGGCGTCCACTGGACCCGTTCCCGGGTCACAACCGCTGCATTCTGTGCAGCACCGATCCGAAAGAACGTGGCTACTGTGCCAACTGGTGGATCGCTCGGCTCGAGAGCCGATGACGGACGTGCCAAGCTGCGATAAGCCCAAGGGACCCGCACGGAGGGGAAGAACTTGGGATCTCCGAATAGGAATCCTCTTGCAATTGCTTAGCGCAATGGGGAACGTCGAGAATTGAAACATCTTAGTATCGACAGGAAAAGAAAGCAAACCGCGATGTCGTTAGTAACGGCGAGTGAACCCGACACAGTCCAAACCGAAGCCCTCACGGGCAATGTGGTGTTCGGACTGACCTGCAACATCCGACCATCGACGAGAAATCCCTTGGAATAGGGTACGAAACAGGGTGACAGTCCCGTACCGTCGATCAGTACGATGGGAGTCAGCCCAGAGTAGCGGGGGTTGGAAATCCCTCGTGAATCCCGCGGGCATTGACCGCGAAGACTAAACACTCCTCGAGACCGATAGCGAACAAGTAGCGTGAGCGAACGCTGAAAAGCACCCCAAAAAGGGAGGTGCAATAGGGCGTGAACTCAGTTGGCGATAGAGCGACGGGGCATACAAGGTCCCTCTCACAATGAACCAGGTGCGAACCTGTAGTAAGCCGAGAGGGAAGCCGGTGTTCCGTCGTACGTTTTGAAAAACGAACCAGAGAGTGTGCCTGTCTGACGAGTCTAACCCGAGTATCGGGGAAGGCAGAGGAAACCGATATGACCGCAGTCTTACGACCAGGGTCACCGTGTTCAAGCGCGGGGAGTCAGGCGGGCACGACCCGAAACCGGATGATCTAGGCATGGGCAGGGTGAAGCGTGGCGAAAGCCACGTGGAGGCCCGCTAGCGTTGGTGTCCTACAATACCCTCGCGTGACCTATGTCTAGGGGTGAAAGGCCCATCGAATCCGGAAACAGCTGGTTCCAACCGAAACATGTCGAAGCATGACCTCCGCCGAGGTAGTTCGTGGGGTAGAGCGACGGATTGGGGGACCGGACTCCGAGAGGAGTTCGCCCCCCTGTCCAACTCCGAACCTACGAACGCCGTCGACGCGGGGAGTCCGGTGCGCGGGGTAAGCCTGTGTACCGTGAGGGAGACAACCCAGAGCTGGGTTAAGGTCCCCAAGTATGGACTAAGTGCGATCGAAGGTGGTCGCAAGCCCTAGACAGCCGGGAGGTGAGCTTAGAAGCAGCTACCCTCTAAGAAAAGCGTAACAGCTTACCGGCCGAGGTTTGCGGCGCCGAAAATGATCGGGGCTCAAGTCCATCACCGAGACCTGCGACGTGCGTCACAGCACGATTCCGTAGGTTGGCGTACTGTTCGGGTGGAAGCACGGAAGAGATTTCGTGTGGACCGTGCAGTAACGAAAATTCTGGTCATAGTAGCAGCGTTAGTCGGGTGAGAACCCCGACGGCCGAACGAGTAAGGGTTCCTCAGCAATGCTAATCAGCGAGGGTTAGCCGGTCCTAAGTCAGCCCGCAATTCGAAGCTGACAAAAGGGAAATAGGTTAATATTCCTATGCCAGTGTGCACTCAAAGCCGACGCTTTGGGGCCGCCTCTCCGGGCTTTCGCCCGGGTGAACAGTCCAAGACCGTGGAAGCCGTAATGGCACGAAGCGGTCGAATGGCTGGATAACGCAAGAGAGGTCAACCCAGAGCCCGTGAAAAGGCAAGCACACTGTCCGTACCGAGATCCGACACAGGTACTCGTGGCGGCGAAAGCCAAGGTCTGTCGGGAGCAACCGACGTTAGGGAATTCGGCAAGTTAGTCCCGTACGTTCGCAATAAGGGATGCCTGCCACGGAAAGTGGCAGGTCGCAGTGACTCGGGCGCTCCAACTGTCTAGTAACAACACAGGTGACCGCAAATCCGTAAGGACTCGTACGGTCACTGAATCCTGCCCAGTGCAGGTATCTGAACACCCCGTACAAGGGGACGAAGGACCTGTTAACGGCGGGGGTAACTATGACCCTCTTAAGGTAGCGTAGTACCTTGCCGCTTTAGTAGCGGCTTGCATGAATGGATCAATGAGAGCGCCACTGTCCCAACGTTGGGCCCGGTGAACTGTACATTCCAGTGCGGAGTCTGGAGACCCCCAAGGGGAAGCGAAGACCCTATAGAGCTTTACTGCAGGCTGTCACTGAGACGTGGTCGCCATTGTGCAGCATAGGTAGGAGCCGTTACACAGGTACCCGCGCTAGCGGGCCACCGAGGCATCACTGAAATACTACCCGATGGTGACTGCGACTCTCACTCCTGGCGGAGGACACTGGTAGCCGGGCAGTTTGACTGGGGCGGTACGCGCTTGAAAAGATATCGAGCGCGCCCCAAGGTTTCCTCACTCGGGTCGGAGACCCGAGAAAGAGCGCAAGAGCATACGGAAGCCTGACAGTGTCCGGCACAACAACGGACGCTGACGCGAAAGCGTGGTCAGCGAACCAATTAGCCCGCCCAATGCGGGCAATTGCTGACAGAAAAGCTACCTTAGGGATAACAGAGTCGTCACCCGCAAGAGCACATATCGACCGGGTGGCTTGCTACCTCGATGTCGGTTCCCTCCATCCTGCCTGTGCAGAAGCAGGCAAGGGTGAGGTTGTTCGCCTATTAAAGGAGGTCGTGAGCTGGGTTTAGACCGTCGTGAGACAGGTCGGCTGCTATCTATTGGGGGTGCTACGGTATCTGACGGGAACGTTCGTATAGTACGAGAGGAACTCCGAATGGGTGCCACTCGTGTACCGGCTGTCCGAGAGGGCACGTGCCGGGCAGCGACGCACCACGGGGTAAGAGCTGAACGCATCTAAGCTCGAAACCCACCCGAAAAAGAGATGCCACCGAGATCACTCGTAGAAGACGAGTTCGATAGACTCGGGGTGTACGCACCGAGGCAACGAGGTGTTGAGCCCGCGAGCACTAACAGATCAAGCCACCATTCATTTCGCATGGATCAACCCGTAAGAACGGGTCCAGGCGCTAATTGGACTACACGTACAACACGGTCACAACCGACCAGAGAACCTTAGACACCGTAACCGACCCTGGTACTGTCGCGGTTCGACTCCGCGAGTCGGCATTACGGCGGCCAGAGCGGCGGGGCACCACCCGTACCCATCCCGAACACGGCAGTTAAGCCCGCCCGCGTTTCGGCCAGTACTGGCGTGGGAGACCCGCTGGGAACCCCGGCTCGCCGCCGACCCACTCATACCACATACAGCATCCACCGATACTGGCGCTCGCGGCGGTTTTCGTCATTAGAGCGGGCAAATCGGCGCCACGCTTGGGCCAACGAACACGGTGGATACATCCGAGCGCGCCAGGTGGCAGAGATCGGCCGAACGCACTTGCCTGCAGAGCAACCCATCGCCGGTTCAAATCCGGCCCTTGGCTCTTTCACGTTTTGTACCCTGATCCGGTCCCTTTAGACCGCTTCATCTCCTCCCTTCGAGCGCGTCGGTTTCAATTCCTGGAGCCACCTTCAAATCGTCGAGTACCAGTCAATCGCGGTCGATCTCGACCAGGCTCGGCTCGAAAGCGAATGCGATCCCTGGCTCCACTCTTTCGAGAACTTAGTAACCGTTATACGACGCGCGGACAACGCCTCATACATGCAATTACGCGCAGGGATCGTCTACGCCGTCCTGTTTATGGTGGTCGCTGCGGGCGCGTACGCCGTTATCGCGACCGCGGAATCACCGCAGGTGACGATCGACGAAGCCGATGCGGACTACCAACTCGAGCAGGGTGACGAGATAACGATCGAGGATCGGACGTACAACGTGTCCGAGCCTGGACGGGGCTGCTGGAACGGGGACGTTGGAATACGTCAACGATTCCGTTCCAACTGACGTGGCGTGGTCCGGTGCGAGCGCTGCAAATGGTGACGCCTGGGACGATGGCGATACGGTTCAGTTCGAGGAAGAGGGGACGGAGTATTCCGTCTACATTTACGCGCCGCCAGGAGAGGGTGACGGAAACGAGAGTGCCGACGGTGGTGACGGAAACGAAAGCGAGGCCCAACCGGAGACGTTCTTGCTGATCGAATCGGTCGATTCCGAGGAGTACACGTTCCTCGAGCGACCCGACGGCGTCTACGTGATCGTCGAAGAGGACGGCCAAGAGGTCGTTCGCCACGTTACGGAGGTTGACGATATCGACACCCAGGAGTACGCGGTTGGAGATGAGGTGACCTTCTACGAATCCGAGATGGAAGAACAGGTTGACGCTGAGGTGACGACAATCGAGACGGACGAGGTGACCGTCGAGTACACCGGTGAGGATGTCACGGAGGTATCGCTCTCCCACAACGAGGAAGTGATGATCGAGCAGACGCCCTACGGCGTTCACTTCCCAAGCGAGGACGTCGTTTACCTGACCGAGGACGTCGAGAGTTTCCAGGCTCAACACCAGGCAGTCGATGAGCACAACGAGCGAATCCACGGGTTCTGGTGGGCGATCGGACTGTCGGTGATCGCGATCGTGTTGCTGGCCGGGTTGGCGTTCATGCCGCTGCGAGGCTGAGGGCTCGAACTTATAGACGACCACGGTTCGCGTGCCGTTTCGTCAGTGTGGTTGGTATCGGTGTGTTTTTTATCGGTTTTCGGTTTGCGGTGTCTGTAGTCTTTGGCCGTTCTCGAGTGGCAACTGCGGCTCGTTCGGTGCGGTTCGATGCGGTCCGATGCGGTTCAGTGTGGTTCGGTGCGGTTCGACACTTTCGAGGAACGCTCGTGTCGCTGACGTGGATTGATCTGAACTCGCTGCTCACGAACGTGTTCGCGGCAGGAAAGCGAGACGGGTGCGATTGTGAACCACGCCCAGAAATGCTCGCTTCGCTGTGCCTTTCTGGTCTCTTTCAGATCGCTGTATGATCGCGTTGCTCCTCGCGGTTCTGCTCGGAGCAAGGGGCCAGGCGCGATTTGAACACACGGTCGATCGCTTCCTCGTTCACTTCGTTCGCGAGACTGCGCTCTCCTGCGTTCAAATCGCAGGGCCGTTTTGCCACTCACGAATGTGCTCGTGGCAAAAGCGGGCCAGGCGCGATTTGAACACGCGACCGTCTGGTTAAAAGCCAGACGCTCTGCCGAACTGAGCTACCGGCCCCGTACTCTCCTCTTTCGGGGACGCGTGGTTAAACGTTTCTTTCTCCCACGGTATTATATCGGGGTCCGACGTGGTCTCGCACATGAATTTCCGCATCTGGGACGACGACCTTCGGGAGTTCGTCGACACGTGCTGTTCGTTCGAGACGACTGCAGGAAACGAGAAGCCGGCCCAGGTGTGGCTGCGCGAGGAACTCGAGGCGGCGGGCTTTCGGACCTACACCTGGGAGGCTGACCCGGCCGTTCTAGCCGAGCATCCGTCGTTCCCGGACGACCCTGACGACATCGAGACGGCGGATCGGCCGAGCGTTGCCGGAGTTTTCGAGTTCGGAGATCCTGACGCGGGGCCGACGCTGGTGTTGAACGGGCATGTCGACGTCGTCCCTACGGGGTCGGGGTGGGAGGGTGATCCGTTCGAGCCCCGGTGGCGCGACGGTCGCCTCGACGGCCAGGGGTGCGGCGGACATGAAGTCGGGGCTGGGGGTGTGCGTGTTTGCGGCGCGTCACCTGGCAGAGGTCGCTACGAATACTGACCACGACCCCAACCTGAACGGTCGGATCGTCGTCGAGAGCGTCGCCGGCGAGGAGGAGGGCGGGATCGGTGCAGCCACGGCAGCACTCGAAAATCCCTATCCGTTCGAGCGAGACGCGGCGATTGTCGCGGAACCGACGGAGTTGCGTCCGGTGGCGGCGGTCGAGGGAAGCCTGATGATCCGGATCGGCCTCGAGGGCCGGTCGGCACACGCGGCGACGCGGTGGCGGGGAGCGTCGGTGTTGCCGGCGTTCGAGCGCGTTCGCGAGGAGTGCGAGGCGTTCGAACGGGAACGAAGCGAGGCCATCTCCCATCCGTTGTACGACGAGTTCCCGATTCCGTGGCCGATCTGTATCGGGCGAGTCGAGCAGGGCGGTGGGCGTCCTCGGTCCCGGACGAACTGACGGCGGAGGTTCGGGTCGGCGTCCCCCGGGGAGACGGTGACGGACGTCG